>CAWILH010000002.1:0-4286759 GCA_963836915.1 uncultured Cryomorphaceae bacterium | reverse complement strand
CCATACCACTTGCGGTCTTGCTCGCCATGCAGTTTTACAGTCCGCAGTCGGCATGGGTAAATCGGGGTATAGGGGGAGATCTGGCCGGGTCGGGTTTTACTGGTGCTATGGGTTATTATCGCCCCACTGCCACCTTCTCTTTCACCAATGGTACTACCCTTTTTTTCAGCTTAGTGGCTTGTTTTTTATTTTATTTTTGGCTTTCAAGCGAAAAGATAAGCCGCTTAGTGCTGCTTGCGGCGAGTATGGGTCTGCTTATGGCCATTCCATTTTCTATCAGCCGCGCGTTGGCATTTACTGTAGTCTTGATGCTTGGCTTTGTGATGATCGCGGTAAGCCGCAAACCAAAATTTCTGGGTCGGATCATTGTTGCGGTCATTGGTATTTCAGTGATCTTCATCCTTATCAGCGGTGCTGGTTTTTTCAGCACCGCTACCGACGTATTCTTGCACCGATTTGATACGGCTGGCACCACCGAAGGAGGTATCGAAGGGACGATCATCAATAGGTATCTAGGTGGCTTGATAGCGGCGGTCACCGAGACGGAGAGCTATCCATTCTTCGGACTGGGCCTGGGCATGGGTACCAATGCCGGAGCTGCCCTTCTGGGTTCTGGCCGCACCTTTTTGATCTCAGAAGGCGATTGGGGCAGGATAGTTGGAGAGATGGGCGCATTGCTAGGTTTGGCCGTGATCGCGATCCGGCTCGTATTGAGTTTCAAGCTTGGTCTGGCCAGCTATGGCAGCCTTCGCACCGGCGATGTATTGCCGTGGATGCTGCTGAGTTTTGCACTGCTGGTGTTTCCTCAAGGGCAATGGGCGCAACCTACCACGCTAGGATTCAGTACACTGATTATGGGTTTGTTGATCGCTTCCTTTAATAATGCCCCGCCTAAAATCGCGGTTAAATATAACCAGGTAATAGCCTAAATGGAAAAAAACTCCCCTAATATATTGATATATAGACTCGGAAGTCTTGGCGACACCGTCATGGCACTACCTTGTTTTCACCAGATCAGAAGAACCTTCCCAGCTTCAGACACTACCCTACTCACCAATAAGCCCGTGGCATCTACCGCGGCACCCCTTGAAGCAATACTTGGAAAAGATCAATTTTTTGATAGAACGCTCACCTATCCTGTTGGCACCCGAAACCCCCTGCTCCTATCAAAGCTTTTATTGAAAATAAAAGCCCAGAAAATCGAGACGGTAATTAATATTACCGCACTAAGGTCTCAAGCGGCTGACCTGAGAGATAAAAAATTCTTTCAGCTTGCGGGCATCAAGAATTTTATTGGCTTCGACGCTTCTCCTGCCGATTATGAAGTTTCCATCGACCCAAATACGGGGGAGTACGAATGGGAAGCGGAGCGCTTGGCGCGAAAAATCAATGCGCTTGGTCCAATTGATTTAGGAGATAAAGAAAATTGGGATTTCTGCCTGAGCGACACCGAGACGCGAGCAGCTGAAAAATTGTTAAGTCCGCTTCCCGACCTGCAAAAAATAATTGTACTGAACTGCGGCACCAAAATGCCTGTCAAAGACTGGGGCGAAAACAACTGGACAGAACTGATATCACAGCTCTCAAGGTCGCATGCTGAATATACCCTTGTAGTAATAGGCGTGCGCGAAGAAAACGAAAGGGCCGAAGCCATCCTTAAAAGATGGCATGGATTAAAACTCAATCTCTGCGGAAAGTCCAGCCCCCGTGTATCGGCGGCGGTATTGGAGAAAGCCAAGCTTTTTATAGGGCACGACAGCGGCCCCATGCATTTGGCTGGAGCCATAGGCCTGCCTTGCGTGGCGGTATTCGCTTGTATCAACCAGCCTAAACAGTGGTTTCCAAGAGGGGATCATAACACGATAATTTTCCCAGATACGGCCTGTGCCAAAAACCCGTCACGAGATTGTCAAAATCCCGATAGACGCTGCGTCCTTACCATATCACCTTTGGCAGTAGCCCAAGCTATAGATACTGTACTTCAAGATACCGTAGCGCAATGAGAGTGCTCCGCGTGATAGCAAGTATGGATCCTGAGTCGGGCGGACCGTGCCAGGGAATACGCAATACGGTAAAGGCTATGGAAGCCAGATCGATAGAAAATGAAGTGGTATGCTTAGACCCGCCCGATGCCCCATTTCTGGAAAAGGACAATTTTCAAATCCATGCGCTTGGCGCGGCCAAAAGACCTTGGGGCTATAGCTCGAAATTATCGCCTTGGCTATTGGCCAATTTACCGCGGTTTGATGCCATCATGGTTCATGGACTTTGGCTCTATCCTACATTTGCGGTAAGCACCGCCCGTAAAACGCTTTCGAGAAAAGCAGGGTCTGCCCCACTCCCACCGGTGTTTATCATGCCACATGGAATGCTCGACCCCTATTTTCAAAATGCCCCCGGTAGACGACTGAAAGCCCTAAGAAATAGATGGTATTGGAAAATGATCGAATCGAAATGCATAGAAGCCGCTGATGGGCTCCTGTTCACGACAGAAGAAGAAATGAAGCTTGCTAAGACTACTTTCAAGCCTTACCGACCCAAAAGCACAGTCAATATAGGGTATGGAATACAAGCGCCGCCACCTTTTAAGCAGGCGATGACTGCCGCATACAATAAGGCTTGCGGACAGGAGCTCGACGCGCCATACTTATTGTTCCTGAGCCGAATACATCCAAAAAAAGGGGTGGACTTATTGCTTAAAGCTTACGCAAAATGCGTGCAGGATCAAAGTCAAACAGCGGCCAAACCGCCCATGCTGGTAATAGCCGGCCCGGGTATCAAGTCCGATTATGGCAAATTACTCTTATCGGAGATCAAAACATCTGGGCTTGATCCTAAGCATATTTTATTTCCCGGTATGCTCAAAGGAGATGCAAAGTGGGGCGCCTTTTATGGTTGTGAAGCGTTCGTACTTCCCAGCCATCAAGAGAATTTTGGAATCGTAATTGCCGAAGCACTGGCTTGCGGCAAGCCAGTGCTCACTACCGATAAGGTGAATATATGGCGAGAGATAAAATCTGAAGATGCGGGCTTTATAGCAAGTGATAATCAAGATGGAGTAGATCAAGTCTTACGCAGCTGGATCGGTCTTGGTGAAGTTTCAAAAAAAGAATTTAGCGTCCGCGCAAAGGGATGTTTTGAGCGGCACTTTGCCATAGACTCAAATATTGATAAACTTATCACTGTTCTAGAAAGCCATTCGGTGCTTTCTGAAAATAGGATATGATCAATCAGGATACACATACTGGAGCTTCTTTCTCACTGGGCAATCGCTTGGCGAGACTGATGTGGAATCTGACATCGCTTATCCTTTTTCGATTTTCACCGCGTCCGCTTCACGGCTGGCGAAGGTTTCTTTTAAAAGTTTGGGGGGCAAAGGTGGGCAAAGGAGCCCATATCTACCCCGGAGTGGTTATTTGGGCACCCTGGAATGTATCTTTTGGCGATAATTGCGGCGTGGCAGATGGAGTGCGGCTTTACTCACAAGGAGCTATCAGCATCGGCCATAAATCAGTGATCTCGCAGGGTGCGCATCTCTGTGCGGGCACCCATGATTATCAAAAATCGGGATTCCCATTGATCACCAAGCCTATTGGCATTGGCGATCATGCATGGGTAGCCGCAGAAGCATTCATACATCCCGGCGTATCGGTAGGTGTGGGATGCGTGATCGGCGCTCGCTCGGTAGTCACCAAAGACCAGCCCGAATGGATGGTATGCGCCGGTTTTCCATGCGTACCGCTACACCCAAGAAATAAATCTGAAATAATTTAATCTAATAGAACTCAAGGCCATACCCCAGTTTAATGATCGACCTGACTATCGCCATACCTGTGAAAAATGAAGAAGCCAACCTGCCGGGTTGCTTTAAAGCCATCGGCACGGGGTGGGCCAAAAGTATAGTGGTTATAGACTCGGGAAGTACGGATGGCACTGCGGCTATTGCCAAAGCGCATGGAGCCGATTTTATTCCTTTCGAATGGAATGGTAAGTTTCCTAAAAAGCGCAACTGGTACCTGCAAAATCAGAAGATCGAAACAAAATGGATTCTCTTTCTGGATGCCGACGAATATCTTACGGACGAGTTTAAGGCGGAAGTAGCGGCCGCCCTTAATGACGAAACCAAGGTGGGCTATTGGCTTAACTATTCCATCTATTTTATGAGCAAGCGTATGAAGGGTGGCTATCCGCTCAAGAAGCTGGCTCTCTTTAGGGTAGGCAGCGGTGAGTATGAGCGTATAAATGAAGATAACTGGAGCAAGCTCGATATGGAAATCCACGAGCACCCCGTGCTGAACGGGGATACCGGAGAGCTCAAGAGCAAGATCGATCACCGCGACTTTAGAGGGATAGATAGCTATATGGCCAAGCATAATGAATATGCGGCCTGGGAAGCAAAGCGGTTTTCCAAAAAAATGGATGCGGCTGCATCAGATCATTCAAACTTTACCTGGAAACAGAAATTGAAGTACCGCTTGATGCGGAGCGCTTGGATTGGACCTGTATTTTTTATTGGAAGCTATTTTTTGATGGGCGGCTTCAGGGATGGTTCACGTGGTTTTGTATTTGCCATCCTTAAAATGTCATACTTTACGCAGATCTATGCCCGCTTAAAGGAAAAATAAAATTTGAAAACCAACCCTATTGAAAAAATGAAAGCTGCGGTAGTGATAATAACGTATAATAATGAAGAGCATATCGCCGCGACCATCTCATCTGTAGCTGCGCAAACGCTTAAAGATTGGACTGCGATAATTATAGACAATGGCAGTCCAGATACGACCTTTGAAAGCGCCCAGAAAATCATCGCTGAAGATGGACGCTTCAAGGCATTCAAAAAATCAAATGAAGGCCCTGCTGCAGGAAGGAATTTAGGATTCTCGAAGCTCCCGGAAGACATTGAATTTATCCACTTCTTGGATGGCGATGATGTGCTCCACCCTGATTTTTTGGAGAAAATGACCGCTTATCTGGAGCAAAATCTTGAAGTGGGAGCTGTAGCATGCCAGTTTGATGAAATAGATGTGGACGGAAAATTTATAGGAAAAGGTCATCGTAGCCGCTATGCCCCGGGGTTTCTGGGCTTGCCCAGAGATATTCCGTTGAAGCAGCATTTTACCCCTTTCGTATCGTTTTTTGCGAGCACAGCCGTAGGTCCTTATGTAGTGTACCGTCGCAAGGTATTTATAAAAACCAATGGTTTTGAATTAAAATCACAGGAAGATACCGATATGTATTGTAAAATGAGCCTTCTCGCACCCGTGCACTACATACCAGAATACCTTTACCTGAAAAGGCGACATACCAATAACCTCGCCCATAGCAAGGCTTATCAAGCCACGCATAATGTATTTAGAGAAAAGTGGGATCTCTATATAAGTGATGATCCCAAAACGAATGAAAAAGTAGAAGATGCCCTCAAGTATTATTATACCCGCCACACTCCGCTGCGCGATTTTAAAGTTTCCCTGAAGTCGATGAGAAAATTCTTTTTAAAGCGTGATAAACACGCACTTTCTTGGTCTATCGAATGCTTCCGGCATGGCATAAAGGATTTACTTTTTGGTAGCTCTTATAAAAATGCTTTGAGCAGGAGAGCCAAGCTCAAAAAACAGGTTATCCATTAAGGGCGAAGGCGCTCAAAGGCTGAAATCATTGAAAAAAAACATTCTCCTTATTGGCTATAATTATACTCCCGAGCAAACCGGGATAGGCAAGTATAGCGGCGAGATGATGGAGTGGCTTGCTGGACAAGGCCACGCCTGCACCGTAATAACCACTTATCCCTATTACCCACATTGGAGTGTGCAGGAGCCATACCGCAAAAAGCGGTTTTGGTATACCACCGAGCATGATTCTTTCGACTCGGGGGGCTCCATAAAAGTGGTGCGCTGTCCTATTTATGTGCCATCAAATCCATCGGGGCTGAAGCGTATCATCCTTGATTTCACGTTTTTGCTTTCTTCCTTTCCACCAGTTTTCAAACGGTTGCTCCAGAAAAAAAAGGATTTGATCTTAGCTGTTGCCCCAAGTGTTCTGGTCGGTCTGCCTGCTGCTTTTCTAGCACTCGCCAAGAAATCGGACTTCGTTTATCATATACAAGATATGCAGATAGAAGCTGCGCGAGACCTTGGGATGATTAAATCAGGTTTCCTTCTCAATGCTCTTTTTGCCGTTGAGCGTGCTATTTTTAAAAGTTGCACTGCGGTAAGTACTATTTCAGACGAGATGAGAAGGCGGCTGGCCATGAAAACTGAAAAGGAAATTTTTCTATTTCCTAATTGGACGGACACAAGCACTTTTCATCCCATCAAGGATAAGGCGAAGCTAAAAGCGTATTTCGGCTTTGAGCCAAATGCAAAGATTGCGCTCTACTCCGGTGGCATCGGTAAGAAACAAGGGCTAGAAGCAATATTGCTCAGTGCTCAGGCTTTAGCCAAACTATCGGTGCTAAACTTCGTGATATGCGGCACGGGTCATTATAAGGAAGAACTTATGGCACGTGCTGATTCTCTTGGACTTGAGAATGTGACCTTTATGCCGCTCCAACCCTATGAGCACTTCAACAATTTTTTGAATATGGCAGATGTGCATTTGGTCATCCAAAAGGCGAGTGCAAGCGATCTTATGATGCCATCAAAACTCACTACCATCCTAGCATGTGGTGGACTGGCGCTCATCACGGCCAATGAAGACTCGGGGCTGCACCGGCTCGCCCATGCGCATAAGATGGCCATCACAGTAGAAGCCGAGAACCAAGATGCCCTCACCGAAGGCATCAAAAGACTGATAGATCAAGAGGCACACCGTGCAGAGATTGGCCTTAACGCAAGACGCTACGCCGAACATCACCTTGACATAAGCCAAATAATGGGTCGTTTCTCCGATCGTTTTATTGCGTAAAAGCATGGAGTAGCGTAGGAAATTTATGATTCAATCGATTCTGATCGAATCAAATGCGCGTTATAGGGGGCATTGACGATGTATGCTGAAAATCAACTTAATGTAAGCGTTCTACAATCTTTGCGATTGCTTAATAGTAAAGATAAATAGACAGAAAACTGCCAGAACCGTCGATTACATAACTCTAAAAAGATGCCGACTTTTTCAATGCTCAAAAGCACTGGATTCGTAAAACTGTCGTGAATTGTTCAAGGGAAAATAGATGCAGCAGATAGATTCATAATCCAATATTTTTTTGCCTGGCCAGCTCTTAGGGGGCTGGTAGGGCGATGCCAAATCCTTAGAGCAAAAGCAATGAAAAGCGTCTTTTCCACTACTGCATCATTCCCCACCTTTCAAGAAAAATGGACATTCCGTGAATCATTTTCCACATTATGAATCATAGTCTGATCAATCGACATTTAATAGCTTCAACCATTTACATACGCGTTTGGTTAAATCGCTACGCTCTATCAATCATATGTTCCTTTAAGTATTGCTCACACTCTTGATCGAGGTCAACTCCTTGGTATGAGCAGTGCTAAAACATCTGAGCTTTTAAATAATACGTCATTTTTTCGATATGATTCGCTCAAGAGAAGAATGAAATAAATTGAAATCGAGCTAAAAATCCAATGTATAGCGACTTTCGTACGTCCAATAAGTGTATAATGAACACAAAGTCGATACGCTTGATACTCAACGAGCAAATTCAATTTTGGGGTTTAATAATGCCCAAACTGACCTAATTAACATTGGCTTAAAGATAATTTAGCGCAATCTTATTATGAACATAAGCTAATTGATCGTATCTTTGACAAGGTTCATCGAAGTGAAGATGCTTGTTTCACGAACCGCTTCGACAATTTTAAACCAAACGGATCGAAATTTGCCACAAGGCAAATTCAAATCGCCGAAATAAATTGTTTTAGCGACCAATTGTTTTTAACCACGTACGAATATGGAATATAGATACTCAAAATTCTTCAGGCTGCTCAATTCATTTATTGACTTCATCATCCTGAACCTTTCTCTTTTACTCACATTCTATCTTCTCGGCAATTCTGCAAATATCATAGACGTTTTTGTAGACCACGAAGTTTACTTTTTAGTTTCCAACCTTCTATGGTTCTTTTGTTCAAGCCAAACCAAGCTCTATGAGAAGATCCTAAATACAGAAGCTGTTCCATACCTGAGAAAATCTATTTGGACGCTCAGCATTTTTTCTTGTTTCCCGCTGTTCTTGAATTTGATCCACGATGATGTATTGCTCACCCCAAACGAGTTAATTGCAACACTTTCAGTCTTCTGGCTTTGCATCCTTTCTTCGAAAATCCTTTTTTTACTCATTAGAAAATCACAACGTAGATTTTGGGTCGATTACAAGGAAGTAGTAATTCTTGGCTCAGGCTACGCTGCACGGGAACTCTACGATTACTTCAACTCAAACAATGGCGGATATCTGCTGAAAGGTTATTTCGCCGACACGCCAAATTCAGAAATGAATGACGACTGTCCTTATTTAGGTTCTGTAGAAGAAAGCGTAGCCTACGCCGCCGATAATGGTATTTCTGAGATATTCAGTGCCCTGCCTTCTTCAAAGGTAGACTTAGTGCGGTCGCTCATAGATCAAGCGGATCATAATCTGATCCGGTTTCGACTTGTGCCAGATATGTCAAGTTTTATCGACCGGAGTGTATTGGTCGAGTATTGTGGTGTACTGCCGGTGCTTACGCGCCGCAAAGAGCCCCTTGATGTAAAATTCAATGAAATCATAAAGTCTTCCTTTGACTATGTTTTTAGCTTTCTGGTTGCCATATTTGTTTTGAGCTGGTTAACCCCGATCATTGCTATCGCTATAAAATTGGACAGCAAAGGCCCAGTGCTTTTTAGACAATTGCGGTCTGGAAAGGACAACAAACCTTTTTACTGCCTTAAGTTTAGAAGTATGTATGTAAATGGGGAAGCGGATACTACACAGGCATCTAAAAATGATTCGCGTATCACCCGGGTTGGTGCTTTTCTTCGAAAAACAAGCCTCGATGAAATCCCACAATTCTTTAATGTCTTGATGGGCGATATGTCAATAGTCGGCCCAAGACCTCATATGCTCAAGCATACCGAAAGCTACTCTCAGGTAGTCAATGGATTCATGGTTCGTCAATTTGCGACTCCAGGAATTACCGGATGGGCACAAATAAACGGCCTACGTGGCGAAACCAAGGAGACCGAAACCATGACGAAGCGCGTCAATGCTGACATCTGGTACATGGAAAACTGGAGTTTCTTGCTCGACTTGAAGATCGTATTCCTTACCGTATGGCAATCCCTTAAGAGAAACGAAAAGGCGTTTTAAACAATCTTTTTCTCGCTCCAAAATATAGAGGACATCGGCCAATCCCAGCGCTGATGTCCTTTCTTTTTTATATGATATTTTAAAATTCATGGACTTCCAGCTCAATTACGAACCGCTTGTTGGTTAATTAATGGAGACATTCCAAAAAACTTTTCTTTTCTTGCAGCCGATTTCAAGGTTTTGGCATTGTTCAATAGTTTTAACAAAGAAGCATCCGTTCAGCAAAGTGGCACTGCCATCATCTATTTTAGCCGCAGGGCTAAGGCAGAAAGCAATGCAAAAAGACTAGCGCCATCAGAAAATTGCGGTGCTTCGGAGCGTATTTCAGCTACCCTTATTCAAGCATCTGCATCAGCTATTTCGAGCGCTGGAATGCCCATTTTTCATTTTCATGAAGGCAATCAGCGTGGAAAAAGCTTTGGCGAAAGATTGGCCAATGCCTATGCAGAAGTTTTTGCCCAAGGATTTCAATCGGCCATTGCAGTAGGAAATGACAGTCCCGGCTTAGCCAACACCGACTGGGACACGGTACAAGAAAAACTTTTAGAAGGTCATTGCGTACTTGGCCCTTCACTGCGCGGTGGAGCATACTTGATCGGGCTTACGGCCGATGGTTTCAAGAAGTCTGCCTTTGAGAAGCTGCCTTGGCAGACCAGCAGGCTCTTCAAGGCGCTTAGCAGTTTTTGCCAAAAGGATGGCCCAGCACTGGAAGTGCTGCACCGCTTGCATGACGTTAATTCGGTGCACGATCTCATCAGCGCGCTTGATTCGAATGAATTGGCTTCGAGCCTGCGATCGATTCTACGCCTTATCTTGGCCAATCACACACCCGAGCCGGAATATCGCTTTTTATCCGAGCCGAAAGGTTTGGCACGTCGCATCGACAGCCTGCGGGCTCCCCCAACAATGGCACTCGCCATAGCCTAACCTTCCCTCATCTTCTTTCCATTTGTTGCCCGGCCTCCGGAGCAGCATTAACTTATTATACTCTTCAATCAATGAAACGATGTTTACTATTTGCCGCAATGGTCATTACCACTTTCTATGTGTCGGCGCAGGCATCACTTGAGATCACATTGCTCGATAGCCTTCAAAATGCCGTCGGCTCTCAATCTGTGCTCATCACCAATCCTGAAATAGGATTCACCCAAGAAGTGATTTCATCATCTAAAGGAAAAGTACAGCTCACAGGTCTATCTACATCAGGTCGTTATGATGTGGAAATTCAAGAAGGCAGTTTCTTTAAAAGCAGGACTCTGAGAAATATCTCCTTGATCTCTGGCCGCACCACATCAGTATCGATCGTGCTTTCAGAAAAAGTAAACCAGCTACAAGGTGTAACCATTGCGGCAGATAATTACCAAACCATCAATACCGTAAATGCCCAAGTAGCATCCGAACTCACTGAAAAAGAAATCCAGGAACTGCCCATAGAAGGGCGCGATGTGACGCGTGCCTTGTACCGACTTCCAAACATTACCCAAGCCACGGGTTTCTATCCCGAAGCGCCCAACGTATCTATCAATGGTGCCAATGGTCTGTACACCAATTACCTCATAGATGGGATGGACAATAACGAGAATTTTCTCGGCGGTCAGCGCTTTGCCATACCCGTAGGCTTCACGCAAAATATCACGGCACTTACCAATAATTTCAGTGCAGAATACGGTCTTTCGTCAAATGGGGTGATCAACATTACCACCAAGTCGGGAACCAATGAGACCAAAGGGGAAGCCTTTTTCGTGACCCGCCCCGGCCCTTCGCTCGATGCTTCTTCACCGTATGCCCAGCGCGATCTTTCTGGTAATCAGGTAAAGGACGGATTTCAGCGCTATCAGGCTGGTTTTGGCGTGGGCGGGGCGATCGTTAAAAACAAGACTTTTTATTTCTTGAATTACGAGCATACGACCGACCTGAAGGACAACCTATTGAACATTCCCCAACTTGGTATCAATGAAACAGTACCGGGTACCAATAACTTCGATTATATCTCTGGAAAGATTGACCAAATATGGTCGGATAGATTCACCAGTTCGCTTCGGGCAAATGTGGGGATCATCTCCATAGAGCGGCAAGGGGGTGGCATAGAAGGGGGCATCTCCTTCCCATCGGCAGGAAATAGCCAAAGCCGAAAGTCTACCAACATCGCACTGCAAAACACCTTCCGCGGCAGCGGCTTTGTATATGAAGGAAACTACAGCTATGGCCGCTTTGGCTGGGATTATTATAATGGAGATGATGTAGTGAGTCCAGATGTGACGGTGCGCGATGCAACGGATAGCATGGCAGTGGCCTTCATCGGCCATCCAGGGCCAGCATTTCAAGACATTGAAAATACCCACGTCATTCAGCAGAAGCTCACTTTCTTTTGGGGCGATCACAAAATCAAAACAGGCGTACAGGTCAAAACATCTAATTTCGAGTTATTCGGTGGTGGCAATCCAAGCGGAAGCTACGATGTGCAACTCAATAGCGCCCAGCAACAAGCCTTCATCGCATCTGGTATTGGCAGCAGCCTAGAGCCGGGCGATCTTCCTGCAGATATAAGCGTGGCGGGTTATCGGGTAGAGCTCAGGCCGAAGTCTTTCACCAAGCAGCAGACGATCTACAGCGCCTATTTAGAAGATCAGTGGAGCATCAATCCGCGCCTTACGGCAAATGTGGGACTGCGCTATGATTATGATACGCATTCAAAAGGCGGAGCCGATCAGGGAGATTTCGATAATATCGCCCCGCGATTGAGCATCAACTATAAACTCAACGAGAAATCGGCCATACGCGCCGGGTACGGAATTTCTTACGACCGTATCCTTCATGCTATTGTGAGCGATGCCCGCCAGTTCAATTCAAATTCGGACGATTATAAGACGCAGATTCAAGCGCTGATCGATGGTGGAGTATTGCCCGCCAATACTGATATTGATGCCGTGACCAACGAAGGGAATATTAGCGCCAGCTTGCCCAATGTCGCATACCTTCAAGGACCTACGGCCGATCAACTTCAGGGTCAGCGTGAAAATAATTTTCAGAATGAACTGCGCATCCTGAACCCAAATGGATATGACAATCCTTACAGCCATCAGATGATGTTGGGCTACCAGCAGAGAATCAACGAAAAGGCGATTTTTTATGTCGACCTTATTCATAACCGTTCTTATGACCTGGCCCGCATCCGCAACCTGAATGCACCTTCTGCATATACCGTCAACCCTAGTGATGTCGTGGTACGCACCACCACAGAAGCTGATCTTACCCGTCCCATCCCCATTTATAATGACGCTGGTCAATATGCGCTCGTAAATGGAGATACCCTCCGCGGCGTAGCCCGCAATGTGGTGATGACCGAGATGGACGGCAGGTCAAATTACTACGCCGTAAACTTCACCCTGCAAAAAGACCGGGGCGAAGATGATTACGCCCTTCGATTGGTATATACCCTCTCGTATCTTGAGAATAATACGGAAGATATCAACTTCCGCGCTGCCAATTCAAACGATTTTGAAGCGGAATGGGGGCCATCGATCAATGATCGAACACATCTGATAAACGGTGTTTTTAATTACTACCCTATCAAGAACCTTACGGTTACGCTGGCGGCTTTGCTTCAAAGTGGGCAGCCGATCAATCGAATACCCGATGCGGCCATCTACGGCACCACCGATCTAAATGGAGATGGCGGCTCGTTTGGAGATTCCTATGTGGGCAATAGCGACCGATCGCCGGGCGAAGACCGCAACAGCGACCGCCTGCCTTGGAGTAATACTTTTGATCTAAGCGCATTCTACCGGATTCCTCTTACAGAGACATCCAGTTTTGAAATTGGTGCGCAGGTTTTTAACCTGTTCAACTCTGAAAACTTGAGTGGATATTCTAATAATGCAACCCAAAGCAATCAGATTCAGGTAGGGCCTGAAAGCTCGGGCGTGATCGTGCGAAAGAATGCCGCCCCACCACGTCAGTTCCAATTTTCTGCGCGCTACTTATTTTAATCTTCAGCCCCGACATCCTATCAAGATGTCGGGGCATTTTACCTTAATGGAAATGTATAGACCACTCCTATTTTCAATCTTGATCATGCTGATAATTGGTTGCGGGCCAGCGCCGAAGAAAGAGCAGGCCGCTGCCGATCAATCGTGGGAAGAGATTACGGCTTCCGCCAAAGGCCAAAAACTCACGATGGTGATGTGGCAGGGCGATCCGCTGATAAACAAGTATATGGACGGATTTGTAAAGCCCAATCTCAAAGAGAAATATGGCATTACCTTAGAAACCGTAAACGGGCAAGGAAGCCAGATCGTAACCACCCTGATGACCGAGATGGAAGCCGGGATGGATGCCAGCGAAGTGGATATGCTCTGGATCAATGGAGAGACCTTTTTTCAGCTTGGGCAAATCGATGGGCTTTACGGGCCATTTGTGGAAAAACTGCCCAATTCCAGATACATCGACCTTGAAAATCCCTTCATAGGCAAAGACTTCCAACAGGACATCAATGGCATGGAATGTCCTTGGGGCAATGTGCAAATGGCCTTGATCTACAATTCCGCAAAAGTGAAAAACCCACCTATGACACTCGCAGAACTGGAAGAATGGGTAGAGGCCAACCCAGGGAAATTTACCATTGGAAACGACTTCACGGGCATGACACTCATGAAGGCTTGGCTCGCCCATTTCGCAGGTGGCAAGGTTGCACTCAATGGAAAATTTGAGCAAACCAAGTACGACGATGCTAGCAAAAAGCTTTGGGGATACATCAACCGTATCAAGCCTTATTTCTGGAATGGCGGTAGGAGCTTTCCCGCGTCGGTGGCGCAGATGCACCAGCTTTTTTCCAATGGGGAAATTTGGTTTACCATGAGCAATAACGATGCGGAAGTGGACAATAAGATAGATGAAGGGATCTTTACAGATGCGTCCCGCGCCTACGTGCCCGAAACTGGCTCCATTCAAAACTCACATTATCTGGGCATCGCAAAGCTTTCGGCGCAGAAACCGACAGCGCTCGTGGCCATCAATTTTATGATCTCGCCGGAGGCGCAGTACGAAAAGTTTAAACCGTCGGTATGGGGTGATGGCACGGTGCTGAGCATGGATAAACTGCCAGAAGAATGGCAATCAAAATTTCAGAACATCCCAGGAAGGAAATACGCACCAAACCGATCGGACATTCAAGATAAAGCCATCATGGAGCCCGCCCCGGAATACATGATCAAGCTTTACGATGATTTCCGTAAAAACGTGATCGAGAAGTAATTGGCCAAGAACCTGGGCATATCGCTATTTCTGCTGCTCACGGCGCTGCCCTTGCTGGCTGGGCTGGGCTACTCGCTTTTTTACAGTCTCGGCATGGTAGGTATTCTCGGTAAGGGATTTACGCTTCAATACTGGATCAATCTATTTACCGAAGGCGGTGGCAGCGCAAGCCTGCTCTACTCGCTCTATCTCACTTTTATTTCACTCATCTTAATTCTTTCGCTGGCGTTGCTATTTGCCTGGTGGCAGGGCGGCAAGTCCAGGCCTTGGTTTTATAAGACGCTCTTTCTGCCGCTTACCATGCCACCTTTGATCACGGCCTTTTTATGGTATTACCTGCTCAGCCCTACGGGTTTTCTATCGCGCATCAGCTATAGTATTGGCCTGAGCAGCGGGATTGAAAGCTTTCCGCGAATGGTCAATGATAGCTTCGGAATTGGGATCTTGGTTTGCCACGTATTCTTGGTTTTCCCACTCTTCACCATCTTATTTATCCACCAGGCCAATAAAGAGCGCATGGCAGAGCTACAAGAAATGGCGCATACCCTTGGAAGCTCGCAGCGGCAGTTTTTCTTCCGTGTCTTCGTTCCGCTTTTGCTGAAAAAGTCAAGCCTGCTCATCATCTTGTACACCATCTTTTTGCTCGGCACCTATGAAGTCCCGATCATAATGGGACAATCATCGCCACGCACGCTTTCCGTTTTTATCACCGAAAAGCTCACCCGATTTGACCTTGCCGACATACCCGAAGGACACGCCATGGCATTCTTTTACAGCGTTTTGGTTATTGCAGTCACCTCGTTTCTTTTGAAAAGCAAAAATATCAGGCTCTCCGATTTGTGAAAAAGGGCGTCTATATTTTAATGGCCGTTTTGTTGGTACTTCCCCTCGTCGCGATGGTCTATCTTTCTATGGTGTCCAATTGGGGCTTTCCAAAAATCTGGAATGTAGAGTTTACCTTCCGGTATTGGCAGCAAGCCTTCGCGGGGCAAAATGGCCTTGGCCACAGTTTTGCGCTTTCGCTCATGCTATCGTTCACCATTGCCACATCGGCCGCCGTATTTGGTTTTTTCATCAGTAAGCTCCTTCTTTTTGACTCCACCCGCGGCGGCCTGTTGAAGCTGGCCTTCTACCCTTATCTGATTGCTCCCGTGGTATTTGGCGCCATGCTACAGTTCTACTTTATCAGAATGGGGCTGGCAGGTTCATTTGCCGGTGTGCTGCTTGCGCAAATATTGTTCGTGTTCCCCTATGCCGTACTGCTGCAAAGTACCTTTTGGAATGCCCGTATCAAGCAGATAGCCTTTCAGGCCACCACCATCGGCGCTTCGGGCAGACAGTTGCTGCGCGGCATTTTGATACCCATGGCGAGGCCTTGGCTGGCCATCTGCTTTGTGCAATGCTTTCTTATTTCTTGGTTTGAGTATGGCATCACCGAACTCATAGGCGTGGGCAAAGTGGAGACGCTCACCATCAGCGTGATGCGCTTTGTGCGGGAAGCCAATCCCCATTATGCGGCGCTATCGGCCTGTCTCATGGTGCTTCCACTAATAGCCTTGTTGGTGCTTGGCAACCGTTTTTTCATCAGAAATACCAGCGAGCTATGATTGAGATCAAGGGCATTACCAAATCCTTTGGAAGTGAAAAAGTACTGTGCGGCATCAGCTTCCAGCTCCACTCCCACCGCACACTCAGCGTATTGGGAAAATCGGGTTGTGGAAAGACCACGCTGCTCAAGATATTGTCGGGGCTAGAAATTCCCGACAGCGGAAGTTTTATTTCAGAAGAAAGAAACCTGTTGCAGATAAAGCCGCAAAAGCGCGGCGTGGTCTATCTCAGCCAAGAGCCGCTGCTCTTTCCGCACATGAACATCGCTGAAAACCTGGCCTACGGGTTAAAAATAAGGAAGGTACCAAAGTCCGAGAATCCAAGAAAAGGTAGAAGCCATGGCGGCTGAGATCGGAATGGGCGACCAACTTGATAAGATGCCCCAGCAGCTTTCCGGTGGGCAAAGGCAGCGGGTAAGCTTTGGCCGTGCACTGATCATAAAGCCAGAAATCCTATTGCTCGATGAGCCTTTTGGAAGCTTGGATGTGCATACCCGCGCCGAGATGCAGGCTTTTTATCAACGCATCCGAAAACATTTTCCCATCACCGCGCTTTTTATCACCCACGATCTAAAAGAAGCCTTGATCATGGGCGACCAGATAGCCGAGATGGAAAAAGGCGAACTGCACGTGTTCAAAGACACCAATGAATTTGTCAACTCCCCAAAATCGGGAGCACAAGCCGAATTGGAATTTTGGAAGAAGATGGTGGGGTAATCATTCACGAGTCTTGAAGATGTAACTGATCCTGATCTCCATTGCAGGCGTAGGTTTATTGAACAAGGATCACAATATTGAAAATGAACCGATTAAAAGAAAAAGTAAAATCCGATTACAATGCCATCGTCGATCTCAACGAACGCGAAGGTGCCACAATACAAAAATCGTACGTCTGCCCCGGCATATTTGACCCCATACGCGACGGTTATAAAAATTTCAAGGGTTACCGCCAGGAAGCGGATTTTGGACTGAGCTGCGGCTTTCCCTTTGAGCACGCCCACATCCGAAAAGGCGATACGATCGTAGATTTGGGGTGTGCCCCTGGTATTGACAGTTTTATCGCAGCCGAAATTTTAGGGTATGAAGGCAGGCTTATCGGCATCGACATCACGCCAAAACTCATTGCAAAAGCTCAGGATATAGCATCAAAATATGAAACTAGGCAAGCAGAATTCCATTGCGCCGACATAGAAGACTTACCTTTACCGACTGAAATGGCAGATGCAATTATATCCAACGGGGTATTCAGCTTGCTGCCAGATTTGGACAAAGCATTTGCAAGTGCCTTTCGTGTCTTAAAAAAAGGCGGTGTGTTTTGCATCAGTGACATTGCCAGAAGGCAAACCTTCGATGAAAACACCTATGAAAAGGTGAAGAAATACACAGGTTGCCTGAACGGAATAAGGCAGGTGGATACTTATTTGAACCGAATGAAAATGGCCGGCTTCACGGTAGAAATCATAGAAGAGAGAACCGTAGCCATGCCGACCGGGCTAATAGCCGAAGGCGTAGTAATATTGACATTAAAATTAAAGAAATAAGTGCATAAGAGTTTCGAACATATAGAATCTATTTATTGGGTATTTACACAGTTATGCAATGACCATTGCGACCATTGCTATAACTCATCCGGCCCGCAAGGCGAGCGCATCAGTGAAAAAGATTGCTTGGACATTATTGAAAATATGCCGCCTTCAGTGGAGCGCATCATACTTTCGGGCGGCGAACCACTCGCAGAGCGTAAGAAGCTCTATATGATCCTGGACCGACTCAAGGAAAAATATGGCAGCAATACCCAAATCATGGTGCAAACCAATGGCGACCTGCTGAATGAAGAGCGACTGGATACCCTTATCGCGAAAGGCGTGACCCGTTTTGACATTGCCAGCATAGACCGCTACCATAAAAAGGCCGGTGGTAGGCTTGATGAACTTGGGGAGCTTTTCAAATCGCGTGGCGTAAACGGCGATGAGACCGAGCCGCTGGTAAAGAAAAGCAACTACTTGAACCATTTTCCCTTGAGCTGGGGCGCTTGGGGTGCTACCGAAGATATGTGGCTGGGTGGCAACTGGGCGCGCGGCAGGGCTTTCGCCAAAGGCCTTTGGAAAAAAGACCCCTTGCATAATTTCTGCGCAGTCACTTCTGGTGCCATCGGTTTCTTGAATGGTGGCGAAAACGTACCACAGGAAATCTCCATACAGCTTTGGAAGATAAACCCCTGTTGCCCCGGAACAAAAGACCCGCTCGGCGATGCCCGGGTTGACAAAGTGTCAGAAGTATTGGAAAGGGTGCAACACAACCCCGTATTCCAAAAACTCGACAAGGGAGACCCGCTCGGAATGGGCGAATCGCTTGGAGTAAGTCGCGAGCAAGCAACAAAGCGCTGCGGCGAACTGAAGAATATCTGCCTTTGGTGCGATGAATTTTTCGAGAAGCATTACGACTTGAAAGCTGAGTTGGTCAAGGAATAATATTTTGAAACCAGACCTAAAGATGAACCCTTTAAACGCCTTGATCATTTCCAATGGAATCGAAGGACTGACAAGCCTTTACAAAGATTCTGAAGAAATCGTCTACGGGATCGTAGAAGTAGAAAAAGATTTCGATCCCGACCTAAGCGGTTTTGATGTGTTGATCGTCCCCAATGGGTCAGATCACATCGCCATGTACAAAATCCGGGAAAAAATCTCTGCTTTTCTCAATGAAGGCAAGACACTCATCTGCGTCGATGGCTGGTTTACCAATTGGGTACCGGGAAACCGATGGATCATGGACAACACCAAAAAAACCATTGACACCCGCTACCATATCAAGGATGACCCTTATGGCATGGCCGAAAATTTCAGTGCCGAAGATCTTACTTTTTCCCACGGAATAAGCGGCTGGTGGAGCTGTGGCTATATAGAACCAGCGCAGAATGCCACCGTATTTTTGGAAGATACCTGGGGAAGGGCTTTAGTGGTAATCGATGAACAGTCCACTAATGGCATGATGATCTTGACAGCAAGCGGCCCAGCGGCAGACCTCTCCTATGCCACCACCGACGATGGCAAGTCTTATGCCGCCATAGCCAATCTTTACAAGGCATTCGTTAAGTTGGCATCATCGCGCAAACTTGAACTGAAATGAAAAAGAAAATAGGACTTATTTTTAACGGTGTCTGGTCGCATTACGCGTTCGCGAAAGCCACCAAATACCGGGAAATCTACGAATTGCTCTATGTACATGACCTCAATGCCGAATCACTGCGAAGATTTGATGCACTGGCGATTCCGTTTCAAAGCAATCAAAAAGCATTGGCCCGGCACAAAGACTTGATCTATGCTTTTTTAGCGCAAGGCAAGAAGATTTTTGTGGAAGGCGATAGCTCATCAGACTGGATAGATGCCAAATGGGAAGATCGCCCGGTTAACAATTATTGGTGGGTGAAAGACCCAAATAACCCGCCGGTATCGCTTACCGATCAGGGACATGCCATCTATGAAGGGCTCAAGGCGCGCCACTCTTTTTGGCATTATCACGGTGTCTATACCAAAGTGCCAGAACATGCCCACGTAGTGCAGCGCAATGTAGATGGCGATGTGGTGACCTGGCAAACCAAACATTACGGCGGCACCCTGATGGCCACCACCTTAGACCCGATCGTAGAACATGGCGTGCAGCAGATAACCCATCTCGACAATTACTGTGACCGCCTTACCCAATGGCTCGCGGACATAAAGCCGGAAGGAAAGTTTGAAATATTGGCCGAAGATTACGGTGTGCCGGCATGAGCGGTACCAGCGGCCAGTTCATATTCGTCTATAATGCCGATGCCGGCAAATGGAATGGCTATGTAGATATGATGCATAAGGTATTCTCTCCGAAAACCTATCCCTGCAAACTCTGCGATCTTACCTACGGCGTAACTACGGTCAAACCGGAGTGGAAGAAATTTGTAAAAACCCTTCCTAAAAATACCCAGTTCCTACATAAGGACGAGTGGAAAAAAGAATTTAAATCAAAAGAAAGGCTGCCGGCGGTATTCTGGTTCGAAAACGACACGCTAGAGACAGTCTTGCCCGCACGGGAGATGAACAAACTAGATCTTAAGGGTCTGATCACCGCAATGGAAAAAATAAAAAGCATGAAAAAGCCCGCATCCTAAAGAATGCGGGCTGGTTTCAAATCCCAATGAATTAGGCGTTATCGATCATCTTTTTGATGTTTTCTTTAGACTCTCCGGTCTTCTTCTGAATACGGCCTAGGACTTCATCTTCTTTGCCTTCAGCATATTGCAGATCATCATCGGTAAGATCGGCATATTTCTGCTTTAGTTTTCCTTTAAGCATATTCCAGTTTCCTTTCATTTTGTCTTCAGTAGCACTCATCATATATAGTTTTAGTGAATATTAATTATGCTTTATAGGAGCTATTATCAAGCCAAGTAAGTCTACCTAGGCTTATGCTTTCCCTAAATATCTGATTATCTATTCGATGTTACCGCGCAGCAAAAATTCGAGTAAGTGCTAAGCTGAAGAGATAGGAGAGAATATTTCCCGAATGTGGGAACAGGTAGGACAGCCCTGAGGATATTTATGCTAAGCCAAAACATCGTCGATCACCGCCCGATGTGCGATCAGCTTATCTACTATACGATCTAATTCCGGTTGATGCTCAGAGATATAGGTTTTCGCAGCTTGCTTTAAGGCTTCCATGTTTTTTGGGCGCGCGTCGTCCATATCGGCAGTGGCCAGCCCAATACCGGGTTCTAGGCGATGGTAATCATCGGCTCCATCTCCACCCATGGTGTTGAATATCTGGCGGGTTTGATAGTCTACCGTCTCGGCATTTCCGCTCATCATGATATCTATGATCGGCGCGATCCACTTGAGCTTTCCTGCATTCCTGAAGGTATCATATGCATAGGGTTTCTTTTTTGCCATCGACTTCCCACCGGTACCGATAGAGAGTATCAACATATCTTCAACGGCAGGCTCATCGGCCTTTCCGATATTTTTAAAATTCATTTTCCGCGCTTCGGCGTAGGCACAAAGGGTAGGATTGTTGGCAAAGACCCCACCGTCTATCAAGGCATACGCGGCTCCATCCATAGCGTAGATTCTGGGTGGCTCAAAATAGGTCGGTGCAGAAGCGGTGGCGCGCACTACATCCCGCATCTTGAAATTCTTGACGGGGGTGGCTGCCGCTGCTATCGAAGTAAAGAATACCGTCTTGCGTTTTTCTATGTCGTAGGCTGTGATCAAGCAGGGCTTCAAGAGCTGCGATAGTTGGCTTTCGCCAAAATAGCGGAGCAGCGCCTTTTCAAATTCCCGTGCATCGTATTTCTCGTCAGATAGACCACCGAGTGATTCTAATCGCTGCCAAATATTTAGGTTAAAGATTTTTGGCCCGTTCTTAAAATACAAGTCTACCGCTTCGGCCGTAGTATATTTTGGTCGCTCGGGATGCTCTGGACTTGGGATAGCAAAAAGGCCAGTGAGAATTGCACCGGTGCTCGTGCCGGCCATAAGATCAAAATAATCGCAAAGCCGTTTATCGTCTCCGGCTTTTCGCCGCAATTCATCTTCTAAGTAATTTAGGATTATACCCGGAATTATTCCGCGTATTCCCCCGCCGTCTATAGATAGTATTACAACTTTTTTTGCCATTGTTTACCGTTTTTAGTTCTAAAATTCATCAACTATCACGCCTGTAAAATATGTAATCGCTCACGGGCGGATCTATTCCTTGGCTTCTAAAGGTAGCAATGATCTGTCCGCGGTGGTGGGTAGTATGGTTAGAAATATGAAATAAAATATCGCGGATACTTCCAGTAAATTCTATTCCCTTCGAGTTTTTATAGGTCAGCGTTTCGTCCATCCCTTTAGCTTTGGTAATGCTCATAGTGCCATCATAGGCTTCTTCGATAAGCTTCCGGCACATCGATAATTCGTGGACATCCCTAACACCGACTGTCGGCTGTTTTTGAATCCGTGCATTCCATATTTGGTGGGCGTTCAAAATATGGCAAAACAATGGAAGTACCGTTTCCGGCAATTCCGGCAGGTGGGCTTCGATCATCTCGGCCAAAGCCAGATTAAAATGCCTGTGGTATTGGAAAATATCCTTGAAAAATTCGATCATAATAATCTTTTGGTTGGGGTTCCGCTAAGATAATCGTCTCGACCATATCCCAAAATTTCCTGTTGGCATAATGGCTTTAATGCTAGCCATTAATGGAGTACCTTCGCGCCCGCAAAAACATATCAGTTCCGACCTTAGAGCCGACCTTCAAACGAATGAAAAAATATTTAAATCTTTTTGACTTTTCTCAAAAAGTCAATTACCGCACCGAAGTACTTTCGGGGCTTACCGTGGCGCTCGCTTTGGTGCCCGAAGCTGTGGCCTTTGCAATCATTGCCGGTCTCTCGCCACTTACGGGACTTTATGCCGCCTTCGTAATGGGCTTTGTAACATCTATTTTGGGCGGTAGACCCGGAATGATATCTGGGGCCACCGGCGCCGTAGCAGTGGTTATCGTATCGCTGGCGTTGGATTATGGCGTTGAGTATGTTTTTGCAACCGTTATTTTGGCCGGACTTATACAGCTGGCCGCGGGCTTTCTGCGGCTTGGCAAACTCATGCGTCTGGTGCCACATCCGGTCATATTCGGATTTGTAAATGGTTTGGCTATCATCATATTCACATCGCAACTCGTTCAATTTCAAAATGTGGATGGCAATTGGATGACTGGCACCCCGCTCTATACCCTTCTCGGGCTCGTTATCCTTACCATGTTGATCATATGGCTTCTGCCAAAATTGAGCAAGGTAGTGCCGGCATCGCTGGTAGCCATTCTCACCATATTCGGCCTCGTGGTAGCTTTTGGGATAGAGACCCGGACGGTAGGTGATATCGCATCCATAAAAGGTGGTTTCCCACCGTTTCACATTCCTACTGTTCCGCTAGCGTGGAGCACGCTAAAGATCATCTTCCCCTATGCCGCTATCGTAGCCGGCGTAGGACTCATAGAAAGTTTGCTTACACTGAATATTGTAGATGAAATAACGGAGACCCGTGGGCGCGGCAATAAGGAAGCAGTAGCACAGGGCACCGCCAATATTCTCTCAGGATTCTTTTCTGGGATGGGTGGCTGTGCCATGATCGGCCAGAGCCTGATCAATACATCAAATGGTGCTCGGCCTTGTCGGGCATCATAGCTTCTCTTATGCTGCTGGTTTTTATCATGTTCGGTTCAGAATTAATCGAGCAAATGCCAATGGCAGCGCTTACTGGCCTAATGATAATGGTAGCCATTGGTACCTTTGAATGGGCTAGCCTGCGCACCTTTCGGCGAATGCCCAAATCAGATATTTTTGTAATGGTAATGGTTACACTCGTCACTGTGTTTCTCCATAATCTGGCGCTGGCAGTTTTGATCGGGGTTATCATTTCGGCATTGGTATTCGCATGGGACAATGCAAAGAGAATCAGGGCGAGAAAGCATATCGATAGCGAGGGTGCTAAGCATTATGAGATTTATGAACCATTATTCTTCGGTTCCATCCAGGCTTTCAATGAAAAGTTTGATGTAATGGGCGATCCCGATGATGTGGTGATCGACTTTATGGAAAGCCGAGTGGTAGACATGAGCGCCATCGAAGCGCTCAACAAAATCACCGAGCGCTATGCCAAAGTCAATAAAAAGGTGCATCTCAAGCATCTCAGTCCAGATTGCCGCAGATTGCTTTCCAATGCCGATGATCTTATAGATGTAAACGTGCTCGAAGATCCGACATATAAAATCGCGGTCGATCGGCTATAGATTCTATGCTTTATTGGATGGATCATCCGCAAAAGCTCCTGTATCAGATTAATGGGAAACCCAACCTTGTCCGGTCTATGCGAGTCAAATCTCATTCAGCCTTACGGCTTATTGCCTAATAAATCGAGCCGATATCCATAAGATCACACTAATCCGTGCATTGCAGAATGAGACGCCTATTTCGGTTCCTAAATAGAAAACGGATTGCGCTCAAAATCCATCCTGTCCGTTTAAGTAATTTAAAAATTGCTTTAACAAAATAGCCCGAAGGCTGTTATAATGGCCTACACTAAAACAAATAATTATGGAAGAGAACAAAAATGACTGGCCGGAATTGGCCATCGGACTCTATGACAAACTTACTGGACGCGATGCGGTAATAACGTATGAATTTGAAAACATGACTGTGGGAGTGCCGGGCGGTACGGAGTCAAAAGAACATGCCAAGTGGAATTTGAATGGTAAGTTGACCATATCTACAGCCAACAAAAAAGACCATAAGTCAAACTAGGATTTGAGCGATAGAAAAGTTCATATTACAAGTAATCTTGTATTTCAGTCTGGGAAGCACTACATGGAAGTGCAGAGTGATGATGAAAGAGTGAAGGTAGTGCTTCAAGACTGGGATACGCTTTATGCCATTACCAAAATAAATAAAGCTTCTCTGACCGATTTAAAGATGCTTCTGGAAAAGTCGGCTTGGATCGATCAGGCTATTTCCATAAGTGTAGCTGGAGATGTAATCGCTGAAATAGAAAATGGAAAATTGAACAAGTGGAAGGCATTGCCTGCCTTAAAACTTTTTCTTTCTTACCTGCGCAACTAAAATCGCAGATTCGATCATAGCTCCTTTAGTGCAGCGGTCTTCCGATCCATTTCCATAAAATCCTTTTCATTAAATAGCGGTTCCTTCACACGAAAAGTAAATAAGGCCGCTAGAAGGAATAATACCCCTCCAAATACCACGTAGTAGATTGCATAATCATCGAAGAAACTTCGGATGATAGGGCCGCCTATGAATCCATTAATAATCTGTGGGATTACGATGAAGAAATTAAAAATACCCATATAAACACCCATCTTATTTAGCGGAAGCGAATCAAGCAATAAGGCGTAAGGCATAGCTAAAATGCTCGCCCATGCAAAACCGATACCCACCATGCTAGCGATAAGCCATTGCGGATCACTGATAAAATACATGGACAGCAATCCGAAGCCGCCAGAAGCCAAGGCAATGATATGTACGAATTTGCGGCTGGTAAGCGTGGCCAAGGGCGTAAGGATGAATGCAAAGCCAATGGCCGCAAAATTATAAACACCGAAGAGCACACCTACCCAATCGCCAGCTTCGTTAAACATAGCTGACTTGGTATCATCGGGTTGCAATCCATAATGATGCGTGGCCACCGCAGAAGTGGTATACACCCACATCGTAAAAAGCGCAAACCAAGAAAAAAACTGCACCCATCCCAGCCTTCTCATCCGCTTGGGCATATTGATAAAATCTACGAATATGTCGGTAATGCGTGGCTTGTTTTCCACAAGGGGTTCCGGAATGAATTTTTTAAATTCTTCTGGGCTATATTCTTTGGTGGTTACAATGGTGTAGATGATGGTGGCGATCAAAATAACAGCACCACAATAAAAGGAATAGATCACATTGGGCGCGACGAAGCCTTCGGGCGCGACATTGCTCACGTCAAAAAGATTGGTCATAATCCATGGAAGAAAAGAGCCGAGAACGGCGCCAAAGCCTATTAAAATTGTTTGAACACTAAAACCCAATGTTCCTTGAGACTTAGGGAGTAGATCGCCCACCAGTGCCCGGAAGGGTTCCATTGAGATATTGAAAGAAGCGTCCATAAGTGCCAGAAAACCAATGCCAATCCACAGAATGGCAGAAATCCCTAGAAAGTCTATGGTCGCCATACCTTCACTCGCCACAGCAGAAGAATTTGGTAAAAAGACCAGACCAAGTGCGGCGAGCACCGCGCCGATCAGGAAGTAAGGTTTTCTGCGGCCGAGCTTCGTCCACGTATTATCGCCAAAATGACCGATAATAGGTTGCACGATCAGCCCTGTAAACGGAGCCACCAACCAGAACCAACTGAGCTCGTGCACATCGGCGCCGAGATTGGAGAGTATCCTGCTAGCATTCCCATTCTGAAGTCCAAAGCCCATTTGAATTCCCAAAAAACCCATGCTTAGATTGATTATTTGGCTCATGGCCAATTTGGGTTTGGGAGTAATTTTGGGAGCTCCTTGAGCTGCGGATTCCTGCACTTGGGTCATAATCTGAACATTTAATGAAAAATCACCCGGTGCAGGTGATGTGGCGCATTATCAATGGTCTCGCCAAGGATTCAAATATATAAAAAAAGCTGTTGGTGTACCTTTAACACTTTTATAAATCTACCATCTATTGGACATAAAAAAGCGGCTCCTTTCGGAGCCGCCCAATTCAATCAATCCATCAAAAAACCTATTATAGCTTCATGACACGTGCCGATTCAACACCGGTGGTATGTTCAAACTTGAAGAAATATTTGCCGGAAGGCAAGCTCGACATATTATAATAGATCGCCTTCGTGCTAGAATATTGTTTGATATCTATCTGCTGTCCGCTGCCGTTAAACACGCGGTAAAATCCTGCCCTATTCGTACCAAACTCAAAGGTAACCCTGGTCTGCACGGGATTGGGATATACCTTAACCTGGTGGAGCGTTGGGTTTTTGAATCTGGAGAAGAGACCAAGCGGACTCGATAATTGAACATCGTCTATCAACAAAAAAGTACCTTCATGGGCTATATTTCCTGCGCTTGCTTTGCTCGACTTAAACTCAATGGTCATAAACTCAGCATCGGGAAAATCTGTGGCCATCATCTCACCAAAATCGTAGGCCACAAGGTCGTATGCTTGATTTGATTCAAGATCAATCTCTACCGAATGAACCGACACGAAAGCGTCTCCTTCTGACTTAAAAAATGCGATAGTGGCCGATCCCATATCATTCAAGCCGGCGTGGTAGTACATAAAAGATACCCGCGTATCATTCTCGCCAATGGTAATGGTTGGAACCATTGCTCCATCTATTTCTTTGGCCATCTTGAGCGTACCTACCTCTATGTTTCCATCTACTACGATAGTATTCAAACGCATGGCAAAGTTTCCAGCGAAAGCATCGGTGCTCTGCTCAAAATGATTGTCGGTTGCTTTAATCTCAACGATGCAGTCTTTGGGAACCTCTAAGGAAGGCACAAAGCTCCAAGACTCAAAATCGCCGCCAGTAAGGGCTTCGCTCGAATTCTCTTTCACAAAAGATACATTGTCGACTTCAATAAATGAACCTACAGCAAATGGCATATCGCTGTTCAGCACATCGGCAGACGCAATACCGATTACGCATTGGTCGGCTTCAACCCCAAGTGGAGCTTCAAACATAAAAGTGGTTGACTGCATAGCCTGCACTCCCGTAACTGGGAAAAAGTAAGTTCCGGTAAAGTAATTTCCTTCCCCTACCGCTTCTCCATTGTTCTTAAACTGAACAATGACGAAACCCTCGGAATCTTCCATCATCTCAAAGGCCATATCCATTTTCAATCCTGCTATACCTTCGCTCTGACTGATGGTGACACCGCCGCCGAAGAGAAGCTCTTCACCAATAGGTTGAGGGAGCTCGCCAAAAATAAAAAAGCCCGGCTGCACTTCGTCAGGCCCAGGGTATTTTCTATTCGCATTGCGAAGCCATCAGTGGATTCTACCTTGGTAACGTTTAAGGTGCCATCATCAAAGAAAGTCTCATAATTTGAGCTGGCTGTAGGTGCACCGGCATTGGGATGCGCGAAAAGTGTGAATTTTGACCACTGCTCAAAACTGCCATTCGACACTTGCGAAAAAGCAGATAGTGAACCTGTGAGCAAAAAAATAGGAAGTAAAACTCTGTTCATAGTCTCTTATTTTGATTAGTCGCCCTAGCGGGCAATTAGTTTGCGAGACTTTACGAGACCAGATAGGCATTGGTTACAAATGAACCGATGCGGCTAAGCGATACGCCATTCTTTATACTTATTGATCAGGCCATTGGTACTTGAGTCATGCTTTGATACATGTTCATCCCCTTCGAGTTGAACTAAGATATTCTTGGCCAAGACTTTACCTAATTCTACTCCCCATTGATCAAAGGAGTAAATATTCCAGATCACGCCCTGCACAAAAATCTTATGCTCATACATAGCCACTAAGCTGCCCAAGGTATAGGGATCGATCTCTTGCACTAGAATAGAATTGGTAGGCCGGTTGCCTTTAAAGACTTTATGTGGTAGCACATCTTGAATACGCTTCTCGTCGATGCCTACCCTTTGCATATCATCGAGGGCTTCTGCCTTTGTCTTGCCACGCATAAGGGCTTCTGTCTGTGCAAAAAAATTGGCCATCAACTTCTCGTGGTGATCGCCAATCGGATTTTGACTTCTCGCCGGCGCTATAAAATCGCAGGGTATAAGCTTGGTGCCCTGGTGGATGAGCTGATAGAATGCGTGCTGGCCATTGGTGCCGGGTTCGCCCCAGATAATGGGCCCCGTCTGATAGTCTACATCATTCCCTAGCCTATCTACCGACTTGCCATTGCTCTCCATATCGCCCTGCTGGAAATAGCTGGCAAAACGATGCATATACTGGTCGTAGGGCAGTATGGCATGACTCTGTGCGCCGAGAAAATTATTATTCCAAATACCCAAAAGCGCCATTATTCCGGGCAGGCTGCGGGCACCTTCTGCTTCGAAGTGACCATCCATAGCGTGGGCACCTTGGAGTAGTTTTTCATAATTTTCAAAGCCGATGGAGAGCACGATAGAAAGTCCTATGGCCGACCATAGGGAATATCGCCCCCCTACCCAATCCCAAAATCGAAAGATATTTTCGGGATTGATTCCAAACTTTTCCACGGCTTCGGTATTGGTGCTCAAGGCAATAAAATGCTGAGCAATGTCTTGCTCTGTTGCTCCGGAACCGATAAACCAATCGCGCGCGGTATGGGCATTGGTCATGGTTTCTTGTGTGGTAAAGGTCTTTGAAGCGATCACGAACAAGGTGGTCTCCGGATCAACCCGCTTGAAAGTTTCTGCGATATGGGTTCCATCTACATTACTCACGAAGTGTACCTTCAAGTGATTGGAGAAAGACTTCAGGGCTTCGGTAACCATCACTGGCCCGAGGTCTGAACCGCCTATCCCTATATTCACCACATCTGTGATTGCCTTGCCAGTATACCCCTTCCATGCGCCAGAAATAATCTTTTCAGAAAAGCGCTTCATGTGATTGAGCACCCTTTTCACATCGGGCATTACGTCTACTCCATTCACGAATACTGGCTTATCGCCGGTTTCTCGCAATGCCAAATGCATCACCGCCCTGCCTTCTTTCTGATTGATATTCTCTCCGGCATACATGGAGCTTATGGCTTCTGGGAGCTTACATTCATCGGCCAGCGCCAATAATGCTTCAAGTACTTCTTCATCGATTCTATTCTTACTATAGTCAATCAGTATACTTTCAAACGACTTGGAGAATTTTTCAAATCGCAAGGGATCTTCGTCAAAAAGATCGCGCATATGCTTGCCGCCGAATCGTATAGCTTGCTCTTCCAACTGCCTATATGCAGTTGTTGCTTTAAAAGGTATTTTGGGAAACATAGGGTTTTTAAGCGTTTCGGTTCATGCAGTTTAGATCGTCAAAAGCTTGGGTAAGTCGCTCTACGAAGCTCTCTTCTCCTTTTCGCAACCAATTACGGGGATCGTAAAATTTCTTATTGGGCTTATCTGTTCCATCAGGATTTCCAATTTGAGACTGAAGATATCCTTCATTTCCTTGATAGAACCCGCGGACACCATCCCAAAATGCCCATTGCATATCGGTATCGATATTCATTTTTACCGCACCGTAAGAAATGGCTTCGCGAATATCTGCTTGCGAAGATCCGCTGCCACCATGAAACACAAAATTAACAGGTTGCTTTTCCGTATTGAATTTCTTCTGGATATAATCTTGTGAATTTTTTAGAATAATAGGCTTCAGCGATACATTGCCCGGCTTATACACACCATGCACATTACCGAAGGCAGCTGCCACTGTAAAGTTTGGTGATATCTTGAGCAGGTGTTCATAAGCATACGCCACTTCTTCGGGCTGGGTATAGAGCTTCGAACTGTCTACATCGCTATTGTCCACGCCGTCTTCTTCGCCGCCGGTCACTCCTAGCTCTATTTCGAGCGTCATGCCCATCTTGTCCATTCGCTCAAAATACTTGACACAGGTCTCGATATTCTCTTCGATCGGCTCTTCACTAAGGTCGAGCATATGCGAGCTGTAGAGCGGCTGTCCATTCTTATTGTAGAAGTCTTCGCCAGCTTCAAGCAGTCCATCGATCCATGGGAGTAATTTTTTGGCGGCGTGATCAGTATGGAGTATTACGGGTACGCCGTAAACCTTGGCCATTTCGTGCACATGCATCGCACCGCTCACCCCACCCGAGATTGATGCCAGCTGCTTACTATTGTCTAAGGCCTTACCGGCAAAGAATTGGGCGCCTCCATTGGAGAATTGAATAATCACGGGCGAATTAAGCTCACGGGCTGTTTCGAGCACGGCATTTACTGAATTGGTTCCAATGACATTGACGGCGGGTATGGCAAAATCATTTTCATTGGCATAGTTGAGCAAGTCTGTAACTTCCTGTCCGTGAAGCACACCCGCTTTAAATTTCTTACTCATATCGAATCGTTTAATATTAGTTCCAGTGGTATCGGATTGTTTATCATCATGCCCAATCCTTGGCTTTCGGCCAAAGGTACATTTTACTTTAGATTTGGTTCAGCAGCAAGGTTGGGGTGAAGGTCATGAAGGAGTGTGGGCTTCCGCCAATGCGTTGGAGAAGAATAGGAGAGTGTAAAGAGCTAGAAGCTTTAGCTCGATTCTAATTCGGATTAAGAACAGCTATTTATCAGCAACTAACCATTCAATGGAATGATCTATGGAAAATTCATGTTTGAATAGGAAGCATAAATCATGAAATTTTGATTTTACGGGATGGGCACTTTGATTATGAAAAACTATCTGCCGCATTCCACTTTCTTGCTTTAGCCAGCTAAAGCAACAATTAAGAGCCTTGCAGATCGACTCTTAAACCTTTTGAATACTGCCTTGAAACCGAATTTAGGGTACTGGAATTTCCTAACGGGGGGATTTTGGAAAGTAAAGGTTTTTGCGAAATTCCGGTCGGTCAAAAATGAAGCGCCAAGAACCCAAAGTTTGAAACCTTCGGTCCAAGACTAACTAAAGATCTTATCACTCCCCAACATTCGCTCCAGCCTTTTTCGCGGCAGCTTCATCTTCATCAGCCTTTTCTTCAGCAGCCTTTTCTGCAGCAGCCTTCTCGGCGGCTTCTTCCAAAATATCATCTGCGAAAATCTCAAAAATCACGGCATATTTAAAGGCCAGCTCCTTATAACCGTCATATCGCCCAGAGCCGCCGCCATGGCCGGCGTTCAGGTTCGTTTTCAGCAAAAGTAAATTATCATCTGTTTTCAGCCTTCGCAGCTTCGCCACCATTTTTGCCGGCTCCCAAAAGCCTACCCGTGTATCGTTAATGCCCGTAGTATACAACATATGCGGATAGTCCTGAGCGTTCACATTATCATAAGGACTATAAGACATCATATAGTCGAAGGCCTTCTTTTCATTGGGATTGCCCCATTCCTCATACTCTATCGTGGTCAAGGGCAGCTTATCATCCAGCATGGTGTTCATCACATCTACAAATGGAACATCGAGGATCACCATTTTGAAGAGATCGGGACGCATATTTACCAGCGCGCCCATCAATAAGCCCCCGGCACTGCCCCCTTCGGCTACGATATTCCCGATTTGTGCATAGCCTTCTTCAACGAGAAACTCCGCGCAATCGACAAAGTCAGTAAAAGTATTTCGCTTATCCATCATTTTACCCCCATCGTGCCATGCTTGCCCGAGCTCTCCACCACCGCGCACATGAGGGATTGCATACACGAAACCCCGGCTTATCAAACTGTATACGGAAGCGTCGAAACCAGATTCACTGCCGATGCCATACGAACCGTACGAAGTCATGAACATCCGTTTATAATTATTTCTTTTTTTGACGTCCCAGCGGCGATAAAGAAGGGTAATAGGAATCATGGTACCATCTCTAGCTTCTGCCCATACCCGCTCATGCTTTATCCAACCGCCACCAAAATAATTTTTCACTTCCTGTTTCTTCACCAACCGCCTTTCTTCGGTCCGCATATGGTAATTATAAACTTCGGTGGGTGTTTTCATCGAGGCCATAGAGTACTGCAGGGTATCGGTGTCAAAATCGGGGTTATGGCCTGCTGAGATCAAGTGAATGTCTTCCCTGATTTTGAGGTAGTGGGATTTACCGCTTTCCTTATCGATAATTTTCAATCGATTCTCCATCTTTTCGGTTTCGCCGATCACCATGAAGTCATCGAAAATTATAAAGCTCGAGAGCCGTGTTCCTTTTTTAGGCTTTAAGAAACTCATCCAATCTGCCTTCGTATAGGCGGTTTCATCACATTTAAATACTTCATAATCTGAGGTTTCTTTATTGCTGATAATGTAAAATTCGTTCTGGTAATCTGTTACCGAATACTCATGCCTGCCTTCGCGCGGTGCCATAAGGTGAAATCCTTTGTCAACTGACTTCAAATTCATAAAATGTACCTCGTTGGTATTAGTGCTGGAGATGCTCATATAGACGTACTCCTTCGATTTTGATTTCGCTATCGAAATTTGAAATCGGGGATCATCTTCTTGATAAAGCAAGGAATCGCTCTGTTGGGGCTCGTTCAAGGTATGCAGCTTGAGCTGATAGATGCGGTTGGTTTTGGGCTCCTGCAATGTGTAGAGTAGCTGATCATTATTCAACCACAGCATACCCGATACGTTGGTCATTGAATCTCTGAGCAATTGACCTGTGGTAAGGTTCTTAAATTTCACGATGGCCTTATCACTGCCCGTGGTATTTTCATAGTAGAGCATGAGTTTGGTATTCGGACTTACACTCAAGCCACCCGCAGAATAATAGTCCTTCTCCTTGGCCAATGCATTCACATTCATCAAAGTATCCCAAACTTCTTCCCCTTCTTTTCTACGGAGATAGATCGGATATTCATGCTCTTCAGTCCACTTGGTCTGGTACCAATACCCATCCTGCTCATGCGGAATTGACTCATCTTCTTTCTCCACCCGGCCCGTCAATTCTTTAAAGAGCTTGCGCTGGTTCTTTCTGAGCGGTATAAAATAATTATCGGCATAATCATTTTCGGCCACCAAATAATCCTTGATATCCTGATTTTGAAGTGGGTTTTTGGGCTGCTTCATCCAAGCATAATCATCGGTCATGCGCGTACCGTGCAGAGTGGTTTCTACAGGTATTCTTTTGGCAATAGGAGCAGGTAAGCTGTCGTTGCGGTTATGCTTATCGGCAAATTGCTGTTCCAATGGCATCCCAACTTCCATATCCTTCCGAATGCTATCCGGGATAAGTGCCAATGCGTTTTTATTGCCATACGCTGCCCAGAAGTCTGCGTTGTACGCTAGCGGTAAATCAAACAATTGATTGGTGGCCATATTGGCAAAAACTTCGGTCTCATCAAAATGCCCTACACCATCGGTGGTCACTTCATCTACCCAAAATTGGCTCACCGCATAGTAGGGGGTGGTATTGTTTGTAAGCGTATCTTCAAAGATAAATTCGTCTTCATGGCGCAAATATTTCAAGTGGTACTTATCCCCTATTTTTTGGTATTCTATGTTTAGCTTATAATCGAAATGCTTGTAATTCATCGTGGTATAACTACAGAAATACTTCTTGAACTCCGTCGGAACGGAAGCTTCAAATTTGAGCACAGCGTAACTTTTCTTATCGACATAGATTTTGCCTTGCAAGACTTTATTGCGGGAAGCCTTATAGAAGGCCCTCATTCGATTCTTAGCTTCGAGTTCTTCCAGATCTTCTTTGATCAAGGATGTACGGAAGGATAGAACATAAACATAGCCCACACCACTCATAAGCACTTCACCGAGTTCAAAATCAAATTTCCTGAATTTCTTGTCGCTAAAAAAAGCAGCTTTATACTTTAGGTAGTCTTTACTGAAAATACCCATCGGCCCGCCTGAACATTGGCATTCATATCTGTTTTGGTTAGATTATAACTGGATCGGGAATCGATCACTTTGGCCTGGTCTTGGTTGATCGTCTGAGCATGAAAATGACCCCGGTGAAGGCTCCTTCCACTGAATAAATCATAATTGCTCAACGAAGAGACCGATGATTGCGCTTCCATTCGATAATCACTCCAACTATAGGATTGCTCCTGATATGGGGCGTAATGGATTTGAACGGCCGCATCAGAATAGGATATAAATGCGCCATTCTCGGCTACGGTCTCCCTATAATACCCATCTAAGTTTACAGGGGCTTGGGCATAGTTGATCTCGATATTCTTCATGACCCTTTTCAATAATTGCTTAGCCGATATCTTCTCGGTCGGCTTCACCACCACTTCCTTGATCTCTGCCACATCCTTTTTTAAATAAACCAAGATTGGGCTCATATCGCGCAGGCCGTCTAGCGACAGGGTTTCTCGAAGGTATCCCAGATAAGAAAAGACCAGACTTTCGTCTTCATACGACGATGGGATATTAAGCAGAAATTCCCCATCGCCATTGGTCACCGTTCCCAGTGCAAAACCTTTGAGGCTCACATAGGCAAATGGTAGCGGATCCTGGCTGCTGCTGTCCAATACTTTACCTTTCACCATAATCTGGGATTGAGAAAATAAATGCACCGAAAAAAATAGTGTGGTAAGGAATAGCAATAGGAGTCTCATAGTAATAAAAAGGCTTTGGTCATCTGAAAATGAAGAAGATGGTAACTGTCCAAATATAGGCAGATTCGGGTCATACCTATTCGCTGTGCTACCTTGAGACCTACAACGCAATACTTAAGAGTTTAAGGCAATCAGCCAAATCCAATGCTCTAATTTCCCTTGCCCATCACTTTGGTTCTAATATCAACAGCCTTGCATTCTGTGCTGGCGTTTTTCAACCGCTGTAATTTTCAGAAAGATAAATGCCTTCGCTTTTCAATTTCCAATTGGCGCCCATGGCTCAAATACCTGTTTTTAAAATTCAAAGACCGACCAAGCGCAAAAGGGCAACTTTCACGATAAAATTGAACATCAAAGCTCTTTACCAAAATGCTTGAGTCCAATAAAGCTATGTGGAGATCGTTAAAGAATTAAATTGCATTTTGATGATCTTAAATTTTGACGCCACTTGCGGGGAAGAAGAAAAATAATCGGTGCATTGATCATGATCGCTGCGGCCTTCAGCTGTCGTGGACAGCAAAAGGTGATTTTGGTATTTGATCTCTTGAGCGGTTCTGTAGACTCTATTGCTGTGAAGCCTTATGGTAGTTCCAAATCAAGTGGTTCTACCCCTTATTTTCGTGGCAATTTTAATTCAAAAATTGCGTCAATGGCGACGGCCTTTCCCGATACGAACATCTACCCAAACAGCAATTTCACCATCAAGCGGAAGGTAATGACCGATTTCGATCTTACCGATTTTCCGATCAGGACGAGCATAAAGTTATTCTCAGCCAAGGCTGATACACTCGGCGATCTTTGCTCAGGGAATATGATAAGTGCCAAACATGTTCTCACAGCAGCTCATTGTGTTTCGGGCATCAACACGAACACCATTAATCTCAGTGCGATAAGGGCTTGCCCCGTTTTCAATAATGGATTGGCCAATCCGGATTTTGATTGTACACAGGTCGCAAAGATTTATCTAATAAAAAACTGGAGCTTTGGAGGTGAAGACTTTGCAATACTAGAATTGGAAGAACCGATAGGGATGTCTACAGGTTGGATCAGCATAGGCTTTGATAGCGACAATAGCCATTTATCCAGCGGCATCTTTTATAAATTCACTTATCCCGCCGCTACCATTTCAGAAATTGATTTAAACCAATACAACGGCGATACCCTTTATTATAATTTTGGAAAAGCCGATATATTCTCCGATGCTTCAATAGCGATTTTAAATACAAGCGGTATCCCAGGCGAAAGTGGAAGCTCCTTGATCAAAATTGAGAACGGTACCGAATACATATCATACGGGGTACTGAGCCTGACCAATAATCTCAGTCATAGCAGAATTGACAATTGGAAATTTCACGCTTTTCGCAAAATTATTGAAAACGATCTGCTCGATGTTATTTTCCCTGATAAAAAGGCTTATACCCTTTATCCAAATCCCGCTGATGAGAAATTCTACGTCAGAAATAATGGTGGCAACAAGATTATCCAGATAGAACTGTTCAATGAGCTGGGAGCCATCATACTAAGCCAAGGAGACCTTGACCTTGACACGAGTATAGACATTTCAACTCTTCCAAGGGGCATCTATTACATGAGAATAAGTTCAAAAGAATCTGTCGCTGTCGAAAAAATAATGAAGCTATAATTCTTCGAGCTTTGAGCAAATCATCCCCTCAGCGATGAAATGAAAACTTTCAATCTCGATTGATTCGGAAATATACGGCGCAATTGACCAAATACATCATGGCCCATCGCCGCCATGATCCAGCCAGAGAAAACACATCGTAGCCTATTGGATAGCTTGCGTAATACGCTTACATTTGAAGCGGCTTTATTAATGCTTTGGAAGTGAATGACGTAGATGTTTTGAGCAGGATAGTAAGGTTAATTTAATATGCGAGGAACAAGGCGACAGAAAGTCTGCCAATCAAATAAAATCAATATCCACCAATCATGAAAAATTCTACCATCTTACTCCTATTGACCCTATTGATTTTTGGCTGTGAAACTGAGCAGCCGAAAGAAGTGTACTATAAAAATTCAATGACCGGAGAAGTTGTCACTGAAAAGAAATTTAAAGAAAACGTGGAAGGCATGCACGAAGGACTCACGAAAAAATTTAAAGATGCTTCCGTAACTACAACATTTACAGATAGCATTGTCAAAAAAGACTCCATCATTAAAACTTATGCGCTGAACATCAATCTCGGAAGTACCACCCTCAAAGGAATGCAAGAAGAACAAAAAGAAGGGATTTTTGATTTTCTGAATAAAAAGCTGCCTTCGACTGCGCTGACCACAATGGGCGGAAAGCAGATTGATTTATCCAAAATAGAAAAACCGACCGTTCTCAATTTTTGGTTTACGAGCTGCAAACCCTGTATTGACGAAATGCCTGTTTTGAATGAACTGAAACTAAAATATGAAAATGAAGTTGATTTTATTGCCATCACGCATGAAGGAGAAGACAAAACCAAACCCTTTTTCGATAAACATACATTTAACTTTGAACATATAATCGGTGCAAAAGGATTTGCCGAAGAGCTGGGTATCCAAAGCTGCCCGAAGAATATATTCATAGACCGGAATGGCATCGTTAAAATGGTAGAAGATGGGATTCCGATGACTTTTGAAAATGATAAATTGGTAATCGGCGACGGAAAGGAATTTGAAAATAAAATTAGGAAGATATTGTGATCAACAATTTGGCCATCCCGGCTGGGAAAATAAATTTCGATCGGGCAATCAAGGGACAGAGTCCAAATGCCTTCAATGAATAGTATTCTTTGTCGATTGGTGAATTGCAGTGCGTCAATTGAAAAGACATGAGAGGTCAGGTAGTTCGTAGATTTTGGTCTCGCCATAAATTCGCATATAAACTCAACCTTCTGCCTGGATCGGACCAAGCAGCTTTTGATCTCAGCTTATCTGTTTAGTTCGTGTTCTTTTAAATGCCTATCCTGTTTTCCAATCCTAGATGGCAGGCCTTCGCCAAGCCAATCTTGATTTTCCGATACAGGTAATTCTGCAAAAACGCCTTGGAAACGCTCTCCCAATAAAATTATCAGAGCTCCAAAAATGTAGACCGGCGGTCGAATTATGATTCCAATAATTAAATTATCTTCGACCAACTTTATTGGTTTCTATCTGGAATAATCTATATTTTGCACTCGTTAACCTTGATCTCAGCTTTTAATATGAAACAGTTTTTTTTAATCACGACCACCATTCTGATCTCTCTGACCACCTCGGGTCAAACACTTACCGGCGTAGATGCCGCACGACTTTTTGAAGGCGCTGAAAAAGTATATTTAAGCGACAAAACAGACCAGCCGAAGTTCGTTAAATTTGCTTCTCCGCTGCCAGTCCATGAAGAATCGCGCGCTTCAGATTGGCTTCAGCAAACTCTAAAACGGAATTTTTTATACCGACTTCTTTAATAGCGAGATCCCCAATTAAGTGCGCCTGTAAGATACCATCGGAAAGGAAATGGAATTTGACGCGAGCATGCCAAATGCCCAAAAGATGAAAATCGTAGTTGCCGATCCCGCTGCGGGGATGGATGTGCTCGTGGTTACTGCGACTTCTGGCTATAGCCAACAGATAAGGGTTGCTTTGGAATAATGTATCGTGCGCGGCCAGTGGAAAAGCGGGTTTTTGATAAAACTGGAATAAATGTTCGCCAAGATATAGCCTATCAGTATGGAGACTCTTTTTACAATAGCTTTTTTTAATGCTTGCAAATCTTTGTTTCAATCAATTCAAATCAGTGGTGATCAACACGGAAACAATAGCAAGAATACCTTACGTAAATACCTGAGCAGAAAACCAAAACATAGGAACTACTTCAAATGAAAACTGAAAATTCTAATTGGACCTTGGTAGTGTTGAGCACCCCTAAATGGTCGGACACGATTACGGAAAGAAATTCGTAATTATGGACGTGAAAACGACTGAAAAAGGAACCAAGAAGTTCACCAAAGAAGAAAAGCTGGCTATCCTGAAGGAAGCCCGTGAAACAAGTGTAAAGGCCACACTGGAGAAGTATTCGCTCTACCCAGCTACGTTTTACTATTGGAAAAACAAGTATGATGACCAGGGCGCGGACGGCCTTGATCACAGTGCGGTAAAAGAGAAGCTCAGGACCGTCAAAGCACTTGAGAAAGAAAACCGGATGCTCAAAGAGCTACTCGCGCAAGAGAAACTTGAGAACGCGCTGAAAAACGACTTGCTAAAAAAAAAGTATCCACATCTGAGAAAGTTGCTTTAGCACGGCAGCATATCGGCAAAGGTCTTAAGCGTGACACAGTACTTGCCCTTATAGGCTTAAGTAAGCATAGTTACTACTACAAGCCCAAACCGGGTACCAAGGGCAGAAAGCCATCGACTCATTGCCCGCAGCTGCAAGTCGATGGAAGCATTGTTTTAATATCCAATGAGGCAGTTGTAGATGAGATGGCCGACATCAAATCTGACCCAGAAACGGATTATGGCTACAAGGCAATGACAGCAGCGTTGATGTTGCTCGGGTACATCATCAACCGCAAGAAAGTATACCGATTGATGGATCAGTGGCAGTTGCTTCATGAAGCCAGGAAGAAGGCGCCGCGTCCCTATGCCAAGTACAGGAGGGTTAATCCTACTGAGCCACTTATGGTAATCGAAATGGATATAAAGTTCCAGTGGGTAGCCTCTCACCAGCGCTATGCCTACATACTGACTATCATCGATTGCTTCACCCGTAAAGTTCTACATTGGCAAGTGGCTTATTCGATCAAAAAGAATCAGGTAATCTCTGCTTGGCAGCAAGTTATCCTCAACTATTTACAACCGCATCAAATGCCCAACAAAGAAATCACCATCGAAGTGCGCAACGACAATGACAGCAGGTTCGTTGCCAAAGAGGTACAAAAGTACATGACTGATAATCATCTTAACCAAGTCTTTACGCACCCCTACACACCTGAAGAAAACGGGCACATCGAAAGCTTTCATGCTATTTTGGGGAAGTCACTTAGCAGAAAAGACTTCTCCACAATCACTGATTTGGAGGTTCATCTCCACGGTTTCTATGACATTTACAACACGATAAGACTTCATGGAAGCCTCGATCACCTAACCCCGGTAATGTTCTGGAATCTATGGAAAGACAGACTCATTGAGTCAATACCGCGTAAGAACAAACCTCTCAAACACAGGCTGAAAGTGCCACATTATCAGCTATCGGGCAATGGGAGCTTGAGGGCAGCATCTGGCATGCCCGAAGGGCAACAAAAACAAACGCAGGCCATAGAGATATGACCTGCGTCTTCAACCATCGGTATAAAGGTCACCATCGGTTGCATCTGGCACAACAAAATTAGTACCTTGTACCACTCATTTATTAACCCTATCGTAATTTGTCCGATTTATAGGGGGGCAAACCAGGTAGTTCGGGGCTCATCCTATTTTCTGCAATTGAATTTCAAACCAAAAATCCCCAATCGGATTCTATCAAAGTTTTTCTTCCATTAAGACTGTATGCCACTCAGTTGAATGAAGTGGTAACACATTCAAGAAGGTCATGTCAAGAATTGATCATTGGAAAATTTAAGAAGTTACAGACCAACCATTATTATGATTGGGTTGGACTGCTGTAGATGCACGAAAGATTTTTTGAGTTCAACGAAAGATATTCTGAAACGCCCTTTTTAAGACAAATCAGACTTTGAACTCCGAGCGACATCCAAGACTTAAAGTTCAATGTACGACACTATATTGCGAATGAGAATGGAGGACCCGTGGAGTATGTTTATGACCAAAACACAATTAGTACAGCAAAAAAAGGATGCGGGATCACTGAAATTGATTTTTCCAATTTAGAGATTCGATTTCCTAAAAACGGCTTCTTTATTGCCATTGAATGGCCAATAATTGAAGCCAATAAATAGGAGTATCGACACACAGTAAAAGGTTCCCGACAAAAAAAGGCGGGATTTCCTTCGAACCTGCATTCGGAATTGGCCTTGCCGATAAAGATTACAACGGTTGGATTTTCAACTCTTGAAAATTGAAAAAAGGTGGGAAATATCGTCGTTCAGCAGAAAAACATGGCCTAATAGCGATTGAATTAACCTTGACAAACTGAAATAGTAGATGATTATGTGGGTCAGATCACCTGCCCAATATTCTCATTTCGTTTAAAAAAAAAGGATTTCATTCTGATTTTTAAAAATTACCTTCTCTGAACAAGGATATTTGAAACTTTTTCGCAGGCAGCAGACCACAAGAAATTGAAACGAATTTAAATCTTCTGGCATTCAGCGGCAGCTTTTCGACGCTACTTAGAGTCTGTCAATACGGTCGGGTGGCTGGATCAATGAGCTCGATAGCAACGCGCGCGTAGTTCTAAAAATCAAGGAGTCCCGCTCGAGCGGGACGACTGTTTTTAGAACAAATTCAAGGCAGATAGCGGACTCTATGGACTGACACTACTTAGTAAAAACATGATAGCCCCAAGGTGCCATCCCCAAGCCGTCCTTCGCTATTAAATCAAGCTTTTCATCATCAAAGAGTGATGAGAAATTGCCGGAAGGCAAATCGCTGAAGCGCACCTCGACGCTTTTATCTGAAAGGTTGCAAATGGTCACCACCTGATGATCGCCCTTGGTGCGCACAAAGGCATATACCTGCTGCTGTGCATCGGTAGCTAGGCGATTAAAATCGCCGGCCGCTGCACCATTCCAAAGCGCTTCGTTGCTTCGGTTGAGATTGAGCAATGCTCCATAAAATTCTGCTAGCGGATAATCCCTCCACTTTATTTCGTCCTTTTCAAAGAATTTTAGGGCAATATCCAAGCCTGCTTCCTGACCACTGTACACCATGGGCATGCCGCCGATGGTGAATGCCAGCACCGCAAAGGTCTTATGGCCTTCATCGCCAAATCGCTCGAAGACCGTACCATTCCAAGAGTTCTCATCATGACTGGTAGTGAAATACATCCGATAGGCATTCGGATCGAAGCGCTCCTTTTCCTGCGCCATATAATCATCGATCTCGCTCAGCGGCTTCTCGCCTTTGGCTATGCCTTCCATAATATGGAGAAATCCAAAAGCATAGGTCATGTCAAAGGCCGGATATAGATCGGGATTATCGGCTTCGGCAAGCATAAACACATCAGACTTTGCCGCTTCGAGCGAGTCACGGCAGGCAGTCCAGAAATCGCTTGGCACCATATCGGCCACATCACAGCGGTAGCCATCGATGTCGCATTCTTCGATCCAATATAACATCGCATCGATCATGGCAGCGCGCATCTCCTTGTTCTCGTAGTTCAGGTCGGCCACGTCATACCAATCGGTGCCGGCAGGCGGTTGCTGCTTACCGAGCGAATCTACATTATACCAATCCAGGTGGTCTTCTGTCCACACATTATCAAATGCGCTATGATTGGCCACCCAATCTACGATCACCTTCATATCAAGGCTATGTGCCGTTCTGACCAATGCCTTAAAATCATCAAGCGTTCCAAATTCAGGATTTATGGCTTTATAGTCCTTCACGGAATAATAGCTCCCTTCCCCTCCCTTGCGGTTTACTTCTCCGATGGGATTGATCGGCATGATCCACAATATCTTCACTCCCATTTTCTCCAGTCTGGGCATCTCCTTGGTGAATGCCGTAAAGCTGCCTTCGGGACTATATTGGCGAATGTTCACTTCGTAGATTGTGGCATTCTCGGACCATGATTCATGGCTGGGTTTTTCTTCCATAGCTTCTTCGGCCTTTTTTTCAGATTCCCGCTGCCGCTCGGGGGCGCATCCTGCTATCAGGATGGCGAAAAGGAACAGCAGCAGCGTATTTTTTGTTAGTTCAATTGGTAAATATCTCATAGGAAACGGGGCTTAGTTTTACTTTTAAAAGGTTGGGTTGAATGCTATGGCTATGATTAAAATGTGATTTGAACCCTTCAAAATTATATTTTTTCGGCAATTCGATCTCAAGCTCTAGGTCTTCGCCAGAACTATTGAAAACCACAATGACCGTCTGCCCCATATAGCTCCGAATGTAGGCGTAAGCGGTATTGCTTACTTCAAGGATTTCAAGATCGCCATAGAGCAAAGCTAGATTATCCCTGCGCAGCCCAGCGATTTGAGAAACTTCTGCCAGCAGTGCTTGCTCATCCTTATTGAGCGCTTGGCCAAAGCGCATCATGCGCCTATTATCGGGATCATTGCCGCCCGCCATACCAAACTCATCGCCATAATAGATCACCGGAACCCCGGGAATGGTAAAATTGAAAGCATGCAGCAATGCCAAGCGCCGATAGCCTATAGTGTCGAGCACTGCAATCTCGCGCGTCCATCCTGCCAACTTTGGGTCTTCAGCAAAGCTTACCGATCCATCTGCATAGGAGATGAAGCGGGTACGGTCTTGATTTCCAGAGATATTCCCCATTAAGTGGTGGGAGCCATAAGCATCAAGGCTTTGCGCCAGCACCCGGTTTAGGTTGGTGATCGAACCATCATTTTTGGCGAAAGCCGATACTGCAGCGTCGTAGAGATTAAAATCAAACTGGGCATCGAGCAGGCCGCTGCCCACATAACTGCCTATAAGTTCATGATTCCCGTACGTCTCTCCAATCTGATAAACCTTGCGGTTCTCTGGTTTTGCTACTTCGTACTTCAACTTTCGCGTAAGCTGCCGCCAAAATTTTAAGGGGATGTGCTTGGTGGCATCATGCCTGAAACCATCGATAGGAAAATTCTGAAACCAATACAATGCCGAATCGGTCATGGCTTCAACCACTTCATCGCGGCGCAGGTCGAGCGTAGGCATGAAGGTATCAAACCAGGTAGTGAGACGGTACTCGTCCCAGCGCTCTGTATTTAGCGCGCCATCGGGGAGATAAAGATCCGTGAACCAGTCGGGGTGGGCGGTGTAGATAGGATGCTCTTCATGTACATGATTGGCCACAAAATCGAGCAGCACATTAAGGCCGCCATCGTGCGCCTTGTCCACTAAGTTGCTCAAGGCCGAATCACTTCCAAAGCGGCTATCCACTTGGCTGGAAGAAATAGGCCAATAGCCGTGATAGCCTGAAAACTTGCTCACTACGCCACCCTTATCCCATAGCCCGTAAGCTCCGTAGGGATTCTGGATGATCGGCGAAAGCCAAACTGTATTGATCCCGAGCCGCTCGAAGTAGCCATTGGAGATCACAGCGCCCACCCCTTCTATATCGCCGCCGTAATAATTGGCTTCTGGCAATATTTCAGGATCATCTACGGGATTATCGTTGCTCCGATTGCCATTCAGAAATCGGTCTACCATCATAAAGTACATGGCATAGCTATGGCGGTCAGTCCGTTCTATCTTAGCTGCTTCGGTGATGGGGCGTCGCTGCGCCAGCGGGATCAGAACGTCATTGGAGCGCTGGTCTTCATCACATCCGAACAGTCTGATATGGCTGCGTTCCAGATCTTCGGCAGCCTTCGGAATGGCCAGGCTCAAGCGGTCTGCTCTACGTACATACCAATTGGAATCCAATTGATGATTTTCCCAAAGTACAAGTGGCTCCAAAAGACCTTCCGAATAGAAAAACACGATAGAATCGTGTAGGTAGCCGTAACTGGTCACGTGTGGTTTTAAGGATTCGGTGCCCACCCTGAACGTTGAGTTGAAACCGCCCATCCCGTTGCTTTTTTTATTGGGATTATTGGGATCGAGCATCTCTCGGCCATCTTCTAACACGCGGTACTCATAGAGCCCGGGCGAAAGCACCAAGTCGGCCACCCAGCTCTCATCATCGCGCTCCAGGGGGGTGGCTTTCGGATTCCAGCCGTTAAAATTTCCCTTTAACTGTATCATCCCCACACCTTCACGGTCTGATTCATAAGAAAATCGGAAAGCCATCTTTTCACTCTTGAAAACAGGGATTTGATACATTTTTCCGTCATAGCTTACGTGTAGCACAGCTAGAGCTTCGCTTTCTGCAAATTCACGGACGCTGACAATGCCGCTATCGGACTGAAAATCAAAATCCACATCAGTTGAAAACCAAACTGAATCGATTGCATCAGCTGTTTCAAAATAGTCGAGAAGGAAAATTTTTGAACTGTCAAAATCAAGCCGCACAGGACTGGCAATGCCTATGATGCCATCGCCGTAGATGATTTCAGATTTCTGGCTTTCGCGCTCAGCGCAAGAAAACAATAAAGCAGAAAAAAGAAGTAGTCCTAATTTTCTCATCGCTCGATGGTGACGCTATGCTTGCCCTTCACCATCACTTTCTCAGCATAGACCAGCACTTCCAAGTCACCTTCAGAAAGGCTCTCAATCTTTAGCTCTTCCGGTTTCACGGTGATGCTCAGCACTATATCGCGGTACACCAGATTGAAGCGATACGCTTCCCAGCCTTTGGGTATCATGGGCGCTAGGCTGAGCTTTCCATCCACCACACGCTTGCCGCCAAAACCTTCGACCACAGCCAGCCAAGTACCAGCCATAGATGTGATGTGCAAGCCTTCATCGGCTTCGTGATTATAATCGTCCAAGTCAAGCCTTGCTGTGCGCAGGTACATTTCGTACGCCTTCTCTTCCATGCCCAGATAGCTGGCCAGCACCGAATGCACGCAGGGCGAGAGCGAAGATTCGTGCACCGTGCGCGGCTCGTAATAATCAAAATTGGCTTTGATGGTCTCCTTGTCAAAATGATCTTCAAAGAAGTACAAACCTTGGAGCACGTCGGCCTGCTTAATGAAAATAGAACGCAGAATACGGTCCCAAGACCAATGCTGGTTGATGGGCCGCTCTTCCTTCTTCAGATCTGCAGCAGTCAGGTCTTCCTTATCCAAGAATCCATCTTGCTGAAGATATATTTTTGAGCCTTCCATTTTTGGCTCATACATATTCCCGATTATGCCTTCCCAGCGCTTGGTCTCCCGACTTTCGTCAAAAGCAGTTTTGGCTGTGAAGCCTTCCCAAAATGCCTCGTCCTTCTTGGCTTTTGCAATGGCTTCCAGGGTGTAAATCATCGTCCACCTTGCTATGTAAAGGGTGTACCAATTATTGTTCACGTTGTTCTCATACTCGTTAGGCCCTGTGACCCCGAGCATTACAAAAGCCTTTTTGGCCTTACTGAAATTATAGCGCTGCGACCAAAATCGTGAGATCCCCACCAGCACTTCAAGGCCACCTTCACGCAGGTAGGCCTCATCTCCAGTATGGTTTATATAATTGAAGATTGCGTAAGCAATGGCGCCATTTCTATGTATTTCTTCAAAGGTGATCTCCCACTCGTTATGGCTCTCTTCACCGTTCATGGTCACCATGGGATAAAGCGCAGCGCCATTGGTAAATCCCAGCATTTCGGCGTTGGCAATGGCCTTATCAAGCTGGCGATAGCGATAGAGCAATAGGTTTTTTGCGACTTGCTTACCCGCCGTGAGCATATAAAAAGGCAGGCAATAGGCTTCCGTGTCCCAATAGGTGCTTCCGCCATACTTCTCGCCAGTGAAGCCCTTTGGGCCAATGTTCAGGCGCGCATCTTCGCCGGTATAGGTCTGGTTGAGCTGAAAAATATTAAATCGTATGGCCTGTTGTGCAGCCACATCTCCTTCTATTACGATGTCATTCATTTTCCATCGCTCTGCCCAGGCTTCCTTTTGGTCATTGAGCATAGCTTCAAATCCCTTTACTGCCGCTTGGGATGCGACTTTTATGGCTTGTCGCTTCAGTGCATCCTTTTCATGATTGAGTGAAGATACATTGCTGGCGTATTTATAGACCACGATTTCATCGCCCGGCTCACAGTCTACAGTAATGCGGTTTTCGACGTATTTCTCAGCTTGTTTCTCCTGACTTTTAAAGGGTAGGTTAGACCCATTCTTAGAAACTACAATCTTCTGGGCAGTGCATACATGAAAATCCAGTTTCTTGGTTTTCATCACCAGTAGCGCCATATCATTGCCCGTTTCTTTGTCGACTTCAGCCCAGAATTTCTCATCGTAGTTGGAGTCTTGATTTACAATATCTCCATCTATGGAAATATGGAAATCAATTGAACCTGAGAACTTTGGCTTGACCACATATTTTATAAGTGCCGCTTCGTGGTCTACCATGCTGGTAAAACGGGTCGCACTTATTTCGACCTCCTTGCCACTTTCCATTTTTGCTGTAAAGGCACGGTATAAGTATCCTTCCCGCATATTGAGCTCGCGGTGAAAGTTTTCTGTTTTGGCTTTCGCCAAATCGAGTGCTTCGCCATCTACCACGGGTTTCATTCCGATCCAGTTGGCTGCGTTGAGCACCTTGGCAAAATACTCGGGATAGCCATTTTTCCACCAGCCCACGCGGGTTTTGTCGGGGTAGTATACGCCGGCCACATAATTGCCCAGAAGGGTCTCGCCCGAGTAGCCTTCTTCAAAATTGGCACGCTGCCCCATTCGGCCATTGCCAATGCTAAAGATACTTTCGGAAGACATTTGCATTTCAGGATGAAACCCTTTTTCGATAATGCTCCAAGGGTTTTCTTCGTAATGTTTTTTCATTGGTTAAAGCCTTTCAAAAATTTCAAGTCCTACCCCTTCAAATCCCGGTATCACAATGTTGGCGCGGTGCAGCGTATCGGCCTTGCCGATGCCGATGGTGTACATCCCTGCACCGATGCCCGCTTCTACCCCTGCCTGCGCATCTTCAAATACCACACAGTTACAAGGATGGGTACGAGTAGCTTCGGCGCCTAGCGTAAATGTCTGTGGATCAGGCTTTCCACGAGAGACCTTGGTACCATCGATCACGGCATCAAAGAAATCGAGTATGTCAAGTTTTTCGAGAATAAGCATGGAGTTTTTACTGGCTGAGCCGAGCGCTACCTTGCGATCGCTATCACGCACTGCCTTTAAAAAAGCAAGCACCCCGGGCAGGATTTCTTCCTGACCCATGGTATCGACATATTCAAGATACCACTCGTTCTTCTTTTCCATATACAGCGCTTTTTTGCTGTCGGATAGTTTCACCCGCCCTTTTTCCAGAAGGATATCCAGCGATTCGGCCCTGCTGATTCCCTTCAGCTTTTCATTGGTCTCTTCGGTAAGTTCAAAGCCGAGCTCTTCACAAAGGCGTTTCCAAGCTTGAAAATGGTATTTGGCTGTATCTACAATTACACCGTCAAGGTCAAAAAGGCATGATTTAATATTGGCCATAGCTAATTAAAAAGGAATTTTTTGAAAATACTGATTCAGAAAGTATTGGTATAAACCATCGATAGGTTTCTTCGAGATTTGGCCTATTTTAATATTTCTGCTGGCAGCCACTTCTTTGAGAATATCGCTTTGATAATGCGCTACCGAACCGATAAAGCTCGTCTTCAATTCTCTGGCGTCGCGGTAGCAGAGCACGTGCGTATCTACGAATTTCTCTAGCCCTTCGCGTATCATCTCTACCACATAGGGCTCGCTGCGCATGCTCGTAATGAAGCGCATAAAACTGGCCAAATAAACATTCGCATTTGGTCGCATATAGACATGCTCCATGATGATGTCTTTGGTCAGGCCAAATTGATCGATTAAACCTACACGGATTTTTGGCGGAAGCCGCTTATAAAGAAAATCGGATAGCAACTTCTTGCCATAATAGCTCCCGCTCCCTTCATCACCAAGAATATAGGCAAGGGCTGGAATCTCTTCCCGGACGATGTCACCATCAAAATGGCAAGAATTAGAACCCGTACCCAAGATACAGGCTATGCAAGGCTCGCCATCGTAAACGGAGAATGCCGCTGCCACCATATCATGGTCTACGGCTACCTGTGCATTTGTAAAAACATTGCCCAATCCCCGCTCCACGATACGCTTGAGCGAAGCTGATGAACAGCCGGCACCAAAAAAGAAAACGGCTTTTACCTGATCGGCAAAAGCCATAAACTCAGCATTCTTCCTGAGCTCCATCTCTATGATTTCTTCGTTGTGAAAATAAGGATTGAAGCCGATAGATTTAAAGTCAGTATAGCTCTTATCCTGCGCTACCAGTCTCCAATCACATTTTGTAGAACCACTGTCGGCAATTAAAAGCATTTAATAAAATTTTAAATTGAGAGTATGTCGGCAATACGGATGAGTTCCGTATCGATGGTAAGCTTATCGGAAATAGCCGTTTTGAAAGGGGTAAGTTTGATTTTTTGATTGATCATCCCAACCATGCAATCGCGCTTACCGGCTATCAGGTTTTCTACGGCTGCCACGCCCAGCCTGCTGGCCAGATTTCTATCAAAACAGCTGGGGCTTCCGCCGCGCTGAATATGACCGAGTATCGTGACTTTGGTCTCGTAATAAGGCGCCAATTCGTTTACCTTATTGGCAATTTCTTGGGCGTTTCCACTTTTACCACCTTCGGCCACGATCACGATGCTCGAAGTTTTATTATGCCGTCTCGCTTCATTGAGCCTTTCTACAAGGTCTTCGATGGGCATCTCCCTTTCGGGAATGAGCACGGCAAGCGCACCGGATGCTACACCAGCATGGGCAGCGATGAAGCCGGCGTCGCGCCCCATCACTTCTACAAAGAAGAGTCGATTATGCGAAGCTGCGGTATCTCGAATTTTGTCAACAGACTCAATCACCGTATTTAGGGCCGTGTCAAATCCGATGGTAAAGTCGGTGCCGGCAAGGTCATTATCAATGGTGCCAGGAATCCCAATAAATGGAAAATCGAACTCCTTATTAAAAATATGTGCTCCGGTGAAGGTTCCGTCGCCACCGATGGCCACCACGGCGTCTACCGCATTTGATTTCAGCTTTGCGTAAGCGCGCTCACGGCCTTCTTTCTCTCTGAACTCTTTGCTCCTGGCCGATTTAAGAATAGTACCGCCACGCTGGAGAATATGATTGACAGATCGCGCCGTAAGATCTTCCATATCGCCTTCAATAAGCCCTTGATAACCCCGAAAAATTCCGGCCACCCGTATATCATTGTAGATGGCCGTGCGCACAACCGCACGCACTGCGGCATTCATTCCAGGGGCATCACCACCGGAAGTGAATACGGCGATTTTTTTAATAGCGCTCATAAATTGGATTAATGCTTAAACGATTAGAGTGTAAAGGTAACACTTACCAAATGTGACGCAAAAGAAAGAGAATTATTGATATTTTTGGCCGCTGGAACACTACTAATTCTCAACCAAAAAATTACATGCCGCACATAAACGGTAACGCCGCAAGACTCAATCCCAATGTATCCGTAGACTGTGTGATCTTTGGTTTCGATGGCGAAAACTTGAAAGTTCTACTTATAGACCGCGAAGAAAATGGGGGCAACAAAGATGAAAAGGTTTACGCCCTTCCAGGAAATCTGATCAGAAACGACGAAGATCTTGACACCGCGGCAGAACGTGTGCTCAAAGAGCTCACAGGGTTGCATGATATTTACTTGGAACAATTTGGCTCTTTTGGTGATCCAAATAGGCTTACTAAGGAGAAAGACTTGGAATGGCTCAAATCCATCCGTGCCGAGCCCGACGCCCGGGTCATTACGGTGGCATATTACTCACTCATCAAGGTAGATCAATACGAATTGCACGCCAGCAGCTTCGCAAAGGATGCTCTATGGCATTATACCGAAGAGCTGCCTACACTGGGCTTCGATCATCAGGAGATCATTGAGTCAGCACTACGCGAACTCCGTTTTAAGTGTAAGTTTCAGCCTATCGGCTTCGAGCTGCTGCCCGAGAAATTTACGCTCGGCCAATTACAGCGTTTGTACGAGTCCATTTTGAACACTGATCTCGACAAGCGGAATTTCAGACGTAAGATTGATAAAATGGATATCCTGACCCCCTTGGAAGAGAAGCAAATAGGCGTGCCGCATAAGCCTGCCCGATATTTTGTGTTCAACCACGAAAAATATCAGAGTTATAAATCAAATGATTTTTATTTTACCTTATAAGCTTGAACCAAGTGCCGTCGGGCTTGTTGATTTCCTAAACCCAAAGAATGAAGATAAAAGTAGCAAAAACCGAATTTGATATCCATCAAAACCTTGCCCAGCGCTGGAGTCCACGCGTATTCATGGATCAGCAGCTGAGCGATAAAGAAATTCACCAGCTCTTCGAAGCCGCGCGCTGGGCCGCCAGTTCGAATAATGGACAGCCTTGGCGATTTGTATATGCCCAAAAAGACGACGATGGTTACGATACTTTATTCGACTGCCTCGGCGATTTCAATAAAAAATGGGTGGTGAATGCTCCTTTTCTGATGCTCACCGCTTACAAGAAAAAATTTGACAACGGCAAAGAGAATTTTCATGCCCTCCATGATTTGGGGCTGGCCATGGGAAATTTCAGTATGCAAGCCCAAGAGCTTGGGCTGGGCGTGCACCAAATGGCTGGGCTGGATTGGAAAAAGGCACATGAAGTGCTGGATGTACCTGATGGTTATCATGTTACCACCGCAGTAGCTGTAGGACATTACGGCGGCGACATCTCAAAGTTGCCCGAAGACCTTCAGGAGAAAGAACGTGCAGAGCGCAGCCGAAAATCGCTTGATGCGATCGTAGCTCAGGGCAACTGGAATTTTAAGGAATAAAATTGAAATTAATCAAATAGGTTAGGCCAAGTTTTTGGGGACTTTACCGCCTTCCTTGATCCATTTTTGGGTCATGAAATGCCGAATCAAAACTTTGGTCGCAGCACCTGCAAGTGCGGTAGCTGAAGCATACAGCAATACTTCACCAATATGGTAGTTCACATCGTCAGGATTTTTAGGCGGATCATCGCCTGTCGATTTTTCATAGCCATGGTCGATTAACATTTTCACGGTCAGTGAAACTGCAAATGCCGCGGCACTCGTGATGATCCTAAATTTATTCCTGCTTAGTACGTTTTTCATTCTATCTAGATTTGAGAGTTCGCTTAATATTCTTGCGACTGAAACTGTTCAACAATTCTCATGCTAATTGTAAATCACTGGTTTCTAGTATAAGTGAAATATTTATTGTTGACAAGTGTCAACAGTTGGGGTTAATTATTTGAATTATGTCACAGCTTTACGCCAAAATGGGATCATCAATTAGATTCCGAACGAATAAGAAATTGCACCAAAAAATTAAAAGAAATCAATATTTTTTAGCAAGTCAAGCCCTATCAATACCAGAATGAAGGCTCCAATAAGTTGGCTCAATTGAAATAGTCAATATTAGTGATTTTGAGATGAAAACATATCATTAGATTTGTCAGCTACTAAAACACCATGAAAAAAACCCTAACCATCACCCTAGCCCTGCTCGCCTACCATCTATCCTACTCCCAAACCGAGGGTGCGGCATTTTCCGAAACCGGTCGCGGAGCCGTAACTGCTTTCGCCACCGACTATCAAGCATTGGGAATCAATCCGGCCAATCTGGCCTTCGGAAATAAGTTTGAGAAAAAGTTCACTTTCGGCTTTGGAGCAATAGGAGCTTCACTTTACGCAGAAGGATTTACGAAATCCGATCTTTGGGACGGGATCACTGCGGTAGATCAAAATCTCTCAATAACCGATAAGTTTAATGCGGCTTCAGATTTTCAAAATTCGGTTTTATCATTTGACATCAACGCCAATATTTTTGGATTTTCACTCAATACCGCGAAAGCAGGAAATTTCGCATTCGGTATTAATTTTCGTGGCAGTCAATACTCCACCTTCAATACCGAAGGAGCCAATCAACTTTGGACCGGTTATGCCGATCCTTATTTCGATCAATGGATCGTCGCCCGCGCCGATGGAAGCCGCGATACCATTGCCAATCAAGGGCCAAACTCTGCCCAGCTCGATGATGTGGTGCAAGGGTTTTCTACCGATCCGCGGCTGGGATCGTCACTCTATGATGGCACTGTGGTGAAGGCAATATCGTATATGGAATACAGCGTGGGTTATGGAAAGACTTTTTTTGAAAATGATGACCTTTCACTTTCCGGCGGGGTTGGAATAAAATACCTACAAGGGCTTTATTTACTGAATGTGACCATTGAAGATAATGAAGTAAAGCAGGCTTACACCGCATCTTCGCCCGCTATCGATATTGATTACGGCAGCAGCGAGCTCACCAACCCATCTTTTGTAGGTTCTGATGGCGACGGGTTTGTAGGGTCTGGTTTTGGCTTCGACCTAGGGCTGGCGCTCGAATTAAATGATAAGTTTAGGGTTTCGGCGGCTATCGTTGACATAGGCTCCATAACCTTCGATGGGAATGTTTACAGTTCGCAAGATACCTTGGTCTACGATATTGAGAGCACGGGTATCGAAAGTTATAATGTATTCAATGAGTTTGACGTTTTTGCCGGTCGTGATGGAATCTTTAATTGGACTGGGCTTGAAGAGCAAAAAGTGAATTTGCCAACGCAAGCAAGATTTGGGTTTGGCTACTTCTACAACGAGAAATTTCAATTTGGGCTTGACCTTGCATTACCTTTAAACGATGAGCCCGGCAATATAGACCGTGTGGCTTTTGCGCTTGGAGCTGATTATATCCCCACTACTGCCGTGCGCATCTCAGCCGGTATCGCTGCCGGTGATAATTATGCTTTCCGCGTGCCGCTCGGATTCACCTTCAATATTGGCGAAGGAAGCTGGGAACTTGGCGTAGCCACCCGCGACTTGCTCTACTTCACACGTGATGACCGCCCGAATGTCTCAATCGCGATGGGGCTATTGCGTTTTAGGTTTGGAGAGATGGTGTCTGGCAGCCAGAGCAGAATGTACAATTAGGACTTCTCCTTAAAACGACCTGATTGCTCATCCACGCCAGGATTAAGTCTCCGTGGATTTGTATCGAGATGTGTCTTGAAAATCCGTTAAGGACCGCGTCACATCGAGTGAATCCACGAAGTATCAAATAGTGCTCATCCCTGCCAGGATAAAGTCCTCGTGGATGGGTATCGAGATGTTTTAATAGACAAAATCTTCACTACTGAGACAAGGACAACCAGTCGCCCCGATGATTTCAGTAGTGCCTTTCAACCTACCGTAGCCATCTCAATTTGATCGAAAAAAAGGACTACTTACCAACAGAGTCCCTACTTTTCCAAAAACTGCCGGAACACATATTGCAGGATTCCGCCGTGGCGATAATATTCAATCTCAATCTTTGAATCAAGACGCGCAAGGACTTCAAATTCAATGGTTCCACCATCTTTTTGAACCGCTTTTGCCTTGAGCTTTTTCATAGGTTCCAAACCTTCGGCCACACCGTGTATACTTATTTTCTCATGTCCGTCGAGCCCTAAGCTTTCTGCGCTTTCGCCATCGGCAAATTGAAGCGGAAGCACGCCCATACCCACCAAATTACTCCTGTGTATCCTTTCATAACTCTCGGCGATTACCGCCCGGATTCCAAGCAACAACGTTCCTTTGGCGGCCCAATCGCGTGATGAGCCGCTTCCGTATTCCTTGCCTGCCAGCACGACGAGTTGAGTTTCGCTTTCGCGGTATTTTTCTGCCGCCGCAAATACCGTCATCTCTTCCCCCGAAGGGATGAATGTGGTATAGCCACCTTCTTTGCTGGCAAGCTTGTTCTTGATCCTCACATTGGCAAAGGTGCCACGGGTCATCACTTCATCATTTCCGCGACGGGAGCCATAGGAATTAAAATCCCGTTTTTCCACTCCCCTATTCACCAAATAATCTCCCGCTGGAGAGTCTTTGCTGAAGGAGCCTGCGGGCGAGATATGATCGGTCGTGATACTATCGCCCAAAAGCAGAAGCACATGGGCAGCTTCTACATTTTGAAGCGCTTCGGGCTCGTTGGGAAGGTTTTGAAAAAATGGGGCTTCCTTAATATAGGTCGATTCATCACTCCATTGATAGCTTTTTGATTCGGGTGCTTTGAGCGCTTTCCATTGTGCATTGCCATCGAAGATCTCTCCATAATTTTTCTCATAGTCTTTTGCGGTAAGCACATCGCCCATCACTTCAAAAATCTCTTCGGTGGTAGGCCAGATATCTTTGAGAAATACCGGCTCCATATTGCTATCATAACCTAATGGCTCGCTGTCAAGATCGATATCAACCCTACCGGCCAGTGCAAAAGCCACTACGAGCATGGGCGACATCAGGAAGTTCATTTTAACTTGCGGGTGCACACGGGCTTCAAAATTTCTATTTCCCGAAAGGGCGGAAGCCACGACCAACTCATTCTCTTCCACAGCCTTGGCAATATGTGGCGGCAGCGGCCGGCTATTGCCGATACACGAGGTGCAACCGTAACCCACTACATGAAAACGGAGTGCTTCCAAGTCTTTCAGCAGGTTAGCTGCTTCCAGATAATCAGTCACCACCTTCGAGCCGGGCGCCAAACTGGTCTTCACCCATGGCTTTACGTCTATGCCACGCTCCACCGCTTTTCGTGCCACCAGACCGGCACCTATCATCACGCTCGGGTTTGATGTATTGGTGCAGCTCGTAATAGCCGCTATTACCACGGCACCGTCGCTAAGCGTATACTCTTGATTTTGAAGACTTATCTGCACCGTCTTCAATCCTTGCTTTTCAGAAGTCTTCACTTCAACAGCCACATCGGTATCGTTGTCCATTCGCTCCGTTTGGCTACCGCCTTCGGCCAGCCATCGGCCTACTTCGCGCTTTTCGGGAGCGATGTAGCGCCTGCCGTGCACTTCATGGAGCAGCGACTGGAAGGAAGTGTCCAGATCGGTAAGGGCAATCTTATCTTGTGGGCGCTTAGGCCCTGCCACGGTAGGCACCACCGTATCGAGATCAAGCTCAAGCACATGGGAATATTGGATTTCATCTTCATTTTCGCGCCATAGCATATTGGCCTTACAATAATCTTCTACCAGCTCGATCTGTTCTGAGCTCCTATTCGTATTTGCCATATACCTGAGCGTCTGATTATCAATAGGAAAATAAGTCACTGTGCATCCAAATTCGGGCGACATATTGCTGATTGTGGCGCGATCGGGAATGGAAAGATGATCGAGGCCTGGCCAAATACTTCCACAAATTTGCCCACTACGCCATGATCGCGCAGCAGCTTGGTTATGGTAAGCACCATATCGGTAGCCGTGGTTCCCGCCGGGCAATTGCCCATTGAGCCGGAGACCAATAACTTCGGGCATGATGAAATAAACCGGTTGCCCCAGCAGTGCAGCCTCGGCTTCTATGCCCCCTACACCCCAGCCTACCACGCCTATACCATTGACCATGGGCGTATGGGAATCGGTGCCGACCAGGGTATCGGGAAATGCGTACCCATCACGCGCCGTGACACCCTGCGCCAAGTATTCAAGATTTACCTGATGGCAAATACCCATACCCGGCGGCACCACCGAGAAATTATTGAAAGCCTTCTGAGCCCATTTTAGCAATTGATACCGCTCGCTATTGCGCTCATACTCCACTTCTACGTTTTTCTCATAAGAGTAATTCGTTCCAAAATAGTCGACTTGAACGGAATGATCGATCACCAAATCTACCGGTATAAGCGGATTGATCTGCTGCGGATCTTTGCCTTTTCGCTCTGCTTCGGCGCGCAGGCTGGCGATATCTACCACGGCGGGAACTCCGGTAAAATCTTGCATCAGCACACGGGCCGGCTTGAAGGGAATATCCTTATCCGAAGCTTCGGGAGACCAATTGAGCAGCGTATCAATATTCTCTTTCGTTACCGAAAAATCATCGTAATTTCTGAGACAGTTTTCAAGTAGAATGCGAATGGAAAAAGGTAGCTTACTTATCTTATGACCTTGATCTTGAAGTTCCTTAAGACTGAAATACCTTAGTTTCCCAGCGTTCGTATCAAGCTCTTTTTCAATATTGTATGGATGATTTGACATATTCGGATTGTTTTTTTAAAGTCAGGCTCTCGCCAAAAATGAGAATGGCACAAAATACAGAAACCGATCGGAAAAAAAAATGATTTTATCTCTAAGCGCGGTGCGCTTCGCACACCGCGGTCTATCTCGACCTTTCAGGCCGAAGGGATTTGATAGATAAGGCAGGAATCTGATACATGAGTTTCGCTGAGATCTCTTTGACGCGGTGCGCTTCGCATACCGCGGTCTATCTCGACCTTTCAGGCCGAAAGGATTTGATAGATAAGGAAGGAATCTGATATATGGGTTTCGCTGAGATCTCTTGACGCGGTGCGCTTCGCACACCGCGGTCTATCTCGACCTTTCAGGCCGAAGGGATTCTATTTCATCGGCCTGAAAGATCGAGATAGGCCGCTATGGGCGGTGCCCATAGCGACCTTTTTATTTTAGTCCGATATTAAATTATAAATGAGTAGATTAGGTAAAATCTAAAACAACAAATCATGGCTCAATCACTCTCCGAAGTTCACGTTCACATCGTATTCAGCACCAAATACCGGGTTAGAATAATTGACGAGTCGATCGAACAAGATCTATTCAGTTACTTGGCTGGCACCTGCAACAATATGGAGTGCTATCCGATAAGAGTGGGCGGCCATGAAAATCACGTCCACATCTATTGCACACTGAGCAGAAAAATCATGATCATGACCCTGCTCGAAGAGATCAAGACCGAATCGTCGAAATGGATGAAAACGAAGGGGCAGAAATACAAAGACTTCAGATGGCAAAACGGGTATGCTGTTTTTTCCGTCGATGTAGGCCGAAAAAAGTCTCTCATCAAGTACATTGAAAATCAACGTGAACATCACGAAAAGAAGAATGGCTTTAAAGACGAGCTCAGGGGCTTGCTCAGAAAACACCAAATCGAATTTGACGAAAGATATATTTGGGATTGATCGTTCTTGTTTTGATTCTGAAATCCCTCGCGGTGCGCTTCGCACACCGCGGTCTATCTCTACCTTTCAGGCCGAAGGGATTTGATAGATAAGGCAGGAATCTGATACATGGGTTTCGCTGAGAATCTCTTTGACGCGGTGCGCTTCGCACACCGCGGTCTATCTCTACCTTTCAGGCCGAAGGGATTTGATAGATAAGGCAGGAATCTGATACATGAGTTTCGCTGAGATCTCTTTGACGCGGTGCGCTTCGCATACCGCGGTCTATCTCGACCTTTCAGGCCGAAAGGATTTGATAGATAAGGAAGGAATCTGATATATGGGTTTCGCTGAGATCTCTTTGACGCGGTGCGCTTCGCACACCGCGGTCTATCTCGACCTTTCAGGCCGAAGGGATTCTACCTCATCGGCCTGAAAGGTCGAGATAGTCCGCTATGGGCACCGCCCATAGCGCTAAATTATCCTGAAATTTGCTTGAATATATTTTAAATCAAATTCTCGGCTTATCCGTCCAAGCTCCATCACTTTTATTTTCTTCCAGCTTGAAAAGTACGCTATGGCTTAACCTTGTTCGGCATTGAGCGATGCTCAATGCCGTCTATCTCGACCTTTCAGGCCGAGGGAGTAGATGAATCTGAGTGTCATCGAGAAAGTTGGATGAAACCCCTTCGGCCTGAAAGGTCGAGATAGTACGCTATGGCTCAACCTCGTTTGGCATTGAGCGATGCTCAATGCCGTCTATCTCCACCTTTCAGGCCGAGGGAGTAGATGAATCTGAGTGCCATCGAGAAAGCTGGATGAAACCCCTTCGGCCTGAAAGGTCGAGATAGTACGCTATGGGCGCCGCCCATAGCGCTTTTCTTTTTCCCTTTCCCATACAATCATTAGCTTCATCGCCCGAATGAAACACCCCAAACTGATCTTTTTGCTTTTTCTGCTCGCGGGAGCATTTTATTGCACGGTACAGGTTTTTGCCATTGAGCAAAAACGACGGGCTCTACAAGAAGACCTAGTAGAACTGAGCAAGGCCAAATACGGACTCTTTAATGTAGATGAGTGGAAAGCGATCGTGGCGACGGTGGTCACCAAAAAAGTGGAAGAGCTCGACCTGAGTGAAGCCAATAAAAAAGTGATGAAGAAGCGTATATCCAACTTGCTGACCACCATAATCACTGATCTGGAAAAAAGCTTCAAGAAGGAGAATGAAGGCAGCTTTAAGGGGTTTTTCAAAAATGCCGGTGCCGACCTGCTCGATGTTTTCGGAAAGATGAAACGCGATATCCCGGCATTCACCAACCAGATCATGAAGTTTCTGGAAGACAAGCAAAACCGGCGCGACTTAAAGGATTATATCCTTAAAAAAGTAGATACCTACGCCGACGATACATTTGCCGAAACCGATTATACCATCCAAAATGAGATTCTCGCGCGTCGCAACTATACCGATCGTCCCAACGCTGTGAAGCAGCTCACTGTAGAAGGCAACTTGCTGGAGCTGAGCAAGAAGCCATATACCTATGCCTTGTACATCATCTTTCTGGTATTGGCCGGCACACTGCTATTCTGTAAGCCAAAAGAAAAATTGGAATGGCTCATCGCAATAGCCATCGCCCTGCTGCCACTCGTGCTCGGCATCGTGCTGCCGATGATAGAAATTGATGCGCGCATAGCCGAGCTAAAATTCCAATTGCTCGGAGAGCGGGTAGGTTTTAGCAATCAGGTATTGTTTTTTAAGAGCAAGAGCATCATCGAAGTCGTCGAGCTCATGTTTGCACAAGGCAAGGCCGATCTCGTGGCGGTAGGCATTCTAGTCATGGCCTTTAGTGTGCTCTTTCCGTTTGCAAAGATTACGGCTTCGCTTCTCTATATTTTTAGCGAAAGCTTACGCCAAAATAAAACAATAAGAATTCTAGTTTTTAAAACCGGTAAATGGTCGATGGCCGATGTTATGGTCGTTGCCATCTTCATGTCGTACATCGGCTTCTCGGGTATCATTTCCGAGCAGCTGAGCCAACTCGAAGGCATAGCCAAAAATGCTGATGTGCTTACCACCAATAAGTCGAGCCTTCAAACGGGCTTTTTTATGTTCAGCAGTTTTGTACTGCTCAGCCTGATCCTATCAAACGCTTTGATGGGCAGATTTGCGGAAGCAGAGTACCTGCCTGAAATTAAAATTTAAATAGGCTCCGAACTGATCGCAACTTACTTTTTGGTGACCAGATAAACCCCGGTAAAAATAAGTCCTGCGGCGATTGCAGCGCGAATCGACAATGCATCTTTTGCAAGTGCCAGCGCGATCAAAGTAGTAAAAAGGGGTTGCAAATAAATGAAGGTGCTGGCAGTTGACGAGCTGACGGTCTTTAAAGCAAATACATTTAATAGATAGGCGAGAAAGGTCGTGCAGACTACGACATAGCCAACCTGAAAAAACACGACCGTAGGCCATGCCGACCAGTCTGCTGCGACAAACTGGGGAAATCCGATAGGCGCAACAAGCAAGAGTCCAGCGAGAAAAACCCACCGTATGATTTGCAGCGGCTCATACTTTCGCATCAGCGGTTTTACGATCACGAGATAGATGGCATAACTCCCCGCATTGAGCAGCACGAGCATATTGCCCATGCTCTTGGAGCTATCGGTGAGCGACACATCTCCGCGCCCTAAGATGAGCAGTAAGGCTCCGGCGCCGCCCAATAGAACCCCCACTATTTTCCATTTTCGCAACGGCTCCTTTAGTATGATGGCGCTGGCAACTAGCACCAGCACCGGATTTGAAGTCATGATGACCGATGCATTGATGGGGGTGGTAAGATTGAGCCCTTCAAAAAACAGTAATTGATTTCCCGCTACCCCAAAAACGCCACAGAGCAGAATACGGAACCAATCGCGCCGCGCAATGCGCCGCTCAAACTTAAAGAATACCGAAATCAAGAAGAACAGGGCGCCTGCCCCACCACGCGGATAAAAATAAAGCCACGCGGAGCGATATAATTTGGCATCACTTCCTTGGCGATAACATAATTAAGGCCATAAAAAAGCGCTACAAAAAATAGCGCCAGATACGCTTTATGCTTTGGGTTCATTCAAGAATAATTCGTTTTGAAGTTCTTTAAAAGCTACTAGCATCAAGCTGCAACAGGGCTAAGGCCAACTACCATGTTGACTCAGGAAGCGTTAAGTGATCACCATCAATTTCTCCCCATCAGTGCTACATAATTCATTTTCAATCCACTTTCCGATCGGGCGTGATCCTTGTAGCAGATAGCTTGCAGCTCAAAAAAAATCACTTCATATTCGTAAACTGGAGCGGCAGTTCAAAATCGCCTTTCCGGCAAATGGCCATAACTTGTTGAAGGTTATCGATAGACTTCGACGTCACCCGCACCTGATCTTCCATGATCTGCGCTTCCACTTTGATCTTGGCATCCTTTATGGCCTTTACTATCTTCTTTGCCGTCTCCCGGTCTATACCCTTGTTTACCGCAATATCTTTCTTCACCACTTTTCCCGAAACGTAAAAATCCTTGGAGAGATCAAGGCTCTGGGGATCGATTCTGGCTTTTACAAAACGGCCTATCAGCACTTTTTCGATCTGATCAATGCGAAAATCATTTTCCGTGGTGATCCTAACAATCATATTCTTCTTGTCCAGTTCGATCTCACTATTTGTGCCTTTGAAGTCATAGCGTGTTTCTATTTCCTTCTTTGCAGCGTTTATAGCGTTATCTACGGTTTGCAAATCTACTTCTGATACGATATCGAGAGAAGCCATAGGTCAATTTTTTTGATTTGTACAAAGTTCTTATTTCCAATTGAAGCTACAAGGCTGCAACCGGCCAATGTTGCGGGTAAGCTCGATCTCCCGCCAAGGTTAAGAATCGGTTCAATTCCAATCCCACAATAAATCTTCATTACCTCACTTCTGTTAAATTCATTTCTTTTGTGTTAGTTTAACACTATTATAATACCTTTAAATTCTGATGTGATCAGTTCACACTCTTTGAATCCTTATTTAAACCCTTATCTATGAATAGATTTCTATGCGTGCTGGCCTTTACGGCAATGGCTTTTGGCCTTAAAGCACAGTCTACTATTACTGGAACCGTAAAAGATGCCGACACCGGCGAGACCCTGCCCGGGGTAACCGTGTATACGAACAGCTCCAGATCTGGCACTGCCACAAATCTTGATGGCCAGTACACCTTAAAATCTACCGCAGCCGATGATTCACTTACCTTTTCATTTATTGGCTATCTAAGCCAAACAGTGGCTATGAATGGGAGGACCAGTATTGATATAGGTATCAAGGTAGATCAGCAGAAGCTCGATGAAGTGGTGGTGGTTGGGTACGGTACTCAAAGAAAGAGCGACCTGACCGGATCTATCACAACCGTAAAAGCCGAAGAGATTACAAAAGTACCTACGACCAATGCAATGAATGCCTTGCAAGGTAAGGTCGCAGGACTTCAAATTACCGCTCCGACGGGTGAGCCCGGTGTAAGTCCGATCGTACGGCTACGAGGGGTGGGCACCTTTAATGATGCTTCGGTACTCTATGTAGTGGATGGGGTTTTCACCAATGACATCAATTTCCTTTCGCCAAGCGATATCGCCACCATGACCGTTCTCAAAGATGCATCTGCCACAGCGCTCTACGGCTCTCGCGGAGCAAATGGGGTGATCGTCGTTACCACCAAAAATGGCAGCGGTTTGAGAAATGGTAAACCCCAATTTCAATTTGACCTTTCTTACGGACTTCAAACCTTACCGAATAAAATTGATTTGCTCAATGCTCAAGAATTTGCAGAAGTACTCAACGTGATTACGCCAAACTCATTTAACCGAACTGATAATCTACCAAATACCAACTGGCAGGACGAAATATTCAGGGATGTGGCTCCCATGCAGCAGATTCACTTCTCTGCCAGCGGATCTTCAGATCGCAGCGACTACTATTTCGGATTGGGCTATTTCAAGCAAGAGGGAATTATACCCAAGTCAGAATTTGAAAGGGTGACCATGAAATTAAATAATACCTATCGCTTTAACGAGCAGATTCGTGTTGGGACAAATATGACTGTTACACCAACCAGAAATCAAGGATCACCCAGCGTAGTGGCCAATGCTTACAGAGCCTGGCCTACTGATGGGCCGTTTGCGGTGCGGGATAATCCCAGAAGCGACTTCGTTCAGGTGCGTGGTGGGGGTAATCCACTGGCGACTATCTTTTACACAAATAATGAAACCAACAGCGTAAATAGCCTTGGGAACATTTTTGGTGAAGTGGATTTCTTAAAAGGGTTTACTGCCCGCACCAGCTTTGGTATTGAATCAGGCTATGGAAATTTTGTTTCTTATAGTCCTGTTTTTGCGGTAGGCGATTCTCCGCAGGCCAACCCAGTAGATGACTTGAATAATAATCGAAACTTTTTCTTTAATTGGCTTTGGGAGAATACCCTAAGCTATAAAAAGCAAATCGACAGGCATAGATTCGATGTCTTGGTTGGCTATACTGCACAGCAAAATAAAAATGACTTTTTAAATGCTTCTGTAAGTGACCTGATCGATAGCGATCCCGATCTATGGTATATCCCATCAGGCGATGCCGAAACAATTCAAGTAGCTAATGGCGCCGGCACATCTTCTCTTGCATCGACCTTATTTCGTATAAACTACACCTACGATGATCGCTATCTCTTCACCGGTAATTTCCGTAGAGACGGATCTTCAAAATTTGGCCCCAACAATCGATATGGTAATTTTGCATCTTTCGCTTTGGGTTGGAACATACTAAACGAAGATTTCATGGCTAACGCCAGCTCGAAGATTGACCTTTTAAAAATTCGCGGTAGTTATGGATTTGTAGGAAACGAAAAGATAAATGGCAATGATCAATTTACATTGGTGAGTCTAGGCCAAAATGGCGTATTCGGTCCTGATGAAACTTTGGTGTCTGGGGCATCATACGGAAGAATAGGAAATCCGAACCTGAAATGGGAAGAAACTGAGCAGCTTAACATCGGTTTGGATTTTGGCTTTCTCAGCAACAGACTTCAAGGGTCTTTGGAATACTACAACAAAACGACTGATGATATCCTAGTTGGAATATTCTCGCCAGGCCAGATCGGGAATGGCGCTTTCGTGACTACCACAGTAAATGCTGCCAAAGTGCGTAACCAAGGGTTAGAATTCCAGATGACCTGGCGCGATGATTTCGACAATGGTATTTCCTACCAAGTCGGCGTACTGGGTTCTACCGTAGACAATGAAGTGCTCGAGATGGGCAGGGAGACTGGGTCTGGCTCTGTTATACCAAGTGGTTCATTGGGTAACGGTCAATTGGTGACCCGCACACAAGTAGGATCCTCCGTTGGCGAATTCTATGGTTACCAAGTGATAGGCGTTTTGCAAAATGTAGGTGAAGTTGATAATTCTCCAACCCTAGCTGGCCAGCAGCCCGGTGATTTAAAGTTTGCGGACACCAATGGAGACGGAATCCTAAACGCCGATGATCAGGTAGCGCTTGGGTCTTACATACCAGATTTCATTTATGGATTCAATGCCAATATCGGTTATAAAGGCATTTCTCTAGGTCTCGACTTTTACGGACAGGCCGGAAATGAAATTTACAATGGAAAGAATGCTGTTCGTCCCGATCAATATAATTATGAAGCGCAGGTGGCAGATTATTGGAGAGGCGATGGAACGAGTAATTCGGAGCCACGGCCTACAGCTGGCGGTGTAAATTACCAACCGTCGTCTTATTTCGTTCAAGATGGATCTTTCTTTCGTTTGAGAACAGCCACCCTAGCTTATCAAATACCAGATCGTTGGGCAGAAAAGATACGTGTGCAGCGCTTATCTGTGTACGTCAGGGGGACGAATCTATTCACCCTTTCCGATTTTACGGGCTACTCTCCCGAGATTGCAAGTGGAAATGTTTTGGCATCTGGAATCGACCTTGGTACCTACCCTATTACTTCTATATACACCTTAGGCCTTAATCTTACCTTTTAAAATAAATTGAGATGGAAAATATACTGAACATAAGACGACTAAAATATATGGCCAGTCTCCTACTGGCGTTTGTCGGGATTTTCATGATCAATTCATGTAAAGATGAATTTTTGGATAATCCACCGCAAGGAACGCTCACCGAAGTCCAATTTCCAGAAACAGCTCCCGATGCGCGTAGAGTGGTGAACGGAATGTATTCCGACCTTCGCGTATGGCAGATTTATTACGGAGGCTTTCCCATAGTCGATATCATGAGCGATGATGCCAATAAAGGAAGCAGCCCTGGAGATGGTGCACGCATGCTACAGTTTGAGACCTATTCGTTCTTTCCAGACATTGTAGACCTTTCGGCGTGGTATACAGCGACCTATGAAGCTATTAAATCAGTACATGTAGTGCTGGACAATGTCCCAAACATCACAATGGATGAGACTGAGAAAAGCCAGATGCTGGGACAGGCAAGGTTTCTGCGCGCCCTGCATTATTTTCAATTGGCACGTGGTTTTGGCGACATACCAAAAGTAACCAACTTAAATCCACCGCTAGAAATGCCCCGCTCCCCCGTTTCGGAGATTTATAATGAGATCATCATTCCCGATCTGCTTATTGCTGTAGAAAATCTGCCAACAAAAAGTGCCTGGCCAACCGAAGATTTAGGCAGGGCTACCAAGGGCGCCGCGCAAGCCCTATTGGCAAAAACCTATCTCTATGTAGAAGACTATCCCAATGCCGCACTTTACGCGATGCAAGTGGTAAACTCGGGACAGTATGATCTCGAAGCGACTTACGAAAACGCCTTTTTGCCGATAGGGCAGTTTGGCATTGAATCGGTCTTTGAAGTTGGTGCCATCGCTCCGGCAGGCCTAGCTACGGGTGGAAATCAGTTTGCAAATACGCAAGGTGTGCGTGGAGTGCCCAATCGCGGTTGGGGCTTTAACCGACCTTCTGTAGACCTTATAAATTCGTTTGAAACCGGTGACCCGAGAATGGATGAAACGATCATTTTCGTTGGGGAAACCCTAAATGGTATATTAATCGAAGGCGACGAGTCTACACCCGATGAAACGTTTAATGCGGAAGGTGTTCTCATTCAACGTGAAACATATAGCGAGAAAGTATGGGTGCCCGGCACGACCACCGAAGAGCCCTACGGCTATAACGTAAAAGAAATGCGCTATGCCGAAGTGCTACTCATAGCTGCCGAAGCACTCAATAAATCAGGCAATCCGGCCGGGGCGCTCACGGAAGTGAATAAGGTTAGGGCTCGTGTGGGGCTCGACCCTCTCACGGAAACCGATCAAACAGCACTCGATGATTTGATCTTCGAAGAGCGTCGTCACGAAATGGCTATGGAACAGGAGCGGTATTTTGACTTGGTACGTACCGGTCGAGCCGCCGAATTACTCAGCCCACTTGGCTTCGTTTCGGGAAAACATGAAACCTTTCCAATCCCTGCAAGCGAACTACTTCTAAATCGAGCACTTGTGCAATCGAGCGGTTGGTAAAATTATAGGGGATTTATTTCCGAAATTGTACGGTCAGTGTTACATTTACACTATTAATTAAAATTTAATCTTCAATTAACATGAATTTCTTTAAGAACAGATTTGCATTATTGATGCTTTCAGGAGTGGTTTTATTTACCGCCTGTAGCGATGACGAAGAAGATGCTCCGGCCGCTATGGCCGTAAGCACAATTACTACTACAGATGGAACCAACCTTTACGGTTCTTCGTTTGCATCTGGGATAGCTGCCGATCAAGACATTACGATTGGTTTCAGCGCTGGAGTTGACAATACTTCTCTTTCTGAAGTGAAACTCTTGAATGGATCTAATGAAGTAGCAGCGTCTATCACTGCTTCAGGAAACAATGTAACGATTGCCCCTGACGACAATCTTTTTGGTGGAACGCTTTACGTCGTGCAAGTGAATGGCGTTAAATCTACAGAGGGTGTCGCTGCCGGAAATGTGAACACGCAGTTCACTACAGCGGGAATCGGTCTTGGAACTGCTCCAAATCCTGCGGCTCAGCAGGTCTATCTTCAATTGAATGGAAGCGTCTCAGACGTAACAGGAAATGCTACTGTGGAAAGGGATGATGTTAGTTACGGTGAAGATAGATTTGGCGAAGCGGATGGAGCAGCTTATTTCAGCGGAATGCCTGGAGGCGCGAATGCAGACTTAATAGTACTTGATGGAGCGAATTTCATTAGCCCGAGCACTACCGTTTCCATATGGTTCAGTGTTGACCATGCTGATTTTCCCGTAGGCACAAGCCGCCATTTATTTGGTTTAGCTGCTCAAAATGGGTTCTTCTTCGAATTGGGGAACAATCTTGACTGGATAAAAATGGCTTCACACCACATGGTGTCACCAGACCCAAATGAAATAGGATCAGCTACTGCTTGGGGCGATAATATCAATGGCGGTGGCAATGTTGGTGGCTTTACTATTGAGAATTTTGAAGGTGATATATCAGAAGTAGTAACAAGTGGTTCATGGCATCAAATGGTTTTATCATTTGACAATGCCACCTCAGCAAAAAACATTTATATCGATGGAGTTGCTATCACTAAATACGATATTAATAATAATCCTGATCCGGCTTTTGGATTCAATATGGTAGACATGATGTTTAATTCATCGGCGACAAATGCAGATGGGAAATTTGCCATTGGCTTTAACGCCAGTGACGATAATGCAGTTGATACTTGGAATACCTTTGAAGGAAACAATAATACCTTTAAAGGTTATGTTGACGACTTAAGAATTTGGAATGTAGCGCTAACAGCGGAGCAAGTGACATCACTATACAACGACGAGAAAGTCCAATAATAAATTTTGAATAGTTAATTTAGGGGCTCCTTCTGAGATGGAGCCCCTTTTTATTTTAAACCCACCGCTATGAAATCCTTAAAATTTCTATTTTTTATCTTCTTATCCATTGCGCTCATTCAATGCAATAAAGATGATGATGATCCGACCCAGCCCATCCCTATTCCCACTCCACCAGATACTACGGTGTATTCACTTGACCTGATGTCTGTAAATATTGATGGGATCAACTTCTTCTCTTCGGGCAGACTGCTCGATATAGATCGTTCATTTGTAGGAACCATCAAATTTAACCGTCCGGTAGATGTATCATCCGTAACCAATGTGAGCCTTCGCATGACGGCTCCTGGCTCCACCGCCGATCTGAGCTTTATGTTTAGCGACAGCAATAAAACGATCACCATTACAGCCGATGAGCCGCTAAACCACTTACAAAAATATACCCTTCGGGTGACCAACTCGATAAAAGGAGCTGATGATGAAATTTTCAGCGGCTATACCAGAGAGTTTTATACCGAAGTAGATCCCACCCCGAAGTTTCCAGTGGTAAGCGATGAAGAATTGATGACCTTGGTGCAGGAGCAGACCTTCCGCTATTTTTGGGATTTTGGCCATCCTGTGAGTGGCTTGGCACGTGAGCGAAACACTTCGGGCGAGACCGTAACTATAGGAGGCTCCGGCTTTGGAGTAATGGCCATTTTGGTAGGCATCGAAAGAAATTTTATCACCCGTGGCCAAGGGGTTGATCGACTCAATACCATCGTCGACTTTCTTGCGCAGGCCGATCGTTTTCACGGTGTCTGGCCGCATTGGATGAATGGTTCTTCTGGCGACGTGATCCCTTTTAGCCCCAATGACAATGGCGCCGATCTGGTAGAGACTGCCTTTATGATTCAAGGCCTGCTCACAGTGCGCGAATACTTAGATGAAGGAAACCCGGCCGAATCTGAGCTTATCGACAAGATAAATCTTCTTTGGGAGGCGGTAGAATGGGATTGGTTCGTGCGCCCCGGAGAGAATGTCCTTACCTGGCATTGGAGCCCCAGTCAAAACTGGGCGATCAATTTGAAAATACGCGGCTGGAATGAAGCATTGATCATCTATTTTCTAGCGGCTGCATCTCCTACCCATCCCATCACTGCCAATGTATATGAAAACGGCTGGGCGCAGAATGGAAATATGCAAAATGGAAGTTCCTATTACGGAATTCAATTGCCGCTCGGCATTCCGCTGGGTGGGCCGCTTTTCTTTGCACATTATTCCTTCCTTGGCCTTAATCCCACCGGCCTTTCAGATCAATACGCATCCGATTATTTTCTGCAAAATAGAAACCACACCTTGATAAACCGGGCATACTGTATTGCCAATCCGCAGAATTATGTGGCTTATAATGAAGACAGTTGGGGACTCACGGCCAGCGATAGCGATCCTGGCTATACCGCCCACGCACCCGACAATGACCGAGGGGTGATCACGCCCACTGCAGCACTCTCGTCGATGCCCTACACCCCCGAAGAATCTATGGATGCCATGCGTTTCTTCTACTATACCGTCGGCGACAGGCTATGGGGAGAATATGGCTTTAGGGATGCCTATAATTTCACCAATGGATGGGTGGCCAATTCATATCTGGCGATAGATCAAGGCCCGATCATCATCATGATCGAAAATGAACGCAGCGGCTTGCTCTGGAATAATTTTATGCAAGCACCTGAAGTCGAAGTCGCTATGGATTTGCTTGGGTTTTCTAATTGATTTAGCGGCTTGGAATAGATTTAGACCCCGTGGGTTTTGAACACCCACGGGGTCTTTTGCGTCTCAAACTTGTCCAGTTATAGGAGCGATCCTTCCAATCACAATTTTTATAGACCCCACGGGTTTTGAAAACCCGCGGGGTCTGATCATGAACCTTTAGAACCGCGCGATAGGACTTAAATCATATTTAGTTTTTACATTGCTCTAAATTCCAATGCCATGGCTCTTCTGATCAGAAATTTTCTTTTCCTATCCATCAGCGCTGCGATCATTTTCGGGTGCTCAAGCAAAGCTGACCCTTCTAGCGATAAGGAAGAAGAAAGCTATAAGGAAGAAACCAAAATCTCCCAGGCTTCGGATGATTCGCTGCTCACATTGGTGCAGCGGCATACCTTCAATTATTTTTGGGAAGGCGGCGAGCCCAACTCAGGATTGGCTCCAGAACGCCTGCACATGGATGAAGTCTACCCCACCACAGCCCCCAATATAGTGACCACCGGCGGCAGCGGGATGGGAATGATGGCCATTTTGGTAGGCGTCGAGCGCGGCTTCATATCACGAGAGCAGGCCTTTAAAAGATTTGATAAAATCGCCACTTTTCTTGAAAATTGCGATCGCTTCCACGGGGCATGGCCACATTGGCTAAATGGTGAGACTGGTAAGACCTACCCATTCAGCAAAAAAGACAATGGCGGCGACCTGGTAGAAACTTCATTTCTCGCCGAAGGGTTTATTTCAATACGGGAGTATTTTAAAAATGGCAGCGACGATGAGAAAGCGCTCGCCGCCCGCTACGATTCACTTTGGAAAGGGATCGAATTTGATTGGTACACCAGGGACGAAAATGTGCTGTATTGGCATTGGAGTCCAGAGTTTGAGTGGGAAATGGACTTTCCAGTTGGGGGCTATAACGAATGCCTGATTATGTACGTTCTGGCGGCGGCGTCACCCACCCACGGTGTTGACAAGAAAGTTTACCAAGAAGGCTGGGCGCGCAGCGGAGCCATCAAAACAGACCGAAAGTATTACGACCTAGATCTTGTGCTCGACCATTACGAAGGCAATGATGATCCCGTACGGCCGCTGTTCTGGGCACATTATTCCTATTTGGGCTTGAACCCAAGCAAGCTTTCCGATCAATATGGCGACTATTGGAAACTCAATAAAAACCATGCGTTGACACATTATCGCTATTGCGTCGAGAATCCCGAAAACTACGAAGGCTATGGCGAAAACTGTTGGGGTCTCACATCAAGCTATAGCATCAAAGGTTATAAAGGACACCGTCCCGGCAATGATCTTGGGGTGATCACTCCCACTGCCGCGCTCTCATCCTTCCCATACACTCCCGATGAAAGCATGAAGTTCTTGCGCTTTTTATACGAGCCTTCGCGCGATAGCCTTATCGGCAAATATCTGACCGTATGATGCCTTCAGCTTTTCTTCAGCTTGGTATACCCCGCGCTATCTCGCTATAGATCAAGGCCCCATACCGGTGATGATAGAAAACTATCGAAGCGGTATGCTATGGAAACTCTTTATGGGCGCTCCAGAAATACAGGCCGGACTGAAAAAACTTGGCTTCACGTATGAATAATTTTGTCACCACCCTCCTACTATTCGGAATAGCTTTTGGCGCTCGGGCGCAATACGATGCGTATCAAGCTGGTTTCTACACCAAAAATGGTGACACCTTGGAGTATCGCTATCTGGAGCCTGAAAATTTTGACCCATCCAAAAAAATCCCCCTTCTCCTTTTTATGCATGGCGCGGGCGAGCGCGGGAGCGATAATCAGACCCAATTGGTACACGGCAGCAAGCTCTTTGAAGATAGTATTGCGAAGTATCCGGCACTGGTAGTATTTCCACAATGCCCGAAGGAAATCTACTGGTTCAATGTCCAAATTGAAAAGGAAGCCCACGGCCGGAATCATTTTTTCATCGACGGCGGAGCTGCCAATTGGCCCATGAAATTGACTATGGGACTGGTCGACTCGCTGCTCGCCACTGGCAAAATAGACCAAGAGCGCGTCTATGTGGGAGGACTCTCCATGGGTGGTATGGGCACCTTCGAGATCGTCTATCGCAAGCCAGATACTTTTGCGGCGGCCTTCCCAATATGTGGCGGCGGCAATTCAGATTCTGCTTCAAAATATGTGGATACGACCAGCTTTTGGATTTTTCACGGCGCCAAAGACGATGTAGTGCTCCCCTACCATTCCATAAAAATGCGCAAAGCCATAGCCGACGCGGGGGGCGATGTGAAACTCACCATCTATCCCGAAGCCAATCATAATTCATGGGATAGCGCCTTTGCCGAACCAGATCTTTTAAAGTGGATCTTTTCACAAAAGAAGTAGGATTTAATCAATCATAGATCTTTTGAAGCTCCGCAGTACAGCCCTTATTCTTGCGGAAGCATAAAGCACTCACCTGCCCGATGTTCTAACCCAAATACTTATATTTCGCTTTCCATTTACCGCATCGATGCGTTTCACAGTAAACCCTATTAAATGAAAAACCTATTTACGGCATTTCTCGCCATAGCATTCATCACTTCTTGCGCTACGGCGCAAAAATCAAAACTCATCACCAAGGGCAAAACCGAGAAACAATTCATCGATGAGCTCATGGCCAAAATGACACTCGAAGAGAAGATAGGTCAGCTCACGCTTTACACCAGCGGCTGGGATGTGACCGGGCCAAGCCTTAATGATAATTATAAAAATGAACTGAAAGCCGGCAAAGTTGGTGCACTTTTCAATGCCCATGGGGTGGCGTATAATCGAAAATTGCAGGACATAGCAGTAAATGAAACCCGGCTGGGCATTCCACTGATTTTCGGATACGACGTTATACATGGCCATCAAATCATCTTTCCGATACCCCTTGCAGAAGCCGCATCGTGGGATCTGGAAGCTATCGAAGAATCGGCGCGCCTTTCGGCAAAAGAAGCCGCAGCAGCCGGTCTGAACTGGACTTTTAATCCGATGGTAGATGTGGCACGTGATCCGCGATGGGGCAGGGTGATGGAAGGCGCCGGAGAAGATACCTATCTCGGAATGCGCATTGCCGAAGTCAAAGTAAAAGGGTATCAAGGCGATAATCTGGCAGATCCGCTCACCATTATGGCCTGTGTAAAACATTTTGCCGCTTACGGTGCACCCTTGGCCGGCCGCGATTATGGCACCGTAGATATGTCGGAACGTACCCTGCGCGAGTTTTATCTACCCCCATACAAAGCCGCAATAGATGCGGGCGTAGCTACCGTGATGACCAGCTTCAACGAAGTGGATGGCGTGCCAGCATCGGGCAATAAAAAATTGCTTACCGACATCCTACGTAATGAATGGGGATTTGAAGGATTTGTGGTGACCGATTATACTTCTATCAATGAGATGGTTCCATTTGCCGTAGTGGCCAATGAAAAAGAAGCCGCCCAACTCGCCTTGAGCGCCGGGGTAGATATGGATATGCAGGGCGGCGTATTTAACGCGTACGTAAAAGAACTCATTAGCGAAGGCAAGCTAGCCGAAGCAGAAGTAGACCGCTCCGTGCGGAATATCCTTGCAATGAAATGGAAATCGGGACTCTTCCAAAATCCGTATTTATACCTGGATGCCAAGCGCGAAAAAGCCATAGTCGGCTCCAAAGAGCTCAACGACCACTCCCGTCTGGCCGCTCGAAAATGCATTGTGCTCTTAAAGAACGAAGCTGTAAATGGCAAAAATGTACTGCCACTCTCTAAGGATGTAAAAAGCATTGCCTTGATAGGGCCATTGGGCAATAACCAGATCGACTTGCTGGGCAGCTGGCATGGCAGCGGTAGAGCAGAAGATGTGATCACCCTTTTGAAAGGGATCAAAGATGCCGCTCCCGGCGCCAGCGTCACCTATGCGCAAGGCTGCGGTTTTGATGGTATGGACACTTCAGGATTTGCAGAAGCCCGAAAGGTGGCCGCCGCCGCAGATGTGATCGTGATGGCATTGGGAGAAAACTACCAGCAGAGTGGCGAGGCTGCCAGCCGCAGCGACATCGACCTGCCGGGGGCTCAAAACGAACTCGCCGAAATGATTATGAAATTGGGTAAGCCCACGGTAGCCCTGGTCGGAGCCGGCCGTCCACTCACTCTGAGCTGGCTCGATGAAAATGTGCCTGCCATTCTGAACACCTGGCACCTCGGCACCATGCATGGCGCTGCTGTGGCCGATGTACTCTTCGGGGCGTATAATCCTTCCGGAAAAATCACGATGACCTTTCCCCGAAATGTGGGCCAAGTGCCGATCTTTTACAATACCAAAAACGTAGGTCGGCCGGTAGACATAAGCCAAAAATATACGTCGAAATACCTGGATGTGTCCAATACTCCTTTGTATCCATTCGGCTATGGATTGAGTTATTCGAATTTTACATACTCGAACCTAAGTCTTTCGGTAAATGAAATCTCAACTACGGGTACCATAGATGTTACGGTAGATGTGAAGAACAGCGGTGCCGTTGATGGCGAAGAAGTAATTCAGCTCTATGTATATGATAAAGTGGGCAGTGTGACACGGCCGGTAAGAGAACTCAAAGGATTTAAAAAGGTAATGTTCAAGGCCGGCGAGCAGAAAACGATAAGCTTTAAACTCGATGCCAAAGACCTGGCTTTTTACACCCGCGATATGAGCTTCAAGGTCGAGCCTGGAGAATTTGAGCTTTATGTAGGCGGAAGTTCCAAAGCCGACTTGATGCAAGGCTTCACGGTGAAATAACTGCTTGAGACCTTACGATCATTACATAGTTCTTGACTCTGAAACTTCGGGTATTCCCAAGTCATGGGATGCTCCAGTAAGCCATAGCGCCAGTTGGCCACACATCATCCAATTGGCTTGGATCGTTTTTGACCTCAAAGGCAATGCCCTGAAGCGTGAGTGCTATTACTTAAAATTTACGGGTGTGGAAATCGAAGAACAATCACTGAAAGTTCACGGCATCACGGCCGGGACCCTTGAGAAAAACGGGGCATCGAAGCGCGGGGTGCTCAAGCGACTTTTCAAGGATTTAGATCGGTATCAGGCTTTGCTGATTTCCCATTTCGTAGAGTTCGACATAAAATTGCTCGCGGTGGAAAATGAAAGGCTCGATCTACGATTTAATCTGGCCGGGGTGCCTGCTTTCTGTACGATGATCAATGCGCAAGCACTCACCAGAAATCCTGCTCGCACCTACCCTTCCTTGGGCACCCTTTACCATACCTACTTCGATGAGCCACTAGAAGAGCAGCACGATGCGCGCCAAGATGCGGCTGCCACAGCTAGGTGTTTCTTTGAGATGGTGCGCACCGATCATTTTTCCGATGCTGATATCCAGTATTTTCACTTTGACGATCGAGCAAACCGTTCCACGGCATCCGATGCACTTGGAAAGCGATCTGGAGCGGGGATAATAGACCTGATCAGAAGAATACTAAAACGCTGACCAACCCTATGGATCTTATCAAAGAAATCGCCGCCATCACCCCATTCAATCTATTGCCGGAAGCTGTGATAGAAGAGATCGTGGCGTCAGGAAAGCTGGAACATACCCGAAAAGAAAGCTTGATCTACCATCAGAATTATACCCCGATGAAGGGGATAGACATCATCTTGAGCGGTGGTTTTCAAACCTATTTTGTCGGAAACGACCTGCAAAAAGAAATGGTAGAACCCATGGGAGCTGGAGAAGTATACGGGCCTGTATCCATACTGTATAACGGCGGAGCATCGATACGTACGGTTTTGATATATCCCGATACCCGCTACTTTAGACTGCCGAGGGCGGCATTTATGAGCTTGATAAAAAACTATCCCGATTTTAACGATTACTATATCAAGCAGTTTGGGGCTAAGATGCAAACGGCCGACTATTCGAGAATGGTAAGCCGGGAAGAGTCACCACTAAATGCATCAGTGTACGACCATTTTTTTACTAAAAGCTTGTCTAGCCTTGAGCCGCGACCGCTTATCTATTGCTACGCCGATCAAAGCATACAGGAAGCCGCACAAATAATGTCAGTCCATAAGCAGAGCTGCATCTTTATAAAAAATAGGGAAGGGCAGACCGATGGCTATATGACGGATCTACTGATGCGTGAAAAAATCATTTCGCAGGGTGTAGATCTGAGCCAGCCCATAGGCGATTTTGCCGAAAGGCCTATCTTCTTTATTTCACAAGATGCCCTGATTTACGAAGCCTTGCTGCTGATGTTCAAGCATAAGATACGCTATATCGTCCTTACCGAAAATGGCGAGCATAAAGGCTTGATGACCCGTAGCAAGCTACTTACCGATCAGTCGTACTCCCCCTTTGTATTCATACAGAGCATTAAAATGGCAGCGAGCCTTCTGGAGCTCAAGTCGCGCTGGGATCAGACCCCCGAGCTGGTCTATCAATTGCTCTCACGGGGCACCAAGGCCGAAAACGTAAATAAAGTGATAAACGCAGTGGCCGACGAAATAATGCATAAAATCATAGGCTCAGTAATCGAAGAGACCGGGCCGCCACCCTGCCGCTTCGTATATATGGTGCTGGGCAGCGAAGGACGCAAGGAGCAGACCCTAAAGACCGATCAGGACAATGCCATCATTTACGAAGATCGGCCAAAGGAAGAGCGGTCGTCGATTAGGGCTTACTTCCTGCAATTTGCCGAAAGGGTATCCCACGATCTAAACGAAGTTGGATTCGTATTTTGTGAAGGCGACTATATGGCCAGAAATCCGCAGTGGAATCACAGCTTATCGCATTGGAAAGAGAATTATTCGGGATGGATAAAAGATATCCTTCCAGAAAATGCAGCTAATTTTGCGACTTTTTTTGATTCTAGAAGAGTGTACGGCGACCGTGCCTTGATCGATGAGCTCAAAGTGCATATCAAGCGACAGCTGGAAAATGCCAATGCGCTGCTGTACTATCACCTTGCGGTAAATGCGTTGAAATTTGAGCCGCCGCTCACATCTTTTTTCAAGAATATCAAGACCATTTCAAAAGACAATGAAGATGTATTCAATATCAAGCATGCCATGTCGCCCATCGTAGATATACTCCGGGTTTATGCGCTAAAGCATCAGATACTCGTCACCAATACCGGCGAGCGATTGGAGGAGCTTTACAGGAGACAGCTTTTCTCAAAAGAGCAGTATTACGAACTTCTACAAGCCTATTATTACCTTATGGCAATGCGCCTGAAACAGCAGGCCAAGACTATCTTGCGGAAACAAGGCCCACCCACCAACTTCATACAGCCGAAGGGCTTGACGAATATAGAACGGGTCACCTTACGGGAAATATTCAAGGTGATTCAGCGCTTCCAAACCAAAATGAAGCTAGAGTTTACGGGCGTGTTGAGTTAGGTTTATTGTTGCGAAGGGGTAGAATAATTTAATAAGTATATTTCACCACCGCTCCATGAAGTTGAATTTCAGCATCTTCTGCTCCGTCAAAATCCTGATTCGTAACAAAGCGCGCAATCATTCGGTAGCTATATTTACTATTGTCAACCGTAAGTTGGTCGATGGTATTACCACTCAGATCAAGAGTCTCCGTTCGAAGAATGTCATTATTACTTGGCGCATCATAAGTCTCTGAAGCCATAGTAAACATAATTCCAGTAGTGAGCTCTTTGCGCTGTATCTTGATGACCAAATCACGATTTCCGGGTTTCCTGACCTTAAAACTTAAATTAATATATTCTATAACTGCCCCGTGTGGTAAATGCACAGCGGCGCCAATATATTGGCCTTCGTCTTCCTTTCTAATGGTTACGAAACGCTCATCCTCTTCATTTACCACAATATTATATTTGTCTTGCTTGTCATCTTTTCGAAGAGCCACAAAATCGAGTGGGTCGATTTGATAATATCCTGTGCCTGTGTTGGCGGTCAACACATTTGCCACACCCGGCTCCCAGCGGCTCTGAGCCGAGTTATACTTCAATACATCCCCGTTAGAGGGAGCCGCGCTCGAAACATTCCTATTCTGAAGGCGCACTACTTTAAGGTTATTATACGTTCCAGTTACGTCACCGGCGTGAGATTGATTATCAACGTAGGTTTTGGTAGCCGCATCATTGCCCGATGTTGGCGCACCTAAATTCCTGATTTTATTGCCCCCGGCGTCCCTACCGTCGAGATTTCCGAGCGGCCCGGCATAATTCAGTACTTGGGCGAGGGTCTGCTTCTCATTTTCGGGATCGGCATCGGCATCATCGCGGTAGTCTTCAAGATTTACTTCTACGGGAGATGCTATCCCGGTAATAGAGACTATGCCCCCGAGATACTTCAGGTTTTGAAGCTCGTTGCTGGGGTCGGCGTCGGTATCATTGATACTGAAACTGTAGTTGTTCCCTGCTTCCGCGAAATTGATCACACCGCCAGATGAACTCCAACCCGTTATTTTTTCATTGTTCGGATCCCCATCGCCATCTGCTACATTCAGCGATGTAAGTGGAACTTCAAAGGTGGTGCCCCCACCATTTTGCGTAAGGCGAAGCTTACCGCTGGCGATCCCAAAGCTGTTCACATGCTCATTGCCGATATTGGAGTCGGCATCGTTGCGGTAGTTGGCAAGATTTACCGATAGCGGCGATGCGGTTCCGTCTATGGAAAGCACATCGCCCGAGAGCGTAAGGTTTTGGATTTCATTGGTTGGGCTGGCATCTGCGTCATTGGTATTGATGCTATAATTTGTTCCAGCTTCCGCGAAAGTGATCACACCGCCAGATGAACTCCAACCCGTTATTTTTTCATTGTTCGGATCCCCATCGCCATCCGCAATATTGAGATCGGCCAGGGGCACGTTAAAAGTGGTACCCCCACCATTTTGCGTAAGGCGAAGCTTACCGCTGGCGATCCCAAAGCTGTTCACATGCTCATTGCCGATATTGGAGTCGGCATCGTTGCGGTAGTTGGCAAGATTTACCGATAGCGGCGATGCGGTTCCGTTTATGGAGAGCACATCTCCGGTGAGCGTAAGGTTTTGGATTTCATTGGTTGGGCTGGCATCGGCGTCATTGGTATTGATGCTATAATTTGTTCCAGCTTCCGCGAAAGTGATCACACCGCCAGATGAGCTCCAACCCGTGATTTTTTCATTGTTCGGATCGCTATCTCCATCTCCGATATTCAGGTCGGCAAGCGGTATGTCAAAAGTCGCACCCCCACCATTTTGCGTAAGGCGAAGCTTACCGCTGGCGATCCCAAAGCCGTTCACATGCTCATTGCCGATATTGGAGTCGGCATCATTGCGGTAGTTGGCAAGATTTACCGATAGCGGCGATGCGGTTCCATTTATGGAAAGCACATCTCCGGTGAGCGTGAGATTTTGGATTTCATTGGTTGGGCTGGCATCGGCGTCATTGGTATTGATGCTATAATTTGTTCCAGCTTCCGCGAAAGTGTAAACACCGCCTGATGAGCTCCAACCCGTGATTTTTTCATTGTTCGGATCGCCATCTCCATCTGCTACATTCAGCGATGTAAGTGGAACTTCAAAGGTGGTGCCCCCACCATTTTGCGTAAGCCGAAGCTTACCGCTGGCGATCCCAAAGCTGTTCACATGCTCATTGCCGATATTGGAGTCGGCATCATTGCGGTAGTTGGCAAGATTTACCGATAGCGGCGATGCGGTTCCGTCTATGGAAAGCACATCGCCGGTGAGCGTAAGGTTTTGAAGTTCGTTGGTCGGACTGGAGTCACCATCGGGCGCTCCGTCGCCGGCAAGTCCAGATAGATCATGCGTCCAAGATTGATTGCCTTCTGTCATCGAGAGCACGGCCGTTTCGGGATTATAGTCGAAAATTGAGATCCGCTCATTGGTAGGATCGCTATCGGCGTCATTCCGATATGACTCAAGATCTATTGAAAGTGGATCTGTATTTCCAGTAATGGAAAGTACGTTATTGGTAATAGTAAGATTTTGGATTTCATTCTCGGGGTCGCTGTCGGCATCGCTCGATTCGGGTATATCCACGGTGCGCGTCACCCCTGATTCGGTGATGGAGATAAGGCCGTTTTCAATAGAGAAGTCTGTGATCTTCTCATTATCTGGATCGGCATCGGCATCATCCTTATCGCTTACGGTCTCGGCGTGAAGGGCGTAGGGCACGGCTACAAATTTCATGGCCGAGAGTTGCTCCATTCCATTGCCGGCATCGATCTCCAGATCGAGCCAAAAATCGCCCGAACCCCAATCGATCGTGTCGAAGCTTCCGTCTATGGCGTCTCCAGCTCCTATCTCAAGACCGAAAAGGCCATATAGATTTGTGCTGATATCGCCGTGTTCTTCTTGGTATACAATGGCTCCGGCAGCACCGCCACGTCTTATTTTGGCAATGAGAAATACCTGCTGATTGGAGAGTTCGACCCCCGTCTCTGCGTTTCGTGCCACCGCTTGGTAATTTATTCCTTTGGCTGTCTGACCATACAATGCGCCCTGATGTGCAAAGCATAGGATAACGATGAAAAAAGGAATGGTAGATTTAAGCAGAGCGCTGATATGGGGAACTTCAAAACGTACAACGGGAGTTCGTCTTTCCATGTGGTTGGGTTTAAATTGCTATCGCCCATTGGTATAGGCTATGGCTATTTTTATGACAATACGACGAGAAAGGCCAAAAGTTCAGATAGCTGGCCGGTTTAAAACTTGATATAGAGACCATTTGGTTAATTTTCATGCTCCATATCGAAGAATATCTAGCGAATGTTCTGGCCAAACCTATTCATTGAGCTAGCTAAAAAGGCTGGGGATTTCATAATTTCGTAATTTGCATAACTAGTTCTCAGATCCAAAAATCGAACCTATGAAGACCCATTCCACCAATTATTATGACACCCTGATAGAGATAGCTGAAGATTCTGGTACTGATAAAGGACTCGTGCCGACGGTGAAGGGCGACAAAAGGTCTATTGCAAATATGCAGTTTGAGATGCTGGTGAAAGCTCCCTATCGCCATACATCAGATGACGTCTTTTTTGGAATTTTTGCGGAGCGTAAAGAATTGATCCAAGATGAGATGGCGGCAGGAAGAGCACTATTCTTTAGCAAAGGTCAGCCCTGCTTTCGGGCATCGCCACTTACCAAGCAATATGGATGGGGTGTGCATAGCGACGCCGAAGGGCGGGTAGCGATCTACAGCGCCGAATCGGAAGCATACGCTAAATTGCTTGCCGATCCTGCCGTGAAAAAGGTAAAGGCCATGAGATCGAAGCGGGCGCATTGATTATTTCAAAACTTCAATCGTACCCGTATAACTCTGCCTTTCGCGTTTATAGACATACTCAATGGTTCTGAAATAAGTACCTGTCTCGGCGTCATTTTCATTATCATAAGCGCCGTTCCACTCAAAAGCAGAACTTTGGCTTACAAATACTTCCTTGCCCCATCGATCCCATATCTTGGTCTGAAAACCTAGTAGGCAAGGGTCTTCCTTATCTTCGATGGTTCAGACTTCATTCCGTCCATCCCCATTTGGGGTCATCACATTTTGAATAGGTTCGATAATACCCTTGGTTGGCGTAGTGACCAAAATTTCTACTCCGACAGATACGGTCTCATTCTTCTGGCAACTGCGCGAGTTGAGATCGAAAAATACAGTATAGGCTTCTTCATTGACATCATCGCAACTGGGCAGCCAGGCAAAGTTTCCAACCACAGCGCCAAGCAGGCCAAGCGCTTCAAATTGCGGCTCGGCGGCGGGAGCGTTTAGAATGGTGCCACGATAGGTAAGCGTGAGGGTATCGTACGGATCGGGGTCACGACCGATAATGTCTATGTCGATCACTTCATCGCCGATGAAATGCTCATACGCGCTTCCATCGGCCGGCATTTGGATTTCGGCCATATTCTCGGGGGGAAGGGTGAGAAATACTTCGATCGAATATTCTATCACATCACTGGTTCTACAGCTATTGGCAGTAGCCGTATAATTTATGGTATACGGCTCGGGACGCACATCGGAGCAGCTCGGCACCCAAGCAATATTGCCCTGTACGATAGAATTCCCAAAGAGGCTATCGGAGATGGTGGCACCATTTCCCGGAAGGGTGAAAAGTGAAGAAGCGGCGGTGACATTCAGGGTGTCAAAATAATTACCATCGAGCACCGTGAGCGGAATGTTCAGCGTATCGGCCTGATAAAACTCGAAAAAGATGGGTGGCTGCGGCTGCGCAAATACGGTAGGCTCATTGGGCTGGACGATCACATTTATTGGAACTGAAAAAATACTGGTATCCAGCACTTCGCAATTGGTGGTGATGAGAAAAAAGTCAACAAAATAAGGCTCATCCCGCACATCTTCGCAGCTCACATCCCAACAGAATGGAATGCTTACTTCACCCTGATCTAAGCCGGCAGGATCGATGGTGACCTCATCGCGGACGAACAGATCAGAAGATGCGACGACATTTATCGAGTCGGCCGCATTGGGATCAAAAAACACAAAATCGAAGCAATGCGTAGATGGGTCGTAAAGATCAATGATGGCTGCACCTGGGCCTGTGGGGGTGGAAGGTTCGGCAATTTGAGTTGGTTCATTTACTTCCAGACCTACATTTATATAAATGTCTTGCGTGGTGATCAAGGTATCGGGGGAGCAGCCCAGACTGAACGCTGTGATGGTGAGCACGTAGGATGTATCCGAAACATTGGAACAGATCGGTGTCCAGCAAAACTGACCTTCTACGGTAGAGAAACTATCTACTGGTGGAAAAAACCCGGGCGGCTGCACAGTACCATCTACAAGAGGCCCTGTTGCAAACATGAAGAGGGTGTCGCCCAGATTGGGGTCAATGGCCGAAATATCGATGCAAAAAGGAAGGTTGGCCAGAACATTAAATACGGTATCTCCCGTTTCGACAGTTATTTCTGACGGCAAGTCACTATCGCAGAGTGCACTTTCAAGTTGTATTTCTCTCCTTATCTGTCCAATCAAAACCCCGTCTCGGTACTCTTCGACCAGCACGGCTATCGTAAATATCCCTAGCAGATCGGGCTGGGCTGTTATTACACCCGTTTGGGGATTGATGGTCAATGGAATCGCACCGCCAATTTGGTTATCTGTGCTATAACCTGCAGCCCACTGAATGACTGGATAAGGTTTAGGCTGCGCAACTATTGGATTGGCATTGCCCTCCGAAGAAAATCCATTCAAAGGCTCGGTCAAGCTATAAACCAAAGAATCCCCGTCACTATCTACGGCTCCAAAATTAATCTGGCTTGCACCGTTCACGCAAAAAAATCCTTCCGTAGGAAACGGAACAAACTCTGGACTGGAATTTTGTAAGGCTGGATCTGGGATATCCAGCGTAAAGACAAATCCGAGATTGGTAGAATTCGGTAAGTTATTCGAAACATTATTTCGGCAGCAGCGCTCCTTTACGAGGTAATATCCATTTGGATTATCGGGTAGCGTAAAAGTGGTAACGTAGGTACCAATCTCAAGGCATACATCAGGTACGAAGCATGCATTTCCAAGTTCAGCGATGTAGGATTCAAATCCGTTGAAAGTAAAAGATAAACTGTCGAACCTTATATCTGTTCCCTGCTCAAATACAGTAATATCAATCGAAGCGTCAAAAGTAGCTCCAGCTCCATTGCAATCCCTGTAAAGAATTAGCGTCCCTTCAAAAGTATTGCCTTCGATATGCCTTACAGAAAAATCGCCCCCTGTGATATGTGCCGAATATGCTTGGCCTAAAAAGAATCCAAAAACGACCACTAGTAAAAACTGCTTCATAGCTCTGATTTAATGTAAGAACGTAAAGATTGAAAAAAAAATTGAAAATTCCTGCGAGAAATTTTACAAGGGGGGATAGTGATCTAAATTTCTTGCCAAAAAATATTATCCAAATTGAACCATTGTCGAAAAACTGACTTATACAGCAAGTTGATTTTCGGCAACACTCATGAAGATATTTATTGGGGCTTGACCCAGACCGATCCGAAAGCAAGGAAATATCTTTGGCTGTGAGTAGAGCGCATGCACCTTAAAGATCAATAGCATTGGAAAAGGACAAAAAGAAAAAAAAGGAAAAAGCATTGGCAGCCTTTGCAGCACTCGGCATAGTCTACGGCGATATTGGCACCAGCCCGCTCTACGCCTTGAAAGAGTGCTTCAATGGGGAGCATGGGGCTGAGCTTACGCAGCCGCATGTATATGGAGTGCTTTCGCTTATTTTCTGGTCTTTGATATTGATTATCAGCGTTAAGTATTTATTGCTCATCATGCGTGCCGATAATCAGGGCGAAGGCGGCATTCTCGCGCTTATGCAATTGGTGCTCCCCGAAGATCATTCAAAATTTAAGCGTCCCTTCATCTTGGCCATTGGTTTATTTGGAGCGGCGCTACTTTATGGCGACGGCATATTGACCCCTGCCATATCTGTACTTAGCGCGGTGGAAGGACTCGAAATTGTCACACCCGACCTTGGCGGAACTATCGTTCCTATAACTATACTGATCCTGCTCTTGCTTTTTTGGCTCCAGAAGCGCGGCACCGCAGGGGTGGGCAAGTTGTTTGGCCCCATCATGCTGCTCTGGTTCATCACGCTGGGTACCCTTGGAACCATTCAGATCATCCAAGATCCGGAAATACTGGCAGCATTGAATCCCGTCCACGCCTTTAAATTTATTTCCGACCAAGGCACGCGCAGCCTTTTCACACTGGGAGCCGTTTTTCTGGTGGTCACCGGTGGTGAGGCGCTCTACGCCGATATGGGACATTTTGGGCGAACGCCTATCCGGTTGGCATGGTTTACCATCGTGCTTCCCGGTCTCTTGCTAAATTATTTTGGGCAGGGGGCGCTCCTGCTGAAAAATCCCGAAGCGGTAGAAAACCCATTCTATAAAATGGCGCCCGAATGGGCTTTGATCCCCTTGATCATCTTGGCCATGCTCGCCACGATCATTGCATCGCAAGCCATCATTTCGGGGGCATTCTCACTTACGTTTCAAGCAATACAACTTAATTATCTGCCCCGGCTCCGGGTGCTTCACACCTCTACCTCCGAACGTGGGCAGGTATACCTCCCAAAGGTGAATATCCTTTTGCTCATCTGTACGATACTGGTGGTCATCGCATTCCAGACATCGTCGAATGTGGCGGTAGCCTATGGTATAGCCATAACGGTCACTATGCTCATTACCGACATATTGGCCTTCTATGCCATGCGCAGCTTGTGGAAATGGGGACTGCTCGTAGCTGCCCCGATCACCGTTTTTTTCTTCATCGTCGATCTCTCTTTCTTTACATCCAATGCCTTGAAATTTCTGGAGGGCGGATGGTTTCCGATCTTGGTCGCGCTCATCATCTATATCCTGATTCGGGCATGGATGAAAGGACAGCGCTTAATGGGTCTGAAGATGGGAAGCTATAAGAGTCCGCTCTCCGAATTTGTCCAGAACCTGGATCGAAAAAATTACGCCAATGTGGCCGGAACTGGAGTTTACCTAACTTCAAACATATTGAACACGCCGAGTGCATTACAGCGCAACTTAAAACATAATAAAGTGATTCACGAAGTGGTCATTTTCATGGAAATAGGATTTAAAACGCAGCCGATGGTGCATCCCGATAATCATATCACCATCGATGATCTGGGCGATAATTTTTATCGGATTTTGGTTAAATACGGCTATTTCCAGCGGGTAGAGATGAATGCTATATTGGCTTTGATCAGAAAGTCGGATGAAATGCAGGAGCTATTGGAAGATGCCACGTTTTTTCTATCAACGGAAAAACTGATCATCAAGACCAAAAAACAGAGAAACAGGATCGAAGAAGCCATCTATATTTTTCTGCGGAAGCAGAATGAAAATGCTACCCGCTATTTTAATATCCCAGCCGAAAAAGTCTTTGAAATAGGATCGCACATTGAAGTTTAGCGAAGCCGATCAGCTTATACCAATGGTCATGACAGGATCAGGATCAGAATCAGAGTCAAAGCCTTATCATTGCAAAACGAAAAATAGAATATGGGCAATCTGGAATGGAACATCAAGAACGCACCTTCGCAAGAAGGAAAAGTGGCTGTGGTGACTGGCGCCAACTCAGGCCTAGGCTTTGAGACCGCCAAGGCGCTGGCCATGAAAGGAGCATTGGTGGTGATGGCATGCCGCAATATGGAAAAGGCCGAAAAGGCCAAAAGTAAAATCAGATCTTCCTACTCCGACGCTAAACTCATTACGATGGAAATCGATCTGGCCAGCCTGAAATCGGTTCGGAAATTTGCATCTGAATATAATCTGGAGCATAATAGACTGGATATTTTGGTAAACAATGCCGGTGTGATGATGCCGCCATACCGCAAAACAGAAGATGGATTTGAGTTACAGCTGGGTGCCAATTACTTGGGTCATTTCCTGCTTACGGCGCTTCTTTTGCGGAAGCTCGAAGCGGCAGAATCGGCACGGGTGGTTTCACTCGCAAGCATAGCCCATCGATGGGGCGACATCTATTTTGACGATCTGAACTTTGAGAAAAAATACGATAAACAGAAATCTTACGGACAAAGCAAGTTGGCCTGCCTGATGTTTGCTTACGAATTGGAGCGCCAACTGCGGGATCGCGGTAGCAGCATCCGCTCTTTTGCCGCCCATCCAGGACTGGCCGATACGGCGCTGGCCAAACATCTGCCCAAAATGGTGCGTTGGCTTATGCCCGTGGTAGCGCCGCTCATTGCGCAAAGTGCCGGAAAGGGAGCACTTCCTTCTTTACGCGCAGCGCTCGATCAAAACCTGAAAGGCGGGGAATATCTTGGCCCCGATGGATTTAATGAGATGAAAGGTAATCCGGTAGTGGTCGACTCTAGCAATACCTCAAAAAACCTCGAAAAGGCAAAACGTCTCTGGGATGTATCAGAGAAAATGACAGGGGCAGATTTTTTTCAGGATTGACTTTGGGGAGTCGGCGACATTGACGGGGATTTGAGGGATGTTCAATTTGATCCGAATCTCGATACAATTTTACAGCTGACAAATATCGCCTTGTTATTGATGATATTTCGTGCTGTAAAATCACTCGATTTGACGGTGATTCGTGGGTGATTCAAATTGATAAGGATCTCAATACAATTTTTCAGCAGACAGCCACTGTCATGTTATTCGAATTATCCAATTGCTGTAAAATCACTCGAATGGAAGGCATTCGACTGCGATTTGAATTGATCGGCGTATCGATACCATAATGCGGCAGATAGCTGTCGTACTATGGCTCAGATTTTTAAAACCGATTAAAGCGAACGGATAAACCGAACACAGAGCATAATCAATACGGCACAAAGTCTCATCTTAATGGGATTTTAGTTTTTAGAAAAAAAAGGGACAATGGACAAGTATACGTACCGAAAATCATTTTGTTATCGGGATTACTTGCTACGACTGCAATTTTTGATTTTCTGGCGCCCATGTTCTCAGTTGCGATCGACTTATTTGCATTGGCCGCAGCCTTGCTGCGTGAAAATCCTAAATTTACCGTTGTGAAACGAACAGGCGCCATACTGGGTATTATTATCTCAGGCATTTATTTACTGAATTTTACGGTCGGTATCTGGGAGCTGCCAGATAATCTCCCCATAATCGGCAATCTTGATGAGCTCGCAGCAGCGACATTGCTTATAGCATCATTAAAGCATTTTGACATCGACTTTACCAATTTTCTGCGATCCAAACCAAAGAAGAAAGACACCCTTAAAAAGTAGGGAACCGCTGCAGCCAGCATCTGTCTACTTAAGTGTAAGCGCATTCCATACGGGATCATCCGGCAGCGGTGCGTTTATGGTGAGAGGCTCCTTGCCCACTGGGTGGTTAAAATGGATAGTTCGCGCATGGAGGTGGATCGATCCATCGCTATTGCTCCTTGTCGCGCCATATTTCAAGTCGCCTTTAATGACAGCCCCCATCGCTGAGAGCTGTACCCGTATCTGATGGTGCCTGCCGGTAATGGGTTTTACTTCCAGAAAAAAGTAGCGCGAGCTCTCGCCAATGAGTTTATAGACCAAGGTGCTTGGCTTGGCCATTTTATTTCCTTTTGACACCGCCCTTGATTTGTTTTTGCTGCCATCTTTTATGAGGTGGTGGGTTATCTCTGCTTCCATTTCGGGGGGCATGGCACATACCGCCGCGAGATAGGTTTTGGCGACTTCCTTGTTTTTAAATAATTCGTTGAGCCGAGCCAGCGCCTTACTCGTCTTGGCAAAGACCACTACCCCGCTCACCGGCCGGTCTATGCGGTGGGCCACTCCAGTAAAGACGTTTCCCGGCTTATCATATTTGGCCTTGAGCCAGCTTTTCACAACTTCGCTCAGCGGTTTATCACCAGTTTTATCGCCTTGTACGATATCGCCGGGACGCTTATTGACCGCAATGAGATGATTATCTTCAAAAAGAACTTCTAGGTTGGCCGCTGTACTTCGCACTAATACTGTTCTGTTTCGTTGGGAAAATCCTTGGCACGCACATCAGATACGTAATGGCCTACCGCAGCCTTAATGTCATCATATAGATTGAGATAGCGGCGCAAAAATCGCGGGTTGAACTCATTGGTCAGCCCCAAGAGATCATGCACCACCAGCACCTGACCATCTGCATCGGCACCGGCGCCTATTCCTATGGTAGGAGTTTCTATGGCCTGCGAAACTTTTGCCGTAAGGGCAGCAGGAATCTTTTCTAAGACGATTCCAAAACAGCCTGTCTCACTCAGCATCTGGGCATCGCGCATGAGGTAGTCTGCTTCTTCTACTTCCTTGGCGCGCACCGTATACGTGCCAAATTTATAGATGCTCTGCGGGGTAAGCCCCAAATGTCCCATCACGGGGATGCCGGCGGAGAGTATGCGCTCCACACTTTCTTTTATTTCCAACCCCCCTTCCAGCTTCACTGCATGGGCACCGCTCTCCTTCATGATACGGATGCTCGAAGTAAGCGCTTCTTTACTATTGCCCTGATAGGCTCCAAAAGGGAGATCGACTACTACCAGCGCCCTGCTCACCGCCCGCACTACAGATGATGCGTGGTAGATCATCTGGTCTAGCGTGATGGGGAGGGTGGTCTCATGACCGGCCATAACATTGGAAGCTGAGTCACCCACCAATATTACATCTACACCAGCCTGATCGATGATGCGCGCCATAGAATAATCGTAAGACGTGAGCATGGCAATCTTCTCGCCGCGCTGCTTCATCTCGCGAAGGGTATGCGTGGTGACCCTTTTTACTTGTGAATGGATGGACATGTTATCTCAATTATTTCATCAAACCTAATGAAGAATTTTGACGGGATAAAATTATCGGCCAATATTGGACTTCCTAGCCAGTTTGATCCCCATTCTGAACCGGCTCATAAGTCGATCATTTTGGTGCAAAACCATTACCTTTGGCAAAATTTTAGAATGCCTTCAATAATTTCAAAGTATTTAGGAAGACTTGCCCTTTTAGCACTTGTTGCACTTAGCTTGTCCAGTTGCGAAACTGATGTAGACTTGCTTGCGCCCTATAAAACCACTCCGGTAATCTACGGTATACTGGATGCACGTGCCGATACGCAGTTCGTACGTATCAACCGCACTTTCTTGGCCGAAGGTGATCTAAAGCAGTACGCACAGATCAAAGACTCCGTAGAGTACGATCCTTCAGAAGTAGATGCTTGGCTCATAAAAAGACAAAATGGCACTAAGGTAGATTCTATCCAATTATCTTATATCGAGCGATCTATGCGCGAAGAAGGTGCTTTTTACAATCAAAACGTCGGGTTCTACTATACCGCAGAGCCCTTGCTCACGGATGATCAGCTATTTGAAACCAATCAAACGAGCTCTGCCGGCAAATGGACGTACGACCTTCGCGCCACCATACGCGGCGTGGCGTATACTGCCACTACCGATTTTCCCAGTCTCGATGAAGGGGATATTAGCTTTCCTGCCTTTCCGGTAAATAATGTTTTCACAAAAGCCGTATTTTATCAGGCATCCAGCTCATCGTATAGGACTTTGGCATTTCGGTATAGCCGTGCCAGCACATCTTTTCGCTACCAGGGGCTGATGCGGCTGAATTATGAATATTATTTGACCGACGGATCGGTGGTGGCGGGTCAGGAGTTCGATTTTCCTTTGGGGGTAGCGATCAATCCCGAAGGTGTGAACGACAGTCGCGACCAAAGCTTCAACTTTTCCAGTGTAAACTGGTATGAGCAGCTCGGCGAAGAGCTCAGAGCCATACCAAACTTGGAAAAAATTCGATTGGTAGACCTTGAATTTAGGCTCTCGGCGGCCAATGAAACTTTTAACCGTTTTATCAATATCGCCCAGCCCACCAGCGAGTTCACTCCGGTATTTGGATCGTTTTCAAATTTTGACAGGGGTGCCATTGGTGTTTTGGCATCGCGCTCTACGCTTGCGCGAAAATTTTTGCTCGAAGATCCAAGTGTTACCATCATGACCGAAGGCGAGTTTACTTCGGGCTATTGCTATTGCGTGGATAATTGGGTAGGGAGTGCATTAGTCTGCACCGACTCGCCAAACGGCTGTCCATAATCTGACCCTAGAATCTGTCTTTTTGTCATTTCCGTCGGTAATATCGGCGTCAATTTACATCCGTCATGGACTATTTTGGCAATGGTATAATCATTGAGTTAACGCCATCGAATTTAAAAATAACAATAACTACCTATATAAGATGAGTAAAATAATTGGAATTGACTTAGGTACGACCAACTCTTGCGTTTCGGTAATGGAAGGTAATGAGCCGGTGGTAATTGCAAACAGTGAAGGGAAGCGCACCACGCCTTCCATAGTAGCTTTCGTAGAAGGTGGGGAGCGCAAAGTAGGTGATCCTGCAAAGCGACAGGCCATCACAAATCCCGAAAAGACCATTTCTTCCATAAAGCGATTTATGGGAAATTCGTTTGACGAAGTGACCAAAGAAGTAGCGCGTATGCCCTATAAAGTGGTAAAAGGAGATAATAATACCCCACGGGTGAAGATCGATGACAGGCTGTATACCCCGCAAGAAATTTCGGCCATCATACTTCAGAAGATGAAGAAAACGGCCGAAGACTTTTTGGGTACTTCCGTATCAGAAGCGGTGATCACCGTGCCGGCATACTTTAATGACTCCCAGCGACAAGCTACCAAAGAAGCGGGTGAGATAGCTGGTCTGAAAGTACGACGTATCATAAACGAACCAACGGCAGCAGCCCTCGCATACGGACTTGACAAGAAGTCGAGCGATGTGAAAGTAGTCGTATTTGACCTTGGTGGTGGTACCCATGATGTATCCATCCTAGAGCTCGGAGATGGAGTATTTGAAGTATTGAGCACCGATGGTGATACGCACTTGGGTGGTGACGATTTTGACCAGACGATCATTGACTGGTTGGTAACCGAATTCAAGAATGACAATGGCCTTGACCTTACCAAAGATCCTATGGCGTTGCAGCGATTGAAGGAAGCCGCTGAAAAAGCAAAAATCGAACTTTCAAGTAGTAGCACCACAGAGATCAACCTGCCTTATATAATGCCGGTAGACGGTGTGCCAAAGCACTTGGTAAAAACGCTATCGCGCTCTAAATTTGACCAGCTCACCGATAGTTTGGTTAAGAAGTCTATCACGCCTTGCGAGAAGGCGATGAAGGCGGCCGGTCTTTCCAAGTCGGATATCGACGAGATTATTTTGGTAGGTGGATCAACCCGAATCCCTGCCGTGCAAGATGCTGTAAAGGCATTCTTCGGCAAGGAGCCTTCAAAAGGTGTGAATCCAGACGAAGTAGTATCTGTAGGTGCGGCCATTCAGGGCGGAGTGCTTACGGGAGAAGTGAAAGATGTACTTCTTTTGGACGTTACGCCACTCTCATTGGGTATAGAAACGATGGGCGGAGTATTCACCAAGCTTATCGATTCCAATACGACCATCCCTACGAAGAAGTCTGAGACCTTCTCTACTGCTTCCGATAATCAGCCTTCGGTAGATATTCACGTATTGCAGGGTGAGCGCCCGATGGCTAAGGATAACCGGTCTATTGGACGGTTTCAATTGACTGATATTCCGCCAGCACCACGCGGTGTGCCGCAGGTAGAAGTAACTTTCGACATTGATGCCAATGGTATCATGAACGTGTCGGCAAAAGACAAGGCTACCAATAAGGAGCAAAGTATACGAATAGAAGCCTCCAGTGGTCTTACCGATGAAGAAATCGAGAAGATGAAGAAGGAAGCTGAAGCCAATTCGGAAGCTGACAATGATGCGAAGAACAAAGTAGAATCATTGAATAAGGCCGACTCTTTGATCTTCCAAACTGAAAAGCAGCTCAAAGAATTTGGCGATAAGATACCTGCCGAAAAGAAGCAGCCTATTGAAGATGCTTTGGCCGAATTGAAGAAAGCGCATGAAGCGCAAGATATTCCAGCCATAGATTCTTCCATGGAAAAGTTGAACACCGTATTCCAGGCGGCTTCGCAAGAGATGTACAGCGGCGGTCAGCAAGACCCTTCCGGTGATGCCGAAGGCGGAGATTCTGCCCAGGGCAATGCCGAAGAAGAAGTGACCGACGTAGACTTCGAAGAAGTAAAAGACGAAAAATAAATTTCAGATCTATAAATTGACGAAATCCCGCTCCAGCTTGGAGCGGGATTTTTTTTTGCGATTTTACTTATCGCCCCCCCCCCGCATAGTTCGAGAGATAGAAATGTTCTTGAGAAATAGGCTGTATTCTAAACTGTTAATTTGAACAGTCCAGATTTCCAAAGAAATGACCAAACCTAAAGTTTAGCCTGAGCTTAGAGCTTGCGGCCAGCGGCCAAAAGCTTGCAGCAAATCAGAAGCTCCTTCAAAAAAAGACCTTTACTTTGCAAACTGGGAATGAACAGGAACTGGGCGATATTTTTTCTTTTGGCAGTGGTGGGGGTTTCTATCCTTCTTGGGCTTACCCTACCTAGCACAGGCTTCGACTATGATTTTGAGAAATTTTTTAAACCCGATGATAAGGCTACCCAATATTTCCAAAGACATCGCGAGACCTTCGGCACCGACAATGATTTCGTACTGATCGGAATCGTTTCTGAGCGGGGTGTTTTTGACCCTTCCTTCCTGAAAGATGTAGATAGCCTTACAAAGGCTTTTGCAGAAGTGAGCTTTGTAAAAGACGTTATATCGCCCACCAATGCGACCATCCGTATAAGGGCCCCACTTACGGGCAGCGTTTTTGAAACTCCCCTTATTCGCGGTAAGCGCAATGCTGACTCGCTGCGGGTATTCTCAGATCCTTCGGTGGTTGACAATCTCTTTTCACGCTCCAAGAAAGCAATCAGCATCGCACTGATCACCGAGCCCAAGCTAAGCAAAAATAAAAGTGATGTGTTGGATCGAGAAGTACGGGAAGCCATTTCGCAATTTGAATTTGACGAAATCCACCTTGCTGGCCGCGCTATAGGGCAGGTAGTATATGTGAATAAAATACAGGGTGAGTTCGTGCTTTTTATGGGTATCTCCCTGATATTTATCACCGTACTGCTCTTCTTTATGTTCAGGAGCTTGCCGGGAGTGCTCATTCCACTTGGCACCGTTCTCTTGGCAGTGGTATGGAGTATTGGTTTCTTGAACCTATCTGGCAAGGGGATCAGCATCCTATTAAATATGTTGCCACCGGTCATCTTTGTGGTTGGCATGAGCGATGCCGTGCATCTCTACTCCCGGTTTTTGGAAGAGCTACACCGTGGCAGCTCCAAAAAAGAAGCGATCCATCAAACCATTTTTGACACCGGTCTGGCCACCATGCTTACCAGCATTACCACAGCCATCGGCTTCGCATCACTTTATCTCACAGGCATCCCGGCACTTCAAGAGTTTGGCGTGTTTACCGCCTTGGGCGTTTTGGCGGCTTTCGTCATCTCGATCACCCTCCTGCCCGCTTGGCTGGTGCTGGCACCGATTCCACAGCGATCGCTCAGGGCCACAAAAAGTGGATTTTGGGAGAATAAGTTGAAGCGGCTATTGGACAGGGTTTTGCTTCAGCGGAAAAGGGTCTTTTTGATTTCGGGCTTGCTCACGCTCCTATTCGCGGCTGGAGTATCACAGCTTGAGCTCAATAATTTCCTGCTCGAAGACTTGCGCGAAGGTGAACCCCTCAGGGAAGACTTTGCCTTTTTCGACTCCAATTTTTCCGGTGTACGACCCTTTGAAGTAGGGGTGGAACTGAAAAAAGAAGGAGCCAATTTTTTTGAAGAAGAGCATCTTCTCGCTTTGCGCAAAATAGAAAAATACCTGACCGATGAATATGGCGCTGGCGCATTGCTATCGCCACTTGGAGCAGCCCGCGAGCTGAACAGGATGGACAACGGCGGAAAGAATGCATTTTACACCCTTCCGGAAAAAGATAGAAAGTGGGATAAAATCTCGCGCAATCTGGAAAAACTCGCCAAGAATGATCTTCTCCATCCTGTGCTGGCCAAAAATGGTCGCTATGCCCGTATTTCAGGCCGCACGAACGATCTGGGCGGTAAAACTTTTCAGGCGAAAGACGCATCTTTCCGTGCATTTCTTGCCGAAACAGGGCTTGATGAAACTTACACTATTGAAGTGACCGGAACAGGTACCTTAATAGATCGCACCAACCAAAATCTAGTAGGCAGTTTATTAAAAGGCTTGGGCACGGCATTCGCTTTGATAGCTATCCTCATGGGTATTATTTTCAAGTCGGTGCGAATGGTGATCATCGCATTTATACCCAATCTGATGCCGCTCTTGGCCATTGGTGCGGTGATGTACCTTCTGGGGATCGATTTAAAATTAAGTACTGGAATCATCTTTACCATCGCCTTCGGTATAGCCGTAGATGATACGATACACCTTTTAAGCCGCTATCGCCTTGAGCTCCGCAAGGGAAGACCTGCGCGGATAGCGCTTAACAATGCATTTATCCATACCGGCAAAGCGCTCATCGTAACGAGCATCATCCTATTTGGCGGCTTCATCAGTCTTTGTTTCAGCACGTTTCAGAGTACCTTTTATATCGGACTTTTGGTAACGCTCACGCTGGGCTTTGCACTGGTCTTCGATCTAGTGCTGCTTCCCGCTTTGGTTTATAGGCCAGCCGATTCGGATCCGGGTTCGTAATCGGGAACTTCCCGGCCTATATATTTTACAATAAAGTAGAGAATGATGCCTCCCGAGGGAAAGACGATATACCATGGAATATCTACCACAGCGGTGAGCGTGGTATAGCCTACGGAGATTATGCCGACGGTTAGCGCGTAAGGGAGTTGCGTGCGCACATGTGCGATATGATCACACCGAGATGCCAGTGAACTGAGTATGGTAGTATCGCTGATGGGAGAGCAATGATCGCCCAAAACGGAGCCGGCCAAAACGCATGATGTAATATTCAAGAATATTTGAAAGGCCTGCTCGAATGGCACCGATTCTAGCATAGAGAGCTCCCAGCCTAGCGGAAGCATAAGTGGATATACGATAGCCATCGTGCCCCACGATGACCCTGTAGAGAAAGCCACCAAGGCAGAAATAATAAAAGTTATGGCCGGAATCAACCAATAGGCCACCTTCCCTTCGGCCAGACCGGCAAGAAAGTCGGCGGTATGCATCTGATCAGTCACTGCCGCCAGCGACCAAGCGAGTATGAGCACCACCACCGCATTGATCATTGTCTTAAAACCAGAAAGACTCGCTTCTATAGACTTTCCAAAAGACAAAAGCCGCTTGAGCGATGTAAGGCCGAGAGCAACAATGAGACCTCCCGCCGATGACCAGAGCAAGGCTTTATAAGAATCGGATTGGCCAATAGTCGTGGCCACTTTTTGAAAGAAGCCCATTGAAGAATCGCTCCATACGGACGCGCTATAGCCTGTATAGATCAAGCCCACTACCGTGCCCAATACCACAATAGCGATCGGGATCAACGCATTCCAAAAATTTGGTTTTATACCGGGCTCCGGCTCAAAATCGGCCATATCGGTTTGAGAACTTGATCCGGTATTGAGTCCATTCTTGCGGGCATCGAGCTCCGCTCTGTACATGGGTCCGAAATCCCGTTTTTGGATGATCAGAAAGAGAATAAATAAAAGGGTAAAAATCGGATAGAAGGCATATTGGAGCGACCCAAGAAAGATGGCATAAGGACTCTGATCGGTCAGCGCATTCGATGTTCCAGCTTGCGTACTGCTTGACTCTATGGCTTGAAGGGCGTTTTCGATATACCCCAGCTCGGCACCTATCCATGTGGTGATGAGTGCGATAGCCGCGATGGGCGCCGCAGTGCTGTCAACGATATAACTCAACTTCTCCCGCGATACCCTCAGCCTATCGGTAAGTGAGCGCATGGTATTTCCAACCACCAGCGTATTTGCATAATCATCGAAGAAGATGGCTATTCCCAAAAACCAGGTCACGAGCTGACCACGCTTTGCAGATGTGGCGCGCCGTGCCACAAGATCTACTACGCCCTGCATCCCGGCATTCTTTGAGATAAGCGCTACTATGCCGCCTATGAGCATGGAGAAAAGAATGACCGAAATATGTCCCGTATCTGCCAGTGAATCGACCATGAAACGGTCTATTGCCCGCAAGGCCTGCTCCAAAAACTCGCCTCAAAACTATAGTGCTGAATGATGCAAGCCCCCAGTGCGATGCCTAGGAAGAGACTGCTTATGACTTCCTTAAAAAATAGTGCGAGCAAAATCACCAGTAAAGGCGGTAGAATACTCATCCACAGTGGAATGGGCACAATATCTCTTACGTAGACATACCCGCCGACTTTTATGGAGAAAGGTTCTTCACGATCAAATTTTAAGGGAAATTCGGCGGTGCCATCTATGAAATCCAGTTCTGTTGGCTTGCCGTTAATGATGGCCCGAAGGGTAGTAGGCTTATCGCCAAATTTGGCTGGAGCCAAAACGGTTATAGCACCGATGGCAGGAACGTTTTCTACAAAAAATCCGGGTAGTTCAATTTCGAAATCATCGGCAGTAAATACCTTGGCCGTCTGGGCTTGGGGCGCAACTGAAATTGCAAAAAGTGAAAAAAAGAGAATAAATTGAAATAACCTATGCCGCATAGTAATGCGACGAAGGTAAAATTTCTGGTGTAGACTTAATTCGACCTTGATTGAGAATTTATACGCCAGCTGGCCTTCTCAAGATGCTTAATATTTATTGGCCACCCAGCGAATATTATTGGCCTCTACACCAATATTACGCTCTCCTTCAAAAGCAAGTCCGCAGACCACTTCTATACGCGCCATCATAATAGCATCAAAATCGCGTATGGGAATAGAGACGGCAGTAAATAATGAATCGGAAAAAGAATGAGTCGATATTTCAACAAAACCACTCCGGCGATAAGGCTCACAGGAATTGGGCACGGCGACTTTTCCGCCTACGAATAATCTGATAAATTCTGGTGCTTCGGCAGCATCTTCTGCTAGTTTGAGATCCATCCGCAGGCTGCCTTCGGCAAAATCCTTGGCGCTGGTTTCATTGATCAAGGTAAAATAAGAAAGGTGGGAAGTACCGCCGCCGGTGCCTAAATACAAGGTAGGCTTCATTTCGATTGAATCATTCACAGCCGGCTTGGTAAGTTCTTCTGTGCTCCCATCACAAACTACCATTTTAAAGGCACCCTGAAGCACATCACCGTTCCAGCCGCCGCGCTGTCCGTCTACCCAGATGAGCTGCTCCTTTTGATTATAGGTGCAAGAACCATCTTCGCGAAGGGCGCTGGCGTCATAATTGGCAGCTTGCCAATCGGTGCATCCTTTCGACTCGGGATCTTTATCGCAAGATGCGAACAAAAGGATAAAGCAAAGGGCAGAAAGCGAAGTTTTGAGCGTGTTCATTTGTCAAGGGGTTTGAGTCCATGCGTTTACTTCTAAGCGCCCCAAAAGTTTCAAAAGGCGGTGGGATGTTCTAACTTTGTCGATAAAAATTTTTGTTTTCATAGATAAGTTCAATGACTTTAATACAACTTAAATATGTGGTAGCGGTCGATACCTACAGGCATTTTGCCACAGCTGCCGACCATTGCTTCGTAACCCAGCCCACCCTGAGCATGCAGATCAGTAAGCTTGAAAAAGAGCTCGACATACTCATATTCGACCGGAGCAAGCACCCCGTCGAACCAACCGAGCTCGGTAAGCAATTGCTCACTCAGGCGCGGGTGGCGCTGCAAGAAGCCGAGCGCATAGAAGAGCTGGTAAAGTCAAGCAAAGGACAGGTGGCCGGTGAGTTTAGACTGGGCATTATTCCGACGGTATCGCCGGCTTTGCTCCCGCGCTTTCTGAAAAAGATCACTACCGAATTTCCAGACATCCACTTGCGTATTGAAGAATTGCAAACGGAACAGATCATCGACAAGCTCGACAAAGATCAGCTTGATGCCGGTATTCTAGCGACCCCACTTGACCTTACGCGCATCCTTGAGAAACCCCTGTATTACGAACCCTTCATGGCTTATATTCCAGAAGGTCACCGTCTTGAAAAGGAAGATTTTGTACTTCATAGCGAATTGCAGATCAAGGATATACTCTTGCTCAAAAATGGGCATTGCTTTCGCAATAGCGTAATCAATCTCTGTGAAGCTGCCTTCCCGCAAACCAACCATACAAACCATCTACTGGAACTGGAAAGCGGAAATTTTGAAACGCTTATCAAGCTTTCCAATCAAGGCTTCGGAATGACGCTCATACCTTACCTCACCGCGGCAGACCTCAATGAGCGGGATAGGGAGAACATCAAACCTATAGAGCATCCGCAGCCTGTGCGGGAAATAAGTATGGTATACTCCAAAGCGCAATTGAAGCTGAGCATAATCGACTTAATTGCGGCAGAGATCAAGAATCAAATCCCGAAGAGACTGCTTCAAAATGAGAACGAAGGCACCGTGAGCCCCATTCGTAAGTAGATATCTGACCACCGTCTAAAATTGATTCACCCCAACATGGTACTAGCCATAAACACGTTAAATTAGCATTGTTGGCAAGGCTTTTGTGTTTTATAGAGCTCCAATTTAATCCGACTTATTTTAGTCTCTGCATTCCAAGCTTTTGGTTTTTATGGGCATGAGCAATTTGGAACTATATTTTGGTAAAGCCGTTAAATAAATAATTTTGCAACCATGAGCCAACCAGTCTACGCCATCGTAATCTTATCTTTTGTATTAAGCTTTGGCTCTCTTTTGGCGCAGCCCGACTTTGCCGAACTCTCTACCAAAGAACGTATCTCTATAGCAGAGGACGAAGAGCTCGATGCCAAACGCGATGAAGCGTTTCAACAGATCATGCAATCGGGACACGCCCTGTTTAAAGAAAAGCACTACTTGAAAGCAGTACACACTTACGAAAAAGCCCGTGAGATGCGTCCCTACAATGTATACCCAAAAGTGATCATTGCCGACATCGAGCTGAGCATGAAAGATACCCTTGCCACGCTCAGGGCTGCGGAGGCTCAAGAGCAACAAAAAACCAAGGAAGCGGAAGAATTGAAACCGGAAAAACCGGAGCTTGATAAAAATGACCCGCCAAAAGAAATCAAGGAGACCAAGGAAGACCGCATCGAGAAGATAGATGATTGGGAAGCGCAAGAGCGGGCAAAACGCGAGCGCGAGCGTGAGCGACAGAAAGACCATGAAGAAAAGACCCCAAAAAATCTAGGTTCAACAGGTGAAGTACCCATCCTTTCAGAAGCTGATTTTCAAAAAGACCTCGCTTCCAAATATCCATCGGGAGTGACCGAAGAGAGCTTCACAGAAGGAAACAAGCAGATCGTGAAGCGTGTGATCGTGAAGGAAGGAGTGGGTAACGAATATCGCCGTGTTACCCATAACTGGGGCGGCGTGTTCTATTTCAAAAATGGAGAAGCCGTGCCAGAGCGCGTTTGGAAAAAAGAAACGGAATAAGCTATTCCTTCATTTTATATTTGGCTCCAGCCAAAATCTTTACGTTTAGGTTATTCTCCGCTGGCGGCACAGGACAAGAATAATTGTGGTTATACGCGCAGTACGGATTATAAGCCAGGTTAAAATTCAATCTTACCGCTGGTGATTCTGGCGCAGAAAAATTTAAATACCTACCACCCCCATAAGTTTCAAATCCATTTGATTCATCTGTAAAAGGGATGAACAGGTAATCGGAGTATTCGAGCATCCGAGCGAGGTCAAGATTTTTATAGACTGTCAGCTCCAACGAGTCTTCCTGAAGCTTAAAATGCAACACACCCACTTTTTGGTAGGTCGACGTGCGCAGGCCGGTAGCGGCCATTTTAAACGGTTTTTGCCGCTTCACCTCTTCATAGCGCGCATCTACGGTAAAAGTCGAATCGTAAGAAAAACGGTAAATCTCTGTAAAGGAAGCGATATCGGCCTTTTCTAGCGGACTCTTTTCAGGGTCTGCAAATTCTATTTCTTCTTCCATCCAAAAAGCGTCATACGCATCAGATCCCGAAGATTGGCAAAAGGCAGCAGAAGCCGCAAAAAGAAAACAAAGCAAATTTAAAGCGCGTATCATGCTCAAAAGTAAGGCTAAAAACTTAGGGAGACCCAAAAACTTAAGAATCGTATCGCGGTTTTTTTACCATCTTGCAGCATTAAATGGAAATAGGACAATCAATAAGAGATGCTGAAAATGCACTCCGCGATTTCGTGGAGTATAGCCTAGAGCGGCAATATGGATCTCGATGGACTGACGAATGCGGAATAGCAGCTGCAAAAGTAGATAGCTGGCGAGAACGTAAATCACAGGCCGAGCTCGACTCCCCTCCAAATGCGGGCGAAGAGAAACTCATATATCATGCCGCCTTTGAAGATATTGCAGAGCTTATCTCCCTAAACTGGGTTGGCGATTTTCAAACTGCCTTTGGTGATCGGGAGAAGCTCATTACGTATTTGAAAATCTTGGAGAGCTATCGGCATCCTGATTTGCAGCGACGTGAGTTTTTCGTATACCAGAAGCATCTCGTATTAGGGATTACAGGTGAATTGCGGGCGAAGATAACCGCTTTTCGGAGCCTGCTGGAAGTAGGTAAGGAAGGCTACCCGCGCATCGAGTACATTAAAGACAGCTTAGGCAATCTTTGGGTACCCGGAAAGCCTAAGCGCGTGAAGACAAACCTAACGCTAAATCCTGGAATGAGTGTCGAGTATATCGTACAGGCACACGATCCCGAAGGATTACCGCTCGAATATAAAATGCATGGCAATAAATGGCAGGCAGGAAATATTCTATTTCTAGAAGTCGGTGCCAAGCATATTCAAAAGCAAGCACAGATAAGCATTACCATAAGGAGTCCAAGAAAATTTCACGCCTATCCTTTAGGGTATGACGATCGCGTAGTGTTCGAGTACCAGATTATACCCACCAAAAAATCCTGATAAACCCAACGAGATCATTCAGTTGCATAGCATTTGCCTATCATTTGAAGAACTTATTTTCCTTTCAAATGGCCTTGTTAGATAAATTTCAGCATATTTACATTCTTTAAGAATAAAAATCGCCCGATGAAGTTTTTGCACCAACCCTTTACTGCTAAAGAAAAAGACAGTATTATAGTAAATTTTGACAAACCGACCCGGATTTTGCTCATCCACTCCAGTCAGTTTGAGAAGTACAAAGGTGGTTTGACCCATCAATACCGTGGCGGTCAAGTAGAAAAATCGCCTGTGGAGTTTACCGTTCCTTACGATGGTGTATGGCATGCGGTGATCGAAAAAGGAACGTATACCCATCCCATAGCGGTAGACGGTAGCGCAAAATTAGAACGGCCGAAACACAGCACGCTCAACGGTATAGAGCAAAACGAAACCCATCAATCGGTAGAAGAATACGATGATACACTGGAATAAACCCAGAAGTTAGCCTTGAAATCCATTCTCGTCATCCTGCCGCTCTTACTCTTCCTTTGGGGTTGTGGTGGCGGCGATGCTTCTCAAAAAAAGCTTGAGCTCCATAGATCTGACAGCCTAAATGCTGCGGAAGTAGATTCGTACGAATTACCAACTACCCCTTCCACACGTGAGTTCCCACTGCTTACCCCCGAAAATCACGAAGGCTTTTTAGAAGATTATTTTATCGAAAATGAAGAGCGCCGAATAAAGCTCACCACACGGGTGGGAACCATTAAATTCAAGCTTTTTGACGATACCCCTTTGCACAGCGCCAATTTTTTGATGCTCGTAAAAAGGGGATATTTTAATGATACCGAATTTACCCGTGTCGTAAAAGACTTCGTGGTACAGGGTGGGAATAATGATAAGGAGCAAGAAGAGATAAAGCGGATCCTTATCGGTAGTTACGAGCTCAGTCCAGAGATCAAGGAAGAGCATCTCCATAAAAAAGGAGCGCTCGCCATGGCGCGGCGCTATGAAGAAAACGATGGTAAAATGTCATCGGCGTATAACTTTTATTTCGTTGCTGGCCGAACGTTTAATGAGCCACAGCTGCTCAGCATAGAGCGCAATAATGACATGACTATAGCCCGATGGAAGCGACAGGTCTATTACTCCACAGGCGGCGCCCCGCATCTCGACGGGGAGCATACCGTATTTGGAGAAGTCTATGAAGGCCTTGATGTATTAAAAAAGATGTCGGAAATAGAGACCGATAAAAGCGATTGGCCGCGCGAACCTTTGGTAATGCAAGTGGAGGTGATCGATGAATAGGTTGACAATCTTAAGTCTTTCACTATTCCTTCTTTCTGACCTGGTTTCGGCACAGGAAACCTTGGTAGGCAAGAGCTTAGATGGACTATCGGCATCGGTGGCTTGCGCCAATCCCCTGGCGGCAGAAGTAGGGGCGAATATTTTAAGGGATGGTGGCAATGCGGTAGATGCCATAATCGCCGTGCAGTGGGCATTGGCAGTGGTTTATCCCCGTGCGGGAAATATCGGTGGCGGAGGCTTCATGGTCTACCGGCCGAATGATGGGAATTGCACCACGCTAGACTTTAGGGAGACCGCTCCGATGGCGGCAAATGCCGATCTTTTTCAAGATAGTTTGGGTAACGTAATAGCTGGATTAAGCCTTGACACAAGGCTGGCATCGGGAGTGCCTGGCACGGTCCGTGGACTTTTCGAAGCACATAGCAAGTTTGGGAGCCTGCCGATGGATGTACTGATCAAACCCGCAATAGTACTGGCAAAAAACGGGTTTGCCATCACGGAGCGTGAGGCGGCTGCCTTGAATCAATATGCCGAAGACATCCGGCTGCGAAATCGCTTCGAGACAAGCTTCACTAAACAAATTCCTTGGCAGGACGGCGATACGCTTAAACAAAAAGAGCTGGCCGAAACGCTTATAAGAATAAGTACCAATGGTGACACTGAGTTTTATGTAGGCACCACCGCCCAAATGCTCATAGATGAGATGCGCGCCGGAAATGGGATCATTTCAGGCGATGATTTAAAAGCGTATAAAGCCATTTGGCGGAAGCCCGTGCAGGCTTCTTTTCGGGAATTTACAGCATACTCCATGCCTCCCCCATCTAGTGGGGGCATTGCGCTAGGCCAGCTGCTCGGGCTGTCCGAACTTTACATGGCCGATTCCATTGCCCATAATGGCACCGGATACATGCACCTGGTCACTGAGATGGAGCGCCGGGTATATGCAGATCGGGCTGAGCATCTTGGAGATCCCGACTTTTATACCATCCCGGACTCTCTACTGTTGGATGCGGGTTATTTAAAATCGAGATTCAAAGATTATAATCCGAGCCGGGCTACCCCGAGCAGAGAAGTGAAGGCAGGAAAGGTTCAGGTTTTCGAGTCGATGGAGACCACCCATATTTCGGTGGTAGATGAGTCGGGAAATGCAGCATCGGTGACTACCACCTTGAATGGGAATTATGGCAGCAAGATAGTGGTGAAGGGAGCAGGATTTTTATTGAACAATGAGATGGACGACTTCAGCTCAAAGCCCGGAACGCCAAATATGTTTGGACTAGTGGGCGGTGAAGCCAATGCGATCGCTCCAGGCAAAAGAATGTTGAGCTCAATGACGCCAACGATCCTTGAAAAAGATGGAACCCTGTTTCTCGTGGTCGGGTCACCCGGAGGTAGTACCATCATTACATCGGTATTTCAAACTATTATGAATGCCGCTTTTTTTAAAATGAACCTTGGTGATGCCGTGGCTGCGGCCAAATTTCATAGCCAATGGCTTCCCGATATTTTATACCTTGAAGCCGGCGGTTTTGACCATCAGGAGCAAGCCCTTAAATCGATGGGACATGAATGCAGTCCTATCCCATCGCTGGGAAGGATGGATGCGATTTTGGTCAATCCCGATGGTAGCTTGCAGAGTGTGGGCGACCCTAGGGCCGATGATCACGCTGCCGGTTATAAAACCAAAAGATGAATCCAATATTAAAGAAATACAATGAAGTAAATACTTTCGGCACATTTATAGGCTTGAAGTTGAATGTGATAAGTCCCGGTAAAGTGGAATATACCATGGAAATCACTAAAAACCACCTGAGCAATCCCTATGCCGCGCATGGCGGGGCGATCGCGTCTATGATGGATGGAATTTTAGGGGTGGCAGCTCTTTCGCTGGCAGTAGAGTCTAGTAAATTGGTGAGCACCGTAGAGTTCAAGATAAACTATTACGCCCCCATACTTCTGGGCGATCAATTAATCGGCATTGGCGAAGTAATCTTCAAAGGCAACCGGCTCATCGGGAGCGAAGGGAGCATTTTTTGCATCAACCGTGATCGGGCGCTTATCGCAAAAGGGCTTGGAACATTCAATGCCTATCCGGCGTCAAAGAATGCACTTTTTGGAGCAATGTAAGCAACACATTCGCCGGCTGATCCTTATTTCTCGTCATTCCCTTTGGGCAAGGGCACGCGCATAAACTCAGGCGATTGCTTGATGGCGCGCATCACCTGTGCAAGGATATTTTCGGGCGTATCAGAATAATCAATTTGAAGGGGATCATAAAACTTCATTAAAAGCCTTGAATCGCGCATCTTAATCTTCAGCCCTTTCTTATCAAATGCCCTTCTAAACCCGTCAATATTGACCGGGACCACTATGGGCTGGTACTCTTTGATAATGTCGGCCGTACCCTTGCGGCCCTGCTCAAAAGGCTTGGTAGTGCCCTGCGGAAAAGTGATGAGCCAACCAGAATTTATCGCCTTGCCAATGCGCTCGGGATCTTTGGGGTTTACTTCACGGTTTATTTCCTTGCCCGCTTCACGCCAAGTGCGCTGCACAGATATAGCACCTGCATATGCAAATATTTTGGGTAGGAGCCCACTCTTCATGGTTTCCATAGCAGCTACGTAATAGACATTTATTTTTGGCGAAAGCAAATAAAAGGGATTTCTCAGCCCCCGCTTCATTTTCCACTTTGATGCACTAAAGGCGTGATACATGAGCATCACATCGGCAAAATAAGTCTGGTGATTGCTCACGAAAAGCACGTTTCTATCGGGTAGCTCACGCAAGATGTCCATTCCGGCAACGATCGACTTATTGGTCCACACGAACCGGGTCCACGTAACCATGCCCAAAACGGAAACAATCAGTCGTTTCAGAAACTTCCATTGCCCAAAAACGTTTTTCAAAAATTTGGTTTTAAAAGTGGCGAAAGATACTTCAAAATCTCAGATTCATTGCGGGTCGACATTTATTATAAGCCTTACTGCCTTGAAGGTATGGTCTTGAAAAAATCTATTATTCAGATTGGTGACCATCTCTTTGATCTTTTTTACCGATTGATCGGGGCTTATTTTAATGATCACATTTTTATTATACTGATTCTTGACCCTTGCCACCGCCGGATATTCAGGTCCGAGCACGGCGCTCTCTGGAAGAAAGGTTTTCAGAGACTCCACATATTTGGCGGAAGCCAGGTCTACCCTTTCTACTTCGCGATGGCGAAAGGTAAAGCGGATGAGCCTTGAAAACGGGGGGTAAAGAAATTTCTGGCGTTCATCCAACTCGCTACGTGCTACGCTGTCGAAATTACCTTTTACCACCTCCCCGATTATCCATTGGCTAGTGTCGAAGGTTTGGATGATCACATTGCCCCGTTTCTGGCGGCGCCCAGCCCTTCCCGCCACCTGCGTCATAAGCTGGAAGCCCCTCTCGGTAGCTCTAAAGTCGGGATATTTTAAAAGTAGATCGGCATTGAGCACGCCCACCAAACTTACCTTACCAAAATCTAATCCCTTGGTAACCATCTGAGTACCTATCAAGATATCAATATCGCCTTCTTGAAAATCGGAGAGTATCTGCTGGTAGGCATATTTGGTACGTGTACTGTCAAAATCAAGACGGGCGATGCGTGCTTCGGGAAATTGGATGGCAATCTCTTCTTCTATTCGCTCCGTGCCGAAGCCAGTGAGCTTAAGCTTATGCGAACCGCAGGCAGCACAGGTAGGCGGGGTATTATATCGATTGCCACAATAATGACATACCAACCGCTTCTGCTCCTTATGGAAGGTAAGGCTCACGTCGCAGCGCACACATTCGGGACTCCAGCCACACATCTCGCAAAGCAAGACCGGAGCGTAGCCGCGCCGGTTTTGAAAAAGAATGATTTGCTCTTTCGCTGCCAATACCTTCCCGGCTTCTTCAAGCAACTCGCGGGTGAAATAACCCGTAGGGGCATTTTTCTTGCTCAGCGAGGCCGCCCGTATCACGGGCGGACTGATACCACCGTAGCGATGGCTCAGTTCTACCAAGCCATACTTACCCTGGCGGGCATTATAGAGCGACTCGTAGCTGGGAGTGGCCGAGCCGAGCAATACCTTTGCCTGATGTATGGATGCCAGCACCACTGCCGCATCGCGGGCGTGATAGCGCGGTGCCGGCTCGTGCTGCTTGAAGGAGTTTTCGTGTTCTTCATCTACTATGATCATGCCCAAATTCTGGTACGGGAGAAAGATGGAACTCCGCGCCCCAAGGATCAAGCTCCCATTATCGCCATCATTTTGGAGCACCATATTCCATACTTCGACCCGCTCATTCTGATTGAAACGGGAGTGGTACACCATGACCTGCTTCCCAAAAAACCGGCGCAATCGCTCGATCATTTGTGTGGTAAGGGCGATCTCGGGTAGCATATACAATACTTGCTTGCCATGCTCCAACTGCTCCTTGATGAGCTCGATATAGATCTCGGTTTTGCCCGATGATGTAACGCCGTGCAGCAGGGTGACATCCTTTTCGGAAAAAAGATGGGTTATTTTCGCGAAAGCTTTGGCCTGCAGCTCGCTAAGCTTTAAATCTTCTGGCTCTATATGGGCTGACTTTGGCAGGCGGCCTATCTCACGTTCGAATAATTCAAAAATCCCTTTTTTGACAAGCTGGGCTATAATGGAAGCACTTATCGAATATTCTTTCTGGAAGTTGGTTTTCCTAATCTCAACCGTTTCTTCGGTATATCTGCCGCTGGCCTTTACGAAAGACAGAAGCGCTTCTTGTTGCTTTTGGGCACGGTCGGTAAGTTCAAAAGCATTCTGCAGGCCTGCTTCATCTTCACAGATTTCGCTGAGCTTGATGAAAGAAGCCATCTTCGGTTTATACCGTTCCTTTAGGTCTTCAAAAACCAAGATTGCTGATGCTTCAAGGAGTTTTTTTACTGTGGCCTGTATGCCTTTGATGCCGAGCACCCCCGATATCTCGTCTCCATTCATGGTCTCCCGCACGCCAAGTACTTCCAGCAGTTGCACTTCTCTTTCGAGAAATTGGGTTAGATCACCGTCAAAGGTTGGGTTGAGCACATACTTCGTCTCGCTAGAAAGCCGCATCCCGATGGGAAGGGCGGCGAGTAAAACTTCTCCTGGATAGCACATATAATAGTCCGCCATCCATCTAAAAAAAAGCAGTTGTTGCTCCACGATTACCGGTTCTTCATCAAGCATGGAGTCGATGTATCGCGCGGTATAAGCCGTGGGTGCTTCTTCATGAATTTCGGTCACGATCCCGGTGAGCAATCGGCTTTTGCCAAAAGGCACTACCACCCGCATACCCACACAGAGATACTCCGACATATTCTGCGGTAGCCTGTATGTAAAAGTATTGGGAACTCCCAGCGGGAGCAGTATTTCAGCAAAGAAGGTATTCAAGTGATTAATTGCTTTGAAAAAGGCAAACGGAAAACAAGCCGCAAAATTAGATAAATTACCAACAAAGCCGCGTTGCTAGAAATTCCCTTGCCGCGCCTTTGCCGTTGCCAAACCACTTATTTTGGTGCGCAGAGAAATCAAGGTATGGGTCTACATTGGATTGATTGGGCGGTAATCATCGCCTTCTTATTAGTTAGCTTACTTATAGGACTTTACTATAGAAAGCGGGCATCAAAGAGTCTGTTAAGCTTCTTTCTAGGCGATCGGAACATGCCTTGGTTGGTGGCCGGAATTTCTATGGTAGCCACCACTTTTGCCGCCGATACGCCGCTTGCCGTGGCCGAGATGGTCGGTCAAAACGGGATTTCGGGAAATTGGCTCTGGTGGAGTTTTCTGGCCGGCGGTATGCTTACCACCTTCTTCTTTGCCAAGCTATGGCGCCGCGCAGGCGTGCTCACCGAAGTGGAGCTCATCGAAATAAGGTATGGCGGCCGGCCTGCGGCTATATTACGTGGTTTCAAAGCCGTTTATCTCGGTCTTTTTATGAATGTGATGATCATGGGCTGGGTCAATTTGGCCATGATTTCCATCCTCCAAACCTTCTTTGGCCTTGAGCTCAATACCGTATTTATGATCATCGCTGCGCTTATGTCATTGGCGGCTGTATACACTTCCCTTTCTGGTATTTGGGGAGTGGCAGTAACCGATGTGGTGCAGTTCGTTTTTGCAATTACGGGTACGATCATACTGGCTGTGATCGTATTGGCGAGCCCAGAAGTAGGCGGTATAGATGGGCTCAAAGCGGCGCTTCCTGCCAGTACCTTTCATTTCTTCCCCGATTTTGGCAGTGGCGGCTCTGGCGGGCAAACGCTCGTAGTGAGTGCCGGGGCTTTCTTTGCATATATCGGTGTGCAGTGGTGGAGCAGTTGGTATCCCGGGCAGGAGCCGGGTGGGGGCGGCTATGTGGCACAGCGCATGATGAGTACCAAGACCGAAAAGGGAGCGGTCTATGCCACGCTTTTATTTCAGATAGCGCATTACTGCCTGCGCCCTTGGCCATGGATACTGGTGGCGCTGGCCTGCCTCGTGATCTATCCCAGCCTCGATCCTGTGGCAAACCCGGCTATCGAAGCTGCAGAATTTGGCCGGGGCTATGTATGGGCCATGCGCGACTTCCTGCCGGTAGGCTTGAAGGGAATGTTGCTGGCATCATTTCTTGCGGCTTATCTCAGTACAATCTCTACCCAATTAAATTGGGGTGCAGGATACTTGGTCAATGATTTTTATAAGCGGTTCATAGCCATGGATGCTTCTTCCAACAACTTCGTGCAAGCGTCGCGGATTACCACCGTAATCTTAATGATACTCGGGCTCTTTATCACCTTGCTCATGGATTCGATCAGCGGGGTATGGTCGTTTATCATAGAATGCGGCGCAGGACTCGGATTGGTGCTCATCTTGCGCTGGTATTGGTGGCGCATAAATGCCTGGAGCGAAATAGCGGCTACCGTAGCGCCATTTATCGCCTATGCATTCTCCCGATGGGTGCTCGAGCTGGCCTTTCCAAACAGCTTTTTCCTGACGGTCGGTTTTACCACCGTCACCTGGATCATCGTGACCTTCCTTACCAAACCCGAAAGCAACGGTGTGCTCCAGAAATTTTACGATCGGGTAAGGCCCGATGGATGGTGGCCCACCTTTGCAAAAGCCACAGAAAAAAAACATAACAATTTGCTCCCACTGGCCGTATCTTGGTTGGCATCGGTGATCTTGGCCTATAGCTTCTTGTTCATGACGGGGAAGATTATTTTCAAAGAATGGAATGAAGCAGCGATTTTTGGAATAGTCTGTCTCGCATCGGCCACCGTGCTGATATTTAGCTTGAAGCGAACCAAAATCTGGAGCTAGGAATATTGCTGAATGATTGAAAATTATGCTTGAATATTTTGAACTTCGATCTGATAAAAATTATGTGGAAGATTAGACACATCGGTTATCTATTGGCGATAGCCTTACTTACAGCATCATGTGATGAAGAGAGCGTAGGCAAAAGTGAGCTGAATACCGCGGGCGCTATTGACAGTACCCGAACCAGCCTATTGAACGTATCGGGAAAGCTATTCAGCATCCCATCTCCTATTCAAACGGCGCTACTCATCAAAAAATCCGGTTCTGCGTACTACCGAAAATCACTCAGCGAAACGCGCGATGTAAGCAGCTTGGTATCGAACAATGAGAAAGCCCTATGCTTGGGAATGTATGGAACCGACATGGCTTACGCTTCCCTTTTTGAAGATGGACAGCAATCGCTGAGCTATTATAAAGCCCTTCAGACCCTAACCGACGAGTTGGAAATACAAGGCGCCTTTGACGCTGATCTGCTCAAGCGCTTGGGAAAAAACGTAGCCAACGCCGACTCCTTGCTCTACATTAGCGGAAGCTTCTATCAAGATGCAGATGCCTACCTGAAAGGAAATGACCGCTATGACATAGCCGCACTCGTGCTCACCGGTGGCTGGGTAGAAGCTTCTTACCTTACTGCAATGGCTGCGGCCAATGGCAATGATGCCGCCCGCGACCGTTTGGCAGTACAAAAGGAATCTATCGCAACACTCTGCGATGTGCTTGGCATGACTGCAAATGACGCTTTCAAAAATGGAAAGGTAATGGCTGAACTCGATTCTATCAATACGCTCTTCAAGGACGTGAACTATAGCTATACTTACGAAAAACCTGTGGTAAATGTCGAAGCGAAGCTTACGAAGATCACAAGTAAGTGCAGCTACACTTTTGAAGATGAATTATTTACAGAACTTAAAACAAGAATAGACCGGGTACGCGCTGAACTAATTCCAATACAATGAAAACGATCTTTACGCTTCTCACGCTCACAGGGTTAATGCTATGCGGCATGGCTTTCGGCCAATGCGACAGTACGGCTGCCCTTGGAGCCAAATTCATAGATGGCAATTATGTACTTGACGGTCAGTCCTATCGAGCATTGCTCATCGATGATCAAATCGCTGAGTTTGAGACGACCTTTTATGCAGATGCAGAATACCGCATCTCGGCTTTTGCAGGAATGAAGGAAGGCGAATTATTATTTTCAGTGATCGATCAGGCCGACAATGTTTTGTTCACCAATCAAGATTACCAGAATAGTCCATATTGGGATTTTGAGTTTGAAGCGAATATGAAGTGCCGCATTGAAGCACGGCTCTCAAACCCGAAACAAAACTCGGGATGCGCCGTACTACATATCGGATTTGCACGCTAGTGATATTCCGACCTTTGCCGCCAAGGCGGTGATAAAGCCCAATAGCTTCAACACGTTGCACTTGCCGATGATAGATCAAGTAGAACTTAACCGGCTCGGCCATAAATATTGAGATGTAATAAAGGCATACCCCAAAAAGACTATGAGTGAGAGAATTCTCAAAGCATTAATACAGCTTTTCGCCATCATTGCGCGAATAGACGCCACCCAAAAAGGTGATCTCGACGGCCGTATGATCGTAGCTTCTTTTCTGAAAGAACGGCTTCCCAACAAACTCTTCGGAGAGTATTTGGCACTCTTTGACGAGTACCTTGAAAAATACCAAAAAGTATCTGCAGCCAAGAACGGGCGGCAAAAAAGGACATCCGTAAACTCGGTAAAGCTCCTTCGCATCTGTACCCAAATAAACGAAGAGCTCACTCAGCGCCAAAAGACCATCGTATTGATACGGCTACTCGAATTTATCCATACCCATGACGCGGTGAGCGAGCTCGAAGATGAATTTGTAAATACGGTAGCCGACTCTTTCAATTTTGACATGGACGAATATCAGCTCGCCCAGTATTTCGTAGAGGAGCGCGAGACAGAATTGATCGAATCTTCTGATGTATTGTACATTACCGACAGCACGGACTCTGGCGCTGGTTTTGGCAAGCATTTTCTAAGTGAAGGCATAGAGGGGTATATCCGAATTTTGCGGCTTCCCAGTGTCAATCTTCATTTCGTGAAGTACCGGGGCGAAGGAACTTATAATATCTCGGGTCAGGTAATCGTAAATAATAGATTCTACATTCTAAATCAGGGAGCTTCCATCCGTGGGTCTAAAATAAAGCCGATCTATTATAGCGATATCATCGGCACCTTTCTGAAAGATGATAGCCGGGAGAAAATAACCTTTGAAGCCAAAGAGCTGGAATACCGCTTCAAACGCGGCAATATAGGCCTGCATGAAGTAAATATCACCGAAGAATCGGGGCGGCTGGTAGGAATAATGGGAGCCAGCGGAAGTGGAAAATCTACCCTGCTCAATGTGTTGAACGGCAACCTGAAGCCTGGCGAAGGGAGCGTAGAGATAAACGGGATAAGCATACACCAAGACGCTAAAAAGATAGAAGGGCTTATAGGCTATGTGGCGCAAGACGACCTGCTGATAGACGAACTGACCGTATTCCAAAATCTATATTATAATGCCAAGCTCTGCTTTGGCCAAAAGGCCGATGGCGAAATACAGTCCTTGGTGAGCGAACTCCTTTCTATATTGGGGCTGAGCGAGTCGAGCAATCTCAAAGTTGGCAATCCGCTGGACAAGACGATAAGCGGGGGACAGCGCAAGCGATTGAACATCGCCTTAGAGCTCATTAGAGAGCCGGCAGTGCTCTTCGTAGACGAACCTACTTCTGGACTCAGCTCAAGGGATTCGGAGAATATCATGGACTTGCTCAAAGAGCTTAGCCTGAAGGGCAAGCTTATTTTTGTGGTCATCCACCAGCCATCGTCCGATATATTCAAAATGTTCGACCGGCTATTGGTTCTTGATACCGGTGGCTACCCGATCTATTATGGCAATCCGGTAGATAGCCTCGTATACTTCAAGCGAATGGTAAATCACGTAAACTGTGATGAAGCCGAATGCCTAACCTGTGGAAATGTAAAAACTGAAGATATATTCAACATCATCGAATCAAAGGTGGTAGATGAATTTGGAAACCTCACCCACCAGCGGAAGATCATGCCTTCGGAGTGGAACAAACTTTATGAAGAGCACCTCACCCCTGCCATTGGCAAGGAGGTAGAAGAAGAAGCATTGCCCCACAGCAATTTTACCATTCCAAGAAAGCTTGCGCAGTTTGCCGTATTTATCAAACGCGACCTATTATCGAAGCTCACCAATCGCCAGTACGTGCTTATCAATCTTTTGGAAGCGCCGATATTAGCAGGTATACTGGCGTTTTTCATGCGGTTTTTTATTCCCGCCGGCTCACATGAGAGCTATATTTTCAGAGAAAACGAAAATATTCCGGTCTATATTTTCATCGCCGTTATCGTCGCGCTATTTATTGGCCTGACCGTAAGCTCTGAAGAAATAATCAGGGATAAAAAAATTCGCAAAAGAGAATCTTTCCTAAACCTGAGCAGGTCGAGCTATCTGTTTAGCAAAATCTCTATTATGTTTGGCATTTCGGCCATACAGATGATTCTCTTTGTGGTGATCGGAAATTATGTCCTTGAGATACAAGGTATGACCTTCCAATACTGGCTTATATTATTTTCTACCTGTTCGTTTGCCAATCTATTGGGATTAAATATCTCTGCCAGTTTTAACTCGGCCAAGGTGATCTATATACTCATTCCCATCATCATTATCCCGCAGTTACTTTTCAGCGGGATCATCGTCAAGTTTGATCGGCTCAACCCCATATTTGCATCACAAGATGGAGTGCCATGGATCGGAAATATAATGGCCAGCCGATGGGCTTATGAAGCCATTGCAGTAACCCAATTCAAAGGGAATGACTACGAAAAAGAATTTTTTGACCTTGAGAAAAGAAAGAAATTCTCCAATTGGAAAAAAGATTATTGGGTCACCGAATTAAAAAATAAAATAGCTGTGGTAAGTCGGATCATCGATGACGAAACCGCTGGTAGAGAGCTGGATGAAAGTTTGACATTGCTCCGAAACGAGATGAGAAAAGAAAATGATTTTCTCACCGATTTGAAGTTTGCCGAAGTCAATGAGCTCGACGCCCAGAGTGTTACTCCCAAATTGTTGAATAAACTGCTGGTTCATCTCGACCTGCTGAATGAGCATTATAAGCGCGTATATCTGCGGGCTGAAGCAGAAAAGGAGAAATCTATCTATGCGATGACGCGCACCGAAGCTGGAAACCAAAGGTACCAAGAGCGTTTCAATACCTATAAAAACGACCAGCTGGAAGTATTCGCAACCAATAGAAATGATCTGAGCTATATCGCGGAATACGACGGGGAGCTTATCCAGAAAAAAGACTTGGTATACCTAATGCCTTATAACAGTAGTTTCTTTGGAACGCATTTTTACGCTCCAGCCAAAAAATTCTTTGGTCGATTTATCGATACTTTTTATGCCAATTTAATGGTAATCTGGGGTATGACGATCGCCTTGACCTTTTGCCTTTTCTTTGATGTATTCCCTTGGGCTGTTCATCAGATCGAACGGATTTTTAGCCGCTCAAAATCGGGAGCAGCAAAATAGCCGAACGATCCGGGTCAATGCGCACAGCCCAAAACTGTCGTATAAACCGACTATGCCGGTATGAACTCTGCGATAATCAAATCGGCCATTTCATCGCCTATCCGATCTTGCGCTTCGAGGGTTGCCGCTCCAATATGCGGACTCAGGGCAATCTTCTCATTTGACATAACTTTCTTTGATGGATTGGGCTCATTGTCAAATACATCGAGCGCAGCGCCTTTTACATGGCCGCTATCCAAAGCTTCCAAGAGATCGCTTTCATTGATCACCCCGCCACGCGCAGCATTTACCAATAGCACACCCTTCTTCATCGCTTCGAGCTGGCTCTTGCCAATTACCGCGCTTCCATCGGCCTGCTTGGGCACATGGATAGAAATGGCATCGCAGCTGCTTATGAGCTCATCCATCGGGATGCGTTCTACGGCTACCGACACTTCTCCGTATCCTTCTACCTTGAAGCTCACCTTGGTATTGACATCATGAATATCTGAGCAAACTACTTTCATACCTGCTCCCAAAGCGTATTGTGCCACCGCATAGCCAATACGGCCGAAGCCGATCACCCCAAGGGTCTTCCCACGGAGCTCCATTCCTTTTGCGTATTTCTTCTTTAGGTCTTTGAACTGTTCGGCTCCATTCGCGGGCATTTCCCGATTGGCATCATACGTAGCGCGCGCCAAGCTGAACAGATGAGCCATAACCAGCTCCGCCACCGATTGGGATGAGCTCGCTGGAGTATTGGCCACAGTAATACCTTTCTCACGGCCGTAGGCTACGTCAATATTATCCATACCTACTCCACCCCTTCCGATAAATTTCAGGTTGGGGCAGGCGTCAATTAATTCTTTTCGGGCAGTGGTAGCGCTGCGCACACAAAGTGCAACTACGTCGTGGTCATTGATATAAGCGACCAGTTGATCTTGCGGTACATGATCTGTGACCACTTCAAATCCTGCTGCCTTCAACTTTTCGATTCCTGATGGGGAGATCCCATCGTTTGCTAATACTTTCATAGTGATTATTATGCGTTACGCTCTAGTTCTTTCATTGCATCTACCAATACCTGAACGCTCTCTATCGGAAGCGCATTGTACATAGACGCCCGGTAGCCGCCTACGGAGCGGTGGCCATTGATGCCCGATATCCCGGCATCCTTCCACAATTTATCAAACCGCTCCTTGTGGCCTTCGTCGGTAAGCACGAAGGTGGGGTTCATATTGCTTCGGTCTTCTACGGCAGTGGTGCCTTCGAATAATGGATTCCGATCTACCTCGTTATAGAGCAATTTGGCTTTAGCTTCATTTCGTTTTTCCATCTCCTTCACGCCACCCTGCGACTTCATCCATTCTAGGGTGAGCATGCTGCCATACACTGCAAATACAGGCGGCGTATTATACATAGAGTCTTTGGCCTCCTGCTTTTGTAGGTCAAGCATTGAAGGAATCTGACGGCCTGTTTTACCAAGCTTTTCTTTATTTACGATGTATAAAGTAGTGCCGGCAGGCCCCATATTTTTTTGCGCTCCGGCATAGATCAAGTCAAAATCTGCCACATTGATCTCCTTACTGAAAATATCGCTGGACATATCGCAAAGCATCGGTACCGGACTCTTTGGAAATTGCTTCATCTGCGTACCGCGAATGGTATTATTGGAAGTGGTATGGAAGTAATCGGCCTCACTAGGGATTGTATATTCCTTCGGGATTTTGGTAAAGTCTATATCCTTTCCTGAAGCTACTTCTATCACCTCACCGAGCAGGCGTGCTTCTTTCATAGCGCCAGTACTCCAAGCACCCGTATCTAGGTATGCTCCTTTTCCACCTTCATTCTTCATGAAATTTATAGCGCTGATGTAAAATCCAAGGCTCGCCCCCCCTTGAAGGAAAAGAACTGCATAATTATCAGGTACGCCCAAAAGCTCCTTTACCAGCGATTGCGCATTCTCCATGATGGCCACAAATTCTTTGCTCCTATGTGAGATCTCAATGAGCGAAAGGCCAATACCATCCAGTTCCTTTACGCTTTGAGAAGCTTTATTGAGAACTTCGGGCGGCAAGATGCATGGACCTGCGCTAAAATTATGAACCTTTTTAATCATTGTCGAACTTTCCATTCTTCGTGCTTATTTCGGATTGAGCTACAAAGCTAAATCTTATTTTCAGACGCACAATTAAGCCAATATTAAATCACCCTTTGCCTTATAAACGGATGTGACCTGATGGGACTTTTGCCGTAAGGCCAGAGCTGGGAGAGTATACGCTCTTCGCATAAAACATAAAGCTCGTATAGCCCGAAATTCAAAACTTTGCGCATCTTTGCAGGCTTATTTTTAGGCTTTTCGAAGCCATTCGAAACAAGACCATTATGAATAGAGAGATAGACTCTTGGTACAGCGGTGCCCTCAATAAGAATATGGAAATAGTTACCTATGGACACTATGGTTTTGCCCTGCTGTTGCTGCCCACTGCGGCGGCCGATTATCTTGAATATGAGCGCTTTGACCTGATAAAATCACTAGAGCCAATGATTAATGCCGGCAAGATCAAAGTATTCAGTGTGAATAGCATAAACAGGGAAAGCTGGCTGAACAACCACATGGTACCACGCCATAAAGCGATACGCCATAACCAGTACAACGACTATATCTATAATGAAGTGATCCCGTTTATAAAGCATAAAACCAGCGATGAGAACAGAATCATAGTTGGTGGTGCTTCGTTCGGAGCACTGCACGCGGTAAATCAATTTTTCAAAAACCCATGGCTCATCCATGGTTGCATAGCCATGAGTGGAGATTATGATCTTACGTCTTATACCAAAGGGTATTGGGATGAAGACGTATACTTCAACAGCCCTATGCACTATATGCAAAACATTCAAAATCAGGATACTCTAAATCAAATTCGCAGCAGTGGCCATATCCATATCATGGCTGGTAGCGGCGATTATGAAAAGCCGGATGCATCGCGTGGTTTATCTTCCCTGCTTCACGCAAAAGGGATAGATAATGATCTCGACATTTGGGGGCATGACATCAAGCATGACTGGCCTACGTGGCGTAAGATGCTTCCTTATGTTTTGGAGTCGAAGTTTTAGGGGGTGCCTTTCGGCAAAAAGGAGATTTTTCTGCCACCAGGATTTGACTTCCGTGAAAAAGGTAGGTTTGCAGCTCCATCTTCTTCCATCCGGATCAGTTTCTGATTGAGCTCCCGCTGGGCGAAATAGTAAAAGCCGTATGGGGAAAGCGTAGTGATTTTTATTCGGTCTCCTTCGGGCAGTACTTCAAGAGCTTGGAACCAATGGTGTATTGGTATCCAAGTAGCTCCTTGTTCTATTTTTTAGTTCCAAGGCGCGCAGGTAAAGGGAAGGCTGGCAGCCATTTTTTGCTTTTCTAGCAAAAATGGTGACATCCTGAACCGTATTGCACGATCCCGGGTTAGTGTTCACTTGCTGAGTGACGAAGCTTAGCGGCACTTCCTCGGGGGCAGCCCGCAGCGATCCGCAGGTGATAGTAAAATGGGCGGCGGTGGATGCGTTGCGGCTGAGCAGAGGGAAGGTTGATACCCTTAGGAGCGGATAAAATATTGTGCCGCAGGGTCGATACCCTGCGGAGCGGGGCGAACACGGAAAAAAAGAAGCTAGGCTGTGGACTTAGGTTACTGAGTTATTTCTTCTTTTTTATGGCATAACTAGCTAAGTTTTTGCCGTAATAATTGGAGTAATTCCACTTCACTTTGCCTGACTTAGCTTTTTCGCTTTCAATGCAAAGTATTAAGGTTTCGAATTCAAAATCTTTCTTACGAAATTCTAATTCATAAAAATACTTGCAATTTTCCAACAAGATGAAAACGGTTGAATCGCTGATACTTTCATTTGAAGTTATTGGTTCTGTTGAATATTGCTTATTGCCTAAATATGGAATCGGTATTGTGTCGTTTTTGCTGACTACACTAAACCTATAAAGGTTAGAGCATTTTCGATTTTCAAATTCATCACAAACCTTAATCTCAATTACTCCCTGTGAATAAAGAGAAATAGAAAATAGTGAAACCAAGAACGCTAAAACTATCTTCATTTCAAGGGTTTTGCTTTTTCTCAAACTTCTTCCCAAGCCTTCCTCTATCTTCGCTTGTCATATTGCTCGCATCGCTTCCTGATATACTAATTTGCTTGTTTCCTTGAATGTCAAAAAAACTTATTTCGCTACTTCCAATGTCATTAACTTGACCATTCCCGTTGGGGTCAGTCGTGTATCCGGCTTTTCCTTGTTTACCAACAATAATATTCATATCAAAATTCGGGAATGTGCTATTTTCATCATCGGCCGAAGCTTGCGCGGCAGGATAAGACCCAACAGAAGTTCCCATTACTTCCTCTTTTAGTTTTATTCCTCTTGGGTGAGAATGAAATAAAACGTCTGATTGAATGTTGGTCAGACATCCGTCCGCTTGTTCGCTTCCTACTTTTCTTATTCCTGAATGATTTGTAGAAAAACCGTCTCCATCACTTTTCATTACCGACCGAAATTCTTTATTCTGTCCGCTTGACATTGCATTTTCTAAAGCGGTGTTAGCTTCCTTTGAAACATCGCCATGAATATCAAAAACACCTCCTGTGGATGAATTATGCTGAATGCCGTCTAAGTTGTAGTTTAAACCTCGTTAAGTGCCTTTGATCATACTTTTCTTAACGTACTTGTTTCTAACAATACCAACAAGTCCATTGTCTTTGCCGTCAGTTCCACACATTTGCTTTTAAAACAAAATTTCGTTTCTCCTTCAGGGTCAATAAAGATTATCGGGTTATTAAAAACAAATTTGTAAGGCGAACTACCCGGCTGCAATCCAAATTTTGGATCGGTACTCATCCAACGCCATAAACGAGTGCTATACATCCTTGCTCCAAAGTCAACAGCGTGGCCACTTCCTTCACTTCATCATCCTTCTCAACTCCACCGAATCCATAACCGTACCCCTCACTCTGGAAATCAATCTCCAGCATCACCATCTCAAATATATGGTAATCATTGATAGCCACTGCATCAAAATCATATTCGCCCATATTATCGCCTATCTCACCGCTGCGCTGCTTGGCATCACTCACCACCGCGCGGATAGTACCCAAGTGGTCGCTCAACTTATAGTTCTTCTTGCCCACGGTGCGGCGCGCTATGCCGCTGTTGTTGGACAGCCCGACGCGGTATGGGTGGGCATCAATGCTATTGGAAGTGTTGACTCCGAAACCCGTTGCAACAACGCTGAGGCCGCTGTTATCATCAATTACCATGATGTCATTGGCCCCATTGGAAGTGATATAGAGCATGCCATCCCACTGCTTGCGCAAAAATCCCGATAAGGGGCTGCCGATACTGATACGGAGAGGTGCCGTGCTATGATATGGCTGACAGACTTGGCCTTGGAAGGAAATTCTTAGGTCATTCGCGAATCGGCTCCCGAACGGTGAATAGCCAGATCTATTGGCTTTCTCTTTAAAAAAATTGAAATTTTGAAGCGCATTCAACATCCATCGCAAAGTACGAAAGCTATCGATTTATAGGTCATTGTTTTGATGCAGGTTTTTGTAATCGGCGCAAAAGCTCAAAGAAATTCTTCACAAACACCTAAATATTCGTCTCTTATTCTCAAAAGCTTGCCGCTTAAGGCTTAAAACTTGCAGCCAATCCGAGACATCTGCAAAGCCTCTAACGCGAAGAATCACGCAACTCGTCAAAAGAGACCCGCGCCTACAAACTAACCTGTATTTTTTTAAAAAGCTCCTTCTGTTCATCTGTAAGACCAGTGGGGATCTGCACTTGTGTGGTGAGTATCAAATCTCCCGTCGCCTTTGGGTCATCATAACTTGGAAAACCTTTTCCCTTAAGCCTTAGCTTGCTTCCATTTTGAGTGCCGGCCTTAATAGGTAGGTTTAATCTGCCATGAAGGGTTTCTACTTCTATCTTGCCACCGAGCACTGCAGTATAAAGGTCTACGCTTACATTCCTGCTCATCTGAAGGCCGTCGAGCACGTAGCCGGTCGGTTTTCCCACTATCAGCGTAATGATCAGGTCGCCACCACCACTGGCCTTGCCCGTCAATTTTAATTTTTGACCGTCCTTGGCACCGGGCTTTATGGTAAGCCTGATTTTTTGGCCATTTACCTGCACCACCTTGGCCACGCCATGAAAAGACTCATCAAAGCTTAAAGGCAGACTGGCCTGAGCATTGGAGCGGCGGGGTTGGCGCTGCTGCCCAAAAGGACTTTGATCCTGAAAGGCGCCCCCCGTGCTTTGAAAGCCGCCACCCCCAAAAAAGGAATTGAAAAAATCAGAGAAACCACCACCAGCGGAGCCGCCAAACATATCGTTAAAATCGCCCGAATACTCATAAGCCTTCCTTCCGCCGCGGGCACCACCGGCATTCTGGTATTGCTCGTACTGTTTCCAATTGGAACCTAGCTCGTTATACTTCTTGCGCTTTTCGGGATCGCCCAGTACTTCGTACGCTTCATTGATCTCCTTAAATTTTGCTTCCGCTCCAGGATTGTCGGGATTCTTATCGGGATGGTACTTGATCGCGAGCTTCCGAAACTTCTTTTTGACTTCGGCCTGCTCGGCCGACTTACTTACTCCGAGTACCTTATAATAATCTTTATAGTCCATTGCGCTTTTCCTAGTTTACAAAACTACATTTTCTTGATTCTTCCACACCATAGCATTCGACAGGTCAAATCATGGCATGAAAAAGTGCGAACATCACTGCCCGCACTCTTTCTCTAACCAACCATCTATGAAAAAACTATTTACTTAATCTCGATCTGGCGCGCTTTTTTTATTTCCACTTCCCGCTTTGGAATGGAGAGCCCCAAAATACCATCTGCGTAGGATGCTGTGATCTGCTCTGCATCTACTTCTTCGGGCAGTCGAAAAGTTCGTACGAAAGAAGTGAGATTAAATTCCCGCTTCGTGTACCGACCTTCTTTTCCATCCTTCTCCGCTTTCTCCTCGTCGGATTTATTCTCAGACCGTATCGTGAGCAAATCTTCTTTTACTTCGATATTGATGTCAGACTTTAACCTTCCAGGAGCGGCCAACTCAATGTGGTAATGGTTTTCTGTTTCTTTCACATTTGCCGCCGGCGCCGGATAAGTGCGTGCCTGTACTCTATTTGGAAGGAATTCCCCTTCAAAAAAATCATTGAACAATGCATCGAAAGGATTGGTACTTCTTGGGTGAGCTTTAAATTTTACTAGTGACATATTATTTGATTTTAAGTTTTATTTCTAATCTCCTTCTCGCTTTTCAAAATCAAGGCCAACGATAAACGCTAAGATTAATACGCCATATTGGCGCAAACCAAGCGCACTAACTGCCAATATGGCGTTTTTCTTCTTCTTAACCCCTCAAATTGTGGCATAAAAGAAGCATATCAAATCATTCTTGGGTTGTATCTTGGCCGTACGAACCATGGCAAAATGAAAAGAAAAGCAGAAATCAGCTGGGAAGATTTCGAAAAAATTGACATCCGAACGGGAACAGTAGTGGATGCCATTCCCTTTGAAAAAGCCAAAAAACCGGCCTTTAAAGTTTACGTAGACTTTGGTGAGTTGGGAATATTAAAAACAAGTGCTCAGCTTACCGAAAATTATTCGACCGAAGAACTGATAGGTTCACAGATAGTGGCCGTGGTCAATTTTCCAAATAAGCAGATAGCCGATTTCATGAGTGAATGCCTTATACTTGGGGCGTACTCTGCTCAGGGCACCATTCTATTGACTACCGAAAGAAAAGCAAAAAGCGGTCTAAAGATCGGCTAAGCTACTAGCCCGATATCATCACCGGCATCACGAGCATCAGTATTTTCTCGTCTTCATTCCCGGTATTTACAGGCACCAAAATACCTGCTTTATTGGGAGCGCTTAGGTGCAGCTCCACATCTTCTGTATCTAGGTTGCTAAGCATTTCGATCAGGAACCGCGAGTTAAAGCCTATCTCCATATCATCGCCTTCGTAGCTGCAAGCCAGACGCTCATTGGCTTCGTTGGAGTAGTCGATATCTTCGGCCGATATTGCCAGCTCGCTGCCGCTAATGCGCAAGCGCACCTGATGGGTGGTTTTGTTCGAGAAGATCGCTACCCTTCTTATTGATCCCAGCAATGCCGCTCGGCTCACGAGCATGGTATTTGGATTATCTTTTGGAATTACCGCTTCATAATTTGGATACTTACCATCGATTAGGCGGGCTATGAGGGTATGCTCATCAAATGAGATCATCAGATTGCTCCCATTGAATTCCATATTCACATCAGAGCTGGTGCTTCCGAGTACACTCTTCAATAGATTGAGCGGTTTCTTGGGGACTATAAAAGAAGCGGTTTTGCTTGCCTTCGCATCCGAGCGGGTGTAGCGCACCAGTTTATGCGCGTCGGTAGCCACAAATCGGAGCTCCTCGTCTGAAAATTCAAAAAAGATACCCGACATCACGGGTCGCAAATCGTCATTTCCGGCTGCGAAAATCGTTTTCTGCACGGCTTCGGCCAATACTTCGGACGGAACCGTAACGGCCGAAGCTTCTTCCATCTCGGGGTTTTTAGGAAACTCATCGGCAGAGAAGCCCGCCAACTTACTCTTACCGTAGCTGCTGGCTATCTCCACACCCAGCGTTTTCTCGTCGATGGTAAAGGTGAGCGGTTGCTCGGGGAGTGTCTTTAGATAATCGAGCAGCAGCCGGGCGGGGACTGCAATATTCCCCTGCTCTTCCGCTTTTACAGAAACTTTTGTGATCATCGTGGTTTCTAGATCGCTTGCCGAAACCGTCAATTGATCTTTGTCCAATTCAAACAGGAAATTATCAAGTATAGGTAAGGTATTATTACTGGCCAGCACTCCATTTATTATCTGAAGATGCTTGAGTAGGTCTGTACTTGTGACTATAAATTTCATGAGATTAAAGCTTGCAGCGTTGCTGATAAGGCGACAAATATAATTGATTCGTGCGAACGCTTCTCAGCGACTTTTAAACATCTATTTATTTTCGGCTTTGGGCAAGAACACTGCAAGTGGTGCGCGGAAGCGATCCCAAGTCAGGCGCTGTGCAGTGGCGAGCTCCCCACTGTTCCAATCGGCATAGACCCGCTCTTTATCGACTTCTGACAACGTCGGGTCGATCGAATCGGATGCTGGCTCATTGACCACTCCTTTTGGCCAGAGCCTTACTACATGCTCCATCTTGGCATCTTTGATCTTGATAACTTGATAGGGCGCAGTCGCTTTTACCGAGTCTTCTTGGAGTTGACTTAAACCTGTGCGGTAATTTTCAAAGGATGCCAACTTAAAATTGAGCATATAATCTTTTACTAGGCTGGTGTCGAACGGAGCGATTGGTGTCGCACCGTTTCCGGCAAATAAAGCAAGCTCATTCCCACCGGCATATTTGATCATGAAAGAATTTTCCGGCTCACTGGGATATTGGATGGAAATCTCGCTCAGCGTAGGTTCCGAGTATTGAAAAACCCGTGTACCGCGCCATTCATTTTCATCGGTGAAGAAGCGGGTATTGAGCATCCCTATAAAACCGCGCAGATCCATGATATAGGGCACCGTTGACTTCCCGCCACCGGGGGTTTCCAAAATCATGAAAGTACCCTTCTTATCACTGGTAGCATGGCCTACATACCAAGTCTTCATCCACTTGCCTTTTCGGTCATAGACTTCTACCTTTTTGGCGCCAGCTGCCATCACGCGTATGGCCTGCTCTTCGATTTCCTTGGCCACAGGCCGTTGGATATATACGTTCTTAAAGGTTTTGAGAAGGGTCTGGACGGCATCTTCCCGGGCGGTATATTTATCATTTACCATCCACCTTCCATTCTCTTTGCGCTCTATCAAGGCTTGTTTTCCAGAAGGGGCAGCAATGAAAATTTTGCCGATAGCGCTCGTATCTTCGATGGCAAAATCGGTTTGGGACTTTACGCTGGTGCCATTGCCATCTATTGACAATGTGAAGTATAGCGCTATTGCAGTGACTACCAGTGCAATGATAATGAAGGGTAAACTTTTTCTCATTTTAAGAAATTCTTTTGCCGAAGCGACGCTTGCGAATGATCCATTGTGCAAAACCAAGCAGAAGTGTCAAGAAAACCGGTAGGACAATATTGATGATCTGCCATTGAGAGCGCTCTTTCAAAATTTTCTCGCTATCGAGCTTTCGCACTTTGGTGCTGCGCGATCGCACATTGATCAAGCTGGCATCACCGAGCAGATAATTCAAAGAATTGATCAAAAACTCTTTGTTGCCATACATCTTGCGCCCTAATACAGGATCGAAGCCCAACTCCCTAAACTTGGTGCCATCGGCATTCACGCCATTCTTGATGATATCGCCGTCTGCGATGACCATCATTTTATTCGGGGCACTCTTTTCACGAAAGTCGAAGAGCGATTCTTCCAAAAAATTTGGTGGCAGCCTATTGACATAGTTGGACTTAAAGCTACCTTCCAGCAATACCGCTACAGGTTGGTGCGGCCTATTGCTATTGCCAAAATCGGGATTGATAGACACAATATTAAAGCTCACGCGCGCCGGCGATTTTAAGATGCGGGTATATTCGGATGTAGATAGAAGCACTCTCTTGGAGATGCCCTGACTCTCTACGGTGTCGATACTACTGGTGAAATCGGTAAGCACGGGATCAATATTGGCTACGATGGGATGTGCTACATCGGGCAGCAGAATGGGCTGAAAGTACCAAGGAAAAAACTCAGAACGCTCATTGCCCTTCGGCCCAGTGAGCAGCGATATGGGAGCACAGGTGCGGTCTAGGAGCAGGTCATGGTTAAGCCTCACCCCATAATTGAACAGCATATCATCTAGGTTGATGCGCTGCGGGGTGGCCATGGCCAGGTCGGTGAGTCGCAAGCTGTCCAGATCCATCTGCATGGGATCGACGAGCCAGAGCACCTTCCCCCCATTCATTATGAACTGGTCGATCAGGTATTTATCCTGCTCTGAAAACTGGCGGGTAGGTTTTGGGATAATCAGGGCATCGAACCTATTTTCGCGGCGCCCCCTTCCGGCAATATTGCGGCTCAAGGCATTCACCATGCCATCGATCGAGACGTGTTCTACGCCGTAAAACTTTTTGAGCTCATTTTCAATATCTCGGGTTTCGATGGGCTCGAGTTCGCCGTGACCTTGCAAGAAGGCTACTTTGGGCTTCGTATCCTGCTGTATTTGGTAGAGCGCGTTTACGAAGGCATATTCGAGGTTATTTATGGTGCGGTTTACCATTTCGGCATCGGTGGCGCGCTGGGTATTCTGCAATATCTGCAGTGGCATCTCCTTATCGTTATAGGAAATAAGCGCACCGGGAAAAACGATTTTTTCGCTCATCCCATCCTTCGTCCGTATCTGCAAGGGGCTGTATTGGAGTCCTTTCTTGACCAGCTCACCATACATCGCTTCGCGCGATTTTTGATCGGGAGCTTCGCTGGGGTTTATAAATTCATATTGAATATTGTCGCCCGCGTAAGCGCGCATTTCGTCAAGCTTCTCTTTTACCGCTTGCCGCAGCCTTTGGTAATCGGCGGGGAAATCACCTTCTAAGAAGACCTTCACATACACCACTTCATCGAGCGATTCTACCAGTTCGATGGTCGTAGATGATAGGCTATGCCGCTTCTCTTCCGTTAGGTCAAAACGCATGAACGCGAAGGTGCTGATGTATGCAAGCAGCACGAATATGGCTATGCCCAGGATACTTTCGAGCCAGATGCGGCTTTTCTCATTGGTGCGCTTGCTCATGACCACTTTCTGCTTTGCAAGACCGTGCGCGTCCCGATTATAAATACTCCCGAAAGTGCGATAAAGTAGACCACATCACGCGTATCGATCACGCCACGGCTCATGGAATCATAATGCTCTGCGATACCGATCTTTTGCACCAGCCGATCGAACGATCCCAAAAGGTCAAATGATGCGATTTGATCTAGCCCATTATACGCGATAAAACATAAGAAAAGCGCCAGTATAAAAGACACCACCTGATTATCGCTGATGGACGATGCGAAGATTCCTATCGATGTAAAGCCGGCACCCAAGAAGAGTAAGCCCAGATAAGATCCCCACGTACCGCCGTGGTCTATATTGCCCTGCGGATTTCCCAACTCAATAATGCTGAAATAATAAACGAGCGTGGGCAGCAGGGCCAAAACCAGCAAGAAAACGCCTGCTAGGTATTTGGCCAAAATGATCTGTACATCTGTGATGGGACGGGTGTAGAGCAATTCGATCGTGCCGGTGCGTTTCTCTTCCGAAAAAGAACGCATGGTAATGGCCGGGATCAGAAACATAAACACCCAGGGAGCGACATAAAAAAGGGTATCGAGCGTCGCGTAGCCCTGATCTAGCACCTGCAGATTACCTGGGAAGCCCCACATAAACAAGCCGGTAAGCAATAAAAAAACGGCCATGACTATATAACCGATTACCGAGCTTAAAAAGCTGCTTATTTCTTTACTGAGCAATGCCCACATTCACACTTCTGTTTAAAGCCGACAAAGATACATTTTTTGGGAGGCCTTCGCGAAAGGTATATTTTGATGTTTTCGGGGTTTTCTCTGGGCGGCAGATACCCAAAATGGAAAGCCTGAAATCAGCGTTTCCTGAAGTCGACCCGATCGGGAAAATTAAACTGGGCTCCTGATTCTTCAGATTTCGGACGGGTCATATCAAAATTCTCGGCCAGCTCCCATAACCCTTCCTTACTCAGCCGATATCCATCATAGGTGGTGGAAGGAACGTAATAGGCGTATTGCCCCTTGAGGCCACTCTTGATCGGTTCCAGCTTATTGAAAATGATGGCTTCCTTTGACGCAAGGTAGCGAAGCGTCATCTGTGCATCATTGGCATATTCAAAAAAACGACGGTTCACAAATCCTTCATCCGTCTGAAATATCGGCCTTCCGAGTTTTGCTTTTCCCTTTTTATCAAAGGTCAAGACATCTAGCACCTTAATGGTTGAAGACTGAGAATTTCCATCCCAACCCATTAAAGTATAGTAGGTTTCGCGCTTAACTTCCACAGGATGGATTTCATAATAAAGTGCACCGTACCAATCCGCGGCATCTAGAGTCTCACTAGCGCGAATCTCGGACGGCGCTTTTTTATCCAATAGCTCCGTGTAATCATTATCGGGCATTAAGATAAAAGCGTAGTAGCGGAATGACCCATCGAGAAAGGCCACATTATAGTTGATCAGACGAAATATACCATCAGCGCTTTTGGTGGAAGCCACCCCAAATAAAGCGCGAAAAGGATAATCGAATACACCGTCAATATCGAAAGACTGGACAAAAAGATCATGCAAAATGATTGCGGCTTCTGCTCGCTCATCATCCGTTTTGGCCGAAGTCATGCTTTCCAATGCAGTAAGCATTTCTTTCTCTAATTGCTCTAGTCTTGGGTCTTGGAATGTGGATGGTGAGTATGCGGTGTGGGCTTGTATAGGATGGTAAGTCTCCTGCGTGGGTACTTCTTTTATTCCTTGAACTGGCCGGGTGGAAGCGGTCAAGTATGCGAAACCGCTTATAGATGCTGCATTAGCTCCAGCGAGAAAAACCGAAAAGCAAATAAAGATCAACAGCGATTTTGACATGGCGCTGTGAGAACGGCTGGTGCAGTGAAGAATTGTGTTCTCCTGCAAATCAGAGATGCATAAACTCTTTTTTCTCCTTGAGCTTCTCCTGTGTCTCACGATGGCCGGGATCGTCTACACAGCAGTCTACCGGGCATACGGCAGCGCATTGTGGCTCATCGTGAAACCCTACACATTCGGTACATTTATCGGGTACGATATAATAAACATCCATATCGACAGGCTCCTGCTCATTATCTGCTTCGTAGGTATTGCCCATCGGGGTATTCACTTCTCCCTTCAGGTCGGTGCCGTCGCTCATGCGCCACTCCACGCCACCTTCATAGATGGCATTGTTGGGGCATTCGGGCTCGCAAGCGCCGCAGTTTATACATTCATCGGTTATAATAATAGCCATAGCTTCATCTTCTTTTGGTGATACTTACTTTTGCAAAGATAATTGTCCATAGCTTAAAATTGTTCATTTTGCCTTCAAACATGATTTCTTCGTCCCTTCCCATCCCCTTAAAAAAGATTGAGTCCCTTGGTGCAGCGCTAGATACACTGGCCGTAGGCGGATCACTGGACCATTCGGAAGAGACAAAACAAATCTCTATCGCTTTCGGCGAAAAGATAGCCCGGAGTACGGTGCACAACCCTTGGTTTACCGATGGCAACATCCGCCAAGCGCTCCGCGGATTGTCTTTTATGCTGCGACCTGAAGCCCTTAACAAATGGATGGAAGGCCAAACCCATGCAGCAAAAGATCAAAAGAAAATAGGCATGGTGCTAGCTGGAAATATTCCAATGGTCGGCTTTCACGATTTATTCTGCGTAGCCATGAGTGGTCACCAGGCTGTCGCCAAATTAAGTAGCGAAGATAAAATTCTCTTACCAGCCATCTTTGAAATATTATATCTACTTACTGATTACGAACCGTTCAAAGTAGAATGGTTTACCGATAGGCTACCCGAAGTAGATGCCGTGATAGCGACGGGAAGCAATAATACGTCCCGCTACTTCGAGTATTATTTCTCAAAGCTCCCGCATATCATTCGTAAGAACCGTACATCGGTAGGCATTCTCACGGGCGGCGAGAGTGATGAAGAAATGCTCGCCTTGGGCGATGATATTTTCTCGTATTTTGGGCTCGGCTGCCGCAATGTGTCAAAGCTTTTCGTAAAAGATGACTTCGAGATCGACCGTTTTTTTAAAGGAATATATCCGTATAGCGAAATCATTAACCATCATAAATATGCCAATAATTTCGATTATTACCGCGCCTTGTGGATGATGAACCAGGAAGACCTGCTGGAGAATGGATTTATGATTCTGCGCCCAAGCGATGCGATCGCGAGCCCCATCGCAACTGTTTTTTATGAGCGCTACAGTGATTTGGAAAGAGTAAAAGCGCGGCTCGAAGCCGAAAAGAATGAGATACAATGCATCATCTCCCTTGAAAACATCCCATTTGGCAACAGCCAGAAACCAGAACTTTGGGACTATGCCGATGGAGTGGACACCATGGAGTTCTTGCAAAAACTCTAATACCAGATGGGTGCAAGCGCGCTCCTGTTCCATTTTTTTGGTGCTTCCTTCTCAGTCCCGATCGAAATACTTATCAAATTTATGATAGACCGATAAAGTCTTTCTAGGCCCACGCCAAATCATTCACTGCGATAAACCCGGGATAAACCCGAAAGCATTACGGGCATCAAAGTGTGAGCTCCTTCCGCTTAAGATTTTATGACCGGCAGTTAAGCTCGTTAACATTGGTGAGCTGCGCTGTATCACCGAATTTCTTTAAAGGCATTTCTCTGTAGGAATATCAAGTTCTATGGAATTTAGTTTCGAAACTGACCGGTGCAGTACCTAAAATCCCTATGAACTTCCCATTTTTGCGGAAGCAGAAGCTAAAAACTCTTATAAACCAGAATGACCCGAATCAAAAAAATCTCTTTGCCAACTGTTATTTTTGGACTCTTGCTCATGGTCGCATCAGCCTGCTCACCGAAGTTAAGCAGCACGAAGCCGGTGCAAAGCCCTTTTTCGGAAAGGGAAACTAGCCTGATCAATACCGGCGAACCTGACCGACCCATGCGTGTTTTTAAAATCACTGATGAAAAGGACTCGCTCTACCTTCGATCACAGAGCACAACCATCGCGCCCGACCCAAGCAATAAACAGCTCCAAACCTTTATCGAAAGGCTATACCGCACCGTGACCGATAGCGCATCGATGGGTGTGGGTATCGCCGCGCCACAGGTAGGCATCCTGAAAAATATAATTTGGGTGCAGCGATTCGATAAGCCAAACTTCCCATTTGAAGTTTATCTAAACCCAAAAATACGCCAGTACTCCAAGAAAACACAAAGCTGTAGAGAAGGATGCCTGAGCATTCCCAATAGGACCGATACCCTGAATAGCCGCGCTTACGCCATACTCATCGAGTACGATATGGTAGATGGAGCCCATGAGATAGAGATGGTTGAAGATTTTACTGCAGTAATTTTCCAGCATGAGATAGACCATCTGAATGGCATCCTATACCTTGATCACCTCGCAAAAGAGATGGCCGACGCAAAAAAATGATGGGGCAAGAAATGATCGTGAAAATACAAGCCGAAGAGACCTATTTCCTTCGGTCGGTAGTGCTGCGCGAAAGAGATGGAAGCATCCCTTGCCCTTTTGATGGCGATGGAGATCAGGCCACCATCCATGTTGGCTTAAAGGTGAAAGGGGAGCTCTATTGTATAGCTAGTTTTTACGAGCAGCTGCATGAAAACCTTTCCGTAATAAGCGCCGTGCAGCTACGCGGTATGGCCACCCATCCCGATCATCGTCGGAGGGGCTACGGAAAGGAGCTGATAAGATTTGCAGAATCGTATTATAGGGCGTCCGGAATAGAAGCTATCTGGTGCAATGCCCGATTGATAGCAGTCGGTTTTTATTCTAAGTTGGGATTTTCGATCGTGAGCGAAGCTTTTGATATAGACGGCATCGGCACCCATTATGTGATGGTCAAAAAATTAAATCCTTAGCTTTGCGCCTGTGAAAGTAAGAAAAACTCTTCAATTCACGTCTTTTCTCTATCTATTGCTCATCGTTTTTTCGTTGGGTCATAGCAGCTTGCACAGTCTTTTGCATACGCACGATCACGCGCGCGATCATCAAAGCCATTTAGCGGTTTCCCCAGAAACAGGCCTCGGTTTTTCCGAACATGCCATCGCTGAAGCTGAAAAAGAATGCCTGCTCTGTAGCGATTATGCGCAGGAGCATACCCAATTCCTGTTTTTTGCTGCCGCCAAATCCCATCAGATTTTGGCTGGCGTGCAGCCGCCCCGCTATGTAGCCCATACCCCGGCTCTCTGCTGGCAAGCCATTGACTCCCGCGGTCCGCCGCGCGACCTGCGGGTCTGAGTTAATCGTTTTTCAATCCAAAATTTATGAATTTGAAGAAAGTCCTTTTCGGACTTTTGGGCGCGTTGGCCGTATTATTGGCTGCAGCCCAAGAACCCTGTACGTATTCCATTCGTGGTACCGTGGTGGATGAAAATTCCAGCCAAGGAGTTGCCTTTGCGTCCATTGCGGTTCAAGGCAGCACAAAAGGTACTGCGGCAGATAGCCTCGGGCGGTTTTCGATTGAAGAATTATGCGCAGGCAGCTACACGCTCTTGGTAGGCCATATCGGCTGCAAGCCCGAATTGGTAAAAATTGCGGTGCCCATAACGGAGAATTTGGAGATAAGCTTGGATCACCGGGACTTGGAGCTCGAAACCGTGACCGTGCTGGCCGCCCCGGAGCGTATCCGGCTTTTTGAGTCCGAAACGGTATCGGCATTGGCATTGGCCAATACTTCGGGTCTGCAATTGGCCGACCAAGCAGAATTGATCAGCGGCGTGCGGGTATTAAAAACAGGTGCCACTGTTTCCAAACCGATTTTTCACGGGATGCACAGCAATCGGCTCATCATGCTCAACAATGGAATTCGCCAGGAAGGGCAATATTGGGGCTCGGAGCACGCACCCGAAATCGATCCCTATCTGGCTTCGGAGATCAGCCTGATAAGCCCTGTTAAGGGTCTGGCTTACGCATCTGACGCCATAGGCGGTATGCTCTTGGTGGCGCCACCTAGCGTGTTTGATAGCAGCCGCTTTGGTGGCAGTGTAGCGGGCGCTCTTTCGAGCAATGGGCGCGGGGGATCGGCGGCGGCGAGCATCCATGGGAAGCTTTTTGCCAACCTGCCCATCTACTACCGCGCACAAGGTTCGGTAAAGAAAATGGGGGATATCGAGACACCAGATGTGGTGCTGCGCAATACCGGCTCCGAAGAGCTGAACTGGTCTTATGCCATGGGCTTTAAAAAAGGAAAATGGGAAGCCGAACTTTTTTATAGCAACTTCAACCAGGAAATCGCGCTGTACCGCTATTCGCACCTTGGCAATCTCACCGATCTGCGTGAAGTGCTCACCGGAAGGTTCCGAACCCGACACGCTTGCCTTTTCATACGAGATCAATCGCCCCTACCAGGTCATCGGACATGAGCTGACCAAGGCTGCTGCCAAATATTCACTGGATGGCCGGAATACTATTTCACTCACCTACGCCCGCCAATTTAATTCGCGGGAAGAGTATGATATTGATGTGGCCATCAATCCCACCGAAGCCGAACTCAAAGAGCCACAGCTCGACTACGGCCTTACCACCCATAGCGTGGAGACCTTTTGGGAGCATCGGGAAAATGGACGAAACACCAAGGTAGGTGCATCGGCATTCTCGCGGCGAAATACCTTTGAAGGCAGGAATTTCATGCCCGACTACAATAGCCAAAATTTTGGTTTTTTCGCCTTGGGATCGCAGCGCCTACCGCTGTGGAAGCTAGATTATGGCCTACGCTACGACTATAATCAAGCCCAAGTTTTTGACCCCGTGGCGAGTACCGAAAAGCCAAGGGACATCAACTTTGATGGCGTGGCAGCAGCCACGTCGCTCAAACGCGATTTGAAGGCGGGCTCCGTACAGCTTGATCTGGCCACCATGTGGCGTGCACCAGCCATCAATGAACTCTACAGCTCAGGGCTGCACCATGGCGCCGCAGCCATTGAGCAGGGCAATGGAAGCTTGGGCGCCGAGCGTTCCTATGCCCTTTCGGCCACTTACCGATCAGCACATCTATCCCGTCAACTGGAGATCACCGCCTATGCCAACTATGTGGATGATTATATCTACCTCAATCCCAAAACCATTGAGCTCACCATCCAAGGCGCTTTTCCGCGCTTCGACTACGAGCAGGATGATGCTTTGTTTTTTGGGGTCGATGCGCGCTACGGCGCCAGGCTTTCGCCAGACCTATTATCGCTGAGCCAAGTAAATATGGTATGGGCCGAAAACCTGCAAAATGGAACCTATTTTATAAATATCCCCGCTCACCAAGTGAGCACTTCTTTACGTTACGGGCTTGAGCGGCTCACCGAAGTGGATGGGCTCTTCCTTGCGGCAAATATCAATTATACCGCTGAGCAGTTTAGGACTCCCGAGCTCTTTCCCTTCGAAAACCTAATGGGCGGAAGCGATAGACCGCTGCCAGAGAGTTTTGATTTTATGCCGCCGCCAGATGGATATCTCTTGGTAGGAATACAGGCGGGGATAGCCATTGGCAACCTGAGCATTGGCGTGGAAGCCACCAACCTGTTTAACAAAAGCTATCGCAATTACCTCAACCGATTCAGGTACTACGCTTACGAGATGGGGAGAAACTTTACACTTAGACTGAATTATAAATTTTAATTTCACATAAATCATAAACAATGAAAACAACGTTCAGATTACTCAAGATCACAACAATTATTTTAACAGCGGGCATTTTTGTGGCCTGCGAAAGCGACGATGATGATGACAATGACGGTGGAAACCCTCAGGAATTGATCACCGATGTGGAAATCACATTGACCAATCCGGATACGCAGACATCGCAGACTTTTACATTTTCCGATCCCGATGGGCCAGGGGGCAACGCGCCTACCATAGATACCATCGTGCTGAATACGGGCGGCGAAAATACGATCTACAATGCAGCTGTTAGGGTGCTGGATGCATCAGATCCCAATGATGTGGAAGATATAAGCATCGAAGTCTTTAACGAAGGCGACGAGCACCAGTTCTTTTACATCCCCAATGCGGAAGCCGATACCGCACTCACCGTTACCTATGATCCTTCTGCCCCAGCAGATGTCAATGGAAACCCTATAGGGCTAAGGTCTCAATGGGTTACCTTTGGGGCAACCCCAACAGGTAGCAATATTAGAGTGGTACTGCGCCACGAGCCCAATAAGGGTGCGGCGGGAGTTTCGCTTGGCGACATCACAAATGCCGGTGGCGAATCTGATGTAGACGTGGTTTTCCCATTGATCGTTCAATAGGTTTAGCTTTCTTACCTTTCGCAGATGAAAAATTTGCTCTTCATCGGTGTTCTTGCCGGTTCATTTTTGGCTTGTAGCAAGGACACCGATGATAAGGTAAGGCCGCAGATCGACCTTATGGAGTTGAATGGAACCGAATTTGCTCCGGGCGATCTTTTGGAAATTTCGGTTACCGTATCTGACAATGAAGCGCTGAACCAGATCAGGTTAAGGTTGCAAGATGATTTCTCGAAGGCTTTTGGGGCTTGGGGATTCGTGACCATAGACCCTGTTTCGGGCACGCAGGCCAGCAAGACCTTTTCTTATTTGGTTCCCGACTCAGCCCTTTCGGGTACCTATAGCCTCTCGCTACAGGTGGCAGACCTTGAAGGAAATGGCTCGAAGGATTCATTGGTCAATATTTTTATAAATCAGCCGGGCTTGTCGCCCACGCTTGTCAATTTTAATACGGTGCCGCCTCTTAATGGCGGCACCCTTTTTATAAATAGCGGCGATAGTATCTCCTTCAGCGGAACCGCTATGGACGATGAAGCGCTCCGATCCATCACTATCGGGCTATGGCCAACTGTGGGCAGTGTGATCTCAACGTATTCAAGAATATTTAGCGATACGGTGGTGGTAACTGCCTTTGACCTAGCGGAAAATGCCGATACATTAAGACCCAGTTATACCAACCGCTTTCCAAGCTTTCTTTTGGTAAAGCTCACCGACACCATTGGCCATCAGTCGAGATTTGAATTTCCGGTCGGGTTTACTCCGTAATTCTGCTTGGCACGAAAAATTATGCTGAGATCGAGCATTATACCTGTATTTCGCTCATTCAAGAAATGCTAATGGGATCACAGAAGGAATGATAGATGATTTGAAGCGGAACAGTATAGAAACCGGGCAGGAAAAGCCTAGCGCCAAAGTCTGGCCATACTCAACTCAGTACCTTGGTGCTCACCCATAGGTAATCGCTACAGTCAAAAGAAAATCAGAACCGGAAGCCAACGGGAATTCCGTGGAGCCATCAAACGGTATCCATCCACTTACTTAGAATACCTATTGATCGCAGAGCTCCGCTTCTTTTAAGATAAAGGGAAGTTGGAAATACTGCCCTTGATTAAGCCTGAGAGTGCCGCAGAAGGTCTCGCGCTGATCGTTTTTGAAATTGAGCTTTTTATCCTTGAGTTGAATATCGACCACACTTTCGGGACCGGCGCCACCACAGAAAAAGCAAGAGCTAAACGGAAAAGCACTCACTACATATTCATTCAGATCGACATCCATAGGAATCACATAACCCGAAATTTTTACTTTCTTCCCTTCCAAAGAAGCGATCATGGGCGGAAAAACAGGCTTGTCGAAAAAGCTTCCCGTTGCATCATCATACTGTTCTTCGAAACGCACATTTTTGAGAAGCTCCCACGTAATAGTGCGGATATTCGTCTCCTGCGCTTTTGCCGATAAGGCAACTATGATCAGCATGGAAAATACAAGACCTAATCTTTGCATATCCGCAAAAGTAAAGGTTTTGTGATTAAACAGCTTCCAAGGCAGAAGGCTTATATTTGCGCAAATTTGAAAAAAGGCAGATGAGAAAATCAGCGTTTCTACTAATCCTACTTCCGCTATTCATCACCGTAAGTGGACAAGATCTTAAAAAACTAGACCTTGAAACCGCCGTGATGCAACAGTATAGAGAGCTCGCCCCTGAAAACCTATCGGGCTTGGAGTGGATTTCGGACGATCGCTTTTCTCATACCGGTGATGATGGAACGCTTTTTATCAGAAATTTAAAGGGCGATACCGTTCAAACTATTGGGGTTCGTGAAGTCAATAAAGCCCTTAGCGCGATCGAAGTGGACAGTATAAGCTCGGTGCGTCCATATGCATGGATGGGTGCCAATGAGCTGGTTTTGAAATGTGGAAATCTATTGGCCATTTATAATCTCACTTCCAAAAATGCAAAGACCCATCTAAGCTTTTCTGAGAAAGGAGAGAACTTGAAATTTTCAAAACAATCGGGTTTCTTGGCCTATACCGTAGGCCGCGATGTATACGTGGCCACTCCCGCCGATACCGCCATACGCGTTACTCAGCATGAAGGCACCGCCACAAGTGCTGGAATAGCCATACACCGATCAGAGTTCGGTATTACCGAAGGCTTATTCTGGAGTGCCGATGGACTAAAGCTAGGGTTTTACGAGATGGACGAAAGCATGGTAACCGACTATCCACTGGCCGATTACGAGCCTTACCCTGCCGAAGTAAATCTGATAAAATACCCGATGGCCGGACAGAAAAGCCATCACGCCAAAGTAGGGATTTTTGATGTGAAATCGAAGAAAACCAGATATCTCAAAACCGGAGCCCCACTGGATCAATACCTTACCAACTTCACTTTTTCGCCAGATGGAAACACAGCCTATCTGGCCGTCGTAAACCGTGACCAAAACAAAATGGCTCTTCATAGCTATGCCACCGCGAGCGGATCGATGATCAAAACATTATTTACGGAAGAAAACCCAAAATACATAGAGCCGGAGAGTCCGCCGATATTTACAGGCATGGAAAATGGTAGTTTCCTTTGGTTCAGTGAGCGCGATGGGTTTAATCATCTTTACCATTATAAGGCAGATGGCAGCCTGATCGGGCAAGTTACCAAAGGTCCATTCGATGTGCTGGAAGTAAATGGGTATTCGAAGGCCTCGCAAAAACTCAATATCACCACTACCGAAGGGTTAATGAGCGAAGCGGTTTATGAAGTATATCTTCAAAAAGGTAAAATGAAGAAAATAACATCATCGCCAGCGACTTATACCGTAATCATGGGCGATGGAAGTTCCTTTATTTTGCGGAAGCAATCACTCGACACTGCCAATGATCTCAAGCTTTATACTGATAAAGGAAAGCAGGCGATCACCTTATTATCGCCCAAGAGCAAACTATCGGGATACGCGCTCGGCACCATAGAATTACCTGTGCTCAAAGCAAATGACGGCAGCGAGCTGCAAGCGAGAATGATCAAACCATTCGACTTTGACGCTTCAAAGAAATATCCCGTGCTGGTATATGTCTACGGCGGACCACATGCACAAATGGTGCGAAATGGAAGCACCGCTGGTGCCCCGCTCTGGATGTTTGAAGCAGCCAATCGCGGCTATATCATCTTTACGGTAGATGGACGCGGCTCGGCACATCGCGGACTTGCTTTTGAGCAGGCGGTATTCAGAAATTTGGGTACGGTAGAGATGGAAGACCAGCTTACGGGGGTTGAATATTTAGAGAGCCTTCCGTATGTAGATGCTTCTAAAATGGCCGTGCACGGCTGGAGCTTTGGCGGCTTTATGACCACTTCTCTCATGCTCCGCCATCCAGGAGTGTTTAAGGTAGGGGTGGCCGGCGGTCCGGTTACCGACTGGCGGCTTTACGAAGTGATGTATGGCGAGCGCTATATGGATACGCCCGAACAGAACCCCGAAGGCTATAAGGCCAATGATCTGAAAAACTATGCAGATAAACTGGAAGGCAATCTGCTTCTCATCCACGGCCTTGATGATGATGTAGTAGTACCGCAGCATTCATACACCCTGATCGAAGCCTTCGTAAAAGCCGGCGAGCAGGTGGACTTTTTTACCTATCCCGGCCATAAGCACAATGTGCGCGGCCGCGACAGGGTGCATCTTTTGACCAAGGTGCTCGATTATGTAGATGCTCATCTAAAATAAAAAAACATTCACCTTGACTGACCGCCTGGAAAGAGCAGAAGCTCAACTACGCAGTTTATTGCACCACCCGATCGACGTGCGGAAGCGTGCCTATTTTATAGAATCCAACCCGACCGGCAGGAGGCTGGTCATCACAGATATCCACGGTTGCTACCAGACCTTTTGCAAAATGCTGAAAAAGGTAAAACTCAAAAAAAAAGACCAGCTCTTCATACTTGGTGATATGGTAAACCGCGGTCCCTATTCCCTATTGGTATTGGAGAAGATATGGGATCTCTTGGCAACTGGCTATAAGGTATATCCCTTACGAGGAAATCATGAACAACTGCTGCTAAGCTATAACCGCGAAAAAACAGATGAACTTTCGACCTTTGCCGGAAGGCAATGCAGCTCCCACTTATTGACCCCAAGTGGATATCTCCTGCCATCTCTCGACCGATTTTTGAGCTTGCTTCCCATCTATTTTGAAACAGAAAAGGAGTTGATGGTGCACGCGGGTTTCAACACATCCGAAAAAAATCCTTTTGAGCATTGGAAAGATATGATCTGGATACGCTCTTTTCGCTATGATGAGCGGAAGCTTAAAGGAAAACGGATCTTGCATGGGCATGTGCCCAAAGAGGTAGAAGTAATCAAGCGAAACTTGATGATGGGCGAAAAAGATATTGATTTGGATAGCGGATGCGTGAAGGCAGAAGTGCCCGGATATGGTGTGCTGCTCTGCCTAGATCTAGATACCCACAGAATCTACTCGAAAAAAAATGTGGATGTGGTTCCATTTTAAAAAGGGCCAGATGATAAATGGCTGGCGCTTTATACGACCAGGCCTGAGCAGAAAAAGATCAGGGCATAAACCGCTTCAACCAGCTATTGCCAATTGGTTTCAGCCAAGTCTTCTCAAAGTCCATTTTCGTCTTTACGGTATTATCAAAGATCAAGGTCTCTCCACTTATTTCACCTTCGGAGAGAGCGGTGCCGACATCGTTCACATGAATCGTCTTGATTGAATCATCTTCGGCGATAAGGGCTATGTCCATCCTTTGCATCAGCGAAATGGAAAGTTCTTTTTCAAGGTTTTGAATAAGCCGCACTGAGCTATCTATCGAGCAGCCGGAAGCCCCATAAAAGCGTTCGTCTACAAAAAGGCAGATAAAGCGGCCAAAGAATATCTGGGCATGAGCGGATAGTGGCGCTCCATGTGCCTTCCATCCTTTGACGAAAGTATGGATAGGATCGGAAACTGCATCGACTTCAGCGGCCGAAAGCGATCGCTCTGCCTGATATATCCACACCCGTGCATCGGGAGCGATGGCGCTGGCAACGTTCACTTCAAATTTTGTGGTTTCGGTGTTCACAGGTCAGCGGCTTGAGCGATTAATTCGGCGATATCGAGGACTTGGGTCTGATCTTCCTTATTGGCATTCTTCACGCCGTCGGTCATCATAGTATTGCAGAAGGGGCAGCCTGTAGCGATGAAGCTCGGCTTTATTTCGAGTGCTTCTTCGGTACGTTCTATATTGACTTCTTTTTTTCCTGGTTCTGCTTCTTTAAACATTTGTGCACCACCGGCACCACAGCAGAGTCCTTTATTCTTGCAACGCTTCATCTCCACCAGTTCGGCATCGAGCTTTTCGAGAAGGGCGCGGGGCGCTTCGTATACGCCATTGCCACGACCCAGATAGCAGGGATCATGAAAGGTGATCTTTTTACCTTTGAAAATACCGCCACCTTCTATGGCCAGCTTACCGGAATCTATTAATTCCTGTACGAACTGGCTATGGTGCTGCACTTTATAATTCCCGCCCAGAGCGGGATATTCGTTTTTAATGGTATTAAAGCAATGCGGGCAACCGGTAATAATATTCTTAATTTCATAGCCATCCAATACTTGAATATTCATCATGGCCTGCATCTGAAAAAGGAACTCGTTTCCGGCGCGCTTGGCAGGATCGCCGGTGCAACCTTCTTCGGTGCCCAAAACGGCAAATTTCACTTCGGCCTTCTGTAAAATCTTTACGATGGCCTTGGTGATCTTCTTAGCCCTATCATCGAAGCTGCCTGCGCAGCCCACCCAAAAAAGTACTTCGGGCACTTCGCCCGCAGCGGCCATTTCGGCCATGGTATATACTTTAGTCAATTCGCTCATGCTGATTTTTTTATCCTTCTTCTGCCCACTTCAATCGATCGGCCTGCGGGAACGCCCATGGCGCGCCATTATTCTCAATATTGGTAAACATCCCATTGAGCTCGGTGGGCGATTTTGACTCTTCCATCACGAGATAGCGCCGCAGATCAACGATGATCTCCAGCGGGTTTATATTTACCGGACAGGCTTCTACACAAGCATTGCAAGTGGTACAAGCCCAGAGCTTCTTCGTCGATAATATAATCGCCCAGCAATGCCTTTCCATCATCATAATCCTTCCCGTGCTTATCTATATTCTTGCCCACTTCTTCTAGCCTGTCGCGGGTATCCATCATTATCTTTCTGGGAGAGAGAAGCTTACCTGTTATATTGGCGGGACATACTGAGGTGCAGCGACCGCACTCCGTGCAAGAATAGGCATCCATTAGGTTCTTCCAATGGAGATCTTGCACATCGCGCGCTCCAAACTTCTCCTGCACCGCGTCTGCCTCGGGTGCTGGTGCGGCGTATGGATCGGCATCGGGATACATCATCAGCTTCACTTCACTGGTCACACGCTCCATATTGGAAAACTCGCCTTCGGGAATGAGCCGGGCGTAATAGACATTTGGAAAAGCAAGTAGAATATGAAAATGCTTTGAGATGGGTAAATAATTCAAAAACAAGAGAATACCGACAATGTGAAACCACCACATACCGCGCTCTACCGCGATGAGCGAATCTACCGAAAGCCCAGCGTAAATTGGCATAAGCCACGAACTGATCGGATAGGCACCCGCCTGTACATAATGATCTGCGCCCGCCTGCTGGAGCAATGCGTCGGTGGCATTCATACTTAAGAAAGCAAACATTAGCAGCAGCTCTACGACCAGAATGATATTGGCATCGCTCTTAGGCCAAAGGGTCAGCTCACGCGCCTTGAATCGGCGTATATTTCCAATATTCCTGCGTATTAAGAATACTACGCAGGCCAGTACGACCAGAGCGGCAAGAATCTCAAAGCTCCCAATGAGAAAATCATAAAGCGGACCGAGAAAGGCAAAAATCCGGTGTGTACCGAAGATGCCATCGATGATGATCTCCAGCACTTCGATATTGATGATTACAAAACCCACGTAAATCAATACATGCATGGATCCGGCCAGCGGGCGGCTCACCATCTTCGATTGCCCTAAGGCCACGCGGGTCATCATGGCCCAGCGCTCCCCTTTTCGATCGGTGCGATCTACATCGCGTCCCAATAAAATATTCCGTCTTATTTTGCTTACCTGAAAGGCAAAAAGCCCCGATGCAGCAAGCAATACTCCGATAAAAATAAAATTAGAAATTCCCATTTAAAAGTCTTTACTCCGCGCCTTTGCTGTCCTTCACGTACTCTTTAAGTTGTTCCAACTCACTTTTGGTAAGCTCCACGCTCTTGTTCTTTCTACCGAAAACAGAAAACTGCACGTATCTGTTCGGATTGATCCTTACATCTTCCATTAATAAGTCAAGATTGGTCGATGCAGATTCCAGTCGGTTGTAAAGTTCAGGATTATTAATGAGCATACCAATTGATCCTTCACCCTTATTGATTTTCGACATGATCTTATCTACATCTGCAAGGACCGCATTGGCAGAAACAACGGTTTGAGCAATATCGGCTTTGGCCAATGTATCACTGATCTGTGAGAAATTCTGAATGATATTTGAAAGCTTATCTCCGTTATTTGCAAGGGTGGATGAGAGCTTGTCGATATTGCTTAGGATGGATGATAATCTGGCTTTCTCAGAACTTACCAAGGAATCGATGCGCATGGTGGTCAACTCCAGATTTGCTATGGATCGGTTTATTCCCGTAAAGCTCTCCACCAGGTTCTGCTGCGACTGTGTGGTGAGGATGGCTTCGATTACGCGGATTACAGAGTCGACCGAAGAGATAAGCCCTTCGGCTTTATTTTTAATAGGTCTTATTTGTGCATTCACAGACTCTACCAGATCTTGTTCAATATCGGGAGTAAGCGTATCGCCGCTTTCGGCAAGTTGCGCCGAAGTACCAAGTTGTAGATCAATCTGCATCGAGCCCAGGAGGTCGGCCGATCTTAACAGAGCCCGTGAATCACGGGGTATATTCATGTCTTCATTTATGGTAAGCTCTACCAGCAGGCTGCCGGTGCCATCTTCGATAATACTGATATTTTTTACCTGACCAATTTTAAATCCATTGAGCACCACCGGGTTTGACTTATCCAAACCATTGATACGTGGATAAACACCGTAGAAGGTGCGGGCTGAATCGAAAATATAAACGCCCTTTAAGAAGTTAAATCCGATCACGAGCAATACGATTGCCACGATCACGACTAACCCTATTTTGGTTTCTTTTCTAATAGTCACAGACTAGTATTTTAGTTTTTGGGGGACATTTTAATGGCTTCTTCAAGGGCTATGCGCTTGTTTTGGTCATCAAATGCAATCACAAAGGCTCCTCTAAACCCTTGCTTCCGCGCATCCTTTTGAAGGTTTTTAGCTCCATCGTAAGTCGTTGCGGCGCCGTAAAGATATTTATAGATATCATTATCACGGTATTCTATTACGTTTTCAAGCCCTTCAAAGTTCTTGGGCTCTAAAGCCACCTGTGTAGAAGATGATAAAAGCTGCACTTTGAAGGTCACCGCGCCTTTTTCTAAAGTCTTGGTGTCGGCTTCCGCCGAAGAAGCATTTCCAGAATCTTTAGGACGGTCTTCTTCCACTTCGGCACCGGCCATATTAGACTCGATACTCTCCAGTTGCACCTTGTATTCCTTGAAAGCCCTATATATGGCAGAGGCTATATACTCCTGACCTTGGGTGCTCTGCAAGAAATCTTCTTCTTCCTTATTCGTAAGGAAACCAAGCTCGATGAGCACGCTCGGCATGGTGGTATAGCATATCACCCAAAAAGGAGCCTGCTTTACGCCTCGATCGGTGCGGCCTACGCGCTCGCGTATTTGATCTTGTACCGTTTGGGCAAACTTTAGGCTCTGCTTGATATGCGTGTTTTGGCGTAAGCTGAGCTCTATCAGGCCTTCTGGCGAGGTTGGATCGATGCCCCCATAATTCTCGTCCCGGTCTTCTTCCAGCAGTATGGCATTGTTCTCCCGCTGCGCCATGCGGAGATTGGCTTCCGTCTTAGCGTCGCCCATTACATAGCTTCCGCTTCCATTTGCACCTTCGCGGGTAAAGGCATCGCAGTGGACGGAGATAAAGAGATCAGCCCCCTTTGCATTGGCAAATTTAGTACGCTCATGAAGGGGTACGAAGGTGTCATCATCACGCGTATAGAGCACTTCTACATCTGGAAATGCCTTTTCGATATAGCCACCCACGAGAAGTGCTACTTTTAAGGCGATGGCCTTTTCGGTGGTTTTATATCGGCCGGTACCCAGATTGCCAGGATCTTTGCCACCGTGGCCCGCATCGATCACTATGCGGCTTACGGCGGGAGCATTCTTCTCTTTTGGCATAGAAGATGCTACGAGCAAAATCCCTATTAACAGGGCACAACCCAATAATATCAGTGAGTTTTTAGTTTTGATACCAGTTATTTCAATCTTTGCGCCCATTTTAGCTCAGCTTATTACGTAGTTTTGGACCGTTTAAAACGCATTAAATTTATCTGTAAAGTTAGCAATATCGCTTCCCTTTTAAAGATGGCAAAGGTAGTAGTTATCCTATTGTTCATGTTCATAATGGGAGCTTCAGGCCTATATGCGCAAACCGGATCGGAGACCGCACCGGCAGATACTGTGCCGAAGAGTGAAACGCAGGCCGAAAATGCCTTGAACGACAGTTTAGAAGCGATAGAGCTGGCAGATACTTTGATGCTCGAAAAGCGCAATCCCGATGCCATCATAGGAAGTAAAATCACCTACAGTGCGAGCGACTCCATAGATAACGATGTGCAGAATAAGAAGGTTTATCTCTATGGAAATGCGCAGATTAACTATGAAGACATCATTCTAAAGGCGCATCTCATCATCTATGATTTCGGCACCTATACCGTACACGCCGAAGGAATGGTAGATAGCCTGGGACAAGATATTGGCGCACCCGTATTCAAGCAGGGCACATCAGACTTTAAGTCAAAAGAGATGGACTATAATTTCCGCTCTAAGAAGGCCTATGTAAAGCAAGTGCAGACAGAGATCGTAGAGGGCACCCTTACGGGAAAACAAGTAAAGACAACGGAAAACAACCGGGTCATCTACATTAAAAACGGTGAGTACTGCCCCTGCGAAGACCCGAATGCCAAAACAAGATTTAAGATCGGCAAGCTGAAAGTGATCAAGGACGACCGCATCGTGAGCGGGCCTGGCTACCTTGCACTCGGCAAGATCCCCACGCCGCTGGCCTTCCCCTTTGGCTTCTTTCCCAATTCGGAGAAGAAACAGGCGGGTCTCATCATTCCCAGCTACGGTAATGGCGATAGACAAGGCTATTTCCTGAATGATATTGGTTTCTACCTTCCGCTGGGAGATAATTTTGACACCCGGATCCTCGCAGATATCTACACCCGTGGTAGCTGGGGCATCGAAAATCAAACCCGCTATACGCAGCGTTATAAATTTGATGGAAATGTCGGATTCCAGTACAATAGTTTGGTATCGGGCGACAGGGATTTAAATAATTTTTCAAAGAGCACTTCCTTCTTTGTCAACTGGAATCATAATCAGGACTCACGCGCCAAGCCGCTGTCAAATTTCTCGGCCAATGTAAATGCAGGTAGCACGCAAAACTTCAGCAATAACCTGAACGCTTCCCAGCAGGACTACCTGACCAATACCTTCCGCTCAAACATCCGTTATTCAAAGAGTTTTTATGATTCGCCCTGGAATATGAGCTTGAACGCTGGGCACGATCAGAATTCACGAACAGGCAACTATCGGTTTACCCTCCCAGAAATTGGGATACAGCGATCTCGAACCATGCCGCTCGACGGACTCTTTGATAGCAACCCAAGGCAGGCCTTCTATGAAAAGTTGGGGTTGACCTATTCGGCCAATATCCGCAACGAGCTGCAAGTGACCGAAGAAGAGCTGGCGCTAAATAACTGGCCTGATCTGAAAAAGAAATTCAATAATGGGATGCAGCATAATATTGCCCTTAGCCTTCCGCTAAATGCAGGCCCTATAAGCATTACGCCAAGCTTCAATTATAATGAAAGATGGTATCTGCGCACCTATGGCCGTAGTCTTGATGAAGATCTCGGCACTTTTGTGCAGGACACTATCAATGGTTTTGACCGAAACTTTAATTATAGCGCGAGTGTGAGCGCCACCACCAAACTATACGGGATGTATGGCTTCACAGGAGGTAAATTAAAAGCGATTCGGCATACCATGACGCCCACGATCGGCTATGGTTTCACCCCTGATTTTGATCCAAATATTTACGGTTTTTATGGCGACGATGGACGGCTTTCCCCCTACTCCCCTTATACAGGAACGATCTATGGGGGGCCACCTTCTGGCAGGTCGGAGTCGCTGAACTTCACCCTAGTCAATAATGTAGAAGCAAAACTCATAGCAAGAAACGATACCGTAAGCAAATTCAAGAAAGTCCAGGTCATTGAAAACATAACCGCCTCGACCAGTTATAATTTTGCAGCAGACTCGCTCAAGTTATCAAACATCAATCTCACGGCGCGTACTCCAGTCACGAAGTATTTGAATCTTAACCTTAGCGCGCAGTTCGATCCTTATATCCATGTGGTCACCGAAACAGGACAAGTAACCAATGCCGACCTATTGCTATGGGAGCGGGAGCGCAAGATCGCCAATTTTGAAAATGGAACCTTCGCCCTGAACAGCTCGGGCATTGGCAGCAGCATGTTCAAGAAAAATAAAAAGCCTGCAAAGGTGATCGAAGAAGGCGAAGAGCCGCTCACGGTGCCGATCGTGAAGCGGGACAAGGGGCTTTTTGAAGACTTTACCATTCCTTGGAATGTACGCTTTGGCTATAGCCTGCGCGCCAGAAATATAAGGCAGTCGGTGCAGCTTGATGAGGGCTTTGCCATTGATGATTCCATCGCCTATATCCAATCGCTTACCTTCAGCGGCGATTTTGAACTTTTCGATCGCGTACGGGTGAATTTCACTTCCGGCTATGACTTTATACAGAAGGAACTAACGCCCACCAATATCTTTGTTGTAGTAGATCTCAATTGCTGGGAATTTTCGGCCAATGTGGTTCCCTTTGGTGACCGCCGCAGCTATCGTCTCGCGCTCAATATCAAGTCATCGCTTCTGCGCGACCTCAAGTTGGAGCGCAACAGGAATTTTGGTGATGATGGTGGTTTCTTCTTGTAAAATCTTGGGTTTTGGCTTCGCGCCTTCAACCTATTGTTTGCGGCTTACCGCCAAAGAGCTATAGGGCTTCAAAGAAATTGTCGACTTTTGCACCACCAATTTTTAGATCGGAAAAATGACAATTGACGAATTTATACGAAATGCCGTCGCAGAAGATATTGGGGATGGTGATTATACTTCAGAAGCATGCGTGCCCGATGATGCTGTAGGCCGCGCCAAAGTGTATATCAAGCAGAAAGGCGTGCTGGCCGGAACCGGAATAGCCGAACAAATACTCTATCACATCGATCCCAACCTACAGGTAGCCATAGAGATAGCCGATGGGACTGCGGTCGAACCCGGTGCCGTAGCCATGATCATAAGCGGTAGGGTGCGCAGCATTCTGAAAGCGGAGCGCTTGGCGCTCAACTGCATGCAGCGCATGAGTGGGATCGCAACGCTCACCTCCCAGGTAGCCCAAGAACTCAAGGGGCTCTCTACCAAAGTACTCGATACGCGAAAGACTACCCCTGGAATCCGATTTCTCGAAAAGATGGCGGTAGAAATTGGCGGCGGAGCCAACCATCGTTTTGGACTTTATGATATGATGATGATCAAAGATAACCATATCGACTATGCCGGTAGTATCGAAAAGGCCATTACTTCATGCGATGAATTTCGAAAGTCGAATAAACTAAATATCCAACTGGAAGTCGAAGCGCGAAACTTGGCAGAAGTAGAAGAAATATTGGCTATCGGATTGATCGATCGCATTATGCTCGACAATTTTTCTTATGACGATTTGCGCGAAGCGATAAAAAAAATAAACGGACAGTATGAGACCGAAGCCAGTGGGAACATAACCATTGAAACTGCGCGGAAATACGCTGAATGTGGGGTAGACTATATCAGTATGGGGGCTCTTACGCATAGCGCGCAAAGTCTCGACATCAGCATGAAGGCTTATTAAAAAATGCTATTGCTTTTTGCAGAAATGCAAAGTCATGCACCCGTTATAGGCTGCTCGGATCAAAAGTTTACTTTAGCGCATAGAAGGGACGCCCTATGGCATCATTTATAGAAGTTTGGAAAGATAAAATAATGCGGTCCATGCTGATTAGAAAATCGGTGATGGTAAGCAAAAAAGCAGTCCTTCCTGGTTTTAGCGGGTTAACGCTTTATCAGGTTTTCAAGTTTACCTACGCAGGTATCCGCAAAGGGCGGCTTACCAATAGGGCTGCTGCGGTATCTTTTCGTATCCTGCTGGCATTACCGCCACTCTTGATTGTTCTCATCTCGGTGATCCCTTTCATCCCGATCGAAAATTTTCAAGAAAGCCTCTTCACCTACATCGCTAAGACCATGCCCACCAACGCCTTCAGCCTGGTAGAGCAAACCCTAGACGACCTGATCAACAAGAAGCAACAAACGCTGATCAGCATTTCTTTTTTCTTGGCGCTATTTTACGCAAGTAATGCCATCCATGCGATACTCGAAGGGTTCAGCCATAGCTATAATGTGGTAAAGCAGCAGAGCATGGTCATCCAATATGCGCGATCTTTCGGGCTGATGTTGGTATTCAGCATGGTCATGATTCTAGGCGTTGGGCTTATCACCTTTAGTGGTCCGGTGCTCGACTATCTTCAAGATTTGAATATTATCGGTAGCGATGCCATCATCGTGTTGATCGAGTTTATTAAGTGGATCGTTGTTATCATTTTATTTGAGATCGGCATCTCACTTCTCTATCGGGCAGGGCTGCACGGGCGCTGGCAGGCGCTGAATGCCGGTGCTTCATTTGCCACCTTGGGTTTCATTATCGTCGCATCGGGATTTGCTTGGTACGTCAATAATTTTGGGAGTTATAACAAGCTTTATGGATCTGTGGGTACCATACTTGTGGTGATGCTTTGGCTTTATTTTAACACGATCGTACTATTGATCGGTTTTGAGATCAATGCTGGGATAAATAGGGCCAAGGATACCGATGTGGCCGAAATAGAACCAGATGATATCATCAAATAAGTACAAGCGGCACGATCGTAGTTGATTGGATTTCTCTATCTTTCACCTCCAAAATAAGACTATGAAAAGAAATCTATTCTTGATTTTGGCTATTGCTTACGGCCAAATGAATTTCGCGCAAGAAGCGCTTACCGTAGAGGATATTCACACTACGATCGGCACCAACTTTTCCATCAATTCATCGAATTATGTAGACGAAGGAGCGAGCGGGACGAATGTGCTTTGGGATTTTAGTTTCTTAACCAGCCAAGGTCAAAACATGCTGACATTGGTAGACCCTGCAACAACACCTGCGGCAGCTCAATTTTCATCGTCCAATCATTGCCTAGATTATGGTGCTGGGCTGCGCCAATACTTTTCTGTGGAAGACGAGGGGTTTTTTGAACTGGGCCAAAGCTTCCCGACCTATAATCTGATTTACGAATCTCCCGTACTATTTATTCCGTTTCCACTGGGATTGGATACCACCTTCTCAAATAATTTTACCTTACCGTACGCTATTTCTGGTCCAGGCGGCACCGCCACGGGGGCAGTAACTGGTATGCGTGAAGGTGTGGTAGATGGGTATGGTACGCTCATATTGCCTTGGGGAGAAGTGCAGGCCTATCGGGTTTACGTCGCACTTGAGCAGACCGAAAGTGGAACCTTTAACGGCGAGGCTTTTAGTGTAAGCCGCACCGGTAATGCATATTATTGGTACTCCGCAGGCTATCCTTTTCCGATCATGATCAATCAAGACATCGTGGCTACCGATGATTCGACGCAACAGACGTTTCCTGAACAAAGCATTATTTTCCTTGACGACTTTAACTTCCTAGGGGTTGGAGAAGTAGAAATAGTAACAGACCTAAAGGTTTATCCCAATCCGGCTTCCGACTATTTGAATGTCAGCTTCAACAAAACGATTGCGGAGCCCCTTACATTCAGCCTTCTGGATATAACCGGCACCCTGCGAAAAGAAATACGACTAAAGCCAGGCTTCGATTCTACCGGTGCAGGTATTGATGTAAGCGACCTACCATCAGGCTATTATCTGCTTCGCATTGAGAATGCGAGTGGCGTGCAGGCTACTAAGGTAGTGGTGGCAAGGTAGCGAGCTCTTGCCCGGCAGGTAAACTTGAATTTTATCGACCGGCATATCTATTCGATTATATAGGTGGTTTCCTATTAAGGGTCGGTAAATCGTAGGGATCACGGTTTCTAGAGCCCAAATTTATCCCTTACCCACCACGGCAATTGAAAATCCATCGGGCTGAAAATATTTTTTGGCGGCAGCTTGCACATCTTTTGGCGTAAGCTGAAAAATGGCTTTTGCAAAATCTGAAAATAGTTCCGGTTCAAGCCCCGAAGAGATGATCAACTTCAAGCGATCGGCAATGGCAAAAGGGCCGTCAAATCTGGTGAGCAGATTTCCGGCTACATAATGCTGTATCAATTCCAGCTCTTGAGGGGTTATGGGCTCATTGATCATTCGGCCTAGCTCTTTGTTGATTTCGATAAGGGTAGCTTCTGTAAGCTCCGCCCCTACCTGCGTGGCAATGCTGATGTAGGCGGCTTCTTCAAAAATATTCAGCCCCGATGCGATGCCGTAGGTATACCCTTTTTCTTCTCGGATATTCTGCATCAAGCGCGATCCAAAATAACCGCCGAGCGCAGTATTGGCAATGTACAATGCTGGATAATCTGCGTGACCTCGGGCTACGGCAGGCGCTCCCATGCGTATAGCCGATTGGAGCGCATCGGCTTTTTCGACCGTGCTCCGTTCTGCTTTATAGTTCCAGATAATCGGTGCTCCAGCTATTTTTATGGGCGGTGCTACAGGCAATTTATTGTCGAGAGCTGTACTCAATAGTTCTTTGGCGCGATCAGTATCTTGGCCACTTATCAAAATAAAGGCTTCATCGATAGAGTAGTTGGCGCTGAAAAAAGCCTTTAAATCTTCTGGAGCTATGCCTTCGTAATATTCAGTTGCGAATCGCTCTCTGTAAGGCAGTTGGCCAAACATCAGCTCACTAAAAAGCAGTCGGGCCTGAAAGTCGACCTTATCCAGATTTACCCGCAGGGCGCTGCTGCTCCGCTTCTTATATTTCTCCAATTCCTTTTCGGGAAAAACCGGATTCAGTGCCACGTCAATAAAAATCTCAATGAGCTCTTCAAGGTGTTTTCCTAAGCATAGCAAGCTCAATTCTGCGCGATCTTTAGAAAGACCAGTGCCGATTTGGGCGCCATAAAAATCGACTGTTTCGGCAATTTCGGCAGCCGAATACCGCTCTGTCCCTTCCTTGAGCATACTCAGGCAGGTGTTGGAAAGCATGGGCTTGGGTTCGTAACGCGTACCTGCCTTGAATACGATATCTATCTTGATAATATCATCGTTGCCGCCTTCTACCACATACGTCGGTATACGATCTAGCATGTGCAAAGCGGGAAAGTCAAGTCCCGGTATTGATTTTGGCGCCAATCTTTCTGGTGCGAGTGCTCTGTTCAATTTCATGTGGTTTCCATTTTATCATAGCGCAGTTCTTTCATGGCACCGCGCTTGAATATTTCTCTGCCTACACGCATTACATCGTCTGCGGTCACCTTCCGGTAATGCTCCATCACTTGATTTACCAGTTCGGCATCGCCCAGCAACTCAAAATAAGCCAAACTCATAGCCTTGCTGAGCACGTTGGCTTCGGAGATCACGTGATTGGTTTCCAACTTATTTTTCACCTTTTCCAATTCGCGCTCTGACGGCCCAGAAGCCATCAATTCATCGATCACTTCCTGCACGGCATCGCGGGCGGTTTCAAACGAGACCGATTCATCGACCATCCCATTTACCAACAGCAGACCAGGATCGAGACTGCCAGAGATATAGCTGGAGCAAGATGTAAAAAGACCTTTGTCGAGTACCAAATCCTGATAAAGCCGCGCCGATTTGCCCTGAGAAAGGATGTCGGTGATCAAATCGGCGGCGTAATAATCGGGCGAAAACCGATCGGGCATTGGCCAGGCCATATAAATCGCTTTTTGGGGCACTGGCCGCTTCAGTACTTCCAGCTCGTAGCTGGTATTTTCATCTTCCTTCGGCAGCGCGCGCTTCTCCTTCTTTTGCGGAGCGATATCGCCGTACCATTTTTGCACCAGTGCATGCACCCGGTCCGGATCTACATTGCCTGCTACCACCAGTATAGCATTGGCGGGATGATAATGCTGCTTGAAAAAAGCCTTGACATCACCTAGCGTGGCTTCTTCGATATGCGCTATGTTTTTACCGATCGTAGCCCAGCGATAGGGATGTTTTTTATACGCCAGCGGCCGCAGGCGCAGCCAGGTCTCACCGTAGGGCTGGTTGAGATAGCGCTGTTTAAATTCTTCGATCACCACCTTACGCTGTACTTCAAGGCTTTGCGGGGTAAAGGCCAGGCTCAGCATACGGTCCGACTCCAGCCAGAAGGCAGTCTCCAGATTCTCTACCGGCACTGTGATATAATAATTGGTATAATCATTATTGGTGAAGGCATTATTGCTTCCCCCGACGCGTTGCAGGGGGTTGTCAAAATTGGGAATATTAAGGCTTCCGCCAAACATAAGGTGCTCAAAGAGATGCGCAAAACCCGACTTCTCCGGATCTTCGTCGCGTGCCCCCACATCGTAAAGAGTGTTTACCGCTGCGATGGGCGTGCTTTCGTCGCGGTGTACCAGCAGGCGCAGGCCATTGGCGAGCGTGTATCGTTTAAAGGTAATCATGCTTTTGCTAAAATTGGATGCAAAGGTAGCATCAATGGCGATGTGGGGAAATCGATAAGTCGCCGCGATGGGTGGTAGTCATTTAGCGCATTCGGTAGAGCTTGCGCAAAAAGAAGGGGAAGAGCTATACCCTGAATTATTTTGGGTCGCTTAGAAAGCCCGTCGAAGTAGGACTAGAGATCAAACCGATAGTTTGCGGGATGTGGAAACAGAAATGGAGTTTCAATTTTCGCTGCACGCGGGATAGCGTAGTTCAAAACTAAAGGTTTGGAGGTATTAACGGAAAACAGGTAGGCAAATACCAGAGGAAGTGATAAGAAGATATAAAAGCGGACCGAAGAACTTTTTCGATCTGTTTCTCCAGAGAGTGGACGACTGGCTATTTGTAAATAACTCTGGAGATAGTTATGAAATTATTGCGGAAGGCTCAATGAATGAAATTACCGTCAACATTGTCTTGCAATGGGAAGAGTTAAAGAAAAATAATTATGGGATAGTCAATAAACACAGAAGATCTGATTGCCAAACGTTACGGAATAGAAGGCTCAAAAGAACGTGAAGAATTTAGAGAAGATGCTTTTTCCTTTTATTTTGGAGAAATCATTAAAAACCTTAGAAAGGAATTACATATGACTCAAGAAAATCCTGACGAAAAGGTTGGAAAGAAAAGACCACAACTATCCCGAATCGAAAACGGAGAAGATATTCAATGATCTAACTTCGCTTTAATTGCAAACGCTTTAGGACTATCGATTGAGCTAAAAGCGGAATAGTGCCAATGGCAACAGTTAAGAATGCATAGCTTCCTATCGTCAGCTACGACATCTTATACCAACCGTTAGCGCACCTAAAATAACGTATCACGCTACTAATTACTTGAGTTGGTCTGGACTCGCTATTTTATATATTACAGTCTAAAAAATGGTAGGATGAACTCACTCCTTATTAGGAAAACGCCTTTCAAATTAAAGTAAGCTTGAATAACAGGTGCCAAACGAGCCTTAATAAATATCTAATTCTGGCCTTTATTTTTCAATAACAAGCTTTTGACTGAACAGCATATTTTCTTTCTTTACCACCACCATGTAAAATCCATTGTTCAAATCTCTGACGTCGAGCGACTGAGTATTGAAAGCCTGAGTGTTTTGTAGTACAACTTTTCCCGTGACATCATAAATCGTGAGTGATTGAAAAGAATCATCCCAGAAAATGGCATCATAAGCGGGATTGGGATAGATTAAGCCACCTTGCAATTGTTGAATGTCATCAGTGCCGAGGGTAAGGCAGGGACTGCCTTGGGCACCGTACGCAAGTTGCCCACCTTCCAAGAAGCATTGGAAATAGGGAGATTGAAGTGGAAGAGCTGTTCCGCTCGGATTGCCGATCAAATCATGGGCATCATTGATTGGCCCGACACCTTCTAAGATGGGGCCGAACGTGTACAATGATTCTTCAGTCTCCTCTACAACTGGGATGACGTATATTACTCTTCGATTTGAAAGTGTAGAGTTGGGTATATCGTCCCAAAAAGCAACGGAGTCAACCCGTACTTTAAACAATGGAACGTCCGCTGGCTCTTCATCTTCAAAGCTGTAGCCGTAGTACACTTCTTCCTGAATGGTCCAAACATCTCCTACTTGAGCGCCTATATCCCAGAGCATATGCCATTGTTCTGCATCGGTCGCATAACGCCACACTGTGTCGTTGGAATAACGTAAGTACTGCGTTTCCGATATAGGTTCTGTGGTTCCTTCGCTCGTGTAATAGGTCGATTCGACAATGGTCGCCTCATGTTCACCAAATATTTCGGAACCGCTGACTTCGTAGTGCTGGAAACCGCAAAAGAAACTTTGAAAACAGTAAATATTGTAATACCATTCTTGACCGTCTTGAAACCACTGAACTTCGGCTAGTGACGAACAGTTTAGGGAAATGACAATGAGTAGCAGAGTAAAGTAGTATTTCATCTTTTTTGAATGATTAGTTTTTTAACCGCTGAGTCATTGCCGTTCGTAAAGACGGCGGTATAAAGACCATTGGGTAGGTTGGGCAACTCAATTCGTTTCATACCACCATCCAAAGTTTTTTCAAATACAGTTTTTCCCAGACTGTTGATCAAGGTAATCTTCTCCACCTCTTTATTCCACTCTAGGTATTTCTCAACAGGATTTGGGAAAAGATCAAACGATTTATCAAATTCATTAGAAGTTGAGTTTGGGATGCAAACATGAAAACTGGAAAGTTCTTCACCATTATACTCAATGAGATCGGAATTTATATTGCCATCAACAAAATCGTAACATAATGTACCCATTATCGCGTTATTATTGAAATAAGGGAAATTAGCCTGTAAGCCTATCCCCTCAATGAAAGTAAAATAGCGAGGTCCAAAAGTAGTAACACTGTAAACCTCATCGAAAAAGACGTCTTCCATTTTTACGAATTGGTAAATCTCCCCGTTGATCTCCTCCTCTGAAATTTCCACAATTTCCAATACCATATCATTCTGGCAAGAAGATATATTTGGAAAGAGTATGCTTGAACGAAAGGTTGTAAAACTTTCTCCGACTTCTATCCCTTGGATGTAAAAAATAAATTCGGCTTGGCCTACTCTTCGAAAAATAGTGTCATTAGATTGACGAAATAAAAAGACGCGGTTATTGTTTAAGGCGTCCTGATAAGTTGATGGATTATTGATCCAAAGGGTAGGTCGTACTATGGCATAGGAGGTATCATTAATTAAGCTATCATTTGTGTACTCAAATATCGTAGGTCCTAGAGTATTTAAATTATCAACGTTGTAGCAATAATTCCATTGAGAATCGGTTTCTGGCCAGGTTTGGCATTTTCCGAAATAGACAGAGGTCAAAAATAAAAAGGAGAGCAGTAATTTCATTTGATAGCAATTTTTCGGGTTAAATTTGATCCGTCTTCGAAGATCCAATTACTTAGAAAGACACCTTGCGAAATAGTAAAAGGAAGAACTATTTTCTGCTCAGCCTTAAGGCGATTAGCAGTGAAGAGTAATTTTCCATCTAAAGAATACAACTCCATCATCGAAACCGATTTAGCAGAATAGAAATGAATAATACCTGCGGAGGGATTGGGCCAAATACGAATGTGTAGCTCACTTGGTTCTTGATTTTCGGTTGAGACAAAACCATCTTGTACCAACCGCACTAAGCAGCTGTATGGCTCGCCGCCGAAGCTGGAGAACTGACCACCGAGCAGAAGCTTGCCATCGGGCAATCTTTCAAGATGCCCAATGGAAGCACCCATTACTGGGCCTAATTGACTCACCCAAGATCCCCATATCGCTGAATCGGCAGTGGTGTATTGCATTGCATTCGGAATTACGGTACCATTATCTTCGATTTTTCCTATTCTCCGATGTGCTTCACCATTAAGCTCCGTAAAACTGCCATGAAGGATATAAGTGTCATCACTATCTTCAAATACTTCCGCGCCTATTTCAAATTGCCCAACCGGATCTTCGTAGGTTCCGCTAAAGTAGCCAGTGCATATGGGTGGTGTGAAGCTAGGGTCTATAGTGCCATCTGGCAATAGGCGTATAATCCGAGAAGCATATTCGGGCTGCCCCAGCACGGTAATGTTCGGTCCAAAACTGGCCCATATTCTGTCTTGGCTGTCGATGAGTTTAACAGCGACGAGCGTTCCGCTGTTACCGAACACTGGGCTGAAAGATGTGTCAACCGTAAAGTCTGTGTTCAGTTTAGCGATTTTGCTGTAGGCTTCGCCGTTCACTTCGTTGAACTGTCCCGCTATGATAAAGCTTCCATCACTCAGCGTATCAACAGTATAAATCTCAGCATCAATAGGCTGGGCGCAATGCACCATGGGGAATTCTTCGAGCGGGGCGCCTGTAGAGTCTATCACACATAGGTGGCGAAGGCTCTCGGCGGTGGTGTTGCTATCTGTAAAGAAGCGGCCAGAAACAACGATTTTATCATCGGGAAGCACTAATGCGTCAAGCGCTTTGCGGGAAAGAAAACCGCTGTAGGCAGGTTTAAGATACTCGAAATCTAAACCATAATTATTCCAATTTACATCAAACCATTCTATCCTATTTCCATGGTAGATATATCCATTTTTATAAAAGTCTATTGCAGTTGGCCCTATATTAGTTGCAGGCGTGAGATTTTGAAGAAAATTGCCATTTACTGATATGTAGGAAATACCCATCGCTGGCGAACCAGAATTAAGACCATCTGTGGAGACGAGGATGCCTTCTTCATCCGCTACTATGTCCAGCACCCCACCCCTATTATATAAAAGTCCTGAATTGAATGTAGGGTCGATGGTATAATCAATCACCTGTGCGCTCAAATTGAGCGCACAGGCGAAAGAAAATAGGACTAGGTAATACTTAAACATTGGAACCAAGTATTAATGGGATACAATAAATTTTCCATCAGAAACCTTTTCACCATCTTGGGTTATTTCAAATATAACCATTCCGTTTGGATACTTGCGGGTGTCGAGGTAGACTTTGCCGCTCCGTGTGCAAAGACCTAAAACTATCTTAAAGGAAGTACCAAATTTCAATCAACAATAACCAACTTCTGGGTGTAAACAGAAGACCCGGTATATGCACGCACCACAACCATTCCTGAAGCAAAATTTGCTAGGATCACTCTGGCAGTGATGCCGACGTAACTTTCGCGTTGACGCAGCTTGATGCCGCCCTGAAGGTCGGCGATCTCTATCTGATGAATATTTTCGTTTTTCGAAGGCAGTGAAATTTCGATAGATTTAGCTCCCGCGCTGAGCGAGACCGGGTTGGGCCAAAGCTTTAACCTGCCGCGGCCTTCCTTCTCATCAAGCCCTACAAAACCATTGGGCATAAGCCGCACCAAGCAGGAGTATGGCTCGCCGCCGAAGCTGGAGAACTTCCCTCCCAATAACAGTTTATCATTCGCAACGGGTAATATCGTACCAACCGCGTGCCAAAAAGCCTTCGTCCCAATTTTCCCAAATTGCTTCATCTGCGCCTATACCGTCAAAGGCTCCTTCCACCATTTGGCCGTCATCATAAATTTTAAGAATATTTTTTACCGCCATTCCATTATAACTTGTTAAGGGGCCAACCACTATAAAAGTTCCATCGGAATCTTCGTAGACCTCCCCAAAATCAACTTGATAATACTGATCTGGAGGATCTTCGTTGATAAAGTCTGAAATCATGACTGGCGGTTGAAATGATTGATCAACTTCTCCAGCTGGAAAAAGCCGCGTAGTAAAAATAGAGTCATTGGGAGCTGCGGCCAAGCCACCATAAGAGAGTGATAGCCAGATCCGGTCTTGGGAGTCTATCAATTCTGTTCTTGTGGTACTTCTCTGAATGAGTGGGTTACCAAAATTCACATCCACGGTAAAATCGGGAAGTAGCCGCGCCACGTTATTGCAGGGATGACCATTGACTTCACTAAACCGGCCCGCAATAATATAGCTTCCATCGCTCAGCGTATCAACAGTATATATCTCAGCATCAATAGGCTGGGCGCAATGGACCATGGGGAATTCTTCGAGCGGGGCGCCTGTAGAGTCTATCACACATAGGTGGCGAAGGCTCTCGGCGGTGGTGTTGCTATCTGTAAAGAAGCGGCCAGAAACAACGATTTTATCATCGGGAAGCACTAATGCGTCAAGCGCTTTGCGGGAAAGAAAACCGCTGTAGGCAGGTTTAAGATACTCGAAATCTAAACCATAATTATTCCAATTTACATCAAACCATTCTATCCTATTTCCATGGTAGATATATCCATTTTTATAAAAGTCTATTGCAGTTGGCCCTATATTAGTTGCAGGCGTGAGATTTTGAAGAAAATTGCCATTTACTGATATGTAGGAAATACCCATCGCTGGCGAACCAGAATTAAGACCATCTGTGGAGACGAGGATGCCTTCTTCATCCGCTACTATGTCCAGCACCCCACCCCTATTATATAAAAGTCCTGAATTGAATGCAGGGTCGATGGTATAGTCAATCACCTGTGCGTTCAAATTGAGCGCACAGGCGAAAGAAAATAGGACTAGTGTTACGTTAACTATAAATTGACGGATAAAGTCTTTTGAGTTTTATTCTCGCATCTTTATTTCTGAACTGCCAATTAATTTTGCTGTTTTTATTATTTCTTGCTGCCTGCCATGCATCAACCTCGCCTTTGATCTTTTCCATGCTTGCCAAGTGCCGATTGAGGCACTGTCCATTTAGCACATTCAATTCTATCTCCGCCATATTGAGCCAGCTGCCGTGCTTTGGGGTAAACACAAATTCGAACCTGTCCCATAGCCGCTTTGCTTCGGCGGGTTTGTACGCCTCATAAAATGCGGAAGCGGCATGCGTCCTGAAATTGTCCATCACAAGTATTATCTTCTTTGCATCCGGATACCACTCATCCGCAATTTTCTTCACAAATGCGGCCCAGTCTTTTTTCTTCTTGTATCTTGTAACTTCCACAAATCTATTGCCCGTCAGTGGTTCATTGGCCATGAATATGTTGACGACCCCATGTCTAATATATTCATAATCCACCCTGGCTTCCTGCCCGGGTCTCATCTCCGTGGACGGACGGCCTTCCTCTATCAATTGCTTTGGCGACTCGTCCATGCACACCACGGGAAAACCTTTGTCGTAAGGCCTTTTGTAAACGTCAAGCACCTTTTCCATGTTCGCCACGAACTCACTGTTCTTTTCCGGTGGTATTACCCAGCCTTTGACTTTCCAGGGTTTAAGTTCGTTTTTTTTAGAATGTTCCCGACCGTGACGTGCGATATGCTTTCAACGTAGTCCAATTCTACCATCTTATCGGCAAGCATCCGTAAAGACCATTTCGCAAAACCTTTGGGTGGCTCGCTACAGCACAACGTGACCAGTTTCGCTTCCACGTCCCCGTCCGCCTTCTTTTCGTAAACACGGGTCGTTGGGCGGCGTTCCAGCACAGCTTCGATGCCATCCTCCATGAACTTCTTCTTGACCCTGTCGATCGTCCGCATGCCAACCTTAAGGACTTTGCTTATCTGTTCGTTGGTGACCTTATCAGAAAATCCGCCTTCGTCGCAGTTCAATAATATGTAGGCAGTGCGAAATGTCTGTGAAGTGTGGGATCCTTTGTCGATGATTGCCATTAATTCATCCACTTCGTCTTTTGTCAATTTAATTGTGTATCGTATCATTTGCTTCAAGGGTTTAGCAAATATACAAATCTATTACGTCACAATACGATTAACATAACACTAGGTAATACTTAAACATTGGAACCAAGTATTAATGGGATACAATAAATTTACCATCGGAAACTTTCTCGCCATCTTGGGTTATTTCAAATATAACCAATCCGTTTGGATACTTTCGGGTGTCGAGCAATACCTGGCCATTGTAATTTTTGCCAATTGCCCGGCTTTCAATGATACGTCCTGTGATGTCATAAATATTAATCCGAGTCTCTTCTACCGCCTTGAGAAGGGCGTACTCAATGGTGGTGTATTGATCTGTAGGATTGGGATAGACGGCTATGGTATTCAGTTTTTCAAGGATCTCTTCTGGCGCGTTTTTAGGAAGCCGTACATAATCGCTTTTTAGTTGTCCATTGCTGTCATAACAGATTTGATAATGGAAGCAGAGCACGTTCCGTGCTTTCTGGGCTGCGAGACCTGCATCTTGATTTAGGGCTATAAATTCAAGCGCACTTACATCTCCCGATTTGAGACTCGCCATGTTACCACCGTTCGCTTCTACAGATCCCACCATTGAGTAGAAATCTTTCATGGCTGTACATTCATTTGCACGTAGCGTAGAAAGCTTATAATAGGTCAGCATAGAATCGAGAAGTGCGATAGCCGCGCTGTGCTGTCCATCATCGGATAGGGCAGCGACTCGCACATAATTACTCTCAACAGTTTTTATCCGAGCATATAGATCTATCAAACTATCCCTTTCAAACCCTACGCTGTCTTCGAGCATGATCTTGCCTATCATTATTTTTTGGATACGTTCAGCTTCGAAAAACAAATCTGCCAAAGTTGATTCCATGGTGGTGCGAAGGGTAGTTTGATCACGTGCGGCAAGAAGGAGATCGATCATATAATCCGGCAAGGGATCCATTATTCCAAATTCTACTGTTTTTATGACTTCTCCATCTTGGAGCGCGTCAGGGTTTGCAAGCAATACTTCGAGCAGCATGGCATGTGGCATTATTTCACGTTCGGCTGCTTCTATCAATACTTGTTCTGAATTATAGGGCGAACGCGCTATTAGCCGGTCTCTCAGATCCCAAGCATCTTGCGGCCAGCTGAGTTCTATTTCTTCTATCATCCCTGGCGTATCTCCGCTATCGATAATCTGGGCGTAGGTATATTTCAAACTTTGAAATTCACTAACAGCATCATCAAGCTGTGGTTTACCAAAACCGCCCATCACGCCTGTGGTGTAGTGCGCCGTGCAATTGTTTGTAGTATTCACTAAAAAAGGTGCAACAAAAGTTCCAGGAGTAATTTCATTCTCATCTGGTGGGTTTATATCATAATAATAGCGGTATGTAAAATCAGAGCTTACTTTAAAGTGAGTGTAGACATTACTAGCGGGAAAAGGATTTGAGAAGATATTTCCAGCGGCACTTTCAGGAGTGCCCGTTCCTTGGTTTTGACGAATTCCTGCATTTTGAAAAGGAATTTCTGTGTCTAATCCTGTTCTACTCATCTCAAAATCAACTTCATTTCCGTTATTCGTATTACATAAAAATTGTAGGCCTGAAAGTCCGGCCTGAACACCTCCTTCAACATTGAGATTTCGGTTCACTTGCCAACCATTCGCACCCGTTTTTAAGTTGGTGAAAGTATTGCTGTAAATAGCATTGGCGCCACCTTGACTATTATAAACCAAAACTCCGTGGCCAGGGTAAGATGCTGTGCTAGGGGCTTCGAAGAAATTTTGTTCTACGATTAAATGATGGGTATTATTGGTATAGACCCCAGTGTGATTTTGCCAAGGATAAAGTAAGGACTCAGACTCAGCAAATGGATGAGTCCCAAGTTCAAATTCATTTGAATATACCCGGCTATATTCTGTTCCACTGAGTTCATTTCCCGCATCAAAATTTTGAACCTAAGATTTTCGGGTCACATACCCGATCCTTCCAAGTGGCACTGTTTGCACCGAAATACGTGGCACAATTAGAACCGAAATAGGGGGCACCATTTACACCCTGTGAGCCACTAACTAGGATGACGAGCACCTAGCCAAGGATATCCCATCAAGAAAAGTAGAATGACAGGTCAAGTAGATCTGATTGGCTAGCATATTCTAAAATAACCTGATATTGATTTTATGACCCATCGCAAGCTTGAATCTCCGTACAGTTTATAGGGCGTCGGCACAAATTACTTAGAAGTTTTTAAAAACATATTCAGCCGCACTGAAAATATTGGACATTACAATATGATGATGGGCTTGGGCGAAGAAATTACAGAAGAAGTTGAAGTATAGATACTATGGAGAAAAAGCAGAATGGTATAGTATGGTTGACTTCGCAACACAGTTACGAAGCTAACCATACTCCATCTCATCGAATTTCAAAATGTCCAGTTTTTTTTCTAATAAACTGGACAAATGAACTACCTTTGCACCACAAGAAAAGGAATGAAAACAGCTGTATACATAGCATCTACCATAGACAGACTCGCCAAGGGCTATGTATTCACCTATGCCGACTTTACTATAGACGTGAACCAAAAAGAAGCGGTGATAAAAGCCCTGAACCGTATGGTAGCTTCGGGTAAGATTGCCAAACTGTCCAAAGGCAAATACTACAAACCCGAGAATACCCCTTTTGGTAACCTTCTGCCCAATCAAGCACAAGTAGTAAAAGACCTGTTGGAAGAAAACGGAAAAATAACGGGCTATCTTACAGGTCACAGCATTTACAATCATTTGGGCTTAACCAGACAAGTAAGCAATACCATACAAATCGGCAAAAATCAGGTTCGCCCAAATTTTAAAAGAGAACGCTATACGATAGCTTTTGTAAAGCAAAAAAACACCATCACCAAAGAGAATATTCCTTTGTTGCAGTTACTGGATGCCATTCGCTATATTAAAAAAATACCTGATGCACGCATTGAAGCGTCCTGTAAAAGATTATCGGCAATCATCAAAGACTTAAAAGATAAAGAAATCAATACCTTGGTTCGTTTGGCTTTAAAATATCCCCCTGCCACAAGGGCTTTACTAGGTGCGTTGTTAGACCCATTACAAAAGGGCCAAACAGTTGAACCACTTTTCAAATCATTGAACCCAATTACAAAGTATAAACTAACTGGTGCAGCGAACGCTTTATCCACCACTGAAAAATGGAACATTGTATGAAATTGCACGAAAACAAAATCTTATTCAGACAAGCAGTTCAGTTTACGGCTGACCAAATGAAAATCCCCGCCATTTATGTAGAAAAAGACTATTGGGTCACATACGCTTTATTTACAATTTTCAATCACGCTTCAAGCGTGAGCAAAGACACCGTATTTAAGGGCGGAACAGCACTATCAAAATGTTACAATATGATAGAACGCTTTTCAGAGGATATTGATTTGGTAGTATTAACACGAGAAGGAGAAACAGACAGTAAGTTAAAATCAAAATTAAAAGCAGTAAGCACGGTTGTAGACACCGCATTGCCAGAACTAACTATTGAAGGCATTACCCATAAAATGGGAATGAACCGAAAAACGGCACACTCTTACAACCAAGAATTTAAAGGCGATTATGGACAAGTAAGTGATGTTATTATTTTGGAATCAACTTGGCTCGGATACTACGAACCATACACTACTAGAAGCATTGTTTCATTTGTTGGTCAAATGATGTTGGAAAATAAGCAGTCTGATATTGCTAAAGAAAACGGAGTACTCCCATTTGAATTACTGGCTTTAGAACCCATAAGAACCATTTGTGAGAAAATAATGAGCTTGGTTCGTTTTTCTTATGGAGAAAATCCAATGGATGATTTAAAGAAAAAGATAAGGCACACCTACGATTTACATCAGTTACTAAAACAAAATGAGTTTTTAGGATTCTTTCATTCAAAGGCTTTTGATGAAATGCTTTTAAAAGTAGCTAATGATGATATTGCAAGTTTTAGAAACAATAATAAATGGCTGAATCATCACCCTAATGAAGCACTCATTTTCAAAGATTTAGAAACAGTTTGGAATGAACTTAAATCAACGTATAGCGGTGATTTTAAAAATTTGGTATATGGAGAATTACCAAAAGAAGAAGCTATTTTGGAAACTTTAATAATGATTCAAGAAAGATTGAAATCTATATCTTGGACAATAAGAATTGAAACCAAGGAATGAAATTCATCGAAGAAAAAATAGAAAAGGTATTTACCGAGTTGTTGAGGCAAGAAAGATTTCGGAGGATAGCCAACGCACCTGGTAGCACATTTACATTTTTTGCCGAAACACAAACCAACGCTAAAAGATGCAAAAGACCTACCAAGCCAACGCAACAAAACACAGTAAACAATAGACTAGATTGACGATAGAAAAGTACAGCGAAGGCATAATATCACCTACCCAAAAGGCGGGGTTACGTGTCTAGAAGATACGTTTGTGGTAGCCGAAAGCTCAGTTCTCCGATTGAAGGTTAGTGGTGAAAATCCCGCTCTTCGGGTAGCCGCGAAACGCTCAACGCAATTGGGCTGCGTTACCAAAATTCGGTACAATTGAGCAAAATAATAATAAAAATGGGGAAAAACACATCAGTATCACTCGGAAATCACTTTGATGATTTCATCAAAGACGAAGTTAAATCTGGCAGATACAGTTCTGTTAGTGAAGTCATTCGTTCTGCTCTACGTCTTTTAGAAAGTGAAGAAAAAAAAGAAAGAGAACTAATAAAAGCTCTTGAAGTTGGAGAACAAAGCGGATTTGTGGAGAACTTTGACCCAAAACAAAATCTGATTGAATTACATCGCCAACACGAATGAGTAAAAGCAAGTATCGTATTAGTGAACAAGCTATTTACGATGTAAATGATATCTGGGTTTACACGTTGAATAAATGGACCAAAGTGTAAGCGGATAGATATTACGACTTGATTATCGGAGAAATTGAATTCATTTCTGATAATTATCAGGTTAGAAAATCGGCAGAAAAAACTCGAAAAAACTATCGTATAACCAAAATAAAATCTCGTCTGATTTTTTATAGAAAAGTGGAAAATGAGATGGTAGAAATCATAAGAATTTTACATCAGAGAATGGATATAAAAAAGCATCTGAAATAAAAAACTGCAACGAACAACCAATGTTTCGTTCGGTCTGAAAGCCCTAGAATGAAACCGCTGTTGCACGTTACCGGCGCCGCTACGGAGTGACGCTCTAGCTATGGGTAAATCGACCTTTATCTGATCTCTGGTGAAGAGAGATCGCCAATCGAGAAGCAGTCGTCATTCCGGGAGTGGTCCTGTTGACTGTGATTCATTTGTAATATTAGGATGGTTAAATAAAAATACTACAAACAAGCGCTAGGCTCATTGGCTTTTTGGCACATTACCGCGCACTACATCCATTTCAAGCCGACCCCCACAGATCATAGCCCAATCCCCTCTACCCTTTGTCGCTCTCTTTCAAAGCCTTCCAAAAGATCTTTTATAATCTCGGCGGCGGGCTCGATCTTACTTACCAATGAAGCAACCTGTCCGATCTCGAGCTCGCCATTTTCCATATCGCCTTCAAAAATTCCCTTCTTTGCACGACCGCGACCCAATAGCTCCGAGAGTTCTTTGGCGGAAGCCCCAGCCAAATACGCATCAGCCACTTGGGCATAAAATCCATTTTTAATTAATCGCACAGGTGCCAACTCCTTTAGTGTAAGTACGGTATCTCCTTCTATGGCATCAATTATGCGCTGCTTATAAAGGGCATGGGCTGAGCTTTCGGCAGCTGCGGCAAAGCGGGTGCCTATCTGAACCCCATCGGCGCCCAGCACCATGGCTGCCAGCATAGAGGCCCCGCTCGCGATCCCACCCGCGGCCACCACCGGTATGCCGACCGCAGCGCGCACTTCGGGTATGAGACAGAAACTGGTCGTCTCTTCCCGACCATTATGCCCGCCAGCTTCGAAGCCTTCGCATATTACTCCATCAACACCAGCGGCCTGGGCTTTCAATGCAAATTTGGCCGAACTTACGACATGCAAAACCGTGATCCCTTCTGCCTTGAGCTGCTCCGTATGTTTGGCCGGAGAGCCCGCCGAGGTGATCACCACTGGAACTTTATGCGCTACGATGGCATCCATATGTGCCCCGATCTCCGGATAAAGCAGGGGTAAATTAACGGCAAAAGGCCTAGTCGTGGCAGCTTTACACTTGATGATATGCTCTTCTAGCACATTGGGGTACATAGAGCCGGAACCCAGTACACCCAAAATTCCATTGGCGCTACAGGCCGAAGCGAGCCGCCAGCCGCTGCACCAAACCATTCCGGCCTGAATGATGGGATATTTGATACGGAGCAAGGTTGTGATAGGATTAGGTTGTGTCATGGGTCTCAGCTTACATTATCGCTAAGGAACAAATATATTGAACCATTGCAGTTTGTAACCACCCGATATGCGGGCGAATTTGCAGCGTTTAGATTATTCTTAAATGCTATATTTGCGGCTATGCCAAATAAGCAGTTTTTTATCCTTCTCCTATTCAGCGTGTTCAGCCTTGCGTCGGTAGGCCAATATCGCTGGGATTTTGGAGTAAATGTGGGTGCCGCCAACTATTTGGGCGAAATAGGCGGGCAGGAAGGTACACGGCGCGACTTCGTGTTTGACATGAAGTTAAACCGCACCCAATACACCGTCGGGGCATTCGGCCGGTATAAAATCTCTCCCCAGCTCGCGGTGAATGTGGGTTTCAACTATGGAAAGATAAGTGGCAATGACTATAATTCGGAAAATCCTGCGCGGGTGGCTCGAAACCTAAGCTTTGACAACAATATTTTTGAGCTCACAGGCCGCATGGAGCTCACCATATTTTACGATAATGATGTAGGCGGTAAAGGATATTATAACCCCGATTTCAGGATGTACGGCTTTGTGGGCGCAGGAGTCATGAAGCATAACCCCAAGACGCGTTATATCGGTCCTCTAGGTGCATTCAATGATGATAAGGTCGATCTACAACCCCTTATGACAGAAGGCGTTGAATATGGCCTTTGGCAGTTTACGCTCCCGGCCGGGCTTGGACTGTATTTCACCCATAAAAAAATTCATCGCTTCGGTTTTGAGATTGGCTACCGCACCACTTTCACCGATTATCTGGATGATGTAAGTACCACCTACGCAGAGCGTGACGCGATTTCGCAAGATGAGAATCAATTGGCTTGGGAGCTTTCAAATCGCACCGACGCAGAATCACTTTCACAAGCACAGGCCAATGCTATGGCCAACGGACAGGACGTACCGAATGCGGGTAGTTTTGCGCCTGGCGAGAAGCGCGGCGACCCAACCAATAATGATGGCTACCTTTTTTCTCAAGTGAGCTATAGCTATGTGATCAAGGGCAAAAGTAGCTTCTACAAAAAGCGTTATAGCAAGCGAATCAAGAAGAACAAGCGCCGAAGAAGAAAGAGCCGCGCGAAATTCTAGACCTACGCTGTTCTACTTTTATAGGGTGCAATGGCTTGCTCCCGGCCAGCCATTCTAAAGTCTTGTGCTTCTCTAAGCCAAAAGACTTAAGCGTTCCCCTTTCTGAATTGTTTTAGTTTGCGAAGTGGCTTCAGCCAAAAAGTATAAGACTTGGGTTTCAGGCCATTCACGATCCATGCTTTCCGATCTTCCCGGTTGGCCTTGACCCTGTTTTTCAGCGAATTATTACTCTGTCCGCCCATTTTCATTCTCACCAATACTTCTGGGATGTAGCTGGCAGTAGCCTTTTGCAGCATTAAGAAGCGGAGCATCAGTTCGTAATCGGCGCTGGTTTTAAAATCGAGATTGAAGCTACCGAAATCTTGGTATAGCCTTGCTTTCGCAAAAAATGCGGGATGGGGCGGCATCCAACCTCTTAGAAATTCCGACCGATCATATACCCCCGAAATCCAATGGCGGATGACGCGATCTGAGTTGAATCGATCTACGTACTGCAAGTCACCATAGCAGGTATCCGAGCCCGAAGCTATAAATTGGGATGCCACCCTGCTCAAAACTTGTGCAGATGCATACACATCATCACCATTCAAGATGGCTACCACATCGCCCGTAGCAAGGGCGATTCCTTTGTTCATCGCATCATAGACCCCCGTATCTTTCTCAGATAGTAAGCGGCTTAACTTGCCTTCGTACCGCTCAAGAAGAGCTAGAGTCCCATCTATAGAAGCACCATCAACCACGATGTATTCCAAATCGGAATAGTCTTGTCCGATCACAGATTGAAGGGTTTCTTCGATCGTATCGATGGCGTTATAGCAGACCGTGATTACACTTATTTTCATGAAATAGATCGCGCTCTTATCTCTACCGCCGGATGGCCTGCGTAGATCGTATATTCCTTCAATTCTTTGGTGGCAACAGAACCGACGCCCAGCACAGCATGACTCTTACATACCACCCCCGGACAAACGACCGCCCGAGCACCGATCCACACACCATCTCCGAGTGTAATGGGCTGTACTTCCAGATCGAAACCAGATTTTTTATAATCATGGTTTCCCGTGAGCAACATGGCGCCTTGCGAGAGACAAACATGGCTGCCAATTTTCACCATGGTCAAATTATCGATCCATGCCTTCTCGCCGATCCAGCTATGTGCGCCTATCTCCAGAAACCACGGATACTTAATCAGCACCGAAGGTTTAATGATTACCCCAGAGCCCAAGCGTGCTCCAAAAATTCTCAGGATCAATTGCTTAAGCGTCGAGCCCGGAAATAGATAGCTCTGGAATACAAGCAGGCTTACCGCATACCACAGCATCCTTTTGACCGGATTTCCGGGATTATAATGTTCGTTATTATAGCTACTTAAGTCAACCTTGTTCATTAAACAGGTTCTTGTATTGGTTTTTTATTTGCCCCAAATCTACCAGTTTTGCCGCCTTTTCAGGCAAAAGCGAAAATTCTCGTTGGTAGGCAGCTTCGTCAAGCGATGCCATATTATTTAAATAGTCAACAAAAGCCGGTTTCCGACTGAGCTCAATTTCGAGTCCAGCGCCGATGGCACGTAGATTTTTCCACGGAGTCTGATCGGAGATGAGCACCGGTACCCCTGCCAATAAAGCTTCAACAATGGCATGGCCATAATTTTCGCCGAGCGTAGGCAAGAAGAAAAGATCGGCCTGAAGGTATTTTTTGGAAATAAGATAGGGCTCCATTGCACCACTAAACTCAACATTGATATTCGCCGGCAGGGCAGCTGCAACTTTTTTGCATTCTCCAAAATATGCCTGATTGTAGACCGGACCAATAAATACGGCTTTTACCGAATACCTTTGTTCTATTTCAGAAAGGCATTCCAATGCGAAACGGATATTTTTCTCAGGTGCTATTCTACCTACGCACAGCAGGTTAAGCTGATCTTTGCGTTTCTGGTTGCTGCGCTTTTCATCGGCTGGCAAGCTTGGAATATTGGCAATCACCGATACGTTTGCCTTCTCCCCGAAACCATTTCGAATATGCCCGGCTTCATGCGTATGCGTCGCATGAAACGTGGGTTTCGAAAACCATCCCAAGCTTTTGGCGAAGGCCAAGTAGAATTTCTTTTTGGTCGATTTTAGATGGAGCGCGGCAGGTGCCAGCATTCCGCGGGGGGCGATAATGGCTTTCCTACCCAAAACCTTCGCAGCCCGTAATGGGAAAATGGAAAAGCAGCGGCTGAATATTCCGTTGATGTAAAGCCGTGCGTTGGGATGATCACCCATGATTTGCTTTACAGTCCCGTAGCGCTGTTCGGCTGGCGAGAGATAGCGCACATCGGCCTTTCCGATCTTTTGAAAATTACCGTAATCGACGTTTGCATAAGGCTCATTATCAAGGTAATCCCTATCTCCACAGACGATCTTAAAATCGATTTCTGTCCCGAGAGCTCCGACCATATTGGCAGCAGATCGAATACGGCCGCCCGCCTTATAACCAGGTAGGTACCAATCAATAAAAATCAAAACGGTAAGCTTAGGCGATTCCATTCTCATTCATCCAGGCCTGCAATATACAAAGGTGCCAAATTCGTGACCAAGAGATTTCCCTCTTGCCAGCCAAGAAATGATCCCACCTTTTCAAAACTGCCTTTTCATGAAAGGCCTCATGCCTGGCGAGGCCGAGCATTTGATCGCCGCAAAATTCGCGCAGCTCACCTTTCATCCATTCATCCCATGGGAAGGTAAAGCCCATCTTGGGGCGGTTTACAATCTCGGCCGGAAGCAGATCGCCCATGCTCTCTACCAAAAGTTTCTTCGGACTGGTTGGGAATTTATGCCTGTCGGGTATGGCGAGTGCGGTCGAGACCAGTTCGTGATCTAGAAAGGGAACCCTTATTTCGAGGGCGTGCGCCATACCCATTTGATCTGAATCGCGAAGGAGAACGCTCTGCATATAGGTATTCATCTCCGCGTAAGTCACTCTGCTGAGCGGCGGCATGGCATATCCCGGAGTGCCATAGCCCACCCCTTCATGCACGATGTCGAATACTGCTTTGGCGGAAGCCGAACCGAATGGGCTGAGCTCATTATTAATGGTGTGGCTTGCCACTTCACGGCTGTATTGGTACGCATATTCCAGATCGAGATAATCTTCGGTGATCACCTGTTTGGTTTTTTGACTGGCAATGCCGGGACGCGCCCATTGAAGCAAATCGCCGGCAAAGGCGCGGCTAAACTTGGGAAAACTCATGAGCCAACCTTTGGAGCTGAGCGATAGAACCTGCTTAAAAATCGGATAGCCGGCAAAGAGCTCGTCGCCACCCAAACCAGAAAGCACCACAGTAATACCGGCTTCCTTGGCCGCTCGTGACACCACAAAAGTATTGATGCCATCGCCGCTGGGATGATCCATCGCAGCGATGGCTACCGGAAGGCTATGGAGCATTTCAGAAGGGTCAAGCTTTAGCTCGGTATGATCGGTTTGATATTTATCAGCTATGATCCGCGCAAACCGGGCTTCGCTGAATGCTTCTTCCTGAAAAGAAATGGTGAACGTCTTTAAAGGGTCGGAGACTAAGCCTGAAGCTAAGGCCACAATTGCGCTTGAATCAATGCCCCCTGATAAGAAGGCGCCCATCGGCACGTCGGAGACGAGCCTGCGCCCCACCGCTTTGGTCAGTTTCTCGCGGACCAATGTTTTGGTATCGGTATAATTAAGGAATCCCACGCCGGGCTCTATGGCGGTGGCCATATTCCAAAAACCCTTCAACTCTTCTTCATCGGCATTGATGCGCAGGGTATTGCCGGCAGGTAGCATAAAAACCCCGTCGAGCATGGTCGCCGGAGCATGTACGGTTTGATACCGCAAATAGTCTCCGAGGGCATTTCGATTAAGCGAAGCCGGGATAAGTCCGCTCTTTAGAAGGCTCCGCACCTCGCTCCCAAAAATGGTGTGGATGGCGGTGCGGGCATAGTATAAAGGCTTGATGCCCATACGATCGCGCGCCAGAATAAGCTCTTCACGCTCAGCGTCCCAGAAGGCAAACGCAAACATTCCATTGCATTCCTGCAAAAAGGGAATACCCCATTTTATCAATCCGGCGAGCAGCACTTCGGTATCGCCATCGGTGGTAAAGGCGTAGGTAGAAAGGCCCTTTCGGAGCTCACGAAAATTATAGATTTCCCCGTTAAAAACGAGCGTGTAGCGCCCTGTGGGATCGGTCATCGGCTGGTTGGCATCGGCCGAAAGATCTAGAATGCTCAGGCGCTGGTGACCTAGGACTATCGGGTTTTTTACGAATATACCTCTGGCATCGGGGCCGCGATGCGCCAGCGCTGCATTCATTCCGGTTATGCGCCGGCGGGCATCATCTACCGGGAGCTTGCCATAAATACCGGTTATCCCACACATTAATGAAGTATGAAATTTGGGCTTTCCAGAAGCAGTGCCAAACCTTCTCGCAAGGGGATCAATTCCCTTCCCAATATCTTCATCATCCGCTCATTATCAGGCATTCGGCGCGTCATATCGCCCTCGGTAAGCGCAGGCAGGTGAATGATTTTTGATTTAGAACCGGTCAATTCTACGATGAGCTTTGCGAGCTCAATAATGCTGATCTCGACATTGGAGCCAATATTCATCACATCATTCACCCCTTCGTTCTTAGTGAGGGCTCCGATGCAGGCGTCGATATTGTCATCGATATAGCAAAAGGTACGGGTCTGATTACCATCTCCATATACGGTAATATCATTTCCCGAAAGGGCAGATTGCATAAATTTAGATATTACAAAATCAGGGCTCTGCTTCTTTCCATACGTGTTGAAAAACCGGAAAATGGTAAAGTCGAGATCGTACTCCTGATGGTAGGAGCGCAGGAAGGCTTCGCCAATATTTTTGACAATGGCGTAGGGAAGCTTTGAGTTGAGGGGGGTGGTTTCTTCATTTTGCGGTATCTCTACCGGCTCTCCGTATACCTCGGAGCTACTCGAAAAGAAAATGCGCTTCACACCGGTATTTTTACTCAAATCGAGAATATTTCTGATTCCATTGATATCATCGAGCACCTTCACTGGATTATCGAGGGTGCGCTGCACGCCAACCAATGCCGCATAATGAAAAACGTAATCGAACTTATAGGTAAAGAAAACGGGCGAAATGTCCTTGAACCTATTCACATCACACTTGATGAACTGCACATTATCATGGGCTCCGGCGGGCACTTTATCCCTCGCTCCCGTTTGGAGATTGTCTACGATCACTATTTCATAATCCCGATTCAGGGATAGCTTGTCGGCAAGTTCGCTTGCAATAAATCCGGCTCCACCCGTTACTAAAATTCTTTTCATCTCTAATTTCCAATAAATCCTACGGCCGTTTCTACCCAGCTATCAACCGTTATTTTCAACGCTAATTTTACGCTTCTTTCTCCCATCACATTCAAACGCTGATCATCAAAAGAAAGAATTTTTTTCATAGCCCCTGCTATCTCCTTCGATTGACCCGCCTTGAAAAGAAAGCCATTCTCCCCTTCCACCAAAAAAGCGCTGGCCGCGCCGACATTGGAAGTGCATAAAAGCGGAAAGCCAGCAGCGGCAAATTCCTGCACCACTACGCCCCAAGGTTCGTGGTGACTAGGCAGTATAAACACTCCGCCATCGGCTGCCAAGGCCTGTAGTTCATCGGGTTGCAGAAATCCAAAATGCCGAAGCCCATCCATCTCGGGGCGCTCATGATAGAGCAATCCCGTACCCATGCAGTGCAGCTCCCAATCTTTTCGATCGATGGTTGAAAAGGCATCCCATAACTCGCGCACCCCTTTAAAATCTACGTACCGACCAACAAATAAAAAACGATGGTTGAAAGCGTTTGGATTTTTATACCCCTTCGATTTTTGCCATGCCTCCGTATCGGCGGTGTAAAAACCTGTGAATATCTGATCGGGGCTGAAGCCTAACCTTTCGGCAAAACGAACCTGTGGCGCACCGGGCACCCATACCGAGCTGAAATAAGATGCGTAGCGCAATCTGGCGCGCCAAGCCGAAACGATGGTCTTCGGCTTGGTATTCCACTGGCTGTCAAGCGCCAAAACTGTTTCAATCGTTCCTTTATAAGCTTTGCAAACCTGGATATATCCCTTGTCTATCCAGCCGCTGCAAATGATGGCGGCAGGATTTAGCGATTGCACTTTCTGCAACAAGGCGCTATATTGATAATCAAAGCGGGCATAATACTGGCAGCGGGCTTCGCTCAGATCAAAACTAAATGGAGCTTCGGCATTGATGGGATAGGAAAAAACGTGGACTTCCACTCCTTTGGCAGCAAGCCGCTCCATGCAATTTCTTATGTACCCGGCCAATTCGGTATAAAGGAAAACGATCTTTTTCACCTCAGTCATTTTCTATTATTTCGGTGAGAAATGGCTCTAGGGCGTCGGCTATTTTTTGCTGACCACTCGCATTGGGATGGATGGCATCGCGGTAATCTACCGCTACAAAACCGGCATCAAAACCAGAAACCGTTTTAATTTTTCGCATGCTCAAAAAAGCTTCAAGGGCAACCCCTTCAGAGCTCCAGCTGCCCTGCCCGATCTCGTCCAGCGCAGTATGGTGATACACGATCAAAGGAATGGCGCGGGCCTTGGCGTAGTCGATGAAAGCATCCCACCCCAAATTATGATCGGCCTGTACAGGGTTCCCACCTGCAATGGAAGGAAGTCCCGACCAGTCGGTATCCGTAATATAACGGCTGAGCATCCAGCCAAAAGCATCGGTAATGGCTAGCGCAGGCTGTCGCTCTGGATAGAATTCTACATGCCCCACCACATCTTGAAAGGTCATCAGATCGAGCCAGTCATGGCTGCTGAAAAGCAGGACGATGGCCCGGGCTTCGAAGTCTCCATTTTGCTCAAGCCACGCAAAGGCGTTGTCAGGGCCCCAACTTCCGGCAGAAATATTGAGCACACGAACCGCATTATTTGCACCGCCCAGCTTTTCATCGAGCAGGGTGCTGGCCAGATCGTCTTGATCTGTCGCCAAGCCACCGTTCAGCACCGAATCGCCAAATTTCAGAATGCGCAACTCCCCTTCTTCTAGATTTGCGCTGCGCATACCTTTCTCATTGATATAAAAGTGGTTGCCAAAACGATGGACGTCTTGGGATGGCCGTAGAGCATATTCAAAATGAGCCGATGAATAATAGATCGGCAGCTCACCAAAACCTACCATGCGCAGCAATAGCTCAATGATCACGAACACCAAGAGCAGCGCCAGAAGCTTACGCAAAGACTTTTTCTTCATCGGGTAGTTCTTCTGGGATGACTGGAGCAGCCGCGTAATTTTGAAAGATGGGCTCGGTAAGAATAGTGAGCATGCATAAAAGTAAGATGGTAAAGGGATTGAGCGATGCCGCTAGCCAAGGCTCCAATAAAATACTGAATGCGACCATATAGAAAATCGGGAAAGCAAGACCTGAATTTTTGGAGCCCTTCAGAAAGAGAAGAATATAGCCCCGAAGAAAAAGAAGGAGCCCAATGAGACCCGTATTCAGCCAAATGATGAGATAGGTGTTATGCACTCCACCCTGATGGCCAAGGTCGCTGAGCAGATCTTCATTTTTGGCCATGAGCCATTCGTCAAAAGCAAAACCACGGCCGAGCCATAGATTATCTTGAATGGCTTTCCAAGCAAATTCCCAAGCCACATAACGCCCTGAGCCATCTGCCAAGGTCTCCACCCTAAAAAATTCGGAGAGCCCTAAGCCGCTAACGATCTGAACCAGATTGGCCGAAACAACTTCGGCCGCAAGCACGAAAGCCAAAAAAGCCACGAAACCGATGGCAGGATGTAAGCGATAAACCCGGGCAAAAACCAAAAGCATAACCACCGCGATCACCGCAGTGCGTGAACCCGTCATGAGCAGTGTCGCGGCGATCGGTATAAATATCCAGCGAAGATCGGCCTTGGAAAAAAAGGAGCCAAAATAATCTCTCGCTAATAAAGTAAGTGCAAATAGTAGGGTACAGAATATGCCCAGTCCATTGGGGTTTCCAAAAACAGCCCTAAACCTGCCGCCATGGGACAGCGCCACTCCTGGATCCATAAATCGCAACAGGAACCCAATCAAGATAAGGGTAACACCAAAAAAGATCATGTCCTTGATCATTTTCGGGCCTTTTTCCTGTAAAGACTTCATGAAAAATTGGGGCACCACAAATAAGATCAAAAGGTAAGAGAGCATCTTCTGAAAACCGGTAAAAACATAGGGCGAAAAAGCAAGGGATATAGCCGAAAGGGCAATAAAGGGCAAGAAATACTTCATTATTGAACCCGTCTCCTGAAAGTTATGGCGGTCTAGAACCGCAATGGCTGCCAGCAAAACGATGTATATATTCTTGAAAGACTTCGCAAAGTCGGTGCCCGCAGAGAGGTTATCGCTGAGGATCAAAATAAAAAAGAAACCGATCAATAACTCAAAGTAAGACTGCTTCCGCCAGAGCAGAATAATGGTGGCTATGCCGATCAGATAAAAAACTGGCACGCTGAACTGGCCGATCAGAAACCAGATTCCGAAAAGGAGTAGAGCAGTTTTATTTCTGGCTAGAAAACCAATCATTTTTTGAGTAAAACGGCGAATTTAAGGCTTTTCGCTTCGGGCGGTCTCCGAAAAGGTGAACCGCTTGATGGCCGAGACCGTCTCATCTGCCACATCGCTCCACCTGTAGTTCTTTCGCACCCGATCTATGCTGCCTTGGCGCAGTTTAAAAAGTGTGCTGGCATCCATGGTGGCAAATTCCCTGATGGCTTGGCTAAGGGCGGTTTTATGCGCTGGCGGTATGCGCCGGCCATTTTCACTATCTACGAGCATAGGCACGGCTCCCACATCGGTCGCTATCACGGCCAGTCCGCGAGCCATCGCTTCCAGTATTACGTTTGGCATTCCTTCGGCATGGCTCGGCACCACGAGTATTTGACAGGTATCGATAATGGACATCAGGGCATCGCTATCCTTTACCTCGCCATGGTATACGCTATAGCCGGCGTCCTTTTGACCCTGTGTGGCCAGCGGCCCTACCCAGTGAAGCTCCGAAGCTGTATCGGCAAATACAATGGAGCAATCCATAAGGTCTTTGATTCCTTTGCGCTTTTCGTCTCGGCCGATGAATAGAAATTTTCGTTTACCATCTTGTGGCTTAGGCATGTCGGCCAGCCACGACTCATCTATTCCCGAACCGATCTCAATGATCCGGTCGGGATTCACGCCGGTGTTTTCAATAATTTTAGTGATCCTACCGCCATACGAAAATACCATGTTGGCATTTCTATTGATGAACGTCACCGGCGGCCTAAGCAGGTATTGCTCCAGCCGTGACCTGAAGTTTTTGGTTTTTTGAAACATCTCGTAGCCGTGAAATTTCACCCCTACGGGAGCAGTATGTACGCCTTTCTTCTTTTTTTCTAGGAGTGCCCAGGCCATAAATCCCTTGGCGTAAATAAAATCAAAATGCTGCCACTCATCAACCATCGACTCATAAATCTCGACCGAAAGCCGGTAAGAATCGCGCACATAATGTCCGGGAAAGGAATTGCTTTTCGGAAAGTGAAAACCCATAACCTTCAATTTTCCTGTGGGGGCATCTAGCAGCTTGGCCACTTCATCTTCTGAAGGGATCACCGCATCGGCAGCTACAGCATGCACCAAGGTAAGCCGGATGCCACGCTGCAGCAGTTGGCGCGCCAGATGGTAGGAGTGCCGCTGCATCCCGCCAGTGACGTAGGGTGTAATTCCATCGGTGAGAAGCGCTATGTGCATAGATCGAGCGTTTTTTGGGCTGCGGCATCCCACGTGAATTCGCGCAGCACTTTGGTATTCCAATTTTTAGCGATGCGATCGCGCAGCGCCTTATCTTCGATTAACTGGGCGAGCGCCGCTTTTAAGGATTCGACCGTAGGGTACACCAAAATGCCTTCATCGCCAGCCATCACATCGTGCATCGGCACTACATCGGGCGCTATTACCGGCTTCGTAAGCAGGGCATATTCAAATACCTTGATCGGCGAGCAATACCAATTGGTCTTTGGCATACAGCATATATCCATGGCCGCAATATGAGGATATACTTCGCGAAAAGGAATGCTCTCCGTAAACACAATATGGGGGAGCACTTTTAGGGATTGCGCCAGCGCTTTAAGATCGGGAAGGATAGAACCGCCGCCCACAATGAGCAGCTTGGCATTTCCCGACCCTCCCAAGTCCGCAAATGCCCTGATAAGCAGGTCGACGCCGTGATAGGGAAATATGCTGCCCACGAAACCGATCACTAGGCTTCCGCCAAAACCATACTGTTCGCGCAGCGCATCGGGCTCGCCTTCTTTTATATCCAGGTAGGCCGGGTTTACCGCATTGGGCACCACATGTATACGCCTTTCGGCAAATGGATAAAGCGCAGTAAAATGATCCTTTAGTGCTGAGCTGACAACCGATACGGCATCGGCTTTACCGAATATGGAACGCTCCGCTTCCTTCGCACGGCCGAGCAGAAATGAATTTCCTGAAAAGGCTACACGCTCCTGCGGATACGGGGCATTTACTTCTGCAATATGTCTTACTTCGAACCTTGCGCAGACCATCGCACCCGAATCTTGCAGATAGGCCACGCGCTCATAGACCATGACGGGAGCAAAGCTCAAAATCTTGGCTTCCAGCGCCTTGGCCTGCTGGCGGTCGAACCGCATGATGGCCAGGTCGCGCAGGGTCTCCCAGATCATCTTTGGAATAAATCGCTTAAAACTTCTAAAACGGCCTTTCTGCTCTGCGCCGCCACTCGCGCTTACCTCACCATCGCCCGCTATAAGGGTTTGCACTTCGTGACCAGCCTTGCGCCAAGCTGCGATCATCTCGCGCATGTGCGTGCCGTAGCCTGTGGGGGCATCAAGTCTCAGCTGAGGATGGGGGGAGTAGTAAAGAATCTTCATCTAAGTGCCGGTTTCAAAAAATTCTTCAATCCGCAGCAATACCCTGCGGGTCGCGTGGCCATCCCAAAGGGGTGGAACGGAACCTGACTTCCAGCGGCCTTCCATTATTTCGGTCACCGCCTTGGCCACGGCTTCGGCGTTAAATGGGATCAGCGCATTGGTACCAATTTCTATCGTACTTGGCCGCTCGGTATTTGGCCGTAAGGTAAGGCATGGCTTCCGCAAAAAAGTAGTTTCTTCTTGGATACCACCCGAATCGGTAAGCACGAATCTGGACATGTGCACCAGCTTTTGAAAATCAAAATAGCTGAGCGGCGCAGTGAGCTTTAGCCCATCGATGGCCGCGAGACGGTCATCGAGATTAAACTTGGCGATCCGGCCGAGTGCGGGGATGCATGGGAAAGACGATCGATGTATGCGCCGACACTTCTTCCAAAATGCGCAGCATAGTATCCAAACCTTCGGCGCTATCTACATTAGATGGACGATGGATGGTGACGAGCGCAAAATTATTTTCATTTATTCCGTATTCACCGAGCACTCTAGAGGCTTCTATCTGCTGCATATAAGCCAGGAGCGTGTCTATCATGGTATTGCCTACTAGTGCCAGCCCGCGCTCGGCCTTGCCTTCTGCGCGCAGATTTCGCAGGCCAGAATCTTCGGTGATAAAGTGGAGACCGGCCAAGGCATCGGCCACCAATCTATTATGCTCTTCGGGCATGGCGGTATCAAAACTGCGCAGGCCGCTTTCAAGATGCGCCATGGCCACTTGAGATTTATTGGTGGCGATGGCTGCGGCCAAAGTTGAATTTACATCGCCCACCACGATTACCATTTTGGGCTGCTGCGCTTGGATAAGGGTGCTCAGTTTGGTGATCATCTCGGCGATCTGCGCGGCAGGATGGCCGGGATCACAAGTCAAGGTATGATCGGGGCTTAACCCAAACTGGTCAAAGAATACCTGAGCCATTTTCTCATCGTAATGCTGCCCGGTATGAACGATCTCTACAGACAGGTTTTCAAACCCTGCCGCTACCTTTTTAAACTGCGTTACCTTAATGAAATTGGGTCGCGTGCCCACTACGATCAATATTTTATGCGGCAGCATCGGCACTTAGTTCTGATTTTATTTTCGTCATTAATTGGTCGGTGATTCTGTCATACCTTCTTTGCTCCAGCCAATCTAAATCGGTCGAAAAATCAAATCCCGAGAAAAGATGTTCTTTCAGATCGGCCGCAGACTCTGCAAAGAAGCCAATTTTATTCTTCTCGACAAATTCTGATAGCCTGCCGCGATGCCCCATCATGAGGATGGGTACCCCTGTGGCTGCGAGCTCAAATAGTTTGGTAAGCACATCATCTTTCACTTGGATGGGTATGAGCAGCAACTGCCAATCGGCAGTGGCCACTTTTTCAAAAAACTGTTTTGAGCCAATCGTATGATGGAAATAAACGGACTTAAATTCCTGATCTTCAGGATGATCATTAGAATAAATATTCAATTGAACCTTCTCGGAATTTACGGCCACGAAGTCTGAAAGTATTCTCAAATGGTCGACCACATTATCGTAGATCGTTCCGCCATAAATGATACTGATCTTATTTTGGGAATCATTTTTTTCGCTCCTTGGTATGATGTCATCCAGATCGTAGGCATGTGGAAGGGTTGATATTTTCGATTGATAATCAGGATATTTTTCCGTCAGGGTTTTGGAGATCTCTTCAGATGGTGAGAGAAGCATGGAGAACTTTTCGACCACCCTGCCTTCCATCTTTTCTTCAAACCTTTTTCGAGATCCACGCAAGGTATCGTAGCCATAGATCAGCGCCCAGCTCCAAGGATCACGAAAATCGCCGATAAATATGACTTCCGGGTGTTTTTTTACCAGGGGAAGCGCATTGTAAAGGAGCGAAAACGGGCCACCGCTTATGATGACCGCATGGGGTGAAAATGCTCGGATAGCCTGCTCCAGCGCAGCTTGATACACCCATCTATCCATGAAGCCGCGGTCGTAGGGTGTTCCTTTGCTCCTTATTTTGGCGTAAGCCAGAGCCAGTCTATACCGGAGTTTTGCAAGAACTGAGCGTGGCCGCCCGAGCAAGATACGTGGAAAGCGATGTGGGTAGGTCTGCACATCGATCCCGCTCACATCGGCCGACCAGGCACTCGGACGTGAAATGGGCAAGTCGGCACAGAGCACCCTAACCTTGGCTCCGCTGCGGTGGAGATATTTGGCAAACTTCGCCCAGCGCCTTCCACCGATTCCTGCCCGAGGTGGAAAAACATGAGAAACAATCAATATGCGCTCCGTCCCCAAATCTCAAGCTCTTGAAAGCCATGACTTAATACGCTCCACAAGGGCGGTGGTGCTATAGCCGTGGCTGCGGTCTAGATAAAAAATCTCTTTGATGGCCTCGGGCGCAGTGATGGGCTTACCGCGGTAGTCATCACCCAAGAAACGGACTTGAAAACCACCCGATTGCATAATTTGCGTGAGCTCAGCTTCCGAATTATAAAAGAGCACTTCATCCACATATCTATTGGATGCCACCATCATCTCGCGCTCTTCGACAGTGAACAATGGCTTTCGCTTGCCGGGATTTATAGCAGGGTCTATAGCTTCTGCCCTGTTTATGGCTACGGTAAGATGATCGCAGTTTTTGGCGCAAGCTTCAAGCATCAGCACATGGCCGGGATGGAAAAGATCGAAAACGCCACATGCAAAACCCTTGATCATTTAATGGTTTCTTTGATGTAAGATTCCAGTTTGTGACTTGGGCTCCAGCCCAATACATCTTTTGCCTTCTGCACGTCGGCATAGGTAATGTCGGCTTCCCCCTCGCGCTTGGGTATGAAGTCGAAGTCAGATGATATCAGTTTTGCAAGATTCAAGACCGACATGGTATGGGCATGACCGATATTGAAGGCCGTATTTAACTTTTCGGGATGTATGGCTGCCAGATAGTTGGCCTTGGCCAAATCTCCCACATGTACGAAGTCGCGCTGCTGCGATCCGTCGCCGGTGATATGTAGGGTCTCCCCATTCTCCCGGAGATTGAGAAATATACCTACTACTGAGCTATAAGCGCTGAACCGATTGGCAGGATTAAAACTGCGCGGCCCGTAAGGATTGAAGTAGCGCAGGTTTACGTAGTCCAATGGATAGCGGCTTTCGAGCAATTCAAAATATTTCTCCACTTCGTATTTCTGAAAAGCGTACGGACTGAGGCAGTCGATTGGCTCATCTTCCGGGGTAGGGATATTTTTTGGTGTACCGTATATCGCGCTCGATGAGCTATTGATAAGCCGCGGAAAATGATTTTCAGCAATCATGATTTCCACGAGGTGCATGGCGCTGGAAAGATTGGCCTTGATATGCTCGTTCACATATTCAAAGCTTGGCTGTATCCGCGGAAGCGCGGCGAGGTGAAATATACGGTCGTATACTTTTAGGGAATCGATATCGAAGAGTGATTGTTCGATAAACTCAAAGCGCGGATTTCCGAGATGGTGTGCGATATTATCGCGTGTGCCAGTGCTCAGATTATCAATGCCCACCACCTGCCAGCCGGTGTTATCGATGAGATAATCAAGTAGGTTGCTGCCTATGAATCCGGCTACCCCGGTTATGAAAACCTTTTTGATCAGCATGCGATATCGTCCAGTATAGCGTGTAAAATCACTTGATGGAAGCACTCGACGATTCCATAGTTCTTTTCGGGCGTCACCATGTTTACGTCTCCTTTTCGGGAAAGGGTATTATCGGCAGTAAAACCACTCAGCGTAATCACTTTACCGCCTTTATTTTGGTGCTCCAAAACGGCATTTATTATATTCTCCGACTCGCCCGAAGAGCTGATGGCTACCAGTACATCGCCGGTTTGAAAATTGAATTCTATCCATTTGGCAAGCGCGTTTTGGTAGCCGTAATCATTGGCAAAACAAGTGATAAGCGCCGGATCTGAAAAGCTCAGGGTCTGCTTTCCAGCTATCTTCATATAGTCTTCCATCATGTGGCTGCAGATGGCGTTGCTGCCCCCATTGCCAATGAAGAAAATACGTGTGGCCGCGCTTAAAATCGACGTTGCCCGAGCCATGCCGGCCCTAAGTTCGGTAGACTCAAAGTAGCCGCTGAAGGCTTTATGATAGGAATCGAGCTGCATGTGCAAGCAATTTTTCTTTGGTTACGGCTTCCTGATTGCATAACCAGGTGCAGGATAAGCTGGCGGCCAGAGAAGGCACCAACATAATATGGTTTATATCGGCAAAGGTAATTTCTGCCGCCAAAGCTGCAAAAGCGTAAAAAGTATCGCCGGCACCGATGGTATCTACCACTGGCGCTTCGTACATGGGTTGATGTACGTAATTGGATCCATCGTAATACACTGAACCACTGCGTCCTAAGGTCAGGAAAAGCTTATCGGCATCTAGCTCGTAATTGAATAAGTTGGGTATGGCGCCTTTTTCGCTAAAGTCGGTCTTAAGATTGACCTGTAGGCTTGCTTCGCGCAAATCCATACAGGCACTTTTTTTAGCGAAAGCTTTCCATTTCGACATCCGGTTGTAGCCAAAATTATTGCTATTGGTCTGTGTCATAAAGTGATACTTACCATCTATGGTGAGCTCATCGCAAAATCCGTGGCCAAAATCAGCAACGATCACCACATCATATTTTTCACTATCGACGCTGACCGCGCCAAACTTATGTGATTCAAACTTATTTATTTCTACGTGCTTCTTATGATCATCCTTATCGATGAGCCTGGTCTTAACGATTTCGCCTTCTCTATTACTGATCAGATCTACCGAAGCCACAAAGTCTTTTAGGTGGCTGGCCACCGCTGCGGCTCCGCCCATCTGTCGCTCTCTCGGCCCTGCATCGCCGGCATACCTAAATACTGGGCAAAAAGATTTCATGCTCTGCCCCTCGTACTCCACTTCTATAAATTCATCGATGATGGTCTCTCCGATCACGCAGACCTTCAGGTCTTTGATCTGTGCGGTAAAAGATTCTATTTCTGCTATTAAATCAGCCATAATTATCTATTCATCAAGTTTTTGAATTTCTTGATCAAACTCGGTTTGGGTTGTTTATACTCGGTTATTTCATTGCCCTGAGCCCGCCAAAGGTCTATTAATTTCTCTTTTAGCGAAGCTTCAAGTGGAAAATCGGCTTTCCAAGAGCCGAAAGAATGCAGATAAGTCTGGTAGGCCGATTCGCTATTCTCCTTGGCATTCTGAGCCGTAATGCTGTTTTTATTGATGATGCGCAGGTAGTTTGGCTTACCGCCAATGGAGTACTGCACATCCTTATCTCTGTAGTAGGCCTGCCAAGCCTTGCTGTGATCGCAGGCGAAAAGATAATTTTGGTCTCCTGCCTTTGCAGAGCCTCCCATGGCCGGCACCCGCGCCATACCGTGCTTAAAGGCGTGTATGCAGGTATTGGGAAACCACGGTCGGTATTGATTTCCCGTAAGGGCAGTAGAAACTTCGTAAAACCAATGCTCCCTATCTGTGCAGCAATCAAAGTCTTGCGCCGCCAACGCGTCAAAAACTTTAGGATTGATCAGGTCATCGTCATCAAGCCGCACCAAGTATTTGGCCGGAGCAGATTTCATGTCGGCCAAGCGCTCGCCCACTTCCCAGAGTTTATCTTCTTTCGTGCGGCCTTCGGTCCTTATATTCTCAAATCCTTGTGGCACCCTATCTATATCACCAATGAGCCACACCTGAGCGGATGCCTGCAAAGCGCTGAGCTGACTGAAGCAAAAAGTTCGGAGCGCTTTTCGCATCGGATCGAGCATCTCGGGGGGCGTAAGTGGAATTAAAAAAAGAAAATCGCTTTGCATCTATTCCATCAGGGAGCTGACAAAGTTCTCAATTTCGGGCAAACTAAAGACATAGCTCAAAGCATCGACTTTCAAATTTTTACGAAACCTGATCGTATCGATGAGCCCCTTGATGGGCGGAGTGCCTTTGAAGATCAAAAGCACAGGCGTATCAACGTACGAACCGATGTGGACTGCCCCCGAGTGCTGCGTGATGATCAGCGATGCTTCGGCGCAATACCGCAGTGTATCGGCATTATTTTCAGATACTTTAAATTCGATATCGCCCTCGCTGGCAATAGACGCGCTGAGCGAAGGATGCCCCACGAAGTACACCTTCTTGAAATAAGGAGCCACTGCCCTTGCCACCGCCGAATAATCCCATGGCCCACCATTATTGGGCGTGCTCTCCGCCCCTTTCTTTCTAGGAAAAATTACGCAGGAACTATTCTTGCCATTTCCGTAAACGGACGCGAGATTATAGCTGCCCTGCTTGCCATCGAGCTGCCAATTTCTGAACATGAACCAGTACAGATCTTTCTCGGCGATATCAAGGAAGGGAGCACCAGATGCCAATGCCCTTGCTTTAAATTCATCGACCTTGAGACTTACATCGGCGGGCAATACCGTCTCGTTGCAGTTGGGCTTGCTCTCGGCAAAAAAGTCGCGCAGCGGATACCACTCCGCAATGATCGAAGCCCCCGCGCTGTCTACCAGAAATGGTCGGTGCAGCTCCATCCCACAATAATGAATCTCAACACCGCATTGGTGCAAATGGACTAAGAATGGAAGGTTATGGAGCAAGAAATGGCCAAATTCTCCTTTGAAAGGGCCGTAATAGCATTCCTTCTGTGCCAGCGCTTCCTTGTAAAACCGGTCGAGCCGTGCGCGGTATTGTATCATCGACCAGCGGTAGCCGATCTTCCCTTTCCAGTTGAGCCCGCGCATCCCATACGCGACGGTGGTCGCTCCATCGGGCATTACCAACAGCTCTTCCTTTGGCGAAAGCCCGAATTTAGACCGTTCTGATTTCATGAAAAAGCGCGTTTTTTACCGCATCGGGACCGAATCTTTTTTTGGCGCCACGGATGAGTTCTTTTGGATCGAAATTACCGTAGGTTTGGAATACTTCGAGCATGGCTTCTGCCAATTGAGTAGAATTATCGGGTTCTACGAGCAGGCCATTGGTCGCATCTACAGTCTCTTCAGGCCCGGCTATGCGGGTAGAGAGCAGCGGGAGGCCGCGGGCGAGCGCTTCGACCAGCACTACCCCAAAGGTCTCGGCGCGGGAGCTGAGCACGAAGCAGTGCGAAGCGTCAAGCAGCTGCACGATGCGCTCACGGGATTGGAAGCCCAAGATGGTCACTTGATCGGCAATGCCCAATGCTTTTGATTCGGCCTGCAGTGCTCCCAGCAATGGTTCGTCACCCGCTATGGTCAATCGAAATTTTGAATTGCCCTTGAATGATTTGGCAAATGCTTTTAAAATCAGACTTTGATTCTTGCGCCCGCTGAGTATGGCCACATTTATGAACTGGAAATAGCCAGACGGCCGCTCTACTTGATCGGGATCAATAAAAAAATCATCGGTCACCACATTGGGGCATAGCTCGTAGGGTACCCCAAATAGTTCACTCATCTTATTTACGTATGCCTCGGTCACTGCCATTCTCCTTTCGGCATTGCGCACGAAGTCCTTTTGATCATCTTGGCTATCAAAGGGATTGGCACAGGGAAGATGGGTGGGGGTAAGGTTTGGCGAGTTTTCCATATACCAGATGGGCAAATCGAAGGTGCGGGCGACAAAGCTGCTCAGGTAGCAATAATCGAAAATGCCATGATGAAAAATAAGGTCGGGCCTGCCTTCCCGATTGATATACGCACGGATTGCCTTTTCGGTATTTTCAAGGATGTTTTTTCTGCGCTTCTCAATGGGGTTTTTGGAAAACCTAAGCGGCGTTTTATGCACGGTAAGGTTATCGATGAAGGTCACCTTGGCGTCGCGCCGGTAGTCAAGCAGTTTTTTAGGGTCAAGGCCAAATGAAATATAATTTCCGAGGGTCACTTCGCCATTGAGGAGCATGGCACATTTGCAACCGCGGGATTGCAGCGCCAGCAGGTGCATCTCTACAAAGGTGCCCGCAGAGCCCGAAACCTTAGGGTACCATGACGAAATGAAAAGGATGTGGTGCTCAGCTTTCATAATCGCTCAGTCTGACTTGGCAATAGGTAAGGCTCGGTTCAAAAATAAGGGATCCCAATTTTTGGCGGTAGCTTTCTTCTTTCTTGGCCTGCCATTTCGGGAATCGATTAAAGAGCATCTGATGCTTGAAGTTGATGTACTTCTGCCCAATTTTAAAATCTGCCCTGTCCACTAGCTCCAGCGATAGTGCCTTGCTCCATATCACATCGGCGCGGGTCTTCGATTCCCTGCCGAGTTTCACTTTATGCCAACGCATCATTTGGGCGATGTCGAGCAGGTAGGTGGCCAAGAGCCGTTTTTCAGTGGCTCCCAGTTTTCCCGCTTCCTTCAGCAAGGCATGGTGGCGCAGTATCATCTCAAATCGCTGCTCGAAATGTACCACCGACTGCGATTCTATCCGCGGAATGCTGCCTACGTTTCTGCGGTAATGCGCATCGGGCTCTTGATGAAAATATTTGAAGTCAAAACCGGCTATCAACGCCCGAACGTGCAGATCGTAATCTTGCTGGCTCTGAAGCCTTAGGTCAAATCCATTGAGTTTTTCAAGGGTTTCTTTTTTCCAGATCGGGCCTGAGATCAACCAAGTGATATCGCGCTCCAAAAATCGGTGCAGGAAGGACTTTTCATTCGGGATATTGCAAATCAGGTCGGAATCGCCCACGGTGTCAAAAAAAACACCCGTCGGATAGATCAATAGCGCATTGTTGGGGTATCTCGAAAAATCTTTCAACCGGTTCTCGATGCTATCCTTTGCCAAGAGGTCATCGCTGTCCAAAAACAGGATGTATTTGCCTCGCGCCATTTCTATTCCTTGGTTCCGGGCGGCATTTGCACCTTTTATCCCAGAGGTGTTTTTCAGAAAAACGCAACGCTCGTCATTTTTGGCGGCAGCCTTGGCCCATTCAAAACTAGGGTCGGTAGAGCCATCGTCAATAAAAATAAGCTCCCAATCTGGCGATGTTTGCGCCAATATGCAGCCCACCGTCTCTTCCACAAATTTTCCTTTGTTGAAGTTGGGAATAATGATACTGACTATCTCGCCACCTGCTCGGCTCATAAAGTTCCGCCTTTCGGCTAAAATTTAAGCCTGCAAAGCTATTGATAAAAGTTAAACTCCTGCGAAATAGGCAAACGAAGCACAAGCCGCATGAAATAGTCAACCCTCGGAAACCCAAATACCGTAGAATCTATCATTCTCATCCGGGCGAGAAATAGCAGATCGCCTGCTTTGACATGAAGTTTCGACCTGGGAGAATGCAAATTATTATCAAAATAATACTTGACCAATACATTGCAGATGGCTTCGCGGATCTGTTGGCCATGTTTTTGATCTACTGCATATTGCAGAAGTGAAAAGCACATTTCAACACGTTGTGACCGCAGGAGCTCTTTATTATTTGTACTATTGCCCGGGTGCACAGTCCTGATAGCCACTGCCGCATCGAGAATTCCAGGATAGAGCCTGCAGGTCAGAGCGAGTTTAGCAAGCCATTCGGTATCTTGTGCAAGGCGTAATTTGGGATTGAAAGCACCGGCCATTTTGATCGCTTTAAACTTTATGGTAAGGCCGACTAGACTTATGTGTCCGCATTTGCCAAAAGGTGCGGCAGCGAGAAATAAATCTTCGGGGCATACCTGCTCAGTGATCATCGTAAAATGCTTATCGGGAACGCTTCCATCCCAAGCTTCTGTTGCCAAACCTTCATAAACCCCAGCCGCATCGCCGTGCTTTTTGAATACCTGCGCCGTTTCTTTGAATCGATGCTCCAAATAATAATCGTCGGCGTCGAGAAAGGCGATATAATCGCCATTGGCTTCCATCATGCCGCGGTTTCGGGAAATGCTGGCTCCGAGATTTCTACCATTTTTATGCTGAAAAACCAAGACCCGCCGATCAGTGGCGGCAATGGACTTGGAGATTTTCAGGCCTTCGTCGCTACTACCATCATCCACTACGATACATTCTACCACTTCGGGCTGCGCCAGTGCCGACGCAATGGCGCGCTCAACATAGGCTTGGGCATTATAAAGAGGTATGATTACAGAAACTTTCAAGATATTTGGGGCTCAGCGATCAACAAATATAGTTCTCATTGAAAGAAGCAGCGAAGTATGGATCCCGGAAAGTATTTTGTGTAGGTTTTAATAAAACCGGCACCACATCTTTGGCGCATTTCATGGAAGTGCATGGCTATAGCTCTGGCGATCAAGCTACAGGAGAGTTACTTATGAAAGCATATGCCAGCGATGATTGGCAGCCCATCCTTGATTTTTGCACCACTGCCGATTTCTTTCAGGATCTGCCCTTCAGTGCGCCAAAAACAGCAGCAGTATTAAGACGGACATTTCCGGATGCCAAGTATATCCTCACCACCCGATCGAGCGCCGAAGAGTGGTACCGCTCCATCACTGGTTTTCACAAGCTGATGTTCGGAGCGGGCGAAGTGCCTACCAAAGAAGACCTGCAGAAAGCCGAATACCGCTATCCCGGTTTTGCCTGGGATGCCAGCCGCTCCCTTTACAATACTCCTGAGCATGATCCATATAACCGCCCCATCTTAAAGATGACCTACCGCGACCATATCAAAAAGGTAGAAGCGCTTTTTAGCGGAAGCGATCAGCTCTTAAGGCTTGATATCGCCGATCCTAAAGCGGTGGAGAAACTCTGTGCTTTTCTAGGCATTGATGCACGATTAAAAGAAATGCCTTGGTTGAACAGAACTTCAGATCGCGAAAAATGATTCATTCGAATGATCCCTTGTCCCTCAGTCCCAGCCTTGACCAGTTCGATTGCGTAAACTATACCCCCTGCCCTATCGCCGAAGGGCTGGCCGATAGGGCGCTATGCCTGCCACTCTTTCACGATCTAGCGAAGGCCGAGCAGCAAGGTATAATTGATCTCATCACCTATTAAGCGGATGGATGCACCACTGGTTTCGGTAATCGTACTCTGCTATAACCAAGAAGACTACATAGGAGAATGCCTGGCATCGCTGGTAGCTCAAGAAACTGAATTTGATTTTGAGATCATAGTTTCTGATGATTCTTCTACCGATGGCACGCTGGGCGCAGCGATGGAAATGGCAAGCCAAGATTCAAGGATCAAGGTGTTCAAAACAGATGAAAATATCGGAGCGGCGCGAAATTTTGAAGCTGCCTTGAACCATTCCAGGGGAGATCTTATTGCTTTTTGCGAAGGGGACGACTTTTGGATCGGGAGGGAAAAGATGCAACGGCAGGCAGTGGCGCTTGGGCAAAATACACAGCTTGGACTTTCTTATACCGACTACGCTAAAGTAGACCATGAAGGCAAAGTACTGGCAGCATCCGTTCTCGACCCTGCCGCGAAAACCTTTGAAATGGCCGATATCGTTGAGGGCCATGGGCCAACCATGCATGGAATGCTGATGCGGCGGAAGGCTTTTCCCCAGGTATTTCCAAAATCATTTTTCGAGGTACTCAATCCCGACGTGTTCATCATAGGCTGGGGCTTGCACGCTGGCGGTGCGGGGTACATCCCGGAACCCTTGTCGGCCTACCGGGTTCACAGGGACGGAATCTATAGCGGACTGGATGAAATGGAGAAGCGGCTGATCCGATATTCCACAAGAATTAAATTTTTTGAGTGCTTTGGCAGCGAATATTCCGATCTCAAAAGACAGAGCAAGAAGCGCTTTATGGAGCTATTGGCGGCGGCCAAAAAAGGGAGAGATAGCGCTTTTTAAGAAGTTTAGGAAGGAGTTGAAATGGTGGGAGAAGGTTTGGCTTTAATTAAAGTCTGTCAATAGAGCCGGATTTCTATTTAAGAATATTCGATATCAAGTACTTAGATCAAGCCACAAGGACCACACGAGGTTCCGAACATCACGGAGTCCCGCTCGAGCGGGATGACTGCCTTGCCGAAATAACTTGATCTTAGATATTTGGAACTAGTAAAACGCCGATATCGGATATTATGGACAGACCAAAATAAAACGAAGAACTGAAAGTGTTAGTAATTCAATTCAACAGGTTCCACCACATACCCTAGATCGCGCAACTGGACTATCAATCCGCATTGACCATAAAGGTGGAATAATCCAACAACGACAAAGGTCTTGTTTTCGGCCAACATAGCCGGAAGTTGAAGCATCCAATGATCATTTCGGGGCTTGACGGTGCTTCCATCCCGACATGGCTCATCGAAGCGATAGTCAAGGTCTAAATCCATATACATTTGAGCGAACCCACACGCATCGCTCTTCGCACGGACTTTCCGCATCTCTTTCATCATTTCAGAAATAGATTCCGTCACATCGACCCATGTGGAGTCTTTGTAGTAACGAACCACATCTTCAATTTGAAATTTCAATGACTCCAATCCGACCAAATCCATATCGTTCTTCTTAGCCAAATGGGAGATATACGTTTCAAAATGATCCCATTTATCAGTGGGTTTTACTGTTCCACACATTTTTATAATATATTCGCTCCCAATCTTCATCCCCAATTCGACAGGTCGTAACTTTGAAATAGGCACCTTCCAATCTGACGAGATTTCATCCAATTGAGCAAGCTCTTTTTTGCTGAACGATTCTCGATAGCTGAAATCTTCTTCCCGTGCGTTTAGTAAATCGCGCGTAGTTTCCACCCCTTCCAGGGTTTCAAATACGGCTAAATCTGACCGATTGAGGGATCGTTCGATTTCAGGGATCGAATCAATAAATGAGTTTCCCATAACATGAAATGTCCCTAAAAGGTAAGATGTTGGAAGATAATCTGGGTGATCCACCTTCCATAATAAGGTGTTCTGAGCATACAAATTATCAACAGACGCAATGATGCACAATGCTATAAAAACACCAAAATACGTAAGGGTGCGAGCCCATTGACCCGCACCCTTCATAATACTTGACATTACCAAGCTAATTTGTAAACTCCTTTCACCGTATAGGTTCCATTCGCCACTTACAGATGCTTCGTGCTTAGTCTTCCCTTGAGCCGGAACGGGAGTATCAGTTATCTGGACTTTCAGCGTCCATTCATCATAAAGAAGAACAGTACCCATCATAAAACCAGACTCTTCCCTCATTGACTGAGGCCACATACCAAGTCTTCTTTCATACTCCGAATTGAATTCAAAATTTTGCAAAAGCCACGCTCTCACAGTAGACTTAACAGAGTCAGAAATAGTTCTTCTTTCAGTTTCACTCTTAGACTTGATCTCACTAATTTTCTTGTCAACGTTAGCTTGTGTAAAGGGTAATTTTTCCATGGTTTTTTTTTATGAATTTACGCTTCCCGAAGACATAAAAAAAATAAATCTAGATTAATAAGTGAAATTAATACAACCTAACTTTTTGATTGCTTAATTCACTTTCATTTAATCAAATTGTCGTAAGCATTAGAATTGCAATTTGACACTTAATCTACCTTGTTTGAGCTCAGAAAACTCTTTTCCAAATCAAAAATCAAATTCTTCCTTCGCTTGATCTTCCGACAAGGATTGCCTGTGGCGATCACCCCATCACGGATATTATGGTTTACAAAAGAATGGCCGCCTATGGCCGAGCCTTCGCCAATGCTTACCCCCGGCATGATGCTGGAGCAAGTGCCGACGATCACATGCTTGCCGAGAAAAACTTTTTCGGAGATCACATCGGTATACTCGGGTGGCACCGTGGGATTGGTCATCGCTATACCACTGTAATTATCTGATGATGAGTAGATAAAAACCCGTGATGAGAGTCCGGTGAAATCTTCCATCACGATCTCGGCGGCGCCCATAAGGCCACAGTGGCAGGCGATATGTACGTAGCTGCCGATGGAAATGCCGCCGGCGCCGGCAGAAATGATGGTGAAATCGTCTATGCGCACATGGCTGCCAAGGCTGATATTTCCGGGATTGTAAAACCGGGCGTCGGAAGAAAGCTGAAGATGGGAGCCGAAGGATTTAAACCCTATTTTTTCTATTTCGGCATTGCTGAGAAATGGCATTATTCCGGTTTTTGAGATTCGACCTTCCAGTCGATTTTTGGTACGAGCAGGCTTTCTACTTTTCCCATCCAAGCATCGGTGTCGCGGGCTGCATCGATGAAGGAGACCGTTAAAAGATTTTCAAATTTACAGGAAACCGACCGTTTATTTTGAATAATCAGAATAGAGAAATGGTAGGTACGGGCATTCAAAATATTGGCAGGAATAAAGGTAGTAAATCGCAGCAGACCTTCCGTATTCTGCTCGGGCATGGCATCTTCGGGAAGGTGAACGGTAGAAAGTGCTGCCAGAAAAACACCTTCGGCGCTGTGTATTTGCACGGTGAGATCTACACGACCTTTTGCCGAAAGGCGCAGCACTTCAAGCTCCAAGCGAAGGGAGTCTTGTGTGGTAAGCCATCGATGGTCTCCACCTTCGGGAGTGATAGCGGCTTTGAGCAATTTAAAATCATTGTTTCCGGGAGCCTTCTCGATGTCGTACTGACGTATGGTGGGATGGCTCTCTAGATCATACCCTAGGTATTTTGAAATGGCCTGATCTACATCGCCATCAAACAGGATGCTACCGGCCTCGAGCAGGATGGCGCGCCCGCAAATACTCTTGACTGCCGCCATGCTGTGGCTTACGAAGAGTATCGTTTTTTCGCCTTGGGCGGCAATGCTCAAGACCTTATCCACGGCCTTTGCCTGAAAGGCTGCATCGCCCACGGCCAGCACTTCATCAATGATTAGGATATCGGTCTCAAGGAAGGCGGCGACCGAAAAACCCAGCCGAACCTTCATCCCTGAAGAGTAACGTTTTATGGGGGTATCAATATAGTTTTCGCAGCCAGAGAAGGCCGCGATATCATCAAATTTCGAACTGATTTCGGCCTTGGACATCCCGAGTATGGCGCCGTTCAAAAACACATTCTCGCGTCCTGTAAGATCGGGGTGCATCCCGGTGCCTACTTCGAGCATGCTTGCTACCTTTCCCTTGATTTTGATCGTACCCGAATCGGCTTCGGTAATACGTGAGATAAGCTTGAGCAAGGTCGACTTGCCCGCTCCGTTGCTTCCGATTATTCCGAGTATCTCACCTTTATTGACCTGAAAGCTTACGTCATCTATCGCCAAATGCTGCGACTGGGAATCCTTGTTTTTTCGCGAAAGCGAGGCGCCCAGCTCTCCCACGCGATAGGCTTTACTGAGATTTTCTATGTGAATGGCCGGCTGCATTTAGATGATGTCGACCACTTTTCTGGCGGCACGGTGATAAAACCGCACTCCGATTATTAATAAAACAAATGCAAGTAACGCCGCATAAATAAGTCCGGGCCAGGTTACGGAGCCAGCGCCCAAGAACCCATATTTTAAGATTTCTATCAGGCCGGCCATTGGGTTGAACTGAAGAACAGTGGAAATTTGGCCTTGAGCCAAACTCAATGGATACACCACCGGGGTGAGAAAAAAGAGCACCTGAATGCCTGTATCGACCACAAAACGAAAATCGCGAAAGCGCACCGTAAGCGAAGCAATACAGAGTCCCGCACCCAGCGCCAAAGCTGTGATAATGAGCAACGCCACAGGCATGACCAGCAACATGGATGTGGGCGCCACCTGCCCTTGAACCCAATAAAAAACCCAAATAAGAAGGAAGAGCGTAAACTGAATGGCAAACCGCGCAAAGCTGGCGAGCGCGGCTGCCAAAGGCACTACCATCCTAGGAAAGTATACCTTCGAAAAGATATGTTGGTTGACCCAAAAAGAATTAGAACTGCGCTTTAAAATAGACGCAAAGAGTTCCCAAAACGTGAGCCCGGCCAGGTAGAACATGAGCGGTGGGACTCCATCTGTGGGCAGGGCAGCGAGCTGTCCGAACACAAAATAATAGAGCGCCACCTTAATAATCACTTCGAGTACCAGCCAGAGCGGCCCAAGAAAGTCTGCTTATAAACCGCTGCCAGATCGCGCTTTACGAGAAGGAACATCAAACTCCTATAAGGCCAAATGGCTTTATGGCTCAGCCTGCGCTTTGGGCGGTCGGGATCGATGATTTCATCCCAATAGGAATCCGGTATGGCTGCCGCTTCATCGCGCTGCATCAGTCTTTTCTATCATCAGAACCGTAGCCTTTTCCATAGCCGTAGCCATAGCCATATCGATAACCGTAGCGACCATAATAATACTTCCACCGTTTCAGTTTCACATTATTAAGGATCAAGGCGGTATGATCAAGCTTGCTGGTCTGAACGATTTCTTCCAGATTTCGCACTCCGGCGCGTGTGGCACGCTCGGTGTTCATCACAAACATTCCGATCTCGACCTTTCGCATGAGCACCATAGAGTCGGAGATAAGCATGATGGGCGGCGTATCGATAATGATATAATCATACCGGAGTTTGAGCTCCGCAAGCAGCTCATCGATACGCGGACTGAGCACAAGTTCAGATGCATTGGGCGGCACAGGGCCTGCCGTGATTACGTCCATATTGTTCACAGAAGTAGGCTGCAGCACTTCATCGAGCGTATTCCGCCCTACGATAAAAGTCGATAGCCCCACTTCGTTCTTCAGCTCTAGCGATTGATGCACCTTCGGCTTATGCATGTCAAAATCAAGGATGAGCACTTTCTTATTGGCACTGGCTATGATGGCGGCTGTATTGATACTGCAAAAGGTTTTACCTTCGCCGGGATAAAGCGATGTGAGCAATATGCTCTTACTGCCCGGATTCTCGCTAAAATATTGAAGATTGGTACGGATGCTCCGAAAAGATTCGGCAATGCTGGAGCGCGAATTTTTGGTGACCACCAGCCGGTCGCTCCCGCTCTCGGCCGAGCGCGGGATACCACCCAAAATGGGGAGCTTGGTGAGCTGCTTTAACTCGCGGGTATTTTGGATACGGTCGAATAATAGCGATCGCACAAAGGCTATGATGATGGCAATCAAAAAGCCGACAGCGAGAAAATAATAGACAATCTTAGATTTCTCAGGGCCTACTACCCCAACACTTCGCGCCACTTCTATAAGGCTCACTTCGGGTACGATGGCGGCACGCGCTATGATTGTATTTGCCTTCTTTTCAAGCAAATAGACATACATCTTCTCATTTACATTCAGGTTGCGCTGTATGTTTAGTATCTCACGCTCTGATTGCGGCAGCTTGCGCAATAAAGATTCATAATAGCTTATCTCTTTATTTACATCCTTCACGCGGTCATCTATCGCCGACCGCAAATTATTAATGTAGACCAGCGTATTGGATCGAAGCGATTGAATGGATTTATCGATGCGCTCGGCACCGGGTGCTATCTCTTTGGCATCGTAGGCCGCTTGCGTCCTTCTCACTTCCAAGTCATAAAGCTCGCGCAGGGACGACCCTAGAAAATCGTCGTCGGTGATATAGAGCGCCGGGGGCAAGAGCCGTTCATCGGTCTTGGTAAGTAAGTATTTCTCAAGGGATTCAAGCGTCTCAAGCTTTAGGAGCTGCTCTCGCTTCTCTCCTTCAAACTGTAAGAGTTTATCAAAAAACTGAGATTGCTCACGCGAAAGATCGAGAATGTCTTCTTTCTCTTTAAACCGCTCCAAGTTGCTCTCTATCGAGTCCAGTATGAAGGTGACCCCTGTGAGCTGGCGGTCGATATATTCCAGCGTATTCTCATTCAGGCTTATCTGCGACTGGATGGTATAATCTACGTAAGATCCCGATAGGGAGTCGAGAAACATCTTAGCCTTAGACGCCAAGTGATCTCTTACAGAAATGGAAATTATGCTCGTCCCTTCTTCATTCTTGATCTCTAGCGACTCTTGGTATTCACGTATCAAGAAGCGCTTGGTATTCACCACAAACTGGTAGGAATTTTCCTTTAGCTTTTCGAAGGTCTCTTTGCTCAGCAGTTCATTGCGCTCCAGATTGATCACATATTCTTTCTCGACCACGGTAGCATTAAAGGCGTGGGTGCGCTGCACGGTTTCACCGCTATTTTGAAAACTTAGTACATAGCTTTCCTGATCTAAGATGCGGATATCGAAGGGGACGCCGTAGAGTTGATCCCCATCCAACTCATTGAGCCTGATATCTACGGCAAAGGCATCAATAAATGGAATCTCGGTGGTCTTTACGCGGCCTACGATATGATACGATATTTGAAAATCGAGCTTATCAAGTGTTCGGGACACCAGGTCATGCGATTGCAGTACCCGTATTTGATTGGTGATCTGATTGACCCCACCGCCGCCATAACCGGTAAGATTTCTATAAATCTGAGATTGATACTCATATCCCGATTGGCTGCCTAGCAGTATTTCGGTTTTGGCGCCGTATTCATCGGGCATCCGATGTACATAAAAATAGGCCATGATGCCGGCCACTATGGGAAAGATGATGAGAACGAGCCAGTTCTTGGAGATGAATTTAGAGATGATTAATAAATCATCAACATCAATGATGCTACTTTTCTTTTCGGCCATCCATGATAATCAAGATTTGACAAAGGTAAAATTTCGGACGGTACGCCGAAAAGGCGTTGATTTATTATATCCCAAAGGCTTAGAGCGAGAGCCAGGGGCTATGCATAGAAGAGCTTCTGCCTTCCGGCAATATACTTACGAGATCGACTTGCGCACCCGTTGCGTATAGTTGCGCAGGGCTTTCGCAAATGGAATATCTTCAGCTGCAGCTTGGCGCTTTATCTCCAGTGCGGCGATTACATGGGTGAGCTTTTCGCCTTCGTCATCGCCCGTTATTTCTATGGCAGGCTGCTTCTCTTCCAAGATGGCCGCTTCGGCAGCTTCAAGTGCTTCGATCGAGTATTTCTCGACAATCTGTTTTATTACAGGAATCTTCATCAATTAAGTTTTTTGATGAGTTCTTCCACCCTTTCAATTTTAGAAGTGGCCGTACCCTCTACCAAGGCCCCATCTTTAAATATGGCGAAGTAGGGAAGGCTGTCTACGCCGGCCATTTTACGCGCTTCTTCACTCTGCTCGGCATTGATATCGGCAAAGGTGATATCGCTGAAGCGCTCATCGGCAGCCAAGCGCTTATATTTAGGCGTGATCAGCTTGCAGGAGCCGCACCAGTCGGCGTAGTACTTCACTGCCATCTTTTGGTTCGATTCAAGTTTTTCCTTGAAAGTCTCGTCAGTAAGGAGTTCAATATTCATTGTTTTCTATTTTTATTGCGCTACAAAAGTACGCCAGAACCTGTCAGCAATAGAATCAGCTTTATAGAGCCTTTTGATGCGTCAATTGGTTTTTGTGAAGATGGCGATTAGGGGGGTGTGCGATGATAGATGGGATATGGCTTGGGGATTGTTGAAATGTGGTTTGCCCGATTTTAACTCATCCGTCCAAGGTAAGCGCCCGACCACCCCATATTGCCCAATCTCAACCCCTGCCTGATCTTTGTCAGAAAATTATATCGATGAAGTTACAAGAAAAAATGTTTGCCCTAGTTTAAGCATGGCACAAAAGTGGGTTGACTAGACAGAAATTTATATCTGGTAAGGCTGTTGGCAAAGCAAAGTTTGATTACTGGATCTGTAAATACCGTAAAAGCCAATGCAGTCTAAGACAGAGTTTACCAGCTACGCACTCACCCGAAGTATTTAAATCCTTTGCGTTTTCAGAAGAGCCCTGTGAAGCCGATGCGCGATCGATCAGTATGGAAATCGTCACTCCATCCGGCGTGCGCATAACCATTTACCAGTGATGCTTGGTCTTGACGGATACCGAAAGGTTTTTCTTTACAGCCAGTCTTGCGATATGCGCAAAGGTTTTGATGGACTTCATGGCATGGTGCTAAATGCCATGCAGATGAATGTGCGCTGTGGTGATCTGTTTGTATTTGTGAGCAGAGACCGCAATAAAGCAAAAATACTCTACTGGGATACCGATGGCCTGATCCTCTATTGCAAGCGGTTGGAAAAAGGAACTTTCAAACGCCCCACTGCCCGGCTTGACGCGCCAAACAGCGAGCTCACCAAGGAAGAACTCTACATGATTTTGCGTGGAATTGATTTTGAGAAAACCAAGAAAAGAAAGCGGTATTTATCCCATTAAATTGTTTGAACTGTTGGGCTAGACCACCATTCATAACGGGATGTTTGGCGTATATTTGGGTATGTAATCGCCGCTCGACAAACTATCTAAAAATGAACTCGTCCAACTCGTGCTGGAACAGGATGCGCGGCATGAAAAAACCCAAGCAGCACACAGCCAAGTGTAGTCTAAATATGGCAGGGCACAAGTTGAAATAAAACGGTTAAAGCAAATTGTCGAAAAATTCAAGCGCTTGCTCGCAGGGTCAAAAAGAGAATGCTTTGAAATGATGCGCATGCAGGGCAGTACAATTTGCCATTTGAAGATCTGGAAGAAAAAACGAAAACATAACTGATAGCCCAGTAAAAGAAACAGTTGCCATAACCCGCAATAAAAACCACAAGGGGCAAAACCGATTGCCAGATGACCTACCAAGACACGAGATTATAATAGAGTCTTTGGAACAGCCAGTTTAAAACATCAAGATATTCTTTCTGCTAACTCTTTCTGACGTAGAAAAAATGAAAAATTGCGGTGAGAATTAGCCCTAGGGACAAATTGATAAGAACATTCGTAAGGCTAAACGCATCAGCACTAAAAAGAAAACTGACCAGAAAAAATGCCAGCGTACAAATTAAAAACATAATCAAAAATCTATACCTCTGCATAATCTTCACTTCTTGGTAAAACAACTATATCGCGAATCAAAACCAGCATTGATGCCTACGCAAAGCAAATATGCTTCGATAGCACTTGGCCTACCCAAATCAATCACCATTTTTTTCGATGAATAATTGACGATCAATAACTTATCAAAATAATGTTCGTGAACTTTACCTAGCCTTTCAAAAGGATGGGTTGGCTTGGCTAGGTTTTGCGGATTCATATAGGGATATTGAGTTATTCAAAATATTTTAATCTGCTATACTTACCCATACTGTGAGGCTTAATCACATAATTAAAATCTTGCAAATAGGAGCGATTCATTTAAAAACTTAAGAACTAGTCTGGTAATTTCAGTGTAAATATCCTGAAATTTATATATTTCTCAAAGAAAAATTTTTGGCATCTTTTTAAATCACCAAATAAATAGATGTTCTGGTGATGCCGACCCCTAGGCTATAACGATTTAAACACTGCTTGGAAACCCAAGGCTCAACCCTCCGCCATAAAAAGAAACGAATTAATTCACAAGGCCCAAGGGTCAAAACCATGCAGCGCTTGAGCCGTATCCATTCCGAGCTTAAGACTTACCCACTCCCCTCCTTTCGCTCTTCGGCTTTGGCCTTATCCCAGTACGTATCCATCTCTTCAAGGGTCATCTCGCCCATTTGCTTGCCATCTTTCTGTGACTCAGTTTCTAAATATTGAAACCGGCGTATAAACTTTCTGTTGGTTCGCTCTAAGGCATCATCGGGATTGATACCCAAGAAGCGGGCATAGTTGATCATTGAGAAAAGTACATCGCCAAATTCTTCTTCGACCCTGTCTGACCCGGCCTTCACTTCTGCTTGGAGTTCGCCGAGCTCTTCTTCCACCTTTTCCCAGACCTGATCGTCATTGTCCCAATCGAAGCCCACACCGCGTGCCTTATCTTGAATGCGGCCAGCTTTTACCAATGATGGCAGGGAACGCGGCACCCCTTCCAGCACTGATTTTTTTCCTTTGCCTTCCTTGAGTTTTATTTTTTCCCAATTGGCTTTTACCTCTTCTTCACTGCTCACCACTACATCGCCATAGATATGGGGATGTCGGGTGATGAGCTTCTCGCAAACCCCATTCAGCACATCGGCCATATCAAAGGCACCCTTTTCGCTTCCTATTTTACTATAAAAAACAAGGTGGAGCATAAGGTCGCCAAGCTCCTTTTTTATCTCGTCCATATCGCCATCAATGATGGCATCCGAAAGTTCGTACAGCTCTTCAATGCTCAGGTGGCGAAGGGTCTCCATGGTCTGCTTCCGATCCCACGGACACTTCTCGCGCAGCTCGTCCATGATGGTGAGCAAGCGCTCAAATGCTTCTAGTTTTTCTTGCATAGCCTATCCATTTTTCGCAAAATTAGCCAAATCATATTGGCAAAGGTTCGCGCGAAGGATTAAGTTTGCCGCTCGTGAAATGCTTTTCTCCCATAAATCGCTTTGCCGGATTGGTGCTTTTGGCATTATTGCCCTTTTGCCTAAAGGCTCAGGAAAATGCCCCGAATACGCCTGATAGCCCTACCCGCTGGCAATATGGCGCGGGTGCGATGGGTGGTTTTCTAATGCCCCACCATGGCGATATAGCCTACCTGCAGCGCGGCCATGTGAAGGCATTTGAAGTAGAGATTGCCAAAACACCCGATGGCTCCAAAGACTGGCATCATTATTTTAATTTTCCCACTTGGGGATTCAGTTTTGATGGATACGATCTGGCTTCGGAATATGTGGGCAAGGGTGCTTCGGCGCGTATATTCTTCGATCTGCCTTTCGTGGAGCAGCGCAGCTTCGGTCTGAAGCTCGGCATTGGCGGAAGCTACGTGGAGAAACCCTTTGATAAAGACGCTAATATCCATAATTCGGCGGTAGGCTCTACCCTGAACACTGCCTTGGCCTTTGAGCTGTACGGCAGGATAAAGCTCACCGAAAGCGTTGCGCTCAAACCCGGATTGGCCTTGCACCACTTTTCTAACGGTGCCATAAAACTGCCCAATAGCGGCTTGAACTATGCGCTCCTGAAACTGCTCATGGTATATGCCCCCAACGATTTTAGCACTCCCGGGCGGCTCAACCCCGAATGGGCAGGCAGCAAGGCAGAGTGGCGTGTGGGCAGTTCTTTCGGCGCCAAGGAAGTGCAGCCCATAGGCGGTGGAAAGTACTTCGTGTACAGCCTTTTTGGGATTTGGCAAAAGCGCATCTCACCGAAATCATCCTTCGGAGCAGATCTGGGCTATACCTATAATGCCAGCCTTGAGAACCGTATCACCGACGATAATTCGTCAAGTGGAAACAATGCCGATAATTACCGCGCCTATATCGCGGCGCTATACCAATTGCATTTCGACCCTTTCGGTATCCGCTTTGAAGCGGGATCTTACATAGCGCCTCGATTTAAAGATGACGGAATGATCTTCTTGCGCTACCATCTGCTCTATAATTTGAATCGCTATCAGGTGTTTTTTGGCCTGAAATCGCATTTTGCAAAGGCCGATCATTTTGAACTGGGGCTTAATTATAAATTGAATAAATGAGATATTCAGCCGCATTTTTCATTGGCCTGACCATGGCTCTGGGCGGATGCGATAAGGATTCGGGTTCTGACTGTTCGCGTTCTTTTGGCAGCTTCATCACCGAGCCACGGGAGCTGGGCAACTTCGATCGCGTAGAGATGGAAGGGCGCGTGGATGTAGATTATCGCTTTGCCCCCACGCCTTCGGTAGAAGTGTATTTTGGTGAAAACCTGATAGAAGAAGTAAGCACCGAAGTAGCAAACGGATTATTGAAAATCGAAAATAAGACCGAATGCAATTGGTTGCGCGACCTTTCCAAAGTACCCAGAGTGACCGTCTACGCCCCTACCCTGGCCGAATGGGTGAACCGCGCCAGTGGCGATATCACCTTTGGCGACAGCCTGAGCAGCCCCGACTTCACCTACCAGCAATGGGAAAGCAACGGAATGGTAAAATTACTGCTCAATACCGGGACAGCAAAAATCTACTGCCATGTAGGTTTTACTGAGCTTACCGCAAATGGAAGAACGCAGAATGCGGAACTCTTTAACGGTGGCGTTGGAAAATTTAATGCAACTGGACTCATCGCGCAGGATGTGTCGATCAACAACAGCAGCCTGCAAGACCTTTTTTGCACGGCCGAAAACTATCTGTACGCGGCTATTTATGCCAATGGAAATGTGAGATATAGGGGGCAGCCCACGACCATAGAAACGAACCTACAGGGCAGCGGGAGGGTGCGGCCTTTCTAAAACGGGCATTTGGCATTGCGGTCGCCCGATCTTACCTTTGTGCCCTATCTCGAAGTCATGTTAAAACTAGCTTTAGTCACCATTATACTTCTGGCGCTCGCTTTCGCGGGAATAGCCATACGGATATTGCTCAAGAAAGACGGTCAATTTGCAGGCACCTGCGCAAGCAATAATCCAATGCTTCAAAAAGAAGGTGCCAGCTGCGGCGTATGTGGCGCCCGACCCGAAGAGCAGTGCAAAAGTGAAAGCTAGGTCTACTGCATTTCAATAATGGACTTCAGTCCTGGCGAAGTGTACTCGTCCATCCCGCCATCGGTGGTGCTGAAAAGCAAGAGCACATCCAGGTCTAAGGCAGCATGGTCTTCTAGGAACTGCTTTGTTTTTTCAACCCCCATCACCATAAAGGCCGTGGCAAAAGCATCAGCCTCTGTGCAGTTGGGAGCCAGCACGGTGGTGCTGAGCAATTGATGGTCTACGGGATAGCCCGTGGCCGGATCTATCGTATGCGGGTAGCGCCTTCCGTCCCTTTCATAAAACTTTCGGTAGCTGCCCGATGTGGCCACTGCCCTATTATCAAGCGGTACGATGGCTTCCAGCTCCCGTTCGGCTTCCAGCCCCACAGGCTTGTCGATGCCTATTTGCCATAGCTTGCCCATTTTGTTCATGCCCTTGGCACGAACTTCGCCGCCCACTTCTACCATATAATCCATGATGCCGCGGCGGCTCAGGTATTCACATAGCACGTCTACGGTATAGCCCTGGGCTATCCCGTTAACATCTATGGTCTGGCCAGCCTGTTTCTCAAAACGAAATTGAGCAAGGGTATTGCCGGAAGGCATAGAATCTATAGGTGTTACCATGAGCGGGGCAGTCATCAAGGCGCGCAAGGAGTCGATATTGGGATCGCCCTTGGGGTGGGCACCTTCTGGACCGAAGCCCCACGCTTTTACTAGTGGTCCGATCATGGGCTCGAAGGCACCACCGGTAGCGTCGCTTATTTCGCGTGAGCGGAAATACATGGTGAGAAAATGGGGATCGGAAATGGTGTCTACCGTATTTTCATTGAATGAAGAGATCACCGAGCCGGCCACCCACACCGATAGGGATTGGTCGATGGCGTCAAAAATAGAATCGGACTGCAATTGTGAAAGCGCCTGCCCGATGCTGTCGCGAAATGAAATATAATAAGTGGTGCCCTGTGCTTCGCCATTTAGCTCCCGATAATCTGCATCTGCCTTGGGCGCTTCTTCTCCCGTACAGGAAACCATAATGCCACCCACCAAAAATATCTTGAAAACCGCTTTAATCATATCCTTTTGACTTTTGGACAACTAATTCAATCGAAGTGTTGTTAAGTTTGCAACGCAAAACTACGGTTCTCATGAAGAACCGCAGCATCGCCTTAAAACAGAAAAAAGAGATACATGGCAGATAAAATGAAGCATCCGGCTACCCTAGGTGAATTAAAAAAGTCGGGCTATAAGCCAATGCGCATAAAAGACGAGATCAGAAATAACCTGATCAAAAAATTAAAGAAGGGGGAACCTGTATTCCAGAATGTGCTGGGGTATGAAAAGACCGTTTTTCCAGAAGTGGAGCGGGCGCTGCTATCGCGCCATAACATCAATTTTTTGGGCTTACGAGGGCAGGCCAAGACCCGCATGGCGCGCCAACTGGTGAGCTTGCTGGACGAGTACATCCCAGTGGTGACCGGCTCTGCAGTGATGGATGACCCCTTGGAGCCCATCTCCCGCTACGCGGCCGACCTGATAGACGAAAAGGGAGATGATACGCCGGTAGAATGGCTGCACCGCGACGAGCGCTACACCGAGAAATTGGCCACCCCAGATGTAACCGTGGCAGACCTGATAGGTGATGCCGACCCTATAAAAGCGGCCAACCTAAAGCTTGATTATTCCGATGAGCGGGTGATTCATTTTGGACTTATCCCGCGGGCCACCGCGGTATATTTGTGATCAACGAGTTGCCGGACCTTCAGCCGCGCATACAGGTAGCGCTGTTCAATATACTGCAGGAAGGCGATATACAGATACGCGGTTTTAAGCTACGCCTACCGCTTGATGTGATGTTTGTATTTACTGCCAATCCAGAAGACTATACCAACCGTGGTGCCATCATAACGCCGCTGAAAGACCGCATACAGAGCCAGATACTCACGCATTATCCTAAAAATACGGTGATATCGGCAGAGATCACGCAGCAAGAAGCGAGGCTGGCCGACGTGCAGCGCGAAAAGGTGGAAGTGCCATCCCTGATAAGCAATCTCATCGAGCAGATAGCCGTCGAGGCGCGCAGCAGCGAATATATTGATCAAAAGAGCGGGGTTTCGGCAAGGCTTACCATCAGTGCATTTGAGAATGTGGTGAGCTCAGTAGAGCGTCGCCTGCTGATAAACGATGAGCCAAAAGGGCGCGCGCGCGTGGGCGACCTTCTGGGCATAATGCCGGCCATAACCGGAAAGGTGGAGCTGGTCTACGAAGGCGAGCAGGAAGGCTCCAAGAATGTGGCGCTCACCCTGATGGGGAAAGCCATACGAAACCAGTTTGCACAGTTCTTCCCCGACCCCGAGTTGGCAAAAAAGCGCAAGAATGAGCCCAACCCCTATGCGCAGATCGTAAATTGGTTTGGCAAGAATGAGATAGAGCTGCTCTCCGACCTTCCGGCAAAGGAATACCAGAAAAAACTGGGCGAAGTACCTGGTCTTGAAGCCTTAGTAAAAAAGTACAATCCAAATGCCAGCAAGGAAGACCAGCTGCTGATGATGGAGTTTGTGCTTCACGGCCTTTCGGAATATTCCATGTTGAGCAAAAACATCCTTGAGGACGGAATGTCCTTTGCCGATCTATTCACATCTGTATTTTCATCAGAAGACTTCGGCGAGCAATAGTCCGCATGAAAAAGCGATTGCTGTGGGCGGCGCTGTTTACACTTATCGGTTTCCCGCTCATCGGTTGGGGGCTGCTCTATTTTTTTAGGGAGGCTCCGCTTGCCGTTATATTTCGCAGCAGCGCGCCGCTTTGGCAGCAAATACTTGTTGGGCTTTTATCCGGTTTTCTGCTCGGACGCTTGGCGCAGGCTTTGGTAAGTCTGCCCTTTCTGAAAGAAACCCAGCAGAAATATGGCATCTTGGTGCGGCGGCTCAACCTGAACCATCTTGAGATTATCTTCATTTCCATCTGTGCCGGTTTTGGCGAAGAGCTGCTATTTCGTGGAGCTATCCAACCCTTGGTCGGAGTCTGGATCACCGCGATCATCTTTGTGGCCATACATGGCTATCTTAGCCCCACCAATTGGCGCATAAGTATCTACGGCATCTTTATGACGCTTGCCATAGCCCTGCTCGGTCTCTTTACCGATTGGCTTGGTATCTACACCGCATGCTTGGCGCACGCCATGATCGATTATGTGCTGTTTCGGTTTTTAGTGGGGACTAGGGATGATGAAAGGAATGTTTTGGTATTGGAAAACCCATAATGAAGGAAAATCATGAGGCATAAATCGACTCAAAGAATTTTTTTAGCAGAAGGTTTTACGATAAGACGATTTAGAATACTTTCTATACAATTTTTTTGATTCACGACTCACTCCCCGCCCAGCGTATACCCGATCCCGATGGATGGTGAGACGAGAAATTGAGAATTTTCATCAAATGTATTGATCTGATACATTGGGTTGAATTCGGTATTCAGGCGAAAACCTTCTATAAATTCAAAGGCCAATCCGGCGGTGGTGATTATCCCAAAGCCCATGGGCGGTCAGCGTAAGATATACCGCGTGGAGCGGCCCGCCGCGACCGGCCTTTGCCTAAGGTTCTTACGCAAGAAGAAGTGGCCGCGGTGATCCGCTGCACAAAAAATTTAAAACACCGATTCCTCTTGATGCTGGCCTATGGTGGCGGACTGCGGGTGGGGGAAACGGTGCGCATGGAGCGTGTATGTCTCGAGCCGGGCAAGAAGCGCATGCTGGTAAAGGATGGCAAGGGTGGGAAAGACCGTTATACCCTGCTTTCTCAGAAGGTGATTGATTTGTACGAACAATATGTCAAGGAATATGCACCTGGGAAATATCTATTTTCAGGTCAGCAAGGCGGTCTGTACACGGAGGGCAGTGCACAGAAGACCTTTAAGAAATCTGCGCGTGCGGCTGGCATCGAGAAGGATGTGACCTTTCACTCGCTGCGGCATTCATTTGCCACACACCTGTTGGAAGCAGGCACAGACTTGCGGTACATACAGCACTTGTTAGGTCATAAAAGCAGCAAGACTACGGAGATCTACACGCATATTACAAGCAAAGGCTGGGATCAGTTGGAGAGTCCATTGGATGGATTGGATTTTTGAGAAATGGGTTTAACTTTGGAGCATAGGCGATGATTTGAAATTAAAAAAATACATCCAACCAAGTGCGATATATACGGAAGTTCTCACGGAACTTCCGTATATGCATATGTTGGCATTAATTAAAAATGACAGACACGAATTCAAATAATAATCAAGAAGATAAAATTCGAATAAAGCAAGACTATAGAGAAAGACTTCATTTCTGGACGGGAGAAACTTTAACCCAATTTGGAACGGCAAATAACTTTTTCATAGCTATTGGGATTACATTATTAGGTTATTTTATTAAGCAGCTTGAAGAGCTAGGAAGTTTAAGTCTAAATTTATCAAACCCTGACCCAAAAACTACCCTTCTTGTAGTCTCCGTCTCGGCTGCATTCATATCTGTTTTATGTGGCATAGGAACTCTTTTATCCAGACTATACGACCTGAGATTGACACGGCATAAAAACACTACAAAAGTAAAAGGGTACAAGAAAAAATATGATTTTCAAGAATTTGAACCTGACTATATAAATATCAGGAAGAATTACTGGTACTTGACATATGCTTACATCCTTCTATGGAATTTCTTTAATACTCTCACTCAAACCAAATACTACATCACAGTTGACGATTTCACAAAACAAAAAGCCGAATCTAAATTTCAAAAATTACACGAAAGAACTTTAAAACTAGGAAGTTTCTCCTGGATGAACTTTGGATGGCAGATATTTTGGATTTCAATAAGTATTACAGGATTTTTACTAAAATGGATATTTGGAAAATAAAAACTAATGCCAACAAAACCTATACGCAATGCCCTTCGGGACACTGCGCATAGCCAGAACGTTACAGGCAAGCGTAAAAAACCGACACAATCAAAAAATGACATTAATAAAAAACATAAAGTCGTTAGGTGAATTTGGAATTTTTCATAATTCAGAATGGAATGATTTGCCCGATTTCAAAAGATTTAATCTTATTTATGGTTGGAACAGGTGTGGTAAAACCACGCTATCACGAGTTTTTTCCAGTTGTGAAAAAAAAGTAACATACCACAATGAAACATTCAAACAATTTCCTGTAAATGGTGAATTTGAAATTGCCTTACAAGACAAAGCAATAATCAAATCAAAGGAGCTTGCAAATTCAACTTTACCAATCCGTGTTTTTAATCAGGACTTCATAGATGATAATGTATCTTTTGAACCTAATAAATCAAGCAACGGAATTGTTTATTTAAGTGAAGTTGATATAGACACCAAAAAAAAGCTAGACAAACTAACTATTGAAAAAAAGGCTTTAAAAGAAAAGAGTGAGCAAGCCAAGAAAAATAGAGAGTCTAAAGAGAAAATAAGAAATTCATTTTTACAAAGTGTTGGTCGAGAGGTGTCTAATATTTTGTTCGATAAAACCTATAATAGAACAAAGGTTGAACAAAGAATAAAAGAACAAGGGGTTGATAAAGTTAGAACACAAATACTAGATGATGACGAAAAAACCAAGCTCGAAGAAAAAGTAAAGCGGAAAGTTGGAAAAGAAATATCTAAGTATAAAGAGGTTGAAATAATAATTCCGCTTTATGGAGACACCAATGGAATCTACAATCACATTAAAAACTTATTAGCGAAGGAAATAGTTTCTGAGACAATTGAAAAACTAAAAAATGATGAAGAACTAAATAATTGGATAAAAAAAGGTTTTGAAATTCATAAATCCAAAGATGAATATGGTAAATGTCTATTCTGTGATAATCCGTTACCAAACCAACTGTTCGACAAGTTTTCAAAACATTTCAGCAAAGATTACCTTGATTTACAGACAAATATTGAATTATTCATTTCTCTCTCAAAAAGTCTAAAATTTTCTCAAATACCATCTGACAATCCGGAAATTTATCCTGAATTAAGAGCTGAATTTGCTTTACACGCTGATAAGTTGAACTCATCAATAAAAGCTTTTACAGATTGGTTATTTATGAGTTCTGAAGCTTTATTAGATGAAAAGAATAAAAATCCCTTTGATAAAGAATTGGTTGAAATGTTAGATGAACCAAGAGATTTTCAAAAGGAAATAAATGATAATATTTCAACATTAAACGAGGTAATAGAGAAGCACAACCAACAAGTTATTGGACATAGTGATGAAGTTTCCACATCAAAAGAAAAGCTTGAACTACATACAATTGCAAAGGCAATTATTGAAGAGGATTTCCAAAAAATGGAAGATGATTATTTAACATCACTTCGTAAAGAAAAATCTAGTATAGACGATTTATCAATCGTTGAAAAGGAAGTAGAGAACCTAGAAAAGGAAACATCACAGATAGGAAGTGCTTTAGCAAAAATCAATAAGCATCTTAAATCATATTTTGGCAAGGATGAAATATTACTTGATTTGGATTCATCTAAAAAAGGTTATCTAATTTACAGAGATGGTATCCCCGCATCCAATCTGAGTGAAGGCGAAAAGACAGCAATTGCCTTTTCATACTTCATTGTCAAGACAGAAGAAAGGGATTTTAAAGTTAATAACAGCATAATTTTTCTTGACGACCCAATTTCAAGTTTAGATAGTAACTTTGTTTATCACAGTTTTTCTTTGATCAAAGAACATTTTCAGTCAGCAAAACAACTTTACATTTCAACTCATAACTTTCATTTTTTCAATTTGATAAAAATATGGTTCACACAAAAAAACAACAAAGTTCAAGATGAAAATATTGAATTAAAAAAGAACGGGGAAGAATTGAAACCACTCCCTAGTGAATTTTATATGGTAGAGAGTTTTTATGAAAGTGACAAGCGAAAGTCTAAATTAAAGGCTTTAGACCAAACTCTTAAGAGATTCAAATCAGAATATCATTTTTTGTTTAATAATATTAACCATTTTTTGTTATATAGCCCTGAATATGGTGATTTATATACGATTGGTAATATTTCCAGAAGATTCTTTGAAATATATGCGGATTTTAAAATTCCAAATTCAAGTAATCCCAGACAAAAAATGGAAGCTTTAACAAAAGAAGCTAATTCAAATGGCGCTAGTATTTCAATGACTGATTTAGGGAAGGTTTATAAATTGATAAATGAATATTCTCATAATTATGAACCAATGAGTTCTATTGAACATACTGATAAAAGCGAAAGCAATGAAGCCATTAAAACGCTTCTTAAAATTGTTGAATATTCTGATAAGAAACATTTTGAAATAATGAAAAAGAATTGTCTGTGAAGATGAAAACGCCAGCCTGTAACAGCACCTACCCAAAAGTGGCGGTTCAGTGGTTAAATCAAGCTTTGTGCTTCTATCAAAGTTTGTGCTTGGTTGACAGTGAAGTGCTTCGAAATCGCCACCTTCGGGTAGCTGCGCAACGTTGTGCGTCATAAAGAAATACCGAAATGAATAAATGTTTAGAATTGTCTTACCTAATATTAATATTAACCTTGAACTTCTCTTGCATTGAAAAGAAACCGTCTACAGCAGAAATGGACAAACCGTCTTTGACGCACCTATCAAAGTTAGATACTTTTAGATTCAGTTCAGGGACTCGCTCTATATTTCAGGATAGTAAAGAGAATTATTGGATTGGAAGTCATGGACAAGGTGTATGCTTATTTGACGGAACATCATTTGAATACTTCTCAACTTATGAAGGCTTATCGGGTAATCAAATCCGTTCAATACAAGAAGACGAAAACGGAAACATTTGGTTTGGAACAGGAAGTGGAGTTAGTAGTTATGATGGAAAAGGTATAACGAACTATACTGTAAAAGACTACGATTCGAATTTAGAATGGGAAAGTTCAGATAATTATTTGTGGTTCAATGCTGGAACAAGTTCAGGGGTTCACCTGTTCGACGGCACAGATTTAAAATATTTACCTATGCCTATCCCAAATAACGGAAATATTAATGATTCGTATGGAGTAACAGGCATCTCAAAAGATAAAGATGGTAAAGTATGGATAGCAACCTATTCCGCTCTATTCAACTTCAATGGCAAATCGATTACTATTCTTAATAGAAGTGAATTGGGACTTAAAGAAAGTGATAGATTACATATACGAAGTGTGTTTGCAGATTCAAAGGGAAGAATTTGGATAGGAAATAATGGAATTGGAGTATTGCTTTACAACGGAGAATCGACTATCAATTTTTCAGAAAAAAACGGATTAATTCACGTTAATAGCTTGAGAAATGGTAATCACTCGCCAGAAGGAACACTCGAGCATGTTTTCTCTATCGAAGAAGATAGTCACGGTAATATCTGGTTTGGAGACAGGGACACTGGAGCTTGGAAATATGACGGAGAATCAATGACAAACTATATAATTGATAAGAAGCTTAAGACACAAATGATTTGGAACATAGTCAAAGACCAAAACAATAATTTACTTTTTGCAATGGCAGACGGTGGTATTTATGAATTTGACGGAAAATCGTTTTATAAGAAATTTTGAAAAGGAAATACGAACGCACAACATTGAACTGTGGTAAAATCCAAGAAAATTGGTGACTTTTTAATGTGTTTTTTTTAATTCAATTGCGGTTTTATACTTCTATAATTTTGGTCATAGATCAGTCCGGATTTTGCAATGGCAAATGCTTGTTTCATCAACTTATTTGCTACCGCTATTAATGCCAGCTTTTTACACTTCCCTTTGGCCAAGATTCTTTCATAAAGTTCCCTACATGTTTTATTGGATTTACAGGCGTTAAAACTACACATGAACAGGAGATTTCTGAGCTTTGGGTTGCCCTGTTTGCTGATTCCTGATCTTCCTCTTACACTGCTACCAGATCGTTTTTCAACTGGAGTCATCCCTATGTAACAGGTAAATTGTTTGGCACTCTCAAACTTTTTGAAACCATCGCTCAGAACGATCATGAACATAGCGGTACTTTTTCCTATTCCTGGAATAGTCTGAAGCCTTGAGAACAGATCAGCTTCATTTTCTTCAATCAATTTTTTTAACTCTCTTTCCAGTTTCTTGATCTGGGTGGTTAAATCTGAAATAGTTTTTTCCAGAGGCTTGATCAGTATACTTCTGTGCTTAGCTGATTTGTGCTCCATGGCATGTAATCTGTTCTTGATCATGGTTCTACCCTTTATGAGCAAATCTATATTCTCGCTTATTATGCGGCTTTCTTTTACATACTTTGATGAAGGCCTATAAGCTTTAAGCTCATGCTGACGTGCATATTTACATATCATCTCAGCATCGGACTTGTCGGTCTTGATGCGCCTGAGATTCATTTGAATGAAGCGCTTGATCACAAGCGGATTTACAACTGAAACAAACACTGATTCAGCGTATAGAAAATCTGCCAACTGGGTGTGGTATACTCCCGTAGCCTCCATAACAAAACAACCCTTTCTGTCTATTTCTTTTAAGAAAGATTTAAAACCTTTTAGATCGTTTGTGAACTGAAGATACCTACCTTCTGCATCCATCACATCAAATACATCCTTGGATATGTCTATCCCGTAATAATTACTAAATTTATCCATAATACTTAAGTTTGGAAGAACGGATCTACTGCTATCCAACAACCTGGAAACAGGCTCTAAAAGGCCTAACGAACTGTTCAGATTAATAGTAGAAAAAGAGAGGGGACTTTCAATGTTGACGGGTTTAAATCCTCGTGTATAAGCTAGTCTTATTCCTCTCTTTCGTTCTTTTATTTATAGTCGCTAATTTAATGGATTGTAAACTTAGGACGGGTATAGTGCATGCCCTGCGGGACACGAACTATACCGAAACCGTTGTGCCACATATAAAACGACAATGAGACAGATTGCTCTGATATTGACTTTAATTCTTTCTTTCAGTTCTTGCGGACAAACAAAAGACACTGAAATAGAATCAATTCTTCTCGACTGTTTGGTTAACAGTTATAAGCAACAGCAAGTCAATATTAACCAAGAACTTGACGAGCTCGAAAAGTATTTAATTAGTAGCAAATCACTTAAATCTTCCGAAGGACAATCATATTTTGATTTCTACAAAGAAATAGCAGAACTCAACGATGTTCCTGCGACTTTGGATTATGACCGATTTGAGAAGATTTACAAATTGACACCCAACGAATTTTATTCAGCTGACTGCTTGGAACAGCTCAAACGGCTTGACTCTACAACTATTGCTAATTCTAAATACAGTCAAATGACGTTTGTGATACAAAACGCAGCACAAAACGAAGTTTCACCTTCAAGTATAGCAAAAGCAATAACAAGCGTTTTGAAACCTTCTGACTTTGACAAGCAATATTATAGAGCAGTTGCGCTATTGACAATTGCATACACAGCCAATTCAGACGTTGGGCTTCAAAGACAATTAAAAACAAATGTCAACGAAGACAATGCGACCTATGAATCAATATTGGTGACATTGACAGAAGAAGACCAAATTATTCTGAATGAAAACGAGATAAGTCAAGAAGAACTAAAAACTACCTTAACTGAGTTTATAAAGGCAAATGGCTCAAATCATGTAATTAACTTTCGAGCTGACAAAGGAACTTCCTACGACTTTTACTTGAAGATTCAAGACCAAATTGGGTCAGTTTATAACGAACTTAGAAATGAATTGGCAATGACAAAATATAACCAAACATTCAAAGAATTGACTGACGACCAACGGAATGAAATTAAACGGACTTATCCGACAAGAATAAAAGAATAAAAAAATACGTGGCACAACAACGCATATAGCTTATGGCGGGTAAACGGCTGCCAGCAAGGTTTTCGCTCCGTAGCCAGCTTTGGTTTCGGTGGACAGGAAAGTGCTTCGAAACCGCCACAAGCCATATGCAAAACGTTGTCGGTAATGAAAAGCTAAAAAGAAAACCATCACATAGCAATAAATGTAAGTCGTTTGCCTATATTTGCCATGACAAAATAACGCAACATGAATTTTGGTGAAAAAATAAGGTTCCTTCGAGAAGCAAAAGGGATGATTATTAGAGAGCTCGCAGCTTCACTTAAAGTAGACACGTCAACGATATCTAAAATAGAAAATTGTCAGCGTCATGCTACGAAAAACCAAGTAGTGGAATTAGCCGCAACCCTAAATGCAGATTTTGTAGAACTAGAAGCTTGTTGGATGGGAACTAAGATCTATGATATGCTGCAAGATATTTCGAATCCATCTAATGCTTTGATTGTAGCCGAGGAACAAGTTACTTATCAAAAACTAAACAACAAGAAACAAAGTCAAATATGAACTCAATAGATTTATATAGTGGTATAGGAGGATGGACTCTTGGAATGAAGCTTTCAAATATTAATAATGTCGCATCGTACGAATGGTGGCATGAGGCAAATCAAACACATAATTTCAATTTTGAAACGAGACATAAAGAGATTGATATAAGAAAAATTGACATCAAACATTTATCATATGAAGAAAAAATTGACTTTGTAGTCGGAAGCCCACCTTGCACACAATTTTCCTATGCTAATAAAGGGGGAAATGGAGATATCAGTGATGGTCTTGTCGACATAACTAAATTTCTTGAAATAGTAGATTATTTGAAACCTAAATATTGGGCTATGGAAAATGTTCCAAGAGTTGCTGGAATACTTGAAAAGCAGATTGAAAAGGGAGGAGCTCTTCATAAATTCAAACATCTTGTAAAAGTTATAAAAGTAGTCGACTCAGCTGACTATGGAGTGCCGCAGAATAGAAAGAGAATGATTGCAGGTAATTTTCCTGTAGAACTATTCGACTCATACAAAATGAAAATCACACAGGTCACTCTTGGTGACGTGCTAGGTTCTTTAAGCAAGGAAACAATCACAGACCCAAACTATGGATATGAGATTAATAGAAATGAAATTACCGAATTAGAAAATGAAGCATCTTTAACACCGCAAGAAGAGCGAATTAATAAAGATGCAAAAACTTATCATCCCATATACAATAACATGTCTTTCCCTGATAAGCTAAATCGCCCTAGCCGGACAGTGACAGCTACATGTACAAGAGTTTCAAGAGAAAGTATAATTGTAAAAGCAAAGAGAGGCTTTAGAAGATTAACCGTCAGGGAAAGAGGAGTCGTACAAGGGTTTCCAATTACATATCAATTTTATGGAAGAACATTAAATGCAAAATTCAAAATGATAGGAAATGCAGTTCCACCAATATTAACATATTACATTTTCCAAAGTATGTTAGAGGTTCCTTTAAAATTATTAAAAAGCCCTAAAAGCTCAAGCTACTATCATTCTCAACCTTCATTCGTGGGTAAGGATTCTAACCTTGGCTTACCAAAGAGAAAATTTCCTGCAACAAGAAAATTCAAATTTGCTGTACCAAATTTAAGATATGGAAGTGGCGTTCGATTTGAGCTTTCTAATGATCCTAAGGCTGAAGGGATTCCATGGTCATTCAAATTTTTTCATGGAAACTCTAAAAACATAAAGGAGGTTACTTTAAATGGTGATGTTAAGAAGGCTTTAAGCCATATTTTAAATAGTACAAAAAACGAAGTATTTAATGTGTCGATAGATAAGATTACATCCATATATTCTGATTATAAATCTACGAAACTTCAAAAACTTTGGACAGCTTCTGAACTAAACAATGACGTATTCAATTTCCTTGATGAGGTTGGAAATTGTGCAGAGCAAATTCTAGAAGAAGCTAATCTTGAAAATTTGGACTCTGATTTGGTGACCGCAATTACTCAAGAATCAAATAAAAAAATAGAAGAAAATAAGAAAAGTATTCTTACAGGTTTTTATTTTCTTTCCACACTTAATTCAAGAATATTTAATAAATGAAAATAGGAGCAATGTATTCCCACTTGAACGGATTTGAATGGATACAATACCATCAAAAACAAATGTGGGATGAAATGGAAGGAATAATTCAAGCAATAGATGCAGAACTATACCGACTCAAAGTAAGTAAAGAAAAGACGATGAAAGGTAAAATGTTATATAGCCCTGTCGACTTGAACAAAAGAATTAAAGTAGATTTCGAGAAATTGGATTGGTTTGAAAGTAGAACTAGTTACTGGGTTACTGACAACTATAAATTGATTGGTAAAACAATGCATCTTCCTCCAAATGAACAAAAAGAATTAATTGAAGCGGAAGGTAGGAGAGCAATCTATTCATACAATCAAACAGATTTCGTCAAGAATAGGGTTGCTGTTGAAGTTCAATTTGGAAAGTATAGTTTCATTGCTTATGATTTATTTGTAAAGCATTTAGCCTTTTACGTTGGCGATACAATTGACGTAGGAATAGAGATTCTTCCAATGAAAAGTATGCAAACGGAAATGTCATCTGGTCCTGGCTACTATGAAGGAGCCCTATATGATTTAGCTAGACAAGGAAGGGGTGTTCCCGCTGTTCCCTTAGTCTTAGTTGGAATCGAACCGTAGCACAAAAAAGGGTCACTACCGACAACAAGTGATATGAGATCAGACTTGCTATCGCTGCGTCCGCTGCATATCACCCATACGTTGAGCGCCACCTGAAAAGACGGCCTTAGAAATATTGACCCAATAGGATAAAATGTCAAACACTATTAACAGACCTTTCGACCAATTAAGAGAGATTTTTCGAACTTCGAACAAGGAAAGTAAGGATTTACTCAAGTATGTCTTTGAGAAGTCGGACAATATTTCATTGTGGATAATCGGTCTTTCGATCGGTGGTATTTCCATTTTTGCGAACAATATTGCTGATATTCAAAAGACAATCTCACCTGATTTATTAAGGCCGATATTGCTGCTGTTGACTATATCTGTGACAAGTGGAATCATTTACCGTAGTCTTTACCTCTATTTCTTTGTTGTACTCAACAATACTATTAGAGGAATTGATATTGCATTTTCCAATCTTAAAATGATGGATACAGAATCACAATTGACAGGTAATGAAAATTTCACAGAATTAGTGAAGAAAGTTTATAAAGGAACAGGTGATGACCTATCATATTTACAACAAGCATATGATGAAGTTGACCATTCGGCAAAAACTGTGCTTTACAATAGTGTTGTTGATTACTACTTAAAATTGGTGGAATTTGCGCAAAAGGACATTGATCTAGCTCTTGATTTTATTGCAAACACGTATTCAAAATTTTTTGGGAAAAATAAAGAAAAGTATTTAGAGAAATTAAAAAATCCGAATACAGGTGCGAACCAATATAAATGGACACTCATACTAACTACAGCATTTTATTTGATCTATATATTAGCATTCATCGGAGCGCTATTTACTTTTGTAATTGCGACCTGATACTTTAAAAATAAAAAAGGCGAACGCACAATAACTAAGTATTCGTCCCGCCGACAGGCTAGGGATGAATATTCTGTTGACGGATCCGGTGCTTTCTATGGGGAAAGCGATGGTTTGTTGGTTTGTTTTTTTTGATTTTCCGGCTGACTTGCCTGTGGTTCATCCTGGATATTGAACCCGATTTTCTCAATTTGATGTATGTCTTAGGCCAATTTCGTTGTATTGGAGCGTTTTGAGTCTATTTTCCGGCTCTATACGTAGCATTGGGGCATAGCCGTTCTGTCTCGCGTATTGCAAGGCTCCTTTATGGCTGACAATCATTCTTTAGTAACTTCTTCCATCCTTGTGGAGGGCCACGCTGCCCAAAGGTCATCACGGTGTAAGCCCCCGACCAAGTACATCTTGTCTTCTTCATCCCATACCACAATCTTTGGGAAAAAACTACAATGCAATTACAAGAAGAAATGTTTGCCCTGGTCTCTGAGTGGAAAAACAGCGGCGTCACCAAGAAAACCTTCTTGGTTGACCGGCAGATCAAGCGGCCAAAATTCGATTATTGGTGCAATAAATACCGTGACCACTTTGCTGGATCGGAATTTCCGGCTGAAAGCCACTTCCGGGAACTGGTCCTCACCGGTGCGGCTTCTGGTGCCGCTCCTGAGAGTGCTTGAGCTTACCACTGCCTCTGGCATGCGTATCACTGTATTCGGCTGATGCTGGGACTGGAGCGGCCGGTCAAAGTCTTCCTGTTCGGAAAGCCCTGCGACATGCGCAAAGGTTTTAATGGTCTATCCGGTCTGGTGCGCCAGGACATGGGGCTCGATCCCATCGCGGGGCACCTTTACGTTTTTATCAACGGTGGGCGCACCCTGATCAAAGTACTGTACTGGGATGGCGACGGGCTGGCGGTATTCTACAAGCGCTTGGAAAGGGGTACGTTCAAAAGGCCGACCGCCCGGCTGAACGCACCCAACAGTGAGCTCTTGACCGAAGAACTGTACATGATTTTACGTGGGATCGACTTCGAAAAAACCAAGAAAAGAAGACGGTATTTATCCCATTGAAATGTTGATTAAAACCGGATGAAAAACCGGTGGGCACGGGGCTTTCATACTATCTTCAGCCTATGGGAACGGAGCTTGGAAACCTGTCAAAAGAGCAACTCATCGAGTTGATTGTCCGCCAGGATAAGTCTGCGCTCGAAATGGATGCTGCCCTATCAAAAAAAGACGGGCAGCTCTCCCGTTCAGAAGCGATGATCGCCCAGATGGAAGATATGATCAACCGGCTTCGACGCCTTCACTACGGCACCAAAAGCGAACGGTTCCTGGCCGAGAATATGGTTATTGCCAATCAGCTGGACTTGCCCTTTGCCGAACTGGCTGCCAAAACAGGGCACGCCGATAGTGAAAAGACGGTAAAGGAAACCATCACCTACACCCGCGCAAAAAACCAGGGCCACAAAGGCCGCAACCGCCTGCCCGAAGACATGCCAGTGCACGAAGTGGTGATAGAGCCCGCAATGCCCGTGGAAGGCATGGTGAAAATAGGTGAAGAGCGCACAGAGATATTGGAACTGGCACCTGCCCGCTTTTTCAAGCTGGTATGGATACGTAACAAGTACGCCCTGCCCGATGGCCAGGGCATACTCATAGGGGATATGCCTTCAAGGCCCATCGAAAAATGCCTCGCGGGAAATGCCTTGCTCAGCTCCATTCTGATCAACAAGTATGTAGACCACCTGCCGCTGTACCGTCAGCAGCAGATCTTCAAGCGGGCAGGCATACAGATCGCCCCATCCACTATAGATGGTTGGGTGGCGAAGTTGGGCGCCCTGCTCGAACCCCTTTATGAAGCCATGGCAGATGTGGTAAGGCTCGACGGGTACCTTCAGGTAGATGAGACCCCCACCCGGGTGCTCGACAAAAGCAAAAAGGGCAAGTGCCACCTTGGATATTACTGGGTGTACCACGCACCGCCCAAACGTATGGTGGTCTTCGACTACCAAAGGGGCCGTGGGAAGCAAGGCCCCCAGAAAATGCTTGACAATTACAAAGGCTATTTACAGACCGACGGCTACAGCGTCTACCATGCATATGCAGAGAAGGAAGAAATCGTGCACCTGGCATGCTGGGCGCATGCGCGCAGGTACTTCGAGCAGTCACGCGACCAGGACAGGGAACGTGCAGAATATGCGCTTGGACAGATACAGCAGCTCTATGCCATTGAGCGGGAAGCAAAAGAGTGGAGTACCGGGCATAGAAAGACCATACGCCTGGAAAAGTCGCTGCCCATCATCAACGGACTGGGTAAGTGGATAGCCAGGGAAAACAAGCACGTATTGCCTAAAAGTCCCATCGGCAAGGCATTTAATTATGCCGTCAACTCGTGGGACAGCCTCCTGAACTATCTCTACAATGGAGAACTGCTCATCGACAATAACCTGATCGAACCACGAAGTGCTCACGAGTACCCATTAAAAAGAATTACTCCACGAGTAAAATACCATCCGGCCCAATGCGCTCGGACGTAAAAACCACCTCTTCGCCGGATCGCATAACGGGGCCAAACGATCAGCGATGTTCTACACCTTCACGGGAACCTGTAAACTCCACGGGGTGGAGCCAATGGCTTGGCTTACCGAAGTGCTACACTGTATAGCCGATCACAGGGTCAATAAACTCTATGAGCTCTTTCCCCAAAACCTTAAGCTGCCAGAGCTCAAGCCATACAACAATCATCCGGGATTATAGAGGTGTAGTTGGTCGGGGGCTTACCTTGAAATTCCTGATCTGGTTGTGCACCATAGGGAAGTTCCTGCATTTGTCCGAGAGCCTTTGGCGGAGCAAACGATGGCTTTCTTTCAAAGGTTTGTAGCCCGTCCAGCCGTCAGCAAGCACTTTCGCGCCCGGGCTGATGTGGTCTTCAAAAATGGAGCGCAACGACTCGGCGCTGTAGTCTTCTATCACCCTTGCGTAACCGCGCCCGCACTTGCCCCGCCTGTATTCGAGCGCTATCACCACCCGCATTTTCTTTTCCGACTTGATCCGTCCCTGTTCCCCTTTTTTCGGCGTCCCGATCTCGAATTCGTCCACATGCACTTCGCCGTCGAGCGGGTGTTTTTCACTGCTTTTCATGGCGGCCTGCGCCTTTTGGCGGAAAAGCCACGCGGTGGTCTGCCTGACCTCGTGCCGTTCGCCGAGCCAGATGCTGCTCGCCCCTTTTTTGCTGGTGGCAATGTCGTGGAGCATCTCAAAAGCGTCGTCCGTGCCAAACTTCAGCTTATGGAAAAAGGTGTGTGCCGTCGGCGATTCATCGTAGCTGTACATTTTGCACCTGCGGGAATGGGGCTGTTTGCCCTGGATGTACGACTCCCCGCTGCATTTGCGGCATAGATACCCGCCAGACCATTTTTGGTTAGCCAAGTGCTTTAGGCACAGTTCTTTAGTGCCGAACTGTTCCCTGAACTTCTTCCTGCTGATTTCTTTTAATAGCTTCATGTTAACGATATTTTTTTCGACAATTTTACGAGCTGGCAACGTAACCTATGTACGTCAGGCATAAATTCGCCATCTAAATGGATAACCCTATAATTAAATTAAACATTGAATGAAAACAGTAAAGCCTACGCACAATCGAATAGAAGGCTCCGCCCCTAATTAGAGTCTGTCAATACAGTCGGGTGGCTGGATCAAAGAGTTCGATAGCAACACGCGCGCAGTTCTAAAAATCAAGGAGTTGACATTTGTCAAAGACTGTTTTTAGAATAAGTGCAAGGCAGATAGCGGACTGTATTGACAGACACTAATTAGGAGCGGCGTGCGCCTCTCACACCACCGTACCCTTCGTCAAGCTCAGGACAGGCCAAGCGGATCTCGTATACGGCGGTTTGCTGAGCATATCCGGAACGCTCTTTAAACCGATCCGGACTTTTCATTACTTTAGAATAAGGCTAGTAAAATCGAAGCTTAAACCTCCTTATTGAATTTCAATCTACTCAACATTCAGTCTTTCACTACCCGTGAGTCCTCCGCATTTCTTTTGCGGCTCGCTTCCAACAGATACTATGACCTCTGCTGACTTCTCCGCTCTATCAACTCGTGATTACGGAGACCTCCCCAGGTAATGGCATTTACATTCACTCAGTCGCTGCCGCATCTACTTAACTGTACTTTTCTACTCTTTGGGCGTTGTAATGATGTGGTTACTTACCCGTACAATTAAGCCTCATATGCGGTTCCTGTTCGTCCGTACCGAGCTTTGCAGTCTCCCCTGCAGGCTGGCTCGTTCGCTCAAAATGTCCACTGGACATTTTCTAAACGCTCCGCCCCCTTCAGTCCTACCCTCACGAGTCGCAACCTTGCGACTTGCTAATGTTTCGAAGCACGACCCTAGCCCATAAGGGACTCACACCCTCCAGAAATATTCTATCTTACGATAGAATATTAAATGCCCATGCTGGGCTCACACAAAACCTATACTGCCTACCTTCTGGGATAGGCAGCATAGCCATGGCGTTAGGCCTCAAGCACAACACGTGTCTTTTAATTTGAAGGATACGTATATCGTTGAATGTTTTGTAACTTAGTCGTAAAATTCAGACAATGAACACAAAATTGACCTTAACAATAGAACAAAAGATAATCGAAAGGGCGAAGGAATATGCAAAAGGTAAGAACCGCAGCCTATCCGATATCATCGAAAATTATTTGAAGATCCTGACCGACAAAAAACCGGACGGGGAAAACAGTTTGAGCCCGACGATCGAATCCCTGAAGGGATCGTTCAAACAGCCCAAGAGTTTTGACTACAAAAAACAGCTACGAAACCGTTTGGAGAAGAAATACCGATAATGAAAAAAATATTGTTGGACACCGATGTCCTATTGGACTTTTTCTTCGACAGAAAACCTTTTTCCGATTATGCTGCACAAGTATTGAGCCTTTGTGAGAAGAAGATAATCGAAGGTTACACGACACCCGTCATCGTAGCCAATACATACTACATGTTAAGAAAGGAATCCAGGCATGAAACGGTAATAAACAGACTGAACCAACTACTGAACATTATCGATATAGCGGAGATGAACAGAAAGGTGGTTATTCAAGCCTTGAACTCAGACTTTAATGACTTTGAAGATGCTTTACAGAATTTTTCTGCGGTCGAATATAAAAATACCGAAATTATACTGACAAGAAACATAAAGGACTTTAAGAAAAGTGAATTGGCAATACTCACGCCCGAGACTTACATGAAGGGAAGAAAAGCCAGTGGCTAAAAACGAATATGATACATAGCTATATCCTGCTGTCCAAGACACTTTTTTGCCTGAAAAGGCTGCCCAATTTTCGGATTCAACTTTTTGGGAAAAACAAGGTAAAAGAGAATCCGAAAATCCGGCTCCGACAAGACATCAAGAACCTGTGTCCCTGACACGCGCTACGTTCCATATTCAATCCCGGAAGACAGAAAACATATCATTTTCTACCACTTCACCGCGGGATCTGGGATTGAAATTATCAGAATCCTACATTAACGTATGGATTTAAAAACGAGAATGATGGACTAAAGCCTTATAAGTATTGCGGTATGGTGAAAGAAATCTCCCTTCTAAGCGGCATGATCGCCCAATAGATCATGCTAAAAATCATCTACGGCACCGAAGCCAACTCCTTCTCAATAATCCCATAAAGCTCATCTTCCCAATCGATTTCTTCAATCTCTGGGTACCGGCTCTTCACCCTAAAATCCCACGGGCCAATGATGACCCTTATCTCCTTATCAAACGCTTTTTGCGCAAGCAGAAAGACTTCTTCCACGGCCGCATCACCGATGGGTATGCACCCTATGGTGAGCGACTTGCCATGAATGAAGATGTCTCCGCCCATCCTTGCCTTATCCGAAAATTTTGATTTCCCGATATCAAACGCATTAGGATAACTCACCTTCAGCGAGAGATGGAAGGAGCTGTTGGGATTCAAATATTCGATTTTATAGATGCCTTCCGGAATTTGCCTATCTCCTTCCATAAGTTTTGGCCCGAGCTTGCCGCTGAAAGCCGTGAAAGGGAATTGCTTAATGAAACGCATCTCCATATCATCCTTGCCAAAAACCTGCAAAATACGTTCTTCTTTGAAGGCCACGACCATTAGCTCAGTTGGTAAACTATGGAATCCAGCTTTATCCAAATGGGGCTGGAGCCTGCCTCGCGCAGTGGTTTCGATTTCGGTGGTTCGTTCTGTGACACTTGCGGTTGGTCTCATCATAATGGAATGTATTGTACCGTAAAGCAAATCACCGTAAATCAATAAAAAGATTGAAACGGCCAAGATAGAAAAGATGAGCACCAGCTTTTTCACACGTACGAAAGTACCTTTCCCAATTAATTTTAAAAGCAAGGTGAATTCTCAAGAGAGAGAAAAGAAGCAAGTAATGTTGCAGGTACATTTCAAGGGAATCAATTTTTGATAGTAGCGCCCGGGATTTTCAACAAATGCTGATACTCCTTTTCAATCGTCAAGACCAACCCAGCCAAGGGGAGCCACTCCCCCCCATTTGCCAAAAGCCCTAGAATCGTACCTTCGCACCGTGAAAAGCAAAAAATCATGAAAACCCATCTCTTACTGCTCTCTGCTATCCTTGCAACGGCATTTGCCCAAGCGCAGGACAACTACTGGCAGCAGCGCGTAGAATACGATATCGACATCAGCTTTGATGATCAAAAACACCAATACGCCGGCACTACCGACCTGCGCTACTTCAATAATTCGCCCGATACGCTCTTCAAGGTCTACTTCCACCTTTATCCCAACGCCTTTCAACCTGGAAGTATGATGGACATGCGATCGCGCAGCATTGAAGATCCCGACCCGCGCGTAGGCAAACGCATAGCCGCTCTGAGTGTCGAAGATCAAGGCTATCTGCATATAAAATCGCTCACGCTGAATGGCGATGTACTGGAAACTTTGGAGAGCGGTACCATCCTCGAAGTATCGCTCGCCAAGCCCATTCTGCCCGGAAAAAAAGTGCGCTTCGCAATTGATTTTGAAGGACAGGTGCCCATACAGGTGCGCCGCTCGGGCCGGTATAACCAAGAAGGTGTGGCCTATAGCATGGCGCAGTGGTACCCGAGGATGGCCGCATATGATATGGATGGCTGGCATGCCGATCCGTACATCGGCCGCGAGTTTTACGGGGTATGGGGAGATTTTGATGTGTCCATCACCATAGATTCTGCCTACACAATCGGTGGCACTGGGATCCTCCAAAACCCAAAGCAGATCGGCCACGGATATTTGCCGAAAGGCCAAGACCCACAGCGCCCCGCAGGAAATATGCTCACCTGGGAATTTAAAGCCGAAAAGGTACACGACTTCGTATGGGCAGCCGATAAAAATTACCGCCACGACATCAAGCAAATGGAAGACGGCCCAGAGCTTCACTTTTTCTACAAAAATGAAGCTGATCTACTGGATAATTGGAGCAAACTGCAAGACTATACCGTCCAGATCTTTGAGTACGCCAATACCCATTTTGGAAAATATCCTTGGAGCCAATATAGCGTGATACAAGGTGGCGACGGCGGTATGGAGTATCCCATGGCCACGCTCATCACCGGGCAGCGCAGCATCGGGAGTCTCGTGGGCGTCACTGCACATGAAGTCATGCACTCTTGGTACCAAGGGGCATTGGCTAGCTACGAAGGTAAATACCCTTGGCTTGACGAAGGTTTTACCCAGTTTACATCGTCCAAGATAATGAGCCATCTCTTCAATCCTGATGAAGATAGCCGCACTGGCCGCTATTATGACTCCTATTTTAACATCACGGCCGGTGATAAGAATGAGCCGCTCTCCACACAGGCCGATTGGTTCAAGACGAATTATGCCTACGGTGCCAACTCTTACGGAACGGGTGCGGTACTGCTCGCCCAATTGGGCTACATCGTGGGCGATGCGGTGATGATGGCCGGGCTGAAGCGCTACTTCAACACTTGGAAATTTCGGCATCCCAAGCCCGACGATTTTATCCGCGTAATGGAAAAAACCAGCGGGCTCGAGCTCAAATGGTATCTGGAAGAAATGCTTAATATCACTGACGGGATAGACTATGCCATAGCACAGGTAGAAGGCGGCGAAGGCAGCACGCGGCTGTTGCTGAAGCGTATAGGCAATAAAGTGATGCCGATCGACCTTGTCATCACCTACCGCGATGGGAGCAAGGAGACCATAAATATTCCGCTGGTGATCATGCGGGGTGCCAAACATGCCGAAGGAAGCGGCACGTATACTGTTGCCGCCGACTGGCCCTGGGTGAATCCCACCTATTCTTTGACCATTGCCAAACCCATAGCCAACATCGCCAGCATAGAAATTGACGAATCGCAGCGGCTCGCAGATAGCGACCGATCAAACAACAAAGTAGTATTGAGCGACGGTACCCAAATAATAATCACCAATTAATGCAATTACGTATTACGCTGGGCATAGCGCTCATCTTCACCCTTGCCGCTGGCTGCGGCGATACCAAAGAACCCGTAAAATCTGAACCGATGAAAACCTACGCTATTGACAGCCATAGCTTTGGAAAGCCCAATGACGTCGCCGTGACAAACCTGAGCCTTGAAATCTCCGTCGATTTTGAGAACCGCACCATAGCTGGCGATGCTAGCTACGACCTGGCAAGAAATGGTGGCGACACCCTGATTTTAGACAGCCGAAATCTAAGCATAGAGCAAGTGGTGGATGCACCTTCCGGGAAAAAACTTGATTATAAGATCGAAAAGGGCAACGCCATGGGCGATGCATTGAAAATAGCCCTTTCGGAAAATACCAATAAGGTAAAAATCACCTACCGCACCAGTCCGAATGCCGCCGCCGTGCTGTGGATGGAGCCTGAACAGACCCTTGGCAAAACCATGCCCTTCATGTTCACCCAAGGGCAGGCGATCCTTACACGCACGTGGATTCCGATCCAGGATAGCCCCGCCATCCGTATTACCTATGACGCCAAAGTGACGGTACCCAAAGGGATGATGGCGCTGATGAGTGCCACCAATCCGACTGAAAAAAATGGTGCAGCGGTATACCTATTCCGCATGGAGCAGCCCATACCGCCCTACCTTATGGCCCTTGCCGCGGGTGATCTGGCTTTTGAGCCGCTCGGCAAGCGAAGTGGAGTGTATGCCGAGCCCGCAATGCTCGAAAAAGCCGCATACGAATTTGCCGATGTGGAGAAGATGATCGATGCAGCCGAGTCGCTTTACGGCCCTTATCGATGGGATCGTTATGACCTGCTGGTGCTGCCGCCGAGCTTCCCCTTTGGCGGTATGGAAAATCCAAGGCTCACCTTTGCCACGCCCACCATCATAGCTGGCGACCGCTCGCTCACTTCGCTCGTGGCGCATGAGTTGGCGCATAGCTGGAGCGGCAATTTGGTGACCAATGCCACTTGGGATGATTTCTGGCTCAATGAAGGCTTCACCGTCTACTTCGAGAAGCGCATCATGGAAGCCGTATACGGCAAGGACTACGCTGATATGCTGAACCAGCTTGGGATGCAAGACCTGCTCCACACCATCGAAAAGCTCGGTGCCGATAATGCCGATACCAAGCTCAAGCTCGACCTTGATGGCCGCGATCCCGATGCCGGCATGACAGACATTGCGTACGAAAAGGGGTATCTCTTTCTGCGTTGGCTTGAGTCTATCGTAGGCCGCGAAAAGTTTGACAGTTTCCTGAAAAACTACTTCTCAGAAAATGCATTCCAAACCATGACCACCGAGCGCTTCACTACCTATTTGGAAAAGAACCTGCTCGCTGGCATCGAACGCAGACCCGATATTGAAGCATGGATTTATGAGCCTGGCCTTCCGGCAAATTATCCCGAAGCCACCAGCTTGCTTTTTGACACCACAGACAGCTTGCGCGGGAAATGGCTCGAAAAAGAAATTTCCACGGCCGACATTCCAACGGCCAATTGGACGAGCCATGAGTGGCTGCACTTTTTGCGCGGCCTGCCAAATGATCTTTCCAAAGACCGTGTAAGCGATCTCGATGAAGCCTTCCAACTCACCGAAACAAACAATAGCGAGATTGCGGCAGTTTGGTTTTTGGTCGCCATACGCGCCGATTACCGACCCGCCTTCCCTGCTATGGAAAAATTTCTTACCACTGTGGGACGGCGAAAATTCCTAGAGCCCATTTACGAAGAACTTGTCAAAACGGAAGATCATAAGGCTTTCGCAAAACGGGTCTATGAAAAAGCCCGACCCAATTATCACTCAGTGGCGGTGGGTACGATAGATGGGATTGTTTTGAGTCTTCCTTACGGACTCCCCAAACGGTCGTGAGTCTTCTGACGACCGCGGTGAACGCGAATGTGTTTTCGGGACTTACGGGTGAGTTTTTTAAAGCTGCTAGCTCTAAGCTACAAGCTACAAGCCCACCCGGAGTCTATCACCGAGCTGCTCAAACCGAAAATAAATAGGAAGCTTTAAAATTCCAATCTTGGAAAATCCAGCGTGAAGCTAAAGGCTTGGAGCTTTTTCAACCAGAGTTTCTTAAAGCTGCTAGCTACAAGCTACAAGCCCACCCGGGGTCTATCAAGAAGCTGCTAAAACCGAAAAATAACCAGTGAGCTTTAAAATTCCAATCTTGGAAAATCCAGCTTGAAGCTAAAGGCTTGAAGCTTTTTCAACCAGAGTTTTTTAAAGCTGCTAGCTACAAGCTACAAGCCCACCCGGGGTATATCAAGAAGCTGCTAAAACCGAAAAATAACCAGTGAGCTTTAAAATTCCAATCTTGGAAAATCCAGCGTGAAGCTAAAGGCTTGGAGCTTTTTCAACCAGAGTTTTTCAAAGCTGCTAGCTACAAGCTACAAGCCCACCCGGGGTCTATCAAGAAGCTGCTAAAACCGAAAAATAACCAGTGAGCTTTAAAATTCCAATCTTGGAAAATCCAGCTTGAAGCTAAAGGCTTGGAGCTTGAAGCTTATTTCGACTCTTTGTCCACAACAATGCCAACTGTCAAAAATCACAGATTCAATCAGCGGATGCATGATGCGATCAGACCCCTCGGGTTTTTGAAACCCAACGGGTCTACACTAGCTCCATCCTTTATTTAAAACAGATTTCATTTGGGACTGCTCACTTGCGGGTTTTGGAAACCCAACGGGCTTAATAAAGCTCCATCCTGAATCAAAGGGGATTCTACCTTCCGGCAGCTGACCAAATAATAGTATAAGATCGTCAATTCGAGACCATTTGGGAGCCCATTTAGACAGCTCACGACCATCTACCTAAGAGTCCGCAAGGATAATTGATGGACTAACCGGCCATCACTACGGGCCAAGATCAGATCTCGCATGCCATAAAATTCCTCACGGGGTTGGCGTACATATTTAGGAGCCAGTTATAGTCTTCTTCTTGCTTGAGATTGGCTTCGTGCAGGCGTTCTTTCATGCGTTTGACGAATACATCTGGATCGAGGCCATCATAATCGGATGCGGTTTGGATGTTGCCATCGAGTATATCCAGTGCCAGCCTATTTGTGGGCCAAAGCTTATAGTTTTGGTAGATCTGCTGGTCAAGCAAGTCACCCAAGATGCGGAGCTTATCATTTACATTCGGAAAATCGGCCAACGTATCGAGCTCTTTGTCTATCGTTTTACCTATGCTGATGTGCACTCTACCTTTATTGCCGGTAAGGCCGGTAAGAATGCTGTGGTAATCTTCATCATCCGTTTTCTCGTATTTCTCTTCGCGGGAGATGGCCTTGAGTTCGGGTATTTTGAGCACGTCGCAAGGATCATATTCGTAGGAAATGGCCACCGGTGTTACGCGTAGTTCACGAAAGCATTCCCGCAAGGTTTTGTCGCAGGCTATGCTGAGCATTTTGAGCAGACCGGGCTGGGTTTTGTCAAGACCATCTTTGGTGCGGCCTTCACGCTGTGCGATCCAGATGCTGCTCTGGCGGTCGGCTATCATGTGGCGTATATAGGCAGAGAGCAACATGGAGTTTTCGTAGAACTCCCGTGCGCCCGTATTCCGCTTCACTACAAAGTTCTTGTTGAGCCGGGTAAGATCTGACACCAGATCGCTCGTGAGCAGATTACTGCCGATGGCCGTTTGAATGGTGCCATGGCCGGCTTCAAATAGGATGATATTCAAGATAGCCGAGTCAAGGATAATGTCGCGGTGATTGGAAATAAAAAGATAGGTCTCTCCCTTCTTAATATTTTCTAAGCCGCTTACAGTAAGGTTCTCGATGGTGCGATCGGTGACCAAGCGCATGCCCGGATGGGCTATATTAGATTGAAAATCGGCCACGGTCCCTACATGCAATACCTTCTCCCGCACCTGCTCTTCAGACCAGTCGGGGTGCACATAGTTCATGAGCGTGTAAAAGCCGGGATGGTGTACGAGTCGATCTACTACTTCTGGTACTTCCTGATCCCAAAAGGGGCGTATCTCTTCAAACTCTTTTTTATATCCCATTGCGCATCCTTCCGCCAAGGCGATTTTTGCTCCGCGAAAGTACATATTTCAATCTAAAAAGTCCGATCGCCTTATATGGCTGGCTTCTACGCACTAAAATGTAGCTTTGCAGCCATGGAGAATGGTTTTGAATCGCTCGGTATTACGCGTCAATTTCTGAACGCAATGGATGGAATGGGTCTGAGTGCTCCCACCGAAATCCAAGAAAAGGCGATCACTCCAGCGCTCTCGGGACAGGATATTTTGGGCATAGCCCAAACGGGCAGCGGCAAGACCTTGGCCTTTTTGATCCCATTGGTCATGAAAATAAAATATGCACAGGGCGAGCATCCACGCGGCTTGATATTGGCACCCTCCAAAGAACTGGTCGTACAGATATACCGTGTGCTTGAGCTGCTTACCGCAAATACGGATATCCGGCTGGCTTGCCTTTACGGTGGTGTGGGCAAAACGGAGCAGATCGAAACCCTAGAAGCGGGGGTAGACATCGTGGTGAGCACGCCGGGCCGCTTTCTAGATCTATACAGCCTGGGACATATCTTCACTCGGCTCATTAAAACCTTGGTGCTCGATGAAGCCGACCGGATGATGGAGATGGGATTTATGCCGCAACTGCGGAATATCTTGGAAAAAATTCCTGTGAAACGGCAGAACCTACTTTTCTCAGCTACTTTTCCCGAAAGGGTGGAGCGCATGGCCGAAGAATTTCTGGAATTCCCTACCCGCGTAGAAAGTTCGGATAGCCAGAAGCCTGTGAAAGAAGTGGAGCAGTTTTGGTATGCGGTGCCTAACTTTCGCACCAAGCTCAACCTTCTCCTTCGTCTATTGCAGGATAAATCTTGGGACCGGCTGATAATTTTCTGCCGCACCAAAGACTCGGCCGAGCGGGTGAGCCATTTCCTGGGTAGGCGCGAAGTGGGCGAAGTGCGAGTGCTGCACAGCAACAAAGGTCAAAACACACGGATCAATGCCCTTGACGAATTTGGCGAAGGGAAGGTGCGCATATTGGTCACTACCGATGTGACATCAAGGGGCATTGATGTCGCGCACGTATCGCAGGTCATCAACTTTGAGCTACCCAAAACCCCAGAAGACTACCTGCACCGCATAGGCCGCACGGCGCGGATAAACCGGAAAGGCATGGCCATATCGTTGGTGAACAAGGTGGAGAAGTTCTTTCTCGAAAATATAGAAGCTTTTATAGATAGCGCCATTCCAGAAAAGGCGTTGCCTGAAGGGGTGTATTCCGGTGAATTCTTACCCGGTGAGAAGCAAGAGCTTGATCGTGATTTTGACTCCCAAAAGAAAAGACGCGATCCGAGCTTTAAGGGCGCATTTCACGAAAAGAAGCGAAAAGGTATTGAGAAGATGCGCCAACGGGTGCGAAAGAAAGGGCGTAGATAGCCGCGCGCCGCCTACCTGCCAGGATTGGCATAGGCCGCTACATCTGAACCCGATATTTTCTGGCTACCCAGTATAATTAGCCGCTCTACCACGTTTCGGAGTTCGCGGATATTGCCCGTCCAATTCACTTCCTGCAAAGCGCTATAAGCATCTTCGGTGAAACTTTTGGCAGCAATGCCCTGCTCCCCGCATATTATTTTCATAAAATGATCGGCCAGCATCGGGATATCGTCGGTGCGGTCATTTAGCGAAGGCACTTGTATAAGGATCACGCTGAGGCGATGGTAAAGGTCTTCCCGAAAATTGCTTGCGTCGATCTCCTTTCGCAAGTCTTTATTGGTGGCGGCAAGTATGCGTACGTTGACCTTGATCTCTTTGTCGCCGCCTACACGGCTTATCTTATTTTCTTGCAATGCCCGCAGCACTTTGGCTTGAGCCGATGCACTCATATCGCCAATCTCATCCAAGAAAAGCGTACCCCCATCGGCCTGCTCAAACTTGCCCTTGCGCTGCTTTATGGCCGATGTGAATGCACCCTTCTCATGCCCGAAAAGCTCGCTTTCAATTAGTTCGGAAGGAATTGCTGCGCAGTTTACTTCTACAAATGGCATCTTAGAGCGCGTGCTGCGCTCATGCAGCTGGCGCGCCACGAGCTCCTTGCCAGTGCCGTTGGGGCCGGTTATCAATACACGTGCATCGGTGGGAGCCACTTTGGCTATCATCTGCTTGATGTCATCAATGGCTTTTGACTCACCTATGATGTCAAAGCCCTTAATCTGCTTGATCTTCTTGCGAAGGGTTTTGGTCTCTTCTTCAAGATTAGAGCGGTCGAGCGCATTGCGCAGGGTGACCAATGTCCGGTTGAGATCAAGCGGCTTTTCTATAAAATCATACGCTCCATACTTGATGGCTTCTACGGCGGTCTCAATATTTCCATGTCCCGAGATCATCACGATGGGCGTTTCTACCCCCGCCGCAATGGCGTTTTGGAGCACTTCCATCCCATCCATGGCGGGCATCTTTATGTCGCAGAGCACCACGTCGAAGGTGCCGTCCTTGAGCTTTTGGAGCCCTGAAGGGCCATCTTCGGCAAGCTCTACCGAAAACTTCTCGAACTCCAGGATTTCCTTGAGCGTGTTGCGGATGCTACGCTCATCGTCTATTATAAGGATGTGGGGCATGGATCAGAGATTACCTTTTAATACGTCAAATAGCACGCCTTCCTTCAGCGCATATCGCGAGAGCTTTACTTCTTTAAATTCTATGGCCTGCATGAGCATTCGCACGAAAAGTGCCGACATGGGGATCATCTTCACCCTTAGCTGCACCATGCCCTCCATGGCTTCCCGCTTAGGTACGTCGGCGGCGATGATCTCATTGAGCAGGGCGTTGAAGTCTTCCAGATCGAAATCCCCAGTGCTTTCTATGGGGTTCTCAATGTATTTGCCCTCACGCGCTGCGAGCACATCGTAAAAGGTATCAAAGGAACCCGAAGAGCCGATAAGGGTATCCACCTTTTCCAATTTTAGGTGTTCGATAAGATCGGTGACTTTATTTCTTAAAAAAGACTCTATCTCTGTGATTTGATCAAAGGTGACCGGATCATCGGGCTCAAACTTTTCCAGAAGGCGGGATACGCCCACTTCGTAGCTTTCCTTCCAGATGATCTCTTCATCATTGGCGATAATGAACTCTGTACTCCCGCCGCCGATATCCATGATAAGTGCGGGCTCGGAAGTGAGGGCTCCTGCCAACTGCACCCCTTGAAAGATCATACTGGCTTCATGGTCGCCGTCTATTACCTTGATTCTGACTTTGAACCTATCGTATACTTTTTGAACGAACTGATCACCATTGGTAGCACTGCGCACCGCCGAAGTGGCAAAGGCCAAAATACGGTCGCAATATTGGTTCTGTACGGCCGAGATCTGGGCATCAAGTGCTACCATAGCCCGCTCCATAGCTTCTTCGGTGATGTAATTTTTGGCAAAGCTCCCTTCGCCCAGCTTCACCCCTACTTTCGATCTGTAAAGCGGCTTATAGCCACCAGCATCATCTATCTCAGCGATGAGGAGATTGAAGGTATTGGTGCCAAGATCAATTATTCCAACTTTTAGCATTCTATTTTTTTTGCCAATCGGCGTAAATATACCAATTCAGATGGATCGGGCACTATTGATATTTTAGTGGGAATTGGGGTATTTACGCAATACGTGGACTTTCTTCATTTGATGTGGACTCTAGCCGTTTGATTTGTGATTATCTACAACAAGCGAGCGGCAGCCCAAAACAGATATTGCGCTTCACTCATAGGAAATAGCTTTTAGGCTTTTGATTTAGACCCCACGGGTCTTGGAGACCCCCGGGGTCAAACTCGCTCCGCAGCTACAATTCCTAAGCCTTCGCGCCACTACATACGCACCACAAAAAGCGGTCGACGTGACGGGTATTGTATCGAGTCCCGAAGCGGTAGCCCACAGCAATTATTGCGCTTCACTTAAAGGAAATAGCTTTTAGGCTTTTGATTGAGACCCCACGGGTCTTGGAGACCCCCGGGGTCAAGCTCGCTCCGCAGCTACAATTCCTTAGGCTTTGTGCCACTACATACGCACAAAGCGGTCGACGTGACGGGGCATTGTATCGAGTCCCGAAGCGGTAGCCCACAGCAATTGTTGCGCTTGACTTATAGGAAATAGCTTTTAGGCTTTTGATTGAGACCCCACGGGTCTTGGAGACCCCCGGGGTAAAGCCCGCTCCGCAGCTACAGTTCCTAAGGCTTTGTGCAACTACATACGCACCGCAAAAAGCGGTCGACGTGACGGGTATTGTATCGAGTCCCGAAGCGGTAGCCCACAGCAATTATTGGGTATCACTTGAAGGAAATAGCTTCTAGGCTTTTGATTGAGACCCCACGGGTCTTGGAGACCCCCGGGGTCAAGCTCGCTCCGGAGCTACAATTCCTAAGGCTTTGTGCCACTACATACGCACCGCAAAAAGCGGTGGGCCTGGCGGGAATTGTATCGAGTCCCGAAGCGGTAGCCCAAAGCAATTATTGGGTATCACTTTAAGGAAATAGCTTCTTGCCTTTTGATTGAGACCCCACGGGTCTTGGAGACCCCCGGGGTCAAGCCCGCTACGCAGCTACAATTTCTAAGGCTTTGTGCAACTACATACGCACCGCAAAAAGCGGTCGACGTGACGGGTGTTGTATCGAGTCCCGAAGCGGTAGCCCAAAGCAATTATTGGGTATCACTTTAAGGAAATAGCTTCTTGGCTTTTGATTGAGACCCCACGGGTCTTGGAGACCCCCGGGGTCAAGCCCGCTACGCAGCTACAATTTCTAAGGCTTTGTGCCACTACATACGCACCGCAAAAAGCGGTCGACGTGACGGGTATTGCGGTAGCCCACAGCAATTATTGCGCTTCACTTAAAGGAAATAGCTTCTAGGCTTTTGATTGAGACCCCACGGGTCTTGGAGACCCCCGGGGTCAAGGCCACTCCGCAGCTACAATTCCTAAGCCTTCGTGCCAACTCTACGTGACGGGAATTGAAAAGAATGGAAATTGATATGAACCACATCAGAAGTAACGTCAGGTCGACGACTGGAATGCCAGCCCCGAATCGTTAGAAAGAGCGCATATAGCATCAAGCACCTTACCAATCAGCAATCAAGCCTGAAAGCGGAGCCATTTCCATAGTTCCTTATAGGTCACTTTCTTGCCATACATCAATATTCCTACGCGGTAGATTTTCCCGGCCATCCATACGGCACCTATGAAACCTATGATGAGCAAGCCCATGGAAAGAAAGAGCTGCCATACATTGCCTGAATCGAAGCCCATGGCCACGCGCACCATCATCACGATGGGCGACGTAAGCGGAATCTGTGAGAACCAAAATACAGCCGCGCCTTCCGGATTGGTAAGGGCAAACTCCGATACGATAAACCCAAATATTAGCGGAAGCGTAATAGGCATCATGAACTGCTGCGTATCTGTCTCATTATCAACGGCTGCACCCACTGCTGCGAATAGCGAAGCGAAAAGCAAGTAGCCACCGAGGAAATAAAATAGGAACATCCCTATCATCAACGGCCAGTTGACACGAAAGAGTATCAGCTCGGCCACATCGCCTATCATGGCTTGATTCATAGGGTCTTCGCTTATCTCTTGCGCGGCACCTTCCGTAACCTGCACCTGTGCTTCGATGCTGGAAGGATCTGTAAGATCGGGCAATAAAGCTCCTGACACTGCGGTGAAAATAATGGTGGTGAGTATGACCCAGAGTAAGAATTGGGTGAGACCCACGAGCGCTATCCCTACGATCTTGCCCATCATGAGCTGAAATGGACGGACAGATGAGATGATAACCTCTACGATCCTATTGCTCTTCTCTTCCATCACGCCGCGCATAACCTGCACACCGTAAAGGAAAATGAAGAAATAGATGAGTACGGCAAAGCCGAATCCGATCATGGCCTGCTCCTGCTTAAATGATGTGCCCCCATCTTCGGCATCTACAGAGATCATCTCGAGATCGGTGCGGATGCTGTCGTACACGCGCTTATCGATGGAATTGAGCTTTAACTTTTCATCTTCGATAATCTTCTCTACTTCGTTTTCTATATAGCTGCGCGCCTTCATGCTCGGCAGCTTGCGGAACACTAGTTCGGCCTCGGGAAAGGTCACGATATCTTCGCGCAGCACGAGCATCAAATTATACATGCTCGAATCAAACTCTGCATTGGAATACCCGTCATGGGTGTATTGAAACTTCACCTGCGAGGTAGGTTTGAGCTTTTTCCAGAAAAGCGATTGCGGATTGGCGAGGCTGTCTTCTGCGATTTCGGGCGTCTGGTCGACCACCAGCACGTTATACACCGTTTCATCGCTGATGCCCAGATAAATACCGAGACTGAGAAGCCCCGCTATTAAAACTGGCCCCAGAAAAGTCATGATGATAAATGACTTTTTGCTCACGCGGCTCAGGTACTCCCTTCGTATGATTAGTTTGGTCTTATTCATCGCTATCTGATTTATTTTCAACTACTTTGATAAAGATTTCATTCATGCTAGGTATTACTTCATTTACGGCTACCACTTTAACCACGGCTATGGCTGCGGCCAATAGATCATTCACACTGGAATTATTGAGAAGCTTTACTCGAGCGGTCATTATGTCACCTTCTTTCCAATGCTTTACCAATTCAAAATTGACCCAAAGGGCATTGGTGATGGAGAGCATCTCCCCCCGAAACTCAAGGTCATAGATATTGTCTTTATAGGCATGGCGAATGTCGGAAACCGGCCCTTCGATCATCTTTACCGCATTATTGATCAGGCCGATATGGGTGCAGATTTCTTCAACGCTGCCCATATTGTGCGTAGAGAGCATGATGGTGGTACCGTTATCACAGAGCCGCTTGATCTCTCCCTTTATCAGGTTGGCATTTATGGGGTCGAAGCCGCTGAAGGGTTCGTCGAGAATCACGAACTCCGGCTCGTGCATCACGGTGGTGATGAACTGTACCTTTTGAGCCATTCCCTTCGACAGGTCGTCTACCTTTTTATCCCACCAAGTGGCGATATCAAAACGGTCGAACCATACCTTGATCTTGTCTTCGGCCACCTTTTTGGGCATTCCCTTAAGCTGGGCTAGGTAGAGCGCCTGCTCTCCCACTTTCATCTTCTTGTACAGGCCGCGCTCTTCGGGCAGGTAACCGATTCGGGCAATGTGCTTGGAGCTGAGCGGCTCATCATTAAAGAGAATTCTACCTTGGTCGGGGCCAGTGATCTGATTGATGATTCGAATGAGCGAAGTTTTTCCGGCACCATTGGGGCCGAGCAATCCGTAGATGCTACCCTTGGGCACTTGTAGGCTCACATCGTTAAGGGCAGTATGCTTGGCGTAAGTCTTGGTGACGTTCTCAACTTTGAGAATCTGCATGTTGGTTTATTTTTTTGAAGGGCAAAGGTAATGCATTGGGCTCTTAGTTTTCAGTGTTTGGCACAAGCCGTGCTCAAGATGCCAGACACCAAAAACTACCGAAGTGAATACCGATAACCATCCCCGATCAATTGTATGAATTCTTCATCTACTTGATCTTCATGCCGTATGCGAAGATGATAGGCAAATTTCCGACCCCAAGTGCCCACTTTATGAAATTGGTTGGATTCCAGTTCTAAGTCGCTGTAGAATTTCACGTCGAGCTCCGTCTTCATGGGCTTAATGATGAGCCAAGCCTTCTTACTGGTAAAAACCACAGCATTTTTGGAAGCTCCATAGGTATTCGGCTCCCAGTCTTCCACATTTCTCAATATCGCATCAAATGCCAATACGAGCTCATCAGGCTTGCCTATAAAAAGCTCTCCAATATCCTTCACGACGCAGGTATGCGACTGGTTGGTAATTTTAAAGTTGCGTTTGCAACGAAGGCATTTCCACATTTTTGGTGTTTGGTTTCCCGATGCGTCGGGACTTTCAGGTATGTTTGTTTTAGGCATTTTGGCATCTCATGGAATAAGTTTACAGGTCACCTTCCAAAGACCGAAACGCTATCAAATAACCCTTATCAAAGTTTCTTCCTTGGCCATAAGTTTTCCAAAGGGTTCTGAGTTTAGGTGATGTTCATTCAACAGCTTTTTTACTTCGGCGGCTGCATCTGGCTCGACGGCGATGAGCAGGCCGCCGCTGGTCTGTGGGTCGCAAAGTATAAGGCGGTCGCTTTTCTGTCTCAACTTGATACCATGGCCATAGCTGTCCCAGTTTCGATGAGTGCCGCCAGGTATGCAGCCTTCTGCGATGTAATGTGCAGCCCGTTCGAAGACCGGGATCTTGTCAAATTCGACTTCGGCGGTGAGCTTGCTCCCTTGGCACATTTCGGTAAGGTGACCTAAGAGCCCGAAACCAGTTACATCGGTCATGGCCTTCACACCCTTGATCTTGGCCAGTTCTAAGCCGATGCTGTTGAGCTGGGTCATAGACAAGGGCGCGATATCTTCATCGGCAGCTTGAAGTTTGCCCTGTTTTTGGGCGGTGGTGAGCACCCCTACGCCGAGCGGCTTTGTCAAGAACAGCTTGCAGCCTTCCTTGGCGGTATCGTTGCGCTTCAAATTATCGATTTCCACTTTGCCGGTAACGGCGAGCCCAAAAATAGGCTCCGGACTGTCGATGCTGTGTCCGCCAGCCAAAGTAATCCCAGCATCACGGCAGGCCGCGCGCCCGCCTTCCAGCACTTGCCGTGCCACTTCGGGTTCGAGCAGTTTTATAGGCCAGCCGAGAATGGCGATGGCCAGCAACGGTGTGCCGCCCATGGCGTATATATCGCTTATGGCATTGGTGGCGGCGATTTTGCCAAAAGTAAACGGATCGTCTACGATGGGCATAAAGAAATCAGTGGTGCTCACCACCGCCGTGCCGTCGCCAAGGTCGAATACTGCTGCATCATCTGCACTTTCATTACCCACCAATAGCCGTGGATCGGTATTACGAGGACTGCTGCTCTCTAGCATTTTAGAAAGCACTGAAGGAGCTATCTTACAGCCGCAGCCTGCGCCGTGGCTATATTTAGTGAGTTTTACTTCGTCCATTTTCAATTCCATATTTCTAGTTTTTCGAGTTCCTTAATATTCAGCTTTGGGTCGGTAGATGAAAGCGTAATACGCCTTACTTTGTTCGCATTGCGCTTATTCAGCCCCTTCAAATAATATTTATCGTAATAGCCCAAGGCGATCATGGCCACTTCGTAATAGTCCCCTTTTTCAAGGTAGGCCAATGCTTCTTTTTCATTTTGCCCACCCAGCCTTTTGGCAATGCGCTTTATCGCGGCGCCCAAGTCTTCATTCTTGCTTTTCCCATATTCGATAGCGAGTTTTTTAGCGCGGGCTTCTTTGGGGATATCCAAGAAATAAACCGGTGCGTTTCGCATTGCCGTGTAAAGGCTCATGGGAATTCTAACGGCGCCGATATTATGGCTTTCATCTTCGATCCATATTGGTTTCGATGGATCTAGCTTCCGCCAAATGGCATAGAGATCATTCTCAAATTGCTCAACGGTAGGCTGGCTGCCCTGGTCTATTCCACCGAAAGCGGAGCCCTTATGGTGCGCCAGCCCTTCAAGGTCGACCACCTGATGACCATTTTTTGCCAGCTCTTCTAAAACGGGTGTCTTTCCGCTTCCGGTATAGCCTCCCAAAATCTTTAGTGAATGGGTTTTTGCGAATGCTTCCAGCAGATGGGCGCGGTAGGCCTTATAGCCGCCGCTGATCACTTGGGCTTCCGCAAATCCATTTTCCGTAAGGTGATCAGCAAAGGCTTTGCTGCGCATCCCACCGCGCCAACAGTGTACGACCACTTTGCCGTAAGGCGACACCTTAAAAGATTCATCTACAAACCCTTGTAATTTCGGCTCTACCAAAGTTCTACCAAGCGCCAAGGCCGCCTCGCGCGATTGCTGCTTATAAACGGTGCCTACTTCTGCGCGTTCATCATTGCTGAAAAGGGGGATATTTACCGCTCCGACCATGTGCCCCGATAAAAACTCACCAGGCGACCGCACATCGATAATAGGCCGGGTAGCAGCAAGGGCAGCGGTGATTTCGATCTCTTTGGGCATAGCGTGAAGTTAATTTTTTAGGGCGAAACCGGTCGGCGGCCATCACTTTACCTTTTCCCGGTTGGTCATTTCTAGGTAGGCATCACCGGTTCGGCTTTCACCAGATATCGTACCCTTCACATCGCACATCCCTTCCCAATAAGGCAACTTAAAACCCAGCCGCTTTAAGACGAGTTCTTGATGCGGAAAAGCTGCATCTACCTGTATATCAATATAAAGTTCGGGCACCTTCACCCGCCAAGAAATAGGATATTTACGTTTCGTATCTTCACTCGTCCAGTATTTCAGCGGTGTCATTTCCACTGCTCCATCTTCCAGATATACTGCCGCGCCCGATGCCTTGTGAAAGCTGCCGCCAAAGAGCTCCCGACCGCGTTTGCGATCTTCAACGCGGTATACCATCAGCTCTTCTTCCGCTTCCGCAAATTGAATGGAGATCCAATCCCAGCTGGAGTTTCCCCCTATCAGATTGGTGCCACAATTCCACTGGCGGTCGTACCATAGCTGGCCACTTACCGGCACCGTATCGCTATTGAGCAGCAGAAATCCTTGAGCATCGAGCCGCGGAAAAGAATAATAGCCGGCCGTAGATACATCGCCGTATTCTTCGTAGCCCGTGCCGTTTTGAAATACCGGTTCTTTGGCCGGTGTGGTACTCAGGCTCACGCCAATGCTGTCGCCCGGCATATTTCCCGAAAGGCTGTACGAGCCATTCTGACCCGTGAGCGCGTAGCTTCCCTTATCAATGGAAAGCGGCAACACGCCGGCTTCTGGAGTTTCTTTGGATCGAAAAAAGTCGTAATCGAAATGAAATTCATCCTTTTGGGGATCGCTCACGGCAAAATTTACCATATAGCTATTGCTCTTGCGCTCGCGGGTAGTGAAGTGGAAAAATACATACTCCACACCAAATTTACGTCCATCGGCAGCCTGAAGATGACCAGTATAATACCACCATTCCAGCGAATTATTTAAGTGCACGGGCTCATCTTTTTCAAGGCTGGCCCGCGTATCATACACATCGTACTTAGTGACAAAGGGGCTGCAGGCTGCGGCCAAAAAAAAGCAAATGAGAATAATTGGACTTGATTTCATTGATAATGGAAACACAGCCTTCGGCTAAAGGTTTTTAATGGAAGTTTCTATGAAATTTGGTTTCGTAGCGGTTTCAAAGAAAACCATTTCGAGACATCTCCAATTCCGTACCTTGCTGCCTTCTTCAAAAACCACTGACTATGAAGCGTGCAATTTTAATCAGTATTTCGATTCTAGTTCAGGGCTTTTTCACATGGGCACTGAGCCAGAACACAAGGGTAATCACGTATAATATCAAGTTTGACAATCCCCGCGACAGCTTGAATAATTGGGATCATAGGAAGGATGATATGTCTGCCTTTTTCAGGTATTATGCCCCCGATATTTTTGGAATTCAAGAAGGGCTGATCCATCAATTGGAATACCTTGATAGCCAGCTCACCGACTATGCGCGCATCGGCGTGGGGCGTGATGATGGCAAAGAAAAAGGCGAGTTCAGCGCGATTTTTTTCAAGAAGGCCAAGTACGATGTTTCTGGCGCATCAACCTTTTGGCTATCACCCACACCCGAAAAAATCTCCGTGGGCTGGGATGCCGCCATGGAGCGAATCTCTACCTACGGGATTTTGGAAAAGAAAGAAGATGGAACCAAGCTGTTGGTTTTCAACACCCATTTCGATCATATCGGCGCTGAAGCAAGATTGCAATCCGTAAAACTTATCCTGTCAAAGATGGAAGAGCTGAACACGCAAGACCTACCTATTTTGGTCATGGGCGATTTTAATCTGGAGCCCAGTTCGGAGCCGATCCAAGAGATGAAGATCAGCCTGAAAGATGCCGGGGAGATTGCCAAAAACGGAATCTACGGTCCGAAAGGTACCTTCACAGGATTTGATGAAAAAAGTAGGGTTGATCGCCGCATAGACTATTTATTCATCAGTTCTGGCAGTGTGCTCAACTACCGTCATATGGACGACCGTAGAAAGGATGGCGGTTTTATTTCAGACCATCTGCCGGTGATGGCAGAAATCAAATTTTGAGTAATGATGGAAGGCGTTGACAAGAAAATATTGAAAGACATCGTACGCATAGAGATGCCTTTTGGAAAATATAAAGGCCGCCTGCTTTGCGACTTGCCGACCTTCTATCTGGAGTGGTTCAAGACCAAAGGTTTCCCTAAAGGCAAGCTCGGTGTGCAGCTCGAAACGGTCTACGAGATAAAAATAAACGGACTGGAAGAATTGATCGTGGGATTGAAGCGGACGGTAGGGTAAGATCAGGAACCTTCCAAGAAAACTTCACTCATATAATCTTCGAGCTCCAAGCTTTTGCGGGTTTCGCAAACATGGGCTTCACTTCGGCCCAAAAGTTCTTGAAGGTATCCGTTTGGCGGTAGGTATCTAGGTCGGCTTCTGAATCCCAATGGCTATACGTAGTGATATGGCATCTATCGTGCAAATCCATAAGAATCTCCAAATGGCTGCAACCGGGCATAGCTTTCACCTGCGGGGCTATATCGGATAATAGGATTTTTGCCTTGTCGATATTTTCAGCCTTAAGCTGAAGTTCCACTAGACGAGAAACCATTTAAGTAGTCCATTTTATGATGAGCACGATGATGCAGATCAAAAAGACAAAAATCGAGATTCGATTAATGCCGTGCATCATGCGAAGATTCACATTGCTATCCCCTTTTTTGAAAAGGTTGGCCGGATTTAAATAATGGGCAAGTCTTTTGAAAAACATGATCTAATAATTTCTGTTGTTATGTAGGCCGCACCAATTGACTAGTTTTGCAAAGCTCATGAATTTTAAGTTAACATCAGAATTTGAACCAACCGGCGATCAACCAACAGCCATAAAACAGCTTGTAGAAGGAATTGTTGCCGGAGATAAAGCCCAAACTTTGCTGGGTGTGACCGGCTCGGGAAAGACCTTTACCGTGGCCAATTTAATTCAAGAAGTAAACAAGCCCACATTAATCCTTTCACATAATAAAACCCTTGCAGCCCAGCTCTATGGAGAGTTTAAAGAATTCTTCCCCGATAATCTGGTCGAGTATTTCGTATCCTATTACGACTATTACCAGCCTGAAGCGTTCATACCTTCCAGCAATACCTTTATAGAAAAAGACCTGAGCATAAACGAAGAGATCGAAAAGCTCAGGCTTAGCGCCACTTCTGCCTTGCTCTCTGGCCGGCGCGATGTAATTGTGGTCGCTTCGGTATCGTGTATTTATGGTATCGGTAATCCTTCCGAGTTTCATAAAAGTGTGATCCCGATCGAAAAAGGACAGCTGGTATCGCGCAATAGTTTCTTGCATCTCTTGGTGGCCAGTCTTTATTCCAGAAATGATTACGAGCTAGACCGCGGAAAATTCCGTGTAAAAGGCGATACCGTCGACATTTATCTGGCCTACGCCGATCACGGTATTCGGGTAGAATTTTTTGGTGATGAGATCGAAGCCATCAGCAGCTTTAATCCGGAGTCGGGACAAGTGATCACCCAGCTGGATCAGGTGAATATCTACCCTGCCAATCTCTTCGTGACCACCAAGGAAACGCTCAACAATGCCATTTGGGAGATTCAGCAAGACATGGTGCTTCAGGTCAACTTTTTTGAAGAGCAAGGCCGGCACCTTGAAGCCAAAAGGCTGGAGGAACGTACCACTTACGATCTTGAGATGATGCGCGAACTGGGCTATTGCTCGGGTATTGAGAATTACTCCCGTTATTTCGATCGGCGCAAGCCCGGTCAGCGGCCTTTCTGCCTGATCGATTATTTTCCAGAAGACTTTTTGATGGTGATCGATGAGAGCCACGTTACAGTGCCCCAAATACGCGCGATGTATGGCGGTGACCGATCTCGGAAAATAAACCTAGTGGATTATGGCTTCCGCCTCCCGGCAGCCCTTGATAATAGACCCCTTCAGTATGACGAATTTCAAGGACTTACGCGGCAGACCGTATACGTGAGTGCCACTCCGGCCGATTTTGAGCTCGAGCGCTCCGAAGGGGTGATCGTAGAACAGGTAATACGTCCCACCGGCTTGCTCGATCCGGAGATCGAAGTACGTCCGAGCGAAAATCAGATTGATGACCTGATGGAAGAAATCAATATTCGCACCGAGCGAAACGAGCGAACCCTTGTGACTACCCTTACCAAGCGTATGGCCGAAGAGCTTCAGGCCTTCTTTGACAAGGCAGGTATAAAATGCCGCTATATCCACAGCGATGTCGATACGCTAGACCGGATCGAGATCATCGCCCAATTGCGCGAAGGCGTCTACGATGTTTTGATCGGCGTAAACCTGCTCCGCGAGGGATTGGACCTTCCCGAAGTATCGCTTGTATCCATACTCGATGCCGATAAAGAAGGATTTTTGCGCAGCGGCAGGTCACTTACGCAAACTGTGGGCCGTGCAGCCCGAAATGTGAACGGACGCGTAATAATGTATGCCGATACCATTACGAAAAGTATGCAGGAGACCATCGATGAGACCGACCGCCGACGCATAAAGCAGAAGGAATATAATGATGAGCACGGCATCACACCTACCCAGATCAAGCGCGGACTCAAGACCAGTCTCATCCCGAATAATAAAGACAAGAAGCGCAAGAAGTACTACGTAGAGTCGGAAGAAGTAAGCCTTGCGGCAGATCCTGTGGTGGGCTATATGAAGAAAGAAGACTTAGAGCGATCCATAGAAATAACGCGTTCAAAAATGCAGAAAGCCGCGCGCGATCAAGACTTTATGGAAGCGGCTAGGCTTCGCGATGAGTTATTTGCGATGCAGAAAGCACAGGAAGCCAAGGTCTAACTGTATTCCGAGATCTCAGTAAGCCACTATTTCATGGATGAAATTGCCAAGCAATAATGCTTTTGCGAGTTGCTTCTTAGTATTGATCGGGCGCCCGTCGGCGTGCTCGATATTTTCAAAAGGGAGCGAAGCAATCAACCGTCGATGAAGTTTGTGAAATTTCGCTCTGATTCGCGGCGCTTTCAATGGACCTTTCATGGAGTCTTTGATAGACTGCAGCAAAAACTCAGGATGCAGCGAGATCAAAACTTTGACATTATTATCACTGAAAAATGACTTCAGAGAGGGGATGAGCTCATACTCCCCGCCTTCGATATCAATTTTAATAAAGAGCTCCCGGCCTTCCAGTCCATTAAATTCCACAAATTCTTTGATGGTTTGAGCTGGCACCTTCCAGCTATCGACTTCATCGCTCAGCAGGGTGCTGCTCATGGAATCTCCTTTGGCATTGCGGCTACCCAGATCGATGGCTCCCGAAAAATTGGAGATGGCCATCTGATGCAAATATAAACCGGGGCGCCAAGCTGTTTTCGAATTGGCCGCGACATTGTTCTTAAGTTCCGAAAAAGCCACGGGGTCGGGTTCAAACGCATGCGTCTCTCGAGCAAGCTGTGCACCGTAGAGCGCCGTAGAACCTATCCAAGCGCCGACATCCAGAAAAGTGGTAGCGCGGGTGATGAAGCGATCAAAAACCTGATAGGTGGTGGGCTCCCACTCACCGCGGTTCGCCAAATCCCAAAATTCGGGATGGCTGCCGGCCAATACCTGAAAGTCAAAATTACCACAAGAGACCGAGCGGGTGGCAAGCTTTGCAAAGCTCGCTGAGTTGGTAATCACAAAGTCGCGCAGTTCGTTAGACAAGTCCCAGATCTCCTGCGGATTGAGCTTCCCAAGATTCTGATCATTGATCGAAATATCTGCCTTTTCTACGCCCTTCCTTATTTCTATTTCACTTTTCATAATCCGATAAAATTAAGGCTTACCGCTGTGAAAGCCTGACTTATTTAAACTTAATATGGATCGATTCGATAAATAGCCCTTTCTAAGCTCCAGACAGACGTACATCCGAATTATTCTGGATCTTAATTCTAAATTCGCACCCATGCAAGCCATATTGATAGACCTACATTGGAAAAGATTGCTTCCGCTCACATTTACCCGGCCACTCTCCGACCTGCTGATCGGTATGAACAGTATCGCTCAAAAGTGGACGCTACTCGGCATTGAGAATAGCAGTTTCAGCTGTGCATACTTGAATAAACCGCGGCAGCTTGCGCCTTCGGGACTATCGGTGTTGGTAAACTCTGCGGTGATCCCTACCCCTGCATTGGCGGAAGCCCTTAAAAAACTTGCCGAAGGTGACGTGCTCACCCATCGCGGCAGACTGGTCGCGGCACACGCGAGACTGGATGGGCACGGCCTTGCGGCAAAAATCCAGAGCGGTGAAGATCTGAGCTATGGCCAATTTGGAACTCAGGAAATATTCTTTAATGATGACTTGACTTTTATCGAGTCGCCGGCTGACATATTTGCGCAGAATGATGCCATTTTGCGCGATGACTTCGGCCAGATCACAAAAAACTACCATACGGCGGCCTTTCCAAAAAATGTAATCGTCTCAGGAGATGAGATTTATATTCATCCCCAAGCTAAACTCAATCATTGCGTGCTAAATGCCGAGACCGGCCCCATTTATATCGATAAGGGAGCCGAAGTGATGGAAGGTGCGCTGGTGCGCGGGCCCTTTTATTTGGGCGAAAGCTCAAGTCTCAAAATGGGAGCCAAAATATATGGTGCTACCAGCATTGGCAAGCGCTGCAAGGTGGGTGGAGAAGTGAACAATGCAGTGATAAACGACTATAGCAATAAGGGGCACGATGGATTTTTAGGGAACTCCGTAATCGGCTCATGGTGCAATCTCGGCGCCGACACCAATACATCAAACCTGAAAAACAATTACGGAAACGTAAAAGTATGGAACTATGCCACCGAGCAGATCGAAGCTACCGAAAGGCAGTTTCAAGGGCTCATTATGGGCGATCATTCCAAGGCGAGTATCAACACGATGTTCAATACCGGAACGGTAGTAGGACTCTGTGCCAATATTTTTGACGGTGGCTTTCCGCCAAAATTTATCCCTTCCTTTTCATGGGGATCGGCGGCTGGATTTGAGACCTTTAGGATAGAGAAAGCCATAGAAGCTGCAAAGGCGATGATGGCGCGGCGGTCGGTGCCTTTCACCCCCGAAGATAGAGAACTGTTCCAAGCGGTTTTTGAGCTCGAAGCGCGCCATCGGTAGATTCGGCATAAACCTTCCTTTGGCACGGCTCTTGACTTGTGGGGTCGAACACGTTATTTCCCTGCTTAGCTGACATATTGTCGGAAGCAGGAAATAGAGACACCACAGAAAAATTTTATGTTCGAAGCCATCGAATTACAAGATATAGTAGATACTGAAACGGAATTTATTCCGCTGATCACCGCAGAAGACGAAGAAGAGATGAATAACGAGGAGACTCCGGTAGAGCTCCCCATCCTTCCCATCAAGAATACCGTGCTCTTTCCGGGCGTGGTATTGCCCATCACCGTAGGCCGCGATAAAAGTATAAAACTGGTGCAGGATGCCTATAAAGGTAACCGCACCGTAGGCGTGTGCAGCCAGAAAGACCAATCGGTAGAAGACCCTGATTTTGAAGATCTGAACACCATCGGAACCGTTGCGAAAATCATACGCTTGCTCAAAATGCCCGACGGTAGTACTACCGTGATCATACAGGGGAAGAAGCGGTTTGAGATGCTCGATATGCTTACCACCGAGCCCTACATCACTGCCAAGGTGAAGGAATTTGCAGAGATCAAGCCACAGCGCAACATCAAAAAATTTGAAGCGCTCGTAGCATCCCTTAAAGATCTGGCATTACAGATCATTAAGGTCTCGCCAAGTATCCCGAGTGAAGCTGCGTTTGCCATAAAAAATATTGAGAGCTATAGTTTTCTGATCAACTTTATCTCCAGCAATATGAACGCTGCAGTGAGCGATAAGCAGAAATTGCTGGAAACTGCCGACCTGCGGAAGCGCGCCGAGATGGTGCTTGAATACCTTACCAAAGAGCTCCAGATGCTAGAGCTGAAAAATGATATTCAGAGCAAGGTCAAAACCGATATCGACCAGCAGCAACGCGAGTATTTCCTGCACCAGCAGATGAAGACCATTCAAGAAGAGCTTGGTGGCAACCCGCAGGATGAGATGGTGCAGGAGCTGAAAAAACGCTCCAAAAAGAAAAAATGGAACGAAAAAACAGCTAAGGCATTTAAGAAAGAGATTGAGCGATTGGATCGAATGAACCCGCAGGGGGCTGATTATTCGGTACAACTGAATTATATCGAACTGCTCCTCGACCTGCCTTGGGCGCATTATTCGAAAGATAAGTTTGATCTGGCGCGTGCGGCCAAAATTCTCGATCGCGATCATTACGGACTTGAAAAGGTAAAAGAGCGTATCCTAGAGCACCTTGCCGTACTGAAGTTGAAGGGAAATATGAAATCTCCCATCCTTTGCCTATACGGCCTTCCGGGAGTAGGTAAGACTTCTCTTGGAAAATCGATCGCCGAAGCTCTAGGTCGCGAGTATGCCCGGATGTCGCTGGGTGGCCTGCGCGATGAAGCAGAGATTCGCGGACACCGAAAGACCTATATCGGGGCATTGCCCGGAAGGATCATACAAAATATCAAGAAGTCAGGTACTTCAAATCCTGTTTTTATACTGGATGAAATCGATAAGCTGGGACGCGACTCCCACGGCGATCCATCTTCTGCTATGTTGGAGGTGCTTGACCCTGAGCAAAATTCAACCTTTTATGATAATTATGTTGAGCTCGACTACGATCTATCCAACGTAATGTTTATCGCTACTGCCAATAATATGAGCCCCATTCACCCGGCGCTGCGCGATAGGATGGAAGTGATCGAAGTGAATGGATACACGGTTGAAGAAAAAGTGGAAATAGCCAAACGCCACTTATTGCCAAAGCAGATCGGAGAAAATGGAGTGCCGAAAGACCAGATAAAGTTGGGTCGCGGCGTACTCGAAGCGGTAGTTGAAGAATATACCAATGAATCTGGAGTGAGGGGGCTGGAGAAGCGCATCTCAAAGTTGGTGCGGTTCAGAGCTAAGCAGATAGCGCTTGAAGAAACGTATAAACCCATGATCTTGAAGAGTGATCTTGAAATGATCTTAGGGCCATCGCACGCCAAGGATAAATATCAAGATAATGAAACGGCCGGGGTAGTGACCGGATTGGCCTGGACACCGACGGGTGGAGATATACTCTTTATCGAGACATCACTGACCAAGGGAAAGGGCAAGCTCACCCTTACGGGAAATTTGGGTGATGTGATGAAAGAATCGGCCATGCTCGCTATGGAATATTTGAAATCCCACTCCGACAGTATCGATCTGGATCAGAGCGTATTTGAAAACTGGAATGTACACGTACACGTGCCCGAAGGCGCCACTCCAAAAGATGGTTCGATCTGCGGGAATAACCATCCTAACGGCCTTGGCATCGGCCTTCACACAGCGAAAGGTAAAAAAATACCTTGCCATGACCGGAGAGATCACCCTGCGCGGAAAAGTTCTCCCAGTGGGTGGGATCAAGGAAAAAATCTTGGCTGCGAAACGCGCCGACATCAAGGAAATCATTCTTTCATCGCGCAACGAAAAGGACATCAACGAGATCAACCCAAGATACATCGAAGGGCTTACTTTTCACTATGTAGACGAGATGATAGAAGTGGTAGAAAAAGCGCTTACCGACCAAAAAGTGAAGAAAGCGTTGAAGGTGGCCTAAGAAATTTTCTTGGTCAAAGAATTAGCTTTGCCGCGTGATTTCAATATTTGAAAACAGCGCCCAGCGAAAAGAGATAAACCGGCTCGCCATTCCCGCTATTTTTATGGGTATCGCTGAGCCGGTTATTTCATTGGTAGATGTCGCCTTCATCGGGCAGACCGGCACCTCACAACTTGCCGCCGTTGGCATAGCCAGTGGCTTCTACCTAATGTCGGTATGGATTCTGGCGCAAACCCTTACTGCCGTAGCCGCCATCGTAAGCCGATATTACGGACAGGGAGATTTGAGCGAGATAAAATCACTCGTTCCGCAAGCCCTACTGGCCAATGTCCTGCTCGGCTTCCTATATTATCTATTGACTTCGTCCTTTTCCAAGCCCATTTTTGGATTTTATAATGCGGAAGGTGAGATACTCCAATATTGCATCGACTATTTCTCGATCCGATCGGCTGGCTTTCCATTTACGCTGGCCACCATGTTTTTATTTGGAACCTTTCGCGGTTTACAAAATACCAGTTGGTCCATGTGGATAGCCATCTCGGGTGCTGTTCTGAATTTGGTTTTAGACTATGTCTTGATTTTTGGAATAGAAAATTTTATTCCCGCCCTCGGTCTTACCGGTGCCGCCTACGCCAGCTTGGTATCACAAGGGTTGATGTTCGCATTGTCCATCTATTTTCTGTTGACCAAGACCCCTTTTAACCTCCGTGTTTCGCTTAAGCTGAACCCCAATTTCAAGTGGTTGGCGCGGATGAGTGCCGATCTTTTTGCGCGCACCATCCTGCTCAATCTCACCTTTTACCTAGCCACCCGCTACGCCACGGGCTATGGCGATGAAGTGATCGCAGCGCATACTATCGCATTGAATATCTGGCTTTTCTCATCTTTTTTTATTGATGGCTATGCCAATGCTGGCAATGCCATGGCCGGCAGACTGCTCGGTTTGAAAAAGCGCGGCGAGATACTCAAGCTGGGGATCACCATCGGAAAAATCGCCGGCTTGCTGGGTATTGCCCTGGGCTTGATCTACCTCGTTTCTTATGGCTTTCTAGCTTCGGTTTTCACGGGCGACGAAAAAGTGATCAGCGCCTTCAATGCGGTTTTTTGGCTCGTGATACTCTCTCAACCCATCAATGCGATTGCCTTCGCCTACGATGGGATTTATAAAGGGCTTGGCGAGACGAAGGCCTTGCGAAATCTGCTCGCCGCCGCTACAATCCTTGGATTTCTCCCGATCGCAGTAGGCAGCCATTACCTGGCTCCATCCCTGATGGGTATCTGGGTGGCCTTCACTGTTTGGATGCTTATCCGCTCCAGTTGGTTGGTGTGGGATTTCAATCGGCGTTTTGCCCATACTCAGGGTTAGCCTTTCGGCAAAAAGCCGTAAACAGATTATGTCACGAAATAATCTGCCAAATACCCCAGAAGTGAATCGCAGCCCCGGCCAGCACAAAGAGATGCCAAATGGCGTGATGAAAGGGGATCTTTTTTACTAAATAGAAAATCACTCCAAAAGAGTAAAAGGCGCCGCCCCAAGCTATGGAGCTCACCGCCGATGGGGTCAGCGAATCTTGAAAATCGGCCGGACTGAAAAGTATGAGCCAGCCCATAGCGAGATAGATCAAGGTTGAAACCAATCGAAACTTGCCCGTAAAAAACACTTTAAAAACCGTGCCTGCCGCCGCCAAAGACCAAATAAAAATCAGCATAAACTGGGCGTCGGCGGCATTGGCATAGACTAGAACAAAAGGGGTATATGTGCCAGCGATCAAGTAATAAATACTTACGTGATCCCATATTTTCATCAAGGCTCTTCGCTCCGGCTGTTTTTGATAATGATAGGCCGTGGAGAAGCCGAATACCATCAAATAGGAGATGCCGTACACCACCATTCCGATCAGGATACCTTGGCTGCCGATTTTAGAATGATGCGTTGCAAAAATCAAAGCTGGGACGGCAATCAACCCCACTAAAAAGCCAAAAAAATGGGTGTAAATATTGGCGCGTTCCTGCGCGGGACTATAATCAGACACGGTGGCAAAGATACCATTTCGCCTATTTCTCAGACCTTCTCCCCCACTGCCATCATGCCATCGTGGTATACGGAAGATTGATTTGCAAAATCAGTAAGGATACGGTCGACAAGCAGCTGGGTATGGTCGGCATAATTCACTTCAAGCGTGACCTTCATTTTCAGCCACGTATGTATGATGGGTACCCATTTTTTCTTAAGGGATTTAATGACGGGAATTCCAAAGGACTCCAGCGCCAGTGCGTTGCACTGCTGCTCGTACTGATTCTTCATGGGGATGACCAATAGCTTTTTTCCCAAGAACAAAACTTCGGACGTAGTGGCAAAACCGGCTCCACAAAGCACTCCCGCACAAGAAGCCAATTGCTCCAAAAAGGAAGAATCATTGATGGGGTGCACTTCCACATTTTTAAGCCTGTAGGGGCGTCTGCTATGTTTGGAAAATACCACCCAGCGCTCATCAGGAAATCCCGTCAGCATATTAAGGATTTGTTTGTCGTTAAATGATGGCAGGTAAACCACGTAATGCCCCAGATTCGTGCGAGTGAGTTCTCGGAGCGAAGTGCGAACGATCGGTGTATCAATAAATTCGCTGAGCGCCTGATAATGAAATCCGTACGAAATATCGGTAGGCGCATATTTCCGGATTACCGATTTGGCAAAGCGGTACTTTTTATTTGTGGGTTTCGGGATATTCTGATCCAGCAGCACACATTGATTGCTCAGCCCCACGCAGGGTATGTGCTGGCGGCGGGCTGCCCATGCCGATACAGGTTCGAAGTCGTTGATCACCAAATCATAAGACGAAAGATCGAGCCGTTTTATCTCCTTGAGAAACCGATTGATATCACCATGCCACCACGTATTGAAATAATCTACGCCGCCCTTTTTGCCAAATTTAAAACCAAGCCCTTTCATGCGGTACTTTACCGGACAGTCTAGCGAAAGCTCGGTATGCATCCCAGAGATCAGTACATCCACTTCAGCGCGCTTTCGGATGGCGGGTATTATTTCTGCGGCTCGTGAGATATGGCCATTTCCGGTGCCTTGCACTGCGTATAAAATTTTCATGTAGCGACCATTTTAAATTCTGCCAGCATATTTTCAAATAATACTTTATTGCTATAATCCAACTCAAGTTCTGGCTCTTCCGCTGGTTCCAGCTCTTCTTGATGGGTGTAGAGCTGCCACTTACCATTGTGGTATTCCAGTGCGGTGAGATTTTCTACCCAATCGCCAGAGTTTAGATACATTACATCTCCGTGCGACGCCTTGATCATTTTGATCACAGGTTGGTGTATATGTCCGCATACCACATACTTATATCCATTCTCGCTGGCCAGGTCGGCTACGAGTGTTTCAAAATCATTGATAAAACTTACCGCGCTTTTCACTCCTTCTTTTACCCGTTTTGAAATAGAGATACGGCTCCTGCCCAATTTTTGAAGTAGAAAATTAACACCCCGGTTAATGAGAATAAGTAGGTCATAACCTTTGCCGCCCAGCTTGGCCAACCACTTGGAATGCTGCATGGTAACATCGAATACATCACCGTGAAAAATCCATGCTTCCCCATCATCGAGCTTTACGGTGGTTTTATTCACGATCTCCAAGCTACCGAGTTCAAAACCGGTAAACTTCCGCAACATCTCGTCGTGATTTCCGGTCACATAAGTTACCTTAACCCCTTTGCCCACGAGCGACATAAGGTGCTTGATCACCTTCATATGGCTCTTCGGCCAATACCGCTTGCTAAACTGCCAGATGTCAATAATATCTCCGTTCAAGATCAGGTGCCCCGGCTCAATGCCCTTCAAATACCGAAGCGTTTCTTTGGCGTGACAGCCATACGTGCCGAGGTGAATATCGGAGATCACCACCAAGTCTACTTTCCGTTTTTTTGTCTTCATTATTCCGCTATTTTAGGTTGATGTACATCGTTGACAGGCATTTTAGAATAGCCCGATATCAAGCCGGAATACATTTTTGGGTAGTGGCTCAGAACTGATCCATGTTTATTATTAAAACTTATGGGATCTGCAAATTCTTTTTGTCCTGAACCAAATGACATCTATACGCTTTGCGCAAATCTGGGCTAAGTATTTGATCGGCAGGTTAGGCGTGAGTTAAGAAATTATTATGGTTTGGGTGGGATAATCCCTTTCGAGCTGTGAGATGGGTAGATGGTTTGCCATAATTAGTGTTTGAATATGCACCTTCACAGCGGATGATCGAATAGAAGGGCATTGAGCCTTCGCCATAACTGTTTTATGGACAATTATTCTATAGCTGCGAAGGGTATCGAACAGCTGTGAAAGGTATGGAGTTGTTGCGAAGGGTATCGACCCTTCGCAATAATTGTTTTATGGACGTAATTATTCTACAGATGCGAAGGGTATCGAACAGCTGTGAAGGGTATGGAGTTGTTGCGAAGGGTATCGACCCTTCGCAAGTATTGCTTTACGGACGTAAATTTTTCCCAGCTCATTAAACCCAAGAAAATCTCGGCTCTATATCTCGATACTATTTAAAAGGAAAAATCTATACGTCGCTTTGCTCCAATAGCTTTTAACCTTTTAAATCACTCGATGTGACAGAAATATTATTGCTAGGATGTCCTTTTTCGCAACGCTCAACTGGCTCGATAACCAAGCAGCTTCGCTCTGCGCGCGGTAAAAAGGCAAATGCCACAGAATGAGTCCGCCTATTTAATTTTCTACAAATATATGGGTACTTTGCTGCTTCGGAACATTTCTTGGTAAACGGCAAATGATAATCTGAATATCAGGTGTCTAGACATTACTCCATTCTACTTTCACTCAAATGACTAATTTCATCCCTATGAAGCCAATCAACATTCTTTCCCTTGCCGCAATTTTTCTAATCTGTCTTTCGGCAAAAAGCCAAACCGACACTATCAAAACAACATCAAAGATCACAGATGTCACCGTGTTCCTACAAGGTGCCGAAGTGAAAAGAGATGTAAATATAAATGCCGCGAAAGGCCGACACATTTTACTGATCGAAGGTTTGCCAAAATCGCTGGATCCTGATAGAATTCAGGCGCTCCGCATTAATGGGCTTGAGATTCTCTCGGTAAACTCACAAACGCGGAACCCCGACAATAGTAAGTTCAAGGCAGCAAAAGACAAGCAAGAAAACAAGATTAAAACGATCGAAGATGCTATTCGCGTGAAGCGTGAGAAACGGGCTGTGCTTGCTACCCAGGAGACTTTGCTGATGGCCAATATTGATTTTCAAGGGGAGAATGCCGGAGCTACAGTAGCGCAAATTCGGGAAGCAGCCGATTTTTACAATGAGCGATTGACCAGCCTTATTGATAAACGGATTGCGATAGACCTAGAAGTAAGGGCTTTGGTAGATGAATTGAAACTAGTATATCAAGAATTGAACAAAGTAAATAATGCCAGCTCTATTCCCGAAACGGCTGTGCTCATAACCGTTCAATGCGAGAAACAAGTATCGGGATCGCTTAAACTCCAGTACTTTGTGAGCCTAGCAGGATGGAAGCCTTCCTATGATTTTCGGGTGGAAGATACCGACCAGCCGCTCAGTGTGGTTTATAATGGCGATGTATATCAAAGCACCGGTGAAGACTGGACGAATGTGGGGCTTACCCTCTCATCGGCCAATCCCAATATAAGCAGCACCGCGCCGAAGCTCGAAACCTGGTACGTAAACCGCGGCGAGCCACAGGTCTACACGCCCAAAGCTGTCGGCATAGGCGGAGTGGAAGGGCAGATATCTGATATTGAATCGGGTGAGCCGCTTCCCTTTGTGAATGTGGAGATCGCACAGAATAATCAAATGATAGCTGGCGCAAGCTCAGATATGGACGGAAGGTTTCTGATAAAGCCACTCATGGCCGGGTCTTATCAGCTCACTGTTTCATATCTCGGCTACAATCCGCTGACTTACTCTGTTTACATCCAAGATAAAAAGATGGAGTATCTCGATATTCAGATGGTTCCGGGCATTAAGCTTGATGAATTTGAAGTGGTTGAATACGAAGTACCGCTTATTCAAAAGGATGGAAGATATAGCGGTGATGCCATTTCACCAAATGCATCGATGTCAAGAAACAAAGAGAAAAAATCAGGCTCAAATCTAAGAGGCGCTAGGGAGCAAAGCGAAGCTGTATATGTAGATGGCATCAAAGTTCGCGGTGCCCTTGGTCAAACCCAAGCCAAACCCCTTATGAAAGTCACGCCCACCGATATCGCCTATAAGATTGAAGTTCCCTTTACCATTCCCAGCGACGGGCGCGATCACCTTATTTCCATAAAGGAAGAAAGCGCCAAGGCCGGGTACGTGTATAAGGCCGTACCGAAGCTTGATAAGGATGCTTTCTTGATAGCCAATCTGCCAGACTGGTCGGAACTCAATCTCCTTTCGGGAAATACAAGTATCTATTATCAAGGCGCTTATAAAGGGAAAGCGTATTTGGACACCGATCTGGCCGTCGACACCTTAGAGATTTCGCTGGGGCGTGATCAAAGCATCAAGATAGAGCGCAAGGCCAATAAAGAGATTGACGATAAACGATTTATCGGAAAGAATACCAAGCAGACCATCGGTTGGGATATCACGGTGCGAAATAATAAATCCAACCCAATTGAAATTGAGCTTTATGACCAGTTTCCTTTGTCTGAACTGGAAAGCATAGAAGTGGAGCGGTTGGATTCCGGCGGAGCCAAACTGGACGATAAGAAAGGTCAGCTTATTTGGACGCTCGACATACCAGCGGCCAGCTCGAAGAAAGTGAGCTTTAGCTATAGTATAAAGTATCCCACTTCTTCAAATTATTTGAGGTAGTCGGTGTAGGAATAAAAAGCTTAGGGCCTTATCAGAATTCAATGCTAAAATTTCTCTTGATTTTCTCTAGAAGAAGAAAGAGAACTAAGATTTTGAATGGAAAGGGTTGGGAGATAAAGCTGTTGACCCATTCAAAATAGCGAAGGAATTAATAGGAGTGATAAATGCCGATCGTGGTGTTTAGGAAATCGGCGTATCAAATACTGCTGAACTCCAGCATTTAGCCAGTCTAGTTGAAAAACTTAGTGATTGCAGAAATTGATGTGCTGACTTTAATGATCCATCAGGCATAACAGCCGATAGAGTAGTTTTAAGAGATGCCAAGGGACAAGGCATTTCCTTCACAAAGCATTGATTTCCAATAATTTTTTTGGGTATGGAACATTAAGACTAAAGGAATCCCAACACGAAGAGAAAGATCTTTAAGCCTTACTTAGTAAATGTTCAGAATTTATTAAGGTCGTTGATTTCGTATCCCGTGGCATCCCTCGATTCATCGCGGCGGGAAAAAATCCATAGCTTTGCCCCATGAGAATACTAGTGGTTTGCCTGGGAAATATTTGTCGCAGCCCTATGGCCGAAGGAATATTATGCGATCTGGCTGAAGAGAAAGGAGTAGATGTCGAGATCAGCTCGGCAGGAACCAATAATATGCACACAGGCGATCATCCCGACCCGCGCGCCATTGCTGAAATGAAAAAGCGTGGCCATGATATTTCTCAATTTAAGGCCAGGCAATTTGATGCAAGCGACTTCTCCGTATATGATAAAATCTATGTGATGGATGAGTCAAATTATGAGAATGTAATGGCGCTGGCCACCAATGATGCGGAGAAGAAAAAGGTAGATCTATTCTTGAACATAGCGCATCCTGGTGAGAACAGGGATGTTCCAGATCCCTATTTCGGTGGTGATGAAGGCTTCGGCAAAACATACGAGATGCTCCACCAATCGGCAGAAGTTTTGATAAGCAGACTCCATGAGCGCCAAGGCTAGGCTCTACCTTCTCCCCACCACACTAGGCGAGAGCGCTCCCGAAGCAGTGATACCGGCCGGTGTGCTGGCTATTTCGCGAAAGCTGAAATATTTTATAGTTGAAAATGAACGCACGGCGCGGCGCTATCTCAAGGCTATAGGCACGGAACATCCCCTTGATGAACTCGAGTTTCACATCCTCGATAAACGTACCGATGCGATTGAGCTTCCACGGCTTATTGCGCCGTTATTAAGGGGTGTAGACATGGGATTGCTCTCAGAAGCCGGGCTCCCAGCCATAGCCGATCCCGGCGGAAAAGTAGTGGCGCTCTGCCACCGCGAAAAAATAAGGGTGATACCGGCCACAGGGCCGAGCTCGATCGTTCTGGCCTTGATTGCTTCTGGTTTTAACGGACAGGCATTTACCTTTCACGGCTACCTGCCTATCGATAAAAAGGAGCGTAGCCAGAAACTCCGCAGCCTGGAATCGGAAGCCCAGCGCAGCAGAACAACGCAGATATTTATGGAGACCCCTTTTCGGAACGACAAGCTTTTGGAGCAAATGCTGAGTGCTTGTTCGCCAAATACAGAATTGTGCATCGCCACCGACATCACGCTGGGCAGCGAAGCGATCACCACCCGACCGGTGAGCCATTGGCGGAAGCATCAGCCCAGCATTCACAAGAGGCCGGCTATGTTTTTGATTGGGGTGAGTGAAAGCTAGTCTAAGCATTCCCCCTGCCCTTCCATCTATCGAAAAGCACTTGACGAATTATTTTTCCATCGCACACTTGTTTGAACTAAAAGCCTTTCGATTTGCGTTCTCAGGGTGCGATCATACTTAATAACTGAATTCAGGAATTCTTGATGTGCCCGCCACCAAGGTACCCTTCGCTTATTTTCCGATAAGGAAACAGACCAAAACCCATCAAACTTTTTCTTCTACCTTGCTTTTCAGCGCCATATCGTAAGCCTGCTGATAATGTTCGATAAGCACTTTCCAGTCGAAGTTTTCAGAAAAGTCTTCCAGCTTATTTCGTTGGAGCATTCGGTACCGTCGGTTCGTTTTCACAAAATGAAGCAGGTACTTCCCAAGATTCTCAGCTGCTTTCTTTTCGGCCACTTTATTTCTTTGCAAAACGTATACTCCTTTGTCTTCATGTTCGGCATCGAGCGTTTCCACATAAGTTCCAAAGCCCGAAAGATCGGAAGTGACGGCAGGCACACCGCGCGCCACACATTCCAGCGGAGTATAGCCCCATGGCTCATAATAGTCGGGAAAATACCGAGGTGGCAACCCCGCACGAACTGGCCGTAGTCCATACCAAATAATGGATTGGTAGACTCGATAAAATCTGGATGGTAGACCATTTTGACCCTGTCGAGCGGGGAGTTTACCATTTGGTTTCCGCGCAGGAAACCGAGGAGTTCATCCTGCACATCGTTTACCAAATTATGGGTCACGATGATGGGCCATTGTTTATTCTTCCAAGTTTGGATGGTACGGCGATAGCGCAGCTTCCAATAATCATCGATGAGTTCATTGAGATCGGGGAGCTTATGCTCGTCGCGCGAGCTGGCCGCCGCATAAAACAGGCGCTCACCAAGCTGCTTTTCAATGGCTTCACAGTTGCGCTTAATCTCTTGCATCACCCCACGCGACTCTAGCACATCTGGATTTATAGACCAGGTAGGCCGCTTGGTGATAAAAAACATGACCACCGTTTTATTGATCCCTTCCTTGACCATCATCTTATTGAGCCATTGCAGCGCCAATAGGGTGGTGTCGAAACCTTTATTGCGGTATTCGTAGCGCCCTGAAGTGAAAAAGTAAAGCGTATTATCGAGATCGAAATCGTACGAATTAAAGAAGTGTCCAATTACAAATTCGTGAATCTTGTCCTTATATAATTTATGTCGGTTATGTACTTCGTGATAGGCCACATAGCGCGTAATGTTAAGTCCGTTTGGGGTAATGGTATCGGGCTTTTTACCCAAGAGATGTTCGCATTCCCTTCCAGTCACTTCGCTCACCGTAGTAAAAGTATCTGCGGCTGCTGCCGAAAGCCGCTCGATCTGCACTTGCGGCAAAATGCCAAATTTACGCGACTCCACCTCCCAATTAAATCGGTTCAGTTTGGAATAAAATTCAGGGTCATTTCCCGCAAGGTATCGCCCGAGCATAGTGGCATGGGTGGTAAAAACGGTGGAGATACCTAGATTCTGCTTTCTGATATCAAGTATGGGCAGGCTGGACATCCACTCATGGAAATGCGCCACGACGCGCCTTTTGCCCTTCACCACTTCTTCGGAAAGAATCGTAAAAAATGTTTTGTTCAGGTCTGCCCACATCACCATTTTTTCCAAAAGCGGATCTTCACGGTGGGTTTCAATCCCAAAATCGGCATTCAGATGGCGGTGCAGGGCATCGATCCTGTTATACACATTTTGGGGATTGAGCAGAACCACTTTTGGTCGACCCGTTACGAGCCAATGCCCATACCAAACTTCATATCCCATATTACGCATCTTCTCGACCGTCTTTCCTATCGGGTCGGTAAGATTTGAAATGGGATCAAATTCTGCCGAGATATTTTCATTTTCCAAAGGACCCAGAAGGCAATAATCGGCTCCAAACTGCTCTACGGCAGCCGGAACTTTTGACCGTATAACGGTATAAATACCACCTACCTGATTACAAACTTCCCACGCACATTCTATTATTAGGGGCTCTGATTTGATCGCTGTCATATACTATTTTGAAAGATGTGGAAAGTTAAATAAAAATTGGATAGGTGGTTCGAATACAACAAAAATCTAGGAATTAAGCTGTTGAGATTTCTATAGGTCATGAGAATTAAGTCTGGCCTTCCGGCAAAAAATTAAATCGACCGGATGACCTTTGCACTCCTTTTGAACCTTGAAATCTTCAATGCGGTAAATATTTTCGGCATAACCCGTATAGAAATGTACCCAATAATGCGCCGAAAATAACGATGGCGATAGCCCAATAGCCAGCTCCCAGAAGAACATACATAGGACCGGGACAAGCACCTGCCAATGCCCAACCGAGCCCAAAAATGAACCCTCCGAAGAGATAGCTTTTATAGCCCATTGACTTCGGCGCAAGATTGATCTCTCCCCCACCGAAGCTCTTCAAATTGAACCGCTTGATGCACTGCACACCCAAAATACCTAAGCCCACGGCCGAACCGATAATGCCGTACATATGGAAACTCCCAAAGTGGAACATCTCGTAGATCCTAAACCACGATGCCGCTTCTGATTTGAACATGATGATCCCAAAGAAGGCACCGATCAATAAATAGAATAAGGTTTTCATTTCTAGAATATAAAAGGGAATAAAACATGAATCATAATCAGCCCGCCGATGAAAAACCCGATGACGGCGATGAGCGAAGGCACTTGCAAATTACTCAAGCCAGAGATGGCGTGGCCTGAAGTGCAGCCCCCGGCATAGCGGGCACCGAATCCGACCAATAATCCACCGATGAGCAGAATGGCAAAATTATAAGGCTCTAGTGCGGCATCGCTACTAAATAATGCAGCCGGGAGATAAGCCGCACCGGCATCATAGATTTGATAATCTGCAGCGAGTTGGGCGGCAATTTTAGGATTTATGTCCACCGATTTTTCCGAAAGGAAATGCGCTGCAATGAAACCACCGATAGCGGCTCCAAGTGCGACCATAAGGTTCCACCGGTCGGACTTCCAATCAAATTTAAAAAATTCAGAAGCCCTTCCCGCTCCCATTGCCGCGCAGGCAGTGCGCATGTTTGAAGACATTCCAAACTTCTTTCCTACGAAGAGCAATAGAAACATAGTAAGGGCGATCAGCGGCCCGGCGACGTACCAAGGCCAAGGTTCAAGGATCACTTCCATTTTGAGAAAAATATGCTGTTTTGTGAATTATTGAAATTAGTGGACATGAACGATTTTGCTTGCATGCATTTTGGCGAAAGCCCGAAGCCCTAAAGTAGCTCTTTTAGGATAATATAAAACCCCATTACAAGAACAAACCAGCCAAAACCGGTCTTCAGTTTACCCCCATCTACAAACTTGCTGAGCCAGATACCGATGAAAATACCAACGATCGAAATAGCAGTAAAAGTGAGCAGAAATGGCCAGTCGATAACCAGCTGAACCATATCTCCGGTAAATCCGATCAAAGAATTAATGGCAATGATGAGCAAAGATGTTGCAACCGCCTTCTTCATGGGTACATTTAGCAAAAGCACGAGCACAGGGATAATCAAAAAACCACCCCCCGCGCCGATGAGCCCGGTTACAATCCCTAAAAACAAACCGATAAAAAGAATGAGCGGATAATGTAAGGAAGCGTTGTCGTCGCGCTCGATCTCCTTATTCCTATCTGTAATCATCGATGTGGAGGCGAGCAGCATGACAATGGCAAAAAAGACCATGATGGCCAGATCTTTAGTGACGATAAAGTCGCCAACCAGAAAAAGGTTTTCGGGAAGTGCGGGGATGACGTATCTACGTGTCAAATAAACGGATAGCAGCGCTGGCGCAGCAAATATAATAGCTGTTTTAAAATTTATGAGCCGCGCATTTTTGACGGCTCCAAATAGGGATGTAGTACCGACCACAAAAAGCGAATAGGCCGTTGCTACCACAGGATTTAGCCCGATGGCATACACCAGTATTGGAACCGTAAGGATGGAGCCACCGCCGCCAGTGAGTCCCAGAATGAGACCTACGAAAAGCGCTCCTAAATACCCGAGATATTCCACAAATCTATTTAGTTTGGTAATGCGGCAAAGATATTTGGATTTCTGAATTGCTTGGCCTCAGTTTCGGTTTAGATTTAGTTTAGCATTTAAGAATGATAATATTACTTTTGTGGGCTGATTGGTGGATGGTTTTGCCTATCGTTTTGGCCGGGAGGTGCACCGAAGAAAATGGCATGGCAGCTCAGTTGGATAGAGCATCCCACTTTCGGCGTAAAGGTCACCGACGGATTTCGAACAACGTTTTGGAATTTTAATAGAAGATAAAATATTGGTCCCGTAGCTCAGTTGGATAGAGCAACTGCCTTCTAAGCAGTAGGTCACAGGTTCGAATCCTGTCGGGATCACAAAAAGGCTTTTCAAATGAAAAGCCTTTTTTTCTTACTTCATTCGAACCAAAACCACGCCCTTGGGAATACAACAATAATATTCAGAATCGACGCAGTTTCTCCGATTTACAACTTACCTTTCTTTTGTGAAAAAAGTTTTTGCGGCCTTGTTAGCCATACTCGTTGTTGCTTTTAATCTAAGCTTGGCGCTCAGCACCCACTTCTGTGGAGGCAAAGCAGTGCAGAGCGGCCTTACACTCTTTGGAGTGGAGTTGGACTGTGGAATGGAGAATGCCGAAACTTGCAATTTCGAATAAGTATACTGTTTGATCCGAGCCAAAACACAAGTTTAACATTAGCTCACTTATTATTATATCGTTTGTTGGCTGCTGCCATTTATGTTTTTAGTCACTTCAGACAATTTCATCAGCAAGTCAATAAGTCAATCAGTCCGCACAGTCCTGCACCAATTATTATAGACCACGAAATCCAATCTTTGAATTCATTCTTCTTGTGTTTTAAAAGCAGTATATGAAGGCCTAGATGCACAATATAAAATATATTGAATCCGTATATAAATGCTTCAACATTCTGGCTGTGAGTTAGTTTCCATAATACGAAGTAAAATAAAGGAACGTGTGCAAATATGAAAGCTATATGTCCAACTTTGTCACTCAGCATTGATAAACCAGGAAATATTCGCCACTCTTTAGAACGTACTGCATCCATTTCATGCAATAACAAAAGTGATAGTCCTAAGTAAAAGAAAATATGTTCTGTCATTTTTTTTAAATAGATGCCGTTACGTCATTTTTGGTTATACCTTACGCGCGGGTGGGCTATGCGCTATCCCTTTTTCAAATACGGATTGCATCATTAAAGTATCTCCTATAACTGTATGTGCACATTTTCTGCGCAGCTCAAGCCTGGAGCCGGCCGCGCAATAGCGTTCAAAAATATGGGGGTTAAGAAACAAATAATTCTTCTTTGTACCGTAATGAAGGTTGAATATATTTATCTCTGTAATTTTAGGGAATCCCCTAGCTTTCTTAGCCATTATTGGCATGCGTTATTTTTTTGACTTAACCATAGGAATTGATAACAACAACCGAATATTCTGTTTTCCATTACTGAATTCAATGGGTGGTTCAGCACGGTGATATTTAAAGGGATTATTTCCAAAGTTCCATCCACTCCAAGTGTAAACAATCCAAAAATTTTTGTGTCCTGCCTTAAATGACGGGCTAAATTCATACCTCTGGCGGATATCTTGAAAGATTACTCTGAACTGTCCGCCTAATCCGAAGAATCTTGTGCAGAAAAAGAAATCTGTAATCAATCCATAGTACTTCTCTTCGTAGACATTCGGTTCATCAAGAAACATTTGACCTTGTAAGGATACCTGGACTTGGTGTTTGAGTTTCAAGTTTTCCCACCTCTGATTATAACTCGATTCTACACCCAAGCTGATTGCTTGACGGTCAAAGAACTGATAGGAAGCAATCGCGGAAAGACTTCTTTTCGATTGTCCCGTTGACGCTAAAGTCTCCAGAACCAAAATAGTTGCCAATAATATTCTCAAGAATCCTTCGTCTTTATAAATGCATGCTTACTTCCTCACCCCCAAACTTACCAAAACTACCCATAAAAACAGCACCACAAGGCTTGCAGGCGCTGTGAGTTCAACAAGCTAAGCGGTCGCCACGGAATAAAGTCTATTCTAGATTCCTTGCAGCTGAGTCTGTGAGTTCGCAATAGCGATGGTACCACAGAGCATTGAATGAGCCATCTCAAGCACATTCTCCCACATTTCAAGATCATTAACCTTGATAGTCCTGTCGAAACCAACCACAAACAAGCCTATAAAGCGGAAACATCAGGAATCTTCCAATTACTCCCTTAAATTTGCGGCTACCAAACCATCCTAATGGCAGAAATTGGAAATAATATCTCAATAGCTAAAACACACCTGGAGCATGGCCGACTCGTGGCCATACCGACCGAGACGGTTTACGGGCTGGCTGCCAATGGACTGGACGCAAAGGCTGTGGCCAGAATATTTGAAGCGAAAGACCGGCCGTTCTTCGATCCATTGATTCTGCATATCGCAGATAGCCGCAAGCTAGTTGAAATCATCAGGGAGATTCCGCCAACGGCCAAAAAGTTGATGAAGGAATTTTGGCCGGGCGCGCTCACCTTGGTTCTCCCTAAAACTGGGCTGGTGCCAGATATCACGAGCGCAGGACTCACCACCGTGGGTGTACGAATGCCAAACCACCCTGTAACGCTTGACCTACTGCGATCCCTATCCTTCCCGCTTGCCGCTCCCAGCGCCAATCCATTTGGCTACATCAGCCCCACCACGGCTGCGCATGTGCAAGAACAACTGGGAATGAAAATCGACTATATTATCGAAGGGGACTCAAGCTCAATCGGTATCGAGTCGACCATAGTCGGATTTGAAAACGGCATCCCCACCATTTACCGAAAGGGCGGCCTACCCATAGAAGCGATCGAAAGAGTGATCGGAAAAGTGGCGCTACGTGAAGAAAGCAGCTCTGCACCAACGGCACCGGGTATGCTCCAAAGCCATTATGCGCCTACCAAGCCATTTTTAGTAGGTGATATTGAAACATTGATTCGCAAAAACAAAAACCGCACTATCGCGGTACTTGGCTACCGTCATACGTATGGATTGCCCGGTGAAATTCTTTCAAAATCGGGCGATCTGGCCGAAGCTGCCCACCATCTTTTTGGCGCTATGCGGCGGCTCGACAGCGGGCAGAATGATATCATTCTTTCAGAATTTCTACCTGAAGAAGGCTTGGGTAGAGCCATCAACGATCGCCTTCGCAGAGCTTCCTATCCCTAAAACGGGATTCTAGAACAAAAAAATCCCGCAACAAAAGTCGCGGGATTCATAATCATATCGTTTACGGATTATCCACCGAAATCATCGAAAGCCACATTCTCGGGCGGCACTCCCCAATCATCTACCATTTTTAAGACCGCAGCGTTCATCAATGGTGGCCCACAAAAATAGAACTCGATGTCTTCAGGTGCTTCGTGCTTCTTGAGATATTGGTCAATTACCGCTTGATGCACGAATCCAGTAAAACCATCTCCATTCTTATCATCAAGATTTTCCTTTACTGTCCAGTTATCTTCTGGTAGCGGCTCGGATAGTACGATATTGAATGAGAAATTGGGAAATTGCTCTTCTATTTCACGAAAGTGATCTAAATAGAACAACTCTCTCTTAGATCTACCGCCGTACCAATATGACACTTTGCGGTCTGTCTTAAGCGTGTGAAAAAGGTGAAAAAGATGCGATCTCATAGGAGCCATTCCAGCACCACCACCAATGTAGAGCATCTCTGAACCTGTGTCTTTAATGAAAAACTCACCATAAGGGCCTGAAATCGTCACCTTATCGCCAGGCTTTCTGGAGAATACGTAGGAAGAACAGATTCCCGGATTCACATCCATCCATTTGTTCTTGGCCCTATCCCATGGTGGAGTGGCTATACGGATATTAAGCATTACGATATTCCCTTCTGCCGGGTGATTGGCCATGGAGTATGCCCTAAATATCATCTCTGGGTTCTTCATTTTCAAATCCCAAAGCCCAAATTTATCCCACTCTCCTTGGAAGTCCATCGGATCACGACCCAACTCAGGGTGAGAAGTAATATCCATATCCTTAAAAGGCACTTCACACGCAGGTACATCGATCTGAATATATCCACCTGCTTCGAAATCTAGGTTTTCGCCTTCTGGCAAACGCACTACAAATTCCTTGATAAAGGAAGCGACGTTATAATTACTTACCACTTCACACTCCCATTTCTTGATTCCAAAAATCTCTTCGGGAATCTCGATCTTCATGTCTTGCTTGACCTTCACCTGGCACCCGAGACGCCAATCTTCGGCGATTTCCTTACGGGAAAAATAGGGTGCTTCGGTAGGCAGAATACTTCCGCCACCTTCGAGCACTTGGCATTTGCACATCGCACAGGTACCACCACCGCCGCACGCCGAAGGCAAGAAAATCTTGGCACTGCTCAAAGTGGTGAGAATGGTATTTCCTGCTTCCACTTCAATGGTTTTCTCACCATTGATCTCAAGCTTTACCAATCCCGATGGAGATAATTTAGACTTCGCGAAAAGCAAAAGGCTCACTAGAAGCAAAGTAACTATTAAGAAAACTGCTATTGAAGCAATGATTGTAACACCCATAATATTATTCTTTCTGTAGTATAAACAGTCCTTTTCTTTTAAAGTTCAATTCCCATAAAGGCCATGAAACCGATGCCCATGAGCCCTGTGATAATGAACGTAATACCTAGCCCCCTGAGCGGTGCGGGCACATTCGAGTAGCGAATCTTCTCGCGTATGGCGGCGATGGCCAAGATGGCCAGAAACCAGCCCACTCCGCTGCCCAATCCAAACACGGTGGCATCGCCGATCGTAGTATACTGGCGCTCCTGCATGAATAATGCACCACCAAGAATGGAGCAGTTGACAGCAATAAGGGGAAGAAAAATACCAAGTGCCCCATAGAGCGCAGGAGCAAATTTCTCAACGATCATCTCAACGAGCTGAACCATAGATGCTATGACCGCTATGAACATGATGAAGCTCAAGAAACCCAAGTCAAGGGATGCTAGGCTTGGATCGAGCCAAGAAAGGGCACCTTCTTTCAGCACATAATTCTCAAGCAAGTAATTGATAGGCACGGTAATGCCCAATACAAAGATTACCGCAGCACCAAGACCAACGGCAGTCTTTACCGTTTTGGACACGGCCAGATAAGAGCACATACCCAGAAAGTATGCGAAAATCATATTGTCGATAAAGATCGACTTGACGAATATATTGACAGACTCCATAATGGTAGACTTTTACTGCTTTAGTTTTCTTCGATGAGTTTGGTATTCCTGCTGCGCTGAATCCAGATGATTATTCCAACGGTGACAAGCGCCATAGGGGGAAGGATCATCAAATTATTATTCATGTAGCCGGCTGTAAAAAAGCTGTCTGGGATAAACTTAATCTGCCCGATACCGGGAAAACTGATGGCGCCAGAACCAAATACTTCGCGCACTACTGCTACGGCCACGAGTATCCAAGCGTAGCCAAGGCCATTTCCAATCGCGTCAAGTGCCGATGGAAACATTTTATTTCCCATTGCATAGGCTTCAAACCGGCCCATGATGATGCAGTTGGTAATGATAAGCCCAACAAACACGGAGAGCTTTTCAGAAATATCGGGCAGGAATGCTTTCAATAGTTCATTTACCAAAATAACCAAAGATGCCACGACCACTAGCTGCACGATAATCCTGATTCGCGAAGGGATCACATCTCGCATGGCCGAGATAATGAGGTTACCAAAAATCATTACGAACACTACGGAAAGTGACATAACCACTGCCTGCTGCACCTGCACGGTGATGGCCAGTGCCGAACAGATTCCCAAAACCTGCACGGTAATCGGGTTATCGTCGTTCAGCGGATCGGTGATTAAACGCTTATTCTTTGCACTGAAAAGGGGTTCCTTTGGAACAGCTTCTTTGACTACTGTGCTTTCTGCTACTGCAGTTTCACTACTCATATCGATTCAGATAATTGCGATTTTTTCTTTTTAAAGTACTGGTCGTATACGCCAAACGTTCGTTCGAGCATTTCGGTTACCCCATTACTGGTAATAGTACCACCAGTGATGGCATCTACCGCATGCTCAGCTCCTGCAGGAGCTCCGCCTTTCTTTACATTAATGGAGACCAGCTCGCCTTGATCATTGTATATTTCCTTGCCGGAAAATGGCTTCTCGAAGAAATCTTCTTTGATCTCTGCGCCCAGTCCAGGAGTCTCAGACTTATGGTCAAAAGTGGCTCCATATACTGTGTTATAATCGCTCTCCAAAGCCACGTATCCCCATATTGGACCCCAAAGACCTTTGCCCACCATGGGAATAACCACAATTTCTTTCCCATCTATTTCTGCAATATACATCGGGTAATTGCGCTCATCGGCTTTCATATTTGGGTCACGGTACTCCTTTTTAACATCAACATTAAAAGGCTCAAGCTCATCTTTCGGGTCTATCTCCCCATCGCGTTCTTCTTTTACTTCGCCGTTTTTGTTTAGAGTAACTCGCCCCTTAATGTATTTGTAAAATTCTGTATCGGCATTCTCTCTATCGGCTTCTACACCTACAGAACCCAATATACTGAGCATTTCTTTCTTTATACTATTCTGTTCTTGAAGTGGCTTCAATGACATAGATGCGAATGAAAGTGCTGCACCTACTACCAAAACCATGATAATCGCAAAGACGAATGTAAATCCGTTGCTATTTGTATTTATGGCCATAACTATGCTGCTTTTAAAGTTTTAAGGCGCTTCAAGCGCTTATTGATATTCCCTTGTACCACATAGTGATCAATGGTGGGCGCCATCACATTCATAAAGAGAATAGACATCATGATACCTTCCGGATAGGCAGGATTTACGACGCGTATCAATATTGCCAGCAGGCCAATGAGAAATCCATACCAGAGCTTTCCCTTATCGGTCTGCGCTGCCGATACGGGATCGGTGGCCATGAAGACGATACCAAACATAAATCCACCCATCACCAATTGATGCCACCATGGAACGGTGAGATAGAGATTATCGGGAAAATAGGCAGGGCCTATAAAATTAAATATCAAACCCATAGCGGCCGCCCCAAGTAAACCCATCGCAATAATACGCCAGCTGGCTATGCCTGTAATGAGCAATAGCGCGGCACCGATAAGTATGGCCAGCGAACTGGTCTCTCCGACCGAGCCGGGTATAAAGCCCAGAAAGGACGCCATAAAGCTCTCGCTGACCGATGCGTAGGCAGTATTGGTTATATCGCTAAAATTCGCACCGTTTTCTATGGCTTGCGAGAGCAAAGTCTCACCAGTGTAGCCATCTACTGTGGTGCCACCTGCGGTATTGACCCATACTTTATTGCCCGACATTTTGGTGGGGTAAGCAAAGAAAAGAAATGCACGTGCCGTAAGTGCCACGTTCAAAATATTCATTCCTGTACCACCAAATACTTCTTTGGCGATGAGCACGGCAAAAGCGGTGGCCAATCCCACCATCCAAAGCGGCACATCCATGGGCATAATAAGCGGAATGAGCATTCCAGATACCAGAAATCCTTCATTGATGGCATGCCCTTTAATAATGCAAAAAATAAATTCTACGCCCAGACCTACGGCGTACGAAACCACAATTAGCGGAAGCACTTTGCCCAAACCAAAAAGGCAAATATCCCAAAAAGCGACGGTCTCTCCCAGCGCTGAATAATGCTGGTATCCAGTATTGTAAATTCCAAACAAGAGAGCTGGAACAAGCGCAACGATGACCAAGAACATGGTGCGCTTCATATCGATCGAATCACGGATATGCGATCCTTTCTGTGTGGTATGATCGGGCACGAAGGTAAAGGTCTCCAATGCATCGTATACCGGATAAAACTTTTCTAATTTCCCACCTTTCTCAAAAGGTTTGCGGCCTTTGTCGATTAATTCTTCTATAAACTTCACTTCTTTAGTTTTTAAGATGCAAACTCATTTCTCATGTCCAATAGACCCTGCTCAACCACCGCCTGAATATTGATCTTAGAAGTACAGGCGAATTCACAGAGGGCAAAATCTTCGGGCAGTACCTCATAAATGCCCAGCTTCTCCATGGCATCAATATCATTAACCATTATGGCCTTGATAAGTTGCATGGGATAGATATCAAAAGGAAAGACTTTTTCCAGCTCACCAGTTACAACGAAGGCACGCTTTTCACCATTCAGGTTGGTGTCCAATTTATATTTTTTCTTACCGATCAACCATGTGGGATAGGCGTGTGATAAACTAAACTTCCCTAGCCCCGGAGCTAGCCAGCCATCCGTAAGGAAAAACTTCTTATGATCTCCCTCAGGAATAATGGAGATCGTGGAATCATAATATCCAAGAAAACCGTCTTTGGCCACGGTAGAACCGGTGAGCACATTCCCACTGATGATACGGTTATTTCCTTCCTTTTCTGAGTTTCCGACGATCGATTCGATAGATGCCCCTGAAATGGTCTGATAATATTGCGGATCGATGACTTCTGAGCCTACCACAGCCACGGTGCGTTCTGCGCGATACTTCCCTTCTTTTAAGGAACGCCCGATCATGGCAACGTCTGTAGGATTTAGCGTCCACACCACTTCGCCTTTATTGATGGGCTGGGTATGATGTATTTGAACTCCTACATTCCCGGCAGGGTGTGGCCCCGAAAAGTAAGTTTTGACAGTATCGGAAATATCATCAAAGAATGTTTCACCCTTTTCTATCCCTAAAAAAAGACTGCCTTCGGTGAGCGATTTCAACATCGAAATACCATATTTAAAGTCTTCTTTGGAGTCTTTCAAAACAAAGCTTACGCTCCCTGTAAGTGGAGCGGAGTCGAAGCAAGAGATAAATATTGCTTTCGGAATTGCTTCTGGATCGGCTATCACCCCATAAGGACGCTGCTTTACCAAAGGCCATAATCCCATACTGAGCATGACCTTGATTATGGCATTTCTATCGCCGGCTTTGGGTGGGGTAAAATCTTCATAACGTTGCTCTTTATCGGCCAGAACGCGCACTTCCAAAATTTTCCGCTTGGCACCGCGTTTTATCTCGGCCACCTCACCACTTACTGGAGATGTAAAAAGGATCTGATCTCTTTTCTTATCAAAAAACAGCGGTGTACCGGCTTTCACTTCTTGGCCTTCCTTCACTACAACCTTCGGTATAAGTCCGAAGAAATCATCTGGCTTAAGGGCGTAAATATGAGACTTGGCAGAAGCCGAAAGCTTCTCTTCAGGAACGCCGACCAATCGGATGTCGACTCCTTTCTTTATTTTTACGGCTTTTGACATGCCTTCTATACGCTTTGAATTTTGCGGCAAAATTAACAATAGATTTTAGAATAACTTACCACGGAATTATTCCTTAGGTTGCATTGATATAATTTAGAATGATTCTTAGTAAGGATCCATTTTTGTACATGAAACGATTGTTCATTTTACACACCACCCACTTCTTTTCTTGCATCTTCTTTTCGCTGGTGCTGCTTGCGCAAAACAAACCGGATGTAGGTTTACCTAAGATGCTGGAAGACGGTTACTACAATGAGAAATTTGTAGACTATTCTACACGGATATTTGATGAAAATATTAAAACGCTCCTGCTCTACCCCGCAAAGGCGGAACTGGAACAACCCATAATTCAACTTAATAGGGGCGAAAGCCTTACGCTGCGCTTCGATGATCTGGGAGAAAATTTCAGAGAGATGTACTACCGGTTTGAACATTGCACCTATGATTGGAAGTCTTCGGAGCTGCAACCCATGGATTATCAACGTGGCTTCGATACCGACATCATCACCAATTATGAATATTCCTTTAATACCGTGCAACCTTACACCCACTATCGACTTGAGTTTCCCAATAACCGCATCAGCCTTACCCGCAGTGGGAATTACATCATTACCGTTTTCACAGATAACGATGAAGAAGATGTGATGCTCACCGCTCGATTTCAGATATTGGAACCATTGGCTCAAATAGCCGCGGTGCTGCGAAACTCCAGTGTGGTCTCGGAGCGGGATTACCGCCAAGAAATTGATATTGAAGTGAATTTGAGCGGCATCGAAAGCCGGAACCCCTATGCTGAGATAGAACTCGTGGTAATGCAAAACCAAAGAGTAGACAATGAAAAGCGCAACGTGAAGCCCAGCTTCGTGAAAGATAAAGAGCTCACTTATAATTATCAGGGGGAGCTCACCTTTGACGGCATCAATGAATTTAGATTCGTAGACGCCAAGAGTGTAAAATATCGAAGTGAAGAAGTGAGCGATGTAATATTAGAAGACCGTGGCTATCATATCTACTTGGCTCCAGACCAACCGCGGGCTTATACCCAATACACGTTTGAGAACGACATCAACGGCCGGTTCCTAATCAGAAATGACGATATGACCGACCCACACTTAGAGTCGGACTACGTAGATATGACATTCAAAATGCCGGTGCTGGCGCCGCTTGGCAATGGAAATCTCTACATCTTCGGCCAGCTCTCAAACTGGCAGCTTGCCCCCTTATATAAAATGGATTATAAGCCAGATGATCTCCTATACGAAAAAACAGTACGCTTAAAGCAGGGATACTATAATTACCTATACATCTGGCGGTATAAGAGCATGGAAGAAGGATCTACGATGCTTACTGAAGGCAACCACGCCGAAACGGACAATGAGTATACCATCTTCGTTTATTTCAAAGATCGAAGCAATTTTTCGCATCGATTGGTAGGCTATAAAGTTTTCAATACCCTCAAGAAGTGAAAAATAATCTGGCCTTAACCTAGGTGTCTGCTAATTTTACTAATCTTGTACTGCATTCTTATATATTTGTAGATATGACTACGGCGCTCACTTCAGGAATAGAAATATCGGTAGACTGTAAATTTGAATCTAAATTTTCGAATCCCGAGCAAGGGCTTTTCTTGTTTTCGTATGGTATTCAGATTTTTAATAAGAATGAGTTTTCAATACAGCTCTTGCGTCGGCAGTGGCAAATCATAGATAGCAAAGCCAAAAGCCGCGAAGTGGAAGGTGAAGGGGTGATCGGAGAGCAACCGGTGATTCTCCCCGGTGAGTCGTATCGCTACCGTTCTTCCTGCGACTTCACTTCAGACACGGGCATGATGTGCGGAAAATATACCATGCAAAACTTAGATACCGATGAAGAGTTTGAAGTGAAAATCCCAGAGTTTATGCTGATGGTGCCACACCGGCTCAACTAATCTCTATTTGACGCAAGGGCGTGAGAAGTCTTTTCATGTTATTTTATAGGAGACCTCTCAGCTTTTCCCATCCCTACTCTTCCATATCTTCAAATTCTACTTCGTAGACCACACCTTTGGTGTTGGTAAGCAGCATTATCTTTCCATTGAGCTGCTCCGTGAGGGCTCCTATCAGTTCCGTTCCAAAAGAGTCTGTATCATCGAGGTCGATTTCTTCGGGAATCCCGATACCATCATCTCCGATCACCAGCTTATATCGCTTGCCATCCATATGGCTCAACCGCACAAAAATACAGCCCTGACGATCTTCTTCAAAGGCATATTTCAGAGAATTTGAAATCACTTCGTTTATGATTAGGCCTAGCGGTGTGAGTGTATCGGAATTAAAGCTATTTACTTCGATTTTCACATCGAGCTCTACCTGATGACCAAGACGATAAGTGCGTAAAAGGCTCTCCGCAAGATCGGTAATGTACTCTTCTATATTGACCGTTTTCAAATCCTTGGTCTGATACATTTTTTCGTGGATCAGCGACATGGAGCGCACGCGGTTTTGGATTTCTCCAAATACATTTAATAGCGTAGAGTCTTCAATAAACCGGGATTGCAAATTAAGCAAGCTCACTATGATCTGAAGGTTATTCTTAACTCGGTGGTGCACTTCTTTTATCAGTATGGCATTGGTATCCCGCTCTTTTGAGATTTCCTTGGTTCGATTTTTTACCGCTTGCTCGAGTGATTGATTTCGCGCCTTTTCTGAGGCCAGCTGATAGCGGTAAAAAAGATAGAATAAACCCAATAAAATAATAACTGCGGCCGCCTGGAACCAAAGCGTTTGCCAAAAGGCCGGTCTTACGCTGATCTGCAAGGTTGCAGGTTCATTGTTCCAAAAACCATCATTATTGGAGCCGATCACTTCAAAGGTGTATGAACCTGGATTAAGGTTTGAAAATGTAGCAAAGCGCCGCGTGCCTATGTAGCGCCACTTGCTGAACAGTCCTTTGACCCGATAAGCGTATTGATTCTTCTGAGACTGCTTGAAGTTCAAAGCGGCAAATTCGAGTGAGAACCCCGAGTGGTTATAGTCCAGCTCCAACTGCTTTTTATCGCCTATCACAAAGTCAGCCGAGCTAGCGCTTTCCTTCTCGTCCATGAGTTGAAAGGCAGTAATAAGTACCGGAGGAATAAATTCATTTTCTCGCAGACCAGCTACATCAAAATAGTCGAAGCCATTGCTTCCGCCAAAGAAGATCGTGCCATCATCAAGGATGGTGGTGCTGCGGGCATTGAAGGTATTCTTACCCAAAATATCTGCGTCGCCGTAATTCCGAAAAGTCTCCGTAGCGCGGTTGAAGGCCGAAATACCACCGTTGGTGCTCACCCAGAGCCTATCCTGCTGGTCTGATGTGATGGCAAGGACCACGTTATTGGCCAATCCCTTTTTTGTATCGTAGTTCGTGAAGGTTTCGGTAGTAGCATTGAATGCTGCCATACCACCTCCCGATGTGCTGACCCAAAGCTGGCCTTTTGAATCTACAAAGAGCTGGTTGATACTGTTCGATGGCAGGGAGTTGGGCTTTCCGGGCACGGAAACATAGTTTTTCAATTCATCCCTTGCAATGTCAAGCCTGTATAGCCCGGCGTTTCCAGTACCCAACCAGATCACCCCAGGCTTTATCTGAGCCAAAGTCTGCACATTATTGTCCTTTAGGCTATTAGGCTGGCTACCAGAGAAGCGCCAAGTCTTGAATGCTCCGCTTTCCCTTTCAAGCCTGTTCAGCCCGCCCCCCAAGGTAGCTATCCAAATAAAGCGATCTCCTACCGGCAGGATGTCGGCGATTCTATTGTTTGAAATACTGAGTGGGTTTTCAGAATCGGCGAGGTATTGCACCACCGAGTCACCCTTGAGATGGTGCGCAAAGAGCCCCATTCCATCCGTACCGATCCAGCGCACTGAATCGGTGGAAGTAGCAAAACAAGAGACCGTGGTATTAAGATTCACAAGCTGGCCGGGGGCATCGCCAGACTTCAAAAAGTCAAGCTTCCGGTCATTGAGCCCGTAGGTCGCTACACCGCTGCCCGTGGCCACCCAAATTGTGGTGCTATCTATGGCAAGAAAATCATAGATCTGATTTTGCTCAGGTTCATAATCTGCTCTATCTGAGAAACTCTCGGTATAAAACTGGGGTGCTTCCAGATCTAAGGTCGCAATTCCTGCCGACTGGCTACCGATCCAAATCATACCCGACCGATCCATGGTAAGGCTGGTAATGTAATCATTGGGCAGGGCATCTTTATCGGTGGTGCTCGATCGGTAAAGTGCAGATCGCTCCACATCAGAAAAGAAACGGTTGAGCCCCGAAGGAGTTCCGATCCACAAATCGCCTGACCGGTCAAAAAGAAGGGATTTTATAATATTTGATGAAAGAAGCCCGGCCTTGGGCACATCGGAAAAGTAACGCGTGAAAATCTCAAGATCGGGATTGAACTTGTTGAGACCGTTTCTCGTCCCGATCCACAATATGCCATCTTCATCTTCGGTGATGCAGAGCAAATTATTGTTGCTCAGACTGTTGGCATCTTCAAATTGCTGCCTATACCGCTTAAAGTTATCGCGGTCGGGATCGTATAAATTGAGCCCACCATCGGTCGCAACCCAAAGCCTTCCCTTACGGTCAATGTGGATGTCGTTCACCACATTATTGGATAGGCTCAAGGTATCATCAACTCCTATGGAGTACCTCTTAAAGGTATTGCCGGTGGGATCATCCAGCCTATTCAATCCATTATCGGTGCCCACCCATATCCTACCGGCTCCGTCCTCTGCGATGCACTTGATTTTATTACTTGAGATAGCGAGCGGATCTTCAAACCAATGGTAGTAATTTCGGAACTTTAACGTATTTACATCCAGTTTACTAAGACCAAATCCAGTGCCTACCCAAATTGAGCTGTCGCCGGCTACTTCGAGCGCAGTGATCGTGTTATTGCTTATCGATGCACTGTCGGCGATATCTGCACGCAAGGTTAAGAATGAATAGCCATCGTATCGATTCAGTCCGTCGCGCGTGCCGATCCACATAAATCCGTCCTGGTCTTGCGCAATGTCCGTTACAGTAGCCTGTGAAAGCCCTTGCCCAAGGGAAAGGGTATTAAATTGAACAGACTGCGACCATGCACATTGCGCTATGAACAGAAATAAAATGGCGATCGGTGAAAACCTATTCAAATGAGAATTATTAAAATCAAACGGTGCTAATGTAACCAAAAATCGACGTGTGAAAAGAAGAATATACTCAAGGACCGATGGTGCTCCGCCTAATGATTTTTGTAGTTTTACGGCCCCAAGTAAATAATTGATTCAAGAAAACCATTTAATATGTCCAAAGGAGTTTACCAGATCCCATTTCCAGAAAATGAACCTATTTTTGATTACGAAGCTGATAGCCCGGAGCGCAAGAAACTGCTCGAAGCCTTCAATGCCATGCTTTCGGATGACGGCTTAGACATCCCCATGATCATAAATGGAAAAGAAGTGCGCACAGATGATAAGCGCGACCTTCATCCACCCTTTGACCATAAGCGAAAAGTAGCGCAATATAACCGCGGTACATCAGTGCATGTGCAAGACGCGGTAGATGCTGCGCTGGCTGCACGCCAAAAGTGGACGGAAATGGCTTGGGAACACCGAGCAGCTATCTTCTTGAAAGCCGCCGACCTGATAGCCGGCCCTTACCGCTACCAAATGAATGCTGCTACTATGGTGGCACAGAGTAAAAACGCCTACCAATCAGAAATTGACTCCGTATGTGAATTGATCGACTTCTTGCGTTTCAACGCCTATTTCATGGAAGAGATCTATTCGGTACAGCCACAGAGCAGCCCCGGGGTATGGAATAAATTGGAATACCGCGCATTGGAAGGGTTCGTATTCTGCATCACCCCGTTCAATTTTACGGCCATTGCGGGAAATCTGCCTGCCTCTGTCGCCATGATGGGAAATGTATGTGTTTGGAAACCCGCAGATAGTCAGATCTATTCGGCTCATCTTGTGATGAAAATATTTAGGGAAGCCGGTTTGCCGGAAGGCGTAATAAACCTCATAACTGTAGATGGCCCCGATGCCGGTGATATCATATTCAAGCACCGCGACTTCGCCGGATTGCACTTCACAGGGTCTACGGGTGTATTCAAAAATTTATGGAAAGAAATTGGTAATAATATCGACCAGTACAGGAGTTACCCGCGGATAGTAGGCGAGACTGGCGGCAAAGATTTTATCGTAGCCCACCACACTGCAAATCCTGTAGAAGTGGCCGTGGCCATAGCCCGTGGAGCTTTTGAATTTCAAGGGCAAAAATGCTCAGCAGCCTCCAGAGCCTATATCCCGGATAATCTATGGCCGGCAGTAAAAGAAAAATTGCTTGCCGACATGGCGACCTTCAAGATGGGTAGCCCCGGAGATTTTAAAAACTTCATCAATGCCGTGATCGATAAAGCCGCCTTCGATAAGATTGCTGGATATATCGACTATGTAAAAGGAGAGAGCGATGCGGAGATCATAGCGGGCGGCAAATATGATGATAGCACCGGATACTTTATAGAGCCTACCGTAGTGGTTACTACCAATGCGAAGTTTAAGACGATGCAAGAAGAAATTTTCGGTCCTGTGATCACCATTTATGTTTACAAGGCCGATGAGTTTGAGCCTACGCTAAAGCTTATCGATGAGTCATCAGAATACGCCCTTACCGGAGCTGTTTTTTCTCAGGACAGGTACGCGATAGAATTGGCCACGAAAAAACTTGTCAACGCTGCCGGTAATTTTTACATCAACGATAAACCCACGGGAGCCGTGGTAGGCCAGCAACCCTTTGGGGGAGCACGGGGCTCGGGAACGAATGATAAGGCAGGCTCACACCTCAACCTGTTGAGATGGGTTTCGGCACGTACGATCAAAGAAACATTTGTGCCTGCGCGTGATTACCGTTATCCGTTTTTAGATGCCTAGCCCTAAGCTGGAACGATTAAAAATGGGTTGTTCACAAGATTGTTAGCTGATTGAAATGGCTTTATCGAAAAGTAGCTAGCTTTACATATGCCTAGAAAATTTCCGAAAATATTGAAGAACAGATACATCATTGTGATACTGTCTTTCTTCATGTATATTTCGTTTTTTGATGCGCATGACCTGATTTCGCAACTGCGGCTCAGATGGAAATTGCACGGCATTCAAGAAGAGATGCAGTACCTAGAGGCCGCATCCGAAGAAAGTAAGCACCAGATCAATGAGCTTACCACCAATGATGCTTCGCTGGAAAAATTTGCCAGAGAGCAATACCGTATGAAGCGGGAAAACGAAGAGATTTTTGTAATAGTTGAAGAGAATAAGGAGTAAGTCTACTTAACAATTGCGGCTCGCTCTTTGTTATTCTCATGTAATTCTTACTACCATGCAAAATACAGAGCTTCCCTTATTCCCACTTCAAATTTTACTCTTACCGGGAGAGCGATCGCAGCTTCATATTTTTGAACAGCGCTATCGACAACTTCTGGAAGATTGCGAACGGGGCAATACGCCTTTCGGCATTCCCTTCGCCTTGAATGGCAAGCTGACTGGATTTGGGTCGGTAGTGTCCATAGCTGAGATTCTAGATAGGCACGAAAACGGAACTACCGATATAGAAGTTGAAGCACAAGGGCTGTTTCGCTTAGACCGTTTCGATATGCGCATGGGCGAGAAGCTATACCCTGGCGGCATTGTGATGATTCTCGACAGTATAGATCAGTCAAAAATTTCTAAAAGTCTCTTTGCCGAAGTTCAAGAATACCTAAAGAAATGGGATCCCACCTTATTGCCAGAACTATTTCGCACAGACTTGAATAGATATGATGTAGGCCGATTGCTCAATATTTCAGAACCGGAAAAACTGAAATTGATTCAATCTAAAAGCATCAAAAATCAAGAAACAATCCTGAAAAATTATGTGCGGCTCCTCGATAAGGCGCATCAGCAAGCTATGAGTATCGACGGTAAGATTTTTTTGAATTGAAGAGAACATCTTCGGGCACATTTTGTTACCTTTAAAATCTAATACGCGAAGAGATGTTTGATAATGTGAACCTAGAGAACGAGCTAAGAAAAAGGAGAAATGCGGAAACGAATAGCCAAGCGCTGTCTTTTTTGGAAGATGTAAAAAGCTTTTTCAAAGCAGATTGGGAGCGGGATCTACGTATTTCGAGATCAATAGAATGTGGTCCGCAAACCCATAATCTTTTAGATTCGGATCAATTGGACGAAGATAGAATTTTTGAAATCGCAGAAATCAAATCGATCTGTCTCGATTTTAAATTAAGGTTTCTTCCCTCCAAGCTTTTCAAGGGTAAAATTCCGGCCAAAGCAATTGCTAATGCAAAAGAAGCAGAAAATCTCTCTGGTCAGAAGATAGAAGCATTTATGATGGTGGCTCCTGCTAGCCGGTTCCAGCTCGAAGATGCAAATAAAGATCCGCTGCTCTTCGCTCCACTCTCCGATGGTCGTTTTTTTCTGATTCATAAATGGGGAACCGATTTAGAATGGCATAGGCGCATTCTGGCTTGGCCTTTCAAAAATATGGCCAATCTAATAGCTACCATTTTTAGCCTTGCCCTTGTATTAGGGCTTTCAGCACCTAGCGGATTGCTAAGTGAGACTGGACATTACTTCAGCTTCGGAAGGTTGGCTTTTACAATTTGGAACATGTTGTTCTTGGGCGCGTTTACATCGTTTTTTTGGTTTGCACTTAATCAGAAGTTTAGCTCTGCAGCCTGGAATTCCAAAACATTCAATTAATAGGTCAAATTTTGCCGGAGCGCAATCATCTTCCAGCATTAGAATCTATCGCTTGAAGATTGGTAGAATAATTAGCTTTTCGATTCATTTGTAAATCTTACTTTCGTCGCCAAGTTTAATGCGATAGATTGGATACTAATTTCATTCTCATATTCCTTAGCCTCGTCGTGGTGTTCTCTTACATCTTTGACCTTGTGGCCAAAAGGACGAAGATACCCTCTGTGCTTTTGCTCTTCGGCACAGGCCTTGGCCTTCAGTATGCGCTGAAGTATTTTGGGGTAGAATCACTGAATCTCTCGCAAGTGCTGCCGGTGGTGGGAACTGTCGGTCTGGTGCTCATCGTGCTTGAAGGGGCGCTTGAACTGCGCTTCGAAGGAGATAAAATAAAGCTCATTCGAAAAACACTGGGTTCGGCGTTTTTCATTCTCGTTATTACTTCTTTGCTTATCACGTGGCTATTCCGCTATGTGACTCACCTTCCTTTCCAGACCTGTCTAGTAAATGCCATCCCGCTTGGTATCATCAGCTCAGCCATTGCGATCCCATCCGTAGCCGACCTCGGCAAGGACAAACGGGAGTTTGTAATTTACGATTCTTCCTTCTCGGATATATTGGGGATCATGTTCTTCAATTTTGCCATTCAAAATGAAACCTATGGACTCAATTCATACCTGAGCTTGGGTAAGGACACACTTATTACCATCGTTATCGCAGTGGTTATCTCTGTGGCCTTTTTGTTTTTAATGAAGCGTATTACGCACCACATCAAGTTCTTCTTGATACTGGCACTGCTCATCTTGGTGTATGCCATCGGTAAGTTTTACCACCTTTCTGCGTTGATCGTAGTGCTATTCTTGGGTCTCTTTCTCAATAATGCTGAGATCATACCAATTTCAAAGTTCAAACAGCTCTTTCTTTATGAGAAATTGAGAAATGACTTAAATCAATTTCTGCTGCTTACCGCAGAAACAGCCTTTATTATCCGGACGTTTTTCTTCTTGATGTTCGGGTATACCATGAATATTTACTCATTGGTAAACCTCAATGTCCTTTTTAATGGACTTATCGTACTCATCATCATCTATGGTGTACGGGCGCTCTATCTTAAATATGTCGCGCGCACCGAATTACTGCCAGAGCTTTACGTATCGCCGCGTGGCCTGATCAGTATACTTCTCTTCTTCTCCATACCGAGTGAGTTGCGCCTTAATGACTCCGCCGATGGGCTGCTTCTGTTCATCATCTTAACTACCAGCCTTATTATGACCTACGGTTTGGTTAGAACCAAAAAGGCACAACAGGAAAAGGAAGCAAAAGTAGAAGCGACTACAGAAGAAAAGGGACTCCCGGGCGATACTCCCGAATTGATCGACCCGAGCTGATCAGCTGGTTCAATCTATCCATGAAGTTACTGGCCTGAAATCCACAACATTTTGGCCATCCCACCTGTTTTCAAGGCATGAAGGTTTTACTCACAGGTGCCAATGGATATATAGGAATGCGGCTACTCCCGGCGCTGCTTGATGCAGGGCACGTCGTATATTGCTGCGTACGAGATCCTAGCAGATTCCCTATCGCGCCCGATGATCAGGCTGGAATCCATGTGGTACAAGCCGATTTTCTTAAAGCCGAGACTACTTCGAGCCTTCCTTCCGATATTGATGTGGCCTATTACCTCATCCACTCGATGAGCGACAGGACGGGAAACTTTACAGATCTCGAAGCTAAGACTGCCGAAAATTTTAAGAGCTACGTAGACCGAACCAATGCCGAGAGAATCGTGTTTCTCAGCGGTATCATTAATGATGAAGAGCTCTCGGAGCATCTGGAGTCGAGAAAGAATGTAGAGTCTATTCTGAAAAATTCAAAGGCCGAGCTTACCGTGTTAAGGGCAGGAATAATAGTAGGTAGCGGCTCGGCAAGCTTTGAGATCATTCGCGATTTGGTAGAAAAACTTCCGGTGATGGTGGCTCCGAAATGGCTAAATACCAAATGCCAGCCCATCGCTATCCGAAACGTGGTCTCGCTGCTCACCGGAGTAATCGAAGCACCTGAAACCCTTGGTAAATCGTATGATATCGGTGGTCCCGACATTCTCACGTATAAAGAAATGCTGCTTCAATTTGCAGAAGTTCGGCATTTGAAGCGCTCCATTATCACCCTTCCTGTACTTACCCCAAGATTATCATCTTTATGGATGTATTTCGTGACCGCGACCAGTTATAACCTTGCGCGAAATTTGGTAGACAGCATGAAAGTAGATGTTGTAGCTGCCGAAAATAATCTTCGGGATATTATTCAACTTGAACCGATAACCTATAAACACGCAGTTGAACTCGCCTTTCAGAAAATAGAGCAGAACCTAGTGCTCTCGAGTTGGAAAGATGCCGTAGCATCTAGCGGGAGCTTGGTCAAGAATACCGAAAACTTTATAGAAGTACCCAGCCATGGCTGCTTTAAGGATAAGAAGCGAAGGATACTCAGCAGACCTGATGACGAGATACTGGATAATATTTGGCGCATAGGCGGTGCTACTGGCTGGTATTACGGAACTATCCTATGGAAAATCCGCGGATATATGGATAAGCTGATCGGCGGTATCGGATTGCGCCGTGGCCGCCGGAGTCCAGATACGATCTATCCCGGCGATGCGCTCGACTTTTGGCGGGTGATTATAGCGTCTCGTGAGCGCAAGCGACTCTTGCTATTTGCAGAAATGAAACTGCCTGGTGAAGCTTGGCTTGAATTCAGGATTGTAGAAGAAAAGGGTAAGTCAATACTTTGCCAGACGGCAACGTTCAGGCCAAAGGGACTTTTGGGAAGGCTCTATTGGTATTCCGTATGGCCCTTCCATATATTTGTCTTTTCTGGCATGATAGACCGAATCATATCCTTTCGGAAAAACCAGGGAAATGAAAGTCTAGGAACGGCTACTGCTCAAATTTCATCTTGATTGTCAACATCCCGCTTAAAGTACTGCATCCAAATGAAGCTTACGATAAAACCGGATACGACTCCTTCCAAACCAATTCCGAAGGCCGCTTCAGATAGCTTCAGGTCGGTGCCCCAAATGCGCGACTCCTCGAGCACGCTCATAAAAGCTGGATTGAAATAGGTAATATAAATCACCAAAAATATGATGAATGTTATGATCGAAACCAAGCTTAGCGTTAACCCAGCACCAAGCCCTTCTATATAGCCTATCGTTCTACCCTTGGTGTCTATAAGCGTGCTGAAGAGAAAATAAATCCCGCCTACAATGATAAAGAAGTTCAGGAGACGCAGGTAGAAATTGCGCTCTAACCCAAGTACCGACATTAATAAAAAGTAAGCAATAAGACCTAGTCCGGTTATGAATCCGTAGAGAAGCGCTTTCGACATATATAGTGTTTTCTTTAATCGGCGATGAAGGTAGGTAAATCTGAAAATAAGAACCAAAAAAAGGCTCGAAATTCCTTCCGAGCCTTGTATTTTTCTTGAAAAAGAAGGATTATTCGCCTACGACTTCAAACTTGATGGTCTGCACCATTTCTTTATGCAGCACTACGTCGGCCTCATAGACCCCAATTTGCTTGATAGGCTCATTCTTGATAGAGATTTTCTTGCGGTCTACATTGAAGCCGGCTGCCTCAAGTGCATCAGCAAGCTGGATCGTATTTACCGAACCAAAAATCTTTCCGTTCTCACCGACCTTCGCACCAATGGTGATCGTCTGCTTTGCTAGTGACTCGGCAAGCTTCTCAGCTTCTTCGCGTACTTTAGATTCCTTATGGGCCCTTTGCTTTAAGTTTTCTTCGCGCACCTTCTTTTGAGAAGCGGTCGCCACGATGGCTTTTCCGGTAGGTATAAGATAATTTCGTGCATAGCCAGGCTTTACTTTCACCAGGTCATCCTGATAGCCTAGTTTTTCGATATCTTCTTTGAGTATGATTTCCATTTCTTAGTACTTTAAAAGGTCAGCAACATATGGCATCATGGCCAAGTGGCGTGATCGCTTGATAGCTTGGGCTACCCGGCGCTGATACTTCATGGAAGTACCCGTAACACGACGGGGCATAATTTTACCTTGTTCATTTACCAACTTCAAAAGGAAGTTGGGATCTTTATAATCAATGTACTTGATTCTGTTTTTCCTGAACCGGCAATACTTCGTTTTCTGAGTATCGATGCTTATGGGTGTCAGGTATCTTATTTCGCTATTATCTGCCATTTTTGATTTTGTTAGGGATTAAACGGTTGCTTCGGTTTTCTTGTTGCTGCGCTTCTTTTCGGCGTAAGCCACGGCATGCTTTTCCATCTTGATGGTCAAGAATCGGATCACGCGCTCATCACGGCGAAATGCCAGCTCAAGCTCGTGTATGAGCGAACCTTCACATTCAAATTCAATAAGATAATAGAATCCAGTAGACTTCTTCTGGATGGGATAGGCCAACTTCCGTAGGCCCAATCTTCTTCGTGATGGGTCTTTGCTTTACCATCTTTGAGAAGAGCTTTAAACTTCGCAACCGCTTCCTTTGCCTGGTCTTCAGACAAAACGGGAGTTAGAATGAAAACGGTTTCATAACGACTTGTCATAATTGCTTTTCGTTGTTAATAATTAAATTTTGATAAAATGGAGTGCAAAGGTAACGAAATAACCTACTGCCGCAACACCTTCACATAGAATTCTTAAAGCCCCGGTGTGGAGCATTTGCAAAAATGCAAATTTAGGCGATCCCTTCTTCAGAGACCCAATTCTTCGACTTCCCGATCTTCTTTAGGCAGAGAATAAATCTTACCTTCGCCTACCTATTTTTCTCATGGAAGACTTCATCGTTTCAGCCCGAAAGTACCGACCCCAGACCTTTGACAGCGTGGTGGGTCAAGAGACTATAACCAACACCCTGATAAAGGCAATTGAAAATAATCATTTGGCTCAGGCATTTCTATTTTGTGGGCCGCGAGGCGTGGGCAAGACCACCTGCGCACGTATCCTGGCCAAGCGGGTCAATGCTTTTCATCAAGAACCCGGAATGCCAGATGATGATTTCTCTTTCAATATTTTTGAGCTCGACGCGGCGTCGAATAGTGGTGTGGATGATATCCGCAACCTGATAGACCAAGTGCGCATACCCCCGCAGACCGGGAAGTACAAAGTCTACATTATTGATGAGGTGCACATGCTCTCGGCAAATGCCTTTAATGCATTCCTAAAGACGCTGGAAGAGCCGCCTGCCTATGCAATTTTTATTCTCGCCACTACAGAGAAGCATAAAGTGCTGCCTACCATACTGTCGCGGTGCCAGATATTCGATTTCAATCGGATTCAAATACGTGATATGGTGAGCCATCTCGCGGAAATAGCCAAGAAAGAAAGTATCGAAGTCGCAGATGATGCCTTGCATACCATTGCCGAAAAGGCCGATGGCGCCCTGCGGGATGCCCTTTCCATTTTCGATCAGATCGTAGGATTTGCAGGAGATAAAGTAAGCTATCAGGATGTAATCGCCAACCTTAACATCCTTGACTATGATTATTATTTCGACATGGTCGATGCCTTTCTAGAAGGCGATAAATCTGAAGTATTGGTCACCTTCAATAAAATTCTGGAAAAAGGTTTTGACGGGCATAACTTCATAAACGGGCTATCAAGCCATTTTAGAAACCTGCTCTTTTGTACTTCTGCCCGCACGGCCGAGATTATAGAAGTAGGTCAAGAAGTGCGTCAGCGCTATTTGGAGCAAGCCAAAAAATGTGAGACTTCCCTGTTGATGAATGCCCTGCACATTCTTAGCGAGACCGACTTGAACTATAAGTCCAGCAAGAATCAGCGGCTACTTGTGGAGATCGCCCTGCTGAAGCTCTGCACATTGAGCGATCGTATCGCTGAAAAAAAAAAGCCGGAACCAAGACCTGAAGTAGATCATGCTCCCGCTTCCGCGAAAGAAGCACCAGAAAAAATAGCCGATGCACCCGAAGCGAATACATCCGAACCGATCGTAAAAACGCAGCCCGAAAGCAGTAAGCCGAGCGGAGTATCTGAGCTTGAACCCATATATCAGGCAAAGGAAGAAGCTCCTAAAGATGCAGCCAAAGAAGAACCTTTGGCAGAAACCAAGGTGAAACCCAAAACAGATTCCACACCGCCAAAACCCGAAATGGCGGATAAGGTCGAGCCTGAGCTAAAAGAATCTGAAAAATTCGCATCCGACGAAGCTTCGATCCCCGAAAATTCAAAAAATGATGAACCACCCACCGCCCTTCCTGCTCCAAAACTGGGCTTCTCTTCCCGGTTGGGCAAGTCGCGTTCTAAAAGTATGCCGTCGCTCGCTGAGCTCGGGGCAGGGCAAACTGAATCCAAACCTGAATCCGGTTCTACAAATGAAGACGGAGCTATAGCGGAATCTTACAGCGATAAGCCGGCGACCGATTTTAATCTGGCGCAGCTTTGGGAAGCTTGGGATAGCTATACCGAACAGATAAAAGAACAGGATAAGCAGAGCTATTACGCTACCCTTACTAAGCATAAACCAATAATGCGTGAACCGCACAAGGTTGAACTGCTCCTAGATAATCTCGTGCAACTTTCTGACCTTGATGCAGACAAAGTCAATCTTTTGGAATTTTTGAGGGAACGCCTAAATAACTGGCAAATACAGCTGGAAGGAGTGATAGACGAAGAAGATAAAGATGATGGCGACTCCCTCTACGATCCCCAAAAGAAATTTGAAGCTATGGCAAAAGCAAATCCGGTTTTGGCCAAAATGCGCAGCCGGTTCGATCTGGATGTGGATTATGACTAGTCAAAGACTATCTTACTAGGCTACTTTTAGTGAGTGACGAATGCAGATCAGCCCAACTGCTCTTCGATGATATACTTATTCCGATCGGGAGTAATCCCACGAACAAGCTCCGCGATAAAGCCACCGATAAAGAGCTGCGTGCCGATCACCATCACGGTGAGCGCAACATAAAAGGCCGACATTTCGGCGATATTCTTAGCGGGCACACCCGTAAAAATGGCCCAGAGCTTATAGCCGCCAATATAGGTGAACGTACCTACTCCGATAAGGAACATCAACGCTCCGTAAAAACCAAAAAGGTGCATGGGGCGCTTGCCATATTTTGATACAAAACTAAGGGTAAGAAGGTCGAGCGGCCCTTTTACAAAGCGGGATAGGCCATACTTGGTCTTGCCGTATTTTCGGGCGCGGTGTGCCACTACCTTCTCACCGATATTGCTATAGCCCAGCCTTTTGGATAGCACAGGGGTATAGCGGTGCATATCGCCATAGAGCTCCAGCCGGCGCGCCACCTTTCCCTGATAGGCCTTTAATCCGCAGTTAAAATCGTGTAGGTAGATTCCCGACATACGCCGCGTGGCCCAATTATAGAGCTTGGTGGGAATGGTCTTCGATATAGGGTCGTGGCGTACCTTCTTCCACCCAGATACCAAGTGGAACCCTTCTTCTTGCACCATCCGCACCAACTCTGGTATCTCATCGGGAGAATCTTGGAGATCGGCATCCATGGTGATCACCACGTCGCCCTGCGATAGTTGAAATCCAGCTTGCAAGCCAGCAGCTTTCCCATAATTTTGTGCAAATCGTATCGCCTTGAGCATAGGATATTTTTGGCGTAAGCCTGCGATTACATCCCAACTCTCGTCGGTGCTGCCGTCATCAACAAATATCAGCTCGGCTTCGAGCATATTGCTCACCAGTACGCGCTCTATCCAAGCCACCAACTCTGGCAGCGACTCAGCTTCATTGTATAAAGGGACTACAATTGATATCAATAAAGAATGCTTTTTAAGCTTTCACTGGTTCCGCTTCTGAGGCCATATACTCCGGCTTCTTCTTCATAATAGCCGCTAAAATAAGACTAATGACCGCGAAAACTCCCATATAAATTGCAAAAAGCTTGACAAGCCCCAAGGGAGTGTATAATGCCCTCGTATCGCGCTCCATGTCAGTGAGGGTCTTTATCATCATTTCTTCCGGCATACTTTCCAGAAAACCTTTGACACTTTTTATTTGCTTGGTCACCATGGCATCTACAAATCCGGGGTCGATCACATAAACATAGAGGGCAGTGAAGAGAATAGTAATCACCGTGCTGATAGCATACGCTGCAATCGTCGTGACAAAAGCATCTTTAAATAACAGGTTGCCGCCCTGTTCTTTTCTCAATCGACTCAGGTAAAATACCGGGATGGCTATGACGAAAAAAAATCCCACGATACCCAATACGGCCTGAAGGACGACTCCGGCGTCTAAATTTGCTTGAAGCAAAAAAGAAATAAGGCTCATTGCGGTGAGAGCCAATCCCGCGTTCAGTGCGATCGTTTTATTCATGGACATAGGTTAGAAGAAGCTACAAATATAAAAAGCAGGAGCAATACCGCTGATTTTTCTTGTAGAACATCAATTCATTCGTACTTTTGCGCCGGGCAAGTCTCATACGATCAGCTCCTGCAGAACTCCCCCAGGTCAGGAATGAAGCAAGGGTATGCGGTTGTAGCGATGCGATGTGAGTAGCTTGCCCACTTTTTTTTCTCAACTATGGAGAGAAAGGTCGTACTTGTAACTGGTGGCTCTTCTGGGATAGGATTAGCAACGTGCCAGTATCTTCTGAAACAACATTGTATCGTCTACGGTACCAGCAGGAGCTCGGAGAATGGAGCCATGCTCGATGGCGTCACCATGCTGAAAATGGATGTCGACATTCACTCATCCATCCACGAAGCGGTGCAGTACATTATAGCAGCCGAAGGTCGAATAGACGTTTTGGTAAATAATGCCGGCACCGGGATTGCGGGCGCTTTGGAAGATACCAGCCCGGCCGAACTTGAAGCTGCCTTTAAGACCAATGTTTTTGGACAGCTGGCCTGTTGCCAAGCAGTGATCCCCCACATGCGAGCTGCCAAAACAGGAAAAATCATTAATATTTCCAGTATCGCCGGTGAGTTTGGACTGCCCTACCGAGGTATTTATTCGGCCACCAAAAGCGCCATTGATCGTGTTTCTGAAACGCTGCGGATGGAGCTTGCCCAGTGGAATATCCACGTGAGCATAATCCAGCCGGGCGATTATAAAACCAATATCAACACTTCGCGAAAAGTGATCGCCGCAAGCACACTGCCCTATTCATCTTATTATGCGGGTTTTAAAAAGCATTATCAAGGTATTGAAGATGATGTGGCAAGGGCGCATGACCCCGTCGAAGTCGCCGCCGTGGTATGGCGCATCATCCAGATCAGCAAGCCGAAGATGCGCTATCCGGCAGCCACCTTCTGGCAGCGGGTTTCGCTGTCGCTGAACCGTGTGCTGCCCAGCCACCTATTTCAAAAAATGCTCGTAAAGCGGTATCCCGTCAACTGATCTACGTGCGCCTTCCAAAATAACTACCTTTGCGCCGTTTTTAATAACCTATAAAATTTAAACATGGCTACGAACAGAACTTTTACCATGCTGAAGCCCGACGCGCTGAAAGCGAATAATACCGCCAAAATCCTTGATATGATCATCGAAGCAGGATTTAGCATTAAAGCAATGAAGCTTACGCACCTTACCAATAGCGAAGCAAAAGAATTTTATGCCGTTCACAAGGAGCGTCCATTTTATGGCGAACTGGTTGACTACATGACCAGTGGACCGATTGTAGCGGCCATTTTGGAGAAAGACAACGCGGTAGAAGACTTCCGCAAATTAATCGGTGCTACCGATCCGAGCGAAGCGGCCGAAGGAACGATTCGTAAAAACTACGCGTCGTCTAAAGCCGAAAATGCAGTGCATGGCTCAGATAGCGACGAGAATGCCGCAATCGAAAGTCGGTTTCACTTTTCTGGAAGGGAAATGGTGGGCTAGTCCGATTTATTTTTTGATTTGAAAAGCCATTCTGATGTCTCGGGATGGCTTTTTTGTGGGTATAAAGTCTTCTCAAGTGAGCTTTATAAAGCAACCCGAAATTATTGGTTCTAAAAGACTGTTCATCTTTACATTTAAGGTCGTTTTGAAATAAATGCGGATTTCGTTTGCTAAGTATAATAAGAATACGTTTCGCATTCTGGTTACATTTGTCTTCTCACGGGTTTGATGCCATCTTCAGTCGAAAGGATGAAAAAATAGTGCTAGCTGCCTTAATCATCATCCATGAATTGCCGGAAGAGTGCCCATGTTGGTCATATAGATTCAAAAAGAACATGAAAATTGAAACGATAAAACTCAAAAACTTCAAGGTATTCCGCAATCTTGAACTTCATGATTTATCTGAACTATCATTATTTATTGGTGCTAACGGCACGGGCAAATCTACTTTATTTGATGTATTTGCATTTTTGAGCGAGTCTCTCCAAGGGAATGTGAGAAGTGCATTGGCCAACAGGGGTGGCTACGGCGAAGTGAAAAGCCGTAAGAGCGATGGAAATATTGAGATAGAGCTTCAGTTCCGTTTGGAAATTTCTGGACGTGAGCGCTTGGTCACATATTTGCTCGAGATCGCCGAAGAGCAGGGGCGCCCCATAATCGAGCGTGAAATCTTGCGGTATAAGCGCGGGCGTTATGGCTCCCCATATCATTTCTTGGATTTCAGCCGAGGGATTGGAACAGCTATTAATAACGAAGAAGATTTTAGTAAAGATGAAAACTTAGTACGCGAAGAACATCGACTAAGCAGTCAAGACATACTCGCTGTAAAAGGTCTCGGGCAGTTCGACCGCTTCAAGGCTGCAAATGCATTTCGAAAATTTATTGAGAGATGGCATGTTTCTGATTTTCATATTTCAGAAGCCCGTCCAACACAGGAAGCGGGCTATGCCGAGCACATCTCAGCGAAAGGTGAAAATCTCGCACTGGTAGCACAGTTTATGTTTGAACATCATAGAGAACTTTTTGATCGAGTCTTAGAGAAGATGAAAACGAGGGTGCCTGGATTGAAAAAAGTCGAAGCCAAAATCACCGAGGATGGCAGGGTAGTGCTACGCTTTCAAGATGGTGCTTTCAAAGATCCCTTTATAGCTCGCTATGTCTCGGATGGGACCATTAAAATGTTCGCCTATCTTCTAATGTTGCATGATCCCGAACCGCACCCATTACTTTGCATTGAAGAGCCTGAAAATCAGCTCTACCCTTCGCTCCTTCCAGAATTACTGGAAGAGTTCAGGCTCTATGCCAAAAAAGATGGACAGGTATTTATTACTTCGCATAGCCCCGATTTCATAAATGCTGCAGAACTGGAAGAAGTGTTCTGGTTGCAAAAAGTGGATGGATTCACTCAGATATTCCAGGCGCGGAACGATCCGAGGATTAGTGCTCAATTTAAGGCAGGAAACCCCATGGGCTATTTATGGAAATCGGACTCCATGGGAGGGGTGCATCCGAAATGAATCCAAGGCTCGAAATATTGGTAGAAGAGCGATCAATGGAAGTCTTTCTTCGCGGCCTATTGCCCCGCATATTGCCACGGGGATTTGAAGTGGATACCAACTGCTTTATTATTTCTCATGAAGGGAAGAGCGATCTTCAAAAGCGACTCCCGAAAAGGGTAAAGGCCTACCGCTCCTATCCTGATAAAGTAGTTCTTCTGGTTATTCAAGACCAAGACTCATCCGATTGCATCATTTTGAAAAATAAGCTGCTAGCTTTGGTTGATAAAAACAATCCAGCGCTTATCCGATTGATCAGAATAGCCTGTCGGGAGCTGGAGAATTGGTTTCTGGGAGACCTAGCTGGAGTTGAGTCAATCTACCCCTCGTCGAGAGCTGCCCGAAAGATCAATAAGGCTAAATTTAGAAATGTTGATGCACTCAACGGAAGCGACGAAATGAAGAAACTCTCAAGTGAATTCTCAAAAATAGCCTGTGCCCGACAGATGGGTCATACCATTGACCCGATCCTAAATACTTCCAATAGTTTCCGTCAATTTACTTCAGGTTTGAGCCGTCTGCTCAAAGAGCATGGCTTGGGCTAACTATTCTACCTCACCAAATCTATATACCCCTTACTCGTTCTTGGCTCACCGTAAATATAATTCTTGGCTACGACGATATAGGCATAAGAATCTGGGTTCTGAACCTGTCCTTTATAGGTGCCGTCCCAGCCTTCGTTCAAATCATTGGTCTGGAATACCAGCTCGCCCCACCGATTATAGATGCTGAACGAGAGAAGATTTTCTATCCCCCACCCTTTCACGAATACTTTATCATTTATCCCATCGCCGTTAGGCGTAAAGGCGTCGGGCAGCTCTACGCTGGCCACTTCGAGAATCTCGAAAAAGAAGAATGAATCTTCTGTAAAGCAGCCGAGCGTATCGGTGATGGAAAGCGTATACTCGCGATCTTCAAGCGGTTGAAAAAATGAAATAGGACAGTCGATGCAGTCGATCTCAATATTCGGACTCCAAGCGTAGGTATAGCCCGCACCCAAATCAAAGCCAGCATAATCGGTGTCGCCAATGCGCAAAATAGTATCTACACTGATGCTCGGAGCAGGTTGGAAAACCCGAATATTGGAAAAAGCGGGGGAAGTACAATCGTTGGTATCGGTAACCAAAACAGTATAGAGCGTTGTAGAATTTGGTGAAGCGAAGACCACATCCGAATTGGGATTATCCAAACCATCGGCGGGCGACCAAAAATAAGTGGCCCCACCGCTCGCGGTGAGCAGGATATCATCGCCCCGGCATATCACTCCTTCATCAACGGCTGCATCGGGAAGGGGATTAATACGTATGAATTTCTCGACGGTATCGCGGCAACCGAGCGCACTTTCTACCTGAAGATTTATGGCATAATCGCCCGGTTGGAGCGTTAGGTTTGGTGGCTCGAAAGTCGTGAAATTCTGACCGCCAGAAAAGCTCCAAAGGTATTGCTCGGCGTTGGGCGTAGAGGTATTGGAAAACATATCGGGAATGCCAAAACAATGGATAGTGTCCAGCAATGATATTTCATCGTTCCGATCAAATCGGGCAATAACTTCTTCGATAATCAGGCCGGTGGTTCGAGCCGCCGTGCAGGCGCTATCGGCGCTATACATCACCAAGGTGAGTAAGGTCTGGCCAGAAGTAGGTATAAAATCAAATTCATAATCATGGAAGGCAGGCCAGGCATTGGTCGCTTCGTTTCCATCTCCAAAGTCCCATTGCCATGTGGCCAGATCGGCTGTATCAAGAAGGTTGAGCTCAATGCTTCCACCCGGACAGATCGCATCTGGATTGAGATCGATCTCTGCCAAGGGGCCTTGCACTTCTACCGTAATGGAAGTGTCGCTGCTACAGCCAAAGGTAGTCTCAACCGTTAGATCGACATCGTAGAATCCGGGTTGCTGAAAGGTGGTTTGCACAGTCGGATTGCTGAGCGATGGCCCACCTAGATTCAAGTCCCAAGATCTATTATCGAAAACATCGGCAATAGAAGCATCTGTAAATGAGACGATAAGCGGATAGCATAATATCTCCCCTTCTTCAAAACTCGGATCAATAATGGCTACGGGATATGCCTGCACTTCCACGATAGAGCGGGTAAGCTCGCGTGTGCAGCCCGATGCATCGGTCACGGCAAGCGTAATATCATAATCTCCTGCTGTGGCAAAAATGCTGTTGCCATCAGGCCCAGCTGAAGTAGAGCCATTTCCGTACTCCCATTCGTAGGTATGCGTATCGATGTTGGAGCCCGTTGGAGTAAAACTCACATCATCGCCTACGCAGATATCCGTTTCGGTGGTGGCGATAAATGCTGGGTTCGGCGCAATGGGTTTATCACCAGGTTTTCGATGATATCCGTGCATCCCAAAATATCGGTTACCTGAAGCCTTACCGTGAAGGGAACCGGATTATTGGCGGCGTTATATTGAATATTCTCGAAGAGATTGGCAGGGTTTTGTTCGCTGCTTGTATTGCCGTCATCGAAATTCCAAGACCAGCTGGTGAGCGTGGTATCGGAAATAGATAGATCTGTAAAATTGACTTCAATCGGTGGGCATCCCGTCAGGGTGTCAGCTTCATACGCGGCTGTAACGCCAAATACGCTGACCACCGAGGTCGTCGAGTCTACACAACCATTATCATCTTCTACAAAGAGTTGAATCGTAAAGTCACCACCGCCCGTGTATGCATGCGGAGTCCCTGGAGAAACGGTCTTAACGGGTCGCGTATTATCACCGAAATACCAAAGGTAATTACGCTTACAGCCATCGTTAGAGTCTCCGACATCTGTTGAATTTGCGGCATTTAGCGAAAGCAACTCGCCCGCACAGGCCAGTGGATTCACTACAAAGGCGGCATCTAGCTGGCGCACCTTTACGAAAGCAGTATCGGTGTAGGCTGCACACCCCGTAGTTTCCGAAAAGCTGGTAAGCACCACTTCAAAATCTCCCGATTCGGAGAAGGTATGAGCCATAAGGTCATCCATTGAGTTTTCAATGACCGTTCCGTCTCCAAAATCCCAAGTCCAATGATCGGCTCCCTGCACGGCAGCGGTGAAAACATATTCCAAAGGAGTTCCGCAATTACATTCATAATTTAATTTGCCGATAGGGCCTTGCACCGTAATTTGCTGCGTAGAGCTGGAGATACATCCATTGTATTCTGCAAATTGGGTCACATCTTGCAGCCCTACCACGTCGTCGAAAATGAAACTGGGAGATGGCTCATCCATACAATTGCTTAAGGTGCTCATATCACCCGAGTAGGAATAAGCATCTATGAGAGCCGCATTGACAGATGTATTGGTAATCTGCACTGGCTCGCCCTGACAGACGGTAGCGGGCGATAGGGTAAAGCTGGGATCCACCGGCTCACCGACTTCAATAAGATGTACGAAAGAAGTATCGATGCAACCCTCGGGTGTAGTCACGATAAGAAATGCTTCATACTCGCCAGGATCGGTATAAGTATGTGAAGGATTGATTGACTCCGTTTCCATAAGAATGGTGCCATCGCCGTAATGCCACTCCCACGCTACCAGCCCGGGATCGTCCAAATAATAGGAACTTCTATCGGTAAAGTTGACTCCGAGCGGCGCACAGCCTTGGGTCACATCGGGATAGAACAGCGCATTGGGCAAGGCTAAAGAATCCATGATATTGGCCGAGCCGGTACATCCATTCACCGTAGTGAAATTCACTAAAGTAAATTGTGTAATAAGTCCGTTTATATCATACTCACCCGGCCCTCCATAATCGATAAGGGCAGTGGGATTGGCATCTGTGCTGGTTCCCAGATTAGAAAAACTCCAGTCGTATGTATCGATTGTAGAAGCAGACTGAACCGAATAGGTAAATGCCGCCGGCTTGAAGCAAGCGAAACCCGGATCGGAAACGATCTCTCCTACGGGTATCTCGATGGTGATGCTGGTCGTGGCTTGTGCCGAACAACCGGAGACATTTACATTATAGACAATATCGTAGGTACCAGATGAGCCGTAAGTATGGGTGGTGCTGAAACCCGTGGTGCCATCGCCGTGGCTAAACGTACCGCCTTCGGTGCCATCTACGGCAATACCTATTTGGGAGCAAGCTACCCCATTATTGGCTCCTACTACAGTAATGCTTGCAGATGGCTCCTGCACCGACACGGGGATATTCTGTGAAGCTGAGCAGCCAATATTATCCGTAGCGGTATAGGTGATCACATAATTTCCCTCGGCGGTATAGGTGACCGCGGGCGGTACCTGATCTATAGATGTCTCTCCATTTCCAAAGTTCCAGCTATGTGTCAATCCACCACCGATAGGACTATTGGATGAGCTGGTATTGGTAAATGAAACGGTAAGCGGTGCGGCGCAGGCGGCTGCCGGACTGGGATTGGTAGATAGGTTTATAGTAGGCGGCTGTGAGACTGCTACACTGGCCTGTGCAGTGGCCGTACAATTATTGCCATCGATCACGATGATGGTTGCGATATACGATCCAGCGGTCGAATATATATGGCTTATACTAGCTCCAACACCTCCAAGTCCATCGCCGAAATCCCACTGGCGGCTGGTAATGGCCGAGCCACTGCCACCGGTAGAATTATCGTTGAATTGGATGGTGGCGCCTTGGCAGACCCCCAATTCTGGTACGGTAGAAAATCCGGCTATGGGATTGGCATAGACCGTGATCGTAATGGTGGCTGTAACCGGACTGCCGCCACTTGTGGCGGTAAAAACCACGTCATAAGTGCCCGCAGTTGCAAAACTGTGAATAGGATTTGAAAGGTTTGAACTTGCCCCATCATCGAAATCCCAAGAGATGCCCGTAGGACTTGGAAATGAATTGGTGAAGGCCACACTGGCCAAAGGGGCGCAACCTTCTGTTACGCTCGCGCTAATTTGCGCATCTAGGCCTATCGCAATCAAAATGAATACGTTAAGCAAAACTAAAACTCTAAATTTTATCATCACTCTCTTAAAACAGTTGCCAAAATAAAAATTTTTCTATTTCTTTATCCCATAAACGACAAAAATCGTGAGACGAATAATCTTTTGGCTTAGCTTAATCCCATTGGCTATTGGGGTTTTAATCCCGTATTATGTTTTTGGACAGCAGATGTGCGGCACCGAAATCAGCGAATCATTTAAAGAAATGCAGCGCAGATCGATACCTGGGTACTTCGGATGTGAGCAAATAAACCGAACCGACCGCACACTATCCGTTCTTTTTCAGGTAGTTGAAGATAGTTTAGGATCGACCGGAATATCAGATGCCACGCTCGACGCAGCCATAGCAAGACTCAATGAAGTATGGTCGACTATTGGAATCTCATTCGAGTTTTGTGAAAGAAGGGATTTACCCAATCATCAGTTTAATTTTTTTAGGGAGATAGATCACGATGCCGAAATGAAAGCAATGTATTATGAACCTAACATTATAAATATTTTCATCTCAAGTTCAATTGAGCTAAACGCGTTTGGCGATGTGGGGGGATATGCCAGCTTCCCCGGCGGTGCGGACATAGCACATGTAACCAAGGCATCCATGGGCAACCCTGAATTTGATGTTTTGGTTCACGAGATGGGGCATTTTTTCGGCCTATACCACACCTTTGAAACTGATTTGGGCGAAGAACTCGTAGACGGGTCAAACTGCACGACTGCAGGAGACTTGGTATGCGATACTGAAGCTAATCCCACAGATGACTTCGACGATTTTATTGCCGACGTGAACTGCAATTATACGGGTGCCCCTGCGACCGATACAAACGGCGACTTCTATGTTCCACCATCTAAAAATCATATGTCCTATTCCCCTTGCAGCTGTGAGTTCACGCAGCAGCAGTACAACCGGATGCTCGAACAGTATCAAAATAACAGAAACTACTTGTGGTAAAGGTTTTATTCGCGTGCCTGCTCACCCTTTCGGTGTCGCTTTCGCTGAAGAGCCAGGACATACACTTTTCGCTCTACGATTATTCACCGCTTTCGCTAAACGCAGCTGAGACCGGATTTTTTGATGGAGACTGGCGGGGAACTGCAAATTTCAGACAGCAATGGAAGAGCATAGGACAGCCTTTTCAGACGGTGGCCGCCGCCTATGACCAGCAGATTTATAGCCTTCCGGGCCAATTTACTGCGGGGCTGTTGGTCGTGAGCGACCAAAGCGGCACCATCGACCTTGTGAACAACCGCGTATATGCGAGCTTGGGCTACATTCATAATTTCAACCTTTGGAAACTGGGCATTGGCATACAGCCCGGCTTCGTTGTCAAGAGCTATAACCTCACGGGTACTACATTTCCTGAGCAGTATAATATAGAGATCGGTCAGTTTGACCCTACGCTCACCCTTTCGGAAAATAATTTGAGCAACCAGACCAGCTATTTCGACCTTAACGCGGGAATCGTTGCGGAGCGAAAATTGCCAAAAGGAGCTATCAAGGGGGGCTTCTCGGTGCTTCATGCCAATGCTCCAAATGTGTCTTTCTTCGACAATAAGGATAATCTCGCCCAGCGTTTCAACGGTTATTTAAAATGGAGCCATAATTTTGACAATGACATTTTCATACGTCCTTCAGCGCTCATCTCTACCGTAGATAAAGCGCAGGAAGTTTTGATCGGTGGCGACGCCGGGCTTTACATCTCTGAATCGCCAAATGGTGTAAGGGAAATCTCGCTTGGAATAGATATGCGTAACGGTTTCGACCGAAATGCAGATGCGTTTATAGCCAGCCTTGGGTTTGTGATCAAAGATTTCACGGTCGGTATAGCCTATGACGTCAACTATTCAAACTTAGAACAGGCCACCAATAGCCGCGGTGCTTTTGAAGTATCGCTGGTCTACATCAGCCCCAGTACCGCCGTGAAACGAATAATAATTCCTTGTGATCGCTACTAAAAAGATCTTTTTCATTTTTGGACTTATCGCCTCTCTATTTTCGGGCAGCTGCTTCGCGCAAATGCGCAATACCGAAGGCTTGAGCGCAGGAAAGCTCAAGAAGATCGCCATGAATGCCGAGCGCTATGGCGATTATTATACTGCGCTCCAGTATTACACCGCCTTTGCAGGCAAAAAAGAGAAAAACGCCGACGTTCAAAATAAGCTGGGCCAACTCTACGAAAAGAACAGGGATTACGATGCTGCGGCAGGCGCCTATCTCAGCGCCTACGAGCTTGATGAGAATCGGCCGAATCACTTTACGACCATATCAGAATGGTGAAGATGACGGGCAAAATTGCGCAAGCCAGAGAAAAATATACGGCCTTCAGCGACGCGATCCGCGACAAAGGTTATAACAGCGGATGGAAGCGAACGCTGCGCACCGAGATAGCAAGCTGCGATACCGCACTGACGCTTATGGCCGATAGCCTACGAGTGAAAATCACCAATCTGGGCAGCCGCGTGAACGGTCCGCACGAAGATTTTGCACCTATACCAATGGCCGATTCGATACTGATCTTTGGGTCGCTACGCGAAAATGAGATAAGGTATTATGATATCGACAGCATTTCTACCCGGCGCCAGCTCTATATCACAGCGCGTGAAGGCGAGAGCTGGGAGCAGCCCGCCATTTGGAATGTGCCATTTAACACACCCGATTATCAGGTGGTAAATGGCAGTTTCAACCGTGCTGGAGACTCTTTTGTGTGCACACGCTGCCAAGAAAACTGGAAACTCGAAATGAGCTGTAAATTATGGATCAGCAAGAAGGTAAATGATCAATGGCAGCCTGCCGTGTTGCTACCCGAAGAGATAAATGTCGAAAATAGTATTGTGACCCAACCGGCCATGGCCTACGACCAAAGGCGAGAGCGCGATGTGCTCTACTTTTCTAGCAATGCCGAAGATGGACAGGGCGGAATGGACATTTATTATACCTATTTCGATACGCGCAAAAATATTTGGCGGAAGCCCCGAAACCTTGGCCGCCGAATAAATGGCGAAGGCGATGAGATCACACCCTTCTTTAACCAGGCCGAGCAAAAGTTATACTTCAGCTCGAAAAGCCTCACGGGAATGGGCGGACTGGATATTTATAGTTCACGGGGCGACCTCAACAGGTTTGCCAAGCCAAAAAATGTGGGCTACCCGATAAATTCAAGCGTAGATGACTTTTACTTCGTTTTGAATGATGATCGCGAGAGTGGGTTTTTCGTTTCAAACCGAGCCGGTGGGTACCAGATGATCAACGAGACCTGTTGCGATGACATCTACGAATTTGGTCTCGATGACGTGATCCACATTGATATGGAAGGCTTCGTAATGCGCGTAGATGAAGAAGATTATGTAAAAGGGGAAGGCGACCTACTTTCTGCCAAATCTTTCAACACCGATTTTCTTGATAATGTGGGGGTAGAACTCTATCTGATTGAAGATGGGGAAGAGATTTTGATGAAGCGGTTCACTACTTCTGGCGACGGAAGATTTGCAATCGACTTTGAGCCTGAGCAAGAATATAAGGTGGTTCTTTCAAAGGAAGGGTTCTTCTCTAACCACATCGATGTCGACACGCGGGAAGTCATGGAATCGAAGCATTTGTATCAGAACATCGGGCTTAGCGAAATATCGGGGCGCAATATCGTAGTGGGCAATATAAACTACGATTTCGACTCTGCCGAGCTTACCGACGAGGCAAAGTCTGTGATTCAAAAAGGAATCTTGAGCACCCTGCGCGAAAATCCGGGGCTGGTAGTAGAGATCGGAGCCCATACCGATGATCGCGGTGACGACAGCTATAATCTAGATCTTTCTCAACAGCGCGCGGAAAGTGTAGTGAGATTCTTGACCGAGCGGGGCATAGCTGGTGACCGGCTCAAGGCCAAAGGCTATGGCGAGTCGGAGCCTATCTCCAAAAACACGAACGCCGACGGGAGCGACAACCCAGATGGCAGGGCCGAAAACCGCCGTACGGAATTTAAGATTTTGGAAAGTCGCGTGTTGAGTATAGTGGATGATGACGAGTAGTTTTTTTTCATTGTTAGTTTTGGTTATAGTTCACTTCGTACAAAATCAATATTTTTTAGTCGAAAGATTTAGTTTTCGTGTTGGATAAGTTTTCTGCGTATCGGAACGCGCTGGTGCGTGCTTCGAGCGCTCAAATTTCGGTTGGTTGTCGGCCGTATCCCACCCCCCTTACCGAAGAGCCCGCCCTATGTATCCCGACCAATATGTGCGCACTCACTACGATCGTCGGGGGAAGAATTTCTATTCAAATTTTTTTGACACGCCCAATAATCATCTCCTTCCGAAAATCATCCCGCTTATGGTGACCCCGTGGGTTTTAAAAACCCGCGGGGTCTGATCGAAGCGTGTACTGCAAAATTCTGACCGCTCATCAAATCCAGCTGTACTTTTCCAATGTTCCTTTGCCGGTTTAGGCACTTAGGCCAAATTTGCCATCGGTCCCTATGGTATGGGATTTCTCACTGCATTACATACGCGCTCACTGCGATCTTGGAAATAGCAAGACCGCAGAAATGACAGAAGCATTCGCACAGACTCCTGGAAATTAACCTTGCAATAAAGCCGCTGGACTGTGATAACTTACGGTTATGCCGCTGGATTGGTCTTCGCTGCGCAGCGACTCAAAAGTAGGAGCGAACAGCTAGAAGCATCTTAAAAACCCTTCTCAATTAACAATTCGATCACACACCGATAACATGGGAAAATTGGATTCCGCTTCGAAGCGATTTATTTTTGTAACCTTGAAGCAGCACATGATTCAGTTTTTTCTATGACAAGATTTTATTCTTTTTCTGTCCAGTTTTTTTGGATGGTTTCGGCCTTGGTGGTTGGGCTTGGCATGAAGGGGCAGAGTGTAATTCTTGATGATGAATTCAGATCAGGCTCAATCCCAGTTGGCTGGACTCAAACCGACGTGACCTTCCAAACATCAGCTGATGGCTACGCTAAATTTTCAAGTAATGCATCTATTTTAACTTCTCCGACTATTGACTTATCGGCCTATTCTAATGTCCAGTTAAAATTTGATGTCGCAAAGTTCGGGTCTGGGAATGACGGACCAATAATAGTTCAGGTCTCTGATGACGATGGGGCAAATTGGACGAGTCAAACATTTACTTCTCCAACTCCTGACAACTGGGACTACGTTCAATCTGGGCCGACTGCTATAACTGCTTCATCAACCACAGTGAAATTCAGATTTCTTCGGACATCAAGCGCTTCGGCAAAGCGCTTCAGAGATTTAGTATTGACTGGAGAGTTATTGACAATGTCATCCACTTCCATCCAATTTGAGTCATCCACTCAATCTTCTTCAGAAAACGCAGGAAGCTACGATATTTGCGTCGGAATTGAAAATCCTTCAGAAACGGCGGCCACATTCATTCAAGTAGTTTCAACAAATTCATTGAGCCCGCATTTAAGCGGGTACACGACTCAAACCTTAACGTTCCCAGCGGGTTCAAGTACTTCTCAATGCGTGACGTTAAACATCACCGATGATGAAACCTGCTTAAATGGAGCTGATTACACATTTGAACTGCAAATGGTGAGCGGCGGTGATATGGCAGCTATCGGAACGAATATAACTACGACGCTAACCATAACCGATGATGATGGTAGTTTTGGCACGATCGTTAAACAAGGTTTCGAAGAAGATGCAACGGAAACTTTTACTTACACGAGTACCAACGGTGAAATATCGACGCTGAACACCGGAATACCCAGCGGACAAAGAATACGTTCAGGTTCTCGATCATTTCAATCACGTGGCTCATCTTCCGGGTCTATTACATCCACATTAAATTTCGACGCAGTCGATATTTCAACATTTACCGACGTTGAGCTGGAGATTTGGAATTCATCCATTTCAGAAAATACCGGGAATGGTGCCGATGGAACTGATAATATCTCAGTCTTTGTCTCGCAGACCGCTTCTTTCTCAACTCCCCCGAATATCCGACTTAACGGAAATAACAACGCTCGCTATGGTATGGATGGAACAGGAGTAGTTTCGACCATTGCACCGGCAACAACCCTAGAGTCTGCTTCCAGCGGCGGCAATTTGTCCGGCAACGACGCAAAATCGAAGCTGCAAATAAAAATTCCAGACAGCTGGAACACTCTTTTTGTGCGAATAGCGCTAACTAATAATAATACCAATGAGATCTGGTGCATCGATGACATCCGTCTGCGTGGGTCAGCATGCGCGGCCTGCGTAAATCCGGTCGTTTCAGATTTCAATCCTAAAAGCGGGCCGAAAGAAACCGAAGTCTCCGTAACCGGAACTGGTTTTATTACTGGCGGAGCTATCACCGATGTTCTCTTTGGCAATTCTTCGGCAAGTTCGTTTACGATCATCTCTAATACCGAACTGGTCGCTACTGTGCCCGCTGATGCAGCAACTGGAAAAATCGCGGTTGATCGCAGTGGATGCGTCGGCCTGAGCGCACAGGACTTTATGTTTCTAAAAGAAGATTGCGATGTTGGCGATGCTTCCTTGATCCTATCCGAACTTTGCGATCCAGACAATGCAGCTTTCACAGATCGGTATATTGAGTTTTTTAATCCTACCAATCAAACTATCGATCTTACCGGATGGTCGGTATCTTCAATTTCCAATGGAAATGTGAGCACACAATGTTTTACGTGGACACTTTCAGGAGTGATCGCCCCTGGAGAAGCAAAAACCTGCGGGTATACCAACCCAGTAAATGGCGGGCCGCATGATTTTACCGATCCTGATTGGTATAGAGAAATGGATCCAACCACCGCCACGCAATGTTACTTCGATTGGAATGGCCAGGGTCGGGACGGTGCAGCACTATATAATGGCACAGAGCGGGTAGATGCCTTTCTATTAAATGCAAGCTCTGGCACCAATCTTTATGAAAACTCAAGCCTAATCCGCAACAATACCATCTGTGAACCAAATTCAGATTCACCCCTTTCTGACTGGACGATAACTGCAGTTTCAGATGCTGGCTCGGGCGCTTCAACCCCGGGGACACATTCTTCGTGTGCGGTGAATACCAACAATAATTCAATTGCGGTGGATACTCCACCTTTGGATATTAATGAACCTATATGCCATCAACCGCAGATCACCTTATCGGCTAGCTCTGCTGAAACTATTTCTTATCAGTGGTACGTCAATCAAGGGAACTCAAACTGGACGTTAGTGACCAATGGAGCTAACTTCGCCGGTGCTTCCACAAATATCCTTTCCATTTTAAATTTTACAGCTTTTGATGGTGCACAATTTTACTGTGAAATGGAGACAGCAACTACGTGTATTAACTATTCAAAAGCAATTCAGCTCAAAGTCCTTCCAAACGATAAAATTTATTTTAGATCTGTGGCCAGTGGTCTCTGGAATTCGACCACAGTTTGGCAATTTTCCGATGACCTTGTTAATTATGAAAATGCTTGTGTTTACCCTACTGTCCGAAATGCCGAGCTTATCGAAATCAACGCAGCTACCACCGTAACGTATAACTTGCAGGATACCGACACTATGCCTACAATATCAGTATTAAATGGTGGTACGCTTCAAACCACTACGACCGAGTTTCTTCAATTTACAGACATGGGAGCCGGTGCTGAATTTTTTGTAGAAGGCATTTATACCGACAATGGGACTTCTGGAAATAGTATCTCCTTTTTGAACGGTGCAACGTGGCAGTTAGAAAGTGATGGAACAATAATAAAGACTAATACTTCTTCAGTGAATAATTACTCCAACCCTAATTATGAAGGTGGTATGAGCACTATTCCTGCGGCTGGAACTTGGATTTATCGAAAAAATTCGAGTGCAGAAGTTTCAGTAGGCACGGTTGGATTCTATTATCCGAATCTTATTTTTGAAAACAATACAAATATCCCCTACAGCCCGACATTTACAACCTATACATTTAGCGGAAGCACAGGTGGAACAGCTATAGTCAAAGGAGATTTGGACGTTGGTGGCTCAGGAATTGGATTTTACCACATTAGAAATAATAATTTTAATGGCGTCCCTATTCGAATAGATGGTGACCTGATAGTAAGAGCGGGATCAGAACTAAGTAATTTGGGAACAGTTGCCGGGACAGGATTTGATGTGAAAGGAGACTTGGTAATCGATGGAATTTTAAACCTTTCAAATGGTTCCACTAACGGCGGCCAGCTCACCCTCTCCGGCACCACCGATCAATTGGCCATCGGCGGCACAACGGTGCTTGCCAGAAGGCTCACCATCTACAAGTCCAGCGGAAATATCCTTGCAGACCTCAGTTTTGATATTGACGAGAGCCTTACGATGACCGCCGGAATTCTCGAGCTCGATGATGAGTCCAACTTCGTAAATCTCAAAACTACGGCCACCACTACGGGAGCTTCCAATAGCAGCTTCGTAGATGGCCGCGTGCGAAAATCGGCGGCAACTGGCGCCAACTTCTCCTTCCCCATCGGCGATCAAAGCGCTCTTGGAGATTTCTATCAGCCCGCACGAATTTTTGGAAACGCCGCTGCCACAACTATCGATGCACAGTATTTCGCAGAAGCGCACCCCAATGCCGGTGCATACTACGACGGACAGTCAAATAGTCCCGGCGACAATCAGGAGATCGGAAATTGTGATTTTTGGAGCGTTAATAAGGTATCGGGAGCCAATGCCCAAATTGGTTTCGCTTACACCAATATTGACGCCAATTACTGCAACGAAATAGGAACAGGCGGCACCGACTTTCTCCAGCTGGCGCGCTATGCTTCGTCCACTTGGGAGTACCCGATCATAGAAGGCGTAGATGTGACCACGGTGGCCGGCGAGATTTCTTCCATTCCTCCCATGGCGACTTATGGCGACTTTGCCTTGGCTTCAAATAGACTGGAGCTAAATGTACTGCCTATCGAATTATTATTTTTTCAGGCTTCTGCCAATGGAAAAGCAGTGCATACTTCTTGGGTTACTTCGAGCGAAACAGATAATGATTTCTTTACCATCGAGCGCTCAGCCAACGCGGCAGATTTCTACCCAATAGGAACCTTAAATGGTGCCGGCAACAGCCAAACCGAACTTAATTACGCCTACGCCGATGACGCCCCACTACTAGGCATCTCCTATTACCGCCTGAAGCAAACCGATTTTGATGGCGGTTTTACCTATAGCGACATTCGATCGGTAGCCTTTGAGCATGGCGGCAATTTTAAACTCATACAAGCCTATAAAACAGGGTCGGCGCTAAATTTGGTCTATGAAGCAAATGCTCCTTCCGTCACTGTAAAGATTTTTGATGTCCTTGGAAAACGCGTCTATAGCGACCTTTTGGAAAATTACGGCGGCCGCGCCGCTATCCACCCCAACCTTAGCCGCGGTGCATACGTAGTGCGTATTTCGGATGGGAAAGTGACAGATGCTTTGAAAGTCGTTCTGTAGATTCTTTTCCTGCGCAAAGAGTTAGTCTTTTTTCTAGTCGCAAGGGGCAAGTCTCTAGAGTCGCAAGGGGCGGAGTCGCGAGTCGCGAGTAGGCCAGAAGACTAACTTACATTGAACTAATAAAGGTAGGATTGCTTTCAAGCTTTTCTGAGAATTAATTGAAACCAGCCAAATTGGATGTGACCACAATACATTTATCTGTATTTTTGAAATTCTACTGAACGGGACAATATCCCATTACCCCAAATAATCATCAAAATGCACTTATTCCCTTCAAAACCGAATGCCCGCTCACCCCTTGCGACTTGCCCCTTGCGACTAACAAACTTGCGACTCATCAACTTGCCACTCTCCATCTTCCTGTCTGCACTCTTCGTTTCTTGCGATGCTCAGGTCAATACATCGCCCGATGATACATACCAGCGATCGCACCCTGAAGCTTTTGCAAATTACTGGTATGCAGGCACCGCCGAGATCAACCATTTCGACCTTACCCAAAATAGATATGGCGAGCCGCGCGACGGGGATGCGGTTTTGATCTATGTCACCGAAGATTTCCTCACGAAAGAACAGGTGAAAAAAGAATCTGGCGATGGCGATGCGGTCTCCGTGCTCAAGTTGAATTTCACGAAGAAATTTATCACCGGGATTTACGACTATTCTATTATGACCAGCATCTTCACACCGGTAGACTACATGAAAAATCCTGTTACCCTCAAAGCCAGTTTTTCATCGCAGGATTGGTGCGGACAGAGCTTTGGCCAAATGAATATGAAAGATGGAAAGCTGAACTATGAAGTCCGCTCATACTTTCAGGCCGAAGGCGATGTAAACACTGCCATAGATGCCACCTATTTGGAAGAAGATATTTGGACCCGCATCAGGCTTGAGCCACAAATGCTTCCTTTGGGAAAGATTAAAATGGTTCCGTCGCAAGAGTTTATGCGACTCTATCACAAAGAGTTAGAAGCGTATGATGCCGTAGCCCAACTGATGCTTCAAGTAAATGAAAATCGCGGTAATAATGCGAAGGAACTTTACATTTACACCCTAAAATTTCCCGATTTAGACCGGGAGCTCCGCATCCGTTGCGAAAGTAAATTTCCATTTAAGGTGTTGGGTTGGGAAGAAATCCTGAATGCTTCCACTACCGAAAAGATGACCGTGACGACCGCCACGCTTACGGAAACAATCAAAAATCCCTATTGGCAAAATAATAGCAATAAAAAAGAAGCCCTAAGGGATTCCCTAGGGCTTCGGTATGAAATGCGGTAAAGCGCACCTTTATTTTACTTCAAAAGAAATCTGCTGGTCGGCCCACATCATGGTTACCACCCCATTATCTGAAATGGCAAAAACAAGTTTCTCAACATTCTCTTTGGTAGCTTCGGGCGTAACCTGAAAGCGCAGCACATCGGCTTTTTCCTTCACATTATAAGCCCCCCATTGATCCCATTCGCTATTGAGAATTACTGTCCATTCCTTTTCGGTGGGGATGGTGAATAAGCTGTACTTTCCAGCTGGCACCGCTTCGCCTTTTACCGTCACATCATTTTCAAACATGATGGTGGTGGCTTCATTGGCTCCGGTGCGCCATACCTTTCCGTAAGGCACTAAATCACCATAAATGGTACGGCCCTTCACACTCGGCGAAGAGTAATCGATCACTACTTCACCACCATTTATCGTTGCCGATACGGATTTAGGTGGACTCGGGCGCTTTTCTTTCTTGTCTTGCGCATTGGCATTTAAGCCCACCATCACCATAAAAAGCATGAGCAGACCTGTAATTTTAAACTTTTTCATTTCTTTGATTTAAGATTTATTCTTGACTTATTTTGTGAACATCATTGTTCCCGCGCTCGATCTCATCCTTTACCTGTTCGATTCGCTTTGCAATCATAGCCATTTCTTTATGATTATTATTGATCAACCACGTTAAAGCCTGCAAATTTCCATCCCCTGCCAGCGCTACCTTGGCAAGAATATCAAAATTATATTCTTCCAACCACTTCACGGCTTTTTCGCTGCCTTCCGCACCCGATATAGCGGCATTCAAATGGGGAAAGCCGTTGTCCATAAGCCATTGTTTGGCCTCGGCCTTATTGTGAAGGGCAAACTCAAACATACCGAGCTCCCTGTATCCATTGGCCATGAGCCAATCCCTTATTTTTTTATTTCCATTTATGGCTTCCGCCCAAGCCAAAAGTATCTTTGCGGGGTAAGTATGCTTCAATTTTCAAAATTTAAATGCGTTCTTTGGAACACAACATAATAAAAAGCCAAAAATGAATTACGCTGATCCAATGCTTAAAGATAATGCTTTGCTTGACAAGACCATTGTAGTGACCGGTGGCGGCACGGGGCTGGGCAAATCTATGTCAACCTATTTTTCTCAACTCGGTGCCAACGTGGTTATCACAAGCCGAAAGCTTGATGTGCTTGAGAAAACGGCTGCCAAGATGTCTGAGCAGACAGGAAGGAAAGTATTGGCCGTGGCCTGCGATGTGCGCCACGAAGACCAAGTAAAGAATCTATTGGATGCGTCCCTATCTGAATTTGGAGCCGTGCATGGACTCTTGAACAATGCTGCCGGAAATTTTATCAGTCCCACAGAAAGGCTGAGCCCAAAGGCTTTTAGCGTAATCATAGACATCGTGCTGAAAGGAACGATCAATGCCACCATGGTATTTGGAAAAGACTGGATAGAGAAAAAGCAGAAAGCAACCGTACTGAATATCGTAACCACCTATGCCACAACGGGCTCTGCCTATGTGGTTCCTTCGGCTTGCGCCAAAGCCGGTGTGCAGGCCATGACGAGAAGCCTTGCTGTAGAATGGGCTAAGTATGGCATACGGTTTAATGGAATAGCTCCCGGTCCATTCCCTACCAAGGGTGCTTGGGACAGGCTTCTGCCAGAGCCGCTGAAGGATAAAATCTCTATGGAAAAACGCATTCCGATAGGCCGCACCGGCGAGCACCAAGAACTGGCCAACCTAGCCGCATACCTTATGAGCGATTTTGGCGCTTATATGAACGGCGAAATCGTAACGCTCGATGGCGGAGAGTGGCTGAAAGGTGCCGGTCAGTTCAACGGGCTGGAAGCCATCCCTGCCGAAATGTGGGATACGATAGAGCAGGCCATCCGCGGCAAGAATAATAAAGGCTAGCCCTTATAATCAGGGGTATGTCTGTATTTTTTGGTTTTTGATCCCGCTGCGTAACGCACATCTATGGCGTAACCAAAAACCTTTGTGGAGAGTAGAAGTCGTGAATCCTACGCTAAAGATTCCCGATGCAGAAAATCTACTTTTTACTACCCCTACTCTTCACGTTTATATCTGTCAGTGCCCAAATAGAAGGGTCGCATGACGGTCATGGGCATACCGCTCCGCTAGCCGATGCTGAAAATGCAGGAGTGGAGCAATGCGCGCATACCACTATTCATGAGCGACTTATGAGCGAAAGCCCAACCTACAGGTTGGAGCAGGAAGCAAGGGAAGCATCTCTTATGGAAAAAGTGGAGCAGTATAAAAATGGCTCTATTCCAAAAAATGACGCAATACTTACCATCCCCGTCGTGGTGCACATCATCCACGATGGCTCCGCGTATGGTGACGGTTCCAACATTACCGACGAGCAAGTCTACAGCGCCATCAATGCTTTGAATCAAGACTACCGAAAAGATGGTGGGCACTACGGGCGATGGCGACGGTGAAGATATTGGAGTAGAATTCTGCCTTGCGCAGCGTGACCCTTCCGGGAATGCACACTCTGGCATAAACCGAGTAAGTGGCTGTAGTGTAACTGACTATTGCGCAGAAGGAATCACAGCTGGTCAAGGGCAGGGAGCAAATGAAGTGACCATAAAAAATCTCTCCCGATGGCCTAACCAGTCGTACTATAACATTTGGGTAGTTACCGAAATTGAAAATAACAATGGAGGTTCAGGCATTCAGGGTTATGCCTACTTCCCTACCACATCTCAGGTAGATGGCACCGTCGCGCTATTCAATGCCTTCGGTACCGTGGGCAATCTAAAGTCTTATACGAATATGAATAAGACCATGACCCATGAACTAGGTCATGCCTTTGCATTGTTCCACACTTTTCAAGGGGGCAGCTGCTCCGAATCGAACTGTGCGCTGGCTGGCGACCGTGTATGTGACACGCCGCCCACCACCCTGAACTCCAATTGCAATAACCCCGCTTGTGGCGGTACCCAGCTGGTAGAGAATTATATGGACTATACCAGCCAGACCTGCAAAAACATGTTTACGCTTGGGCAAAAAGACCGGATGAGACTTGCCATTCAAAACTCGCGTAGCAACCTGATCAATTCAAATGGCTGTGAGCCCGTGGTAGTGCAAGAAGCCGATGCCGCTATAGCCGAGATCAATTATCCTACTGGAAATCTCTGCTCAAATATTGTGGAAGCAGAAGTAGAACTCAGTAATGAAGGCACGGTCAATTTAAATACCGTGACGATTCAATACCGCACCGGAGGCAGTTGGGAGTCTTATAACTGGACTGGTCTACTCGGCCCAGGACAGTCTACTACTGTTACGCTGCCAAGCTATGATGGTGGCTGGGGCGAGAAAACCTTGACCGTCAAAACGGTTTCCCCAAACGGAAATGCTGACTCAAACAACGGAAATAACTCCCAATCTGCGTCATATAACGCGGTGCAGAATGGACATGAGCTTACATTGACCATAGTCACCGACCTACTAGGATCTCAAATCACATGGCAGGTTAGAAATAGCGGCAATGAAGTGATCGCATCGGGCGGCCCATTTGAAAACTGGCAACCGAATTCTATAAAAACCGCTTCTATCTGTGTAGACAATGGTTGCTATGACTTGGTAATGCTCGACTCCGGCGGAAATGGAATATGCTGCGCAAGTGGCGATGGCTCCTATACCCTCACCGACGAGGATGGCAATGAACTGGCCTCAGGGGCTGAGTATACCAACTCAGAAACCACCAACTTCTGTTTGAATGCCGGTGGAAACCCGCCTACGGCCGACTTTTCAGTGACCAATACTACGGTATGCGCAGGCGGTACTAGGACGTTTACAAACTTAAGCACCGGAGATGCCGATAGCTATGAGTGGAAATTCTTTGGTGGTACACCATTTACTTCTTCAGCTATCAATCCGGGGGCAATCGTGTACGCCAGCCCTGGCACCTATAATGTGCGCCTTGCTGCCACCAATGAATATGGACAAGATGTAGAAATCAAAACCAATTATATTACTGTAAATGCCAGCCAAACCTGGTATGCAGATGCGGATGGAGATGGATATGGTGATCCAGATGAGACCACCCAATCTTGCACACAACCTACGGGCTACGTGGGCAATGCGAATGACTGCAACGATTCTAACGTGAATGATTGGAACAGTTGCTACGACTGCGCTGGCACATTAAATGGATCTGCCACTCTTGATAATTGTGGCACCTGTGATACAAATCCGGCCAATAATTGTGTACAGGATTGTGCTGGTATCTGGGGCGGAAATGCGGTGCAAGACAATTGCGGTACCTGCGATACCAACCCAAACAATAACTGCGTACAAGATTGCGCCGGTACTTGGGGCGGTAGCGCCATCCAAGATAATTGCGGCACCTGCGATACCAATCCGGCCAATGACTGTGCACAAGATTGCGCAGGTACATGGGGCGGAAATGCCGTGACCGATAATTGCGGGATATGTGATGCCAACGCGGCCAATGACTGTGAGCAAGATTGCGCAGGTACGTGGGGCGGGTCGGCTTACTTAGATAATTGTGGAACCTGTGATGCCAATGTGTCAAATGACTGTAGCCAAGACTGCCTAGGTGTTTGGGGCGGTAATGCCGTGATGGATAATTGTGGCGTTTGTGATACGGATGCATCCAATAACTGCGTACAAGATTGCGCCGGAACATGGGGTGGAGCAGCGGTGACCGATAATTGTGGAACTTGCGATACCAACCCATCGAATGATTGTGCGCAAGACTGCGCCGGAACTTGGGGTGGATCGGCCTACGAAGATAATTGCGGAACATGCGACGCTATTGCGTCAAATGATTGTGTACAGGATTGCGCCGGAACGTGGGGCGGCACGGCAACCTTTGATGGTTGTGGCACCTGCGATGCTGATCCTGAAAACGATTGTATCACCTGCGAAGATGTCACCCTGAGTTTGGCATCTAAAACAAATCTTTCTTGCCATGGACTCATAGATGGGGCGATAAGCCTGAATGTACTCACGACCGGCTCCGATTATACCTTGACTTGGAATACAGGGGCTACCGGCGCCGAACTCGAAAATCTGACCGCAGGAAGCTACCAAGCTACACTGATCGAAGGTGAGTGCATTGCTTTTATCGAAGTGGTGATTACCCAGCCCAATCCATTGGCCGTAGCCCTTCAAAACATCAATAACGCCAGCTGCGAAGGCGGCGAAGATGGTAGCGCATTAATTGCCATATCCGGCGGTACCGCACCCTACCTTGCAACGTTGGATGGAGAAAACATAACCGACTTATCGCTTACCAGTTTGCCGCAAGGCAGCTACGCCATTGCTATCATTGATGCTAATGGATGCGAAGTTTCCACAACCTTGACGATTGATGAAAACGGATGCGATGGGTTGGAAACCACCATGGTGAGCGATGCTATTTGCGATCTCGGTTCAAGTACCTTTTTTCAGGCGGTGACCTGCCCTGCCGTAAGCGGAGCTGCGACGTATATATGGGAGCTCAATGATATTAATTCCAGCGCGGCGGCATTTACCATCACCACGCCCATAAATCAATTTACGGCCGCTGATTATTTATCGATCATACCCGGCACTATCTATTCTATTCGTGTGAAACCGCAGAACTCAGAAGAGTCTGGCGAGTATGGCGCAGCTTGCGATGTGTTGTTTCGCATCGAAAGTACGGAGCTTATAGCCACCGACTGCGGAAATGAAGCACTTATGATGAGCAATGCTGTGAGCGCAAATCTGGTAGAAGGGGCTACCGCCTATGAATTTAAATTTGAAGTTGAAAGCACTCAAGAAAGGATCTACTTCTATGCAGATGCCGATGCAGTCGCACCACTCAGCGAGGTAGAGACCCTAATGCTCAATACCCCTTATAGCGTGCAGGTAAGGGCCAAGATCCGTAATAGCTGGAGTATGGCCGGAGATGCGTGCATGATTGCTATTGCCAGTATTTCCGAAACCACTTCTCTTGCGCTGGAGTCGTGCAATAATCTTGAAATTGATTTCGAATATGAAGTGCTTCGGGTGAAACCCATAGAGAATGCTTCCGTATATGAAATCAGAATGATCGAAGAGGACGGTGATGAACTGATCACTGCGCAAAGCAATACCACTTCTTTCAATATACTGACCATTGCAGGGCTAAAAGTCGCGAAGGTATATTCTGCCGAAGCACGCGCCTACAAGGAAGGAAGCTGGTTAGAATGGGGTCCGAAATGTTCAGTAGCGTTTGACAATACTGACCTGCTCAAATTAAATATGATGGTCTATCCAAACCCGACCCAACCAGGACGATTTGTGATGCTGCGGACGGATGGCGACTGGGAGAACGTAGTCGTTACCCTGAGCAATGCGCAAGGAAATAAATTACAAACGAGAATAATCAATTTTAAAGATGGGGTGCCACAAAGGCTCAACCTTTCCGGTAAGAAAACAGGGTTTTATATGCTCAATATAAGCCACGGAACAGAAAGGCTCACCAAGAAATTAATAATACAATAAAGTACTACCTGACTGAACGCTTAGTTTAAGGGGAGAAGCCGCTGATATGCCTTCGGGCTGTCAGCGGCTTTGAAAAAACCTTAAAAAAAAGAGTAGAAAATAGAAACCAAAAGAAGAGAGCAGGAGTATAACCAACAGATGAAAATTCCCCAACTAAAACACGAGTGATACGAGTTATCACCACCTCATTAACAACATAGTTTAAGGGGAGAAACCGCCGACGAGCCCAGCTCCCGGCGGTTTCGTTTTTAAAGGGATTTCCGAAAGATCAAAAGAAATTTCCCGAGCCAATTCCAAACCTAATACACCGAGGGATTCCCAAAACCATTGGCGCCTGATTAGAACTCCATATTCATCCCAATTTCCGAAACCACGCGAGCCCGGGTGGGGGTCTTAATCCACCGCAACCAAATTAACATCTCGAGAAAAACCCAATTGCCATAAAAGCCAAAAGGCCAAGGCTACTTTGCCCTGATGCTTATTGCAAAACCACCGGCCACTGCAGATGGAATCGTAAGCGTATCACCCGATTTTACTTTCTGCTTCTTGATGGTATAGGCTTGCGGATTGGTCTGATAGTCGGCATCTGGCGAATCGGCGTATATGGTTGCTTCGTAGTTCTTGTTCTTGTCCAAGAAATTCAACTTCAGCGAAGTAGTTCGTTTTTCATTGCCATTTACGTTGCCCACGTACCAGTCGCTGCTATCTTTTTCCTTACGGGCAATGGTGATGTAGCGACCCGGCTCGACATCGATATAGATACTCTGATCCCACTCCACCGGTACATCTTCTATAAATTGAAACGCATCGGGAAATCGCTCGTAGTTTTCGATCAGGTCGGCAGCCATTTGCAGCGGACTATACATGGTCACATAGAGCGCTAGTTGATTGGCCAATGTACTATTCACTTTTGAATTATTATTTGGGTTGAGCTTGGTAAGGTCCATCTCAAATATACCCGGCGTATAATCCATTGGGCCACCTATGAGCCTGGTGAAGGGAAGTATGGTAACATGATTGGGCTTGGAACCGCCAAAAGATTGGTACTCTGTGCCTCGGGCCGACTCATTCCCGATCAGGTTGGGATAGGTCCGCGCCACTCCCGTGGGCCGAACTGCTTCATGCGCATTGACCATAATTCGATAATCGGCCGCTTTCTCTATCGCGCGCTGGTGGTGATTTACCATCCATTGATTATAATGATTCTGCCCAGGTGGAAGTATGTCTCCTACATAGCCGCTCTTTACCGCATCGTAGCCATGATCTTTCATAAATTGGTAGGCCGTATCCATATGCCATTCGTAATTGCGCACCGAACTGGAAGTCTCGTGATGCATCATCATTTTTACGCCTTTAGATTTGGCGTAAGCCTGAAGGCCATCTACATCAAAGTCAGGATAGGGAGTTACAAAGTCAAATACTTCGTCCTTAAAATTACCAAACCAGTCTTCCCAGCCTACATTCCATCCTTCTACGAGCACTGCATCAAGACCGTGCTTGCTGGCGAAGTCGATATAATCCTTAACATGCGCGGTGGTGGCACCATGCCTGCCATTGGGCTTAGCCTGGGTATAATCCGTCACCCCGAGCTTTACAGAAGGGTATTCATCGGTATAATTCCAAGAGCTCTTTCCAGTGATCATTTCCCACCATACGCCCACGTATTTCGTAGGCTTGATCCACGATGGATCGGCTATGGCGCTTGGCTCATTGAGATTATACGTAATGCGGGAAGCAAGAATATCGCGGGCATCGTCAGATACCATCACGGTGCGCCAGGGCGAGTTAAATGGGGGCGTTACGAATGCCTTGCTCCCATCAGAATTTGGCGTAAGCCAAGCGCTAAACGTAAGATTGGAATCATCAAGCTCTAGGTGCATGGCCGGAAAATTAAGAAGGGCAGCCTCATGAAGGTTAATGTATAGGCCAGCGCTTGATTTCATCATCAGCGCCGTCTGCACCCCTGTAGATGAAAAGCCGGTTTGTGAAAGATTCTGCGTGACCGATGCTTCGGAGAGCCCGCGTATTTCGCTCAGCTTAGACTCCGTATAGTCATACTCCTGTGTATCATAATCGCCGGGAATCCAGAAAGCGGTGTGGTCGCCGGCCATGGCAAACTGGGTCACTTCATTGGTAATCACAAAATTACCGAGTTTCCCCTGCGCCGGAAATTCGTAGCGAAAACCCAACCCGTGATCGAAGAGCCGGAAGCGGATGACCATCTCGTATCCGCTAGACGCCTGCAGGAGCGATACAGAGAGCTCACGGTAATGATTCTTTATCGTTTTCTCTTCGCCCCACACGGGATTCCATTCTTCTTTGAGTGAGTCGGCGCCTGACCCTACCAATGCAAATCCAGTGCTCAAATTTTTATCTTTTCGAAGCTCGAACCCCATTTTGCTCTTGCCCACCACTGGCTTATTTTTGTAAGTGAGCGCGTAGGTGGGACTTCCGTTCGCGTCGAGCGAAAAGTCAAGTTTCAACTGCTTGTTGGGGGACTCCAACTTTAAGGCTTCCATTCGAGGAGAATTAGTTTGTGAAAAAATCTGGTTTTGAAAAAGGCATAGCCATGCTATAAGGCAAAAGAAGATTCTTGATTTCATCGAAGCTGATTTTTGGTGCGCTGAAAATTTCGGGTGCAATTTAAACAGAAATTAAATCGCAGGAAATCGATCAGGTCTCTAGCTCTTTTTTGAAGTCGAGCTTACGCAAATTGGGTACCAAAGCACCTGTGCCGATCACTGTGAGAATGGTCAGCGTGCCGCCAATGACCACGGCATTTACGGTTCCAAAAATTTTTGCCGTTAGGCCGCTCTCAAAAGCTCCCAACTCATTGGAAGAACCGATGAAAATTGAATTTACCGAAGCCACACGGCCACGCATTTCGTCGGGGGTTTTTAGCTGTAGGATGGTCTGCCTGATCACCACGCTGATACCATCGAGCACCCCACTAAAAAAGAGCGCCAGGAGCGAAACCCAAAAAATGGTCGACAGCCCGAATACGATGATGCAGACTCCAAATCCGAAGATCGCGCCCAAGAGTTTCCGCCCCGCCCTGCTGTGGAGCGGAAAGTATGCAACCGTCATCATGGTAATGAGCGAACCCACTGCAGGGGCAGCACGCAGAAACCCAAAGCCAGTGGAGCCAACCTTTAAAATATCTTGGGCAAAAATGGGAAGCAAAGCCACTGCACCGCCAAAAAGCACGGCAAACATATCGAGCGAAATGGCTCCGAGTATGATCTTGGTTTTGAATACAAAGCGCAATCCATCCTTCAAACTCTGTACGATCGGCTCCCCCCTCTTGGTGTTTAAAATGGGCTTAGCGCCAATGCGGAACAGGAAGAAGAACGCAAACAGAGCAACACCGACAATGATGAGCAATGCTTGGTGCACACCGATGAGCCCGATGGCAAAACCACCGATGGCCGGACCGCTTACCGCTCCCAGTTGCCAGACGCCACTGCTCCAGGTCGCCCCATTGGGATAGGACTTCTTGGGGATGACCAGCGAGAAAAGCGAAAATATCGTAGGGCTCATAAAGGCGCGAACGAGACCACCACAAAACACTAAGGCATAGATAGTACGCACGATAAGTTCGGTCGGCTTTCCGTCGGTCACCGCTGGCCAGGTGATGAGAAAAAGCCCAGTACTGATGGCGAGAAATCCCAACAGGCACTTCATCAAGAGACTCCGCTTCTCAAGCTGATCAACAAAATGTCCCGCAAAAAGCGCCATAGATACTGCCGGAATCACTTCCATCAGGCCGATAAGCCCCAGCGACCAAGGGTCTTTCGTGAGCCTATAGATCTCCCACTCAATGACCACAAATTGCATAGACCACGCAAATACGATAGCAAACCGGATAATGAGAAAAGTCCTGAACTCCTTGTACCGCAGGGCTTCGTATGGATCTTTGGTGGGCATAAAAATATTGGCACGCCAAAGCTAATGAGTATGGTCTAAAAAGACCCGCAGTACTCAAAAAGAAATGAACGGAGCCTTCGGGCAAATCTCAAATAAACCTTATCATTGCCCAAAACCAAATCTGGCATGATGACATTCCCGATAGATAATGATGCAATCACCCTTGGTATCTTGGCCGTGGTGCTGGCCGCCATATTTAAAACGGCGTCGATGCCACGATTTGCATCTTTCTACAAGTATGTGCCTTCTCTCTTGCTCTGCTATTTTGTGCCGGCCATATTGAATTCACTCGGACTCTTTACACCAGAGACTTCCGACCGGCTCTACTTCGTAGCTTCCCGGTTTTTGCTTCCCGCGAGTTTGGTCTTGCTCTGTCTCAATATTGATTTGAGGGGCGTGTTTCGGCTGGGGCCAAAAGCCTTGATCATGTTTGCCACATCTACCGTGAGCATCATCATAGGTGCTCCCATAGCGCTCTGGCTGATGGGACAGATGGAGCCAGAACTCCTTCAGGGCGGTGGCCCGGAAGCCATATGGCGCGGACTCGCGACGATAGCGGGCAGCTGGATAGGCGGCGGCGCCAACCAGACCGCCATGAAGGAAATATACGGAGCCAGCGACACGCTCTTTTCGGCCATGATCGTGGTAGATGTGGTCGTGGCCAATATCTGGATGGCCTTCTTGCTCTTCGGGGCTGGGGTATCTGATAAGCTCGACAAGAAACTAAAGGCTGACAATACTGCCATAACCGACCTGAAAACCAGGATCGAAAAACAACAAATGGCCAATGCCCGTATCGCCACCTTCACCGATATCATGCTGATACTTGGCGTGGGGTTTGGATCCGTTGCAGTAGCACACTTACTGAGCGATCTTATTGCCCCAAGCGTTTCAGGAGCCATCGCCGGAGCACTTGAAGCCGATCCCGACTCATGGATTCGGCTATTTACTTCTTTTGGAAGCGCCTTTTTTTGGCTGGTGGTGATCGCCACGCTGGGCGGCGTATTTCTTTCGTTCACCCGATTTAAGAAACTGGAAGATGCAGGTGCTTCAAAATTTGGCAGCGCATTTCTGTACATCCTCGTGGCCACCATAGGTATGCATATGGACATCGGTCAGCTGGTGCGCGAATGGGAGATTTTTAAGTTTATAATCTCAATAGGTTTCATCTGGATACTCATTCATATCAGCATCCTTCTGCTCGTCGGCAAACTAATACGCGCACCCTTTTTCTTCATTGCCGTGGGCAGCCAGGCCAATATTGGTGGAGCCGCTTCGGCGCCCATTGTGGCATCGGCTTTCAGTCCGGCGCTCGCTCCGGTAGGGGTTTTGCTGGCGGTGCTCGGCTATGCCATCGGTACTTTTGGAGCCATAGCCTGCGCTCTTTTGATGCAAGCACTTACGGTGTAGTGCTTCCGCAAAAGATTTTAATGATTCTAGAAGGTACTGCCACAAACTTTTAGTCCTTCTTTTCTGTTCGATAAGGCAATGCTCAAAATAGCTTGGAATAAATCATTCTGCCACGGATTGCCCGAAGGCCATCGGTTCCCAATGGATAAGTATAACTTGCTGCCCGAGCAGCTAAAATACGAGGGTACGCTCGCGGAAGAGAATTTTTTTGATCCTGCGCCGGCCTTGGAAAAGTACATTCTAGGTGTTCATGATAAAACCTATCTCGAAAAACTTAAGAATCTCGGACTTTCTAGAAAAGAAGAACGTGCCACTGGATTTCCGCTGAGCGCTCAGTTGGTGCAGCGGGAGCTGGAGATCACGGGAGGAACGATCCAATGCGTTCAGTATGCCTTGGAGCACGGCGTTTCCGGAAATATTGCAGGCGGCACCCATCACAGCTTTCGCGATCGGGGCGAAGGCTTTTGCCTTTTGAACGATATCGCTGTAGGCTCTTATTTTGCCATGAGCGAGCTCGGCATGGAGCGGATCTTGGTGGTAGACCTTGATGTTCACCAAGGCAATGGCACGGCGGCCATCTTTGAGCATGAGCAGCGGGTATTCACATTCAGCATGCATGGCGCCAAAAATTATCCATTGCATAAAGAAAAATCTGATTTGGACATCGGTCTACCTGATAAGACCGAAGATGAAGAATACCTAAAAATACTACGTGAAACCTTGCCCCAGCTTATCGAAGATCAAAATCCTGAACTGCTTTTCTTCCAATCTGGGGTAGATGTGCTGGCCACCGATAAGCTCGGCCGGCTGGGCATGACCGTAGAAGGCTGCCGCCAAAGAGACGTATTTGTTTTTGAGCAAGCCAAGAACCATTCTATCCCCGTGGTTTTCAACATGGGAGGTGGCTATTCCGAAAAGATCGCCACCATAGTAGATGCCCACGCCAACACGTTTCGGTCGGCACGGAATATTTTCTTTTAAGCATTGATGTGCTTCCGCGTTTCACTGCGCAGGTATTGCAGCGCTATATCGCTTGGCAATCGCTCTACCCGCGATGCCGCTTCAAATATCCTTCTTGATAGATCAAGCCCAGTGCTGCTTTTATCCATTCCTTCGCCAGTGGCACTTATGAATTTGATCATCTCTTCTTTGGCGTTTCTGATTAATTCCCACGCCCCTTCTGAGATGTAGATTTGCTGAGAAAGGTTATGGTCAAACTCTTCCCTTATGGCACGCAGCATCTCGGCCTGAAGCATTTTTGAACTCATCCCATTTTGATGCAATCTCATCACCAATCTATCGGGCGAGACCCGCTCCAAGTATAAGGCAAAGCGCTCGGCTGCCTGTAGTTCCAACTTAATAACGGTTTCGCTCTGAGCGCTATCGGCGCTGGTAATAGACTTGCGGCTCTTCATCATGCGCTCATCGCGCGACTTTATGAAGCGCACCGTCTCATGAAAAATATAGATCGCGATAAATCCGATGATCAGCGCGGGCAGTGCTTGCAATAGAATTTGGACTATTCCAGACATGATTTTATTCAGTTTTTGATAGGTACGAAACTAACGAAGAATGGGTTTAACTATTCTGCATATAAAAGGTATTTGGCACGCACGGCCATGAATTTCTCTATGTCGGGCTGCCAGCTTTCTCTTATTTCGTTTATCGGGGTTTTGGCAATGATAGCTTTGCGAAGCTTATCGGTGCCAGCGAGTAGATCGAAATACCCGTCTTTCCTGAAAAATTCAGATCCGCCATATTCGGCGTACATTTTAGGAAGCCAAAAAAGTGAGAGGGTATCGGGTAGATTTTCAGGTTTGATAAGATCTGAGAGATCGTAGCCTTTACAAACCATGTTTTCGTGTTTCGGATTTGCAGAAGCATTCTTAATAGAAACCGGTGTGAAAGTAAAGTCTCCATTTTTATTGGTCGGCTCCCCGATACGGGTAAATGGCTCGGGCGTGCCGCGCCCCACACTTACATCGGTACCTTCAAAGAAACAGATACTTGGATACCAATAAATACTCTTCATAGATGGTAAATTGGGTGAAGGAGAAACTGGAAGTTGGTAACGGGAATTGCGCGTATAATCCAGGCATTCGATCACTGAGAGCCTGCAATGGATGCCCCCTTTGAGCCAGCCTTCGCCATTTATCATGGCTCCGACTTCTCCGATGCTCATGCCGTATACCACGGGTATCTCGTGCATGCCCACGAACGATTTAAAATCAGGCTCGAGCACCGGCCCATCCACGTAATGAATATTGGGATTCGGGCGGTCCAATATAACGACTTCCTTATCGCTTTCGGCGGCGGCTTCCATGACATAATGCAGCGTGGAGATGAAGGTGTAAAACCGTGCCCCAACATCCTGAATATCGAAAACGATCACATCGATGTCTTTCAACATTTCTGGCGTGGGCTTTTTGGTTTTCCCATAAATGGACACGATGGGAAGCCCTGTTCTAGCGTCTATGGTATGGTCAATCTCCGCTCCATCGGGCACATCGCCGCGAAAACCATGCTCGGGCGCCAGTACTTTCTTTACCGCCACCCCCGAAGCGATCAAGGTATCTACCAGATGCACGCCAGCTACCAAGCTGGTGTGATTGGCTACCACTCCTACCCTTTTGCCTTCGAGCCTTGGCAGCAGCTGTTCCTGTATTTGATAAATCGCCGGCCGGACTTCGACCAGCGCATCCGTAACCACTTGAGCTGTTCTTTCCTGACTGGTGCTACTGCCCTGCGAACTACAAGCTATGGCCAAAAAGCTGGCAAAAACGCAAAGGCAGCCTATTTTCATACTTTTGCGCGCAAGCGCCGCAGGATTAATAACGGTAAAGAAAGCCATTGAATACTCCACTATTTATAGCAAAAAGGTTGATTCGAAAGGAAGATGGGATGCGCGTGCTTTCCAAACCCATCGTAAGGATAGCGACCATCGGCATCGCATTGGGCATGACCGTAATGATTCTCGCCATGGCCATAGTGACCGGCTTCCAAGGGGAGATAAGGGAGAAAGTTGTCGGGTTTGGATCGCATATACAAATCACAAATTTTGGCACATCTAAAAGGAATGGGGAGCCGAAATTAGAAATAATACAAGACTTCTATCCGGGGCTCGATACGGTAGCCGGTGTAAGGCACATCCAGCTATTTGCACTGAAAGAAGGAGTAATAGAGACCAAAGATAATATCCAAGGCGTATTGGTAAAGGGCGTGGCCGAAGATTATGATTGGGATTTTATCACGTCAAAACTAATCGAAGGGCGGGTGCTCAACACCGCTCCTGAAGAAAATAAAAAGGAAGTTCTCATCTCTAAATTTCTTGCCGACAGGCTCCAAATAGAAGTCGGTGGCAAGGTGCCTATCTATTTCCAAAATTCGGAAGGCGCGATGAGCCAGCGTAATTTTGAGCTGGTCGGAATATTTGCCACCGATCTCAGGGAGCTCGATGAAGAATTTGTCTTTGCGCCTATCTCTGAGATCAGAAAGCTGAACCAATGGGGGCTTAGCGCTCAATTGCTTTGGGAAGGCTGCCGGGGTGACTCCGTGGTGCTGAGCGCGCGTGGTTTTGGCCGTGGATCTATAGATTTAAAATGGAGCAGTGACTCGCTCAAGGGCGAGGGCCTTTCCCTTTCTGCACAGGGGGCGGCGATGAAATTTATGTAGTGGCCAGTGATCGTGGTGCGACCATTTCCGATACAGCCTTTTTTACACTAAGCGAAACGACCGGGATAAAAAAGTGCAACTGCCCAAATGAGTCAGCGTATAGCATAACCACTTCTGGTGGATCGGAAAAATATTATACCGGTGGCTTTGAAGTGCTGCTGGACAGCTATCAAGACCTGGGTAGAATGGATGAGATCATCTATGAACATATTAATTATAATCTCAAGACATCGACCATTCGACAGCATCTTCCCGAAATTTTCAACTGGCTGGAAATGCTCGACCTGAACACCATCATCATCATCGGGCTGATGATCCTTATTTCTATTATCAACATGACTTCGGCCTTGCTCATTTTGATCATGGAGCGCACCGTGATGGTAGGTATGCTAAAGGCCATGGGCGCCACGTCATGGTTTATACAGCGTATATTCTTGATTCAAGCTGCATACATAATAGGTATCGGACTCCTGCTCGGAAATCTCTTTGGTATCGGACTCGGCCTGCTCCAGCAAACATTTGAACTGGTAAAGCTTGATCCCGAAAATTACTACGTCGCAGTCGTTCCCATCTTGCTCGACCCTATAGTAATATTGATTTTAAATGCCGTAACCTTCGGTATTTGCGTACTGGCGCTCTTACTGCCTTCACTAGCGGTGGCGCAAATCAGCCCTGCAAAAGCTATCCGCTTCGATTAATAAGCCGTAAATTTGCCAAAAAATCAAGGATGGCTTTTCGCAAAATAAGTAATAACATATTGGAAACCATTGGTAATACACCGATGGTAAAGATGAATAAAATCTGTAAGCATATTCCAGCAACGGTATACGCCAAGGTAGAATATTTCAACCCCGGTCATAGTGTAAAAGACAGGATGGCGCTGCAGATGATCGAAGACGCCGAAGCCGATGGAAGGCTCAAGCCCGGTGGTACCGTGATAGAATGTACTTCTGGAAATACCGGTATGGGGCTGGCTCTGGCCTGCATCGTAAAAGGCTATAAGCTCATTTGCACCCTTAGCGATAAGCAGAGCAAAGAGAAGATGGACATCCTTCGCGCCATGGGCGCCGAAGTAATCGTATGCCCTACCAATGTATCACCAGACCATCCAGACTCCTATTACTCGGTAGCTTCACGTCTCAATAAAGAAATCCCCAATTCTTATTACCCCTACCAATACGATAATCCTGGAAATGCGCGTGCTCATTACCTCAGCACCGGCCCTGAAATATGGGAACAAACAGAAGGGAAGATCACCCATTTTGTGGTGGGTGTAGGCACTGGCGGTACGATATCTGGAGCGGGGAAATACTTGAAAGAAAAGAATCCGAATATTAAACTTTGGGGGGCGGATACCTATGGATCGGTATTTAAAAAATACCACGAAACGGGCGAGTTTGACGAGAAAGAAATTTACTCTTACATCACCGAAGGAATCGGTGAAGACATATTGCCAAAAAATGTAGACTTCGACCTTATAGACCATTTTGAAAAAGTGACCGATAAAGATGGTGCGGTATATACCCGTGAGCTTGCGCGGAAAGAAGGCTTGTTCATGGGCTACTCTGCTGGATCGGCCTATGCGGTGGTGGAGCAGATGAAACATGAACTTACCGAAGATGATGTGGTGGTAATACTCTTTCACGACCATGGATCGCGCTACGTAGGCAAGGTGTATAACGATGATTGGATGCGCGATCGCGGCTTCTTGAATGACCGCAATAAGTCGGCACTCGACCTGGTAAATAAGCATGTGGACAAGCCCCTAGTCACCATTGGTGCCGATGAATTGGTAAGCTCGGCGATCGATAAATTAAAGCGCTTCGACATCTCGCAAATACCCGTAGTGGAAGGAGATAAGTTCGTTGGATCTTTGGATGAGCGAAAGATTTTTGATCATCTCTTTGAAAACGGGAGCATTGAGCAAAAAAAGGTACGCGAGATAATGTCCGATCCATTCCCCGTGGTAGAAAGCGATGAAGACCTGAAAAATGTAATCCGCAAAATAGACCGGAATGTATCGGCCGTTTTGGTAAAGATCGACGCTCAGAAGCACCATATCATCACCCGCCACGACTTAATCGCTTCTTTGCATTAATGCCAATTTACAGCGACCAGACAGGAAGGGACTTGCGGGTGGAAAATCCACCGCAACGCATCATCTCGCTGGTTCCGTCGCTCAGTGAACTGCTATGTGATCTTGGCCTTCAGGAAAAATTGGTCGGAGTTACCAAGTTTTGTGTGCACCCGAAATCTTTAACCGAAGACAAGGAAATAATCGGCGGAACAAAAAATTTTCGTTTCGAGACGATTGCTGCCTTGCAGCCCGATCTGATTATTGCAAACAAGGAAGAGAATACGCTAAAATCCGTCGAGCGGCTCGAAAAAATAGTTCCGGTATACGTGAGCGATATCGCTACGCTTGCCGATTTAAAGCAAGCCATAGATCAGATAAGCCAATTATGCGATTGCGAAGCGCAGGGTCAAAAACTTCGAGCCCAGCTCAAAGATGCGCTACACAGCATTTCTGAAATCCGATTAATGGAGCCCGTTACGTGCGCCTATCTCATCTGGAAAGATCCCATCATGATAGCCGGCCATGACACCTTCATATCTGAAATGCTAGGACTTACAGGATTTCGAAACGTAGCTGCCGATCTCGGTGAGCGTGGCCTGCGGTACCCGAAATTGGAGATGGAAGAACTCCGAAAATTACAGCCTGATATAATCTTTTTAAGTTCTGAGCCATTTCCATTTAAAGATGGGCATACCAATGAAATTGAAGAAGCTACGGGAATTAAAACGATAATGGTAGATGGTGAACCCTTCTCTTGGTATGGCAGTAGAATAATCCACAGCTTACCGTATATCCACCAACTGATGCACGAATTGCGGGCAACATACCGTTAATGTTGTATTAATATGCTTGGGGATTCATTTTGAGTAGATTTACGCCTCCAATTTATAGAATGATAAATTTTCGAAACATGCTTTTGGCCGCGCTGGTCATTTTGGGTTCCGGCAGTTTCGTTTTTTCTCAAAAAGTAGGGTTGGTAATGAGCGGTGGTGGTGCTGCCGGTCTGGCTCATCTTGGCGTGATCAAAGCCTTGGAAGAGCATAATATCCCGATCGACTATATCACAGGAACATCTATGGGAGCCATAATCGGTGGGTTCTACGCCGCGGGATATTCGGTAGAAGAGATCACGGAATTTGCGAAAAGTGAAGATTTTCTCTTGGCGCTTGAAGGCAGCCTTCCTGAGAAGGATGTCTATTATTTCACCCACGATCCTGAAGATGCTTCGATGGTGCGCCCGAAAATATCTCCTAAAAGATTGCTCACTAAGTCGATACCCACCAATGTGGTCACCCCTGACCTGATGGAGTACTTGCTGATGAATCTGCTCGCACCACCTTCGGCCGCAGCAGGTTACGATTTCGATAATCTGATGATCCCCTTCCGGTGCTTAGCGGCCGATATTGTTAAAAAAAAGGAAGTGGTGTTTAAAAACGGAAGCCTAGCGCTGGCCATTCGCGCCAGCAGCACCTATCCCTTCTATTATAAGCCCATGGTCTTGGACAGTACCATTCTTTTTGATGGAGGACTATACAATAATTTTCCGGCCGATATTATGTACGATGAGTTTCTGCCCGATGTGATCATCGGGAGCAACGTGGCCACATCCATCGACCCGCCCGAAGAAGATGACCTGCTCTCGCTGGTGCGAAATATGATAATGAGCCAGAGCGACTTCTCCCTGAAGTGCGAGTACGGATTGATCATCGAGCCAAAGCCAAATGTGGGGGTTTTCGAATTTCAGAATATAGACCTGCTCGTCGAGATCGGCTATCAGGCCGCGCTTGATCGTATTTACGAGCTTCAGGAACTGGCCGGTAAAAGGGAGCGCACCGGTATGGAGTTGGATGATATGCGGAGAACATTTCGCGCCAATTTTCCTGAAAAGCTGGTAGGCAAAATTGATATCAAAGGAGATTTAAGTCCGCGGCAGCGTGGATATGTCTCTTCTACCTTCGGATTATTGGCGAAGGATTCTTCGAGCTTTACTTTTGACGAATTTAAACCCCAATTTCTTCGGGCGGCGCAAGATGGAAAGGTGAAGTACATACAGCCGGTAGCTATGTACGACAGTAGTCTCGGGGTGTATGACATCAATCTGAGCGTGCGCAAGGAGAAAGACCTCACCCTGCTCTTTGGGGGCAATTTCTCATCGCGCCCCATAAATATGGGTTACGTAGGGCTGAAGTACAACATTTTCAACCGCACATCGGCTACCTTGATGGCCAATAGCTACTTCGGTAAGTTTTACGGTTCGGTGTCGGCTTCCGCCAATATAGACTTCGGTGGAAAACGAAGGATCAGCTTTACCCCGCACGCCACGCTGAACCGATGGGACTATTTCAGGAGTTTCGCCACTTTTTTTGAGCTTTCCCGACCATCGTATATCGTAAAAAACGAAACGTTTGGCGGAGTGGATGTCGCAGCATCTTGGGGAAACAATACGGTCTTGAAAACCCATCTTGACTATGGGGAAACCGCGGATCAATATTACCAGACAGAAAATTTTACCGCATTGGACACCACCGATGTCACCAACTTTGAGCTTGGCATTCTATCTGTGGGCGTAGACCGAAATACTTTGAACCGAAAGCTGTACGCCAATCAGGGCACTAGGCTCCAAGTATTCGTGAGCGGCGTGACCGGACGGGAAGAGACCACCGTGGGCAATACTGGCGTAGACCGGGAGCAAATGTCCAATCACCACACATGGTTTCAAGCCAAATTAAAATATCAAAATTACTTCACGCAGATAGGCTCTGTCACCTTAGGCTTCGATGCCGAAGCGCTTTATTCCAATAAGCCTTTTTTTGCAAACTATACCGCTTCACTTATTTCCGCTCCGGCCTATCAACCTACCCCGGAGAGCAAAACTATTTTTATAGATGAATACCGAGCTACCGAATATCTGGCATTCGGACTTCGATCTGTTTTTGAAATTCGGCGGAATATTGAATTTCGATTGGACGGCTATGTCTTGCAGCCTGGCAAAGCTATCGTGAGGAAAGAAAACAACGAGGCAGCATTTGGGAAAGCCTTCGTAGATCAATATTACGTCGGTGCAACGGCCTTGGTTTGGCATAGCCCGCTGGGGCCGGTGAGCCTAAACTTAAACTACTACGACAATCGTGAGGACGGCGGCCCATGGAGTTTCTTTTTCAATTTTGGATACACGATTTTCAATCGTAGCGTTTACGAGCTGTAGTTTTTTGAAGCTGATTTTTCTGAAGCTTTTAGCTGCTAGCTGGTTTAAAAGCTTCAAGCCACAAGCTGTGAGCTTCAAGCCTGGTTTAAAAGCTTCAAGCCACTAGCCTTTAGCTTCAAGCTGGATTCTCCAAGATTGGGATTTTCAAAGTTGAATTTCTATTTTTCTATTAGATTGACTCATCGCATCTCTCTGGTTAGAAGATTTTTACACCTGTTTTTCGCGCTGCTCTAGCTTGTAGCTTGGAGCTGGAATTTCCAAGATTGGGATTTTCAAAGTTGAATATATTCATCGGTTTGAGCGTCTCATTTATGACGCCTGGTGGCTTGGAGCTTTAAGCTGAATTTTCCAAGATTGGGATTTCACGTATTGACCCATTCACATCAAATCCCACTACCTAGAAAACCTGCCCAACTCCAAAACTAAATCTCTCGACTTATGATCAATCTCCTTGGAAGAACCAAACTAACGACCTTTTTGGGGTCCGTATGGAAAATTTAAAATAGAGATCCTTCCCTTCGGTCTGGATGACAAAAAACGCCATGGATGACAAAAGACGCTCTGGATGATGTTCATACGAAGTTTGATCTATTTATCTACTCGCATCGAAACCCATCAAGAAGAAACCCTACACAAATCCAAAACTAAATATCTCGACTTATCATCAATCTCCTTGGACGCACCAAAGCAACGACCTTTTTGGGAGTCCGTATGGAAAATTTAAAATCGAGATCCTTCCCTTCGGTCTGGATGACAAAAAACGCCATGGATGACAAAAGACGCTCTGGATGATGTTCATACGAAGTTTGATCTATTTATCTACTCGCATCGAAACCCATCAAGAAGAAACCCTACACAAATCCAAAACTAAATCTCTCGACTAAAATTAAATCACTTTGGACGATCCAAACTCACGACCTTTTGGGAGTCCGTATGGAAAATTTAAAATAGAGATCCTTCCCTTCGGTCTGGATGACAAAAAACGCCATGGATGACAAAAGACGCTCTGGATGATGTTCATACGAAGTTTGATCTATTTATCTACTCGCATCGAAACCCATCAAGAAGAAAACCTGCCCAACTCCAAAATTAAATCTCTCGACTTATGATCAATCTCCTTGGACGCACCAAAGCAACGACCTTTTTGGGGTCCGTACGGAAAATTTAAAATAGAGATCCTTCCCTTCGGTCTGGATGACAAAAAACGCCATGCATGACAAAAGACGCTCTGGATGATGTTCATGCGAAATTTGATCTATTTATCTACTCGCATCGAAACCCATCAAGAAGAAACCCTACACAAATCCAAAACTAAATCTCTCGACTTAGGATCAATCTCCTTGGACGCACCAAAGCAAGGACCTTTTTGGGGTCCGTATGGAAAATTTAAAATAGAGATCCTTCCCTTCGGTCTGGATGACAAAAAACGCCATGGATGACAAAAGACGCTCTGGATGATGTTCATACGAAGTTTGATCTATTTATCTACTCGCATCGAAACCCATCAAGAAGAAAACCTGCCCAACTCCAAAATTAAATCTCTCGACTTATAATCAATCTCCTTGGAAGAACCAAACTAACGACCTTTTTGGGGTCCGTATGGAAAATTTAAAATAGAGATCCTTCCCTTCGGTCTGGATGACAAAAAACGCCATGGATGACAAAAGACGCTCTGGATGATGTTCATACGAAGTTTGATCTATTTATCTACTCGCTGTTGAGCACCCCTAAATGGTCGGACACGATTACGGAAAGAAATTCGTAATTATGGACGTGAAAACGACTGAAAAAGGAACCAAGAAGTTCACCAAAGAAGAAAAGCTGGCTATCCTGAAGGAAGCCCGTGAAACAAGTGTAAAGGCCACACTGGAGAAGTATTCGCTCTACCCAGCTACGTTTTACTATTGGAAAAACAAGTATGATGACCAGGGCGCGGACGGCCTTGATCACAGTGCGGTAAAAGAGAAGCTCAGGACCGTCAAAGCACTTGAGAAAGAAAACCGGATGCTCAAAGAGCTACTCGCGCAAGAGAAACTTGAGAACGCGCTGAAAAACGACTTGCTAAAAAAAAAGTATCCACATCTGAGAAAGTTGCTTTAGCACGGCAGCATATCGGCAAAGGTCTTAAGCGTGACACAGTACTTGCCCTTATAGGCTTAAGTAAGCATAGTTACTACTACAAGCCCAAACCGGGTACCAAGGGCAGAAAGCCATCGACTCATTGCCCGCAGCTGCAAGTCGATGGAAGCATTGTTTTAATATCCAATGAGGCAGTTGTAGATGAGATGGCCGACATCAAATCTGACCCAGAAACGGATTATGGCTACAAGGCAATGACAGCAGCGTTGATGTTGCTCGGGTACATCATCAACCGCAAGAAAGTATACCGATTGATGGATCAGTGGCAGTTGCTTCATGAAGCCAGGAAGAAGGCGCCGCGTCCCTATGCCAAGTACAGGAGGGTTAATCCTACTGGGCCACTTATGGTAATCGAAATGGATATAAAGTTCCAGTGGGTAGCCTCTCACCAGCGCTATGCCTACATACTGACTATCATCGATTGCTTCACCCGTAAAGTTCTACATTGGCAAGTGGCTTATTCGATCAAAAAGAACCAGGTAATCTCTGCTTGGCAGCAAGTTATCCTCAACTATTTACAACCGCATCAAATGCTCAACAAAGAAATCACCATCGAAGTGCGCAACGACAATGACAGCAGGTTCGTTGCCAAAGAGGTACAAAAGTACATGACTGATAATCATCTTAACCAAGTCTTTACGCACCCCTACACACCTGAAGAAAACGGGCACATCGAAAGCTTTCATGCTATTTTGGGGAAGTCACTTAGCAGAAAAGACTTCTCCACAATCACTGATTTGGAGGTTCATCTCCACGGTTTCTATGACATTTACAACACGATAAGACTTCATGGAAGCCTCGATCACCTAACCCCGGTAATGTTCTGGAATCTATGGAAAGACGGACTCATTGAGTCAATACCGCGTAAGAACAAACCTCTCAAACACAGGCTGAAAGTGCCACATTATCAGCTATCGGGCAATGGGAGCCTGAGGGCAGCATCTGGCATGCCCGAAGGGCAACAAAAACAAACGCAGGCCATAGAGATATGACCTGCGTCTTCAACCATCGGTATAAAGGTCACCATCGGTTGCATCTGGCACAACAAAATTAGTACCTTGTACCACTCATTTATTAACCCTATCGTAATTTGTCCGATTTATAGGGGGGCAAACCACTCGCATCGAAACCCATCAAGAAGAAACCCTACACAAATCCAAAACTAAATATCTCGACTTATCATCAATCTCCTTGGACGCACCAAAGCAACGACCTTTTTGGGAGTCCGTATGGAAAATTTAAAATAGAGATCCTTCCCTTCGGTCTGGATGACAAAAAACGCCATGGATGACAAAAGACGCTCTGGATGATGTTCATACGAAGTTTGATCTATTTATCTACTCGCATCGAAACCCATCAAGAAGAAACCCTACACAAATCCAAAACTAAATCTCTCGACTAAAATTAAATCACTTTGGACGATCCAAACTCACGACCTTTTGGGAGTCCGTATGGAAAATTTAAAATAGAGATCCTTCCCTTCGGTCTGGATGACAAAAAACGCCATGGATGACAAAAGACGCTCTGGATGATGTTCATACGAAGTTTGATCTATTTATCTACTCGCATCGAAACCCATCAAGAAGAAAACCTGCCCAACTCCAAAATTAAATCTCTCGACTTATGATCAATCTCCTTGGACGCACCAAAGCAACGACCTTTTTGGGGTCCGTACGGAAAATTTAAAATAGAGATCCTTCCCTTCGGTCTGGATGACAAAAAACGCCATGGATGACAAAAGACGCTCTGGATGATGTTCATGCGAAATTTGATCTATTTATCTACTCGCATCGAAACCCATCAAGAATAAAACCTGCCCAACTCCAAAATTAAATCTTTCAACTAAAATTAAATCACTTTGGACGATCCAAACTCACGACCTTTTGGGAGTCCGTATGGATAACTATTAACCAAAAACTAATAACTAACAACTATTAACTATTAACCAAAAACTCAACCCCTCCGAATCTTCTTCTCCCACTCCCACGCAGAAGCCGTCATGGCATCAAGGTCTAAATCTGCTTTCCAGCCTAATTCCCTATTGGCGCGGGATGTGTCGGCATAGATCTGCTCCACATCGCCGGCGCGCCGCTTTGCGAAAGAGTAGTTTAAGGATTGTCCCGAAGTTTTTTCAAAAGACTTGATCACATCAAGCACTGAAAATCCTTTGCCGGTGCCTAGATTAAAAACTTCGTACGCTTCTTTGTTTTTCTTTTCCAGTATGCGGCGCACGGCACTTACATGGGCTTTTGCCACATCGACCACATGGATATAATCGCGCACAGCTGTGCCATCGGGAGTTTTATAGTCCTGGCCAAAAACTTTTAGTTCTTCGCGCGCACCAGCGGCCGTCTGTGTGATAAAAGGCATCAGATTATTGGGCACACCCTTGGGCAGCTCGCCGATAAGCGCTGATTCATGCGCCCCGATAGGATTAAAATAACGGAGCGAGATGGCCGCTTTTATCGCTCCTGAACCCACCGTTTCATTAATGATCTCTTCGGCTATCTGCTTGGTATTGCCATAAGGCGAATTGGCGGGAACCACGGGGCTATCTTCTGTAATTGGAAGGATATCCGGCTGTCCATATACTGTGGCCGAAGACGAAAAAATGAACGCTTCGAGACCTGAATCGCGAAAATTATCGAGCAGGTTGATCAGTGTAAAAAGATTATTGCGGTAGTACAGCAGCGGGTCGGCCACGCTTTCGCCAACGGCTTTTAAAGCCGCAAAATGAATACACGCCGCAGCGTCCTTATGTTTTGCGATTATGTTGGCAGCAGCCTGATGATCGGTAAGATCGACTTTTTCAAAAAGCGGTTTCACCCCGGTTATCTTCTCAATATTATCGAGTACCGTCTCATCTGAATTGCGCAGGTCATCAATGACTACCGTCTCATAACCCGCTTGCTGAAGCTCTACAACGGTGTGAGAACCAATGAACCCCGTGCCACCGGTCACGATTATTTTCGATTTCATACGCTTATTTTCTGCAAAGAAATCAATTCAAACGATGCCTACCAAAAGATGGTGTAAAGCACTCCAAGCGTAAGCACGATTCCCATAGCGGCGATGTTAAAGACAGGCCCTGTTTTGAACAGGTCTACACCAAAAATAATCGCCTTAGGTGAATCTTTCTTGCTCTCAATGAGTGAGATCGCGACTATGAGCACAGAAAGTATCAAGAATACCAGTCCCATTTGATCTAGGAACGGCATTTCTGGAAACATATAATCGATCAAAATACTCATGGGCACGGATGCTATGGCCGACCAGAGCGCTCCCGATGCGGTGGTGCGGCGCCAGAAAAGACCGAACAGGAACAAGACCACTATACCCGGGCTTACATAACCCGTGTATTTTTGGATAAACTGAAACACTTGATCTTCGCCCGAGAGCAAGGGCTGGGCGACAATTACGGCGATGATCACTGCAATAAGACCTACTGCCCGGCCGATATTCACCAACTTCGTTTCGGATGCTTTGCTGCCAAAAAAGGGTTTATAAATATCGATGGTGAAAATCGTGGCCGTACTGTTCATCATAGAACTGAGCGAAGAGAGCGCGGCTGCTATGAGCGCTGCAAATGCAAGTCCACGGACACCGGTCGGAACCAGGTTGCCAAGTAACCAAGGGTAGGCTTCGTCGGGGCGGGTGATCTCGGGATTGACCATATCCTGCTGCATCACGAATGCCGCGATACCGGGAATTACGACTACCAGTGGGATCACGAGTTTCAAATATCCGGCGAAAGCTAAACCCTTCTGGGCTTCACGGATATTTTTTGCCGCCAGGGCACGCTGAATAATATATTGATTACAACCCCAATAGCTCAAGTTGGCAATCCACATACCCCCTACCAACACACTGAGACCCGGCAAATCGCTATAGTACGGATTATCTTCTGTAAAGATCATGTCAAACTTTTCTGGCGCGCGATTAAAAATCTCTTTCATACCGGCAAAGACACCTTGATTATCGCCCACTGCCTGCAAAGCCAAATAGGTGGTGACCAACCCGCCGAAAATCAAGAAAATAACCTGGATTACATCCGTCCATGCCACAGCCTTCAGGCCACCATAAAGCGAATAGGCCACGGCCACTACCGCCAGTCCGATCATGGCCTGTATGACCGTAATGCCAAATACCACGCTGAGTGCCAATGCCGAAAGATAGAGCACCGTGGTAAGATTGACAAAGGTGTAGAGCAGCACCCAGAATACTGCAAGGATCGTCCTTATCCGACTGTCGTACCGGATTTCGAGAAATTGGGGAAGGGTGAAAATCCGCTTTTCGAGAAAGATGGGCAGGAAGAACTTGGCCACCACGATCAGGGTCAGGGCAGCCATCCACTCATAGCTGGCTATGGCCAATCCAAGTGCATAGCCAGAGCCCGACATCCCGATAAACTGCTCGGCAGAGATATTGGCGGCGATGAGGGAAGCACCTATCGCCCACCAGGGCAGCGTATTGCCCGCAAGGAAATAATCATTCGAATCTTTTTTATGTCCTTTCTTATCACGCGAGATCCAGAGACCGAAGGCTACGATAAAAACGCAATAGCTGATAAAGACGATAATGTCTACAGTAGAAAAGTTCATAGGAGCTTGGCTGAGTTAAGAATGGTTTGAATAGAGCTAATTACTTGCCTGACTGAGTGTCAATGAGACACAAATAAAAAGAAAATAATCTAAATTTCTTCAAGTAGTTTTCATTGCTGGTCGTGCTAGCTAAAATTTAATGGTTTCCGCGGACGCCCAGACGTCAGTTTTGGGTTTGTGATGGTGCAGTGCTTTATGGAACCCGATCTATGGTCCTAACTTCTTACCTGCCCTGACTAAAGTTTCTTGATTGGCTTGAGACTTTTCGCTAACCAAAATCTGCCCAGCCCCAGCAGGAGACTACCCAGAATCGACTCATCCCACCACCATTATATATTCTATCTCACTTGCAAGAACTTACGCCCAAAATTATATTTATCAGATATATTCCTTGTTTTATCGAAACAAATAGCTAACTTCAACGCCTCATCAGTTTAAAGAATTCTTCGATTTTCTTTCCCAGATGATGGCATAAAAAAACCCCGACGGACAAGGTCGGGGCAAATTTCAAAACCACCCAGTCTAAAGAAGGAGGTGATCATGAGCTGACAAAAGTATGTTTTTCTTTGCAACTGTCAAGTGGCAGCTGTCAGAACCCGCTAGTACGGACACGCGGAAAACCGATATTCTCAAAATGTAAATTCCTTTTTTATGAAATCTCTATTTCTCTTTACCGTGCTGCTGCTCAGCGGCCATTCCGCTCTATTCGGTCAAAACCTAGTTCCAAACCCGAGTTTTGAAGAGTATTTGGAGTGTCCGTTTGCTGATGCTGAATTTGAAAATGTAGTAATCGATTGGTATTCATGGCAAGCGTCTCCCGATTATTTTAACGTGTGTAACAATGAGATCAATGGCTTGGTAGGTGTACCTGAGAATGGCTTAGGTTATCAATATCCGGTTACGGGTAATGCCTACTCAAGCCTATACACTTATGCATACTATGCGCCTGAAATACGCGAATATATGGCTGCACCCTTGAACATGTCGTTAGTTAATGGAACAGAGTACTACGTTATGTTTTATACATCTATGTATGATGGCGGTTTAGAGTCCGAAAGTTTGTGCGCAACCAATCATATAGGATTGCGATTTTTCAAAGATCCTGAATATGACAATGAAGTTAACATCTTCGAACCAGACAATTTTGCGCATTTGGACTATTCACAAGTATTGATCGATACAATGGGATGGACAATAGTTGATGGATATTTTTTGGCAGATGATAATTATAACTGGCTAGCGTTAGGGAATTTCTTTGACGGTAGTAATACTGACACTATAATATTAAATAATCAAGAGCGCTGTTTTGGTATCTATTATTTCGATAATGTATGTGTAGCGACTGATCCAGCATTTTGTCATGAACTGCTTTACACGCAAGAACGAAGTGCAACATACGAAATTAGCGTATATCCTAATCCAACAAACAGAAAAATACGTGTAACATCTGAAGAAAAAAGAATAGATCGTCTTGAGATGCTTGATATTTCTGGACGCACCTTAATTGTTTGGATGGATGCAAATGTGAATTATTTAGAAATAGACCTAACAGGATTTATAAGTGGAATTTATTTTTTGAGAATTTTTAGATCTGACGAAATATTAACTGAAAAAATTATAAAAAGATGAATACGATAAATTTTAAATCACTAGTGGTTTCTATAGCACTTTTCCTTATTTCAATATTTGCTGGTGCTCAGTCCACAACAGACAACAATCTTACTGGTCCTGGAAAATTTTTAGGCTACAGTGGAGCTCAAAACCTCGACTTCCGGGTCAACAACAATATACGTATGCGGCTTATGCAGACCGGAAGGCTAGGTATAGGAGATAATAACTTCACGCCCAATGCGCTACTTCACATAAACCCGCTTTCCTATTTTAGTCCGTACGGAAATCTAATCAGGACGGATGGCGATGATTCCCAGACCCTATCTTGGTCGATGTTCAGCGGGGGAAATGTGGGCAATAGTAACAGAAAGGCGAGGTTCTACCTGAGCCCGGACACGGATACCCAACTCAATTGGCAAAACACCGGAATGGTTAATGAACCTGAAAATCATCTCGTGGTAGAATCAACTCGTGGTGATATTGTTTTTGCAGCCGCAGGGGCTTCATCAGATGTATCGGGTGACGGTCAGCTTTTGGAAAGAGCTCGTATTACGAGCGCCTATTATAATGATCCAGTAATAGGAATCCGATCAGTCTCACGTATGTCCATCTCCAGTAGCACGGTAAATCTTTTGCAAGTATATGAACCGCTCACCATGTTGCATATGGGTGATCGATGGACAGCCGGTGCCGGTGGACATCGAAATTGGATGCATACTGGCTCCTACTTGCAGCGCGGAACAGATAATGCTTACTTCGGACTGCGACCAAGGGAAAATGCGCAGAATGTGGATCAGACCGACGCTGTAATTGTCTGGGGTGACAATGACACCCCTATTCAAAGGCTTGATGCATTACGGGTAATCTTCTGCGGAGCATTCGATGCCAATGCAGCTCAGGGAACCGGCCAAAGTCAAAACGGCCTAGAAACTATGCGAATACATCCCATGGGCAACATAGGACTAGGCGACTTTTCAATCAATGGATTAAATGATACACCCTCGCAAAAACTTGATGTAGTGGGCAGAGTCAGGGTAAGAGAACTTAGGCTTGACACCCTTCCAGATGCACTGATCGTAGGCAGGCAGGTCGGAGATGATAGTTTAGATCACGTCTTGAACCATCTTCCATTTCCCGGCGATAGCGACTTATATCTGTCTGGTGATGGTACGTGGCAGCCTGGCGGCGGTACCGGGGGTTCAGACTGCCGCTGGACGGACATTCAGTCCCCAACCGTAACCGGTGAAACCGATATCTATACCGGCACACTTCCCACCGATTCATGTTACCGCGGGAAGGTAGGTATAGGAGTTAAGCAACCACAATTGGGAAAGCTTGACGTACACATGATAAATCAAAATGACGAAGTACGTAATGACGAAATAAATATAGCCACCTATTCACGAGCCCAAGTCTATCTCGAACAATTTCAAGAAGCTATTGGTGTATTTGGATTGGCTGACTGTAATGGTGCAATTGGTTCACCACAAGTAAGTATTGGGATAAGTGGAGTAGGTCGGGATTCGCGTTATGTAGTTGGTGTGAAAGGTAGCGGAGAAGGGACTTTAGACGGCACCGGTGAATCGGTGGGAGTATGGGGCCGAGCCAGCGGCGGGCAAAATGTAAATATTGGAATTTATGGAGAAGGCCCAACTTCCGGGCCTGGTGTGGCCGGTTACTTTACGGGCAATGTCGTGACCGGACAACCACCGCTTACACTTAGCGACGAGTCGTTAAAAACTGAAGTGGCTCTGATCGAAAATGCTTCGAGCCTTTTGAATCAATTGCAACCACACACCTATTTTTTGCAAGAACCGGAAGGAGACGTACTTCAGTTTACCGACGATATGCAATTTGGATTGATAGCCCAAGAAGTTCAGGAAATCATCCCTGAATTGGTTCATGAAACGTTCTTGATGGAACAGAAAGACGAAGACGGGAATTTTATTGAAGGTACATCACAAGAAATTCTTGGGGTAGAATATGTTCAGCTTATCCCAATCCTTATCGCCGGCTTCCAAGAGCAGTCTACCACCCTCGAAGCACAAGAACTCGTGATACAAGACCAAAACACCACCATAGAAGGGCAAGGCACTACCATCGGACTACTCGAAGAAGAAGTGCAGGAGCAAAATGCACAAATCGAGACCCTTAAAAATGAGATGGCGCAGATCAAAGCAGCCGTGGCCGAATTGAACGGAAAGGCTTTGGCCCCTGTCAACCCCGCCAATCAAGACGGTGGAATGCAGCTTGGGCAGAACGTGCCCAATCCATTTGATGAATCGACCACCATACAGTTCGACCTGCCCAGCGATGCGCAGGTACTGCTCGAGATATCAGATGCCAGCGGTCGTCCGCTAGAACGCCTAATAGATGGCACTATGCCCACCGGCAGCCACCGCGTGGAATGGAACGCCCAAGGCATGGCCAGCGGCATCTACTTCTATACCCTCTACGCAGATGGCGCGCTGCTCACCAAGAAAATGATAAAGCGATAAACCCACCCCCATCAAAGTACTGAAAAGCCCCGCAGCATTGCGGGGCTTTTCAATTATCAACCCTTTCGTTTCCCAAAATAAATCGATCTAAACCGGAATAAATCGGCAAAAAAAAGCAATATAACCATCAACCTTAAAAGTTCCCAAACTCACTAAGAAACCCAACCCCACACAAAAATACCCAAACATCCCAAAAGCCTCGAAATCATAGCCATAACTACTCAATACTTGCGACTCAATACTTGCGACTCAACACTTGCGATTCAAACGAAATTTTTGAAATGCTTCAAGCTGCCAGCTACAAGCTACAAGCTTGAGCAGCGCGGAAACTAAGTAGCAGCATCGTTTAGCCAGCGAGATGCGATGAGTCGCTCTAATAGAAAAATAAAAATTCAACTTTGAAAATCCAGCTTGAAGCTCACAGCTTGAAGCTTCTGAAGCCGCGACTTGCTCCTTGCGACTCGAGACTCACGACTCGCGACTTGTGACTCAAGAGACTTGCGATTCAAACGAAATTTTTGAAATGCTTCAAGCTGCCAGCTACAAGCTACAAGCTTGAGCAGCGCGGAAACTAAGTAGCAGCATCGTTTAGCCAGCGAGATGCTATGAGTCGCTCTAATAGAAAAATAAAAATTCAACTTTGAAAATCCAGCTTGAAGCTTGAAGCTTCTGAAGCCGCGACTCACGACTCGAGACTCACGACTCGCGACTTGTGACTCAAGAGACTTGCGATTCAAACGAAATTTTTGAAATGCTTCAAGCTGCCAGCTACAAGCTACAAGCTAGAGCAGCGCGGAAACCAAGTGGCAACATCGTCTAACCAGCGAGATGACATGAGTCAACCTAATAGAAAAATAAAAATTCAACTTTGAAAATCCCAATCTTGGGCATTCCAGCTTGAAGCTAAAGGCTTGGGGCTTGAAGCTTTTAAACCAGGCTTGAAGCTTTTTTCATGAGAACGAAGGATCTCTTTTTTGAAATGCTTCAAGCTGCCAGCTACAAGCTACAAGCTAGAGCAGCGCGGAAACCAAGTGGCAACATCGTCTAACCAGCGAGATGACATGAGTCAACCTAATAGAAAAATAAAAATTCAACTTTGAAAATCCCGATCTTGGGCATTCCAGCTTGAAGCTAAAGGCTTGGGGCTTGAAGCTTTTAAACCAGGCTTGAAGCTTTTTTCATGAGAACGAAGGATCTCTTTTTTGAAATGCTTCAAGCTGCCAGCTACAAGCTACCAGCTAGAGCAGCGCGGAAACCAAGTGGCAACATCGTCTAACCAGCGAGATGACATGAGTCAACCTAATAGAAAAATAAAAATTCAACTTTGAAAATCCCAATCTTGGAGAATCCAGCTTGAAGCTAAAGGCTTGTGGCTTGAAGCTTTTGAAACCGGGACTTGCCCCTTGCGACTTGCTCCTTGCGACTCGAGCCTCACGACTTGCGACTCGAGACTTTCTCCTTCAACTCCTCAGCATCTCCTCCCCCATTTTAATTTCTTCCATCCCCTTTGCAGAAGTCTCTGGCCAAGGCTGCTCAACGGCGCAGAGCTTTCTGCGCACGATCTCGGTGACCAGTGCACGCATGGTGTGCTTATCATCGGCGGGGATCACAAACCAAGGGCAGGTCGGAGTGGCGGTATGGGCTATGGCCTGCTCAAAGGCATTCATGTACCCATCCCAATACGCCCGCTCTTCCACGTCGCCGAGGTTAAACTTCCAATGCTTATCGGGCTCGGCAATACGGTCCAGCAGTCGGTCTTTCTGCTCTTCTTTTGATACATGCAGGAAGAACTTGAGCACCGTAGTCCCTGTATCTACTAGGTTTTGCTCAAAATTTCGGATCATCTCAAAGCGGCGCTGCCAAAGCTCTTCGCCTGCATCTTCGGCCTTTTCGATCCCGGGGATGTTTTGCGGAAGCAGATAGGCAGGGTGCACCCGCACCACCAGCACTTCTTCGTAATGAGACCGGTTGAACACACCAATGATCCCCCGCGGTGGCAGCTTGCCCTGTATGCGCCACAAGAAATTATGCCGGAGCTCGAGTGCTGTGGGAGCCTTGAAAGCGCTCACTTCCACTCCCTGCGGGTTGATACCCGTTACGAGCCGCTCTATGGTGCCATCCTTCCCTGCGGCATCCATGGCCTGGAATACGATAAGTGCAGACCGGCTCTGATTGGCATACATACGCTCCTGAAAGTCGCGAAGCTCCTTCACATTATCCCTGATGATCGATTTTGATTCCTTTTTGGAGATTTCATTCTCGGGCTGGGTGGAATAGTCGCTAAGCCTAAATCCATTGCCATCGCTTACTTCATATTTCGCAGGTTCCAAGTTCATAGGGTATTTAAAAGTATTGAAGGGACAATATAAGCCATCACGGCAAACTGGAGCAAAACCCAAAGAATTTTTGCCAAGGTAAAAACCGTTAATTTCGCAGCTCGGCAAGGATTAAATTGGCGCCGGCGATGGCAAGGATTGGAGTAGTAGGTGCGGGAGTGGCAGGATTGGCAGCAGCCATTAGGCTCAGCGCCAAAGGGCATGATGTTGAGATTTTTGAAGCCAATGGCTACCTCGGTGGCAAGCTCACGGAGTACCGCCAGGACGGCTACCGTTTTGATGCAGGGCCATCGCTCTTTACGATGCCGCATTTTTTGGATGCCGTTTTTGAAGCTGCTGGGCGAGATCCGAGAGCATATTACCATTACCGCAAGATAGACCCCGGTTGCCATTATTTTTGGGAAGATGGAACCCATTTTAATGCCCCGGCTTCCGCCAAAGAATTTGCACGTAAGGCAGAAGATACCTTCAAGGTGCCGTATGCGAGCATCATTGAATACTTGGGCCAATCTGAAAAAATCTTTGACCTTACCGAAGGGGTTTTTTTGCAGCGGTCGCTGCACAAGGCTTCCACTTACCTGAGATGGGACACGCTCAGATCCTTTCTCAAACTGCGCAGAGCCCGGCTCTGGTCTACCATGCATCAGGTGAACCATGATGCGCTAAGAAACCAAAAGCTCACTCAACTCTTTGACCGCTACGCCACCTTTAATGGTTCCGATCCCTATCAAGCACCAGGCACACTTACGGTGATACCTACGTTGGAACATCGCTGGGGCACCTTCTTGCCATATGGCGGCATGCACCAGATCACCGAAAGCCTGCACCGCCTAGCCAAAGATTTGGGAATTAAGATCCACCTGAATGAACCCGTTGACCAAATAAAACTGAAAGGAAAGAAAGTGACCGGATTAAAAACCGCTAAAGCCAATTACCCCTTTGATCAGGTGGTGAGCAATATGGATATCATTCCCACCTATGCCAAATTGCTTCCTGGCCTTCGGCTTTCTGGACAGATCAAAAAGCAGGAACGATCTTCGTCGGCATTGATATTCTACTGGGGCATAGGCAGGGAGTTTGGGCAGCTCGGTCTCCACAATATTCTCTGGAGTGAAGATTATAAGAGAGAGTTCGAGCAGCTATTTCAAGAGAAGACGATTTTTGATGATCCTACGGTCTACATAAATATCACTTCCAAGCACGAGCCTACCGATGCACCGGCCGGTTGTGAAAATTGGTTTGTGATGGTCAATGCCCCACACCTCAGCGGACAAGATTGGGAAGCGTTGATCAAAAAAACGCGCGCCAACATTATTTCAAAGATCAACCGTGTGCTGGGCGCCGATATCGAACCACTTATCAATACCGAGCGAATATTGGATCCCGAAGGAATCCAGATCACAACCTCAAGCCATCTGGGGTCACTCTATGGCACAAGCTCCAATAATAGGATGGCAGCATTTCTGCGGCATCCCAATTTTAAGAGAAGCGTGAAGGGACTATATTTCTGCGGGGGGAGTGTGCATCCCGGTGGCGGAATTCCCTTATGTTTGCTCTCTGCAAAAATCGTAAGTGAAGTAGCCGGATGAGAAAAGTAGACACCTTTGAACAGTTCAGATCGAAGAAAGCGGGTATCGCCATCGTAGTGATCTTACACCTCGTCGGAGCGCTTGGCTTTATGTCGCCGCTCAGCGAGTGGTTCGTCTTTCTTACTCCGGTCAATTTGATTATTACTGCAGGCATGATCTGGCTCGACTCCAAACCAAATAATACTCTGGGATGGCCCATAGCGCTTTTTATCGTTTTGCTCGGCTATATCGTTGAGATCGTTGGCATAAAAACAGGCGCCCTTTTTGGCAGCTATAGCTATGGCGAAGAGCTTGGCTGGAAGTTTTTTGAAACCCCACCCATCATCGGTTTGAATTGGCTCATTGTAGTTTGGGGCTCCTACTCCATCCTTATCAACCTGCCCGTACCGAAGTATGTGCGATGGCTCGTGGTAGGTATGGCGGCCACTGCGCTTGATTTTATCATTGAACCCGTGGCTATTCATTTTCAATGGTGGGAATGGAATTCAGACAGCGTACCTTTGCAGAATTACCTTACGTGGTTTCTGGTCTCTTCGGTGATGGCTTTGATTTTTGAAAGTTATCCACTGGTCTCCAAGCCCCGGCTGGGGCAAACGGTATTCGTATGCCAAAGCCTTTTCTTCTTGGTATTGCTCGGATTTATCCGGTTTTGGGTTGGGTAGTGGCTTAGGCTTCCGCCAATACGCAGCAATGCCAATGCGCAGTAACTCAGGCAATGCAAAAAAAATCCATAAACCTAAAAACCCTTCACGAGAGAAGGGTTTTCAGGGCTATGAAACAGAAAAACTATCTTGGGGCATCGGCGTGGAAGCCATTAGAGTGAGACGATGAAAGATAGACTTCCACAATGCCTTATCCAAGTGAGTCAAATATAAGGGAAAGTTTTTAGAAATTAACTATTCTCTCCGGCAAAATTGGAATGCTATTTTTAATAATTATATCTACATGATTGACTATCATCATCTTATCAAAGATAAACTGAGATTCTTGATACAAAATAAAACCGCAAAATTAGATCAATTTTAAACATAATTAGGTAGAATCTCAGGCAACCATTGGGTTTTGGATAATTATTGCAGTCATTCTTATCGCTTCTTCTATCGTTATCGTCAATTTCCTATATTCACCGCCCGAATCCCAACAATCAATTTATGCCTGCGCAGAACGTTTTCCTGCTCTCCTTCTTTTTCATTCTCATTATCCAACCTGCCATAGGCCAATCTCAAATTGATCTGGAGCAGATATGGAAATCTGGTACATACCGCTCCAAGGGCATAGAAGCATTCCGCAGTACCCAAGACGGAACCCACTATACCCTGCTTACGAAGTGCGGGGAAGGGCAATGCATCGTAAAATATGCTTACGCGAGTGGCGAAGCGGTAGATACCCTATTAAATACCGAAGATGTGGATGAAGGGCTCCGTTTCTCATCATACGAATTTAGCCCCAATGAGAAAAAACTATTGCTCGCCACCGATGAAGAACCGATATACCGCCGCTCTTCAAAAGCCAATTATTACGCCTACGACATTCCCGGAAATACACTAAAGCCGATCACCGATTTTCAGAAAGGAAAGCAACAGCTTGCGGCATTTTCCCCGACCGAAAATAAGGTGGCCTTCGTGCGGGAGAATGATGTTTACATCTCCGATCTTGATGCAGGCAAAGAAACCCAGATAACCACAGATGGCAAGTGGGGCAGCATCATAAATGGCGCCGTCGACTGGGTTTACGAAGAAGAATTTGGTTTTGCCCGTGGATTTTATTGGTCGCCAAAAGGCAGCCAAATAGCCTATTATAAGTTCGACGAATCGGAGGTAAAAGAATTCAATCTGAGCTATTACGAAGAGCTTTACCCGCGCCAATATGACTTTAAATATCCAAAGGCAGGAGAGAAAAATGCCGAAGTGCGTGTCTTTGTTTATTCACTTGGTAGCAAAAAGAGCGTAGAAGTAGCGTTGAATGCCGAAAAAGACCAATATATACCCCGGATAAAGTGGAGCGCCAACGATACCGAACTGGCCATAATAAGAATGACCAGGCTCCAGAATGAACTTGAGATCCTGCTCGCCTCGACCGATACGGACGAAAGCCCATTTGCCGTAAGGCCTATCTATACCGAGCAATCGGAGACTTATATTGACATCAATGATAATCTCATATTTCTCGACGATCAAAAACATTTTATCTGGAATAGCGAAAAAGATGGATACAACCATCTCTATATCTACGACCTCGATGGCAAGGAGATAGCCCAGCTCACTCGTGGCAACTGGGAAGTGGTAGACTTTTATGGCGTAAGCCAAGCGCAGAAGATGGTTTATTTTTCAGCGGCACTCGATCCGCTGGCGCATGAGATATGTGGTATCGGCTACGACAAAGCGCTGAGAGGGAAAAAAGCCGCTGCCGACAATAGAAACCAACTCGTAAAGCTCACTTCCAATGGTGAGATGAACAAGGCCGATTTTAGCGAAAGCTTCGATTACTTTATAAATACGACATCCAATGCCAATCGGCCTGCCGTAATCTCCCTATTTAACTCAAGCGGCAAAAAGCTCAGGGTTCTGGAAGATAATAAGGAACTCGCCACAAAGATCGAGGGCCTGGATATTGCCCCCAAAGAATTTGGTACTTTTAAAACTACGGGCGGCATCCCACTGAATTACTGGATGATAAAACCGGCAGATTTTGATCCTGCAAAAACCTACCCCCTGATGTTTATGGTATACGGCGGCCCGGGACATAATACCGTGGTTAATAGCTGGGATGGATCCAATTACTTCTGGCACCAGATGCTGGCGCAGCAGGGACATATCCTGGTATCGGTAGACCCTCGCGGCACCATGTACCGCGGTCGTGATTTTAAGCATAGTACCTATATGCAAAATGGGAAACTCGAGATAGAAGACCTCATCAACGCAGCCAAGCATTTCGGAGCAGAAACCTATGTAGACCAAAATCGGATAGGCATAATGGGCTGGAGCTATGGCGGCTATATGAGTTCACTGGCCATGACCAAGGGCGCCGACTATTTTCAACTGGGTATCGCCGTGGCGCCGGTCACCAATTGGCGATATTATGACAGTATCTACACAGAGCGCTTCTTCCGCACGCCCCAAGAAAATGCTCCCGGCTATGATGATAATTCGCCGATCAATTATGTAGAGCGCCTTAAAGGCAAATACCTGCTCGTGCACGGCAGCACTGATGATAATGTGCACCTTCAAAACACCATGGAAATGGTGAAGGCGCTGGTCGCCGCCGATAAACAATTTGATTTATTTATTTATCCCAATAAAAATCACGGTATTTACGGCGGTAATACAAGGTTTCACCTTTATACCATGATGACGGATTTTATTACTAAAAATTTATAGATCACCTATGAGCAGTACTATATCTGGAGCTGCGGCACCAACTATTCAGCGCGAAGAATTCATGGGGCATCCCAAAGGGCTCTATATCCTGTTCTTTACGGAGCTATGGGAGCGTTTCAGCTACTATGGTATGCGCGCAATCCTTGTTCTATTTCTTATTTCTTCGGTAAGCGGAAGTAACCCTGGCTTCGGCTGGACTGAGACCGAAGCACTCCAACTCTACGGTTGGTACACCATGCTGGTATATGTCATGTCAATACCCGGCGGCTGGATTGCCGATAAAATATGGGGGCAAAAAAGGACTGTCTTGATCGGCGGACTCCTGCTATGTGCTGGCCATGGAATATTGGCGGTGAATGCTTTATGGGCATTCTATGCAGGCTTGGGATTGATCATTCTCGGGGTAGGTGGCTTGAAGCCAAATATCTCCACAATGGTGGGTGGACTCTATGAGCAGGGTGATGAACGCCGCGATAAAGGCTTCACTATCTTCTATATCGGTATCAATGTCGGTGCATTCCTTTCCGCATTGCTCGTAGGGTATCTTGGTGAAAACTATGGTTGGCATTATGGTTTCGGCCTTGCCGGTATCGGAATGGTACTCGGGCAAATCGTATTTATGTGGGGTCAGAAATATCTTAAGGGTATCGGTGAAGCCACACAAGACTTAGACCCCGCGGAAGCAGCGGCACGGAGTCGCCCACTTTCAAAAATAGAGCGCGACAGAATGCTGGTCATGTTCATATCCTTCCTTTTGATCATTGTATTCTGGGGTTCATTTGAGCAAGCTGGTGGATTGATGAATATTTATACCAAACAAAAAACCAATCTCGACCTTAGCTTTATTGACTTTACGGTCCCTGCATCATGGTTTCAATCTGTAAATGCTTTTTTCATAATCACACTCGGTGTACCTATAGCGTGGTATTGGGCAAGGAGAAAGCAGATGAATAAGGAATCGTCGTCTCTTTTTAAGATGGCTATCGGTGTGATCATAATGGGTTGGGGGTTTTTATTCATGACCGGAGCTTCCCTACAGTTTCAAGCCGAAGGCGAATCTGCCATGTACTGGTTGGTGCTGGCCTATCTTTTTCATACGGTTGGTGAGCTCTGTGCTTCTCCGGTAGCGCTATCATTTATAACCAAACTTGCACCCTTAAAATACGCTTCGTTTATGATGGGAGCTTATTTTGCTGCTACAGGTTTTGGAAATAAACTTGCCGGACTGATCGGAGAGTGGTCGCAATCTGCCGGCGAACTTGAAATTTTTACAGGCATTGCAATATTTTGTACTGTGGTAGGCGTATTGGTGCTGGCCGTGCTCAAGCCATTAAAACGTCTTACCCATGGTGCCGAAGACAAAGCTGACCCATCAGAGATGGTTCAAGAAAAATTCGAACTGGCCGACGAAAAACTTTAATTAACTCCCTAAGCAGATCTAGCCATGGTAAATCCTGTTGACACCGTAGTGCCCGGTATGGGTGATAAAAATTCTACCGATCAGTTTTTCAGATCCAATGTGCTTGGCCACCCTTCGGGGCTATTTGTGCTCTTTTTTACCGAGATGTGGGAGCGTTTTTCCTTCTATGGGATGCGCGCCCTATTGGTGCTCTTCTTCACTGCTTCCCTCCTTGATGAAGGTTGGAACTGGCCCCGTGAGCACGCTCTCGCGCTATTCGGTTCCTATGTAGGTCTGGTATATCTTTCTACCATGCTCGGTGGCTATTTTGCCGATAAGGTGATCGGCTTCCGATGGGCCGTGGCCATCGGTGCCCTACTGATGACCCTTGGCCATGGTGCGATGGCGTTGGAGAGTCCCTTCTTTATTTACCTAGGCCTTACCTTGCTGGTTTTTGGAAATGGTTTCTTCAAGCCCAACATCACTTCCATCATTTCTGAGATGTACCAGCACCGACCCCATAAAAAAGATGGCGCCTATACCATCTTTTATATGGGCGTAAATGCCGGTGCCTTTTTCGGGATCTTACTCTGTGGCTACCTTGGGGAGCAGGTAGGCTGGAGCTATGGCTTCGGCTTGGCCGGTATTTTCATGCTCTTCGGTCTGCTCCAATTTTGGTTTGCGCAGAATATTTTTGGAAACATTGGCTTAAAGCCAATTAAAGACGACCCCAACTCGGCCAGCGCACTCGACAAGGATAAGCGCGTGCCCTTCACTCCTATTCAGCTGGTACTGATAGCTGTGGTAACCACGCTGGGTCTGGTTTGGATTGTTTTTGAACCGGTAGCACTGATATCCGAAGGGGCCATTAATATTTTTGATTTCTCGGTATTCGGCCTTTCCGGCAATAATTTTACGATCATCATTGCGCTGATTTTGTTCATCGGCCTAGTGATCTATCGCCTTGCCAATTACTCCAAGATAACCCGCGAAAAGCTTATTGCTGTTTCATTTTTTGCCTTCCTGACCGTGTTTTTTTGGGCCATCTTCGAACAGTCGCCAGGCACGCTCACCATCTTTGCCAGAGACTATACCAACCGTGTTTTGGAAGGTGATGCGGGCATGATTTTCAAAATCGTAGATGCACTCATGACGCTGGTACCACTAGCGGTGATCACGTGGGTACTAACATTGCTCTTCAAGCAAACCTTCAAAAAGTACGCGCTTTCCAATGTGATTTTGGCCTTCAGCTTTGCCATCCTTTGGGCCATCGGAATCTGGAAGATCTACGACCAGTGGCAATCCGATAGCCTCGAAGTGCCCGCATCTTGGTTTGCCACGCTAAATTCCCTTTTCATAATCACGCTAGCACCGCTATTCTCCAAATGGTGGGAGAGCAAGTATAACCCATCGGCAAATGCAAAGTACGGCATAGGGCTGCTCCTGCTCGGTATAGGTATGGCCTGTGTGGCTTTTGGGTCAAGCAGCATAGAAGCCGGGGCAGCCACTGCATCGGTTAGCATGATCTGGCTCATATTGGTATACCTTTTTCATACCATGGGCGAGCTTTGCATCTCACCGGTAGGTCTCTCCTATGTGAGCAAATTGGTGCCCGCCCGTATGATCGCATTCATGTTTGGGGTGTGGAACCTTGCGGTAGCCATCGGAATGAAAGCATCGGGAAAATTTGGCGAAAGCCTCGACCGGATAGCCAACGAAGAAGGAATAAGCTATTTCTTCTGGCTGCTCACCTTCATCTCTTTCGGTGCCGCCGCGCTCTCCTTTGTCCTTAAACCCGCCATCAACAAATTGATGCACGGCGTGCGCTAAGCCAGGCAAATTCAATTCTTGATTGCCCCGCAGCTTTATGCAAATGCCGTTCTAGCCACTCGCTGATGGGCTCTTAACCTAGTAGGGTTGCCTTGCGGACTTTACTTTGGCGGAAGCCTTCACCAACAGGCATCATACCGCATACTTCGCTATCATGGCGTAAGATTTCTTAAAAGAGTATAATTTGAAGCGCTTCACCCACTCAATTCAAACCAAGCCCTTATATTTGCGAAATCGACCCCATAGCACAGTCATGATGAAATATTTCTTTTTTTTACTCGTACTGATTCCGGTTTCCATATTTGGCCAGATAAAACAAAATTCTATTAACTGGATAAGTTGGGATGACGCCGAATCGCTTATGGCCAAGGAGCCACGCAAAGTTTTGGTAGACGTATATACCCAATGGTGCGGCCCCTGCAAGATGATGAACAAGACCACTTTTCACGATGAGAAGGTGGTCAATTATATCAATGAAAATTTTTACGCGATAAAATTTGACGCCGAAGGAGCCGATGCGGTGACTTTTCGCGGCACCACTTATGCCAATGAAGCGCATGACCCCTCTCGAAGCGGCCGTAACGCCACCCACGATCTTACCAAGGCCATCGCTCCGGTAAAAGGCCGGATAGCATATCCGACCATCGTGTACATGGATGAAAACTTTGGAATATTGGCTCCTGTACAAGGGATGCAGCAACCTGCGCAGATAATGCCGATACTCACATATTTTGGTGAAAACGTTTATAAAGACCAGACGTGGGAAGAGTATACCAAACAAGGCGTTGCCGCTCCTTCGAAAAAATAAATACCTATCCAGACCCGAAATCAATCCGAACAAAGCCTATAATTTTTGGTTTTGTTGCTATATTTAACTCCAAAATTTAACCCCAGCAAAAACATGAGTGAGACCGCCCAATTAACCGTTAATGGAGAGACCTACGAATTACCTCTCGTAACGGGTTCTGAAGATGAAGTAGCCATAGACATATCCAAGCTTAGGGCCAGCACCGGCTTGATAACCCTTGACCCCGGGTTTAAAAATACGGGCGCTACGAAGTCGGCGATCACCTTTCTAGATGGGGAAAAAGGAATACTGCGCTACAGGGGCTACCCCATAGAGCAGCTCGCAGAAAAGTCGGATTTTCTAGAAGTGGCCTATCTTTTAATAAATGGTGAGCTGCCCAATAAGGAGCAGATGGAATATTTTGGTGGTAGGATCACCAAGCATACCTTGATCCACGAAGATATGAAGCGCTTTTACGAAGGATTTCCTTCCAAGGCGCACCCCATGGGGATTCTTTCGTCCATGCTATCTTCCCTCAGCACCTTTTACCCTGAGTCGCAAAATCCCAATAGATCGGTAGAAGATATTGAACTTACCATACAGCGCCTTCTGGCGAAGATCACTACACTCTCTGCGCTCTCCTATAAGTCGAGCATGGGGCATCCGTACATCTACCCCGATAATAGCAAGAGCTATGTAGAGAATTTCCTTTACATGATGTTTGCTGTGCCCAGCGAAACCTATGAAGTAGATCCTGTAATAGCCGATGCGCTGAATAAACTATTGATCCTTCATGCCGACCATGAGCAAAACTGCTCTGCGAGCACGGTACGGATCGTAGGATCATCGCAAGCCAACCTTTACTCTTCCATATCTGCCGGAGTGTCGGCGCTTTGGGGACCACTACATGGCGGCGCCAACCAAGCGGTGATTGAAATGCTTGAAATGATCAAGGCCGACGGTGGCGACTTCCAAAAATGGATAGACAAGGCGAAAGACAAGAACGACTCATTCCGGCTGATGGGCTTTGGGCACCGCGTTTATAAAAATTTTGATCCACGTGCCACCATAATAAAGAAAGCCTGTGATGAAATTCTGGCCAAGCTCGGAGTAAAAGACAAGACCTTGGAGATAGCCAAAAACATCGAAGAAGTAGCCCTTAAAGATGATTATTTTGTGGAACGTGGCTTATACCCGAATGTAGATTTTTACTCCGGTATAATTTATCGTGCGATAGGTATTCCTACCGAAATGTTTACGGTTCTTTTTGCCATAGGGCGCCTACCCGGCTGGATAGCCCAGTGGAAAGAAATGGTTGAAAACAGCGAACCCATCGGCCGACCACGCCAAGTCTATGTGGGTGAAACGAAGCGCGACTATAAAGAAATGAGCCAGCGAAAATAAACCGAAGTTTTTTTCTCAACCTATTGAAACCATCTCATCGAGATGTTTTTTTTTATTTCTTCAAGTTGTTTTGAAAGGGCTTCGCATAGCGCAATACTTCCTTCGTAGCAGGATTGGCATGCTCTTCTATGATCATACCAGACACCGCCTTGTATAGACCATCATCGGTAGTAAAGATGTTCACAATGGCTGTAGCGCCTTGGGCTTTTTGCAATGCAGCAGTATTTACCAGCATGGAAGGGTAAGGAATACGAAGAATGTTCTTGTTTAATTCTTCCAAAGTGCGGCCGCCATACCCCCAGCTTTCAGAATATTCGTATCTACCAAGCGCTCATCAAAAGGTAAATCTGGCAAATCATCGTGTGGAATACTCCTATCTATCATAACTCGATCAAGTTCATCAAGATTGTTGGACCTAATGTAAACATCAGCTCAATTTACCTATTCCCATGTCCGGATTAAGCTTTGATTCCAATGCCATGTCCATATGATGCTCTTTTCTGGACATATCACCTATAGATCTGCGCATTGTGCATTGCCCAAGCGAACAATCATTTCACGATAGCACGTGATCGTAAATTCTTTGGTGGCCATACCGAGAAACATCAAGGTCTGAAGATGTAGAAGAAAGCCAATTTCCGTATTTGGCTCCGGCTGGATTGCACATCTCACCCACGGATTCTATCTTTGGAAAATCACTTAGAAAATCCACCATGAAAACTATAATTGTCCCTACTGATTTTTCCAAAGGTGCTGAAAATGCACTTCACCATGCACTGGCATTGGCCAAAACTTCTGGCGCCAAGGTCACGGTGGTCCACGCCTATAGCGCGCCACCATCGGGTAGTGCTGTAATGGTAGACATCAGTGAAGTAATGGAAAAGAATGCGAAGGAAGAACTGGAGATGCTTCAAAAAAAGGTAGCAGACACTGCGGTGCAGCATGATGAGATCAGTCTCAATTATGAAGCACGGCACGGCTCAGTGGTTGATGTGATCAACCAGTTCTGCAAAAAGGGCGATGCTGAACTCGTAGTGATGGGCACACAAGGTACCAATGGCGTGGCGGAGCGATTGATGGGAAGCAATACTGCCGCTGCTGCGAAAAAGATCAATATCCCACTGCTGGCCATACCGGGAAATTCAAAACCGGCCGCGTTTAAAAATATGCTCTTCGCAACGGATATGAAGACATCAGAATCGCAAACCGCCTATAGATTTCTGAAAGAGTTCATAGGTCAAAGCCGACCAAAAATTGAATTTATACATATAGATAAAGGCGATAAAAAATCGGGAGCCACATCATCTCAAGTCGAGTTTGAATCGGCGATGAATACTTACTTCGATGGAATTGAAACCCGGTATTCATCGGTAAGTGATGATAGCATAGACCGAGGAATCAAGAAAGCGGTAGAAACGAGCCGCCCAGATTTGGTAATTGTAGTGCGCCGCAGCTATGGTTTTTTCGAAGGGCTCTTCCATAACTCGGTAAGTGCTGATATCATCAATGCAGCTTCTGTACCGGTGCTGGTACTAAAAGATTGATAGACTGCAACGGCTCAAAGGGTTGGGATCAATGCCAGCCTACCCAATACTTCAGAGCAGTACCAAAAAAATGCCCCGAACGTGTTCGGGGCATTTCGATTTTCATCAAAATCCACATTAACGGGAATTTTGGGGTGGAAGACCGGTTTCGAACCGGCGACCTCCTGAACCACAATCAGGCGCTCTAACCAACTGAGCTACAACCACCATTTATAATCCATCTTAAATATTTGCCGATGCTCTTTTAAAATGGAGTGCAAAATTAAAATTTTCGCCGATGCGGTGAAAGAAAATTTCAATTAGTTCATTTTATTCTATAAACCCTTCTCCTGCCAAGGCCCTTATTTGCGCCCGAAGCGCCAGCTCCTTGGCAATTAATTCATTCAGGATATTTTGAGAGTCGATCACCTTGGTCTCTCGCGCATTGATTAAAAAAAGACTGCTCTCACCGTTTATAAAAAGCTGGCGCTCACCTTCGAGCAACCGCTCTAGCAGGCCAACATTCTGGGTATAAAAACCGACCTGATCCCGTAGGTTGGCCAATTTTACGAAGGTGCTGTTCAGCTTTGCATTAAGCGATGCCTGTTTCAGTTCAAAATCTTGGTCTATCATGTCGATCTTTATTTTGGTCATCCCCACCTTTCCACGGGCTTCCCGAATAAAGAGCGGAAAGGAAACCTTGGCTCCAAAATTATAATTGTTCTGAAAGAATACGCTCTCCCCAAAATAATCGTCTACCGGAGCAGGAGATATATTTTCTGAAAGGAAATTATATTTCAGTTCTATTTTGGGACGGAGATATTCCGCTGCCAGCCTTCGATCTATGTTCAAGCTCGACCGCTTGAGCTGAACTTTTAATAATTCTGGATGTGAGGGATCAATGTCGAGCACCAAATCAAAATCAAGCCCTACCAGCGAGTCCAGCACTTGCGGCCTGACTCCCGGTGGCATATCAAACGGATTTCCAGATGCATCCCAGAGGTAGACCGAGACCAGATTGACCGCTTCTACCCAATCCGTTTGCGCTTGCCGAAGGCGGTAAAGCCGATCAAGTACCTGAGTGTAAGCTTCTACCGTATCTATGGCAGGAACATCGCCGAAGCGATAGCTTATTTTTACTGCATCATACCGCGTATCGGCCAGACCTACTGCGTTTTCGGCCACTCTGAGCGAGCGATCGGCCAGTGCCCATTGAAAATAGGCGGCATTGGCTTCGGCATAAAGATTATTGAGCAAAAGTAATCGCTGCACATCTCCCATGTCCAAGCCTATCTGTGCCTGGCGCAATGCCGCACGCCTACTATCCATCAATAAGCCTGCGCCGAGCTGCGCAGTGAGGCCAGCATTGATCAACCCTCGGGAAGGTACGGTCAACTCGGGATTGAGAAACACACCCGAATTATCTTCAAAACCTGCCTGAAGCGATAGCCCAAACCAAGTGGGTATCTCCAATCCTGCCTGAAGGGCATCGTAATAGTCGGTTTCCTTAAACTCCTTGGTACGGTAATTTCCATAGAGCAAGGGATCGAAACCACCGCGCGCCATGCGCAAATTACGCGCGGCAAGATCAAGCTCTAGATTGGCATTTACCGAGACGGGATGAAATGCTTTCACCGCCGCCAAATACCACCCATAAGTAAGTATAGAGTCGGAAGAGCTGCTTGAGATTTCAGCGCTTACGATCTGTGCCGAAGAAGAAGATATGCTCAGCAGAAATACTATGACATAAAAAAGCCGCATTACTTCTTCCTTTGAATGGCAGGTTCATCATCTATAACCTTCGCATCTTTTTCAAGGTTGGTATAATAGTCGGGGGGAAATCCATTGAGTTGCCGCCAGAGCTCATACCATACCGATACGTCACGGAGCAATAAGATACCATCGGCACCCGACCCCACCCGAAGATCTTCTGGCCATTCTACCGTGGTATCGTTGGGCTTCATAAGGACGCGGTATTTTCCATTGTCCGAGATAAAATTATCGATCGCCCATACCTCAGCACCAAAGGTTCCATTGCTTAGGCTAGGCCATCCAGAAAAGACGATAGCAGGCCAACCATCAAAAATGAGCCTTGCCGTTTGTCCAACCTTTATCAGCGGATAATCTACCGGATCAATAAAAATCTCTGCGGTAAGATCGTACTCATCTGGCATTATGCTCACTATCTCAGCTCCTTCCTTAATGGTCTCGCCGATTCCCTGCGATATGGTCTTGGTGACATAGCCATCGCGCTGGGCCACAATGAAGTAATAGGATTGGCGCACTCTCACATTTGAAAGCTTATTCTCCATTTTTGAAATTTCGGCTTCGGTATCGTAAAATGTCGATAAAGCCGAGTTGCGGTCTGACTTGGCCTTACCCAATTTTTCAGCGTATTCATTGTCTACCGCGCTCAATTCTATTTGAGCATTGATAAGTTCATTTCGCGAGGTGAGCAATTTGTTTTCAGCGCTTATCATTTTGGCTCTCGCCTCTTGGATCTTTAGCCTTCTGCTCTCTAGGTCGGTAAGGGATTTGAGCCCTTGTTCATACAGCTCTTCCATACGCTTCACACGGTTCTCAGCTATTTGATTATCAACTATAGCTGCTTGATAATCAATACTGTCAGAGATCACCTTAAGCCTACTCACCTTGAGCTTATTGCTAGCTTGATCCAGCTTGTTCACCCTGTTTTTTTCTAGGGCGCCAATCTGATCTGCCAAAGCTTCGGCTTTTTGGTTATAGTTTATGGCAGCATTCTTTTTCGACTCTATCTGATCAGAGGTCCTTCCCACCAATTTTGGGTCGAAGTACTCATCCTTTATCTCGGTGATCTGAATGATGGTATCTCCAGTTTGCACGAGTTGGCCTTCACGCACATACCACTTCTCAATCCTACCGGGTATCACACTTTGAATGGTCTGCGGCCGCTGTTCGGGATACATGGTGGTGACCCTGCCCGGTGCGCGAACGTTTTGCGTCCACGGCAGAAACATGCACCCGATAATGATGAGAAGAACGATACCGAATACACGTAGCTTCTTGATAGGTTTGGCATCATGGGTGATATCCTTGAGCGAATCGTAATCCTGCTGGTACGCATCTAGCTCTACCCTATTATCCGATAAGTTCAGCATACTCAGAGCTATTAAATTCGTTGAAATTTCCAGTGAATGAGATGGCACCTTTTTGCATTACCGCAATTTTGCCACAGCGCGATACGAAGTCTTGATCTCTAGTGATGGCCAAGACTGTCCACGGCTGCTGAAAGACATAGTCGTAAAATCGTTTTTTCTCGGGCGGCGTAAGGGTCTCGGCATCAAGATCAACAATTAAAAACTTTGGCAATGCCGCAATACTTCTCGCCAGGATGAGCTTTCGGGCCAGTGATCTATTGAGCTTTACCCCTTCCGGGAAAAGCCTGGTATTCAAACCGTCGTCTAGCTTGTTCACCCCGTCTATCGCACTCACGATCTCTAGTGCCCTATAAACCATTTCGTCGTTGACAGCTTCTTTTCCAAGGGTGATATTTTCTCTTAACGATCCTTCAAAAATCGTCTCCTGCCATATATTATCGCCGATGTCAAGCCGCAGCTTGGGCAGCTGAAGCGCCGTAAGCGGAATCTGATTATAGGTGATCCTACCTTCGTAGTGTTCATAAATACCACATAGCACAAGTGATAATGTGCTCTTCCCAGCTCCGGCAGGCCCTACCAGACTTAGTTTCTCGCCAGATGCAATAGCGATGCTCAGCTTGTCCAGCACCTTTCTTTCAGTAAAGGGAAAACGAAAAGTTAAATTATCCGCTGCTACTTCAAATCCTTCATTGCCACTGAGCTCAGCACCCTTAGGCCGCGATTCATTTTCAAGGGAAAGGTCAGTAATACTTCCCAACTTTTCCACAGAGGTGAGCACATCATAGACCGTTTCAAGTCCGATAATGATTTTTTCGATAGAGTTCATTATCAAAATGATAATGATCTCGGCGGCTACGAACTGTCCCAGGCTGATCTGATCATCAATAAGTAGCAAGCTCCCCATCACGAGCAGCGCCCCTATGACCAATACCTTGAAAGCTACCATCACCTTGTACTGCGTGATGAGAATGGCGAAGTGCTTACGCCTAAAGTAGAGGTATCCCAGTATTAACTTATCGATCTTGAGCAGCGGAAGGTTTGAGATGCCGGCCAGTTTAAAGGTGCCCACGGTACGCGCTATCTCTTCCAGCCAATGCGCCACATCATATTTGCGGGTTGATTCTTTGAGCGATGTGCTCAAACCAATGGGACCGGTGTACCGAAATAGTATGTAAAGCATCAGTACTACAGCCGCAGAAACGAAGAGAAAGAATGGATGGTAGATAGAGATCAAGAGCAATCCAAAGACAACTTGTAGGGTAGCCGTTGGAAAATCGACCAGCAGTTTTGCCAAGCCCTTCTGCAAAGTCACGGTATCAAAAAAGCGATTGACCATCTCGGGGGCGTAGTAATCCTGAAGCGATTCCAGCTTGATTTTTGGCAGGCGCACGGCGATCTCAAAAGATGACTTTGCGAAAATGGTCTGTTGCAATTTTTCCGTAAGGCTGAGCTGCGCTATCTGTATAAGACCACTTATGGTGAGCCCCGCGATCACTATGATCACCATAATCAACCACGAGGATGATACACGGCCACCCAGAATGAAATTAAGTATGGCTTGGATACCCAGCGGCAGCGTAAGAACGATGATACCATTGATGATGGCATAAAAGAAAATCAGGTAGATGATCTTCCGCTCTGTCTTGAGAAGCCGCCAGAGCCTATTAACCGGTCGCATGGAATCACTTACTTGCTTTCCCATCCTTCTATCGTATTAAATATCATTGTTTTATAAAATATGTAGCGCTCTGTATCCAGCTGTAAATCACTAATGGATGGTAGGTGCTCACAGAAGAAGAGCTGATTGAGTTGCGACTCGATAAATGTGGACGCTAAGGTACGCGAATAGGGATAATCTGGTGCAGCATCATCTATCAAAGCACTAAATCTAGCACAGAGACTTTTAAATTGGGCAAAAACACCTACCTTATTTTCACCGTCTACCTGTTTGGTGAAAAAGGCTTTTGACGACTCAGAGATGATCACCCTTTCCAATTTATTGAGATCAAAAGGAGCAGAAGATAACTCTCCGGGCTTTTCGAGTATGATCTTGATGGCGCGCTCTAGGCGTGCTCCCGCATCATCCATATTGGCCGTACCGAATGCCAACCGATATTCGAGCCAGCCCCAATACCAAGAAGCATAATAGAGCAAGATTTTATGTTTATTCTCGAAATAGCGGTACACGGCGCTCTCGGTGGTGCCAATATCTGCGGCCACTTTTTTGAAGGTAAATTTCTCCAATCCCAGCTCATCCATCACATCGAGCGATCGCTCGATGATAGACCGTCCCAAATCAGAACTATATGGATCCTTGAGATAGATCTTATCGTGCACATCTATACGGATGTTGGTCAAACTAGTGGGCATATGTCAATCACACTTTGCGTATTTTACTCGCAAATCTAATAATTATACTCTCGATCCGCTCAACTTGTTGACCGAAATTTTTATAAAATTTGTTGGGGGTAATCATAAGGCTGCTCTCAGGGTCGACAGATAACCAAGAAACCATCTGCCATAAGGCATAAGAAACGCCCACTCAAATTCTAAAAGCTCAGACCTGTCTTCAATTCATTAATTTTGCGCTATGCAGGAAGCAGAAGTGGAACTAAAGGTAGAAGGGATGACTTGCAATAATTGCGCAAGCGGCATTAGCAAGTCCCTCCGCAAAGCGGGTTTTATGGATGCCGATGCCAATTTCATTGATGGCGAAGTGACCTTCACCTTGCGAGAAGGAAAATCGCGCGAAGAAGCTATAATGCGTGTAGAAGAGCTTGGCTATACGGTGAGCGGCTCCGAGAGGTCTCGACGCCCAGGATGGAGCATAGCGAAGAAGTTTACCTTCTGCCTGCTCTTTACCGCTCCCCTTTTCTCACACATGTTCATGCCAAAATCCTGGCTCATCAACGATCCATTGGTGCAGTTAGCACTATGCGCTCCAGTCTATGCGGTTGGTTTTTGGCATTTCGGACGCTCCGCTTGGGGCAGTTTAAAAGCGGGTATGGCCAATATGGACGTACTCATATTTATAGGTAGCACGGCGGCATTTGGCTATAGCATATTCGGAACCATCTTTTTTTGGCAGCTTCCGCGAATGCATGATTTCATGTTCTTCGAAACGGCCGCCACCATCATCACTTTGGTGCTATTGGGCAATTTATTGGAGCATAGATCGGTGCAACAGACCAGCCGAAACCTGGGCGAACTCGATAAGATGCGATCCCGGGTGGCACGCATTGTTTTAAAAGTAGGTCAGAAAGAAAAAATCTTTGAGACCGATCCGTCAAATGTTAAGGTTGGCGACCAATTACAAGTGAATGAAGGCGATAGCTTTCCCGTAGATGGCACGGTGACGTCGGGCAGCGGAATGGCCAGCGAGGCCAGCATCACGGGTGAGAGTGCGCCTGTGCGCAAGACGCCGGGCAGCCACGTATTCTCAGGAACTATTTTGAAAAGTGGAAATCTCCGGTTTATAGCCGAGCAAGCAGCCAAGGACTCTACGCTTCAAAGCATTATAAACTTAGTTAAGAAAGCAAGGAAAGACCAGCCCCAAATTCAGGTTTTGGGAGATAAAGTGAGCGCCATCTTTGTGCCGGTAGTGCTCGGCATAGCAGCGCTTACCTTCATACTTGCTTATTGGGCGTTCTCTATTTCGCTTACGCAAAGCCTTATGAATGCGGTGGCCGTGCTAGTCATCTCTTGTCCCTGTGCCATGGGCTTGGCTACACCTACAGCGGTGGTGGCCGGCGTAGGCAGAGCTGCCAAAAACGGAATTTTGATCAAGGGCGGCAGCACGTTGGAGCGGTTTGCAAAAGCCGATACCATAATTTTCGATAAAACGGGTACGCTCACCACTGGAGATTTTGCGGTGCACGTAGAGATGAACGAAATCGGCGATCGCGCATTCGAGATCATTCACAGGTTCGAAGCCCACTCTTCCCACCCTATTGCCAGAGCCTTGCTAAGCTATACTCAAAAATTCACTCCTGAAGTGCTCAGCGACATTGAAGAATTGAAAGGGCGCGGAATGAAGGCTACCGGCATCAATGGTGAGGTGCTCTTTTTGGGAAAGTCAGATGGGGAAAACGCCGGCGATCTACACTTGAAAATAGATGGAGAAACAGTCGCCGCGCTTACCATCACCGATGCCATACTGCCCGGAGCCAAAGCAATGGTATCGACCTTCAAAGAAGCTGGGTTCAAAACGGTCCTTTTATCTGGAGATCGTAAAGAAAAAGTGATGGCAGTAGCTCAAGAACTGGAGATCGACGAAGCCTATTTTGAGATAAGTCCGCAGGGAAAGCTTGACTTTATAGAGCAGGCTTCCGCCAAAACAAAGGTCGTAATGGTGGGCGACGGAATAAATGATGGCCCCGCGCTCTCCCGCGCACAGGTGGGCGTATCGCCGGGCGGGGCATCGGCACTGGCCATAGACTCTGCGCGGGTGGTAATCATGCACAGCGACGAAATGCAGAGCCTGATCGCATCCTATCAGATTTCAAGACATACCTATCTTACGATCAAGCAAAATCTCTTCTGGGCTTTTGCCTATAATATTGTAGCGATCCCCTTAGCGGCATTCGGATTCTTAAACCCGATGATAGCCGCGCTCGCCATGGCCTTTTCAGATGTAGTGGTCATTGGCAATTCACTCCGCCTTAAAGTGAAAAAAATAGATTGATCGCTAGCCATTATCAGCCGACACAGCAATTTAAGTATCTAGATTCAACTAGTTTTGTGCCAGCGGCAAGGACGCTCACCTTCAGGCCGGCGCCCGACTGAATAATCTAAAAGCCACCTTATGAAAACCAAAAAAGAAATAGTAGAAAACTGGCTGCCCCGCTATACAGGAGTGCCATTGGCAGAATTTGGCACTTATATACTCCTTACCAATTTTGATAATTATGTAGAGCGTTTTGCCGAGCTCAACAAGGTAGAGATCCGCGGAAGCGATAAGCCAATGCCCAGTGCCCACCACGGTGAGCTGAGCATAATCAATTTTAGCATGGGCAGTGCCATGGCAGCCACCATCATGGATCTGCTGAGCGCCATATCGCCAAAGGCAGTGCTCTTCTTGGGCAAATGTGGCGGCCTGAAAAAGAAGAATGCCGTGGGCGATTTCATACTCCCCATTGCTGCGATTCGCGGTGAAGGGACTAGCCACGATTACCTGCCAAAAGAAGTGCCTGCCCTGCCATCATTCATGCTACAGCGCGCTGTATCTACCACCATACGTGATATGGGGATGGATTATTGGACGGGTACCGTGTATACCACCAACCGCCGCGTATGGGAGCACGACGAGAAATTTAAAAAGTACTTGAGAAAAACACGATCTATGGCCATTGATATGGAAACTGCCACTATTTTTGTGGCTGGTTTTGCCAATAAAATCTCTACTGGCGCTTTGCTCTTGGTGAGCGATCAACCCATGATTCCTGAGGGGGTCAAAACATCGGAAAGCGATAATAAAGTGAGTGGGCAATATGTAGAAAAACATTTAGCGCTCGGGGTGGGTGCAATGAAAGAAATAGCCATGGATGGCCGCTCTGTAAAACATTTGAAATTCTAATGACCTTTAACGCCATACTCAAAGACCTAAAAGCCAGAAAGTTCAAGCCATTCTACCTTTTTGATGGCGCTGAGCCCTACTTTGCAGATGCCCTGACCGATTATATCGTAAAGCATGTGCTTACCGACGATGAAAAGGAATTTAACCAAACGATCATCTATGGCCAAGATGCGACCCCGATGGAAGTAGTGGGCATGGCCAAACGGTTTCCGATGATGGCAGAGTATCAGGTAGTAGTGGTGCGGGAAGCACAGAGCTGGAAATCGCTGGATGCCTTTGCGACCCTACTAGAAAATCCGGTGCCCACCACCATTTTGGTAATCAACTATATGGGTAAAAAGGTAGACGGGCGCAGTGCCTTGGCCAAGCTACTGAAGGCCAAAGGTGTATATTTTAATGGAGCAAAATTAAAGGATAACCAAGTAGCCCAATGGATCACTGAACATTGCGCGGCATCGGGCATAGAAATCGAGCCTACCGCTTGCTATATGCTCAGTGAAAATATAGGGAGCGACCTGAGCAATCTGGTCAATGCGCTTGAAAAACTTCAGATATTGGTGAAGAAGGGCGATGCGATCTCCGCAGATTTAGTTCAGAAAAATATTGGTATAAGCAAAGACTTCAACATCTTTGAGCTCCAACGTGCCATTGGCGAGCGCAACCACTATAAAGCGCTTTTTATAGCCCAGTACTTTGCCAATAATCCGCGAGATCTCCACCACATTATTCCCGTATCATCGGGTCTGTACCGCTATTTCGTTAAAATAATAGCCGTTCATGGCACCAAAAACCCAGAAGACCCCAAAGCCTTGGCAAGTGCCTTGGGCATAAACCCTTACTTCGTGCACGAATACCGCACCGCCGCCAAAAATTATTCCATGCCGAGCATTCTACAGGCGGTAGAAATACTTCATGATATCGACCTGAAATCAAAAGGTATAAACGCCAGCAATACCGCCCCCGGTGAGCTGATGCGCGAGATGGTCTCTAAGCTCCTAAAAGTATAGCCCTACCAGAATGCCTTTATTTAATACTTTCGGTGTTAGTTTTTGAGCCGCTCATTAGTTGGCCTAAGCATATAGTTGGTTAACTTCGCCGCCTTTACTATGAATCAGCTTCGCCCTAGATTACTTATACTCCTAGCATTTATTGCCACCATTTCTTCTCAATTGGCTAATGGCCAGACCGGTACACTTCGCGGATTCGTATATGAAGAAGAAAGTGGCGAGCCCATTATCTTTACCAATGTAGTGATCCAAGGCACGACGCTGGGTATTTCTACCGATGTAAATGGATATTTTTCCATTGGCGATATCCCGGCGGGTGAGCAGGTAGTAGAAGTATCGTACCTCGGCTTTGAGAAGGCAGAGAAAACCGTTTCTATCATTGAGAACAGGATTATCACAACCAAGATATTTCTTAAGAAATCGAGCATCGAAATAAATACGATAGAAATATCTGCCGAAAAGCAAGACGCCCGCACCAATGTGAATATGTCGGTAACCAAGGTGACGCCAAGAGAAATCAAGCAATTGCCCAGCATAGGCGGCACGCCAGATTTGGCGCAATACCTGCAAGTGGTGCCCGGCATCATATTTACAGGAGATCAAGGAGGGCAGCTCTATATACGCGGTGGCTCGCCGGTGCAAAACAAAGTACTTTTAGATGGAATGACCATCTATAACCCATTTCACAGCATAGGCCTTTTTTCAGTTTTCGAGACTGAGTTAATCCGAAATGCAGATGTATACACGGCTGGATTTGGCGCGGAGTATGGCGGGCGCGTTTCTTCGATTATGGATGTAACCATGAGAGATGGAAATAAGCGGCGCCTTTCGGGAAAAATTGGGGCGAGCACCTTTGCAGCAAATGCCTATATCGAAGGCCCGCTGCAAAAGCAGACCAATGAAGGCAAGAGCTCATCGTCTTTCGTTTTTTCTGCCAAGCATTCCTACCTTGATCAAACTTCACAAAATCTTTACGACTACGTAAGCGATGATGGGCTGCCCTTTTCATTTACCGACCTTTACGGTAAAGTATCCTTTAATGCCAATACCGGGAGTAAGTTCAGCCTTTTTGGCTTTAGCTTCAATGATGCTACCACATTCAGGCGCACGTCAGAGCTCGACTGGACAGCCTTCGGCGGCGGTCTCAACTTTGTGCTCGTGCCACAAGGAAGCGCTGTGCTCGTAGAAGGCCATTTTAACATTAGCGATTACGAGATCAATTTAATTGAAAAAGCTACAATCGACGAATTTCCGGAGCCGCGTACTTCGGGTATCAACAATTTCAATCTTGGGCTTGACTTCAAGTATTTCAATGGCGACAATGAGTTTAAATACGGTATTGATGTGACTGGTTTCGGCACAGACTTCACCTACTTCAATACCACCGGACAAAGGCTGAGCCAGAACTCAAACAGTACGGAGCTCGCCGGTTTTGCCGCCTATAAGTTCAATCTGAACAATCTGGTTCTAGACCTAGGAATGCGCGCCCAGTACTACTCCACCCTTCGCGTGCTACGTCCCGAGCCACGTGTAGGCGCCAAGTATAATATCACCCCTAAGTTTCGGATCAAAACAGCGGCTGGACTCTACTCTCAAAACTTGGTGAGCGCCAATTCAGACCGCGATGTGGTCAACCTATTTTACGGTTTCTTGGTAGCTCCCGAAGATATTCAGGATGAGTTCACTACCGAAGATGGAGATGTACGGGAAGTCACCAATCCGCTTCAGACTTCCTATCACGTCCTTGCCGGCTTTGAGTACGACCTTACGGAGAATCTCTCGGCCAATGTAGAAGGCTATTTGAAGAATTTTACACAAGTGACCAATATCAATAGGAACAAAGTTTTTGCAAGCAATGACATCGCTGCGCCTGACATTCTAAAAAATGATTTTATTATTGAAAGTGGCACAGCCCGCGGTATCGATTTTACGCTGAAGTATGAAGCCAATAAAATCTACGTTTGGGCGGTCTACTCCCTATCTGATGTAGACCGATGGGATGGGGTGCGCACCTATGACCCGGTATTCGATCGACGGCATAATGTCAACCTACTCGTATCATACCGTTGGGGCAAGGTAAAAGACTGGGAGGCCAGCGCCCGCTGGAATTATGGAAGCGGATTTCCCTTCACCCAAAACCAAGGCTTCTACCTGAGCGAGACCCTTGCGGGAGATGTCAATACAGATATTACCGAGACCAATAGCGACGATGTTACCATTCAATATGCGGGCTTAAACCAAGGTAGATTGCCGGATTATCACCGCATGGATTTCACGTTAAAAAAGACCTTCTTCTTTTCGGAGTATTCATCCCTTGAAGCCAGCTTCAGTCTCACCAATATTTACGATCGCAATAATATATTTTACGTCGATAGATTCAGTGGCGAAGAAGTCTACCAGCTGCCATTATTGCCGAGTGTTGGATTATTATTCAGCTTTTAAATTGGTTCTTAGCGCTTTCGCTAAAAGGCAAAAAACGGGCTTTGGCTTTTTCACAGCCATTTAAAATGACTACTTTCGTTTCCCGTAGTTACACTTTTTAAAACGGCACTCATGGGTCACAAGACCAAGTATATTTTTGTAACTGGCGGGGTTACTTCTTCATTGGGAAAAGGGATTATCTCGGCATCTTTGGCCAAGCTCCTGCAAGGGCGCGGATTCTCCGTAACTATCCAAAAGTTAGATCCTTACATCAATATTGATCCTGGCACGCTCAACCCTTATGAGCATGGCGAGTGCTTCGTAACCGAAGATGGGGCTGAAACTGATCTCGACCTAGGTCATTACGAGCGCTTTCTGAACATCCAAACTTCGCAGGCCAATAATATCACTACTGGTCGTATCTACCAAAATGTAATCAATAAAGAGCGCAAAGGTGATTATCTGGGCAAGACCGTACAGGTGATCCCTCATATCACCGATGAGATAAAGCATTGTATCCAGCTGCTCGGAGAGAAACACGACTACGACTTTGTGATCACTGAAATAGGCGGCACCGTAGGCGATATTGAATCTTATCCCTATGTGGAAGCCGTGCGCCAGCTAAAATGGGAAATGGGCAATGACTGCCTTGTAATCCATCTCACACTGGTACCTTATTTGGCGGCAGCCGGAGAGCTCAAAACAAAACCCACGCAGCATAGCGTCAAGCAATTGCTAGAGCTGGGCGTGCAACCCGATATCCTCGTATGCCGCACCGAGCATGAGCTTACCGAAGAGCTACGCCAGAAGATTGCAAAATTCTGTAATGTAGCTCCCAATGCGGTCATCGAATCTATCGACGCAGAGACCATTTACGATGTGCCGCTCCTTATGGAAAGCGAAGAACTGGACTGTGTGGTACTTGAAAAATTAAAGCTCGAAAGCACAGGCAAGGCCGAGCTGGGCAAATGGAAACAGTTTTTGCAAAGGCTTAAAAACCCAAAATCAACTATTAAAATTGGCTTGGTAGGAAAGTATATAGAGCTGAAAGACAGTTATAAATCCATTGTTGAGTCGATCATTCACGCCGGCGCCTATAATGAAGTAAACGTAGAGCTCGTATGGCTTCACAGCGAAGAAATTAGCAGCCAGAACGTTGCTAGGCATCTCAAAGGCTTGAAGGGCTTGATCGTAGCTCCCGGTTTTGGAGAGCGCGGTATAGATGGAAAGATAGAAGCTATCAAATACGCCAGGGAAAATCACTTGCCCTTCTTGGGGATTTGTCTCGGGATGCAATGCGCGGTAATAGAATTTGCACGAAATGTGCTCGGCCATAAGGATGCTCATACTACCGAGATCGATGAAAATACTACCCATCCGGTGATCGCGATTATGGAAGATCAAAAAGGTCTTCTCGAAAAGGGTGGCACCATGCGATTGGGAGCTTATAAATGTAAGGTCAAAGCAGATACGCTAGCCAGAAAAGTGTATGATCAAAGCCTTATTTCCGAAAGGCACCGCCACCGCTACGAGTTCAACAATGCCTATAAGGAGCAGTATGAAAATGCTGGGATGATCGCATCGGGAACCAACCCTGACACCAACTTGGTAGAGATGGTAGAAATCCCAAGCCATCCATGGTTTATGGGCGTGCAGTTTCACCCCGAGTATAAGAGTACGGTTGCCAATCCGCATCCGCTCTTCATCCAATTCGTAAAAGCATCGGTACAGACGGGAGTGCTTGTGGAGCAAACGCAGGCATAACTTGGCCGCCCCATCTTTCCAAATCTCCACCGGCGCACCATTCATAATAAATCTTTGCTCCCTTCACTCAAGGGAGTATCTTTGTCGGCTTAAATAAAGAAGAATGGATAAGAATTCAGTCATCGGACTGATATTGATCGGTTTGCTCTTGGTGGCCTACACCATCTACCAGCGACCTAGCGATGAAATAATAGCGCAGCAGCGGAAAATCTCTGATAGTATTGCGGCAGCGCAGCTCGAAAAAAGCGATGAGACCGCAAAGCAAATCCAAACAGATAGTACTATCACCGCAATACCTGATGCCCAACCATTGGCAGATGACAGCGCTTCGCAGGCCATAGCCATCAGCGCTCTCAAAGCAAAATATGGTTCGCTGGCCGCTGTTTCAAAAGGAGAAGCCAAGCAGACTGTCATCGAAACCGACCTGCTCAAGCTCCACTTTTCCAATAAAGGTGGGATACCCGAAAAAGTCGAACTTCGAAACTTTGATACCTATGACTCCCTTCCGCTCATCCTGTTTGATGCGCAAAATGCAAAGCTCGGATTTGAATTCACCTACCCGTCACTGGGAAACTTCAATACTTCCGATTTCTATTTTAGTTCTGCCACCACCAATAAAACCATAACCGGCGAAAATTCCGAAACGCTCATCTATACCCTTCAGCTAGAGGGCAATCGAAAAATAGAGCATCGCTATACCATTAAAGGAGACAGCTATTCGATCGGTTTTGAATCGGTCTTTCTAGATGTAGGCGGCATCGTGACGTCGCCCAAACTGGTATGGGAAATGGAAGGCCGCCACATTGAAAAAGGAATTGAAGCCGAGCGAAACAATTCGACCATCTTTTATAAGGAAGTAGATCATGGACGTGATTACCTGAGCGAAACCGGCGAAGACGATGAAGTGGTAGAAGATAACTTGCAGTGGCTTGCTTTCAAGCTCAACTTCTTCTCAGCGATATTTATCAGTTCCGATCCTTTCGGAAAAGGGGCAAGCTTAGAGAGCTACCCCTACCCCGAAGAGAATGATTCCTTGACGCAATATTACAAGGCCGTTGTTCCGCTTTCATCATCTGGCACGGGAACGGTCTGGAGTGGAGAGATCTTTATGGGGCCCAATGATTATCAGGTGATGAAGCCCTATGGCATGGAGCTCGACAAAGTCATCAACCTGGGCTGGGGCATCTTTGGATGGGTGAACAAGTGGATCGTTATCCCCATTTTTGACTGGCTCGAAACCACCGGGCTTTCCTGCGGGATCATTATACTGATCCTTACGCTGGTTATTAAAATGATCTTGATGCCCCTCACCTTCAAGAATTATAAGAGCAGCGCGAAGATGCGCGTGCTCAAGCCCGAGATCGAAGAGCTCAACGCCAAGCATAAAGATGCAGACCCGATGAAGAAGCAGCAGGCTACGATGGATCTGTACCGCAAGACCGGTGTGAGCCCATTTGCAGGCTGCATACCCATGATTATACAGCTGCCTATCCTTTATGCTATGTTCCGGTTTTTTCCGTCGAGCATCCAGCTGCGCCATGAGTCCTTTCTCTGGGCCGATGACCTTTCTGCCTATGACAGCATTGCCAGCCTGCCTTTTAACATTCCCGCATATGGGGATCACGTGAGCCTATTTACTATTTTGATGTGCATCAGTACATTGATCTATACGGTATACAATAGTAGCAATATGCCTACCCAGACCCAACCGGGTATGCCGAATATGAAGGTGATCATGTATATCTTCCCTTTTATGATGCTGTTTTTCTTCAATAAATTTGCATCAGGGTTGAGCTATTATTATTTCTTGGCGAACGTGATATCTATCTTACAGATGATTGCAATTAAGAAATTCTTTATCAATGAAGATAAAATAAAGCTGCAAATCGCCGAGAACAAAAAGAAGAAATCGAAGCAAGGGAAGTCTAAATTTCAGCAGAAGCTGGAAGACATGGCCAAGCAGCGCGGACTAAACACGAAATAATGAACCGACTATTTCAAATTTTACTGGTTTCTCTCGTTTTATTATCGTGCAAGAACCAAAAGAAAACAGGTAAGGAGCAGGCAGCAATGACCCAGAGTCCTGATACGATCGTGATGGTGAAAGAAGTACCGGCAGAAACCAAAGATTCTCTGGCATTCTATTTCGAAAAGACGCCTTGCTTTGGCAAATGTCCAGTTTTTAAAGTGAATGTCTATGAGAGCGGATTTGCCACTTTCGAAGGGATAAACTTTACGGAGCGGCTGGGTCTATATTCTGTGCGCCTTACGCAAGCAGACTTGGAAGGCATTTATAATGATGCCCTAGCGGCAAATTATTTTGAACAGGACTCGGTCTATGATAATCCATACATCAGCGATCTGCCAACGACCTATTCCCAGATCAACTATAATGGCAAAAGCCATGCGATAATGGCGCGGACAAATCTTCCAAAAGCTCTGGCCGACTTTCACAATGACCTGTCGGTGACCCTCCAAGAGAAAGATTGGAAGGCTTATGATAATCGCTAGCCGACCAAAGCGCTAAAAATATACCAGCCGCAGAGTCCGCAATAGGCTAATTTCAATCCTGTTCCGATCAAGAAGCCTATCAGCGAGCCAGTTGCACTTTTTAGGGCACGCTTAAAATCATTGGGATCAATAATATACTCGCCCAAAAAGGCACCCAAAAATGGGCCTAAGACGAACCCTAATGGACCGAAAAAAAGACCTACGGCCAACCCAATAATCGAACCCCAGACGCCTGCCTTAGATCCGCCAAACTTCTTGGTGCCCCAAATGGGTATGAGATAATCCATGCCCACAATTATCGCCACAGCCACTCCCATGCCTATAAGCACTCCTGCCCTATAATCGGCATAGATGGAAAAGTGAAGGGCGATCATTCCAAGAAAGCTGATCGGTGGCCCCGGAAGAACCGGTAGAATAGAACCTAGCAATCCCGCAACGAGCAATGTGACGCTGAGAACGGCGAGAAAAACATCCATAGTTGATTTATTGCGAAGATAATGGATTGGGGAATGGGAAGGTGAGAGCCACACACCATTGCTATAAAAGAGCCACAAAATCAATTAGCTTGGTTGGCAATCACCCTATCATTCCGAAATACTGAAGAAGAAAACACCTGCTAATAGACCACCGGTCGACATTTGATGATGCCAGAAAAAGATCGAATGAAAAGGCTCAGTGCTTTCTAGACAAGTACTGTTCAAAAAAAGGGTACCCAACGACTCAAAGAAGAATTAAACATCGCCTTGCCCGAACAGGAATATCCAGAATTTTGTGATTTCTCAAAATACCTTCAAGCGCATCCCGAAGGGAAATAATAGATCAATTCGTCATTTAAAAGGCGCTCCATCTGGAGCGCCTTATAAATTTTTCATATTATTTTTCAATAATATTAATTAACATTCTTCTGATGGAAAAATCCAATAAAAATATTCCGGTATTTAGAAATAATACGAAAGTAGTTGAGAATTGAAGATGACCAAGAACAGCCTTTAATTACAACCCGAAAAATTAAATATTAACCTAATTAAATATAGATTTAATTAAATATTTGAAAAAATCCTATATTTTTGTTTTTTAGTGTTTTATATTAATTATTTATTTGTTTAAAGTAAGTTATTTTTCGATAGAATTTTATTCTAAATTATACCTTTAATAATAATTGAAAATCAATAAATTTTGAGCTCTGAATTCTCGTTCCCACAAAACTGATTACTAGGTAATAGCTAATTTTTTATGAATTACGGAAAATTTTATCCCGCAATAAAATATTCGAGTTTAGCAATATTTTTTTTGAAATCAACTTCCCAGCGAGAGCCTAGTTCGTTTATCAAAGAAAATGTACCGATCGTGCATCCAACTTTGAAAAAGAAAAGCAAAGTTGCTAGAAACTTTTCCAAGGTGCATTATCCCATAAAAGAATGAAGCACCAATTTTCAATTTCAATCTTACCCGATTTGCCGACGACATTTGGTTTGCACCAAAAATGCAACTGAAGCAAGTTTTCGCTTGCGACCAAATACGACCGGTAATGCCTTATTTCCCCTTTCAAAAAAAATGATGAATTTCGCCGTTTAATTATCGCCACTCATGAGCATCAACGCCATCACCCCCATAGACGGGAGGTATGCATCTAAAACAAAAGAGCTTATCCCATATTTCTCGGAGTTTGCACTTATCCAGTATCGGGTACGGGTAGAAATAGAATACTTTATCTCCCTTACCGAAATCCCACTCCCGCAGCTAGGTGGCCTCGACGAAAATCAAAAGTTAAACTTGCGCGAAGTTTACACCCATTTTAGCGAAAGCGATGCCCAGAAAATTAAAACCTTCGAAGCAGAAACCAATCACGACGTGAAATCTGTAGAGTACTTCGTGAAGGAAAAAATGACGGAAGCAGGTCTCGAGAAAGTCAGCGAGTTCATCCACTTTGGCCTTACTTCGCAAGATATTAATAATACAGCCGTACCGCTGTCGATCAGCGAATATTTTAAAAACGAATACCTTCCGAAACTTTCAGCTATCCTAGCATTGCTCGATGGACTCTCAAAAGACTGGGAGCAGGTGCCCATGCTCGCCCGCACACATGGACAGCCGGCATCACCCACCCTACTCGGTAAAGAGATCCGGGTATTTGCCGAAAGGCTTAAAGCCCAAAAGGACAGGCTCGAATCCATATCCATCTCAGGAAAATTTGGCGGTGCGACCGGCAATATGAATGCGCATCAAGTAGCCTATCCCAAGATTGACTGGGTAGAATTTGCCAATCGGTTTCTCAAGGAAAAACTCGGTATCTCACGGCAACAGACCACCACCCAGATAGAGCATTATGACGAGCTCGCCGCCCGATTTGATGCGATGGCGAGAATAAATACCATTTTAATTGATTTCTGCCGCGATGTGTGGATGTATATTTCCATGAACTATTTCAAGCAATCGATAAAAGCTGGCGAAGTAGGATCATCGGCCATGCCCCACAAGGTAAACCCGATAGACTTTGAGAATGCCGAAGGAAACTTAGGACTGGCCAATGCTGTGCTCAACTTCTTGAGTGGAAAGCTGCCCGTATCCCGCCTACAGCGCGACCTTACCGATAGCACCGTACTGCGAAATGTTGGGCTCCCATTTGGCTATAGCCTGATAGCATTTAAATCTATCGAAAAGGGCATCTCAAAGCTCTTGCTAAATGAAGATGCTATACATCAAGACCTGGAAGCGAATTGGAGTGTAGTGGCCGAGGCGGTGCAGACCATTTTGCGCCGCGAAGGATACCCCAAGCCTTATGAAGCCCTTCGCGACCTTACGCGGACCAATAGCGCAATAAATAAAGACAGCCTACATGCATTTATTGATACGCTCGACGTGTCGACCGATATAAAAACGGAACTCAAGGCGATCTCTCCTTTCAACTATACCGGAATTGCCCAAAAGGCAGTATGAAAAGCTTCCTCCAAATACTGGCCTTACTCAAGAACTATAAACCCGAGATAGCAGGCAATCTGTTTTTTAATTTCTTGGCCACGCTCTTCTCGCTGTTCTCGTTGACGGCAGTCGCACCCTTTCTTACCATACTCTTTGCCGAAGACAGTCCAAAGCTGCCGCCCGTAGCACCAGAGTTCGGACTGAACTCATCCGACTTTTTGGCCTATATGAATTATCAATTTGGTTCATTTATAGCCAATTATGGGCCGCAGCAAGCATTGGTCTATTTCTGCATCTTCATCGTAGTGGTATTCGTGCTGAAGAATATCACAAGTTACTTCACGCTTTACTTTATCGCTCCGATACGCATCGGCGTAGTGCGCGACCTGCGTGAATCAATGCACCAAAAACTACTTTCGCTCCACCTCGGTTATTATAGCGAAGAGCGCAAGGGCGACCTTATCTCCCGTGCCACGAGTGACGTGACCGAAGTTGAAAACTCGATCATCTCATCGCTTGAGATGATTTTCCGAGATCCCATTCTAATCGTGGCCTACCTATCTACCATGGTGTTCATGAGTTGGAAGCTTACCATCTTCGTGCTCATATTGCTGCCCGTAAGCGGTATTTTCATCTCAAGAATCGGCAAGAGCCTAAAGGGGGCATCGAGCCGCGGACAGTCAAAACTCGGCGAGGTGCTCTCCGTGTTTGAAGAGTCACTGGGCGGCCTTCGCATCATCCAAGCTTTCAATGCGCAACGACAAACGCAAGAGCGCTTTAAGGAAAGCAATAACGCCTACCACCGCTTGATGATAAGGCTTTATAGAAAGCAATACCTTGGCAGCCCCCTTACGGAAATACTCAGCGCCATCACCCTTGCCATCCTTATTTACTATGGCGGCCTGCTGGTATTCGATGCCAAGGAAGATGGTTTTACGGGAGCCTTCTTCGTGACCTTCATCGTGATATTCTCCCAGATCATTGCACCGGCAAAATCCTTTAGCCAGGCCTATTTCAAAATACAGAAAGGCATCGCTTCGGTAGAACGTATCAATAAGGTATTGCACGCCGATGAAGAGATCAAGGATCCCGTGCAGCCCAAACCGCTTAACGAGTTTAAAGCCGAGCTGCGGTTTGAAGAGGTAAGCTTCCGCTATGGCGAAAACAAAGTACTAGACCACATCAGCATAGGCATTGCCAAAGGCGAGAAGGTAGCGCTCGTAGGGCCATCGGGTGGTGGGAAGAGCACCATGGCCAATTTGGTGCCGCGCTTCTACGATGTAAGTGGCGGTAAGATCACCATAGACGGCACCGACATACGCGAATTTAAGATCGGTGACCTGCGCCATCTCTTCGGGATCGTGACCCAAGAGTCTATCCTTTTTAACGACACCATCGCCAATAATATCAGAATGTCGCGCCCCGGAGCCACGATGGCAGAAGTGGAAGAAGCTGCAAAAATTGCCAATGCCTTTGATTTCATCACCGAATTTGAAAAAGGGTTTGATACCAATGTGGGCGATGGCGGCGGAAGGCTGAGCGGCGGACAAAAACAGCGGATAAGTATCGCCAGGGCAGTACTCAAAAACCCCCCCTTCTTGATTCTCGACGAGGCTACTTCGGCGCTCGATACCGAGTCGGAGCGGCTCGTGCAAGACGCCATTAATAAACTGATGCAAAACAGAACTTCACTCGTCATAGCCCATAGGCTGAGCACCATACAGCATGCCGACAAAATAGTGGTATTGGAAGGTGGCCAGATCACCGAAATGGGAGGCCACGATGCATTGCTGCAAAAAGCAGGGACGTATAAACGATTGCATGATATGCAGTCTTTTCAGTAGAAGCTCAACATACTTCAAGGAGCAGTCAAACGATAAATAAGGACTGATTCTTTTTTCTTTTTATACGCCAAGATGCCTAAACTCTTCAAATTTTTCAAATTTTCTGTAACAGATTTCGCTTTGTCTATTACAAAAAAACCATCTTGATCGCAGTTCTCATCGCATCTTACCGAAACTCCATAAAGACCTTGAAGGGTATTCGCAACTAGGAAAGACTTTTGCAAACCGACTTCAGATTTTGATTTGACCATTCTGTCCATTAAAGGCAACTCCACGTAGTCCGATTCTGTAAAATCCAAATAGTAAACTTCAGTTTTTTTGATTTCGGAAGTAAGCGAAATGTTAAATGCTGTATTCAAAAATTGGCTCAGAGAATCGATAGTGACTGCATCAGATTGACCTTCGATATGCCCGACATTATACCTTGCAAAGCTATTAACAAAAGGTATCTCAATATCCAACACTGCGTCTTTATGAACCGTATTTATAATTTTTCTTACGGCACTCTCAGTACTACAATCATAACAGAGATATTGGAGTTGTGCTTTGTAATCCCCTTGATGCTGGGCGCCTTCCGCTCCTATTGCGATAATAATAAAAGTATGATTGCCATAAGTAAATGTTGAATCTTTAGATGCTTGTATTTGATTAAAATCCAATCCAACAGCTAATAAATTCCAACTGGCATGAGCCAAAACTGCCGCAAGTAAACCAAACCGAAGTCGAAAATAACTGAACAAAAATCCGAGACCCACAAATATGGTTAGCGGAAAAACAAGAAACCAATCGGGATTTTGGTAGTTTCCCATATGTGCAATTCCAAAGCAGATAGAAGAAAAAATGACCATAATTTTCAAGTTTTGTTGAATAAGTGTATTGAATCGGTCTTTGCAAATGATATAAATGAGAATAATTGAAATAGCACAACCCAGTAGAAACCAACTGGAAAAGGCAGTTGCAAGGAAAAGCGGAACGAGAAAAATAAAAATTGAAAAACGCGGCACCAACCAAAATCGAAAAGCTAATTCTTCGAAAATTGGTGCTAACAGCATGCTAATCAAGACAAACCTAAGAAAAGCATAGCCTTCTGAACCCTTAGTGTAGGGTAATAATTTCAACTGACTTAAATCTTTATTAAATATAAAAAACGCGATCGTACCAAACACAATAGTAGATAGACCTAACCAAAGAATGGAAGTATACTTTTTTTTCGACAAGATATCGCTCATCTGTTGGATCGATTTACTTTTAAATAAAAAAAATCACTGAACCCAAATATCAGGGTTCAGTGATTTGATGGTATTCATTAAATGCATCCAGTGCTAGGACAGCACCCCACTGAGCAAAAACCGACTTGCGGTAATCCTCCAGCTGACACACAACCCGATGAACCAACTTGAACTACGTTTGAGCAATGGTCCGTAAGCAAAGTCACAACTTCTATCAAAGCGAACAGGCCGCAGGCACCGCCGATACCTCCCCAAAAGGAAGATGGTATTGGTAAACCTCCATCCCATGCAATTAATAATTCTCTGCAGTCAATGTAGTTGGATTCTAAAACGAAATACCCTACTTCACTACCGCCATCATAACTATAATCGATTTGAACCTTGTTTTTAGTATTCGAAACAGTTTCAAAGGTGTAGGTGTAAGGTGTGTTTGCATTCGTGTAGTGATAAACATCTCCGCCAAGTGCTGAGATACTGTGTTGATAGGTAGAGTAATCCCCTTGTATGTCTACCGTCTCCGACCATACGCCATGATTGTTGACATCTCGGTACCAGCGGGCGAGTGGCCCACCATTGACAACATCCACATAAGAAGTGTCTCCCAGACTTGAACTCATGTATGCCCGAAGATACAGCGCCTTTGATAAATCGCTACCTTCCAAATGGACTGGTTCGGAGAAATTATTTGACACTTCGGAAGAGTCCTCATCGGCCATTTCGTCCTTGCTACAACTAATTAAAGTGACTGCAAAGAAAATGGGTAAAACGAATTTAAAATCAAATTTAGTTTTCATTAGATAAAAATTCATATTAATTAGAATAAAAGATATTTTGTTTAGATGCATCAAACAATGTGGTAAATATAAATGGCACAAGCTACTTATCGAGTTATCTGAATGTTAGATTTATATCAAATTAACAATTCTCTGTAAACGATTATTAGAACTAGACGAAAATGGCTTATATACCCCTAAAACTCGTTCAACGAGAATTCGGTTCCCCAAACTAACTTAGAATATGATTGCTTTTGCTCGAATACATATTTTAATAAGTCCGCATCTACAGTTTTCTTACATCCCTATCCGAACAATACTCCGCGCCACTAAAGAAGACAAATGAAGTTCGGCAACCCATAAAGAGTGCACTTAAATTTCGATTCAAATTTAATCGCCCTTGGGCTCTATTTCCTTCATATCACGCCTTTTGGCTTCATTAAAACCTACCGCATCTTTGCGAAAGCCCACAAAGAGATGAATCCAAATAGACCTTGACAACCGGTAGATGAGCGGAAGCAATATTAATAAGGTGACGACGCCTACCACTATAAAGGTGATGGGATTATCAAAAAAAGTAAATGAAATAAGCCCCAAAGCATCGAAAGTTATAAGTGCTACAAATACCGCCACCCAGAGGGCTACAGTAAGCGCATAGCTCACATAGGCGGCTCCATAATAAAAGCCAGGCTCCTTTTCAAACAGCTCCGAGCAATGCGGACATACCTTATTCATCTCTGCCATGCCACGGCTATAGGCATTTCGCTTTTTAAACAATTTACCTTTATGGCAGCGTGGGCAGGTGAAGGTGATCATTGAAATAATCTTTGACATAGGCAGGCCTGCAAAGATAGGCCATCCATATTCATCTTTGCAGTACCAAGGAGACAGCTGCCATCGTACAGGGTTGAAAACTTTGTTGAAAATAGCTGGCACCAGCCCTTGCTTAAACCCCACCAAAGCCTTTAATTTTGTTCATTCACACCAATCCAGAAGCCTTCCCCCCTTATGCTCGCCATTTTCGGAAAGAAAAAGATATCAGAAGACCGGCTTTCCAATATTTTTGTGAATGGACTACAGGGGCTTATTGACTCCGGCTGGGAAGAAGTGGTGGGAATGATCAACGATTCACCCGAGTTTATGCGCCCGCCAGAATTGAAGCTTGATGACCTGGGCGCCTTTACCATGATCGTCCTTGCGGGAAATATCCAGCTCATACCCGCACATTTTGCAGCTGGGCAAGACAAGCGGATCACCGAAAAAATTCTCGATAAGTTCTCTGGGGTATATGATATTGACAAGATGGAGCTCGCCATTATGGTAAGCGACACGCGGAAATTTATGGCGCGCAAGAACCATCCCAGCAAGAACACGCTCAATGCCATGGCCAAGGCAATCTTCTGCCGCTATGAGCTCAATGACTTCCAAGAAGAATATTTCAGAAACCTTCAATCGCCCAACCCTATTTTTATCCAAAGGCTAAAGGATGCGCTGGAGCTCTTCATGTGGGATTGGAAAGCCACCACCGAAAAGTATAAGGTGGCACCCTAGATTTCTATCTTCTTATACTGCTCTGTTCATCGCCTTCCGGCAAACTGGGATTCCCTTATAAAAATCTTGAAATGATACGCAGTGGATCGGCTCTTTTTTGGGTGAGCCCATCCATCTATAATGACCGCACTCAGGGCGCTTTTCACCATTCACCTCGGTTGCGCTACCATAGATTTCGGTTAGAATACATATTAATGGTATGTTAATTTAGGAGCACCAACTGTCTCACACGTGGCTCACTGAAGCTTCCCAGCCCACTTAATACTAAAACCATCCTATTCATCATGTTTTTGAGACAATTGGACGAAGAAGCTGAAATTTTTTTGATTTTTTTCGCTTGGAAACGCAACTTTTTTTTCAGGCTATTTTATCCTTATATCTTACTCATTTACAGTTTTTTATAAATTTCTATTCTAGAAATCGCAAGTTTATTCTCAAAAAAATTGCAGAATTAACACTCCATTAATCGAAGCGCCTATTGACTTCGTCTTTTCGATTCGTATCTTTGTGGGAATGCAAAAAAGTCAGAGATGCTTAAACCAGACTGTTTGCATTCAACGCTTATAACTTAATAAATCAAATCATTTTAACTATGAAAAAACAGTTTACCAAACTGATCAGATGCTGTAGCGCTCTGGTCTTCTTTTTCGCAATTGGTTTAGGTACTGCCTTCGCGCAGCCTTGTGAGCCAGTGATTACGTTTCCGACTGCCGGAAATGAGTTTATTAGTGGAGTGTCCTATCAGGCGTTCACTAATACGTCTGTTCAAGACGAGTATACCAATTACTCTTCGTTAGGAACTATTGGAAATATCTCGGCGGGCATTCCGGCGAGTATAGATGTTACAGTGGGTTCTCCTTTTAGCAGTGATAATATCTACGTCTTTCTAGATTTAAATGGAGATGGTGATTTTACGACCAACGAGCTGATAGGGTCTGCAGTTGGTGTTATCTCTGGTTCAGTGAGCACGGCAACTGTTGACCTAGACGTGCCCTTCACAGCTGAACCGGGAGACCAGCTTCTCCGCGTCAAATTAATTTTCGCTGGTGGTGCTACTGCTACCGACCCCTGCGCGGATTATGGCTTCGGAGAAAACGAAGATTACTTGGTGACTGTGACCGAAGCTGATTGCACTCCTCCTAATTTTAATTTTACAGCGGTCACAGATTGTTTTGATGAGACTTATGAAATCCGCGCAGATTACGGAAGTTTTGGCGGCAATACCAGTATTGCTCTTCAATTTTCTTCAGACAATCCAGATAGCGAAGTAAATTTAGATGAGCAAAGTCTCATTTCTTTCTTTAGCGAAAATACTACTGACAATCTGGTAATAGAGAATATTCCTTTTGGAGAGGTGATCACGGTGAGCATATTGGTTGGACTTGACTCTCCATGTAACTCTACCGTTACCTTGGCAGAGGGTACTTGCTTCCCGGCCGATGTTGCTTGTACAGGTCTTACATCTGGCGGTATGAATGAAGAAATCTCGAATGTTCTTCCTCCGGTCAATAGTATAATTACAGTGGCTGGCGTTCCTGCTGGTCAGGTAGTTTCTGATTTGAATGTTGCAATTGCTATCAATCACACTTTCCTAGGTGACTTAGATATTTCTTTGATTGCCCCAAGTGGATTGATTGTTCCATTGCAATTTGATCAATGTAGTGGTAATGATAATATGAACGTGGTCTATGACGACGAAGGTGATGCTTTCGCTTGTAATCAAGGCCCTGCAGAAGCGACCCTACTGGGTACATTTGCACCACCAAGCGGTGAATTAGCGAGTTTCATAGGACAAGTTCCGAATGGAGATTGGATCCTTAATATTGTTGATGATGCTGGTGGTGACGTTGGTACCTTGCTTTCATGGTGCCTTATTCCTACATATGCTGAGCAAAATTGCGAAGTTCCTGAAATAACGGTTGCCAAAATTGACACATTGACAGGTTTAAGCATTGCCGACTGTGTTACTATTGGTCAAGGTTTTAATGTCGAAGTTACGATAGGAGCTGCCGATGGAAATACGAGTTTTGAAATAACGGCTACTACCGCAACCGGTGCTCAACAGATCGATACCATTTTAGGTGGTGCTACCACTTCATTTGGCCCATATAGCCCAGGTGCTGTGATCCAAGTTGCCGCAGTTGGTATTGAAGATTTCCTTTGTGGTGCTAATGCGACTGCCGACGGCGTGGTTTGTCCACCCGTAAATGATGAATGCGCAGAAGCCATCGAAGTAGAATGCGGAACAACTTATGCTGGTACCACTATTGGAGGATTGCCTTATCAGGCTGGAATTCAATTTTGTGCTCCTACTACAGGAACTCCAACTGCAGGTGCTGGCGGAATCTGGTACACCTACACACCCGACGTTCTTACACAAGTGACCTTAGCCACAACTGGCTTGAGTTCTACTGGTTTTAACGTCTCGTACAGAAGATATATTTATTCTGGATCTTGTGATGGATTGATCTGTGTAGCTGGTGCCGCTCCTTTTGGAAATGCCACAACCACCTTCCTTGCCGAAGGCGGAGTTACATACTACATTCTACTGGGTGAGAGCTTCTCTACAGACATCACGCTTTCGTTAAATTTATCTACTTGTCTCGTCCTAGACTGTGAACTTGCAGACTTTGATGTTACTCCGGTTGATGCCAATGGAGATGAATTTCCAGAAGGTTGTATCGACTTCGGAACGGAAGTATTCGCTCAAGTTTCACTAGATGGTGGAGCAGGAAATAATAGTTTCCGAATCAGAAGGGGAACAAGTCCTACTTCTATTACTACCACCATAGACACTTTGGTAGCTGGGGAAACCGCAATTTACGGCCCATTTGCAGTAGGTAGTCTAACATATTTTAGTGCTACCGGTATTGATGATGCACTCTGCGTATCTACAGATATCTTAACGACTACTCCATGTCCTCCGGCAAATGATGAATGTTCTGAAGCGATTACAGCCGACTGTAACACATCGTATACAGGTTCTACCATCGGAGCTATAGATTATGAGGCCGGATTAGAATTTTGTTCAAGCACAGGTACGCCTGGAGCTGGTTCAGGTGGAGTTTGGTATACCTTTACCACTCCCGATGTTACCGAAGTCACCATTGCAACTACAGCTTTGAGCCTGACGGGTTTCAATACTAGCTCTAGAAGATATATCTACTCTGGAAGTTGCGGTGATTTAACATGTGTGAGCGGCGCTTCCTTATTTGGAAATGCAACTACAACGATTACCACAGAAGCAAACACTACTTACTATGTTTTATTTGGTGAGAGTTTTGGCGCAGTAGTTAATTACACCTTAGACATTTCTTGTGTAATCCCATCATGTGTGCCTGCACTCAGTGCAATGCCGGTAGCCGATGAAAATGGAACGGCGCTTGACGGATGCGTTCCTTTTCAAACAGATTATTATATCGACGTGACCGTTTCCGGTGGCGCATTAAATACTGCATATGATGTGAGCGTAAATGGTGGTACAGTAACCACAGTTCCAGTTGACGGCAGCGCCATTCTTGGTCCAATTGCTGGTGGTACCGCTGCTGTTGTTTCAGCTTTTGGAACTACCAATGCACTCTGCAATGCAGATACCACATTATCTCCAGAAATTTGCGTTCCTGATAATGACCTTTGTGAAAATGCAATTGCATTGACATGCGGACAGACAGTATTTGGAAATACTACTATTGCCACACCATCAGTAACCACCTGTGATTTTGGAGTTGGTACCACTGGTGCAGTATGGTACAGCTATACGGCTGTCACGGATGGCACAGTAGTTCTTGAGACATGTAATCCTGGAACCGATTTCGATACTGATTCACACGTGTTCACTGGATCTTGCGATGATTTGACCTGCTTCTCTGGTTATGGTGGATCAGGTTATGTTGATGGAGCGTCAGGATGCGAATTCGAAGGATTTGCGACCGGTGGAAGCTTCCCAGCAGAAGCTGGAGAGACCTATTATATTATGATAGATGGTTTTGGAACAGCCGAAGGTAATTTTGAATTATCCTTGACTTGCCCTCCACCACCGGCAAACGATCAGCCATGTGGAGCAATTGCATTGTTGAACAACGGTACTCCTTCTGCACCAGTTAATAATATCACTGCAACTACAGATGAAGGTGAGCCTGTTCCTGCTAAAGGGACATGCAGCGGAACTGCCGAAACACCAGAGTGGTGCGATGGACCTTTTGGAGACGAAAACGCATCCTTAGATAATTCAATCTGGTACACTTTCGTAGGTCCTGCGACGGGCCGTGTAAGCATCGATGGTTGTAACGATGGATCAAATTTCAACAATCAATTCGCAGTTTATTCAGCTACAGATTGTAATGACTACAGCACCTTTGGATTGCTAGCGGCCAATGATAACCGACCTTTCGGTTTGTTTGGTTCTTGTGAAGAATCAACAACCTTTGGCTTAGCTGCGGTAGAAGTATGTGTCACTCCTGGTGAGACCTATTACCTTCAAGTAGACGGTAGCAATGGTGCTACAGGAAATACAGTTGTTTCTGTGTCAGCAGTAAACGGTGATATCTGTGACTGTGTTCTTCCAGACATTTTTGTCCAGACCACACCAGAGTGTAGTGATTCTACGTACAATGCAACAGTAACGATCAATGACTTCGGTTCTTCTACATCATTCACGTATGCATATACCAATGCTGGTGTAACAGATTCATTGTTCAATGTAACTGATGAAGTGTTGATCACAGGACTTGTATTGGGGTCAAGCACAGTATTCACCGTAATCGTTAGCGATCCGGCATGTGCTCCCTTTGGTAACCTTACGGCTACTGTAACTCAATCTGGAGATGCTTGTGATGCTGACTGTCTTGGAATCATAGGTGGAACATCCCTTCCAGGTACGGCATGTACCACTGGCGATGATGAGCCAGGAATCTTTAATGATGATTGTAACTGCCAACCGACTCCTGAAAATGACCTATGCGAGAATGCAACGGAGATCTTCTGTGGAGACACTTTATCTGGCAGTACGGTTGCGGCATCATTGACCGAAGATTTTTGTGACTTCTCATCGGCCTCCGGAGCAGTATGGTTCGTTTACAATGCTACAGCAAATGGAACGGTTACCATTGAGACCTGTCTTGCAGGAACCGATTTCGATACCGACTCCCATGTTTTCACCGGTTCTTGCGATGACTTAGAGTGCTACTCTGGTTATGGCGGTTCTGGATATGTAGATGGAGCGTCTGGCTGTTCTTTTGCCGGTTTTGCAACAGGTGGTGACTTTGATGTTGTGGAAGGTGAGACCTACTATATTATGATCGATGGTTTTGGAACTTCCGATGGCAACTTCTCACTCTCGCTCACCTGCGAACTCGATGACGAAGTAAGCCTTGCTGGATCAGTGACCGGATTTACCGGTACCTGCGATGGTGGCAACGTGAACGTGAAACTCTATACGCCGGGCACAGCGATGCTCGTGGCCGAGTACAACACCACGATCGATGCCAGCGGCAACTTTACCGCCACCGACCTCTTGACCGGTACCTACGATGTGATCGTGAAGGTAGACCGTCACCTTGCAAAAGGTTTCCAGGACGTGGTGATCGCCGGCGGGGTTAATGCCCTTGCAGTGGGTGCTGTCCAGAACGGGGATGCCAATAATTCAAACGGTATCAACGTCCGAGACCTCACATTCATATCGGGTGCATACAACACCCTGGAAGGGAATGCGGGTTATAATGCCAATGCTGACCTCAATTGCAGCGGTGGTGTGAATATCCAGGACCTTACCATCGTAAGCGGTGCGTTCAACCTTTCAGGTGCGGTAGCGCCTCTCAACTAAGCTTTAATTCAATCAAATCAAAAACCAATAAAATGAACATGAACAAACAAACAGAAGGATCAAAGAATGCCTTTGGTCTCCTTAAGAAAGGGATGCTGCTTGCTTGTCTTATGCTTGGGTTCGGCTTTGCCGGGCTCCAAGCGCAAGACGACGCATCATTCTACTATACCGTCGATGGTGGTCCTGAGACCACTTCCGGTACCTTCGAGCCCGGTGATACCTTTACCCTCACCGTGGGCATCGACACCGACCTTGAGTACCAAGGGGTGACCGTAACCATGAACTGGGACACCAACCTGCTCTCTACCGATCAGACAGCGGTTACCGATGTGTCAGGGACAGTGTTCAACTTTCCGATCGACAACAGCATAGACGCCGACCTCGGCCAGTTTGCATTTACCAAACTATGGATCAACCTAACAGGTAACCTCACTACGCCAAGCGGCAACACCGACTTTGCAGCAGTGACGTTTACCGTTCTTGAAACCATAGAAGTGAACACGGTTACCGAAATTGCCCATGTGGTGATGGGAAACAATATGTCGAGCATCTCGCTCAACGGTGGGAACTACCTCGATGGTAACCCTCCGCCTAACTTCACCGTGAACATCGACGCAGGTGTTGAACCCTTCGATTGTGAAGAACTGGGTCTCAACATAGGTGACCCATGTGACGACGGAGACGACGACACAGAAAATGACACCGTTACCGATGATTGTGAATGTGAAGGTACGCCAGTAGTAACTGTAGACTGTGAAGAACTTGGTCTCAACATAGGCGATGCCTGTGATGACGACGATGATGACACAGAAAACGATACGGTTACTGCCGATTGTGAATGTGACGGAACGCCTATTGACAACACACCTTCAAATGATCTTTGCTCTGGGGCTATAGACCTTGAGTGCGGTGAAACTGTATCTGGTGATAATACTAATGCAACTGTCGATGTACAGGGCACCTGTGGAACTTCATTCAGTTCAGGCCGTGGGGTGTGGTATTCACTATCAGGGTTCTCGGGTACCATTAGTGCAACTACTTGCTCAGAAACAGGGCCGACATTTGATACTAAAATCGGAATTTTCTCAGGTTCTTGTGATAATCTAACTTGTGTTGGAGGTGATGATGATGCTGCGAGCACCGAAGCGACAGATCTCGATTGTACTATTGGAACAGCTACAGCAAATCGAGCATCTTACATCGAGTTTGTAGCATCTCCAGATTCTACTTATTACATATTAGTCGCTGGATTTGGCGCTACTTCTGCGGGCACATTTGATCTAACAGTTACCTGTACTCCATTTGACTGCGAAGATCTTGATGCCAACATTGGTGACTCCTGTGACGACGGTGATGATAGCACGATTAATGATGTTGTTACTGAAGATTGCGGATGCGCAGGTGTACCACCTTCTCCAGGAAGTGTATGTTCTGATGCTTTCACCATTGATTGTAATGGAGAGCCTGTGACCTTCTCTTCAGATGATTCAAATGGTACCAATACTACTGAATGCTCAATAGGTGATAATGGACTTTGGTTCACGTTTACCGGTACGGGTGGGGACATTACTATAAACTCAACTGCAGATTTTGATCACGAAATGTCCATTAATTCAGGGTCATGTGATGACTTGACGAATCTTGGTTGTGATGACGGTTCGACTCAAGCAGAAACTTTCTTAATTGAAAATTCTGTAGATGGCGAAACATACTATGTTTACATAGCTCGCTTTAATAGCGGAAGCATTGTAACCGGTGATATCACAATTGACATTGACTGTGCTGCCCCTCCGTTATGTACTTCGCCAGAGCTTTCTTTAAGCATCCAAGATGCTGACGGTGGTTCTATTGACGACTGTATTGATTTCGGTGGTGAGTATTTTGTATTGGCATCTTTAGAAGGTGGATCTGGAAACAGTTCATACAACATTACTATCAATGGTAGCGATGCTACATTAATTGATGCCAACGGAACTGCTGTTCTAGGCCCTATTGCTGTTGGTACAGATGCCACAGTTACGGTAGTTGGCTCAGACGATGCTCAATGCGATGCTACAGCATTAATTGATTCTCCTGAGCTTTGCGCTCCTAGCAATGATAATTGCGAAGATGCTATTGCTGTTTCTTGCGAATCGTCTACACTCGGCACCACTATAGGTGCAACCGAAAGTAGTTTCGAATCACCAGATTGTGCAGGTGGAACACCGGCAGATGTATTTTACACTATAGATGCAGTTCCTGGAACTGATTATACTGTTACGATAAACGGAGATAACTACGACGGTGTTTTAGTTCTTTACTCTGGAACTTGTGATGGTGATGATCTAACGGAGCTTGATTGTGCCGATAACGGTTTTACAGCAGGTGTCGCAGAGACTCTTACTTTCTCTGTTGAAGAAGCTAGTACTATAATTATTCGCACATATGACTGGTCGTCCACTAGAGGTAGTTTTACTCTTGACGTATCATGTGAGACTGTAGGATTCGAATGCGAAGCCGATGGCGGAGCGATCGAATTTGCAGATGGTTCAACCTCTGTAAGCGTATGTGTGGATGACAACGATCCGAGCAACGTGTCCGTAGCTTTCGCTACCGCTCCCGATGCCCCGGAAGGATACGGTGCCACTTGGGTGGTGACCGATGCCGATGGCAACCTTCTTGGCCTTCCCGCCACGGCCGCCGATGTCGCAGGTATCAACTTTGACGATGCCGGTGCGGGCAACTGCCTGATCTGGTTCCTGAGCTTTGAAGCCGACAACAGCAATGTTGCAGCCGCCGCCGCTTCTTTCGCCGCTGGCGATGATGTGAACGCTGCCGACCTTACCGGTTGCTTCGAGCTTTCAAATTCTATCGAAGTCGTTCGCGAGAATTGCAACGTGGTCTTCGACTGTGAAGAACTGGGAGCCAATATTGGCGATCCCTGTGACGACGGCGATGCCGACACGGAGAATGACGTGGTGACCGATGACTGTGGTTGTGAAGGTACCCCCGTGGTAGTGACCGACTGCAACAACTTCGTATACTACATGGCCGATGTGAGCGCCGAGAGCGTTACTTCCATCTACAGTGTCACCATCGCTGGTGGCGATGCCAACCTTTCACTGCTCAAGACCCTTGACTACGAAGCGCACATCGCGTTCAACGTGGGCGAAGGCCTTCTCTATGTGGTGCGCTCGGTGGGCGGTTCTTTTGCCACACTCGATGTATCTGTCGTGGACGGTGCCATGAGCGCCGAGACCACGCTCGACCTGCCGCTCACCAAAGTGACTGCCGCTGCCTTCAATGCAGACGACAAGCTGGTGCTCGGTGACGATGACTCCAACATGGTGCGCTCGGTGAACCCCGACGGTACCAGTTCGCTCTACACATCTGCCGCAGTGAGCGGTGGTGACCTTGCCTTCAGTTCCACTTCGGGCATCGCCTACCTTGCCCTCACGTGCGAGCGGTGGCAAGCTCTTCCAGATCAACCCGGGAATGGCCGGCCAGATCGGGACAGTCTCTGCGGTCGTTACAGGCCTTGCCATCATGGAGAGCGGCAACCTGCTCTACTCTGCCAAGAACGCGGGACAGCTCACAGGCCTCAATGCCGACGGCACAGCCAATGGCGTGGCCTTCGACCTTGTGCTCGACGGCGAGCCGTTCACGTCTTTTGACGGTGACCTTGCTGCCGGCTGTGGCGACAATATCCCGGACAATGCGCCGTGCTATGCCGCCGAAGGTGATGAGCTCCTTGAGTACATCCCCGGAACACGTGCAGATGGGACTCCGCTTGTTGACCCATTGCGCACCAACCCGCTTCAGGCCGTTGGTGCCCCACAGGGCGACATGACGTTCAACTTCGTGTCCCTCGGTTACGGTGGCCAGATCACGCTCGGCTTCACCGGTGGCTCTGCCATCAATGGCCCTGGCGATGACATCCTGGTACGTGAGACCACCTTTGGTAACAATACCTTCGCCACCTACCCAGAGTCTGCCGAAGTGTTCGTATCACAGGACGGTGTGAACTTCTTCTCTGTAGGTACTGCAGAGACCAACGAGAACGCCACCTTCGATATCGATGCTGCCGGTCAGGGGTTCACGTCTATCATCGCAGTGCGGTTGGTGGACAATACACCGATCGGATCCATATCCGATGACGGGTACGACCTTGATGGTATCATGACCTTGAACGGTTGTGGCCCTGCCCCGCTCGTGGAGACCGGTTCTTGCTACGCTTCCGAGCTTGTGGCATACAGCCCGGGACTGCAGACCGATGGCGCTGCCATAGCTGCAGACCGCAACAACCCCAACGTGGCACTCGGTGCCCCGGACCAGGGCAACGCGGCCGGTGGCTTCGTATCGCTCGGTGTTGGCGGAAGCCTTACCCTTGGGTTCAGCGGTCAGGTGACCGATGGCCCTGGCGATGACATCCTGATCTTCGAGACTTCGTTCTCTGGTGATGTTTGTTCTGGTGCAGGCGATGAGCGTGCCGTGATCGCGGTGTCGCAGGATGGCGGTGCCTTCGTGAACGTGGGGACCATATGCCGTGACGGTGGTGTTGACATCAGCACTTCCGGCCTTGCATACGTCACCCAGGTGCGCATCACCAATGCAGCTTCCACTGCCAGCCTCGATGGCTATGATGTGGATGGTGTGATAGCCGTGTACAACTGTGAAGATGGCGAAGGGGACGACGAAGACCAGGAAGGTCTACGTACCAATGGCGATTCAGGTACATCTGTTCTTGCTTCTTACCCGAACCCGACCCAGGGCGTGTCAAACGTAGTGTTCACCACTGCGCAGACCACACGTACCACCGTTGCAGTCTTCGATATGAACGGCCGCAATGTGACCACACTGTTCAACCAGGTGGCACAGGAAGGTCAGGAATACCGCCTGAACTTTGATGGTGCTGCACTTCCTAACGGGGTGTATGTATACCGATTGACTACTGACAACGAAACGATCATCGAGAAATTCATGATCGCTAAATAATCACTTAGTTAATACCTTTCAAGCCCCGTCCCGATTTATTTCGGGACGGGGCTTTTTTTATGATCAAAAATTCATAATTCAGAGCTCCACAACACTGTAATATTAAAAGCATAGATTTTACAATTTACTGTTGACAAGCCGCCCTTAGCATCAGATTGACTTCTATGGACGCCGCATCATCTTGATGCACCCCCACAATTCAAATCGTAATACTACATCCTGTATTTTTTAATCCCTGTTCTATCCATACGATGAGAAATTTTTTTTAAATGAGCCATTCTAAATCCGATAAATCATAGTACTCAGTTTTCAGGTTATTTCAAGCATTACAAATTTTGATAGCAAGTTTTAAGGCTTAGCAAACCAATACTGCCATTTTTTGGTTGCACAATAATTCGAACTCGTTCTTCAAGACTCTTAGATGGTTAACCTGTCAAAAGGACAATAAAAGCAAATATTTGTCGCAGATATATTGGATTTATCGAAGAAACTTTTAAATTCGACCCCAGTATTTCTATATTTGGAGATCGTTATTGGTCCAAGATGCTTAAACCAGGCCAATAAAAAATAGCTTACTAATTGTTAATCAAATCATTTTAAACATGAAAAAACCATTTACAATGATGATTAGATGCTTTAGCGCTCTAGTCTTTTTACTTGGAATGAGTTTGCAGACCCATGCACAATGTGCGGCCGGTGAGCAAGAGTATTCCCTTTTTGTAACCCCGGCTGGAAGTTTCCTTGGCGAGCGCCAATGGACGGTTTTGGAAACCGCAAGTGGAGACACAGTGGCCAATTCTGTCTGCGGGGCTTATGCCGGCGGCACGTTCGACTTTTGCCTAACAGTAGGCACAGAGTACACTATTAATTTCAACGATGACTTTGGTGATGGCTGGAATGTAGGTACTGGAATAACCGCTTGGGAGCTTCTGCTTGGTGGATCTGTTTCAGTACAGACTGGAACGAACCCTACGAATTCTGCTAGCGGAGACGCTACGGGTTCTGCATGTACGTTTCAATTGGAATCTTCCTACTCCTTTACGGCTGCTGAATTGTCTTGCACAAGTCCTGATTTCGATTTTTTCGTCACCACTGACTGTTTTGACGAAACGTATGAGATTCGGGCTGACTACACCAGCTTCAACGGTAATGCGAGCATTGCCTTACAGTTCGAAAGCGATAACCCAGACAGCGAAGTAAACCTTACCGAGCAAAGTTTGCTCGCTATTTTCAATGAAGGTTCGGAAAATAACTTGGTAATTGAAGATATTCCATTCGGTGAAGTGATCACAGTAAGTATCTTGGTTGGGTTAGACCAACCATGTAATTCTGAAGTGACGCTTTCACAAGGAACTTGCTTCCCTGCCGATATAGCATGTACTGGATTGACAAACGGTGCGATGAACGACAGTATTTCTAGTACGCTCGATCCTGTGAATAGTGTTATCACAGTCTCTGGAGTACCTGCAGGTCAGGTCGTTTCTGATTTAAATATTGGTATTGCCATAGATCATACTTTCTTGGGTGATCTGGATATTTCGTTGATTTCTCCGAATGGGTTGATTGTACCTTTACAATTTGACCAATGCGGTGGAAATAATAATATGAATGTCGTTTATGACGACGATGGCGATACTTTTGCTTGTAATCAAGGACCAGCAGAAGCTACTCTTCTTGGAACCTTCGCTCCACCTAGTGGTGAATTGGCCAGTTTTATAGGTCAAAGCCCGAACGGTGACTGGACATTGAATATCGTGGATGATGCCGGTGGCGATGCGGGTAATTTATTATCGTGGTGCTTGATACCGACCTACGCAGAGCAAAACTGCGAGCTTCCATCATTGAGTGTGGCCTTAGTAGATACGCTCACAGGAACAGAAATTTTAGATTGCGTGAATGTCGGTCAAGGATTTAGTGTAGAAGCCACTGTGGGCGCTGCGACTGGAAACACTAATTTTGAAGTGACTGCTACTTCTGGAACCAACGTTCAGATAGACACCGTAACCGGTGGATCAACTTTGAACTTCGGGCCTTACAGTCCCGGAAATATAGTACAAGTAGTAGCCGTAGGTATTGAAGACTTCCTTTGCGGAGCCAACGCTACTGCTGACGGTGCGCTCTGCATCCCAGACAATGATCTCTGTGAGAATGCAATTGCACTATCTTGCAACGATACCATATTTGGAACTACGATTGGTGCTTTACAGGATTCTTCCTGTGGATTTTCAAACGGTCAGCGAACAGGGGTATGGTATACCTTAAATCTTGCGCAGTTTTCTAATGTTCAGTTGGAAACTTGTGTTACTGGTACGAACTATAATACCGACATCAGCGTCTTTACCGGTTCATGTGGAAACCTAGACTGTTTCGATGGATTTGGTGGTGGCGATGGATACGCTTCAGCATTCGGTTCTTGCTCCGTGCAAGGTGGGGCTGCTGGTGGCGCTGATGCCAATTTTAACGCTGAAGCCGGAGTTACTTACTACATCATGGTTTCGGGTACTTTCAGCACTTCTACTGGAAATTTTGCGCTGAGTACCACGTGCACTCCAATCTTATGTACCAATCCTGACATTACGGCGACAGCCGTAGATGCCAACGGAATAGAAATTACTGATTGTATCCCATTTGGGGAGCCATCGGTTTTTGCAGATGTTAGCGTGACTGGCGGAACGGGAAATAACACCTACGAAATAAGCCGTTCTATTGGTACTGGCGCAGCCGTGGTAATTGATACGCTCGCTGCTGGTGAATCAAGTAATTATGGCCCTTTTGGAATAGGAGCCACGGTAACTTTTAGCGCTAACGGTCTCGACGACGAATTCTGTTCAGCCTCTAGCTCGATTTCGACGACCATTTGTCCTCCCGACAATGCCACGTGTGATGACGCTATCACAGTTAATTGTGGAACAACTTATAGCGGTTCTACTTCTGGTGCTTTGGATTATCCGGCAGGCTTCGATTTCTGTGGTTCTGGAACTCCAGCAGCCGACGCTGGTGGCGTATGGTACACCTTGAACTTCGACTTACTTACCGAAGTAAGCCTGAATATCACGGGTGAAGGTTTCACAGCCTACCGTAGATATGTTTATACGGGTACTTGTGATGGCTTGGTATGTGTTCCCAATACTAGTGGAACCGTCTTCGGTGGTGCGTCTACCACAGAATTTACCGCAGAAGCCAATACAGACTATTATGTTCTCATTGGAGAAAGCTTCAGTGGGGCTGTGAATTTTAGTTTTAACCTTACATGTGTTGCCCCAAGCTGCTCGCCGACAGTTACCGGTTTTGCTTTGGCCAATGCTGCCGGAGATTCCATTACGGAATGTTTATCTCAACAGGGTTCATACTTTGTCAACGTAGTGTTGGATGGTGGAACTGACAATGATTTCTTCGATGTATCGGTTAACGGTGGCGAGGCTACGGCTATCGCTCCTGGTGATTCGGCTATCTTAGGGCCTATTCCTGCTCTGAGTGCAGCCAATATTACCGTAACGGGACAAGATGTAGAAGTATGTGGTGGTTCCGCTACGGTAGCGGCTCCGCAAGTTTGTGGTCCTGATAATGATCAGCCTTGCGACGCAATTGCTTTGACGAACGACGGTGTACCATCTATCCCGTACAGCAATATCTTTGCAACAGCAGATGATGGTGAGGTAACCCCTCCAGATGGTGGTTGTCAAACCGACTCTACCTGGTGCAATAACGCTTTGGCAACATCATCCATCTGGTTTACATTCGTAGCTCCACCTTCTGGACGCGCACGAATTGATGGTTGCAGCCCATTGACTACGTTTGACAATCAGTTTGCCATCTATTCTGTTGGAGACTGCGATGACTACAGTTCTTATGAGCTCATTGGAGCCAACGATGACAGAGGATCGACCAATCTAGGTCCATGTCCGGGTGGTTCTACCCTAAGTGCGGGTCTAGAACTTTGTCTTGAACCAGGAGAGACCTACTATCTTCAAGTAGATCCATTTTCTGAAGTTGCTGGTGTTAATGGTCTTTCTGTAATTACCATCACAGAAGTAGATGGTGATTTCTGCGACTGCGTATTCCCAGACATCTTTGTCTCAACAGTTCCAGATTGTACCGACTCTACTTATGTGACCACCGTGACGATCAATGATTTTGGTTCGTCCGAGTCATTCACCTACGAGGCAATTGTTGCTGGTGATACCACCACTTTTGCCGACATCTCAGATGTGCTCGACATACCTGGTACCCCACTTGGAACCAATATTACCGTGAGAATTGTATTTGATCCAGCATCTGGTTGTGCATCAGTTACCAACTTCCAAGCCACCGTGGCGCAGGCAGGTGATGCCTGTGACCCTGATTGTAACGGAGTGCCCGCTGGTGGCGCCGAGCCGGGTACGGCATGTACTACGGTTGACGGTGATCCCGGTATATTGAGCGACGATTGTGATTGCATTGCGACTCCTGAAAATGACCTATGCGAGAATGCAACGGAGATCTTCTGTGGAGACACTTTATCTGGCAGTACGGTTACGGCATCATTGACCGAAGATTTTTGTGACTTCTCATCGGCCTCCGGAGCAGTATGGTTCGTTTACAATGCTACAGCAAATGCAACGGTTACCATTGAGACCTGTCTTGCAGGAACCGATTTCGATACCGACTCCCATGTTTTCACCGGTTCTTGCGACGACTTAGAGTGCTACTCTGGTTATGGCGGTTCTGGATATGTAGATGGAGCGTCTGGCTGTTCTTTTGCCGGTTTTGCAACAGGTGGTGACTTTGATGTTGTGGAAGGTGAGACCTACTATATTATGATCGATGGTTTTGGAACTTCCGATGGCAACTTCTCACTCTCGCTCACCTGCGAACTCGATGACGAAGTAAGCCTTGCTGGATCAGTGACCGGATTTACCGGTACCTGCGATGGTGGCAACGTGAACGTGAAACTCTATACGCCGGGCACAGCGATGCTCGTGGCCGAGTACAACACCACGATCGATGCCAGTGGCAACTTTACCGCCACCGACCTCTTGACCGGTACCTACGATGTGATCGTGAAGGTAGACCGTCACCTTGCAAAAGGTTTCCAGGATGTGGTGATCGCCGGCGGGGTTAATGCCCTTGCAGTGGGTGCTGTCCAGAACGGGGATGCCAATAATTCAAACGGTATCAACGTCCAAGACCTCACATTCATATCGGGTGCATACAACACCCTAGAAGGGAATGCGGGTTATAATGCCAATGCTGACCTCAATTGCAGCGGTGGTGTGAATATCCAAGACCTTACCATCGTAAGCGGTGCGTTCAACCTTTCAGGTGCGGTAGCGCCTCTCAATTAATCTTTAATTCAATCACCAAATCAAAAACCAATAAAATGAACATGAACAAACAAACAGAAGGATCAAAGAACGCCTTTGGTCTCCTAAAGAAAGGGATGCTGCTTGCTTGTCTTATGCTTGGGTTCGGCTTTGCCGGGCTCCAAGCGCAAGACGACGCATCATTCTACTATACCGTCGATGGTGGTCCTGAGACCACTTCCGGTACCTTCGAGCCCGGTGATACCTTTACCCTCACCGTGGGCATCGACACCGACCTTGAGTACCAAGGGGTGACCGTAACCATGAACTGGGACACCAACCTGCTCTCTACCGATCAGACAGCGGTTACCGATGTGTCAGGGACAGTGTTCAACTTCCCGATCGACAATAGCTTAGACGCCGACCTCGGCCAGTTTGCATTTACCAAACTATGGATCAACCTAACAGGTAACCTCACTACGCCAAGCGGCAACACCGACTTTGCAGCAGTGACGTTTACCGTTCTTGAAACCATAGAAGTGAACACGGTTACCGAAATTGCCCATGTGGTGATGGGAAACAATATGTCGAGCATCTCGCTCAACGGTGGGAACTACCTCGATGGTAACCCTCCGCCTAACTTCACCGTGAACATAGACGCCGGCGTAGAGCCCGTAGACTGTGAAGACTTGGGTTTGAACATAGGTGACGCGTGTGATGACGGAGACGACGACACAGAAAATGACATCGTTACCGATGATTGTGAATGTGAAGGGACTCCCGTTGTTTTCGAGTGCGAAGCTGATGGCGGAGCAATCGAATTTGCCGATGGTTCAACTTCGGTGAGCGTATGTGTGGATGATAATGATCCTAGCAATGTTGCCGTAGCTTTTTCAACAGCTCCTGAGACTCCGGAAGGATACAGTGCTACTTGGGTAGTGACCGATGCTGATGGCAACCTTCTTGGCCTTCCAGCCACGGCTGCAGATGTTGCAGGTATCAACTTTGACGATGCCGGTGCAGGCAACTGCCTAATTTGGTTCCTAAGCTACGAAGCTGACAACAGCAACGTAGGTGCTGCAGCTGCAGACTTCTTGGATGGACTGGATGTAAATGCATCTGATCTTACAGGATGCTTCGAGCTCTCGAATTCTATTGAAGTAGTTCGCGAGAATTGCGGATCTGAGTTTGATTGTGAAGAGCTTGAAGCAAATATTGGTGACGCTTGTGACGACGATGACGATTCTACGGAAAACGATACCGTGACCGAAGATTGCGAATGTATCGGTACACCAGTGTTCGAATGCGAAGCCGATGGTGGAGCAATCGAATTTGCAGATGGTTCAACCTCTGTAAGCGTATGTGTGGATGACAACGATCCGAGCAACGTGTCCGTAGCTTTCGCTACCGCTCCCGATGCCCCGGAAGGATACGGTGCCACTTGGGTGGTGACCGATGCCGATGGCAACCTTCTTGGTCTTCCAGCCACGGCTGCTGATGTCGCAGGTATCAACTTTGACGATGCCGGTGCGGGTAATTGCCTGATCTGGTTCCTTAGCTTTGATGCCGACAGTAGTAATGTTGCTGCAGCGGCTGCTTCTTTCGCCAATGGCGATGATGTGAACGCTGCCGACCTTACCGGTTGCTTCGAGCTTTCTAATTCCATTGAAGTAGTTCGCGAGAATTGCGGATCTGAATTCGACTGCGAAGAGCTTGAAGCCAATATCGGTGATGCTTGTGACGACGATGACGATTCTACAGAAAACGATACCGTGACCGAAGATTGCGAATGTATCGGTACACCAGTGTTCGAATGCGAAGCCGACGGCGGAGCAATCGAATTTGCAGATGGTTCAACTTCTGTAAGCGTATGTGTGGATGACAACGATCCGAGCAACGTGTCCGTAGCTTTCGCTACCGCTCCCGATGCCCCGGAAGGATACGGTGCCACTTGGGTGGTGACCGATGCCGATGGCAACCTTCTTGGCCTTCCCGCCACGGCCGCCGATGTCGCAGGTATCAACTTTGACGATGCCGGTGCGGGCAACTGCCTGATCTGGTTCCTGAGCTTTGAAGCCGACAACAGCAATGTTGCAGCCGCCGCCGCTTCTTTCGCCGCTGGCGATGATGTGAACGCTGCCGACCTTACCGGTTGCTTCGAGCTTTCAAATTCTATCGAAGTGGTCCGCGAGAACTGCAACGTGGTCTTCGACTGTGAAGAACTGGGAGCCAACATTGGCGATCCCTGTGACGACGGCGATGCCGACACGGAGAATGACGTGGTGACCGATGACTGTGGTTGTGAAGGTACCCCCGTGGTGGTGACCGACTGCAACAACTTCGTATACTACATGGCCGATGTGAGCGCAGAGAGCGTTACTTCCATCTACAGTGTCACCATCGCTGGTGGCGATGCCAACCTTTCACTGCTCAAGACCCTTGACTACGAAGCGCACATCGCGTTCAACGTGGGCGAAGGCCTTCTCTATGTGGTGCGCTCGGTGGGCGGTTCTTTTGCCACACTCGATGTATCTGTCGTGGACGGTGCCATGAGCGCCGAGACCACGCTCGACCTGCCGCTCACCAAAGTGACTGCCGCTGCCTTCAATGCAGACGACAAGCTGGTGCTCGGTGACGATGACTCCAACATGGTGCGCTCGGTGAATGCCGACGGTACCAGTTCGCTCTACACTTCTGCCGCAGTGAGCGGTGGTGACCTTGCCTTCAGTTCCACTTCGGGCATCGCCTACCTTGCTTCACGTGCGAGCGGTGGCAAGCTCTTCCAGATCAACCCGGGAATGGCCGGCCAGATCGGGACAGTCTCTGCGGTCGTTACAGGCCTTGCCATCATGGAGAGCGGCAACCTGCTCTACTCTGCCAAGAACGCGGGACAGCTCACAGGGCTCAATGCCGACGGCACAGCCAATGGCGTGGCCTTCGACCTTGTGCTCGACGGCGAGCCGTTCACGTCTTTTGACGGTGACCTTGCTGCCGGCTGTGGCGACAATATCCCGGACAATGCACCGTGCTATGCCGCCGAAGGTGATGAGCTCCTTGAGTACATCCCCGGAACACGTGCAGATGGGACTCCGCTTGTTGACCCATTGCGCACCAACCCGCTTCAGGCTGTTGGTGCCCCACAGGGCGACATGACGTTCAACTTCGTGTCCCTCGGTTACGGTGGCCAGATCACGCTCGGCTTCACCGGTGGCTCTGCCATCAATGGCCCTGGCGATGACATCCTGGTACGTGAGACCACCTTTGGTAACAATACCTTCGCCACCTACCCAGAGTCGGCCGAAGTGTTCGTATCGCAGGACGGTGTGAACTTCTTCTCTGTAGGTACTGCAGAGACCAACGAGAACGCCACATTCGATATCGATGCTGCCGGTCAGGGGTTCACGTCTATCATCGCAGTGCGGTTGGTGGACAATACACCGATCGGATCCATATCCGATGACGGGTACGACCTTGATGGTATCATGACCTTGAACGGTTGTGGCCCTGCCCCGCTCGTGGAGACCGGTTCTTGCTACGCTTCCGAGCTTGTGGCATACAGCCCGGGACTGCAGACCGATGGCGCTGCCATAGCTGCAGACCGCAACAACCCCAACGTGGCACTCGGTGCCCCGGACCAGGGCAACGCGGCCGGTGGCTTCGTATCGCTCGGTGTTGGCGGAAGCCTTACCCTTGGGTTCAGCGGTCAGGTGACCGATGGCCCTGGCGATGACATCCTGATCTTCGAGACTTCGTTCTCTGGTGATGTTTGTTCTGGTGCAGGCGATGAGCGTGCCGTGATCGCGGTGTCGCAGGATGGCGGTGCCTTCGTGAACGTGGGGACCATATGCCGTGACGGTGGTGTTGACATCAGCACTTCTGGCCTTGCATACGTTACCCAGGTGCGCATCACCAATGCAGCTTCCACTGCCAGCCTCGATGGCTATGATGTGGATGGTGTGATAGCCGTGTACAACTGTGAAGATGGCGAAGGGGACGACGAAGACCAGGAAGGTCTACGTACCAATGGCGATTCAGGTACTGCTGTACTTGCTTCTTACCCGAACCCGACCCAGGGCGTGTCAAACGTAGTGTTCACCACTGCGCAGACCACACGTACCACCGTGGCAGTCTTCGATATGAACGGCCGTAATGTGACCACCCTGTTCAACCAGGTGGCACAGGAAGGTCAGGAATACCGCCTGAACTTTGATGGTGCTGCACTTCCTAACGGAGTGTACATATATCGATTGACTACTGACAACGAAACGATCATCGAGAAATTCATGATCGCTAAGTAATCACTTAGTTAATACCTTTCAAGCCCCGTCCCGATTTATTTCGGGACGGGGCTTTTTTTATGCCTTCAATTTTGAATGGTGGGCGGATGGGGAGCTGATAGAACCAGCTCACTAAATCTAGTGATATTTTGATCTTATCTTCTACGAATATGAATATTAAAGCCATTAATTTCATATTTTTGATGCTTAATTGTCTTTTTAGCCTATTCATCAAACCACAGAACTATGAAATACTTCATAACCTTTGCCTTGGCAGCACTCGCCGCCATTTCTTCTCACTCCCAAAGCCTTATCCCTTCAACCATTTCTACGAACAGCACCATAGAGGCACTGGAGCTAGATGGAAACATACTCTACCTTGGGGGCAGCTTTACAGAAATTGGTCTCACGAACCGGTTCTACTCACTCATACCTTTGGGAAGCGATCAATCTGTTCAGGACTTGATCTATCCGAACAGTTCGGTAGAAGTCACAGAGCCCGACGGTTCAGGTGGTTGGTATATAGGTGGAAACTTTACATCAATCAATGGCACTTCTGTTGGCAGGGTTGCCCATATCCTAAGCGATCAAACGATAGATCCGAATTTCTCATGCACGGTAAACTCAACCGTAGCGGCGCTCGCCATCGATGGTGATCAGCTCTATTTGGGAGGTTCTTTCACGGTAGCGAATGGTATAGATGTAAATAGAATTATAAGGGTTGACAAAAACACAGGGGTTCTTGATGCTACATGGACTCCAACAGTATTCAACGGAAGCGTGAACAAAATTGTGGTAACGCCTGGCAAAGTTCATGCAGGCGGAACCTTCTTCGAAGCAAACTCAAATACGGATCAGCAATATTACAGCGTTTTTGCGGAAGCAGATGGTGCCCAAATACCTTCATACTCCGTCAATAGCACAGTACAAGACATGCATCTCGATGGAGACAATCTTTATTTGGGTGGAAATTTCAACCAAGCGGGAACCTATAAAGCATACCTAAATTCTTTTACTGACGGAAATTCATTTCCAGATTTCAACTTTCCAGATGCCAATTCGACAATTCTCACCATCGAGCCTGACGGAAGCGGAGGTTATTATATGGGCGGATCATTTACGGCCATTGGATCGGAAACTCAAAACCGCCTCGCGCACATCCTTGCAGATGGAACGATAGATCCCAGCTTTAATGTATCGGTAAACTCAACGGTACATGCCATCCGTTTAGACGGTTCGAGTGATCTATACATTGGCGGAAGCTTCACTCAAATAAATGGTGATGATGCCATAAGGGTAGCCCGGCTAGACGCAGCTACTGGAGCGCTTGATGCAACTTGGGCTGCTTCACCAAATAGTACGGTGCAAAGTATTGACGTAAACATGACCCAAGTATTGATTGGAGGTAGCTTTACAGAAATAAGCGGCTCAGATGATTCTCGCTACTTTGCAGCCCTTGATAAGTCAACGGGCGCAGCACTTAAAGCCCAATCTACCAACTCAACAGTAAACAGCATCAAATCGAATACAACCAACACTTATATGGGTGGAAGCTTTAGCCAAACGGGTTTTTACCAACCTTATATGCAGCGACTATCAGCCAGTGATGATACCCCCGATTATAGTTTTCCTGATGCAAATAGCACGGTAAACCATGCACTGCCAGATGGAGCCGGTGGATGGTACGTAGCTGGTAGTTTTAATCAGATCAACAATCAGAGTGCGACAAGAGTCGCACATATTCTAGCAGACAATACCCTCGACCTTGATTTTAACTGTGATCCAAACAGTACCGTCAATATCATGCATATAGATGGGAACTTTTTGTACTTAGGAGGAAGTTTTAGTAGCATTAACAACAACACTGCTACCCGTGTGGCCCGCGTGAGCAAGACTACCGGTGTTCTCGATGCCACTTGGCTACCGACCCCCAATAGCACGGTAAATGCGATCAGCACAGATGCCAATAACGTCTATGTGGGCGGTTCATTTTCGGAAATAAACAATTCTGACAACTCTCAATACTTTGCAAGTCTTTCGAAAAACACAGGTCTTGTATACCCCACTAGATCGCCCAATAGCACCGTTACCGACATTGAATCAAACGGAAGCGATATTTTCATCTCGGGATCATACTCTAGCGTAGGCTTCCGCGATTTATACCTATCTAAGTTTAGCGGTGGGGCTAGCGTTCCGGATTTCAGTCAGCTAAATCCAAATAGCCCGATCAATGATGTAATACCCGATGGAAACGGAGGCTACTACGCAGCAGGTAGTTTCACTCAAGTAGATGGACAAAATACGAGTCGCATCGCTCACTTTTTGAGTGATGGAACCTTGGACACCGATTTTTCTACTAATATAAACAGCACCGTAGAAAAGATACTGCTCAATGGGAACGACCTATATGCAGCGGGTTCCTTTTCAACGGTAGACGGGGCCGGCATCCAAAGGCTTGCTAAGTTAAATGCGACCACTGGGGCGGTCGACACCGACTTCACTCCCAATCCAAACTCGACCGTAAATGCGCTGGCATTTAGCGGAAGCACCCTTTATTTTGGCGGAAGCTTTACTACTATAGGTACTGAAACCCGAAATAGACTCGCTGCAGTCGGAACAGATGGGGCAGTTTTACCGTGGAATCCAGATGCCAACTCCACAGTGAATGCAATGACCGTGAGCAATGGAAACGTCTACATATCTGGCTCATTCACCACCATAGGCGGGGTAGCAAAACAACGAATGGCCGCTCTTAACCCAAGTACGGGAGCACTTACCAGCTTCGATGCCGGCTCAATCAACTCGACCGTAGAAACATTTTTAATAGATGGTTCAACCCTATATATTGGGGGTTCATTCACATCTATAAATGGAAATGCACGAAATAGGTTTGCTTCGCTTAATACAACTACCGGTGCATTGAACCCCCTAACTATCAGCATAGAAAACGGTAGCGTGAATGCCTTGGCAGTAAGTGGAACGAACCTCGCAATCGGAGGGACTTTTACCCTTGTAGATGGCAATAGCCGTGCACGCTTTATAGAAGTGACTGCAAGTACGGGAGCACCTACGGCTCGCACCATCGATTTTAATAGCACCATATCTACGATAGCTTATGTCGGTTCCGACCTTTTGGTAGGTGGGTCGCACAGTAGTGTGAACGAAATACAGCGTGGTCGACTTGCGGAGTTTGACCTCAACACAGCCGACTTTACAGATTTTAGCGTAGATGGAATAAACTCTACAATCAATGATATGGAGCTTAGCGGAAGTACGCTATACATTGGCGGAAGCTTTACCACTGTGGCAGGACAGAGCCGCCGAATAGCAGGCATCGCTCTCAGTGACGGTAGCTTGACCGCTTTGAATCCAACCCTAAATAGTACCGTTAATTCTCTCAAGGTCGACGGAACCACCCTCTATTTTGGCGGAAGCTTTACTGAAGTGAATACCACCGGTCGACAAAGGGCTGCGGCCGTTACGATCAGTACAGGGGCACTTACAGATTGGGATCCATCGTTTAATGGTACGGTGGAAAATATCGCGATAGATGGTTCGGACATTCTGGCGACTGGGTCATTTACCTACTCCAAAACCAATGATACCGGCGGACTTGCTGTGTATGATCCACAGGAAAATCTGCTTGACAATGTTCTATCAACAAATATAAATGGAACCATCAATACCCTCCTGCTTGAAGGAAATATGCTCTATGCTGGTGGATCTTTCACCACTTTTGACGGGCAGCCCCGACAGCGCTTGGCGCAGTATAACCTAAGCACTGAAACGGTTATGCCCCTTTCTCTCACCATCAATTCTACTGTAAACTCCATCGGTAAATTGGGGGATGATCTTTATTTTGGAGGGTCTTTTACAGATGTATCCGGACTACCACGTGGTCGCGCAGCATTATATGATCTCGGAACAGCTTCGCTATCAGACTGGAACCCAAATTTTAACAGTACGGTAGAAGTTATAGCCCCATCCATGGAACGCGTTCTCATTGGCGGAAGCTTTACCGTGTCAAACTTCTTTAATTCGAATGATCTTATTGCGTTTGATGTAGAGACTGGCGAGCCTTCAATATTGCTCGACGTTTCTATTAATGGAACAATCAATGCACTGGAGATTAAAGATAATGACCTTTTCATAGGTGGAACCTTTACGAATATTAGCGGGGAAAGCAGACAGCGCGTCGCTTCCTTAAATAAAACGACAGGTGTTCTGAATCCCTTCTCAGCCAACATCAATACGACAGTCAATGACCTCGAAATCGTAGGTGATGACCTTTACGTGGTTGGATCGTTCACGGAAGTGGGTGGCAACGATAGATTGCGCGGTGCAGCTTTCGATATTACCACCGGTACGCTGACCGATTTTGATCCCGCATTCAATTCTACGGTAAACCATATAGCCACAGATGGCAGTTCACTCAGCTTTGGTGGAAATTTCACATTGGGAAAAACCCTGATGAGACAGCATATAGCCGCCATTGACCTCAGCAACGATGAAGTTTTACTATTCGGTGAAGATGCCACCATCAATGGAACCGTTCGTGCAATAGCATTTGACGATGAAAACATTTTTGTTGGTGGTTCTTTCTCAAGCGCTGGCGATGTGACAAGAAACAGGGTGGCGGCCTTCTCAAAAGCCGACGGTACCCTTACTGCCTTTGATCCAAATATAAGCGGAAGCACCGTAAACGCCATGCATGTAGATGGCGGTAATCTGTACATCGGTGGTTCATTCAATTCGGTGAGCGGATCGACCCGTTCCAACCTTGCTTCCGTACAAATAAGCACTGGTATGCTCAATCCATTTGATCTGCCAACCAATAGCGCTGTAAACACCATAGAAATAGGTGGCGGAATCGTTTATTTCGGTGGCTCATTTAGCACGGTAAATGGCTCGAGCCGGGGTAGATTGGCCGCAGCCAATACAACAACTGGAGCATTGACCAGCTTTGATGGTTTGGCCAACTCAACTGTTGAAACGCTAAGATTGGATGGAACATTGCTGTACGCTGGTGGCTCTTTTTCAAATATTGGCGGTGCCACCCGGCAGAGACTGGCAGCTCTAAGCACCATCGACGCCAGCTTAAATACTTGGGCTCCAGCACTCAACAGCACCGTGCTTGACATAGACATAACCGAAAACTACCTCTTTGCAGCAGGGAGTTTTACCACCTTGGATGGCGATGCTATATCGCGCCTTGTCCTTCTCGATAAAAACACCGGTGAAAACCTGTTCAACTTCGCTCCCGAACTGAATAGTACTGCATTGGCAGTGCGCTATTTTGATGAGAAAGTATACGCAGGTGGATTCTTTTCAATAATTGGTGCCAATTATGCGAATTCAAACCTGGCCCAATTCAATATTCCGGCTCCAGGCACGAGCAGCTTCACGGCAATTCTTGAATCGACCACCGACATCAACGGCTTCGATATCGCATGCAATGGCCAGAGCACAGGAGAAATAGAAATTTCCGTTTCTGGCGGTACCGGCCCTTACAGCTATACACTCACCAATACTGCTTCGCTTAACCGAACAGGATCGATTGCAAACGCATCAGCGACCGCTACAGAATCAAACCTGCCCGCAGGAAATTATACCATCAATATTTCTGACGCTGACGATGGTGTGGCTATTGCCAATATTGCCATTACACAGCCCACTCCAGCTTTTAATGCTACCCTAACACTAGATAGTCCGGTAGAGACGGTAGATGGGACCGAAGCAGCTATATCCATTTCGATAGCTGGCGGCGTGGCTCCTTTCGATTATAGTTTCTCTGCTGGTGGCAGCCCTACCGCTGGGAGCATCCTATCTTCAGGTTCAAGCACGTTGATTGAAAACCTTGGCGCTGGAACCTATAATTTTGAATTTACCGATGCCAATGGATGTACCGAAGATGCCAGTATTCAGATCAATGATTATGCGCTCGTAACGCTACAATTCACCGAGTTTGATAATATTACGTGCAATGGAGATGAAGACGGTCGCCTGCGGATTGTAGCTACCAATGGAATTCCACCATATACGTATGTACTCGATGCCGACGATGATTCTTTTGATCGCAACGGAACCTTAACCTTCAGTGGAAGCCAGCTCATACTCAATGATCTAGGCCCAGCTACGTATAACCTTGCAGTAACGGATGCAACAGGCGCAGAATATACCGCTGGCCCTGTAACGCTTGAAGACCCTGAATTGCTCACCGCTTCTATCGCCGTAGCAGGTCAGCCGAGTGCTCTTGGAGCAAATGATGGAGAGATCTCCCTTTCGATTATAGGTGGTAACCCAAATTACACCTATACGGTAAATCGTGACGGAAGCAATATCACTTCTGGAAATACGGCCAATACCTCCACGCTCGTTTCAAACCGCAACGCCGGAACCTATTTCTTTACAGTGACCGATGCCAATGGCTGCCAGATAACCACCAATACGATTGAACTTATAGCCGGTACCGATCCCTGCGCAGCGCTGGGTGGTGATACTGATAGCGATGGCAGTTGCGATGATAACGACCCCTGCCCCCTGCTCGCCAACCTAGAAAATGGTGATAATTGTGGGACGAACGGAACTGTCGTAAACTGCGAATGTGTTGAAGAGTGCAATTTGACTCTGGGAACTCCGGTAGTGACCTGCTCAGAATCGACCGCAGGAGATGATGACTATACCGTTACCATATTTTATTCGGGCAGTGCACCTGGAGCCACTCTTTCTGTCACCGGAATTGGCATCTGCGATAACGCAGACATTATCATTTCTGGTGATGATCCGGCCACTAACTTCACAGGTACCATCGTGCTTACCGCAAATGAAAGCGCCGACTGCTGGGGATTGTCGATAACCAGTGGTTTATGCGATCTTGTAATTACGGGAGCAGCTCCAAGTTGTAGCCCTGGACTAGACTGTCCTGACCTTGGACTCAACAATGGCGACGCATGTGGCACCAATAATGAAGGAACTGTGGTAAATTGCGAATGCCTGATTCCCGACTGTAATGGAGATCTTGGCGGAACAGTGGTCGATACCGACAATGACGGGATCTGCGACGATGTAGATAACTGTATTGCTTCAATAAATCCCAGTCAAGAAGACCTCGACATGGACGGTGAAGGCGATATTTGCGATGATGATATTGATGGGGATGGTTTGGTAAATGCCGATGACTGTGACCCGCTGGATGCGACCATCACTACTTCTCAAATCTGGTATGTAGATGCCGATGGAGATGGATTCGGAACAGATGAAATGACCCTAGAGCAATGCACAGAGCCAGATGGCTATGCCGACAATGCGGATGACTGCGACGATACCAATGCAGCCATCAATCCCGGTGCACAAACCTTGACCTTTACGGGAACAGGAGCATTTGTAAATTCGGTCATCTCGCCACTTATCGGCAGCCCATCAACCAGTTTCCAATTTTCCGTGGTCTTTACCGATGCCACAGGAGCCTTGCCACCATTGGGATATCCGCGTGCCCTGCTCGATTATGAAGGCAATGGCGTGTTCAATAATGCAAACGACCGCGCGATCTTGCTCACCCCAGCAGATGCCAGCGACCTGAACACTGTGGATGGTAAAACCTATATTGGGAGTATCAATTCATTGGTTTCCGGAACGAATTATGAGCTGAGCGTTCAGGCTTTGGCCAATGGATGCCTTACAGAGATAGGCCCCTTTGACCAACCCGATGTCCTTACCGAGCCCGATCTAGAGATTTTTGCCGATGATATCACCTTCAGCGATATAAATCCCGATGTGGATTCGGAGATCACCGTGACAGCGGTTTTCAGAAATGTATCCGATCTTCCCGCCGTAGATTTCTCTGTAGGCTTGAGCAGCCAATACGATCCAAACGAGAGCTTCCCAAACATTACCGTTCCCTTCCTTGGTGCGGGCGATGAGACTTCAGTGTCGTGGTTGATAAGCACTCCCGAAGATCCGGCTTGGGTGCCTATGAAAGTATTCGTTGATAATACCAACGTGATATTAGAAACCAACGAGCTCGACAATACCGCCGTTCGGCCTTACGTAAATGGCGACTTTGAAGTACCCGGAACCATTGTGGTCGATCCAAATGCCAGCCCTACCATACAAGCTGCGGCTACATCAGCTTCGGTAAATATTTCTGGATTTGCGGTTTATGAAGGTACGGCCATTGAACTCGAAGATCCAAGCGTGGCCGGAGCCTCAGTTAGTTTTGGAATAGATGAGACCGGCGCTTCCTACACCACTACCACCAATAGCCAAGGATATTTCAGTCTTGGCGTGGTGGCGCCAACTACACCTGGGGTTTATACCGTGACAGGTGAAATCACCGACTTTACCCTATCGGGAACCTTTACTGTGACCTTTGAGATCGTAGAGCCCGTATGCCTTCCCGACCTAAGCACGCAAGTATTTCTAAGCGACAACCAAATATTTGTAGGCGAGACCATTGATGGTAGTATTACCGTGACCAATATTGGATGCCTTGATGTAACGGTGGCCACCTTGCTGGATGTTTCGCAAACTGGTGGCTCGCCCATGCTCGCCGACCAGATGGTGCCGCCGCTAGCTGTTGGAGAATCATTTACCTTCAATTTTACGGATGTCAGTTTTGATCAAATAGGCAGCTATTCTATCTGCGGATACGCTGATTCTGAATTTATTGTAGAAGAACAAAGCGAAGGGAACAATTATAGATGTCGTTCGGTGCAAGTCGTTCCTGCCCTTCCAGATTTAGTGGCTACAAATGGGCCTAGCGGAAGCGCATTCCTCTGTAATAATCCACAAAACCCTTCATTCGGAATTCGCAATTCGGGTTATGTGCCTTCCGGCGAATTCGATTATGAAATCGATATTCTATACGATGCTATTTTGCAGGAAACTGCAACTGGAACGATGGCAAATCTGAATCCCAACCAGACCCAATCCATCACCGTTCCTTATGTTTTTGCAGATCTTGGAAGCTATACCTTTCAATTAAGAGTTGACGTGCCTTTGCCAAACGGCCAGGTGACCGAAATTTCCGAAGCCAATAATATTGGAAACTATGCCTATCAGATCGTAGAATGTAAGCCAGACTTGCAGGTATTGACTTGTGGTAAGCTCGAAGTGGATCCTGTAGATCCTGAGAATCCCGGTACCGTGACTTATACTGCGATGGTAAGAAACATTGGGAATGCCACGGCGCTCGCTCCGATTGCTTTCAACTTTACATTGAGCAATGGCGAAATCTATGAACTGACCTATGACCAAGATATCGCTCCGAGCGAAACGGTAGAATTCAGCACATCAGCACCATCGGTACCTTCTGGCACCGCGCTGCTTGCTGCGATAGTCGATCCGGCAGATGAGATCACTGAATTTTCTGAGAGCAATAATCAATATTCCGATTCGCTCTGTTGGGATTTTGCTGCCGTGCCCAAGTGCGGTACAAATTTCTGGAATAGGACATATATTCCATTCTCAATCGTAAACCTATCGGTAGGACTCGATAATAACTTCTTGTACAAGGCATCTGAAGTAAAGGTGCGCTTTGAAATATCCGGTCCTGGAATTGATGGCACAGCACTCCTTGGCGATGCGATCGTTCAGAATGTAAATCAGACCTGTGGCTGTCCTTATGTGGCCGTGCTTCCTACCAATTATATATTCAATCAGATCGGCACCTACACCTTTACCATTACCGCCGATCCCGATGGTGAATACAGCGAGTGCAACGAATCAAATAATGTTTTGGTAAGGGATGTGCAGGTATCCAGCCTTCCCGATATGCGCGTGCTGTCAGAATTCATCAATCCTACCCTTCTCAACCCGGACTTGGGAGAGTCTACCTTCTTTGACATCACGTATGAGAATATCGGAGTATCGAATATTGATGACGAAATGGATCTGGCAATATTCATTGACGAGATTCCTTTTAGTGTGGTTGAGAACGTGCCAGGATTGATCAATGGTCAGAACAATACCATTGCATTCCCGATGCCTTATGCCACCAATCTGGGTGGGTCGCATATCGTGCGGGCTATCATCGATTCAAATAGTGAAATAGAAGAGACCAACGAGCTTAACAATGAAGCTACCCGCGCTATAGTGGTAGGCTCTGCGGCCAATCTTTTCTTCGATGCATTCATACCAAGCGATCCTTCGCCGGCTATCGGCGATGAAATCAGCATTGATGCCACCATAGGTAATAATGGAGACCTTGACGTGGATGCCGATGTACTTTTCAAATACATCAATAACGGGGGCAATGAAGTGCAGATAGGAAGTGTTCCAGTCTCTATCGTGGCCGGCGGAAGTCAGGATATTTCACTCACTTGGACGGTGCTCGATAATAACACATTGCTCCTCGGTGAAATAGTCAATGCATCTGAAATTGAGTTCAACTATGCTGATAACTTTGCATCGGCTCCATTGAGCACCTTCGACCTAGCGATAAGCACAGAAGCATTCTGTGAAGCCGATGACGAAGGTAGCCTTACAGCAAATGCCAGCAACGGAGCCGAGCCATATACCTATAGCTGGAGCACGGGCTTCGTAGGACAAACCTTGGTAGCAGCTCCCGGTACATACACCGTGACCGCGACCGATGCCAACGGCGAAGAAGCAACTGCCAACGGGACTATTGCTCAGAACCCAGAATGTGTGCCCCAAGTGTGCAGCTTGAGTGCAGTGAGCTTTAATGTAGCTCCTTCCTGCGATGCAGCATCAGGTCTTTATTCAGCAAGCTTGGTATTGGCTTATGCCAATGCCCCATCTAGCGGATTTATCGAAGTGAACGGAGATGAATTTGCGATCACAGGCAGTCCTCAGACGTTCGACTTTCAGCTGGGCGAAGGAGCTGTGATTTTCAACGCAAATTTCACTGAAGAAAGCACCTGTGCCCTGACCGTAATGACGGGTGTTACCCTCGCGCCATGTGAACAGGATTGCGCCGGAACATTTGGCGGAAGCGCTACCATCGATGACTGCGGGGTATGCGATGCCAATCCCGCGAATGATAACTTAACCTGCCTCGACTGCGAAGGAGTGCCAAATGGTGATGCCCTCCCAGGAACGCCATGTACGAATGCCGCCGGTCAAGCAGGGGTGTATGGAGAAGATTGCAATTGTGATGTAGATACTGAAGCTTGTTCGATAGAAGTGGTCAGCTTTACATCATCATCCGATCCTTGCGTGGACACTGCGCCCGAGCTTGCCGTAAGCCTAGGCATCATCAATCCAAATCAAGAAACAGAACTTGCGGTTTCTATCGATTATGAATCAGAAGATATTGATGATGCAGTAATCATGGTAGCAATACCTGTAGATGGTGGTTCCGTTGATTTCCTTATTACGCTTGCACAATTTGGAGTGAATGTAGACGTGTCCTTTGCACTTGGCTCAGCAGCCGAAGCTTGCTCTGCAACCATACTCGATCAAAATTACCCTACCTGCAACTCAACCGACCTCAGCTTGCTTGAGCTCGAGTGCGGAGCTTTCGTAATACAAGTTACTGGTGCACAGGAAGGCCTGAATGATGGTGGAACGGCTACAGCCGCGACACGTACCGTTTACACTTTCATACCAGATAATGCCAATGGTATCCCAACCTATACAGGCTCTAGCTGGCCGTATGTAATCTCGGTGGGTTCCTTGACTATTGACCCTGCCATCACTGCTATGGTTACTACCAATGAAGATGGTGTGATCTTAATCAATGGCTGGCCTATATATCAATTTGCCAATGATGCCGATGAAACCACAACCAACGGAACCTTCGGGCCGTGGAATTATATTCTTCCCGATGGTACCTTGAGCCAAAATGCCTGTGAAGTAGTATTCGACTGCGAAGAGCTTGAAGCCAATATCGGTGATGCTTGTGACGACGGAGACGATTCTACAGAAAACGATACCGTCACCGAAGATTGCGAATGTATCGGTACACCAGTGTTCGAATGCGAAGCCGATGGCGGAGCAATCGAATTTGCAGATGGTTCAACTTCTGTAAGCGTATGTGTGGATGACAACGATCCGAGCAACGTGTCCGTAGCTTTCGCTACCGCTCCCGATGCCCCGGAAGGATACGGTGCCACTTGGGTGGTGACCGATGCCGATGGCAACCTTCTTGGCCTTCCCGCCACGGCTGCCGATGTCGCAGGTATCAACTTTGACGATGCCGGTGCGGGCAACTGCCTGATCTGGTTCCTGAGCTTTGAAGCCGACAACAGCAATGTTGCAGCCGCCGCCGCTTCTTTCGCCGCTGGCGATGATGTGAACGCTGCCGACCTTACCGGTTGCTTCGAGCTTTCCAATTCAATTGAAGTGCTCCGCGAGAACTGCAACGTGGTCTTCGACTGTGAAGAACTGGGAGCCAACATTGGCGATCCCTGTGACGACGGCGATGCCGACACGGAGAATGACGTGGTGACCGATGACTGTGGTTGTGAAGGTACCCCCGTGGTAGTGACCGACTGCAACAACTTCGTATACTACATGGCCGATGTGAGCGCCGAGAGCGTTACTTCCATCTACAGTGTCACCATCGCTGGTGGCGATGCCAACCTTTCACTGCTCAAGACCCTTGACTACGAAGCGCACATCGCGTTCAACGTGGGCGAAGGCCTTCTCTATGTGGTGCGCTCGGTGGGCGGTTCTTTTGCCACACTCGATGTATCTGTCGTGGACGGTGCCATGAGCGCCGAGACCACGCTCGACCTGCCGCTCACCAAAGTGACTGCCGCTGCCTTCAATGCAGACGACAAGCTGGTGCTCGGTGACGATGACTCCAACATGGTGCGCTCGGTGAACGCCGACGGTACCAGTTCGCTCTACACTTCTGCCGCAGTGAGCGGTGGTGACCTTGCCTTCAGTTCCACTTCGGGCATCGCCTACCTTGCTTCACGTGCGAGCGGTGGCAAGCTCTTCCAGATCAACCCGGGAATGGCCGGCCAGATCGGGACAGTCTCTGCGGTCGTTACAGGCCTTGCCATCATGGAGAGCGGCAACCTGCTCTACTCTGCCAAGAACGCGGGACAGCTCACAGGCCTCAATGCCGACGGCACAGCCAATGGCGTGGCCTTCGACCTTGTGCTCGACGGCGAGCCGTTCACGTCTTTTGACGGTGACCTTGCTGCCGGCTGTGGCGACAATATCCCGGACAATGCGCCGTGCTATGCCGCCGAAGGTGATGAGCTCCTTGAGTACATCCCCGGAACACGTGCAGATGGGACTCCGCTTGTTGACCCATTGCGCACCAACCCGCTTCAGGCTGTTGGTGCCCCACAGGGCGACATGACGTTCAACTTCGTGTCCCTCGGTTACGGTGGCCAGATCACGCTCGGCTTCACCGGTGGCTCTGCCATCAATGGCCCTGGCGATGACATCCTGGTACGTGAGACCACCTTTGGTAACAATACCTTCGCCACCTACCCAGAGTCTGCCGAAGTGTTCGTATCGCAGGACGGTGTGAACTTCTTCTCTGTAGGTACTGCAGAGACCAACGAGAACGCCACATTCGATATCGATGCTGCCGGTCAGGGGTTCACGTCTATCATCGCAGTGCGGTTGGTGGACAATACACCGATCGGATCCATATCCGATGACGGGTACGACCTTGATGGTATCATGACCTTGAACGGTTGTGGCCCTGCCCCGCTCGTGGAGACCGGTTCTTGCTACGCTTCCGAGCTTGTGGCATACAGCCCGGGACTGCAGACCGATGGCGCTGCCATAGCTGCAGACCGCAACAACCCCAACGTGGCACTCGGTGCCCCGGACCAGGGCAACGCGGCCGGTGGCTTCGTATCGCTCGGTGTTGGCGGAAGCCTTACCCTTGGGTTCAGCGGTCAGGTGACCGATGGCCCTGGCGATGACATCCTGATCTTCGAGACTTCGTTCTCTGGTGATGTTTGTTCTGGTGCAGGCGATGAGCGTGCCGTGATCGCGGTGTCGCAGGATGGCGGTGCCTTCGTGAACGTGGGGACAATATGCCGTGACGGTGGTGTTGACATCAGCACTTCCGGCCTTGCATACGTCACCCAGGTGCGCATCACCAATGCAGCTTCCACTGCCAGCCTCGATGGCTATGATGTGGATGGTGTGATAGCCGTGTACAACTGTGAAGATGGCGAAGGGGACGACGAAGACCAGGAAGGTCTACGTACCAATGGCGATTCAGGTACATCTGTACTTGCTTCTTACCCGAACCCGACCCAGGGCGTGTCAAACGTAGTGTTCACCACTGCGCAGACCACACGTACCACCGTTGCAGTCTTCGATATGAACGGCCGCAATGTGACCACACTGTTCAACCAGGTGGCACAGGAAGGTCAGGAATACCGCCTGAACTTTGATGGTGCTGCCCTGCCGAATGGTGTATACATCTATCGCTTGACCACAATGGATACCACGATCATGGAGAAGTTCATGATAGCCAAATAATCGAAAACAACCGTTTAGAAGTAAGCGAAAACCCCATCCCGAACTGAATCGGGATGGGGTTTTTTGGTTTATCGATTCATAAGAAATACGGAATTTCGGAGACTAAGGGATCTCTTTTTAAATTGCGGTGTAGAAAGCTGGCATCTATACAGAGTCCGTCAATACAGTCGGGTGGTTGGATCAAAGAGTTCGATAGCAACGCCCACGCAGTACTAAAAATCAAGTAGTCCCGCTCGAGCGGGACGACTGTTTTTGGAACAAGTGCAAGGCAGATAGCGGACTCTATCGACAGACACTAACTAATCACCAAAAACCAATCACCGGTATAGGGATTCTTCACTCCGTTCTGAATGACAGGACGACCTGCATTCTGGCAACGCTGTTAACCAATCACGGGGACAGAGATTCTTCACTCCGTTCTGAATGACAAGGCGACCTGCGTTCTGGCAGCGCATTAACTAGTCTGTCAATACAGTCGGGTGGTTGGATCAAAGAGTTCGATAGCCACGCGCGCGCAGTTCTAAAAATCAAGGAGTCCCGCTCGAGCGGGACGACTGTTTTTGGAACAAGTGCAAGGCAGATAGCGGACTCTATCGACAGACACTAACTAATCACCAAAAACCAATCACCGGTATAGGGATTCTTCACTCCGTTCTGAATGACAGGACGACCTGCATTCTGGCAACGCTGTTAACCAATCACGGGGACAGAGATTCTTCACTCCGTTCTGAATGACAAGGCGACCTGCGTTCTGGCAGCGCATTAACTAGTCTGTCAATACAGTCGGGTGGCTGGATCAAAGAGTTCGATAGCCACACGCGCGCGCAGTTCCAAAAATCAAGGAGTCCCGCTCGAGCGGGACTTCTGTTTTTAGAACAAGTGCAAGGCAGATAGCGGACTCTATCGACAGACACTAACTAATCACCAAAAACCAATCACCGGTATAGGGATTCTTCACTCCGTTCTGAATGACAGGACGACCTGCATTCTGGCAACGCTGTTAACCAATCACGGGGACAGAGATTCTTCACTCCGTTCTGAATGACAAGGCGACCTGCGTTCTGGCAGCGCATTAACTAGTCTGTCAATACAGTCGGGTGGCTGGATCAAAGAGTTCGATAGCCACGCGCGCGCAGTTCTAAAAATCAAGGAGTCCCGCTCGAGCGGGACGACTGTTTTTAAAACAATTGCAAGGCAGATAGCGGACTCTATCGACAGACACTAACTAATCACCAAAAACCAATCACCGGTATAGGGATTCTTCACTCCGTTCTGAATGACAGGACGACCTGCGTTCTGGCAGCGCATTAACTAGGAAGTATCTGAGAATAAGATATCCATCACTTGATTTAATATCCATCAACCACGATACGGCAAGTCCCGAACTGAAAAATCAAAATGGTATCACCTGCTTTCATACCTTTAACGTATCATGAAAACCCAACCAAGCAACCAAATTTTAAACCTTCAAAAATCCAGAGCCGCAATGCACAAGAAAAGAAGGCAGATTAGCATAGGCCACCTACAATTACTCCTTGTGATAAGCCTGTTCCAAATATTGCATTCATGCAAAAAAGAAAGCAGCCCAATGGCTGATAAAAATCACTCGATAAAGTATTTCGGCTTTGCCGTGACCGATTGTGAAGAGAATCTATTGAGCGAGGTGGACAGCTTTGTGAACTTAGTGGATATGTGCATTTTCGATTTTTCAAATATCCATAATCGCATCGTTGCAAATACCGAAGGTAATAATCAAGTTATTCTAAATATAGCGGGTATTTTCATTGAGAGCATCCCTGATCCTGCTTCTTCCACTGGCGTGAAATATTACTTAAATGAAAATTACGCTGAACTATTTAAAATTTGGGTAAGTGCCAACCTAGATTTGCCTTTAGAAAAAATCGCAGCCTTCTATATTGCCGATGAGCCTGCATGGAATGATATGGCCATGGCTGATCTAGCCACTGTGGCAGCTCACGTGAAAGATGCGTACCCGACAATTCCAATAATGGTGATCGAAGCGTATACTGCAATCCAAAGTTTGGAGATTACCGACGATATAGATTGGATAGGATTTGATAAATATGGAGTGCTCCAACCGAATACAGATACCGAATACCTACAGCATATTTCCGAATTGAAAGCTTTACGTACAAACCCGTCGCAAAACCTAGTAATAATCATGGAATCGCAATGGATAGAACTCTATGAAGATGCTGGTTATGAGCAGTCCGTGTTGATTCCAATGGCGCAGAGCTACTTTCAACTTTCAAAGCGCGAAGCAGATGTGGTAGCATTGATTTCATACCTATTACCGGGGCATTTTGATTCAGATGATCAAAAAGGATTTTTGGAACTCGAACCAGAAGTCAGAGAAGCTATACGAAACATAGGTACCGAAATCATAAAATAATCAAAGCTCCCACCGCTACTCACAATCGCTTTCATGCCGTAAAAGGTGGTTTTAAGAAGTATTTCCAGATTTAATTCTTCAGGAATTCCTAGCAAACTTGTCCGTTCCGGATCTATCAATTAATTATTGGCTCGCGCTTTAAAATCACCTTTGTTGTGCGAATTAGCAGATCCTTATCAGCATCTTCCCAACTGCCAATATGCGTAGTAATGAGCTCTGGTTTCATCCCTGTTTTTTTGATAAAATCAAGCATTGCCGGGATATCTTTCATAGGGTTGGCCAGCCCGGTCACAAGCTTGATATTTTTGGCGTAAAGCTGAAAGAATGGAACTCCTACGGACTTATTGAAATAGATATTTGCCGAAGACAAAACACCGCCAGGCCTGAGCCATTTAATTCCCAACTTAACGGCCTTCGTTGAATTGCTTGCGTTTACAACCAGATCGTATTTGCCTTCATGTATTTTGAAATCTTTTTGAATGGCATTGATCCCAATTTTATAGGCGATTTTGATTCTCTCTTCCGAAAGGTCAATATAATCTACTTCGGCCTGCATAGCCTGCGCAAAATAAGCGGCATAGAGCCCAATACTATTGGCAGAGCCACCGATCACCAAGACCTTTCGCCCAGGGTCATTCAAAAGGAAAGGCGCAACACGACTCCATGCATCTGGCAAATTATCACTGGCGCTGCCCAAGCCGTCCAAATTTATTTCTTCCGGGATAGGAATGAGCATATTTTGTGCAAACGGAATTTTCAGTACATCTGAAAATGTACCGCCTTTGTCGATGTGCTTTCCTATACCGCTGAACATATTAAAGCTACTGGTAACCTCACATTGGCTTGTAAGCCCAGAATTACAGACATCACATTCCCCACATGAAATCTGAAATGGAATGACCACTTTTTGACCAATACGGAAACCCCTGATATCCCTGCCCAAAGCTAAAATTTCTGCAATACACTCATGCCCGAAAGGAAAAGGGCCTTTGAACAAATCCTTTCTGACAAAATCAGGGATACTTTTGTCGGTTAGTCCTAGAAAGCGGCCGATGGTATACCTTTCGAAAACATTTGTATGTAGAAATGCAGCGTCCAGATCGCATCGAGCTGCGATAAATGGGCGAACTAGGGCATCTGTTGGGAGCTCAATGCTTGGCTCTACAACGCTTTCCCAGTTGAGGGTATTTGTTTTTATATACGTGAGTTGTTTCATGGTATGGATAAAATAATGCTTAAAAGAAATGACTTAAGCAAGCTATCGGCCCAACAACTTAAACCCAATCTCCCTTCCATGTTTCTGACGGCCCGCCAGTGTGATCCAAAATTTGGCAAACTGTTCCATCATCTCAAACTTCTCATTTCCTCCAATATCGTAGCATTGTGCAAAGCCGGTATCTTCTGCCAATTGCTTGGCAATTGATTTCCCTTTCTCGCTGTCGCCGGCTACAAAAGCATCGATAGCGGTGCCATCGTAAAGCGGGTTTTGCATGTTATTGTTGCCTGTGGTATTGAAGCATTTTACGACGTCCAGCGTGTCAGTATTCGCAAGTATGGCGTCAGTTGTATTGGTAAAATTCCCAAGGCTGCCTTGCTTCATCAAATTCATAGTATCGATTAACACCTTGCCTTTCACAACACCAAGCGAATGCGCAACGGAAATTGCTGCCGCGGAAGGGACTGCCAAAATAATGACCTCAGCTTTTGAAGATGCTTCAGGAATTGAAAAAACTTGAATGTTCGGATTGCTCAATAGATGCTTTCCTTTAAAATCACTTTTGTTTCGGACGCCTAAAAAAATCGTGTGCCCTGCTTTGGAAATTGCAGAAGCCAGTGCACTGCCTACATTACCTGTTCCAATTATAGCTATTTTCATCTTTCGGTCTATTAAAACAAGTATCCATCCTTGGGTTCCATTATTTCAGGAAGATCGGTTTCACCCAATATTTCTTTCAGATCCCGCTCTACCATATTACAGATAAAACTTATTGGTACATCGGTCACTTTATTTTCAAAGGGATTTTCTATAGCTGCCCCCGTGCGCTCCATTATAACGAATACTCCTGTAATAATTATTGACATTGGAATTATAAGCCAAGATAAATAATTGGACTCTGGAGCATAAAAAAAACCCAACATCCCAAAAGGGAGCAATAATGCGAATAAAAGGACAAATACGCGAGTGAAAAAATCGTATTGTCGCGGCAACGGCGTGTATTTAAGTTTCTCAGTGCCCCCCATATAATTTGTCAAGGCCAATAACTGACCTTCCATTTGAAAACTATCAAAGCCTGCAATTGTCCCATTGGCCATAGCCTTATAAATTTCCTGACCCATGAGCAGCTGGATGGCGTTTGGTTTATGCTCCTTTGAAACGGTCGCCTGATGCGATTCCCAGTCCAGCCATGTTTCCAATTCTTCTGCAATATTCTGCTTCCGCAACTGAAATCGCAGAGCGTTTACCCAAGCAATTTGTTTATAGATCAAGGATTTTTTGAATGTATCGCTTCGCTGTTGATCATATAGTGGTTGATGCGCGTGGCTATCGGCAAAGGTAACCACCAACCGGGCAAACACGCGGCTCGAATTTAAAATCCCATTCCATAAAGTGCTGGCCTCCCACCATCTGCCATAGGCCGAATTATTACGAAATGCGACAAATATGGCCAATGCCGAACCCAAGATGCCAATAGGTGTGAAATTGATGGCCATTGATCGCTGACCTGTAAGATAATATATCACCCAGACCGCAATAGACCAGAAGATCACAAAGAGCATTTCATACCTTATGTAGGTCCAGACTTTAAAAGGGTGGAAATATCTTTTTACGATCATTCAGCTTTTCGATTCTCAGAATTCACACGTTCTAGACCATCAGTATGATCGATTTCACCAGCTCGTCCCAGCACGCTCAGTAAAGGCAGATCTAAAATCTGCCAAGGATACCGTTACTGTTTTGGGGCTATCTGCAGTAATAAGTTTATAATCATCTGTAATTTCAGCCGCCTTTCCTTCAGCAGCAAGCATAGCTATAGCTGTAATATCATCTACCAACCACTCTTCCATCCCAAAACCCAATAATGATTCTTTGCCTTGTTTCGGTGTAACTGAAATAAAATTGACGTCTTTTTCAATCAGCTTTCCAATTATTTCAGCGATCTGCCCCATGGATAGGGCTTCGCGTCCGGTCAAGCGATAGGTTTTATTCTTGTGTGGCTCTGGATCAGCTAGAATCTTGGTCGCTACCTTCGCAATGTCACGGGCATCGATATAGCTCACTTTCCCCTCTCCTGTTGGCGCATAAATTAAATTTTCTTGCTGGATGGAGTTTATATGCGCCAATAAGTTTTGCGTAAAAGTATTGGGCTGGATTATAGTATAGGATATTCCGCTCGCTTTAAGTTGCACTTCTATTTGCCGATGCCATTCAAACATTTGAATATGGCTTTGGCTGCCCACCCCCATAGCCGATTGCTTCAAAATAAAAGGCACTTCTTTTTGAATGCACGTAGCTATGAAGTCCGTTTGCAGTCTCAACATTTCGGGTGTGCCCGATGTGAGCAAAAAAGCAGCATCCACATCATTTAGATTTTCGCCATAGCTGGTGGGATTTGACAAATCTCCTTTTACCACATTCAGGTTCTTATGTGGTGCTATTTTCTCAGGGTTTCTGGCAAGTGCCGTCACTTCCATACCGGATGCTAAGAGATTGGGCAGCAAGGCCGATCCGATAGTTCCGGTGGCCCCAGTGATGAATATTTTTCTCATTTCTGTTTATTAATTGAAAATCAGTGATCGGATAGGCGATCCAAACTGCGCTCTACGGAATGTGAATTTAGCCAATAAATAAAGAATTTCAACTTCTTTTCAAGCTATAGCCAAAACCGAAAGTCAGTATCGAATCGTCTTCCAAGGTTCCCAAAGGCACTACATTTTCGTGCGTGTATTGATACTCCGAAGTGAAGTAAAACCCTTTGTACACGGGGCAATCCAACCTGAAATCCAGCTTCGTCCTATAGTTTTCCTTATCGTTGAATGCTGGTTGATAGTATGCATCATAAGAAAATCTAATCTTCTTTTGGAGCAAATAGCTCCAGCCCCCGAGATATAGGGTAGCGCGCCATAAATCAATAATTTCCCTATCGTTGTAAATGGCTTCATTGAACGCTTCAGTATCAAATCTGGAACGCTCGTACACCGCATTCAAGGCAAGTTTCAGAACATGCATTTCTGTGGAAACAGGCCTGTAGGTAATCCCCGCGCCAGAAAAACTGCGGAGCATTATTCTACGTCTGAAATTGGTGGAAATGTAAGCAATGCCAAACGGATAAATCTTACGATCCGGATGAAAATAAATATAATTCTGACTGAAAATATCGTTGTCGGCCTTAAAACCAGAAAATTCCTGATATTGCTGCGAATTCTGCGATTTTATCACCCATGAACCCAGCGCTCTGAAGGTAAAGTTTACCGAACTGCGCAGGATGAACAAGCTGACATTGCCATTTTGGTAATTTCCAGAAAATCGGCTGTTTAAGCTCAAACTTACTGTATCTCCTTCATTGATTTGCGACCAACCGTGGAAACCACTTCCTAAGAAAAATAAAAAGGCGATAAACAGTTTCATCTAAAGAATCCTTTATATGGATTGCAGTATTCTCAAAAACTCGGTTGGCTGCACAGCAAATGGTAAGTGGCTCGATGCAATCTCATAGGTTTTTTTGATGTTGCCGTTCGCTTTGACCATACGCTGTTGCAGTTTGTAACCAACGGCTTTGTCGTTGGTAGTATGGATATAATATTTGGGGACACTTCCGAAGTTGGACGCTGTCAATATAACTTTTTCGCCCAAAGGCTTTGTCGGTTCCGCCCTATGATACTTGATCAAGATGTCTTTCATATAATCCGGACAATCATCGCATACCGCCCTGGTCAAGATTTTTTCGCTCAGCTTGGCGGATGTATTATCTTTTGAGAACACCATCGCACCTTCCTGACCAATCATACTTTCGGTATCCATTTTTGAAAGGCTCAGCAAGTCATCGCCCGACTTAGGCAAATAAGCAGAAACGTATACGAGTTTTGAAATTTTATTTGGGATTTTCTCCGCTACCTGAGAAATAACCATTCCGGCCATGCTATGCCCTACCAAGATTACTTTTCCCTTTGCCGATTCTATTTCCTTCTTGACCATTTCAACATAATCATTCATTGCAACTGTTGATGCAGCCGTAGGATCCGCGCCATGCGCAGGTAAGTTTACAAGTTGCACATTGGCACTTTTTGCAAGCTCGTTGCGCACGAAACCCCAAGCGCTTTCATCGGCCCATGCTCCATGCACAAGTACATAGGTTGGATATCGACCTGCATCTTGTTCAATTGCTTCAATGGTAAGTTGTGCTGCCTCGGCGCCGCTATTTTGCTGTTGGCCAGTGATAAGGTTTCCATCTTTGATCGCAAAAGAATCATAAATATGTTTGCTGGTCAAAAAAGTGGTATTCTTCATTTTTCCCGCTTCATCTTCGATGCGAAAGGGTTGAATTTGTTGCCCGACGTAATTGTCGGCATATTGCTCTTCGGCACTTGCAAAGCCTGTCCAGTTTCTGCCTTCCACTAAGTACTTGCCATTGGAAAGTTTCGTTTTCAAAAGAATGCTGGTTCCATGGCAAATGGCCGCAGTTGGCTTTCCCGTCTCATAGAAATCGGCAAAAAAGCGATGGACTTTTGGGTCGTTATAGAGGGTGTACATGGGACCTTGACCGCCACAAACAAAAATTGCTTTATACTGATCTGGATTTACATCAGATAGTTTCTTCGTGTTTTTGACCAAAGCCATTTTCGTGGAATCCATTTTAAATCCCAAGGAGATATAGTCGAATGCGCTATAGCCACTGGCATCTTCGGGGTCGCTAAAGCTGTCAAACTTAATTTCGCCACCATCAGGACTTACGATGTCCACAGCGTATCCAGCATCTGAAAATTCCCAATATGGATGGGTCAATTCTGACATCCATACACCAATGGGCCAACCAGTTTGGCCACTGACCGAAGTATTGGAAACCAACATCAACACCTTGCCATTGTTGCCCGCGTTGTGCTGGGCTAGGGCAGCTTGCCCGCAAAGGAGCGCCAGTAGGATCGAACTTAAGATCAATCGATTTTTCATTTTATTGGATTTTTAAATTATCTCCAACGAAATTAATTTAAGTGGGTATCCAGGCCTATCGAAAAAATGACTTTTATAATTGATTTTTGATATTAACTTACAGATTTTTAATACGTTGAGAAATTCTGAAAGCTTCCGGGGTATTTCCATTGATTTTGTGAAAGGCAGCGGTAAAATTGGCGTGACTCTGAAAGCCAAGTTCATAAGCGATATCACTTATTTTATAATTTGAAACGGTCAAGAGTGCTTCGGCTCGTTCTATCTTTCGATGAAGTATGTATTGATAAGGTGAAATACCCACGTACCTTTTAAATAATCGTGAATAATGCGCAACATCAATACCAGCGATACTGGCAAGGTGAGTAACTTCAAGTTTATCTTCAATATGATCATTGATGTAGCTGATGGTTTCCCGAATTCTGAACGGAGCTTCGCTTGTAATTATCTCTTCGTTTCTTTTCGGGTCGATTTTTTTCAATCGATGGTTGTTCAGGGCCAATTCGATTGAAATGATGAGCTCGGCTTTTTTAAAAGGTTTTACCAGATAACCCATTGGTCGGGTGGCCTTCACATCGTCGATGGTCTTTTTATCTATGTAAGAGCTGATATATAAAAACGGTATTCGGTCTTTTTCTAAAAGCGCCCTGCCGATTTCGGTACCTGCCAAGGCTCCTTGAAGATTGATGTCGATGAGCACAAGGTCAGGTAGGTTTTCTTCCAGAGACAATTTTGCGTCGGCTACATTGCTGCAAATATTGGTAATCTCGTATCCATTGGCCGTGAGAACATCCCTAATATCTTTGGCTATGACCAGCTCATCTTCCACTATCAAAACTTTGTATACCATCAGGCCACTTTTGAGATTTCTTTAAAGTCAATGATAAATGTGGTTCCGTTTCCGACCAAAACATCCATAGTCCCGCGCAACTGCTCTGTAAGTGTAGATACTAATTCCAAGCCGATCGACCCTTTTGATGCTTCCTTGTCCATAATCCCAATCCCATCATCGGCGACTGTAAGTCTAAAGTATTCTGCGCTTTTATGTTTTATATCTATCAGCAAGTGACCTTCTTCCCGACTTACGAAAGCGTGCTTAAGAGCATTGCAGGAAAGTTCATTTAATATAAGCCCCAAAGGGACCGCAGTTTGGATATCAAAATTGATATTGTCCGCATTCACTGTAAATGTATATTTTGAGTCATCCAAGCCAAAGGAATGGAAAATAGAATGCAATAAATTCTCCGAATACGCTTTGATATCCACTCTGCTCAAATCTTCGTTCGAATACAAAGTCTTATGAATCAATGCCATAGATACTATGCGGGCTTCTCCCTTTTCGAGAAATGCATCCACTTGCTCATTTTTCAGTTCCCTCGCCTGAATGTTTAAAAGGCTCAAGACCAATTGTAGGTTATTCTTGACCCGATGGTGGATCTCCTTGAGCAGTATTTCTTTTTCATTCAAGGCAAGCTGTAATTTAGATGATAACTGTTGCTTCGTTCTATAACGACTATGCCAAGAGAACGCAAGAAGGGAAAAGCCGATTATAGCCAGTATTAATAGAGTGCGTTCGTCCCTGCTTTTGGCGACCTCCAATTGCTGTTTTTGATTGGCTGCATCCAACTCGGCTATTTGCCTTTCTTTTTCGGAAACTTCAAATAGCGTTTTGAGCTCGTTGAGTTCGGTTGTATTCTGAATTTTCAGAAGGCTATCCTGCAATAATTCCGCGCGCTCTTTTAATTCCAACGCTTTTTTATAAAACCCCAGTTTTGCTTCGACCTTCGATTTGGTTTGAAGTAATTCAAGTACTTCGCTTTGTAAAATATCAGTCTTCCCTTGGATGGCATAAGCTTGATCAAAATAAAAATTTGATTTGTCAAAGCGATTGTCTTCATATTCTGACTTACCTATATTATACAGGATTCTAAACTTCGCTTGATGATCGTCTTCAGAAATCAAACTCAGAGCATCGGTATAATATTTCCTGGCTTTCTGAAATTGTTTTGTTTCGGTAAAAAGATTTCCAAGTGCACCAAGCGTAAAAACAGTGGATCTATTCTGTCCGATTTTTCTTTTTAAAACCAATGCTTCTTCCAGAACCAGTTCAGAATCTTCATACCGTTTCATATCGTAATACACCCCCCCCAAATTGCTCAATAATACAGCGAGATTCTGGTAATTTTCTAATACCCTGAAAATTTCAATCGCCTTGTCATAACTTTCGATGGCTTTTTGTTTCTCATCTGTGCTAAAATAAATTTGAGCCATACCACCATAGGCATTGGCAACCATATTTTGATTCCCCTCTTTACGTGCTATATCTAAGGCCAAAGCATAATTTCTTATGGCCATATCAAATTTCATTTCTGCTTTATTCAGATTTCCCAAAGCATAGTATATATTTGGTAAAAATCTCTGATCCTTAGAAAGTCGATGAATTTTCTCTGCTCTTTTCAGTGCGAACCGGGCAGAGTCCAATTCCCTGACACGGAGATAAATTGCACCTACATTATAATAGGCAGCTCCCAACATGGCGGAATCTTTTAATCCTTCCAAGATTTTTATTGCCTCTTGTTGTCTGGTAATCGCCTTAGAAAAATTGTTTTCATTTTCAGCAACGCGAGAATACATGTTGAGATTATGGGCTTTTCCTCGCTGAAACCCAATATTTTCACTCAGCCGAAGTCCTTTTTGGCTGTAGTATTTCAAGGAATCGGTATTCAAATAAATAAATTCAAAAGCTAGGTTTGAATAAGTGAGAGCTTTTGTAGTATCATTTTTTGCATTGCTTATTACACTTTTTAAACTGTCAATCGTTTTTCGCTTTTCAGTAATTTGCGAAAATAGATTTGCAGTGCAGAGCATAAAAATAAACAGCAAGTACCTGATTAAGTGAACCAAACCATTCAATTCCAACTTCGGGCGAAGTTCTAAATTCTCTTTCTTTTGATTCATTCACGGTAAATAATAGGTATGCTTCCTGTCAAAGTTCAGATGGCCAAAGGCTTCGGGGCTTTCCAGCCTGAAGTTATCTTCGAAATTAAAACATCTCATTCGCGTATCGAAACAAACCTTTGAAGCTTATCTCAAATTAAATCCATCCTTAAAATCACCTGCGCCATTTTGCGGCGGTGCATTCATCATTGGCATTTCAAATGGCACGTGCGATTATTCACAGACATCTCATAGCCCTGCAGGCAGATCGAAAGTACAGTGTTTTCAGAATTAAGCCTATCCCAAAACTGACTTTCCTATCCAAAAAAGGCTCTTCTTGGATAAAACCACTATTTGACCAACGATTTTCAAAATATAGCTCGAAATTGCCCAATAAATCTATGCTTTCGACCAATCAATTTTTTGTTACGATAACTAAAATCCAAACCTGATTTTTGTTCGTAGCTCAATTCTAATTAAATCCAATTTTAAACCTTTTATTATGAAAAAAATTTTAACCCATCTACTGACATTAGCAGTCCTAGGGTGCTTTTCAGATAATGTCATGGCGCAGCTTGTCACAAGCTCGGCCGATGATGGCTCTGACGGTACACTCCGACAAGAAATCCTTGATACCCCCGCAGGAGGAGAAATAACCTTCGCGGACGGCATTGCCCTGATTACCCTAACGGGTGAACTCGTGCTTGACAAAGAGCTTACCATATCTGCTACCGAAGGCGCAGATGTTACATTGGACGCCAATCAGGCAGGACGCATCTTTACTATTAACGCCGGCCCGGTGACGCTTAATAATCTGGACTTAATGAATGGCCTTGCTGACGACGGCGGAGCCATTTTTATTGTTGGTGCCGATCTTTCTATTAACGGGTGCAATATTTCAAACTCCGTCGCCAATGGGGCAACAGGCTCAGGTGGTGGAATATTTGTAGATGCAGGAGCCACTCTTACTGCTTCCAATTCATCTTTTTCGTCAAATCAGGCCAACCGTGCTGGTGGAGCCATTGAAGACAATTCTGGGGCTGGACTGAATATTGTCTTGACCAATATAAACTTCACAGCAAATAATGCCGGTGTCGCACCGGCTACTGCTGCCCCGGGAAATGGTGGCGCAATCCACATCACCACAGCAGGAGAAATACAAATCACGAATGGTAGTGCAAATCAAAACATCGCTGCCGCCGAAGGTGGTGCATTTTGGAATAACGCTGGTACCATGACTGTAGACGGTACATCTTTCGATGGAAACATCGGAAGCGGCGATGCCGCCGACAATGGCGGTGGAGCACTTTTCAACAATGGCGGCACCATGGTGGTGATGAATATTACTGCCGACAACAATTTGGCCGATGGAGCCGCTGGTTCTGGTGGGGCAGTATTAAATAACGGCGGTTCACTCACCGTTTCTGCTTCTTCCTTTTCGGGAAATAGCGCCCAGCGTGCAGGCGGTGCAATCGAAGATGCTTCTGCCGAAGGCGGAGTTTTGACGCTTACCGACAATGACTTTTCTGAGAACAGCGTCGCAAACAGCCCTGGCAATGGTGGCGCGGTGCACGTAGGTGGCCCCGGCGATTCAAACATCTCAGGCGGAACTGCCAATGACAATACCGCTGGTTCTGAAGGTGGTGCTTTCTGGAACAATACTGGAACCATGACTGTAGACGGTACATCTTTCGATGGAAACATCGGAAGCGGCGATGCCGCCGACAATGGCGGTGGAGCACTTTTCAACAATGGCGGTACCATGGTGGTGATGAATATTACTGCCGACAACAATTTGGCCGATGGAGCCGCTGGTTCTGGTGGGGCAGTATTAAATAACGGCGGTTCACTCACCGTTTCTGCTTCTTCCTTTTCGGGAAATAGCGCCCAGCGTGCAGGCGGTGCAATCGAAGATGCTTCTGCCGAAGGCGGAGTTTTGACGCTTACCGACAATGACTTTTCTGAGAACAGCGTCGCAAACAGCCCTGGCAATGGTGGCGCGGTGCACGTAGGTGGCCCCGGCGATTCAAACATCTCAGGCGGAACTGCCAATGACAATACCGCTGGTTCTGAAGGTGGTGCTTTCTGGAACAATACTGGAACCATGACTGTAGACGGTACATCTTTCGATGGAAACATCGGAAGCGGCGATGCCGCCGACAATGGCGGTGGAGCACTTTTTAACAATGGCGGCACCATGGTGGTGATGAATATTAATGCCGACAACAATTTGGCCGATGGAGCCGCTGGTTCAGGCGGTGCACTATTGAGCACTGCAGGTTCGGTAACGGTTTCAAGTTCCAGCTTCGATGGCAACGCTGCCAATCGTGCAGGTGGAGCGATCGAGATCGTAGATGGTGATTTTGATTTCACTGATTCACAGTTGACCAATAATGACGTGAACGGGACAGCCGGAACTGCCGCCCCAGGTAACGGTGGAGCATTTCACGTGACCGGTATGGCCGGTATGATCAGCTTTACCAATGCCACCATTTCTGGAAACGCTGCTGCCAATGAAGGCGGCGGACTTTGGAATCAAAGTGGTACATTGATGAACGTCACTACATCGACCATCAGTGGAAACAATGCCGGCAACGGTGGTGGGGTCTACAATAATAGTGGCTTGCTGGACGTAATGGCTTCTACCATTTCTGGTAACAGCTCCAGTGGGCTAGGCGGTGGCCTAACCAATGCTCCAGAAGGAATAGTAGGCATAAACGCATCTACCATTGCCATGAACACCGCAAGTATAGATGGTGGTGGTGTTTTTAGCGGAAGCGATACCGAACTGAAAAACACAATCCTAGCTTTTAATAGCGCGGCTTCTGGACAGGATGTATCCGGCTCATTTACTTCAAATGGGTATAATTTGATCAGTGAAGACGATCAAAATGCATTTCCGGAAACGGTAACGGACCTCGAAGGTCTAGATCCCGATCTCGGGCCGCTCCAAAACAATGGTGGCGATACCGAAACCCATGCTTTAATGGATGGCTCAGCTGGAATTGATGCTGGTGACCCTGCCGATATGTTTGAGGACCAACGTGGTTTTGCACTTGTGGGAACCCGCGACATTGGAGCTTTTGAAAATGGCAATGGCCTGAACCCTGGAAATGCATGTGAAAATTATGTGTACTATTTAGTAGACCACATCTCCCCAGAAGATATATCAGACCTCTATCAAGTAAACGTGGTGGATGGAAACGCTGAAATGACTTATGTGGCGACTTGTCCCGATGAAGTGCACATTGCATACAACGAAGTGGACGGCTTGGTATACGCGATCCGTAAGGATGACGGAGCCATCAAGTCGCTGAACCCAATGGACGAAAGCCCGGAATACGGCGATGCCTTGCAAGTGGATGCTTCATTCACTCAAATCACTCAAGCGGTTTTTTCACAAGATGGGAAATTGCTGCTCGGCAGTTCAGATACCGACATAATCTACAGCGTAGATGTAATGAATGGCAATGCCGTGAGCGTATTTGACAGTTACTCCCCTATCGAAGGGGGTGACCTGAGCTTTGCCCTTGATGGCAGCGCACTCTTTATGGCGACCCGTGAAGGTGGCGGTGGGCTTTATAGCATTATTCCCGATGGAATAGCATCTGACCTTTTCTTGGCTTCTGCTCCTTCTGTCGTTACCGGCTTGGCAACCATGAGCTCAGGCAATCTGCTTATTTCGGCAAATGGAAACAACGCGCTTCTGGTGAAAGCTCCCAATGGATCTGACCTCACTTCACTGCCACTCTTTTTAGACGGTGAGCCCTTTACCTTAAATGATGGCGACCTTACATCGGGCTGCGCCGACAATAATCAGCCGGTAGTAACGACGGGCTGCACAGGTGGATCAGTATTGGATTATAGCCCAGGACTGCAAAAGAACGGACAGCCTATAACCGATCCCGAGCGCAATGACCCAAGTAAAGCTTTGGGCGACCCGCAGATCAATAATACGCTCAACTTCGTATCGCTCGGTTTTGGCGGAAGCATCACCCTTGGGTTTGATGGGGGCGCTGCATTAAATGGGCCCGGCGATGATATCCTTGTAGTAGAAACTACCTATGGCGAGATCGCAGGTCCGGAGAGTGATTTTGAAACCTATCCTGAATCTGCCGAAGTATTTGTATCGCAAGATGATATAAACTTCTTCTCCGTAGGGGTGATTTTCACAGATCAAGCCGCAAGCTTTGACATCGATGCTGCCGGACAAGGATTCGTTTGGATCAGCTCGGTAAAAATCGTAGATACCACACCAAGCTCATCGATCTCTGGCGATGCTTTTGATCTGGATGGAATAAGCGCCTTGAACGGTTGCGGCCCCGTTCAGCTTTTTAATGAAGGTGGGGATTGCAACGCCACTGAAGTGGTAGAATATTTAGAAGGAACTGCTCTTGGCGGTGGCATGATAGCCATGAACCGTACGGATGCCGATGAAGCTTTGGGCCAGCCCGAGCGCACGGATGATTTGGTTTTCGTATCTCTGGGTTACGGGGGTTCATTGACACTCGGATTTGGCGGAAGCGTGCTCAATAACGATGGCGATGATCTGGAGATCGTTGAGACTACGTTCTATAATAATACTTGCGACAGCTATGCAGAATTTGCCGATGTGCTCGTGTCGATGGATGGAGATGAATACTTCTTTGTGAAGACCGTTTGTCGCGATGATGCCTTCGTAGATATCAGCGATGCACAAGGAACTCCATTGCTTCCTTTCATCAACTTTGTACGGATTGTTAATAATGACGGTCTTTCCGACACGCCGGATGGATTTGATGTGGATGGTGTAGTAGCGATAGACAACTGTGAAGACGGGGAGATAGAAACGCCGCAACTGGCTGAACAGGCTTTGGCCAATGAGCAGTTGAGCGAGCTTTCATCTTATCCCAACCCTACGAATGGAATATCGAATACGGTATTTATCACGGCCCGCACAGGGCGCACTACCGTGGCCGTATACGATATGAACGGGCGCAGTGTAGCTACGCTCTTCAATCAAGAAGCTCAGGCCGGCAAAGAGTACCGACTCAATTTTGACGGTACCGACTTACCAAACGGAGTATATATCTACCGGTTGACGAATAATTTCGAGACCATCAACGAGAAGTTCATGATCGCGAAATAATTAGCCAAACGTTTAAAAGTGTAAACCAAAAACCCCTACTGCGAAAGCGGTGGGGGTTTTTATTTGGGAAAGAATTTAGGTCAGGAGTGTTCAGTTTTACTAGTTGATAAGAGGTGGGTAGGGATTGGGAATTTGAGTGAAGGCTTCATTAGATGACAGCAGGTGATGTAATACCGTGACATACAACTTTCTGAAGAGATCATTTAAAAGAAATCTGGCAATTTGGCGGCTAAATACCTAGCTTCGAGCCCATCAAACACCTAATACAACTGAAGGATCAATGTCCATTTTTACACTTATTTCTCTGGCTATTTTTAAAGTAGGTTCGCTCTTGCCATTTAAATACTCGCTGATTCTGGATGCACTGACGCCTAGTAATAAGGAGAGCTTTCGCTGATTAAGCCCCATCTCAAACATCCGCAGCTTAATAACTTCAGAGAGTGTAGGTGTGACAATGGGGTGATAGGTCTCTTCAAAATCGGCTACCATATCTGAAAGCAGATCCAACTCAATATAATCTTTATTATCAGTTGGTGTGTTATTTCCAACGACTTCAAGTAGCTCTTCAATTCGTCCGCATACAGCGGTATATTCGACTTTTGTCTTAATGGTTCTCATAAATTATATTTTGCTGCAATCTATCCTGTCGTAGTCAGAATGGGTGCCGATAAAACGTATATATACCTTTTTAGATGGAAAAATGATGATTGCTACAAGTCTAAAATCGTTTCCTTTAATGTTAAAAACAAACCTGTTATTCCCTACATAATCTGCTTGGCGAAATGTTGTTTTCAAATCATTGAAATCCTTCCAATCAGAAGATTTGGTCTTGGAGTACCATTCACGTAATGCTACGTCCGAAGCTGCGTGCTTCCTTATAAATTCCTTTATTCTTAAAAATGTGACAATTCTCAATTTCGCTAAAATTCAACGCAAAGATAAAATTATATTTTGAATTATGGAATTTAATTACAATTATTAGAACTATCGTATAAAAAATCATAGTTAACAAGATGACCATCAATAAAAAATATAGAAATGCACAAAACCCTTTCACTTGATTAAAATCTCTCCCAATGAAAGAAATACCCTACCACTCCCTAAAAAACAATTCCACTCGCCTGTTGAATGCGCGGCCTTCTTCGGTACGGTTGGGGGCATAAGGTTCTTTTTCGCCCATCCCTTTTACACTTATTCGGCTCGGCTCCACACCGTTTATTACCAAAAATTCCTTGGCAGAGTATGCTCTGTTTTCGCTCAGTGCATTGTTATAGGCATCACTAGCTACGCTGTCGGTATGGCCAATGATTTCCATGCGCATCTCAGGGTATTTATCAAGAAGGGAAGCAGCATCATCGAGCACTTCTATATACTTTGCACTGATATTATATTTATCGTAATCGAAATAGACAAAACGTATGCGCGTGTCTTCATTGAGTAGTTCTTCCCTCGTGAGCGACTCAAGAATACGCTTTGTCGTGCTCCCACCATCGGTGGTTTCTATGATCAATACAGGATTGGGTATTTTACTTTTCACCACTGCCTTGATCGCTTCAATGCTGTCGGACACGTCAATTGAGAAACTAGGGCTTAGCTCACTCAAGTAGATATTCGATAAGGAGTCTCCGCGGTTACTGCAAAAGTAGACGCCACCCCTGGGCTCCATAAAAAAGTAAGCATCAAAATCAGGTGAGTTGATCCCTTCTGCCAATCGCACCGGAGCTGTCCAACTTGTCCAACTGGCATCAAGGCGGCGGGCGTAATAAATGTCGTAGTCGTTGGGATCGTTCCCTACATTTTTTGAATAAAAAAGAAGGGAGCGGGAAGCGTCATAGAAGGGGCTGATCTCATCGGAACCCGAATTAATGCTTCCGCCCAGAGCCATTGGGCCAGTCCAAGTACCACCCATATCACTGGAAAGACTTATGAATAGATCGTTACCGCTCCTACCCTTGACGGGAATGCTCCAAAGTATAAAATCTTCTGCAGCACTCACGAAGGCACTATAAAACACTTCTTTGATCATCAGTTCCGGAACATTCACCACCTGAGGTTCGCCCCATGCACCATCAGCATAATCTGAGTAAGAAAGCCCTGGCTTGGTAGTATTCTTATCGATAAACTGATTGAGCAGATAAACCCGATTGCCATCTCTGGTAATTCCCACCACTACATTGCTACCTTCATTATTCAGCGCTCCAAAATTTTTGGCAGCCAAAAAAGCATCTCCTTTTAATTCGCTTTTCCAGATATCTTGTCCACTCATTTTCCCGCCCTTGTTCCCAGGGTGAAACGTACGGGCGAAATACAACATCTTGCCATCTTGACCCACGATTGGAAAGCTTTCTTCGGCATTGCTGTTCACAGTTTTCCCAAGCATTTGCGGAGCAGAGAATTTAAGGGTGTCGGCTTGCGCCAAAAGATGCATATGAGCAAGCATTGCGACTATAAATAGGATATTCTTGATCAAGTTCATAGCGACTTATTTTCTGTTGAACTGAAAGCCAAGAACCAACTCATGGCTCCCGCTGCTGGTATCGTTCACATCGGACGTTAAAAAATCGTAGGCGTAGCCGAAACGCATCCAATCATTGATACACAGGCCGGCCAAAATAGAGATTGCATCTTCATTGCGGTAGGAAAATCCGAACCAGAACTTCTTATAGAGATCGGCCTTTAAATTCACATCTACAGAAAGGGGAGCTGCGCCGAGCACCTTGAATAGTAGGCTTGGGCTCAGGTCAAGGTTTTCTAAAACCGTAAAACGGTAGCCGGCGGTGGCAAAATGGTGAATCTTCAACTTTGCCTGACTCAAATTGACGGGCGATGACTCATTGCCCAGGTTTATCTCATTCTGAGCGATCTGATAAATGGAGTAGCCTGCAAAAAGCCGTTCGCTATAGAAATAAGCGCCCGCATTAATATCGAAAATATTTGATCGGTTGCCACGTGCTATAAAGTCGTTGTAGGTATTATCGGTCGGGTTCTCAAGCACTACTTGGCCATTGCCAAAATTAAGTCCGTACCACCCCAGGCTTGTACCTAGTGCGAGGTAGTATTTTTCGCCGACAGGCAAGTGATAAGCATAGCTCCCCATGATGGACGATTTCTTGAAGAGACCATATTCATCTACAGCTACCATTCCACCTACCACATGCTTGGGGTACCGTGTGAGCGTTTCGGTTTGAAATACATCCCGTCGGCTTATCGGAATAGAGTAGCGATTGGCGGTAGCCTGAGGTTTCTTGCCCAGATTGATCGTACCGCTTAGATAATAGGTCTTGGGAGCTCCATCAAAACCAGCCCATTGCTGCCTGAAGCCCAGATTAAGATCAACATCTTTTTGAAGGCTTCCGGCAGCAGGATTGAGCACAACCATATTTTGCATGTATTGACTGTATTGCGGCAGCTGCTGGGCTTTTGCCGAAAGGCCAACCAAGAAGATAAATACGAGACTGAGTGGTATGAATTTTCTCATTGCTTATCGAATAATAGATACGGTTCCGTTCAGGTTATCAACCCCGGAAACTTTATAATCAATCACATAGAAGTAAGATCCAGTAGGAAGGGCTTCGCCTTCGCGGCTTCCGTCCCACGGCTCACGGTATCCGCTGGAAGCAAAAACTTCATTGCCCCATCGGTTATAGATCACTACATAGGCATCTGGAAATTTCTCGATACCCGGAATATTCCATACATCATTGGTACCATCGCCATCGGGCGTAATGGTATTGGGCAGTTCCCTGAATACGCGAATAAGGAGCGAATCGGTTTTGGTACAGCCCAAAGGAGTGGTATAGGTGAGGAAGTACTGCGCTGTCTCTCGAGGCGATGCCGTCGGGTTTGAGCAATCGGTGCAGGAGAGTCCATCGGGTGGCTGCCAGCTATAGCTACCATCTTCTGGGCTCACTTGCGGGCTGAGGGTGGTGCCTGCTCCGGCAAAGATCAAAGCATCGCTGCCCGCATTGAGGGTCACATTTGGCTCTACGTTGAGGTGGACGGTATCGGTCATAATCTCGCAACCATTCTGCGGATCAAGGCTATAGACAAAAGTATTGATGCCATCGCCAAGCCCGGTCACTTGCGTCTCTGCACTGGTCGGATCGGCCAATGTTCCAGAGCCATTGAGCAGGCTCCAGCTTGGGCTTGCTCCGCTTGGCGCATTTCCCGAAAGGGTGGCCGAGCGGCTCTCGCAATTATTCTGATCATCGCCAGCCATGGCCGCAGGAGCCGGCTGTAGCACTTCTATGGTAAAGCTGCATTCCGCACTATTGCCCGAAGCATCTGTCGCAGTATACGTGATCGTATTGAGACCTATTGGGAATGTAGCTCCCGAAGCAGCGCCAGAAGTAAGTACCAGGCTTTCTATCTGACAATTATCACTTGCTACGGGTTCGTCGTAAACGACTGAAAGATCGCAAGATTGAAAAGAATCTGGACAGGTAAGTTCCGGTGAGATCGTATCTTCTACCGTAATGGTAAACGCACAGATCGCAGAATTTCCTGCATCATCGGTAGCGGTAAATTCGACCAGATAAACACCAAGGCCAAGCTCAGCACCTTGCTCCGGCCCTGCGGTCTGAACCAGTGTTGCATTGCAATTATCAGAGGCAATGGGCTCTTCAAAGTTTGCAAGAACGGTACAGGAATCTGTAGCAACCTGATAAATAATATCGGCTTGGCAATTGGAAAATTCAGGATCTGAATCATCCATTACGGTCACGGTATAGTTGCAGGTGGCTGTATTTCCAGCATCGTCCGTGGCCGTGAAGGAGAGTTGGCTTTCGCCCAAAGGAAAGAGATCTCCCGTGCTCAATCCCGCATTTTGAATCACCGTGAGCACAATGGTGCAATTATCATTTGCCGTGGGAAGATCAAAATTAAAGACCGCACCACAACTGTCGTCTGAAGATAGAATCGTATCGGCGGGACAGTCAATTACCGGCATTTCCAGATCGACTACGGTTACGGTAAATGAACAGCTGGCATCATTGCCCGAAGCATCGGTAGCGGTATAGGTCACCGTAGTAGTTCCTTCCGGAAATGCAGCGCCGCTAGCCGGGCCACCAGAAAGTGCAAGGCTTATCCCATCACAATTATCAGCGGCTACAGGAAGATCATAGTTTACCATGGCCGTGCAAAGCCCAAGATCATTCTCAACCGAAATATTCTCGGGACAAGAAATAGTCGGGGCAAGATCTTCGGTCAGCGTTACCGTAAAGCTACAGGCAGCGGTATTTCCCGATGCATCCGCGGCTTCGAAGCTCACGACCGTTTCACCGATGGGAAATAGGCTGCCCGAAGCCGGCCCTGATACTTGGCTAACCGAAACGCCAGGGCAATTATCCAAAATGGCCGGAGCGGCAAAATTTACCATGTCTTCGCAAGCTCCACCGGCAGTCAGGATAGAAATGTCGGTCGGGCAAGATATCTCAGGATCCTGCTCATCGGTTACGGTAACTACGAAGCTGCATGTCGCTGTATTTCCAGCAGCGTCTACCGCCTGAAAAGTCACTGTGGTGGCGCCAACATCAAAGGAAGAACCCGCAGCAGGACCGGCGATCTGAACTGGGGTGATCGCGCCGTCACAAAGATCCGTGACCGGCGGCATTGGAAAATTCACCAACGTACCGCACGCATTTACATCTGCACTCAAAGCAATATCATCAAGACATTCGAAAACCGGAAGCTCATCATCCAAGACGGTTACGGTAAAAGAGCAGCTTGTGCTATTGCCGCTGGCATCGGTTACGGTATAGGTCTCTGTGGTGATGCCCACTGGGAAGTTGGCACCTGAACCTAGGCCGGAAGTGAAGCTGGTAGAAGCACCAGGACACTCGTCCATGCCAACAGGAGCAGAATAGATTACCACCGCGGCGCATGTACCCGGATCGTTGGGCACCGTGATATTGGCGGGGCAAGAAATCTGCGGAGCAACGCTCTCCAGCACTGTGACCATAAATGAGCAAATGGCAGCATTCCCGGAAGGGTCAAGCACTTCAAAGGTCACGGTGGTCGTTCCGGTGTTAAAACTTCCGCCCGGAGCTGGTCCGTCAATAAGATTGATCGCTGCGATACTGCAATTATCGGTGGCCAAGGGCAGGGCATAATCTACCGCTGCCGTGCAGTTGCCATCTGCGATATTGATTGTGATATCGGCTGGACAAGCAATTACAGGGTCTTCATCATCAGCTATGGTGACATCAAAACTACAGGTAGCAGTATTTCCCGAGACATCGGTGACTTCGTAGGTCTCCGTCGTAGTACCTATCGGAAATAAATTACCACTGCCTACACCGGCGATGAGTGAGACCTGGGCTATCCCGCAATCATCATTTGCGGTGGGCAGAGCGTAGTTAATGGTAGCGCCGCAAACTCCAGGGTCACTCAAACCGGTAATATTGGCCGGACACTCAATGCTTGGCACACCGGTATCCATCACGCTTACCGTGTAGGAGCACATGGCAGAATTGCCGAAAGGATCTACAGCGGTAAATTCTAAAAGAGTATTGCCAATAGGAAAAACACTCCCCGGAGCCGGGCCACCGGTCTGTGTGACCGTAACCGTAGAGCAGGAATCGATAGCTGTAGGATTTATAAAGTTCACTACGGCATCGCAGGCTCCAGAATCGGTATTTACCTGCACATCGGCAGGGCAGTCAAATACAGGAATGGATTTATCTGTAACTGTGGCCGTAAAAGAACAATCGGCGGTATTGCCGGCGGCATCTACGGCTTGAAATGTAATAGGGTAAATTCCTGAGGTAACCAGATCGCCACTCGCAGGACCGCTGATAACGGCAAAGGCCATGCCCGGGCAATTATCGCTTATTATAGGATCGGGATAGTTCAATGGCGTGGTACAATCGCCATCTGGAATCTGAAAAGTAAAATCGGCAGGGCAAGTAATTGCAGGCATTTCATTATCTGCTACGATAATGTCAAATGTGCAGAGCGATGTATTTCCAGCGGCATCTACCGCAGTAAATTCTATCGGCGTGGTGCCGATCGAAAAAGTAGATCCTGATGCAGCACCGCCGGTTTGACTGATGGTGGCACCGGGACAATTATCGCTAAAAGTTGGATTGGGGAAGGTGACGATAGCTTCGCAAAGACCTGGATCGGTGCCAACCAATACTTGGCCCGGGCAATTCACAACGGGAATTTCCTGATCTTCTACGATGATGTTAAAGCTGCATACTGCCGAGTTTCCAAAGAGATCTACTGCCGTGAAACTTATAGCTGTCGAACCAAGTGGAAATACACTTCCGCTCGCAGCTCCGCTGGTTTGGCTCACCGTAACTGTCGAACAGGAATCGGTAGCTAAAGGATCGTCAAACAGCACTACGGCATCGCAAGTACCGGCATCAGAGGGGACGGTGATATCGGCCGGACAGTCAAAAACAGGATCAGAGCTTTCAGAAACGGTGATCGTCAAGGAGCAGTCGGAACTATTGCCAGCGGCATCCACGGCTTGAAGTTCAACTAGATATACTCCGGCGGTAAGCACATCGCCTGCGATCGGGCCGGATGTCACGCTGAAGCTCACCCCGGGACAATTATCGGCAATTACGGGGTCAGCATAACTCACGATGCCCGAGCAGGCTCCACCTGGGATGGCAAATGAAAAATCGGTCGGACAATTAATCGTTGGGTTCTCTGTATCGCTCACTTCTATTCCGAATGAACATATGGCGCTATTGCCAGCATCATCGGTAGCGGTAAATTCCACGAAAGTGGTGCCCACCGGAAAGTCTGACCCCGACACCGGACCGCCTGTCTGAACTACTGATACTGGACTTACCCCGACGCAATTATCAGTCGCTATGGGATCGGCAAAGACCACTTCTGCAAAGCAAGATCCCGATTCTGCGATGGCTTGAAGATCTGTAAGACAATTAAATACCGGAGCTTCTTCATCTTCGACGGTGATGGTAAAACTACAGCTCACTTCATTGCCAGAAGCGTCGGTTACGGTGTACGTCTCTGTATTGATCCCGACGGGAAATGATGCTCCAGGGCCGAGTCCCGATGTGAGGGCGGTGGCAGCGCCGCTACAATTATCCGTGCCTACTGGGGCGGTATAGCTCACTGTGGCTGCGCATTGACCATCGTCGGTAGTGGTAAGAATATCGGCGGGACAGGTTATTGCGGGAAGGTCATTCTCGGTGACCGTTACCGTAAATAAGCAGGATGATTGATTGCCAGATGCGTCGGTAGCGGTAAATTCAACTGTGGTTTCCCCTGCCGGAAGTGCAGCTCCCGAAGCCGGTCCGGTAGTTTGAGCCACCAAAATACCCGGACAATTATCGGCGGCAGCTGGAGTGGCAAAATTTACCACCGCTTCGCAAGTGCCTGGAGCAGCATTGGCCGAAATATCGGCGGGACAATTAATGTTGGGTGGTGCGGCATCGATCACCGTAACTGTAAAACTGCAGGAAGCCGTATTTCCTTCAAGGTCGGTCACGGTATAGGTTTCTGTGGTAGTGCCCACAGGAAAGTTTCCGCCAGAACCATTGCCAGCAGTAAGCTGAGTATCGGAAATGCTGCATCCATCCGAACCTACCGGAGCGGTATAAGTAATGGTGGTGTCACAAGCGTTGAATACCTCAAAGGTAAGATCGGCCGGACAGGTAATGCTTGGATCGGTCACATCTACTACGAAAAGTCGCACCCGGCAGAAGCCGCGGTTGCCATCTAAATCGAAGGCTTCAAAGTCGAGGTTGTACTCCCCCACGGCAAAGGTGGAGCCACTAGGCTGGCCACCGAATTGGGAGACATCTGCAAAACCGCAATTATCTATGGCATCGGGCAATGGAAAATTGACTACCGCCGAGCAAGTGGCCGGATCGGCATCTACGGATATATCGGGCGGACAGTCAAAGACCGGGGCTTCTATATCTTGCACCGTCACGAAAAAGGTACATTGATCTGTATCGCCCTGATCATTGGTTACGGTATAGGTGATCTGCGTGGTACCCACATCGAAGGTCGCTCCACTGGGCAAGCCTTGGGTAAGCGCCGTGGTGATACCTGTACCCGAGCCTGTTCCCACAGGAGTGGTATAGGTGACCACGGCAGCGCATAGCCCCGGGTCGTTTACTTGAGTGATGTTTGGCGGACAGCTAATGCTTACCTGCGCCTGCGCTGTGCTACCCGCAAGCAACCAAAAGGTGCCGCCAATGCCGATGCAAAACATGATTCTGCCCAAGGAAGAATAGTTCATTGAAAAAGGGGATTAGACGTAATCTATTCAAAGGTAAAAGGGCTATTGACCATCAAGAGCCAAAAAGGCTAAACTTATCAAGAACTACCTTTTGATGAACGTACGCTAATTTCTAATCGGGAGTTTCATGCTCAGGTGGCAATTTGAAGTCTACCTTCTTGCCACATCTGGAGCAATATCTAGCTTCTGCCGAATGCTCGGGATTTCCGCAATGCTCGCACCTTAGATTGGGGTGCTTGGGAAGCACATCTTTATCGCCTTTATAGATTTCGGCGCCCACGATACCGGTGGGGATGGCAATAATGGCATAACCCAGCAGCATTACGATCGAAGCGATGAGCTGTCCCGCAAAAGTCTGTGGGGTAATATCTCCAAAACCCACGGTGGTAAGGGTCACAATAGCCCAATAAATACTGAGCGGTATACTCGTGAAACCGCGGTCGGGACCTTCTACGAGGTACATGACGCTGCCGAGAATAAACACCAGGATGATCAGAAAGAAGAAAAACACAAAAATCTTGTGCCGTGCTGCCTTCAAAGCTCTTCCCAGCACTTCCGATTCTGACACGAAGCGCACCATTTTCAGCACCCTGAATATTCGCAATAAGCGCAATGCCCTGATGATCAATAGTCCCTGAGAACCAGCAACGACCAAACTCAAAAATGACGGCAGGATGGCCAAGAGATCGATGATGCCCAAAAAGCTGAAAATATAACGGCTAGGCTTTTTGACCACCCAAACACGCGCCAAATACTCAAGTGAAAAGAAAGCGGTGAAGATCCATTCCGAAATGCGCAGTTCCGACTGGTAGTCATCGGCGATAAAGCCCACTGTCTCCATCATAACGGCCGCTACGCTCAGAAAAATGAGAATTAAAAGGATTACGTCAAATGCTTTACCAGCAGGAGTATCCGTTCCAAAAATTATGATGAACAGCCTTTTGCGCAAGCCCTGATCCCTTAATTCTTTCTTATGTTTTTCGTAGCTTTTTTCGGGTGCGGCCATTTACTAGAATTCCAGTCCGGCTAAACTAGAGTTTTTATTTCAGAGAAGTGCAAAAGAATGATGCGAAGACTTCGGATATGGTTAAGCAGCTTTCAAGCCAGCATCCTTGAAACCCCGATCTACCTTGGGGTTCATAATAGCAAACCAGAGCGGCGGCACGAGGCTAAGCAGCATCATGCCGGGATAGCCAGTTGGCATCTGTGGGGTCTCATCATGGTGCTCTAAGACTTGATATTTCTTTTGTGGCTGAAAGTGGTGATCGCTGTGTCGGCTGAGCTCAAATAGCATGAGTCGGCCTACCACATGATCACTATTCCAAGAGTGGTTGGGCTGAACGCGCTCATATCGAAACTCAGATACTTTCTTGCGCTGGAGGCCGTAATGCTCTATATAATTGACCGTTTCGAGCATGATGATCCCCACAAATGAAGCCCCTATAAAGAGCAAGGTAGTACTCCCCCCAAACGTAACGAATATGAGCAGGTAGAATAAAAACTGAATGATTTGGAAACGCAGCATTTCATTCTCAAGACTCCAAACCCGCTTTCCTGCGCGGCGCAAGCTCTGGTTTTCAATCTTCCAGGCCGATACATAACTGTAAAAAATGGAACGTGCCCAAAAGTGAAAAACGGTCTCATTATAGCGCGATGATGCAGGATCTTCTTCGGTGCTTACATTCTTATGATGGCCACGGTTATGCTCGATAAAGAAATGCATATAGGCATTTGGCAAAAGCAAGAGCTTGGCCAGAGTTTGCTCAAAACCTTTGGTACGGTGACCGAGCTCATGGGCTACATTAATGCCTACTCCACCCAAAATAACACCGAGCGAAATAGTGAGCCCCGTAAGTTCGTAGGTCTGTAGATCGGCTCCAGTAATATGCCAAAGGTAGATGGCCACCAAAAAATACAATGCCGGAACGATGAGATAGAGCAAGACGTCATACTTGCGATCTTCTTTGCGCAACTCCTTCTCGGCCAGCTCAATGTTATTGGCATTGGGTTTAAAAAAAAGCTCGGCCAGCGGAATAAAACCAAATGCAAATAGCACCGGACCAAACGTAAATAAACCACCCAGCGTGCATCCCAATAAAAAGAGTGCAGGCAGGATATACACCAGACCATATTTTAAGAAACGCATCGTGTAGAAGATTTTCGGAAAATGAAATTAAGCATAAAAGCTGAACAATCAAATGAGCCAAAAAAATTAATCTTTCTGCTAAACTTTTACGGATGCTCGCTGGTTACTTAATCACTAGCCGATTGTTGGTTGATAGGTTAGTTTAGTAGTAGAGTAGTTGTGAAAAGGGGGCATTGTCCCCTTTTCATGTTTCTCACTTTTGCATAAACATCAATTAAAATAGACAGTATTGGTATATATCCGATTGTTAGAGATCACAGTTCTCGAAAAAACTGTTTAACGCTAGTGGGGCTTTGAAGTCGAATGAATAGATTAAGCTATCTTTATTAAATAAAAATAGGTTTGATTTAATGATGTCATTGCGAGAAAATTGTGGAAAGGGTAGCGCAGAAAAATCTACTTCATAAAAGCCCAGATTTCTATACTTTGGGACGAGTTCGCTTATAAGCGGTGAACTTGTTTTATTTTTGTAATAAGTAATGATCGTTATTTCTGCAGACTCAAGAACACAGTCTTGCTCTAAAATTTCAATTAGAGAGCGTTCACAAGGTGGACAGCTCATTCTGCCAAAAAAAATATATATCTGGTACTTTTTTTCTGGTAGGTGCTCGTTCAACTTATCCCTTCGAGTGTTGCACGCACCGAGCATTATTGCGGAGCAAATGAATAGCGCCCGAAATAAAACCCATCGGATAGTGTGTCTTCTTGAATAAACCATACTTCGTCCTTAACAAAATCAAAATCTATAATTTTCTTGCCTTGACCACCTACGAACGTTTCGGCCAAAACGGAATCGCCATCCATCAGCTGCAAGGCCACCTGCTGACTTGAATCAACTGCCAAACATCTGTAGTACTGTTCATTTTCAAAGTAAGTATCTGAAAAAGCCAATAACCTCTTATTGGAATCCCATTGATCAGTCTTATAAGGACGATCTTCGATTGGATAAGGGCGAACATAATGATCTATTCCAAAATAGGTGCCCGCGCCAGCACCATAAAATCTACCTCGATTTGTGGTTAGCTGAGATTTAGGGAAGTTCCGGTAAAAAGATAGCGGAGTAGCGACCATTCTCCAATTCTCATTTATCCTGCCAAAAAGCAATTCGGGTATGGAATCTTTTATGCCCACGTCTGTTAAGTTTCTAAAAATAAAAACACTATCGCCAACTACCGAAAATGCTAATCTAGCGCTGGGACTATCTAAATGATCTTCCCAATCTTGGTATGGTAATGCTATAGATTTTAAATCTATCAAGCGTTTGCTATCCCGGTCAAGAACAACAAGTGTGCTAAATTGCTTATCCATCCTTGCAGATAAGCCTTCGTAAGTCCCGTAAAAAGGAACTATCGCAGTTAAAATAAGGTAGATGCGATGTTCAGAAACAAAGAAATTTTCTAGATAAAACTCAAGCGGAAAGGCAGCTTCTCTGCTCATGAATGGATATGTTGTTTCGTTTTGCAATTGAAAATCTAGACAGCGCTCAGCTAGACTATCATTTTCCAAAGCGAGAAAGAGCTTAGAACCAGCTTCTGAGATTCTATAAATCCTGTTGAAATCGCTCAGTATATAAAGCTCATCATCATAGGACTGGATTGCTGAAGAAGGCCTAAAACTGAAATGCTCCCATTCTTTTTCAAAAGAATCATTTTCTGATAAAAAATGCTCTTTTCCTGTGTTATTACAGGAAAAGAGCATTAAAATTAAATGGAAGGGTATAACGAAATTTAAAAGTGTACGCCCTGGCTTAGTTCGCCTTTTCATAATAATGCCGGGTGAGATTTCCGTCTTTAACGCTACTAGTCACGATGGCGTTTGGAATCACTGTGCCTGACCCATCATTTAATTCTATATATGGAGCCTGATTATTTTGCGAATTATTGTCACGAGGATGCCTCCAAATAATGGCACAAGTTGTGTTATAATCCCAACATGCAAAAAAAGTATCGTTTGAAAGTGCCAAATCGATTACACCCGATTTGATTATGAATTCTGACTCGTCAGGCAACATAATTTCATTAATTCCAAAGGATAACGACTCACATCTTCTCAGATCCATATTTAAAGAAGTATTTGATACAATTGGGACTACGTTTTCACCAGAGTGGAAACCCCGATCGCTAAATTTAAAGGACATTATTAGCCCAGCAAACAAAATTACTAATCCCGTTAAGGATATTACTTTGAACATTTTTATAATTATTTTTAAATTTAAATCATTTAACTTTTAACAAAGCTGAATTCAAAATCTACGTCGACTGTAATGTTTGAATTACAAGGGTAAAAAAAAAAAATGAACCCACAAAATTTCTTCTCTTAATTTTATGCCTTAAAAAGTTACTACACTGTTTGCATGATAAGCGCAACCTTAATAGAAGAATCCTTTACCTCTCAAAAATACTGCAAGCTTTGCATCGCTGACCATAAATACGAAGTAAAAATGGCTGCCATAAATAAAGCCTGCATCAATTAATTTTTTTTGCTGTACTTCGAACCAAATTAGCATTAAAATGAAGCTTCCCAGAACTTATACCCTCTCCGAGATATGCCAATTGGTAGACTGTGATTTTAAGGGCGATGCCGATCATTCGATCACGGGGATCAACGAAATACACGTGGTATCGCATGGCGACATCGTATTTGTAGACCATCCAAAATACTACGATAAGGCCTTAAACAGCGCTGCAACGACCATAATCATCAATAAAGATGTGGAGCCGCCTTCTGGCAAAGCGCTTATCATTTCAGAAAATCCGTTTCAGGTATTCAATCAGCTCACCCTTCATTTTAGCCCGAAGCAAAGCTGGGATCAACCTACTGATCCGAAGATAGACCCTACCGCCCGCATAGCACCCGGTGTGACCATAGGGCATAATGTGCGTATCGGTAAAGACACCATAATTCATCCCAATGTGGTGATCTATGACAATGCGTGGATAGGTGACGATGTAGAGATACACAGCAATACGACCATTGGCAGCCATGCCTTCTACTATAAAAAAGAGAATGGCCAAAACATTAAGATGCATAGTTGCGGTGCCGTGCGCATAAAAAGCAAGGTAGAAATAGGCAGCGGCTGCACTATAGATAAGGGCGTAAGTGGAACCACGCAAATCGGTGAAGGTACCAAGATCGATAACCAAGTACACGTGGGGCATGACACGGTAATAGGAAAGCATTGCATCATAGCGGCGCAGGTGGGCATAGCCGGGTGCGTGGTGGTAGAAGATGGGGTAACCCTGTGGGGACAAGTGGGAGTGCGCAGCGATATCACTATCGGAGCGGGAGCCGTGGTGCTTGCTCAGACAGGCATCTCCAAGGCATTGGAAGGTGGAAAAACGTATTTTGGAAGCCCTGTATCCGAATCGCGCGAAAAATTAAAGGAACTGGCCAACACCCGAAAAATTCCGAGTATCTTGACCGACTTGGCAGAACTTAAAAAACGCATCGATGAAGGTTGAAAAACTACAAGAACGGTTAAAGCTACGGGAGTTCAAGCTGAACACATTGCTCGAAGTAACCCGTGCGATCAACAGCAATCAATCCGCTGCGACCTTCTTCTCGAAGTACCAAGAGATCATGCAGAACGAATTGCAGATCGGTCGGTTGGTGCTATTCAGCCACACCGGTGGTGCATGGAAATGCGTGATCCAGTACGGAGTTGATCAAGACTATGCCCATGTAGACGTGGAGAAGAGCTTTGATGGGATCACCGATATTGAATACATCCAATCGCATCAAGACCCTTTTTTTAATGGTTTTGGCAGCGTGATACCTGTCTTCCACAAGAGCGAGCCCTTAGCCTACCTTCTTATCGGCGACCTGAATGATGATGAGATCAGAATGAGCCCCATCATAAAACATGTGCGCTTTGTGCAGACGCTTACCAACATTATCGTGGTAGCGATTGAAAATAAACTGTTGGCACAAAAGGGCCTTGAGCAAGAAAGGACACGTACCGAGCTGGCATTGGCAGCCGAGATGCAAGCGCTTATGGTGGGCAGTGGAAGCAAAACACTGGGCGATGTAGAAGTTGCCACCTATTATAAGCCGCACCAGCAAGTGGGTGGCGATTTTTGTGATTATATACATCTCGACGATGAAAATTCATTTTTCTGTGTAGCCGACGTTTCTGGAAAGGGAATGAGTGCCGCCTTCATCATGGCCAATATCCAGGCCTACCTGCGTGCCCTGCTCGAATACACCGACTGGAGCCTAGAATCCATAGCCACCGAGCTCAATAAAAAGGTAGTGGATACGGTGCATGGAGATCGTTTCGTGACCCTTTTTATGGGTCATTTTCATAAGCCTTCGCGAAAGCTGAAATACCTCAACGCAGGCCATAATCCGCCCATACTTTTGAATGGTGGCAAGACCTATAATCTAGAAGATGGAACCGTGGGAATCGGCATGCTGGAAATGCTCCCTTTTATAAATACCAACGATGCTATTTTGAAACCCGACGCCGTGGTGATATGCTTTACGGATGGAGTGGTAGAAATTGAAAATGATCAGGGAGAAGAATACGGTACAGAGCGTATGTCGGAACTGCTTTTGCAAAAAGCAGCGACCATAGACCATGTTGATGATTTGATTTCTCAGATCGTCCATTCGGTTGATATGCATCGCGGCACCAATCCCTACTTCGATGATACGGCCTTGCTTTGCTGCCGCTTCAAATAAGAATTATTGGATGTGTGATTTATTTGCACCGCCACCAAAATACTCATCATGGCCCATATTGGGACGGATGCCTTATCGGTATCCAGATAATTATTTAGTATGCCGTGCAAATAATAGGTAACCAATCCCAACACGATACAAAGCGCGATACCTCTTAAATAAGATTTTGGCTCAAGCTGATAATAGAGCCTGATGCCCGTAAATAAACTAATAATGAAAAGTGCCAACATACTGAGCGCACCGATGATGCCCGACTCGGATAGCGGTCCGAGAAATTCGCTATGCGCATTGCCGCCGTCCCCTTGATTGGTAGAGATGATAGTTTTATCGGAGCTTTTCTGGAAAGTGGCATAATTGAACATATAAGTGCCAGGGCCGTGGCCAAAAAAAGGTTTTTCCGAAAACATTCGCAGCGCAGAGTTCCACCTGTTGAGCCGCTCCAGATTCGATGCATCGCTCGAGACATTGGAAATGGATTGGATATGCTCCGAAAGATTTCCGCTGGAGTCTTGCCTGTTTTTACTCAAATAATGCGTCACTTGCGACTCAAATCCGATATAGAGCCCGCCGAGCAAAAGGACTCCGGCCACCACAAACTTATAACTGATACGGAGTTTGATAAGCGCTAAAACTCCCGCCGCCCCGACCAAGCTCACCCATGCCGCTCGCGTATACGACAGCACCAGCCCCACTGAAAAAATGGTCAGCGCTATTGCAAAAAACCATTTATAGATCGAGTCGAATGGCAGTCTTATAAAATGATAGACCACCAAAGGAAAAAAGAGCGCGATGATGGCGCCATAAGAAGTATGGTCTTTAAAGAATGGCGACATCACCCAGTGGCCAGCTTCTTCGCTGAACCCCATAGAGGCGTGCATTGCAACGGTATAAATAATGATTGCACACATCCCGATAATGTATAACGTCAAGAATTTTCGTATAAATGCTTCGTTTCTAAAAAAACGATTGGCGAAGTAGAACATCACGGTAACAAACCACAGCCGGGCGATGAGAAACTTTAGCGAGACCAGCGGCATGGTAGAGGTGAGAGCCGTAACAGCAATCCAGAACAGCGTAAAAAGCAAAGCAAGCGAAAGGGGATGTCTGATCAAGGCTTTAGACTCTCCATGGCCGATCAAAAGGCGGAGAAAATATAAGACCATCAATCCAAACAAGATCGGCTCTGTGGGTAAATAGATCCCGATGCCGCCAAGCATCCCCAGGTCTTCCAGATTTACAGAAATGGGGGTGAAAAAAGCAATGATCAAGATTACAATATCAGGCTTATAGAGTACCAAAAGAGCCATGAGAACTGCGACGGGAAGCAACGCTAAAATGTAAAACTCAAAACGCAAGGCTATTGCGTTGAGCACCACAAATAGAATAGAAACTATTAGAATGGTCTTTCGGGAGTTGAAGTCGATTTTAGCGACAGCGCTCATCCCTTCTTAAATACCCGCACGATGGTTATCAAAACCGCAGTAAAAAGTAAGGCCCCGGCTACCGAGATCACTACCAAAAGCCACCTTACGGGCCAGCTTTTCTTGGCCGGCACTTCGGGAGAGACCACTACCTGTAGGTAGTCGATCTGGCTGGTGGCTTTCTCGCGCCATTCAAGATACTCTTCTGCCAAAATATCATGCCTTACACTAGCAAAATAGCTCTGATTCTGTAGCATCTTAACCTTGCTACCCGTTTTCTGTGCGCTTTCTATCCATGATTCTACATCATTGAATGCCTTGGTACCTTCGCCCCTATTGGTTTTTGAGAGCTCTATGTACCCACGCACCAACTCACGAGACTGAGCTCCGTAATCAAGCAGTCGATTATCTACACTGAGCTTACTGATATGAGACTCTATACTATCGATCACAAAGGCCTGAAATGCCAATTGCTCCTTGAACGACCTAGCTTTAGAAGCACCCCACTGGTTGATCAGCGAATTAATCTTCAAATTGACCTGTTTCAGCACTTCGTCGGCTATGCGCTTTGCCATCTCTGGGTCTTCATCCATTACCTCGAGCCGCACGCTTTCGTAGAGTGTTTTAGAAGATGTGACCCGATCATTATACTCGCCTATTAAATAAAATTTTGCGGTGGGCTCCGATTGATCGATCGCATAGCGGTTATAAAGATCAAATTTCTTTACAATAGAATCACGGATGGAAGGAGCTTCAAAGTATTGGAGCAATTGCTCTGTTTCAGATTCATCGCTATACGTCTCTACATTAATAGGATATACTACCGCAACCGATTTAAACTTGGGCGGCATGAGCGCCGGAATCGTTAATACAGCACCAAGCACGGCCGCTAAAACACCTACGATCAGAAAAATTTTAAAATATTCCCTAACCAGGGCTAAAACTGAGCTAAAGTCAGTATTTTGAGAATCCATCAATAATTTTTTTCAGAAAACGCGACAAAAGTAGAAATATTAGAATGGCAACCGCCTTATTTCTCAGCTTTCCAGATTCTAAATAGATGGCGTGGACGGATAATGCCACTCAAGAGGATGAGCACCACGCCAGCCACGAGCGAAATAATCAGCGCAATCGGGGCATTTTCGATCCTGCCTAGCAAGAAAAAAGAAAGCCCGACGTAAGCGATAATAAAACCACAAAAGCGGGCTATGAGCCAAAAATCCAATTTCAATTTAAAATGTTGGTAGACAAAGACCATCTGAAGTGCTCCTGCAAATAGCTGTGTGGCCGCTGTGGCGAGCGCAGCGCCAAAGGCAGTGTAGGTTGGGATAAGCCAAAGATTCAAGAGCACATTTAAAAACAAGCCGCCGAAAGCGATCCGGTTCAAGCTCTTCAGGTTTTCATTTGCCGTCATCAGCGTTCCATAAATATAGAACATACAATTGCCCACAAACCCAATCATCAAAGCGGTAAAGGCCGCAGCAGCATTTGGCGCAACGCTGACATACCATACGTTCAAAATCAAGTCGGCATTGAAGAACACGAATACCGCAGCCATTGCGCCCACGCCGATCAATATCCTTCCAGAAATGGCCAGCATCTCTGCCACTGCTTCTTTTTCTTTGATCATCCTGGCATAAATAGGAAGAAGTATCACACCAAAAAGCAGCGCAAACATACTTGCAGCTTCATAAAACCGATAACCCTGTGCGTAGGTTCCGGCTTCGGCACTGCCATTTTCCAAAAGATTATCGAGCATCAGGCCGTCAATACGAGTGTACATGGAGCCGGCCAATACAAAGAGCGCATAAGGCAGGCTACGCCGCAAAATGGCTCCGGCAAATGGCTTATCGATTTTCCAGATAAAAGACCCGAAATGGCCGCGTAGCATCAAGATAGAAATAAGAAGCGTAAGGCCATATGCCAATGTTTGCAGGAGTGCGAAAACTTCTATTGAAAACTGGAAATCAAAAAGGCCGGTAAAAAGCAAGATGGCACAAAAGATTATCAATAGGAACCTGTCAAGCACCGATACCAAGCTATCTTGCTTGAAAAGGTGGAGACCGGCCAAATTGGATCTCACGAAAAATATGAACGAGACCAAAACCTGATTGAAAACCAAGATCGCCAAAATGAAAAAATAATCACCCGAATAGCCCAGCAAGGAACCGAGCAATAGCGTGATTACCGCGTAGATCAACGCCAGAACCGACTTGAGCGACATCAATCTAGAAAACTGTGATCCAATAAGATGGGTGTTTTGGGCGATGTTTCGATTATTGAAATTATTGATACCGAAATCTATCAAAATATTGAAAATGAAGCTCAGCCCCAGCAATGCGAAATAAGAGCCGTACGCTTCCTGCCCCACTCTATTTTGCACTTCTGCATCGATCCCCAAAATATAGAGCGGCTTCACCATTAGGTTAAGCAATACTATAAGGCTTATGGACGAGAGAAATTTCTTTTGCATTGCCTTTTAACGTTCTGAACTTTGATAATTGTGAAGGGCAAAAGTAGAAATAGATACCGTCCATGGCCAGTACGCCCTTATCTGGAGTCGGTCATTGAGTCAAGGCCTTGGATAAGAAGGTATCAGACCCCATACGGGAGCCCTGCGGTTGCAAGGCCCGCGTAGTTATGAAACCGAAGGAATCGACTTTTGACAGCGGCTGTTTGCAAAACAGCCCCCAGGCCGGTATTGGACTCTAAGGGCAGAAACTGTTTACCTTACCGCCTTCTCAATGCTATGCCAGAGCGCCTGAGCTGTTAGCTCCCAGCTGAATGCTGTTTTGCGCTCATGCCCTTTAGCGATGAGCGACTCCCGCAAGCCCGGATTTAGATGAAGCTCCATCATGGCTTTGGCGATGGCTTCAGTATCATCGGGGTCTACGGCGATACCGGCATCTAAGCATATTTCTGGCATGCTGCTTCTATTTGAAGTAATCACGGGAATGCCCGCATGAAAGGCCTCTAAAATCGGGATTCCAAACCCTTCAAAATAGCTCACGTAAAGCAGCGCAAAAGCCGCTCCATAAAGCTCATAAAGCACATCCATAGGCTGTCGGCCCAAGAAAATAATGTCCTTGGCATAAGCTGATTCTTTTTCCAATCGCGCCAAGCCATCGCTATACCAGTGGCGTGCTCCTACCACCAGAAACTTCATGTTGCTGCCGGTTTCTCGTTTAAAAAAGGAAAAAGCTTCGAGCTGATGTTCCAAATTCTTACGTGGGTGAATAAGTCCGACAAATAGAAAATAATCGCAGCCATCAGAATATTTAGCTTTTACGGCATTTCGGCGTCCTACATCCAAGGTTTGAAATTCTGCATTGCAGCCATTGTAGACCACATCAATACGCGCAGCCGGCACCTTATAACGTGTCGCGATGTCGGCCTTGGTATATTCGGAAACTGTCGCAATGCGCTTTGCCTTAGCGGCAAATTTGGGAAAGAAGTAATGGTAATAGGCTGCGATATGTTTTGGAAGAAACTCGGGATGTGCTTCAAAATTTAAATCGTGTATCACCGCAAGGGAAGGAACCTTACTGCGCAGGGAGAGCCATCCATCGGGCGATAAAAACAGATCAGGCTTTAGTTGCTTAAGCCTGCGATAAATCCCTATCTCAAAAAATAGCCACCAAAGAACCGGATGCCTAGCTTGGGGGTGGGCAACTAGCGCTTTTACATTTTTACCAAAAAGGAATGACGGATCTGGCTCGCGATCGAAAAGAAAAATAAACTCTACTTGGGGATGGGCCTTGACGATGCGTTTTAGCGTTTCATAAGTAAACCAGCCTATGCCTTCCAGCCGGTCTTTAAGCAGAAGCCTGGTGTTTACCGCTATTCGCATCAGTCTTTTTGAATCGAAAAATTCATACCGAAGAAAAGAAATTCACGTTTTAAGGCGCTTTTTTTCCAAAGTAATTTCTCGTCGGCGATAATGTCTTCTACCGGAGTATTCTGGTATTTGTTTGGAAAATAATATCGTATATAATCTATTGAATTTTCATCAAAGGTAAAAGGCATCGAAGAAAACTCCTTTCGCCATTTTCTTAGGCTGCGGGTATTTTCATCGCCTATTAAAATCTCTTTTTTGAGCCGCTCATCATATATTTTCTTCACCCGCCTAAAACCGCGTTCACGAAAGTGCTTGATGTTGCACACTAAATTATTTCCATTTTCTTCACTTACTATCAACCTCCCATCTGGCTTGAGCGCATTATGGAATATCATTACAGCAGCCTGAAATGGTTCTAGATGGTGCAGAGTGTCCTGCGCTATTATGTAATCATAGCTGCCGGCGGCAGGATGATCATCGAAAAGATTTTTATACTCAAATTTTAAAGTTGATAAATCACCATGCTGCGACCAATATTCAAGGCGCTCCTTCATCTGTTCATAATAATATTCCAAGGTGGTGCCTACGACCTTATGACCATTTAGAGCAAGTAGAAGGCTGGTAGTGCCATACCCGCAGCCTACGTCCCAAATCTCGGCACTCGGCTTATTGACCTGATCCATCACGAAGTCAAGTCTCTGCTCGATGTAGGCACGCCTGAATTTATAGAGCTTGTCCGAATTCATCACCCGATGATAGCTCGTCAATTCGGCATTACCTTGAAGTTCTTTTTCGAAGAGTGAAAAAAACTCTTTAACTGTCATAAGTCGATCGATTTTTGAGCCTGCGAAAATACAATAATCTCCTTAGTGGAATGGTATGGGGCTAGCCAGCGTATATCACTCCATGGGTGCCACGAAATTTTCGGGTTAAACTAAATTGTCGAAATTTACGGCTTCAATGGAAGATTTTTCAGGTTTTGGGTTTTCCGGTAGCTTAGAGCCCGATGATTTTTATCTCACCGAAGAAGGTTATAAAGTATTTACAGCCAAATACTTATTAAAACGTGGCTATTGCTGCCAAAATGGGTGTATGCATTGTCCTTACGGTTTTGATAAATCAAAAGGCAGAATTCAGAAAAAAAAGAAATAATGGAAGTAGCGACAGAAAAAAGTGTGGAGCAACTCTTTCGGGACAGCCTAAAAGAAGGCATACCCACAGATTTGCCCAAGGCAAAAAGAAGGGATGAAACCATAAGCCACGCCCCCAAGCGGAAGGACTCCCTGAGCGAAGCCGAGAAAAAGGATGCCGTAGAAAACGCTTTGCGGTACTTTCCAAAAGAATTTCATGAGGTGCTGGCACCGGAATTTTTTGACGAATTGCTCAGTTACGGCCGTATCTATATGTACCGCTTCATGCCCGATTATGAAATCAAGGCGAGACCGATGGCTTCATATCCTGCCAAAACCCAGCAGGCTGCCGCCATTATGCTTATGATCCAAAATAATCTCGATCCTTCCGTGGCGCAGCATCCCGAAGAGCTCATCACCTACGGGGGCAATGGAGCTGTATTTCAAAACTGGGCGCAATACCTGCTCACCATGAAGTACCTTTCGGAGATGACCGATGAGCAAACGCTCGCCATGTACAGCGGTCATCCCATGGGGCTATTTCCTTCTCATACAGGTGCACCACGCGTGATCGTAACCAATGGAATGATGATACCAAACTACTCAAAGCCAGATGACTGGGAGAGATTCAATGCGCTGGGAGTGACGCAATACGGGCAGATGACCGCAGGCTCGTACATGTACATCGGCCCGCAAGGCATTGTACATGGCACCACCATAACCGTGATGAATGCAGGTAGAAAAATAAGTAAAAACGGCGAAGGCTTGGCTGGCAAAATATTCGTAACCAGTGGCTTGGGTGGCATGAGCGGTGCCCAACCCAAAGCGGGAAATATAGCGGGCTGCATCACCGTGGTAGCTGAGATGAACCCTAAAGCAGCGTATAAAAGACATGAACAAGGATGGGTAGATGAGATCGAGACCCAGATCGAAAAATTGATAGATCGGGTGAGATCGGCCAAGGTCAATAAGGAAGTGGTGTCAATAGCCTTTCTGGGAAATATCGTAGAAGTATGGGAAGCATTTCACGAAGCCGAAATCTTTGTAGACCTAGGTTCTGACCAGACCTCTCTGCACAACCCTATGGCTGGTGGGTACTACCCTATTGACCTAGGCTTTGAAGAAGCCAACGAGCTGATGAGCAGTGATCCAAACTCGTTTAAAAATCACGTGACGGCATCGCTCAAAAGACAGGCCGCTGCCATCAATAAGCACGCTGCGGCAGGAACCTACTTTTTCGATTATGGCAACGCTTTTCTACTCGAAGCGAGCCGCGCCGGTGCAGATATTCTTGCCGAGAATGGGCGCGATTTTAAATACGCTTCCTATGTGCAGGACATTATGGGGCCCATGTGTTTTGATTTTGGCTTCGGCCCCTTCCGCTGGGTATGTGGTAGCGGCAAGCCGGAAGACCTAGCCAAGACCGATGCAATCGCCGCCCGGGTGCTGCGGCTAATGCTCGCAGATGCTCCACCCGAAATAAGCCAGCAGATAGAAGATAACCTACGCTGGATAGAATCTGCAGAAGAGAATAAGTTGGTAGTGGGATCGCAAGCACGTATACTTTATGCCGATGCCGAAGGAAGGATGAAAATTGCCAAAGCATTTAATGACGCCATAGCCGCGGGAGAGATCGATGCCATAATACTCGGCCGCGATCATCATGATGTATCTGGTACCGACTCCCCTTACCGGGAAACGAGCAATATCTATGATGGCTCACAATTTACCGCCGACATGGCCGTCCAGAATTTTGTCGGCGATGCCTTTCGCGGCGCCACGTGGGTGAGCTTACATAATGGCGGCGGTGTAGGCTGGGGCGAAGTGGTAAATGGTGGTTTTGGAATGCTCTTAGACGGCAGTGCCGAAGCAGAAGAAAAGCTGACTTCAATGCTCCATTGGGATGTAAACAATGGAATATCGCGACGCAATTGGGCCAGAAATGAAGGCGCCATTTTTGCCATCAAGCGCGCCATGGAAAAAGATAGTAGACTGAAAGTGACCATTCCCAATAGGGTAGATCAAACAGTGCTGAATGCCTTGGGCAAAAACCATAATCACTGAACACTGGATAACCCCACAAAGCGCTATAGCCAACTGCACCTAAGATTTACCGTCTATGCCTAGAATGAGAGCTTCTATTTATTCGGCTAAAGTAAATTTGAGAACCTTTTAGACCCTATGGATTTTAAGTCCTTCCAGTAAAAAACCTTTTGGTAATCAATACCGTAAGGTTCTAGAGCTAAAGATAAATGTTAAAAAAAAGTTTGATTTACGATCTCTTGAGCCTTGAGAATTCCTAAACTTGACAAATCTACACCCTACCACCCGCCGTATAAATTGTGTAGCTAAACCCTTACTTTGAATAATATGAGATATTTACTACCCTTATTCTTGCTCCTGATTTGCACCCAACTCCGTGCACAGATTGATACAGAGTTTTGGTTTGGTGCGCCAGACCTTACCAAAGGTACAGGATTTGAAGCGAGACGCGACAGCACCATCTATCTGGTTTTCTCCAGTTTCGATCAGCCATCTGAAGTGCGCATCAGCCAGCCGGCCAATCCCGATTTCGATCCTATCGTGGTAAACCTTGCGGCAAATACCACGCAGCGACAAAATCTTGGTGTTTTCCTTTCACTCATCGAAACGAAGCCTGCCAATACGGTCTTAAATACAGGCTTGCTCATCCGCTCTTCAAAACCCATCACCTGTTATTACGAAGTAGGCGGAAACAATAATACGGATATCTGGTCGCTAAAAGGAAAAAATTCCTTGGGCTCCCGGTTCTACACCCCTTTTCAAACTGAATTTCAAAACAATCAAACCCTTAACGGTTCTGATGCTTACATCCCTGCCCCCACTTCGGGCTTTATCGTAATGGCCACGCAGAATAATACTTCTGTTTTTATTACTCCATCTATTGATATTTTGGGACATAATGCGGGCGACGCCTTCGAAGTTTTACTCGATCGCGGTCAGACTTACTACTGCGAGTCGGTAGGCGGCGCACCCGAAGATAAACCAGGCGGTTCATTCATAGAAAGCGATAAGCCCATTACTGTGACCGTTAAGGATGATATGGTAGATGTAGATCCCATAACTTCATTGGGAGGTGCCGATGTGATTGGAGACCAGTTGATCAGTGAAGATTACCTCGGCACGGAGCATATTGTAGTGAAAGGAGATGTAGACAATAATGCAGAGCGCGTCATAATATGCGGAACCATTGATGGCACCGAGCTTTTTATAAATGGCTCTACAGATGCGATCATCATCAATGCAGGTGAACAATACATCCACCAGGTGATAAACGATGCCGTTTTTCTTGAGTCATCCCAAAGAGTTGCTGTACTTCAAGTCACCGGCCGGTCAGACCAGATCGCAGGTGCTGTAGTGCCGAGCTTAGGCTGCACCGGTAGTAATCGTGTAGGATTCATTCGCGGTGGGGCTCAGCCTTTCTTTCTAAATCTCACTACCCGTGCCGGTTCAGAAGGTGATTTTGAACTTGACGGAGATCCTGCTTTAATCCCGGCCAGCGCCTTCGCGATCGTTCCTGGCACTGGGGGCGAGTATGTCTATGCTAGAATTCAGTACGGTACTGGAACATTGCCTGTTAACTCTGCACATGTGGTGACCAATGATAGCGATGAGCTATTCCACTTGGCCACGATGAACGGTAACTCTGCTTCCGCAAATTTTGGATACTTCTCAGCGTTCAGCTACTTGAATATTGGTCGCTCCTTTGAAGTATGTCTTGAAGATACCATTGTGCTCGATGCAGGCCCGGGAAAAACAAGCTACGCATGGAGTACTGGAGACACAACCCAAGCGATTACCGTTACCGAGCCCGGTCAATATTATGTAGACGTGATGAGTGGCTCCGATTGTTCGGCGTCCGACACTACCACTGTATCATACTACGAGCCACCGGTAGACCTTGGACTTAATGATACCATTTGCGATGGCACCAGCCTGACGCTTCAAGTAGAAGGCGCCTTCAACTTCACTTGGCAAGATGGCACCGAAGAAGATAATATTACCGTATCAGAGCCTGGGATTTACTGGGTAGAAGTGACTGACTTTCAAGAATGTGTACTCCGTGACTCCATCACCATAAGCGTGAGCCCCCGCCCTGCCACACCCACCATAGTAGGAGAAGATACCTATTGTGCAGGTGAGACCATTCAGCTGGCTATGGCCAATGTAGTTGGCGCCAATTATCGATATATAAATCCTGCAGGCGAGCTCATAGGCGGTCAGAATTTCAGCCTTGAGAATGCCCAACTTTCTGATGCGGGCAGGTATTATGCCTTTTATATCCTGGACGGTTGCGAAACTTTTCAGGACTCTATAGATATCACGATCCAAGAGTCGCCCATAGTAAATCTAGGAGAAGATATTGCAGTATGTGAAGATGTGCCAGTGCTCCTTGAGCCTGCACCTGTAATAGGCGATTTCCAATGGCAGGATGGTTCTACGGGAGATACCTTCGTGCCTACCTTAACCGGTACTTATTATCTTGATGTTACCAATTCAATCGGTTGCGTGGGCAGCGATACCGTTCAAGTCGCCTTGAGCCCGTTTCCGGCAAACCCGATTATTTCCGGAGAGACTGCATATTGCGAAGGTGAGTCCGTAAGCCTTATGGTGCCCGAACAAGAAGGCGCCAATTATAGCTGGGAAGATTCTGATGGCAATGTCGTTTCAGAAAATGCCATCTTGAGCATTACCGAGGCTCCGCTCGCGGCAGCAGGATTATACGAGGTGACCGTAGAACTGGGTGGCTGCTTTAGCGATCCTGCTGCAGAGACGATAGTGGTCAATGCCAACCCCGAATTTGATCTGGGCAGCAATCCACTCGTGTGCGATGATGCTACCGCAGTACTTACTGGGCCAGCAGGTTTTGCAGGTTACGAGTGGAGTACCGGCTCATTTAGCCAGAGCATAGATGCAGTAATGGGAGACTACACCCTTACCGTGACCGATGCCAACGGCTGCCAAGCAACCGATGCAATAAGTGTATCACAAAAAGCCCCTACGGCCGCATTTACAGTATTTCCCGATACATTGGTAACGCCGACTACCATAGTCGCATTTATCGATGCTTCCGATGGAAACGGAAATCCAATTACTTCTTGGTTTTGGGAGTTTGGAAATGGAGATACCTCGAACGAGCAAAACCCCAGCTATCAATATTCCGATGCCGGAGTCTATATCGTGACCCTTGTAGTGTCAGATGCCGATGGATGTTCGTCTAAAGCCAGCATCCACATTATTTCTCAGCTCGACTTTAAAATTCCCGAAGGCTTCTCGCCAAATGGCGATGGCATAAACGATACCTTTGAGATCCGCGGATTGCAGAGTATGCCTGGCACCGCGGTGCAGATATTCAACCGTTGGGGCGCGGCAGTATTTGAATCAAATAATTATAATCCAAACAATTTTTGGGATGCCGAAGACCATACCGATGGCACCTATTTTTACATTGTTAAGTTGCCGGATGGCACTACGATTAATGGGAATGTGACTGTGGCACGATAGTAATCCCCCAATTTTGGAAATTCAAAAAAAACCTTCTTCCGACCCCCGTCGAAAGAAGGTTTTTTTATTTCCATAAAGAGTACTTAAATTTTGAAAATCAAACAGCGTTCTCTTGGCGATCGCTTTGGCAAAGCCCATTTAATTTTGTTCTTTCGCGTTGTGGTGATTTCTCAAAACCCTCGTATCCGAAAAATAATGGGAAGCGGCATCGCAGTTATGCTCTTCACATGGCTTCTCGCTGCACCGTCACGCTGCCCCGGCCAAGAAATCATCGAAGGGAACACCAATACTTGGTTCCTATCACTTACTCGTTTGGACTATTCCAATACCTGGTCCTCCACCCTTGAGCTTCACGAGCGTACCGGTAATTTTCTGAGCGATCAAGGACAAGTACTCATACGGCCTTCCATAGATTATACGCTGAATGAAAATGTAGAATTTTCAATCGGCTACACCTTTGTTCATGTCGATCCCTACGCGCCATATAGCCGCTCTATCTCTACCGATGAGCATAATATCTGGCAGCAAATATTGCTTTCGCAAGATATCGGAGCGGTGGGTTTTCAACATAGGTTTAGACAAGAAAATAGATGGATTGACCGCATTGTAAGATCCGAAGATGGGATGAGTGCGATCGATGGGCGCAATTATAGAAACCGTTTTCGCTATCGAATTACACTCAGTCTAGACCTGCTGAAAATCAAGGAAGATGATGCGGTATTCATTACCGCATTTGATGAGATCTGGGTCAATCAAAATAAAAACCTATTGTTTATCAGCCTAGCGCGAAACTGGATTTATGGCGGGTTGGGTTATCGGTTTGATCCAAATGCCAATCTGCAATTGGCCTTTCTTTTTCAGTCTGATAAAGTAGCCCCCAATAGTTTTATTAATTCTCCCGTTGTTCAGCTCAGTTTTTTTAAGACTTTTGAGCTTTAGCCGGTTTAACTCGTGCTATCTCACATTGCAGGGGCCTTGAGCCAAAAAGAACCAAGAAATTTATGGAAAGAGTTCAAGGGTTGTTTCCTTGATATCTGGCAATACTTGATTTTGATTTTAATCATTGTCATCGCCACTCTCTTCATTCTTTGAGCCCTTTCGGGCAATGGGTAATGTTTGAAAATCAAGCCCGACGAGATCCATCGGTTTTGTTTTGCCTTTAAGGTTTACCTGCGAATAGATTTTCATCTCGGTATCGAGGTGTGGCAATACATCGATAAGGGCCCTAGAGCATAGAAATTCTTCTCCCTGTTTTTTGGCCTGAGCACAAATTCTGGAAGTGGTATTCATAAGGTCGCCGCTCAGATCGAGTTGCTTCTTCAGCTCCCCCAGATAGGCTGCTACTACTTCGCCTTGGTGCATTCCCGCGTGAAAGCTGGGAATGATCCCAAACTTAGATCTGAAATTCTCACTGTTCCGGGCGAGCATTTTGCGGTAAGCGTCATAAAAACGCAGGCAATTGGCATTATCTATACCCTCTGAAAGTGGCCAGCTCAGCACCACTTCATCGCCCACATATTTCAGCACACGCGCACCATACCGAATTGCAGGCTTGGTGAGCAGGGTATAGCAATCATTTAAAAAGTGATAGTACGCCCTGTCTCCCAGTTGCTCGGCAATGGTAGTAGAATCATTCAGATCCATAAAGAGCATCACCCTTTTCTCTAGTCTAGGCTTGCGGTATCTATCTGTGATATAATGGTATAGATAGCGCTGCCCTAAGAGCGTCTCCAACTCAATGAGAAATAAGAGTCCGGCCGAAAAAATCTGTGCTTTGATATAAACCCTGATGTATGGGTCGGTGAAAAGTACATTAAAGATCGCTTCATCATTCATACTTAGATCGGTGCGCAGCAATACCATTCTAGAGAGTATTACGGCGAGCATGATGAATACCTGCAAGATGGATAGCTGGGCGAGCAGCCGCACGATAAAGGGTCGCGAGCGCAGAAAATCGAAATTAAAAAAGATGCGATAGCTCCCGATAAAAAGCCCTACAAAAGCCGCAAAGAGCAGGGTTACGTAAGCGGGAAGGGTATAATTTCCCAATAGATTAAGGGCAGCCATTAGCAGGACTGAAATCAATCCATAGCGCAGTACCGATCCGATACGGTAATAAATGATTTTCATTTCTGAGCAATCTTTTTTTGGCTCCGCAAAGGAACTAAAAAGGAGAGCCACCGCAGCGAATAAAAAGGCATAAAAAAACGCGCCGACGGAGCGCGTTACTATGATGAATACTTCTTGGTTCTATTAAATATAAGTGATGGTGACGACGTAAACGACTCCATTTATGGATTGAGTTTGCTCCCAAGTCATAGAAGTAGCAGATAGTTGGGTTACCAGCGCTTCAAATGGAGCCGCGCCTTGCTCTGAGATGGTGAGAATGGTTTCATCAGAATTCCAAACCCAAATACCTGTCGAGATTATCTGCGTGTCATTCACATCGCATTTGCTTGCTCCTTCTTCTTCGGTGAAGGATGCATTAACATTAAATTTATAAAAGTCATCACGGCTGCACAATGGCACGAATGGGTAAAGATCCGTTTCTTGTGTACCATTTTGGTCAAAATCGATGGCCGGATTTATTGAAACATTTGTTCCAATCCAATTTTTACTGGTAAGCAATGCTGACCTGGTTGGGGCAGGTTCATCATCATCATCCTTGTTGCATCCGGTGCTGATTAATAGGGATGCAAAAAAAAGCACGGGAAGTAATCTGGTAGTTTTCATAATTCTTGATTTTCGTGAGTCTGTTTTTGCCCCTATATCGACCAAATCTTGAAAAGTGAACAAGGCTCGTGTTCCATTTCTCAAAACTGGAGAGAACCATTTAGCTTGGCTACCTTCGCCCCATGCAATTCTCCGACCCCAACGACACTATTTGTGCGCTCTCCACCCCCTCCGGCATCGGGGCGCTGGGAGTAATCCGTATCTCTGGTGGACAGGCCATTGCAGTGTCCAATGAGATATTCAGTAAGGAGATCGCAGCTGCGGCCGGATATTCCCTTCATTATGGAACGATTGGATATAGTGGGCAGGAAATTGATGATGTGGTGCTTTCCGTATTTCGATCGCCGCGCAGCTTTACAGGTGAAGATGCAGTCGAAATCTCTTGCCATGGGTCAGATTATATCATAAGCTCCATCCTTAAGCTATTGCTACAGCAAGGATGCCGAATGGCCGATGCTGGAGAATTTAGTATGCGGGCTTTCGCCAACGGAAAACTCGACCTGAGCCAGGCCGAGGCCATAGCCGACCTTATCGCTTCTTCTACTGCGGCAGCGCATAAGCTCGCAATGAACCAGATGCGCGGTGGCTTTTCAAAAAAAATCAATCAACTGCGTGAAGAGCTGATCAATTTCGCGTCGCTCATAGAGCTCGAGCTCGACTTTTCAGAAGAAGATGTGGAGTTTGCAAATCGGGACGATCTATCGGCTTTGGTAGAAAAGATCAATGGAACCGTGCGGTCGCTTATGGATTCTTTTGCCACCGGCAACGCCATAAAAAATGGGATTCCGGTTGCCATATTGGGGGCACCCAATATGGGAAAGAGCACCTTGCTCAACGCCCTGCTCGATGATGAGCGCGCCATCGTATCGGAAATTGCCGGCACCACTCGCGATACGATTGAAGATGAATTGGTAATGGACGGAGTTCGTTTTCGCTTTATAGATACGGCCGGGATACGCGATACAGAAGATAAGATTGAGATCATCGGTATCTCCCGGGCTTTTGAAAAAGCGGGGAAATCGGCGGTGGTCCTCTTACCTTTTTGATGCCACCGAAACCGATCCGACAGCGCTTACTGGAGAAATCGAGAAGTTGAATTCCAAAATCGGCAGCAACCAAAAGCTCATACTGGTAGGTAATAAAATGGATAAGGCTTCCGCCAAAAAAGAAGAAGGCAATAAATTTTCGGCACTTGGGCATGTGCGGCTTATCTCGGCGCTCACGGGCGAAGGAATGGACGGTCTAAAAAATGATCTACTCGCTACAACCAAAAATATCACCGTCGAAGGATCCGATGTGGTGGTGACCAATATCCGTCACTTTCAGGCGCTCAGCAACGCCCATGAAGCGCTCACCAGGGTGCTGGAAGGTATCAATAACGATATCACCGGCGACTTTCTCGCCATGGACATAAGGCGTGCCCTGCACCATCTCGGCGAAATAACCGGAGAGATAACCACCGATGATCTGCTTGGAAATATCTTTTCGAAATTTTGTATTGGGAAGTAACTACCTTTCCCTTAGTTAGCTAAACTCTTCTTTTAGTGCAGTTTAGAATGTTTTTCTTTCCTTTATTTGTTACTCATTTGCCTTTTATTTCGTATCTTTCGTTACTGATTTGTTGCTGATACAACAATTTTTGTTTCTAGCAACAAGTATTCAGGAACTAGGGAGAGATTATGTTACATAGCGATACACGCAGTTACATTCTGATACTTCCTGATACAGAATCAAGAAAAGAGAGAAACCATGAGTAGCAACATGCGGATTCCGAAAATCTGCCAAGAATGCGGAAGCGATTTCATTGCCAAAACCACGGTAACACAATTCTGTAGCGACCGATGTTCCAAGCGTGCATATAAGAAAAGGAAGCGCAAACAGAAGGTTGATGCCATCCCTACCCTCCCAGAGCAAAAGAAAGCTCAAGCTTCTACAGTTGTAAACGATAAGCAGTTTCTCAGCATTGCCGAAACCTGCCAACTTCTAGGAACAAGCAGAATGACCCTATACCGCCAAATCAAGGGCGGAACCATTCCTGCGGCCAAAGTTGGTGCACGCACCATTATTAAGAGAACTGATATTGAAAAACTGTTTACAGCATGAAAGTAACATTGAGAGAACGCCACCAGGGCGGCAAGATCAGCTTATACCTAGACTACTACCATAAAGGCAAGCGCAAAGCTGAGTACCTGAAACTATATATTGAGCCAAACCCTAAATCCAAGGCTGAAAGGGAACTCAATAAAAAAACAATGCAGCTTGCAGAATCAATCCGAGCGAAACGCCTGATTGAAATTCAGAACGGTGTTTATGGTTTCCGAGACAATGAAAAGCTAAAAGGTAGTTTTATAGAGTACATTCAACTCTTAACCAGCAAGCGACACAACAGCAAAGGCAACTACGGGAATTGGGACAGTATGCTTAAACACCTCAAGGGCTACATTCCTTATGACAAGACCTTTGAAGAAATAGACCGACAGTTTGTAATGGGTTTCAAAGAATACCTTGACCATGATGCAAAGAAGTCAAGCGGTCAACCGCTTTCGCAAAACTCAAAGTACTCTTATTTTAATAAGCTACGAGCAGCACTCAAGCAAGCAGTTAAAGACGGTATTATTCCCAGCAATCCAAGTGAAGGAGTTGAAGCCTTTAAACAAGGAGAACCTCAGCGAGAGTTTCTCACTTTGGAAGAATTACAAGCTACCCTGCATGCCGAATGTGAAATTCCTGCGATAAAGACTGCTTTTTTATTTTCAGCCCTCACGGGTTTAAGGTGGTCCGATATTGAGAAGCTTCTTTGGTCAGAAGTACAGCACTCAGATTCAATGGGGTACTACATTCGATTCAGGCAGAAGAAAACCAAAGGAGCAGAAACACTACCAATTTCAGAACAGGCCTTTAGCTTGCTCGGTGAAAGACGAGACAAGGACGAACGAGTATTCAAAGGATTGAAATACTCTTCATGGCACAATGTGAAACTACAGCAATGGATGATGAGAGCAGGAATCAGTAAAACCATTTCATTTCATTGTGCAAGACATACCTACGCTACTTTACAGCTTTCAGCAGGTACCGATATATACACCGTTTCAAAGCTCTTAGGACACAGAGAATTAAAAACCACTCAGATTTATGCCAAAATCATTGATGAGAAGAAGAAAGAAGCCGCGAACAAAATTCAAATCAAGCTTTAAAATTTACTGGTATGGCCGAAGAAAAAGGAACTACAGCGAAGGAGTTTAAATTTGATATGGAAGCATTGCGTAAGAAGCGACACACATATAATTGGCGCTTCTTTAGCGAGAAATATGATAATTATTTCAAGTATACAGATGATTATCTATATGAAGAAGGTGCAATTTTAGAAGGAGAAGAACGAATTGAATGTATTGAAGTCAGTCTTTACAAATCACCTGATAAGCCGCCCTATGATTTTTACTTTAGATATAGTAACTGGCAGTTAGGCTTGTTAGTTGAGTTTTTCAAAGAAGTATTTGAAGAAAGAGCTTTTGAAGATGGTTTTCAGCCTTCACACAAGTATGTCAAAATCGTCTTACCTCAAGATCAACACCATGCGATTCTATATGTGATAAATCAATATGGGCTATTACCTATCAGAGACTTAATCTTTGAAACGATTTCAACCGCCCAAGGTATGTACACTAAGGATATTGCTCGATGGGAAAGGCCATACTACAAGAAGCTTATAGATACGGCAGAGAAACAAACCAATGAAGCGATTAAGGTTATCGAGTGGTCAGGTGTAGATCCAAAGCATAGAATTCCGTTTGATGAAAAGTTAAGGCCTGAATTAGATCACATAAAATTCGTTTTTAATCCAGGTGGCACAATCAAGATTGAGCATGATTGGCTAAAGAGAGAGTTCATAGAGTTCATGATGCGCCATTACGATGATATGCATTATAAGGATTGGAAGAAAGACCTTGCACGGTATCCCGACCGTTTTCAGGAAAATGTGAAAAAACACCAATTTAAATACCGCTTAGCTCATTCCTACTACAATCTTCTCACAAAGAATAACTTCTTTGAAGACTCAAAAGATGCTCTCTACCCTAATCAATTAATGCTCTGTATTGCTAAATTCATTGAGTTCTCTTTAATACCAGTGGGTGATTGGGAAGACCCTGATGATGTCAAAATCAGACACATTAGAAATTGGTTAAAACGAAATGACCTTAAGCCTAAACTCACCTTTGCAGAAGTGCCTGTAGACCTTGAGAAGTTGAAACAATACTTTGAGCCCAACTTCCTTGAGATAGCAAATGAAACTAAACGTGCAGATGCAATTTCTGTCGCTTTTTTTATTTGTAAACGATTCGACACTCAACACCTACTGCCCGAGTTAATACATATAGCTTCATGCATTACTGAGATTACTTGGCTGATTGGTCACCAAATGTCTGCACAAGGAGTTAAGGACAATCCCAAGAACCCAGAAATGATTGCCTTTAAGAAACTAATGAATGGCATGAAAGGGAAAAAGAAGCTCACTTCTTTAAAGTTCACTTTGGAAGGAGAAAAAGGTGTACAAAAACTGTCTTCACGCTTACCGATGTTCCTTATAGAAAAGGCGTTACGGGAGTACTACGAAGGATACCGCGTGGAATTTGATACTGATGTAGTACCTACTTATTTCAAGAAAAATGAAGACGGCAGCATTAAGATAGACAAGGAAGACCGAATCAGTGAACCACATGAAAGGTTTTTGGTCCGACTAGTACACTCACTTTACAATTATCTGAAAGACCACTCAGGGATTGAAGAAGGCAAATTTTTAACAGGTGAGCAGTACTATGAAATAATTGCTTTACTATTCAAACAAACCTGGGTACTCTACACGAGATATTTAGATGACAGAGCTGTTGTAGAGCAGATCAAAGAGTGGCACCAACTAACGCCTGAGTCGTAAACTAGTTTTACATCAAGTCTCTCATATCCAGCAGGAACACAACTGATTAAAAACGATACTTAACTGTTCCTTTGAACACTATCGAATAGCAACAAATTTGCCTGAATAATTCAAATGAAAAAAGTTATGCAGGTAGAAAAAAAATTAGAAACTAGAGTTAGTGAACTTGAAGAACAAGTGTTTAAGCCAAAACAATCAAAAAAGGAAAAAAGTAGTCATGGAAAAGTGGTTATTTACATAATACTTATCTCGGAAAAAATTTGGAAGGTAGTTAAGAGTATATTCTTGGATTCAGACCTATGAGCAAAACCCTATTCAGCAGTTTCAGAGACTTCATTCACAATGGTAAAGAGCCTTGGAAGGCAAGCCTCAGTGAAACCAAATACAAGGAACAAACTCTTGCTTTGGTTATTCCTTCTTACAATACACAACCATTGAATGAACTCACCTTTCCACATCCGCTAACTGAGAAGACGAAGTTCTACAAGAAGCTCATTGACCAGTATACTGTTCAGGAGTTAAACAGCTTTCACGGCATAGTTTCAGAATCCAAGGACAAGGCAAGACTATACCAAGTGTATTTCCCACTCTCCCGAACATTACCAGGACTAATGAACGATCTACAGAATGCGCTTGAAACCTTGGAACTGACCAACCCGAAATATGAGCCTGATGCCAGCGGTAAAATTAATCTGACGGACGAATACAACAACTCTTATATCCTCCAGTATCTAAAGCACGAACTTATACGCTTATATCTTGAAGTAATTGAGCATTACCCCGATTATGCGAGAGATGTTGAGACAGACATAAATAGTTTGTATATCAAATTCTTTAATCACGTTCAACCGACCGAACCAGTTATCACTGAAGCCCCTTTTTTAGAGATTGAAAAGCCAATTGCAGAGCAAAAGATAAAGGCCACCAAAAAAGCCCTAACGGTGATGAAGCGTGATTTCAGAAAGGAAAAGGACTCTATTCTTCCTTATGAATCAATCATAAAGGATGGTAGCAAATTTGCACTCTTTGAAGAAAAGCTATTCCAAAACGGCTTTATTGACTCAGAATACAACGCCATTGAATCCCATGGCTCAAAAGGCAAATTGGCAGCGATCTATCACCGAATTATTGAGAAGGGCTATTTCAATGAAAGATCTTTTCAGCCGATGAAGCCAATCGAAACGATTGACATTCGGGCCTTCCTTGATTACCGATACAACACTAACCTAGGTCAACAATTCAGGAGATTCAAGCAGAACGAAGAAAAGCACAAGGAATACCTCGACAGCCAGTATTGGCTAGACACTCTTCCGACCCTTCGTTAATCCGCTTCGATTTGCCCTCATTTTTAGTATGGTAAAGTCGCTCGATTTTACCATTTCAAATTACCAATCTATTTCATAACCATCTCTTATTCAATGGTTCTTGATGACTCAATTTACCATTGGGCACCTTACCATTTGCCTTTATTTTCCTTTGGTCTTGTCAACGGAAATCGTTGGTGACTTTAGCGCTGAAGTCTTTTTCAAATTTTCAAAACCCAATAAAAATGGAAGAGATTTTAAAAAGACCAGAAATCATAGAAAAACACGTATTAGACCAAAACATAATACTTAAGAATGTACTCAACTTCAACGAAGCCGCACAATTCCTTGAAGTGTCGCATTCACACTTGTACAAGCTCACCAGCTCGGGCAAAGTACCCTTCTATAAACCGAATGGTAAGAAGATATACTTCAACCGAGCAGAGCTAGAAGAATGGTTGATGCGCAACCGAAATGAAACGAGTGCTGAGATTGACCAAAGAGCAGCCGATTATCTAATCAAAAAAGGGAGAGTGAAGCTATGAGTGAGTTAATAGACATGATCCTGAAGCTCTCTCAGGAAATAAAATGGATTAGAGCCTACTTAGGTCAATTTCAGAAGAGCCAATTAGAGCATTTCATAGATGCTTGGATTGATGGACAAGATGTAATGATGGCTTTGCATATCAGCAAGCGCACACTACAATCTTTACGAGATAATGGAACACTGCCATACAGCCGAATTAATGGTAAATTCTACTACAAGGTTTCTGACTTAGAAAACCTACTTGAATCCAATTACTCAACTTTTAAAAGCAAGAGCCATGGAAATAAGTAGAGAGTCAGTACTAGAGAGAACACATTACGGGCTTAATATCTATGCCCATGTGCTGCGCAAATACTATCCAGGCGAAACAGTCCTTTCCCTTGCGGGAAGGGACTGCAAACCTGCCAAGAATCCTTTCAACAACTCCAAGGCAACACTTTGGATAAAGATTGTGGAAGGAATGGCCACTCATGTTGATACTGAAAGAGCCATTGAAAATGGTGATGCCTTCGATTTTGCTGCACTTCATTTCAAAGTACAGGGACAAGCCCTGTACGATGTATTGAACGAAGAAATGCATTTGCGAATTGATACCAAGCACCCGTTCTATGACTACCAAGAATTTGACAAAGAGAAAGAGCCAGTAGCTAAAAAGGAAGAAACTAAAATTCCTGTATTCAGCTACTTCAAAAAGCCCATTACCAATGTCAATCCTTATGGAACCAAGAGTTTACTTGAAGTTTATGAACTGATTAAAGGCGATACATTCAAGGCAAACACAGCCAAGCTGCGTTCGCTTTCTGATGTAAAAGAAGCCCGCAAGTTCAAAGCCTTCAATTTTGATTACGTGACCTTCTCAGGCGCATTCTCTTCGAGAAGCGACAAAAACCTGAAAGCACATTCGGGATTGATTGTGATTGACTTTGACCACCTTGAAGACCTCAGCGGTCTCAAGGAGCAATTGCTGAATGACAAGCACTTTGAAACCAAATTACTCTTTACCTCACCTTCAGGTGATGGGCTTAAATGGGTAATTGCCATCGACATTCAGGAAGCCGATCAACAAACGTGGTTCAGGGGCATTGCCAACTACCTCAACGCAACTTATCAGTTGCAGGTAGATGAATCAGGCAAAGACATTTCAAGAGCCTGTTTCCTTCCCCACGACCCAGAGATATTCATTCATTCAAAATACTTAGGACAATGAGAGAGAAATTCAATTTGAACGATTGGGTAGATACGCTCAAGCAACAAGCAATAGATACGGAACCAAAACAAGAATCTACTAAACAGACAAGAAAGGCAAAGCCTACTCAGCAAGCACCCAAGCAAGCTGTTGAGCTTTTAGAAGTGGAGACGGTTGTCACCAAACTTGAAGAAGCACAGCTTGACATTACAGGCACTTACAGCGATTGGCGAAACGTTGGTTTCGCTTTCGCTGATGAGTTAGACGAATCAGGTCGAGATCTGTTTCACCGTGTCAGTAGGTTTCATGGAGCATACAATGAGAAAGAATGCAACGAGCAGTTTGACAAATGCCTACAATCCAAAGGGCATGGAATCAATATCAGCACCTTCTTCTATTTGGCGAAGCAAGTAGGAATAAAGGTTGGCAAAGTAGAAAGCACCATTGAAGTAAAGCCAATGGATATGCCAACCATTCCTGATGCAGTATTTCCGCAACTTCCTGAGTTTCTGCAAAACGTAACCATATATGCCAATTCCAATGAAGAGCGAGACATTCTCCTTTTGGGTGCAGTGGTTTGTTTAAGCGCATGTATGCCTAATGTGTTCGGCATTTACGGAAATAGTAAAGTTCACCCCAACCTGTTTGTATTTGTTACAGGTAGAGCCTCCGCAGGTAAAGGCGTATTGAATCATTGTAAGCACTTGGTAAACCCTGTACACCACGATTTGCGGGAGCAAGCCGCCAGGGCCAAACAGGAATACGAAATAGAGCTTGCAGCCTACAATCAATCCAAAGGATCTGATACCAGTGTTCAGAAACCAGCCAAACCACCTGAAATGATGCTCTATATTCCTGCCAACAACAGCAGCACGGGAGCCTATCAACTATTGGCTGACAGTGGCGGTAAAGGATTGATATTTGAAACTGAAGGCGACACACTTGCCCAATCCTTTAAGTCAGATTATGGCAATTATTCTGATGGTTTTAGGAAAGCCTTTCACCATGAAACCATTTCTTATTTCCGCAGAACCGATAAGGAGTTTGTAGAGATTGAAAAGCCTTGCATTTCTGCCATGCTATCAGGCACGCCCAAACAAATCACCAGTCTTATCCCAAGTTCTGAAAACGGTTTATTCAGCCGCTTTATGTTCTATTACATGAACACGAAATACGAGTGGTTAGATGTATTTGCCAACACAGAAAGCGGAGCATTAGAAGACTACTACAAAGGGCTTGGGGATACCTTTTATGAATACTACAAATACCTGAAGGCTGCACCCCCAATTTGTTTCAAATTGTCTCCAAAGCAGCAACAAGAGTTCAATCAATACTTCGCCCAAATGCAGGAGAAATACCTGGCATTGCTCGGTGATGACTTCTTAGGCTCAATCAGACGTTTAGGCTTGATCACCTTTCGTCTGGCCATGATCTTCACGGTACTCAGGTCATTTGAGACGGGTGAAGCTGCAAACCCTTTGGTTTGCGCTGATGAAGATTTTCAAGCTGCGCTTGCAATAATTGCAGTATTGATGAAACACTCAAGTCATATCTTTTCAGAGTTGCCCGAAGAAACCCAATTATCCATACACAAGACCACCAAAGAACAGTTCTTTGATGCATTGCCCCCAACCTTCAATAGGCAAGCCTATTTAAAGTTAGCCGAAACATTGGGAATCAATCCAAAAACCGCAGAAGGCTACGTTAGTCAGTTCAAAAAGAAAGGACTGATTCACCATCCTAAACAAGACCATTATACCAAATCAGGAAAGTAGGACCCTCAGGAAGTTAAGGAAATAGCTCTGATTTAGAAATCAAGCGCCAGCTCAGCGAATAGCTTTCATTTGCTTTTTGGTTTACATTTTAGTATTTTTACTTAGTTTTGTAAACCTTAATGAAGCGATAATGAATGAAATATTTGCCAAAAGACTGAAAAGTGCCAGGGTGATGTCTAGTCTATCTCAAGACCAATTGGTCGAAAAAATGGGCGGCTTGGTGTCTAAGAATGCTATCTCAAAATATGAGAAGGGTCAAATGATGCCCAATAGTGATGTGCTAATTGCACTTGCAAAAGCCCTAGATGTAAAGACTGATTTCTTCTATCGTGAGTTTACCGTATCTATTGAAAAAATAGAGTTTAGAAAGAAAAGTAAACTTGGTAAGAAAAAGGAAAACTCAATTAAAGAGCAGGTTGTAGATGTTGTAAATCGCTACCTTGAATTAGAGCAATTCTTAAATATTCAATCAGAATTTGAAAATCCAATTTCTCATATCTCAATTAATGATAAGTGGGATGTGGAAAATGCCGCAAGTGGGCTTTTACGAGCTTGGAATTTGGGAAATAATGCCCTTCCAAATGTCATTGACCTTCTAGAAGACAAAGAAATTAAGGTAGTTGAAATTGACGCACCAGAAGAATTTGATGGGTTTTCAGGATGGGCAGATGGTAAATATCCAGTCATTGTTTTAAATAAAACCTTTGGACTTGAAAGGAAAAGACTAACCGCTTTGCATGAGTTAGCTCACCTTTTACTTCAATTCAATGATGATATAGAACACAGACCAATGGAAAAAATGTGCTTTCAGTTTGGCGGAGCACTACTCATGCCTTTAGATACTTTCAAACGCGAATTTGGCGAGAATAGAAGCCATTTAGCTATAAACGAGCTCATAGCCATGAAAGAAACCTATGGCATGTCTGTTCAAGCAATCATGGCCAGGGCTAATGTTCTTGAACTTATTTCCAGCTTTACTTACATCAGATTCAATCAATGGATCAGCAACAATAAGACTGAAGAAGGTCTTGGTGAGTACATTGGCGTAGAGCAATCCAAGAGATTCAATCAACTACTCTACAGGGCAGCTTCAGAAGAGATAATCTCGATGAGTAAAGCTGCGAACCTCTCGAATCAGAAATTGGCTCAATTCAGAAGAAACTTTGTCGCTTTATGAAGATAATAGTCAATGATGCCAACATACTTATTGACTTAGTAGAGCTTCAACTACTGCCTCATTTTTTCGAATTGACATTTGACTTTTATACCACGTCACTTGTTTTTGAAGAATTAGAAGAAGATCAACAAGAAGCCTTAGAACCATTCATTGGTTCAGGTTCTCTGTTGGTTCACGAAATGTCAAATGAACAACTTTCTGAAATTAATGATATTCAGAAAACGAAACCATCCCTATCTCCTCAAGATTGTTCTGCGTTCTATCAAGCGCAGATTGAAGAAGGTATTCTTATTACAAGCGACAACACACTCAGGAAGTTTGCTCAAGCAAATGAACAAGAAGTTCATGGTCATTTATGGGTATTTGATAGAATGTTTGAAGCCGATACCATAACAGGAGAATTGGCTACAGAAAAGCTAAATGAACTTTGTACCCAAGTAAATCAAAAATTAGGACTACCAGAAAATGAATGTCAGAATCGATATAATCAATGGTCAAATGGGTAATTATTCCTTTAAATCCTTAATTTCCTTGAAGTCCTAATTCAAAAAGAAAGCCTATACAGAAGAACCAAGAGCTATTTTTCAATGTACTTAAATTCGATTGGCCTACTGAAGCGCTTGAATTTCACTTCTATGAAGATGAAATTCCAGGTGCAGAACGAATCTACCATACAGTAGTTCCTGATGAAATCAAAGAGCAATTCCCTAACCTTGGCACTCAATCACAGGAACACATTTATACCACCTTTACGGTGGCTCACGAAGGTTCTGTTAGTGTTTCGCTCAATCTCGGCAAGAGCAAATACAGTTACGCAAAGCGTTACTTCAACTGGCTCATTCGCAATCACTTTCTCAGCAAAGATGATACACTAATTCGCTCTACGTTCATTTCAGATACCAATGTTTGGATTCCCGCAAGTAATCAGTCCTACACCGATTTTACAGTGTATGAAAAGTACACGCTCAAGGTTCAAATCAAGCAATTTAGCGGTTATCCTGAAATTCTACTCTCCTTTGACGGTAGGTCAAAAGTCTTTAAAAAACCAGCCAATGAGCTAGCCCATTCTGTAAGTGCAGCCGCATTCAATTGGGTAAAGTATGAAGGTGCAATTCAGAGATGGAAACACCTGCAACATTCAGAAAAAGAAATTGACAATGCAGAAGTGTTTCCCGTACTCAATGCAGATATAGAAGGTGCAATGGGTTATCCTTATGAACCCGTAAGACCCACGAATAAGTATTCTGAGTATTTGGATTTGATTGTCAAGTTCTACAAGCAGTATATCAATGTAGAAGACTTCAAGAAGGTCATTGATCTGCACAAGAGCGGCTTTATAAAAGTAAAACCGACTTCCATTGATTACACCTCAGAAGAAAGCAATGAATTGCTCTTTGGGAATGGTAAGACAGAGAAAGTGCCCTACACGGGAATCAAGCTGCACAAACCTTACAAGAAAAGTCCACATTCAGCCGTCAACCTATTCTATATCTTCCATGAAGATGATTACGAAACAGTCAAAGCCCTTGACAGTCGATTCAAGAATGGTTTTGGCTTCTTTAAAGGGCTAGAGCGGTTTGCTAAGATCATGTTCCATACACAGGAAGGGTTTAGCATACGATTTAAGGACAGAGAGAATCCTACCGAGCAGATTGAAGAAATACTTACCAAGAGAACCTTTGACCCTGCGATACAATACATAGCCGTCTATATTACACCTTTTGGCAAGTTCGATACAAACAAACAGCACAGAGAAATCTACTACCAGGTCAAAGAACTCTTACTCAAAAGGAACATTACTTCTCAGGCTATAGACCCTGCCAAAATGGAAGAACAGGGAGATGATTGGGTATATAGCTTACCCAATATTTCAATTGCCATGCTCGCAAAGCTCAATGGCATTCCTTGGCAACTCAAACAAACCGAACAGAGTGAATTGATTGTAGGAATTGGAGCTTTCCTCCATAAAGAAGAGAACATTCAGTACATAGGCTCGTCTTTCAGCTTTACCAATCATGGCCGCTTCAATCGCTTCGAGTACTTCATGAAAAATGAAATTGATGTACTTGCAGGTTCAATCGCAGACTCGGTTCGTCAATATGCAGCGGCACATGGCGAACCTTCCAGACTCATCATCCATTTCTACAAAACCATGAGTAGAAAAGAGATTGAACCCATACAACATGAGTTAAAAAATCTTGGCTTAGATATTCCAGTATTCATCATTACCATTAACAAGACCGAATCAAGAGACATACTCGCCTTTGATAAGAAATGGAATGGCAGAATGCCAATGAGTGGCACCTTCATCAATTTAGGTGCGAAGCAATATTTGTTGTTCAACAGTACCAGGTATGCTACTTCTTTACCCAAAGCCAAAGACGGTTATCCATTTCCAGTAAAGCTCAAGATTGATTGCACCGATAAGGAAGAATTGAAAGACACGAAAGTGATTAAGAACTTGATAGAACAAGTCTATCAGTTCAGCAGAATGTATTGGAAATCAGTACGCCAACAGAACCTGCCAGTTACCATCAAATACCCTGAAATGGTGGCTCAGATAGCCCCACACTTTCAGTCAAACGACATTCCCGAATATGGTAAAACGAATCTCTGGTTCTTGTAAGACAGAATATTGAAATGATCCGTCACTTATGTCCAAAAAGAAAAGACATCACTACATACCGCGCTTCTATTTGAAAAGGTTCTCCATTGACCTTCAAGGAAAGTTCATTGGATTGTACAACCTCAAGAATAACAAGCTTATTCGTGAAGCTCCACTCAGGCACCAAGCCTATGAGAATTTTCTGTACGGACAAGATGATGAGATCGAGAATGCTTTGGCTCACATAGAAGATAAAATTGCGCTCTTATTCTACTATTGGACGGAAGAAAAGCTGCTATATCCCCCACCGCCAGAAACAAATGGCTTCAAGATTTTACGGCAGTTTATTTTATATCAGGCATTCAGAGTTCCTAAATCAGGAGACAGTATGATCGATGGATTGAACAAGAGTATGAAAGCCTTTCTTAAAGAATTTGACCCTGAACTATCTGATAAAATCAAAGATCATCGATTAGATCATGAAAACCCTGTTTTATTATCGCTTGCCCAAGCCATTGAACATGAGCACCTCTTAAATTTCCTCGCCTGTAAATTCCTCGTTAATCTATCTCCATTACCCTTCATTACTTCAGATGCCCCTGTTATATTCTATAACCAGTTGATGGAAAAAGCTGATACGTATGAAGGGGCAACAGCACTAGTAGCCAAAGGGCTTCAATTGTTTTACCCAATACACCCTAGGTTGATGATTTGCTTATTTGATCCTGAAGCCTACAGTTTTGGTAATGATTGCGAGAATTGCTGCAGCACCGAATCTGTCGAAGAAGTACATCAACTCAATGGACTTCAATTTATCAATTGCCAATCCCAAGTCTTTTTTGATGAGATACCAAAAGAATACATTTCCCTTCTCAGAGAACAGTTTTTAGAATACAGAGATAGCAAGAACAACATAAATGAAGTACTGAATCATGAATCAAGAAAATTCTTCCTCATGAGTTCAGAAGATGCCCATATTGATCTTGAACTCGATTTCTTTTCCTTGAGAGTGAACGCGAAAGACTATCATGGACAATTGACACCATTGAGACATCCATCCTTCAAGCGACCAGAACCCGCAGTAATTAGTAAATGAAGCCGAAATAATCCACTTAAATGTCCAAAGTTCAGTTAAGACCATATCAGCGAGAAGGCATCAAGAAAATCTTTGATGCATGGAATCCTGAGAAGCTGAACCTAATGAATGTGCTTTTTCAAATGCCAACAGGTACGGGGAAAACAACGGTGTTCTCTGAGATCGTAAGAAAAGCGCATGTCAAGAAAAAGAAAGTCCTAATTGTTGTTCATAGAATTGAGCTTGTAGAACAAATTGCTGATAGGCTTTCTCAATTTGATGTGAATGTTGGTGTGATTTCAGCCAAGCTAAAATATTCGCCTGAGCAAGATGTACAGGTGGCAACCATTCAAACCTTATCAAGAAGAGAATATCCACCTGCAGATATAGTCATCATTGATGAGTGCAACCACTCAAAAGCAAACACGTACAAGAAACTCTGGGACCAATATCCAGATGCGCGTTTTCTAGGAGTAACGGCCACACCTACTAGAATTAATGTCGAAGGTTTTGACGATCTCTACGACATTTTAATACCGCTTGGTAAACTGTCTTCCTTCATTGAAAATAAGTACCTCGTTCCTATTAAACACCTAGTAGGCAGCATTCCAGATTTATCGGCAGTAAAGACCAGAATGAAAGACTACGATATACAAATGCTACGTAATGTCATGCTTGATAACAGCCTTATGGCCAATTTGGTCGAGAGCTACAAGAAGTATGTAAACGGAAAAAAAACCATTGTATTTGCGGTTGACGTTGAGCACAGCAAGTCAATTGTAGAGCGCTATCAGGAAAATGGAATAAGAGCCGCTCATTTAGATGCTAAAACGCCAAAACCAGAAAGAACATCCATACTTGATAGGTTTAAGAAAGGCGAAATAACAATTCTAAGTAACGTAGATATTGTTTCAGAAGGTTTTGACGTACCAGATTGCGAAGCAGTTCAACTTGCCAGACCCACCAAATCACTGGTTCTGTATTTACAGCAGGTGGGCAGATGTATGCGAACATCCCCCAATAAAGAACATGGTTTTGTTTTGGATAATGCTGGTCTTTGGCTTGAACATGGACTGAGTTACCTGGATAGAGATTGGACGCTTGAAGGGAAGAAAAAGAGAAAAAAAAGTACTCCAACTCAAATCAATGTAATTGGTTTGAATGAAGAAGGTGTCATTCGTCAGATCACGAAACCGATTGAAGCCCAGGGGTTGGAATTGATGGAGCTAACCGAAGAACTGGAAAGACTTCCAATATTTGAATCTTTTCTGCGCTTTGCCATATCTAAATTGCATAAGTTGATTTCGGCCGTTTACAAGTACAGAGATTACCTCATCGAGAAACGTGTAGAAATGTCAGAAGTAGAATCAAAATACTGTGCAAACAGAATGAAAAAGCAAGGAGTCAACTATAAGAAGGGTTTTTGGTACAACGTTAGAAAAGATGTAAGAAGTGCAATCGATTCAGCTATATTGAATTAGTCATGTTTTATCAGTTTAACTGCATTATGCGAAAACAAAAATTTGGTTTGTATGAAATCTAACGAGCGACTACAAATCAAAAACAAGGTTTACCCTCGCTGTATTTTGGCAGTGAAGGAAATATTGGGCAAACTCAAAATACAATATCAGGATGCTTAATTGGAGCAGGCAATAGTTTCAGTACTTATAAATCAGTAAAAACTTCAAGCCCTTGCTGACAACTTCTATGTATTGGGATTTGACCACGTAAATATTTAGGCACCATAGCTCTTAATTTAGTACTTTTGTATCGAATGAAATTTGTTTCTCTCACTTTGGCTATTTTGATGTTCGTTTTGACGGGCATCTCTTGTGATGACTCTATACCTGAGAGTGATAATGAGACTTTTTCTTCGGCAGAATTTGTTGATGGCCATAATCATAGTAGTGAGTCACACGATACAGATGGCTGTTCCCCATTTTGTGTGTGCCATTGTTGCCACACTCATATTGCAATCCCGAGTCAATCCAAACGTGAGACGGTAGTTTCTTTAGCTACAACAAGTGATCTTGGAGATTACTTCAAGGATTTATTTCCCCGCCGAATTAGCGGAGCCATCTGGCGACCACCCCAATCCGCATAAAAAAGTCTTTTCAAACTATTACTGACTATTGATCTCTTGATTAATAGCGAATTCAGTATTTGCGCTTTCAAAGACCGATTTTTCTTGTCGCTGTCAAACCTGACGGCAAAATTCAATATTAATATTGGCATATAGCCACAAGCTACTATTTCTGAACTCCAAGGAAAGGCTTGATAAAATACGTATAATTATGATCAATCAAATCATTTCCTTTTCTATAAGGAATAAATTCATTGTGGGGCTCTTCACTCTGGCTCTCATTGGGGTCGGCATATACTCAATGCTTACGATCAATCTCGGTTCAGTACCTGATATTACAAACAATCAGGTGCAGGTAATTACTGTTTCGGAAAATTTAGCCACCGAAGACATCGAACAATTCGTAACCTACCCGGTGGAACTGGCAATGGGCAATTTGCCCGGTGTTACTGAAATACGCTCGATATCCCGCTTTGGGCTTTCGGTAGTTACCATAGTATTTGATGATGATATGGGGATATATAAACCCCGCCAGTTGGTGCAGGAGAAGCTTAATGAAGTGAGAGACCAAATACCCGAAAAGTTCGGAAGCCCATCTATGGGTCCGATCACTACTGGCTTGGGTGAAATTTATCAATACACCATAAAACCCAAAGAGGGGTACGACACGGCTTACTCACCTACAGATTTACGTACTATACAAGACTGGATTGTAAAACGCCAGCTTACTTTAGTAGAAGGTGTGGTAGAGGTAAATGCCTTTGGGGGAAAAGTGAAACAGTACGAGATTGCTATCAACCCCGAAAAGTTGAATGCGATGAATGTTTCAATTTCCGATGTGTTCGAAGCCTTACAAAAAAACAATGTCAATACTGGTGGAGCCTATATTGAAAGGAACAAAATGGCCAATTTCATTCGTGGAGAAGGCTTGATTAGGTCGCTGGACGATATTCGTGATATAGTTATCAATAATGAAAATGGTATTCCTGTAACGATTGGTGATGTAGCCGAGCAAGTACATTTTGGGAGTCAGGTGCGCTATGGTGCTTTTACCCAAGATGGGCGCGAGGCCGTGGGCGGAATGGTTTTAATGCTGAAAGGTGCAAACCCTAATGCCGTAATCCAAAATGTCCAGGAGCGCATGAAGGAGATTCAAAAGTCGCTGCCCGAAGGGTTGGAATTAAAACCCTTCTTAGACAGAAGCTCACTGATAGAGCGTACTACCAGCACCGTATCACAAAACCTACTGGAGGGTGCATTGATTGTAATCTTTGCATTGGTAATTCTGTTGGGAAGTTTGCGTGGTGGTATCATCACCGCCACCACCATTCCACTTTCCCTGCTTTTCGCCTTCATCTTGATGAAGCAATTTGATGTATGGGCCAACTTGATGAGTCTTGGAGCCATTGACTTTGGGATTATAATCGATGGCGCTGTTATCATAATTGAAGGTACGGTATACGAAATCCAAAAGCGCGTACGGTCGGGTAAAATTAAGTTCAACCAAGGCACGATGGACGAAGTAGCATACGATGCGGGTAGCACAATGATGAGCTCGGCCTTCTTCGGTCAAGTCATTATCCTTATTGTATTTGCCCCTATCCTTTTTCTCACCGGTGTGGAGGGTAAAATGTTTCAACCCATGGCCTACACCTTTGGTTTTGCCATGATTGGGGCTATTTTCCTTTGCCTTACCTATGTCCCCATGATGTCGGCCCTTTTTATGAAGCCTGTTCAGAAGAAGGACAATTGGTTTGGAAAGTTTGAGCGATGGCTCGAAAAGCTCAGCGACAGGATTATTGGGGGTATTCAATATGCCTACCTGCCTTTGCTTAAAGGAGCTTTGAGGCTCAAGGCATTGGTAATTATCCTTGGTGTGGTATTACTGCTCGTTGCGGGGTTCCTCTTTTCCCGTATGGGTGGTGAATTTGTACCGCAGCTCGATGAGGGGGATCTGGCCATGCAAGCCCTGATCAGGCCGGGTAGCGGACTCACAGAGTCCATTCGGGTTTCAGAAAAAATCGAAACCCTGCTCCTTGAAAATTTTCCTGAGATAAAAACAGCCGTGGCACGTATCGGTGTAGCTGATATCCCTACCGACCCCATGCCCATGGATATTGCAGATATGTTCATCATCCTTGAAAAAGATATGGGCAAATGGACTTCCGTGGAGACGAAAGAAGAGTTGATAGCTGAAATCAAAACATTGCTTGAACGGGAACTTACTGGCGTAAACCTGGTTTTCAGTCAGCCCGTAGAACTGAGGTTTAACGAGTTGCTCACAGGGGTGAGAGAAGACGTGGCCGTTAAGCTTTATGGTGAAGATTTGGATATACTGGCGCAAAAAGCCGAGCAGATGGGAGAAATAATCCAAACGGTTCCCGGAGTTGGCGATGTGAGCCCGGAGCGGACATCGGGACTGCCCCAAATGACGGTGAGGTACAACCGCAAAAAAATAGCCCAATACGGCCTGGACATTGAAAAGATAAATGAGTATGTAAGCGCGGCATTTGCAGGCGGCACCGCAGGGGTAATCTTTGAAGGCGAGAAACGCTTTGACATGGTCATACGCTTTGATGAGACCCATCGCAGGAGCATAGATGACCTGCGTACCTTATATATTGACCTGCCAGACGGCACCCAGGTTCCTATTAAAGAGGTAGCCGACATCGAGTATGTTCCAGGGCCTATGCAGATTTCCCGGGACAACACCTTCCGAAGGACTTATGTAGGGGTGAACACAAGAGGGCGCGATGTGGAATCGGTGGTTTTGGATATACAGAAGAAACTGGATGCCGAATTGGACTTACCACCGGGCTATTACCTTACCTATGGTGGTGAATTTGAAAATTTGCAACGTGCCAAAGGCCGGCTCCAGGTAGTTGTGCCCATCGCACTCTTCCTGATTTTCGTGCTGCTCTATTTCGCTTTGCAGTCCTTCTCCCAATCCATCATGATTTACATCGCCATACCCCTTGCAGCTATTGGAGGCATTTTCGCCTTATGGCTGAGGGACATGCCATTCAGCATATCGGCAGGTGTAGGGTTTATCGTGTTGTTTGGGGTGGCCGTGCTCAATGGATTGGTGTTAATCAACCGTTTCAACTCGCTCAAAGAAGAAGGTGTCACCAGCATCAGAGAAAGAATTTTAACAGGAACCAAAGAGCGCATCAGGCCCATTATGCTCACTGCCACCACGGATATTCTCGGCTTTATGCCCATGGCATTTTCAGCTTCTGCTGGAGCAGAAGTGCAAAGGCCTTTGGCTACCGTAGTGATTGGTGGTATGCTTACGGCAACATTGCTTACGCTTGTAGTGCTGCCTGTGCTTTACACTTTTGTGGAAAAGCGGGGCGAAAAGAAAAAGGGCAAACAAGGGGGTAGATTGGCGCTGAACACCCTTGTCCTGCTTATTGGCTTAGGTGGTTTTCTAGGGTTTCCTCAATCTGCAAAGGCCCAGCGAAGCACCATTACATCATTGGACGATGCCATTGCTATTGGATTGGCAAACAATGGGAACGTTAAAATTTCCAGAACCAATATTGAAGTCCAAAAACAAGGAAAAAAGGGAGCTTTTAATTTAGAAAAAACCGATATAGGGATTAGTTATGGTCAATACAACAGTTTTGAAAATGACTTTTCTTTCAATCTTGGGCAGACCTTTGAATTCCCAACGGTGTATGGCAAGCAGAGGCAACTGGCCAAGGCACGCATAGACGGCAGTGAAAAGCAATTGGCCGTTACAGAAAATGAGCTGAAACGAAACATACGCCAAGCTTGGTATCAATTGTCGTATCTGTATGATCGGCAGGACTTGCTCTTGTATCAGGATACCATTTTTGGCAAGTCGCTTAAAGCTGCCAATATCCGTTATGAGACAGGTGAAACGAACTATTTAGAAAAAGCAGCTTCCGAAACGGGTGTTATGGAAATTCAAAATCAACTGAAACTGCTGGAAGGCGATATTGCTATTGAAGAAAGACAGCTTCAAATACTTTTGAACGATACCAGCGATTTGTCATTCAGCCCACCTCCCCTGGCCGAAAGGCAAGCTCGGGATGCATTGAATACTGCACTGCTTGCCAACAATCCTGCACTTGAGTATGCTAACCAGCAGGTAGAAATTGCACGTGCATCTAAATCCGTTCAGTCGGCAAAACTCTTGCCCGACCTTAGCATAGGATATTTTAACCAATCTTTGATTGGCGGAGAAACAGGTGATGGGCGAGTAGCCGTGTCCTCCGACAGGTTTACCGGTGTATCTGCAGGTATTTCCATACCCCTGTTTTTTGGCTCTTACAAAGCCAATATCAAGGAGGCACAGCTCCGTGCTGAAATGGCTGAGACCAATGCCCGATATTACAATACTTCTTTGCAGGGACAGTATAGCCAGCAGATGGCGGAAGTCACAAAGTTCAGAAGCAGTGTTAATTACTATCAGAACAAAGCCATACCACAGGCCAACCTGATTATCGACAATGCCCAAAAGAGTTTTGAGAATGGTGCCATCAATTATGTGGAGTATTTTCAAAATATCAACAGGGCATTGGAATTGAAATTCAATTACCTAAACACTTTAAACGGATATAACCAAGCCCTTATCAATTTGGAATTCCTAATCGGTCAATAATTTAGAATCTTGAAAAAATTAAAAACATGAAAAAGCAAATCATAAAACTCACTGCCATATTTTTTACCGTAGGCATGCTATCGGCCTGCGGCAACAGCGCGACCGAAGACGGTCACGATCACCAGGAAGGTGAGCAGCACGAATCTCACGAAGGGCATGATGAAGAAGAGGGCGGCCACCAAGAGCATGGGGATGAAGAAGGCGGACATGAGGACCACAGTGAAGAGGGCTTGGGCGAAGTGCACCTTTCCAGTCTCAAGTTCAACAGCCTGAAGATGAAAGTGGACACTTTGCCCACTCGCCCCATATCGGGTGTAGTAGAGGCCAATGGCCAATTGGAAGTGCCACCCCAGCACGAGGCTACGGTTACGGCTATATTGGGTTCCAATGTTACCTCCATAAAAGTGATAGAAGGCGACAAGGTGAAAAAGGGGCAGGTTGTGGCTTACCTCTCGCACCCCAACCTTACCCGACTGCAAACCGAATACGTAAGGGCCTTTAGCCAATTGCAATACCTTGAAAAGGAAAATGAGCGCCAAAAAAAGCTGTATGAAGAGGAGGTAGGCTCTGGCAAAACCTACCAGCAAACCCAGGCAGAATACCTTGCCAACAAAGCTGAAGTAAAAGGCTATGAGGCGCAGTTGAAGCAATTGAACCTGAACGTTGAGAAAATGCGCTCCGGTGACATTTATGAAACCGTGCCGGTGGTAAGCCCATTAGATGGGTATATCGAGAAAGTAAATGTGCAGGTAGGTCAGTATGTAGAGCCACAAACGGGCATGTTCATGATCGTGAACAACGAGCATATCCATGCCGACCTCATGGTATTTGAAAAGGACATACACAAAGTAAAAGTGGGGCAAAAGATTTCTTTTACCATACAGTCGGTTCCCGATGAGCAGCTTACCGCCAAGATTTACTCCGTAGGCAAAACCTTTGAGCAAAACCCAAAAGCCGTGCATATACATGCAGAAATAGACCAAAAGAAGGAATTCCTGATCCCGGGCATGTACATCAACGGTAAAATCAGCACAACCACTAATGCTGTTAAAGTCCTTCCCGAAGCAGCTATTATAGAGGATGAAGGCAAACCCTATATCTTCATTGCCGAACAGCACAATGAAGACGGTGAGACGGAGTGGGCGTTCAAACCCGTGGAAATACGAACCGGTGTTTCAGATGAAGGTTGGGTGGAAATAAACCTGTTGGAACCACTTCCCAAAGGAGCTAAAGTAGCCTGGAACAATGCCTACTACCTAATTTCAGAGATGAAGAAAAGCCAGACATCACATAGTCATTGATTAAGTTGGCAAAAGGCGGTTGGCTGAAAATATGCCAACTGGCCCTTGCCACTTTTAAACAAAAATCAAAAAACTAATAACATGAAAGAAATAAAAGCATTTATCAAACCCAAGCGGGCCAAAGTAGTCATTGAAGCACTGAGCGAAGCCGGGTTTCAAAGCATGACTATCTCACAGGCTGAAGGCACCGGTGCCCACAAGGCAAAGGGCGCATCTCCTTCCCTTGACTTTCATATTACCGACAGCCCCGTAGTAAGATTGGAACTTGTGTGCCAGAATGAAGAAATGGAGAAAGCCGTTCAGCTTATTATAGGCAAGGCCAAAACAACAGAACCTGGTGATGGGATTATTTACGTAACCGAGATTTTGGAGGCTTACCAGATAAAAACGGGGGAAAGCTTAAAACGGAATTTAAACTAAATACAAAAGCCTTCAAAATGGTTAATACAGAGTTTTAATGAGGGGGTAATTAGTCCACCAGGCTTAGCTTCTTTCCCTACCTAATCGGAAATAAAAGTTAGGAAAGGTTTGTCTGGTGGACGTTTTCCGAAAAAATCAATAATGAGGCCTTGGTAGAAATCAATAAAATCAACAAATTATGAAACCTATTAAAATACTGTTTTCGCTCCTTGTTTTAGTACTATTGGCTCAGGGCTGTGCCATTGTGCGGCCTGGCGAAGTTGGTGTGGACGTCCACTTCGGCAAGGTGAAGCCTACTTTGATGGAGCCTGGTCCTCACCACATTTTTGCCCTTTTTGGAAGAAAAATAGTTCGGTTTGATACCCGTGTTACCAATTATTCCAACAACATAAACTTTCATACCAAAGAAGGAATTGAGGTAACTTCCGAAATTACCTTACTCTATCATTTGGTTGCAAATGAAGTTGTTAATGTGTATCAAACCTTCGGAGAAAATTATCAGGAAAAAGTAGTAGAAGATAATCTTATTAGCATTCTTCGGCAAACGGGTCTTCAATACAGTGCAACAGAACTTATCATAGAAAGAGCAAAAATAGAGAAAACAGTAAAGCAAAAAATGGACTCCATTGTGGGTAAATATGGTTTTGAAATGGATTTGGTAATGCTCAAACAAATAGAACTTCCGGCTAATGTTATTACAACCATTCAAGCAAAGTTAAATGCGGAAGAAACAGCCAAGAAAACAGTTATTGATAATGAAGTGAAAAGAAATGAACTTGACTTTCAATTGGAGAAGGATATAAAGCTCAAAGAATTGGAAATCCAAAAACAACGGCTCGATATTGACTTTTACATAGAAAAGCAAAAAAAAGAGGCGGAACGTATGCTGATAGAAGCAGAGGCGATAAAGAAGCAGCAAGAAATTGTGAACTCTACGCTTACCGATAAATTAATTAAACTGAAAAGTTTAGAAATAACAAGAGATTTGGTAAAATCAAACAATACCAAAATCATCATTTCCGATGGTAAGTCTCCAGTAATTTTAAATGATAAATAATGGCTTTTTACGGATGGGACTAACAGTAAAAGGAACGATACAAGAAATGCAATTATTGGCAAAATCAAAGAAAGGCATTTGCTTATCTAAGAAGTACATCAATTCCAATACGAGGCTTTGGTGGGAGTGTGTACATGAACACCAGTGGCAATCTACACCATTAAGTGTAAAAAACAGAAATAGCTGGTGTCCGGTTTGTGCAAACAATCAACCTTTAGGGATAGTTGAAATGCACCGGCTTGCAACTATTAAAAAAGGAAAATGTTTGTCAGATAACTATGTAAATGTCAAAACTAAATTGTTATGGGAGTGTAAGAAAGGACACCAATTTGAAGCAACTCCTGATAGCATACGAAAAGGACGATGGTGCAAAAAATGTAAATGATTATTTAAAATGAGTAAGGATAAAACTATAAAATCAATAAAGAAAAAGCACATACTCAAGTGGTCTGTAGTTGGCATACTATTAGGTATAATCGTCATTAAACCGTTTATCCTATCGCTTATCACTTATGATGCCCTTGGCGATAAAGGGAGTTGGTTCTCCTTATTGATGAATGAGTATAAATCAATTGTCTCAATTGGTGATTGGCATAACGTACTGATAATTGGTGTTTTCGGTTTGTCAGGCGCTGCAGTTTTGATAAGCATCACCTTTTTTAGAAGTCTTATAGATAGAGTAAAGGAATTGAATCACAAAAATGAGGCTATGGCTTTAATAAATGGTGGCGAAAATAGTAGCGTAGAATTCAAATCTACTTTACGATGGGATTTAAGATTGGAAAAACGAAATTCTGAAATTGAGGCTTCCGTACTTAAAACAATAGCTGCTTTTATAAATACAGATGGAGGAAATCTTTTTATAGGTATTGATGATAATGGGGCAGCATTAGGACTTGATAATGATCTTAAAACGCTCAAAAAGAAAGATATGGATGGCTTTGAGCAATACCTTATGACTTTAGTAACCGAAAAAATAGGAGCTAATTATTGCACACTGATCACCGTTATATTCTACAGAATAGAAGAAAAAGAAGTATGCCGTGTAATGGTAAAACCTTATGCTTTCCCCGCCTACATCAAAGAGAATAAAAGTACTCATTTTTTTATACGCGCAGGAAATGGAACAAGAGAATTGAATATTCAGGAATCATTGGATTACATTAAGAATCAGCAAAAAAATCGTAGATAAATAATATATCATGTTATTAAACAAACGGATATCCATACTTGACTTTCTTAAAACCATTAAGGTTGATATTGTTCTCATTTCCTGTTATGCCATAGTTGTAGGGATTTTAGATCAATACGGGTTTTTATCAAAAATTTCAATTCCCATAGCTATAAGCGGAGTATTAGGTACTGCCATTGCGCTACTCCTTGCCTTTCGGGTCAACCAGTCTTATGAAAGATGGTGGGAAGCAAGGATTATTTGGGAGGCCATTGTAAATGACTCACGCACCCTAATCAGGCAGTGTGTTTCTTTTTTTGACAGGAGCAATAAAAGCTATGTGCCCCTGGTAAAAGATATGACTGATCGGCAGGTTATCTGGTGTTATGCATTGGGAGAGTCTTTGAGAAAATCACCTTTTTCACATAGGGTTAAGGGATATACAGAATCAAAAGGGCTTCATTATTTTAATATTCCTAATGCTCTACTGTCTCAACATTCTGAAATCTTATTGGAAGCCAAAGAAAAAAGTATGGTTAATGATTTTCAACAGGTGCAAATAGACAGTACAATAGCCAGATTGTGTGATTCTATGGGTAAATGTGAACGTATTAAAAACACAGTTTTCCCCAAAGCCTACAGCCTATTGATCCATACCATTATTTATGTGTTTGCCACCATGCTCCCGTTTGGTCTGTCAGATGAATACCTGACAGTAGAAATTGGTCTGACGATTGGTATCCCGATCATTTTTATTGCCATAGAAAAAACTTCCATACTCATGCAAGATCCGTTTGAAAATCAGCCCTTGGATACGCCAATGACCGACCTGGCCCAAACCATAGAAATCAATTTGAGGCAAATGACAGGTGATAAAAACGTACCTAATAAAAAAGAGCCTGAAACCTATTATATTTTATAATATGGATTTACAAACGGAAATAACGCTAATACCTAGGCTGCTGGTTGCCGTGGTGCTAGGTGTATTGATAGGGCTCGATAGGGAAATTGACGGCCATGCGGCTGGAATCCGAACTTATGCAGCAGTATGCTTGGGTGCCACGCTCATTACCATTATCAATACCCATATTGAAGTAGCTGACCAGACACGGATTGTTGCCAATATCGTTTCTGGTATTGGATTCTTGGGTGCTGGGATCATATTCAGGGATGATTCAAAGCATTTCATTTCAGGCTTGACAACTGTGGCTACTATCTGGGCTACTGCCGGTGTAGGGATTGCCATTGGTTATGGTATGTACCTCATAGGAAGTCTCACGGTTGCCCTCCTGATTCTCCTGCTGGTCTCCCATCATTTTCCTTTTTTAAAGAAACACCGAAACAAACAAAACCAAAAATGAAAAAACTACAAATACAAATACCACTCATCCTACCCGAAGTACCTGATGAGAAAGACCAGTGCGTAGATAAGCTCATCAAGCAGCTTCAGGGCAAAGAGGGACTTGAAAAAGTGCATGTGGCCGATGAAGCCGATAATGGAGTGCCCCAGCTCTGCTTTCATTACGATCCTGATGTAATATCAATTGATCGCATTCAACAATTGGCTGAGCAAACCGGAGCGGAAATCACGGAGAAGTTTGGTCATAAGCTTATAGAAGTAAATGGGATACGGCATACACGTCATGCCCGTAACATCGAGCGTAACCTGCGGAGCAAAGAAGGAATTCTGGAAGCTTCCGTTTCGGGTTCAGGTATGGTAAGACTGGAATTTGATAACTCAAAAATAGGTGAAGCCGAGATATTAAAAGCATTACGAAAAGAAGGCCTGGACATTCCCGATCCGCAGGTAAGTGCAGAGCGATTTCTTGAGCAAGCCACTAAAACCAAACAACAGGAAACCCAAGAAAAAGGGGATGAGCATTCACATGAGGAAGGTGCAGATAATGACGACTCACACGGGGGCATTTTCGGCAAAAACACCGAACTGATCTTTTCCATTATCTGCGGGGCATTGCTCGGAATTGGTTTTGGGTTTTCTTATATGGAAGCTATCCCTTCATGGGTGAGCCTGTCACTCTATATTGGGGCATATTTCTTTGGCGGATATTTCACGGCCAAAGAAGCCATTCAAACAGTTGTCAAAGGTGGTTTTGAGATTGATTTCCTGATGTTGGTGGCAGCCATTGGCGCAGCCATTTTGGGTGAATTTGCAGAAGGTGCATTACTGCTTTTCCTCTTTAGTATGGGGCATGCCATGGAACACTATGCCATGAACAAAGCCCGCAAATCCATTGCTGCTTTGGCAGAGCTGGCTCCTAAAACGGCCTTGCTCAAGAGAAATGGAAAAACAGAAGAAGTAGGTATAGAAGAACTGAGCATTGGAGACATCATCGTAGTGAAGCCCAATAGCAAAATTTCAGCCGATGGGGTAGTTGTAAGCGGTACAAGCAGCGTGAACCAGGCCCCTATCACCGGAGAAAGTGTACCGGTAGATAAGATACCTGTAGATGACCCAGACAAAGACTGGTCTCAGGAAAAAGATATAAAGGACGAGCACCGGGCTTTCTCAGGTACGATCAATGGCAACAATACATTGGAAATTAAAGTCACCAAAGAAGCCAAAGACTCTACTCTTTCCAGGTTGGTGAAACTGGTCAATGAAGCCCAGACCCAAAAATCACCTACCCAACTTCTTACTGATAAGTTTGAGAAATACTTCGTGCCTTCTGTACTGGCACTGGTTGTACTATTGCTAGCTGCTTTTTTGGTCATTGACGAAACCTTTAGCGAAAGCTTCTATCGTGCTATGGCCGTGTTGGTGGCGGCCAGCCCATGTGCTTTGGCTATTTCCACGCCCAGTGCGGTATTGAGTGGGGTGGCCAGGGCGGCCAGAAGTGGTGTACTCATAAAAGGTGGGCGGCCATTGGAAGACCTGGGCGTACTCACTGCCCTTGCTTTTGACAAAACCGGAACGCTAACTGAGGGAAAACCTAAACTCACCAAAGTAGTGCCGCTTGGGAACGTAAGTGAAAATGAACTTTTGAAAATAGCAGTGGCGGTAGAAAACCTTAGTGACCACCCACTGGCAAAAGCAGTGGTAAGGGATGGGAAAGAACGGTTGAAAGATGTCGAAATTCCAGAGGCAAGTGGCTTGGAAGCTGTTTTGGGGAAAGGGATAAAAGCTTCGTTGGGAAGTGATAAAATCTATATAGGAAACCTTGACCTGTTTGAGGACCTAGATGAAAATAAACCTTCCAAAGAAATAGAAGAACAAGTAAGGGAACTTGAAGGAAGTGGCAACACCACCATGCTTATCCGCAGGAACGCAGAATATATCGGTATGATAGCCCTGATGGATACACCACGTGAAGCAGCTAAGGCAACCCTGGCCGAACTGAAAAAAATGGGTATCAAGCGCATGATCATGCTCACGGGCGATAACCAGCAAGTAGCCGATGCGGTAGCCAAAGAAATCGGTCTGACGGATGCTTGGGGCAGCTTGTTGCCAGAAGAAAAAGTGGATGCTATCAAAAAATTGAAAGAGGAAGAATCTAAAGTAGCGATGGTGGGTGATGGGGTGAATGATGCCCCGGCTATGGCCAATAGCACGGTTGGCATTGCCATGGGGGCAGCAGGCAGTGATGTAGCCCTGGAAACTGCCGATATCGCCCTAATGGCCGACAAGCTGGAAACCTTGCCTTTTGCCATCGGTTTAAGTAGAAAGGCCAAAGGCATTATCAAACAAAATCTCTGGGTGAGTTTAGGAATAGTGGCCATACTCATCCCATCTACCATTTTGGGATTGGCTAATATCGGCATTGCGGTATTGATCCATGAAGGTTCTACGTTGGTTGTTGTTTTTAATGCTTTGAGATTGTTGGCTTATAAAAAGTAATAAAATTGAAGAAAAGCATATTTACTATTGCAAAAATGGACTGTCCCTCTGAGGAGCAGATAATCCGAATGAAGCTGGAACCTTACAATGAGGTAAAGCAACTTTCATTTGATATCCCCAATCGTAAACTGACGGTATATCACACGGACGAAGTGGAAAAGATTCATCAAGCCATCGGTGAACTCAAACTCAAAGACAGATTGGAAGCTACGGAAGACGCTGATATGCCTTTGGCATCAGACGATTCGCATCAGAGAAAAATCCTTTGGTGGGTTTTGGGTATCAATTTTGGCTTCTTTGTGGTAGAGATGACTACAGGATGGATATCCCGTTCCATGGGGTTGGTGGCTGACTCATTGGATATGCTGGCGGATTCTATTGTCTATGGCCTAAGTCTGTTTGCTGTAGGGGCTGCCATTTCCAGGAAAAAAAGGGTAGCTAAAATTAGTGGCTATTTCCAGATGGGTTTGGCCTTGTTAGGATTTTCAGAAGTATTGAGAAGGTTTTTCAGCGAAAGCGAAACACCATTATTTCAATGGATGATCATTGTTTCCCTGCTCGCATTAGTTGGTAATCTGGTTTCGCTCTGGCTGATCAACAAAGCCAAAAGTGAAGAAGCCCACATGCAGGCCAGTATGATATTTACCTCCAATGACATTATTGTCAATGGCGGAGTAATCCTGGCCGGTGTGTTGGTTTATTTTCTGGACAGTAAGTGGCCGGATCTGGCGATTGGCGGCATTGTTTTCGCTTTTGTAATGAGAGAGGCCGTGAGAATATTGAATTTGGCCAAATGATTGATTCTAAACCCAACACACACCCATGTGCCTCCAGTAGGTTCTTTCCGTTCGTTCGTACCTATCTCTCTTCATTTACCCACTTCCAGCACCGCACAGCAAGAGTAGCCCGTTATTCCATTCCGCTGCGCTACATTCCATACCGTGCCACACTTGCTTTTTTTTTGCCAACACTCAACCCCAATGCAGGTAAAGATGCTGAGCACAGCAAGTCAATTGTAGAGCGCTATCAGGAAAATGGAATAAGAGCCGCTCATTTAGATGCAGAAACGCCAAAAACCAGAAAGAACATCCATACTCAATACCTAAAAGAACTATCAAAAACAGAATCAAAACAAGGCCAACTTATGACTATATTTAAATATCAAAACACATAACAAAACGGTCAACTCTAATCAGGGATGCACAGGGCTTCTGGTACAATATTAGGAAAGACATACGATACGCTATCAACAATAAAACTGACATGACGAATTCAGAATAAATGGAATACACTAAACGAATCTTTGGTTCTTATGAAACAAAATGAACTATTACACATCAAAAACATGGTTTGCCCACGCTGTATTATGGCAGTGAAGGACTTACTCAGAACACTTGAAATTCAATATAAAAACATTCAATTGGGTCAGGTATTTCTATCAAAAGAAATTGATGAGCAAAAGCTAAAATCACTGGAAATCCATTTAGATTCGTTGGGGTTTGAATTGCTCGAACCAGGTAAATCTTCTCTTATCTCTAAAATCAAAACAGTAATCATTGAGCAAATTCATCACACGCAAGAACCCCTTTCCATCAACTTTTCTTCTTTAATTTCTGATAAACTGCACCATGAATACGCATACTTGAGCAGGCTGTTCTCATCCGTTGAAGGGATTACCATTGAGAAATTCATTGTCCTTCAAAAAATTGAAAAGGTCAAAGAGTATTTGATTTACAACCAAATGACCTTATCGGAGATAGCCAATGAAATGAACTATAGCAGTGTAGCGCATCTATCGTCTCAGTTCAAGAAAGAAACGGGAATGACCCCTACTCAATTCAAAGGTCAAACGAGTCACCACAGAAAGCCCTTAGATAAGCTCTAATCGCAATTTCATAAACCAAAGTCAATATTATGTAATGTTCTAAGACAGGTGATTTCCCAATTTTGTGATTCCAAAAAAGGATAGGCAATGCATAGTAGAACATACAAAATTGAAGGAATGACCTGCGGTGGATGTGTGGCAAGTGTAAAAAAACAATTGCTGACAGCTTCTGAAATCAAGGAAGCTCATGTTCAGCTTGATTTCCCACAAGCACAGTTGAATTTAAATGAACCCATTGCTATTGAATTTCTAGAAGCCCTTGTCAAGAAAGCGGGAGATTATTCCATATCGGAAACTCCTTCTGTGCAGGAAAACACAATAGCTCAATTTCCAAATAAGTCTATAAGTACATACAAGCCACTATTGCTTATTGTTTCATTTATAGCAGCCGTTTCCGCACTCTCACAGTTTCCTTTCGCCTCATTTTCAACAATGCAGTGGATGCGTCATTTTATGGCGGGCTTTTTCATTGTCTTCGCCTTTTTCAAACTATTAAACCTCAAAGGCTTTGCACACTCCTACAAAATGTATGATATAATTGCTGCTAGATGGTCGGGTTGGGGATATATCTATCCCTTCGTGGAATTAACCCTGGGAGTTTTATATTTAATCAACCTGGCACCGCTTATAACGAACATCAGTACTGCCATTATTTTAGGAGTAAGCAGTATTGGAGTTATAAAGAGTAACCTTGATAAGAGAAAAATCAGATGTGCCTGCCTTGGAGATGTTTTTAACTTACCTATGAGCACTGTAACCATTGTCGAAGATTTAACCATGGTGGGAATGGCCGTATTTATGCTTTTTAGTTACTAAATCTTGTAAACCGCAGTCAAAATTCTGTAAGACATCCAGTACTAATTTCGTATCTTTGAAAATCTTGAAAAAAGTAATTTCCATATCACTTGTCTTACTCATGTTGGTTTCCAACATTGGTTTAGCTATGAATACACATTTCTGTGGTGGCAAAGCGGTAGAGACTACTTTTACCCTGGGCTTGGGAAATCCTAACTGCGGCATGGAAGATATGGAACAGGAATGTGAGCACATGCCATCTGAAGATGAGCAGATTAAAGCTAAGCCTTGCTGTGAAAATCAGCATCAAGTCATTCAAACAGATGACATTGCTAAAACTCAGCCCTCTGCATCTGTAGTTAATCCTTTTTTCTTTGCTGCTTTTGTTCAGGTTTTTATCCAGCCTTTCTTCTTTGTCGACAAAGAGCAATCACTATATTCAGAATATCCCCCTCCCTTCTTTGAAAGAGACGTTCAAGTTCTTTTTCAAACCTTCTTGATTTAAGCCATTAATACAATTTGAAGCTCTCGGTCAATTGATCGCTGAGCAATTTGGCATTTTTTGCCATTGAACAATCTATTTCTGTTCAATCAACATCAATTGTATTATGCTTAATAGAATCATTAAATATTTCTTAGAGAACAAGTTGGTGACTGTTCTCATGCTCATGGCTTTTATCGCCTGGGGTATCATCACCGCACCTTTTGGATGGCAAGTGGGCGCTCTCCCGTCCGACCCTGTACCCGTTGATGCCATACCTGATATTGGCGAAAACCAGCAAATCGTTTTTACCCAATGGCAAGGTCGATCGCCACAAGACATCGAAGACCAGATTTCTTATCCTCTAACCACGTACTTGCTGGGTATACCTGGTGTAAAATCCATTCGCAGTTCATCCATCTTTGGGTTCTCAAGCATTTATATCATCTTTTCAGAAGATGTAGAATTCTATTGGTCGCGCTCCCGTATCCTGGAAAAACTCAACTCCCTACCGTCAGGATTATTGCCTGATGCAGTGCAACCTGCTTTGGGGCCTGATGCTACCGCTTTAGGTCAAGTATATTGGTACACCATCGAAGGAAGAGACAAAAACGGCAACCCAACAGGTGGTTGGGACTTACACGAAATACGTACGGTTCAAGATTTCTATGTGAAGTATGGACTCAATGCAACAGAAGGGGTTTCAGAAGTAGCCTCTATTGGTGGATTTGTGCAAGAGTATCAAATAGACGTGAATCCTGATGCACTCAAAGCTTACGACATCCCTTTGCACAGAGTAATGCAGGCAGTTCAAAAATCGAATAAAGATGTAGGTGCAAAAACCATCGAGATCAACCAAGCAGAATACTTAGTACGTGGTTTGGGCTATGTAAAAAAAGTTGAAGACATTGAAAAAGCCGTGGTTGCCGTGCAGGACAATGTGCCTGTACGAATAAAAGATATTGGTGTGGTTTCGCTTGGTCCTGCTACTCGCAGGGGCTTGCTCGACAAAGATGGCGCAGAAGTAGTGGGCGGAGTAGTTGTGGCACGCTATGGTGCCAACCCTTTGCAGGTCATCAACAATGTAAAAGAGAAAATAAAAGAAATAGCACCTGGGCTTCCGCAGAAAATTTTAGCAGATGGCAGAGAATCTCAATTAACCATCGTGCCCTTCTACGACCGTTCGGAATTGATTTACGAAACCCTAGGCACGCTCGAAGAAGCCATTTCACTGCAAGTACTCATTACCATTTTAGTAGTGATTGTAATGGTGTATAATCTTAGAGCTTCTTTTCTCATTTCAAGCATACTACCTATTGCTGTGCTCATGGTGTTTATCGCCATGCGTTACTTTGGAGTGGATGCCAACATCGTTGCGCTATCGGGTATTGCAATTGCCATTGGTACCATGGTGGACTTGGGTGTCATATTATCCGAAAATATAATCAAACACATTGATGAAGCCCCACCTGGGCAGAAACTGATTGACACTATTTACAACGGAGCGTCAGAAGTGGCTACCGCTATTTTAACAGCAGTTTCTACCACCATTGTGAGCTTCATTCCTGTATTCACCATGCAAGCAGCCGAAGGAAAGCTCTTTGGGCCTTTGGCCTTTACCAAAACCTTTGCCCTGATTGCTGCATTGCTGGTGAGTCTGCTAATCATGCCAACTCTGGCACATTGGTTTTTCGGGTTCAAAATCAAGAACAATCTGCTCAAAAAGTACGGTAGCTACGCACTTCTCATCATTGGGGTAGTCGCACTGGCTTTTGGTCAGGTTTGGGGTGGAGTGATGCTATTTCTCTTTGGTGCAATAGGCATTCTCAAACAATTCTTAAATGCCAACAGCAAGAACTTTCCGAAACCCGTTCTCTTTTTATACCAATACGCAGAGTTAATCATCGTATTAATAGGCGTTACCTGGCTCTTGGCAAAATACTGGTTACCACTGGGGGCATCAAAGTCTCTCCCCATCAACTTCGTATTTGTGGCGATACTAGTGGCTGTAATCTTGGGCAGCTTCACTCTATTAGAATACCAATACAAAAGAATTCTGCATTGGTGCCTTGATAATAAAACAAAGTTTCTTGTCATTCCTTCTTTGCTTATTCTGCTGGCGGCCAACATTTGGCTTGGTTTCAACACCGTTTTCGGTTTTGTTTCCAAAGGATTCGAATCCGTAGGCTGGAACATCAACAAGACTCAAGTTTGGTCTGAATTGGCGCATACCTTTTCAGGAATTGGCAAGGAGTTCATGCCTTCACTCGATGAAGGCAGTTTTCTACTCATGCCCACCTCCATGCCACACTCAGGTATGGAGTACAACCGCAGAGTAGTTGGTCAGTTGGATATGTTGCTAACCAATATACCTGAAGTGGAATTGACGGTAGGTAAATTAGGACGGGTAGAATCTGCTCTTGACCCTGCTCCCATTTCAATGTATGAAAACATTATCAATTACAAATCTGAATACATTCTCAACAAAAAAGGGCATAGACAAAGGTTTAAAGTAGGTGATAACAATCGCTTCATCACCGTTTCGGGTGATACCCTGAGTAACCAAGAAGGTCTGAAACAGGGAATTGATGCGAGCGATTTAATGGCCGATGATAATGGTAAATACTACCGTAATTGGCGTAAAGAGATTAAGTCTCCAGATGACATCTGGAATGAAATTGTCAAAGTTACCAAGATTCCAGGGGTTACTTCAGCCCCTAAGCTTCAGCCTATAGAAACGCGGTTGGTAATGCTTCAAACGGGCATGCGTGCTCCTATGGGAATAAAAGTTTATGGCCCAGACCTGAGAACGATAGAAGACTTTGGCTTGCAGCTTGAAAGCATCCTGAAAGAAGTGCCATCGGTAAAACGAGAAGCGGTCTTTGCCGACCGTATCGTTGGCAAACCTTATCTGCACTTGAATATCAATCGTGATGAAATTTCACGGTATGGGCTAAACATCGAAGATGTTCAACAAACCATCGAAACCGCTATTGGTGGTATGAAGATCACCTCTACGGTAGAAGGACGTGAGCGTTTCCCTGTCAGGGTTCGCTATCCAAGAGAACTTAGGGATGACCCCTCAGCTCTTGGTAAAATATTAATGGCAACACCTACAGGCGCCCAAATCCCGCTATCTCAAATTATAGATTTTGAATACGTAAGGGGGCCTCAAGCCATCAAGAGTGAAGAAACCTTTTTGGTTGGTTATGTTCTGTTCGATAAAATGGATGGTTTCTCTGAAGTCACTGTTGTAAACGATGCTCAACAGGCAATTCAAAACAAGATTGACTCAGGACAATTGACAGTTCCTTCAGGAGTGAGCTACAAATTTTCAGGAAGCTACGAAAATCAGGTTAGAGCAGAAAAACGGCTGTCCATAATCGTGCCGTTGGTTCTGGGAATCGTTTTCTTAATTCTCTATTTTCAGTTCAAATCTGTATCCACATCCTTAATGGTGTTTACAGGTATTGCCATGGCCTTTAGTGGTGGTTTCATTATCCTTTGGCTGTACGGTCAAATATGGTTTGCCGACTTTTCCATATTCGGCACCAACTTCAGAGACCTATTCCAAATTCACACCATCAATCTCAGTGTAGCAGTTTGGGTCGGTTTTATAGCCCTATTTGGTATCGCAACTGATGATGGCGTTTTGATGGCCACTTATTTAGATCAGAGTTTTAAGCGAAACAAAACAGACCACCTTAAAGGCATTAGAGCAGCCACTGTAGAAGCAGGTCAGCGAAGGATAAAACCTGCTGTGATGACTTCTGCCACTACCATTATTGCCTTGCTCCCTATCCTAACTTCAACAGGCCGTGGGTCTGATATAATGATACCCATGGCAATACCAGCCTTTGGTGGGATGCTATTTGCAGCTATCACTTATTTCATTGTACCAGTGCTTTACTGTTGGAGAGAAGAACGCAAAATCAAAAAAGCTCAATCATGAAGAAATATATCTTAATCATATTCATTGCCTTGGGCTTTCACTTATCAGGAAATGCTCAAACACTAGAAGACTATTTCCAAACGGCCGCAGAAAAAAACCCTGGGCTTTTGGCCAAATACAAAAACTTTGAAGCAGCAATGCAAAGGGTCACACAGGTGAGCAGCTTACCTGATCCAAATTTGTCTTTTGGTTACTTCATCTCTCCTGTAGAAACGAGAGTGGGCCCTCAACAAGCCAGATTCTCTTTAACACAAATGTTTCCCTGGTTTGGGACGCTAAGTGCCCAGAAAGATGCCGCTTCCCTGTTGGCGGAAGCGCAGTATCAGGAATTTCTGGATGCTCGAAACAAACTCTATTATCAGGTAGCTGCCTCCTATTATCCGCTCTATGAACTAGAAAAGCTGATTTCGATTGAAGCAGAAAATCAACGCATCCTATCCTCATACAAAGAGATTGCCACTGTCCAATTTCAAAACGATAAAGGGTCAATGGTAGATGTGTTACGAGTGGACATCATGCTAAAAGATGCAACCACTGACTTATCTATTCTTAACCAAAAGAAAAAGCCTCTGGAAACCCGCCTTAATAAGCTTTTAAATCGAGATGAAAACGAATCCATAGAAATAATTGACACGCTTCTCTTAAAAGAAACCACACAAGAATTTAGAAAGGATTCATTGTTGATTGCAAATCCCTTGCTTGAAGAATTGAATCTAAAGGTTCAAGCAAGCCAAGCCCAAGAAAGAGCGGCAATCAAGCAGGGATTGCCAAAGTTTGGTATTGGTTTAGATTATGTAATTGTAGGCGAACGTCCTGGCATGGCTCTGGAAGACAATGGTAAAGATGTATTAATGCCTATGGTCACCATGAGTCTACCCATTTTTCGCGGGAAATACAGAGCTGCCCAACAGGAAGCACAATTGATGCAGGAATCCTATGTGCTTCAAAAAGAAGAAGTGTCTAACAGTCTGATAAGTTCCTATGAAGTGATTTGGTTTGAGATTCAGAAACAGCTTGAACTCATTGAATTATTCGAAGAGCAAATTCAGGAATCAGAGCAATCCCTAAATCTGCTTTTCTCAGCCTACAGCAACTCGGGAAAAGAATTTGAAGAAGTCCTGCGGATGCAGCAGCAAATTTTAAAGTATCAACGAATGAAAGCCACTGCCCTTTCGGATTATCATATCGCTTTAGCTGAATTGGACTACATAACCTCAAAAAACAAATAAGATGAATCAAGAAGACAAAAACGACTATAAAAAAGGCAGTTTAAGTTTAGTTGGTTCTGTCGCATTGGGCACAGGAGTAATGATTGGAGCAGGAATCTTTGCTCTTTTAGGCCAGGTTGCTGAGCTGTCAGGAACATGGTTTCCGTACATTTTTTTAGTAGGGGCATTAATTTCAGCATTCAGTGCATATTCCTACATCAAAGTTTCTAATGCCTATCCTTCAGCAGGTGGCATTGCCATGATCCTTCAAAAAGCTTACGGCAAATCCACTATTACCGCCTCTGCTGCTTTGCTTATGGCTTTATCAATGGTGATTAACGAAAGCCTTGTGGCCAGGACTTTTGGCTCATATACACTACAGCTTTTCGAATTAGAAAATGAAGCGGTCTGGGTTCCCGTTCTCGGTGTCGCCCTTCTAATTGCAGCTTTTGTGATTAATATTTCTGGCAACAAGCTGATTGGAAGGTCGGCTCAAATAATGTCATTCATAAAAATCGCAGGTATTGTAATATTTGCTCTAGGTGCACTTTGGGCGGTTGACTTCTCAATAGATGGGTTAATTCCTGGTTCATCAGAAAATACAGAGTATTCCGCAGCTAGCTTTATCGGAGCCATAGCACTATCTATTCTCGCCTATAAGGGCTTTACTACGATTACAAACAGCGGTGATGAGATTACTGAGCCCAGGAAAAACGTAGGCCGATCTATCATTATTTCATTGCTGATCTGCACAGTGGTGTACTTTTTAGTGGCTTATGCCGTAAACTCAAGTCTTACTATTTCAGAAATAATTAGAGCAAAAGACTACTCACTGGCAGAAGCTGCAAAACCTGCTTTTGGTGATTTAGGATTATACTTCACGGTTGGCATTGCCATAGTAGCGACCATTTCAGGTGTAATTGCCAGCATCTTTGCAGTTTCAAGAATGACGGCCATGCTCACTGAGATGAACCTGATTCCTCACAGCCACCTAGGTATGTCAGGCCGCATTCAAAAACACATGCTTGTCTATATAGCGGCAATTGCTATTGTCCTGACTGTTTTTTTCGACCTCTCCAGAATAGCTTCCATGGGTGCTATTTTTTACCTCGTCATGGATATGGCCATCCATTGGGGGGTATTTCGGAACTTGAGAAAGGATGTAAATGCCAAAGGCTATATCCTTATATCGGCCTTGCTTCTAGACCTTATAGTTTTATCTGGTTTTCTCTTTGTAAAGGGAAAATCTGACCCTTTTATCATCATTTTATCTATCGGGGTCATCATCTTGGTTACAATAGGTGAAAAATGGTTTCTAAACTCAAATAAAAAATCTTAACAAGTATGGAACACGATCATAAACAGCACGAACACTCACATGATAATCGTGATTCGCATGGCGGTCATCACGATCACCATGCCCACATGATAGAAGACTTCAAAAAGCGCTTTTATATCAATACTGCGTTTTCCATACCTGTTTTGGCCTTTTCTGAAATGATTCAAGGCATATTGGGTTTTTCAATCAGTTTTCCAGGCATGGGCTATGTAGCAGCGGCTCTAGCAACATTCATATTCATTTATGGTGGCTGGCCATTCCTCAAAGGATTAAAGGATGAACTTTCTCAAGGTGGTCCTGGAATGATGACCCTAATAGCCATTGCCATAACCGTTGCATGGGCTTACAGCACGGCAGTAGTATTCGGGCTGGAAGGTAAAGTGTTCTATTGGGAGCTAGTTACGCTTATTGACATTATGCTTTTAGGACACTGGCTAGAGATGCGTTCCATTATGGGAGCATCAAAAGCGTTGGAAAAATTAGCTGAATTGATGCCTTCAGAAGCTCACAAAATAGATGGTGACAATATTCATGACGTGAAAATAAGTGACCTCAAAAAAGGTGATTTGATTCTGATTAAACCAGGAGAAAAAGTGCCTGCTGATGGTAAGATTGTAGAAGGAGATAGCGAACTAAACGAAAGTGCCTTAACAGGAGAAAGCAAGCCCGTTCAGAAATCTAAAGGTGATGAAGTCATTGGTGGGGCCATCAATGGAGATGGAAGTCTAAAAGTTGAAGTTAAATCATCTGGTGAAGATAGCTACCTGAACAAGGTTATAAAACTGGTAGAAGAAGCTCAGCAGACCAAATCAAAAACACAGAATTTGGCCGATAAAGCAGCAGGATGGTTAGCCTATATCGCCATCGGTGTTGGAGTAATCACTTTTATTGCGTGGGCTTTCTTCAGTTCACAGGGAATGGACTTTGCACTTGAGCGTATGGTAACGGTGATGATCATTACTTGTCCCCATGCTTTGGGATTGGCTGTTCCCTTGGTGGTAGCTATTTCTACTGCGCTATCGGCCAAGAATGGATTGTTGATCAGAAACCGAACAGCTTTTGAAAACAGCCGAAAAATAACGGCTATCGTATTTGATAAAACAGGAACACTTACGGAAGGAAGTTTCGGAGTAAATCGAGTAGTCTCACTAGCCAATAAATCAGAAGAAGATTTGCTTTCAAAAGCGGCTGCTATCGAGCAAAGTTCCGAGCATCCCATCGCCAAGGGTATTGTTAAAGAAGCTAAAAGCCGTGACCTTAAACTACCTTCAATTTCCGATTTCGGTTCAACGAAGGGAAAAGGCGTAAGTGCAAAAATTGAAGGGACAACTTATCAAATAGTGAGTCCTGGATACCTGAAAGAAGAAGGTATAGACCTTCCGAAAGAAGCCGACTCAGACAAGCCTGAAACTGTGGTGTTCATTCTCAAAGAAGGCACCTTGATAGGTTTCATCGCATTGGCTGATAAAATCAGAAAAGAAAGCAAATCCGCCATTATTACCCTAAAAGCAAAAGGCATCAAAGTACTGATGGCTACTGGCGATAATGAACAAACCGCCAAAGCAGTATCAGACGAATTAAACCTTGACGGGTATTACAGTCAGGTACTGCCACATGAAAAGTCTGAACTGATTGAGAAGCTTCAAAAGCAAGGTGAGTTTGTCGCCATGACTGGCGATGGAGTTAACGATGCTCCTGCCTTGGCCACAGCAGATATAGGTATTGCAGTAGGATCAGGTACGGATGTAGCTGCTGAAACAGCTGACATCATTCTCACCGAAAGCAGCCCAACTGACATTGCTACTTTGATTTTGTTCGGAAGAGCAACCTATAAAAAAATGGTTCAGAATCTCATTTGGGCAACGGGCTATAACGTAGTGGCTATTCCACTTGCAGCGGGAGTACTATTCTCTCAGGGCATTATGATCAATCCCGCATTAGGTGCCGCTCTCATGAGCTTAAGCACCATAATCTGTGCCGCCAATGCACAGTTGTTGAGATTAAAATTTAAAAAAGACTTACAATGAAAAAGTTGAATAAAACAACCCTAATTCTAGCACTGAGCACACTTGTAATAGGAATCTTAATTGGCTGGCTGACATTCGGTAGCACCAATACGAACGCTATTAACGAAGATGACCATTCTATTGTTAAAGATACCGAGACCATCTGGACCTGTTCTATGCATCCACAAATCAGAAAAGATGAGCCAGGCGATTGCCCTATTTGTGGGATGGATTTAATACCGCTGGAGTCAGACCAAAACGAAGAACTTGATCCCATGGCAGTAAGTATGTCTGCTACCGCTATGCAGTTGGCACAGGTTCAAACGCTCACGGTGGGTAAGGGAAATGTCACAAAATCCATTCAACTGAATGGCAAAGTGCAAGAAGATGAACGATTACTGCATACGCAATCTTCCCATGTATCAGGTCGTATTGAAGAACTAGCGGTAACGTTTACAGGAGATGTTGTTTCAAAAGGTCAGATCATTGCAAGGCTTTATTCGCCCGAATTAGTGACAGCTCAGGAAGAACTTCTCGAAGCGCAAAAAATTGCCACGACACAGCCTGCTCTATTCAATGCAGCCAAGGAAAAATTAAAGAAGTGGAAGCTCACTGAAAAGCAAATAGATCAGGTGCTGACTTCAGGTCAGGCTATTGAGTCATTTCCTATTCTTGCGGATGTATCAGGTTATGTTACTGAAAAAATGGTCAACCTTGGAGATTACGTAAGACAAGGTGAACCAATTTATCAAATAGCGGACTTGACAAAGGTCTGGGTATTGTTTGATGTTTATGAGACGGACATGGGTTTAATAAACCAAGGAGATGAAGTCAAATATACCATCCAATCAATACCAGGTAAAACATTCAATGGTACAATCAGCTACATCGACCCTGTAATAGATCCCAAAACAAGAGTGGCCAAAGCAAGAGTAGAACGAAGCAATGCCGACTTATTGCTAAAGCCCGAAATGTTTGCCAGTGGAATTGTGGAAGCAAGTAGTTCAACTAAAAAGCAATCAATAACGGTACCTAAATCAGCCGTTATGTGGACAGGCACTCGTTCTGTTGTTTACGTCATGCAAAAGAGCTCACAAGGTGTTAGTTTTATGATGCGTGTGGTTACGTTGGGACCAGAATTAGGAGATAGCTACGCAATTGAGTCAGGTTTAGAAGCTGGGGAAGAGATTGCGGTTCACGGTACCTTTAGCATTGATGCAGCAGCTCAATTGGCTGGAAAACCTAGCATGATGAACCCTCAAGGCGGAGTGGCTATGACAGGTCATAATCATGGCGGTGACCAAAAAAATCAAATGATAGGTATGCCTGTTTCTTCAGAACAACTCTCCATATCTACTGAAGCTAAAAATGCCTTAAAGCCTGTTTTCACCAGCTATTTTCGAATGAAAGACGCATTGGTAAACGATGATCTGGGAAAAGCCAAAGAAGCAGGAGTAAGATTAGACGGAGCCGTAGAGTCAATAGATATGAAGCTTTTTGTAGGTGATGCACATGATGCATGGATGCAAAAGTCAAGCGCACTTAACAGAACATTAGAACAAATCAACCATGCTGATGACATCAATTCCATTCGTGATCTATTCATAGAAATTTCGGCTTCTATAATAGCACTTGCCGAATCATTCGATCCCGTTTCAGCCACACTTTTTATTCAACATTGCCCAATGGCAGATTCTAATAAAGGGGCAGATTGGCTAAGCAAAGAGAAAGAAATTCGCAACCCGTACTTCGGAGAGTCAATGCTTACCTGCGGAGAAGTAACGAAAGAAATCAAATAATTATTCACTTAAAATCAATAGTAATGGAAAACCAAGAGAATCACAACAGTAGTTACCTAAAATTTTTTGCAATGATCGCCACATCTATGGTGGCAATGTTTTTTTTAATGTATACCCACTCATACCAGGTTCTTGATCATTTCTGGTTTAGTGAAACACGCTTGTTCATGACCGTTATTATGGGTGGCTCCATGTTTCTCATCATGCTGCTATTTATGCTCAATATGTATAAAAAACGCAACGCGAATGTTGCCATAATTCTTCTAGGCATCGTATTCATTGCTGGGGGTATAGGTCTGGTGAGAAGCCAAGTTACAGTTACTGGTGTGGACTATATGGAAGGAATGATTCCTCATCACTCTATCGCTATACTTACGAGCGAGCGAGCCCAAATTAAGGATATAAGAGTAAGGGAGCTGGCCGATGAAATTATCAAAGCTCAACGTAGAGAAATCATGGAAATGGAGTGGCTAATCAACGACATCAAAGAAAACGGTGTGGTTCTATCTGAAGAAGAAAAAATGAAACGACCCCTGCCGCAATTCAAAGGTTCACTTGAAGAAGAAACTCGAAACCTAAATAATTAACTTAAAATCAAGCAATTACCGAAATACAAACACATCAAATTTTTCTTAATCAAAATTCTAAAATTCAACAAAATGAGAATACTCAAAACTCTATTTATCCCAACCATCGCACTTGGATGTTTAATATTCCTATCTTCCTGTGAGAGCTCAGGGACTAGTGATACGAAAAACAAAACTGAAAGATTATCTAGTACTGATGCGAAAGCTTCTGAAATATTAGACCACTACCTTGAAATAAAGGATGCCCTCGTGCAAACCGATAGTGAAGCAGCGAGCAAAGCCGCAAAAAAACTCATGAACGGAATCGGCAGCGAACAAACTAATTTGATGAAAAATATCCTGCTTAACGCCAAACTGATCGCTGAAACAAAAGATGTCAAGACTCAGCGAGATCATTTCAACAGCTTGTCAGAAAATGTTTACAAATGGGTAAAAGAAACTAATGTAAATGATCAAAAGCTATATAAGCAGTATTGTCCGATGGCATTCAACAACGAAGGTGCCTATTGGCTCAGTGCCGAAAAAGAAGTGAACAATCCCTATTTTGGTGATAAAATGTTGCATTGTGGAAGTGTAAAAGAAGAATTGTAACTAGGTTCAATTAATGCCTCAAGTGTAATGCTTGGGGTATTAAACCCTCCCCACACCAATGTGCTTCCAGTAAGTGCATTCCATTCGTTCCTCATTCCATTTACCCACTTACAGCACCGCACAGCAAGAGAAGTCAATTATTCCATTTCGATTCTCTACATTTCATAATCGCCTACACTTGCTTTTTGCCAAAACACAACCCCAACGCAGGAAAAGCGGTGTTCCTTCTTCGGTCGTCAGCAAAGCAAGTCGCCAAGCTTTTACAGCCCATTTTTAGTGAGTATTTATATTTTCAATGGTCAAAAAAAGAGCTTCAAAACCCTACGGGTGCTTCGCTAAAGCTACGCAGCTTGTCACCTTCCTTGCGTTCCTCGGTCAGTCGTCACGGCAGCCTACTCTATCTTTTTTGCCACCTGCTACTCTCCGCTAAAGCTTCGTTCCGTCAGGCCGCAAAAAATCCATCGGCTGCCCATAATTTTGCTCGCCTGCGGGTCGCTGCGGGCTGCGGGGCCTTTGTTTATTTGCCTCCGCTTCGCTCTGGCTATTAAATCGGTTCCCTTGCTTTTGTTCCGCTTCACTTCGGGTTTTTGTATTCTGAAAAATTTACAAAAACCACTTCGTTCAGCTCCACACGTATGTCTTGCAGCGCAGCTCGTTCCTCACTGCTTTTCTGCACTCCACCCTTGCTCCACTCGCAGGCGGCTCGCAACCTTCGTTCGTCCCTCTCTTTGGTGGCTTGGCCGTTCGTACTGCAACCCGTTCCGCAAATGCTTCACTCATTGCAGCCTCCGTCCAGCCGTTTAGCTCAAGGCTGTTTTCCCTGCGTTTCCGCACGTACTCAATTCAAAATTTATCAGTCGGTATTGAACTTTCAGACAGCTTTGTATTTTTTTATCCATCTACTAAAGCGACCCGACTTATCCTCTGCAGTACAATAACCATATCCAGGCACAAATGCAGTTCGGCATTGATCAGTGAGAAGCATTATGTTTCCCTTTTCTTTGAAAAGTAACCCACTTTCCATTAACCTATTAATAACTTGCTCTACATCAGATTCTTCATCGTAAACCCGTATTTCTCTATGAAGGTCAGTAATTTTCATTTTGACCTTATTGCAGATATATGCCATTGCATGATGCTCAATTTCATTTAGCTTGAAAGGTTGCCAATCCTCATCACCACTATTTTGCTCTAGCGTCTTTTTCTTGAGAGTAACATATTCATAATTCCATGCTCGTATTCCATTCACGTTAACCATGTTTGCCTTTAGGTAAGCGTTGACACCCTCCTTTGTAATATCCTCCCCAAAGATTAGATCAGGTAACTCAAATCGATACGACAACTGAGTCCAAATCACCTCCAAAAACTTGAGCATTGGTTTCTCGCTACTAGTTACACACAGCATCCATTGACCATCGACAAGTTTATATCCATATGGAGCACCATTCCCTTTAATTATGCTGAACTCTCCGTTAAGTATCAAACTTGGAAAATTCAATCGTTCAATACCCGTATTTCATTTCCTCCTTACTTGACTTATTACCCATCAAAAACTTGAAAAAACCTTCTCTAAGTCCATATTCAGATGTATAGCCCTCGTATCCAAAAACAATTCTTGCAGGCATAGCTGACTCAACATTCAGTACATGAAACATATTCTCAGTGGTGGTGCTTTTAAAGGTCTTTCTATAATGTTTACCCTCTAAGATGTCCTCTTGCGCAATACCTCTATAGGCATCCCTAAACAATCTTCTAGAGAACTTAGGAGCGTTATGCTCATCAAAAAAATTATACACTCCCTTTAAGTTTTCAAATGCTTCACCAAGTTGCGCCTTATTAAGCCGTTTCTTTACTTGAATAACTGCTATTACATGTTCGAATTTTACATCGTACTGATTTTCGGTATATGGAATTATAAGACCTTCTCCTTCTATCAGTAGGATATCCATTTCATCGCTCCGTTTCCCGTTCTCATCAATGATGAAGGAGTTTTTAACTACATTCAAATTAAGTCCAGAAAAAAGAGCCTTTTGAAGGAGTTCATCAGTGAGCCCTTCATAGGTATTTCCGATTGTAGGTCTATGTCTCAGACCTAGAGCATCAATTATTTCCTTTTCCTTCGTCCTTGTGGATTCTAATAAATCGGCAAACGTTTCAATCATAGATCTAAAATAACAATCAGTCAATAAAAAAAAGAGTAAAGCAAAAGTAGGCAGGCTCGCACTTGCCAACGCACGATGGCCTAATCAAGGTCAAGCCCTACGGGTTTTGAAAAAAATCTCCACCCTTCGGGTAGTATTTTTCTCAAAAACCTTGACAAGCCCGCTCCACCTGCCTTAAAGAAAGCTTTCTCTTTTCTTTTTTTTCCTTTTTTCTTTTCTCTTTTAAAAATGTCTGTGCAAAGCGCAGCGAGCATAATTCTAATGGCTTGCTATATGAAAACGCTTCTAATAAAGACTCACAGACCGACAACCACCTACAAAAAGCCTCATTTCTTCATTCTGAATAAGGGAATGAACAGCGGAAAACCATTAAAAGCACCGTGCCCGAATTGCTTTGTTTGCCTATTCGAAAATCCTGATAAGGCCGATCAGGAGTACTGGATAGCTTACGCACTTTGGAAATCAAGACAGCTTGAAATGTTTCTTCGTGGTTCAGTAATTCCATTCATTACAATTGGAGAATACAGAAAGCACTTTCTAGAGAGCATTAAGGCCGCTGAAAGGGATGAAAGACAACTTGTAAAGCTGATTCATACTTTCAAACTCTTAGAGATTCAAGAGCAAAAAATCCATGTTTCCCTTAGAATGATTGAAACCGCAAGAATGGCATTTTTCAGGGAGTTGATTTAATCTAAAACCCCTTTTTTCATAAGTAGAGAAGCAAACCGATGCAAGAAAAAGCTAAGAAAACGAAAGAAACCACTTAGCCCAATTCTTGAAGTAATCTTGATGGAATGAGACAAGGCCTTACCAAGTCCGAGTCAAGTCCAAGTAAATGTTAAACCCTTAAAAATCGTAAAAAGATGGGAAAAATTAATCAAGGTATTCTCGGTGGTGTATCAGGCCAAGTAGGGAATGTAATCGGTGGAACTTGGAAGGGCATCGATTACCTGCGCATCAAACCTTCCAGTGTAGCGAATCCAAGGACTGAAGGTCAGGTTGACCAACGTTCAAAGTTCTCAACTGTCTTGCGGTTCTTGCAGCCAATGACGGACTTCCTGAGAGTTGGATTTAAGTTGTATGCTAACAAAATGACCCAGTTCAATGCGGCCATGTCATACAACCTGAACAATGCAATTACTGGAGCTTATCCAAACTTCATGATTGACTATGCAAATGCATTGGTTACTCGTGGTAATCTCACAGGAGCTAGCAACGGTGCAGCCAGTTCTCCAAGTGCTGGATCTGTAGAAGTAACCTGGACAGACAACTCAGGTAGCGGAAGTGCTCAAGTAACAGACAAAGCGCTGATTGCCCTTTTGAACACTACCCGTGGTGAAGCAGTATTTACTACTGCTGGCCCTGTAAGACCTGACGGAACAGCGACCATTCCAGTTCCTTCTGAGTACTCAGGAGAAGACGTTGAAGTCTTCTTAGGGTTTGTATCAGAAGATGGAACTAAAGTCGCTAACAGCGTTTATATTGGTTCTGTAACAGTTGCTTAATAGCAATTGGTTTTCTCTCGAAACCGCCTCAGAAATGGGGCGGTTTTTTTATTCCCCTTATCTTCGTGTTTGCACTTGATTAGTGCTTAATTGGCTCTATTTCAGAACTTTTTGTTACTGATCTGTACCTACAAGCACCTAACTAACTGATATTCAATAGTGCTTTAGATATTGTATTGGGAAGTAACACAGTAAAGCAAAGCATCTCCAAACCATTTTCCTTGTCAATCATTATTCACAGTACTTACAGAAGGTCATATTTTGATTTGTTAATATTTTCTTTTCGTTGATTTGACTACTTTCCTGTCTTCGACGATTCCGAAATTCATTTTTCGTAAGACGCACATGCTTAGAATTTTACATTTTAAATTGGTTAAAGAAGGGTGTCCCAGGGCGCCATTTCTTTATTTTGGGGCATGTTTATTAGAAAAAAACAGAATAAAAGTGGCGTTATCAGTGTGCAGGTAATTGATAAGAGCTCTAGCAAATACCGTATGCTCAAAACCATTGGCAGCAGTGCGCGTGCACCTGAAGTCGAGCAACTGGTCCGGGCGGGCAAAGAGTTGATCAAAAGCCAAACGGGTGCCCAGGAAATTGATTTCACGGATTATGGGCATCACACCAAGCTCGTTTGGCAGGGGATTGAACAGATTGCGGTCCATGGCCCTACACTTGTATTGGGCAAAATATTCGATGAAGTGGGTTTTGGACAAATCAAACCGGATTTGTTCCGACAGTTGGTCATAGCGCGATTGTGCTTCCCCGTCAGTAAGCTGAAGACAACGGACTATCTTTCAAAATATCAATTCTTGGATATTGATGTTCAAGTAGTTTATAGGTACCTGGACAAGCTTTACAAAGACCAAAAAGAACTTGTACAGCGTATAAGTTACGAACACACCTTACAGATACTTGACAACAAGATCCAAGTTGTATTTTATGATGTGACCACCGTTTATTTTGAAGCTCAAAATGAGGATGAGCTTTGCAAAACGGGATTTTCAAAAGATGGCAAACATCAACATCTGCATAACGGAGCCAAACGATCAGCGATGTTCTACACCTTCACGGGAACCTGTAAACGCCACGGGGTGAAGCCAATGGCTTGGCTTACCGAAGTGCTGCACTGTATAGCCGATCACAAGGTCAATAAACTCTATGAGCTCTTTCCCCAAAACCTTAAGCTGCCCGAGCTCAAGCCATACAACAATCATCCGGGATTATAGAGGTGTAGTTGGTCGGGGGCTTACGTTGGTCGGGTGGATACTTTGTGCCAGGCCTCGACCATGGCAAACATTTTCTTTTGTAGCTTCATCAAAATTATTTTTGACAAAGGACAGGCGGGGGTTGAAATTAGGCAAGATGGGTTGGTCGGTGATACCGAGATGCATTTGATTCTGCACAACTCCCCGCATTGCTAAAGACCTTCGCGCTCAACCATTGGAACAACCAACAGGTTAACGACGATGGTAAAATTGAAGCTTCAGAGATCAAAGTTCTCGACCATGCCTATCAAAATGCCGAACCGAACAAGGTTTTGGTTACCGTGCATTGGGAGTTTGTATGATTGGTTAAATCTCTTCAGTTATAGAGTCAGTCAGATATTTCTATTGATGAAAGTTATCAAGTTGGCTCTTTTGGCGGGAGATAAATCTTGAAAGTTTTCGATGAAGAGATTTGTTATGCATTCCTTCAATACAGCATTCTCTTCTGTTCCATTTTCTGAGGATTCGGCACACGATTTAAGTTCAAGTAGTGTTGTTCTTCTACCTCCAAACTCTTGAAATAAGATTTGTCCAGCTTTATAGTTATTAGCGTCATCTGCATATAATACGTCTAAATAGATCCGCTCATTCAATTCACCGTCATGTACCGCTATCAGACTATCTTGGTAAAAAATCCGTGCAGAAAAAACAGGGTTATCGGCCGATTCGAGGTAGGTAACTCGATATTCATTCTTTTGAGATAGCGCGCAAGAGTTGCATAACATGTATGCTATTACAAATAAGAAGATTCTCATCATCACTGGCCTGAATTATTTTCTATCATTTTCTCTCCTTCTTCCCGCACGTTCGGTTGGCCATAAGCTGATCGATCGGTTCCATTAGCTATAGATCGCCCATGAGACAACATTTGACTATCTGATATTTGAACTGTAGTTTTTCTATTCTGACCATAACCACTTAAATCCATTAGTGCATTCGAGTAGTTAGACGTGAAAGTACCATCTGCATTCTTACTGTACAGGTCTTGTGCTCCTATTGTATGGGTCATCTCATGAATGGATGTCCTCACGAGATCTGGCGCATCTACATCTACAATGGCTGCGTTGAAACCAGCTAAACCATTTAGTTTTGTTCCATTATCGAATACATCATCTGAAAGTATTAAGAGGTTATCTGAGTCATCCACTGCATCAATGCTACTAACTTCTTCAAACTCATAATTCACAGTCATCTTAGTAGAAAGCAGAACCTTTTGTGCGCTACCACTTTCTGTTCTTAGGTCATTCCCTTCATAATCATACATTACGTAAACATAATCGGTAGCTGTATGCTCTATCGTCCCATTACCCTTTTCATTTAGGTCTGAGATAAATTTCGACATCCCCATTTGACTCTGAGTGTTTTTATAGACTTTAACTATCACCGTTATTTCAACTTCCACATCTATTCTCGTGTAGCCATCTTGAAATGAAGTTTTCGAATTGATTACTTTGATCTCTGGCCAGTTTCCATCTGGGTCACCCATCATGATGGGTAAATTCAAAGAATAATTGTAGGGATTCTCTGAACCTGGTCTACCCACAAAAGCATCAACACTCAACCACCTACCTAATCTTGGATCATACCCCCTGGCCCCGAAGTCTATGTGATTCCCCGTCCCTTTCACTTCATCGTCTTTCTCCATACCGTTAAATCCATACCTGTAAGCATTTAGGCAAAAAAATGGCTCGATGCCATTCTTTTCCAGAGCATTCCAAAAAAAAATCGGATTCACTTCTAGGGCATCTTCTGGCCCGCAATATGTACGTTTAAGGCATCCCATCTGAGTTTGCCAAGATACTTATAAACGTGCATTTTTCTTCGTTTCACGGAGCTTTTTGGCATCATGCTTTGGGTTGACGGCTCGATTTTTAGTGATTGATGCCCCGCGACGGACTTGCCATTTGCCCCGGAGCTGGCGGGCATCGATCACTAAAAATGAGCATCCAAGCGCCCGCGAAGCTTGATCAGGGCGAGAAGCTTCCATCGCGCGGAAGTGACGTCTTTTCAAGCTTTGGTTTTTGTTTCCTGTCGGGATTTTATTGATTGGATAAAGGAAAAAGCGCCTGCGGCTAACTTAGCGTAGCGATTTCACGAATACCCATAAAAAACAAACATGGCATGAGTAAACGGCTGGGCAATGGCTGCAATGAGAGGAGCTTTTGCGGAACGGGTTGCGGACATTGACCAAGCTCTTCGCGAGCCGCCTGCGAGTGGAGCAAGGGTGCTGACAGGTAAAGTCCCGCTTTTTCAGCGGGCGGCTGGCAGCTACGTGTGGAGCGTAACGCAGGGTTTTTGTATTTTTTTCCCTACAAAAACCCGGAGTGAAGCGCAACGAAAGCAAGGGAACCGATTTAATCGCTAGAGCGAAGCGGAAGCAACCGACCAAAGGGAGTTCACGAACACCTAAAAAAAATAAACTCTCCGCAAGTAAATAAACTAAATCCCCGCAGCCCGCAGCGACCCGCAGGCGAGCATATTATGGGTAGGCGGTGGATTTTTAGCGGCTGAACGTAACGCAATGAGCATTGCCAAGCTGACGAAGGAAGCCTGGCAAGCGCAATGGAGTGAAGTGAAGTGGCTAAAAAGACACAGTAGCCTGCCGTGACAACTGACAGAGGAACGCAAGGAAGGTGACAAGCTGCGGAGTTTACGGAGCACCCGAAGGGCGTAAAGCTCTTGTTTTATTCCTTTAAACTTAGCGTAGCGATCTCACGAATACTTTTAAAATGAAAATGGCATGAGTAAAAATAAACACTAAAAACAAGTGCTGCAACGGCTTGGCGACTTGCTTGCTGACGACCGAAGGCGGAACACCGCTTTTCCTGCCGTAATGTTTGTTTTCAACGGTGGCAGGGAGATCGCTTACGCTAAGTTCCTGTTATTGATCTTTGTCGGAACTTGGTCTGTATCCGATTGTATTTCGGTTTTTTTGTTCCAACTCCTGTTGTTTGGATGCTTCAAACTGCTTCAGGTAATCAAAGATCAGATGGATCTGTTGATCATGGCCTTGCACCATGCCCCTGATCTCTTCCAGAGCGGTCATGATCTCTCGGTAATTCAAAGCCATTTTGCGCAAAGCAACAAACGTGCGCATAATTGCTATGTTCATTTCCTTGGCGCGTGCACTTTTAAGCACACTAGACAACATGGCCACCCCCGTTTCTGTAAAAGCAAAAGGTGGCGCTCCGCCCAAGACCTGTCTGGAAGGTATCACATTTTGTGATACCATGGATTCTATTTCCTGTTCGGTCAGCACGAACATAAAATCTTCTGGAAATAAGTCCATATTTCTTCGAACGGCCTGCTTTAAAGCCCTGTTCTCCACACCGTACAGTTCCGCGAGATGAAAGTCAAGCATGACTTTCTCATCCCGCACTTCCTGTATTTTACCAATAATGACTTCTTTGGGTACTTGCGGCTTTGATTGCTCCTTTTTGCTCATGGATTAGTTTGATTTCAAGGTGTAAAACTAAAATTCTGTCATTCAGGTATCGCATTTTGCGAGACCAATATTTTCTAAAACGGATAAAACTCATCGATATCCGCCCGCAGGTCTTCCATGTTGTTCACCAGATACGCTTCCGTTGAACTGATATATCTATGACCTGCCATATATTGCACTTCCCTTAGATTGTACTGCTTTAGCCAATGCGTAATAACACTTGTGCGGACTTGCTTGAAGTTGATAAACTCTTTATGCTTTTCTCTTAGTTGATCGCTCAACCGCTTCCATATTTCTTTGCAGTCATTTCGGTTGCTGTAGTTTAGCCCAACGGGCGGGGAACTGATAAACAGGTTTTGGGTTTCTTCCCTTCGCCTCACTTCGGCTGCGCTCAGTGGCCGCCGCTCAGGACAAGCTTTGCAGTACTTCAAAAGTTCGGCCCTGGTGGTGTATTGGTATTCCATCAGCTCTATGATCTGGTTTGATTTCAGTTCCAAGGTCCGTTCATTGCTTTTCCTGCCACCACCTATAAAAAGTTTCCCTTCTTTTAGTTTCAGGTCGTTTGATCGCAGCTTGGTTAACTTCCGGAGTGGTCAAGCCCTGATGGATCATCAGGCTAAGGATCGCTTTGTTTCTGGCGCGGCTAAGTTTATAACTCTTGAACCAATTTCGGTTGGCCCGTGCATCTTCTTCGGTCGGCATCTGGTATTCGTTGTAGAGTTTTTCAAGTTGCTGTTTGTCCAAGATTGGGTAAAGTTTCTGTTTCTTGCTTCCCCTTATTTTCAAGTGTGCAACCGGGTTTTCTATTCGCTCGCCATGCTCGATTTGGTAGTTAAAAAACTGCTTGATTACATTTAGTCTGATGTTTCGGGTTTTGTTCTCCTGGCCTTTTTTCTGCAAGTGGTTTAAATAGCCTAAAACTTCTTTCGCTGTGGCATTCTCGATTTCTGTATTATCCTTATCCAACCAAGCTAAAAAGTCAAGCGCATAACTGCTGTAATGGGTTACCGTGGTTTTGCTTTTGCCTTGGCTTTGCAAGTGTTCTTTAAAACTATTTGCCATCTGATTTTGGGATTAAGTGCGTATATATCTGGGTGCTTTCCAATGAGCTATGCCCCAAGAACCTTTGTATTTTCTGCAAGTCCATTCCATTCTGCAAAAGGTGTGTGGCGATGGAGTGTCTCAACGTGTGCAGCCCGATTTCTTTTTGCTGCAAGGCTGGATTATCAACTGTCAAGGCCAACTTTTTCAAGCGTCCGTACAAGCTGCCGCCTGTCATGGATTTGCCGAACATGCTGATAAAAAGGTTTCCATCTTTTTGGCTTTTGATCAGCTGCAACCTGTAATCGTAAATGTATTCCTGCAATATTTTGGAACTTGATTGGCTGAACGGCACCAAACGTTCTTTGTAGTTTTTCCCTTTTCTAACGTGCAGGATCCGCCTGTCAAAATTCAGATCATCGAGTATCAAGCTGCTGCCTTCTTTTCTCCGCAGCCCGCAACCATAAAACACAACCAACATGGCTTTGTCCCTGGCGTTAAAGGCTTCTTGCTGTGGGTGTGGGGTTTCTTGGTTGGTGGCTTCAAAAAGCTGCTTGATTTCTTTTTGGGTCAGAACGGTAATATTGCTCCTGTCTAATTTGAGTTGCTTTAAGGTAACGGGCGGGATTCCCGTTGTGCCTTTGTGCTGCAAGAACTCGTAGAACTTTTCTAAGGCTTGTATTTGCTGATTGATGTAAACATTTCCCAAGCTACCGCCACGCCTTTGGTTGGGTCTTGTGCTGATGTGGTTAAAGTAATTCTTGTAGTCTTTGCTTTGGATTTGGTTGATTTGATTTACTCCGCTTTGCTCTAAAAAATGCAGGAACTCCCTGATGTTGGTGGGCATATTGTAAACGGTTTGAGAGTTGTAACCCAAGATGTCCAACCATTCTTTAAAGGCTCTTTCTAAGTATTCGTAACTCGCATTTTTCAGTACTAGTTTTTTCATGGCACGTTTATTTTCAATGGTATTCAAGAGTCCGCTCCGCTTAGTTTTCATTCGCACATACCTTTTGGTGAACTTCTTGAACTACGCCTTTACGGCTTTGGTTTTCTTTGCTTTAGGTGGTTCATTTTTACTTTGAACCGCTTTTGAACGTTCATGCCTTTCTTGAAGTAAATTTTTTAAGGCTTCCAAGCTCTGATCCAGCGCAGAGTTGATTTTCTCTTTTAACTGCCGGTATTCTTCATAACTGGTTATCTGGTATTGATAGCCTTGGTTTTTATTGCCTTTGATTCGTTTTAGATAGTAATTGCCCACCAAGTTGATTGTCCACCTTTTTTGATTGCTCTGGTTGATGCGCAGCTTTTTTCTGATTTCTATGTTGCTAAATGATTTCTTGTTTTCAACTTCTAAATAGGCTTTGATCTGCTCCAAGTAATTTCTGCACGCCCCGTTGAGTTCATCCGATTTTCTAAGCAAGCTTTCTTTTAACAGCAGGTTGGTTATTTCTACATCTTCCAAGGTCGATTCAATAAAAATCTCTCCTGTCTCTTCGTCTGCCTTTTGTTCCCGCTGGCGTTGGTGGTAAAAAGTAACGGCTTCTATAAATTGCAAGTAGTGGTTGTTGGTTCTTCTGGGCTTAAAAACTTCTTTGGGTATTTGCAGCAGCTCGGCAAAGGGGTTCACTATTTTAATGGTTCAAGTAGGCGCTGTCAGTTTTGCAAGAGCTGGGCGGCTTCCTGTTCTTCGTATTTGTTGATCTTACCTGCCGAAGATTTCCGCTGATAGTCCATAATGCGCTGGTCTTGTTCTTCACTTTCATCCAAGTATATCAAAAAAGAACGGTTGGCGTTGTCTTCGTAAATCTGTTCTTTGGTGGTACACCCTGCCACACTTACCGGGCCTTCTACCACTAAATGCAAGGTTCTGGTTTCGCCTTTGGTGTTCTTGTGGGCTACCGTTTTTGAGATACGTTTTTTGGATTGTAATTCCCGAAGCGGATAAAAAGAGTTTTCTGCCCCGTCCAAGTCTTCTATCAATATCAGCTTGTTTTTCAGCTCTCTTTGACCAAAATAGTAAAAGGCATTCTCGCTTAATGTGGTTATTTCTATTTTATCTTCTTCGGGGATCAGCTCACATATCTTTTCCTGCAAATGGGTTTTCCCTGTGCCACTTGCGCCAAGGCTAACAATGTGCAGCGGCTGGCTTTGCTTTCTGCTGGTAAAGATCAGGTACATCAGCAGCCTGTTGTTTTCTTCGCCTATCATGCCCGATTTGCCGATCATTTCATTGGTGCGCTCTAACAAGTTCGGGGTTTTTAAAAAGGTTTCTGCTGCTTTTCGCTCTTCCGTGGTCAGTTTCGGGCTTTCATAAGGTTTGAGCTGGGTTTCTTTGATTTGGTTCATCCGGTATTCTTCCAACTGTGCGGTCAGTTCAGCCAAGCTTGCCGTGATCACACTGGTTCCGATCTCTAATTTTTCGGCGGCTCTTCTGATCAGTTTCTCAGTCTGGTTGTCATTGTACAGATCCAAGTTGTGCCGAACGGGTGGAACAGAACTTTCTTTGAGCTCTATTTTCAAAGTACTCCGCATCCTGTCCAAGCCGTCCAACTTTATCCCGCCCAATACGGTTAGTTTTAGGAGTTCGTTTTGGTAGATTAAAGATTCTGGGTTCGAGAAGTTGGTGTTTTTTGTGGCCATTGTTAAAACTTTTTTGACAGCATATAAGACTACAAACTTAGCGTATATGATTCTTTTAGATTGGCCTTTACGCTATTATTTTTCAACAATGTTATCTTATACGCTTTGTAAAGGGTACTTTTGTTAGGCATTTAGCGCATTATAATTGTTTAAAAACACATCTATGCCGTCTTTCGGAGAGAACCTTAAATCACTTAGGAGTGCACGTAAGTTGTCGCAAGGCGATCTTGCCGAGCTTATTCACATGCACCCTACGCATATTTCACGATATGAACGCAATCAGGCCAGCCCTACCATTGAAGTGGTACGCAAGATTTCTGAAGCACTCAGCGTGTCTGCCGACCAGTTGATTTACGGAGATTCTGATCAGATGGCCAGAGAAAAGATTCAGGATAGTGAACTGCTCAACATGTTCTCCAAAGTTCAGAACTTGGCTTCTGACGAAGTACATTGTGTAAAATCTCTGCTCGATGCTTATCTCATTAAGTCCGAGCTTCACCAAAAATTTAATGTCAAATGAATAAAACAGTACCCATTTTTATAGTTGTGATTGCTCTGATCCTTATTGCCAGTTGGTATTTCAACGAGCTTCACCAACAGCAGAACAGAAAGATAAATGGCTTGGCCTACGGACTTAGCGGCCTTAAAAATGGCGTGGCACAAAACCAATTTGCCGCACAGGTAGCTTTACAGGAAAACCACGAGCTTAAGCAAACAGTCAAATCGATGCTGGATTTTTCAGTCCAGTCAGAGACAGAGGCTGAAAGAGAACTTATCGGATTTAAAAGACAGTCTTAATTGTTATCATCAATTACATTATCAATTGTTCGTTCTTGTCTAAATTTTCTCTTGTAGTATGGTCAAAGCAATGATGAGTCTTGATAAAGTTAAAACGAAGCTTATGTCCATTGACATTTTAGATGTTTCATGGATAAATGAACAGCTGATAATAAATTATGATGGTTCCAAACTGCACAAAGGAGAAAAATGGAAGTATTTGATATTAGTCCTTCTTTTAAGTTGTTTTAGTTTGGCTTTAGTCGTTGAAGGAAGGAATGATATTGTGATATTCCCTAGCGTACTAAGTCTCATTTTTGTTGCATTATTTATTCAAAACTTTCGTGGATCAACTAAAAAAGAAAGCTTAAAAATAACTGATGAAAGTCTACTTTTTTCTAATCGACTGAACTCGTATAAAATACATAAAATAGAGTTGTGGTCTATATCTTCCATTCAATACTCTAAAAAGAGCAAAACAATCTCTTTATTTTCCAATAAGTCTTATTTTGAAGTAGCTATTGAAGCTACAGACAAGGAGAACCAAAAACACGTAATTTTTGACATAACCAGCAAGCATTCGGACATAGACAGGAAAGCAAAAAAAATCTGCGATCTGCTTATGCACTATATCAATGGCACTCGTAAGAAACCGATTCCATAATTTCGTTCAACTCCAGTACTTTGGTTTCTGCTATATTCAAGGGGCACCCGAAGGAAAAAGTCACAAGGTTACCTGACACGGATGTCATAAACAGAGCATTATAAAGGGCTTCATCATTCTTCGTACAACTGTATACCACCATTACATAACGTTGATCCTTGATAAATGACTCATTGTCGTGAAAGATTAATTCAAAGTCACTTAAAGACCCTGATAATCCGCCTGCTGTCATAGCTGCAATAATTTCTACATCTTGGAAAGAATTCAACTCTCTTCCTATATCGTATCCAAACGCACAACCTTCTGTACTTTGATACTGTTCCCGCATCTGTTCGGTCCGAGCCAAAACAGAATAATCGTCAGGTAACTCAAACTTGATATTACAAGTTCCTTTAGAATCATTTTTCTGAATTTGCCCGAATGAATAAGAATGCGCAATTATACTTACGCTGAGTGCGAGGCATCTAATCAGGAACATAAGTGTTAAAATTTGGTGAAACAATAGTCCTTGTCTTTCCCTTTTGAGAAGTCCGAGGTGACGAAGAGCTTGAGCTACTGCCGCGACCGCCACCTTTTAAGCCGTCAGGATCAATCCCAGCAGCAGGAGCCAAGCCATAGACACCCTGTTTTAAGCTACCTGTCATTAGAGATTCTTGAAAATTACTTTGACTTTCATGAATCAAACTTTTCTGGTTGTTTAAGTTGTTCAGTCTCTTTTGCTCTTGAGCTAACTTATCAATTCTTGATTGACGAGGAGAATTCCCGTTTACACGAGCTTGTCGATCAACAATGTTTTCTTGGACTTTTATCTTTTGGTTGAGCCTACTAGTCTTCACCTTTGGAATGAGTCCACTAGATACATCACCAGCTACTTTGCCAAACATAGCATCCATTAACACATCGTACACGTTTATTGGCTCATCTTTGAAGTAAGAATTAACAGCACTTTGAGTTGCTTCTACAAGTGCTTCAATTAGTTCATGCGCGACTTTTTTAAGAACTGGTGAATTAAGTGCTCTCAGCAAAGCCGTTGGGCTGGCGGCACTCGTAACTCCAGCAAATCCTGCACTCCACAGACTAACATCGTCCCATGCCGCAGCAAATGATGCACCATCCAACAGCTCACCTGCCATTTGATCAACCACATCTAAAGCAAAACCCACAATAAATTGGACGCAGGGCACACAGATATCCCCGTCAGGATCCGATCCGAAGATTGGATTGTTACCAGAAAACACGTAAGGAGACTCATGGGGTAAGGCTGAAGTCTTCGGGTCAATAGTAAACCATCTACCAATTCGCGGGTCATATTGCCAAAATTCAGCTGTGTAAGAGTTGCCACTACCGCTAATTTCATCGTCTTTCTCCATACCGTTAAACCCATACGAATATCCGGCCCCGGCTATCTCTTCACCGGGCAACCCTTCCAAATCTTCGCAAGTGGACGTGTACAGGTCGCTTATCTCGCCCGCGCTGAGCGCATGTTGGTAAATTACAAATTCGTCAAAGCGCGCTCTTGTGCGGAGCGATCCATCTGAGCGGCCGATCCTGATTTTGCGGCCCACATTGTTTACTGCCCCAGTGCCAACGCTGGTGGTCTGTACCAACGTGCCGTTGAGGTAAAATTTGATATTCGTGCCCTCTCGCACCCCCACCAGGTGGTGCCAGCTATTTGAGAGCGTGCTGTTGCCCTGGGCGGTATAAACGGTGCCACCAACGGCGATGCGGAACTGTGGCGGACGGGCCGTGCCGGAAGACCTAGCAACGTTCAGGCACCACTCATTGGTCGCCATCTGTGCATCGTTGTTCCATTTCCCGACGGCTATTACATTGACCGTGGATGTGGGGGCGGCCTCTTTCCGCACCCAGATGCCCACCGTAAAGTCATTTGAACCGAAGTCAAAACTTGCATCATCGGCAATCTCCATATAGCTGCCCGAAGCGCCATTGGACCGCAATGCTTTGTCCGCTTCTGCATTTCTGTTGGCAGTGTTCGTAATGGAATAAAGCGCGGCATCGTGCCCCGTTCCGTTGGCCTCCGTTCCGCCACCGTCCATGCACCACCTGAAATCCGCCGCCAAAGGATTGGCATCCCCGCTGCTTCCCGCCGTGTAATCCGGCTCAAAGCTTTTCCTGATCACCCCAAAGGGCGAGTAGTCGTAGGCGGCCACTATCTGGGCGTTGTAATGGTCTATCACACCTGTGCTTTCCACCGCTACCTTGTGGCCGTTCACCACTGATGTCACGTTGCCAAGGTGGTTCTTGAGCTCGTACTGCCGGTGCCCGCGCCACAAAGGTTGGAAAGGCGCGGTGCTGACAGGGGGAACAGGGTACACCGTTTCTTCATGCGCGTACATGCCCAGCCGGTCGCTGCCATAAATGTGCCGCTCTGCCACGGTATAGTTGGTACTTTGATTTGCCGTATCCACATTCACTTTGTACACGGCCATTACATTGCCCGATGCATCTCTGATATAATAATTCGAATATAAATGATTTTCGGCATTATCAAACACTTCCTTGCTCAAACGCTCACCAGATGGAGAATATGTGAAATCTAAATGTTGCTCATTGCCCCCCATATCGCGTACGATATTACTTATTTTTCCATCATTTCGCCACAATATCACACCAATGCCTTCTTGGCTGTCAGAAACGAGTTGGCCTAATTCATCATACATATAATTGTTGCTGGTAGCTATGAAATTCGGATCAGAAACGAAAGTTCCCATATCGTCAATATCATCGTCAAAGGCTGTTGATATTACATCGTCATCTACATGATAAAGTCTGTTGCGCTTCCTTCCAAATGTCCCATCATCATATCGATATTGAAGACTATCTATGGTGACCCCCTCTCGGTTCTTACGCAACTGGGTTTCTATATTTCCATTATCATCGTACAAGAATGTATTTTCGTACATCCCATCGTATGTGCTTCCAGTACCCCAAGTATTGGTGCTTGCTTCTAGGTTTTCATAGCTCCTTGCTTGATTCAAGCGTTGCAATTGGTCATACACATATGCATTACCCAGCGGCTGTGATTCTTGTGTAGCAGGATCGGAAGTGGTATTGACCATGTTTCCAATATTTCCATTATACAGGTTGTAGCGTTCGCTTTGCAAATCGGAACCCGCAATAGAAGAAACAAATCTATTGGTAGTCGCATTCCAATGATTGGCCTGATCTACAGGTTTGTAATCGTTGGTAAAGTAACCGAGCGACAAACCATAAACATCCTGCGCAAAGCTTGCATTGGCATTGGCAATGTCGGCTTTACCATCGTGGCCCATATCACGATCTACATCGAGTGTATTGGAGTTTATACCTTTCAACCAACCCTGAATGGTATAAGCATAATCGAGTCCTTGAATTTGGTCTTGTCCAATCTCAAGTCGGGCCAATCGTCCGTGGTCATAGTAAAAGTACTTTCCGTCTTGGTCCCAAATGGTACCATCTGAACTGGTCATGACCGTTTTTATTCGGTTTTCAGCATCATAGGTATATCGGTGGGTGAACTGATCATCTTGATTGGCTTGATAACGAACTTCATTCACATTGCCACTCACCAAATCGTAATCGTATTCAACTGTTTTGAACCGCATGTAATCATTCAATGTAGACCATGCTCCTACTTCGGTATACATTTTCGCCACATTTCCATGAATGTCATATGAATAGTGTAAGGCATTGTCATAAATTTCGGTTGAAGACAATGGAGTTAACGGATCTTGGCAATACGTGGTTGTTGCAACCCGATTGCGGAGATTTCTTTGTTCAATATTGAATGCGACTGGTGTAGTATCGAAGGAAAAAGGCTCGTCATAATACGTGCGCGTAACCTCTTTTTTGGTTCCAGCATCTAAAAATGAACCAAAGGACACATCATCGATCACGTTTGCATTAAAGGCAAAACCAACCATCGATCCAAATATACCAGTAAACGTATTGTTGTCGTCTTTTATCACACCTACTTCTGCTATTCTTCCAAGCTCATCATATATCGTATAGGCATATTCTTCATACCCTTGGGTATTGATTAAATTGTGTTGTTTGGTATTCTGAGACAGCACAAGTCTTCCCAGTTTATCGTAATAAAAGTGGGTGCTGTATTCTTCGCTTTCGTCATGGAAGTGACGTGTATATGGATAGATGGTGCTGTTGGTGAATCCACTATCGTAAACACCTGAAAAGACACCGTCGTATTTGGTTGGCATTTCGATGTGGTTTATCACAACATCTACAGGATCCGTGATATTCACATTATCTGTCAATGGCATTTCCATCCAAGCAATATCAGATGGACCATTGGGCGAAATACTTATTCCTGTCGACCTCAATAACATTCCCGTTTCAGTAGCTCCATTCATATACGAACCTACTAAGTATCCATTGTAATCGTCACGGAAAAAGACATCTTTTATTTCAGCCGATGGAAAAGTTGAGGATTCGGGAGAAGCATTTTCAGCCCAAATGCCATCTCGGTAAAAATAAGCTGCATTTTCGCCTACAACCATGGCGTACCCACTGGTGAACGCATGTGCCGAAACCCAAGATTTAGATGGATAACTACCTGTATATGTTGGCATACTCGAAATAACTGCATTGGACATATAGGATTCATAGGATATGCGCTTTGCCAGACCATTGTTTCCAACAATAAAACCTTCTGTTGGTGTATCAGGGCTAAACTCAATATCTACAATATTGCCCGTGAGCTGAGCTTGAGGTTCGAGTGATGCACTCGATCCAACTACTTCTGCCACAAAACTATTGTCGCCTACAATAAGTGCGTTTCCAAGTTGATTGGTATACAAGTCGTTGGTACTAATTCCTGCAACAGAGTAGGTTGGTGTTATAAATTCCCATTGTAGTCCAGCAGAAATGGTTTTTCGAATATTATGCCCTTCCAATACCACATGACCCGTATAAATATCTGAGAAGTGAAACGATTCTACCGGTGTAGGATATTTTTCGATAATACTCACGGAGCTCACTTGATTGGTTGTTCTCATCTCTGTATTTTTACCTACACCAATAAAACGAGTGCTATCAAAAGCCAACACAGCTACACCCAGAAAATAATCTTCATTTGTTGTATTCAAAGGCTGAGGAGTCGACCCCATATCATCTGCATACTGATATAAACCATTGCTGCCTACAAAAACGATTCCAGCATCGTCGGCCGCAGCCATATCTTCGATTTCTCCTAATCCATCCAGAACAATAGTCCCTTGAGAACCATAAGATGTATTTACATTAAAATCAAAATTTGCCGTATCTATCACACCAGCAGATACGCGCTTTCCTTGACGAGAAACGACAATCTCGCCATTCATTATATCAAGAGCTAAAATATCTTCATGAAAACCCGTATTCAACATTCGCCAAGTACCATTTGGGAATCCCGGACTGGTATCCTTGTTAAAATCAAAATAGAAGATAGTACCATTTTCACCAGCAGCAATGGCTTGATCTAATTCTATATCCTCCCCATTTAGTTTCGTATAAAACTGCACATCAGTAAATGGACGTGGAATAAATGAACTACTGTGGTCAGTCCACGCCTCTCCTGCAGAGGTACTCGCCATTCTTCCATTCTTACCACAGATATAAATCATTCCATTATTCCTCAAGACATCGGTAAAATCGGATGCCCATTCCAAATTTTGGAATTGCGCAAAATTAGATGAAGCTGAAACGTTTGAGGTGGTAATCGAAAACGATATCAGTTTGGTTTGAGGTGTTGAGTTGGGTACTGTAGGCGCTAAACCTACGGCCGATATCGTATTTGAGCCACTTCCTTCAGTAATTCCCAAATAGCTTGAAACTCCTTGATTAAGAGGAATACTCTCAATTTCTGAAACCAAGTCTGGAGATATTTTAAATTCGGTTAATTGCTTATCACTACCGAACAGCACCCCAACAAATTTAAAAGTTGCATTGTCCGTATACCTAAAAATCATATCATCAATTGAAAGCTGGTTGTTGTTTCCAATAAAACTTGTCCAAGTTGAATTAAGTAATTGTGCATTTTCAGAATAATACACCATCCCATCGTCTGTTCCCAAAAATACATGGAGATTATTATCAATTAGTCGAGCCCAAGAGGAAGTAAAGTTTGGCAAAGGCAGAGTTTGAAAATTCCCTAGGGCTACTGCAGTAAATGCACCAGAATCGAATAAATAGCAATCACGTACCTCTCCTTGTGTACCAGCAATTATCAATCGTACGGCACCAGTTCCTTCAGAAGACGCTTCAATATTAACAAAATCGGCATTCTCGTTAATGTTTCCAGCAGGGTTCCATGTCAAGCCACCATTCTCAGTTGTATTGATACGCCCAAGTCCAAGGAAGTCTTCAATGATTGCAACCCCAATTTCATCTGAAACAAAATACGATGCCCTGATATCTGCAAAATTCGTCTCATCATTGCTAGGTCTATCACGAATATTTTCAATAGTAGAACCATTCCCCAACTCAACCTTAGCGAATCGTCCATCATCACCAACAACATATACAATATCACCAGTTTTGTTCTTTGAGATATGGTTGTAATCAAAACCTGAGTACACGCTATTGTCCAGAACGTCGGTCGCTGTAATTTGATAAATTTGTCCCCGATTTTCCAGATTATCAACTCCAGCAGCATAAGCGAAACTTTCGTCTTCAAGGTACTCTATTGCGTCTATATCGATATCTGACCCCACTCCTATTGGAAGCGTAAAAGTTCCATTTGCTCCACGAACAACCCTACCTTCATTACCAACAGCAATGAAGTCATTTTGGTTGAATACTGCCACATCTTGAAGAGCCTCAGTAATTCCAAGTGATTGAAGATTGAGTAAATCCCAAGATGAACCTGAGTTTTTAGTTTGAATGATTAACCCATTTTCACCTACAGCGTAGCCATTATAAAAATTTCCAGTCGCTGTGGCGGTATATCTGGCTTTGTTTATATCCTCTGCAATTAATCCATTTATCCTATTCCAAGTATAGCCTCCATCTGTGGTCCTGTATAACAAACCGCGATTGGTTTGTCCAGAGGGATAATACCCACCGATAAAGCCATTGGTTTCATCAATAAATTGCACATCATCTGCAACAAATCCTTTTCGAAGTCCATTGGTCTCATCGACGGACCATTCTACTTTCTTATCATGGTCTGGAATACTTTGTGTTGTCAATTGATTCAAGGAATTATACTCATACCTCGAAGCCATGCGATGGTATGTAAATACCGTTTGAGTACTGGCAGTTCTATCTTGCGAAATTTGAATTGAAAGAGGATCATTCACACTTGTAATTGGCAATGGTTCAACTCCTTCTGGCGGAACTGTTTTCACCAAGTTACCAGCTTGATCGTAATAATAAAGCGTATTGTGATATTCCATATTTGGATAATAATCCTCAAAGGATTCAGAAACCTGCATGCAATTTTCACGATATTTATTGATGAAATCACCGGTAACGCTGTCGATGTATTGGGTGTAGAGCATTTCTGAATTCATCGCCGCCACTTCGAGGATGTAATCCGCACATGGGTTATAAGGCACGTATTCCACAAACGGAATAATCGGAATTCCCATGGCTAAACAATCATTTGTGAGCGGCCCACATCCGTTTAATGAAACAACTCCATCAACGTCATATCCATTCTCGGTTTGTGCTGTGGTACTTACATCTACTATTTTTATTAGATTAATATGTGTCCATGTTGGGTCTGCATTTGAAATATCAAATAAACCATCGTGGCACACCACTCCCAAAGATACCCATGGACCACTGTATTGAGCGAGGTATACTTCGGCAGATTCTTCGTATACGTTACATGGGTTATTATTCCATGTTGTTTCGAAAAGTTCTAAATCGTCCCCAGGACCATTGATTACATTCATATTAAAATCGAGTACAATCTCTCCACCCATTCCAAGCGCCACAAAATTAACGGAATTATCATCCTCAGGGATTCCCAGAGCCTTAGAAATGTCTGTATATGTGGAGTTTAAGGGAAGACCATTAACCTTTAAACCAGGAGAGTAAGAAACCACTTCAGCAGCCGTACAATTATCGTAAGTAATGGTTGTGTCAACAGGTACAGTTTCGCACTCTTCACAAATTGCAAAAGGCCAACAACTAGACCCATAGATAGTATCGTTATAAGTCGTTCCACCAATTGCAAAATCGGCTAGAATGTAAAAATCAGTATATGACCCTAATGGCCCCACTTCACCAGCAGGATTCAATACATCCCAAGAATCAAGATCAGAATAACTTCTTGTGGGAGTTCCAGAATAAGCATGATTCAATACCAAATCGCAACCATCTAATGTAAAAGTCAAGATTTCGTTTGTTCTACCAGCAACTGGATTAATTGTTTGAATGTCACCTGTCGAATTTGAAACTGTAGCAGGAATGTATGATTCCAAAAGGTTTGATAAGTAGAAACTTTGCATCAAAGCATAATTCGTTCCTCCTCCTTGGTATACCCCAAACAAATGATTGACTAATTCTTGGAAATCTTCGCGCACCAAATGCGGGTCTGATTGACAATCGATTGGCAAAGGAAAATCGCATTCACCGATAGGTACACCGTAAGAAACTGGACTATCTTCAAAAAGCACAGTACCACTAATTTCGGCAAGACGTTCGTCGTTCAAATCGTAGGCCTTAATGATAAAACCATTGTCGCCCGTGCTTTTTAGACTATCAAAATAAAGGATGTCATCAAAATCAGTATTATCGAAGCCGGGAGGATCAGACACATAAGAGTCAAACGTGACAACAAGTTTAGCCGTAGCATCAGAATTATCATAGATAGAGAATACATCACCGGTATTATTCCATCTCAAGGCATTGCTAACTCCTGGAAAAACGTTTCTTATTTCAGGCAAGTATTGTGCGTAATTTAATTCTAAGTTAAGGGCTGTGGACTCGAGAAGTCCAGTTGTCGCGAGCGCAGTCATTAAAAGCTGTAGGTCTATCCCAAACTGATTGTTATCGCATTCCAACTCGAATGAACAAGGTGTTAGATCAATGCAAACAGATGCAGACAACGTATCATATTCAAGGTCTCCACCTACATACCCACCAACCACCATAGAAAATGTATTGGGAGGCCCCTGCTGGTATTCAAAGATCTCTTGAAATATTGTAATCTCATTAAAAGAACCGAAAGGAGAATTACTTGTTTTCTCCATCGAGAAACAGTACGAATTGGCATTATCGTCAATGAAATTCGCCTCTAATAAATCTCCATTTGTAATACTGTAAATATCAAAAGTATGTGGTGGAGGATCAACAATCAAAGTTGATGATTCTTGCCAGCTGGTGTAAAATCCGGCGAACGAAGTCAGGTTGTTTAAAGGAATGGTTGATACACTATTTAAATCTCCAGCAACAGCGAGTTCGGTTAGAATTCCTCTCAGCCGAATGGCAATTGGACATTCACCTGTTTGTTGATTATATATGTATTCTACCTCATTTGCGCTTGGCACAGCATTTTCAGGAGCAATAAATCGGGGTTCTTTGGTTGCATAGAACTGTTTTGTCGGAGAGCTACAACCTGAGTTGCCTTCATAATAATAATCTGCAAGAAAGGAACTTGTAGGATAATAACTAGTTTCTCCAATACACTCATTAATCATTTCACAATTATTCAAAGAATATGCGCGCTGATAGGCAAGTTGAGCTTCTTGCTTAATACTTAAATATGTTCCACGAATTGTGAGCCATTCGTTATCTCTTGTCGCCATATTACCGCCCAGCACCGCGTTGCAATCTACCACAACAGTTTCACCAGGGCACTGAATTCCAAACAATGCAATATCTATTGCAGAATATGAGTTGGCATTGACGGTATAATAATTTTCAAAAGCAGTTTGAACTTGTTGACCAAAGTTTCCGTAATCGACCGAATTTAAAACGAATGGATCAGCTGGAGTGGTTCCTGTATTATCGAAAAAATCAATAGAATAAACGCCTGGTGGTGATTCAATTATGAGGCTCGCATCTATGGCCGACTGAAAATCATCTGCTCCATACAAGAGCCGGTCAAAATCTTCAGAGTTAAAATTTGGTTCAAGAAATCCATCATAAGGCTGATCAAAGTGAAGACAGGCCGCATAGTAGCAATACTCTGGATGGTATACCAAGAGTGATTTTGCCCAACTGCTTTCCCAATAAAACAGGAAATCTGATAATGTCCCGAGGTTCTGCGGATAAATATAATTCGCTTCTAAATCTGGATCGTAATACACTTCGGACTCATCATAAACTGACGGTTGATAGGCTCCAAAAGGATCTATGTCGAGAAATATTTTGACGCGTACACCCAACTCATCTACATATTGATTTGACGGGCTTATTCCAGGATAGAATGGATGGCGCCAATTAGACATTCCTGTTGTTATATTTGGTTCTTCCGAACTCACATTTGGACTAAGAATATTGTCCTCATTAAATACAGAAAGATTATCAGTAGATGTAGCAATTTCTTCTTCATACGTAACTGTTCCGTATTGACCTTCTGGACTCATATCAATTAGCATTTGTCCTTCTTGTACATCGCATAAGGTAACTTCTGTACATGGTCTTCTGCATTCTTCGAGCAAATAATTATAGGCAATTTCATCACCATATCCATTGCTAATAAAGACATCCATGTTTCCCAATGCTTCTTCACATGCCAAACAACTGATGGAGCAACCTGAAGTGTCTACTGGTGGAATATTTCCTGAGATATAATCTTGTATACTAAGCACACAAGTGGACGGATTATTAATGTATTCGTCAATATAAAATTCAAGAGCTTCTCCGTTCAGCTTCAACTTTTTTGAAACCATATAACTTCCAACAGGAAGCGTCAAGACTTGACCACTCGGATTAAATGCGTCTTGATTGAAAATTTGACTACTGCAACCCGTTGTAAATCCCGAAATATTTCCACTTCCATCATCAATAAAGCGACCAGAACTCATCGTGAAAAATTCCGAACTACTGAGACCAAGTGCCTCTCCAAGCAAATCTTTTCCACATTCGTCCACAATCGACATTTCGATATCATAAATGCAATTAAAGCAAACTTCAGAACCAAGGCAATCGTCATTCCATGCGATTGAATCCAATCCATATTCAAAAGTATGCGGACCTTCATAAGACACCAATAAAGCATATTCAAGTTCAATAGTCCCTTCTTCCTCACTCACAAAATTAATATCACTATTTCCGCTCTGATCTTCGCCTAACAAGCTTACTCGAAACCATTCGGCATTTGAAAGTGCTTCTGGAAGACTATTGAGTTTCAAGGAATCTGCTACTATATCAGGAGCTACGCCTGCCAATGCCGTAGCAATAACTTGCCCGGTTTGGTCTTTAAACGTCACTGAAGTTTGCCCATTCGGGTCTATCTGAATTTCTTTCTTATATCTTACGCTTGGCCCTACTTCCGATCCAAAGAGCCGATCCAACTCCAATTGATTTGGTTGCCCATAATAGAATCGTGTTTCGTGACCGCTGGTTAATTGAAATACAGGGCCCACTCCACCTTGTGATTTTACTCTTCCAGAACGGTCCTTGGTATATCTTACTTGACTAAATGGATAACCTCCGGCATCTGGCACAAAAGCCTGTTTGTCATCTATCAATGGATTCGATGTGGAATAATACAATCCACTTCCAGAAGTATTTCCCAATGTGGTCGCAAGCAATGGTGCGCATGCCTCAGGATCTGGGTCAAAATCATCCTCTGAATATTTAATTCCAGCATTGTTCATATTTAATACAGGGTAGTATTTTAATACAACTTGATTTTCATTTGGATTGCAACCTCCATCGGATATAATTGGGGCAGGAAGTATCTGAACTGCCGGTCTACCTGATCGGTCATAAAGTTTCTCTGCTGCCAACACATAAGAATTGTCAGGATCATCTTCATCAATCCTTGAAAGCAATTGGCGTTCATTATTTATTCCATCGTGAAAGTACATCACCTGTTTTCGCTTTCCATTTTCAGCAAAATTTGTGGTGACTTGCCAGTTAAACTTAGAATTGACTCCATCGATTTCAAGATAAGTTACATTAGAAAAATCATCAGTAGCAGCACTCGACCACACGCCATATACCGGTATTTGTGGACTTAATGCAGTAAACCCTACTCCGCGTAAACGGAAAAAGAGCACACCAGAATCGTAGGTATACGGAACAAGATAGTCTGTACTCCCATCGTTAATTTCAACACGTACCGAATTTCGATTGAAATCGTAAGCCAATTCTGAAGGGTTCAAATTGTCTTGCAAGCTACTGCCAGAATAATTATTTACAAATGTGTATTCCAACTCATAATATTCTGCACCACTCAATGTCAACCAAGAAACATTGACTGCATCTGCATTTCCATTGCAATCCTGATCTAATATATCTGTGACATTCAAACCTTGGGGTGACTGACTATAATTAGATGTGAAATCAGCCAGTCGCTCTACAGCGTTTGATAGGCGGATGCAAATATTTGTTGGCAAGGTATGAGGTGTTGATAAGGGTACAACATCTTCAACCGTTACGGTCATATCGTAATATCCATCTTCAACAAAAAACTTGGTTTGCGCTTGGTTCGGATCCATTGGATCATAGTTAACCACAACGGGTACGTTAATTGTTTTATCTGATTCTGTTGGATGACCTGAAAGTTCAATTTTAAAATCTATTGTTACCTCATAGGCCCCAATAAAATCAGTATTCGCATAGTCAACATAAACCTCAACAATATTTTTTAATGAAGTATCAAAATATCCAGCACCAGGAGAAGAAAGCGAAATGGTCTCACTTGCTGAAGATTCCGTGACCACAATGTCTGTACCACACATAAATTGAGATACCGACTGAGCTTTTACTTCAGCATAAAGTGTAATCTGAAAAACGGCAATTAGTAAATAGAATATTTTTTTCATACCACTCTTATTCTTGGTTAGGTAAAATACGTGCATCATAGACTGCATAATCCGCGTAATTTGCACTAGGTGTTGCGACTGAATCTTTTATTGAAAGGAAATAATCAAGGGCTAACATCTTTCTATATTCACTTTCTAGATTCTGTGAATAGTCGATTACTAAAATCGGTTGAGAAATTTCAGGATCTTGATTATATCTAACATCTGCTATCTGTGAATAGAAGATTTCATATTTGCTCATTATATTCTCAGCATCCACCCTCAAAATATAATGGTCAATGCCATTGTTCTCAATTGACTGAATTTTATATTCAAGGGTGTTGGCCTTTAGTTTTCTCTTAAATACCAACCCAGAATTTTCGATTATTACATCTCTAATTTCATCACTCCTATCAGTCAGGTTCATCTGTGCAACATTGTATGAAACGACCAACAATTTTTGAGCAGAATCAACTTGAACAATGGTTTGCGCATTTGCAAATATCAGATACTCACCACTAACGTTAATTACACTTTGAGAGCCATTCTTACATTGTACCCCATATTGAATTTTTGTGGGCGTACTTTTTTTAGAGAAATTATACATCGTGTATGTCAAATCATAACAGCCCTCTCCTTGATTCATTCTATTTAAAGATTCCATAGCCATTTTTTTCTCGTAGGTATTTAACTCGACCCACGGTTGGCTATGAATACCGGGCGAAAACAGAATGAAAAAGAAAAGGTAAGACAATTGTCTATTCCGCATTATTGGTAGAAGTATTTTGTTGAGTAGATTGAATGGTCTTTATTCCACGGTTGGTTTCCTTTTTAATAGCAACCATTCTTCCTTCTTCATCATATTGATAATAAGTGGCAAAATTCCGTTCGTCCAACTCTGCGACTAAACGCATATTTTGTTGGTCATAGACATAAGTCTTTAGGGCAGAATTAAATGGTGACACCCGGATATCATCAAAATAAGCTTGTCCGGTTTCTACAAAAAGATCCATATTCAAACGAACTGCATTGATGGGGACGGTCAGCGTATCTGAAATTTGTTGCCAACCTTCTATGATTGGCCCAGATGCTGAGAAGACATGCTCGGAACCAATCTGGTTGTCAAGCCCATCCGTAAATCGAATCTTGAGCTGGGGATCCATATAGGTTGTATCCAAAGCTGTTGCATCTTCTTCTCTTACCCAAGCTTCAAACACGTATTTCTCATCAGGGATAGGCGCAAATTGACCAATGCAAGTAGGACAATCTTCATCAGTTGTTACAATTTCATTGTCGCAAGGAGTTATGGTCGAATCACACACATTGGGGTACCAATCGCAGGTGGTGAGGGTGTCGTTGCACAAATGAAACCATGAAGTATTGATATCTTGAATTTCAAAATGAGGTAAATCAATAAGCGAAATTGAATCCAAATAAAATTTGAGCTCAGTATCTGGATGCGTAAAAGTGGTTGTTCCAAGGGAGTATCTGATAGGCTCGGAACAAGGATAATCCAAACAACTATCAAAATGAACTAAAGTTAATCGCTGCTTATACAGCGAACTATATGAGAAACCAAATTTTTGACCAATATTCAACATCCCCCCTTCTTGATTCTTAACTACCAATCTATGGGAATTAAAACTTACAAATACATTTTCACTTTGAACTCGGTTTGCAAGCAAAACACTACCATCGCTGTAATCAATTTTTGCAACAGCATTACTCAAATTTTTTGTGAAGCCGAGAATACCATACCTTGTATCATAAAGACCTGCAACTATATTTCCTTCATCATCAAAATCTACGAATTGCACTCCAACATGCGCGGGATAATCAAGACTCGGACTTCTGGTTAACCCATAAGTTCTATTCCATTTAATCGAGAAGTTAGTATCAAGCTTTAAGATAGTACCAGTCTCGTCATAATCGGCATACGCATTAACATCTGATCCTAAACCTAATATAATATCATCGTCATTTCCTTGAGCAATTGAAAGAAAATGCCTATTATATGAATCTGAAAGGAATGCTCTTTGCTTCAAAATTTCCCCATCAGTCTTCAACTCCATGATAATTTCAATCTTATTACAATATTTGTTATTAGTATAAGGCGACAAACCATAGCCAATGGCATAAATATTCCCATTATTGGCATTTATCAACTCATGAATGGTAAAATTACATGTGTTCATTCTTCTCATCCATTCTACCACTCCAGAATTATCGAACTTAGTTAAATGAGTGTAACTCCAACTAGGCGAATTCTCATGAATATCATAACAAGTAATCATCTCATTTCTTCTAAAAGTTAAGGCCACATAAAAACCACCATCACTCGCTTCTAAAATTGACCCTTCAGGTAGTGAAGGGTACCATATTCCTAGATCTCCTGAAGGTTGACCGCCTGCATAGATTTCACTCCTTTGTCCTTTGATCCATTCAATCTGCCCACTACCGTCCAAAAGGGCTATAAACGAATATTTGAAAGCAGTGTCGTTTTCATTTGCTGTATAGTATCCAGTAAATACTATGTTTCCACTTGACAACTCTTGAATATCTGAGCATCGTATGGTAGATTGATTTGTGGGATCAATCCGTTTATTCCATATTGACTGCAAGTAAGTGTTTGTTTTCATTAACCGAAAACTATTTTCCGAACCTGTATAATTATTTCCTGAGATTATGTACCCACCATCTTGGGTAGTAATAATTCCATCTGCCAAAGTGATATCTCCATCTAAGGTATAAGCTCCGCTAAATTCACTACATTCTTGAGCCGAAACCCAGCATGGAATCAAAAGAAATAATAATAAAATACGACCATTCATCTCTCTAATATTTAATAAGCTAAATTTCATATCGAATAACAATTATGGCGTTGCCAAGACAATTTGTTCCTCGTAGTAACAATTCTCAGCATCGGTAAAACTAAATTGAACAATAATGGAACCCGGTGTCACGCCATCTCCCGTTATAATAATTCCATTGTTCACCATACTAATAATTCCATCTCCTTGAACAACTTCGTATGAAATATTCAAGGGTGGAATAAAGCAATCAGCTGTAACAATCAAACTATCAGTAAGATCTGTGATGGTAGTCTGCAGATTGCACATAGCAGATCCTGAAGTCAAATCACAACTTTGCAAATCATGACTAATGCCTACCGGTTGTCCTGCTCCAACCAAAATACTTTTCCTGCCAGTATGCGCTTGGGTTGATACCGCATTTCCGATAAATCGCATATGGTCGGTACCGCATGAAGCATCTTCCGCATCTTCGAATCCATCGTATCCAATTTCTATTTGTTGGGCATTCTGAGCAACGGCTACTTGTAAGGCTTTGTTATAGCCGTATAATGTGGAACCAAATCTTCCAAGTGCGTCTCTGGTTTCTAGCTCATATCCTTCAGGACTATAATCAGTAACTTCTGTTGTATACGTCCAGTTATTGGGGTTTAACATCCAATCTCCACCGTTGCGCTCATAAAGCGGTGAATAAGAAGAAAAGATTCCATCTTGGCGGATATTGGTATTGGCGTTTGTATTTGATTGTGTTCTTGCGGTTAGATGCGTATATGTGCGTATAGGCCTCCACATGCCTCTGGCTCCCACCACATAAGGGTTGGTGTTCTCAAGTCCTGAAGCAGAGTTTTCTGGGCCAAAGCAATTGCAAATGGTACGCCAGATATTTCCATATTCCATCCCTGAAGATGCCATAACACGAGAATATGAATCACTGAACAGTCCCTGTAACGGATTGGTCATGGAAATGATCTCCATCATGTTTTGTCCCAGCAGATTTCTTTTTCCGGAACGATACACTTTTAGGGTTTCGAAGACACCAGAAATAAAATTGCCGTCTACATCTATCACTTTCACCCCTTGAATTGGGTTTTTAATAACCCACCCCCTCCGGTACGTTCCTCCTTGGTAAAGCACAACTTCATCCGCGTCAGAAAGCAAGTCTGGAAACATTCCAAAAAGGGTTCCATCTGCACTTATGGTTACATTATTGGCAAAAACACCCACATTGGAATGTGCAGGTCCCATGCCATCATAACCCCAATGTGCAGGAAAATTCAATGAGTAGTAGCTGTCGTCAAAATTGTTCTCGGTCTTGGTAAGTAAAACACTCCCCGTTTCACTGTCATAAGCCAAATAAGATTCTTCGGACACCGTTCCTTGATTGTTCGTGACGACCCTTTCTAAGATTCCAAATTTTTGAATTGTCTTTGTAACAGAAGCATACTTAAAAGCTGTTTTTTCTAAGGATAATCGAGGCAATGCAGACGGCACTGTAATCGGTGCAAAAATTCCAGCAGCGGAAACATCCACATTCACTTGAACTGAGAAAACCTTGGAATCAGAAGTTTCTTTTCTTGAATCTCCTAGAATCGAATAAAACATGCCAATCAATTTATTCTCTTCAACAACTCCTTCAGGGGTAATTACCGTATTTTCATCATTTACAAGTCGATGTGTTTCTGTATTTCCTTTCCAATAATAAGGTTCACTCTTATAGTAATATTCGGTAGATTGGATTGCTGTATTTTGTCCGTGACCATAAATTGACACTTTCTTCTGCTTTCCGTGCATATCATTTGTCTCAACCATAAATCCCTGCGAGAAGGTGATGAAATCCTTTACATCATGACCATACAAAATCCCGAAATTTATAGGACTAGACTTGTGATGAAAATGCTTTAAGTCGGTTCTACCATATATGGTAGGGAAATCTTTGGAAGTGTAATATTCATTTACTGTTACCCCAGTTCCCGTGGATCTTTTTGAGCCTTTCATTTGAAATTCTTCAACGGTTACGCGACTATACCCAACGGTTGGATTAGGGAAGTACGATTTTGCAAAAGGTTCCTCAACATAAAAGCTATTATCAGGTGCTAACGTGTTTTTTTGATCCAAATAAATAGGAGATACCAATGCGCTCTCTTCCCCTCCCATCATAGGCTCATTACTAGCTACACCAGAGCATGTTCCGTCTTCTAAATCATAGGTATAGGTTCTCCCGTATCCTACCGTTTTTTCTTCCGCATCACCAGTAATTTCGTTCCAATTATCATACATTCTCACTTCACTCACTCGGTGCCCACCACCAAACTTCGCTTTACTTGGGGTTTTGAGCTTTAACCAAGACTTGTCTAAATACATTTCTGAGCATCTACCATTGTCAAGTATCTGTCTATTCGGAGATGAAAACATATCACCCAAATTTGTTACTTGATTTACAAGTGCTTCTAAAATTTGCAGAGACAACCCCCCATCAGCTGGAAAGTGCTCAGCATTGAACATGATGTTTGGCAAATGAATTCGTCCATACTGAAGTGCAGCCGTAAGGACAGGGTTCACAGCACCAATTCCATCCAAATTGGTATTGTTAAACTGAATATACCCTGTATTTCCAACTCGCCCGGTATCAGATACAACAGCATAGCCAGAAATAAAGTCTGAAAAGCTTGAAGATTCTCCGGTTGCTCCAAGTTTCACCAATGATCTGAAATAAACCTCTTCTCCAATAGAAACATAATCTTTCACATGGTATCCATCCAAATCAAATCCATATTGCATATCAGCTCCAAAATAAGTCCCACTAGAACCACCAACAATAGGCACTATATTTCCTCCACTATAACTTGTTCCAAATGGAGGAATTGCAGCAGTCATTTTTTTCATTGTTGTAGCTTCCTTTTGTTGAACAAAGGCGTACCTATCCGATTCGTAATCCACTTCTATCCTTCCTCCAGAAGGCAAGTCAATCTTAGTCAAATTCCATGCAGTCGCATTTAGGTTTGCTGTTGCTTCATCTTGCTCTGCATATGGGTAAAGGGGAACAGGAAGATTCGAATACTGAGAAATGTTACAATTTTCTACAATAGCGGGGTCTTTGTAAGCTCCCCAACGATCAGAAGATTGTGGATGATAAGCCGGATTGTGGTCGCTATAAGTGAATACGTAAGGATTGTATTTGGCTCTTTTAGATTCTTTGTAGGTGAAATACACCTTTTTCAAAGTAAGTTTTCCCTGATTGACATCTTGACTTTGAAGTGACTGGGGCACCAGTAACGAAGTTGTTTCATATTCAAAATGCACAGTTTTGATTGGAATAGCATTCACCCCTTGTATTTCCTGTTCTACTCTGCTGAACATTGCTATACTATCCAATTTTCGCATAGCTACACCCCCCTCAGCTCCGTTCCTACCAGTAACACCATAAGCATCTATTCGGTCACTCATGTAGAAGTCTAATATGTAATTTCTTGTCTCAACTTTATTTAAGTATACTAGTTCCTTTTCACCATAAACAAAAGATGCCTTATCATCTGTTTTGTCTGTCAGTTTTCCTGCATTAAAGTTTGCAGTATTCTCAGCATGTGGAATTCTCCATTTATACGGAGAAGCGAGTTTTTCATATTCAAATTTTACCCACTCACCAAAATCCTCAGGACTTGGCCCCTGTAGATCATCAGCATCAATATAGTTTGTGCCTAAAATAGCTGTAGGCAAATAGCTATGGGCATATTCTGGTGTTATTTCTTCATTGTAATAATAATCTAAGCCCCAATTATTGTCTTTGGTGTCATCTGAACCTGGAGAATATACAATGGTACCGTTTTCGCAGTCTGGACTAACACCATATTCTGCACCCAATTGGGTTGTTCCTACTGCAAAAGTAACTTCATTCTTTATCAAATTATATACAGGAAGTCCATAAACATAGCGCTTACCATTTTCGCCTACTATTGAAATCTCTCCAATATGGTGTGGATTGTTTGTAGAACTTGAACTCCAAGCTGCATTCTCATATGTTTTAGTAACCCCTACATCTCCCAATACTTCTCCCGCTGTTAAAATCGATACAGGCTTATTTCGTTTCTCCCGTTCCTGAGAAAAGTTATTGTTTGCTGTAAAAACCCCTCCACTTGAGCTTATTAATTGGTTATTTGTTTGATGCTCAAATTTATGTGGTGTTTTCAGGTTGAAGCGAACAGCTTCATTTCCACCAGTTGAATTATAAAAAGTTTCATTTACAAATTGCCCTTTCTCATTGGCTTCTTGATAGTATACGTTTTCATAAGAATGATTTGGACTTGGCCTCCCAAAGCCCAATCCTGCCATTCCATTGTTTCCTGCTCCCCATGCACCTGAGTAACCATTTACGTTACTGGTTTGAAGATTTGCCCCTGCATCAACAAGATTACCTATTGCCGTTTCAACCCCAAGATTCCCTCCGATACTTTTAGTCTCTCCGCTCGGTTCCATTATCACACCAAAAGAATTATCAAAGGGTTTATAACTTCCCGAAATACCTTGACCTGAGACAACCAGTATATCGGGATTCATTTTAGCTATGGGCAAGGCAGGCATTTCAAAAGAAAAGCCATATTCATTTTCGCGGCTAAAATCCATGATATCTGAATGTGCAAACTTTGCATTCGCAGAGTTCAAACAGCCATAGGCTTTTTTAATTTTTACATTATTTCGAAGCTTTTGATTACTATACGAACCATTGACATATCCATGCCCATTCGAAAGGAAAAACTCACTACCAAACGTGAATCTACCTGAGAATGCAGCACTTGTGAAATCTGTATTTATTCTTGGTAGCGCATATCCTAAATCAATTACACCAAAAGTCGACGAAGCGCCCATTGATTGTGTTCCTTCTTTATAATATTCCTTATGCACTTTACCATTTGGTTCGGAAACTGATGCTTGAACACCAAAACTAACCTGCTGAATACCAGAGCGACTACTGTAACTCGTGGAGGCCGTTAAACTAGTCGACAAAGACTTATTCTCACCCCCAGCTTTACTCATTTTATAACCCAAACCTACACTTGGAGAAATTGACATCCCATTCATACTACTATTGGTTACCGATAAAGCGCCAGTTAAAGACCCTTTCCCATCATTAGATAATGATAAGGTCAGACCAGCATTCGACGTAATGTCAAATCCACGGTAATTGTTGTACGTGAATCCAGTTGAAAGACCTAATCCTAATCCTAGCGCATCTGTTCCTATGAGTTCACCACCAACACCTGCGGTTACACCTATAGTGATATTGTCCTTTATACTGTTTTTATAAACAATGGAATCTCCATTAAAATCATCCGGAATACCCCGCACATCCCGGTTTATAGACCCTGGATTCAGTGACCATCCGAGACCTACCCAACTTGCTTCTTGTTCGGGAGTAACACCAGCATCATAGGCTATATTCAACGGGTAGCCATCAACTTCGAACAAAGGAATATTGTAGCTGAAATTCCCAGTAAATAAATTTACGAGATCATTAGACGAAGCAGGTGTGAATGCAGCTGTTTCAGGCTGTGAAGGACCACTTATTGCAAATAATGTTGGTCTTCCAACATCGAGTAAAAAAAGGATAATTAAAAACATCGACATAAGGCGTGATTTGATTCCGTTTTTACTTTTTTTATCTCTATATGTCATGTCTAAATAAGTTCTTAACGATAAAAATATTAAACTACTTGTTCAATAATGTGAATTATAATTAATTAAAAAATTATCTTCCTTTTATTACATTCGATTTCCACCTATTCCCCAGTCAATATTCCAATTAGTGATTTATTTTGATTCCAATAAGAAGTTCAGTTACCCCTTAATTCGAAACTTGAGTTTCTTCAATTCTCCTTTAAAATTCCAAACTTCCAATGTGTATATACCAGGCTTGAGAGCGGATTTTGTAATATCCAACAAGTACTTATTGGTGCCCTGAACAGTTCCTAAGACTTGATTTTCTGCAACCATATCCGAATTCGGATTTATATCTGAATCAAATTCCAACGGATTTTGAACCACCTCACCTAAATCAGATATAATTTCACATCTGGGAAATTCTGTACTTCCCGAATATGTTTCATCAAAAGCGAAGAATATTTTACCGTCTATTACTTCATAAGTTGAGCCGCCTAACCTTTCTCTTAGAACTGCGTATTTCAAACTCTTTTCCTCCACCTCTCCCCGTATAACAAAAAACCAAGTTTCTGTTTCATCAACAACTTCATTATCAACCAACGCCTCCACTCTCCATGCATATGACATATTGGGCAATAACTTTGGAGCACTTAATGGATAGGGTATACTCATAACCTTCATTTTATTCTCCAAGAAAATTGAGGGATTAACATTTAAAGCATACTCTGCGCTTTCATCCTCGCCTTTCTCGCTTAAGAGAAGTCGATAGTCTTTGGTACCTAACTTCATTTCTTGAATTGCGGACGTTGTCCAGTTTAGAATGGGTAATGATGTATCAATGGTGTCTCCATCAGAAGGGCTAACTAACCTTAAGAATTCATTAACAACCTCAAAAAAATCTTTGCAGTATTCTTTTTCAAAATACTCTCCATCTACAGTATAGATACGATTGCAATACTCGAACATCCCAGAAGGCAATTTCCGCTGTGTTCTAACGTAATTTGAAATATCAGAGACTCCGAACCGTTGTAATTCAAAAAAATTATCAGTAGGATTAATACTGTTTATTCCCTTCTTTACCGGTATTACTTGACTTTCCGTCTTAATCAAAGTCTCTGAATCTTCGCTATTTATTAACTCAGCTTCAATTCGAATGGATTGTATGTCGCCGCTAATACTAATGACTAACCGATTCATACTTTCAGGAGTCACCATCAATTCATTCAACGAACTGTTTATAATTTGAATTTGACCGAACAAAGTGCCATTCCAGAATACTAGAAATAACAGCAAAGACAACTGATTCATCCTTTTCATAATATCCAAATTAATTTTGTGTTTACTCTAAAAGGGTTATTTAATCCATATGTTGAATTCACATAATCCATCATATATAAATCATCCACTAATTTTTCTGCGCCCAACTCCAATATTAAACTAGTGTTATGTTAATCGTATTGTGACGTAATAGATTTGTATATTTGCTAAACCCTTGAAGCAAATGATACGATACACAATTAAATTGACAAAAGACGAAGTGGATGAATTAATGGCAATCATCGACAAAGGATCCCACACTTCACAGACATTTCGCACTGCCTACATATTATTGAACTGCGACGAAGGCGGATTTTCTGATAAGGTCACCAACGAACAGATAAGCAAAGTCCTTAAGGTTGGCATGCGGACGATCGACAGGGTCAAGAAGAAGTTCATGGAGGATGGCATCGAAGCTGTGCTGGAACGCCGCCCAACGACCCGTGTTTACGAAAAGAAGGCGGACGGGGACGTGGAAGCGAAACTGGTCACGTTGTGCTGTAGCGAGCCACCCAAAGGTTTTGCGAAATGGTCTTTACGGATGCTTGCCGATAAGATGGTAGAATTGGACTACGTTGAAAGCATATCGCACGTCACGGTCGGGAACATTCTAAAAAAAACGAACTTAAACCCTGGAAAGTCAAAGGCTGGGTAATACCACCGGAAAAGAACAGTGAGTTCGTGGCGAACATGGAAAAGGTGCTTGACGTTTACAAAAGGCCTTACGACAAAGGTTTTCCCGTGGTGTGCATGGACGAGTCGCCAAAGCAATTGATAGAGGAAGGCCGTCCGTCCACGGAGATGAGACCCGGGCAGGAAGCCAGGGTGGATTATGAATATATTAGACATGGGGTCGTCAACATATTCATGGCCAATGAACCACTGACGGGCAATAGATTTGTGGAAGTTACAAGATACAAGAAGAAAAAGACTGGGCCGCATTTGTGAAGAAAATTGCGGATGAGTGGTATCCGGATGCAAAGAAGATAATACTTGTGATGGACAATTTCAGGACGCATGCCGCTTCCGCATTTTATGAGGCGTACAAACCCGCCGAAGCAAAGCGGCTATGGGACAGGTTCGAATTTGTGTTTACCCCAAAGCACGGCAGCTGGCTCAATATGGCGGAGATAGAATTGAATGTGCTAAATGGACAGTGCCTCAATCGGCACTTGGCAAGCATGGAAAAGATCAAAGGCGAGGTTGATGCATGGCAGGCAGCAAGAAATAATAAAAACAGCAAAATTAATTGGCAGTTCAGAAATAAAGATGCGAGAATAAAACTCAAAAGACTTTATCCGTCAATTTATAGTTAACGTAACACTAGATCCAATCCCAAATATTAAATCTATTCCGTAACCAGTATTGGTTATACCTCCTTCCTCAACAATCATTGCATTTACCTTTAATTCTGGGCCCTTTTCTAAAATCGCACCAGCTGAAACATCGAAAGTCGAGCGTGGGGCAAAGCTGTCTTCTTCGGTTTGGTTCGCAAGAGCAGAATAAGAAGATGATACAGAATACTTTTGTGAAAATCTCCCTGAAAATCCAATTGAGATAAAATCATACTGCTCTTTAAAAGACTCACCTTCCATAATATAATACTGATAGAAAACTGTCACATTTAGCTCAACTTCACCAAATCTACGGTTCCAGCTTCCTCCTGTGTTTATTAGATAACTTGACGTTAAATCCCGTTGTGAAACGATGCTATCCAATTCGTTAAAATCTACATCTGATATTTCATCTTGTTTTCGATTGAGAACTACTTGTTGAATAAGCGGTGAAAACTGTCCAAATAATTCAATGTGCCGACCAATTTGTTGATTCACTTCAATTCCCCAGCGCTTAAACACATTATAAGTGAGCTGATTGAGGAGCATACCATCTGTCTCTTGAGAATAAAATGCTCCAACTTTAGTTTTCCGAAAAATTTTCTGCTTAGCTTCAATCTTATAGGTTGTCAGTCCTGCCCTCTGATATCCTATACCTGGGCTAAAAAACTCTGGCCCAAAATATTCTCCATAACCACTTAATATAGTTTTCGTTTTCCTAATAGACACTTTAGTCTTGGCACTTATAGCGGATTTTTTTATTAAGCTTGAATTTTCATTGCTTTCTTCAGATGTCTGCACTTCAGAATTTTCTAGCACGTTGGAACTTGTAGCTGCAATTACATCGAGTTTAAACCATTTGTACTGAATTCTATTATCAATCTCAAAAACCGAAAAATTTTCAGATACATTGAGATTTGCACTATTAGCACCCAACCATCCAATATACATATGACTTTCATTTACCTTTCCCAAACCACCTTTAAACTGTAATCCATTAAATTGTATGGCTTGATTAGGTATTCCCATAAATTGAAACACCTTATTCGTCTCCTGCAAATCTGAATATCCTCTAACTCTAGGATTATAAATTCTTCCTCCACTTACGGAAATATAATACTTGTCAACTTCACTCTCAATACTTACCCCAAACAAAGGAAGTCCATTAATGAGAAATTCAGAGTTTGTCGGTTTGGTTAGTCCTATTTGTAAAGATTTACTATTTGAAATAACTGACTTGAAGGGTTCGTTAAGCGCACCTTTTTTGTTTACTGAGTTCAGGTTAATAGCTTCACCATACTCTTCAATAACAGAAATTTGATCTGAATACAATTCTTTTGTTAGCTCCAACTCATTTAACTTCTCTTGATAGAATTCTATTTTATCCCTCCATTCTTCTATACTCTGCCTACTTGAATCTAATTCACTACTCAACGAATCGTTATTCACTGAATTTATCTTTTCACTAAAAACTGATTCAAGCGAATCTGTTGACAAATTTTGATTTAACGAGTCTGTCAATTCGAATTGGTTTTCGAATTCAGAAATATTGCTGGTATTAATTGTGTCAGTCGGTAAACTGATATTAGAAATAGAATAATTTGAAAGTAGATTTTTTTCATCGCTGAATTCAACCTACAAATGCAACTTTTCGGTTCGGAGAAAACCATTTTTCTTTTCGGCGCTCCCTTCCAGTTCGGGGGGTCGGCGCCAAAAAGAAAAACAGTTTCTGTAGCGTGATACATCACCCATGATTGCTGTGCAACGCAAGAAAAAGGGAAGAAAGGCTGTTGGCCCTTCTTCCCTGAATTTTGGTCATGCTACCTTTACGCTCCAAATCGCTAAAAATGAAGATGCAAATGGGACACTTGACACGTGAACAAAGATATGTTATTTCGGCATTGCGAACCGAAGGCATGAAGCTGGCAGAGATAGGAACGCGCCTAGGGCGCGACAAATCGGTGATAAGCCGGGAGCTCCGGCGCAACTGCGACGCCCGCAGCAAGCAGTACAGCGCCGACCTGGCCGATCGCAAGAGCAGCGAGCGCGAAGCGAAGAAAAAGAAACACAAACGTTTCACCCCTGAGATCGAGGGGCGCGTGAGAACGATGCTGGAAAACGACTACAGCCCGGAGCAGATCGCGGGGTGGAGCAAAAAGAACGGGGTGGACTGCGTATCGCACGAGACTATTTACCGCTACGTCTATACGGACAAAAAAAAGAAGGGCACCCTGCATGAGCACCTTCGACGCAAGGGCCGGCGCTACCGCAAACGAGGGGCCGCGAAGGATAGAAGGGGAATGATCAAAAACAGGGTGAGCATAGCGCAGCGGCCCGAAATCGTTGATGACCGCTCCCGGTTCGGAGACCTTGAAGGTGACCTGATAATGGGCAAGGGACACGAGCAGGCCTTGGTTACCATCAACGACCGCAGGACCGGGATGGTCAAAATAGCGAAGGTGGAGTCCAAACATGCATCCGTTGTCCGTGAAGCCATCACGGAGATGCTACAGGACTGGCTTCCCTACATCCACACCATCACCTTCGACAACGGAAAAGAGTTTGCCGACCACGTCCAGCTTTCCGACAGCTTGGGGATCGACTGCTACTTCGCACGCCCCTACCACTCATGGGAAAGGGGCTCAAACGAAAACCTGAACGGCCTGATAAGACAATATATACCCAAGAAAACGGACTTTAAGACAATAACCGAAGAACAGGTAAAGGCCATCGAAAACAAGCTCAATAACAGACCAAGAAAGCGCTTTCAGTATGAAACACCTATCTTTGAAATGAATCAATTATTATTTTACAAATTAGTTGCATTTGTTACTTGAACTCAAGATCCAATAAAGATGCCCGATCGAATTTAAAAAAATCACCTTCCAATTTATCAATCATTTTAACTGCATAAAGCAGCTTCCCTTGCAAATTTTGTATACTGTTCTCTATTGAAGAACGCTTTGAATTTAAGCTATCAAGAATCCCATCTTTAAGCAAAGCCTTTCGCTTCTTCATCTCAGAAACATCCAACGAGAGTCGGAAATAACTATTTATCCCAGAATAAGTATCAAACGAATTATAATTTCCTTCAAGAGTAAAAGGCATAGTGAGCAAATCCAAGCCAAATCGAGCATTTATTGAGTAGTTGGACAAACTACCGTTTTGCTCCATTACAGGTGGTACTCCATAAATGAACTCAGCAGAAATAACTGATTCTGAATTGCTAAAATAGCTTTTGATATTAGCTTCCTTATTGCTCATTTCCAATGTGTCTACTTGGCTATAAACAGAATTGAAAGAGGACAGCAGAATAGTGAGTGCGAAGTATTTATAAATACAGTTTCGCATCTTATACTATAAAAATATTCTGCTGACAATGTCTCATTCGCATCCAGTTTCAAGGACAATATAGAGTAATAATTCTTTTTAGCTAAAAATTGTTAATAAAAGTTATTAACAATTGTCGCAACTTTCAAAAACACACTTTCCGCATCCTCTGCTATGAATGTCACTCATAATTTAATTGCAAATCTGCTAAACAATCTCGCTAATGGACTATAATAGCTATCAGTTACTTAGAAACTAACGATGATTCACAAAAACCTTGAAAATAGCTTCTGACAAAATGACTCTTCACATCGAAATATTTTCATTTAGAATTATTAGCTTTTAAAGCTAACTCGATGAATTTAATAGGAATCTACCTGTTATCTAGAGAGGCAGACAAAACATACCTTTAATATCGCGAAGTAGTATTTTGGTTGTAGCTATTGGTGTTTAGAGGTTGGTGCTTTGGATATTTCTTTATCATAAACAGCTGTTCTGAATCCGAATTATTATTTAAACCAAACGTTACATTTATTACATAAACTTAGGTTTTATCAATTGCTAAGGAAGATATTTGGACTCTTTATTTTTGATCGCCCCCGATCTAATTCCTTAGGGGCATTGGCGGAAGCCTTGGAAAGAGAAATATGAAGCAGCACGGGAATATTTTTGTTGAAACCATTGAGGAGCTTCGAAACTGGCTCGAAAAAAATCATACGCAATCAGAAAGCGTTTGGCTCATAAGGTATAAGAAGGCGAGCGGAAAAGCATTATTGAAATATGGCGACATCGTTGATGAGCTTCTCTCCTACGGCTGGGTTGATAGCCTACCGCGAAGCCTCGATGATGAAAAAACAATGCTCTTGATCTCACCCAGAAACCCCAAAAGCAATTGGTCAAAAATAAATAAAGACAAAGCGGAACGCTTAGCGCAGGAAGGCAGGATGAAAGCAGCTGGGATGCAGATGATGGGGTCGGCAAAAGAAAATGGGGCTTGGGATTTTCTAAATGATGTTGAGCAACTTATCATTCCGTCCGATCTCACCGAAGCGCTCAATACAAATTCCAAGGCGGCTTATTATTTCAACCGCTTTCCGGACTCTTCAAAAAGGGGAATACTGGAGTGGATAAAGACCGCGAAACAACCAGAGACGCGCGCAAAAAGAATCGCTGAGACGGCAAGAATGGCCGCAGAGAATAAAAAGGCAAATTTTCCCGAAGAAAGAAATGCCGGACCGAAGCAACACTAAAAAGATCAAACAACGTATATCGCATTGAATGATAATTTCGCTTGACAGGCTTCATAATTTTTTTCCCTATTTTCGGCGCTTAAAAAAATAAAATGAAACAATTCTTCGCCGTCCTTGCGCTATTGCTCTCTCTTGCCCAATTCTCCAATGGTCAGAGCGGAATACCTGAAACGAACTGGTTAAAAACAGATGAGCTAACCGATTTGATCAGTCGGCCTTTATTAGTTTTGGAATACACGGAAGCCCAAATAAGATCGGCACAACTTCAAAAAAAACTTGGAAAGTCAAAAGATGAAAAACGAGATAGACTTCAAGAATATGATAATAACTTGAAGCAGTCGGATGAAAATTTTAAAAATCACTATTTAGATATCGTCAAAGAAAACTGGAAATTTAATGATGTCGGCAATGTACGCATGGTTTCGCATGAAGAAGCCTATCAACTACTCAAAGATAAGAGTGAAAAATACGCGATTTTAATGGTGCGACCGTTCGGCACTGATTTTAGCTTTCTAAGCATGCAAGAAAGAAAAGCTATTAAAGGTCTTACAATACCCTTCATGATTCTTCAAGGGAGTGAAAAATATGGCAGCAGATCAAGTTCAATAGGTTTTCCATTTATACTCAGCAGCGATGACAGGGCATATTCCAAGAGCGATATTGCAATAACGACCAAAGTTTTAAATCATTTTGTTGAAGTAGCCCTAAAAGACCCGAAGAAGCTTAAAACCAAAGAGTTTTTAGAGCAAGAAATTCTAGCGTCATGTGATTTAAAGCAAAGTTTACCGTTACATATGAATGAAGAATTTCTCAAGAAAAATGTGGAAGGAAGCGATGTTGACGCAATATGGCCGGGCAAAGTAAAAACGGAGTCTCCCAGTGATTATCTTTCAGCGTTTACTACGAATGCGCAAGACGCTTTTGCAGTTTTCATTCCAGTAACAATTGCACAGGGTTCAGCATTGGGCGGTATGATTTCGTCAAATAGCACGATTTACGGTAGACTAGCGGTGCAACCGTCAACCGGGAAAATCTTAGGATACGGTAAAACCCGCATGGGTGAAAAAGCCGCTGAGCTCTTTTTCAAGGAGAGCCATATCGAAGACATGACTGAGTGCGAATAATGCTGTAATAGTAATCCATTAGCATTAACGTGCGCTTTTTAGAATCGCAATGCTCAGAGCTTCGTCGAAGACTTTAAATGCCATTTCATAGCTTATCACTACACGAACCAAAAAATTACGACCCATTTGGGATTCCGACTTGGCGACCACCGTCACATCAACTCCCCCACATGTTTCTTGATATTCTCTGCGATCTTGGCCATCGGTAGGTCGTTTGCATCTTTTCCGAAAGGATCTTCAATCTCTTCGGCGATAAGCTCTAAGCTGGCCAGCACATAAAAAATAAAGGTGACGATAGGCGCCGCGTAATACCCGAGATTAAATACATAACCGATGGGCAGGGAAATCACGTAGATCACGATAAACTTCTTGATAAATGAACTGTACGAAAATGGAATGGGCGTGTTTTTAATTCGCTCGCAAGCACCGCAGATATCTGTAAAGGAACCGAGCTCTCCATTGATTATAAAGAACTGCTCACCTGTAATAACCTTTTCGCGGTAGAGCCGCTCGGCACGACCGAACATCATGGCGGCGATTTGATTGGGCACGTGCTTATCGCTGTCAATATGCTCAAATTCAGGATGCTCGACTTCATCAAGCGAAAATCGGGTTTCTTCACTTTGCAGATGATCCTTTAGCGCCACAGCGTAGTTGGCAATGGTCTCCTTGAAAAAAAGCCGGTTTTCAATGTCCGATTTTTCGAGCATTGCGCTTAGCTTCAAGGCCAGGTTACGGCTATTGTTCACCAGCGAGCCCCAATGCTTTCTCCCTTCCCACCATCGGTCATAGGCGGTATTGGTGCGAAAGACCAGTAATAGAGAGATCACAAAACTCAGTAAACTATGCATGATGGGAATATGCTGCACCCAAGAATTTTTGGCCAGCTTAAAATACTCCAGTTCTAGGTAGGCCACACCGATCGAATATAAAAAGATGATCACCAAGAGCGGAGCAAGGCGCACCAGCGTATCTTTCTTCTGGACGAAGAATAATATTTTGAAAAACTGCTTGGGATTATAGGCTATCAATATGTTGATTTTTAGGAAGGCAAAACGATACTAAAAGGCTTTCGGGGTACTTTGGCAAATATAGCTTCCTTGAAGATTCTATGGCACCACGCGTAGAAGTATAGCCAAACATCCAGCGCAAAAAAAAGCTCCCACGAAGGGAGCTTCTTTCAAATTAAATAAATGTGCGTTTTTACTTCATTGAAGGCGGCATCATGACATGGTCTATCACATGCACGACCCCGTTGGAAGCTTTTATATCTGCTTTCTTTACCATTGCATTCTCTACCATGGCACCATCTTTCAAACTGACTTTGGCCTCTTCGCCGTTAACAGTTTTTACCATTTGACCGTCCTTCAAGTCGGTACTCATTACCGATCCTGATACCACATGGTAGGTCAAGATGGCGGTCAACTTATCCTTATTCTCAGGCTTCAATAGCATATCAAGCGTTCCTTTGGGCAGCGCTTCAAAGGCTTCATTGGTAGGCGCAAAAACAGTAAATGGGCCTTCTCCACTCAATGTTTCGACCAGCCCAGCGGTCTTCACAGCCGTTACCAGCGTTGACAACTGATCATTGCCAGCGGCCAATTCTACGATATTCTGTTTTTGAGCGAAAGCGGAAGTAGCCATAAGGGCGAGTCCGGCAATAAATAAACTTAACTTTTTCATGATTTTCATTTTTATGGTTTAGGTGAGTAGAACAGTCATCTCGATTCTTTTGTTCGGGTCGTATATTAAGATTGCTGTCGCCAACCTTGCAAATGAAAACTATAAATTTACATTCGCAGAAAAAGAAAGCACCTTTGCAAGATTTCAGTTTAACTTGGCTTCCGCCAAAAAATCACAGCTCGATTTAATACGCATCTAAGAAATGAAAAACGATTTAGACCTTATAAAAAGAACATTTACGGAAGCGGAAATAAAAGCGCTCAACGAAAGATATAGGCCGCTGACGGCCGAAGAGCGCCTAGCCGAACTATATACTGACTTTGCCCTTGAAGAGGTGATGCTCACATCATCCTTTGCTGCTACATCGGCCATGCTATTAAAGCTCTTTTCAGATATCAATAAGCAGCAGACCGTGCTCTTCATCGATACGGGATACCACTTTAAAGAGACCTTGATCTATAAAGAATATTTGCAGCAGCTCTATGACCTGCGCGTGGAAAACATCCGCGCCGATGAAGAGAAGCACGCCTTTACCACCGCCGATAAAACATGGAGCAAGAACCCCGATTTCTGCTGTACAATAAATAAAGTGGATCCACTAGAAGCGCTAAAAGAAAATCATACTGTCTGGATATCAGGGCTTATGGCTTGGCAGAGCGATCACCGCTCATCGCTCGATGTATTTGAACAGCGCGGCGGCATCTTAAAGTTTTATCCCTTGCTAAACGTAACGCGCGATGAGCGCGAAGCCTTTGTGCATGATCATCACTTGCCCTTTCATCCCTTGGTTTCAAAGGGCTACTACTCCATTGGCTGCAGCCACTGCACCGTGCCGGGCGAAGATCGATCAGGCCGATGGAACAATAACCCGAAGACGGAATGTGGACTGCACTTGTAGTTTTCTAAATGAGCTGAACGGTCTCCTTCAGTACCATTTTATTGGCACCTGCTACCGTTCAAAACTGAATCCGGTACATAAAGTCAGGAAAAAATCCGGTTTGGCTTACTTCATTGATTTCTTCGGTCACCGGATTATAGCGCAGTTCAAAAATATTCTCACGGCCAGTAACATTCTGTAGGTCAACAAATATCTGGTGGGAGACTTTGCCCTTGGCACTATTTAGGCGGAAGCCAAACTTCACATCCCATCGCATATACGCATCGTACCGCTCGCTATACGCCAAGTCTTGGCGTAGCACTTCCCTACCGCCATTGGCACGTGTGGCTTCCAGGTCGATCGGCGTATAGGGGCGCCCACCCGAAGTGGTAAATTTTGTGTCAAAGGTCAGCGCATTCCGCTTGGCCGAACCCACCTTCCATTCCTTACCGAAAAGGGCGTTGAACACGTATTGATTTTCAAATGCCGTGCTGCGTTCTACCCCATCACTCCCCTCGTACATCGACTGAAAAAGGGACACCGTGGTAAGTCCATAATAACCCTTGCTAAAAAACTTCTCGGCGGTAAGCTCAATTCCATAATTATCGCCCAACCCTTTGCTCACGAGCGATCCACGCTCATCGAATACAAAGTCGGCACCTTCATTTACCGCCGAATAGCTGCTGGCAAAACGCTCTACGGGAAGGTCAAAAAGTGCTTGGTAATATACTTCTGTTTTCAATCTCCAGCTCTCGGCAAAATTCCAATCATGCGCCACCACAAAATGATTGCTCCGCATGAATCCAAGTCCGTCATTGGTGCGCTCATACACTCCGGGGCTCGTCTCTTCTTCATAGACCAAAATAGGCAGCGGCACCGCCTGGCTATGCAATCCGTAGGCAATGGACAACCGCTGATTGGGCTTAAATTGCCAGCTTAGCCCCGTGCGCGGCTCCACGGCATAATCTTCGGTAAGCGCTAGGTATTGCCCATGCACACCTAAAGTCAAGCTCAGCGCATCGCTGAATTTATACTCGCCCTGACCATAGAGCTGCGCCAGCGGTGAGAACTCGTCGGTATTGCGGGTAGGAATGAAATAATCGGGTACACCATCTTCATTCAAGTCTGGAATTTCGGTCCGCATATCCCTGTCTTTCACAGAGCTGTTGAGATGAAATACTTCAGTCAATAGGCCGGCGCGCAGACTTAATTTTGCACTCACCTTTTTATTGTATTGCGATGATAAAGTATAGCGCATCTCGGTATCATCTGCTTCGGTGGCGCGGTATTTTTGAAGTGCATCACCACCGGGATTGGGGCTATAATTATCTTGATCGTATAAGCTCGACATCAGCGTGGTGCCTAGCGTGGTTTTGATAAAAGATGTTTTATCGAGTCGTATGGTATGGTTTAAGCCAATCAACGCCAATTGATTAGACACATAAGCATCTACCGATGGATCGGAGAAAAGATCATTCTCATCGAGTTCCGCACCGATAAAATCGATAGAGCTGATCCCGCCCATACCAAATAGCTCAAAGCGCCCGAAGGGGCTTTCGCCAAAGTTGAGCTTAAAAGAAAGATCCTGATAAAAAGGCACGGCCGATGTACCCGTGGCAGCCACCGATGCTATGCCGTAGCGGTAAGAGACTACGAAGGATGACTGCTTGGCACGGTTTAATGGCACCTCTGCCATAAATTCAATGCCGCTGAAAGCCGATGCCTGTGCGGTGAACTCAAACTTATCGGTATTTCCGTTTCTGAACTTCACGTCAAATACAGCGGCATTTGCATTTCCATATTCTGCTGGAAAAGCTCCGGTTATAAAATCGCTGGTTCTAAGTAGGTTGGTATTCAGTGCACTTACCGGCCCACCTGTGGTGCCGAGTGTGGCGAAGTGATTGGTCGTCCCTATCGGAAGCCCTTCCACCCGCCAGAGCAGGCCTGTAGGTGAGTTGCCACGCACCACGATGTCGTTTCGAGAATCGTTGGCAGCACTCACGCCGGCAAAATTGGTCGCCAGTCTGGCCACATCATTTCGCCCGCCCGAAAACCGGTTTACTTCTTCAAGGCTGAAGGTGCGGGCACTTACCTTGGCCATTTCATTGATCGGTCTATCCTTCTCGGTGGTGGCAGAGATCACGATTTCATTTAAGTTTTCTACCGACTCTTCAAGCTTTATGTTCAGCACTACTTCCTTGCCAACGGTAACGAGTACGTTGGGTACATTTTGGGTTTTGTAACCAATGAATTTTACTATGAGATCTTGCCTTCCCACAGGCACCCCTTCCAGCCTGAAGCGACCATCTATATCGGTGGTGGCACCAAGAAAGGGGTCGCTATTGGACAATACGATATTCACACCCGGCAGTGGAAATTCTGAACTAATGTCTTTTACAGTCCCTTTTATTACTTGGGTTTGGCCATTGGCCGTAAGGCTAAACAAGAAGCTCAAAAGGACGGCGATCAAAGTGAAAAATGTTTTCATGATTTTACGGTTAAATATTCGGGGCAAAAATGAGCGAAGTTTCCGCCCGCTTCAAGCCAGTGGCTACAGAGCGGAGAAATAATGGCGCGAAGCCGCAGTATAAAGGTTGAAGTCTGCAAGGAGCTTGGTGTGGTAGGAACTGGGATTCAAATTCTATTTCTACCGGTTCAGGTCATAGAAATACCGTTTTGGCAACCCTTGCGGCAAATGGATGGGGTGAAAGTCGTACTTTCGGTTCTTATGCGGATTGAGCAAATAACTAAAGAGCCTTGGCCGAGAATCATCGGAATTCCAACAGTGTCATTGCTGTTGAGTTTCCTATTCAACAACGGAGAATTTTTAATAATAGATTTCCTGTTTACCTTGCTGTTTACCGCAGTATTTTGGCAGGGCGATTATATGTTGATCTGCTTTTTTAGGAAGCGCTATCCAGCCTTGTCAAGCACCCATCAGCGGGTATTTCTTTCTGCCATTTGCATCGTATTGTTCAATGTCACGGCCGACTTTCTGCTCTGTGAGGGCTTTACGCTCATCGGATGGAAGGATATGGACTTTGACAATAATTTTACGATGGTGCTCACGCGAAATTTAGGTACTACCGCCATAATCACTACCCTGTACGAAGCTGGTTATTTCTTCCGGCAATGGCGCGAGCAACAGCTTGAAACGGAGCAGCTCAAGAGCCAGGCACTACGCACAGAGCTGAGCGTTCTAAAAAACCATATATCGCCTCATTTCCTATTTAATAGCCTGAACACACTTGTATCGCTTATTCACGAAAACCCGAAACAAGCATCACACTTTACCGAAAAACTCTCGGAAGTATACCGCTATATATTGCAATACAAGGACAAGGAAATCGTAGAATTGCGCACCGAGCTCAAGGCTACGGAAGCCTATGTCTACTTGATGCAAATAAGATTTGAAGAGAGCCTGCGCGTGAATTTCTCAATAGACCAGAGTCTGCTCGCTCATTCTGTGGCGCCGCTTACCCTGCAAATGTTGGTAGAAAATGCAGTGAAGCATAATATCGTCTCTTCATCAAAACCGCTCTCGGTGGATATCTATGTAGAAAATGGAAAATCGCTCATTGTAAGAAATACCCTTCAGCGAAAGCGTCAAGATCAGAACTCACTAAAATCGGGACTTGACAATATCAGACAGCGATATAGTCACTTGAGCGACAGGGAAGTAGACATCATAGAAACCCGTGAGCATTTTTTGGTGGCACTGCCGCTCCTGCAAATAGAGAAAAGCCATGAAGCGATAAAGGTATGAGCCTGAACGTGCTGATTATTGAAGATGAAGCTCCGGCATACCGCCGTTTAAATACTCTGCTTGGCCAAAATCACGCCGACCTAAGGGTGGTAGAACTGATAGACTCTGTAACCGAAGCGATTAAGTGGTTAAGAAATCATCGATCGCCCGATCTGATCTTCAGCGATATACAGCTCTCTGACGGTTTGAGTTTTGAAATCTACGAAGCTGTAGAAATAGCGTGCCCTATAATTTTCACTACGGCGTATGACTCCTATATGCTGGATGCATTCAAAACCAACGGCATAGAATACCTGCTAAAACCCATACAAGAAGATGACTTGGATCGGAGCATTAAAAAATTCAGAAAATTTGCCGAAGAGAAATCAAGCGTTCCACAGATGGCCGAATTGCTAGATGCCATACGAAGGCAAGAACCAAAATATAAAGAGCGCTTTCTAATCAAACTGGGCACGAAGCTTATACCGGTTCAAACGGAAGATGTACACTATTTTTATAGTGCGGAAGGCCATACACATCTTGTGCTCCGCAGTGGTAAAAGCTACCTGGTCGAACAGCCGCTCGATGAGCTCGAAAACCAATTGAGCCCACTGCAATTCTTCCGGTTAAACAGGCAAGTGCTTGCATCAGTGGCAAGCATAGATCAGATACACCAATACTTCAAAGGAAAACTAAAAATAAAGCTCTCCCCGCCCACCGAATTTGATGTGGTAATAAGCCGCGAAAAATCCAGAAGTTTTAAGGATTGGATGGATGGAGAAGGGTTTTGATTCTGCTTTTGACCTGCCCGATCAGGGTGTTTAAACGCTAAGCTGTAGATAAATCATAATCGCGCCAGGCTAAGAAACTGCAGAAAGTGATAATTATTTTTTAGCGCATTTTAACCCATTACTCATCCTTGTTTAAACCCTTATCTTGCACAGCGTATAATTTTTGAAATGAAATTCACGAAAATCAATCGGAAAAATTTTCATTTAAAAGAATAAGAAGCCAGCCCTCTATTCAGACGGCTATAATAATCCAAAGCCGAAAAACATGAAAAAATTCTCATTGATTCTTATCGCATTATTTGCAATGTCAGCATGTTCAGAATCTGATTCGGAACCCAAGGCTGATGTGTTTGTTCTCATGGGAGAATTTACAGAATTGAGTCCACAGGTAAACAGAACGACATTGATCTTCACTGAAAATGACCAGCTTCAAGAAATACGGATCACGGATGGAGAGAACCATTCCATACGAAGTAATACCATTCGACTGCTTGACCCCGATATGATAGAGCTCAGCTCAAATAACGCAGACGAACAGTTTCCGAGGGTTTTCTACTTTCACATCGTTGATGCCAACACTTTTGAAATGGGAAATCTAAATGAGACCGACCCCGCTGAAACGATCATGACTTTTCTGAGAGAGTAGTTGCAGTCTGAATAGAATAATGACTTCATAACGAGATCCTTTTTTGCTTAAAACGTCTCTTCTTGAGAAAATTTTTTTTAGGTTCAAACCAATCTAAACAAGAAAAAAAAGAAACTAGTGTTATGTTAATCGTATTGTGACGTAATAGATTTGTATATTTGCTAAACCCTTGAAGCAAATGATACGATACACAATTAAATTGACAAAAGACGAAGTGGATGAATTAATGGCAATCATCGACAAAGGATCCCACACTTCACAGACATTTCGCACTGCCTACATATTATTGAACTGCGACGAAGGCGGATTTTCTGATAAGGTCACCAACGAACAGATAAGCAAAGTCCTTAAGGTTGGCATGCGGACGATCGACAGGGTCAAGAAGAAGTTCATGGAGGATGGCATCGAAGCTGTGCTGGAACGCCGCCCAACGACCCGTGTTTACGAAAAGAAGGCGGACGGGGACGTGGAAGCGAAACTGGTCACGTTGTGCTGTAGCGAGCCACCCAAAGGTTTTGCGAAATGGTCTTTACGGATGCTTGCCGATAAGATGGTAGAATTGGACTACGTTGAAAGCATATCGCACGTCACGGTCGGGAACATTCTAAAAAAAACGAACTTAAACCCTGGAAAGTCAAAGGCTGGGTAATACCACCGGAAAAGAACAGTGAGTTCGTGGCGAACATGGAAAAGGTGCTTGACGTTTACAAAAGGCCTTACGACAAAGGTTTTCCCGTGGTGTGCATGGACGAGTCGCCAAAGCAATTGATAGAGGAAGGCCGTCCGTCCACGGAGATGAGACCCGGGCAGGAAGCCAGGGTGGATTATGAATATATTAGACATGGGGTCGTCAACATATTCATGGCCAATGAACCACTGACGGGCAATAGATTTGTGGAAGTTACAAGATACAAGAAGAAAAAAGACTGGGCCGCATTTGTGAAGAAAATTGCGGATGAGTGGTATCCGGATGCAAAGAAGATAATACTTGTGATGGACAATTTCAGGACGCATGCCGCTTCCGCATTTTATGAGGCGTACAAACCCGCCGAAGCAAAGCGGCTATGGGACAGGTTCGAATTTGTGTTTACCCCAAAGCACGGCAGCTGGCTCAATATGGCGGAGATAGAATTGAATGTGCTAAATGGACAGTGCCTCAATCGGCACTTGGCAAGCATGGAAAAGATCAAAGGCGAGGTTGATGCATGGCAGGCAGCAAGAAATAATAAAAACAGCAAAATTAATTGGCAGTTCAGAAATAAAGATGCGAGAATAAAACTCAAAAGACTTTATCCGTCAATTTATAGTTAACGTAACACTAGAATCAATTATTGTACAAGCCGAAATAAAAGCAACTATTGCCGAAGGATAGATGTATGGGACGGAGCCTAAACAGATCAAAAAATGGAATAGCGCATCAGACGATTGGCATACCATAGAAGAGAAAAATGAACTAAAAGAAGTTGTAAAGTTCACCTACTTAAATATAGATTTGGGTTGAGTGATCTCCACTGATTTCTTTGAGTCTTGTAAAACTGATAAGCAGGCGAAACTTTTCGAATCTCTTCCGGATTTTTCAGCCAATTACGCTTTCGGAAATGAAAGTATTCGGGTCTAAAATAAGGATACCACTCAAACGTGACGCTCTAGAAAAAAAGCCATCGAAAAAAATCCGATGGCTTTAAGGCATGAAATGCAAAAAACGATTACTTCACCACAAGTCTTTTCGAAGCCCTGCCAGCCGTAGTGCTGATCTGTACGAAATACAGTCCTTTTGAAAGCTCAGAAACATCGATTTGATCCTGATCGGTCTCCATCACAAGCTTTCCGGTAATATCGTAAAGCTGCACCTGTTCTATGGGTTCAGCGGTTTGAAGGCTCACATTTGACAGCGCAGGATTTGGATACATCACGAAATCAATACGCTGATTCTTTTGGATTCCCAATGATGTTTCTAAAACCAGCGTAAAATTACATTCATCGGAAACTCCGCCAATGGTGTAATTCAAAAACACATCGGCAAAAGAGGTGACTATCGTTCCCATTTCGGGCGACTGGGTGGTGGTTTCAAACTCACAGGAACTTGCATATACAATGTCACCGCTCAAAAAGAAATCGGGAATAATGTAGGTGCTGTCCGATTCTGCTTCGACCAATAGGGTATCGGGACAAGCGATCACGCATTTTCCAAAAGCATTTTCGCCGCCATTTTGGGCGAACATATTCGAGGAAGCCAAGGCCAAAAAGATTAAAATATTAATAGGTAGAATTTTTATTTTCATATCGCTAAATTTTAAATGTAAATAATAAAGATCAACCCACCCAAAAGCAAATTTCGCGCCTTGTAAAAGAGAAACCGACAAAATCAAACCTATTGAGACCAAAGTATTTTGAATAGGTATCAACAAGACTAAAAACCGTGGATAAAAGTCTATACTTTCGTAGAACTACCACAACTCATTGAGCAATGAATTCTACTCAGAAGCAAGCATTAAGCAAAACAATTGCTGTGGCGCACGAAGAAATAGCCGAATTTCGTGTGCTTTCTTCTTCAAAATCCATGCTCGCGTGGCTGGTTTTCACGCACACTAAATTCTCCAATCGGCCCTGTGCTTTTAAAACTAGGGCGACACTTTTTCTCTATCCGTCCAATAGCACGTCTGACGCCAAAAAGAATACATCACATTCTGCTACCAACCGCGAGATCATTACGGTTACCGACGAAGAGTCCGGACATTATTACAGCTGTGAGCTAAGGTTCGATGAAAATGCCCAAAGGGTAAATCTCAAGGTAATCGAAAAACCGAAGTCCGATATTATATTTATCTCTCGCAGAGACTTAAACGGAATCTCAAAGTCAATGTGGAAGCCGATGAGCAATAATTTTGAATTTTCAGGAAACCCATCCTAGCTCTACTTCCTTTCCACTGAAGCTCATTAAGCTTCATCCATAACATTACCAAAAGGCTTCACGGAAAGCGTGATTCTGTTTTATGTAATGTATGGCGATCTAAAATCCTGTTGATTTCTGCTTTTGCCAGTCCATCCTTGCGCTGACCGTAAAGCACCTCTAGCGCATGCGCACGGGTGGCCGAAATATCGACGATCCTCTTGGGATAATCCACACCATATTCAAAGCCATACATGGCTTCTTCCATCGCAGTAACCTTCCACGGCTCTATGGCCAATGGCGGTGGTAGCATATTGAGTTCTGGTAGGTATTTCTTTATGAACACAGCATCTTCATCATGCTTTAACGCATTGGTAGTGGGATTATAAACCCTTACCGTATTTATACCCGTAAGGCCAGCCTGCATTTGCATTTGGCTATAATGTATACCTGGCTCAAAATCTAGAAACTGGCTTCCCAACCAAGCCGCGCCGGTGGTAAAATGCTGAAATAAATGATGGGTCAGAAAAGACGTCACCAAAGCGCGCATCCTAAAATTGAGATAGCCTGTAAGCACCACCGCGCGCATGGAAGCATCTACTAAAGGGTACCCGGTCTTTCCAGTTTTCCAAGCTTCTACATACGAATCATTTCTGGGTTGTGAAAGCTGAATATACCCACGGTTTATTGCTTCCTTTTCCATTCTAATCTCCGATTCAAACTTCTGTATAAAATGACTCTGCCACCTCAATCGCGGTAAAAAAGCCTTAAGTTGATTCGAATATTGGCGCTGAGCCTTTAATTTTAAACCCCTTTGATAAACTTCTCGAATAGAGATATTCCCCCAGGCTATGTAAGGCGAGAGCCTACTACAACCTATACGTGAGCGCTCTGGTTTTGAAATGGTCTTGGAATAGAGACCTATGCGGTCAGAGAAAAAAGAATCAGCATATCGAATTGCCACATCCCTCCCACCCTTTTGAAACGGATGGGCAGGGGTATGAAGCGGGAATAATTTTAATTTACTTTCCATTCCAAGCAGATCATTCTCGGGGACAAAACTGACCTTTGAAAAATCGACTTCCTGAATCGGTGCCCTTAAAAAATCATCCAGTTCAAGGCGCCAAAAATCCCTGTTGCTCCGCCCGCGCTCCACGCTATTTTGAGCGTATTCGTTCCAGTTGATTTTGGCGGCCTTACAAAATTTTTTTACCTGCTTATCTCTTGAGAAGGTCTTATCGATCCCAGTTTCAACGGTGCTATATAGTCTGGCGATATCGGCGCGCTTATCAAGCTCTTTCAGCACATCGACTACTTCGCCTTCCATGCATAAAATGCGGGCATTAAAAGCCGCTAACTGCTTATTTAAATCGGAGATACTTTCTTTGATAAAATTAAAATGCCGCTCGCTATAATGCGGATCAGTGATGAGCGAAGGCTCCATAATATAAACCAACACCAAAGGGAACCCAGCCCGGGCTGCTTCATGGAGCGCAGGATTATCTTCCAATCGGAGATCGCGCTTAAACCAAAATATACTTATTTCCTTATCTCTCATATTCCGCATACCTAACAACACGAAGGTAAAATAGTAGTCGGCAGGTCATAAAAAACGCCGGATAAATTTCCGGCGTCCTAAATTTTAAACCAACTAGGGTTAAAAACGGGTTGCTCTGAACGTTATACCCGTCGTCCAGTGGTAGTTTCCACTTCTACTTCTTCTTCATAGATAACCAATTGATCGGCACCGACAGCTCCACCAATCATTGCTGCAGCAAGACCTAAGAGCAGGGCAAAGAATGCGGCGATACTAAATTTGGCCATAGCTTCTGCGGCCTTATCAGCATATTCAATGGCTTTCTGCTTCGTTTCGGCATATAGTCTTTCTGCTTTTTTCACAGCATCATCTATTTTCTTTTCCCACTTTTGAATCAAGCCATTGATTTCAGATTCGCTCAGCTCTGTATTTGCCGCAAGGTAATTTTTAAGTTTTTCCTTCTGGAAATATTTATCGTTCCCTTCAGTAGTGATTTTTAGGTCACCATTGTCGTCAAGATTAAATTCTAAGTCGGCAATAAATTCATCGACATCAAGGCTTCCGATTATTCCTTTTGCAGTAATGTCATTGTTTTTCAAAGCTTCCTTAGTTTCTCCCGATGCATCTTCAGGTAATATGTTCAGGTCTTCACCTTGATTGACCACTTGCAATATTTGCTGCTTCACTTTGTCTAGGCTCAGGGCAGTGCTCTTTTCACCGCCGGCCTGCGCTTTTTGATAATCAACGATTACCTTGGCCTGATCACCACCAAACAAACTGCCAGCAGTCCCTGCAATGCCGCTAAAGATACCACCTACCGCAGCGGTAAGAAGGTATAGCGAGAGCAATGCATATACACCCCAAGCTATAGAACCGTGTATGGCACCATCCATCTTATCAGAATGCCCGGCCAACCGCCCGGCTATCATCCCGCCTACAAAGAGGGCTATAAGGTTAGAAACCGTCCACCAGATGATGGTACCAATGCCTATGCCTTCCAAGGGATTACTTTCTTCGAGTGGATTAATGGATGCGAAACCGATCCCCACACCAAGCAGGTTGAGCAAAAAGATAATGGACAGAGCCGCTACAAATCCGGCAATGATAGCTCCCCATGAGACATGTGAAAGCTGCTTAATACGATCTTCAATTCGAGTCGAAGTTGTTTTCATAATATTTAGTTTAATAGTTAAGTTCACCCCTCCTAGTCAATTAGAGTGCCTTTCTTGGCCAGAAGGGTATGCTTGGGAGAATGTATTGCGAAAAACGATCAAACAGTTGCCAATATGTTCATCTGGAATCATTTATTTCCTATCAAGGATATAAATCGATATTTTTATAAATCATTGTATTGTAGAAAAATATAATAATCCCCACCTTTCGGGAAATCGATTGCACATATCCATCATTAGCAGATAAGAATCAATGCGCTCTAAAAGCGGCGTTCCAAATAAAACAGAATGGTTTTGTAAAACAATGTTGAGCGAACTTCTATGGTTTGTGAAAACAATTGACCGTACCACTTGGATCTCTTCACAATTCACCCCGTATTAGAAAATTGGAAATCAATTGCTTAAAATCGAACTTTGAAATTGATCTTGTGTGAACGCTATCTCTTCGTGGTGATTACTTCGCTGCGCAGTCGAGCTTAAAAACAGCTGCTGCATTGATCCCAATCGTGCGATCGGTATTACGGCCGGCAAAAGCATAACTACCGGAAATTGAAAAACCCAGAAAATCCAATACTGGCTTATAAATAGAAACTCCAACTTTATGGTAATCGACACCTAACTCTCGAAAGCTGAGCGGCATCGGATCGCCGCGATAATCCAACCCACCGTCCGACTGCTGATACGCATAATAGCAGTCAAAATAAAATTCGTCACCTGCCAGCCCGGTTTTTAGCACGGAGCTGAACGAATCTGGTGTAGGATCACTTTTAAATTGATAGCCAGCCTGGGCAGTTGCAAACCAACCGGTAGACCATTGATAGTGCAGCACTGGCCTAAGATCAATGACCTTTGCTTCTTGGCCGATTGCGCTCCCGCCTTCGGTCTCGTACGCTGCAAGTGGCAGGCTATAACCCGCAGCGAGACTTAACGAATAAGCACCTTTTCCGAATGCGCCTTCCAGCACCTTGGCCTTGAGATAAATACTGCCATCTTGAAAAGATTCAACCGCATTGATCTTTAAATAGGGAATGGATATATTGACATCCAAATTATCGAGAATTCCATACGCCAAAAAGGCATTGACATTGATAATATCACGTTTCAAAGCGATCTCATCTTCACCGGCATAAAAGCCCTTCCCGATTTTTATTCCCCCGCCCATGACGATGTCTAGGGCGCCCTGACCACGATAAAAACCATCTACAGGGGCTTGCGCAAAGCAGAAGCTCGCAGAAAACAAAAAGCAAAGTAAAAAGCAAAATCTCTTGAGCATCGTAAATAGGGTTATCGCTATAGTAACGCATAGCAGCTGGCAGCAGATTTAATGCTGGCTCAAATGAACTATATCACTGCGCTGGCACGATCAGAGCAAAGCGAAGTGTTATACCTTATCAGCAAGTTCATTAAACGTAAAAATAGACATAGAATCCGGCTGAAAAGTTTAACAGCTAACCAGAATCCCAATATGTCGGCTGGCCATTCTTTTGTTCAATTTTAAATTCTGATTTTTAGCGGATGCAGCAATCTAAGCTCAATACAGGTGAGCCATCAACCAAACCTGAGCCAAACCGAAACTCGAAATGAAACAGGTTTTGATCGTAGAGGATGATGCCGACATTTCAGATTTACTGAAGCTCCACATCACCGACTTCGGCTGCCAGCCGGTCTGTGTATTCAATGGCGACGATGCATTGGCACAAGCCTGTGCTAGAAAATTTGCCCTTATAATACTGGATATCATGCTACCAAAGATGAACGGCATTGAAGTATGTCGCCAGTTAAGGAGTCGCCAGATTCATACACCGGTGCTTATGCTTACCGCAAAAACAGAAGAACTCGACAAGGTGGTTGGACTCGAATCGGGCGCCGACGACTACCTAACCAAGCCCTTCGGCATCAGGGAATTACTGGCCAGAGTGAAGGCTATAATACGACGCTCGGAGCACTTCAACGCTGCCACAGTATCCCGAGAAACAATCTTATCTCAAGCCGATATTAGGGTAAACCGCTCTACAAGACAAGTGAAACGAAGTGACCAGATCGTAGATCTTACCCCAAAAGAATTTGACCTGCTCTGTATACTATGCAGCTATCCTGGCAGAAGTTTTACCCGAAAAGAGCTGCTCAATAAGGTATGGGGCTATGAGTTTTCTGGCTATGAACATACCGTTAATTCACATATCAACCGGCTCAGGGCAAAACTAGAACCGGATGATGCCAAGCCACGCTATATCTTGACTACGTGGGGAGTAGGATACCGCTTTAATGACAATCTATGATGGAAAAATCAAAATTAAGGAACAGCCTTATCTGGCGGCTCTCGCTCGGCCTGCTGATGATGCTCATTATACTCGGGATTTCCTACGTGTTTATTACCGCCAAGGCAGGTCGGACGTACTATCAGCAGACCACCCAAAAGCTCAATGCGGACGTGGCCGGGCACATGCTGCTCGAAGTACAACCTTTTGAAAACGGCAAAGTGAATGAAGAAGCTGTAGGGAAAATAATGCACGCTATGATGGCAGTAAACCCTAGCATTGAAGTCTATCTTATAGACACATATGGGCAAATATTGACCTATGTAGTGTTAGATAAAAAAGTACGTTTGAAAAATATAGATCTCGCCCCGGCACAAAAATTCATCGATACTGGCGGCGAGGAATTCGTATTGGGCGATGACCCGCGCCAACCGGGCAATAAAACCGTTTTTTCGACCACCGCAGTCAGTACCCAAGATCAATTGCAGGGCTATGTATATATCGTTTTGGTAAGCGAAAAATATGAAGCTATCGCAAATGCTTTTTCCACAGATTTCTTTTTAAAAGTGGGTACCACAACCTTTTTGATAGCTCTCGTGGGCGCCTTTGCGATCGGAATCATACTCATCTACTACCTCACTAAAAACCTACGGATCATTGTGCAAACGGTGAAGCGTTTTGAAAGTGGGGATTATAAGGCGCGCGTCCCTATAACCAGCAATGATGAAATAGCTGTAATAGGTCGCACTTTCAATCAAATGGCCGACGCAATACTGGTTAACATGGAAGACCTTAAACAGGTAGACCACTCGCGTAGGGAACTTATAGCCAATGTATCACATGACCTTAGAAGTCCCATAACGGTGATACACAGCTATATAGATACACTCTTAATAAAAGCAGGGTCGCTGAAACCCGATGAGCAAAAAAAGTACCTTCAGATAGCTTTGCGTAGCAGCGAGAAATTAAAGAAACTCGTAGCCGATCTTTTTGAGCTATCAAAGTTTGAGTCGCAGCAGATCGAAGTGCACCGGCAGTCGGTAAAACTACAGGAGTTATTGGAAGAATCACACGAAGAATTTTCGCTGATCGCGGCGAAGAAAAAAATCGACTTTCAAGTGAGCATTGACCCAAAAGCGCCATCGGTCATGGCCGATATTGGCTTAATGCAGCGAGTGATCCAAAACTTACTTGAAAACGCCATTCAGTACACCCCCGAAAATGGATCGGTGCGGCTGGAAGCAAAGAGCAATAATAACCAGCTGGAACTCGCAGTAACAAATACCGGAGCCGGGATAGAAGCGAGTGACTTACCGTGTCTTTTCGACCGTTTCTACCGCTCTGGTGAAAGCATTAAAACCGAAGCAGAATTTAGCTCGGGGCTCGGACTGGCTATAGTAAAGAAAATCGTAGAAATGCATCAATCCATTATTCAGGTGAAAAGTGAGAAAGGTGGCCTGACCACGTTTTGGTTTTCGTTGCCCATTTCTGCTTGAGCTTGACCCCTACAACCTTTACTCTATTTTATAAAAAATGCCACCAGATACTACCGGTGCGCTGTAGATATTCTTTCGAGATATAAGAAAATCGCCATAAAAAGTGCCGTGCATATTAATACCGAACCCTTTAGACAAATCATACGCCAGCCCGACACCGTAGGTCGTAAAGGCAGTGCCTTCACCGCGTATAAAGTCGACGCCGCTTTCGGGGGTACCCAAGGTTTCGTATACGCCCAGTCGCGCTTGCACCCAGAGCTTCTCTATAGGCTCGAAACCAATCTCTAGATTGGATTTGACCTGATTATTAAAGTCGCTTCCTTCGTATTCGGTTCGGTAATTAAACCCTGTAGATAGTGTGGTGTACATTTTCAATTTTGGAAAAGAGTGGGAGAGCGCCAATGTGCTCCAGACATTCCACTCTCCATCACCGGTAGGAAGGTTAATCTGATCTACGAATGGGCTATTATTATTCTGCGCTTTTAGGTCAGACGCTCCGATGGGTAGCTCCGACCCTACAGTAATGGATAGTGGAAAATCATCTTTCAGAATGGCATATTGAACACCAATAAAAGCATCTCCAGACCCGGACACTCTATCGGTAGTTTCAAAAGCATTCCATCTATAGGCCACATAATTGAGCACCGCAGCAAACCTATGTCCCAGCCCATATTCGCCATATACCAAAACACTTTCTTGTTGAAACTCGGATGTGCTGAGCTTCTGCCCTTTCAGGTTAAAATATTCTTCAGAATTCAGCGATGTGAAAGATAGTTGGCTGTATAGTTTTCCTTGACCCATCCGCTCTGAGCAACTCCGTAGCGAGAAAAAAGCAGAAATAAAATAACGATAGCTTTATTCATGTAATTCCCAATTAAAACGGGTCGACCAGAAAACTAGCCGACCCGATTATTCACACTAAAAAACAACTAGTTCAGCGGAGCATTTCCAAAAGGAATAGAAGCCGAAGCACACCAGAGAATAACATATTCAAAGTTTGCGCCTGCGGCTGGGTCGAGTTTAAAAAACTTCTCACCACCGCTGGTCACGGGAGCCACTATACGTAGCCCGGGATTGCCATTGGCAGGGTCAAACACATCATTTAAATCTTCATTGGTCTCAGACAAATAAACCGTTATGGTACCTGTTCCAAAATTTGAAGTGAAATCATTTGAAAAACGAAGAAATTGGGTTCCTTGACTATCAGTACCCAGCTGCGCCATACCTGCGCTACCGGTCATATTTTGTTCTACAAAGGCTCCGGCGCGGTTGCTTGTGAAAGTTCCATTAGGCATGGAAGAATCAACCATAATCGGGGTTGGAGCGTCGTCGCTGTCATCATCTTCGCAAGAAGTAAAGACGAATAATAAAAGGGCCATAGCCCAAAGTAAAGTTTTCATTACGTGTATAATTTTTATTGATTTCTTGGGGCAAAGGTGCCATCAATTTATCACGAAATTATCACAGAAGGAGCAAGGATTGACAGGTGTCGGCTTGGCGACACAGCGCGGGATGCGGATATTAATGGAATCGTGCCGAAGCAGTATTGGTCGGCAACCTATTGAAAAATTGGCTTAAACAAAACTATACTCAAACTCATAGGTATGGCCTTGCTCGTCGCGGAGTATCTTCATGGCACCCTTGATGCTTGCCAATTCGCCACTCCCCGAGCCCGGGATCACTTCGAGTATCAGCCGATCCCTGCTTTCATCCATGATGCCATAGTGCTGAAGGGCAAAGCTTCCCTTCTTTCCGGCGAGCGTACCAGATACTTGTTCGATCGCAACATAACCGGCCGATCCTTTTACGGGGGTCATGGCACTTATCATCTCTCCCTGGCTCGTTGCCGACAGCTCACCATGAAAGGTTTTAGCTAAGCCAAAGCGCCCAATTTGCAGGCCATCTTTGCCTTCAAAACCGGGTGTTTGTGGATCCATTTTTACTTCAAACTTACCAGATATTTTCATCGTGTAGATTTTTTTCCTGAAAAGGATTCAACTGCTTATTTATTTTGACACGGGTACTTTTAAATCAACTTCAAAATCATCTCCTACAGAGAATCCGAAAAACCCGCCATCGATGCCGAACTCTTCCCGGTCTATGGTAAGATTGCCCGTAAAAATCCCAGTGCTGGCCCGGTACTTTCATAATTAAAAGGAATGGAAGTCTTTTTCTCAAATCCGTGAATGCTCATCATGCCTTTGGCCAAATAACCACTATCGGCTTTTACAATTTCGGTCGTTTTGAATCGAATCTTTGGATACATGGATTCGTCAAACCACTTTTCGCCAGTGGCATGACCATCTTTGGTATCATTGCCGGTAGAGATGGTAGACACATCTATGGTGACATCGAAACCCGAAGCGGGCAGTTGCTCCGGATCAAAAACGATGGTTCCCGCAAGTCCGCGGAAAGTCCCTTCGGCGCCCGAACCATCGAAATGAATCTCATAATCATCAAGGATTTTCCAGCCAACATTTTGAGAATATCCCGATAATGTGCTGATCAAAAAAACGAAGCTTACAGTAATTTTCCAAATTTTCATGGCGCGAAGCTAGCCAAAAATCCTTTTTGCTGTAAGCAAAAAATCATAGGAAAAAACTAGGATCAACATAAAAACTCAATTATGGAATGGTTCGAAAGCCTCTGCGCTCAAAAAAAGTTATGATACGTCTGAGTACAAAAAAATACGCATCAAGAAAGTCAATAAAGCCAAGCCCGCTTTCCTGATTACAAGGATCAGAATTGGTGTCAAAATATTGATCATTGTGCTCTTGCGGCTACCAAAGCTTCTCAGTTTCACCTAGAAGATGGCAGCTGGTTTTGAAGGGACATCTATGCCAATTGAAATAGTAAAGCTTTTTTGCCTGGCACTACTGCCTTTGGAATTTGTTTTGGGTATCTGTCTAAGTATCGGTTTCAAATTCCGTATTGCATCTGCAACTGGCTCCATGCTCTTAGCGGCTCTCATCTTTGGAACTTCGCTGAAAAAAGATTGGGCATTGGTAGGAAGCCAAATGATCTACACGATTTTCTTCTTTTTGCTTCTCACGAATCTGGAATAAAATGTTTTTTGCGGTGGATAAATGGGTCAATAGATCAACTTGGCATAATTATAAATAACTGTACTATAATACATTAATAAATAAATAGCCTGTAATTATATCGATGTGGCTTTTCAATATTCAAGAGAATTGAAACGTTCGAGCTTTGATCTCTATCGAGAATAGGATATCATTAGGCTTCTAAAACTCCAACCATGAAAAATATCTTTTCAATCTTAGCGATTTCTCTTTTTTCAATCCTTTTTTCAAACCATTGTCAAGCGCAAGCAGGCTATTGCGATGATCCCGATGCATGGAATTATAATAGTCAAAACGGTAATGGCCTGACAGCTCGACATGTATCTATCACTTGAATTGTGAAGATGGCAAGGTTCAGCGGATGTTCTCCCTCCAATTGGCAGCATCAAATATAGGCTCAGAAATATATCTTATTTCAATTGACGAGCAAGACACACTTGATCATTATACCTACCAATTCACAGGATCGATATACCATAACTTTCTATCTGCCTGCGTTGATCCTGAACTATGCTATTATATAGATGTACATACCCCTGAGACCATTCCTGGCCTGTTTAATCTTCTATCTATGTATTTTCCGGAGTTCGGATGGCCGCAATCTTTTATTCAATTTGCCCCAGCATCAAGCAATTTTTATCGAGTCCAAGTTTCGGCGATTCCCGGCCAATGCGGGGTATTAGGCTGCACAGATACTGAAGCCTTGAATTATTGGGAATTAGCCACTGAAAATTTCGGGTGCACCTATTGCGAAGATACTTTGCTCAGAGTGAGTGCCGACTTCAATCTTCATGGTGATCTTGATTACCGAATTGAACAAGGAGAAGAAATTTTAATGTATGGTAGTATCGATGAACAAGATGAAGTAGATTTGATATGCCTGCCTGATGGTTGCTATGAATGGGTAATGAGCGGAGAAGCTTGGCAATTCAATACCTTGACCCTTACGAAGGAAAATGGAGATACGCTAGCCACGGCGTTTTTGAGCCAAGACGGTGAGGTTCGAATTCCGTTTGGAATTAACACAGAGCCTTGCGAAGATCCATCCGAAATATATGGTTGCACGAATCCCTTGGGATCCAATTATAATGCAACTGCTACGATAGACAATGGCTCCTGCATTCTGGCAAATGATGAGTGCAGCATCTCATTTGAAATCGAGCAAGACAGCATCAGCCAAGAAGTGAAATTCGATACGAGTATCGAAAGCATTGATTATCCCATTTATATTTTTTGGGATTTTGGTGATGGCAGTGCGCTAGAGCAGGATTGGTGGGGATCCCACCAATATGATGCACCGGGTATATACGAAGTCTGCGTGTATCTTTACACTACAGAATTCTTCACCCAGCAACCTGTATGTAGCCACGTCTTTTGCGCGGAGCTCAATACCGACCTGTTCGGTTTTCAAAATGGCTTGATAGTATTTGTGGAAGAGTCAACAGGCTTAATTGAAAATACCAAAAGCTTACCGCTGAAAATTTATCCCAGCCCGGCGATCGATCAAATAACCATTGAAATTCCTGAAAACATAAACACTCTCGATCGGCTTGAAATATTCAACCTACAAGGCCAGAAAGTTCAGGCGATTGGTACGCTCATGCCATATGACAATAGGCTGACGGCGGATATTTCGAGCCTTCCCTCGGGTATGTACGTGATACTGGGCTCAGATGGTGAAAATCTATTTTCTGGTACAATTGTAAAGAGCAAAGATTAAGCCTTGACCCTTGATAGAAGGGCTATCGTCACAAATAGTATACGATAACCGAAATTAAGGCTGTGCACTGAATTTATTTGTTTATTTGGGCTGCTAAACCTATTCTATCCCGATTAAATCAGAAAGTCCATGCAGCCCCTTCTCAGAAACATCCTTGTGGTAATTGGCGGCATCATTTTAGGCAGCATTGTCAATATGGCCATCATCACGGTTGGCCCAAGTATTATTCCATTGCCGGAAGGGGTAGAGCTAACTGATATGGAAGCACTGCGTATTGCAGTGCCCAATTTTGAAGCAAAGCATTATCTATTTCCCTTTCTGGCACATGCCTTGGGCACGCTGGTTGGGGCTTGGTTTGCGGTGCGCTTTGCTGCCAGCCGTCCAATTCTTTTAGCAACGATCATCGGAGTATGGTTTCTCATTGGCGGAATTTTAAATGCCATTATGCTTGGCACACCCATCGTCCCAAGCCTTATAGATTTCATTTTCGCCTATATTCCAATGGCGTTGATTGGTGCTTGGCTCGCTGCCGGATCGACAAGATTTCGAAAGAGGGCTCAGCCCGAAGATGGAGCCGCACGATGACAACACAAATACCATTCTGATATAGAAACCGCTCAAACAATCGTTACAGCAGGTTTTAATGGGCACCGGTTCTGCTATTTTACAATCAGTTTTCTGGTTGCCGATCCCATATCTGAATACAACCTTAGGATATAAACTCCTTTGGCAAGATCGGAAATAGAAATCGGAACGTGATTATACCCTGCATCAAAAAAAGTTCCACCCTGGCGCTTCAGCACTTTACCATCCAAGGAGAGAATTGAAATTTCAAAAATCTGCGCCTCGTTCAAATCAATTGAAACGTTGGCAACATCAGTAGCGGGATTAGGAAAAAGCATCAGCTCAGACCAACCATCATTTCCCAAATCCCCTAGCTCTGCGGTACTAGCGGGTAAGGCGTATTGGCCAATCTGAAAACTTGTATTAGGGTAATTATAGGTACCGACAAAAGCGAGCTGTCCCGTGTATGTAGCACTGTAGAACCCATAACCTTCTTCAGAATGCATTTCCGAACCCGTAGGCTGTTCCGAAAAATAATCAATAGTTTCCGCTTCTATCAAGAATTGAACCCGAAGTACATCGGTAAATGTACCTGCGGGAGTGATGAGCGTTCCATAGCCATCGACCGTAACTGTAATAGTGCCCGTTTCTATTGCATTGATCACTTGTGGCGCATAGCCTTCTACTCTGGTGTAGCCGTCTTCAAAGCTATCGCCATAGGTCATCGGAAACTCTAGCTCCGTGCGTGGAAGAAGATACCGCGAACGATTTCCTGTTGAGTAGGCTAGTCCAAGCGCGTCGTTCCTGTTATCGGTTATTGCCCGAAATGAAGTAAAGCCGGGCCCAGCTCCCGAATACTGATATGTATGCGTGGCAAGTGGGAAAAAGTAGAATTCAGACCCTACTCGACAGACCAACCAAAAACCCGCTTTCAATACCCGTGGTCATCTCAGAAAAATCCCAAATTAAATCTTGACCCGGATCTCCGGGGTCGATATAATTTGAAGAAACGGTAGAAATAATAGACCCAAATTCAGGAGTCTGCTGCACCATTGAGATTACGGGTTGTGCGTTTATTCTTCCTGCCATCATTAACAGAAACACAACCAAAGTTCCATTGCTCATTGCCGTGGGTATTACATCATTTTTTCAGTCAGTTGGTATTGGCCCTTATTGAACAATAAGCTTGCGTGTAACCAGCGCATCGGCAAAGTCAACTTGCACTATATAAATCCCCGGAGCCAAATCAGAAACATCGAAGTTGATTTGGCTATTGCCGGAAGGCAAAGAATGGCCAGCTGTGGCTTGCACCACCCTTCCATCAAGCGAAAGAATAGAAATTTCGGCTTGGGTGGAAAGCCCGGTTGAAATAGCGATCGAAAAATCATTGACCGAAGGATTTGGGAATAGCGAAACTTCCGAAACCCCAAAAGGCAGTTCGCCTACGCTGACCGCATTGTCGCTTAAAAGGTAAGATGAAGACTCAGTAACCGCCCCAGCAAAACTTGAAATGCTTGAAGTGGCCAGTGCTGAGCTGTAACCTGACTTGAAGAAAACATAAATGTCTTCACTAAAGGGGAAGTCATCTGGCGTGCCCGGACTGGTTACGGTAGATTCCACGACATAGTGGACTCTTAAAACATCGGTATAGGTCGCTGTGGGCGTGATCAAAGTGCCATAACCATCTACCGTTGCGGTCAGGCTACCTTCTTCACCTCCTTCAAGGCCGGGAAAACCATAATCGTCAACGCGCTCATAGGTATCTGTAAAAATATTTCCAAAAATCACAGGAAATTCCAATTGCGTGCGCGGGTTTACAAATTCATTGGATTGACCGGTTGATAAGGTCAATGCAATTATTTCTGCAATATTATCATCAAATCGGATGAAAGAATAAGCATCGACCAGGTCGTTTACAATATTTACATGAGTGGCAGATGGATACGATGCCGCATCGGGAGCTGCAGAAGCCAGCTCGATCAGTTGGGTGGTCTGCCCATTATTGGTCATTGTCGATAGATCCCAAGTTTGATTCTCGCCGGCAGCGCCCGGATCAACATAATTTGACGAAACGATGGTTTGAGAACTCCCAGCAACAGGAGTCATGTCCGAAAAAGTAATCTCGGGCTGAGCGCAAAGAGTGGGAGCAGCAAAAACTCCAAATAGCGATACGAGTAAGGTTGTTTTCATGGATTTTTATATTTTCTATGCGAATGTAATCTTCCCGAAATTAAAGAGCAAAGTTGCACGAAGCAAAATATAAATTCATCGCCTTGAGTACATTGAAAGACGAAATGGGAATTTAGCTTTCGGCACCGGAACCATGGTTAATTAGCGTCTGTCCATACAGCCGGGTGGCTGGATCAAGGAGTTCGATAGCAACGCGCGCGCAGTTCTAAAAATCAAGGAGTCCCGCTCGAGCGGGACGACTGTTTTTAGAACAAGTGCAAGGCAGATAGCGGACGCTATGGACAGACACTAACCAATCACCAAAAACCAATCACCGGTATAGGGATTCTTCACTCCGTTCTGAATGACAAGGCGACCTTCTTTCTGGCAGCGCATTAACCAGCGTCTGTCCATACAGCCGGGTGGCTGGATCAAAGAGTTCGATAGCAACGCGCGCGCAGTTCTAAAAATCAAGGAGTCCCGCTCGAGCGGGACGACTGTTTTTAGAACAAATGCAAGGCAGATAGCGGACGCTATGGACAGACACTAAACAATCACCAAAAACCAATCACCGGTATAGGGATTCTTCACTCCGTTCTGAATGACAAGGCGACCTTCTTTCTGACAGCGCATTAACCAGCGTCTGCCCATACAGTCGTGTAGCTGGATCAAAGAGTTCGATAGCAACGCGCACGCAGTTCTAAAAATCAAGGAGTCCCGCTCGAGCGGGACGACTGTTTTTAGAACAAGTGCAAGGCAGATAGCGGACGCTATGGACAGACACTAACCAATCACCAAAAACCAATCACCGGTATAGGGATTCTTCACTCCGTTCTGAATGACAAGGCGACCTTCTTTCTGGCAGCGCATTAACTAGAGTCGGTCCGTACAGGCGGATGGCTGGATCAAAGAGTTCGATAGCAACGCGCGCGCAGTTCTAAAAATCAAGGAGTCCCGCTCGAGCGGGACGACTGTTTTTAGAACAAGTGCAAGGCAGATAGCGGACGCTATGGACAGACATTAATTATTACGATCGGCCAATGATCCGATCACCCCTTCCAATTCCTTAAAATCTACAGGCTTGCTATAATACCGATCGAAGCCCTCGCTCAAAAATTTTTGTTCAAACTCTTTCCCAACATAGGCTGTGATCGCAAAGATCGGTATCGATTTATATCGATTGCGCAGTCTAATTTCGTGCATCACCTCTACCCCATCTTTTTGCCCCTGACCTAAATTTATATCCATCAATATAAGATCATAATCCTGCCTTTCTATAAGCTCCATAGCGCGCTCACCATTGGCCGCTAGGTCAAGCGGAAATGCCCTTAATGCCTTCTTCATAATGAAAGCATTGATATCATTATCTTCTACATATAAAATTTTCATTCTGGCTTTTTCAACACGATTGTAAAGTTGGAACCTTCGCCCACCGTGCTTTCCACACGGATCGATCCGCCCATAGACTCTACTTGACGCTTTACGATGGTAAGCCCGATGCCACTCCCTTCAAAATCGCGCGCCAAACCTGAACTTTCCTGATAAAAGCCATCAAAGATAAGATCTAAATTCTCCTTAGCGATACCTCTCCCAGTATCGGCAATCATGACCTCTAGAACATCTGATTCATCCTTATTTTTTATACTAATATTTACACTCCCCACCGCGGTAAATTTCACAGCGTTTGAGAGCAGCTGGCGAACGATGATCTGAAGATATTTTTCGTTTCCCAACACAAAGATGGGAACATCCATGCCGCCCCAATGAATACCAATTCCTTTAGAGCGCGCCACAAATTCGTATTGATTTACTTCGGCACGCAATATAGCCGTAAGATCTACGGGCTCCAAAGCAATGGTTTCCCTACTCTCCAGGCTCTCATTGGCGTTGATAATATCTGAAAGGGTGGCATTGAGACGCTCGGCACTCGTGCGCACCACTTGAAGCAACTCCCTATCTTCATCATCCCTCTCCAAGGTATCAAGAAGCTCTACCCCTCCCAAAAGCCCATTCAAGGGCGTCCTTATTTCATGGTTCAAATTGGTGATAATATTCAACCGCGACTTCAGCGATTGCTCCAGCTCTAAGCGTGCTTCATACGCAGCTTGACGCGCCATCTCCCGCTCGGTGATATCTAAAATCAAAAGCACTGCGCTATCTACCCTGCCAGAGTCGAGGATAATGGGCTTCACCAGCATATCTACATAGCGCATGGCACCAGAATGGGTAGGCGCGCTAAGCTCCCTGCGCACTTCTTCACCCGCCATCGCACGACCAAAAATCTTTTTTAACACAGGCACCAAGGCGGGGTTGGAAACTTCGTAAATACTGGTTTGGCCCATTACAGGGTTTATCCTAAACTCTTGAATTACAAAGTCAATGGATTGCTCATCGGCAAATAAGATCTTTCCTTTTTTATCGATAACGAACGTATGTACAAGCTCAGAGCTTAGCACCGCTTCCAAATTTCTCAAGTAGAGCGCACGCTGCTTTTCGGCACGTTTTTGTGGCTCCACATCTATCAGGTTTCCTACCAAGCGAAAAGGCTTGCCAGTATCAGCGAGCATTTTCCAGCCATATACTTCGTAAGCATTCAGCGAACCATCGGAATGCTTAAGACGGAAATAATTATAATAATGATTTCCATCAGCTGCCAGTTCGGCTAGGTGGCGCGCATAAGCCTCGGCTTGATCTTCTTGGGCTATATGCTCTCTAAACAGGGTCTCTTCAAGATGCTCCCCGCCCTTGGATAAACCAATCATTTCTTTGAAAGTGGGGCTGTAGTTTACGGTATTCTTGATCAGGTCATGATTGAAAAGCCCAGATCGGATGCCTTTAAGAGCGGCATTTTGCAATTCGCTCAGCTCCTTCAATTCGATCATGCGCTCTTGCGCATCCGTGACGTCTATCGTGACCCCTTCTAGCCGTGCATGTGGCTTTCCAAAGCCCGTCATTCTTACCTTGTTCTGAAACCACCTTTCTTTACCCGTGCAGGTCTCGACTTTGCTGATCTCTTCAAAATCCTTTCCGTCCACATATATTTGATCGATCTTCGCCTTCAATTTTTCCCGATAAGGTGGGACGTACCTTTCAAAAATGACAGGTGAGCTAATGGCAGTACCTTCTGGAAACTCATAAAGCTTAAATGAAGCTTCGTTCCAATGCCATTCCTTTTCGGCAGGGATGACATACCATATCCCGACATCCAATAATTTTGGCATGAAAGGGCGGCTCGTCACTTCGGCTTCCACGCTTTCTACCGCAAGTCCATTGAGCACGATCTTACCGGGTACGCGCTCAGCCCTAAAGGTGTATAAGTGTTTGTGCTTTCGATTTTCGACCAGCTCAAGGCGTATGTCATTTATTACTGCTGTGCCGGTAGAGCGGAGCATTTCTTCAAATGCGTCGACGGACTCATCGGTACAGAGCTCGCGAAGTGAGACAGATTCAGTAGGGTTTTGCACCGATGTGAAAAACGGATCCCACTGCGTATTATAATGGTCAAAGATCAATTGCTCTGTGAGAACTGCAAAAAGTCCTATATGATTGCAATAATCACCGATTTCAAATTTACCCTTGTTCATCCTAGGCTGGTTGGCTCACTCAAAGATAATGTTCTAGAAAGATTTTTAATTATTGCACCCTTGATTTGGATGATAAAAACCCGGTTTTCAAGTTGCCAAAACGATTAAAACTTGGAGCGTGTAAACATCTATAAGTCCCACCGTCAGCCAAAGCTTAATAGATTGTTATTTATCCATATCAAAGTCGATTATTGCACTTACTTTGTTCCATCCTTAGATTTTACTGCGATATGTTTTCACGCCTTCTATTTCGATTTACGCTCCACTCGTTTTTGATCATTTTTCTGTTTGGCCTTCTGCTTTCCGCAAATGCTCAAAAGAAAACGGACGATGCGATTGCCAAATCGGTATCTCTTTATAAGGCTGATACCCGGGGAGCGTACCGGGATATTCGTTGGTTTTGCAAAGATGGCACCACCCTACCACCGCAGGAGCGCTGCGCCGAGCCGGGCGGGGTGCAGCGCGCTCGCTACCGCGATGATGTAATAGCTCTCGGCAAGACCAATCATATTTACCTAGGGCAGATCTTGGCTAGCACAGAGCATAGCGATTTTTGGGATGCGGCCTTTCAGCAATCCCGCCTAAAGCAATATCAATTGGAGAAATATTTGCGAGCCATAGATGATGGCTGGATCAACCGCAAGGCTCAATATTACCGAGGTGCCTATCAGGTGGAAGATGAAGAAGCATGGGGATTGAAATTTTTGACATGGACGGTCTCCGATTCCAACTGGCTCAACGAAAATTACTTTCTCATCAGGCAAGCGGCCAAGGACATACCACATGCCAAGGAGACCAATCTGGCTCAGACCATCCGCGCACTTTCAAAAGAGATCGCAGATCAGAACCCGTCATTTATGGATCTACGCGTGAAAATACATGGACAGCCAAATCGTGACGACCTGGTAAAAGTGCGCGCATACCAAAGCCGTCAGTCCGAAAAGCTCAGCATGGCCAGCACCGAAAAAATAGAAAAACTCCTAGAAGCAATGGAGCTCTATTATCAACCCATATCACTGGCCGATTTCAAAGAAATCACCAAAGCACTGCCCGCTACATCTGCGGCTAGAAAGGCGATGGAAGAACTGTTTCTCTATTACGAAGGAAATATGAGCGCCCTAAATCGACTTGATGCCTGCGCCAATGCGTCCCTGGCATTGCGAAAATCAATAATCGGATTGCCAAGAGCCGCTGACCGCCTTCTGGTCATTGATGCATCAAATAAGCTTGAAACGCTGATCAACAAAGAAGCAGCGGCATACGTACCGAAGACGGTAGATAATCTCAACTCCGTGATCATACTGCTCATAAAAGCTGCCGCGGGATTTGGTTATCTTGAAAATTGGGAATACGGTCAATTGAACAAACAGCTAATTACTACTGGTTCTGAAGCTGAAATAAGCTTAGGAGAACTCCAATCTATTTTGGAAAATAGCCGTAGGGCAGTAGAATGGAGTTCAGGGTTGGTGCGCACCACCTATCGGGATGTGAGCCGGCTCTACGGGAGTTTCGAGCCATTGGCAGCAGGCTTTACCGATGATCGTGTGCGCAGTTCGGTGCTTCTTCCCTTAGGAAATGCGGTATCCCGACTCGGAGATTACTTTGGCGGTCAGGCCGGCTTCTCAAACGAACTCATGGGATTGAAAAATCAAAGTTCTGCAAGAGGGCTCAACCCGGGTTATGCAAAAGGGATCTTAGTCGTAACCACCCAAAATCCGGAAGATATCGAAGTCGAAAGCAGCAAAATTTACGTGTTCGACCGGCCACCGGCCGATTTAAAACCTGTAGCGGGCATCGCGACCGTGTCGGAGGGCAATATGGTATCGCACGTGCAGCTGCTTGCGCGAAATTTAGGCATCCCAAACGCGGTGCTTTCGACGGGAAACCTAAATGACCTGAAGGCCTTTTCGGGGCAAGGGGTATTCTACGCAGTCTCGCCCAATGGCCGGGTAATTTTAAAACCCGAAACCGCTATGACCCTCGCAGAAAAAGCGCTCTTCACCAAAAAGGTGCGCAGTGAAGAAAAGATCACCGTGCCCGTAGAACTTATGGAGCTGAACGATGCGCATGTGCTCAACCTGCGCGATGTCGACGCGGGCTTTTCCGGAAAGGTATGCGGGCCAAAAGCGGCCAACCTTGGGCAACTGAAAGCGCTCTTTCCCGATCAGGTCGTAGAAGGATTGGTCATTCCCTTTGCCATTTTCAAAAAGCATTTTGATCAAAAAATGGACGGCCGTGACCTAAGCTATTGGAATTACTTGAACGAAACCTTTGCCGTGATGCGCAAGCTGGAAGCCGATGGAAGCCCCGAGAGCGAGACCTATACCTTGGCGCGACTCGATACCCTGCGGGCGGCCATTAAGAAAATGCCATTGCTACCCGAATTTGAATCCGAACTAAAGCAGAAATTCAAAGAAATTTTGGGTGCCGAAATGGGTAAAAAGCCTGTTTTTATTCGTAGCGATACCAATATGGAAGACCTTAAGGATTTCACCGGCGCAGGCCTGAACCTTACCGTATTCAACGTATTGGAAACCCAGAAGATCTTTGAAGGTATCAAAGATGTGTGGGCATCGCCCTATATGGAGCGCAGCTATAAATGGCGACAGAAATACCTTTTGAACCCCGAGAATGTATTCCCATCTATACTGATCATTCCCACGGTAAATGCCGAATGCTCCGGTGTGCTCATCACCAAAGGAGTGGGTAGCGGAAGAAAAGACGAAGTAACGGTGGCCTTTAGCCGTGGCGTAGGTGGCGCTGTAGAAGGGCAGGCCAGCGAGACTTGGAGCTTGGCACCAAAGGGTGTAACCTCCCTTCTAAGCCCATCGCGCGAACCAGATTTTACCACGGTGCCCGCCAAAGGGGGTACCGAAAAGATGGCCACAAAATTTGATGAGCGTATTCTCAGCCCCGATCGATTGCTGGCGCTGCGCAAAATGGCTGCCGATCTAGAACGGGTCTTGCCCAACGTCGGGATAAAAGGGCCCTACGATGTGGAGCTCGGATTTATTGGGAATACGATTTCGCTCTTTCAGGTACGGCCATTTGTGGAGAATAAACGCGCCGCCGGTTCTGAGTACCTACAGTCCATTTCTGAAAATTTTGACGCTTCTAAAAAAATCTCACGTAAAGCTGCACTCCAATGAAATCCACTAAACTCATCCTGCCCTGTATTTTGGCCTTAGCGCTGCTCTCGCTTTCGGCCTGCCCATACCCTATTGACGGCTACGACATAAGCGGAATAAGAAGAATAAAAAGGCTCCAACTTATCGCTTCTGGTGAGCTGAAAGAAACAAAACCGATTCAAGGTGCGATGTATTCTATAAATGACATTAAGCTGAATCTCACGGCAGGCCTAGGTAAAAATGTAGACAGTATTCCGGCCATGGATGCCAACCTACAAAAAGCGATAAACGGGCTTTTCACCGGGCTCGATTCGCGGTATTCCATCTCGGTGCTCGACATTACTCCAGGCAAAGAACTGCGCTATGCCAGCCGCAAAGAACTGGCTCAATACCAACCGGGCAGCGTGGGCAAACTTGCGGTGCTCGCTGGCTTCTTCACCGAAATTCAGAAAATTTATCCCACTTCATTTGCCAAAAGGCAGGAACTTATGCGCGATAGGAAAGTAAGGGCTGGAAAATGGGCCATGACCGACTCGCATACCGTCCCTTTTTACGATCCTGAAAAAAAGACTTTCACGAAGCGAACCGTTCAGGAAGCCGATGTTTTTTCGCTGTATGAATGGGTAGACCATATGCTCTCGGTGAGTAATAACGGTGCTGCCAGCGTGGTGTGGAGAGAGACTATTCTCATGCGCGCTTTTGGCAAAAGCTATCCAGAGCTCACCCAGGAGCAAGCCGATGAATATTTCAAAACCACTCCCAAAACCGAGCTCAGCGATCTGGCCATAGAAGTGGTCAATGAGCCGCTCAGAACCCTCGGTATCGGCGAGAACGAGTGGCGCCTTGGAACGCTATTTACCAAAGGTGCCGGATCATACATTCCCGGAAAGGGCGGCAGCACGGGCACCACACTGGGAGTGATGAAATTTCTAGTGAAAATGGAGAGCGGTAAAATCGTAGATACCGAAAGCAGCCTTGAGATGAAGCGACTTATGTATATGACCGATAGACGGATACGCTACGGTACCGCCCCTGCCCTTACTAATGCAGCCTTGTATTTTAAATCGGGAAGCCTTTATAAATGTAAGGAAGAAGAAGGCTATAGCTGTGGAAAATACAAGGGAAATGTAGATAATTACATGAACTCGGTGGCCATCGTAGAGCATGAAGATGGCACCAAATACATGGTGGTTTTAATGAGCAATGTGCTCAAGAAAAACTCTGCCAGCGATCATGCCGCACTTGCAGCAAGCATCGATAAGATAATCCGCAAATGACCATTACCCCGTCGGCGCGAGCAAGCGCTGGGCACCTTCCCTTACCTTATCTACCGGGCTGCCCAATAGTGGCTCGACGATGGCGGTGAGCTCTGGAAGGTTCAACTGCTCCAAGAGCCTGAACACGGCCATCTTAAGGCGTACATCCCGGCCCTGAAGGAGCAGCCTTAGGCATTCTTTCTCAGTGAGCACTTCTACCTTGAGCGTGGCGAGTAGCTCTTCGGATATTTGCTCGAAGAGCGCGCTTTCGGCGATCGGCATCAGCGTTTTTTTCAAACTTGGCTCCAGTAAGTTGTCCAAAAATTCTACCGAACTGAGCCTGACATCCCTATTTAAATTCTTGATCCCCTTATACACCGGTATCACATCTTCTGGCGGATACCGAAGGCCGATGAGCCTAAATATCCGCTCAAGCGTGCCATCAAGCCTTCGCTCCAGCAGTTCTATCAATTCTTGCCTAGCCCTGATGGAAGGCTCATTCGCCTGAGCGGTCAATATTTCATTCTGCAAGTAGAGCACGCCAAGCGTGGTCTTATAAATCTTCGATTCGTTGATGATGAAGCCCACGATATCTTCCTTCCTGATTTTGAGATGCGGGTAGGACTGCTTCATGGTATTCAACGCGCGGAGTGATTCCAGCCGCAGCACTACATCTTGGGTTTCGAGAAATGAGAGCAATGCCGAGACCGATTCTTGCGCATCTATCAGCTCCAGAACAGCAGGTATTTGCTGGACTAGATCGGGTTTCGTATTTGGGTCGAGCGCAAGGGCTGAAAGAACAGGGATGATGCCCTTGCCAAATTGGAGCAATGCATTCTGTGCTTCCTTCCGGTAAAGCTTGGGAATAAGAAAAGGCACGATCCCATCAATAAAGTCGATGTGCATCGTGCGGCCGGCAGACCGTATGGCCTCCAGCACGAGGGCAGGCTCGGTCGCCACCAGAGATGCGCGGATATAAGGGTAATGCTCTGGAATATTGGCCGTTCCAATAGCACGGATAGCCATGGTTTTGAACAGTCGCTTCTCTTCTTCGCTATCAGATAAGCTTACATAGTCGAGTTTTTCTGAAATACGCTGTGCCAGCTGAAGCTGCTTTTTCATCTCGGCATTATTGCGTGCATCCGCCGAAAGCCCTACCAGTGCCGCTCCGCTTATCAATAGATTCTCATGGGTAAGGTATTGATTGATCAGGCTGGCGCGGTTAGCTGGGTTTTGACGGATCAATTGTGCGAAAGCTTTGATACGAACTTCCAGTTCGGCATCGGTCAATAGATGGTCGAGCCTTTCGGCATCTACTTCTTTTTTTAAGAAATAAATAGTCTGCAAAGCCTTAGCGCGCACCGTTGCCGAAGGATGCACCAAAAGTGCATCGACATTCTCAAAAAAACGTTTATCGGCTATCTCTTCCACCTTATCAAGCATGTACAGCACCTGCTGCTCGGAACCATCTTCAAGAGCTCGCTTCATACTGCTCAGCACCGATGTATTTCTCAGGTCTGGCTCTTCACGCAGTTCCTGCTTGGCCGATTTGGTAAGCACTGCCTTGAACGAAGTAATATAGGTGCGACGCACCCGAAATGCCACGACCACCCATACTCCGGCTATGCCAATGGTGAGCACGCTTATAGAGCGCACAGATAGGTCAAGCCCATTGACCAAAAAGATCAAAATCAACCCCGCCACGCCTGTCGCGGCGAGATCTACAAAAACATCAATAAAACTCTTGGTCTGGCTCTTGATGCCCGAAGGGATCGGAAGCGCCAATAGCTCAAAAGCCGATTTATTAATGGATTGCTTTACCGAAACATCCCATAATTTTATGAAAATACCCGCCCATAATACCGGTGCCAATAAAAGCATAAGGGAGCCAACGAATATGCCGGCGGGGAGGACAAATAATGAACTGCCCACCCCGTATGTGCCCACCACGCGCCGGGTGGCCACCAGCTGGAGCACGAGCGATACGACGTTAAACGTAGAAAACCAAAACCCGAAAAATGCAGCCAACTGATCGGGATCGGAGATGGCCGAAATGGCCAGACTGCTGAATTCAAACTCAACCAGCTTAGAGACGATGACCCCAATGGCCACCAAGAGCGCAAGATTGGTAAGGTGAGAAGATTTTTTGATGAGCCATAAAGGATGGTCTCCGAAGCCTTTCCAGCGCTTCGATTTTTGAAATGTGGATAGCTGCTTGATATGCTTTTTCCAAACGATCGCATTCAAGGGAATGCAAAAACTGAGCAGGGCTGCCGCAACAAACAAGAGATTGGTGCCGGATATAAATTCGGCCAGCGCCGAAGTAAGATACCCGCCCGCCACACCGCCAGCTATCGCCCCGGCGCCAATAAAACCAAAGAGCCGCTTGGCTTCCCGCGCATCGAAGGCCAGATTGGCCATGATCCAAAATTGCGAAGTGGCCAAAACGCCGAATATCGATACGCCGATATAAAAGGCATAAAGTACGAAGGTCTGCGCTATTTGCAAGTGCAAGAGTATGGCAATGGCCACCAGCCCTAATATGGAAATACTCAGCGTGAGATAGATGACCTTTTGCAGGGCATATCTTTGTAATTGTCGGGAGTAAAGTGATGATACCACCATTGCGGCAAGCGCAACCAATAAAAAAAGCATCGGAAGTTGATCTATCCCGATGCTCGATAAGAAGCGCGCATTTACCACCGGCTTAATGGTGAGCAGCGTGCAGATGATCAGAAAAATGTTCAGCTGCATCAGGAATACCCTTTGATACTCCCCTTCCCGAATGTCAAACGATTTCTGTAGAAAATCCTTGATGTAAGGGCTTTTCAGGTTCACTATTTACTTTTTGAGTTTTCGATCCACTTCATACATGAGATTGCGCATAATATTCTCACCATCGGCATCTTGCGCCAAAGCTACTAAAATGTATCGCCGTCCGTTAGGCCCCCACACCAATGCAGAGTCGGCGTGGTAATCGCGCCAAGAGCCAGACTTGCGGAATACCTTGGCTCCTGGGGCTACTCGATCCATGGTATTCACAAATTTATGGTGCAGCTCAGGATTGCCCAGGTAGCCCAGCATTTCCTTGGAGCGGTCATAATTTACCAGTTTACCAAAGGCCAATAAGTAATAATAGCGGCATACCTGCGTGGCGCTGGCGGCATGGCTTATATCCTTGATCGGGTCGCCGTGGCGCTCGCCGGTCTTGGCATAGCGCTTTCCCACCCAGAGACCGCCGCCATAATCTTCATCATAAAAGGCATACCGCGGGTCGGTCATCACCTGCTCAATTTTTTCAAAACCCACGAGGTCGATCATTCGCGTGGTCGCTTCGTTATTGCTTTTGGCTATCATCAGGCGCATATCGGAGCGTATCGCTTCAGTCTCTTCGAGTTCTCCGCTTTCGAGGGCATCTTCTGCGGCCAGCAGCACCGCTATCTTGGGCAGGCTGGCGGCATACATCATGTGCCCCCCATTTACATTGGCATACTTCACCCGGTACGGATCCCGCATATCCACCAAGCCTATGCAGAGCTTTTTCTCGCCCGTGAGCTTGGCCCATTTTTTATTTCCGGCCACTATTTGATCCAGCTTTTTTTGGAGCATTGCATCATCCAGATCACGCAGTGGGGTGATGAGCGAATCATCCATGCGCAGGGGCAGTTCGCTCAGTTGCTCCTCGTCTTCATTTTCTATTGCGGTCAGGATTTTAGGGCTACGGCTTCCGCCAAAAAAGTAAAAGGCCATTGCGGCCAGCAAGCATCCCAGTGAGAAGATCAAGATCGCCCTGCGCAGGGAAGTACCCCGTAGTATCCCCTTTTCAGTTTTCATAAAAGCGATGGGATTATAGAACAAGCCAGGCTGAATCATAGATGCTAATGCTGGTGATGGATAAGCGGTTAAGGGCGGTATTAATTTCATACAAATGTGAATATTAAAATGACACGAAAATGAAAAGAATGAAAATTGTATTTGTTTCTATCTCAATTACTTGAAATAGCTATTCACTTACCGGACCTTCGCTTCGACAAAATATCGCCATTAAAGCGCCGGTCATTTCGGCATCATACGAAATGCTTTAAATCAAGTTGGAAAATGCGAACCATTTTTATGCCACTTGGTTTTATTGGCGGATTTTAAAAAAACAGATAAACCGAACATGACCTTTCACACCCTTTTTGAATTTCTACGCGATCTGAATAAAAACAATTCCAAGGAATGGATGGATGCCAACCGCAAGCGATACGAAGATGTGCGCGACTTTTACATAGGTTGGCTGAACGGTATGGATGAAAAACTCGCCAAAATCGACTCGGAATATACCCGCACCACAGGTAAAAAAGCATTGAACCGCATCAACAATAACCTGATGTTCCACCCCGATAAGCCGACCTATAAGGATAATTTTGGCGCCAGCTTGGACAAAGGCGAAGACAATGCCGAATTTTACATCCATCTCGGCCTGAACGGAAGCTTTATTGCCGGTGGTTTTTACCACCCCAAGCCGGCGCACCTGAAGAGCATCCGCGATGGGATCGATTATAACGGCGATGCACTGAAAAAAATCCTTGGCAAGAAGAGCTTCGAGCAGATGTTTGGCGGCCTTATTGAAGAAGGCGATGCCTTAAAGACTTCACCCAAGGGCTACTCCCAAGACCATAAGCACATTGAGTTGCTCCGCATGAAAACCTTTGCAGTAAGCCACGACATCACACAGAAAGATGCCATGGGCGATGACTTCGAAAAAATCGTAAAGGATGTCTATAAGGAGATGCTCCCATTTCGAAGGTATTTGGAGCAGGCCGTGACGGTTTAGTTTGCGCGCGGTTTTTTAAATCTGGGTTGATGGGTTCGTGAGTAGCGCGCAAAAGCCGCAATTATAGCCTGTCCCGACAGAATCAGGAGTAGCCATGGGCTCGATATGCGAGTCGCGGTTCTCGAGACTCTCAAGATTGATCTGCAGGCACACTAGGAAAAGAAAGATTGGTTCAGTAAGTCCAGAAGGAACTTAATTACATGATCGGTCGAGTGGGCTTTTGATGCGCAGCAGGGCCTAAGATGCAATATGCGTATTGAACAACGTCGTAGCAATATTGGCATGGCTAAATCATTTTTGGATATGCGCTAGCCCTACTTCATCTCCCAAGAAGTGCGTGGCCCCGCTGCCATGGGATAAACATAACTACGGCGCAGGGTATGGAGCGTTGCGCTTTTTTATACGCCAGCTTTTTTCAGGGTAGCAAGGCGACCTTTGCACGGAAGGCAATGCTCTAGAAGACCTTTAAGAAGTCTGCCCGCGCGGCACGCATCGAGAAGGATGTGACCTTTCCCTCGCTGCGGCATTCATCTGCCACCCACCTGCCGGAAGCAGGTACAGACTTGCGGTGCATACAGCACCTGTTGGGTCATAAGGGCAGCAAGACTCCAGAGATATACACGCATATTTACCAGCAAATGCTGGGATCAGCTGGAGAGTCCGCTGGATAGTTTGGATTTCTGAATTTTGGGATTAACTTTGGCTGATTATGAGTTATTTACCGACTGAAAACGGCGGCCAGACAACTGCGATATATACGGAAGTTCGGTGAGAACTTCCGTATATGCATATGTTGGGCGCTAGCTGAAAAAAGTGATCCGGCAAATAATCATAGCTACAGCCGAAAGTAATATTGAAGATACTTATGATAATGTTTGAAAGCGAAAATCACTTGAAACGATTAATTCAGCAAAAAAAGGATTTACTCAGAAAAGTTATCAATGATCAAATATCAACAGATTCTTTTTATAAGGAATATGACTGGTTTTACAATGCTTATGCTCTTGATGGACATGAGTCTGACGATGAAGAAAGAAATTTGCTATTAGAATATGATAGTGAAATAGAAATATTTAGGATTGTGGAAGAAGAAATATTTAATAGGATTTGTAGTGATGATGATTCTAAAAGAGAGATTTACATTCAACAAGGTCGGATTAGTGCTAAAGGAGCCGTTGATGAACTGAAAAATAGAAGAAAAGAATTAGGAATATAAAGAAGCCAGCGCCCAACAGCGCATATAGCTTATGGCGGGATTTTCCTACATTCGAAAAATGATCTTCGGATCAAGATTATCCTTGAATGAAAGATATATCTTCGAAAGCCGCCACAAGCCATATGCTTGAACGTTAGGCACAATTAATAATTATGAATCAAGATAAAATTGGCGATGCCTTGAGGAAGTTTTACAGGATGTATGGGGTTACCAACGAAGGGCCTCCTGATAATTTCAATGTTTCAGCCCTTCTGCCTTATGAGGACTCTCAAGATGAAATCAACTTGATTGACAAAATTTGTAGCGATCAAATTGTAATCAATAAACATAAGGAATGTGCGGAACTAATTGAGAATGTTGCAAATTCCTTAGGCGAAGCTAACTTCATGGAAGAAATTGCCGATTCAGCTATTGAATTTGAGAAATCTGATATGGATCACTTGACAACCGGTATATTTTGGCATTATCTAGCTTCTGTTTTGCATCCTAAGGTTGGAAAAGAACTGGATGTCCAAATTTCATTTCCAGGGGAACTTCCAGAAAATAACCAGGATTTGCTTAAAGTTCAGGGTTCTCTAATATTTAGAATGTATGTGGCGCTCGTTTATATGAAAGAAGGGCCAACTATAAATATCTTGAATCAGGCCGCAAGAAACCGTAAACCTATATCCCAAAAGGCCAAAAAATTACTTCAATGTGATTACGTTCGTCATCTACGAAATGCCTTGTCACACTCAACATTTAAATCAACATCATTCGGAATATACTTTAACGACTTTGATAAATTTGAAACTGTAGCATCTCCTGAGTTTTTAAACTCGCTAACAACTTGGATTATGCTTATAAATTTACAATGTTCAACGGTAATCGATTTGAAAAATGAAAAGTAAAAAGTGCCTAACATTGAACTGTGGTAAAATCCAAGAAAATTGGTGACTTTTTAATGTGTTTTTTTTAATTCAATTGCGGTTTTATACTTCTATAATTTTGGTCATAGATCAGTCTGGATTTTGCAATGGCAAATGCTTGTTTCATCAACTTATTTGCTACCGCTATTAATGCCAGCTTTTTACACTTCCCTTTGGCCAAGATTCTTTCATAAAGTTCCCTACATGTTTTATTGGATTTACAGGCGTTAAAACTACACATGAACAGGAGATTTCTGAGCTTTGGGTTGCCCTGTTTGCTGATTCCTGATCTTCCTCTTACACTGCTACCAGATCGTTTTTCAACTGGAGTCATCCCTATGTAACAGGTAAATTGTTTGGCACTCTCAAACTTTTTGAAACCATCGCTCAGAACGATCATGAACATAGCCGTACTTTTTCCTATTCCTGGAATAGTCTGAAGCCTTGAGAACAGATCAGCTTCATTTTCTTCAATCAATTTTTTTAACTCTCTTTCCAGTTTCTTGATCTGGGTGGTTAAATCTGAAATAGTTTTTTCCAGAGGCTTGATCAGTATACTTCTGTGCTTAGGTGATTTGTGCTCCATGGCATGTAATCTGTTCTTGATCATGGTTCTACCCTTTATGAACAAATCTATATTCTCGCTTATTATGCGGCTTTCTTTTACATACTTTGATGAAGGCCTATCAGCTTTAAGCTCATGCTGACGTGCATATTTACATATCATCTCAGCATCGGACTTGTCGGTCTTGATGCGCCTGGGATTCATTTGAATGAAGCGCTTGATCACAAGCGGATTTACAACTGAAACAAACACTGATTCAGCGTATAGAAAATCTGCCAACTGGGTGTGGTATACTCCCGTAGCCTCCATAACAAAACAACCCTTTCTTTCTATTTCTTTTAAGAAAGATTTAAAACCTTTTAGATCGTTTGTGAACTGAAGATACCTACCTTCTGCATCCATCACATCAAATACATCTTTGGATATGTCTATCCCGTAATAATTACTAAATTTATCCATAATACTTAAGTTTGGAAGAACGGATCTACTGCTATCCAACAACCTGGAAACAGGCTCTAAAAGGCCTAATGAACTGTTCAGATTAATAGTAGAAAAAGAGAGGGGACTTTTAATGTTGACGGGTTTAAATCCTCGTGTATAAGCTAGTCTTATTCCTCTCTTTCGTTCTTTTATTTATAGTCGCTAATTTAATGGATTGTAAACTTAGGCTGCATATAGCTTATGGCGGGATTTTCCTACATTCGAAAAATGATCTTCGGGTCAAGATTATCCTGAGATGAAAGATTTATCTTCGGGAGTCGCCACAAGCCATATGCTGGAACGTTGTGCTTCATTCAAAAATAAAAATAGTATATGAGTCTAGAAGATAAATCCCAAGAACTAAAAGACCTAGTATCTACCTATGATACCCAGTGGTTCTTAGGAGACCTTTCGGGACTCATTAAAAGTATAGCAAATAAGCATGCTGAAGACCAACTTGGTCAACTTTCTTCGCCAATGCGACAATTGTATTTCCTTGGTGGACTTTTGGTTTCTTCTGACGATAGTGATGGTTCAGATGTTCGATACACAGCTTATAAATGGAAAAAAGTTGTTGAACTTTTAAATGATATTGAAAGAGAATACGATAAGCTTTTCTTTCCAAAACCAGACGAAGATATTGACGAAGAATGGAAAAAAATCAGACAGGTGGCAATGCCTTCATTCCTTTCATACTTCAATCAAGGGTCTTTAAACTATCAAGAGCAAACAATTAATTGGGTCAGTGATTTGTACTCTCAGTTAGATGATACAATAGAGATTGAAATAGGAGTAAAAACGGCTGATTTTATTCAGTTCTATAATAATCTTGATGATTTAGTTCAGCGAAAATTTCAAGGCTTTGGAACAAGAAAGGACTTGTTTCAGCAAGAATGGCTCACCTACACCAAAATTAAAATGGGTGTAGTTGATGGAGCGCCTGACTTCATAAAAGAAATGGATGAACAAAATCGACCAATGTATACATTCGTGGCTGACCACGGAATAATCAACCGCTTTAAATCTGAAGATTTAGTATCAGATGAGCTTTCTCCTAAGAAAATAAATACCATTCTATCAATTATTTCTTGCAAAAGGGAACAAAGTGATTTCCTCTTCTATACTTCAACAAGACCAAGTAATCCATTATATGAGTTTCCAATCATTGATATTGGGGATGGCTTATTCCAAGTCTTCGAAGTCAAACAAGTCATTCATGCAATAGATGGTTTACTTGAAAAAGTATGTTCTAAAAATACTAAAGCAAAAGACAAACTAATTGATAAAAAGGGGAAATTACTTGAGAATAAAATAATAAATCTTTTTGAGAAATTTTTCAAAAAGGACTATAAGTGTTTTGAAGGGTATTATGTTGATGGTTGCGAGCAAGACATACTGTTTCTTTGGAAGAATTGTGCTTTTATCATTGAAGCAAAAGGCTACAATCTGCGTGAACCAATGCGAAATCCTGATAAAGCCTATGTGAGAATAAAAGACGATTTTAAAGCTTGTATCGGTTATGGTCATACTCAGACGAAAAGAGTTGAGCAAAAGTTCATTGACCAAGTGCCGCTAATGATTGAAGATAAGAACGGAAAACTTATTGAAGAAATTGATACAACTCAATATAAAGAAAATGATTTTTCAATTATTGTAAATATCAAATCATTTGGACAAATACAAAACGATTTATCGACCCTTTTAGAAATTGAAGATGATGACATTTATCCTTGGGTTGTTAAGATTGATGATTTAGAAACATTTTTCCTGACAATGATTGCAAAGAATAAAAGACCTCAAGACTTAATCAATTTCCTTCTTTTGAAAGAAGAATTGCACGGAAAGCTAATTTGCTCTGATGAACTTGAAGTTTGTGGTGGATATTTGAGCGGTGCAATTACAGAAAAGAAAATTGAGAATACTGACAAAGTTATAACGACTCCCGATTTGCCAGCAATATTTGACTATCAATACGATAAAGGTATGGGCTTTGAAAATGAGAAATTATTAGCAGAAAAGAAAAGTGGAAAACATCTCTTTTGGTAATTCCAACTCAAGTTTGGACATGAATTAAAAAAAAGCACGAAAGCACAATCGAGTAGACGGCTCCGCCCCTAACTAGGGACGGAGTGCGCCTCTCACACCACTGTACCCTTCGTCAAGCTCAGGACAGGCCAAGCGGTTCTCGTATACAGCAGTTCGTTACGTTGCGGAGCAATATTGTTGTAGAGTCCTGCGGCTGATAAGTACCCTCGCTTCACAAGCCTTTCCAATGTTATGGTAGTGATTAGAATTGGGCTTTACTCATATCATTATACTATAATTTAGGTAAGCCCCCGACCAACTACACCTCTATAATCCCGGATGATTGTTGTATGGCTTGAGCTCTGGCAGCTTAAGGTTTTGGGGAAAGAGCTCATAGAGTTTATTGACCTTGTGATCGGCTATACAGTGTAGCACTTCGGTAAGCCAAGCCATTGGCTCCACCCCGTGGAGTTTACAGGTTCCCGTGAAGGTGTAGAACATCGCTGATCGTTTGGCCCCGTTATGCGATCCGGCGAAGAGGTGGTTTTTACGTCCGAGCGCATTGGGCCGGATGGTATTTTACTCGTGGAGTAATTCTTTTTAATGGGTACTCGTGAGCACTTCGTGGTTCGATCAGGTTATTGTCGATGAGCAGTTCTCCATTGTAGAGATAGTTCAGGAGGCTGTCCCACGAGTTGACGGCATAATTAAATGCCTTGCCGATGGGACTTTTAGGCAATACGTGCTTGTTTTCCATGGCTATCCACTTACCCAGTCCGTTGATGATGGGCAGCGACTTTTCCAGGCGTATGGTCTTTCTATGCCCGGTACTCCACTCTTTTGCTTCCCGCTCAATGGCATAGAGCTGCTGTATCTGCCCAAGCGCATATTCTGCACGTTCCCTGTCCTGGTCGCGTGACTGCTCGAAGTACCTTCGCGCATGCGCCCAGCATGCCAGGTGCACGATTTCTTCCTTCTTTGCATATGCATGGTAGACGCTGTAGCCGTCGGTCTGTAAATAGCCTTTGTAATTGTCAAGCATTTTCTGGGGGCCTTGCTTCCCACGGCCCCTTTGGTAGTCGAAGACCACCATACGTTTGGGCGGTGCGTGGTACACCCAGTAATATCCAAGGTGGCACTTGCCCCTTTTGCTTTTGTCGAGCACCCGGGTGGGGGTCTCATCTACCTGAAGGTACCCGTCGAGCCTTACCACATCTGCCATGGCTTCATAAAGGGGTTCGAGCAGGGCGCCCAACTTCGCCACCCAACCATCTATAGTGGATGGGGCGATCTGTATGCCTGCCCGCTTGAAGATCTGCTGCTGACGGTACAGCGGCAGGTGGTCTACATACTTGTTGATCAGAATGGAGCTGAGCAAGGCATTTCCCGCGAGGCATTTTTCGATGGGCCTTGAAGGCATATCCCCTATGAGTATGCCCTGGCCATCGGGCAGGGCGTACTTGTTACGTATCCATACCAGCTTGAAAAAGCGGGCAGGTGCCAGTTCCAATATCTCTGTGCGCTCTTCACCTATTTTCACCATGCCTTCCACGGGCATTGCGGGCTCTATCACCACTTCGTGCACTGGCATGTCTTCGGGCAGGCGGTTGCGGCCTTTGTGGCCCTGGTTTTTTGCGCGGGTGTAGGTGATGGTTTCCTTTACCGTCTTTTCACTATCGGCGTGCCCTGTTTTGGCAGCCAGTTCGGCAAAGGGCAAGTCCAGCTGATTGGCAATAACCATATTCTCGGCCAGGAACCGTTCGCTTTTGGTGCCGTAGTGAAGGCGTCGAAGCCGGTTGATCATATCTTCCATCTGGGCGATCATCGCTTCTGAACGGGAGAGCTGCCCGTCTTTTTTTGATAGGGCAGCATCCATTTCGAGCGCAGACTTATCCTGGCGGACAATCAACTCGATGAGTTGCTCTTTTGACAGGTTTCCAAGCTCCGTTCCCATAGGCTGAAGATAGTATGAAAGCCCCGTGCCCACCGGTTTTTCATCCGGTTTTAATCAACATTTCAATGGGATAAATACCGTCTTCTTTTCTTGGTTTTTTCGAAGTCGATCCCACGTAAAATCATGTACAGTTCTTCGGTCAAGAGCTCACTGTTGGGTGCGTTCAGCCGGGCGGTCGGCCTTTTGAACGTACCCCTTTCCAAGCGCTTGTAGAATACCGCCAGCCCGTCGCCATCCCAGTACAGTACTTTGATCAGGGTGCGCCCACCGTTGATAAAAACGTAAAGGTGCCCCGCGATGGGATCGAGCCCCATGTCCTGGCGCACCAGACCGGATAGACCATTAAAACCTTTGCGCATGTCGCAGGGCTTTCCGAACAGGAAGACTTTGACCGGCCGCTCCAGTCCCAGCATCAGCCGAATACAGTGATACGCATGCCAGAGGCAGTGGTAAGCTCAAGCACTCTAGGAGCGGCCCCAGAAGCCGCACCGGTGAGCGACCAGTTCCCGGAAGTGGCTTTCAGCCGGAAATTCCGATCCAGCAAAGTGGTCACGGTATTTATTGCACCAATAATCGAATTTTGGCCGCTTGATCTGCCGGTCAACCAAGAAGGTTTTCTTGGTGACGCCGCTGTTTTTCCACTCAGAGACCAGGGCAAACATTTCTTCTTGTAATTGCATTGTAGTTTTTTCCCAAAGATTGTGGTATGGGATGAAGAAGACAAGATGTACTTGGTCGGGGGCTTACATCTCACTTTTTTGCAGCTTAGGCATTTGCGGTGTAAAGTCGGTTCTTTGGGCAGTATGGAGTTGATTTTTTCGGTAGCCAAAGTGGCTTGCAGTTGGGGTAGCTTTTCTTTTTTCCAGCTACTGCTCAAGATGCCGTAATGCCTGATGCGTGTGAACCCTTTGGGCAAAACATGAAGTGAAAATCGACGAACGAACTCTCTTGTTGAGGGTGTAAGCAGCTCCTGCGGCGATCACGGCAGGAAAAAGAGAAATCACGACCAAACCCACCTGTCCCAACACGGCTCGCGCACACTCCGATCAGCGGCGCTCAACAAGCGCTATACCCCAGCAGGGCATCGGGCTTCGCAATCAAGATTTTTACTAGATTTGGAGACCACGCTTCGCAAAGGGATTTTTTCGTTAAAGGCCCTGCCAGTTTATATCGCGGACGTTGGCAACTATTTAAAATGAACAATTAGAAACGACAGATCATGATAAAAAGAGTTTTAATTATCGCAGGACTAGTATTAACATCAGTATTTCATGTTCAAGCTCAAGTAGCTGAAAGTTACACCATTACCCTGAACAATGATAATGGTCCGATTGAAGCCACAACTAACAAAGGTGATCTTGTGGTAGAACTTAGTAGATCGGACATTGTGAAATTTGACTTTAAAAAGTTCGTGGACAATTCAGAAAACACCGCATTAGAAATAACCAGCCAGACCACAGCCGAAAAAATACTATCTCGAAATATAAGTAAACTCAAATTCAACAATAAGTTTGACTTAAAAGTTTCTGATTTAGATCATCCGACTGAGTCTGATGATGAAATTTACCTAGTCTCCTTGACAAACAAAGACGACAGACAGTTAATATTCAGATTTAAGATAAAAAGCTAAAACAGTTGCCATCACAAAATAAACGCCATGCGGCTTTTATCGTCCTTCGGTTCATGTTGTCGGTCGACAAGAACATGTTCCGTAATTTTAACCAACAGCGGAAGAAGCCGTACTGACGTTTATTCAAACCGTTATCTTTAATGCAAATCGACCTTCAGCCAAATTCAACCCGTCGTTCTTTTTTCGCAAATTTATTGGAACATAAAGCCAATAGATGAAACAAAGAATTTATATTGATACTTCCGTAGTAGGATGTTATTTTGACGAAGAATTCGAGGAAGATACACGTGAATTTTTCAAGAGACTGGAAAATAATGAAATAATTTTCATCGTTTCAGAACTTTTGAACCTTGAACTAATTGGTGCGCCCGAAAATGTCAGAGAACTACTTCACAAATATCCGACCGATAAATTCGAGCGGGTAGAACTGACCGAGGAGTCCATCAAACTTGCGGACTCTTATATTAAGGAAAAAGTTGTTGGACAGACCAATTTGGTGGACTGTCGACATATTGCCCTCGCCACCATTAACAAAGTTGATGTTTTGGCAAGCTGGAATTTCAAACATATTGTAAACTTGGACAAAATAAAAGGCTATAATTCGGTAAACTTAAAACTTGGTTACCAAATGATAGAAATTAGAAGTCCTCAAAATCTTATCAGATATGAAAACGATTGATAAAGAGAAAAAATTCGATGCCGTGAAAATGATGCGGGAGGTACGGAACAAAATAGGTTCTGAAACTCAGAGTATGAACCTTTCAGAATTAAAAAAATACATTCAAAAACAAATGAAGGAAAGCAAATTGAAACCGATCGGGAAATAGCATTAAAGATAACAACGAATATAAAACATAGCTATATTTTGCTGTCCGAGAGGCTTTCTTGATTGAGAAGAAAGCCGAATTTTCGGATCCGGCTTTTAGTGAAAAACAAGGTAAAAAGCAGATCCGAAAATCCGGCCTCATTGGAACACCAAGAACCAGCGTCCCTTGACACGCTATGTTTCATATTCGAGACCGTTGGAAACCATTAAAAAATGACTAAGCGGACAGAAATACTGAATGAGATAGAGAACCGTATACATTTCTCTGCAAATGATTCGTTGTTGAGTCATCTTAAAACAGTTTTCTTTCTGCGCTTTGGTGTAAGCGGGTCGATAAGCCCCAACGGTTTTAGAATTTGGAGTTTCGGCTTTTTCTTCGGAGCACTCTATCCCGTTGTCACTGGTGAATTTAGTAATGACTATGACGGGGTATCTCTAAGGATTTCTTCTAAACTAAATTCGTTTGGAATGGCTATTGCCGTGATAACATCGGGAATATGGATAGGAGTAGTTACCTACGGCATTTTTCAAGGAGACAACCGATGGAAGTACCTGTTACCGAGAAGTATCATTGGGCTAATTCTGATGCTGATACCGTTTATTACACTGGGCTACGCCATTTTCAGAAATCATCAAATTCAGAGAGAAGAAATTAAGAACGAGATTCAACAATGGGTAGATGGCATAAGCTCCTAAATTCGCTTAGGACATTACCTGAGCATTAGCCTGCATTAAAATGAATGACCTGATAATAGCGGTAGTAGTCGGATACATGTACAAGGTTCAGAAAAATGGACTTGACATGTCAGATTTCCATCAAGAATTTGCTGCTATTCGACATGGGGACTATTACAAGTTTTTTGATCTAATTGGAAAAGAAGTGGATTTCGTTCTGGTTTATGACAATGGTAAAATCGACAAAGGCAAAAAGATTGACAAGAATGAAATTGCATTTGTAGCTTTAATTAAGTCGGCTGAATCCATGAAAGACTTCTTTAAGAGATGCACAGAACGATATGGTCTGATTAATGACCCTAATTTAAATGATGAAGACTTTAGAAGAGCCGCGACCTTTGAGATATCTCTCAGAATTCATGCGAATGATAAGCGTTTGCCTGCAAAAGAAATCACATTAGAAAAAGTAATAGATAGCTTAGAAATTACGGACGAAGAAAAAGGAATATTTCATAAAGGCCGTAGATTCATCAATGACATAAAACGACCGAATAAATTGAAGGGAAGCTGGTCAGAAAGTCTTCTCGGATTTAACGAAGCTTACCAACTAATGGATAGATTAGACCTAAGAATTAAATAAAAACTGCGCCCAATAACTAAGTATTCGGCCCACCGATACCGAGAAAAAACGGCACAGGTAGGCCAGGGATGAATAATTTGCTGACGGATCCGGTTTCACTCTATGGGGAAAGCGATGAGTTTCTTACTTGTTTTTGATTTTTCCGGTTGATCTGCCGGTGGTTTATTTGGAATATTAAAACCCTATTCCTTGTTTTTGATGAATGTCTTGCGCTAAATTTTTTGCTTTAACGCGTTCTAAACTCATTTTCTGGCATTGTACAGGGTATCCGGGCATAGCTGGTCTGACTCGCTCTGTGCAAGGGTTTTTTATGGCTGACAAACGTGAGTTAGTAACTTCTTCCATCCTTTTGGAGGGCCACGCTGCCCAAAGGTCATCACGGAGATGCCAACTACCAGAATTATGGACTGAAATCATGGGAGAAGCCACTATCGCCGATGCCATTTCAGAACAGCCCGTAAACTCGTCACACAGGATAGACATCAAAAGGGGTAGCTTCAAAAGAAATACTCAAGCACCAATAACTGAAAAAATCTGTACCATTGACAGGTCTTTTAAAGTGGTACCATTACTCCAAAATCACTGGCACGGTCAGACCGAAATAGCCAATAAAAGCTAGGGAAACACGACCATTCCAATATATATGATGAATGAAGCATGTCGAAATTTATTATTTTCAGCGGTGATGTTTGTCCCTTTTATTGGACAGGCCCAAAATCTTGCGCCGCCGATTGATACAGATAGCATAAGTATAGAATTTGGAATAGAAAAACACATCTGGATCGATTCTATTGTTTATCAATTCGTTGCGGTGAGCATTATTGGATTGCCAGAAATCAACAACTCAAACAGTCCAAATCCTTCTGATACTACTCTTGTTTCTGATCTGTCATCCCTTATGAATTTCGACTTTTTAACTGGAGGTTATGGGCCCGCTATACCTATCAGTCGAACCCACGCTTTTCAGCCAGTGAAAACAGTCAGGGAAATAGTCTACAGCCCAAACTCAAAATTTAATAAAGTCAAATTCACCAGTCTGTTTTTAGTAGATGATTTTGACAAAATCAGAAATGGGGATACCTTGATTTTATTTACACGCGGTTGTTTCGGGTTCCAAAGACAAAGTTATGCAGACTGCAATAATTTTAGCTCTTATTTTAGCTTTGATACGACCTTATTGACTATTGACCAGATTTATCCTGTTGCCGATAGCGGTTGGTACGAAGTGTGGCTGAAAAATGCTCCTAGAGACTATATTGATCCAAGAACGACGGACCGATATAAGGGCCTACATGAAGACTATGAATTTTATTTAGGGAAAAATAAAGTTGATGATTGATCAATGAATTCTCTCGCGCGGCGAGTTTATAATCCACTTGGCCTTTTTTTGAAAATATCAAAAATTTACAATTATTGCGGGACATGATCATCAAAAAATTGTCATACACAAGCTTAAATGAAATCATTGAATGTTTTCTGATTGCCTTTAATAATTATTTCGTTCCGATACCTGCGAGCAAAGAATATTATATCGAGCGGTGGAAAGTGGCAAAAATCGATTTTGGTTTTTCTTACGGAATGTTCGAGCAAGACAAATTGGTGGCGTTTATTCTGCATACCGTAGAAGAAAGAGCCGGCTCCATATCGGCATATAATGCCGGTACCGGAGTTATACCCGAGTATCGCGGTAGGGGTATTACCAAAATGATTTATGATCACGCGCTAAATGACTTATCTCAGCATGGCATTAAGAAAATCTTTCTTGAAGCAATCACTCAAAATACCATTGCAATTGAAATTTATGAAAGCCTAGGGTTCCAAATCACCAAAAGGATGAAATGTTTTTCTGGAAAGATAAATAGTAAAAAGCGCGAAGACTACATTTTGGCTCAATTGAATTCAGACGGCATAAATTGGGCGGGTCTTCCCAATCAATCGTCCTATTCTTGGGAAAATCAGCAGGAATCTATCAAAAAAGGTGACTTCATTTTTTTTGAGATACTCAGGTCTCATATTCCTGAATCCTATTTTCTGATACACCGGACAGGCAAGCAGGTCGCTCAGCTCGATATACTGGATATGAAACCAAATGCTTGGAATAGACTCTTTTCTGGAATAAAGGAAATTTCGGCCTTTGTAAAAATAAATAATGTAGACGAGCGGCAAAGTGATAAAATAGAGCAGATCGGGTCGGCCGGTCTGTCAAATTTCATCGATCAGTTTGAAATGGAATTGAATATAGACAGACTTCGCAAGGGAAGAGCATAAATCCACTTCGGAAATGAAAATCGGATAGGTATTTTACGGATTTAAATCTTTTCAAAGATTGACATTTTTATTGATCAAAATGCATTGCAGAAAGTTCGACATAGATAAGGTTCGCCCTACTTTAAAAAGTAGTTCATTACATACGCTCTCTCCAGCTTCAATAGAGAACGTAATATGGCAATGCATCTTCAGCCCCTTAAACGATTGGCCGCAAGGAATATTGGGATGGGAAGGTGCGGGAGCTTATATTTGGAAGAAGTAATTCAGTGGCTGAATAATGGATATAAAGCAGATAGCGTAAGATTATATGATTTATGTGGATGTTGTGTGTAATGCAAAACCAAACCCTTGGAACTAGATAAATTTTACGCGATACTAGGGAAAATAACATTCTCTTTTTCACGAATCGATTTCATTATTTCTAATCTTGCGGTTGCACTTGGTCTAGTCGACTCCTATCCCGAGTTTTATATAATTACAAGTGCGGAGAAGAAAATTAAACAATTGAAAAAAAAGGCAAATGAGTTTCCTAAACCGAACATCAAGTGTCAAGTGTTGAATTGGTTAGAAAATATTGACAAGCTGAGAGAGAAAAGAAATATGGTCATTCATTCAATCATTTTGAACAATATGAGTGATGAAAATGACTATCGGCTGTACAACTTTAAAAAAGATCAAAATGGTATTCAAAGCATTATTGTGATATACACTACCGAAGACTTTGAACAACTAGGTAATGATCTCATCGAAGTGCTCAACTCCGGTTTTCACTTACTCAACGAAATAAAGAAGAGCACGAGCTCACAAGAGCGCTGACATTGAAAATGAGTCTACTGACTACGTTCTATCAGCCAAGATTGAGCTCTTGAAAGCAATGAACCAAACAAGAGACTGCCGGGTGAATCCAAGTTGGTTTCCGCGAAGACTGGCGACTTAATATTCCATAGTAAATACAACACGACATTTGGTGCTACTGTCGTTGTGCTGACCGAAATGAAGGATTATACTAATACCGATCAGATCATGCTCACAGGACTTTCATCGAGATTCCACTAGTTCTAAAAACAGACTTATGAAAAAATGAAGGATATGCGCCAATGATACCTGAGTAAAAAATATGCGGGATCACGCTACAATAAAGAAGCTTACTTTAAACCTGAATCAGGTCGCGATCGCCAATAACGTATTTCAAGTACCGCAAGTTTTTTAGTCCGGATCGCTGCACTTCGGTGAAACATACTTTGGCCAATGATAAATTTCTTGAGAAAAATCCACCAAACTTGCTTGAGTAAAAAAGCTCAAAAATATTTGATATGTATTCCTATAGAAACCGTGGGTATGGCCTTTGGAAGTGTAACCGCATTCCAGTTTAAATAATTGGAAATAGCCAAGGAAAAACGATCACTTTTACCCCCTAAAAATCCAAGGTCAACTGCCCACCTTCAGCCTTGCGCTCCGTATCGAGATTACTGATGGATATCCCCAAAAGCCGCAGCGGCTGCTCGCGTGGATGTCCTTCAAGCAGTTCGGTGGCAATGGCATAGATATCGGCTTCCTTATCAGTGAAGTGATTGATGGAACGGCTCCGGGTAAAGGTGGTAAAATCGCTGTAACGCAACTTTAGGGTGATCGTTTTGCCGAGATGCTTGCCTTGCTTCATTCGCCTGCATACTTCTTCGGAAATCAGTCTCAATGCAGCCTGCTGCTCGGTAAGTCCGGCCAAGTCTTTACTATATGTGCGCTCCGCTCCCACCGACTTCCTGATACGGTCTGGACGCACGGGTCGCTCATCGATGCCCCGACAAATATTAAAGTAGTAGGCACCACTTTTTCCGAATAGCTGCACCAGCTCGGGACGCGAATACTTGCGCAAGTCGGCACCGGTATGAATGCCCATTCCATTCAACTTTTCAGTGGTGACCTTACCAATTCCAAAAAAGCGCTTTATCTCTAGGTGAGCCGTAAAGGCATCAATCTGGGTGGGGTGAATCAATTTCTGCCCGTTTGGTTTGTTGATGTCCGACGCCACCTTCGCAATAAATTTATTGACAGAGATTCCTGCGCTGGCGGTCAGTCCCGTATCATCAAAAATCTGCTGACATATCTCGCGGGCTATGTCTGTGGCGCTGTTCATTTGGCGCTTGTTCTCGGTTACGTCCAGAAAGGCTTCATCTAGCGAGAGCGGCTCCACAAGGTCGGTATAGGCATGGAATATTTCGCGGATCCGCATCGATACGGCCTTATAGACTGCAAAACGTGGCTTGACAAAGATCAGCTCCGGACATTTGCGCGCAGCAATGGATGATGGCATAGCCGATCTCACGCCAAACTCCCTAGCTTCATAGCTCGCCGCGGCAACTACCCCACGTTCACGTGAGCCACCCACTGCCACGGGCTTTCCGCGTAAGCTTGGATTATCTCGTTGTTCTACCGATGCAAAAAAAGCATCCATATCAATATGCAGTATCTTGCGCAATTTTTAAGTCTCTTGGTGTATACTATGACCGCATTTCAATGCAAAAGTAGCATTGCCGAATTAGAAAATGCTTGGCCATCATCCGCCCTGTGATGCGCCTAAGCCATACTCTAAGTGAATTTGGTCTTTCTTTTTCCAACGGTGCGATTTCATTCAGTAGATCGTAAAGCTTTCCAGATTTGAATACCATGAATGAATGGATAGCTCATTCCATCTATTTCCATGCACCAATTTAGCGTTAGTCGCCGCCCGTTCATAGGCGTAGGACTTATAAGCCCAAATATTTCGGTGAGCCTGGGCTGACCCATAGGCAAGGATAGGTGCAGACCAAATTTTGGGACGCCCCCGAAAGAATGGGGTAGCCAGCATGTCAAACTGGGCAGCCAACACATCAAACTGGGCAGCCCCATCCCAAGAAAAATTTTTGAACCTTCCAAAATTATTCTGAAAACTTCCAATAAATTTGACTACATTTTACGATCACAAAAACGAAATGATAAAGGAAATAACAAAATCTGAAGCACTGCTTGAACGCAGAAAAAATGTAGTCGCCAATGGCGTCGGGATATTCAATACAGCCACGGTAAAGGAAGCGCGGGGAGCTCTCATAATTGATGAAGATGGAAGGGAACTCATAGATTTTGCCGGTGGAATAGGAGTAGTAAATGCCGGTCACTGTCCCGAGCCGGTGGTGGAAGCCATACGCGAGCAAGCTGGTAAATACCTGCATACCAGTTTTAATGTGGTAAGCTATGAACCCTATGTGAAGCTTTGCGAAGAGCTCGTTGAGATCTTACCACACGGCGATCATACCAAGGCCATGCTCATCAGCACAGGTGCGGAGGCCGTAGAGAATGCTATTAAAATAGCCCGACAGGCCACAGGAAAGCAGGGCATACTCTGCTATACCGACGCTTACCACGGCCGCACCATGATGGCCATGACACTTACCAGCAAGATAGATTATAAAATAAATTGTGGCCCTTTTGCACCCGAGGTATATCGGCTCCCATTCCCAAATTACTATAGATATCACGGAGCGCTTTCGCTCGATGAATTTGTAGATCAAGAGCTTCACCGTTTGCACGAAAGTGCGCGAAATCTGGTAGACCCCAGAAATCTCGCCGCAGTGATCATCGAACCCATACAGGGCGAAGGTGGCTTCAACCCCGTGCCGCGCAGGTATCTAGAAGGCTTACGCCAATTTTGCGATGAGCACCACATAATGCTGATCATTGATGAAGTACAGAGTGGCTTCGCCCGTACGGGAAAATGGGCCTGCTGGCAAAATTACAATGTTACCCCAGACCTAAGCACCTACGCAAAGTCAATGGGTTCTGGGCTTCCGATAGCCGCAGTGGTCGGCAAAGCCGAAGTAATGGATGCCGCTTCCGGTGGAAGTATTGGGGGCACCTATATCGGCAGCCCGGTATGTTGCGCTGCATCGCTTGCCACCATTCAGCTGATGAAAGATCTAGACCTTAACAGTCGTGCGCTCGAAATAGGTGATACCATCATGAAGCGCTTCGATCAGATACGAACCAATACTCCAGCCATAGGTGATGTACGTGGTATAGGAGCTATGATCGGAATAGAATTTGTAAAAAATAATGATCCTTCAAAGCCCGATGGAGACCTTTGCGGAAGCGTGGTAAAAGCCTGCGCGGCCCGTGGACTGGTCTTGCTCAGCGCAGGAACACATAAAAATGTAATTCGGATCCTGTCGCCGCTCGTCATCACCGATGAGCAGCTGCACAAAGGTCTCGACATACTTATAGACGAAATCACCAAACAAACTAAAAATATACTATGACGCCATTTACTATTGCTGGGATCCAAATGAAAATCTCTGCAACCCACTCGAACTTGGAAATGATGAAAACCAAGCTCGACATCTGTATGCACCTGTACCCATCTGTTCAGATGGTCGTTTTTAGCGAGCTATGCGCGTACGGGCCACTTACTTATTATGCTCAAGAATTTCCCGGTGTTTTTGAAAAAGAAATGCAAGAGCTTGCCGCTAAATATGGGATCTGGTTACTTCCCGGATCTATTTTTGAAAAGGTGGGCGACATGATCTACAATACTGCCTCTGTAATCAATCCTTCTGGGGAAGTAGTGACACGATATCGCAAGATGTTCCCCTTTTATCCTTACGAAGTAGGTGTAACTCCTGGCGATTCATTTTGCATTTTCGATATTCCAAAAGTAGGGCGGTTCGGAGTTTCCATTTGCTACGATATGTGGTTTCCAGAGACTACCCGTACGCTCACCGTGATGGGTGCAGAAGTGATCATCCATCCCACTATGACCGGTACGATGGATCGCGACATCGAGCATTCTATAGATCAGGCGATGGCCGCATTGAACCAATGCTACTTTTTTGATGTGAATGGACTGGATTCCGGTGGTATAGGCCGCTCTACCGTATGCGGGCCCGATGGTAGGATCATGTACCAAGCAGGACAGACGGAAGAGATATTTCCACTAGAGATCGATATGGAACGGGTGAAGCGAAGCCGCGAGCTTGGCGTGATGAGACTCGGCCAGCCACTAAAAAGCTTCAGAGATCATATCGGCGATTTCAATATTTACAAGCCGGGGGCGCAGCACGCTTACCTGAATGAATTAGGGCCCCTGATCAAGCCCAAGAAAATAGAGCAGCTGGCAGAGTTGAAACATAAAGAAGGAGAGATTCAGATGCCAGTCAATATGATAAAGTAAGTTTCCTGATGTGTCTGGATTTATCGCGACTAGATAGGTGAGCTTTGATTAATTCAATCGCTTTCATTTCATTCATCTATCATCCAGACCTAAGGGATGGATCCTTTCTGGTTGGTGATCCATACAGATCCCATATGGTGGCTGAAAGCAAAAGAACTCAAGCTTCTTTGATCTCTCATCCATACCTGAGCGCCTGTCCCGTTTTACCGGAAAAAGATTTCGTGCTTGAGCCTTCCATTTGGACTCACCGTTGGATGGTCTTGAGACATAAGATTTGATTTATTTCAAATAATTTTCAGGTCGAAATGTCATTATGAATAGAAATTTGAAATATTTAAGACTGATTTTTGTAGATTGTGCGGCAAGCCGAGACTTTAATGAACGCTGACTTCTAAAGACCGAAGTAAATAGAAATAGATAAGAACCAATATTATAAAATGAAACATAATCCGAAGCCAAACCCAAAAAGAAGTCCACAAAAAACAGAGAAAACGAAGCTGAAAGATTATATTAATTGGTTTGAGATACCCGTGCTAGACTTAGATAGAGCTATCTATTTTTACAATTTCATCTACGGTATTGAAATGGAAAAGATGGAAATCGGTGATTATTCAATGGCCATTTTTCCAGCTGAAAACGGCATAGGTGGAGCCTTGGTAGCGGGTCAAGGTTGCATACCGAGTGAAGTCGGCGCCCTGATCTATCTCAATGCCGGTGATGACTTGGCGCCAGTGCTGGCGCGTGTAGCGGGTGGCGGCGGCCGGGTAGTAATGGATAAAACTTTAATAGACGACGACTCTGGTTACTTTTCACTTTTCATTGACTCTGAAGGTAATAGACTCGCTCTTCACTCTAAACACTAGAATTCCATGTCCGATAAATCAAAAACTACTGCTACCAAACATTATAATGTCGGACAACTTCGACTGGACTGTTGGAATTCGCTCAAGAACGAACTAGCCGAAATATCCCATAAGTCGCTCGACAAGCCGGAAAAGAAAAAGCACGACAAAATAATTTCAGAAGTGCTAAACCACTTGGGTATCATTGAGCGCTACTTCGTATATCCCGGTAAGCTAAATGTAGAAAAGCTTAAAAGCTCGCATTCGCGAAAAGAATACGCCGCCCTCTTGCATAATGTATCTGAGATTCACCGCCAGCTGGCCAGCGACGCCTATCATAATAATCACGCCATGCAATCGGCAGATGAGTTTGAAAAAGAGCGAAATGATGAACCAGTCCATTCAACTCAAGCTCATTCTAAAAAGAGTTTTGAAGTACTCTTCGTAGAAGACATGAGCAATGCAGAAGAAGCTTCGCTGCATGATAAGCTCCGAAAATTACGGGAACCCGCAGAAGAATTCGTTTACGATGTCACTGTGCAGCCTTCGTTTCAAGATGCCCTGATCGCATTGCTGTTCAACCACAATATTCAAGCTGTAGTGATACGGTATGCGCCACGCTACTTTTCGAAAAATAATTCGGATGTGCTCGCTCCCTATATTCAGAGTGTATTGAAATTGGACCTTCAGGAGCGCACCGAACTTGAGCTCGGCCCCTTCTGGGAAAATTGGTAAAGCAATTCAGGCCTGAAGTAGACACCTATTACGTGACAGATACAGCTTTGGCCGAATTGAAAGACAGCACTTTACAGCTCTTCAGACGTATTTATTACCGTCGTGAAGATCTTCAGGAGCTCCATTTGGGAATATTGCGCGGTGTGGCAGAAAGATTTGAAACTCCATTTTTTACCGCATTAAAGGAGTATAGCCAAAAACCTATGAGCGTCTTTCACGCTATGCCCATATCACGCGGTAATTCGGTGTTCAAATCCCGCTGGATCAATGACTTTGGTGAGTTTTATGGCCGCAATCTATTTCTGGCAGAATCTTCCGCAACGACCGGTGGTCTTGATTCCTTGCTGCAACCTACCGGGCCGCTGAAAAAAGCGCAAGAGATGGCTGCCGAAACCTATGGATCGCAGCGCACTTTCTTCGTGACCAATGGAACGTCTACTGCCAATAAAATTGTGGTGCAAGCACTCGTAGTGCCTGGCGACTTGGTGCTCATCGATCGCGATTGCCACAAGTCCCACCATTATGGACTGGTGCTCTCGGGAGCCTTTCCGGTATACCTTGATTCGTACCCAATTGAAAAATACTCGATGTATGGAGCAGTGCCACGGCAAACCATAATTGATAAGCTCTTACAACTGCAGGCCGCCGGAAGGCTTGATAAAGTAAAAATGCTCCTGCTCACCAATGCCACTTTCGACGGTCTCGTGCACAATGTAGAGCAGATGATGGAACGCGTGCTCGCCATAAAGCCCGATATGGTTTTCCTTTGGGACGAAGCTTGGTTTGCATTTGCCGGATTCACCTACACCTTTAAGCAGCGCACAGGAATATTTACGGCCAATAAACTGTATAAAAAATACCGCAGCGCCGCTTACCGCGAAAAATATGATGCCTATATTGCTTCTTTAGAAGAGGGCGAAACCCCATTGATGCCCGATCCCGACAAGGTGCGCATTCGGGTATATTGCACACAGAGCACTCATAAAACCCTCAGCAGCTTCAGGCAGGGAAGCATGATCCATATCTGGGATGAAGATTTTAGAAAGAAATCGGAAAACACCTTCCTTGAAGCCTATATGACCCACACTTCTACATCGCCCAATTATCAGATGCTGGCATCGCTCGATGTGGGCAGAAGGCAGGTGCAGTTTGAAGGCTACGAAATGGTAGAGAAGAGTATAGAGCTCGCCATGGTACTGCGTGCAAAGATCAATGACAATCCACAGCTCAATAAGTATTTTGACGTGCTTACGGTAAAAGATTTTATTCCAGACGATTTTCGGAAGACCGGCCTTGGGGAATACTACCACAGCGATACGGGATGGAACAGGATGGAAAAAGCCTGGGCAGAAGATGAGTTTATGCTCGACCCGACGAAGATTACCCTTTTCATAGGCCGCACAGGGGTAGACGGAGACACGTTCAAAAATAAGTACTTAATGAACGAGTTTAATATTCAGATCAATAAGACTTCCCGCAATACGGTGCTTTTCATGACCAATATCGGTACCACGCGCGGTAGTGTCGCATACCTTACCAATGCCCTTTTAAAAATCTCGCATCAGCTAGATGATGAGTTCCGCTCTATGAATAGCAGAGAGAAAGAAATAGCCGATAAACGGATATGGTCGCTCACAGAAGAAGTGCCGCCCCTGCCCGACTTCAGTTCTTTTCACGCATCTTTTCAGGCCATACCGGGAGTACCAGGTGGAGACCTACGGGCGGCCTACTTTCTCGCCTATGATGAAAATAACTGCGAATACTATTCCCTCACCGAAGTAAGGGAAGCCATAGATGGTGGACGCGAATTTGTCGCTTCTTCCTTCGTTATACCCTATCCACCGGGCTTTCCGGTGCTGGTTCCAGGCCAAGTTGTGAGCGCCGAGATCATCCGGTTCATGCTCGCACTTGACGTAAAAGAAATACATGGATACCGCGCCGATCTCGGCTTAAGGGTGTTCAAAGATGCAGTGCTCAATCGCCAAAAGACGGCCACGGCCATGGGCGCAATGGGTATGGCTTCCGCAAAAAACAAATCGATTAAAACAAAAGAAATCCATTAATAAAAACGATATGAACGACGATAAGAAGAATAATCCGAAACCTGCGAACACAAAAAAATCAAATGCTCCGATCCGCAAGCGCGCCTCGGCAGCCATTAAGCCGCCATCGCGCACAGCTGCCGTAAAGGCGGCGATCAAGAACAACCCCGAAGCCGCCGAAAAAACGAAAGCTTCACGCAATAAGGTCGCGGCAGCCAAGAAAGCCGCAATGGATAAAAAGCTTGAGAAAGGATCGGCCGTGAAGCTTACACCTCGGAATAAAGTGGCTGCGCTGCGATCAAAAAAGCCGGCCACGAAGCCCGAAGTATTAAAAGGCGTGCCGGACATCCGTCGCTATTTCTTCAAGAATGAAACGCCCCTGTACTTTATCAGTGCTACCAATTTTAACCTTCTCGGTGCTGACGAATGGATAAAGGGCTTTAAGTTTATCTGTCATATTGAATGCTTTAATGGCTTACATCCCAATGTATTCTCTCCAAAAGAAGAGATTCCGCATGATGAATTTACCAGCATAGAAGACATCAATAATTACCTGCTTCAACACCCCGAAGTCCAAGACTACATCAACTCTAGAAAAAAAGGCAAAGATGCTGGAAAGGTGATGTTCCTGATGTTTGACAAAAAGACGGAGCAATTGGCAAAAAAGATGGGGCTCGAAATCATGTTTCCGAGTGCCGAAATGAGAAACTTTATGGATAATAAGGTAAACACCAACCGCATAGCCGAGAAGGCTGGCGTAGAGTGCGTGCCGTATGTACTCAGCAAGGTAAAAGACTATAAGCACTTAGGCGAAGTATCCAAAAAGCTCGGAACCGATTTGGTAGTGCAGACTCCTTTTGGCGACTCTGGCCATACCACCTTTTTCATCTCAAATGAAGAAGAGTTCAATAAATATGCAGATGAGATCACTGCCGAAAAGGAAGTGAAAGTGATGAAGCGGATCAACTGCCGCGGATCTGCGATAGAAGCCTGTGTAACACGACATGGCACCGTTGTAGCACCGCTTATGACAGAGCTGGTGGGCTTTAAAGAATTGACCCCCTATAAAGGTGGCTGGTGCGGAAATGAAATTTTTCCAGATTCATTTACCCCTGCCATTCGCCGAAAGGCCAGAAGATACACACAACAATTTGGAGATCAGCTCAGAAAAGAAGGGTACAAAGGCTATTTTGAGCTCGACTTCTTAATAGATCAGGATAATGGAGAAATCTATTTGGGAGAGTTGAACCCACGGGTTACGGGCGCAAGCTCCATAACGAATCATGCCGTATTCGCCTTGGCAGATGTGCCGCTCTACCTATTCCACATTTTGGAATGGATGAATGTAGACTACGACCTTAACGTAAAGGCCATTAATGACCGCTGGAGCAAGCAGGAGCACTCCGATAGTTGGAGCCAGATCATCATTAAGCACACCAAAGACACCATAGAGTATGTGAGCCACGCCCCACAATCGGGTATATGGAGAATGTTTGATAATGGGCATATCAAATTCGACCGTATGGATTCTCACCGCCGTGCAGTAGAGCGGGAAGATGAAGCTTTTTTCCTTCGCATCTCAAAGGAAGGCGACTACCTGTATGAAGGCGCCGACATGGGAATACTCGTAGCCCGCGGACGCATGATGACAGAAAATTTTGGGCTCACCAAGCGTGCCAAGGACTGGATCAATGCCATCCAAATGAACTATAGCTCTCATATGTATGAAGACCGCCGCGAGCAGCCTGTGCTACAGGGTACGCTTACGAAATAAGCCGCAGTAATATATGTCAAAATTTAAGTTTAAAGTTCAGGTAACGGATATTGATGACATCCACGAAATGCCTGAAGGTTGGAACAATGAGAGCTATCTGGAATTATTGAAATTCCTGGATGCTGATGATCCTGAAGCTATACCCAAAGAAGAGTTGCGCGATATGGCAGCTATGGCCTTGATCGATTTTGAACCGGAAGAAGCGGCAGAAAAGGTCTTGGAATTTAGGCTGGGCGATAAATTAAATGCCGGGCAGCGGGAGAATATCGCGGTCGATGCCCGCCGCGAATCGCTTTGGGAACAATATTCCGACATCAGCTTTCACGAAGAAATGTTCAATGTGGGTGTGCTCATCAATATCGCCTTCCCGATGAAATTCAGGAAGCCAGAAGCAGCCAAGATCGTGCTGAAGGTGACTTCAAAAAATCCAGATTCGGCAGAAGTGCTCCGCGCTCCCACGGCCGCCTTCATCGCCAGGCTATTGAATGATGGCATGAATGAACACAACACCATATACCGGCTCTTTCAAGATAATCTGGCAGGTGAATCTTTTCCCGAAGCCGAGCATTTTATTTGGCGATTTGATCAGAGCGACGTTGATGAACAGGAGCACTCGAAGACCCTTACCATCTATACATCGTGGAATTGGGTAGATGAACTCAAGGGGGTGCAAGCATACGATTCTACTGCTTATAATGACGAAATAGAAGACTAAGACATGAAATTCGAAAGTATAAATCCATATAACGGAGAAGTAGTGGGCCAGCATAAGGCAACTACCAAGAAGGAGCTTACGCAAAAACTGAATCTGGCGCAGACCGCTTTTGAAGATTGGAAAAACGTAGACATCAAAGAGCGCTGTCGCCTTATGAAGAAAGCGGCCGTAGTGCTCAATGAAAATGTGGATCGCTATGCCGAAATGATGACGCGGGAAATGGGTAAACCCATAACCGAAGCGCGCGCCGAAGTCAAAAAATGCGCATGGGTCTGTGAGTATTATGCCGACAAGGCACCCGAATTTCTCGCAGATGAAATCATTGAAACAGATGCCAGCAGCAGCTTTGTAAGGCATAATCCTATCGGGTGCGTATTCGCAGTAATGCCGTGGAACTATCCTTTCTGGCAAGTATTTCGATATGCAGCCCCTACGCTCACCGCCGGCAATACCGGAATATTAAAGCATGCCCAAAACGTTTTCGGCAGTGCTGCGATGATCGAAGAAGTTTTTGATAAAGCCGGCTTCCCGAAAGGGGTTTTTCAAAATATATTCATCGACCATGATAAAACCGAGCTGGTGATAGCGCATCATGCTGTGAAGGCCGTAACCCTTACAGGTAGTGAGCGCGCAGGATCGGCCGTGGCGCAGCTCGCAGGTAAGTATATGAAAAAGAGCCTGCTCGAGCTCGGTGGCAGTAATGCCTTTATAGTCTTGGCCGATGCCAATATTGATGAAGCTGTTGCCACTGCAGTAAATGCCCGCATGATGAATACTGGCCAGAGTTGCATAGCGGCCAAACGGTTTATCATCGTTAAGGAAGTCTATCAAGAATTTGTCGACAAATTCGTAAAGGTGGTAATAGAATTAAAATCGGGAGACCCGATGGCAGAAGATACCAAAATCGGAACGATGGCTCGGATCGACCTTGCTGAAGGACTTCAGGCCCAAGTCAGAAAATCCATTAAAAAAGGTGCTAAGCTCTTGCTCGGCGGAAAGCAGAAAGACGCCTACCACGAACCTACTGTGCTAGGCAATGTGAAGCCCGGTATGCCAGTCTTTGACGAAGAAACTTTTGGCCCGGTGGCAGCTATGATCAAAGCTAAAAATCGTGACGAAGCCTACGCCCTGTCTCAGCAGTCCATCTACGCCCTAGGGGTATCGGTATGCACCAGCGACAAGGATCAGGCCTTAAAGGATATCGATCGCGTGGGCGATGGAGCCTATTTCGTAAATGAATTGGTGAAATCCGATCCGCGCCTTCCCTTTGGCGGTCAGCGAAACTCTGGTTACGGCCGCGAGCTATCACGCGATGGAATGATGGAATTCATCAATCGAAAAACCGTATACATAAAATAAGTAGTTTAATCAGCACAACTGGCCTATAGCCTAAAACATCAAACTGCTCACCAATCAAGCGATCCTTTCAAGGGTTGGCCTTGACTTGACTTGAAGCCCGTGAGCGCTAATGACCGCTGACGCGATAAACGATCTAAATTACCCTATTTGAAAGCCTGCAAAATCCGATTATGTGCCGGCTTATTGACTCTCGCAATAAATTGATGGAGTATTGGATTCTATCCATCTGGAATAAGCCTAGAAATTTGCTGTTTTTTGTTAAAAGAATTTCTTTCATTTCAAGCAACCAATGCTTGACCTTTCGTCTGATTCTTAGGATGTATGGATTCATTCCATCGCTTAACGTCCATCAGAGCCATTATAGAAGTATGGGTTTTTAGGCTACCGCTTTATTGGACTCGCACCTTGGCGACCAGCTGAAGCCCACTAGAATCCCTACTTCATTTGACCCATTATCTTAATTTAACGTATGGAGCATTTTACGCGCAATTCATTAGTAATTTTTACCATTCTTTTTTGCTGTAAAGCAATGCAAGCGCAGGATAGCTCGATAGCGAGAGAATGGAACGAAGAAGTACTCCACGCCATCAGTCTTGATTTTGCCCGACCCACTATTCACGCCCGCAATCTTTTTCATACTTCCATCGCCATGTACGATGCTTGGGCGGCCTATAACCCTGGCGCCAAAACGTATTTATTGGGTCAAAATTTACATGGATTTGAAAGCGATTTCATCGGGGTATCCAGCCCATCGAACACCTTAGCTGCGCAAGAAGAAGCCATAAGCTTTGCGGTATACCGTATCATAAAGCATCGATATGCGCTCTCGCCAAACGTTGGCACCATCGAAGCAAATATCAATGCGCTCATGCTCGGCAAGGGCTACGACGTTCAAAACCTTTCTACAGATTATGTAGCCGGTGGCGCGGCAGAGCTTGGAAATTACATCGCGGCGCAGATTTTAGCCTATGGCATGCAAGATGGCTCCAACGAAGCGAATAATTACGCAAATACTTATTACGCGCCCGTAAACCCTCCTATAGAAGTAGAAGAACCCGGCAATCCTGATATGGTTTACCCGAACCGGTTTCAGCAGATCACACTCTCCCAATCCATTGATCAATCTGGCAATGTAGTATCATCTACCCCCCCAGCCCTCAGCCCCGAGTGGGGTGATGTGCAGCCTTTCTCACTCACAGAAGCCCACCTTACGGTGAAAAATCGGGATGGACATGATTACAATGTATATCACGATCCCGGCGCCCCTTCCTACATCGATACTACTAGCTTTGATGGGCTGGAATCTGCCTATAAAAAATGGTTTGTAATGGTCTCTGTTTGGCAATCCCACCACGATATAGATGATGGGGTTATTTGGGATATCTCGCCGGCCAATATTGGCAATGTCCAAGACTATCCGACGAGCGTTGAAGGCTATGATGATTTTTACGATTTCTTTGATGGGGGCGATACAGGAGAAGGATATGTCGTGAACCCTGTGACCGGTCTCCCATACGCCCCACAGCCCGTAAAGCGCGCCGACTATGTGCGCAGCTTATCAGAGTTCTGGGCCGACGGACCAAATTCAGTAACCCCACCTGGCCACTGGTTTGATATTTATAACGGTATTTCGCAGCACCCACTCTATGAGAAAAAATGGATGGGCGAAGGGGAACTACTCGATGGTCTCGAATATGATCTGCGTGCTTACCTCGCCATAGGGGGTACCATGCACGACGCCGCAATCGTAGCTTGGGGAATCAAAGGATACTACGATTATCCCCGCCCGGTGTCCAGCTTGCGCTATATGGCAGAGCATGGCCAGTGCAGCGATTCTGCTCAGGCCAATTACCATGCGGCAGGTCTGCCGCTTATACCCAATTATGTTGAAGTGGTAGCAGCCAGCGACCCTTTGGCTGGACTGCAAGGCGAGAATATTGGAAAAATAAAGCTATATACTTGGAAAGGGCCAGACTATATTGAAAATCCCGATACCGATATAGCTGGCGTAGGCTGGATACTTGCCGAAAATTGGTGGCCTTACCAGCGACCTTCCTTTGTTACCCCACCTTTCTCAGGCTATATTTCAGGGCACTCCACCTATTCGCGCGCAGCTGCAGAAGTGCTTACGCTGATGACTGGCAGCGCATTCTTCCCAGGCGGAATGTCGGGCTATGACATAGAAGCAGATGAGTTTTTGGTTTTTGAAGAAGGCCCCACTGAATCCTTTCAAATACAATGGGCCACCTATAGAGATGCTTCAGATCAATGCAGCCTTTCGCGTATCTGGGGCGGCATTCATCCACCGGTCGATGATATGCCCGGCCGGCTTATCGGCATGGACTTACGGGCCGGAAGCCTTCGCTGTTGCCAATGATATCGTGACCACTTCCGTACCTTACATAACATCGATAGATGTGGCCGATGCCTCAATAAACATTCAAGACTTTGGTTTAGATCGCTCTATCCGCTTCAATTTTAGCGAAGCTATGAACACGGGCGTGATGCCCACCATAACCTACCCGGGAGATAATCCAACTGATGAAGGTCTAAGCCTGATCAATGCCATCTGGCTATCGCCTACCATTTATCGAATTACTTATCAGGTCAATAATTCATCGATCGAGCTACCCGACATTCTGCTTGCGATGAGCGATGCGGAGAATGAAAGCGGAGTTCAGCTCGCTCCTTTTCTTGCAGCCAGGCCATTTACTATTGATACCAAGCGGCCTGTGCACTTAGGATCAAGTCCTTCTACCAGCTTGATAAACGATGCGCAGGTAAATGAAGGAAGTTTACTTCTTGAGATTCAATTTGATGAAGCTTGCGATCAAAATACCTTGCCGATTTTGGCGATAGAAAGTAGCGTAGATGTCTCTTCTTCTATCATTTATGCTTCCGCCAATAGCTTTTGGAGCTCAGACAGCACCTTCGCAGCTTCCTTCCAACTCTTTGATGCCAATGCAGAAGCAGACAACTTTGGCTACTTAATATCCAATGTTAAAGACCTAGCGGGAAATACAATTAGCCCGATCAGCGCTGAAAACATTTTTCAGCTGGACACCAAAAATCCAGTCGCATCTGCTCTCAACATTAGTAATAGTGTGCTCAATCAAAGCAATGTCGGAAGCGCTGCCTTGATCATCGATATTGAATTTGATGAAGCCATGAATTTGGATTCGATACCGGAGCTGCTGTTTATAGATCAAGACCCGCTCGAAAACTCCCTTCTTTATAATCAACTTCAAAGCGTTTGGGTGAGCAGTACAGAAATCCACATCGTCTATGATCTCCTTCTCGCAAATGAAGAACTTTTTAATATTTCGCTTTCGCTCGAAAATTTCAGCGATGCAGCAGGAAATGAATTGGCCAACGCTGAAGTAGAAGACGCCTTTACCATAGACACCAAGAAACCCGATGTAACGTCAATTCTTCCTTCGATAGCTGTCATAACCGATCAAGAGGAAGGTGTTTCGGGATTTCACATGCTTCTATCCTATCCCGAGCCCATGAATACCACGCAGATTCCGCTCGTACAGATCATTCAATCAGAAGCTACCAGCTCATTGGCCTTGCAGCTCGCTTCGAGTACCTGGCTCGATGGCACTTCATTTCAGGTCGGATTCAATGTAAGCGATCAGAATATCGAACTCGAAGGCCTTGGAGTGACGGTGGCTTTCGCCAAAGATGCAGCTGGCAACAGCCAAATTCAAAACACCTTTGAAGATCTCTTTGCAATCGACACCAAAAATCCAGAATTGCTGTCCATAGCTGCCAATGATTATGATATTACAAACAGCAACATCGGAGAAAATGGATTCGATCTGCTGGCGGTTTTTGATGAAACGATGGATCAAAATACGGCGCCATTCATCAGTTTCTCGCCATCCGTGCCCACTGTAGATGTGCTCATTGCCAATGATGGCAGTTCACTTTGGCTCAATCCCTTCACCCATAAGTCTTTCTTTGATGTGGCGGGCGCCGCCGCCGAGCTGGAAGCCGTGGCCTTTACGATCTCAGGAGCTACCGACATCAATGGTAATCCATTGATCGAAGCAAACTTTGAAGGATTTCTATCCATCTTTTTAGATCCGCTCAGCGCGAGCTCCATGAATGGCTCAGATCAATGGTCGATCTATCCAACAGTGATCCATTCAGGAAGTACATTAACCCTTCGAAATACAAATTCGGCCGTAGAGCTCCTGTTCAACATCTACGATCTGAACGGTAAAAAAATCCTGTCCCAAAGCTATCAGAACCTCCCCGCCGGATCCCATTCCGTGGCGCTCCCTGTGCTATCGGCTGGCCTGTATTTATGTATTGCAGAAAGTGGATCTGAACGCTTTTCGACTAAAATCATAATTCAGTAAACACGACTTATCATGCATATATTTAACGCTCCCTGCCATCTATGAAAATTATCGTCCCTTCGCTCCTACTGTCGATTTTCAGCGCATCGCTATGTAGCGCTCAACTCTTTATCGATAAGGCTGATTCCCTTGGGATTCAAGGTATCATAACCAGTCATGAATGGGGCAGTGGAATGAGCGTATATGATTTCGATCAGGACGGCAGGGACGATTTGACATTTGCTTCTAATGCAGGGCCCATGCTGTTCTACAAAAACAAGCTCGAAGGCTTTGAGCAGTGGGATCCAGAGATTACCGGCCCAGGAAATACCAAGCACGTGCTATGGGCAGATTATGACAATGATGGTGAACTCGATGTGATCGTGACCACCTTAAACGGTCCCGTACGGCTCTATAAAAACATGGGTGACCTTAATTTTGTAGATGTCAGCGTATCAGCTGGATTACCCATAGATGCTGCCTTCAATACGGGGGTTTGCTTCGGAGATTATGATCGCGACGGTTTTCTGGATTTATACCTATGCCGCTATGTGCTCACTGCTTTCAATCCGAATAACCCCTCCCAGCTAAATAGGCTTTTTCATAATAATGGCGATGGCACATTTACGGATGTCACAGAATCATCGGGGATAGAATGGCAGCCCACACTCGCTTTTCAAGGAGTCTGGATGGATTATAATAACGACAATTGGCCTGATATGCATGTGATCGTAGATCGGAACCCGACCAATCGTATGTTCAAGAATAATGGCGACGGCACTTTTACAGATGTTTCCGTAGCAACCAATATGGTATACGCAGGCGAAGATGTGATGTCAAATACCGTGAGCGATTTTAATAATGATGGCTTTCTAGATGTGTTTATGACCAATACGGGAGCAGTTACCGCACCAGGCACACCAAGTAAGTTGGCCATGAATGTCAATGGAATGTTCTTCTCGGAAAGCGGCGCGTCATACGGATTAGAAATTTATGATTTTGGTTGGGGTGCCGTATCTATCGACGCCGACAATGATGGGTGGCAAGATATCTATTTTACCACTCCAGGGAGCAATGCTAATTACTTCTTCATGAATGATTTTGGAACTTACTTTAACCCTGCTCAGGAAGAAGTATCTGTGCCATCACATTACCCAAGCTTCTCGGTGGGCAAGGGAGATTTCAATAATGATGGTTTCTATGATATGGCTGTGCAGAGCAAAGCCCCAAACCATCCTTATATGCTGATGAACCAAACCAATTCTAATCATTTTATCAAAACAACACTGCACGGCACCATCTCCAATAAATTTGCAATTGGTTCATGGATAAAAGTTTATAATGACGATAATGAATACGTACACTATACTCTTTGCGGAGAAGGTCAAAATTCGCAAAACTCACAGCATCTCATCTTTGGCCTAGGTGATAACGATTCTTCGGTCGACTCAATCACTATAACTTACAGCAGCGGCCATACCGACACCTATTATAACGTGTCCGCAGATGAAAGCTATGACTATACGGAAGGTGAGACCTTTACTGCTCATATCACTACTCCTTCTGGAACATCCTTTTGTGCCGGTGAATCGATCACGCTAGATGGTGGATCCCAAGGCCCCTATCTCTGGTCTACAGGTGATACCACGCAAACAATACTCGTCCAATCTTCGGGAAATTACAGCCTATCGATAACCAATGAATTTGGAATAGTAGCAACCACTTCTCAAGTGGTATCTGTAAATCCCTTGCCGCTTATCTCCGCAGCTACATCGCCAGTGCTTTGCCATGGCGACAGCAGCGGCTCCATCACACTGGTAAATCAAACAGCGGTTGGCGCGGGCTCCGTGACATGGAGCAATGGCGCATCGGGAATATTTATCGATAGCCTTCCAGCTGGTGTATACGCGTTCGAATATCAGGATATAAATGGCTGTGCGGCTTCGGGCAGCGCCCCTGTGTTGGAGCCAGATGCAATGGTGATCATTTCCAGCTCTACCCCTTCCAGCACCGCAGATAACGGAATGGTATTTTTCGCGGTATTCGGTGGTACGGAGCCTTATCAAATTTTATTGGATTCAGTAAGTGTTGGCAACACCATTTCAGGGCTTCCCCCGGGCACTTATACCTTTGCCATCATAGATGGAAATGGCTGTACCCGCGAAGAAACTGTGATCGTAGAAAGCTCGCTCTCAGTTTATAATAGCCTTGATGAATTAGATATATCCTTCTTTCCCAATCCCACGAATGGTATGCTGACCATAAAATCGGCAGAAGCCCTACAGTCAATCGAAGTATTGGATGTAAATGGAAAAGCGGTATTGGAGTTTGGGAGTTCCCTTTCCCATACCTACGACCTTAGCTCGCTGCCAGATGGAATTTACGTTCTGAAGGCTTGGCTGAGCGATGAAAGATTTGGGGTGATGCGCGTAGTGAAATCTGGAAATAGCCAATAATCCAAAAATAAGCCGGTTTGATTTTTAGAATTGAGTCAACCCTTATGAAATTGAACGAGAAGAAAGACATTCAGCGAAGCAGGGCAACAACAAGAAAATCAAAGACGTTTAAACACGCTTAAATTTAGCGGTTCCCAATCCTTTTGCGCATTCATAATCGATAATTTATGAAACTTAAACTGGCTCAGAATGGAAGGCTTTAAAACGATCTCTAAAACCGACTAACGGTATGAAACAAAAAATTAAAAGAGCACTTACCAAAGCTACTACACGAATAGACCGAGCCATCTATAAAAACAAGGATTTCGTAATTATTTCGAATAATTGCTGGGGAGCCGAAATATACAAGAGACTCGGAGCGGAATATAACACCCCTTTCGTGGGGCTATTTATTTATGCGCCAGACTATCTAAAACTCTTGCAAAATCTTGACTTTTATCTTGACTCAAAACTGAGCTTTCAAGAAAGATCAAAATGGGTGAATGAACCCGTGAGCTACCCCATAGGTGTCTTAGAAGATATCGAAATCCATTTTATGCACTACGAAAATTCAGCTGAAGCGGAGTCAAAATGGAGCCGAAGACTAGAGAGAATGAGAACGGTCACCGATCTTGACAAGTATTACTTCAAGATTTGCGATAGAGATTTCTCAGATAAAACCGTTCTGAACGCTTTTCATGAACTGCCATTCAAGAATAAGATCTCTTTTGGCATTGATACCTTCGATCAAAAAAATCATATCGTGGTCATCGAAAATGAAAACAATCAGACCGTGCCCGACGGTGTGAAATTATACCGGCATGGATATAAGTATGTAGACATTTTGGAGTGGATCAATTCAGGAGAAATCACGAAAAATTTCTACGGAAAAATAAAATCTCTGGTCAAAATTGTTTAGTGGGCTTTGAACCATTCTTCTGAATTTCAGATTTCTTAGCTTCTCAAGCTAACGGAAAATTCGAACAAAGTGCCTTTCTCAAAAATACCTAGCTTTCCGTGATCATCTAAAATGTTCGCCATGCTCAGATTTCTACTCCCTATTCTCACTTTGTTGGCTTCCTTTTCGGCAAATGCCCAAGACTACCAAATTATCCGGAGCAACGATGTAAATCTCTATTCAAATGACTTTGGATTTACCCGTGGAGTCCGTATCGATTCCGTATCGATCGAAAATGGAGACTCCATTTTTTATCCTTCGCGCACGGTGTTGAAGGAATCCCAAAATCAGTTTTGCTATTTTCCTTATGGCACTTCTTGGATCAGTGACCGGATCGTGATAAAGCCAAACGGCATCAATCTATTGTTCAATAAGTCTGACGAGACCTTAGAAAGCGACACTATTCTCATCAAGACCTTGGCCAACCCCGGCGAACTTTGGGATGCGTATTCTGATCTTAATGGAATGGTAATTACGGCAGCAGTTGTATCTGCGGATCTATTGGATGTGTTCGGCCAATTGGATTCGGTCAAAACAATAGAGTTTCAGGCCTACCAAAGTGGAGAGCCAGTACCGAACCCTGCAAATGGCAAGCAGTTGATGCTGAGCAAGAGCCATGGCATGTTGCAGACGCTCAATTTCCAGATTTTCCCTAGTGCCTTTGATCCCTATTATGATTCTATCTTATTAGAATTTGAGCTTGTAGGAAAACAAAATGAAGGTTTGGGTATTCAAAACCTTACGTGGTTTGAAGTCTTTGATTTCGAAATTGGCGACATCCTGCACATCGAACAGCTCAGTCAGATGTTTGGAATGGGATCAAAGCTCGAAATTGAAAAAAAATACATCGGTAGACAGGATAATCCAACCAATATTATTTATGAAGTAGAACGCACCACTGCCTATTACAGTATTGAAGCATCGGCACCTAGCTTTGACTCCTTGACTGTAGATACCATCTATGAAACTGTTGAAGCCGCGGCTTTTTTCGATGAGCTATCTCTATTGCCTACCGCCTTCGAAGGATTTGTAGAAGGTCTATATTATTTAAATCAACTCGTCAGCAGCGACATTTCGGGTCTTACAATCCGAAAAAAAGAAGCTTACTTTTCGGATATTTTGACGCTTCAGGATCCCGAAATAGAGTGCTGGCAACCAATCATCGATGGGGCTTGTGTTAGCGATGATAGAACTTCTTATTATGAAGGTCTAGGCGGGCCATATTCAACTTGCAGTAATTCTGTTTTCGATTTCTCAAACACTGAATTGGTATTTTATCAAAAGGGAGACACCATATGGGGCACACCATTTGACTTCACGGTAGGCATCGCCGAAAACCAAACTGAAAATCCGATCAAAATCTACCCCAATCCGGCCAGCGATTTTCTGATAATCGACGCTGCATCGACCTTCGATCGAATAGACTTCTACAATAGTTCGGGCAAGAAAGTGCGATCTTTAAAAACATCATCCATAAAAATGTTAGGTAGTCTGTTTGCACAACGTAAATAGGTTACGTTCACAACATGTTGATTTGTAGTTAAATTTACAAGGACATGACAATATACGAATTCAACGAGCATTTTCCCGATGAGCACAGCTGTAGGATGGACATGAAACAACGAAGAGAAAATGAAGGGATGAGTTGCAAAAAATGCGGCAGCTCGAATCTGAATTTTCTGGAAAATCGGTACGAGTGGCACTGCAATGGCTGTAAATTCAGAACAACAATCCGCAGTGGTACCGTAATGCATGACAGCAAGCTTCCTCTGAGAGTGTGGTACCAATGTATGGCACTGATGATGATGACTAGGAAATCTTTCTCAGCTCATGAGATGCGCAGGCAATTGGGAATGAAAAATTACAGACCTGTATGGGAGATGATGCACAAGATAAGGTCAGCCATGGGGCAACGTGATGACCGTTACGGGTTGAAAGGCATCGTAGAGTTCGATGAAGGCCATTTCAGCGTTCCTGTCAAGAAAGGAACCAAGCTCAAACGTGGCAAGGGCAGTCAGCGCAGGGCAAGCGTTGCGGTGATGGCAGAGTCCACACCATTAGAAGATCCGCACACCGGAAAGAAAAGTTCGCAATGCAGGTATTATAAGATGAAAGTCTTGCCGGGCCAAGCAGCAAAAGATATAAATGAGGTCGTCACCGAAAATTTGGACGAGAAGACGATCGTTTTCTCAGACAAGGCCACGAACTTTGTTGACATCGCCGACTTTGTAGAAGGTCACATGTGTGAATATTCAGACGAGCATACCGAAAGAGACACCCTTAAGTGGGTACATATCGCAATCAGCAACGCCAAACGTTTGTTCTTGGGAGTTTATCACTGGTTTCACGGGTCGAGGCTCCAGAATTATCTCAATGAATTTTGCTACAAACTTAATCGTAGGAACTTCGGGGACAGAAAATTTGACCGCCTCGCCATTGCGATTGCTTCAAGCTCGTGTATACAGACTACCTAACATATCCATAAACCAACGAATGGATGTGGCGGATTTAGAAGCCGGGATCTACTTCTACCAGATTTACGACCGGAAGGCTATTATCCAGAATGGAAAGCTCGTGATTTCACGAAAGTAGCCTTCATAGGGAGTATTTGCCAAAGCGCCAAGGCTTCAGGGACACAAAACGCAACGCCATAGCAGGTTGATCACCCTTTCCTTCGCTTGATCTCTTTCTTGATAAGCCCCAACTCCCTGCTGGTCTGCCCTGCCACTGATGTGTTCTCTTCGGCGCGGCGGATCAAGTATGGCATCACTTCGCGTATAGGGCCATAGGGTACGTATTTGGCTACATTGAACCCGGCATTGCTCAGATTGAAGCTTATGTGGTCGCTCATGCCAAAAAGCTGCGCAAAATAGATCCGGCCATCGTTCCTGGCTATGCCGCGCCTGTCCATCTCATCGGCCAGTAGCAGGGAGCTCTCTTCGTTATGCGTGCCGCAGCAGAAAACCATTTGATCTAAATGATCTAGTGCAAAGGCAATGGCCGCATTATAATCGCGATCCGTAGCTACTTTGTCGGGTTGAATCGGGCTCACATAGTCGCGCTCTTCGGCGCGGAGCCGCTCCTTTTCCATATAGGCGCCACGCACCAATTTTACGGCATAGATAAACCCGCTTTCTTCGGCTTGCGAGTATGCTTGGATCATGTGGGCTATGCGGTCGTGGCGGTACATCTGGAGTGTATTGAATACGATGCCTTCTGCCTTGTTATAGCGTGCCATCATCTCCATGGCCATATCGTCAATGGCCTGCTGGAGCCAAGACTCTTCGGCATCCATAAAGACTGGCGTATGTGTATCGGCAGCAAGGCTGCAGATGGCATCTACCCTCGCACGAAGGCGATCGTAGGCGACAAGTTCATCTTCGCTCAGGGGCTGTGATGCGCTTACTTTTTCGAGCAGGGAATTTTGGCAAAGACCAGAAACTTTAAATACACAAAAGGGAACATTTGGATTTCCTTCGCCTGTCTTGAGCGTGCGCATAATTTCTTCGGTAGTAAATTCGAAGTCGGCGCGGCTATCCTTCCCTTCTACGCTATAGTCCAAGATGGTTCCCACATTAAATGAGTCAAGAATCTCGGTAGTACTAGCGCATTCGGCGATGGTCTCGCCCCCACAAAACTGCTTGAAAATGGTCTTCTTGACCATCCCTTCTATGGGCAGCCTAAGCTTTAGTGAAAGCATGGTGGCATGCTTCCCAAACTTCATCATAGTGCCGCTGCCAAGAAGACGGAAGAGCCAATACGCCCGCTTTAGCTCATCGTCGGTTTTACTGGAAAAAGCGATCTCTGTATTATCAAACGAGAGCTGATCTTCTTCGGCCTCGGTTTGGGAAACTATTCTGGGTTCTGTATTCATGGTATTATTCTCAAAAAGCTATCCTATCTTAGCCCGCCCTAATCGGAGCCATAACAGATGTCAAGCGTAGAAGTTCAGAAAATAAGGTCGGACGGCCATGAAGTCATAATGGGTCGACACTGCCTAGCCGAACTTGCTGAGCACTTGGCCATGCATCGCTTTGCGGGTGCCAAGTTATTCATTTTAGTCGATGCAAACACGCTCAAAAATTGCTTGCCTGCGCTCATCAGCAAAGTTCCAGCATTGGCGGAAGCCGAAGTCATAGAAGTGGCGGCGGGGGAAGACAGCAAGACACCCGAAATGAGCGGCCAAATATGGAAGGCATTGGGAGAGCTGGGCGCCGACCGGAGCAGCGTGCTCATAAACCTTGGCGGCGGCGTGGTGAGCGACCTTGGCGGTTTCATAGCTGGCACCTTCAAGCGTGGCATTCGGTTTTTTAATGTCCCCACATCGCTTCTGGCACAGGTAGATGCATCGGTGGGCGGCAAGGTGGGAATAAACCTCGATCATCTCAAGAATGAAGTAGGACTTTTCAATAATCCTGTAGGCGTATTTATCGATCCTGGGTTTTTGGGTACGCTTCCGCGAAAGCAAGTGCTCAGCGGCTTCTCAGAAATGCTAAAGCATGCATTGGTATGTGACAGCGCTTATTGGCGTAGGCTTAAAGATGTGAGCTTTTACGAAATGGAGTCGCTCGATACGCACATTTATCATTCTGTAAAAATCAAAAACGAAATAGTGGGCAGCGACCCTTTCGAGTCAGGCCGACGCAAAATCTTGAACTTCGGGCATACTGTAGGACACGCCCTTGAGTCGCAATCCCATGAAAATGACGCTAAAGCCCTGCTACATGGGGAAGCTGTGGCTGTAGGGATGGTCTGCGAAGCTTTCATTTCGCATAAAATAGGTAGCTTAAAAGAAGCCGAACTGCACGAGATCGCCGCATTTATATTCAGTCTATACAGCCGTGCCAATATAGAGCAGATGGCGCACCACCGCACCATCGAGCTTATGAAGCACGATAAGAAAAATAGCGGTGGACGCATTAAGATGAGCCTGTTGAACCGGATAGGAGACTGCGCAATAGATCAGGAAGTATCGGCCGACCTGATCACCGAATCACTGAACTACTACACGCGATGGGTGAGCTGAAGCGTATACTCCTCACACTCGGCACCACGCTGCAGCAGACCGAAATAGATCTCCCAGCAAGCAAGAGCATAGCCAATAGGCTGCTGGTGGTACAGATGCTCAGCGATGGAGCCATATCGCTCGAAAATCTGGGCGATGCCGACGACACACGCTACCTGCAGGCCGCCCTTGATAGCACCGATGGAAAACTCTTCATGGGCGATGCCGGCACGGCGCTACGCTTTGGCCTGGCCTGGGCGGCCATCACCCCGGGATTGAGGGTTATTTCCGGTTCTCCGCGGCTTTCGGAGCGACCCATATCCACGCTGGTAGATGCGCTGCGCGAGATCGGTGCCGACATAGAATATCTGGAGAAGGATGGATTTGCCCCCTTGCAGGTAAAAGGCAAAAAACTGACCGGCGGCGCCTTAAAAATCAATGGTTCCGTAAGCAGTCAATTCATATCGGCCATACTGCTCGTCGCGCCCTATTTTACAGAAGGTCTGGAGCTTACGCTCGACGAAAATCAGGTCTCGAAGCCCTACATCAGCATGACCATCGAATGCATGCGCATGGCCGGTGCGCAGGTGCGATGGGAAGGCAATAGCATTGCAGTGGAAGCAGAACCATATCAAGAAAACCTGATCGAAATAGAGCCCGACTGGAGTGCCGCCGCTTTTTTTTACACTGCCGCGGCGCTACACAATGACCTGAAGATAAGGCTCAAAGGCCTATCGAAGTCGAGCATACAGGGCGATAGGCTTACGCCAAATTTCTACGCCGAGCTGGGTGTGGTCACCACGGCACTCCCGAAGGGCTTGCTCATTGAAAGCAATGGGGAAGCGGGCGATAAAAAAATATTCGATTTCATAGACTGTCCCGATCTTGCCCCGGCTTTTGCCACTGTAGCTGCCGGCCTCAGGATGGCCGTGAAACTCACTGGACTACAGACGCTGCGAGTCAAGGAAACAGATAGGATAAATGCCTTGGCACAGGAGCTGCGCAAATGCGGCGTACGATGCAAAGAAGGCGATGATTATCTCGAACTCACCGCTTTCGAAGAACTTACTGGCACGCCCAGCATAGCCACCTATGGCGATCACCGCATGGCCATGGCTTTTGCACCGCTGGTGTTCAGCCTGGGCGAATTGATCATCGAGTCGCCCGAAGTGGTGAGCAAGTCTTTTCCGGGGTTTTGGAAAGAGCTGGGTAAGTTGGGGGTGGAGATGGGTGAGCTTTAATCTTAAGAGATCGACTAAAAAATGAATACCCGCAGAGGCTTCCAAGTATTCAGGTAGCGACCCAAAAATTCTTGCTCTTCAACTACCCGCCGCCGCCCTTCACGAGCCAAACTCAAATTTCTATTTATTTCCAGATCCTGCGGACCTCCTAACCGACCGAGATCTTCAATCCTAGTGATGCCTTCATCAAGTTCCTGCTTGGCTTTTCTCAGCAAGATATCGATGTACTCATCTTTGATGGAAGGATTTCTAAACCTTTTGTTTTTCATAGAAATATATTCGTTAAAACTGCCGATTGCAGATTCAATCAAAGCAATTCCAGAATTATAGCCGAGGTATTTTTGCTTTAAAAGCAGATATTCGATCTCACGCTTTTGCAGGGGATTATCAAATGTCAAAAGCCTTTGCCTAGCTATGGTTCTTTTCAATGCATCCTCGTCCATCGGCTGCTGGTAATGATGTATTGAATCAATAAAATTGATAGTCATGTCAATGCTTTTCATTTTGCCGCGGCCGTCGAAAATCATCGGCTTTTCTAAAAACTGGTAAATGGGATCGAAAGGAATATGACTTTCCACACTTTCAATAGGCTGCAAACCATACCACTGCATATTGAGCTCTGCGCTGAATACACCGTTCTCATCAACATATCCCGCAGCCCATGTGGGATCAAAAATAAACCAATCTCCAAAACAATAGACCGCATTCCAAGCGTGGCTATCATCGGCAATTCTCCCATTCTTATAGGTATATCCAGAAACTACATACGCTTCATATCCCACCTGCTTTACCAATGCGTTAAAAAGAACCGCATAATGGTGGCAAACACCCTTTTTGTTTCGAATCATACTCTCCAACAACATAACGTCCGTGTCATACCCGAGTCTTTCCTTCTCGATCTTATAAGAGTCGGACAGTATAGTTACGTCGTAAGCATGGTTGGTGACCACCCATTCAAATAGTGCATGAATCGTATCGTTTTCAATATCGATGGTGTTTATCAGTGAGTCTAAATCTATTTGTGCTTGAAGATTGATGGGTGCCCAAACCCAAGAAAAGAATACGGCAAAAATAACGCGTCTTATTAATGATTTATACCCATTATTTTTGAAAAATTTCGAAGTCATTCCACTTATCATATACTTCATCAAAACTTAAATTGTACCTGCGCCTTTACTTCGGTCTTGATATTGCCACTTATCAATCCGCGCCCACTGCCTATCTCATCGCGATCGGTATAATAACTCTGCGCTACACGGAGCCATACATCTATATTCGGATCTCCAGGAGTGTCACAGAGTCCATCACCATTCACTTCACATTTCTTATCTCCAGAAAAATTACCACAACCAACTGGTTGAATTTTATTTCTAGAAACCGGTTCCTGATGGCAATTGGCGCAGTCTCCGTTGTCACCGGCGAACCAACACACTCCTTTATGGGTATGCGACAGCCCAAGAGCGTGACCTGTTTCATGTGCCATAGTAGATGTCTCAAAATTTCCACCCACAACAGTAAAACAAAAGGGTGGATTTTCCTGCGGTAGATTTGCCTTACCTCCAAAATCATTGCTCGTCTGTATATAATGAATATTTAACATCGAAGAAGTATGGTTGTCATCAAACATGTCTTCAACGAGATTATTAGATGGATCAAAGGTATACTCTGAATTGTCAATGTACGAAATATTGCAGCTCAGATAAAACTGAATCATAGTATGGGGATGTGCATTGCCCGTGATATTAGTTATTCCTGAAAAGTTCTCATTTAATGTTCTTATGCTAGTCTCTACTTGGGCTAAGTCTAAGCCACCTGAGCCATCATTTCCATTATACACCCATGTTTTAACTGGAATCCAATACACGGCTTGCGAATCGAAACCACCTTCTACCAAATTTTTTGGAAGAGGGCGAGAATTATGAACACTGTCCACTAAATCCAACAAAAATTGATTGTTTCCATACCAAGGTTGGTTTTCAAAATTGGCGGAGTCCATAGGCACTGTACCACATGAGTTATAAGGTTGGCTTTTGGCTAAAGATGGAAATAGCAAGAAGGTGAAGATCAAATAAAAGAGTTTCATTCTTAATAAATTAAAATTGGTATTAGTCTGCAATATGGCAGCTCAAGTGTATCAGACTTATATATAATGTACTCTGCTGAACATTCAAATGGCTCAGTGGTAATGGAACCGCCGACTACATCGGTCTTCCGTATTTTTATAGTATCGCACACCTTATCAAAACATGCATAGAACTAGAATATAGAATCTTGCTGCCAAGGGGCATGGTTTGGTATCCCGATCCATTGTCAAAATCAATTTGGATGGTGGAGATGGTTTTGGATACATTGGTGCGAATAAAGTCGGCATTGATCCTGAAATCGTGGCTCAGCTTATCGTAGAACTTGTTTTGCTTGGGCGAAAAGGAAACAATTTCGTGCAGTTCGTATGGGGAAGAGGTACGCCCTGTTACATCGTTCAACTGATTGTTCTGAAAGGTGATGAGTGCACTCAGGGCAGTAGAGTCTGAAATGAATTTATGGTACTCCGCATGCAGCACCATAATGGGAATCACGCCGCTTTTTAACAGTGAATCGGCCAGATGTTTATAATCTGCCCACACCGATGGGGCTGGTAGTTCCTGTTTTGGAAGTGACCATGGTGCCGAACTGGCGGAACCAGTCACCGTATTCTTTGATGGTATCTCCACTTGTTGTTCCATCATAAGCGGCAATTTCCATCATGGGGAAGCCTTTATCGAGAAGTAATCCCGAAGTAACTTCCGTAAAATCCAAAGGAGCCATTAAGTAATCCATCTGTTCACTAAGTGAGAGATTAGGAGGCGGTTGGGCAATGGATTGATTTGAAAAATGGAGGAAAAGAAGGGCAATAATCGCCCACAGAAAAGAGCTTAGCTTTTTCATTTTGAAAGGTTTAAGGGTTAAGAAATGATTGAATTAAGGGGTAAGATGATTGCCCACTTTTGAGCATTTGTTCATCTTAATTGGATTTAAATAGTTTGGAAAAGAAAGAAATGTTACCAGAAATTAGCGACTTTAAATCTGAAGGCTCCGTCTGTCACATGGATAGTAGAGTCCAATTCTTCATTTGACACTATGAACTCAAATGTCCCTTCAATCTTACCAAATTCCATGGTAGTAGAATCTCGCGGAGTGATTTCCGTTATATTCGTATGTCCAGAAAGGGTTTGATCAAATGCAACTCCATCACCAATTAAATTATAGTAATAATAAATTGGGGAAATGGAATCTGCAGAATGAGGTTCAGTAAGATTTATCAAGCCTGTGATAGGAATACTGGGATTAAATATTCTGAGTGCTACAGCACTATTCGTAGAACAGTCCCTTCCACTAATCAGCATATAGCCTTGATCCAATCCCCCAGCCCCTGCGGGATAGTAGTAAAAAGATTTGCCATTGCAGTTAAAATCTGAGCGGGTGGTGAACTCTTCGCCATTAATTTTGCAGGTAAAGTACTCGCTAAAATTATCGGAATCGTTGGAGGGGTTGTCGTCATCGTCTTTTTTGCAGGAGTTTACACTCAGGCAGATCAGGAGAAAAAAGAGGAAAATTTTGGTTGGATGTTTCATCGTCTGAAGCGTTTTTGGTTTGAATGCATTTGAAATGTAATGATTATCATGATCAAAATTCACGGGGTGGATAGTTAAATAATGTTAAGATGTGAACAATTCAGGTTTTTGTTATGAACAAACGTATTTTACATATACTGCTCCTTGCTGCCGATGGTCATCGTTTGGTATCCCGATCCATTGTCAAAATCAATTTGAATGCTGGAGATAGTCTTGGATACATTGGTGCGGATAAAGTCGGTATTATTCTGAAATCATGGCTGAGCTTATCGTAAAACTTGTCCTTCTTAGGCGAAAAGGAAACAATTTCGTGCAGTTCGTAAGGAGACGCTGTGCGACCTGCCATATCGTTCAGTTGATTATTCTGAAAAGTGATGAGTGCACTCAGAGCAGTAGAGTCTGAAATGAATTTATGGTACTCCGTATGCAGCACCATTATCGGAATCACGCCGTTTTTCAGGATGTAATCGGCAAGTGGTTTATAATCTGCCGTAACACCAATGGGACTTGTTGTTCCTGTTTTGGAAGTGACCATGGTACCGAACTGGCGAAACCAATCTCCATACTCTTTTAACGTATCTGATGTGGTCGTGCCGGTATAGTCGGCCACGTTCATGGTTTGGAAACCACGGTCGAGCAGTAGTCCCGATGTCACCTCTGTAAAATCGAGCGCTGCGGTGATGTAGTCCATCTGCTCGCTAAGCGGCACATTGGTCTGTTGGCAGCGCACATTGGTGGCGGTGCCAATTAGGAGGGAAGCAGACATAGCTATCCCTGCCAAGAAAAATTGAGTTTTCATGGATTTGGTTTTTAGATGATTAATAAATAATTAAGAAAAGCTTTTTACCAGGTATTCGGCACCTTAAAGCGAAAGGCGCCGTCTGTGATGTATATGGTGGAGTCTTTATTTTCGTTGGTCACGGTAAATTCAAAAGTGCCTTCGATTTTTCCGAAAGGGCCGTTGTTGGGTTGGCGGGGTGTGAAAGAAGCTACATTGAAATATCCTGGAATTAACGAATCGTATAATACAATGCCATTTACGGTTTCGGCAGGCACACTCCAGTAAGCCGGAGAAATTGAATCAGCAAACAATCCTGAGGACATATCAAAATCCCCAGTTAGCCTATGAGTGCCAAAGAATCTCAGCGCTACCGCATTCCCTGTGCCACAGTCTGTTCCGCTCATTACCATATAACCCGCATCAATCCCATCACCTCATTCAGGGTAATACCCAAACAACTTACCATTGCAGGTGAAGTCACTTAAGGGAAAGAAGTCCACCCCATTTACCTTGCAGGTGAAGTATTCAGAGAAACTGTCGCTGTCTTCCGGGTTGCCGTTGTCATCATCTTTTTTGCAGCAGCAAAAGGTGGTGCAGAGAATCAGCATTGAGATCGTAAGAAGTCTAGTTCCTTTCATGGCTTTTAATTTTTAATTTCGTTTACTCTTTTGAGATTCTAAAGGTCGGGTCTTGGTTTGGGTTATACAATACTCCCAAGAGTATAATTTTTAGCTTATTGGCTGATTGAAAGGGTCATTTGCTCTGATGGATAGTTAGTCATTCTATTCAGCCAAGTTGATTCCTATTGATATAAATTTGGGCTGAATGCCAAAAAAATTTTATGAAGATGCGTTTTCAAGTGAAAATCAAATTTGTTTATGGAGTTTCAACTCTATAATGCTATGATCGCATCAGAAATAGCTTCGCTCGCATCCCAAATCAAGTATGGCCGCAGCCCTTCGCTGACTAGGGCAGAAGTGGAAAAAACAAAGACCGCAATCTTTTCACCTCGCAGGGTCTATTATATATGCGACCTTCTAACAAGCGAAATCGTATTTCAGAAAAATTTGGATTTTCTTCTTGGCACTGATCAAGTTCCAGAAACCTTTGTGGCCTTGATGGAATACCTACATGCCGAAGACAAACCAAAAGTGATCCATATTGTAAAACAAACATTGCGCTTTGCAAACAAGAAAAGAAACATGCTTGAAAATGGCAAGCTGGTACTCAGTTATCGTATTTTAGCAAATGACAAATCGACAAAGATGATAAGGAGAACTTCTCAAATGCTGGCATCAGATAACCCGGGCCTATCATCATTGAACTTATCAATTTTGGACATTTTTCATTTTGCCAACATACCCTATGCGGTTCAATATGGCTTGATGGAGAATGGTAATCTCTCAAAAGAACATCACCGCTTTGTTGAGAATAGTTATCCCTGCGGATTTACTAAGTGCGAAAAAGAAATTCTCGAAATGCTCATGGCCGATCGGCCACTCGACAATATTGCAGACCTCAGGCATAATTCCATAGCCACCATTAAAAAGCATGTTTCCAATATGTACGGTAAGGCAAAAGTTTCAGGACGTAACGCATTGATTGATTATTATCTTTCCAATAGCTTGGCCACGCTACCTAAAAACTCGAGAAGCGCAACTCATTCCGTATAAGTTCACCATCTATTGCGCATCAGAAAAACTTCCCAGTATTTCTCTTTGTCCATCTCTGACCAGTGAATATCAAAGTAACGGTACTGATAGGTCTGTATTTGGCAGAAAGCCAAGAGCAAGAAGACGGTCAGTACTGCAATACGCTTTGGCCATTTTCGTTTTAAGCTTGCCAGACCAATCCCCAATAGGATCATAAAAATCGGAATATACTCCACGTAAACCCGTGCCGAAAAGCTGCCACCATAGTACCACATCCACCACGATGAAAAAATGGTTGTGATAAGTAACAAAAAAATAGAAACGGAAAACGACTTGAACGGCGATCGCTTCCATAGCGCTATCAGGCCGAATAGCGAAACGAGGTAAATGGGCGTGTACAGGAAAAGCCCCTTGCGATAGCTAAACAGAATATCAATGAAGTGCGGATCAGAAAAATTAAATCCTTCATCCTGATAAGAATAAACAATAAGATTCCCAGTGCTCAATTTATAGATTATCAATTGAATGGAAATAATAAGCAGGAAAAGTACAGAAGAAGAAATCAGCAAGAGCGGTTTCTTCAGCGCTACTTTCAAACCTAAGCCAATATGTGAGAAACTTCCTGCCACAAATGGCAAAGCAAAAACGATCATTCCGTTTATCGGCCTGATCAGAATGATCATTCCCAGACAGAAAGCAATTGGCAAGAGATATTTGGAGTTGAAGTATCTGAAGAAAGAAATGCAGAAATAGAGAAATGCAGAAATAAAGGCAAAAGAAAAAACATGCGACATACCAGGTTCTACAACGGTATAGCAGAATAGATTAGAACCTAAGGCGAAGGCAAGGAAACAAAGCGAAATGCACCAATCGGGAATTGCAAAATCCCGAAGCACATACTTCAAGAAGATCAGCCCGATGATAAGATATACGATCGCCGCAATATTAACAGAGATCGCGTAAGGTTTGGAGTAGCCATCTGCATCGCCACTGGTGAGCGACGTAAAACTATGAGCTATTGCAAAAAAGGGTAATTCGGCCACAGCCGTGCCGCAGTAGTACTTGTTGATTATAACATCGTTCCCTCCATTGGCGCGGTAATCATAATAATAATTCTCATTATAATATTTTTCTTTTTCTATGAAGTGAAAAAACCCAAAATTCAGATCATGGTATATGAACACAGCAGGTAAATAAGCGTAATATCCTTTCGCGTCGGCTTCCACGATTCCCTGCCAGTGCTTGCCCCAATTCAGATTGGCCGAAACCAATACCATGACCAATGCGATAAATGCAATGCTCCAATTGGGACTCAAAATCCTGGTTTTCCTAATCTTTCCCATCAAAACTTAAATTGTACCTGCGCCTTTACTTCGGTCTTGGTATTGCCGCTTATCAATTCGCGCCCACTGCCTATCTCATCGCGATCGGTATAATAACTCTGCGCCACGCGCAGCCAAATATCTATATTTCTCCCAATGTCATAATTGAGCAAGGCGTAAAAACGCGTGCCGCGGCCGCTGTACGCCGGAATCGAAAAGAAGTAGAGCACATCGTTTTCATACGCATAGATGCGACTATCGTAGGTATCGGTCTCGAATAGGGCATAGCGGAAAGAGAACTTTAGTGGCAACCGCTTAAAATCATAGAGCACATCTTGATAGACCATGAATCCGCGCGAAGCAGGCTCATCGCCCCGGCTGAATTCGGTGAATTCTACCCTAGACCTAAACCGAAGATTACGACCTGCGCGGTAGGAGAAGTTGGCGCGAAGATTTCTTCTTGGGTTATCTACCAAGAAGTTGGCGCCTTCCACATCATCGCGCGTATTGACCTGCCGCAGCCTATCGCGGTAGCGGAAGTACATGGTAAACCGACTGCTCGGCTGATATTCGAGCTGTGCAAAAAAATCATAGCCCTCCGATGGCGCATCGGTCTGATAGCGCAGCCACGGAAATTTAAACTGATCGTAAAAAGCGTTGAGCTTCCATTTTTTGAATGGCCTGAACTCGATGCCAAGGTATACCCCGCTCTCATTTTCTATGCTTGAGCTTTCGCCAAAACCCACCGAAGCCACCGACTGAAAATCCTTTTCGTAATGGCGCTGCGTCACATTTACGCTAAGACGCGGATTTAGGGTGATGTTCAAACCATTTAAAGTGGCCAGCCCGCCATTGGCGCTGCGCGAAGTCTCGCCAAACAGAAAGAAATTGCGAATTTTCCAAGCGTAGTCGGCACCCATCACGGTATTATTATCGCCGCTAAACCGAAACTGGCTATACTCTTGAGCAGTCCGGTTTATGGCTCCGTCCAGCTTCATGTGCGCTGCGGTAAATCCTACATGGAGCCCCCGATGGTTATAGGTCAGATTACCGCCATAATGTTGCTGAAAAATAGAATTCTTATCGGACAACTCGGCGGCTGTGCGGTGAAAGCCACTTTCCTGAAAAGATGTGACCAGCACAGCAGGCTGATCTACCAAGAGCGTGTCAAAATCATCTTCGATCACGTTGCCGTCTATCCGCTTGCCAGAGTAGAAAAGCGAAACATCAAAGCGCCCTTGATTTACGGTGGCTGCTGCCCCGCGCAAAAAAAGATTTTCATTGATAGACGTGTAGGGACCGATCCCTCCACCGGCTTGAGCAGTACTCACACTAAACGAGCTCTTGCGGTTAAAGCCCAGCCCCGACCAAAAGGTGAGCCCTTGGCCAAACTGGGCCTGAAAATCTCCGATGGCCAACTGCTTTACTGCGCCAAAATCTTTCAAATAAAGATGCCCCGAATAAAAATCGAATCCATTGGGCTGTGAGCCTTTAAAAAACTCTTCCCCATTGTCTTTTTCGGCGGTGAAGCCAAAGCTGATACGATCGCCATAGCGGTAGCGGTAGCGAGCGTAGAGCTTGTCCTGCGAACCCAGATAGCGCGCATTTGGGTTATCTTCAAGCTCTTGCGCAGTGGCGGGGAGATAGCCGGCCTGATCTTCAAGCACGCTCTGCCAGCGCAGCACCACTTCATTCTTGCCGTAACCGAGCATTTTTTCCAGCGTTATCCTCTCCCCGCCTTCATTGGGAGCCACCCGAACGAATGGCTCGATAAGCTGTGCCGTCTGTACATCCCACCCTTCGATGAATGGAAGCTCGTAAATTGAAAAAAGCATTCCGTATTCCTCGCGGTATTCAAGCAGCTGTCCGATCTGGTAATTGCTTAAAAATCCCAATCCGTAAAGATCATCTACAGTTGCCGTATTCAAATTGAGCGGGAAATCAAGATAAATGGAGAGTTTCTCAAAAAGGGTATTATAATCCAGATCTTCATCTTCCGATGCTTCGGCGATCTGCTCTATGCGCTGCTCGATGATGCTGGCACGGTCTATTTCTTCATCGTTTTTCTGCGCTTCCGCGAAAAGGGCCAAGAAAATGCCCATCAGGAAGAGCGCTCCCCTTTTCATTTTTTGGAAGGTGAATAAGTGAGCGATACCTGTGGCGAATACCCCAGCACACTGTGATAGGTCGTTGCCAAATCAAATCGGAACGTATCAAAATCTAAACCCAGCCCAAATGCGAAAAGGCTCGGATTGCTCGATGCACCCATTCTCAGATAAAATTTATCGGCAGGTTGATACTCGATACCCGCTCTAAAAAGCGCGTCGGCATCGATGTCTTTTTCCACATCGCCGGTGAGCTTAAGGTCTTCGGCTATCTTATAGGAAGCGCCGATGCGTAAAACCGTGGGAATACGTTCATCGACAAAATCATTTAACTGCGTGCGGGTAGGATTGAAAATATGCGCTGCCAAGCTCACGTTTTTCGAAATCTGGAGCTGAAAACCTACCTCGGCGGTGAGCGCTCCCCTGCTGCCATGATCTTCTGCGGCGATATTGAAACTGTGATAATTGAGCTGAACCCCAATCGATAGCGCATCGGAAAGTTTTAGGCCATAAGCAAGACCTAATTTACCTTCATTATAGGCGCTGAAACCGAGATTGGAATAGGTTAGGCCAATGGCGCCATTGCCCAGGGGCATGGCTACCGCAGCACCTGCGAAGGCCAGATCACTTATCAAAAAGCGATTTTCGTAAAAGGCACCTGCCGAAAAATTATTGAGATGGGCTATCCCAGCCTGATTATGGTAGATGCTCCAAATATCTGTGAAGTTCAATCCAGCATTGGCCATAGCCGCCGCCCGCGCTCCTACAGGGTCATTCTCACCGCCGGCGTTGCAATACAGCGGAATGCAAAAAAGAAATAAAACTAGTCGCTTCACGATTGGCTAAATAGCAAAAACTACGAATCTAAGTTAATTCTTCATTTCACAATATTAAGTTTAGGTTATGAAGTCGGCAGCAGCATCGCACCCGCCAAGCTGAGCAGCTTTACCGAAGAGGAAAAACCTATCAGGATCACGAAGATGTTGAACGCTAAAAAAACTATAATTTCACGGCTTTAAACCCGAACTTCTTTTATGGAAGTAGAAATTTATCAATAGTGATTAAAAACAAAGCCAGTAATTCTACAGAGCTTTCCATCGTAGTGCCGATCTACAATGAAGAAAAAATAATAGATGAACTCTACGCGCGACTTACCGCCACTGCCAGAACCATCACCGCCAGATACGAAATCCTATTCGTAAACGATGGCAGCAAGGATCGCTCACTGGAAGCGCTCATTGGCTTGAGCCAAAACGATACCAAGGTTCGCTACGTAAATTTTAGTCGGAATTTTGGTCATCAAATAGCCGTCACCGCCGGGCTCGATCTGTGCCAAGGGCAGGCCATAGTGATCATCGATGGCGACCTGCAAGACCCGCCCGAACTTATTGCCAAACTTTATGAGACCTATAAAAAAGGATATGAAGTGGTGTATGCCAAGCGTGCACAGCGAAAGGGAGAAAGCTTTTTCAAAAAGTCTACAGCCAAGATGTTCTACCGCACTTTGCAGAAAATCACTTCTATAGATATTCCTATGGATGTCGGCGACTTCCGGCTTATAGACCGAAAGGTGGTAGAATACCTAAAAAAAATGCCCGAGCAGAATAAATTTCTTCGTGGTCAGATAGCGTGGCTCGGCTTTCGCCAAACCTATGTACTTTTTGACCGAGATGAACGGAAGCACGGCACCACAGGCTATTCCTTTGGGAAAATGATGCGCTTTGCCATGGATGGGATTACGAGTTTTTCTGATCAGCCGCTGCTCTTCGTTAGCAAGCTCGGCATTGGCATCTCGGCGCTTTCTTTTGTGATTATCATCTTTGCCATCTACTCCCATTTCGTAATACACCGCACCATCACCGGCTGGACATCGCTCATTATAAGCTCTATGTTCATAGGCGGGGTGCAACTGATATCCATCGGAATAATAGGCGAGTACATCAGCAGGATAAATAGGAACACCCTTCAAAGACCGCTTTACATTATCTCCGAAACCAATGTAGAGCTGGAGCAATAGACTGTCATGACACTCGAAAAAAACTTCTTCGGCCTTCTTTCAAAATATACAACGGATCAAAACCTCAAGCAAAAGCTCTGGACGGAAATAGAAAGAAATTACAGCAGTAAAAAAAGGCATTACCACACCTTGTCACATTTAGAAGACATCTCTACGCAACTCGATGAGATCCGCAAAAAGTTGAACGATAGGGAAGTAATTCTATTTACCCTATATTACCACGATGCGATCTACGATGCCCGCAAAACGGATAATGAAGAACGTAGCGCCGCGCTGGCAATGAGAAGAATGGAAGAAATCGGCGTGCCCGAAGAATCTAGATCGAAATGTGCCGCACAGATAATCGCCACGAAGTCTCATCAAAAATCTCCCGATAGCGATACAAATCTTTTCACCGATGCCGACCTGAGCATACTGGGCAGGCCTTGGGATGACTATGAAGCTTATTTTAAGAAGATCAGAAAAGAGTATTCGATCTATCCCGACTTCCTCTATAAACCCGTCCGGAATAAGGTCTTAGCTCATTTCTTGGCGCTGGAAAAAATTTTCAAAACCAACATCTTCCATTCAAAATTTGAGCTTTCGGCCAAGGCCAATATCGCACGCGAACTGGCTCATTTGGAGAATTAGGCTATTTGCTGAAAAGCCAAACTGCCTACCTAAAACGCAAAATCTACGAACGGGAAGCTTTCAATTCCTTCGCTGAATCCAAAACCTTGGCTTTCAGCGCTTCTTTGTACGATCCGATGCGCTCTCTGATACCGGCATCGGCTACGCCCATAATTTGCGCTGCGAGTATTCCTGCATTTTTTGCACCATCGAGGGCGACGGTAGCTACGGGAACCCCCGCAGGCATTTGCAATATGCTGAGCACAGAGTCCCATCCATCCATACTATTGCGGCTCTTGACCGGTACACCGATCACCGGCAGTACAGTGATAGAAGCCGTCATACCTGGCAGGTGGGCTGCGCCGCCGGCACCGGCTATGATCACGCGTATGCCCCGCCCTTCCGCTTCTTTTGCGTAAGCAACCATCCGATCGGGCGTGCGGTGTGCCGATACGATTTCCACCTCGCAGGCTACCCCTAGTTCGCCCAATACATCTATTGCTTCCTGCATCACCGGAAGATCACTTTTACTGCCCATTATTATTCCTACCATGCTATGCCGATTTTACTTTGATCAATGATTTTACGTGTAGTGCTTTTCGCCGCGCTTCATCAGCGGTGGCCGCGGTAATGGTCACGTGCCCCATCTTGCGGAAGGGTTTCGTTTCCGACTTTCCATAAAGGTGCACGTAAATCCCTGGCATGGCCAAGGCTTCTTCAAGACCTTCATACACCGCAGATCCCGTGTGGCCAGCTTCGCCCAATAGATTGACCATCGCTGCGGGCCGGATGAGTGCGGTATCGCCCAGCGGAAGGTTTAAGATAGAACGAAGGTGCTGTCCGTACTGCGAAGTTATGTTGGCTTCGATGGTATGATGCCCCGAATTATGCGGGCGGGGTGCAACTTCATTGACCAGTATTTCGCCCGACTGGGTAAGGAATAGCTCTACGGCCAATATACCGACGAGGCCAAAGGCTTCTATAGTTTTGGTGGCCACCGCGACAGCTTTTTGTTCAAGCTCAGGAGGTATATCGGCAGGAGCAAATAACAGCTCCACCAAATTGAGCTCCGGATTAAAATCCAATTCTACTGCCGGAAAAGCCTTGATCTCTCCATCTTCATTTCGTGCTACGATTACTGCCAGCTCTTTTTCAAAATCTACAAATTGCTCCAGCACAGAAGGGGCATCAAATGCTTTTTCAAGATCGGCTTCCGACTTCAAAACCGCCACCCCTCGACCATCATAACCGCCCTTTCGAAGCTTTTGAGCGATGGGTAGCAGGTCGAGATTCTCTAAAAGCCCTGCCTTATCGGCCACCAATTTATAGGGCGCCGTGGGGATGTCGTGCTGGGTATAAAATTCCTTTTGCAAGCCCTTATCCTGCACAATTTCAAGCAGTTCGGGCTGCGGAAATACTTTAACGCCTTTTGCCGCAAGGGCTTTCAACCCGGCTATGCTCACATGTTCTATCTCAACCGTTACCACATCAAGACCGCGCCCAAAATCGATCACGGTCTGCGCATCATTAAAATCGCCCGTATGAAAATCGTGCACTATGGCGTGGCAGGGCGCCTGCCCATTTGGATCGATTGCCGATAGCTTGATGTCTAGGTTTATGGCTTCTTGCAGCAGCATCCTGCCGAGCTGTCCGCCGCCCAAGACGCCTAGCTTAAAATTTTTATCGTAAGGTTTTTTTGGCATGGCGCAAAGATAAGCGGCTGATCCTATCTACCATTTTTTAGGGTAAATTTTCAAGAAACCGCGGCTTCCTTTGGCTTAATCAATGATCAGTTTTCGGGCTGCTGACTAGTCTCCGCATTTGATAATGGCGACGTGAATACCCGCTGGGAGCTGTGAAACATCGAGCGCTACGGTTTCGGCATCCCCCTTTAAGGTGTGCTGGAGCACTGGCCTTCCGGCAATATCAAACCATATGATTTGGGTAGCCCACCCTGGCCTTTCGATCCAAAGTTTTTCGTGCGCTAGGTTGGGTAAGAGCTTGATTTCCGATTCAAAAATATCTCTGGCCGTAGCGGTGATCAATGCGCAAAGCGGTGCAGAAAAATCTACCAAACCGGGTGCTTCATCATCCATTTGATGTGATATTAGATTTTCTATCCCTTCACGCGTAGATTCCTGGCCTTCGATCCAGCAATTGCCCTGCGCCATTGTGGCATTGGGCGTATTATTAAACAGTGCATAAGCTACGCCGTCATTTTCATTATCTGAAAAAGTATTGGTACCGGCACCAATCGCTCCAGCGGTGGTATCGCCCATCGTGGACATGGCATCGCCCTGTAGGATGAATCCCCAAAGGTTATCGCGGATTTCATTATTGATGACAGTGTGAAAATTCATTCCTGCACCATTGATGTTTATTCCGCTTCCACCAAGAAAAGGATCGCCCTGAATAGAATTTCCTTCAATGATATTACCTTGCATGAGCGTGAATACGTTGCCACCGATACTGGTGATTCCATATCGGTTTTCAAATCCTTCATTATCGCTAATAATGGCATGCGACTCTCCCCCCAAAAGAGATGAACAGCTTATGCCATCGACCATCGTATTTAGCTCGTCACCCAGCACCATATTGCCGATTATGCGCGTCGTATCGCTTCCAGATGGATTCAGGTTAATTTGGAGCCTATTCTGGTTGGCCATCCCGTTTGAAATGAAAATTGAATTTAAAATCTGCGGTGCCCCTGGAATATTTGCCGAACTAAATATGGCAGCGGCTTCGTTTTCCTGAAAGGTGCAATTGCTTCTATGCGGCCAGCCAGACGAGATCCCAGGGCACCACCGCTGGAAGTTTCGGTGCTTTGAAAACGGATCGTACAGTCTACCATTTCAAAATTTGGCGTAAGCACCCGGATGCCTCCACCAAATGTAAAGCTGGCCCCTTCCATTGTAACAGTGCCCGTTTCTTCAAATCTTATGCGCGGCCAGTGAGCGCCGCCATCGAGCCGATTGGAGAACACGAACGCTTGGATATCCCATCTCCGGCTCCGATTATAATTGCCGTATCAGTGATCTGAACGTCGGCAACATCATACCTTTCCAAGGTGTCAAGACCACTAATGGTAAGGGACTCTGTAAGGCGATAAATCCCTTCTTCGAAGCAGAGCGCACCATCGCTTTCTGCCAAAAGATCATCGAGCGTAACCCGCTTACCGGTTTTGGGAGTGCTATATTGGCCGAAGCCAAAAAGGAAGGATTAGAAGAGTGAAAAAGCGCAAATTTTCATGGCATAAATTAAATGGAGGTGTCGAACTTAGCCTTTTGCGGAAGCAAGCAAAATCAAACTATGCCTTTGGTGGTCTAAATCATTACCTTCGCCCATCGAAATTGCCAAAAATGAAATCTATCTCCCTGCACCAAAAGCAGTTCGACACCTACATCTCTTCCGATGAGATCGAAAATAGGGTAAGCCAGCTTGCCACTGCTATTACGAGCGACCTGGAAGGCAAGAACCCACTCTTCGTGGGTATATTAAATGGCTCCTTCCGTTTTGCTTCAGACCTGTTCAAATACGTGGAAATCGAATGCGAAATTAATTTTGTTAAAATTTCATCTTACCGAGGTACGGAAAGCACGGGCGAAATAAACGAGCTGATAAGCCTCGACAATATCGTCGAAAACCGGCATATCGTAATCGTCGAAGACATCGTGGACACCGGCAATACCCTTGAGTACCTAATGACCAAGATGAAGGCCATGAAGCCGGAGAGTATCAGAATAGCTTCACTGCTCTACAAGCCGGAAGCCTATCAGGGCGATTATAAAATTGATTATATAGGGTTTGAGATCCCAAATCTCTTTGTAGTGGGCTACGGCCTCGACTACGATGGTCAGGGTCGAAACCTGAACGATATTTACCAAATTCAAAATTAAACTATGATTAACCTGGTGCTTTTTGGCCCCCCGGGAGCCGGAAAAGGAACGCAAGCAGAGCGGCTTGAGACTAAGTTCAACTTAGTACACCTCTCTACCGGCGATATTTTCAGAAGGAATATTAAAGGCAATACCGAGCTGGGCACATTGGCCAAAACCTATATGGATGCCGGTAATCTGGTGCCAGATGAAGTGACCATCAAAATGCTGGAAGCCGAAGTGAACAAACATCCCGAAGCCTATGGTTTTATATTTGATGGGTTTCCGCGTACGAAGCCACAAGCCAAGGCGCTCGATCATTTCCTTGAGCTGAAAGGTGATAAGATAAGCCTCATGCTTTCGCTAAAAGTGGAAGACGCTGAGCTCAAAAAACGGCTCCTGAACCGCGCAAAAACGAGCGGCCGCGTAGATGATGCCGACCCAAAAGTGATCGAAAACCGAATAGCGGTATATCAGCGTGAGACAGCTCCTGTGGCTGCCTATTACGAAGCGCAAAATAAACTCTTGGAAATAGAAGGTATGGGCACAATTGATGAAATAAGCGCAAGGCTATACGACGCAGTAGAGCAGCATGGCAAATAGCAATTTTGTAGACTACGTAAAGATCCATTGCAAATCTGGCAATGGTGGCCCCGGCTCTAGGCACCTGCACCGCGATAACTGGACTGCCAAGGGCGGCCCCGACGGTGGGGACGGCGGCCGCGGGGGGCACGTGATTTTACGTGGCAATTCAAACTTGTGGGCCACTTTTACATTTTAAGTACAAAAAACACGTAAAGGCAGGAGATGGCGGCGGCGGCGGCAAGCAGACCAGCACTGGCGCCTTTGGAGAAGATGTCTACTTAGAAGTCCCGCTGGGCACCGTAGCTAGAGACCCCGAGACCAAAGAAGCCATCATAGAAATAACCGAGCACGACCAAGAATTTATTTTACTGCCCGGTGGCCGCGGTGGTAAGGGAAACTCTCACTTCAAGAGCAGCACCATGCAGACCCCCCGTTTTGCACAGCCCGGAGAGCTGGGCGAGGACGACTGGCGGATTTTGGAGCTTAAAGTGCTGGCTGATGTCGGTTTGGTAGGCCTTCCCAATGCAGGGAAGTCAACCTTGCTTTCGGTAGTAAGCGCCGCCAAGCCAGAAATAGCCGACTACGCCTTTACCACCCTTGTACCAAATCTTGGTATCGTCGCCCACCGCGATAACCAATCGTTTATAATGGCCGATATACCAGGCATTATCGAAGGCGCCAGCGAAGGCAAAGGGCTGGGGCTAAGATTCCTGCGACATATAGAGCGAAATAGCCTGCTCCTGTTTATGGTGCCCGCCGATAGTTCCGATATAGCCAAAGAATACGAAGTGCTCATGGGTGAACTTCGAGCCTATAACCCAGAGTTGCTTGATAAGGAGCGCCTGCTTGCCATCACCAAAAGCGACCTGCTGGACGAAGAGCTCAAGGCAGAGATCATTCCCGACCTGCCCGACCTGCCCTTCGTATTTATTTCTTCGGTGGCCCAAAAGGGGCTTGACGATTTGAAAGATTTGATCTGGTCTCACCTCAACAAAAAAATATGATAGACTGGCTGGAAAAAATAGACATAGAATTTTTCTTCCAGCTCAATGGCCTGCATCAACCTTGGCTTGACCAGCCTATGCACTATATGACCAAAGCCATCTTTTGGCTGCCGGTCTATTTTCTGATCGCCTACATGATCATCAAAACTTACGATTGGAAAGTTTTTCTCTGGTCGCTATTGGGTATTGTCGTGATCGTAACGCTATGTGACCGTATCTCCGTAGAGCTTTTTAAAGAAGTTTTTAAACGCTATCGGCCTTCGCGAAATGTGGAGTACGGCCATCTCGTTCATATTGTGAACGACTACCGCGGCGGGCTTTATAGCTTTGTGTCATCCCATGCCACCAATTTTTTTGGCATCTCATCCTTCGTATTCTTGCTGGTGCGAAAGAACTTTAAAAAGGCCGCTCCGTGGCTCATCGTCTGGGCGGGCTTGATCAGCTATACCCGTGTATATTTGGGAGTGCACTACCCATCTGATATATTGGTGGGTTCCCTTCTCGGAGCCTTTATAGGGTATTTCACTTATTTACTGTTTAAGCGCTTTCTGCTTCGACGCGAATGAAAATACTGCTGGTCATATTCGTAGGTGGTGGTTTGGGCTCCGTATTGCGCTATCTGGTGGGCAGATTGGCACTTATGGCTTTTCCCACGGCGTTTCCTTGGGGTACGCTCTTGGCAAATGTGGCCAGCTGCGCGGTTTTGGGCTTTGCCCTGCTCGCACTCGGCAAGGAGCAACTGCAAGGATATTGGATCCCCTTTTTGATCATAGGTTTCTGTGGTGGCTTCAGCACATTTTCTACGTTCAGTTACGAGACTTTATTGCTTGTGCAGCAAGGAAAATGGATGTGGGCAGGACTGAATATTGCGGTGAGCATCGTATCTTGCCTGCTTATTTTAATGCTACTCACAAGGCAGATGCAATGAAGTTTATTTACACGTTACCCTTTCTATTTCTAAGCATATCGGCATCAGCCCAGTCTGCGGAGGGCAAGCCAAAACTGATCGTAGGCATCGTAGTGGACCAGATGCGAAGTGAGCTGCTATTGCGCTATGACGATCTTTACGGCGATGGTGGTTTCAAACGGCTCAGGCGCGAAGGGTTTTATGCCGGCAATAATCATTTTTCCTATATGCCCACCACCACAGGGCCAGGACACGCATCGGTCTACACGGGCACCACTCCGGCCGTACACGGCATAGCAGGTAATAATTGGTACGATCCTACCACCAAAGAAAAGGTTTACTGTGCCGAAGATCGCTCCGTGCGCACCATAGGCGCTCAAAATGCAGATGGCCAAATGAGCCCCAAAAACTTAAAGACCACCACCATAACGGATGAGCTCCGTATGTTTTGGAATTTTAGGAGCAAGGTGGTCGGGGTTTCTGTGAAAGACCGCGGTTCTATTTTGCCAGCAGGCCACTTGGCCAATGCCGCATATTGGCTTTCGGACGGGAATTTTATCACCAGCTCCTTTTATATGGAAGCGCTGCCAAAATGGGTGAACGATTTCAACGCCAAGGGAATGGCTCAAAAATATATCGACGGGGGCTGGACTACCCTCTTGCCGATAGAGAAATATATGTCCAGCTTACCTGATGATAATCCTTACGAAACGGTGATGGCCGATGAGAATGCCGCCGTTTTTCCAAGAGATTTGAAGAAGCTGGCTCCTGCCAATGGAAATCTAGACCTGGTGAAAGTCACTCCTTTCGGCAATTCGATATGCTTCGAGATGGCCACGGCAGCCATTGCGGCAGAAGGCTTGGGAGAAGATGCCATCACCGATTTTTTGGCCTTGAGCCTGAGCAGCACTGACTATATGGGACATGCCTACGGGCCGCGATCTATTGAAGTGCAAGACACCTATCTACGACTCGATGCCGATCTAGAGAAATTCTTAAAACTACTTGACGCCAAGGTCGGCAAAGGCAACTATACCGTTTTCTTAACGGCCGATCACGGTGCGGCCGAAGTATCGCAATACAATATAGACCGAAAGCTGCCAGGCGGATACATTGATACCGATAATGCCAAAAAATATTTCAAAAGCATCCTTGAAGAAATCTCCCCTTTGGGAATGGAGCTTATCGAAGAAATAGAAGGAAATACCATCTTTTTTGACCGCGCCAAGATTGCCGAAGCCGATCTCGAACTTGATGATCTCTGCGAAGAAGTAGCCAGAAGGTTCACCATGTTTCCGGGAGTGTATGCAGCCTATCCCGCAGAGCAGATCCTTTGGGGCGCGGCCAGCGAATTTCCAATGTCAAACTTGAAGCGCGGGCTCTACCCGAAACTGGCCGGCGATGTGGTATGGGTGATCAATAGTGGCTGGCTCGATTATGGCCCCACCGGCACCTCCCATGGCACACCTTGGACGTATGACAGCCACGTGCCGCTGCTCTTTTTTGGGGCAGGGGTAAAAGCAGGCAAAACCTTCCGGGAGACCCATATCCGCGACATCGCCCCTACCCTTTCCATGATGTTTGGAATACCGCTGCCGAGCGGTGCTACAGGACATCCTGTGGTGGAGGCGATTTTAGAATAGGCTCAAATTAAGTTTTGAATAGATCATTGAAATTAGGCTGACATTATCAGTGCTGCTCTGCTCAATGCCCTCCTTGTTTCAATAATTCCGGAAATTTTTTCTTGAACCTGTTCAACCTTGGAATGGAAACAGACTGGATATATCCACTCTCCGGATGCAGTCTTTCATAGTTCTGGTGATAGTCTTCGGCTACCCAAAATTTCTCAAAGGGCATTACCTCAGCGGCGATCACTTCATCAAGCTCTTTGGCCAAGGCCTTCTTTTTTTCTTCGATGGTGGCCTTCTCTTCATCATTCTCATAAAAAATAATGGAGCGGTATTGTGAACCCCGGTCGAGCTGTCCATTGACCTGCGTAGGGTCTTGCGATCCGAAGTATACATCCACGAGGGTTGCAAAATCTATGACCGAAGGGTCGTACATCACTTTCACCGCTTCGGCATGTCCCGTCTCGCCTGTGTTGCTCTCTTCGTAAGTAGGGTTTTCGGTATGGCCACCGGCATAGCCATTCACTACTTCGCCCACGCCTTGAACACTCTCATAAACTGCTTCCACACACCAAAAACAGCCACTCGCGAAATAAGCCGTGGCCGTAGCATCGATACCATCTTGATTTTTTTCTTCGGCAGTAGCTATCGCCATTGATTTTACAGCAGTATCGGCTTTATCGCCTTCAGTCTTCGTTCCAGGATTGGCGTTGCCGCAGCTTGCGCTAAAAAGACCGATCAGAAAAAGTACAAGTGCATTAAATTGTAAAGTATTCAGCGTCATTTTTGTCATTGATTTTATGTTTTTATTATGTGGAAATTCAAATCTTTGGCAAGTTACGAAAGGAACTGTTAAGGCAGATTTTCAAGATTACGATCAGCCCTACCATAAAACGCTTGGGCGACTGACTTGATCAAAAAATTCACCATTTTATCAAAACTTGGCAATATCTGCTCCACACCCCGAAAATGAGAACCATCAACCTACATTAGGTTTTAAACGGAGCCATATATTCTACTAAAAATCGATCCCTAAAGCTAACTTTTCAAGTTTTAGCGGGCTAAAGAAAGGAAAATACAAGGCATGAGATTTTTTTTTGATCCACGCACTCATTCCATGCCTTCAAGATTTCATGGTTTTCGCTTCACATTCGAAGGTGGACTTTCCATACATCATCCCATTGGATTAACTTAACCTATGGACAGCTGACCTGAATACAAATTAGAATTGAACTCAGATTATTAACTTCACGAAAATCCATAACCGCAAAACAAATGAAATTAGGGGCATTCTCAATCAGCTTGGCAGTAAAAGACTTGGCCAAATCAAAAACATTTTATGAAAAGCTCGGCTTCTCGGCCTTCGGTGGCGCAATGGAGCAAAATTATCTTATTATGAAAAACGGAAACGCACTCATTGGGCTGTTTCAAGGAATGTTTGAAAATAATATGTTGACTTTTAACCCCGGCTGGGATGAAGATGCAAAAACGCTTGAGAAATTCGAAGATGTGCGAAAAATTCAAGCAAAAATTAAATCGGAAGGGTTGACGCTACAGACCGAAGCAGACGAGAAGGGAAGCGGAGCAGCGAGTTTTGTGGTGATCGATCCTGACGGCAATGCGATCTTGGTTGACCAACATGTCTAAATGATCAAATAAGACTAGTTCGACCCTTGATCTAGCATTCAGGTCAAAAGCACTTACTTCCCAGAAGCCAAGCTTTTATTCACAATCGCAAAGCACCACATCTTCGACCAATTTTGCTCCTAAGAGTGTAGATGAAGAATCGGCAGCCAGAAAAGTCATTCTCACTTTTTTTTCTTTTACCACGGCATCTACCACGTAGGTTTTAGGTTCTTTGTGGGTATCGCTGAGATTGAACTGTACATCCCCATCGGCCTTGAGCGCGCTCACGTGGGCAGTATCAAGATCGATGCATCGCAATTCGCATAGCGCCACATCGGTATAGAGCGCATCAGTCTGCTGGAGCCGGAGCAAAACCCTGTTGTTTGGCATCCAATCGGTCAATATCGAAAGCCTGCCCTGAAAAAAGAATACTACCATAAGGCATCCCATCAGGACACCGAGAATATAGAGTCGAAGTCTACGGCCAAAAGTCATTTAAAACGCTGCAAATAAAAGGTCAATATCTTTATACGGTAAGTTAAACGCTTCACCGAGCGATTCGTTCGTGAGGGTACCATTGTAAAGATAAACCCCATGCCGAAAACCCATATTTTGCTTTATCAAGCTGGAGCAACCGCCATGCTCACCGATATTGAGAATCAGGGGAGTAAAGATATTGCTCAAAGCGATGGAAGCTGTTCGGCTCACACGGCTCGCAATATTGGGAACGCAATAATGGGTCACGCCATTTTTCACAAAAATAGGATGCGTATGGTTGGTTACCTCGGAGGTCTCAAAGCAGCCGCCCTTGTCGATGCTGATGTCAACGATCACTGAGCCTTCCTTCATTCCATCTACCATAGACTCGGTCACTACGGTAGGGGTGCGACCCTCGTTGCTGCGCAGTGCTCCGATCGCTACATCTGCCGATGCCAGTGCCCTGCGCAGCTCTTCGGGCTGGATTACCGAAGTGTAAAGCCGCTGTGCCAAATCGTTCTGGAGACGTCGCAACCGGTATATTGAAAAGTCGAAAACCTTTACCGACGCCCCAAAACCCAAGGCTGCGCGGCAAGCGTATTCGGCCACGGTACCCGCACCTATGATCACTACTTCGGTAGGAGCCACCCCCGAGATGCCGCCAAACATTTGACCTTGACCCTTACTGGCCATACTTAGGTACTCGGCCGCTATTACCACGGCGGTATTGCCAGCAATCTCGCCCATGGCCCGCACCACAGGGTACTTTTCTTCTTCATCTTGAATATAGTCCCAAGCGATCGCCGAAATCTTCTTTTCCATGAGCTTCTTCAAGGTATCTCGGGGCTGGACACTTAGCTGGAGTGCAGAAAAAAGAGTCTGCTTATGCCCCATCATAGAGATCTCATCGGTGCTGGGTGGGGCAACCTTTAGCACCAGGTCACATTGAAATACTTCTTTTCGGTCGTAGGCTATTTTGGCGCCTGCTTCGCTATAGGCACGATCGTCAAAATTGGAGTTTTTTCCGGCCTGTGTTTCCACCACGATCTCATGGCCATTGCTTACAAGCACCGCCACAGAATCGGGCACCAGTCCCACCCTTTTCTCTTGATATGATGTTTCTTTGGGGATTCCAATCTGGAGACGCTTATTGCGCCCGCCAACTTCCATCAATTCTTCTTGCGGCTGAAGGGATGCCTGTCGTGCCAAGGCTTTCAGCGCTTCTTTTGAGCTAATCATGTCCGGTTTCCGATTTCCTTAGAAATTTGAATTTACTAAAAATGCGCTCACAAAGGTAAGTCGAGTTTTATTCTTCTAAGTGCACCGATCGATTCAATCGTGATTTTAACCGTTTCTGCGGGCGATAATTCTTCTATTCGCTCCGGCCATTCGATAAGGCAATAGCTTCCGCTAAAAAAATACTCTTCGTAACCCAGATCGTAGGCTTCTTCAATATCTTCTATCCGGTAGAAGTCAAAATGATAGATCGACAAGTCGCCGCTGCCTGCGTATTCATTCACTATGGAAAAGGTAGGACTACTCCCTTTTCCGGCCACACCGAGCAGCTTGATCAGGGATAGTATGAACGTGGTCTTTCCTGCCCCCATGGCACCATAAAAAGCAAATATGCGGTGGCTACCTGCATGCTTCAGCAGCTCTTTTGCTATGGCCGGCAGGTCAGAAATAGACTCGGCGGTATACTTCATTCCAGCTATTCTACTTGGCCTTTAAGACCGCAAAGGGAATCAAGACTTCTTGAAGCGATATGCCCCCATGCTGGAAGGTATCCTTATAATAATGCATGAAGTGATTATAATTATTAGGGTAGACGAGGTACTGTCGCTCTTTGGCAAAAATATAGGATGAACTCATATTGGTGCGCGGCAGAAAAGCGTCTTCGGGCTTGGTAATGGCAAATACATCCTTCGCATCATAATTAAGGTTTCGACCCTGCTTATAGCGAAGGTTGGTACTGGTATTACGGTCTCCTACCACTTTTATGGGCTCGTTTACCTGCACCGTTCCATGGTCGGTGGTTATTACCACCTTGCCCCCTTTTGCAGCTACATTTTCTAGTATTGCCTTTAAAGGCGAATGCTCAAACCAGCTAAGCGTAAGCGATCTATAGGCCGAATCATCATCTGCCAGCTCCCGTATCATCTGCATATCGGTACGCGCGTGAGAAAGCATATCTACGAAATTATAGACGATCACATTCAGATCATTGGTCATCAGGTTTGAGATATTATCGGCCAGTTTTCTACCTGCATCCAGCTTTGTGATCTTATTATAGCTGGTCTTAATATCCTTTCCGAGCCGCTTTAATTGATGGTTTAGCAGCTCTTCTTCGTGCAGGTTCTTACCGCCTTCTTCTTCATCATTCAGCCATAGCTTGGGATAGAGTTTTTGAATTTCGCTCGGCATAAGGCCTGCAAAAAAGGCATTGCGCGCGTATTGTGTGGCAGTGGGCAGAATGCTGAAATAAATATCTTCCTGTTCCGTGCTATAAAATTCGGCGAGCTTCGGCTCTATGATCTTCCATTGGTCATAGCGCAAGTTATCGATCAATATCAAAAAGAGCGGCGCTTCATCCATTTGGGGCACTACTTTTTCTTTAAAAATGGTGTGCGACATAAGGGGTATGTCATCGCTATCTTCATTGAGCCAAGAGATGTAATTCTCACTCAGGTATTTTGAAAAATAGGCATTGGCTTCGGTTTGCTGCATGGTGAGCACTTCTTCCATCACACCATCACTACCGCTCTCCAACTCCAGCTCCCAGAATACTAGCTTGCGGTACAGGTCTTTCCAGTCTTCTACATCGAGCCTATCACTGAGGGTCATCCCAATAGTTCGGAATGCCTGCTGATAATTTGATGTGGTCTTTTCATTGATCAGCTTCTTATTATCTAGGTTCTTTTTAATGCTGAGCAAAATCTGGTTGGGGTTGACAGGCTTTATCAGGTAGTCGGATATTTTGGAGCCAATGGCTTCTTCCATGATGGCTTCTTCTTCGCTCTTGGTGATCATGACCACTGGTACATTGGGTTTGAACTCCTTGATGCGGCTCAGCGTTTCAAGCCCCGAGAGCCCGGGCATGTTCTCATCTAAAAAGATGATATCGAAACTTTCTTCTTCGGCGAGCTCTACCGCGTCGCCCCCATTGTTTACTGTCGTCACATCAAATCCTTTTTCCTTGAGAAAAAGCACATGAGGCTTTAATAATTCTATTTCGTCGTCGGCCCAGAGTATTCGTGATGCCATAGGTTTCTTGCTGATTTTTGGCGCAAGCCTTAATTGGCTTACATTTGAATTCAATTAACAACTTTCACACGGCTTTAGTGTGCAAGCTTTCTGAAATAATGAGTGAAGGAACGCCTTTTGAGCCACATAACAAACGAAAAATACTGAACGATCCGGTCTACGGTTTTATAACCGTGCCCGGAGACCTTATTTTCGACCTCATTGAACACCCCTATTTTCAGCGTTTAAGGCGAATAAAACAAGTGGGTATGTCGCACCTTGTATATCCCGGCGCCAACCATACCCGGTTTCACCATGCCCTTGGCGCCATGCACCTTATGCAGATGGCCATCGCATCACTGCGCGAAAAAGGTGTGCCCATCACCGAAGCCGAGCACGAAGGAGCATTGGTGGCGATATTACTCCATGACATTGGCCACGGCCCCTTCTCGCATAGCTTGGAATTTACCTTGGTAAAAAATGTTAATCACGAAGTGATCTCCGGCCTGCTCATGGAGCGGCTCAATGGGATTTTTGACGGAAAGTTGAGCCTTGGCCTGGCAATTTTCCGAGGAGCGTACCAGAAGAAATTCTTGCATCAGTTGGTAAGCAGCCAGCTCGACATGGATCGGCTCGACTACCTCTCACGCGATAGCTTCTTCACCGGAGTTTCAGAAGGGGTAGTGAGCAATCAGCGTATTATAAAAATGCTCAATGTGGTGAATAATCAGATTGTGGTCGAAGAAAAAGGCATTTACTCCATCGAAAAGTTCATCGTAGCACGCCGGCTCATGTACTGGCAGGTATACCTGCATAAAACGGTGGTGAGCGCAGAGAAAGTGCTCATTCAAATATTGATGCGCGCCAAGTTTTGTGCACGCCGTGGTGATGCCCTTTTTGGCTCACCCGCGCTGCGGTTCTTTCTATATGAAGACTATGCCATCATAGACTTTACCCGAAAGAAAGAAGTACTGGAGACCTTCGTAAAACTCGATGACTATGATATAATGGGAGCCATCAAGGCTTGGGTCGATCACGATGACCCCATACTGAGCGATCTATGTCGCCGTATTTTAAATAGACACTTGAACCGTGTTATTTTGAGCAATACCCCCTTTGATGAGCTCCAGGTAAAGCAGATGGCCGAAGAAACGATGAAGGTCTTGAACATTGGCCAAAGCGAACTCCCCTACTATTTTCAGGTGAGCGAGGTAGAAAACCATGCCTACGAGACGGGAGTCGACCGTATCACCATATTGACCAAAACGGGACACCTTACCGACCTGGCCGATGCATCAGATAACAGTACCCTTTTGGCGCAAGCCGAAGCGGTCAAAAAATATGTGCTTTACTATCCAAAAGAAGTTAAAAACTATGGATAGCGCACCAATAAAGCCATATAGATTAATTTATATATTTGAGCGATGAAATTTTCGGCTTCCCAAATCGCTCAAATTCTTGAAGGAGAAGTAGTTGGTGACGCCAATGCGGAAGTATCCGGATTGAGCAAAATTGAAGAAGGTAAGGAAGGCACACTTTCCTTTTTGGCCAACCCTAAATACCAAGAGCATATATACAGCACTGGAGCCACCCTGGTGATCGTAGGCAAAGATTTTGAAGCAGAAAGAGCCGTGCCCGCTACCTGCACGCTTATCAAGGTGGCAGAGCCTTACGCAAGCTTCGCCAAATTGCTGGAGATGTATAACCAGCTCAAACATGATAAAAAAGGTATTTCAGACCGAGCCATAATCTCTGACTCTGCTCAACTGGGCGCAGACTGCTACATAGAAGCGGCGGCCGTAGTATCGGGAAATACTAAAATCGGGGATCGGGTGAAAATCTATGGACAGAGCTATATAGGCGAAAACGTAAAAATTGGAAAGGACACGCTCATTCATCCCGGCGCACGCATACTGGCCGACTGCGAGATAGGTGCCCACTGTGTGATACATGCCGGGGTCATAATAGGAGGAGATGGTTTCGGCTTTGCGCCAAACAGCGATAATAACTACCAAAAAGTAGCCCAGATAGGCAATGTGATCATAGAAGATCATGTAGAGATAGGTGCAAATACCACCATAGACCGAGCCACGCTAGGCAGCACCATTATTCACAAGGGAGCTAAAATCGATAATCTGATTCAGATAGCCCACAATGTAGAGATAGGTGAGAATACGGTGATAGCAGCGCAAACAGGTATAGCCGGAAGTACTAAAATCGGAAAGAACTGCATGATAGGCGGCCAAGTGGGAATAGTAGGCCACATAAAAATAGCAGATGGCACAATGATAGCTGCCCAGAGTGGCATAGGCCGCACCATAGCCGAAGAAAAGACTATCGTGCAAGGGTCACCCGCCTTTTCTATCGGAAATTACAAGAAGTCCTATGTCGGATTCCGCAACCTGCCCGGTATCATGAAAGAAATGAAGGCGCTGCGTGACGAGATAACCGAATTAAAAAAGCAAAATCAAGAATGAGCATTAAACAGCGTACCCTTGCTGCGCCCATCGAGCTTAAAGGAATAGGCCTGCACTCGGGCGAGAAGGTGACCCTTGGTATCCATCCCGCACCCGAAAACCACGGTTATGTTTTTCAGCGCATTGATCTGGAAGGTAAGCCACTGATCAAGGCCGATGTAGACCATGTGATCACCACCCAGCGCGGCACTACGCTTGAGCAAAACGGCGGGCGCGTATACACCACCGAGCATGTGCTCGCGGCCATATATGGGTGTGAGATCGACAATGCGCTTATCACCCTCGATGGCCCTGAAGTGCCCATTATGGATGGGAGTGCCAAACCATTCGTCGATGCTATTGAGAAAGCGGGATACCAAGAACAAAATGCTGATCGCGAATATTTTACACTCAAGGAAAATCTATATTACGAAGATGATCGCGGCTATGTAGAAATGCTGGCAGTGCCTACTCCAGGACAGGAATTTCGGGTCACGGTAATGGTAGATTATAACTCTCCCGTGCTTGGCACACAGCACGCGTCGATGTACGATATCTCTGAATTCAAGACCGAAATAGCCGCTTGCCGCACCTTTGTTTTCTTACGGGAAATAGAAGAGCTGGCCAAGAACAACCTTATAAAAGGCGGAGACCTTGATAATGCTATAGTACTGGTAGAGCAAGAGCGCCCGCAAGAAGAGTACAAAAAGATAGCCGAACTGGTCGGCAAGAATTACGATGACATTAAAGTAGAAGGCATCGGCGTGCTCAATACGGTAAAGTTGAAGTTTGAGAATGAGCCGGCACGGCATAAGCTGCTCGACATCGTAGGCGATCTAGCACTTGTGGGCAAACCCATTCGCGGGCATATTTTGGCCGCAAGGCCCGGACATGCTGGCAATACCGCATTCGCAAAAATAATAAAGCAGCTCATCAAAGATGAGCGGAAGCAAGCGCCCAAGTTCGACCTTTCAAAAGAAGGGGTGTACGATGTGAACCAGATCATGAACATCTTGCCACACCGCTACCCTTTCTTGATGATCGACAAGATACTGGAGCTGAGCGAAAATGAAGTGATCGGAATTAAAAACGTAACGATCAACGAGCCTTATTTTCAAGGCCACTTCCCAGGAAATCCTGTAATGCCCGGCGTGCTTCAGATAGAAGCCATGGCACAGGCCGGTGGTGTGCTGGCGCTGCATAATGTAGATGAGCCCGAGAAGTGGAGCACCTATTTTATGAAAATAGACAGCGTTAAATTCAAGCGCAAAGTAATGCCCGGCGACACCATCGTATTCAAACTGGAACTCATAGCTCCCATAAGGCGCGGCATAGTGCAGATGCGCGGAACGGGATATGTGAATGGAAATGTGGTCTCGGAAGGTGAGCTGATGGCGCAGGTCATAAAAGATAAAGTTTGATGGGAAGGGAAATGGTGAGTATACATCCAGATGCGCGCATAGGAAATAACGTATCAATAGACCCATTTACCACCATTCATGGGGATGTCGAGATTGGCGATGGCACCGTAATCCATTCTAATGTGACCATTATGGATGGAGCCCGTATAGGCAAAAACTGTATTATTTTTCCCGGTGCAGTGATCTCTGCCATTCCACAAGACTTAAAATTCTCGGGCGAGAAAACCACTGCCGAAATCGGTGACAACACGACCATTCGCGAATGCGTGACCATAAACCGTGGTACCGTAGACCGACATAAAACCAGCGTAGGAAAAAACTGCCTGCTTATGGCATACACCCATCTTGGTCACGACGTTTCCGTAGGGAATAATTGCATTCTAGCCAACGCCGCTTCCATAGCCGGACATGTAACGATAGACGACTTTGCTGTACTTGAAGGGATCGTTGCCGTGCAGCAATTCCTATCCATTGGTAAGCATGCCTTTATAGCCGGCGGCTCGATGGTGCGCAAGAATGTGCCCCCTTATGTAAAAGCAGCGCGCGAGCCACTCCGCTATGCCGGAGTAAATGCCATAGGATTGCGCCGGCGCGGCATTGATGACACCACCATAGCCCAAATAGAAAATGCATACCGGCTCATCTACGTTCAGAACAAAAACGTCTCAATTGGCCTCGCCGCGATGGAAGCCCAGATACCGGATAGCGTGCAGAAATCCGAAATCATCAATTTCATTAAAGCGTCGACCAAGGGAATCATGCGCGGCCCTGGCAATGATTGACATCAAGCTTGATAGGGTCGGGAAGCGCTATAACCGCGATTGGATATTCAAAAACTGGACGGCGCATCTCAAACCCACATCGGCCTACGTAATCGTGGGTGGCAATGGCTCAGGCAAGAGCACCGCCCTGCGCACATTACTGGGTTATGCAGCGCCGAGCACTGGACGGCTCACTTACGCGCTGAGCGGAGAAGCGATAAAACAAAGTGAAGCATACCGGCATTTTAGCTTTTGCAGCCCCTACCTAGAACTTTACGAAGAGCTCACCCTTGATGAGATGGCGCAGTTCCATTTTTCTCTGAAGCCGACCCTTCCGGGAATAGACGTAAGCCATTTCGCGAAAGCGGTACACTTAGAAAGCGCCCGCAACAAGCCAGTAAAATTTTTCTCTTCGGGTATGAAGCAACGGCTGCGCCTAGGCTTGGCGATAATGAGCAATGTCGGCGCCATACTTCTTGACGAGCCTTTATCAAACTTGGATCGCTCTGGGATGGATTGGTATAAATCGATGATCGATACCTATCGGGGCGACCGCCTGATCGTGGTGGCATCTAACCGGCAAGAAGAAGAATATTATTTCTGTGACCAGATTATTGAAATCGAAAGCTTCAAAAAGGCATAATTAGCTACATTTGAAGCTCAAATATTATACGAATGGCAAATACATCAGATATACGCAACGGACTTTGCATAAAGCATAACGGAAAACTCTTTACCGTGATCGACTTCCAACACGTGAAGCCCGGAAAAGGCCCAGCCTTCGTGCGGACCAAAATTCGCAATATCGAAAGTGGCAAGGTCTTAGACCATACCTTCTCTGCCGGACATGGTATCGAAGTGATCCGTATTGAGCACCGACCGTACCAATATCTATACCCCGAAAATAGTGGCTACCACTTCATGCATACCGAGACCTTTGAGCAGGTATTTATAGAAGGACCGCTCATAGAGCAGCCCCAATTCCTGAAAGAAGGCATGGTGTGCACCATCGTATATCATGCCGATGAAGAAGTGCCACTGAATGTAGAAATACCACAATTTATTGAAGCGGAAGTCACCTATACCGAACCCGGCATAAAAGGCGATACCGCCACCAATACCATGAAGCCCGCTACGATAGATACCGGAGCCGAAGTGCGGGTGCCCCTATTCATCGGTATCGGCGATAAGATAAAGATTGATACGCATAAGGCTGAGTACAGCGAGCGGGTCAAGGATTGATCGCGGCCTTATACAAAGCCGTTAATCGATACATAAATCTTGAAAATAGAATCTTTTAAGGATGCTGCTAAAGCCTTATTCCAAAAGCTTTTCTTCTATCACTTGAGTATCACGTCGTCGCGACCGCTCCATGAAGTGGAGCAAATCTTGAAAAATGCCCTTACTGATGAAGATTGGGTATTCGGCCGCCAGCCATTGATCGGAAAGATGGAAGGCACCGTGCTCAATGCAAATGTGCGGCCTGCCTTTTGGTTGCTCAATCCGCTCTCGTCGCGCGCTAGAATAGAACTCAAAAGCGCAGAAAATGAGAGCAGGATAGAGCTGGTCATAAAGATGAATATATTCTTGATCGTGCTTAATTTTCTCGCCTTGATATCTGTACTTAGCATACTTCTATCCAGCGCTTTGACCAATTCAAAACTGAGCTTTACCGACATCATCCCTGTTTTTTTCGTGCCCATTCTATTCTGGCTTCTAACACGTTATATGCTCTCGGCCGATGCACGAAACCTGAAAGCTTGGCTCAATACTGAGCTTGAAGATTCAAAGAGCGAAAACAATCAATGAGCCTTAAAAGATCGCAAAATAGCGCTGCGCTGGCTTGTCCTACTCGATCGCGTAGGCGTACATAAAACCATCTTTGCCGGCCGTGATGAGATTAAAATACCCATCGCTGTTCATGTCGCCCACGGCAAATGGCGTACTGCCATAGATGGGAAAACCATTTCGCACCGCTCCATTGGCTTCGTAGAGCAAAAGCTGTTCGGCCTGTGGATCGGTCAAGCCTATGCGAACTGCATTCTTAGGAAATAAGAAGAGCTGAATGCTGTAAGACTGACTTTCGGCCAGATCTACCGAAAACAAAATCGCTCCACTCATCTTAAATGCCTGCAACGAAGTAGCGCTAAGTACCACACAATCCAATGATCCATCTCCATCAAGATCGGCAAAATCGTAATCTAAAATAGCCTTTTCCGTTAATCGTATTTTCTCAAACCGATCGTTGAACCCCTGTCGATATGCGTAGCCGGCCGAGTCGACATAAAAAAGCGATGATTCCGTAATCTTTGAGCCAAGTGCCAGCTGTGGCTCACCTTTGGCAGGAGCCAAAATCTTTTGGGTGGTCTTTTGACGTAGGTCTCCTTTGCGATCCAGCAAGCGGATGTCTCCAGCCCTATTTCTGGCAAAGAGATAGTCCTTAGACTTGATGCGAATGTGCTTTACGGGCGAAACGATGTCACCATCAGGGTCGCTATACTCCCATCCTTCCACTATACTTCCTTTCACATCATAGGTCAATATTTCTCCCCCTGCAAGGCCGATAAAAAAGCGGTAATCACGGCTATTATCATAGTCTGCTACCGAAACCCCATTGCTGGCAGGCTTACTGAACTTCACCGGATACGACTCCACGTTATTCCCATTTCTATCGATAAGGTATAGCTGTGTGGCGGTGCTGAAGAGAATTTGAAGCTTGCCGTTCTTATACACATCTACCTGATGTATATCGCTGGTGATTTTGCCTTTGAGCGGAAGCTCCCAAAGCAATTTTCCAGTATTGCTTATCAGATAGACGCGGTTACTGTCATCTTGCAGAAATATTTCGAGCGCATCGGTATAGTGGTTGGTAAGCAGGCTTGGTTTCTGGCTCACCGTATTCTTCACTTGAAGTTCCCAGAGTGAGTTGGTCTCCTTCTTATAAGCTGGATTATGCTTCAGGTATATATTATTATAGTAAAGATCGCCTCGATAGTGGCTCACCTGATAGATGAAAGCTTCAAACTTTTTTAGCACTTCGGCTTGCGCCAAAATAGCTTTACCATTTTCTTCATCAAGTAGATGCTGATAAATATAGGGCGACCGGGCCAGCGAGCTATAGATGAGCAAGTTGGAACTCCCCGATATCTGCTCGCTCAGGGCGGCAAAACCATCGTCATTCACCAATGTGTTTTTTGTGGAAAGGCCATTTAAGAGATTTCGGAGCGCATTGATGGAGTTGGCCATCAATATAGCGTCACCTACCCGCGTGAAATAAGGATCCTTGAGCCCTTCGAAGGCTTCGCTCAGCGCGGCGCCATAAAAAGTACCGAGCGGAAGCGGGTAGATTTCGTACGCGCCAAACGCTTCTGCCTGAGCTTCGCCTTTCGCCAATTTCTCATGCAGCAGGATCAGTTTCCCTTCGGCCTTATCGCCATCGGCAGCCATGAAGATCGCCAATTGGTTTTGGGCGTACTCATCGGTAGCCGGCTCAGTGATCAAAGCCACAGCCTGGCTACCTATCCAGCTAAGCGCCAGATCACTGATATCGCAATCGCAGGCATCATCGTATTTTTTAATTTCATTTTCAAGTGAGTACCGCCGGTTAGAGCGCTGCAAGGTGAGCAATTGCCTTTGGCGCCATTTGTGAAAGTCATCAAACCCCAAAAACGCAAAGTACGCCGTATTGGAAGGCATATAATCAAGCAGCTCCATAGCCACGGGCGGACTATCCCGAAAGGCGCCCAGCCAAGCATCACTGCTATCGGGACTGAGCACGAAACCGTTCATCACCACAGCATTTGACTTTAGGTTTATATCCAATGCAGACCACTCGGCATAAGGCTGTGAGAAGAAGGCGGCGTCCCTGCTGCCGGCACCTGCGTATTGCGCCAAGATATTCTTGAGCTGTTTATAATTAATGTAGAGCTCGGCTCGGGCATCGTGGCCTTGCGTTTCTTTCACATCCATGAATGATGGGTTTGAAAGCACAGAGCCATCCCTGAGCAATGCGCGCAGCGATTCTTCTGCCAATATGGATGATAGGCTTATCACCAAAAGCCCTTCGTATTGAAAATAAATCAGCGGATCATCGAGCATCTTAGGCTGGAAGGTGTAGATAGCCACGCCATCGTACATGCGCTTTTTTACGGAAGTGCCAGCCCCGAAGAGCTTGGGAAGCAGTCGATCGATCTCTTCCGGTTCAGCGATTTTTGTAAGCTGAAGGCTGAGGAGATAGCTATAGCTCCGCGCACCCGACACATGTACGGAAACCGCGGCAGGCTTATCGGCCAGATAGCCGCGCAGCTCTTTTTGATTTACCAGAAGGCTGTCGAGTGCATGAAATGCTACATCGAGCCGAAAGTAAAGATCGGTCGCCCTGAGCTCTTCCCAGATAATATTGGTTTGGGACAGATCGCGCCATATCTCGCCAAGCTCATTGGTTTCCAATATCATGGCGGCACTTTGCGGAATGGCCTTGAGCGTGATGGAAGGAGCGGCAGCCGTACGATCGAAGGTAAGGTAAAACCCCACCAGGGCGGCCGTCACCAGACACAGCAAGAGTACAGCAAAGATTATTCTTTTCAATTTCGATCGCTTATAGCCTGCAAAGGTATGCATGGGCGGCGGAGCAGCCCGCCCCTATTGCCAAAGGCTTTGCACAAGGCAATGTTTACACTAGCCGCCTTGGAAAGAACCTACTTTTGGCAGCAGCCTGAAGCTTAACCGGTGATGCGCTGAAGCTCCGTGCTGGGCAATGGCTACGCGATGCGCCTTGGTGGGATAGCCCTTGTTTTGCGCCCAGTTATAAGCGGGATAATCCCGATCCAGTTCGGCCATAAAGCGATCGCGATGGGTTTTGGCCAATATCGATGCTGCCGCAATAGAGCGGTATTTGCTATCGCCCTTGATGATGCAGGCATGGGCTATTTCAGGATAAGGGTTGAACCTGTTTCCGTCTATCAGCAATAAATCCGGCCGCTGTATCAATTGATCTACAGCGCGGTGCATAGCCAAAAAAGAAGCGTTCAAGATATTGATCCGATCTATTTCCTTGTGGTCCACGTACGCCACAGCCCAGTGCTCCAGTTCATTTTCAAGGATCGCCCCCAAGGATTCCCGCTCTGTATGGCTCAGCAGCTTCGAGTCGTTCAGCAAGGGATGGTTCCAGCCTTCCGGCAATATTACCGCCGCAGCCACCACCGGCCCAGCCAAGCAACCGCGCCCCGCTTCATCACAGCCAGCTTCTCGGAGAGTTTTAGAAAAATATGGTTTTAAATTGGCCATGGGGCGAAGGTAAGGGAAAGGCAATGTTGTCCCGTAAGCACCCGACCAACTACACCCCTTGATTTTCCAGTTCGCTAAAGCTGGCCAACTTCTCTGGTAGGTCAAGATTTCCTGGGAAGAGTTCAAAAAGTTTGTTTACCGGATGGTCAGCTATTTTACCAAGCACAGCGGTAAGCCAAGCCATGGGTTCTACGCCTTTCATTTTACAGGTACCGGTAAATGTGTAGAACATAGCTGTGCGCTTCGCGCCCTGGTGAGATCCGGCAAAGAGGTAGTTCTTTCTTCCCAGCGCATTTGGCCTTATTGAGTTTTCTATAAGATTATTGTCCATGAGCAACAGTCCGTTGTACAGGTAGTGTTGCAGGTGGCCCCACAGGTTGATGGAATATGAAAAGGCTTTGCCGATAAGGCTTTTTGGAAGAACGGCCTTGTACTCTTTCGCCATCCATTTACCAAGTTCGTTGATTATCGGCAGTGCTTCTTCAAGGCGAAGTTCTTTACGTGCTTCGGGAGCCATGTCTTTTGCCGCGCGCTCTACAGCGTATAGCTTTTGGATACGCTCCAGCGCATATTCCGCACGTTCTTTGTCTTGGTTTTTGGCATCGAAAAAATAGCGGCGCGCGTGTGCCCAGCAAGCCAAGTGCGTCACGTCTTTTTTATTGCCATATTGTGCGTAAGATTGGTAACCGTCGGTCTGGAGGTAGCCTTTAAAATCTGCGAGCATGGCCCGCGGTGCATTTTTATCACGACCGGGCTGGTAATCAAACACCACCATTTTTTTTGGTGGGGTGTGGTAGACCCAGTAGTATCCGCGGTGGCATTTCCCTTTTTTGGTTTTGTCCATTACACGGGTCGGGGTTTCATCTACTTGAATGTAACCGTCGTTTTTCACCACATTTACCATTGCATCGTACAGCGGCTCGAGCAGCGCGCCCAGCCGCGCTACCCAACCATCTATCGTGGAAGGGGCGATCTGTATGCCGGAGCGCTTAAAAATTTGCTGTTGACGGTAGAGCGGTAGATGGTCAACGTATTTGTTGATCAGAATAGAGCTCAACAATACATTGCCGGCAAGGCACTTATCCATGGGGCGTGATGGAAGGTCGCCGCACACAATGCCTTCACCGTTCGGTAAAGCATATTTGGGCCGCACTATAACCAGTTTGAAGAATCTAGCTGGTGCTATCTCAAGTATTTCGGTGCGCTCTTCGCCTATTTTTGTGAGATTGGCGGTGTCTTCCAAGGGTTCTATTACGATCTCGTGTACCGGAAGGTCATCGGGCAGTTGGTTTCTGCCTTTGTGGTTTTTGTTCTTTTCGCGGGTATAGGTTATGGTTTCTTTTACCGGGCTGTCGGTGCTGTTTTCGTTGGCTGCTTCTAGTTCTTCAAAAGGAAGGTTGAGCTGACCGGCATGTTCATCGCCTTCAAAGCGCTCACTTTTTGAACCGAAAAGCATACGGTTCAATTGGTTGATTATAAATTTAAGACGGGTTACTTCGGTCTGTGTTTTTTCATGCCGCACATCCCCATCCTTCACCAGTTGGATCAGTTCATTTTTTGACAGTTTTTCGAGCGGCGGTTGCATACCCAAATATACGCCAAACACCCTGTTCGTACTGATGTTTCAGCTCAATGGTATGAACAATTCAATGGGATAAATACCGCTTTCTTTTCTTGGTTTTCTCAAAATCGATCCCACGCAAAATCATGTAAAGTTCTTCCTTGGTGAGCTCGCTGTTTGGCGCGTCAAGCCGGGCTGTGGGACGTTTGAAAGTCCCTTTTTCCAACCGCTTGCAATAGAGGATCAGGCCATCGGTATCCCAGTAGAGTATTTTGGCTTTATTGCGGTCTCTGCTCACAAACACAAAGAGATCACCACAGCGCACATCCATCTGCATGGCATTTAGCACCATGCCATGAAGACCATCAAAACCTTTGCGCATATCGCAAGGCTGGCTGTAAAGAAAAACCTTTCGGTATCCGTCAAGACCAAGCATCACTGGTAAATGGTTATGCGCACGCCGGATGGAGTGACGATTTCCATACTTATGGATCGCGCATCGGCTTCACGGGGCTCTTCTGAAAACGCAAAGGATTTAAATACTTCGGGTGAGTGCGTAGCTGGTAAACTCTGTTTTAAACTGCATTGGCTTTTACGGTATTTACAGATCCAATAATCAAACTTTGCTATGCCAACAGCCTTGCCAGATATAAATTTCTGTCTGGTCAATCCACTTTTGTGCCATGCTTGAACTAGGGCAAACATTTTTTCTTGTAACTTCATCAATATTATTTTTGACAAAGATCAGGCAGGGGTTGAGATTGGGCAATATGGGATGGTCGGGCGCTTACGTTGTCCCCAAAATTGGTGGCCAAAGAAATCAACCTTAGGTATAGCTGAACGGGACGCTTATAGAATCACAAACTTGCGCCGGCCAAGGGATGAACCATCTTTTAACTCGACGATATAATGACCAGGATTCAATGTGCTAGTCTCGATCTGAAATGAAGGCTCATGCCCCCCTAGATATCCAGAATCAACTACCCGGCCGGCAATGTCGAAAATATGATATTCAGCTGCGCCATCCAGTACGATGTCGGTGATGTTCAAATGGCTCGAAGCGGGGTTGGGAAAAATGGAGAACCCCAACTCATTCTCGTCAAATCCTTTAAGATTCGTGGAAATAGGCGTACCATAAATCCCTAAAAAGCACGATCTATTTTGCGGATAATCGACTATTTCAGACATTCCCGAAGGATCCATGGACGTGCTTACCGACGGACCGATCGTCGCTGCGATTAAGATAGAATCTGAACCATAGCCTGATACCGAATTGATGATAACGCCCCTTGATGGAAAATAATCGCCCAAAGCCACAGGAATATTCCAATGGCTCGTGATCTGGAGATTTGAATTCACCCATAAGATCAAGGCATTATATCCTGCTGAAATACTTAGGGGGTAGGTTTGGGAAGAGCCGTCTGCATAGCGCGTTTTAAAATTTAAGACACTATCTACAGCAGAGTAGAATCCAACGGTCCAAGCCAAACTATCACCTAGCCTGTATATATCTGGATTTTGCTCGGTAAGTAATGAGCTGGCTTCCAGACCCGTATTATAAGAAAATTCACGTAGAATATGCTCTCCTTCCATTTGTAAAATTCCTTCAGGCTGGCCATCCGCATTATTTAGCTTGTACACGCTTGACCTACCAAATCCCACACGCTGCGGAATACTATTTGGATTATTACCCGGAAATATATTCATTTCACTTATAGTAGTATCTAGCCCAAAGAAATCACGGTGATATAAGGTGTCTCCTTCTCTCAATGAATAATCGAGATACTCCTCATAGAAAAGGTGACCTTCCATTTCTATCAGGCTTCCAGTATTTCTGGTGAGCTCGACCCCAGTATTCTGGTTGGCATTTTGGCCTATGTAATGCGTGTAAGAGTAAAGCTCCCGTGTCCACACAGAGACTCCATTAGCATCTTCCCTGCTGAGCAGGGCTATAAATGTTGAATCCGTGTCTTGATTTTCATACACATTGCCACCAGTATCGAAAATGGGGGCTTCACCTCTTAGCATTTTATTGGTATAATATCCTTCTGGATCCGTTGACTCGTGAAGCGCATACACCACTACCGCGCCATCAGGGCTGGATACTTCATAAGACGTTATTTCGCCCGTGCCCAAATCTATTCGGGCTAGATAATACCCTAGATATTCCCCGAAAGGTAGCTCAACACCGTTCACCGACTGAGTTCCCATTCGCGGAAATGAAAACAGCGCTTTATTATCGTTTAACCTTATAGGATCGATTGGAAGTGCGTAAGTGCCAAAACCTTGTCGTAAATATTGAGGGAAATCATTTTCAAAAAAAGATGAAGTCGAGTGGGAAGCAGCAAACAACGGCTCAATAGACTCATTTTGAAGATCGTAACGGATTAGAGATACCTGAGCGCGCACACTATCAAAAGTTGGTGATCCTACTAGCTGATACCCCAATTCACCAAACGTGCTTTGCATCCCCCGCAGTCCGCCATAATAGCTCTGACCATCACGCCAATACCACTTTTGACTCGCGTACGCAAGAGTAGACCAACTACCAGTTTCAAAATAACCATCAGCTGCTAAGATGTCATTGAGGAAAACGTAAGACCAGCCAGATGAATAAAGTTCGTGTGGAGCAAAGGAATCTTGAAATGTGCCATATTGAAATGGATACTCTAAAAAGTCGAAACCATAAATTCCATAAACATACTGACCGTCATCATTTCGAAAATCACAAAGTATCAGACTCGGATTATGGTAGTCATTATAAGTCAATAGAGCAAACGGCTGCGCATGAATAAAATGAATTGGCAGAAAGACAACTAAAACCAAGATTATTTTCTTCATTCTCAGAACATCTTAAATTATTTCTTCAGATCTCAATTTTTTTAGTTTACATCTTCATAGACGATCATAGCCAGAAAGCGATACTAATTGAGTTGCCACTGTTATATAAATAATGATTGCCTGAATTTAAACAGGTGCCATTGGCGATATCACTGGTAATTGGCGTTCCGTTGCATACATCTTCTACGGCTGGGTTATTAAACTCAATCATCTCACCAGATTGAAACTCGACATCAATGGTACACAACACATAGTTTGCGGTGCAAGACGTGCAAAAGAGTGTGGCAACTGAATTTGACTGCACGACTATTGATTGGGTAATATCACTTGGCCATGTTGCGGGGTCGGTAAAGGTTGCAGTTACCAAGGAAGTGCAAGGTGACTTACTTGAAACCCTAACTGAAGGCTGTCCAAAACACAATTGGGCTGCAAATAAAAATGGAATAACAAAAATAAACTTATGTAAGAATTTTAGTCATGATCAAAATGGATTAAGAATTAAATTAAAATAGATGCTAAATTTAGCAAAAGATATGAAATAAAAAAACTTTTACATTTTTTCTATTTGTGAGTTGTCTAAATGACCGACTAAAACCTGCCATTTTACCATCCCAACCGCATACTTACATCCTTACATTTGCTCAATGTCTATTCACCCATTCCAAACCCCCTCGCCGCTACAGGAAGTTCCACTTTTGGCACTGAATCATAAAAACATCACATTTTTTATAAAGCGCGATGACCTCATCCATCCCCACGTGTCGGGAAATAAATGGCGGAAGCTCAAATACAATATCGAGCAGGCATTGCATAAACAGCAGGACACCCTGCTCACTTTCGGCGGGGCACACTCCAACCACATTACTGCCACCGCCGCAGCCGCTAAAAATTTTGGTTTGAAGTCTATCGGGATCATACGCGGCGAAGATGCCGATCTGCAAAACCCCACCCTAAGCTTTGCCATTGGCCAAGGTATGCAAATAGAAAAGATCAGCCGAACGGAGTTCAAGACTTCCGACACATGGGATTACCGGGCGGCGCTCAAAGAACGGTACGGCTCCTTTCACCACATCCCGCAGGGCGGTGCCAATCACTACGGCGTAGCGGGCTGCATGGAGATTGTGAAGGAGATCGACAGCGCAGCAGATCGGATTTTTGTCGCATGCGGCACTGCTACTACCATCAGCGGTATGGCCTTGGCCAATGAGCAGTCAACGATCCTTTATGGGGTGGCAGCGCTAAAGGGCGCCGATTTCCTGAAAAGGGAAGCCGAAGCCAATGTGAAAAGGGTTTATCAAGATATGGAAACGGAGCGCGATATCATGGAGAACGTTCACTTCCTGCTCGACTTCCACTTCGGCGGCTATGCCAAAATCACAGAACCCTTGATTGCATTCATGCGGGGATTCTATGCAGAAACGGGCATTAAGCTCGATCCGGTGTACACGGCCAAAACCGCCTTTGCCATGATTGCCCTGGCAAAGAAGCTCCAACCCCAGAAACCCGAAACTTGGGTGCTCGTGCACAGTGGCGGCCTTCAAGGAATTCCCGCTATGGAAGAACGGCTTGGATATGCCATTTACGACTGATTGTTAAATCAACAGAATAATGTGTATAAACCTTCGTTTTGGGTGAAGAATAGTGCTCAATGCACCGGTACCTTTGAGATTTTCACTTCTCCAATTGATTTCAAGCCTGTTCATAACATGTTGAGAAACTCCTTCACTTTTATTTTCTTGCTCGCTTTCTCTGTTTCACTATTTGCAGAAGGCGACCCAACCCGGTTATCGAGGTCACAATACATCGCCCAGTGGAAGGATGAAGCCATCATTCAAATGCGTGAACATGGAATACCCGCCAGCATCACCATGGCACAGGCCATACTCGAAAGCGGCGATGGAAACAGCGAGCTGGCCTTAAAAGGGAATAATCATTTTGGCATCAAATGCCACGATTGGACGGGTAAAAAAGTATACCATGACGATGATAAAAAGCATGAATGCTTTAGAAAGTATGCGTCTGCGCACCAAAGCTTTGAAGACCACAGCCTTTTCCTGAAAAGGAGCCGCTATGCTTTTCTTTACGACTATAAGCCAGATGATTATAAGGCGTGGGCCAAAGGACTGAAACAGGCCGGCTATGCCACCAACCCCAAGTACCCTGACCTTCTGATACGGATCATAGAAGAGAATAACCTTGCCGAATTTGATAAGCAGGCTATGGGCAAGAACTACAATCCGCAGAAGCAGCGAAAGACGAATAAGCCCAATCGCATTGCCGAAGAAGAGATCGTGATCACCCTTGGGAAAGGAAAAAGTATATTACTGAGCGACAATGACATAAAATATGTGATCACCGAAAAATCCACCACTACGGAAAGGCTCGCCGGATCGATGGACATGTCGCGCTGGCAGATCGAGAAATACAATGACCTGAGCAAAGGTGCTAAAATAGAAGAAGGTACACGTATATATCTACAGCCAAAGCGCGGCAAATCACGCAGCCATAAGGCACACGTCGTTGCGACAGGAGAAACGCTGTATTCTATTTCTCAACTCTATGGAGTTAAGATCAAGAAGATCAGAAAGTTCTCTGATCTGAAAGATGATTATAAAGCTCTGCCCGGAGATGTTTTGAAACTCCGTCGATGAGCGGCAGTATGCGTCGCGACCTGAATTTGGGCTGATATTAATTCTATATTTGTCTCAGCCGTACGAAACCCAGATTTGGAACTGCCGAGATGAAGTTGCTTTTCGTAATACCCTCCATTACCAATTATTTCACTTTTCTGGAAGGACTTATCGATGGACTCACCCAGCAAGGCCACGATGTGCACCTAGCCACTTCGCGTAAGCATATCGCACGCATAAGCGCCTATCGCCGCGAGATCATGTGCGAGGTGCACGATATAGATTTCCCCAGGGCACTTGACCCATTCAGGCATTACGCTGCCGCGAAAAAGGTAAAAAAGCTTGTCCACACCTTGAAGCCCGACATCGTAAATATCCATTTCTCAGCGGCGCTTTTTACGGCTATGCTCGGCAAAGATCAGCATTGGCCGGTTTCTACCGGCACCATTCACGGACTCGGTTCGCCGCTCATTACAGGCTGGCGCAAAAGAATGATCTCCTATGCCGAAAAATGGAGTGCCCAGCGTGTAGACGAAGTGTATGTGCTTACCGAAGATGACCGCGAGCACCTGCAGGCCAAAGCTTCGGAGGCCAATGTACGCGTGCTTGAAAGCTTTGGCATAGGCTGCGATCTAGTGCGTTTTGACAGAGCCGCGCTCGATGTTGAAAGTATTGCGCAGCTCCAGATGGACGTTCAGGTAAAGCCGGATGATTTCATTTATATTTTCATCGGGCGACAGACCAATTTCAAAGGATTCGATAAAGTGGTAAAGGCTTTTTTGCAAACAAAAAAAACACACCCAAAGTCGAAACTGCTGCTCGTAGGTGAGAAGGATAGAATTCACCCTACTTCATTAAAACCGAGATACGAGAAGGCGCTAAAGACCGACCCTTCGATAATCCGTGTAGGATGGCGGGAGAATGTACAGGAGTATTTAGCAATTAGTGATCTCAATGTATTCCCATCGGAGCGGGAAGGGCTGCCTGTAAACCTGATGGAATCACTCGCTATGGGCGTACCAGTGCTCACCGTAGATAGCCGCGGCTGCCGAGAAGTAGTGCGAAACCAGATAGATGGTTGCGTACTATCAGAAACTTCAATAGACGCCTTGGCTGCGGCTATGCGCCAAATGCAAGATGACCGGGAGACGCTTAAAATCTACGCCGAAAATTCGGAAAAAGGTAGAAGTAGATTTGATCGAAACAAATTTATAGAAGCGCAGTACGCCATATTTGAAAGGCTCACTGGAATGCAGATTTAATCAATGCTGGATCACTCGTCGCCGCTTTCTATCCGAAGCTGCTTTATTAGAAACTTGTCGCCTTCCTTTTTCAGAAAAAAGGTGAGCCGGTAATCGCTCTTTGCGGTCTTCAAATCGCCGATATAATAAAAATCTTCAAGCTTTGATTTCCCTTCATGCTTTATGCTGTACCCGCTTGGCTTATGATCGCTGAAAAACCGGTTTAAGATTACTTCAGCCTGATCTTTGCTGTATACGCCCGATGTTTCATTTACCGTAAGGTCTACATTTCCCGTAAGGTACGCACCCAGGGCTTTCGAATTCCCAGCAGTGATCGCCTTTGTAATACCTTCCTTCTCAGAAGATTGAGACATAGAAACAAGGCTGAATCCAAGAACTGCAATGATGAATATGAAAAGATTTTTCATCTAACTATTTTCGTGCGTTGGGGCAAATACTACGCCAATAGCTTCAAATGTACAGAATTTTCTTTTGGCCAAAAAAGCGGCTCTTATCTTTGCAAAATGAAAGTAATACTCTGCTGCGTAGGCAAGACCGACATTGGATACGTAGCTGATGCCTTACAGATTTTTGAAAAACGCCTGAAGCACTATATTCCGTTTGAAATAATCGTAGTACCAGAAAGAAAAGAATGGAAAAAAATGGATTCCGCCACCCGCAAGAAAGCCGAAGGAGACGCCTTGCTGGAAGTATTGGGCAAATCGGATAAAGTATACCTGCTTGACGAAGGCGGAAAAGAACAGGGCAGCGAGCGCTTTGCAAGCCTAATTCAAAAAGAAATGTCAAGCGGTTTAAAAAGACTGGTCTTCGTAATCGGCGGGGCATTCGGCTTCAGTGAAGCTATTTATGGAAACTTCCCAGCTCGATTGGCATTGTCAAAAATGACATTCTCACACCAAATGATCCGAATGATTTTTGCCGAGCAGCTCTACCGCGCAATGACCATTTTGAAAAACGAGCCCTACCACAACACTTAAATGATGTGGTACCCCAAAGGAAATACTGGATGCACCTTGGTAGGCAAATCCACCACCGCCCTAGGCTATAAGCTCCATTCCGAGTAGAATAGCCATGCGAAAACTTTACTCATCCCGAAACTTCCAGTAGAATAAAAAAATTGTAGTTTTGCCTTCAACCTGTAAACAAAAATCAAATGCAAGAAATAGGGCGCGTAGTTGGCAAGTACCTTTTCCCGATCCTTCTGGTCGCATTGGGTATCGCACTCTTGATAATATCCCCCAATCAGACCAAATTTTTTCTCTTTGGCGGCCTTGGCATTTTGCTGGTCGGTATACTGGGTTTCCTTTACGTAAAAGGCGTGATAAGCGGAGTATTTCAAATCATATTGGTCGTGATCGTAGTGGCGGGTGCCGCCTTTTTTTCTTTTAAAGACGTAGACGTAATTCAAGATAGGCTGGACTATACGGAGCGCAAGCAGATGGTAGAAACGCACATCAAGCAGCGTATGAAAGATATACGAAAAGCACAAGTAGCCTATAAAAAAGAAAACGGCACGTATACGGCTAGCTTCGACACACTTACCAGCTTCGTAAAGAATGGTCGGCTTTCTATTATCAAGCGGTTTGGATCGCTGCCCGATAGCGTGCCTACCGAAGAAATGGCTCGAGAGCTAGGCATCATTCAGAAGATGCCCGCCGATATGACAGAAGCTGAAGTGATGCGCCAGGGCATCATCGTGCGCGATACTGTGATGGAGCCAGTCATGGGATATATATTCGATAAGGACGATAGGAAGAACCGAAAGACGAAATTGAGCATCGACTCATTGGCATACGTGCCGTTCGGCAAACATAAGTTTGAAATGGAAACGGGCACGGTAGAGTCAGGCGGGGTGAGGCAATCGGCCTTTATAGTGCGAGACCCGAAACCATTTGATGAGCAGCTCATCCTTGGCTCGCTCACCGAAGCCAGCACCAGTGGTAACTGGAAAGAATAGTATGCCAGCAAGTCTCACATATTGGGGCGGCCATTCGAAAGATGATATTAAATCAGTTGGGCTCGTGTTCGGGCCAGATTTTTTTACCGCCTATTTTTATTCCGGCGCTGATGGTGCCAAGCTTTGCGCATCAGCACGTTTTCTCATTACCGAAAAAGATTTTATTTCAGAATATGCATCGCTCGAGGTTAAATATGCCATACACTTCACGACGCCTTATGCCCTGCTGCCCATGGCCGTATATGATGAATCTACGGCCCATGAATATTTAAGGCATAGTACAGGATATAGTGATGGCAGGATAAAAAATGACCGGCTCGTGGCGCTTGATCTTGTGATCATTTCGCAAGAGCCCACGGCAATTCAAGAATACACCGATCGCCATTTTCCCGGTTTGGAATTAAGCCACGGCATCCGAGCTATCCTTAATTATGGAAGAGACCATTCAAAAGCGGGTTCTTCTGTGCAATCATTCTTACTTCAAACAGGAACCTTGTATACCTTGGCCATTTTTAAATCAGGCCTGTTGCTTCTCGCAAATACGGTAGAGACGGCTTACACCGAAGATGTGCGGTACTTTATGCTCTTCGCACTTGAGAAGCTCAAGATTTCTGAAGAAAGAAAACTCTTCATGCTCGGTGCAGCCTCAGAAAACGATGAACTGCAACAGGGCTTGGCACCCTACTTCATCAATGCGCAGGAGTGGATCCCAAAAAATACCAACGCCGAAGGTCATAATAGTGATTCTCCCATATTATGGCCTGGAAATGAAACAGATAGATGCGGATTATAAGTGGAATTCATAAGGGACGCAAGCTGCAACCCCCATCACGAATCAAGGCCCGCCCCACTACCGATATGGCCAGAGAAGCGCTATTTAACCTTCTTCAGGCCGAGATTAATTTGAACGAGACCGACCTACTCGATCTTTTCTGTGGTACTGGAGCTATCTCACTAGAGTTTATAAGCCGTGGTGGCCGATCGGCTACTTCGATAGATGTAGATAATTTGGCCACCCGATTTCTGAAAAGTATAGTGGAAGAATGGAAGTTGGCGAACCTGCGCGTGGTGCGTGCCGATGTATTCAAACTGATGAAGAAGCCAGATCGCGGTTTTGATTTCGTTTTTACCGATCCGCCTTACGCCGAGCCACGCTACCCGCAGCTGCCCGACCTATTGCTGAATAGCGGATGGGTGAATGCCGGTGGCTTGCTGGTGATCGAGCATAGCCAAGCGCATAGCTTTGCGGAGCACGCCAACTTTGGATTTCACAAGAAGTATGGAAGCGTTAACTTCAGTTTCTTCCGAAATTAGCGTTGCACAACCTATTCAGATAGAAAGCATAATTTTGATGCACATTAGAATATGATCAATACGGAGAAAATAAGGCAATTGATAGCCAAGGAAATCGAAGCTATCCAAAACATGCCCGTAGAGGGGAACATACTACAGGCCGTAGAGCTCATCTACCGCCAGGTGCACCAAATAGGCGGAAAAGTAGTGGTAAGCGGAATGGGCAAGGCTGGCCAGATCGGGGTGAACATTGCTACCACCCTAAGCTCAACCGGCACCACGGCGGTATTCATCCACCCGGCAGAAGCACAACATGGCGACCTCGGGGTAATCCAAAAAAATGATGTGATCATCGCCCTTTCCAATAGCGGCAAAACCCGGGAAGTGATCGAGCTGAACTACCTCGCCAAGCAGCTTCATCCCGGTATTAAACTCATCGTGATCACTGGCTCTGCAGATTCTGAATTGGCATCGAAGGCCGATGTCGGCATTTATACTGGCGGCCCAGAAGAGATATGCCCTTTGGGTTTAACCCCCACTACATCTACCACAGTGATGACTGTTACGGGCGATATCCTTGTAGTGCTCCTCATGGAAAAAATAGGGTTTACCAAGGCCGATTATGCCAAGCGACACCACAGCGGCTATCTAGGCCAAAAAGCCAGAGAACTATGAAAGAATTTTTTCTCATCGCCGGTCCCTGCGCCATTGAAGATAGGGATACCGCATTTCTTATAGCAAATGAAGTAAAACGCATTTGCGATAAGCATGGCATACGCTATATTTTTAAAGGCAGCTACGAAAAAGCCAACCGTAGTAAGCTCGATAGCTTTACGGGAATCGGTAAGCAGGCAGCCCTAGCGATTTTGAAAGAAGTAGCAGATACGCTCAAAATTGAAAACATCACCGATGTGCACGAAAGCCATGAGCCAGCTGAAGTGGCTCCATATGTATCTCACCTGCAGATACCTGCCTTCCTTTGTCGGCAAACGAAGCTACTCCAAGCCGCTGGTGAGTCGGGCTGTACGGTAAATATCAAGAAAGGCCAGTTCTTGAGTCCTGAAGCCATGAAATGGGCGGTAGAAAAAATCCACGCCACAGGCAATAAGAAAGCTTGGGTCTGCGAGCGTGGCACCACCTTCGGCTATACCGACCTAGTGGTAGATGCCACTTCGATATACCGCATGGGCAAGATAGGCGCTCCGGTGGTGATGGATTGCACGCATAGTGTACAAAAGCCGAATCAAACTTCGGGCGTGACCGGTGGCGATCCCGAGCTTATCGAAGCCATAGCGCTAGCTGCTGTGGCTACCGGTGCCGATGGCCTTTTTCTAGAAGTGCACCCTGAACCGCACCGGGCGCAAAGCGACCCATACACCATGCTCCAGCTCGATAAGCTCGAAGCCATCGTTGAAAAGTGTATGAAAATAAGAACAGCATTAAGCTAAAAGAAATGTCAAGAATAGCCGTTTTTCCAGGATCTTTTGATCCCATAACACGTGGCCACGAAGATCTGATCAAAAGAGCCTTCCCGCTTTTTGATAAAATAATAATAGCCATTGGAGTGAATGCATCAAAGAACTATATGTTTGGGCTTGACCAGAGAAAGGCCTGGATTGAAAAGGTTTTTTTCTTTGAAGATAAGATCGAAGTAGGCCACTATGAAGGGCTTACTGTAAATTATTGCCGCGAGCTAGGCGCCAACTTTCTGATACGGGGATTGCGCAATTCTGAAGATTTTCAGTTCGAGAGTTCCATCGCACAAATGAACAGAGAGCTAGCCCCCGAAGTGGACACCGTCTTTCTAGTTACCAATCCTGCATACGCCGCCTACAGCTCGTCTATAGTCCGTGACGTCTACCGCAATAAAGGAGATGTTACACGTTTTATACCGCAGACGATCTCCCTCGATGAAGCGTTTTAAAACTGCCTTTTTACTCCCCTTTCTCCTTTGTACGCTCCTTTGTACAGGCCAGAGTAAAATATCGGGTACTGCCATCCAGTTTGACGGGCATAAGATTGAGCTCATCCGACTATTAGATCCGGTCTCGGGCGCTGAACAGGTGCTAGACAGTGACTCCATCCATTCCGACGGCTTGTTTCAACTAAATACCGCCAATGAAGGGACGCAGGAATTTTGGCTGCGGGTAAATAGATTTCGGGCTCCTATTTTTATAGCGCCGAACACCGCTTACACGATCGAAATAGAAGAGAAGCCAGAAAATGTGCTGGTAGACACTTGGCAAAAAGGAAGCTTCGATTATAGTTTCTTAACGCTCGACTCTGCCGATGTGAACCTTGAGATACTCAGGTTTGAAAATGCGTACATGAATTTCTTTGTAGAAAACCAGCTCCTGCTGGGTAGTACTAAAATTAGAAAGAAAGTGCGCGGATTTGAAACCACAGTAAGCGAAGATCGGCCTGCTTCCTTTGCAGCTATTTACAAGAGATACGCGCTGGCCGAGCTAAAGTTGACCACTGGTTTTCACCGGGACTCCCTTTACGCAAATTATTTCGTGGGCAAACCTTGGTACTTCGATAATCCCGCCTGGCAGAGGTTCTTCAACCTTTTTTATGCCGATTATTTCCAAGGATACGATCTCCGATTTGGTGGCGAGACGATTTACAATCAAATGAAAAAAGGAATGGCACCTGACAGCCTGATGCGCTTGATCGCCGCAGATGAACGCACCGGAACTGATAGCTTGCGGGCGCTTATAGCCGTCAAGGCCATCGCGCAGGTTTACACCGATCCGGCTTACGATATAAGAAAACTTAGAAAGAGTGCAGACTATATCTACGCCAATTCAGGTTCGGAAATAGTAAAAGCGGTGGCCAGAAATCTTATCGATCAGTTTTTAAACCCCCTCAACGGTCAAAATTTTTGGGACTTGAATGCTTCTCTTCTCGGGTCGCGCCCAAGAAATGAAACTGACCCACGTTGGCAGCTAGTTATGGTTTCTTTGGGCAAGTATGACGTCGCCGAAAAAGAGTCACAGATACTCGCCGGACTCACTGAGAAGTATCCCGATCTATTTACCGTTTCTGAAATATCAATCTACCAAAGCCCCGGCCATGCGAAGGCCTGGCCTGAAATATCTTGCAAAGATCCACAGGCATTTTTAAACGCTAATCGAATTTTTAGTTTTCCCCATTTCATTTGGCTCAATGCCGATGGGCTGATCGTAGAAAGTAATGCCTTAAAAATGAGTGAAGGCTTTGAGGCACGGCTGTTTAAGCTCGACGCTGAAAAGAAAGGAAACCTGAAACTTAAGGTCGGTCAGGAATATCAAGAAAAGTAGAAATCACAAGCCTTATACTCTCATAGGTCTCTAATGCGGCTACATCAAGGGCGGCCAAGTCGCGCCAGTGTACTTCTTCAATAGCTTCTTCTAGTTGTGGGATAAGCTCTTGCTGGCTACTTTGCATGGAATACCAATCGGTCTTTTTTAGGTAAAATCTGCCTTTATGATGGTATGTATGAAATGAGCTCGTTATAAATTCATTCAGGCGCAAATCCCTTATACCACACTCTTCTTCTACCTCCCGGAGCGCCGTTTGCATGCTGGTCTCATCGCCTTCATGCTTTCCTTTTGGGAGATCCCACACCCCCAGCCTTTTGATTAGCAAAAGCTGCCGCTGCTCATTAATTACCAAGCCGCCAGCTGCATCGACTTCTTTAAAATGGGCTCGAAAATCGCTCCATAACACGTCAAGATCATCATGGTAAATCACCATAGCTTTCAACAAGGACTCTCGCTCCAGCATTTCGATGGTGTAGTGTAGCTCTTCGAAGTCTTCATACCTGAAATACAGCATACCATTCACCCCTGCATCCAATTCGTGCCGATCTGTGAGCAAAATGAACTTGTCGTTGAAGAAAACTTTATACATTTGACCCTATGCAACCTAATCGTGATTCGGCGCTAAATGTAGCTGAATTTCTCCTACAAATCAAAGCGGTAAAACTTCAACCGAACGCTCCATTCACATGGGCCAGCGGTTGGAAATCGCCCATCTATTGTGATAACCGTATCACCCTTTCCTACCCGAAAGTCAGGACGTACATACGGCAAGAATTCGTGGAAGCGATCGTCGAAACTTTTGGAAAGCCAGATGTGATAGCCGGTGTAGCCACGGGCGGCATTGCCCAAGGAGCCTTGGTAGCCCAAGAGCTGGGACTGCCCTTTGTCTACGTGCGCTCAGCTTCGAAAGGGCATGGAATGCAAAATTTAATAGAAGGGCATTTAGAGTCAGGTCAATCTGCAGTGGTAATAGAAGATCTTATCTCGACCGGCAAGAGCAGCCTAGCCGCGGTAGATGCACTGCGCGCCGCCGGCGCAGAAATAAAAGGAATGGCAGCTATTTTCACCTATGGCTTTGAAACTGCCAAAACGGCGTTTGAAGCGGCACAGGTCAAGCTGGTCACCCTTAGTGACTACGATCACCTGATAGAGCAAGCGGCAAAATCGGAATACATAACGGCCAAAGACGTAAAATCCCTTCAAGCGTGGCGTAAGATGCCGCAAGAATGGGGGCAAGAAGCCTATGAAGCTAGAAAGTAAGAAAGTGCTCGTCCCAGCCGGGCGCCAGAAGGTGTTCAGCTATATCAGCGACCTGAATAATTTTAACTCTCTGCTTCCGGAAGGTAGAATCACAGACTTTGAAAGCACGGCCGACTATTGCAGCTTCAAGGTGCAAGGCACGGCCACGATAGACCTGCATAAAGCTGATACCGGAGCTCCTGGACATATGCTGCTCAAGAGTGGCGAAAAATCGCCCTTTGCATTTACGCTCGACATTTATCTTGAAGACCACGGAGCGGAAACCCTAGTATTTCAAGAAATGAATGCCGATATAAACCCCTTCTTGAAGATGATGGTTGAAAAACCACTATCCAATCTCTTCAACTACATCGTGGAACGGCTGGGTGTGGTGGTCAATACCTAATTTTTACTTCTTGGCCGCAGTAATGGTGCAACGCTCCAGCCTTAGATTTTGCGGTAAGCACGCCTTCATCATCTACCATTCTGACCTGCCCGTAATAGCTGCGGTGCGCATCTTCAAACTTTACCCATTGGCCGCAGCCGTATAATGCTTCGAGATACTCCTGCTGAATGAGTGGATAGCTCCCCGCCATCAACAAGTCAAGCATCCGTTCCAGCTCTGCCAATACTCCACGTAGTATAAGATCTTGATCTCTGGACGTGCCGAGCTCTGCGGCTATACTCGTGGCCGAATTAAGCCCGCCCCAAGCCAATTGGTTTACATTCAGGCCTATGCCTACTATAAACCAGCGTTGGGCCTTTGAGCCTTGGGCTTCGAGCAGTAGACCACATATCTTTCGGCTATTTACCAGTATATCGTTCGGCCATTTAATCTTGATATCGCTCTGAAGCGTTTTGGATAGATACCTAAAAACTCCCAGGGAAATAGCCTTCGAGATTAAAAAATGCTGCCTTTCGCCCAGCTGTGGAGCCCTAAAGGCAAATGAGAACATTAGATTTTGGTTTGGCAATGACTGCCACGTATTTCCACGCTGTCCGCGACCTTCCGTCTGATTTGCTGCCAGAATTACATCATACGGCAGATATGTGCCATCAATCAATGCTTTGGCAATGTAATTGTTCGTGGAAGGCAATTCATCAAATTTTAAAATTCTATTTCCGAGCATAGTTCTATGAAAGGTGCATTATATCGCTTGGCACCGGCTAAATTGCTTAATTTTGTGGAAATGAGTAACTCAATTGAATGACTAAAAGAACAACTGTTAATTCAGAACCATTGGCAGAAGCCGCCGTACGCGGAATACAGGAAGTTAAGGGGCATGAAATTTTAAAGATCGACTTGCGCGAAATCAATAACTCAGTAAGCGATTTCTTCATCATCTGTCACGGCACATCAAGCACTCAAGTAGAAGCAATAGCACGTTCAGTTCAAAAAATTATCTATCAGGACTTAAAAGAAGATCCAAACCATAAGGAAGGTACGGAAAATGGTGAGTGGATTCTACTCGACTATTTTAATGTGGTCGTCCACATATTCAACGAAGAAACCCGCGCCTTTTACAATCTGGAAAAACTTTGGGCGGATGCGGATGTTAAAGAAATAGAATACCAACACTAGTTGACATAAATACAAATGGCAGAAAATAAAGAGAGTAGCCCGCTTAAGAGCATTAAGCCTAAAACCAATAAAAAACCAAATGGGGATAAAGGGCCGAAGAAGCCTTTTAATTTCTATTGGATTTACGCCATTATTGGTGTAGTCCTTATCTCGCTCAATCTTTTTAACTGGAATGGTAACATGACAGATATTAACCTTTCAGAATTTGAAGAAATGGTTAAGAATGAAGAAGTAGATCGGGTAGTAGTGTATAATAAATTGACTGCCGAAGTATTCTTAAAAAAAGAAGCACTCAAAGAAGAGAAGCACGCAAAGCGTATCAAAACCCCGCTCATATCAGGCGCTCAGAATAACGGTTCACCACTATAAATTTGATATTGGCCCTGCAGACAGCTTTCAGGAAAAACTGGACAAATGGGGCAGTGAGTACAATCTTGCTTACGACTATAAAACCCGCAGTGAATGGGGGAAAGAACTGTTTACATGGATACTTTTCATAGGGATCATGATTGCCGTGTGGATGTTTGTGATGCGCCGCATAGGCGGTGGTGGTGGCGCCGGCGGTCAAATATTCAATATTGGCAAATCACGCGCGCAGCTTTTTGATAAGACCAAAGGAACCAATGTAACCTTTAATGATGTAGCTGGGCTGGAAGGAGCCAAAGAAGAAATTCAGGAGATCGTAGATTTTCTAAAAAATCCCAAGAGATATACTACTCTTGGCGCCAAAATTCCTAAGGGGGCGCTTCTGGATAGGCCCTCCCGGTACAGGAAAGACCCTACTCGCCAAGGCGGTGGCGGGAGAAGCACAAGTGCCCTTCTTTTCTCTATCGGGTTCAGACTTTGTAGAGATGTTCGTAGGGGTAGGTGCATCTCGGGTGCGCGACCTGTTCAAGCAAGCCAAGGAAAAGGCGCCGGCCATAATTTTTATCGATGAGATTGACGCGATAGGGCGTGCACGTGGTAAAAATGCAAGCATGGGCGCCAATGATGAAAGAGAAAACACGCTGAACCAGCTCCTCACAGAAATGGATGGCTTTGGAACCAATAGTGGTGTAATCATTATCGCTGCCACGAATAGAGCCGACGTGCTCGACAGAGCATTGATGCGGGCAGGTCGCTTCGATAGGCAGATCTATGTGGATATGCCAGACTTGAACGAGCGAAAGCAAATATTCAAAGTTCACCTAGCTCCAATAAAAGTCGATGAGTCCATCGACATTGATTTTTTAGCGAAGCAGACTCCAGGTTTTAGTGGTGCTGATATTGCAAATATTTGCAATGAATCTGCCCTAATCGCCGCGCGTAGAAAGAAGAAGAAAGTTACCAAAGAAGACTTCTTAGACGCGGTAGACCGGATCATAGGGGGTCTCGAAAAGAAGAACAAAATAATCACTAAGAAAGAGAAGCGCGCCATAGCGTATCACGAAGCCGGTCATGCCACCGTTTCTTGGCTGTTAGAGCACGCTTCCCCTTTGGTAAAGGTCACTATAGTGCCCCGTGGTCAGTCATTGGGTGCGGCATGGTATCTGCCTGAAGAGCGACAGCTAAATACCGTAGCTCAAATTCTTGATGAAATGTGCGCCGCCCTTGGTGGCAGAGCCGCAGAAAGCGTGGTATTTGACGAAATCTCTACCGGTGCGTTGAGCGATCTCGAGAAAGTGACCAAGCAGGCCTATGCCATGGTCACCGTATACGGACTCAATAAGGAGATAGGAAATATCAGTTTCTACGACTCTAGTGGCAATGGCGACTACAACTTCACGAAGCCGTATAGCGAGAAAACAGCAGAAAAGATAGATCAGGAAGTAAAAATTATCATTGAAACACAATACGAGCGTGCCAAGAAACTCTTATCTGATAATAGAGATAAGCTGAATAAACTGGCAGATCAGCTACTTGAGAAAGAAGTGATCTTCAAAGAAGACTTGCAAACCATATTTGGAAAGAGACCTTTCGATAGAGAAGAACTCTTAATACCCAATTCAGATTCGGATGAACCGAAAGATGATAAGGCAGATGCTCAAAATGCGGAAGACCCTGCGGATGATGGTGATCAAAAAGCAGACACCTCCGCGCGTAGATCGGGTGAGACGGAAGAGAGCTCTACGGTAGACTCAACCCAAGATAAATAGAAGGTTTAAGATCGATGAGCGGCGATTGGGTCAATGTATTTAGTTCATCGGCTCTTCACACCATAGAATTGCTACGGCAAATTTTAAGTCAAAGCGATATAGACTCTGTCGTGCTAAACCAACAAGATTCCTTTTACGTGACTATTGGAGAAATAAACTTGCTCGTAAAACGCGATGACGTAATCAAGGCGAAGAAAATTATATCGGAAGCGCTCACATGAAAGAATTGGCACTGCGTATATCCACCGGTCTTATTTTTCTGGTGGTTGTGATAGGCTGTATAGTCTGGAACCCCTATTCGCTGGCATCACTCTTCTTTGTGGTAGGTGTGCTCGGAATGTTGGAATACTATGGCCTGGCCAAGACTGGTGGGGTACATCCGCAAAGTGTGCTCGGCATTACCACGGGCTCTGTGCTATACCTCACCATAGAAGCAGTAAAGCTAAAAGCCTTGCCACTCTCTGCAGTGGCACTGAGTATACCTTTTTTCATCGCTATCTTCGTTTACGAACTCTATAGGGAGCGTCCCGATCCGTTTACCAATATAGCCCATACCATAGTCGGTATCATCTACGTAATGGCTCCTTTGGCGCTGCTCAATGTCTTTAGCTTTCAGGAGATTATCAATGAATACCAACCCGAAGTGGTTCTTGGTTTCTTTGTACTCCTATGGCTCAATGATACCGGTGCTTATGTATTTGGGAGACTTTTTGGAAAGCATAAATTATTTCCACGCATCTCGCCGAAGAAAACCTGGGAAGGAACGATAGGTGGTGCTATTTCAACGGCCATTGGAGCCGCTTTGCTTTCCGTTTATTATCCGCAGTTTTCAATAATCACGTGGATCGTATTTGCGGTGATCATTGCGGTTTGCGCATCTTACGGAGATCTAGTGGAATCGCTTTATAAACGCAGCATGAAAGTTAAAGACTCCAGCAATATCTTACCGGGCCATGGTGGCATTCTCGATAGATTTGATGGGGTTCTGCTTGCTAGCCCCATGGTGTTTACCTACCTAATGATAGTTGTACCTTAGCCGAAAATTACCTATGAAGTTTCATCGTGAAGGAAGGACGATCATTCTGGTCACCATCATTTTGATGGTTATCTTAAACCTAATAGTGGTATACTCACTTCCCATCTTTTATACTTTTCTGATTTTGCCAGTGAGCCTTGTGATGCTCATTTTGGTCCTTCAATTTTTTAGGGTTCCGACACGCGCGGTTACCCTTACGGAAAATGTAGTGGTAGCGCCAGCTGACGGAAAAGTCGTGGTGATCGAAGAGACGGTAGAGACCGAGTATTTTAAGGATAAACGCATACAAATTTCAATCTTCATGTCGCCCCTCAATGTTCATGTCAATTGGTACCCGATCAGCGGCTTGGTGAAATATTTTAAATACCATAAAGGGAAGTATTTAGTGGCTTGGCATCCCAAGTCGAGCACCGATAATGAAAGAAGCACGGTAGTGGTTGAATCCAATTCGGGAATCCCCGTCCTCTTCAGGCAGATAGCTGGAGCGGTAGCACGAAGGATCGTGTGCTATGCAAAAGAAGGCACTACAGTAAATCAAAGTAGTGAATTCGGCTTCATAAAATTCGGATCACGGGTAGATGTCTTTCTTCCTGTGGGAAGCGAGATTGATGTCCAAATCGATCAAATGGTGCGCGGTTCTCAAACTGTAATCGCCAAGTTACCTAAAGTATAGATCTTAACTCGGCCAGCTTTTTGATTTCATAGGTCACGTCATCATCATGATCTTTGCCAAGTGGGTTAAAATAGACTTGATCCATCCAGACTCCTCGTGCTCCACGTATATCGGCATATAGATCATCTCCTATCATTAGAGCTTCAGATGCTTTGGTTCCCGCTAGATGGAATGCCAAATTGAACACGACCGGATCTGGCTTTCTCGCCTGCGCCCGTTCACTTGTGATCACCTGCTTAAAGAAGGGGGCAATTCCTGATCGATCCATTTTTATTTGCTGAACTTCTTCGAAGCCATTCGTTATGATGTGCATTTGGTAATTTATTGCCAGGTACTCCAATGTTTCCAGCGCATCGGGCATAAGTCCGGTTTGATGCGGACTAAGGCTTACATATTCTGCTTCAAGGCTTCCGCCCAATTTGCTATTATCACAACCAAAATGTGCCAGCGCTTTGGCAAACCGGGTAGCACGTAATTGATCTTTCCGGATATTCCCCATTCGATAGGCCGCCCATAAGCGCTCGTTGATTTCTTGGTATATGATTACAAACTCATCTACCGAGGCTATGCCATAACTGCTGAGCTTATGCGAATGGTGCAGTGCGGTAAGCGCCACTTTTGAATTGGTATCAAAATCCCAGAGTGTGCGATCAAGATCAAAAAATATATGCTTGTAGTGTTTCATAAGCCAAGGATGGCACCTTTAAGAAACGCCGAAAATACCGATAAGAAGGCAGACCATAAAACAGTAGACAGCAGAAGCAGCGGATAGGTGAGCCTATTATGAGAAAAGAATTTTGCCGCCAAGACCGACCCGATCGGAATGCTTAGGATAGCTGGGGTCACGATAGCCAAGCCTATTAAACCAAAGGAAGCTTTAAATCTTACGATGGAGCGCGATCTGCGAGAGAAGATTTTCTTACGCAGATCGTAAGCATCTCTGCGCTTTCGGCTTCGTAAGCGGTTCATATTTCGATTTACAAAAGTGCCGAAAAAATAGAAGGTGGTAATACCTGTAATACCACCCGAAGATGTTAACACTATGGTTTGGAACAAGGTATATCCTGCGGCGATACATGCTGCCGGAGCCCACATAAACTTGACCGTACCTAACAGAAATAAACTGGTTATTTTTGCTAAGTCGTCGGGCTCCATGGCTATTATTTCTCTCCGTAGCTCAAGTCGCCCGCATCGCCCAATCCAGGCACTATATAGGCCTGCGCGGTAAGTTCATCATCTATGGCTCCCACCCAAATAGTAGTATTCGAGGGCGTATTTTTTCTTACGTGAGCTACTCCTTCTTTTGTAGCGAGCAGGGTTACGATATGGTTATGGCGCGGAGTGCCCTTTTGCAATAGCGCTTTATGCGCCAAAGCCATTGAAGAACCAGTAGCGAGCATGGGGTCTGCGACTATCAGAAAGCGGCCGTCGAGCTCTGGGCAGCTCAAATACTCTATCTCGATTTTAAATTCGCCTTCTCGCTTAGAGTGCTTTCTATAAGCCGATATAAAGGCGGAGTCAGACTGATCGAAATAATTAAGTAAGCCTTGATGAAAAGGTAAGCCTGCACGCATGATTGTAGCAAGCACGGGCATGGCAGAAGGCACCTTCATTTTTGCTTCTCCTAGGCTCGTCGTTACATCTATCGAATGGTATTCCAGCTCCTTGCTCACTTCATAGGCAAATATTTCGCCAAGGCGAACCATATTTCTTCGGAACCGAAGCCTATCCAACTGCACTTTCTCATCGCGTACTTCACGCAAAAACTGATTGAAAATAGAATTTTTGATACCAATTTCGTGAACCATAAAACCTTCTAATTTTGCTAAAATTAGTAAATATTGCCTGATCCTATTTGCATAAGCTTAGCCCATTGATATTTTTTCAAAAAAACCTTACGGAAAGGCTGTTAAAATGGAGTCTAGGATCTTTCCCGAAGCATCGCCATCTCCATAAAAACCTGCAGGAAGGGATGCTGAAACACGCACTTGCTCACTGAATTTTTTACCGAAGTCGCCCGGATCGGAACTGCTGAGCACCGCCAAGCCACAGTCTATAAGCTCTACCCACTCCGTCTCCGTGCGCAGCACCACAGAAGGCGTGTTGAAAAAACCGGCTTCCTTTTGCAAACCGCCACTATCGGTCACTACGAGCTTTGCGTTCTTGAGCAGCCAAAGGGTATCGATGTAAGAAGTGGGTGGAATAAAGGTAATACCGGTACCTTCGAAAACGGTATTGAGCTTGTCGATACTGATACCTAGTATAGCACGTGTTCGCGGGTGCAGCGGCATGAGCATCGGTAGACTGTTTGCTTTGGCACTGGCAGCAAGCATTTCGAGCAAGGCCATGACCTGATCTTTTGATGTCGTGTTTGAAGCGCGGTGCACCGTGGCCAAAGCAAACCTATCGCGCTCAAAGGGAATGCCCAATATCTCTTTTGCGGAATCGCCCCCAACAGAATAGCGCATGGCATTATCGTACATCACATCCCCTACGTTAGATACGAACGGTGCATCAAGCGACGGCTTTTTCGCATCGATGCTAAACCCTTCTTTAAGAAGATTGGCCACCGCCTGATCGGTAGGACAGTATAAAAAGGTAGACGCATGATCGGTGAGCACCCTGTTCAATTCTTCCGGCATGGACTTATTATAGCTTCTCATCCCTGCTTCTACGTGGGCTACGGGAATGCCCAATTTTGAAGCAGCAAGCGCCGCTGCAACTGTGCTGTTCGTGTCACCATAAATCAATACACAGTCTGGCAGCTCAGCTCCTAGTGTGCGCTCGATACCTGCCAGCATAGCAGCGGTCTGCTCTCCATGACTCATTGAGCCAATTGAAAGATTATATTTTGGCTCGGGAATTTGGAGTTCGCCGAAGAAAAGATCGCTCATCTCTGCATCATAATGCTGACCCGTATGGATCAAGATTTCAGAAATCCGATCGGTAAATTTTTCTTGAATCCTGCGTGTCACCGCCGCCGATTTTATGATCTGTGGTCGGGCACCAACCACCGTAACTAGCTTCATACATTTAAATTAATCCTTCATCGGCAAAGCTATAATATCCTTGATCAGTGTAAATAATGTGGTCTAGGATAGGTATTTCTATCAGCTTCGCACTAGCAATAAGCTTCTTGGTGAGCTGCTTGTCCTGCTCACTCGGATGGAGGGAGCCACTGGGATGGTTATGGCATAGAATAATGGCCGAAGAGAGCTTCTCGATAGCCGGCTTGAATATTAACCTTTGATCTACGACCGTTCCTGAGATTCCTCCGCGGCTTATGCAAACCTTCTCTTTAACTTTATGTCCACGGTCCAACAATAAGATCCAAAACTCTTCGTGATCGATATCAGCGAGTACGGTGCCGATAATGTCATATACATCTTGGCTTGATGTAATTCGCTTCTTCGCGGTGGGAGATTCATCTTTACGCCTCCTTCCGAGCTCTAGGGCAGCCAATATGGAGATTGCTTTGGCCACACCAATTCCCTTAAACTTCAGCAGCTCATCGATTTTTACTCTACCTAGATTATTAAGTTGGTTTCCGAAAGCGGCAAGAATACTTTTTGAAAGGTCAACAGCGGAGACGTCGCGCGTACCGGAACCAATTAAGATAGCAATCAATTCTGCATCAGAAAGTGCCTGGCGCCCCTTAAGCAATAGCTTTTCCCTAGGCCGATCATCTTCTGCCCATGATTTAATTCCAGCTACTTCGGTAATTTCCTTCATAATTACAAATCGATACGAAGTAACAAGGTAAAAAAAAACCCATCGTTGGAATAAAGATCCTGCGATGGGTTTTTAATTTTATGGGGCTTTATCTAAAGCGTGTTCACGTGCTTCGTCAATTTCGACTTCAAGTTTCCGGCTTTGTTGGTGTGGATGATGTTTCGCTTAGCAAGTTTGTCTACCATTGCGGTAACATCTTTAAGAAGCGCTTCAGCTTCTTTCTTATCGGTAAGCTCGCGCAATTTCTTGATTGCATTACGCGTAGTCTTATGTTGAAAACGATTACGCACACGGCTCTTTTCTGTTGACCTGATACGCTTTAAAGCTGATTTATGATTTGCCATTATATATCTATTCTTATAGTAATCTCAAAAATTGGAGTGCAAATATAACACAAATTTCATATGTCACAATACGCGCCAGCGAATAGATCGCAGCACCAAAAAGAATCGCCTCGCGTTTCACAGCTAAAGGACGTGACTATGAACAAAAAAGCATATTTTGCGAACAATCTCCTTTTCCAGTAGCCCGTAGGGGAATTTCAAATGACTATCTGTTTTTTTTGGTTTTGAAGAGACGCTCCGCTAAGTTCGAACCCCAGGCTTCGATCCCCCTACTCCTTTCGATATCGAAACTTAAATCTATAAAAAAAGAGATCATCCTTGCGAACAATCTCCTTTTCTAGTAGCCCGTAGGGGAATTTCAAATGACTATCTGTTTTTTTTGGTTTTGAAGAGACGCTCTGCTAAGTTAACCCCGGGCTTCGATCCCCCTACTCCCTTCGATATCGAAACTTAAATCCATAAAAAAAGAGATCATCCTTGCGAACAATCTCCTTTTCTAGTAGCCCGTAGGGGAATCGAACCCCTGTTACCAGGATGAAAACCTGGCGTCCTAACCCCTAGACGAACGGGCCATTTTTTCAATAGCGGGTGCAAATATAAGAGCTTTTTTCATTTTGCAAATTCTAAAAGAATAAAAGTATTCCAATATTTCTGCTCCGAAGTAGCCCTTTTAAATTCAATAAGCCTTTGCAAACAATACACGTTGTGTGGATGGCTTCCCCGAAAAGATGCACGATCCGCTCTCGGCTTTATTATTTAATGGAATACAGCGTATGGTGGCCTTCGTCTTTTTCTTTATCAACTCTTCCGTTTCGGCTGAGCCATCCCAATGGGCAGCTATGAACCCGCCTTCTTCCAACTGCGCGGTAAATTCGTCCCAAGTATCTACAGAGTAGGTTCGAGCTTCTCGATGAGCTAAGGCCTTCGATAGCATATCGGCCTGAATGGTTACCAATAGCGCTTCTACGTGTTCGGCGATTCCATCAAATCCAACTACTTCCTTTTCCAAAGTATCCCTCCTGGCAAGCTCTATGGAATTACTTTCCAAATCGCGCGGCCCATCGCCAGTCGAATCGGCACACCTTTCATTTCATACTCGGCAAATTTCCACCCTGGCTTTCGGTTATCGTCATCGTCAAACTTTACAGAAATTCCGCGGGATTTCAAATCATCAATCATCGGCTTTAGTTTCTCTGAAATAGCCTCTAGCTGACCTTGCTCTCGGTATATCGGTACGATAGCTACTTGAATCGGAGCGAGCTTTGGCGGAAGCACTAATCCATTGTCATCGCTATGCGTCATAATGAGCGCTCCCATCAGGCGGGTGGACACTCCCCAACTAGTAGCCCATACAAGTTCTTCTTTTCCTTCCTTGGAAACATATTTTACATCAAAGGCTTTCGCAAAATTTTGACCTAGAAAATGGGATGTTCCTGCCTGGAGCGCCTTGCCATCCTGCATTAAAGCTTCTATACAATAGGTTTCCAATGCTCCGGCAAACCGCTCACTCACCGTCTTGAACCCTTTAATAACGGGGATGGCCATCCACTCTTCAGCAAATTGGGCGTAGACATCAAGCATACGCTCTGATTCTTCTATCGCTTCCTGCTTGGTGGCATGGGCGGTGTGGCCCTCTTGCCAAAGAAACTCCGATGTTCTCAGAAATAATCGGGTACGCATCTCCCACCGCACCACATTAGCCCACTGATTCACCAATATCGGCAGGTTCCTATAGCTTTGAATCCATCCTTTATAGGTATTCCAGATGATGGTCTCTGAGGTAGGCCTTACGATAAGTTCTTCTTCCAGCTTAGCCGTTTCATCTACCACCACTTCACCCGTTTCTGGATCAGTCTTTAGGCGGTAGTGCGTCACTACCGCGCATTCCTTGGCGAAGCCTTCCACATGGCTCGCTTCCTTGCTGAAATAAGACTTCGGTATCAATAAAGGGAAATACGCATTTTGATGACCGGTTGCTTTGAACATATCGTCAAGTGCCCTCTGCATCTTCTCCCATATAGCATATCCATGTGGTTTGATAACCATGCATCCACGTACTTCTGAATGCTCGGCAAGATCTGCCTGAGAAACAAGCTCGTTATACCAATTAGAGTAATTTTCTTCCCTAGAAGTCAAGTTTTTCACCATTACTTATTTTTGGAATAGTTCTTGTAATTTATCGAGTAGAATAACATAGCGCTTCAAAGCCCAGCCATCCAATTTTTGCAATTCTTAAATTGGCTCGCGAAAATAAGTTTTTTAACTTTATCGAAGCGTTTTAAACTGTAAAATGATGAAAACTGAAGTAATACGATATTCCAAAATTATCCCTGCATTAGCAATCATGGCTCTTCTAGCTTCATGTAGCTCTTCCGAAGAGCTGTCTAGACTTAGCGAGTACGACGATATATATTATTCTGGTAGTACGGCTCTTTCGGCTTCCGCCAATGAGCAAAACCCAACACAACCTTCTTGGGACGAACCGCTTGGCAATGCTTCTGCAGCAGAGCAAAGTTACTATGGCAATGAAAACTACGTCGAAGACATTGATGAACAGCCCGAAGAGACGCAAGAATTTACTGATGATTACTACGAAGATGATTATGGCAGAAGGATTAATAACTTTCACCGATCCAATTCCAATGCATACATATATGACGATAGAGGTTTCGGCGGCATTAACAATGGTCCAAATTGGAATGTCGGCTTAGGGTATTCTTCCTTTGGCGGAAGCCCTTATTGGAATACCGGTTTTAATTATGGCTTTCCAAGAAATAATGGTTTCGGAAATTTCGGAGGCTTTTACGGCGATCCTTTTGGGCCGAGATTCTCATATGGGTACCCCATGTACTCTCCTTTCAGTCCTTTTAACAACTCTTACTTTGGGAACCCCTACGCCTTCAATCCTTATGGCTACAGCCCCTTTGGGTTTAACCCCTATATGAATGGTGGTTTCAGTTATAATCCATTTTGCCCAACTCCTGGGTTTGGCTTTGGTAACAATCCATATTATTCCGGCTTTGGAAATGGAATTATAAATGACGGTGGAAACGCCGGCTTTTCAAACACGCAACGAGCTACATCAACTAATTCAGCGCGCCCTTCGCGCGGTGGTGTGATTTCCCAGCAGGGTGTTGACCCTGACACGGGCAAAAGAGATATCCGGAAAAGTGCCGATGGCAACCAGACTGCAGCTGGATCAACGTCAGCTGGAAGTAACAGGTCGCCGCGGTCAGAATCAAACGCGATTAATACCCAGACCAATAATAGAGATGGGCAATATAGAAACGTACAAAGAGATTATGTACGTGCAGAGTCACCCACCCGCGAGAGAACCAACACTTTAAATGGCGCCAACGCTTCCGAAAGCAGGTCGGTAAATAGAGCTGACAGCCGGAGTACGTATCAGCGCCCAAATCGGTCTGTAAATACGAGGGACTCTGGAATTAATTCGGTTAGCGGAGCTAATGATAATAATTCGCGCAATTCCGTTTCTCCTTACTCGAGGGAAAGACAGAATGCTACAATAAACCGGACTAGGAGCAATACTAACTATGCTTCTCCGTCATCAAACGGAGTGAGAAGGTCTGGCTCAAATTCAAATACCTATCAAAGATCTAGAAGTTCGAGCAGCCCCTCGACCCCCACCTATTCTTCTCCATCGTCATCTCCGTCAAGGAGCTCAGGTAGTGGCTCTTCTGGCAGCTCATCGCCCACGAGAAGCACACGTAGTAGATAAACAGTATCCTAATCATACGCAATTAATTATGCTCAGAATTACAGCAATCGCCATCTTCACGATGGTCGGACTGGGGGCTACTGCTCAAAATGAAGCAGATGTGCTTCGACTCTCTTCTAAATACAATCTAGGTACTGCGCGTTTTAACGGCTTGGGTGGGGCTATGGGCGCGCTGGGTGGTGATATGTCGGCCATCCACATCAACCCGGCAGGTGTTGGCATTTATCGTTATGGCGACTTATCATTTACGCCAACCGTAGAAATAAATACGATAGACGCTGAGCTGAGTGGTGCGCTTAACTCATCCAATAAATCGAAACTGGTCATCAACAATATTGGATTCGTATTGGCCAATGAGACACGGAACCCTAGCTGGAAGATGTTCAATTTTGGAGTTTCCTATAATCGGTTAAACACGTTCAACGATCAACTTGAGATCAATTCAACCAATCCTTTTGATCGATCGCTTACTTCCGATTTTGCGCGTGAAGGAAAAGGGTTATTGGCATCGGAGCTTTCAGAGTTTAGCGCGGGTCTTGCATACGAAGGCTTTGTGATAGACCCTATAGACACCACAAGCACAAACACTGAATACGTGGGCAGGAACTCAGGAGATATTAAACAGCGTCAAATAGCGGAGCGGGACGGAAACATCTCTGAAACACAGCTCACCTTCGGATCAAATTATGAAGACCGTGTTTATCTGGGTCTCGGGATAGGGTTTCAGTCGCTTTCTTATAATCAAGAAATAAGCACAGATGAAACACCGCTCGATGAGAATAATACCGATTTGGTAAATTATAGGTACCGCGAAAATCTTGAGACGGAAGGTCTTGGGGTCAATTTGAAAATAGGAGCTATCATAAAACTGAATAAATATTTCAGGCTGGGAGGATCGGTGCAGACGCCTACTACATTTGCGCTCACAGATAGCTACAGAACGGAGCTGGACAGCAGATTAAGAAACCCTACCGATGACTACGACCTCCAATCATCCGTGAGTGTGTTCGAGTACAGGTTGCGCACTCCTTGGAGATTCATGGCAAGTGCGGCTGGCATTATTGGAAAAAAAGGATTGGTGAGTGCTCAATACGAATATTCAAATATCAGCTCTGGCAAGCTCAAAGAATCGAATAGAAGCGGTTCTGACGCCGACTTCAGCTTTGCCAATCAAATCGTGAATGAAAACTTTATTGCCACCCATATATTCCGTGCGGGGGGTGAATATCGATTTACGCCTAACTGGCTTATCAGGGGCGGCTTCGGATATTTTTCCAATGCCAACGAAGGGAATGATTTCACAGATGCTAATTTAAATAGATTGCAATATTCGGGTGGCCTTGGATACCGTGCTGCTGCATGGAGCCTTGACATTACCTATCAATATGCCACAAGCCAAGAGATCTACCTTACGAACAGCTCGGCAAATCTAGCTACGCTTACCAATAAGTATAGCAGCCTAGCCTTCACATTGGGCATTCGACTATAAAAGCTATACTCCAAAAAAGCCCGGCAAAATAATTTGCCGGGCTTTATAATTTATCTTGAGCGCTATTTTATTTTAGCAACTTAGCTAGCATAGTGTCCATTTTCTCCTGTTCTTCTTCTGCAAGTTCAGCATCTACCAAAATTCGGCCGCTATGCTCATCTACTATTATTTTAGTTCGTGCCGCAACATCTAGCTGGCGCTGTGGTGGAATTTTAATATAAGAGCCCGCAGAAGCCTGACGGTCTATTGGCACCACGGCCAAACCATTTTTCGAACCACCCCGTATTCTCTTATAAGCAGTCACTAAGCGCTCGTCAATAATCTTTGCTGCATCGTTTGATTTCTTTCTCAAAGCATCTTCTTCCCGCTTCGTCTCGCTGATGATTTCATCGAGTTCTTTGCGCTTCGTGTCCAAGTCTTTTTGACGGCCTGTCAATTCTTCTTCTGTTTCGGTGAGCACAGATTGCTTTGCATCTATTTTCGCCTTCAGTTCTTTAATTCGCTTGTCTGCAAGCTTGATTTCAAGATCTTGATATTCTAACTCTTTGCTGAGCGAATCAAACTCACGATTATTACGCACGTTTTCTTGCTGCTCTTTATACTTCTTGATCAAAGCCTTAGCATCGGTAGTAGCGTTTTTTTTATTCGAGATCTCATCTTCTAGCGCCTTGATATCGTCTTTCATCTTTTGAAAGCGGGTGGTGAGACCTTCGATTTCATCTTCTAAGTCTTCTACTTCCAGCGGAAGCTCACCACGCACGGTTTTGATCTTATCGATGCGCGAGTCGATCAGTTGAAGGCTATAAAGTGCTCTTAGTTTATCTTCCGGAGATAACGATTTCTTGCTTGCTGCAGCCATAATTAACTGTAATGAATGGGGTTTGTATTTGTATCCGTCAAATGGGTCGCAAAAGTACTAAATTTTTCCCTTAAAAAATCTGCGATCAAGTCTATTGTAAACCTTTCACTCTCATAGTGTCCGATATCGGCGATAATCGTATGCCGGTCTGCATCAAAAAACTCGTGGTACTTTACATCGGCGGTTACGAAAACATCCGCTCCAGCTGTGATGGCGCGGCGGGTCAAAAAACTTCCGGCTCCGCCGCAAAGCGCTACATTTGAGATTGTTCTGCCATGATCTGCAGTATGCCTTACCTGAGCGATGTCCATTGAGGACTTGAGATGAATCAGAAATTCTGAGAAAGGCATCGCCCTTGGAAGCTCACCAATCATTCCAGATCCCAAGTCTTGATTTTCGTTTTCCAACGCATGAATAAAATAAGAGACTTCTTCATAAGGATGAGCCAATTTTAACTGTGTGATCACCGCTTGCCGCAATGGTTTGGCGTACATCATCTCTACCCGAAGCTCGTCTACTCGTTCGGTAAAGCCGGCTTGACCCTTGCTGGGGCTCGCGCAGTCAGATGGGCGAAACTGTCCGACTCCGTTTGCTTCAAAACTACACCGGTCGTATTCTCCAATTTTTCCCGCTCCAGCGGAAAACAATGACTCCTTCACGCTGCCTGCTTCAGTTTTGGGAACAAAAAAAACCACCTTTTCGAGCATACCCGATTTGGGTTGCAAAATTTTTCGATTCTGAAGGTTCAGCCTTTCGGCAATACGATTATTAACGCCATGTTTTACATTGTCTAGGTTGGTGTGAATTGCAAAGAGGGCGATATCGTTCTTGATAGCCTTGAGAAGGGTCCGCTCTACATAATTTTTTCCCGTAAGACTCTTAAGCGCGCCAAACCATATAGGGTGATGGCTGATGATGAGATTACAGCCTTTTGCAATGGCTTCATCTACCACGGCTTCTACGCAGTCAAGGCTTACCAGAACTCCACTTACTTCAAGGGATTCGTGACCGGTGAGTAAGCCCGGATTGTCATATCCTTCGGCATACGCTGCGGGCGCCCATCTGGCCAGTGAATGAATTATATCTTTGATGCGGATCATAGTCCCTATAATTTCCTGTAAAGCTAAGCAATGCACCGATTACGCGTTTTATTGATTCCATTTTCAATTCTGTATGGGTGGGTGCTAAAAATCAGAAATGTAGGCTATGATAGGGGTTGGTTTCATTCCACGCAGCCCAAAATAAAGACAATAGCTATTGGAAACCTATCTTTGGGAGGCACTGGCAAAACGCCACACATTGAATACATCATTGACTTACTAAGTGAAAAAAGTATAGCAGTATTGAGCAGGGGCTACGGCCGAAAAACCAAAGGCACACTTCTGGTGCGCTCTAGTCACCACGCCGGTGAAGTAGGAGATGAACCCCTTCAGATAGCTTTAAAATTTCCTGATGTTCCCGTAATAGTGGACGAACAGCGACTGCGTGGAGTCAGCTACATCATCAAGAATTTCCCACTTACTGATCTGATCCTACTTGACGACGCACTTCAACATAGGAAGATAAATGCAGGGATGAACATTTTACTCACGACCTTCCATCGACCTTTCACGAAAGATTATTACCTGCCCGCTGGAAATTTGAGAGATCATAAATCCCGCGCCAGAGATGCGGACCTCATCGTGGTCACTAAATCGCCAACAGATGCCAATAAGTCTGAAGCCGAAGCTATCATGCGGGATCTCGCTCCTTATTCTGCCGCCGTTTTTTTTGATCGGGTAGTCTACCAGGACGTCACTTCCTTTTGGAATCCCGAAAATAACCGGATTTCGGATTGCGATCAGGTAGTCCTTCTATCGGCCATAGCCAATGCATCGGACTTCGAAGCATTTATGCGATCAAAATACAAGGTAGTAAAACACTTCTGCTACCGTGATCACCATAGCTTTAGCGAGAGCGAAATCAAAAAAATCCGCAATTTTATTGATAACTTTGAACCCGAATCAACAGCCATCCTTACTACCGAAAAGGATGCCATGCGACTGAGAGATCATAAATCGAAGGGTATACTGGAGGGTCTGCCGATCTTCTATTTACCCATCGGGATTAATCTTGGCACGTATAAAACAGCATTTGAAAAAGCTATATTAACCTATGTCGACAGCAATTGAACCTATTATGGAATTTTTGAAGGCCAAGCTTTCTCAAACTCCCGAAATCGGAATAATTCTCGGCTCTGGACTTGGCTCGCTCGTGGAGCATATTGATATTGAAACTGAAATACCTTATACCGAGATACCGGGCTTTCCGCAATCAACGGTACCTGGGCATGAAGGAGTTTTGATAGAAGGTCAATTTGGCGGAAAAAGGGTTCTTGCCTTCGGCGGAAGGTTTCACTTTTACGAAGGGTACACTATGGAACAAGTAGTTCTCCCGGTGCGGATTATGGCTTTGCTTGGAGCCAAAACCATGGTCGTCTCAAATGCTTGCGGCGGGGTAAATCCCGATTTCGAAATCGGCGACCTGATGGTAATCACAGACCATATCAACCTCTTCCCCAATAACCCGCTCATGGGGCCAAATAATGACCGGTGGGGAACCCGATTTCCCGATATGAGCCAAGCTTACCACCCTGGGCTAATAGCAGTAGCCGAAGCTGTAGCAAAGCAAAAGTCTATTCCGATAAGAAAAGGTATTTACGCAGGGCTCTCCGGTCCATGTCTTGAAACTCCGGCCGAGTATAAGTACATTCGCATCATAGGCGCCGACGCTGTAGGAATGAGCACAGTGCCCGAAGTGATAGCTGCCAACCACATGGGGCTGCAATCATTTGGAGTAAGTGTAATAACGGATTTGGGAGTGGAAGGAAAGATAGTAAAAACCACCCATGAAGATGTGGTGAAGGCTGCAAATAAGGCTTCCGCAAAACTTATTGAAATCTTAAAAGGCATGATCGAAGCACTATGATTGAAATTACTGAAGAACTGAGATCTAAATACCAGCTGGTAGTAGGATTAGAAGTACATGCCCAGCTATCTACCGCATCGAAGGCTTACTCAGGGGCGGTAAATTCTTTTGGAGACCTTCCGAACAGTAATACTTGTCCGCTTTCACTCGGTCACCCGGGCACGCTTCCTAGAATCAATGAAAGGGTAATCGAGAGCGCCATAAAGCTTGGTTTGGCCACCGAATGTGAAATAAACCGGGAGATATATTTTGCCCGTAAAAATTATTTCTATGCCGATTTGCCGAAAGGCTACCAGATAACACAAGACCTTACCCCAATATGCACTGCCGGGAAGCTCGTGGTAAAAGATGCTGATGATGAAGAAGTTACAATAGGCATAACCCGCATACACATGGAAGAAGATGCGGGCAAGAGTATACATGATCAAGATCCGTATAATACCTTGGTCGACTTGAATAGGGCAGGCGTGCCCCTGCTCGAAATCGTATCTGAGCCAGATCTCCGATCGGTAGAAGAAGCATATAATTACCTGGCCGAGGTAAGGCGCATAGTGCGCTACCTTGATGTATGTGATGGTAATATGGAAGAAGGCAGTATGCGCTGCGATGCCAATGTATCGGTAATGCTCAAAGGCGCCAGCGAATATGGAAAGCGGTGTGAAGTAAAAAACATGAATTCACTCCGTAATGTGCAGCGCGCGATAGCTCACGAAATGGATAGGCAGATAGCAATAGTAGAAGGTGGCGGCACGGTACATCAAGAAACCAGAAGTTTTGATGCAGCCAATGGCATTACCTTTTCACTAAGGGACAAAGAAGATGCGCATGATTACCGCTACTTCCCGGAGCCCGACTTACAGCCCATTTCCATCACCGATGAACTAATAGCCATTTTAAAGGATGGTATGCCTGCACTGCCTAAAGAACTGTTTAACAAGTATGTACAAGAGTTGGGGCTGTCGGAATATGATGCGGGTATTATTACCGACTCGAAAGAAATCGCAGCCTTCTATGAAAAGCTTATTGCCAAGACAACCCATTATAAGGCTGCTGCCAATTGGCTAATGGGTGACGTAAAATCGTATCTGAATCAAACGGCAACAGGAATTGAATCCTTTCCGCTTTCGGCTGATCGTATTTCAGAGCTTATCGCGCTCATTGACAGCGGCGCGATAAGCCATTCGGCGGCTTCGCAGCGTCTTTTTGATAAAATGATAGCCAAGCCTGAGATGACCGCCGAAGAAGTTGCGATACGCGAAGACCTTCTTCAAAAAAATGACGATGACTGGCTTCGTACTATTGCTCAAGAAGCGATCGCAGCCTTTCCCGATAAGGCTGATGCATACCGAAATGGCAATAAAGGCTTGCTTGGCCTTTTTATGGGAGAAGTGATGAAGCGAAGCGATAGAAAAGCAAACCCCAAAACTTCAAGTGAATTATTAAAACAATTATTGGAACAATGAGAATTTTATTTTTTGGAATAGCCTTGGCATTCTTCACATTAATCACGTCGTGTACCGAAACGAATGATCAACCTACAGTGAGTGGCATACTTACCGATGCCGAAGGCTTGAAGCTGAGCCTTATGGGCTTTAATAATAATAAGACTGACACCTTAGAGTCTAAAGTACTCGATAAGAGTGGAACGTTTAATTTCTCAGCGCCGTCGGAAGGCCTGAATTTTTACGCACTGATTCTTGAAACGAAAGGTAGCATAATCCTAGCTTTTGACAGTACCGAGTCTCCGATGATTACTGCATCTGCATCAGAACTCACGACCAATTATGAAGTCACCGGATCGCAGCAGAGTGAAAATATCCGAGAGCTTTTCGTTGCTTCGGGTCGCTACGAGCGAAGCCTTGATTCTACCATGACCGCTCTTAGGGAGTCAGCTACCAGCGGTGACGATCAAAAGCGATCTAGCTTAAGTGATTCATACAACACGTTGAGAAATGAATATAAAAACTACCTGTTGCAGTTTATTGACGCCGATACTACGAAGATCGCAAATTTCACGGCGCTTCAACGCCTAGACCCAAAAGGCGATTTCGAATACTTCAAAAAAGTTCGAAATGGGCTAAAGCCAAAAATGCAGGGCAGCTTCTTTTTTAATCAACTTGACAATAGCATCGCACAGGTGGAAAACGATAGAAAGCTCAGCGGAGCTTCTCTCATAGGCCAGACGGCGCCAGATATAATTCTTCCCAATTTAAGTGGTGAGTCTATATCCCTTTCATCGTTGCGCGGAAAATATGTATTGATAGACTTTTGGGCTTCTTGGTGCAAGCCTTGCCGTATGGAAAATCCCAACGTGGTAAAGCTTTACAATCAATACAAAGAAGATAATTTTGAAATCTATGGAGTTTCGCTCGATAAAGATCGGGCTAAATGGCAAGAAGCCGTAGCCCAAGATAATCTTGAATGGATACACGTAAGCGATCTTCAATTTTGGAATTCGGCCGGCGCCAAGCTTTATAATGTGCGAAGCATCCCTTTCACGGCGCTCGTAGACCCAGATGGAACCATTATAGAAACCAAACTGCGCGGAGCTGAATTAAAAAACAAGCTCGCCGAAATATTTGGCCATTGATGTAGGGCTGCATGGCAGATACAAAAAACTATTATTTCATCAGTGATTTTCACCTAGGCGCACCTGACCGGGAAAAAAGCTTAGTGCGTGAAAAAAAAATAGTGCGCTGGCTGGATTTAATCAAAGCTGACGTAGCGGAAATCTTTATTCTCGGAGATGTATTTGACTTTTGGTTTGAGTATAGCACGGTCATCCCGCGAGGCTATGTGAGACTACTTGGCAAGTTGGCAGAGCTGAGCGACTCGGGAGTTCAGATTCATTGGTTTATCGGCAATCATGATATGTGGATATTCGATTATATCCCCACGGAATTAAATATTGACATCATTCGCCAGCCGATACGGCGAAAGATCAGAAACCACACATTTTATATCGGGCACGGCGATGGTCTGGGTCCTGGGACCATGGATATAAGTTTATTAAAAAAATTTTTCGGGCTCCAATCTCCCAATGGCTTTTTGCGCGGTGTCATCCAAATTTCGGCATTGGTTTGGCCAATTATTTTTCGCGATCAAGCCGAAAAACCAATCAGGAAACCGACAAGGTATTTCTGGGAAAAGAAGAAGAGTGGCTGGCCATTTACTCCGAAGAAGAATGTGCAAAGGAATACTCTGACTTTTTTGTTTTTGGTCACCGACATTTGCCTATGGCTCTCAAACTCGATTGTGGGGGTACATATTTTAACATTGGTGATTGGATCACTAATTTCACATACGGTATTTATGATGGTACCAACTTTGAACTGAAGGCATTCGAAGCTAGTCCCAATATTTACTCCAATACTTGATCAAATCATGAAGGCGCGCGGTGTAGCCTGACTCATTATCATACCAGCCCACAACCTTAACCATTTTACCAATTACCGACGTGAGCTGAGAGTCAAATACACAGGAATGAGTATTCCCAATAATGTCTACACTCACCATTGGCTTAGTGGTGTATTCAAGCCTTCCTTCCCAACTTGTAAATTTCGTGGCCGCAGAAAATGCCCTATTTACAGAGTCAACATCCGTGGCTTGCTTTACTATGAAAGTAATGTCGGTAAGCGACCCGTTCGGCACGGGCACCCGAATTCCTGCGCCGCCTATTAACTCATTTAGATGTGGGAATATTTTAGTGATGGCTTTGGCCGCACCTGTAGTGGTGGGTATGATAGAAAGCGCTGCGGCTCTAGCTCTTCTTAAATCCCTGTGCGGACTGTCATGGAGCGATTGATCGGTGGTGTAGGAATGTACCGTGGTGATGTACGCGCTTTCAATACCAAAATTCGAATCAATCACATCTATAAGGGGAGCAGCACTATTGGTGGTACAACTTGCGTTAGAAAGAATGAGCTCAGAGCCATCTACCAGATCTTCATTGGCTCCGAGCACTACGGTTTTTACGTCGGAGCTGGAAGAGACAGCGCTCAGCAGCACACGTGGTGCACCGCCTTTTAAGTGATTCTTTATAGCTTCAATCCCTTTAAAACGGCCGGTTGCTTCCAATACCACATCCACATCATATTTGAACCAGTCAATCTTTGCCGGATCTGGCTCGCTGCTGAGCGGAATGACTTTCTCAGCTATTCTGAGCTCCTTTGCCCCGAAGCTCACGTCAACGCTCAATCTGCCATGAATACTATCAAACTCAAAAAGGTGTGCTAGGATTTCTGGAGAGCTTAGATCATTGATCAATACAATTTCTATGGATGGCGAAAAATCTGGATGAGAGAGCCAATGCCTCACGAATTTGCGTCCGATACGACCGAAACCATTAATGCCTACGCGGATATTTCTCATAAAAAAGGCTTCTTGCGAAGCCTTAAAATTACTTTTATTCAAGAATTGGATTAATTCGTTTTTATAAACTTTCCAGTTGCACTCTTATCTCCAGTTCGAACCTGAAGAATATAGGTTCCCGCTGGAAGTTGCGCTGAATCAAAAGCCAGTCGACGGTTTACGCCAGCATCCATTCTGTTTCTATTTTCTTGCATTACCAATCGGCCGTCTAGGCTGTATACTGCAAGACTTACGTCGCTCGGACTGTCTAATGTAAATTCAACCGTGGCCCTTCCATTTGAGATCGGATTGGGATAGATATTAAGCTCAGCCATTGACTCCTTTCGGTATGGCTCTTCACCCACGGATGTATTGATATCCAATAGATAATCAGTTCTAAAGACGCCACGCCCGTGCGAACCTGCATATACCACACCGCTATTTTGCACTTGATAGTCTTTCAGCTTTTGCTGTCTCAAGTCAAAAATCGGCACTCTGTTCATGGTTCCATTATTGGCATTTGACCAAGTTACCCCGTTATCTCCAGTATACCACATTCCGTATTCTGTACCTACCAAAATAACATTTGGATCATCCTTATCCATCACCACAGCGTAGCACGGCATACCAATAAACTCTTCAGGCACATTCCAGATATTGGTGAAAGAATTTGTACCTATTGTAGTCGCGGCAACATTTGAAACGCGCACTTTACCACTTCCACCATAGTTTCCAATAGTAATTGCTACACGTTCACTTGCATCACCTTCTGCGATGGTACCATACCCCAACGAGTAATCAACTTCTACATCCGTTATGGCGCCTTGTCCCTGATAAATAGTTGACTTTAGAATTGAGTATGCCGCATTTCCAAGTGTTAATTCTTCAGATCTCCATGAGTTATTGAATCCTGTAAAACGTATTAATCTGCCATTATCATAACCCACATAAAGATGATTGCCATCAGGAGAAAATTCGGCACAAGTAGGATTACTTCCAGCCTCACCAGAAGAGAGCCTTACAAACTCTGGAATCCCATTCGTTTTCAATGGCTCCCGTGTTACAAAAACTCCATTTGATACCGGACAAGCTAAAAGATATTGTGCTGTCTCTTGAACAAATGCTGTGTCTGCAACATCCACTACTCCAATCGAATCGCCATTAGAAATTCTCACGAAATAAGAATAATAATTGATGTCTTCTTCAAGCACCAAAGGGTATTGATTAGGGCTGTCCGTGCCTGAAACAACAATTTGGGTACCTGCAGGAACCCTACCTATGATAGTATCTCCTTTCTCCGTTACCTGAAATTCGTCTGGCGCAAAAAATTCTAAATTTACGTCTGCGCTATTTGGAGTGTAAGGGATCAATATTTCAGAAAACTGATTTTTAGGATGCTCATGAAAAGCAAGATCAGAGTAAAAATCATTATCAAATTGACCTGGATTGCTTTGATCATCATAAACGTTCAATAATGAGATGTTCTCTCCATTATCAATTGAGCGTGCATAACTACCAAATTGACTTGAAGCAAATAGAAAGTTAGGATAAGACTGAGATATAGCGCAAGCAAAACCATCACCCCCAAGCACCCGAATTGCCTGCTCAGGAGTTGCTCCATCTAATCTCAGATAAAGCGAGCTATTGTCTTGTAAACCACCTAGTACTTGACCGGTAGGACTGAAAGCAACATTATAATATTGTGTCGTAATATAATTCCGATTGAGATCACTCCAAGTTTGTCCATTATTACTTGATCGAAAAATTCCACCGTCGCAACCTATGTATAAACGACCAAGGGCATCTATCGCAGAAGTGTGAATATCTGAATGAACATAGTTTCCACTGGGTATTTGCCCTGGGCCTGATGAAAAATTATCATTGATCAACTCCCATAAAAATATTCCAGGAGTAACATTTTCAGGAAGCGTATATTGATATAGCCGGATGCCCCCCATTATGATTTTCTCAGCGCCGTTTTGATCCAGGTTTGGAGCAAACGTGATCATATTGTCGTACCAACCCTGATTATTATCACCGTAGGGAACAAACCCGCCTGATGAAGTATTAACATTTGGAGCAATTATATTCCACGTACTACCTGCATTCGTCGACGCGTAAATTGATTTCAGTGATCCAAAAGGCGGACCACCCATTACTTGTGAACCATAGGGAACAGCTGCTACCATAAGATTTTTATTTCTTGGGCTTATGGCCACGTCTGTTGCCCCATTCCCTTCGAGAGTAAAAATGCCGTCGGTCACCGCAGAAAAACTTTGTCCAAAATCTGTTGATACGTAAGGCCTTGGCCCACTCATTACAAAAATATTTTGACCATCCGCAGAAACGTCAAAATCTTGAATCCGCTGTTGGTTAATGCCAGCTGGTGACGGATTCAAATCTGTACCGCCATGGTTAAAAGAATATAAACCAAAATTATTTCCTATCCAAAGTCTATTTGGATCACTTGGATCAGCAATCAATTTATTGATGTATGTCCAATCGTCATTTAGGTTGAACGGCTGCGGTTCGAAGTCAGAAACTAAATTCCATGTAGTTCCTTGGTCATTAGATACAAATAGGCCGCCGCCAGGAAATCCTGATGAAAAATTTGCATTTACGCCTTCGCGAGTATGTCCTGTGCCGACATAAATCGATCCATTGCCAAGCATAGCTATGCTGCTTACCGCAAGGTTATCTTTAAAATTGACGAGTCTCGTCCAATTTTGACCTGCGGTAGTAGATTTAAAAAGACCACCAGATACCCCGCCGGCAATCAACACATTCGGATCATTGGGAAATGGAAGAATTGCCCTGGTGCGCCCTCCTACATTATCAGGCCCCATGGAAGTCCAATTAATATCGGCATTCTTTTTATTCTTATTCTTTTTATCGTAGACTTCTAGCGCCTTTCTCATTTGAAATCCATCTTCCAGCTCTATCTCTCCTGTGTAAATATTCGAACGGATGCTCCGATAGTATTCCATTGCACCTTCTATTCCTTGCGCAGTATGCGCTTCGCTTCGCGGCACATAGGCCTGCTCATCATGGCTAGGACAGTATTCGGTTATCAAAAATGCAGCTGCCGCAATGAGCAAAACTGAACTGAGTAAAATTTTAATTTTCATCTGACTTATATTTAAGGTATTTGGATGCTTTCGATTTCAATGGGCTAAACTAATAATTTGTTAAAAAAAACCTGCTATTTATTAACCACAAAATATCCGCTTTGTTTGATTTTAAAAAAGATGTTTCTCTGCATGATAGCTTGATCGTACCAAAGGGCCACTCTCTACATACTTAAAACCTTTGGCGAGTCCAATCTCTTTATATTCAGCAAATTTTTCGGGGGTTATGAAGCTGTGAACGGGCAAATGCTTTCGTGTAGGCTGCAGATATTGACCTAGGGTAAGTATGTCTACCCCCACAGCAACCAAGTCATCCATCGTTTCCAAGATTTCGTTTTCGGTCTCGCCCAAACCGAGCATAACTCCCGATTTGCAGCGCAAACCACCTTTTTTGATCCTCTTCAAAGCCTCAAGGCTCCGATCGTACTTAGCTTGGATTCTTACTTCCTTGGTTAGTCGTCTAACTGTCTCCAGATTATGTGAAATTATTTCGGGAGCTACATCGATGACTCTGTTTAGATTATCCCATTTTCCGGCAAAATCTGGTACTAGTGTTTCTAAGGTGGTTTCCGGAGATTGATATCGGATGGCATTTACCGTTTGCGCCCAAATACTGCTGCCGCCATCCGGCAGGTCATCTCTGTCTACGGATGTAATAACGCAATGCTTCACTCCCATGAGCTTCACAGATCGAGCGACCTTACCAGGCTCAAACTCATCTACCGCCAGTGGCCTGCCAGTCTCTACGGCACAGAATCCGCAGGAGCGTGTGCAAATATTACCAAGAATCATAAAGGTAGCCGTCCCAGCACCCCAGCATTCGCCCATATTTGGACAGCTGCCGCTTTCGCAAATGGTGTGTAGGCCATGCTCATCGACTATTTCGCGAACCTTTTTGAAAGCTTCTCCAGTTGGCAGCTTTACCCTGAGCCAACTGGGCTTAGACACCTTTCGTTTTGGACTATCTAATACAGTATCAGACATTACTTTTTACTTATTGAATTTCTTACCGAATTGAAGGCATAAATAGAGATTTACAAAAACTTTATAATTCTCGGCAAATGCCATTATCTCGACTTCTTCTAATGGAAAATAGTCTACCGTCGCCCCGAGCTCTATACCTTTAATACCTTCACGATCGGGATCATATTCAAAAAAAAGTGCGAAGGCGCCATGCACTCCTGGCTTTAGCTTCAGCTCATCAAAGCCACGCAAACCGCCAGCTCTTCCCACTATTTCATTATTTGAATGCTTTACCGGATCATATTTCTCGACCACAAAGCGCTCGAAAAAATTTCCGTCTGGAATACCTATTTCTAGGTATACCGGTTTGGTAAAGCCAAGAGATGGACCCACACGCCAACTATACCCTATCCCTACGCCTTGATCGCGGATTTTATCGAAAACTGTTCTTCTGACGCCAATGGTGGGACGGATGATGAAAAATGAATTAAGCTTTCCAAAAATATAACTCCTGGTATCTTCAAGCGTCTGATTAAAACTCCTCACTTCTTTCGGGTGCTTCATCGTCACAAAATCAAACTGATAAATTTGGGATTTAAAAGCACCCTTGTTCCGGCCTAACGTGAGATGAGCTCCCCACCCATTCGTATGCAATAATGCGCCACCGTAAATAGATCTAGAATAGATCGTGGTAGCTTCATCAAATATGGTGGACTCTTGGTTTTGCGCAACTACACGGCCTCCGGCAAGCAGCGCAATAAAAAAAGTAAGATGTAAAAATTTTTTCAGCATTTCCAATGAGCTAAGGTACTATTGTTTTAAGAAGTATGCCACTGCTAGTCTTATGCGGAGAATTACATCATGAGACAACCAAGGAAACCCAGCAGAGATACAAATAAGTGGTTCATTTCCCGACTGAAATTTAACCGAGAATTGACCAGAATGTTTGTTCCGGGATGACCCGGAGTCGGCTATACTTGACTAAGATTTTATTCGAACGAGTGAATCCAAACGCCGAGAGATTTCGTTGGCGTCTATCCCCATGTGTGATTTAACGTCTAGCAGTTGCCCTGAAAAATACAGAAAACTTTGGGGAGACTCGTGTATAACATCTGAGAGTTTCGCCAAAGCAGCACTCACTTCACGATGGGCTACCACATCTAATAAAAAATAACTGATGCGTGAGTCGGCCGAACGCTCTAGCCTGTTCTTGGCCATGGTACTAATAGCACACCTGGGACTATGTTTCAAAATAATCACATAGTCTGAATTTGAATCAGCCGATCCATCTACCAAGTCGCTCAAATCGGACTCGGAACTAATTGATGTCCACATGCACTTAACTGTTTGACTGTGGCCCCTGGGCTGGGTCAACTTTACTGTAAGCTGCGCAAGCCTGTTTCTGGGTTCGACACGAAGAAAACAGAATAGCTCCAAGAAAAAGTACCGCGATAATTAAAATGAGTTTTTTCATTATTTATTTGGCCTAATTTGAACAAAGATAGTCTTTAACGCTGAAAATAAGCATAAATTTGAAGCATACGTTACAATATGATCATCAATTAACAGTTATTTCGCTTGCTTGCACTTGCAAAACCACATATTGCGCTGGGGTTCATCCCTGATGATCTTTTGCCTTTTTGCAAACTTGTCTTCTGCCCAAACCACCAGCTTCTACCTGCAAAACTCGGATTCACTGCCCCGCAGTATTAAATTTGATCAATCGGCACTTTACGAAGATTCGATTGCTGTGATCTTAACATTGAAAAAATACAAACTCGATTTGGAAAAATCTGGGTTTTTGACGGCTGGTTTTGAAAACATACAGGGGATGAAAGACTCTATTTCGGCAAAGCTCTATCTGGGTAAAGCCTATAAATGGGTGACTCTGACCAATGGGAATGTACCAGAAGAATATCTCAGCAAATCGGGATTTAGAGAACGTTTATACAATGATACCGAATTGAGACCTCGAGCTTTTGGAAAGATTTCTTCCCGATTACTGAAAGAAGCAGAGAATAGCGGCTTCCCATTCGCAGAACTGCGACTTGATAGCACCGAACTGATAGGCGGCGGCCTTCGAGCAAGGCTATACATGGAGCGTAACGAATATGTGCGTATCGACAGCCTTATATTAAAGGGAGGACTTTCGGTAAACCGAAATTACCTCAGCTCCTATTTGGGTATAAAGGCCGGAATGCCATATGACCAGAGCGCTCTTGATAAGATTCCAAATAGGATTAGAGAATTACCATTTGTAAAACCAATAAAGCCGTACGAAGTAGGAATGCGCCCAGGCAAAGCCGATGTTTACCTTTATTTAGACTCAAAGAAGGCAAGTAACTTTGATGGGATTCTTGGAGTCCTTCCAGACTCAGAAACGGGCAAAACACAGATAACCGGAGACGTACAATTAAACCTTTTGAACAGTTTCAGACGAGGGGAAACAATAGATTTGCGCTGGCAGCGCCTACAAACAGGAACCCAAGAACTGGATTTTCGGTTCACTTATCCGTTTATTTTCAATGTTCCCGTGGGCACGGATGTACTACTCAACCTATACAGAAGAGATACACTCTTCAGCCAATTTAGTATTAATACCGGACTACAATATTTCTTTAAAGGCGGAAATTTTGCAAAAGTGTTTTACGAAAACAAACAGGCCAACGTAATAGGCGCAAACCTGCTTTCGATTGATCAATTCGTTGATTCCCGAATCAATCTATTTGGCGTGGGACTCGAATTGCGTCAACTGGACTACCGGTTCAATCCATCTCGTGGCTACTTCATTAACGCAAGCATAGCTGCCGGAGTCAAAGAAATTTTAGAAAATAGCGATGCCGACGCTGATCTTTACGCCGATATTGAATTAGAGAGCGATATCTACGACGGCAATTTAGAAGTGGGCTATTATCAGCCCTTTGGACGCCAGTCTACCCTGCTTTTCAGGATTAGGGGCGGGGCTCTATTAAATGAGAACATGTTCAGGAACGAAATCTACAGAATAGGCGGACTTAAAAGTCTACGTGGATTTAACGAGCAGGCCATATTTGCTTCTTCCTATGCCATCGGCACCATAGAATATCGCTTTCTGTTTGAGCAAAACTCAAATTTCTTCGTTTTCTTTGACCAAGGCATTTATGAAGATATTACGGTAGATGAGCCCATTCAAGATCAACCTTTTGGATTTGGTGGCGGTATCAATTTTGAAACGAATGCAGGTGTATTTTCGTTGACCTACGCATTGGGAAAACAGTTTGACAACAGTATAGAATTGAGAAGCGGAAAAATCCATTTTGGCTTTGTAAGCTTCTTCTGAATGAAAGAATTTCTCAGATATTTAGTCTTGGCCTCTATCAGCTTAAATGGCCAAACAGCAGTAAGCCAATCAGCTACTGATCCAATGGTGACGTTTCTTAAAGAGTATCTCTCCATAAAATACGGATATGCAGAGTTTGATCAATTCGTATACGTAGCAGCCAAGCGCCAAAGACTATATTTGATAGCGCAAGACAAAATCACAGAAACCTACATTATTTCTTCTGCAAAGAATGGGATAGGTAACTTGCAGGGCAGCTTCCAAACACCAGAGGGGCTGCATAAAATTGCCGAGAAGATAGGCGATGGACTTCCTTTGAATACGGTTATAAAACAAAAAATACCAACGCAAAACATTGCAGAAACCGTCGCAGACCCTGTCTCAACAGATCTTGATTACATCACCACGCGTATACTCCATCTGCGTGGCGAAGAAGAAGGCATAAATTCGGGTGCGCGGCAGGATTCCTACCTTCGAGGTATCTTTATACATGGCACACACGAAGAAGGACTGCTAGGCAATGCAGCCAGTAAAGGATGTATAAGGATGGCCAACAAAGATGTAGTCGATCTTTTTGATCATGTGGAAGTTGGTACCTTTGTGATAATCTTAAATAATTAGAAATATTGATGGATCAAAACATCATTTATATCGTGGTGTTAGGATTTGGGATCCTTCTGGGATTGGCCATTCACTATTATATCATAAAGGGCAAGATAGCCCGCCTTGTCCGATCAACTGCCGACTTAGAAAATATAAGAACATCGCTGGCCGTATCCCAACAACAGGTCATCATGCTTCAAGAAAACGCATCAAACCTTAAAACCGAATTGGAAGCCGTTGTTGATGCGAAAGACTCAAAATCAAGCGCTTTGGCAAAGGCGATGGCCGAAAATGAAGCTTTAGAAGAAAAAATAAAAAATCACAAGGGCGAAGTTGAGAGCATGCACCTCACGTTTTCTAAGGATTTTCAGCTCTTGGCAGACAGGATTTTTGATGAAAAATCTGAAAAATTCACGATCCAGAATAAGACATCCCTTAGCAGTATACTCGATCCATTAAAAGAAAAAATTGCTGATTTCCAGAAGCGTGTCGACGACACCCACCTAAGTCATCTGAAAGAAACGACTGGACTGAAACAAGAGCTGAAAAACCTAAAAGATTTAAGTCAGAAAATGAGCGACGAGACCGAAAATCTAACTCGGGCGCTCAAAAATGACTCTAAGATTCAAGGCAATTGGGGAGAAATGATCCTTGAGAACATTCTTGAAAATTCCGGTCTCAAGAAAGACCGAGAGTATACCGTACAGCAAAGTTATACCACCGAAGATGGAAGAAGATTTCAGCCAGACGTAACCATACATCTACCAGATTCAAAACTGGTGATAGTGGACAGCAAGGTATCCTTGAAAGCGTATGAGCAGTACGTGGGTGCCCAAGAAGATAAAGAGTTGGAGCTGTTTACAAAGGCGCATATTCTTTCCTTGAGAAATCATATCAAAGGACTTAGCGAAAAAAAGTACCATGAAATTGGTGAAGGAAACCGATTGGATTTTGTATTGATGTTTGTACCCATCGAACCGGCATATCTCCTTGCACTGCACCGAGACCAATCGCTCTTTAACGATGCCTACGAAAAAGGAATAGTAATGGTGAGCCCTACCACGCTTATTGCATCATTGAAGATAATAGCGTCTACTTGGAAGCATGAATATCAGAATAAAAATGCCCTTGATATTGCAAGCCGGGGCAAGTTGCTTTACGATAAATTCATAGGCTTTACAGAAGATTTTGAAAAAATAGGCGATCAACTTACGCGCACGGGCAGAACTTATGATGACGCCTTGAAAAAACTTCGCGATGGCAGGGGTAGCCTCATATCTCAAGCTCAGCAATTGGAAGAGCTGGGGGTAAAACCATCCAAGCAATTGAGCAATAATCTACTACCCGATAAACATGATTAGCGTACGGACTTTTATCATTTACATAGCTACTGCAGCACTTCTGTGCATTTCCATGCAAAGGTGCACGGGCAATAAAAGAGCCGTCACAAGCCAGAAGGAAGATGTATTTTCTAGCGGTGAAGCTAGCCGGAATGTTTGCTTTTCCCTATTCAATTTTTCCGAAGATTCATGTCGTATTTACATCAAAACGGATACAAGAAACTTACTCTACGCCAATTATTCAGGTAGCGAAACCAAAGCGGAACTACAGATAGATTTTACAATTAAAAGTGTGGGGGCAGCCGAACCTTTTAGGTTTTCGAAAACAGTATTGGTTTCCGATTTAGATGATGAAAAGCTACCTAAAACGCTCTTATCATCTACAGCTATTCATGCGCCAGCAGGTAGAGAATACACCATCGAAGCGATGGCCACCGACCTCAATAAGCAGCGCAGCCTGAATACGACGCTCAAATTGAACAGAAAGGACACCATTACCAAATCTGATTTCTTTTTCTTTCAAGGATCAGCCTTAAATCCGGTTTTCAATGACCGCATTAAACCGAATGAAGAATACACGGTAAAGATCAATGGTGCTATCGATAAACCGATCAATGTATACTATTACGACCGGGAATTTCCACTTCCACCCCCACCCTTTGCCATCTATGATCCCGATCGGTTTGACTATACATCGGACTCGACTTTTACGCTGGTGCCAGACTCCAGCAATACTGCAAGGTTTTACTCTGCCGAGACTGGTTTTTACTCTTTTCAAATAGACAGCATTAATCTCATCGGGGCGACCCTGTTCATCTCACCCGATGAATTCCCCAAAGTTCGTAACGTTAAAAATATGATCGACCCTTTTAGATATCTCGTTGGTGGAAAGGATTATAGGGATATTTTGACTGCTGAAAACCAAAAGGCTTTCTTAGAATCTTTTTGGATAGATTGGGCCGGATCAAAAGATAGGGCCAGAAAAAGCATCAATGCTTATTACGGTCGCGTAGAGCTCGCCAATTCGCTTTTCAGCAGCCATGTGGAAGGATGGAAATCTGATCGCGGCATCATTTATATTATCTATGGTAAGCCGAATAAGATTTATCAAACCGAAGTAGCCGAAACATGGATTTATGGCGAAGAAAACAACCCACTTTCCATCACTTTTCATTTTTTGAAAGTTATCAATCCATTTACATTGAATGATTATCGGCTTAACCGAGAAGAATTCTACAAGCCGTCTTGGTATCGATCTGTAAACGCTTGGCGCGACGGAAGAATCTATTGAATAACATGAAGAAAGAAGCAATTATATACGGGATACACCCATTATTTGAAGCACTCGAAACAGGGAAGAGCATTGATAAAGTGATGCTCCAAACAGGCATGAACAGAGATAGCGCTTCAAAGATAATCACCGCACTGAGCCAGCGGAAAGTGCCGTATCAGTTTGTTCCTAAAGTAAAATTGGATCGTATAACTGGAAAAAACCATCAAGGGGTAATTGCATATTCGTCGCCAGTAGAATTCCAAGATATTGAATGGATCATCCCTTCGATATTTGAAGCCGGAGGGACACCACTAATCCTCATGCTGGATCGCATTACCGATGTCCGCAACTTTGGCGCTATCTGTCGAAGCGCCGAATGTGCAGGGGTACACGCTGTAATAATACCTGCCAAAGGTGCAGCCCAGATCAACGAAGACGCTATCAAAACATCGGCCGGAGCCTTGCTACGGATCCCGATCTGCAGATCGCATTCCTTTTCCGATACCATTGAGTTTTTGAATAATAGCGGCATCCACACACTTGCCTGTCACGAAAAAGGAGCAGCATCCTACTACGAGTCCGATCTCTCTATCCCACTGGCTATTCTGATGGGTTCGGAAGAAGATGGAATTAGCAAAAATGGACTCCGCGAATCAAAGGCAAGTGTCAAGATACCTATGAAGGGTAGCACAGACTCACTAAATGTGTCTGTGGCCACAGCTGTTCTGCTTTTTGAAGCGCTCAGGCAACGGCAGGTATAAGCACTCCCTGCCCTGAGACTTATCACAATCCCACTATTAAAAACTTCGCTCATATTGCAATCCTTTCATAGGTGCAAATCCTATCTTTAGTGTTCTTATTTTCACAGAACCCTGACGGGTTTTTACCGTATAGCCAAGGAAGATTATGACCCCTCTTAAACTCCTTTTACTCGGTACGTGCATGAGCGCGTGCACTCTGGCCGTATATGCGCAAACAGAACCGACTCCTAAATACTATCGGTATTTCTCCGTAGAGATCAGCGCACCGACCGATCTCGAAGTCAATACGATACAAGAAAAATTCTCCGAAAGGGCATCGATTTTCTCCACCCATTATTGCGCCCAAAAGGCAGCAATACTCATAGCAGTAGATGTGTCCTACGCTAGACGGATTGACGATATCGAACAGGAAATTCTTGAGCTCGTAAAAACTCAAATCCCGGCAGGGCGTCTAGCCAAACCCAGCCAAATTTCGAAAACCGAAAAATCAACTTTCTGCGAATGAGCGCCCCTACCCTAATCCTTGAAATCAGATCGGTTTTTTTCAAGATTTTACTGCTCGCAGCTACCTCTGGGCTGATCTTTTCAGCGAAAGCACAAAATCAAAATATTCAGGTAGAATACGGAAGCGGGGCTGTAGACCTGGCCGAGGCAATAACCGGTAGCGGTGTACAAATACTCAATCCAGTCATTACATGTGCCGACAGTGCATATGGGCAGTACACCATCACTGGTGTTCCGGGTTTTCCCGATGGTCCGGGAGTCATCCTATCTACTGGAGACATTGCAGATGTGCGTGGCCCAAACATCACCCAAAGCAAAACCACCGAATGGAGCACTCCTGGCGATCCGATTCTCACACAAATCACAGGAAATGTGAGCTTCGATGCCTGTGCCCTTGAATTTGATGTAGTGCCCGTGGGTGACACGTTGCGGTTTAATTTCACTTTTGCCAGCGAAGAGTATAATGAATATGTGGGTACGCCGTTCAATGATGCTTTTGGCTTTTTTATCAGTGGGCCAGGAATAACTGGCGATCCGGGGCTCGGTAGCGAACAGAACATAGCGCTGGTTCCTGGCACTACCAACCCAGTAGAAATCAACTCAGTGAACAATGGCAACCCAAATATTGGCTTTCCTGCTGTTAATCCTAATTTTTTCGTAAATAATCCACTTGGCTTTAACAACCTTATCCAATATGACGGATGGACCAAAAATTTATTTGCCCAAAAAACAGTTTCTCCTTGCGATACCTTTCACCTCAAACTAGTGATCGCTGATGTGGCTGACAGGGAATGGGACAGCTCTGTCTTCATAGAGCGCATACAAAGCAATAGCGTAACCCTCTCGCTGGAGACAGAAGGGGGCATCGAAAATATGGTGGAGGGATGTAATAGTGGAACGGTAATATTTACCCGTGAGCCTGTCACAAGCCAACCCGTGGTAGTAACCTACTTTTTGGAAGGTACCGCTACCAATGGGGTAGACTATCAGCAGATAGGTTCAGATCCTGATCCAAGCGCGCCTAAAACCATTACGATTCCAGCCAATCAGGCATCGGCATTCCTGCCCATCAACCCATTCGACGATGGTACGGATGAAGGTTTTGAAACGATTCAAATTTTCGTGGGAAATCCACTTTGCGCTGGAACAGTGCAAGACAGTATTCTTTTCATCATTCAAGATTCGCTCGATGTCGCCATTGTTCCGCCATTATCTTTTGTATGCATCGGTGATAGCATCATGTTTGATGTAACGTCGTCGGCTACCGGTTTTCAATGGCACCCCAGCATTGTTTCTAGATAATCCTTCCACCAAGGAACCTCTGGCCATACCCGGCAATTCGATCACCTATACCTTACAGGCATCGGCAGCAGGATGCATATCTGAAACACAGGCGGAGTTAATAGTCACGAGCGTTGCGCTAAGCTCTACGCAGCAGGATATTCTCTGCGGTGGACAGGACAATGGCAATATAGATCTGGCCGTCTCAGGCGGTCAGAGCCCACTTGAATATCAATGGGTTGGCCCCAATGGCTTCACATCATCAAGCCAAGACCTTATAAATCTCGAAGCCGGTACGTATGTTGTCCTAGTTACAGATCGGGATGGCTGCACCGCAAGCCTTGCTACGACCCTTGCAGATATCTCTAGTTTGAATATCGCTTTAAACAGTCCTGAATACATTGGTGGAAACAATATTTCTTGTTTTCAAGGCACCAATGGTCAAATCAATAGCCTGATAACAGGCGGCACCCCACCCTATTTTTTTAGTTGGGATGACCCAATGGGCCAAACTAGCCAAAATGCTACTAATCTGACCGCAGGCATCTATACCTTAACAATAACCGATAGCAATGGATGCAACTCTGAAGCAAGCATTACTCTAAGCCAGCCACAAGCGGTCTCGGGCGTGCTGCAAGATCGAATCAATGTGGCCTGTACCGGGCAAGCTACCGGATCGGCCACCGTAACCGGAACCGGTGGAAATACAGGTTACAACTATTTTTGGAATACTGCGCCACCACAATCAGGAACCACCGCTGCAGGCCTTGAAGCAGGTACCTATAACCTTACCATCACAGATCTGAATGGATGCACGGGCACTGTTGCCGTAGACATCGAAGAGCCCGAAGAAGCTCTGAGTGGAAGCTTAGAGATCACAAACCCACTCTGCAATGAAGACAACACAGGCAGCGCAGCCGCTACCATAGTCGGCGGAACACTTCCGTACACCTATTTATGGAGTTTCGACCCGAGTGTGAATGATGCTTCAGTTTCAAACTTGGCGGCCGGCACCTACAGCCTTTCGGTAACGGATGTGAGCGGTTGTGAAATAAATTTTGCATTTAATATTTCTCAACCCGATCTTCTAGTTCCAAATATCTTGAACCAAACGACCATTTCCTGCAACGGGCTTGCAGATGGGTCGGCTATCGCCAATGCCGCGGGAGGCATCGCGCCTTATTCATTCAGCTGGAATACCGATCCAATTACTACAGGGCCGGCAGTAGATAATTTGGCTGCAGGGACTTACACCGTTTCGGTGACTGATGCGAATGGCTGCACGGCTTCTGCCAATGTGGTGATCACGCAACCTGAAATCTTTTCGCTTGATCTGGCTTCAGCGTTGGAACCTTTATGCGCCGATAGCACAAATGGCGCTATTACAGTGAGCCCATCTGGCGGCACATCGCCTTATAGCTATAGCTGGAATACCGTTCCGCCCACCATCGGAGAAACAATCGAAAATATAGCCGCTGGCACATATACCGTCAGCGCCATCGATGCTAGTGGCTGTCAAGCCACGCTCGATATAATGCTCAATGCTCCCAGCCCCATAACGATTACCGTATCAAGCATTCAGAATATATTATGCAACGGAGCTGAGACCGGAAGCGCTACAATGATTGCCGAAGGTGGAACGCCCAACTATCAATACAGCTGGAATGATGCGAATAACCAAACAGCCGAAATGGCAGATGAGCTGTCTGCCGGAACATATTCCGTAAGCGTGACCGACGCTAATGGCTGCGCTGCATCTAGAAACATCACAATTTCGGAACCGAATACTCCGCTAGCTGTCAGTTTAGTAGGCAGCATCAATAATCTATGTTTTGGAGAGAATACTGGATCGATCACCGCAATAGCTACCGGTGGCAGCGGCTCGTATAGTTACTCTTGGAATGACCCGAACCTGCAAAGTTCAGCAACCGCTTCTAATTTGCCGGCAGGCATTTATACCTTAACTGTTTCTGATAATAATGGCTGCGATGTGCCGGCCACACTCACGGTAACCGTCACAGAACCGGCCGCCCCATTGATTCTTGAACTGATACCTTCCTTATTTGAAGGCGACGTAAATCTCGTATGCAACGGGGATAGCACCGCCACGATAGACCTAAGCACTTCAGGCGGCACCGCACCTTACGATGTGCAGTGGAACCTACCCGGGCTGGCCACCAGCTCAGACCAAGACCTTACTGGCCTACCGGCGGGAACCTACATGGTAACCGTTACAGATGCCAATGGATGTCAGTCTAGCGAAGAACAAATAATCAGTGCAGCAGCACCTATTTCAGTAACCGCCATCGCCACGCCGAGCATCTGTTTCGGATTGGCGAGTGGCAGTATCGAAGCATCCATCGCCGGCGGAGTTTCACCCTACTCGGCCAGCTGGTCTGGCCCGAATGGATTCTCATCTTCGCTGCTTTCCCTCGAAAATCTCGAAGGGGGCGTTTATATCCTTACGGTGACCGACGCCATAGGCTGCAGCTTTGCGCAAGCGATAACTGTAACCCAACCCGACGACTTAATAATTACGCTAGATTCAGTGTCCGAGTTCGGAGGGTTCAATACCACATGCTATAACTCATCGGATGGAGCGATCTTTATAAGCCCTTCCGGTGGAAACCCACCCTACACATTTCAGTGGAACACTTCCGGAAACCCAAACTTTTCAAATCAAGAAGATGTCTCTAACCTATCGGCTGGCTTATATGAAGCGGTACTCTTCGATGGTGATGGATGTATACAAAACAACCTCATTGAGCTTACCGCACCCGATACCTTAGATCTGGATTTTGATCTCAGCTTTTTTGACAATGGATTCAATATCTCCTGCGCAGATACCGCAGATGGTAGTATAGAAGCAATACCTACTGGTGGTACGGCGCCTTTCAATTTTACATGGATAGGAAGCAATGGCTATGGCCCAGAATTTTCCAATCCTATTCTCAATCTGGAAGCGGGTGAATATAGCCTGCTGCTGACCGACGATTTAGGTTGCAGCCATACGGAATCTATAAGTATCGTTGCTCCGCCCGAATTTGCTCTTTCGGCTTCCGCCAATAGCATCAATGGCAGCAACACATCTTGCAGTGGCGCTAGCGACGGTTCTATCGATTTAACGATTAGCGGAAGCTCATCACCCTACTCGATCACGTGGACAGGTCCAGTTGGATACACGAGTGCATCGGAAGATATTGCCGGCCTCCAAGCGGGCGAGTATTGCGCTACCGTGATGGATAGCAATTCCTGTGAAAAGGATATATGCATCACTCTGACCCAACCCGATACACTGGATATTTTAATAGCACCGACCATTTATGCCAATGGGTTTAATTTAAACTGTGATGATTCAACTGATGGAATCATAGATGCCGCCATAGATGGCGGTAATGCGCCATATATCATCTCTTGGTCGGGAGCTAAAAATTTCACATCCGACCAGCTGAATATTAATAACCTGGGTGCGGGGATATATTGCCTTACCGCAATAGACGCCAGCGGCTGCCAGATGGAAGCATGTGCTACCCTTGAAGCGCCCGCGCCTATGGAAATCATCTTAGAAAACGCTTCGGAACTAACTTGTTCGGGAGCCGCAACGGCCGATATTGACGTGTCGGTGCTGGGGGGAAACCCTACCTACACATTTATTTGGACTGGTCCTGATGGCTTCACTGCGGGCACCGAAGATATCTCAAACCTTAACGCAGGAGTTTACTGCCTTGAGCTGACCGACGCCAGTGACTGCACGGCAGAGCGATGCTTCACCATTGCGCAGCCTCAAGCCCTTATCCTAAATCTAATCACTTCAAATTATAACGGAGTAGAAATAGACTGCAACAGCAATGCCAATGGGGCGGTAACCGCAATAGTGAGCGGTGGGAATGCTCCGTATAACTATGGCTGGAATGGAGTGGATGGATTTACGTCTACCGACCCCGTAATTGATGGGCTCTCTCCAGGTACATATTGCCTTGATATATTAGATGCAAATGGATGCACTGCGCAAGAATGTGCAATAATCGTAGAACCAGACCTTCTTGAAATCAATCCTGAAATCTTACTTCCCGCTTGCTCGGACGGAAGCCTTGCGGTTGTAGATTTAAATGTGATGGGCGGTACGGCTCCATATACGTTTAACTGGAGTTCGAGTGAGAATACAGAGACCGTATCTCTCGATGCAGGTATTTACGAAGTGGTGGTCTCCGATGATAATGGTTGCCTAATTGAGGAAACCATTGAGATCGAACTACCGGCAGAATTAAGTATTATTCCAGAAATTCCTTTATTTAATGGGGGCTTCAATATTTCATGTGCCGATGGGACAAATGGCTCCATCAGCCTCACGATTTTTGGTGGTAACGGCGAGCTCGCCATTCAATGGTCAGGGGACGACGGTTTTTCCAGTACACAGGCAAATATTTCTGGACTCGCTTCGGGTCAATATTGTGTATCTGTAACCGATGAGTCAGGATGCACGGCCGACAGCTGCTTGGTGTTGACAGAACCTCAACCACTCTCTATAGCATTTAATGAAGAAGCCATAACCTGCTTTAATGGAGATGACGGATCCCTTTCTTCAATCATATCGGGCGGTGTGCCCACTTACGCAGTAAGCTGGACTGGCCGGAAAGTTTTACAGCCAACGGAGAAGCCATCACAAATTTGAGTGCCGGCACCTATTGCGCCACCGCGACCGATTTCAATGGGTGCACCTTAGAATCATGCTTCGACTTAATCGCACCTACCGAAATAGAATTGGCGCTTACTAGTTCCGAGTTCAATGGCTTCAATATAGCTTGCTTTGGCGATAATTCTGGTTCGATCAACTTAATGATATCGGGTGGAAATCCAGATTACTCCGTTTTGTGGACAGGACCCAACGGTTTTGTTTCGGCAGATGAAGATTTGGTAAATTTATTTGCCGGTACTTATTGCGCCGAAATATCCAACGCGGGAGGATGCTCCGCTACAGCGTGCATAGAGCTCATAGAAAACCCTGGATTTGACATTTCACTGGGAGCGCTGGTTTATCCCAATGGCTTCAATGTAAGCTGCGGCGCGACCTGCGACGGGGAGATCACTGCGTCGATATCTGGAGAGTCCGCGCCCTTCATATATGCCTGGTCGGGACCACTTGGATTCTCATCATCCGAAAGCAATCTGAGTGGACTCTGCGCAGGTTCTTATACATTGACCGTTACAGATGCCAATCAATGCTCCCAGTCGCAAGCTTTAACCATCACCACCCCTACCGTATTGAATATAGATTTAGAGAGCCCCATATTTAATGGTGGTAATGAGATAAGCTGCTTTGGCGACAGCTCAGGTACTATATTTTCTAATGCCACGGGCGGCAGTGGAGCGCTCACCTTCGAATGGTCGGGAGTCAATGGTTTCACTTCCGATGAAGCTGATATTGTAGACTTAACGGCTGGAACGTACTCGCTTGCCGTCACAGATGATCTTGGTTGTACGGCCACAGATCTTATTGAACTGAATGAGCCAGAAGGCCTGCTTTTAGCTTCTGTGCAGGCTTCTGTATTTCCATCGGGAGATAATATAAGCTGCGTGGGCGCCAATGACGGAAGTATGGACGCCACCGCAATCGGCGGTACCGCACCTTACGACTTTGACTGGAATGGCCCGGCTGGTTTTATTTCTACCGATCAGAACATTGGCAATCTCCAGCCCGGAGCCTATACCTTAGTGGTTGAAGATGCGAATAGCTGTGTATTTACCATTCTTACTGCCATAGAAGAGCCGGCCGAAGAACTTACCAGCTCATCTATAATCACAATTCCCATCCTTTGTTTCGGCGCAAATACTGCGGCCATTGAAGTGACAGCCAGTGGTGGCTCCGGAAGTTATGCCATAAGCTGGACAGGTCCCGATGGATTTACTTCCGGTTTATTTACGATCGAAAATCTTTTTAGCGGAAGCTATAATTACACGATCACAGATCTAAATGAATGTGTAATACAAGGCAGCATCTTTATAGCTCAGCCCCTCCAATTAAACCTTTCGACCCAGGTAACACCGGCTACCTGCATTTCGCCGACAGGTGCGATAGACCTTACGGTGGCCAATGGAGTTGCACCGTTTACTTATATCTGGAGTACAGGTGCAGCAAGTCAGGACTTGGTGAATATACCTTCCGGAAATTATAATGTAACAGTAACCGATGCCAACCTATGCACGGCAGAAGCGGACTATACCGTAAACCAAATAAGCAATCTTGAAATAAATACTGAAACCATCGTACTCAACTGTAATGGTGACGCATCGGGAATGATCACCACGACCTTAATTCAAGGCACTGAGCCTATAACTTATACTTGGATAGGACCGGATGGATTTACCCAAAGCGGAAGTACTATTATGGGACTTGAAGCCGGCACCTACAGCCTGTCTGCGACTGACGCCATAGGGTGCACTTATGATGAAGACTATGAAGTGACAGAGCCCGGAACGCTCAATCTACAGCCCCTTCAGGCCGAGCTTTACAGCAATGGGTTCAATCTATCAGGTTTCCAATCGAATGATGGGATAATTTTCGAGCCTGATGTCACTAATGGCAATCCGCCTTACACCTTCAACTGGACTTCTAATAATGACTATGCTTCTGCCACGAGCAATAACCAATTAAACCTAACTGCCGGAACCTATTCCTTGCTAGTCACGGATAGCAAAAATTGTACGGCGAGCGATTCTATCGTATTGACTGAACCGATTCCGCTGGAAATCCCGAACGGCATCTCACCAAACGGCGATGGCTTCAATGACTTTTTCACTGTAAGGGGACTTGAAAATTATCCGCAGAACAAGCTATTGGTGTTCAATAGGTGGGGCAATCAGCTTTATGAAGCTTCTAATTATAGAAATAGTGACCCTTGGTATGGTACCAATGAAAATGGAGATGAGCTGCCAGAAGGAACTTACTTTATAGTGGTAGAGCTGAACGGAGCGGAGAATTTAAAAGGTTACTTAGAGATAAGACGATAATATCAGGAATATGAAGAAGATCATTATCATTTTAATTGGGATTTTGACTGCCAACTTTGCGCTTGCCCAGCAAGAAATTTTACTAAGTCAGTACATGTTCAGTGGGCTATTTATTAACCCGGCCTACTCTGGCTCCCATAAATTTGCGGAAGCAACCGCACTTTATCGCTCTCAATGGACGGGGTTTGATGGCGCTCCCAGAACGCAAACTTTTGGCATAGAAGGGCCCTTGAACAACGAGATAATGGGCATAGGACTCACATTTTCAAATGACAAGCTTGGAGACACCCGACAGACGGAAGTATTCGCAAACTATAGCTATCATTTATTTCTAGACGCCGACGGCAAGAATAAAATAAGCTTTGGAGTGAGAGCTGGCTTTGCAGATTATACGGCCTACCTTTCAGAGACCAAAGTATTTGACAATGGTGACCCGATATTCTCAGAGAATCAGGCTAATGAGTTCGTGCCTAAGTTTGGCTTAGGTGTTTATTACTATTCTACCTTGTGGTATGCAGGCTTGAGTGTTCCTACTATTTTCGCAGGAGATAAAAACGTACGCTTCAACATTAATGATGTTGGGGATAGGTATTTTGAACCACATTCCTATCTTACGGCTGGTTATGTAGCCATTTTAAACGAAAACTTGACATTGAGACCGTCCATCCTTGTTAGAACCGTGAGCAATGCCCCGGTACAGGCCGATATTAACTGTAACCTATTGATCAAAAATACGTTTTGGATAGGAGCTTCTTACCGAACGGGCAGCGCCATAGTGGGCTTGCTCGAATATAACATTGGAAATGACTTTAGAGTGGGATACGCTTATGATTTCAGCACCAGTGCTTTAAATGATTATAATAACGGTTCTCATGAGATCATGCTCAGCTATAAATTTGCAAAAGGAATAATTAAAACCAACTCCCCTAGATACTTCTAAACTATCAATCATGACTGGAAAATTCTCCCCTATTTACATTGTCATCATTGCTGCATGCGCTTTCTTGGCATCATGTTCAAACGGCTACATTAAGGCAGGTGATGAAAATTATGAAAATCTAAGTTTTTCTAAGGCTATCACGAAGTACGAAAAGGCTTTAAATGGCCAGCCTGACAATGCAGATCTCAAACTCAAATTGGCACGGACACACACGCAGCTCAACCAATCAGAAAAAGCCGAAATGTACTTTAGCCAAGTGGCAGACTCTACGGAGCTTCCCGTGGCCGATAAACTTCATTACGCCCAAGTACTGATGAAAAACAATAAATACGATCAAGCAAAACCATACTTGGAAGACTACTTAAAAGCTAAGCCCTCCGACCAATTGGCCATTGACCTTCTGGCTTCGGTGAGTAAAGTTGAAGAACTCAAGGAAGATACTTCCGCTTACATGCTTACAAGTTTGCCACTGGATTTTACGGTTTCAATGTTTGGCCCTACCAAATATGGAAAGGGGCTTGTATTTGCTGGAGAAACAGAAATTGTCTCTGCCGCTTCTACCAACCCTTGGACAGGATATTCATTTCTCGATATGTTTTATGTTGAGAAAGACGGCAGTGGCAATTGGGATATCGCGCAGCCTTTTGCCAACGAGCTGAACGGGAAATTTCACGATGGCCCCGCCACTTTTAATGAAGCAGAAGATCTCATAATCTACACTCGTAGTGCGATGAAGAACGAGAGAAAGCAGTTGGTAAATGAAAAGAATGAAAACCAATTTACCCTTTCGGAAAGTAAGAAAGTAGATGGTAAATGGTCGGAGCCCGTTGAACTCCCCTTCAATTCTACTTCATATAGCGTAGGACATCCCACATTGAGCAAAGATGGCAAGACCCTTTACTTCTCCAGCAATATGCCCGGCGGGTATGGCGCTTCAGACTTATATAAAGCATCTTATGATGGCACAAGCTGGGGCGAGCCAATAAATCTTGGAAAAACCATAAATACGCCCGGCAACGAAGTGTTCCCCTACATTGCTAAAGATGGTAAGCTTTATTTTTCAAGTGAAGGGCATCAAACCCTCGGCGGCCTAGACGTATTCGTATCTGAAAACCGCGGTGGCGTTTGGTCTTCGTCCATCAATCTGGCCTATCCGTTAAATTCTAGCCGTGATGACTTTGCAATTTTGATTGATGATGGCGACAGCACTGGATACGTTTCGTCAAACCGAACTGGCACAGATATGATCTACGCCTATGCCAAGGTGCCGAAAACCTTTGTAGTAGAAGGTATTGCTTCGCTCAAAGCTACGAACGCTCCCATAGAAGGCATACTGATCACACTGATAAACGAGACTGATGGTGAATCGGCGAAGATAACCACGGCTGAAAACGGTGAATTTAAATTTAACCTATTGCCTGGAAAGAAATACACCCTTAAAGGGGAGAGAGAAGGATACTTTACCGTATCGCAAAGCTTCGAAACTGGAAGTAATGCCGAAGAGAAGAAAATCAATTTGAAATTTGACATTGACGAAATCGTAGCAAGCGAGAGCGGAACAGGAAGTGGTAACCCGCTCGATGGCTCCGGCACGGCCAATAAAACATACGATATAGGTGAAGTGTTTTACGACTATAATGACGCTCGAATCAGACCGGATGCCAAGCCGACCCTTAATAAGTTGGTGACCTTGCTGAAGGACAATCCAAAATTGAATATCGAGGTTCAATCACATAGCGACAGCCGCGGGGGTGCTTCATACAATATGGCACTTTCCAATCGCAGAGCCCAATCGGTAGTAAACTATTTGGTGGGTCAAGGCGTAGCCAAAAAGAGATTAGAATCTAAAGGTTTCGGTGAAAGCCAAGTCGTAAATAAATGTACCGATGGAGTTGAATGCTCGGAAGCGGAGCATCAGAAGAACCGACGCACTGAATTCATAGTGCTCAAGGCCGCGAAAATTTAGAGCACTATCTGGCAATATTAGAAAAGCCATCTCTTACGAGATGGCTTTATATATAACTTACCATGAAAGAACAAGTGGGGTAAAAGCACTCGGCCTACGCCCTCCATGTTCTGAAATGAAAAAAATGAATTTACCCTTACGAAAGTTCGGAAATTAAAATTACCCAGCACATTAAGCTCTTAAAGGCATTCCAAAAGTTCGTTTTGTAGTCTCCCTAAATGACCATCCTTTGAGCTTACTTTCTATCCAAACGGGATAATTGAAAAACTCAAGAACTATCTCGCCTGAACCATTTTTGAGATGGGAAACGAAGTCTCTCTTAAAGTCTTCAAAGACTTCGATCTCATCTGGCGATCCGGCACATCGTGCCAAGCGCTTCATATTGATTAAGATCATTACTTCCAGTTCGTGATCGCGCTGGCGCTTATTAAGATAGCGGAAAGTAGACTTAATGATGTATTCGAGGAGATCGTAATTTCCCAATTCATAATGAATCACAAGATTAAAAAGCCTAGCGTAGCTGTATATATCCTGACGCAAATTGGGTTCATTATCATTGAGCACTCTATTTAACCAATGCAGCGCTTCCTTATACTGCGCGGCACCGAAGTAGATTGATGCTATGCTGTTTAGAAATAGTAACTCCTGCTCTTTATTGATTTTACCATCGTTATTCTCCAGCCCTAGCACTACATCATCTATGATTTCTATTGCCTTTTCAAATTCACCCTGCTTTTCATAGATACGCAATTCGGCAAGGTAGGTAGATTTAAAAACCATCAGCTCAATATCTTCTGTAGCAAATGCTGTCTTTTTAGTAAAATTGCGCATCGTATGAATCATCTCTAGCGCTTCATCAATCTTACCCATATCGATATAAAGGGTAAGCATATTACTCAGGGTGCGTATGTATCGCTTAGGCAGGTCACGCCTCAGCAAGGGATGCTCATCAAGTATGTCCTTGACACGTAAAAATTTCTCGACGGCCATATCTTTATCTACTTTGGCCGTAGCACAAAATCCTTGGATATAGTAACAGATCGTAGCCGCCCTATAGCTCAGCGCCGTATTCTTGCCAATGATGAGCGGGTGGTGCGAAATCTCTTCTACCAGCCCTTTATCAGTCTCGCTGCGGGCATAGCCGCCGCTTCTGAATACGTAATTGATCTTTGAGTATAATACGTGATATGCAGCAAGATTTCGCAGCTTGGCGATCACATCTTGCTCTTCGCGGATCAATGCGTCAAGGTCTTTTGTAAATTCTCCCGCTTCGTAGGCTTCTTCGAGAAGTAGTTTTTCCCAGCTCAATAATTCGAAGAGATAATAGAATTTTTCATGCTCTATAGCCATCTTCTTGGCTCGGTTGAGAAACTTATTACACTCCTTATACAGCGCCTTTTTATAAAGAATCTCAATATTCTTGATCTCCTGTTTGAGAACGCTGCTTACCGAATTATCGGCGTGGTAGGCGCGCAGACTTTTTAAGATGAGCTTGTAGAGATGATTTTTCTCAGATGGAAAATGCTTGATGAACGTCTCTTTCTGAAACTGTTTTTTTACAGCATCTTCGTCATACTCTTCCTGCTTATCAATAGCATCAAATATCTTTAGGTAGTTTTTCTCACCCGACTGAATGGATGATGAGAGCTTGAAGAATCGCTTCTCAGACTTGGAAAGCGACTTGATGAGTTCAAAAAGTTCCGTCGATGGCTTCATAGGAGTTCAAGGCTAATAATTTTTTAAAGCTAAAACTATAAGCTGTACAAGCTATAAAACGATCACCCTACCAAATACAAGTAAATAGCTATCCAATTGAGCGATCATAATTGTTCTAGTGCTAGGAACGCTGTTGTATTCGGTGGGAAACCAATCTTCAGATTAGAAACCGATCGTATCAAAAATGGCAAAAGCAAAAATAAAAATGCCCTCGAATGAGGGCATTTCAAATACTGTTAGTCTTTGGGTAACGCTCTCTTATTTGCGGAGCGAAGGTTTATGGCTTAAACCTAAACGCATTTCCTGGAAAATAGGCCATCTCACCCAACTGTTCTTCAATACGAAGAAGTTGATTATACTTCGCTATTCGGTCTGATCGTGACGCTGATCCCGTCTTTATTTGGCCGGTGTTAAGCGCTACCGCGAGATCGGCAATGGTGGTATCTTCTGTCTCTCCAGAGCGGTGGCTCATCACCGATGTATAGCGGTTTCTATTGGCCAAATCTACTGCGGCAATGGTCTCTGTGAGCGTTCCGATTTGATTTACTTTGATCAAGATAGAATTTGCTATGCCCTCATCAATGCCGCGCTTTAGGCGATTGGTATTTGTTACAAATAGATCATCACCCACTAGCTGAATCTTAGTGCCGAGCTTATCTGTAAGCTCTTTCCATCCTGACCAATCATCTTCATCAAGGCCATCTTCAATACTCACGATTGGGTACTTTGAAGCCCACCCGCTGAGCATTGATACCATATCGGAAGAACTTAACTTATCGCCAGAAGAGCTTAGGTGGTAAACTTTTTCGTCAGCATTGTAAAATTCGGAAGATGCAACATCGAGTGCAATGTAAATGTCTTTTCCAGCTTTGTACCCAGCCTTGTCAATGGCCTTCATAATGACTTGAAGCGCCTCTTCATTGCTCCCAAGGTTTGGCGCAAATCCACCTTCATCACCCACATTGGTGGCCATACCCATATCCTTCAACACCGATTTGAGATTGTGAAATACCTCGACACCCATTCGCAGGGCGTGTGAAAAAGATTCGGCACCGATCGGCATTACCATAAATTCTTGAACATCTACGTTATTGTCAGCATGGCTGCCACCGTTTACGATATTCATCATGGGAATGGGGAGCGTCTTGGCGCTCACACCACCTACGTAACGATATAAGGGTTGATTTGACTCTATGGCTGCTGCTTTGGCCACAGCCAGTGAAACACCTAAAATAGCATTTGCACCTAACACGCCCTTATTCTCCGTACCATCGATGGCGATCATCGCCTTGTCAATCATATTTTGATCAAACACCTCGACGCCATGAAGCTCCTTATCAAGAATATCATTTATATTTTGAACTGCCTTGGTTACCCCTTTGCCCAGATATCGACTCTTATCTTCATCCCGCAGCTCTACTGCTTCATGCACTCCGGTAGACGCTCCAGAAGGAACTGCCGCACGGCCCACTGCGCCGTTATCTGTGATTACATCTACTTCTACCGTAGGATTTCCGCGAGAGTCGAGAATTTCTCTGGCTTCAATTTTTGCTATATACATTTTATCTTTTTTTTTAATTTGTCTTCACTCCGCTTGCCTGACTTAATACCTTCACGAAATCGTCAAAAAGGTATCGGGAATCATGCGGTCCCGGAGAAGATTCTGGGTGATATTGCACTGAGAATGCAGGTTTGTTCTTCAGCCTGATGCCCGCAAGGGTATTATCATTTAAGTGCACATGGGTCACTTCTACTTCATCACTGGCTTCTGCCGAATGAAGGTCAACGACGAACCCATGATTTTGAGATGTGATCTCGCCCTTGCCAGAAATCAAGTTTTTCACGGGGTGATTGATTCCACGGTGGCCGTTAAACATCTTAACCGTTTTGAGTCCTTGGCTCAAGGCCAATAGCTGGTGCCCTAAACAGATTCCAAAAACAGGCCTTTTCGTATCAACAATCTCCTTGACCAAGCCCACGGTTTCACCCATCGCACCGGGATCGCCCGGGCCGTTTGAAAGCATATAGCCATTGGGCGACCAAGCTTCCATCTCAGCTAATGTGGTGTACATAGGAAAAATTCGGCATAGGCATCCCCGCTCGACCAAGCATCTCACGATATTTTTTTTGGCGCCTAGGTCTAGCACCGCGACACGTAGATCTGCATTTTGGTCACCTACATCATAGGCTTCCTTGCTGCTTACCTTCGATGATAACTCTAATCCTTCCATACTCGGCACTTTCGCCAGCATATCCTTCAGCTTGTCGACATCCTGCTCTGTTGAAGAAATAAGTGCGTTCATTGCACCTTTATTTCGAATATGGCGGATGAGTGATCTGGTATCTACTTCTCTGATGCCCACCTTTCCATCTCTCTCGAAATAAGACTGTAGTGATCCAGAAGCGCCTACGCGACTAAAATTTCCAGAAAACTTCTTAGTCACCAGCCCCGCAATTTTAATGGTGTCAGATTCAATCTCTTCATCATGGCTTCCGTAGTTACCTATGTGAGAGGGTGCCATAACTAGGATCTGCCCAAAATAACTGGGATCGGTAAATATTTCTTGATAGCCGGTCATGCCCGTGTTAAAGGCTATTTCTCCGGTAGCGATCCCTATCGCTCCTGCTGCGAGTCCGTGAAATACGGTGCCGTCGGCTAGAAGTAAGATCGCCGGCGATTGGGGTAATGATTCCATGGGATAAAATTATGTATTTCTTTTAACCTGCCTACATCAGCTGGATGCACTGACCATAAAATTTTGAACAATGGCAGATTTAGATGCAAAAAAAAGGGGATGAGTGTAAAACACCATCCCCGAATAAATATTGAAGTTGAGATCAATCTTTCTTTGGCTCTTCGCCTTCGTCAGTATTGTCTTCTGCTTTCGGTTCTTCGCTATTCGGCTCGGCCGCAGCATCTTCTACCTTGGCTTCTGCTTTGGGGGCTTCTTCTACTTTTGCTTCCGCTGCTGGAGCAGCTTCGGATTCTGGCGTTGCTGCTGGGGCTTCAGTTGCTACAGGTTTGTTTTCGGTCGCTTCGGCAGCATCAGTGGTTTTTTTCTTTGAGCCACGTCTGCTTCTTCGCGTCTTAGATTTAGCGTCTTGCAATAGCAATTCATTAAAATCAACCAGTTCGATCATGCACATTTCTGCAGCATCTCCTAAGCGTGTTCCAAGTTTGATGATTCGAGTGTATCCACCTTCCCTGTTGGCAACTTTTGGAGCTACTTCGCGAAACAGCTCAGTGACAGCGTCCTTGCTCTTGAGATTGCTAAATACCAACCTTCGCGAATGTGTAGAGTCTTCTTTCGACTTCGTGATGAGCGGCTCTACAAACTTGCGCAACGCTTTGGCTTTGGCAAGTGTGGTAGTGATTCGCTTATGATCTATTAGGGAACAGGCCATGTTTGAAAGCATAGACTTTCTGTGGCTTGATGTTCTACTTAATGCGTTATTACGATTACCGTGTCTCATTATTCAATGTGTAGAGCTGTGGCTTTACGCCAATCACTCGGTTCTACTCCTTATCTAATTTGTATTTGGCTACGTTCATTCCGAAGGATAGCCCTTTGCTTTCGATCAAGTCTTCAAGTTCCGTAAGAGATTTCTTACCAAAATTTCTAAACTTCAAAAGATCATTCTTATTAAATGATACTAAGTCACCCAACGTTTCAATATCGGCAGCTTTCAAGCAGTTAAGCGCGCGTACAGAAAGATCCATATCTACCAGTTTAGTTTTGAGCAACTGGCGCATGTGGAGTGAAGTTTCGTCAAACTCTTCGGTCTCCAATTTCTCTTCGTTATCGAGCGTAATGCGCTCATCAGAGAATAACATGAAGTGATGGATCAAAATCTTTGCAGCTTCTTGAAGTGCATCTTTCGGAGCTATTGAACCATCTGTGGTAACATCCATGACCAGCTTCTCGTAGTCCGTTTTTTGCTCTACGCGAAAGTTCTCTATAACATAATTCACCTTTCGGATCGGGGTAAATATAGAGTCAATAAAAATAGTCCCAATGGGGGTGTTAGTCACTTTGTTCTCTTCTGAAGGACGATAACCTCTGCCTTTGCCAACATTAATTTCGACTTCAAGCTTCACCTTCTTCTCCATTCGGCAAATTACCAAATCTGGATTGAGTACTTGGAAAGCTGAAGTGAACTTGCCGATATCTCCGGCAGTAAATGTATCGCTTCCGCCTAGGGTGATGGTTACTTTTTCAGAGTCAGCGCTATCGATCTGTCGCTTGAAGCGAACCTGCTTCAAGTTGAGAACTATTTCGGTGACATCTTCAACCACACCTTCTATCGCAGAAAATTCGTGATCTACACTTTCTATTTTTACCGAAGTGATTGCAAAACCTTCTAAAGATGAAAGGAGAATTCTCCTTAATGCATTTCCGATTGTAATACCATAACCTGGCTCCAATGGTCTAAATTCAAATTTTCCCTGATTGCTATCAGAGTCAATCATCACTACCTTGTCCGGTTTCTGGAAGTCTAATATGGCCATTATTTGGTTTTCCTTTTAAAAGGTTATTTTTTATTTAGAATAAAGTTCGACAATTAGCTGCTCCTTGATATTCTCAGGGATTTGCTCTCTTGTCGCATGCTGGATGTATGTACCAACCATGCCCGATCGATCGAAATCCAACCAATCATATTTTTTATTGCTGGAAGAGCTGAGTGAGTTTGTCACTACTTCCAACGATTTTGAACGCTCACGAACGCCCACTTTGTCGCCAGGCTTCAATGAATAAGATGGGATATTTACTACATCACCATTTACAGTAATGTGGCGATGCCCTACCAGCTGGCGTGCACCACTTCGCGTAGGAGAAATACCCATTCTATATACCACGTTATCGAGACGGGCTTCACAAAACTGAAGTAAGAGCTCTCCGGTAATCCCCATCTTGCGCGATGCTTTGTGGAAAAGGTTGGCGAACTGACGCTCAAGGATACCGTAGGTATATTTTGCCTTCTGCTTTTCTAAAAGCTGAACAGCATATTCTGACTGCTTGTTTCGACGCTTGTTGGGGCCGTGAAATCCCGGAGGATAGTTCTTACGCTCCAAAGATTTATCAGCTCCGAAAATAGGCTCTCGGAAGCGACGTGCAATTTTTGACTTAGGACCTGTATATCTTGCCATAACTAATTCTTCTCTGCTTTATGAAGTATTATACTCTTCTTCTTTTTGGTGGCCTGCAACCGTTGTGCGGCACAGGAGTCACATCTATGATTTCTGTTACTTCGATTCCTGAGTTGTGAATGGATCGGATTGCAGACTCTCTACCTGAACCTGGGCCTTTCACGTAAACCTTAACCTTTCTCAGGCCGGCTTCATGTGCCACTTTAGCACAATCTTCCGCAGCTATCTGAGCGGCGTACGGAGTATTCTTCTTAGAACCCCTAAAACCTTGCTTACCAGCAGTAGACCAGCTTATAACCTGACCTGTGGCGTTGGTAAGTGAGATAATGATATTGTTGAATGACGCTTGTATATGGGCTTCGCCTACGGCATCAACCTTTACTACGCGTTTCTTTTTTGTATTTGACTTGGCCATAACTTTAATTAAACCTTGAAATCAATGATTATTTAGTTGCCTTTTTCTTATTTGCTACTGTCTTGCGCTTACCTTTCCTTGTACGGGAATTGTTTTTGGTGCGCTGACCGCGTAGTGGCAATCCAGAACGGTGACGAACACCGCGGTAGCAACCGATATCCATCAATCGCTTAATATTGGTTTGAATTTCTGAGCGAAGGGCTCCTTCCACTTTAAATTCTTCGCTTAACGCGGTACGTATTTTAGACAACTGATCGTCGTCCCAATCTTGTACTTTCACGTCTTCACTGACTTCAGCTTTCGCTAAAATTTCAGAAGCCCGACTTCTTCCAATTCCGAAAATATAGGTGAGTCCAATTACACCACGCTTATTTTTCGGCAAATCTATACCAGATATCCTAGCCATAATTTATTCTTTTCTTATCCCTGACGTTGCTTGAACTTCGGGTTTTTTTTGTTAATCACGTACAAGCGACCTTTTCGTCGCACAATTTTGCATTCCACCGAACGCTTCTTAATACTTGCTCTAGTTTTCATTTGTACCTAAATGTAATTCGTCCTTTTGTTAAATCATATGGCGACATTTCTACCTTCACTTTATCACCAGGCAAGATTTTGATGTAGTGCATCCTCATCTTTCCTGAGATATGAGCTACAATTACGTGACCATTTTCCAACTCTACCTTAAACATAGCATTGGATAATGCTTCTACTATCGTACCATCTTGCTCAATCGAGGCCTGTTTAGCCATAAATTTCTTTATCTTCTATTATCCGGCCATTCCAAAGGTTGATGTCCTACCCGCCAATTTGCCGGTTTTCATCAATCCATCGTAATGACGCATTAGTAAATAACTTTCAATTTGTTGCAGGGTATCCAAAATAACCCCTACCATAATCAACAGTGACGTTCCACCAAAGAATATGGAAAATGCTTGCTTCACTCCTGCCTGCATGGCAAAGACAGGAAGGATGGCTATAAATCCTAAGAAGATCGCCCCTGGAAGGGTAATCCGAGATAAGATCGTATCCAAAAACTCAGATGTAGATCTGCCCGGTTTAACTCCAGGAATGAAACCACCATTTCTCTTAAGATCGTCTGCCATCTGATTCACATTGATCGTGATGGCCGTGTAGAAATAAGTAAATGCTACAACCATCACGAAGAAGATGGCATTATACCAAAAGCCGGCGAAGTTAGCCAATTCTACAATAAAACCAGACTGCGAATCCGAATATTGCGCGATATAGAGAGGCACAAACATGATAGCCTGCGCAAAAATGATCGGCATGACCCCAGCACTGTTCACTTTCAGTGGTATATATTGACGGGCTCCTTCACTGTACTGACGGTTTCCCATCTGTCTTTTCGGAAATTGAATGGGCACCCTGCGCACGGCTTGCACGAGTGCCACCGTTGCGGCTATGACCACAAGCAGCGCGACCAACTCAATGAGCAACATTACAAATCCATTTCCTTCTGGCCCAGTGGCTGCAATCACTTCCTGAAAAAATGCTCCAGGCAGTCCAGCTATGATACCGATCATAATGAGCAAGGAAATACCATTTCCAATACCCCGATCTGTAATACGCTCACCCAACCACATTACAAATAAAGTACCTGAAGTAAGGATTACTATCGTGGTAGCCCACCAGAATGGGGTATCATATAGTCTGGCACTCTCGGGAACCGACGCCGCAATGTAACCCGGAGCTTGAAAACCGGTAATCACGATGGTCAGAAAACGAGTATACTGGTTGATTTTTTTACGACCGCTCTCACCTTCCTTTTGCATCTTTTGAATAGTGGGAACCGCAATACCCATAAGCTGCATTATAATGGACGCTGAGATATAAGGCATTATACCGAGACTGAATATGGAAGCTCTATTGAAGGCTCCACCGGTGAATAAATTCAGAAGACCGGCCAGTCCACCACCGCCTTCATTGGCCGCAGCCAGCGCTTGGGCATCTATACCTGGAAGGACTATGTAAGAACCAATCCTAAACACAAGCAATAGTGCCAGCGTGGTGAGAATTCTCGACCTGAGCTCTTCAATATTCCAAATATTCTTAAGGGTCTGCAAAAAATTGTTCATGCCTTTAGCTGGTATGTTCGATTATAGTTGGGTTGCTTCGCCACCTTGGGCTTCGATGGCTGCTTTGGCTGAAGCCGAGAAACCATGAGCCGAAACGCTCACTTTAGATTTTAATTCACCCCTACCTAATATCTTTATTTTTTCATTTTTCGCACAGAGACCATTATCTGCAAAGGTCTCATGTGTCAATGTGTCCAATCCCTTTTCGGAAGCCAGCATCTCGATCGTGTCCAGGTTGATACCTTTATACTCTACGCGATTCGGGTTGGTAAAACCAAACTTGGGCACACGGCGTTGGAGCGGCATCTGGCCACCTTCAAAACCACGTTTCTTGCTATATCCGCTCCTCGACTTGGCACCTTTATGGCCACGGCCTGCCGTATCGCCAGTTCCAGAGCCTTCACCTCGTCCGAGACGCTTCTTATTTTTTGTTGAGCCTTTTGCAGGCTTTATCTTACTGAGATCCATTTCCAAATACTTTTAGATCGTTACTTATCTTCAACCTTCAAGAGGTGACTTACTTTTCTAATCATCCCCAATACCTGAGGTGATGCGGTTTTCTCAACCGGGCGATTCAACTTTTTGCACCCTAAGGCCACCAAAGTATCTTTTTGGATCTTTGGTTTATTGATCGCACTTTTTATTTGAGTTACTATTATCGACTTTGCCATGGTAAATCTTTCTACTTATTAACCGTTAAATACGCGGCTCATTTTGATTCCTCGCTGCTGAGCTACCGTTCGGGCATCGCGCATTTGCGTCAGTGCATCAAGCGTTGCTTTTACCACATTGTGCGGATTTGAAGAACCCTGAGACTTGGCCAATACGTCTTTGATGCCCACACTCTCCAACACCGCTCGCATCGCACCACCGGCTATAACCCCAGTACCATTTGATGCAGGTTTCAAAAGAACCTTTGCACCAGCATACTTTCCGTATTGACTGTGCGGAACTGTACCGTTAACGATAGGCACTTTGAGCAGGTTTTTCTTGGCATCATCAATACCTTTGGCTATCGCCGTGGTAACTTCTTTTGCCTTTCCGAGACCATGCCCTACCACTCCGGCTTCGTTGCCGACCACCACGATGGCCGAGAAGCTAAATGTTCTACCACCTTTGGTAACCTTGGTCACCCTATTAATGGCAACCAATTTATCCTTAAGTTCTATATCGCTCGACTTTACGCGCTTTATGTTTTCCTTCGCCATATCTGATTAAAATTTTAAGCCGCCTTCGCGCGCTGATTCTGCCAATGATTTCACTCTACCGTGATATAGGTATCCGTTACGATCAAAGACAACTTCAGTGATCCCGGCCACAACAGCTTTCTCAGCTAATGCTTTTCCAATCATCTTGGCCTGCTCGACTTTATTTATCTTTTGTGCCTCGGATACTTTCAGAGAGCCGTGGGATAAAAGGGTCTTGCCCGATTTATCATCGATTATCTGCGCGTAGATCTGCATATTACTTCGATATACAGAAAGCCGTGGACGCTCTGCAGTGCCCGCAATATTTTTGCGAATGCTCTGCTTGATTTTATTCCTTCTTTGTAATTTATTCTTCGCCATGATTGACTTTTATTTACCTGCTGCCTTACCAGCTTTTCTTCTAATCTGTTCACCAACGAATCGAATACCCTTGCCTTTATAAGGCTCTGGCTTACGAAGCGATCTAATTTTGGCTGCTACCTGACCGATCAATTGCTTATCATGAGACTCCAATGTGATCGTTGGGTTTTGGCCTTTTGCCTGTTCTGCATTTACCGAAACTTCGGGTGGAAGCTGGAGCACTACCGGATGGGAATAACCAAGCGCGAGCTCTAATTGCTGGCCCGTAGTTTTGGCACGGTAACCCACGCCCACTAACTCTTGCTTAATGACATATCCTTCACTCACCCCTTTCACCATATTATTGATCAAAGACCGGTATAGACCGTGAAGGGCTTTAGACTCCTTGCTCTCATCAGCTCTTTGAAGAGTAATTTCTTCATCGGCTACCTTGCAGGTAATCCCACCTTTCATGTCTTGCGAAAGCTCCCCTTTGGGGCCTTTCACATGGACAATATTTTCTTTTACGTCAACTGTAACGCCTTTGGCGATGGTGATGACGGCTTTTCCTATTCGTGACATTTCTTTCTCGTTTAATATACGTAGCAAAGAACTTCTCCACCGATGTTCTGAACGCGCGCTTCCTTATCGGTCATCAGACCTTTTGATGTCGAGATGATAGACACCCCCAAGCCGTTTAACACACGTGGCAGATCATCGGCACCAGCATACTGGCGCAATCCAGGGCTTGAAGCTCTCTGAAGTTTCTTGATAGCTGGTATTTTAGTAACAGGATGGTACTTAAGGGCTATCTTAATAGAACCTTGCACATCTTTTTCTTCAAACTTATAATTTAAGATATACCCTTTCTCCATTAGGATTTTGGTAATCTCTTTCTTAATGTTCGAAGCTGGGATTTCAACGACTCGCTTCTTTGCCATGATGGCGTTGCGAACCCTGGTTAAATAATCTGAAATTGGATCGGAGTACATAATTTGCTCTTGTAATATTCTATTTTACCAACTGGCCTTTTTCACACCGGGGATAAGCCCTTCCAACGCCATCTCCCGAAAGGTAACCCGGGAAACACCAAACTGACGGATATACCCTCTTGGACGTCCTGTAAGCATACAGCGATTGTGAAGACGAACTTTTGAAGAGTTCTTGGGTAATTTCTGAAGGGCATCCCAATCACCGGCTGCCTTCAGCTCGGCGCGCTTCTCAGCGTAGTGATCTACCATTTTTTGTCGCTTGCGCTCACGCGCCTTCATGGATTCTTTTGCCATTGCTTATTTTTTTGTGAATGGAAATCCAAACTCTTTCAAGAGAGCCTTTGCTTCTTCGTCGTTCTGAGCCGAAGTCACGAAGGTGATATCCATACCGTTGATTTTATTTACTTTTTCAATATTGATCTCAGGAAATATGATCTGCTCTTTAACTCCCATGGTAAAGTTTCCACGGCCATCAAATCCGGTAGCCTTCACGCCACGAAAATCGCGGGTACGTGGCAGCGCCACAGCGATCAGTCGATCCAGAAACTCATACATCTTGTCGCCCCGCAGGGTAACACGCGCTCCAATGGGCATCCCTTTACGGAGCTTGAAGTTAGAGATGTCTTTCTTGGAAATGGTGGCTACGGCCCTTTGACCAGCTATAGCGGTCATCTCATTGACTGCTTGGTCCACCAATTTCTTATCAGCAACTGCATCACCAAGACCTTGGTTAATACATATTTTCTGAAGCTTTGGTACTTCCATCGATGACTTGTAGCCAAACTCTTTTTGAAGAGAAGGGACTACCTGATCGAAATATTTTGATTTTGCTCGCGGTGTATACATGACTTAAACTTCTTCACCTGATTTTCTAAAATAGCGCACCGACTTACCATCAGATTGCTTATTGCCTGTGCGGGCACCTTTTCCTGTCTTTGGGTCTACCACCAAAAGATTGGAAATATGTATTCCCGCTTCTTTCTTGGTGATGCCACCTTGTGGACTGGCTGCGCTGGGCTTCGTATGTTTTGTAACGATATTCAGTCCTTCGACTACGGCGCGGTACTTCTCACGGTCTACCGAAATAACCCTTCCGGTATTTCCTTTGGCAGTTCCGCTAAGCACTTCCACCGTATCGTCTTTTTTAATGTGAATCTTCATCTCTCTAATTTCTTATAGTACCTCAGGAGCCAGTGAAACTATTTTCATAAATTGCTTATCTCGTAGCTCTCTGGCTACAGGGCCAAAGATTCGTGTGCCGCGCATCTCTCCGGTATTGTTGAGCAATACCACGGCATTGTCATCAAATCGGATATAAGAACCATCGGGGCGGCGCACTTCTTTAGTAGTGCGCACTACTACTGCTTTCGAGACTACACCTTTCTTCACATTGCCCGAAGGCATTGCACCTTTTACCGACACAACGATCTTATCGCCTATCGAAGCATATCTCCGCTTAGTACCACCGAGCACGCGAATACAAAGTACTTCCTTTGCTCCACTATTATCGGCTACTTTAAGCCTGCTTTCCTGCTGTATCATTATATACTATTATTTAGCTCTTTCTATAATTTCCACCAAGCGCCAATTCTTGCGCTTGCTCAATGGCTTAGTTTCCATGATTCTCACCGTATCACCGATATTGCAATCATTCTTGTCATCATGAGCTACAAATTTTGAAGTACTCTTCATAAACTTTCCGTAAAGTTCGTGCTTCACTTTGCGCTCAACCACTACCGTGATAGATTTTTCCATTTTATTGCTGGAAACTACCCCTACACGTTGTTTTCTTAAATTCCTTTCAGACATTATCTTAATCTAAATCGTTTATTTCTCTGACAACTCACGTTTGCGCAACTCGGTTTTCAGTCGGGCTATATCTTTGCGCTTCATCCTTAGCTGAAGTGGATTCTCAAGGGCGGCCACTTCGTGGTTCATCCGCATCTTGCTGTAATTCTCCAATTCTATTTCTGTCTTCTCCTTAACCTCGGCGGTCGTAAGGTCTGCTATTTCTTTTGCCTTCATTTACTTATGCTTCAGTGTAGTCTCTGCGAACCACAAATTTTGTTTTTACCGGTAGTTTTTGGGCTGCAAGACGCATTGCTTCCTGGGCCACTGCCACGGGCACTCCATCACATTCAAATAACATACGCCCGGGACGCACAGGCGCCACCCAATGGCTGGGGGCTCCCTTACCTTTTCCCATCCGCACTTCTGCAGGCTTTGCTGTGATCGGCTTATCTGGGAATATCCTGATCCAAACTTTACCTTCTCGCTTCATGTACCGCGTTACGGCAATACGGGCAGCTTCTATCTGGCGTGAGGTGATGAACGCTTCATCAAGGCTTTTGATTCCAAAAGATCCAAAAGAGATGGCTGCTCCGCGAGAGGCATTCCCCTTCATGCGGCCTTTTTGCATCTTTCTGAATTTTGTTCTTTTTGGCTGTAACATCGTTGTGCTATTAAACTATCTAACTTAATTTCTTTTTCCCCGGCCACCGCCACTGCTTCCGCGCGGCTTGCGTCCTGGCGACTTTGGTGCCATTCCCTGTGTTTTGCCGGTTTCAATATTTGGAGAGAGGTCTCGCTTACCATATACTTCACCAAGACAAATCCAAACTTTTACTCCTAAGCGACCCATTTTCGTGTGAGCTTCTGTAAGGGCGTAGTCAATATCTGCCCTGAACGTATGCAATGGGATCCGACCATCCTTGTATCCTTCTGTCCTTGCCATCTCAGCACCATTCAATCGGCCTGAAACCTGAACTTTAATACCTTCGGCACCCATTCGCATGGTAGATGCAACTGCCATCTTCACTGCACGTCGAAAAGAAATACGGCCTTCGATCTGACGGGCTATGCTATCTGCAACCAATCTTGCATCAAGTTCGGGGCGCTTTATCTCAAATATATTGATCTGTACTTCCTTGTTGGTAAGCTTCTTAAGCTCTTCTTTCAGCTTATCAACTTCTTGACCACCGCGACCTATGATCACTCCGGGACGGGCAGTCTTAACAGTAACTGTTACAAGTTTCAGCGTGCGCTCGATGATAACCCGAGAAACACTGGCCTTTGCCAAACGTACCTTTAGATACTGGCGGATCTTATCGTCTTCAACCAATTTATCGGCATAATCATCGCCACCAAACCAGTTTGAATCCCATCCGCGGATGAATCCTAGTCTATTACCTATTGGATTAGTCTTCTGTCCCATAATTATTTGGCGCTATCTAATATAATCGTTACGTGATTTGATCTTTTGCGAATGCGGTGAGCACGTCCTTGTGGAGCTGGACGAAGTCTCTTTAGCATTCTGGCGCTGTCTACGAAGATCTCTTTGATTACAAGATTCTCATCGTCAGCATTCTTATCTTCATTCTTTGCTTGCCAGTTTGCCAAAGCAGAAAGCACAAGCTTTTCCAATCTTCGCGCTGCATCTTGCGGCATATGCTTCAACATGTTCAATGCTTTCAGCACTTCCACTTCGCGAATGACATCGGCTACCAAACGCATCTTCCTCGGCGAGGTAGGCACGTTATTAAGCTTGGCGATAGCCAACTTTTTTCTGTCTTCTTTTCGCTTATCAGCTACTAATTTCTTTCTAGATCCCATTATCGGTTAATTTTGATCAGTTCTAAGAACTGGCTACCGTTTTTTATCTTTTCTATTTCCAGCATGACCGCGGAAGGTGCGTGTAGGTGAAAACTCACCCAGTTTATGCCCTACCATATTCTCTGTCACATATACAGGAATAAACTTATTGCCATTGTGCACAGCTATGGTCATCCCCACAAAATCGGGGCTGATGGTGCTTGCGCGAGACCATGTTTTGATTACGGTCTTCTTTCCGCTTGATTGCGCGTCATCTACTTTAGCCATGAGCTTATAGTGGATGAAAGGTGGTTTTTTGAGTGATCTGCTCATCGTTCAATTATTTCTTGCGGCGTTCGATAATCAAATTGTTCGAAGCCTTTTTCTTATTTCTTGTTTTGAAACCCTTGGCTGGAATACCTTTACGTGATCTTGGATGACCACCAGAGTTACGGCCTTCACCACCACCCATTGGGTGATCTACAGGATTCATCACGACACCACGCACTCTTGGGCGACGGCCTTTCCAACGACTGCGACCGGCTTTTCCTGATCGCTCCAAGGAATGCTCACCATTTGATACTGAACCAATCGTGGCCAGACAAGTCATAAGCACCATTCTTATTTCGCCAGAAGGCATCTTTAAGGTAGCATATTTCTTATCCCGTGCATTCAGCTGCGCATAGCTACCAGCGCCACGCGCTATCACCCCCCCTTGCCCGGGGCGCATTTCGATATTGTGGACTACCGTTCCCAATGGAATTTCACTAAGGAACAAAGCATTTCCAACATCGGGATTAACCCCTTCACCACTGCGAATAACCTGATCTACTTTCAGACCTTCGGGTGCAAGGATATATCTTTTCTCACCGTCGCTGTATTGCACTAGGGCTATACGACCTGTCCTGTTTGGATCATATTCAATAGTAAGAACCGTTGCATCCATTCCAAACTTATCACGCTTGAAGTCAATGATACGATAGCGTCTTTTATGACCACCACCGATATAGCGCATGGTCATGCGCCCACGGTTATTTCTACCACCCGATTTGCTCATGGGTGCCAGAAGGCTCTTCTCAGGCCTATCGGTCGTGATATCTGAAAAAGTACTTATTATTTTATGTCGTTGTCCCGGTGTGGTGGGACGTAACTTTCTTACCGCCATTACTGTTCGGTTTAAATATTGCTGTATAAATCAATGGTCTCCCCTTCACTCACCGCAATCAAGGCTTTCTTATAAGCTTTGCCACGGCCACTCACTACGCCCGTTTTCGTAAATCGGCTTTTGGTCTTACCCGCATAGCTGATAGTCCAAACCTTCTCTACGTTCACATTGTAAAGCTTTTCGACAGCTTCCTTAATCTGAATCTTATTTGCATCTGGATTGACCAGAAAGCCATACCGATTGATCTTGTCGGTCGCTGCCGTCATTTTTTCGGTTATCAATGGCTTAATTACTATCTGACTCATCGTTTAAATCGGTTTAGCGTACTCTCAATAACTGGCAATGCGCCTTCTGAGATTACCAATTGTTTATGTCGTAAAATGTCGTACGTGCACAAATCACTGGCTGACACCACTTTATGACCCTGACAATTTCGGGACGACAAAGATACTATATTATCCTTATCACTCAACACTAAAAGTGGTTTAAGATCTGCAACTTTCCAAGCTCCCATCATAGACAGGTATTGTTGGGTTTTTGGTGCATCCATCTTGAAGTCTTCCACTACTGTGATCAGGTTGTCCTTCGCCTTATAGCTGAGGGCTGACTTGCGTGCGAGTACTTTCAATTTTTTATTGAGCTTGAAGCTATAATCTCTCGGGCGTGGGCCGAATACACGTCCACCCCCTCTGAAGATCGGGTTTTTGATATCACCTGCCCTTGCGGTACCTGTGCCCTTTTGCTTTTTAATCTTCCGGGTACTACCGGCTACATCGCTTCGCTCTTTTGACTTATGCGTACCCTGCCTATTATTGGCACCATACTGCTTTACATCCAGATAAATGGCATGGTCATTTGGCTCTATACCGAAGATCTCTTCGTTCAGCTTCACCTTTTTAGTCTCCTTGCCTTCGCTATTCAATACTGCTAATTCCATCAGTTTTTCTCCAAGATTAAAAATGAACCCTTAGGACCCGGCACCGAACCTTTCACTACAAGGAGTGATTCGTCGGCCATAACTTTCACCACTTGGATGTTCTCAAGTGTGATCTGGGTATTGCCCATCTGCCCGGCCATACGCATACCTTTAAATACGCGTGCCGGATAAGACGCTGCACCTATTGATCCCGGTGCGCGCAGACGGTTATGCTGACCGTGTGTAGCCTGGCCAACTCCGCCAAAGCCATGACGCTTTACTACACCTTGAAAGCCTTTACCCTTGGTCTTGCCAACTACATCGATGAACTCACCTTCGGTAAATATATCTACCAAAACTTTGTCACCAAGTGTCAGATCTTGCTCGTAACCGGTAAACTCTGCCAAACGCTGCTTAGGAGTAGTGTTTGCTTTTTTGAAATGCCCTTTTAATGGAGCGGGAGTATTTTTCTCCTTCCTTTCGCCGAAGCCTAATTGGATAGCACGATAGCCATCCTTGGCTGCGGTCTTCACTTGTGTAACCACACAAGGACCAGCCTGTATAATCGTACAAGGGATGTTTTTTCCATCCGCATCGTACGTACTGGTCATTCCGATTTTTTTACCTATAATTCCTGGCATTTTCTTCGATTATTAATATCAAACTTTAATTTCTACTTCTACACCGCTAGGTAGCTCTAATCGCATTAGGGCATCTACTGTTTTAGAAGAAGAGCTATAAATATCCAGCAAGCGCTTATAAGCACAAAGCTCGAACTGCTCTCTGGATTTCTTATTTACGTGGGGCGAACGGAGTACCGTGTAGATACGCTTATGCGTAGGCAACGGAATTGGACCGCTTACTACGGCTCCCGTAGATTTTACTGTCTTTACAATCTTCTCTGCTGACTTGTCAACGAGATTGTGATCGTATGACTTTAACTTGATGCGAATTTTTTGACTCATCGTTATGAATAGCTGTTTACGCTTCTACTTTTTTTCCTTTAACTTTTGCAATAACTTCTTCGGCCACATTCTTAGGGGCTTCCGCAAAATGCGAGAACTCCATAGTTGAAGTCGCACGACCTGATGACATAGTTCTCAACTGAGTAACATATCCAAACATTTCTGACAGTGGCACTTTTGCTTTTACCACCTTGGCACCGCTACGGTCACCCATACCTTCCATGATACCACGGCGACGGTTAAGGTCACCTACGATATCTCCCATATTTTCTTCGGGAGTAAGCACTTCGAGCTTCATGATAGGCTCCAGAAGTACTGGATTGGCCTTAGGAAGTGCTGTTCTATACGCAAGCTTGGCAGCAAGCTCGAAAGACAATTGGTCTGAATCGACCGCGTGGAAAGATCCATCGCGCAAAGTCACTTTCAGTGAATCTACCGGATATCCAGCGAGAACTCCATTGGCCATAGCTTCTTTAAATCCTTTCTCTACCGAAGGCACAAACTCTCGCGGGATATTACCACCCTTGATCACATTCTCAAAAATAAGACCTGGCTTCTCAGGATCTCCCGGCTCGATGGTCACTACTATATCTGCAAATTTACCACGACCGCCCGTCTGCTTCTTATAAGTTTCACGGTGATCTACCGATCCGGTGATGGTCTCCTTATAGGATACCTGCGGAGCTCCTTGATTTACTTCAACCTTGAACTCACGTCGCAAGCGGTCTACAATAATATCGAGGTGAAGCTCTCCCATACCGCTTATTACGGTCTGACCTGAATCTTCGTCCGTGTGAACCTGAAAGGTTGGATCTTCTTCGGCAAGCTTGTTAAGACCTACACCTAAGCGGTCAAGGTCGGCCTGGGTCTTAGGCTCAATGGCCAATCCTATTACCGGCTCGGGGAAATCCATTGACTCCAGTACGATGGGCTTCTTCTCATCGCAAAGGGTATCACCGGTTTTAATGTCTTTAAATCCTACCAAAGCACCAATGTCTCCAGCTCCAAGATTATCTACTTGGTTCTGCTTATTGGCATGCATTTGGAAAATCCGCGAAATACGTTCTTTCTTTCCGGTACGCGCATTCAACACGTATGAACCTGAATCTAGGTTACCAGAATATACGCGGGTAAAACACAGTCGGCCTACGAAGGGGTCGGTCGCAATTTTAAACGCCAATGCTGCAAATGGCTCATCATAGCCTGGCTTGCGCTTTTCTTCGTTGCCCGTGTCGGGATTTACTCCGATGATAGATTCAACATCGAGTGGAGAAGGAAGCAATTCCATGACCATATCGAGCATAGCCTGTACACCTTTATTCTTAAAGGCAGAGCCACACATCATCGGTACTACCTTTCCAGATACCACTGCTTCGCGCAATGCGTTGAGCACTTCTGCTTCGGTCAAGGAGTTTTCATCTTCAAAATACTTCTCCATCAAGCTCTCGTCAAATTCTGCAACGGCTTCGAGAAGTTTCTCACGGTATTCTTTTGCTTCGTCAAGGATGTCGGCAGGGATTTCAACTTCGTTAAAAGTCATCCCCATATCATCCTCGCTCCAGGTGATACCCCTAAAGTTGATAAGGTCTACCACGCCTTTAAAGTCATCTTCAGCACCTATTGGAATCTGAAGTGGAAGGGCGTGGCTACCTAGCATTTCTTTTACCTGCTTGCACACGTTTAAGAAATCGGCTCCCTGTCGGTCCATCTTATTGACGAACCCGATACGGGGCACATTATAATTATTGGCAAGACGCCAGTTGGTCTCAGACTGCGGCTCTACACCATCTACGGCGCTGAAGAGAAATACCAGACCGTCCAATACACGCAGTGACCGGTTTACTTCAACAGTAAAGTCAACGTGACCGGGTGTGTCGATAATATTAACGTGATAATCGGTACCGCGGTAAGGCCATGTAAGCGTAGTAGCGGCAGAGGTAATGGTGATACCCCGCTCCTGCTCCTGCGCCATCCAGTCCATCGTAGCGGCTCCATCATGCACTTCACCAATCTTATGGCTCACACCACCGTAATAAAGGATACGCTCTGTGGTAGTCGTCTTGCCCGCATCGATATGAGCGGCGATACCAATATTTCTAGTGTTCCTTAAATTTCTCTTTGCCATCGTAATTCTGTTTTGCGCTTACCCTTATTTTAGAATCTAAAATGTGAAAAAGCCCTGTTGGCCTCCGCCATTCTATGCGTATCTTCTTTCTTTTTGAAGGCTGCCCCTTCTTCCTTTGCTGCGGCAATGATCTCATTGGCCAATCGCTGGCTCATGGTCTTTTCATTGCGCTTCCGCGAATATCCGATCAACCACTGCATGGATATAGCGAGTTTGCGATTCTCACGCACCGGCTGTGGAATTTGAAAGGTGGCACCTCCTACCCTGCGGCTGCGTACTTCTACGGCCGGGGTAACATTGGCCAGAGCCTTTTTCCATACTTCCAGCCCAGACTCTTCACCCTTACCATCTACTATGTCGATGGCGTCGTAAAATATATTGTAGGCCAGGTTTTTCTTTCCCGACTGCATCATATTGTTTACAAACTTGGTCACCACCACTTCGTTAAACTTCGGGTCTGGCAACGTAATGCGTTTTTTTGCGGTCTTTCTTCTCATGACTCAGCCTACTTATGATTTAACTTTTGGTCGTTTGGTTCCGTATTTGGAACGGCGCTGTGTTCTGCCATCGACACCTGCCGTATCGAGTGCTCCACGTACGATGTGGTACCGCACCCCCGGAAGGTCTTTAACCCTACCCCCGCGCACGAGCACTATACTGTGCTCCTGAAGGTTATGACCTTCACCGCCGATGTAGGCATTGACTTCCTTACCATTGGTAAGACGTACACGCGCTACTTTTCGCATGGCCGAGTTTGGTTTCTTGGGGGTGGTGGTGTACACACGCACACATACCCCACGTCGCTGTGGACAGGATGCGAGGGCAGCAGACTTGCTTGTCTTGATCTTGGTAGATCGCCCTTTGCGTACTAGTTGTTGTATCGTTGGCATAATGTAATGTTACTCTAAATCAGTTTTTTCGCGCGTTTTACTTTCCCTATTTGGCTAAATTGGGGGTGCAAATGTACAAGAATTAATGAATAAACCAACGGGAGCTATCAATTTTTTTCCATGCCCCGACTTGGGTTTTATCACGCTCTACCAAGCCTTGTAGGGACGGGCGCAACGACCAGCCTTTTACGGCAGATTGGAACAGGGCGCGATATGAAAATGAACCCCTTCATGAAGCACACGCCGTCACAAGATTTAAGCACCGCTTGCAGCAGGCACTGGTCAACGGTCATTTTAAGATCTCGTCCATAGCTTTCATGACCAGCGCCGTCGAGTTTCCCTCATCAGTGGTGTACAGCACTTCGTTATAATACTTAGCCTGCTGGCGATGAAAATCTAGGTCGAAATCGGCACGAAGGCCTTCCATACACTCTGCCACGGTCTGATAAGCCCTATCCACTACTTTATTTTTTAAGAATCCATAATGATCTTTCACCTCTCCGTCTGAAGCGAAATAAATAGGCCGTCGCTTCAGAATGATGGCTTCGAGCAGGATATTACTCTCTCCGGAAATAATGGTATGGCAATCCATTATAAAATCAAGCGCTGACTGGCCGGTATCTGAAAAATAGGCTTGGTGCGTTGTAAAGAGTGCGCGCACTGCCGCGGTCTGTCTTGGATGAAAGCGAATCAAGAATGGCTCTCCCAATTCTTTCAACTGCGTGCAAAGCGCCAGATTGGCCTGATAATTATGTCCTTCCATACCGATACAAATCCCAAGATAAGCTCCGGGCTTATCCAACATGGGCAATTTTAGGTAGCGGTCATATTTCATGGCGCCGACCAAGCTCACGACGGTATTGGAAGCACCGGCCACTTTATACTTATCCGCAGCATCTGCTCCTTCCAGAAAGGCATAATCCGCCCGCAGCGGTGGAAACTTCTCAGTTACAGAAGCATGCTGGATGTAAACCGTCTTTATCCCTGCATTGGCAGCAGCCACGAAACCAATCTGGCTCAGCCCCGAGTGATCATTGCTGGCAATATAAACTTGAAGATGTGGAGAATTCCTAAACCTAGAGAGCAAAAAACGGTACTGTCCGAGGCGCAGGAAATAATTATAATACCTCGCTCTGTAGATCTCTCTCTGAAAGGATGGCAAGAAAAAATACCATCTCAATAAATCAATGGTGTAGGCGAGCGCCTGTCTATTAAAATAGGCGGTATCGGGCATCGGAAGGCCAAAAGAAGGATTTTCGGAAAGCCCGGCGGCCTGGGAGCCAATGGCATCGATGACGGGTTGAAGCGCAGCCTTTTGATTTACGGTATTATAGCAGATCGCTACTTTAGCATTGATCCGGTAATGGTCTAGCACCGCCTTTTCGGCTGCTTCGACAGGCTTGCGATGACGCTTCAAAAGGTCAAGCATTATTTCTTTGAAACTCACCCGCATAGCTGGGATTTCCCGCTTGAAGGGAGCCCAAAAATTAATGCTGTCGAGCGATGTAAAGGTTGAATTCTTAATAAGATCGAATTTTAGAACGCCAAGATAGCCACATACATCAAATGCGGGAATCAGTCGAAGCCGATGGTGCTGCCACCGAGACCCGACCGGGAAGGTAGACTACCGCAGGCACATAACCTAACCCCTTGCTGGCCTTCATCATAAACTTGGCCCAATAGCGATAGAGCGCCAAGATGCTCCACTTGCCCGTGACGATGTCGCGCTGCTGAATGAAAACGGTGATCGCATATTCCCCGTCAATAAAGATGCAATCGGGCAGGCTGATATGGAGATCGTGCTGGTTTTTATCATTGGCCATGGCATCCTGAAACTGGAAACTATCGTAGATACCCACGATCTTCAAATCCTTGTCGGTGATCTGTATCTTCACATGAAAATCATCGAACTGCCGATCTACAGCCACCGAGAGATCAATCTTTATCGTATCGCGGTAATCAATTGCCGGAAGGCTGCGCCCCGAACTTGCGTATATGGCCGATGGGTGCACCGTGAGCGCCGCTATGGTGGCGAGCCCGTTGAACTCTACCCGCGCATCATCGCCCGAGAAGAGATTGAAATACCGCTCGATACCATCGGTAATATTGGCTCCGTAATAATCTACCACGCCCCCTTCCATGAGCAATACCTTATTGGTAATGGTGGCAATATGCGGCATACTGTGGCTTACGAAGATCACGGCGGCTTCGCGCATAATGGAGTTGATCTTATTGAACGACTTGATTTTAAATCCGGCGTCGCCCACTGCCAATACTTCATCGAGTATGAGCACATCGGGCTTCATGTGGGCAGCTACCGAAAAGCCCAGACGTACCTTCATGCCCGAACTATAATACTGTACGGGGGTGTCTATAAAGTCTTCGATCTCGGAAAAGTCGATGATCTCTTCGAGCAGGCCATCGATCTCCTTCTTGTTGAGCCCCAGCACAGCGCCATTATTATAGATGTTTTCCCTTCCGGTAAGGATGGGGTTGAAACCGGAGCCAAGCTCGATAAGGGCGCCGATCCTGCCACGCATTTCTATGCGGCCCTTGTCGGGTTTTATCAATCCGTTCAACATTTTTAGCAGGGTACTCTTGCCAGCTCCATTCCTACCGATGAGCCCTAGGCACTCGCCCCGCTCCAGCTCAAAATTCACATCGCGTACCGCCCAGAACTCCTTTGGCCGTAAGGCTATTTCTCCCGACTTCTTCCTACCGGAAAACTCGCTCCCCAAATCTTTCACGCCGTACCAAAGGCTGGTCTTAAGATCGCGGCAGAACTTCTTGGCGACCCCTTCTACACGTACCAATTTATCTCCGGCCATGCTACGCGTTCATTCGTTCGATAAGGATGGGCAGGGCGAGCCTAAAAGCGACCAGCATAAATAGGAGCAGGATAATATTCACCACGTTCACGGCTATAAAGCTGGGTATAAAATTGGCATCCATGCCGGTAAGCCACTGGCGAGCGGTCATGATAAGCGGGGTGAGCGGATTATGCCGTATCACCGATGCCGTGAGCCCTTCCTTTGGGATGGCAAAGATCACGGGGGTGGTATACATCAAGAATTGCATGACCAGTGGCAGCCCCTTGCTGATATCTGAATATAGCACGCTAATGGGTGTGAGCAAAAGACCAATGGTGGTTCCACAAAGTACGAGCGAGACGAGTGCAAGGGGGAAAAGCAAGAGCGAAAAACCGCCTGCATATCCCATCACCAGCAGCACGGCGATGAGAATGATAGCTTTTATACCGGCATTAAAAAAGGACTGGTAAATGGCTGATAATACAATGGCCTCGCGCGGGAAGTTGACCTTGGCCAACGTAGATTTATTATCGGCTGTCTTGGTGATGGGAGATTGGATGCTCTCCATAAACATGGCCCATATCATGGTACCGGTAAATACGTATACGGGATAAGGCAGGCCTGTGTCTTGGCCAAGTGAAATGATACCGCTGCTATTAAGAAAAATCCATACGAGCGTATTGGCAAATGGGATGATGAAGGCCCAGATAATACCAAGAAAACTCTGGCGGTAGAGTGCCTTAATATCTCGGATGGTGAGCCTCTTGGCAAGGTCTTGGCCGCGGCGGATATCTGCAAGCATCTCCCGCAGCATTCTGGCTGGCTTCTGTACGTAAGACTGGGGGGTGTAGACGCGCTTTTGCATAAAGGCCGCGAAGTTAGTTTTTTTTTGGGTGGGGGGTTTTTTCCCGGAGGGTTAAGCCGTTTGCCGAAAGGCTAAACGTATAATGTAGAGGACAGGTGGGGCCAAGCGATTGGGATATAATCGCCTTGCGGCCACAAGATTCTAAAATAATATTTAAAACCTAAATCCATAGAGCGCGGCGACCACGCCCATTATCCATGGTATCCAAAACCCGATACTCGACGAAATCATCCAGATAGAATGCTGGCAACAGGATCCCGCTCTATAGGGGAAATGCTCCTTCGCAAGGCTTGCCAAAAAGGGACGGTGATTAAAAAGGCCATCCGTCGCGATATGCCGGATGGCCTTGACACCTTAGTTCGATGATCATAAGTTTTGGAACAGCAGCTCCAAAGCGGTTATAAATCGAATTGACTCACAAAGCTAGGCTCTCGGGATTTTGAATTATTAAATCAAAAGCCCCTTCCCAAGCCAGCGCTCTTTCGGCTATAAATGCAAATCTACTTGGTCACATGCCCTAGCTTTAGCCTACCAAAAGCTAAAAACAAAGCCTTGCAGATGGACACTTGAAACGTATCCATTGGCTAATTCTATCGAACTCAGCTCTCAAACTTTATAAAACCTATTCTATCAATCTGCGTCCCAATACACGGGGGTTTGCGTATTGCTTACCACCGTGGCATTAGCGTTGTACAAGCGTTCACTCTGCGGGGTAGGAAGCCTTACCGGTATACCTGTCGATGCCGAAGGATTGGGAACTAAGCTCGGTATGCCCGTTCTTCTTTGATCGGCATAGACTTCTATTTGAATGAAGAGGGCTATGTACTTTTGCAACATAATTTTCTCCAGTGTTATGCTGCCCGCATCTTCACTGGCAAAATCGTTAACAAAGATCTGTGCAATGGAGTCAACGCCACCTGTAACTTGCTCTATCGAAGCAGTTACCGCTTCATTAAACGCCTCGGCAGAAGATGTGCTTTGCCCCATGCGGAGCTGAGCTTCGGCTTCTAAAAATTTTGATTCCACGAAAGTGACCAGCGGAATAGAAGCCGTAGGCCTAGAATAGAAGCTGCCGACATAAGAGCTTTCGCTATTTGAAACATCGTCAAAAGCTGTACCCGAATAGCCCCCATCATCATCTTCTGAAATAAAAAATGGAAGGCGCGGATCATTATTGTCCACCAATAGATTAACGAAGTATTCGCTTATTCTATACTGTCCACCCCGATCGAGCTCAAATTGATACCATTGGTTTACGGCGTTTCCGCCAAAGAAGGGCATATTGGCATCAGAGTCCGTTCCCGATGCATCACTATTGCCGATGAAATCGAGCACATCACTGGCTGACCCTTCGGGATCGATCACACTCAATCTATTGGCATACCTCGCTTTTAAAATCCAGGCCGTAGTGATCCATAGATCGGCGTCCCCGCCAAAAACCAAGTCATCTGCACCGGGCCTAATAAGATTGGACTCCGGGTCTACCGATAGGTTCAGTATCGCTTCATCCAGTATGCTCTGGATTTTTCGCAATACATCAGCTTGCGGTTCATAAGCAGGCTGAAAATTAACCGCTTCACCCAGTCCTGCTTCATCTACAGGTATATCGCCCCACAGGTCGGTGGCTATACCGAAGTTCAATGCCAGTATCACTCTGGCGATTCCAGCATAATACGGACTTTCGACACCGTATTCATTAATTATAGCCTTGCTATCTATGATGGCGCCGGCGTAGATCACTTCCCACTCATTTTCATTGGTTATTTCGGTAACTACGTAGCGGGCTATCTCTTGAGATTGCGACCCTGCACTGGTGCCGGCGAGCTGCCTCGCAAACAAAAGGCTCTGGCGAGTAAGCTGACCGGTGTAGCTTGCAAATGTTGAAACCTGGACATTTGACAATAAGGTTTGTGGAGTTACATTTAAGGGGTCGTTTGGCGATATCACATCATCTTCCAGATAATTATCGCATGAATAAACGGACAGCGCAATGACTGCCAAGACGAATATATATTTTGATCTTATCATGATTTCTTTGCTTTAGTTTTAAAATGAAAAGGATGCCCCGAATAGGACTGATCGTGAACCGGGATTATTGAAATAATCAAAACCATTCAGATTTGATCCCGCGCCAGTTAAGCTCGTTTCGGGATCCACCCCTTTATAATTAGTAGAGAGCCATAGATTCCGTCCTGTAATATTGAGGTTGAGCGATCTGATCTTAGCCGTTTCACTAAAGGTGAAGGTATAGCCGATAGAAACATCCCGCAGGCGCACCCAGTCTACCGTTTCGACAAATTCTTCTGAAGCGCCACCGGCATCACCTACCACAAAGCGGTAGTAGTCTTGGGCGCTGATCTCTTGATCATTGGGTTGACCATTTTCGAAAACACCATCAAATACATAGGTGCGCTCCCGATCTTCGGAATCGATAGACTTTCCAACTTGGTTCAGCCGGGCATAAGTTCCGTTCCATATATCGCCCCCCTTTCTAAAGTCGAGCAGAAAGCTCAGGCTTACATTTTTATAGGAGAAAGAATTACGTATGCCACCCGTCCAATCTGGAATCCAGCTGCCTACATTGCCAGTCTCGGGATCTAGAATGGGAAATCCATCTTCATCGACTACCACATTGTCATTGGCATCCCGTCTCCACCTGGTTCCGTAGAATACACCTATCGGCTCACCGACTATGGCAAAGGATCCGATGGAAGCAAAGGCAGCTTCAAGCGTTACTTCTTCTACCCCTTCGGTAAGTTTTGTGACTTCATTATCGTTGGTAGCCCAGTTCAGGTCTACGGACCATTTAAAGTCACCGTCCCTAAAAGGATTGATCCCGAGCTGTACTTCGTATCCTTGATTTACCATCTCAGCCGCGTTGGTATACTGCGATGCAAAGCCACTGCTCTGGGCGAGTGGCCTGAAAAGTAGTACGTCTGTAGATTTCTGGTGGTAGTAGGTAAGGTCAAGCGAGATGAGATCGTCGATAAAGCTCAGGGTCAATCCCACTTCATTTCCCGTAAGGCGCTCAGGCTCCAACTGCTCATTGCCCAAATCATCGGCAAGTCCGTAGCCCGGTATATCTCCATAGGGAAAGGTAAGGCCGTTGGTAAACCCATCGGTATAGGTGGGTGTGGTATAATAGGTGCGGGTATTATAAGGCTCAGCAGGTATTCCGACCTGTGCATAAGAATACCTCACCTTTCCGAAGGATAGCCAGCTTGGCTTAGTATCCCATAACTCGGTAAACACCACCGAAGCACTGGCTGATGGATAGAAAAAATTATTATTGTCAAGTTCAAAAGAAGAAGCCCATTCATTACGCCCCGTGAGGGTGAGATAGAACCATCGGTCATACTCAAATTCTACGTTTCCGAAAAATGCGAAGGTGTTAAGATTCTCCGTATAATTTGACGAATATAAATCTGCCGCATTGGCTAGGTTATAGAAATTAGGGGTTGCCAAGATCCGACCGCGGGCAAACACATCGTCGAACTGGTCTACGAAGAAGTTGTGGCCGACCTTCACATCCAGATTCATCTTTTCGTTCAGCTTCTTGGTATATCCTAGAATGAGATCGCCGTAAAGCTGTCTGCCGGTAAGGCGGTTTTGATTTACTTGGCCTACCTGCCCTAAGTCATCGTTATTAGAAGAAACTGCAAAAATCTGGGTTCGATTATCGGCATAGGCATCCACACCCAATCGGTAGCTCACCGAAAAATTCTCATTGATGTCGTAGTTAAATCCGAAGTTTCCGATGAAGCGATCGACTTTTGAAGTAAAAGGATTTTCAAAAACGGAGTACAAGGGATTATCGTAGAACGCGAAATAAGTATTGTTATACCCAAGGTTGGGCGTGCGGTAATTCCTAACGTCAAAGGTAATGGGCATCCTAAAGAGGGATAGGCTCACCCCAGAGAGGTTACTTCCGTTTTGCGCCATGGTGCTGGTGGAGCGTACATAGTTTGCTGATCCCGTGATCTTTATCTTATCCGTAAGGTTCAAATCGGCATTAAGCCTTACCGAAGTTCTATTAAAATCGGTATTTGGCACCACGCCTTCTTGATCTGTGTTTCCTATAGATAGCCGGAATGCAGAGTTTTCGCTGCCGCCAGATACTTCTATATTATTATTGTAGGAGACCCCGGTCTGATAAAAATTATCCGTATTGTCGAAGGTAGTCCTGTCAGATACGTTCTCACCCCAACTGAGCGGGGTACCCTGAGCAATATCATCGGCGGTAAAATATAGTTCATCTGGCCAGGGATTATAGAGATCGGTAGGATTTCCATTAATGCCAGGCCCATAGGTGTCTTGAAACTCTGGCAACTTATTGACCTGAGAGAGTTCTATCGAGGAAGATACTTTGACACCGATACCTTTCTGTCCCATCCTGCCCCGCTTGGTGGTGTAGATGATGGCGCCATTTCCCGCACGGGCACCATATAAAGCTGCTGCGGCGGGCCCTTTAAGGATAGTCACCGATGCGATATCATTGGGGTTAATATCAAGGGCACGGTTTGAATTGTTCACCCCTTGAAGGTTTTGATTGAAGGGATAATCGCGCGGCGATGATTGGGTGGTGCTATTATCTATGGGCACTCCATCAATTACGATCAGGGGCTGGTTCTCTCCAGTAAAGGTAGAAGGGCCGCGGATCAGGATTTTGCTGGAAGCTCCTGGGGTGCCGGCCGATCCCGTGACCTGTATGCCCGGTGCTTTGGCGGCAAGCCCCTGTATCACGTTCTGCTCTCCAGACCGCATTAGGTCTTCGCCGCTCACGTCGCTCACCGCATAGCCGAGCGCCCTTTTCTCTCGGGTTATGCCTAATGCGGTCACGACATACTCGTCAAGGTTGATCCCGGTCTTTAGAGCGACATCATACGTGGATTCTTCCCCGACCAAGATAGATTTATCTTGCATTCCAATAAAACTGAATACAAGGGTAGCATCCGTAGGGACATCTAGGCTGTAAGTACCATCTGGATTTGTGACAGTCCCCGTGGTAGTCCCTTTGATTACGACGGTGGCTCCAGGCATGGTTTCTCCCGAACTCTCAGAAGTTACGGTACCTGTTACGGTTTTAGTCTGCCCGTATATCAGGATTGATGACAGCATCATCAACCCTGAGAGCAGGATTGTAGAAATTTTCATAGGCTTTAAATTGTTTGATTAAGATTTTTTTAGTTTCAATTGAGTGGTGGCTCAATTATGTTTATAAGGGTGAATGTATGGAATATTAAAAATATTTAACAAATTATTGAGAAAAATTTAATCTGAAGGTCAACCAGAAAGTTGTGAAATCAAGGTCTAAGCAATTTGTTATGAACGCATAACAAATGCAAAAAAAAAGAAACTTCCTGCCTTTTTCTGGGTTGCGATAAAATTTGCGTAAGTGCGCGTCGCGTATTGACGTTGATTTTAATGGCATGGATTAAACCGAATTATTGGCACCCATAGACCGGTATACCCATAACTCAAAGGAGACCGAGAGAGAAAAAAATTGGTTAGAATCCATACGCATTCATACTATCCCGAGTGAGAGTCCGCACGCTGCCGACCGAAGGTAAGCCCCCAGAAGTATTGCCTTACGATGGGTTCTGAAAGGTGGCAGTGAGATCGCTTACGATGGTTAGGCTTTTATGGCGCTTTATGCGAACTCAATCTATAGTCAACGAAATTTCTTGGCATCACCTGTGGTTTGATAAATGGTGATAAATTGCTTCATGTAGTTAAACACCAGTTGGATTCTCTCATTTTGTCCGGTCACCTTTTTACGGATTTCTTCCATTTCAATAAGCAGATCTAGTTGGGTCAACAGCGTGATGCGATACCACAGTTTTAAAACGGATAAAACGCATCGATATCCTTCTGCAGATTTTCCATCTGATTGACCAGATAAGCTTCCGTTGAACTCACATACCGGTGCCTGGCCATTTACTGCACCTGCTTTAAGTGGTATTGCCTTAACCAATGGGAGATGGCAGCTATCCGAACTTGTTTGAAGTTGATGAAGTCTTTGTTCTGCTCCCCTATTTCATCGCAACCGCTTCCATATTTTTTTGCAGTCATTTCGGTTGCTGTAGCTTAGCCCCATGGGCAGGGAACTGATAAACAGGTTTGGGGTTTCTTCCCTTCGAATCCTCTCAGGACAAGCTTGACAGTACTTCAAGTGCTCGGCCCTGGTGATGTATTGGTATTCCATCAGCTCTATGATCTGGTTTGATTACAGTTCAAAGGTTCGCTGGTTGCTTTTTCTGCCACCACTTCTAAAAAGTTTTCCTTCTTTTAATTTCAGGTCGTTTAATCGCAGCTTGGTAACTTCCGGAGCGGTAAAGCCCTGATGGATCATCAGGCTAAGGATCGCCTTGTTTCTGGCGCGGCCGAGGTTGTAAGTCTTGAACCAATTTCGATTGGCTCATTCATCTTCTTCGGTCGCTGCCGCAGATAGGCCGCTCGATGATAGTGTAGGTGGGACCTCTCATTTTCTGCGTCTCGATCCATAACGATGGGCGAATAGAGCTTTTCATCGCGGTGATTTATTACGGCAAGATCGTGATTGTGGTTGGTGCCCAAAAAATTCTAAGGGATTAATGTAAAGCGAAAGATGGCAATTTTTTTGTGTGACGCTTAGAGATGGGAATAAGGCAGAAAGGAAAAGCAGGGATTTTGGTTTTATTAGGATGGTTATCATTCTAAGGGAATGTCTAATTCGTTTCTGATTTGGGTGAGATTTTCTTGGGAGATTGTGGGCGTGCACGGCTTTTAGCTGATTCTTTCACCTTTTGGTATTTTCCGGGTTTTATGTTTACGCCTTCGGCTTTTTGAAGCGTGGTGCGAAGCTCTCGAAAGGTATTGATAGGTAAGAAGAAGATCTGGCTGGATTGGGGAAGGTTGTGGATTGAGGCTGTTTAAAGCTTGGGGGGGTCTTGAGCCTGGGGTTTTGGGCTTAGGGCTGTTTAAAGCTTGTAGGTTTTTCTGATGCTTGGGGATTTTAGCCTGCGGCTTTTCTTAAGCTTGCAGCTTGAAGCTTTTCCAAGCTTGTGGCTTGAAGCTTGTAGCTTTTTCCAAGCTTGCAGCTTGAAGCTTTTTCAAGCTTGTGGCTTGCGGCTTTTTCCAAGCTTGCAGCTTGTAGCTTTTTTCAAGCTTGAAGCTTGTAGCTTTTTCCAAGCTTGCAGCTTGTGGCTTTTTCAAGCTTGCAGCTTGAAGCTTTTTCAAGCTTGCAGCTTGTAGCTTTTTTCAAGCTTGTAACTTCTAAAAAGGGATTGCTTACGCGATCCCTTTTCGTTCCGAAGTCTACATGGAAAGGCCTGTCCCGCTCAGGCGGGACGCTTTTTTGATCTCAAAAAGCACTTTCAAGCGAGCTTGAGTGCTTTTTGAGATCAAAAAAGCCACATCCTTCCGGATGTGGCTTTTCTTATGCTTTAGTGACCGCGCAGGGATTCGAACCCCGAACCTCCGCATCCGTAGTGCGGTGCTCTATCCAGTTAAGCTACGCAGCCCTTTTTTCAGGGGGCAAAGATAGAGAAATAATTAAATCTGCATAAATTTAATCGCTACATGTATATGGCCTTGAACACGATCTGATGCTGAATCCCAAACTCACTGAGCTCTCCAAGTTTCACCTGTTGCATATTGGCCACGTAGCCAATGTCGATCGTAAACTTGCGTCCGAGTGTGATCTGTGCCCCCAATCCGCCGAAACCACCAAAACCTGCCCCAGTGAGCACATTGGCTTCATTCGTAAAAACACCTTGATTATTGTAAAAGAGAGTTAAGTCTACTTCTCCATTATAAGACGGGAGAGTACCTAGGTTGATGAAATTTTCTTCGAACTTAGTGAATAGCACCGATCCACCCAGATCGATGTACGGAAGGATGGAAGAAACCTTGCCCTTGCGCTCTGCCGCTTTTCGGCCTAAGACGCGATGCACTCCCAAATTGACAAAGAATCGCTGCTCTTCACCCCGGATTTGAAAAGTCTCAAAGACACCATTTTGAAGATTACCAGAATTTTGTCTTTGAATCGTAAACTCGCCCACCGTTACAGGAAAGGTACCATTGAACTCGCTGAAGAATCCAAAATCCGCATTTAGCATATAGCGCAAGTGCAGTCCAAACATGAAGGATGGTCTATAGGTCATCAGGTTGGGAAAGCTGTTTTCATTTATCGACCAAGGCCCTAAGGTAGCGGCATCCATTGCTTCATCCGTCCTTCGTATATTATCTGGAGTTCCTGTCAAGGCTTGATTTAACCAAGTATTACTAAAGTCTGTTATAAGAACCCCATCACGCTCATAACCATGCCCATCATAAATTCGAGCTGTATTCTTATTGGCAAAATAAAAACCGATATTCAAACCCACATAGAGACCGCGTATGCTGTCGGGAGGGGTCAGCCGCTTCGCCATCTGCATAGTTATATACCTGTCCCGAAGCCCATTGGCTCAAAAGAATCCCTATCGCTGGGAATAAAATATATCGTTTACTCATCTAATTTTTGTTTTACGTCGGTAAATATCAGGTCAACCCAAAGTTCGTACATTTCACCGGAAGGGTGCAAATCATCCGATGCCACGAGGCTGGGATCGTATGCCGCCTGCCGCGAAATGGGGGTGATATCGAAATACGTGACCCCATAACTTTCGGTGATAGACCGGTTTATTTCATTGAATTCATCTATTTCGGCACCTATTTCTTTTGCGTTTGAGCTTCCAAAGGGGAAGGCACCGTAATCGGGAATGGAGAGCACGAATAGATTCGCCGTATCATTTCCGGCGTAGGCCAAAGCCCTATTCAGCAATAGCTCAAACTCTTCGGCATATTCCTGCTGGCTCCGCCCCTGAAATTGGTTGTTGACACCGATCAACAGCGAGACCAAATCATAAATGGAATCGGGCTCAAAATTTTCCGTGGCAGCAATGAGATTGCCAGTAGTCCACCCATTGGTGGCTATGATCTCTGGCGGTAGCCCTGAATAATTTTCCATGTTCAGCCTGCTTACCAATTGCACGGGATAGCGATCTTGGGTGCTTTGCAGGCTGGTGCCAATGGTGTAGCTGTCGCCCAATGCCAGATAGGAAAAATGGATGGCTGCAGGTGCTGACCCGCTGGTATCGGTGGGTGCTCCACTGGCTGGCGGACGTAGCTCATCATCGGCCGTGCAGGACTGCCCCAGCAAAATGAGCACCGCCATGGCGGCCATGGCAAGGTTATGTCTGTAAAACTCCAACATTATACGGTTTTTCGGCCGGGGCATTATTGGCGGCAGCTATACCCATGGCCAGATGCTTGCGGGTCTCGGCAGGATCGATGATCCCATCTACCCACATTCGCGCAGCAGCATAATAGGGCGAAGTCTGCTCATCATACCGGTCCTTGATTTTGTCAAAAAGCTCTTTCTCCTTCTCCTTAGTGATCTTCTCCCCTTTCGATTTGAGGGATGCCACTTCGATCTGGAGCAATACTTTTGCCGCCTGCGCGCCGCCCATCACCGCGATCTGTGCGGTAGGCCAGGCGTATATCAAGCGGGGGTCATACGCCTTGCCGCACATGGCGTAATTTCCGGCGCCATAGCTATTGCCGGTGATGATGGTAAACTTTGGCACCACCGAATTGCTCATGGCATTTACCAACTTTGCACCGTCTTTGATAATACCGCCATGCTCACTGCGGCTGCCCACCATAAATCCAGATACATCTTGAATAAAAACCAAGGGGATATTCTTCTGGTTGCAATTCATAATGAAGCGCGCCGCCTTGTCGGCAGAGTCGCTATAGATCACACCGCCAAATTGCATCTCGCCTGTCTTCGTTTTTACCAGCATTCGCTGATTGGCCACGATACCGACTGCCCAGCCGTCTATACGGCCGTAGCCGCAGCAGATGGTCTGTCCGAAACCTTCCTTATATTCCGTAAACTTACTCTCATCGAGAATGGTATCAAGGATATGGCGCACATCATAGGGCTTCGATCTATCGGTGGGAAAAAGGCCGTGCACGTCCTTAACAGGCTTCTTGGGAGCCTTTGATTTCTCCCTGCTGAAACCGGCTTCGGTCGTGGTTTTTCCAATTTTATCTACGAGGTCGCGAATCGTTTCCAAGCACTCGGTATCATTGGCCACCTTATAATCTATCACTCCCGATATTTCGGAATGGGTGGTAGCCCCACCCAGGGTTTCATTGTCAATCTCTTCGCCTATGGCAGCTTTTACAAGGTACGATCCAGCCAAAAAGATGGTGCCCGTTTTATCTACGATCAGCGACTCATCACTCATGATGGGCAAGTAGGCGCCACCAGCCACGCAGCTGCCCATTACGGCCGCTATTTGCGGAATACCGCGCGATGACATCACCGCATTATTGCGAAAGATCCTACCGAAATGCTCCTTATCGGGAAATATATCGCCTTGCAAAGGAAGGAATACGCCCGCACTATCGACCAAATAAATAATGGGAAGGTGATTTTCCATAGCAATCTCTTGCGCCCGCAGGTTTTTCTTGCCCGTGATCGGAAACCAGGCACCAGCCTTTACAGTAGCATCATTGGCCACGATAACGCATTGGCGCCCGCGCACATAGCCGATTACCACTACCACACCACCGCTCGGACAGCCGCCGTATTCGGCATACATTCCATCGCCGGCCAAAGCCCCGACTTCAATAGATTCTGAATTCTTATCAAGCAAGTTTTCGATGCGTTCGCGGGCGGTCATCTTCCCCTTATCATGCTGCTTTTTGATCTTCGCCTTTCCGCCGCCATCGTATACATCATCAAGCCTGCGCTTCAATTTGGAGACTTCCAGTCTTAGTTCATCTTCGTTCTTATTGGTCTCCAATACTTCTTTGCTTACCATCTGGGGATCTCGATTTTTTTTAGAAAGTCAAATATAATAAAATGCTTCTCCGCGCAGCAGGGTTAGACTTCGGCACACGGCAATGCTGATAAGCAGCCGCTTAATGGGATGCGGTATATGCATTTTGGGGTAGCTGTTATAAATGAAACTCCAGTATTGCCTATGTCTTTGGTTGATTAGCACTCGAATCCATTAATGGTTTTCTAACTCATTACACTTGAGCGGCGCAATGCCAAGCGGCTGCAAAAGCCTAACCAATCCCACGGAATAATCCGGGCAGTAACTAAACAAGTAAACCTCCCGCCGCCGGACCGACATTCATCAGCAAATCAATTACAGAAAGATTGGGCTTGAAGCCAAACCGATCGGAAAAAACCTGCACATACGATGGGCTGGTTAGATCTGGATGGAAGGAGTCGGCATCTTTGATCTTTTGACGCAAGTCATACGCTGCAGCCCTTTCAAAAAAACCATCGCTATAGCTCCAGCCAATCTCAATCTTCAAGAGCCTTAACCAAAGTGGAAAAAGTGCTTCAAATAAATGGCCAAGTGTAGCGTAAGACTTGCGAAACTCGGCTTCAATAAGGGGGAAGTAATGCTCAAAAAATGGCGCCGACCGGTAGGCCGCTTCCAGCGTGCGGAGATGGTTTCTCACCCAGCCCTTGCTGTTTTCAATTTTCACTTCGCTGGTAGCGACTTTTACTCCGCCCTGACCTTTTACATCTATGGTGAGCGCAAGCACCGCATTGGCATTCATCACGTGGTAGCGGTTTCTGATGGTCTGCTTCACATAATGCTCATAGGGGTCTACCCATATTTTTTGGCAGCGTAAGCAAGCCACGAAAAAAGAAATGGGTGGCACAGGGGCGATGGGCAGTACGACTTCATTAATCATTCAAAAAATCAACTAATGTGGTATTGACAAAGCCGGCAATCAAATACTCGGGCACGGCACCAAAGAAACGGCTATCGCTGCCCTTGCTCCTGAAGTCGGTAAGCAAAAAATAATAGTCATGCTCAAAAACCAAGGTGGTATCGGCTTGATTTTGGCAGAAAGGCTTGCGCTCAAAATCATCGAAAAGCGCCAAATGGTAGTCCGCGTAAACGGAAGTATCGGCGGGCGTACCAGACTGGGGGATCACCACGGAGCCATAATTATCGGCATTTTGCTCTTTTAACCCATTGGGGTAGAGCGATCTATTTGGTGTAAGCTCCAACATTCGCGAAAGGCGGCTCACCAAAGAGTCACCCGCCAGGGTAAGCGCCTGGGCACGTGTGGCCGAAAAACCAATCTCCGTATTCCGATCAAACTGCTCATGGCGGTGAATGAAAAGCTGTGGATGTCCCTGCTCCAAATCTCGAAGCGATACGCTGTCTTCGATGGTCGCTTCATAACTCAAAATAGTATTTGGGGGAGCGCGGTGCAGGTGATTATTGATGTATACCCGGCCGTGATAAATACGGAGCGTATCGCCGGGAAGACCTATAATGCGCGCTATGCGCATAGGCCGCAGGTCGGGCGCCAAGCTATCGGGTGCAATGGCATTATAGACCACCACATCGTGATAATCGGCCTTGAGCGGCTTCCACCTATTATATTTCAATTGCGGCGATGCCGACCAGATGGCGGTGTACGGAATCTGGAGCGGGGACATGGGTAATCGTGGCCCGGCATTCCATTTATCTATCCATAGGTATTGGCCTTCGGTAAAACCGGCATTCAGATCATCGATCTCGACACGGTGCAGGCTCCCTGCCAGATGCACGGAAGCAGAAAATGCGAATAGCGCAAAGATCAATGCCAGCGACCACTCCAAAGTATGCCTTGCAAAAGATTTGGTCGATCGGCGCTTCATCGGGATAGCTTAATCGACCAGCGAGAAGAGACGGCTCCACCGCACTCCACCGCCCGATTCTTTGCTGAACCAAATGAACACTGCCTTACCTACAATATGATCATAGGGCACAAAACCCCAGAAGCGGGAGTCGGCAGAATTATGACGGTTATCGCCCATCATAAAATAATAGTCTTGCCGAAAAGTATAGCGGGTCGCCTTCTCGCCATTTATGAAAATGTCGCTTCCTTCTACCTTCAGGTCGTTATATTCATATATATCGATCACCCGGCGGTACAGCGGTAAGTTATCGATGGTCAAGTCGATCGACTCGCCTGCTTTGGGAATCCAAAGCGGACCAAAATCATCTTCCGTCCAACTAAATTTAGGATGGTTTGGGAAAATGCGCAGATCGGCTTGTGGCCGTTTCGTTTCTATAGTCACCGAATCTACCGATGACATGCCTTCGAAGATCGCTTTTTCTTCCATCGTGAGCGGAAGTTCGTAAAAGTTTCGTCCCACATAATTCTCTTTTTCGGAAGTTGGAATGCTGATACCATATTTCTCCCTTACCACTTCAGTAGAAAGCTGAGAGTTGGTATGCACTCGGTAGGTATACTCCATCCCATCGGGATTCTCGATCGGCTCTCCGTCTATATGTACCTGTCGATTGATCACCTCCAGCTCATCACCGGGCATACCGATGGTGCGCTTTATATAATTCTCTTTTTTATCGATTGGCCGCACCGTAATACCACCGGTTTCGGCCACGCGGCCATCGGGTATTACGAAGCGTCCCTTCAATAGATTCTCCCTTCCAAGCTGGCGGGAAAGGGCATAATAGCTCTGCTCCTGCACATTTACCACTACCGTGTCCCCTTCCGGGAAATTAAATACCGTGGCATCAAAACGCTCCACTTCTCCCCATCCGGGCAGGCGGAGATAGGGCAGCTTCTGCCATTCGAGATAAGATTTTATATTCAATATCGGAATGGTGTGGTGCACCAGCGGGAAGGCGATCGGCGTCATGGGCAGGCGCGCACCGTAGCTGGCTTTACTTACGAAAAGGTAATCGCCCACGAGCAGCGACTTCTCCATAGAAGGGGTCGGGATGGTAAAGGCTTCCATAAAAAAGGTGCGGATAATGGTGGCCGCGATAATTGCAAATACGATGGCTTCGCCCCACTCACGGGAGAAACCTTTCTTCTCCTTTTTATAATCTGGTAGACCGGTATGCGTTAATCTCGCGTCAAAGGCGATGCGTCCGATACTTATAAAAGGCAGGAAGATGGCCATTAAGTATTCGGGCATGGAGCGCAGTCCGAAAGCGCGCACCAGCTCAATATGCATCACGATGAGCAATAGGAAATTAACTCCCGGCACGATCAGGATGAGCAGCCACCACCATGGCTTCTTAATGACTTTGAGTAGAATAAATAGATTATAAACGGGTACAAAACCCGCCCATTTGGGTTGGCCTGCCTTTTCGAAAACCTTCCACAGACATGCGAAATACGAAAGTATGGTGAGATAAAATATGATTTGTGCGATGATCATTTTTATAGATTAAACAGGTGCTTCATGGTGTACACCCCGCTTGGTTGATTTATTAAAAATTCTCCGGCTTCGATAGCCCCCTGTGCAAAGCCGTTACGGTTTTTGGCTTCGTGCCTGATGGTAATACGGTCTATGGCCGAGCTATAGTTCACTTCATGCGTCCCGAAGATTTCACCTTCCCTATAAGCCGTGATGGGCAGGGTAGCACCGGGCAGGTTTTCGGCCGCCAGCGCAGAAGCATTATAACGGGCATGATGGTCTATGATTCCATCGGCTATGCTCAGCGCAGTTCCGCTGGGCGCGTCTTTTTTATGCATATGATGCCACTCTTCTACCGTTGCGTTATAGCCAGACCGACCAGACATAAGCCCGGCCAAAAAATTGCTCGTCTGAATGCTTAGGTAAACACCTATGGAAAAATTGGATGCATAAAACAGCTTACTGCCGAAGCGGTCAACCCATTGATGTACCTCACCCAGCTGGTCTTGCCAGCCTGTAGTGCCAACCAAGACTGGAATTTTTTGCGAAAGCAAGGTTTCAATATTGTTGAGAACTACATCGGGATTTGAAAATTCTATGGCCAGGTCGGTATCTGTCAGATCGTCGATCAATTCAGCATTTTGTGAATTGATCTTATGGCTTATTTCATGGCGCCGTGATTCGGCCATTTCGGCTATGAGCCTGCCCATTTTGCCATATCCAATGATTGCTATTCGCATAGGAGACCTTCTTCGGGGGGCGAAGTTACCATTTCAATGTTAATGTAAGCCCCGCGCCCGCCGATGCCATCGGGCTCATATAGGGACTGATATTCATAGAGATATCTTCATTTACTTCAAAGTTGAAGAGATGGGCATCGACATTTGCATCAATGATGTTAAGCACATAAATGGCCACGATCGCGATGTACGAAAGGTCGCGCCACCCTTTATATTGATCGATGAGCTCGTCGAGTTGTTGCACAGAAAAGCCGGTGGTGTTTTCGGTATTGGGGTCGGTATCGGTCGCGGCGCTATATCCATCTTTATAAAGGTTGATCTTGGTCAGATTGTCATTTAAGTAATAGCCGGCCGCTGCAAAGCCTCCATAAATGATGGGTACTTTCCATATTTTCTTATTGTAGATCTGGCCTAGGCCAGGCAGCGCGGTAGACATTAATGTTGCCTTTCGTGGGGAGTGGATTTCTGGCGGAAGTTCTGGTTCTGGATTTACATCTTCCTGATCAGCATTGACCCTTCCGCGCTCTAATTTTACAGTAGTTTCTACCTTAGCACTATCTACTTGTGCTTTAGCTTTCTGGCTTACCGCCAATAGCAGTAAAAAAAGGAAGGCGCTATATCTCAAGCTTTTCAATGATGCGCTGTAGGTCATCTTCAGACTGGAAATTGATCTCAATTTTACCCTTTCCTGAGGTGTCGCGCTTCAGATCAACTTTTGTACCAAACCAATCCATCAGATCAGCTTTCATCTTTTGATGTACAAATGAGAGCGCCGCAGACTTAGACCTTCTTGAACTGCCCTTAGATTGGGCTGTTGCCTTGATCTCCTGCGCATGCTGCTCCGCCTGCCGTACCGACCATCCTTCGCTTTTTATTTTGGCGAAAGCCTGCACGATGGCATCTTCATCATCAAGCGCCAATAAGGCACGGGCGTGACCCATGGAGAGCTCATTCTTTCGGATCCCCATCTGCACTTCGGGCGGCAACTTCAACAAGCGCAAATAATTGGTGATCGTAGCGCGCTTCTTCCCTACCCGCTCACTCAAGCCTTCTTGCGTGAGGCTGCACTCTTCGATAAGGCGCTGGTATGAAAGCGCGATCTCTATGGCATCGAGGTTGCGCCGCTGGATATTCTCTACGATGGCCATCTCGAGCATCGCCTGGTCATTGGCCACACGTATATAGGCCGGCACTTCGCGCAGCCCAGCCATTTGGGAAGCCCTAAACCGGCGCTCCCCGCTGATAAGCTGAAACTGGTCATAACCCATCTTACGCACTGTAACGGGCTGGATGATACCGAGCTGACGGATAGACTGCGCGAGTTCGAGCATGGACTCTTCGTCAAAAACGGATCTTGGCTGAAAGGGATTGGCTTCTATATGCGAGATGGGTATCATGGCCACGGAACCCAAGACCCTACTCGTGTTTTCGGACTGTGTGCCGGTGGTGATGTCTGTCTCTACATTCTCGAGCAGCGCGCTCAAGCCTCTTCCCAAAGCTCTCTTCTTAGTCATTTTCGAGCTCTATCAATTTATCTTCCGATTTTATTTTAGTAAGGTCGTTCTTTTGCAAAAGTTCACGCGCAAGGTTGAGGTAATTTATCGATCCCTTGCATGATGCATCGTGCATGATGATGGTCTCGCCGTGGCTGGGCGCTTCACCAAGTCGGGTATTTCTATGTATCACCGTATTAAAGACCATCTGCTGGAAGTGCATTTTCACTTCTTCCACTACCTGGTTGGCAAGCCGCAGCCTACCATCAAACATAGTGAGAAGGATGCCTTCCATTTCGAGTTCGGTATTGAGCCGCGACTGAACGATCTTGATGGTGTTCAACAGCTTGCCCAGCCCTTCGAGCGCAAAATACTCGCATTGCACCGGTACTATGACCGAATCTGAAGCACAGAGTGCATTTACCGTGATCAGGCCGAGCGAAGGCGAGCAGTCTATGATTATAAAGTCGTAGTCATCTTTAAGCAGCTTAAGGGCGTGGCGCATCATCTGCTCGCGGTTGGGCACACTTATCATTTCTATCTCGGCGCCCACCAAATCGATATGCGCGGGTATGAGATCCAGATTTGGATTGTCACTTTTTATAATAATGTCGCGCGGATCAAGATCATTTACCAAACACTCGTAAATACTGGTCTTCACCGACTTAGGGTCTACCCCTACGCCGCTGGTGGCATTGGCCTGCGGGTCGGCATCTACCAGTAGTACTTTATGCTCCAGCACACCTAGGCAGGCGGCGAGATTAATGGCAGTAGTGGTTTTTCCCACTCCACCTTTTTGATTGGCAATGCTTATTATCTTTCCCATATTTCAAATTCTTTCGTTTCCCCTATTTCCATAAGGGTAAGGTTTATTCCGGCACTTTCAAGTTTTTCGGTCGCTACGGCAGTGCTCATCGCTATGGCTGGAGATGTAGTATAGCACGCACCAACTGCGCTCATGCAATTCACAAAGCCAGCGGCGAGCATGGCTTCAGCTACGCCCACGGTATAGGTTCTGCCTTTTGGCAAAACTGCGTGACCTACGTCAATACCTTTGGCTATCAATTGCGTATCAACCATAAGCTCCGTGTCGATTTCAGAACAGACGCAAAGGTCGGAAAAATCGAATACGAATCCATCCAACATGTCGCCATAAATTCCTTTTGGGGTGTTACTACTATGAGCAGCAGACATATATTTTATTTTGCCGAAAGGCAGGCTCAGGCTTCCGCCAATACTAAGGTTTTGAGAGCGCTCTATCCCTTTCTTTTCGATCGAGCGTGCCACCCCAAGATATGAAATGACCATGGCTCCGGTGGGGGTGGCTATGGATGGGGCATTGGCTATATGATCTTCATTACCGCGCATAGGAAAAAAATAGTCTACGAAGATTGCATCGTCACTTTTGAACGCGGCGAATTTATTGCGGCTTATGTAAGGATCTATCAAAAGATGATGATTGCCATACGCCCTGCCAGAACAAGCGTGATCAGAATACGTTAAGGTTGTCAACATGAAACGATGCAAATCAAGACTTTAAAATTACGCTTAAAGCACCGCAAAACGCTCGGTTTTGGGTCTTAATTATGCACAGATTTTTGTTAATTGCACTCCCTTATGACGACCCTAATCTGTGGCACCGACCGCGACGAAAGCAACTCGCAGATATTGCTCAAGACACTATCTGAAATAGCTGATAAACAGCAAATAGCCCACGAAAATTTTTATCTGAGATCACTTGTGTCGGACTTATCGCATACCGGCGCGTATGGAACCTATACCGATAGTTTTGAACAAATACTGAAACAGTACATCCGCAGGTCTGAGAAACTCATCTTCGTGGTACCCGAGTACAATGGCAGCTATCCAGGCATACTGAAACTCTTTATCGATAGCCTTTCTCCCAGCGAATGGAAAGGCAAAAAAGCGGCCTTGGTGGGTCTCTCTTCTGGTAGATCGGGAAATGTACGCGGCCTTGACCACCTTACTTCGGTGCTGCACTTTTTAGATATGGAAGTGCTGAGCTTCAAACCCGTACTCTCATCCATACACCTTTACATCAGCGATGAAGAAAAACTGACCAATAAAGAATATCAAAGTCAGCTGGTAAACCTGATGGAGCGACTGGAAAAATTCTAAGACTTATCCAGATCATCGAAGCTCACGTCGGTAAAATCACCGGCTTCGATCACTTCTTTTTCTACGTCGGCAGGATCGATATACTCATTATCGCCTTCCTGAAGGCTCCTTATTTTTACAAGGGTTTCTTTCAGCCCTTCGGCAAATTTTTCGAAATCTTCTTTGTACAAGAAGAGCTTGTGCTTCTCGAAAGAATGCTTCCCATCATCGTGGAAGCGTTTTTTACTTTCGGTAATGGTGAGGTAAAGATCGTTGCCACGGGTAGATTTCACATCAAAGAAGTAGGTGCGCTTACCTGCCCTCACCGCTTTTGAGAAAATCTCATCCCTATTGGCATCACTATTTTCAAATGACATACTGTTGGTTTTAATATAGCTTAATAAAGTAGTAGCGGGCAAATATACGATTTGATCGTAACTGGTTTTTTGTTCCTGGTTCTTGGTTCTTGGTTGCTCTCGTGAAATAGGTTGACAGGTCGCTTATCGAAGACCAAAAACCGACAAAAACTATTCTACTTATTACTCTAAATATTGGCCTTTGGCTCTTTACAAAACCAAAAACCCAAGGTCTTTTGGGAGTCTTTCTCGATGCCCAATTACCGTCGGATGGATGAGTGGCAGGCTCTAACGAAAATTGAGCAAAAAAGAAATTAACCTATAGCACTCTGAGCTTGGCGTACTTGAGCAGCAGCTGCTTCTGCCCTACCGCGGGAAAGAATACGGTAGCTTTTTCATTGGGGGCTTCGCCATCCACGTTCAGCACTTTGCCTTTGCCAAACTTTTCGTGTTCTACCTGCGCGCCGGCCACGAGTGTGCCGGGTGCGGTGGCCGGCGACCTGCTTTCCGCTGGCGATGAAAGATTGGATTTTACGCGTTTTAAATTGGGCGGTATGGGGCGGCTGCTCTCTTTGGTGTCGCTTTCTGGAACTGTTCTGGGTTTAAATGATTTTCGGGTTCCATTAGCCCCGCCACCGCGCTGGCTGCCCATCCCCTGCCAGGGGGTTTCAAAACCGGCATTCGTTTCATTATAGCTTTCCCGCGCCGCCGGGGCATCGATGTATTTTGGATCTATTTCTTCTATAAACCGGCTCGGCTCACTGTGATTAAGGGTGCCATAGCGATAGCGCGACATGGCATAGGTAAGGGTGGTTTTATTTTCAGCTCGGGTCAGTGCCACGTAAAACAGGCGACGCTCTTCTTCAAGTTCGCTCCGATCATTTAGCGAAAGCTGCGAAGGGAATAGATTCTCTTCCAGACCCACAATGTATACGTGCGGAAATTCGAGCCCCTTGCTGGCGTGGATCGTCATGAGGCTCACCTTGTCATTATCGTCATCATTTTGATCGGCATCGGTGAGCAGGGCCACATCGACCAAGAAATCGCTCAGTCCGGGCTTCTTGCCTTCAAATTCGGGCAGGTCGCTATCGGTAAATTCGCGGATACCATTTAACAGCTCTTGGATATTTTCAAAACGGGACAGCCCTTCGGGGGTTTTATCGGCATATAGCTCGCGCAGCAATCCGGTAGATTTGGCAATGTGCTCAGCCAGCACAGCAGCGGCTTCGGTATCCAACTGAACCCGAAAACTCTTGATCATGGTACCAAAATCAGCGAGCTTCTTCTTGGTACCGGCATTCACTTCAAGCCTTTCGATATGCGTGGTAATGCACTCCCAAAGACTGATCCCCGCTTCGGCAGCCAGAATGGTCATCTTCTCTAGCGTCGTTTTTCCAATTCCGCGGGTAGGATAGTTGATGACCCGTTTTAGCGATTCTTCATCACGTGGATTTGCCGTAAGGCGAAAGTAAGCGAGCAAATCTTTGATCTCCTTTCGCTGATAAAAGGACTGGCCACCATAAATCCGGTAGGGGATATTTATTTTTCGCAGGGCTTCTTCCATCGCCCTGCTCTGTGAATTGGTGCGGTACAAGATTGCGAAACTCTTATTGGCAAGTTGGAAGTTAGACCTATCCTGAAAGATATCGTTGGCCACGAAAAGGCCTTCATCATTATCCGAAAGGGAACGGTTGACACGTATTATTTCACCTTCATCGTTATCCGTCCACACTTTCTTTTGGATCTGATCTTTATTCTTGCTGATCACACTATTGGCAGCAGCCACGATCACCTTGGTGCTGCGGTAGTTTTGCTCCAGCTTAAAAAGCCGATAATCGGGATAGTCGTTTTTAAAATTCAGGATATTCTGAATATTGGCACCGCGAAAACCATAAATGCTCTGGGCATCGTCGCCCACCACACAGAGATTTTCATTTAGGGCGGCGAGCTTCTTTACGATCAGGTATTGGCTGAAATTGGTATCCTGATACTCATCCACGAGCAGATATTTAAACTTGTGCTGGTATTTATGGAGTGCATCGGGAAAGTCGCGCAGGAGCACATTTGTTTTATACAGCAGATCATCAAAATCCATCGCCCCGGCCTTGAACAGGCGGCGATTATACTCCCGATATACTTCTACGAGCTTGCCACGCCCGCTGACTTCGTCGTCACTCATTATCTCAATATTTTCGGCATAGGCCTTGGGCGATATCAGGTTATTCTTGGCTTTGGAAATACGGCTCTGCACAAATCCAACTTTATATAACTTGTCATCCAGCGCAAGCTCTTTCACAGTACTTTTGATCAAGCTCTTAGAGTCGCCGCTATCGTAAATCGAAAAATTGGAAGGGTAATTGAGCTTTTCAGATTCGACCCGCAAAATACGGGCAAAGATGCTGTGGAAGGTGCCCATCCAAATATTGCGCGCTTCAGTACCACCGATCACGCTGGCGATGCGCTCTTTCATCTCGCGCGCGGCTTTATTGGTAAAGGTGAGCGAGAGGATATTGAAGGGGTCTACACCTTTATTGATAAGATGTGCTATGCGATAGGTGAGCACGCGGGTCTTGCCAGAGCCTGCACCGGCAATGACCATGCAGGGGCCTTCGGTATGCTCAACAGCTTCGCGCTGCGCGGGATTTAGTTCATTCAGGTATTCCATGAGCCGCGAAATTACGAAATCTTGATTGTGGTTATTGGTGTTCGTTGTTTTGTTCCTGGTTTCTGGTGTCCGGTACCGCTGCCCCGAACCAAGCGCACGCACTTTCTACGATTGCTGGGGGGCTTCCTTCGGTCATTGGTGTTTTCCCGGTTTCTCGGGACATTCAGATTTTTAGATGGGCAGGAGTGCAAGTCCTGCTGTCATCCAGACTGCGGGAGCAGCTGCAAGATTGCGTATTTCTGCTATCGCCGAAATTACCAGAAAAAGAAAAAAATACGTTCCAAAAAAAGATCAAAATTTCGAAAGGATACAACCAACACTTCGCGACTGCGTCTAGTCAATGATGAAATAGGATCGCGCAAGCTTCGACATACTCCTTAAATTTATCGTTATTTTTACCAATCCACCCTTATTATGAACCATCCGAACAAATTGGCCGCCGCCGCAAAAAGTCTCATTTGGACTTTATTTTTGATTCTCACTGTCTCGCATCCCGCAGTGGCGCAAGAAGGTTGCTCTGCCGACGTGAGCTGGGAATTTGACCCACCACTGCCAGCCGACGGGACGTATGGCCCAAACCAAGAAATAACCATTTGCGCAAGCATTTCAAATTTTTCCGGTCAGGCCAATTGGGCCATAGGATTTGAGCTTCTGCTTCCCGATGCCTTTGTTGATTCAACCCTCTCCGTAATTTCTTCGCCTCAAGCATGCGGCACCAGCAATGGCAATTGGCTCTTCTTGGAAGAGCTCGGCTGTAGCCCAAACCTGGAGCACGGCCCTGGATTCTATTACGATGCCAATAGCGGTGGCCCATTTGATGGCAACCCATGCAATAATTTTGGTGACTTCTGCACAGGTACCGATGGCTGGACTTTTTGCTTCAGCATAAAGACAGCTTTGAATTGCACCGACTTAGATGATCTCACCTTGACACCTGGCGTTAGAATTATTGATGATAGCGCAATTGGATTTCTAAACTGGTCGAGCCCAAACTTTTGCACGGTAGAAGCATACGCCGATGAATTGGTAACGCTTGCCTGCTGCGACGTGAGCGCGGGAACCAGCCCCGAGATCAACTACGCCTGCGCCGGACTGAGCTATTGCCTTTTCGACTTCTTGGCGAACGATCCTTCCGAAGGCGGAATTTGGAGCAATCCTTCGGGACAGATTTCAACACCTTGCATCATCCCAGATGAATCTTCTTTAGGTGCCTATACCTACACCGTGATGGACACGGCGGGCTGCACAGCATCAACTTCCGTAAACATTCAAAATGCTGACCTAGGCACCGTGCAGACCAATACGGTTTGTGTGGGCACCTATCAGCTCAGCCTCCCTTTAGGAACGCCCATAGCCGAAGGTGGCGCGTGGTACTATCCCGACTCAGAGTCGGGAGTGCCCGGCGGAACGATCGACACCGACGAAGATCCTGCCGGGATCTACCGGTACCTAGCGCCCGCTGAAAACGGCTGCTCGATGACGGCTTCGGTAGAAATAATCTTTAGTTTCGGGCCGCAAAGCGGAGAAGAGACCTTCATCACCTACACGGCCGGATCCGGGCATCTTTGCCTTTTTGACACCCTTGCTGGAAACCCCAGCCCTGGCGGCCAGTGGGCTCTACAAACGGCGGCAGGAGTCAATGTTGGCTTTTATCCAGCTTCGACCGCTTGTTTCTCCGAAAGCCAAATAGAAAGCATACCCAACTATCAAGATGGTTTTCAAGCAATCTATATTTTGGGGTCTTTCCCGTGCGACCCGACCTATACCACACTGCATATCGAGTATGCCCTGCCCGAACCACCCGGTATCAGTGTAGACATAAGCAATACACCCGGCGCTGCTTTCAATGCGATCGAAATTATGCTCTACGCTCCAGGGTCGGCAGACCTTATATCGGGCTATGCCGGAAGCGTGGGTGCACTCGGGATGGTTAGCGTGCAAGAATTTGAAGCGGGAACTTATGATATATACGTTCATGTGACCGGATTTTTGCAACAGAGCTTTGAAAGTGTAACGCTTACCGCTGGCAACAATCCGATCATGCTGACAGATCTGGTCTTTGGTGATATCAATGGCGATAATACCATCAATATTGGTGATTTTACATTGATGGCTTCTTCTTTTGGAATATCGATGGGTGAGGCAGGGTATGTGGAGCCAAGTGATTATGACGGCAATGGCAGCACGAATATCAATGATTTTACGGCTTTGGCACCTTCTTTTGGTTTAAGCGGCGCTCCGTCTCCAATTGAATAATTTGCTGTAGGCCGAACCAGTGAGATTCTTCTTATGCCGCTTCCTTAAAAATGGTTTGCCCCTCCGTAAGGTATGGTTTAGATCATTCGAGTGCGCTGGTTTGCGTTGAGCAGCATTCTAGTTAACCCCATTCCAGGCGGACAGTGGAACCTCCAGACGGCAACTGGCCAGATAAGTTCCTTTTATCCGTCAATGAACTATTGCCTGAGCGAGAATCAAATAGAAGACATTGCAAATTACGAAGACCGGTTCCAAATGATTTATGTGCAAGGCAGCTTTCCGTGTCAGCCAATATTTACTTCTGTCTACGTAGAATATTCTGTCTACGTAGAATATTTGGAACCCGAGCTTTCGGGTATCACCGTATTTATGGGTGAAGAGCCCGGCGTGGCTTTTAATCAAATGGACATTAGGCTCTAAGTCCAGGATCAACTGAACTGATTACGGGGTTTTGGGGCAACGTTAATTCCCTTGGTGGTGTGAATGTGCTCGAATTTGATCCAGGTATTTACGATGTATACATCTACATCACGGGTTATTTGCGCCAGAGCTAACCGGGCATGACTTTGGCACCTGGCGATAGTTCTATGATGGTTTCAGGTTTGGTATTTGGCGACAGCAATGGTGACAACACCATCAACGTCTACGACTTCACAGTCTTGGCGTCGAGCTTCGGCCTTTCGATGAGTGATCCAGATTATGTTGAGCCGGCCGATAATGATAGCGACGGAACAATAAGCATCAACGACTTCACGGCCGTATCTCTTGGTTTGGCCTTAGCGGCGCTCCGAGCCCTGGTGAATAATTCGTTTACGTTGATCTGTTACATTTCCCCCGACGTTTGCCAATGTACGGGGGGGGGGGCAGGATTTTTAGCTTGGATGTTTTTTTGCATCGACTTCCAAACGGTCGTCAATCATAAAGATGCCTTGAAGTCACTCACTGTCAACAAGAATCATTTACGCCGCCGATCTTCGTCTATTTTGGTGTTAAGCTTGCTTTTTTAAGTTTTGGTTCTCTACTGAGACGACCATATGACGGTCAGTGATTGGTAGTACCTGAAAAAAAATAATTACTTGAAGGGAACTTTTTTAACGGTTTTTGGTCTCTGGTAAGTGACCGATAATCCATTTCTATAGCGCAGATAAAAACGAACTAGCGTAGACCAAAGACTGAAATCTAAACTACCTGATAAAGAACCGAAGCGTAGATGAAAAAACGTGCAATCCTGAAAATCCCTAAGAGAAGGAGCATTTTAAAAGAGTATTTCAGCATACCGGCACCGAGACACATGGTGCTGTAAGGCAAAGGCAGCAGGGCGGCTATCACGATAATAAGCCCGCCCCAACTTTTTAGCATTTTAAACTGAGTGGCAAACTTCACATGGATGTATTGGCTCACTTTTTCGATAGCACCAATCCGTAGTCCTACGTAATAGGCCAGCAATCCGGCACCGTAACTCAAGAGCGCCAGCAAAAGCACCACAGAATAAGGGGCTGTAAATTGCTTAGCCCAAACGATGAACAAATCTGGCGGAACCAGCCCGAGTATCGTCTCGCTCAAAAAGAAGAATGAGATAACGAGCTCATTGGAAACAAGCACCGAATAAGTGGCAAAGTAATGGGAAATACCCGGAGTCAACTTTTCAAAAAGCATCAGCCCAAGCAATACAAGCCCCATAACCAAGGTAAACTTGATGGAAATGGACTTTAAGAATTTATAGAACCCCTTCCGGGAATAGAAAAAATGATACCGCTTTATTGACTTCCACATGTAATTAAATCCTGTCTGCTATCTTTAACGCTAGAAGGGCTACAAAGTTAACACGTATGATGCCATACTGTCAATTTATTTAGGCTTGATTCTTGAAAAGCTTATCGAAAAGCAATAATTATGAAATTTTTTGTTCTCACAATTTTTCTATTGAGTGTATCTATTGGCATGTCAGCGCAGGGTGATAGGATGCCGGCCATCGTAATACATGGCGGTGCAGGAAATATGCAGCCTGGCTTCCTGTCCGACTCCACAGAACAATCGATAGAAATGGCGCTCCAAGCTGCGTTAGATGCTGGCTACCAAATCTTAGATGGGGGCGGTACGGCTACCGACGCCATTTTGAAGGCTATCACCTTGTTGGAAAACTCACCTTATTTCAATGCCGGAAAAGGTGCGGTAATGACTCGGCAAGGCTCTCATGAACTTGATGCTTCTTTTATGGAAGGCCGCACCTTAAATGCCGGTGCGGTAACGGGGATTACCATTGCAAAAAACCCGATACTTGCCGCCCATGCCATGATGTATGATTCTCCATATCTCTTATTGAGCGGCGCTGCTGCCGATTCTTTTGCGGCGGTTGTAGAATTGGAACGCGTGCCCAATTCTTATTATACCACCGAAGCCGTTCGGCAGAAATGGATATCCAGCAATTATCACCCCGGCGGCAGCGTTCCTACTTCCATCCCGGTCAAAAAACACGGAACCGTTGGGGCGGTGGCCATCGATAAAGCTGGAAACATCGCAGCGGGCACATCTACCGGTGGATTGATGAATAAGGAAAGTGGCCGGGTGGGCGACAGCCCGATCATAGGTGCCGGCACCTATGCAGATAATCGGTCTTGCGGCGTGTCTTGCACTGGTCAGGGAGAGTTTTTTATGCGTGTGGCTGCCGCCAAAGAAATCTCCGATCAATTATTCTTTGCCAATAAGACCTTGCTAGAGGCAATGAACTATACCATAGTCGAAAAACTCTTTACTATGAGCGGATCTGGTGGCGCTATAGCAATAGATAAAGACGGTAAAATAGAAATGGTCTTCAACACACCCGGAATGTACCGCGGCTGGAAGAAAGGAGATGATGGGGAAGTGCTACTCTATGGTGAGTTGTGAGTTTTTGGTTTTTGGTTTTTAGTTATTAGTTGTTAGTTGTTAGTTACTGTTTGTTAGGTATTTAGCAATGAGTCTTTAGTTGTGGGTCTTTAGTTGTGGGTCTTTCGTTATGAGTTTTTCCAAGCATGCTCAGCTCATAACTCATAACTAAAGACTCATAACTAAGATTAAGAAGAAGCCAAATGCTTTCTATACAGGTAGAGGGCAATACCATCTGATAGGCCAATTTTAGGGACGGACATTTGATTGATTTTCGCAGCAGATAAAATGGTAATATAAATATCACCGGCAGGTACGATTACGTCGGCGCGGTCAGGGCGTAATCGAAGTTTCTCAATACGCTGCTTGAAGGGCAATACTTTCACTTCGGCATGCATCTGCTTGAGCTGCTCCAAGCTCATCAACTCACCATAGGCCAATTTGCTCATCTTAAAAAGACGGTTTATATTGCCTCCTGTACCTATGGCCAAGGCATCTTGCGAATCGGCGGCTATCTTCGTGACCCACGCCTGCATTTCTTCCCAAGCCTTAGGTTTAACCTTACCTTTCAGTATCCGTACCGTACCTATTTTAAATGAGCGTGCATGAATTCGCTTACCATTTTTGAGCAGGGTCACTTCCGTGCTTCCACCACCTACATCAATATAGAGATAGGTCTGCTTTGGATCCAGCTTTTGCGTTTTGAAGGTAGAAAAAATCAGGTTGGCTTCCGTCTGCCCATTGATCACTTCGATCTCTACGCCAGAGTATTCCTTAACTTTTTCGATCACTTCTTGCGAATTTTTTGCTTCACGCATGGCAGATGTAGCGCAGGCGCGAAAGTCCTTGACATTATACACATCGATCAAATACCGGAAGGCCTTCATCGTTTTTGCCAAGGTCTTGGCCTTACTGCTCGATATGCTACCGGTATCAAATACACTTGCCCCCAACCTGATCGGCACACGCGTAAGCGATAACTTCTTAATGCTTAGATCGCTTTCGGTCTCAATGATGTCTGCGATCAAAAGGCGGACGGCATTCGAGCCAATATCTATCGCTGCGAATCTCAAAATTCTACCCCCATGGCTTTCAGTTTATTCTCTATCAAGACGATCTTCGCTTCCGCGTCGGCTTCTTTGTTTTTTTCTACGGCTACTACTTTTTCAGGAGCATTATTTACAAAGTGCTCATTCGCAAGTTTCTTCTGCACCGATTTTAAGAATCCACGGGTATACGTGAGTTCTTCACGCATCTTTTCTACCTGGCCATCCACATCTACTTCTTCGCCATAGGGTATGGCATACTCCACCCGGCCTATTACAAATGTAAATGCTTCGGCAGGCATTTCTGCCCCACGGTAACAGGTTTCAACATTGGCCAATTTCTTGGTGAGCGCATCGAAATCACGGTCGGCGGCTTCATCATTTCGTATGTAGAGATCGATCGCAATTTTATTTGGTAGGTTGTTCTGCTTTCTAATATTACGCACCTGCGTGATCAGTTCGGTGGCCGATTCGAACCCTTTTAGGATCTTCTTATCGTAGGCTTTGGCTTTCGGCCAATGGGCAATGGTAAGGGCATCTGTCGGTTTTTCGTGATCGCCGATTAAGTGCCAAATCTCTTCGGTGATAAACGGCATAAGTGGATGCAGCAGTTTGAGCAGGGATTCAAAATGATCAATGACCCGATCGAGTGTTTGGGAATCTATGTTTTCACCGTAAGCGGGCTTTACCGCTTCGAGGTACCATGAGCAGAAGTCGTTCCAAGCAAATTTATAGCAGGTCATCAACATCTCCGACATTCGGAATTTGGAGTATTGCTCTTCCACTTCTTCAATAGTTTGCGAAAGCCTTTGATCCATCCAGTCGATAGCCAACGCGGCCGCTTCGGTTTGTTCCTTATCTCCTACCTCCCAGCTCTTGACCAGCCTTAGCGCATTCCAGATCTTGTTAGAGAAGTTCCTTCCTTGTTCGCAGAGCCCTTCGTCAAAAAGTAGGTCATTGCCGGCAGGCGAAGAAAAAAGCATCCCTACCCGCACCCCATCGGCGCCATACTGCTTAATAAGCGCTATGGGGTCGGGACTGTTTCCGAGCGACTTGCTCATTTTTCGCCCTTGCTTATCGCGCACTATACCGGTGTAGTATACGTTTTTGAATGGTTTTTCCTTTCGGTATTCATAGCCTGCGATGATCATGCGTGCCACCCAAAAAAACATTATTTCGGGAGCCGTAACCAAGTCGTTGGTAGGGTAGTAATAGTCAATTTCTTCTTTGGAGTAGAATCCATTAAAAACGGATATTGGCCATAGCCAAGAGGAAAACCACGTATCCAGCACATCTTCATCTTGCTTTAGGTCTACGAGGTTTACCGTTTTGCCTTGAGCGTTGAGCTGCTCTACCGCATCTTTCTGGTCGCGGGCTATGACATATTCATTTTCGCCGTCGCCATAATAAAAAGCAGGTATGCGATGCCCCCACCAGAGCTGGCGGGAGATGCACCAGTCCTTCACATTCTCCATCCAGTGGCGGTAGGAATTTTTAAATTTCGGTGGCCAGAACTGTACGTCATCATTTTCAACATGCTCCAGTGCGGGCTTGCTAAATTCTTTCATCTGCACGAACCATTGCAGTGAGATGCGTGGTTCTATGGGTACATCGGTGCGCTCCGAATAGCCTACTTTGGTGCGGTAGGGCTCTTCCTTCACCATATGGCCTTTTTCCTTAAGCTCCTTGGCGATTTGCTTTCGCACATCAAAGCGGTCTTGGCCTACGTAGAGCTGCGCTGCTGCGCTGAGTGTGCCATCTGCATTGAGAATATCAATGGTTTCGAGGTTATGCTTCTTGCCTAGGTCGTAGTCATTGGTATCGTGCGCGGGGGTCACTTTAAGGCAGCCGGTACCAAATGCCATGTCCACGTAATCATCAGATATGATCGGTATCTCGCGGCCGATGAGCGGCACCAGCACACTCTTGCCATGTAAATGGTTGAATCTTTCATCATCGGGATTTACGCATATCGCCGTGTCGCCGAGTATGGTCTCGGGGCGCGTGGTAGCGATGGTCACCCATTCATCTTTGGCGGAAGCCAGTTTATAGCGCACATAATAGAGCTTGGCATCTACTTCTTTGTGGATCACTTCTTCATCGCTCACCGCGGTGAGGGCGCTGGGATCCCAGTTTACCATTCGGCTGCCGCGGTAGATGAGCCCCTTTTTATGCAGGTCGATAAAAGTGTCTATTACACTTTGGGAGTAGTCGGGATCCATGGTAAATGACTCGCGGTCCCAGTCGCAACTGGCTCCCAGCTTCTTGAGTTGCTGTAAGATGATGCCGCCATGCTTATTCTTCCATTCCCAGGCGTGCGCCATAAACTCATCTCTAGAAAGGTCGCTTTTCTTGATCCCTTCGGCGCGCAATTTCTGTACGACTTTCGCTTCGGTGGCTATCGAAGCATGGTCTACCCCTGGCACCCAGCAGGCATTTTTGCCTTCCATTCTTGCCTTGCGCACCAATATGTCCTGGATGCTATTATTGAGCATATGCCCCATGTGCAGCACCCCGGTCACGTTGGGCGGGGGGATTACGATAGTGTATGGTTCGCGTTCATCGGGTGTCGATTTGAAAAATTCATGGTCGAGCCAATATTGGTACCATTTCGACTCTATGGCAACCGGATCATAAAGTTTTGCTATCTCCATGCTTAAGCTGGGGGGGATTTAAGATAAGGGGCAAATTTAGAAAAAGGAGCCGTCATGACGACTGCCTGGGAGCAATTGCTTTTGGGCTTCTGGGCGCAGGTCGCGGCATATTGCATTCGGTCTTTTCTTGGCAACCATTTTCTGTGCAATTAACGGTTAGTAACCGGCGCCCAGTTCTAATCCGGAAAATCAGACTTTTATAAAAGGTGATCGGCAAGGCTCATTTTTAAAGCCACTGCGGGCTAAAGCAAGAAGATGGAACGCGGCAGGTTGTTCTTTATAATCAATATACCCATCCCGTGAATTGAAAATTTCATGCTTTTCGCTGCATTTTCAAACTGAACTTTGCATAGATCATTCCATTGAATGTCAACTCACTCACAAACAGCTGTTCTGAATAAGATTTGAAACCGAGCTCGGGTCAATAAATGGTTGTTGATCTGCAAGGGCATCCCGAGCTGCGCGAAATCTCAGAAGAAGACTGTGTATTGACCTGGCGGTACGGCATCCTCTGCGGAGGGTTGGAACAATCCTATTTCGATGAACCGAGAAGTATATCAGCGGGGCGATAATCGACTTCTGGAATCCTGTTAAAGTTTTGTTAAGGTATCGGCCAAAAAACTACGATCACCGTACATTTACAGAAACAAAAAACAATTCCCAAATGAAAAATTTATTCCTATCCCTTGCGATTCTTGCTTTTACAGCATTTTCAGCATTTTCGCAAGAAGCAAAACCAGTAAGCGGTGGACCGCAAATCTCAGTCGACAAAGACGTACATGACTACGGCACCATCAAGCAGGGTGGAAACGGAACCTGTGAGTTTACGATGACCAATAATGGTAATGAGCCTTTGATCATTTCCCGCGCCAAAGGTTCATGCGGTTGCACAGTGCCAGAGTGGCCAAAAGAGCCAATCATGCCAGGCGCGTCTGCAGTGATGACTGTAAAGTATGACACAAAGCGTGTAGGTCCGATCAATAAGTCGGTAACGGTATCATCAAACGCTACCAACAATGAGTCCCTTGTAGTGCGCATCAAGGGTAAGGTCATGGCATCTGAAAATGCTGCCACCGATGCTCCTGTGAAGCAGTCCACTATGGCTCCAATGACCAATTAATTGACATGGCGGCTTACGCCAAATAAAATTTAAAACTCCCTTCCACATGGTTGGGAGTTTTTTTTGGAAAAAATTTCTGCTCCGCTTTGGTGTATCTTTTAATTGAATCTGGCTATCGCTCGGGATCTTTTAAGAAGCTGCAAGCCACAAGCTTCAAGCTTCAAGCTGATTTTTCCAAAATTGGCATTCTGAACTTTAGAGTTCAATTGTTCTGTTTGATCGGCACATTATGAGACGCTGGTGCAGCGATGAATCTGGCTCAGTTTACACTCTGCGCTCGCTTGCAGCTTGGGGCTAGCAGCTTATAGCTTTTACAAGCATTTGTCATAAGCCGACCCGATCGGGATCTTTTAAGAAGCTGCAAGCCACAAGCATCAAGCTTCAAGCTGATTTTTCCAAAATTGGCATTATGAACTTTAGAGTTCAATTGTTCTGTTTGATCGGCACATTATGAGACGCTGGTGCAGCCATGAATCTGGCTCAGTTTACACTTTGCGCTCGCTTGAAGCTGATTTTTCCAAGATTGGCATTATGAACTTTAAAGTTCCATTGTTCTGTTTGATCGGCACATTATGAGACGCTGGCTCAGCGATGTATTTGGCTCAGTTTACACTCTGCGCTTGTTTGCAGCTTGGGGCTAGCAGCTTGTAGCTTTTACGAGCAGCTTTTACAATCCGTTTCTGTTTACCGATCCTAACGAGATAGAACCCCGGACAGTCGCGCTGGCTAGAACTATGAAGTTTAAGCTCTTGGACAACTCACCTGCAAGTCACGACTCATAACAAAGTTCTCGACCGTGAATCCTATCTTCGTGCCAAATTAAACTATCATACCCAGCTGAGCCTTCAACGCACTACCATTCAACTATGTATATTTTAAAATTTGGCGGAACATCTCTTGGCACCGGCGATGCCATCTCCTCCCTTATCAACATCGTCAAGGAGCATTCCGACCTTGGCCATTCGCCCATTATAATTTGCTCGGCCATGGGTGGTGTTACCAACCTATTGCTTGCGATGGGTCAAAAAGCGCTGGCGAAAGAAGACTTCATCGAAGACCTGAAACTCATTGAAAGCCGCCACCATGAAGTGGTGCGCTCATTGCTAAAGCCAAATGATCAAAACCCTGCCCTGATCGCTACCAAAGCATTGATCAATGATCTTGAAGAACTTCTATTTGGCATAAAAGCCCTTGGCGAACTCTCGCCAAGCACGAGTGATAAGCTGGTTTCTTTTGGCGAACAGCTCTCCAATCAGATGGTGGCGACCCTATTAAGTCAAAAAGTCAAAATCGCAATCTACGGTGATGCCCGCCATTTGATAACCACCGACAGCAGCTATGGAAGGGCCAATGTGATCGAAGAAGAGAGCTATGCCAAAATAAGGGAATGGCATGATTCGATAGGCGATGCCATAGGTGTGGTAACCGGTTTTATAGCCGCCGATGAGCACGGCAAGACCACCACTCTAGGCAGGGGCGGCAGCGATTATACCGCCGCCATAATTGGCGCAGCGCTTGATGCAGAAGAGATTCAAATCTGGACGGATGTGAATGGATTTATGACCGCTGATCCAAGAATGGTCAAAAATGCATACTCGCTGGAACACCTGAGCTACGAAGAAGCAATGGAACTCAGCTTTTTCGGTGCCAAGGTGATCTATCCACCTACCATGCTTCCAGCTATCGCCAAGCAGATTCCGATCACCATCAAGAACACATTTAACCCTTCCAATGCCGGCACACGCATAGGACAGGGCCTGCCTAGCACCGGCATCATTAAAGGCATCGCATCAGTACCGGATATATGTATGCTGAATGTAGAAGGCTCTGCAATAATCGGAACCCGTGGCTTTAGCGGAAAACTCTTTACCGCGCTGGCTCAGGCCAATGTAAACATAATGCTCATCACCCAAAGCAGCAGTGAGCACAGCATAAGCATTGCCATAGCGCCAGAAGATGGCGCCGCGGCCATGGAAGCGACTTCACGTGCCTTTGAGCTGGAGCGCCTACGTGGCAAATTGCGCGAACCGCAACTCGTATCCGGCCTGAGCATAATGGCTGTGGTAGGTGAAAACATGCGTCACTCCCGCGGTTTGAGCGGCAAGCTTTTTAGCACCCTTGGCCGAAGTGGCGTAAATGTGGTGGCCATCGCCCAAGGCTCTTCCGAATTAAATATTTCGGTGGTGATAGACCGCACAGACCTTGGGCGTGCCCTGGTATCGGTGCATGATTCGCTCTTTCTTTCTCCCCTGAAAACCATCAACGTATTCTGTGCCGGAACAGGAAAAATAGGCAGTGAGTTGATCGATCAATTGGCCGCAGCCAAAAGCCAACTTGCAGAAAGACACCATATGCAAGTGATCGTGCGTGGAATCGCCAACAGCCGAAAAATGTTGATCGCCAACTTGGAAGGAATAGACCTGAGCAGGTGGCGCGAGGAGATGGAAACCAAGAGCGATCCATCTGATGCCCAAGCTTATATCAATGCCATCAAAGAACTCGACCTGCCCAATACGGCATTGATAGATAATACCAGCAGCCGCGCTTTTGTAGCGCATTATGAAGAGCTTTTTGCCAATGATATCTCAGTGGTGACCTGCAATAAGGTGGGCAACAGTGAGTCGCAGGAACAATATGAAGCCTTCAAAAACAGGGTGCTCAAGAGCCCGGCGACATACCACTATGAAACCACTGTAGGTGCAGCATTGCCCATAATCCGCACCCTGAACGATCTCTTGGTAAGCGGTGACCGTATTTTGAAAATCGAAGCCGTACTTTCGGGAACCATCTCCTTTATTTTCAACAACTTCAAAGGTGATCAAAGCTTCAAGGATATCGTAAAGGAAGCGCAGGAAAAAGGCTTTACCGAACCCGACCCTCGCGATGATCTCAATGGAATGGATTTCTCCCGAAAGATGCTGATCCTGGCCCGCGAGTTGGGGCTGGAACTCGAAATGTCTGATGTGGAGATCGATCCCATCCTTCCGGAAAATTGCCTGAAGGCAGATAGCATCGATGCCTTTTACACAGAACTTGAAAATGCTTCCGACCACTTCGAAAACCTTAAAAACAAAGCGGCAAGCCAGCAAAAGGTGCTGCGCTACATCGGGAAATTGATAGATGGAAAAATAAAGATCGCCATTGAGCTCGTAGCCAGCGATCATGCTTTTTATAGCCTTACGGGCAGTGATAATATCATCGCCTTCACTACGGAGCGCTACCATAGCGACCCGCTAGTGATAAAGGGTCCGGGCGCGGGCATACAAGTTACCGCCGGCGGAGTCTTTGCAGATATCATTCGAATCTCTCAGCTCTGAACCATGGAATCCATAAACCCTATGAATATCGGTAGCACAGTATCTGCGTTTGCGCCAGCTACCGTGGCCAATGTGGTATGCGGCTATGACATTTTGGGATTTGCACTCGATGCCCCCGGAGATAACGTAAAGCTCACGCTAAACGACTCGGGAATAGTATCGCTCGACAAAATTACTGGCGACGGTGGCGAGCTTTCAACCGATCCCGATAGAAATATCGCTTCAGCAGTGGTAAAGTACTACCTGAACACCATTGGCCAAAAAGCCGGAATAAGCGTGGAACTCTGTAAAAACATGCCCCTGAATAGTGGCATGGGATCCAGCTCATCAAGCAGTGTGGCAGCATTGGTAGCTGTAAACGAGTTGATGGGATCACCGCTTTCGCGGATGGAGCTGCTTCCACTGGCCATGGAAGGGGAGCGCATAGGCTGCGGAAACGCACATGCCGACAATGTGGCCCCTGCGCTACTTGGCGGTCTCACCTTAGTGCGCAGCACCTCTCCCCTCGATGCAGTGAAACTTCCCGTGTCAGAAGGACTTCACGTAGCGCTCATACACCCCCACGTAAATGTGCCCACGCGTGATTCGCGTAGGATCATCAAGGAGAGAGTGGCCATAAGCGAAGCGGTGAAACAATGGGGAAACGTGGCGGGACTGGTAGCCGGATTTTGCACCGGCGATACCGACCTGATAGGCCGCAGCATGGAAGATGTTATTTTTGAACCGGTCAGGGCAATGCTCATTCCCGGATTTTATAAGATGAAGCAATCTGCGATCGAATGCGGAGCCATCGGTTTTGGGATTTCGGGCAGCGGCCCATCTGTGTTTGCGCTATGTAAATCTGCCGCGACCGCAACCACAATATGCGAAGAACTCCATGCTATGCTCTACAAATTTGAAATAGAAAGCGACACCTTTCAATCGGGTATTAATCAGGTTGGCGCGCGAATACTATAAGCAATGAAATACTTCTCTACCCGCGACAAGTACAAGAATAATCCCGTAGCCCTATCTAAGGCGGTGCTCAGCGGCCTTGCGCCAGACGGGGGTCTTTACCTGCCCGAAAAAATCAAGAAGCTGCCCGACTCTTTTTTCGAAAACATTGAATCGCTGAGCTTTGATGAAATTAATTTTGAAGGGGCCAAAAACTTGGTGGGCGATGCCGTACCGCCCGAAATACTCAGGGAGATCGTCACAGAATCGCTCAACTTTCAAATTCCGGCGGTAGAAGTGGAACCTGGGATTTATGCCCTAGAGCTTTTTCATGGCCCTACCATGGCTTTTAAAGATGTGGGAGCCCGGTTTATGGCTCGCCTTATGGCAAATTTCAATGCTGGGAATGCCAGAGAACTCAAAGTGGTAGTGGCCACATCGGGCGATACCGGTGGCGCGGTGGCGGCAGGATTTTTTAACGTGCCCGGTATTTCGGTCTACATTTTATATCCGAAAGGAAAGGTGAGCCCTTTGCAGGAAAAACAGCTCACCACCTGGGGCGGAAATATCACGGCCATTGAAGTAGATGGTACATTTGACGATTGCCAGCGGCTGGCCAAGCAGGTACTCGGTGACCAAGAGCTTAATGCCGATGGCAGCTATACATCGGCCAATAGCATCAATATCGCGCGGCTAATTCCCCAGTCGCTCTATTATTTTCAGGCTTACCGCCAATTAAAAAAGTACGGCAAAGAACTGGTAGTAAGCGTTCCTAGCGGAAATTTTGGCAATTTGACCGGTGGCATTATCGCGTTGAAGATGGGACTCCCGATAGCACATTTCGTGGCCTGCACCAATACCAATAGTGTGGTGCCCGAATACCTCAGCGGCAAGCCTTATAACCCCCGACCTTCGGTGCAAACCATTTCCAACGCCATGGACGTGGGCAATCCAAGCAATTTTGAACGGCTCTCGGAGATTTTTGGCGGAAGCCTTTCATCCTTCCAATCCCTATTGCACGGCTTCGCTTATAGTGATGAAGAAACCAAGGCTGCCATGCAAAAAATACACGCCGAGAAGAGCTATACCCTAGATCCACACGGGGCTGTGGGCTACCTTGGGCTTAAGGCCGATCTGGCAAAGCATGGCGATCAGTATACCGGAGTGTTTCTGGAGACTGCGCATCCCGTAAAATTTCTGGAAGTAGTCGAGCTTGCGCTGGGCATTAGGCTGGAGCTGCCAGAAAAGATGCAAGCATTTGCCGATAAGGCCAAGCAGGCCTGGAACAGCCCCGCCGACTACTTGGCGATCAAGGAGCTGTTGATCATGCGAAAGTAGAAACCGGAAAATATATGGGGCAGATCAAAACCGCCGCCATCACTAAAGCTGGGGACGCGCAGTGGACTGCGATGTAGGTTTCAAAACAGACCGCCCCCACTTGCCACCGCCCACGTAGAAGCCAACCGCGATGCCAAAATAGTTATTGGCAACTTCGCCAAGCTTATTTCCATCCACATCTTGCGCCGGATGGTCGGGAATTAAATCGTACTGTAGGGTAAAACGAAATTTTCCAGCTTCAAAACCACCCCGGAGCATCGCACCAACACCCGAGTAGGGATCAATCTTATCAGTCTCTAGCTCCTCGCCATCAAAAATCACTACGGTAGCCATTGATGCCAGCCCTAGCCCCGCTCCCAGAAAAGGATTGAACTTGCCTCCTAAAACGAAGTAATAATCAAACGTTCCGAAAATCGTGTTATGCCCTGTGAAGGCACCAGATTCTATCTCATCATTATGATCCAGTTTTGTGTCACGGGCCAGAGATGCAATACTATACTGTAGACCGAGGTTCATATTTTCTTGAAGGTTATATTTCAGCTCGAGATTTCCATATATCCCACCCCCACCGTCGTTGATGCCAGCGCCGAGGTCGAGCCCAAGCCGAAACTTCCCTTCTTCTTGTGCGGAGGAGTTCATTCCAAAACTTATCGCAATGAGTAAAAAGAATATTCTTTTCATATCAAACCTGTTCAGTATGTTTCAGCGACAATGATACGCAATTCGTCGAAAACGAGCCGGCTTGAAAGAAATTAGTTCAATGCTCACTTCTGTGTTTTTGAAACGATCGCCTAAACTTGAAATAAGATGGCCAGATTGAGCCAGCTAATTCGATACAATATTTAATATAAGAGCGAAACATCCATATAAAAGGACAAATTCATAGCTGAAAAGGAATGTTTATTAGAATAAGTTTTTAACAATTCTTAAGTTTTTACATAATATCCTTGGTAAATAGGGAAGTATTAACCTACATTTCCCAAACCAAAAAAGCCAAATTTATGAAAAACTTATTCTCAAAATGGAGAAGCTACATGCGCTCTATTTTTCTTTTCCTTTTTATGAGTTGCTTAATAATGTCGTGTGATCCAATATGTCAAGAATATAGCTACTCTGAACTTCCTGCAGATTATTTTGAATTAGAGCAGGATTCAGGATCTGTTACTAATGGCGATGGATCTTTAAATCCTTTAGCTTGTCCGGAACAAATTGATTTTGAAATGAATTCGCCCGGTATATTTGTCGTCCAAGGCGGCATAAACGGCTTCTACACTGATTCTATTCCATCTGAATCTGATGAAGATAATTATGTCTTTCAGCTGCAAGACACCGCACATCTGATTATTGAAGCAATCGTGGAATATAAAAAGTTATTTAAGTATTCCCTATTCAGCACGTCTGAAGACTACTATAATTGTCAAACAGCTGCACCTATCATTGATTCTGTCCATTTCAGTTCTAGTTGGATCAACTGTTCGCAATCAAACTTCGTTATTCTTAGTCCTGGATATTATTGTCTCCGAACGGTAGGCCATGTTATGTTTGAAAATAATGAGTCATGGCAATCAAATTCTCAATTTGATCCCGAAGCGACTACCCGATATCAGTTAAAGATTCACACCATTTCAATGGTTCCATCGGAGGGTCTTCTATGCAACAATGCAATCACCTTGATTCCGGGGCAAACCTTTTCTGAAAATGAAATAACCACAAATTTGAGCAATGGGTACTTGAATAACGACTATGCTTGCTTTGAAGATTCTAGTGCATTTCAAAGAAGCCTGTGGTATAAGTTTATAGCAACTTCGCGAAAAATGATGATTCGTGCTAAGTGCGATGCCGATAGCCTCTTCAATCCCTCGGTTGAACTTTATGAATCCTGTATGACACCTATTGTATCATGTTACGACAATTTCCCAGAAGGTGAACCAGAATTAGTAGCGATTGATCGATTGGAAATCGGCGCAGAGTACTACTTCCGCGTTTATTCCCAAAACCAATACCCATTCGATTCTATCGATATTCAAACAAGCCTTATAGACGTTCCTTATACAGAACCAATAGCCAGTGATTGCGGAAAACTTGACTTTCAACTTAACTCTACGATCACCATTGAAGGAATACCAGAAGGGTTGCCAGTGGCCGAATGGAATATTCTTTTTGACTTGATTGGTAGTCCGAATGATCATTATTTTACCATCGTTCAGAGTTCTTCAATATTCAACGTTTCTCAATTCCCAGGTCTAATTCCCGGTGAAATATATGAAATGGCTTTTGAAGCGAAAGTATACGATTTAACATATAGCATTATAAGCGAAACGGAGTATTGCTATTTCGCAATCGACCCAGGTCTTCCAGGCGAAACTTGCCACAGTGCACATACACTCACACCAGATGCCAATCTTTCGGATGCGCAAAATGATTACGACCTAAATCAAGGAAGCAATATAAGCAGCGCTCCCTGTGGTCAACAAATCAATGGACAGAAGCAAATGTGGTTCGAGTTTGAAGCAATCCGTACAAATATGGCCATAACTGTGAGCTCAATCGGAACATCCACTTTCGATGGAGTCATAGAAGCATACGACGCCTGCGACAACGCCTTGTTTTGTGGAAATACATCTGGCGCAGGCGCTGATGAGACCTTGGTCTTGAACGATCTTGATATAGGAGATACCTATTATTTTAGGATTTATGATTCTGGTGCAATTCAATCCGTAAATCCGATTGTAAAGGTAGGTGTAACCTACGTTCCATTTTCAGAACTCCGATCGCAAGATTGTGGCAGGATGGCATTGGGTTACCACGACATTATTAGGTCAAATTGGCCAGATAATGATGCTTATTTGGGTTCATCCATTACCAGATGGCAATTTAAATTTAAAGAACTGGAACCGCCATATAACACCTATGAAGTTTATAGTCCCAATGGATATAACCCACAGTATAGATGGAGATGGTTTGCGCAGCGTGAGCCAGGTAGGACTTATAAAGTATGGACACGTGCGAGAATGACACCAGGAAATATTTGGGGCGATTATGGTACCTACTGTGTAATTGGTAGCGCCGCGGCACTGCCTGAAAAGTCATTGGACATGAGCTCAGGCGAACCCTCCGTTGACGCGTTAGAAAGTTTGACATTGACTATCTATCCAAATCCGGCTTCAGGAAGCACAAATTTGTTTTTAGAAAAAGACAAAGCAGCACACGAGGCCATTATTCACTTGCTCGATTTAAATGGAAAGGAAATACGCAGTCAGAGGGTGCCGCTCAATATCGGCACTACATCGGAAATATTGAGATACGATATCAACGATATTGCCCCAGGTATTTACCTGGTTCATCTCTCTACCGACAAAAGGAGCTCCATTGCCAGATTGATCGTGGAGTGATGTAAAATCAATGACTCTTGAGATCATCCTTTTAAAGGATTGATACTTCAAGGCAACTGAAATAATTTTAAATAAGCCCGACCAAAAAATGGTCGGGCTTATTTATAATAGTGTCTCGTCCTAGAAAAAGTTGACTAAAAATGAGTCAATATGTTAACAGGAAAAGAAAAAGAAGGAAACGTTTCCGTCCCAAAAGTATACAGCAAAGCATTTAAACAACAGGTTGTACGGGAATATGAATCGGGCTTATATACAAAAGCCACATTGAAGCGTAAGTATGGAATAGCGGGTAATTCTTGCATTCCACGTTGGTTAAAAAAATATGGTAAATTGAACCATCCAAGATACCTTAGTAAAGGTCGACCAATGAAAGATCAGGACAAACAGTACATCAAAGAGTTAGAGGCTAAACTTCGGAAAAATGAGCGTTTGCTTACGCGTAAACTTGAGAAAAAGGAAGCGGAGCTGATGGCTTACAAGCAGTTTATTTCTATAGCGGAACGTGAGTTAGATATTAAGATCATAAAAAAGTACGACACCAGGCAGTCCAAGAAATAAGGCGTAGAAGCGATCTGAATATCAGTGAGTTATGCCGATTGTTTGGTTTTAGTAAGCAATCCTACTATAAGAGAAAAGATTCATTGGTTTCTGATGATGAAGAATTAGAGGCCAATATTTTACGCATACGTCATCTGCTTCCAAGGTGTGGGGTGAGAAAGATCCATTACCTCATAAACGAGAATAAGCCACTGGATCAGCACATAGGTCGAGATCATTTATTTGATTTTATGAGAGAGCGATCATTACTGATATCGAAAAGAAAAAAGTACCACAAAACAACCAACTCAAAGCATTGGATGAGAAAGTATCCGAATATCATTAAAGAAATAGAACTCACTCGCCCAGAGCAGCTATGGGTAGCGGACATTACCTATTTACAAGTTAACAAAGACCACTATTACCTGCACTTAGTTACGGATGCTTATTCGAAGAAAATAGTTGGATATGCGTTGAGTAACAATATGATGGCTGCCACGACATTATCGGCTTTAAAGAAGGCAATTGAAAACAGGAAATACGACCAAGCGCTCATACACCATTCGGATAGAGGCTTACAGTACAGCAGTGAAATCTATACTCAAATGCTAAAAAATAATGGAATCAGCATAAGTATGACAGAACAATCTGATCCATACGAAAATGCAGTAGCCGAAAGAGTGAACGGAATATTGAAAGATGAATTTGGATTAGACAACTCTTTCGAAAACTATGAGATATTAGAAAAGCAGGTGGCAGAGTCAATCGCGTTATACAATCAAGTAAGACCGCACTTATCAATCGCATACCTAACTCCAAGCCAAGCACATAATCAAAAGAGAACTAAACTTAAAACATGGAAAACAAAACAGCCTCCAAAACCAATCTTGGAAGCTGTTTAATCATGAGTATTTTTGAATAATAATCAGTCAACCATTTTCAGGACGACACATAGCTTACTTATAAAGTTTCTCATAATATTCCCCCAGCATTCGCTTGACTGCAAATTCATCCTTGCAATCCATGATGCTGTGCTTCATCATACTGAGCCACTTGATGCGATTATTATAATAAGTAGGAATTACTTCTTCCAGCAATACCTTGTACAAGGCATCTCCGTCATGCTGGTCATGCTCTTCTTCGGTTTTACCTACGAACCCATCTCCAAACTGCCAACCGTTATTTCCGTGATCTACCGCTTCGGGCCACCAGCCATCGAGTATGCTGCAATTAAGCACCCCATTGATGGCGGCTTTCATGCCCGATGTACCGCTCGCTTCTTTCGGGCGGCGCGGATTATTGAGCCAAACATCTGATCCGCGGGTCAAGGCCGCTCCCGTGGCCATATCATAATTTGGAATGTAGACTACCGCGTTGGGATATTTCCTACTGAAGCCTACGATCTCTTCGATCAGTTGCTTTCCGTTATCATCAAGCGGGTGCGCCTTACCTGAATATACGATCTGTAGTTTTCCACCACGAAGCAATGGATCGATCACTTCGGGATCACGAAAGAGTAGGTTGGCCCGTTTATAGGGCACCGCGCGCCGCGAAAAACCAATCGTAAGCACATCTTCCCGCAGCTTGGCTCCTGTTCTGGCTTGAACGAATGCTATCAAGGCCTTTTTATTGTCCATATGTGGCGACCATAGATCGGCCTTGTTCTCGGCCGCTTCCACCATGGTGGCATCTACCCAAGTAGGGCGATGGATGGCGTTGGTGATCGGAATGATCTCGGCTCCGTCATCTACGTGTGCCCACATCTCTTTGGCGGTTTCACCATGAAGTTTGGCCACTGCGTTGGCTTTACGGCACATTCGAAGGGCAGCAATGGTCATATTAAAATTGCCGGTAACCTTGGAGTTAGGATCAACCCCTAGCGACTGCAATTGCTTCTCGGTAAGGGTCAGATTTGCGCCCATATACATCAAGCGATCTATCGGGTGCGATTCATTACCCTGTATTACAGGCGTATGTGTAGTAAATACTATTTCCTTTCGGCTCTTGTCAAGCGCTTTTTTATAGCTGTCGCCCTTGTCTTGCTTTTCTTTGATAAGCTCAAATCCTGCGAATAGTGCATGGCCTTCATTAAAATGGTAGAGATCAACTTTGATACCCAGCGCCCGTAATGCCCTGACCCCGCCTATCCCGAGCACCATCTCTTGCGCGATACGCTCTTCGCCAAACCAGCCGTAAAGTTGGCCGGTGATCCATTGATCTTCATTGCCCGGCACATCAGTGTCGAGCAGGTAGAGCGGTGCATTGCCAAAATCGGTACATTTCCAGACCTTGATTTTCACATCGCGCTTTCGGATGGTTACCGTGACTTCCACTCCTGTATCTTCGAGAAACTCGTACTTGTGGTTTTTATAGCTATCGTAAGGCATCCCATCGTCATCGAGGTATTGATCGGTATAGCCCTGCTTCCATTTTATACCGAGACCCACGATCGGGAAGTCGTGGTCTTTGGCACCTTTCATATAGTCTCCGGCCAAAATACCGAGACCCCCTGCGTATGTTTTAAGTTTATCGTCTAGTCCGTACTCCATGCAGAAGTAGGCCACTTTTGGCATTTTTTTGCTCATCAGAATGATTGTTTTTATTCAGCCGCCAAATATACGTGTTAAGATTACATTGATAAGAGAGGTATAAGGATTTAAAGATGCGTTGGGAAAAGATGCTAAATACCGAATGGAAGTGAGCATCTTATTTCCCTAGCCCTAAGAAATAAAGCCCGATTGTTAAATCGCCACCTTCTAATGCAGCAAGCCGCCAATGCTCGCGCCTAGGTTCACTCTAGTAGGTGTGCGCTCTATAAAACCAAGGCTGGGGTCGGCAAGGAAAGCTATCTAGCTTTTCAAATGGATGTAAAAACAAAATAGTTCATGCGCAGCCAAGCCATCAGTAACCGGCATCGGCGGCATATGCCCTTTGCAAGAGCTGAAGATTGGTTTACCATTTCAACTCATTTCGGAGAGAAGAATCCATACTGCCATAGCCTGATCCAGTTTCAGGTGCGGAAGTATATCCATTCTGAATACTGGAGAGTGGCTGTTCATCATTATTGGCCGAAAGCACTATTCAGGGCCTATTACACCTATTGACAGCGGCCGCTATCCAAATATTGGCAATTAAAATCTGCTTCTCGGCCATAGTGGTTTGACTTAAAATCGGCGGTCATAAAAGAAGCGACTATCAGGGCTCGACCATTATGGGTACCGATGGAGAAAAAAATGATAGAATTTTTGGAAGTAATGTATTGATATTCCATGGCAGTCTTCTTTCTTAAACTAAATAGATACGTGCTCGCAAAGATTGAAAGAGCTAAGCCCGTACCTGCCTATTTCACCTATAGCCAGCAAATAGGAATGACCTCGAATCTGGGGGTTTCTATAGTTCAACAGATGTCGAAAATCATCTTTGTATGGCCAATGGCCACCAAACCGCAGATCAATTGTATTCGTGCGCCTTAGATCGATTCATGGAATTATTTCAACTCATGGTCACTTCTGAAAGCCTATGAGCATACCCGTCATATACCAGAAGTGATTACAGGCCGCATGATAATATTTATCAAATTATTCAAAAACTAATCAAAATGTAATTTTTTTGTACATTTTGACCATAAAAATTAAACACAAATTTTGGATGACGAAGCCGTGGCAATATCTTCAGTTAATTTCGATATTCCGGAGATGACTGATTCATTCCATTCTATATACTATGCTTCGTCTTATTTTTGGATAGATGGTTATGGTTCTAATCATCACAATGGAAAAAGATTTAACGAGTCTGACTATGACGTAGAAGCCGTGATCATTGCAGATGCGATTGGTGGAGCAATGTGGGCACCTATTGGGCCGGCAGCTTTCTTTATCAGCGCAGCATACTCGATAGGAGTTCATCATAGATTATAGTACTGATAAGCAAGGTATTAAGCGACTATGAAAAGATTAAAGTTGATAAGGAGTAACGACTATGCTTCAGCAATTCTCCCCATTGTAGTGAGGATTAATGGTGAGCAGCATAAACTTTATTTAGGGTCTACGCTTAATTTAGAGCTGGATGCAGAAGAAGAAATAATCGTGGAAATACGGTATTTGATATTTTGGAGAAAGTATGTTTACAAGACAAGTGCTTCCGATTTGAAAATAACTATTGCACCTACGATTTCGAATAAAATCTTCGGGTTTGGGCTGCTTATCTTATTTTCACTGCTGTTCTTATTCATAATTTTTGATGACGAATTTTTGAGATTTGTCTTTAGACTTTACGCAATTACACTTTTGGTGATGTTTTACTTCATTGGTACAATCGGTGGCAAATTTTTTTATTCGGCAACGTTGAAGGAATAGCGCCATTAGAATATTAGCTGAAATGCAGTAATTTTACGACACGATCTGCTCATCCTTGAATGAAGTTATTACTAGGCTGTATTCGTGACTGCCTTTAGCGAAAACGTCTGCGCGAAAGATCACATAGATGTGCAGTAGTGCATGTGGACTGGCAAAATGTAAAAGATTTATTGAGTAAAAGCAAGGAATCTATTCCCGCTCTGATTATTGTGACAGAGCCGGAACAGACGATCGTAGGAACGTTGAAAATACTCGAAGATGAGCATTTTAAAAATGGCAATTCAAACACGGAAACCATATTCATAGATGATGATGATGCAATTTAACTATAGTGGGATTGACGCTAAATTGAATGCTACTATCAGATAGCTGGATGCACTATAACGGGCACCGAAAATTTTGAAACTCAGGTCAATTCTACCGTCTTCGCAAGTAGCTTATCGCCCTGAGTAGGTCATCGCTTCACCCTTGCCGAAACTATAGCTCAGGCCAAAAGTGATGAACCGCCCTCGACGTGAATAGCTATAGAAACTAAATGTTTCTTGCTCTGCTATGCTTTCGCGTATACGGGAAGCAAAAATATCGCGCACACCCAAATTGACCACTGCTTTACCATTCCAGAGTTTCTTTCGGATACCAGCATCCATGTGGGCATAACCCGATACGCTTCCCTGCACGGTCTTGTATCCCGATTGGTAATTTGGTGTGATCTCAAGATCAATATTTGCCGGAAGGCTAAACTTGGTGCTCATCTCGGCAGAATATTGGTCTCCATTGAAATCGAAGTTTTGATCTTCAAAATTTCCTTGACGGTTGAAATAGCCATAGTTGAAATCGGCCATAATGGTAAGCCATTTTGCGGCGGTATACTTTCCGTTGAGCTCGACCCCGACCTTGCTGTTCGTTCCCACATTGATCGGGGTGGTGATGTTCACACCGTCTTCCAGAAATGAGACCCGCTCCTTTACATCACGGGTGAAAAGGTGGTAGACACTGGTATTCAACGAGAGTTTCTGGAAGATGAATATTCCGGTCAGCTCGTAGGAGTCTGCAAATTCTGGAAGCAAATTGGGGTTTCCGGTGCGGATATTAAAACTGTTGCGGATATTGAAAAAGGGGTTCAAGTCCCATAACCGCGGCCGGTAGATGCGCTTGGAATAGCCTGCCTGAACGGAGAAAGTCTCAGACCACTTATAGGAAGTATGCAGTGTCGGAAACAGGTTGGAATAATTCTGTGTGTTTTTTTCGTCGGTGGTGGTAAGCAAAGTGGTAAGGTCGGTCTGCTCTGCCCGCAATCCCAACTTCACACCCCATTGATCCCCTTCATAGGCTGCCGTGCTGTAAACGCCAAGCACTTTTTGGTTGAATTCAAAATTATTGGTCAGGCTTTCCACGGGAATTAGCTCGCCATTGGCGCCTTCATTGAATACGCCGTAGTCATTGCCCACATCATTTATTTCATACAGCCCGCCCGCTTCAATCGTAATTTGCTCGGAAATGGGATTGGTATAATCGAGCTTTATGGTATAGTCCCTTTGGTAATAATCGGTCTCGGTGCGTTGGGTTACATCGGCTATATTTTCATCTGCATAGGTATTATTGAACACCGACGATAAGTCTTTGCCGAAGAAGTTTCCCTGTGTGCTCAGAAGAAGCACATGCTCTTCGTTGTTTTTAAATTCCTTCTTGTATTGCAGATCGTAGCGGTACTTGGGATTTACTGCCGAAGTGGTTTCCTTCCGGCGGTATTCGGAGATAAGTTCAGAAGCTCCATTGAAGATTTGAAAGTCGATCTCCGATGGCTGGTCTTCGATCTCGTATGCAAAATTTCCCGAAAGGGTGAGCGTATTGTACGCATTCAAATAATAATCGGCGCCGAGCGTGATATTATAAAATTCTTCATTACGATATTCTACGCCTTCGCTGCTTACCAGTGAGTTATCGAGCAGGTCGCGGTTCCGATTTTCGGTATATTCAGGTATGCTTCGATAGCCCGCACCAAATTGGGTGAAGAAATTAAAATTCTCCGTGCGCTGGTTCAGGCTTACGCCAATGCTGTGATTATCGGGAATACCCGTATTGGCAGAGACGGAGCCATTGAATCCTTTTTTCTCTTCTTTTTTAAGCACAATATTCAGTATGCCCGAAGTGCCTTCGGCTTGATACTTGGCCGATGGATTGGTGATCACTTCTATGCTCTCTATCATATCGGCGGTAAGGGTACCCAGGGCGCTGCTGGGGTCATCGGCCAGTACCGAAGGCTTTCCGTTTATCAGAATCTGAACGCCCGAATTGCCGCGTATGCTTACCTCCCCTTCGATGCTTACATTTACCGAAGGCACATTGCCCAATACTTCCATTGCGCCCATGCCTGTGCTGCTTATATCGCTGCCCACATTAAATACGCGCTTGTCCAGTTTGAATTCCATCGTAGACCGCTCATCGGTAATTTGTACCGCGTCCAAATCTAATGCACTCGATTGAAGGGATATCTTCCCAAGGCTTACCATCCCCTTTTTCACAGAAAAATTTTCTATCCGTTTTTTTTCGAAACCTATAAAGCTGATTTCGATCATAATGTCCGGAGTGTTGGCTCGAATACTGAAATAGCCCGAGTCATCGGTGGTGGTTCCCGAAATGATCGAACTATCTGACTTCGAAACCAATGCAACGGTGGCATAGGGTACGGCCGCACCACTCTCCGCATCGACTACTTTTCCATTTATCTGAACGCCTTCGGGCTGACAAAATGCCAAGCATGTATTTAAGAGCAATAGGTGAAAGGTAAACGCAAATCTCATAGTAATTTATTTTGACTTAAGACATCAAGGATATAAAACAGGGAAATTCCATAAGACTTTAGAAAAACGCCAATCTCACCGCATTTTGTAAATTACGATGGCAGGAACTTTCTACCGTGCCTAAAATCTTTCTTTTTGACCGTCGAGATTAAAAAATAGAGCAAGCCCTATTAATAAATACTGAGAACAAGTAATAGAGCGGTTGGTTCACCCAATGATTCCAACCACTAGCATCATTGGCAATATAGGATTGAGCTGTAAGATATATTCTCTCATTCCCTATCAAAAGAATTGGAATCGAATCAACTCAAACATTGGTATCTCATTCTCACAAAAGACTACCCTTCTACTGCGCCAAGTACCCACCGTCAATTGGATAATACGACCCATTCACGAAGCTAGACTTCTCGCTGGCCAACCATAAACAAAGTTCGGCTACTTCTTCGGGCTTGCCCAAGCGACCTATTGGGTGTAAGCCAGCCAATTGTTCTTGCTGCTCGTCGCTCATGTTCTCATCGATAAGGGGGGTTCGGATAAATCCTGGCCCTATGGCATTGACCCTTATATTTTTGGACGCATATTCCAGCGCTCCATTTTTGGTGAGCCCCACCACGCCATGCTTGGCGGCGACATATCCGGAGCTGGTCGCAAAGCCGACCGATCCCAAGATAGAAGCCATATTGATGATGGCTCCACTCCCATTCTCGAGCATGGCCGGTATTTGATAATGCATTCCATAAAAGACGCCGCTCAGATTTACCGCGATCACTTTATTCCACCCTTCGATATCGATATCGCCTATGGGTGCCTGTGGCTCGCCGATCCCTGCATTGTTTACCGCGATGTCCAGCTTACCAAATTCACTGACAGCGGCATCTACAGATTTCTTGGAGTCATTGGGATTGGACGTATCCGCCTTTACAAAAATGGCCTTCCCGCCATCTTTTTTTATCTCATCAATGACCCTATTCCCGCCTTTCTCATCTACATCGGCTATTACGATGCTGGCTCCGTGCTTGGCATATAGCTTTGCAGTATGTTCTCCGATTCCCGATCCACCGCCAGTGATTATTGCAACTTTATCTTTTAAATCCATGATTTTTACTTCTTTTGATTTTATGGTAATGAAACAAAAATCATGCATGATCAGCTAAGTCACTAGTATGTAATCCTTCCAGAAAAAACAGGTGTGAAAAACAGAGAATTATGGGGCAATTGTTTCAAGGTTGTGTAGAAAGGATCACAAGGATTAAAAGATGCTCAATAGAAAAAGTCCCAGTGCGATTACCAGCGGTAAGATCATGCCAGCCAACAACAAGACTTTTCTTCTATCGCTTGGATACCAAGCGGTGGCCATCCCAGCCAAAACGCCGATCGTAATATCGCGGGTAATAAGCCAGCCTGTAGATAGCTCAGCAGATGATGACCAGAGATTTAAAATGATAAGAATGAATACGATTGAAAGGCTCCCGGTCAATCCATATTTCATTTTATCGCGTTTCTTAAGTCTTAGGGGTATGGTCTTCTCAAGAGCTTCGTGATCAAAAAGTTCGACTGCCAAAGATTTTGCATCCGCGATAGAACTTAAAGGTTCTCCGATGCGTCCTTCCTTCTCGGCAATTTCCAGCGAAAGCAGCTTGATCTCCAAAAGGGTCTTCAGCTCATTAAGCTTCTCACGGCGCTTGCTGCCCGAGACAAACTTTGCGTAAAGCGTAGGTGCAAAATAGATGGTGATGGCGAGAAAAACAAATAGCCATCTAAATCTGCCCGGCGGTATCTTTTTAAAAAGCTCGAGAAGTATCTCCATTCCAAAAAATATTCACTCATCAAACTAGATATGGTCAATAGTCTCGAAAACAACCATTTGGGAATCCATATTGACAACCAACGACTATCTGGCAGCCACACTGAAAACCAATAACTCACAACTAATAACTCACCACCAATAACTCACCACCAATCATAAACCCTACATATTCCTCCTATACTGCCCCCCGACTTCAAAAAGCCCTTCCGTAATTTGCCCTAAGGAGCACACTTTCGTGGCGTCCATAAGCGCTTCAAATATATTCTCATTTTTTAAAGCTGCTTCTTGTACTTCTTTGATAATAGCTGCCGATGAGTCTTCATACCTTTCTTTCAAAGCATTGACCGTTTCTATCTGCTCTTCTTTCTCCTGCTTCGTAGCGCGTATCACTTCGCCTGGAATAACTGTGGGCGAGCCTTTGCTGTTCAGGAAGGTATTTACACCGATCAGCGGCAGCTCGCCGGTATGCTTCAGCGTTTCGTAATACATGCTCTCTTCCTGAATCTGGCTGCGCTGGTACATGGTCTCCATTGCGCCAAGCACGCCACCGCGCTCAGTGATACGGTCAAACTCAGCCAGCACGGCTTCTTCTACCAGTTCGGTAAGCTCTTCTATAATGAAGGACCCTGAATCGGATTCTCATTTTTGGCCAAGCCCAACTCCTTATTGATGATGAGCTGTATGGCGATGGCACGCCTTACCGAATTTTCGGTCGGTGTGGTTATCGCTTCATCATAGGCATTGGTATGCAGGCTATTACAGTTATCGTATATGGCGTACAAGGCTTGGAGCGTAGTCCGGATATCGTTGAAGTCTATCTCCTGCGCGTGCAGTGAGCGCCCCGAAGTCTGGATATGGTATTTCAGCATTTGCGCCCGGGCATTGGCTCCATATTTCCGCTTCATGGCTTTCGCCCAAATACGACGGGCCACACGGCCTATCACGGCATATTCTGGGTCTATTCCATTGCTGAAAAAGAAGGATAGATTAGGCCCAAAATCATTGATGTCCATGCCACGGCTTAAGTAATATTCCACATAAGTGAAGCCATTGGAAAGGGTAAAGGCCAATTGGGTAATCGGATTTGCGCCTGCCTCGGCGATGTGGTAACCCGAAATGGAAACACTATAGAAATTCCTGATTTTCTGATCAATGAAGTATTGCTGCACGTCACCCATTAGCCTTAAGGCAAACTCGGTGCTGAAAATACAGGTGTTCTGAGCTTGGTCTTCTTTAAGTATATCGGCCTGCACGGTGCCGCGCACCACATGCAGCGTCTTGGCTTTAATCTCTTGGTATACATCGGGTGGCAAAACTTTATCGCCGGTAAGACCGAGGAGCATGAGCCCCAAGCCACCGTTTCCTTCCGGCAAATCGCCGCGGTAAGTCGGTCTCGTTTGATTTTTAAAAATATGGGCGATCTTCTTTTCGACTTCCTTTTCCAAGCCTTTTTCCAAGATGTAACGCTCACATTGCTGATCGATGGCTGCATTCAAGAAAAAACCGAGCAACATGGGCGCCGGGCCATTTATGGTCATGCTCACCGATGTGGTGGGGTCGCAAAGATCAAAACCCGAGTAGAGCTTTTTGGCATCATCCAGGCAGCAGATGCTTACCCCCGAGTTACCGATCTTTCCGTAGATATCGGGACGATAGGCCGGATCGTGGCCGTAAAGCGTTACAGAATCAAAGGCCGTGCTCAGCCTAGCGGCAGGCATTCCCTGACTTACATAATGAAAACGACGGTTGGTGCGCTCAGGCCCGCCCTCTCCGGCAAACATTCGCGTGGGGTCTTCCCCCTCCCGCTTGAATGGGTAGATACCCGCGGTAAATGGAAAACTTCCCGGCAGATTCTCTTGCAGCCGCCATAACAGAATATCTCCCCAACTGCGGTACCTCGGCAAAGAAATTTTTGGTATTTGCTGATGCGAAAGTGACTCCGTATGGGTTTTTATCTTCAGCTCCTTGCCCCGTACTTTAAAGATAAATTCAGGCGCCTGGTAGCGCTCTTTAAGGGCTGTCCACTGCTGCAGCAAATCCCAATTATGTGGATCAAGGTCTTTCTTTAGCTGTTCAAATTCATGTTCCAATCTTTTTATAAACGCACTGGCGTTCTCATCAGACTCTTCACTGGCGAGCTTATCGATCTGACCCAGCGTTTTTAGCGAAAGCGCAAGCCCGTAGAGCTTATCGGCAGTCTCAGATTCTTTTGTGGCCCAGCGGTCATAACCCCTATTGCTCTCCGAAATTTCTGAGAGATAGCGAGTGCGCTCCGGTGGTATGATGAATATCTTTTCAGACATCTCGCTGGTGCTGCCAAATGTTGTATTCAGGTCGGCACCCGTATTTTCTGCCACCGTCTGCATTATTTTCCGGTAGAGACTGTTCATACCGGGATCATTGAACTGGCTGGCGATGGTCCCGAATACCGGGAGGTCTTCATCTTTTGCATCCCAGAGCTGGTGGTTTCGCTTATACTGTTTTTTTACATCGCGTAGGGCATCAAGGGCGCCGCGCTTATCGAACTTATTGAGCGCAATGATATCGGCAAAGTCCAGCATATCGATCTTTTCAAGCTGGGTGGCGGCGCCGTATTCGGGCGTCATCACATAGAGCGATACATCGCTATGATCGAGTATTTCGGTATCGCTTTGTCCTATGCCCGAAGTTTCCAAAATGATCATGTCATACTTCGCGGCTTTTAAGATCGATACTGCATCGGCCACGTGCTTGCTCAAGGCCAAGTTGCTCTGCCGAGTGGCGAGCGATCGCATATAAACGCGTTCGTTGTTTACGGCATTCATCCGTATGCGGTCGCCAAGCAAGGCACCGCCCGTTTTTCGCTTCGACGGATCTACCGAAATGATCGCCAGTGTTTTATCTTCAAAGTCGACAAGAAAACGGCGTATCAATTCATCGACCAAAGATGACTTTCCAGAGCCGCCCGTTCCAGTTATTCCCAATACGGGAACCTTCACCCGGGTTGCCATCTCGCGCACTTTTTGAAGCTCTTCGCGAAAGGACTCCGGATAGTTTTCGGCAGCAGAAATCAAGCGTGCTGTTGCCTTTACTTCATGTTTTTCGAGCGACTTTACTTCACCGTTCAGGTGCTGCCCTGTAGGGTAATCGCTCTGCTCGACCATATCGTTTATCATTCCCTGTAGCCCCATCTTTCGGCCATCATCGGGATGGTAGAGCCGGGTGATACCATAGGCATGGAGCTCTTCTATCTCTTCGGGAAGAATGGTACCGCCACCCCCGCCGAAAATCTTGATCTGCTGCGCCCCTTTCTCGTCAAGCAGGTCGCGCATGTATTTGAAATACTCGGTATGTCCACCCTGATAGCTCGTCATGGCGATGGCCTGCGCATCTTCTTGTATGGCTGTATTTACCACTTCATCTACACTCCTATCGTGGCCTAGGTGAATCACTTCTACACCGGTAGATTGAATGATGCGGCGCATGATATTGATCGCTGCGTCGTGCCCATCGAAGAGCGATGCTGCGGTGACTATGCGGATTTTATTCTTGGGCTTATAAGGTGCTATCGTTTCCATAAGAATTGTGTACAGGGTACAAATTTAGTATAAGCTTAGAGAATGCTACGTTTTTTGGCTGCGGCTTTCCGCCAATGGAATCGCACTCCAAAAAGGAAAATCTCTATTTTTGGCGATATTTTTGCTTATCGGAAATTCCGTATCCAAATCATTCCTAAAAAGTCAAAATGCTCCAAAAGCTAAGCTCAATTGTCCTGACATTAGCGCTCATTCTCTTCTTATCTATCCATTGCCGTGGGCAAGAAAATGATGCTACCAAACCAAATATTATTTATATCCTGGCCGATGACCTGGGCTATGGAGACTTAGGATGCTACGGCCAAGAAAAGATCCAAACCCCCAATATCGATGCATTGGCGGCGAGCGGCATCAAATTTACCAATCATTATTCAGGCTCCACCGTATGCGCTCCATCGCGTGCCACCTTGATGACGGGTCAGCACACCGGCCATGTATCTGTGCGGGGCAATAGGGAAGTGCAGCCCGAGGGACAGGCACCTTTGCAGGCCGATGAGATCACGATTGCAAGCCGACTTCAAAAAGCCGGTTACCGCACTGGGGCTTTTGGAAAGTGGGGGCTCGGATTTCCGGGCTCCATCAGCGATCCGCTCAGCAGTGGCTTCGATGCCTTCTATGGCTATAATTGTCAAAGGCTCGCACATAATTATTACCCTGAGTATCTCTGGCAAAATGGCGAAAAGGTCTATCTGGACGGCAATGAAGGAAGCGGGAAGGGGGATTACGCGCCGACTGAAATACATCGGGCCGCACTTGATTTTATAGAAGATGCCCATACTTCGCCATTCTTTCTGTTCTACCCATCGGCGGTACCGCACGCAGAATTGGCCGTACCTGAAGCCTACAAAGAAATATACCGCGGCAAGCTCACTGAAGGCGCTCCTTTCAACGGTGTAGACGAAGGCCCAAAATTCAGGAATGGTGGCTATGGGAGCCAGCCTGAGCCTCGTATTGCCTACGCTGCAATGATAAGTTTACTGGATGAGCAAGTGGGCGAGATCGTAGCGCTTGTGAAGCGATTGGGAATAAAAGATAATACCATAATACTGTTCAGTTCTGATAATGGCCCCTCGGTAGAAGGCGGCAGCGACCCTGCATTTTTTAATAGCACCGGCGGACTGAAAGGCATCAAGCGAGACCTGTATGAAGGCGGGCTGCGCGTACCTTTGGTAGCTTCATGGCCCGGAAAAGTCAAGGCAGGGTCTACATCAGATTTTATATCGGCGCAGTGGGATTTGATGCCCACGTTTTGCCATATCGCCGGGCTACCGATACCGACTTCTATAGATGGTATTTCCTTGCTGCCAACTATGATGGGGCAGGACTCAGAAACCCATGGATTTCTCTATTGGGAGTTTGCACCCAGAAATACACAGGCCGTAAGAATGGGAAAGTGGAAAGCCATACAGACCATTGCCGATAAGGCGAAAACTGGGAATGTTGAGCTCTATAATCTTGATATAGATCGAAGCGAAACCAAAAACCTAGCAAGCGAACACCCGGAAGTGGTCGAAGAAATCACTGCGATCATGGCGCGCGAACATACTCCGTCCAAGGCATTTCCTTTGGGTTTTGAAAAGTAGGTTTTGGCCTGACCGGCCTTATCCCAGCCCATTGTAGATCGCGATATCCTGGGCATAACGCTTTTGAAAGCCTCGATGGTTTTTAAGAACGTTCATATCCGCTTCGGTAAGCTTTTCAGTATTCGCATTCAAATGAACCCCGTTCGTATTTTCAGCCGATGGGTTTTCTCCATCGGTGGTGAAGTCTATGAGCTTGCTGATTTTGGCTTCTCTCAGCGCTGTGCGCAAAGATGCGGGATAGTAAAACGACTGGGAGCGAAAATGTCGATCTGAGAGGTGATCGGGAATTTTGCAAACCTTTTCCACAAAATCGGAAAACGAACTGTTTCGGGAAAAACTGATCCATCGGCTCAGGCCAGAAGGCTGATCATACATGATATTTTTTCCCTTTTTCACATCAATATAACAAGAGTATATTCTATGGTAGGGATTGTTTAAAATGAGGACCATCTCTTTGCTTTTCGCAAAATGCGTGTAAGCATTGGAAGAATAAAAAAAGAGCCTCTTCAATTTACCATTTGAAATTGCCGCCGGATTCACATGATGTATTTCAGGAAAGGAAGAGTTAAAATCGGGCTTGAAATCCCTGATGAGCTTGAGCTTGATGGATGAGCAGCCCGCTTTGGAATTGATGGGATAAAAAAGATTGGAGTCTGGAAGAAAAAAAACTTCGATGGGGTCGAGCAGTCTAACACCGAGCAGCGCGGCCAGCCCTTTCAAAGCAATTTTTACATCTTTCTTAAAACCCACGTTATACTTTTTGACCTAAATGATCGGTCAGATGGTCAAAGTTATTCAATACGGTGCCACAAAGAGAATGGTTCTTGCAAATCGGCTGCTCAGACCTGCCCGACCCGAAAAAAAATGAAATGCCGTGGACTAAAATCCAGCTATCCGAGCTACTCATACCGCAGCGCATCGATGGGATCAAGCGCTGCCGCCCGCTTGGCTGGATAATACCCACTGGCCAGCCCCACAAAGAAGCAGAGCACCACCCCGCCGATGATCCATCGCCATGGAATGATGAAGCTGCTTTCTATCAGCGTCGCTACGAGATTGCCACAACCAATACCTAAGATGATGCCTAGAAAACCACCGAGCTGGCCGATCACGATGGCTTCAATCAAAAACTGATTGCGGATTTTGCCCGCGCTCGCGCCTACCGACTTTCGAATTCCTATTTCCTTGGTGCGCTCAGTCACAGATACCAGCATTATATTCATCAATCCTATGGCGGCTCCCAGCAGGGTGATGGCACCGATCATGGTGGCGATGATTACGATGATCGATATCTGGCTCATCAGCATATTCGCCAAGCTATCGCTTTGGGTGATGCCAAAGGAGTCTGCTTCGCCGGGCCGGTCGCCGCGCACATTTCGCATGGGAGCAATAGCCGCCATGCGGGCTGCATCCATTTCTTCGGTGCGCATGGCCTGCACGTTAAGGGTATAATTTCCAGACGAACCTTGGTAGTTGAGCCGAGCATTCACGACCGGGATCACTCCCTGATTATCACCACTAAAGCCTATACTATTTCCCTTTGACTCCAGCACCCCGATCACGGTAAAACGCTTCCCGCCTACGAAAACACCTTTTCCCAAAGGATTGAGCAAGTGGTCGGTAAAGAGTTTTTTCTCAATATCTTTTCCGATTACGATTACAGGCGATCCATTCAAAGCTTCATCTTCCGAAAATGTCCTACCACTTTCCAAAACCAGTCCTGCGGTTAAAAAATAATTTGGGCTGGCACCGATGATCTGAACGTTGGGATTGGTCTTCTCAGACTGGTAGCGCACCGAAGCCGTAAAACTTACCATCGTAGACACAGCGGCTATGGCCGGATATTCGTACCGCTCTAAAAAGGCTTCTGCCTCGTGATATTTGATCGCCCTATTTATCGTCTCCCGCTCTCCACCCCGCTTGCCGCGCAAGTTTCCGGCATTGGAAACAATGTTAAAGGTGTTGGAACCCATTTGCGAAAAATCGTGCTCGATTTTATACTGCAATGCGTCGATGGCCGTAAGAATACCCACCAGCGCCGTAATGCCCACCGCAATGATCAAAGCGGTAAGCACCGCACGCAGCATCTGGCCGCGTATGCTGCGCAGGGCAATCATTAAATTTTCAAATTGCAAAAATCTCAAAATCGCTGCTAGTCCATTAAAATTTAGGCATAAAGGTACCATTCGAGCTCGTGACACTTTAACCACTCATCATAATTTGGTATTTTCGCGCTCTCAAAAACAAAAGACTATATGGCATTCGATATCGACATGATCAAAGCGGTTTATGAAAAATACCCATCACGCGTGGCCGCAGCGCGTAAAACCCTGAACAAGCCGCTCACGCTAACCGAGAAAATTCTCTACACCCACCTCTCTCAAGGCGAAGCCACCGAACCGCTGCATAGAGGGAAATCTTATGTCGATTTTGAACCCGACCGCGTGGCCATGCAAGATGCTACGGCACAGATGGCGCTGCTCCAGTTTATGCAGGCCGGAAAGAAGAATACCGCCGTGCCTACCACCGTGCACTGCGATCACCTCATCCTTGCGGAAAATGGGGCTAAAGAAGATTTGAAGAAATCAATCGGTGCGAGTGCCGAAGTATTTAACTTTTTGGAGTCCGTGTCCGGAAAATATGGTATCGGATTTTGGAAGCCTGGAGCAGGAATCATCCATCAGGTAGTGCTGGAGAATTATGCCTTTCCTGGGGGGATGATGATAGGTACAGATTCCCACACCGTAAACGCCGGCGGACTCGGAATGGTGGCCATCGGAGTAGGTGGAGCCGATGCGGTAGACGTAATGGCGGGCATGCCTTGGGAGCTGAAGTTCCCAAAGATTATTGGTATAAAGCTCACCGGAAAACTAAGTGGCTGGACGAGCGCCAAAGACGTAATCCTGAAAGTAGCAGGTATTCTTACCGTAAAAGGCGGTACCGGATGTATCGTAGAGTATTTTGGCGAAGGTGCCAAGAGCCTATCCTGCACGGGAAAAGGAACGATCTGCAATATGGGCGCCGAGATTGGCGCCACCACATCTACCTTTGGGTATGATGAGAAAATGGCCGTTTACCTCCGTGGCACCGACCGTGCTGAAATAGCCGACGCTGCCGATAAGATTGCTGAGCACCTTACAGGAGATGCCGAAGTTTACGCAGATCCTGAAAAATATTTTGATCAAGTGATAGAGATCAACCTTTCGGAGCTGGAGCCTTATATAAACGGCCCGTTTACGCCCGACCTTGCTACACCCATTTCAGAATTTGCCGCCCGTGTGAAGTCTGAAGGATGGCCACAAGAGCTCGAAGTAGGTTTGATCGGCTCATGTACCAATTCATCGTATGAGGATATCAGCCGCGCTGCATCACTCGCGCGCCAAGCAGTAGATAAAAACCTGAAAGTAAAGGCCGACTTTACGATCACTCCTGGCTCTGAGCAGGTACGATATACTGTAGAACGCGATGGCTTTCTCGATACTTTTGGAGAGATAGGCGGAGTGGTCCTTGCCAACGCTTGCGGTCCTTGCATAGGCCAATGGGCGCGCCATAGCAAGAATCCTGAGAAGAAAAATTCGATCATCACTTCCTTTAACCGGAACTTCTCAAAGCGGAATGATGGCAATCCAAATACCCACTCCTTCGTGGCATCGCCCGAGCTGGTTACCGCAATGGCCATAGCTGGCGACCTTACCTTTAACCCGCTAAAAGATAAATTGGTAAACCGCGATGGTGTAGAAGTGATGCTCGATGAGCCTACCGGCCTTGAGATGCCCGAAAAAGGTTATGCGGTAGAAGACCCCGGGTATCAAGCTCCTGCCAAAGATGGGGCAAGTGTAGAAATCAAGGTGTCTGCCGACTCTAAGCGATTGCAATTGCTAGAGCCCTTCAAGCCTTGGGATGGAAAGAACATAACCGGAATGAAGCTTCTTATCAAAGCTTTTGGCAAATGTACCACCGACCATATTTCTATGGCAGGGCCTTGGTTACGCTTCCGCGGTCATCTAGATAATATTTCAAACAATACCCTGACCGGTGCTGTGAATGCATTCAATAAAGAAACCGATACGGTAAAAAACCAGCTCACGGGCGAGTACGGGACAGTGCCCGATGTGCAGCGTGCCTACAAGGCTGAGTATGTTCCCTCTATCGTAGTGGGCGATCATAATTATGGCGAAGGATCATCACGTGAGCATGCCGCCATGCAACCCCGCTTTCTAGGAGTTAAGATCGTATTGGTAAAATCCTTTGCGCGTATCCATGAGACCAATCTAAAGAAGCAAGGGCTTCTTGGACTCACCTTCGCCACGGAGGCTGATTATGACAAGATCATGGAAGATGACACTATCGAAACGGTTGATCTCGATCAGTTTGCAGAAGGCAAGGCTATCCATCTGAAGTTTTCCCATAAGGATGGGACTGAAGATGTGATCAAAACAAACCATACCTATAATGATGGGCAGATCGCTTGGTATAAGGCTGGATCGGCTTTGAACCTTATCAAGCAAGTTCAGGAAAATTAATTTTTTTTTGGTACGGTTTGCGCGTGTGAAGAGTACTATGCGTATGGGTTTCTTCCTAAAGCCCTCGAAATAATCTTGGTAAAAATTGATGATTTTATCATTATTCTCTCGTTTTTGTAGGTAGAATATCTATTTTCGTCGAAATTATTAAACCAAAAAAGATGAAAATAAAATCTACGGCTTGGCCATCCTAGCGGCTTTAACTTTTAGCGTGGGTGCAGTAAATGCACAAGAGAGCTTTGGCTCAGCCGGTCTTGAAATAGCCATCCCTGTCGGGGATTTCGGGGATTTCGCAAATTTCGGCATTGGTGGTTCGGGTACTTACGAAGTGGGAATCAGCGATAATCTGTCCATTTTAGGACATACCGGTGTGATTTTCTACGCAACTGATGATGATGTTACCATTTATCAGATTCCTATACAGGTAGGGGCTCGCTACTACTTAATAGAACAGAAAGAAGGATTTTTCTTTTCAGCTCTTTTAGGACTCCATATTACCGGAGTAAGTATCGATGGTGGAGGAGATAGCGAATCAAATTTCAGTATAGCGCCGGCAGTTGGATACTTTCTGACCGAAAGTCTATCTGTTAGTGCGAGGTATCAAGTGGTAACTGGGGAAAATGCGAATTCGGATTACTTTGGTCTTCGAGCCGCTTACAACTTCTAATAGCCTACTTCGATTGAATCGAAAAAATTAACTGTAAAGGGTTGCCATGTCTGGCAGCCCTTTTTTTTATCTCCGGCAAATATTGATTGGAGATGATCCACGAAAACTGAGTTACGTCCTTCGAGCTAAATGACAAGTCTATTTACAAAAAGTGACCCAAGAAACCAGATGAAAAGAAAATTTCCTCGAAACCGTTTGAATCCCCTATTTTTGAAGTCTGATTAAAACCGATTCATTGCTCAAAAACGATATTCTGATCCGCGCGGCCAAAGGCGAAACCGTAGAGCGCACCCCTGTATGGCTTATGCGGCAAGCAGGTAGGATTTTGCCCGAGTACCGCGCCATACGCAACAGCCTTTCAGGCTTTAAGGAACTGGTAGAAACCCCCGATCTGGCCGCAGAAGTCACCATCCAACCTGTAGACATTCTCGGGGTTGATGCGGCTATCATTTTCTCAGACATTCTGGTCATTCCCGAAGCGATGGGACTGCCCTACGAGATGATCGAAAAAAAAGGCCCCTACTTTCCGGCTACGGTGCGCACAGAGAGCGATCTAAAAAAAATACGCACCGCCGAAGGCCCAGAACTTCAATATGTGTATGACGCGATCAGCGCAACTCTGAAAGGCTTGGATGGCCGCGTACCGCTCATCGGATTTGCTGGTGCCCCATTCACCATCTTCTGCTATATGGTAGAAGGCAGCGGATCAAAAACATTCGCGAAAGCACGCAGAATGCTTATGGAACGCCCTGATATGGCGCATAGCCTATTAGAAAAAATTGCCGACTCGACCATCAATTATCTGAAATCACAGATCGCCGCCGGTGTGCATCTCGTGCAGGTCTTCGACTCTTGGGCAGGGATCCTATCTCCCGATCTCTACCGTATTTTTGGAGTGCCTTATTTAAAGAAAATCTGTGAAGCTATTGATCTTCAAGTGCCCGTAACTGTTTTTGCCAAAGGGGCGCATTTCTCCTTGAGGGATCTTGCGCTCTTGGAATGCAGCGTGGTAGGACTAGACTGGAATATGCCCATCGTGTTGGCGCGACAAATGGTAGGGCCACAGAAAACCATGCAGGGCAATCTAGACCCTGCAGTGCTTTACGCAAATGGCAAGGAAATTGCCAAGCAGACCGAAAATATGCTCAAAGAATTTGGTTCTCAGAGACATATTGCCAATCTTGGCCACGGCGTTTATCCCGATACTTCGCCAGAATCTGTCAAGATTTTTATAGATACCGTAAAAAATTTCAAACATGAAAATGACCAATAATTTTATCGCATGCCTTTTTTTGGCGGCCACCAGCCTACCCCTTTGCGCTCAAGATGATCAAGATAGCGACCCGGATAACCTGGTTCCCAATGGCAGCTTTGAAAATTATGAAGGCTCCCTTCGCCGCTATGAGCAGTTTGACCTGGTCAAAGACTGGACGAACTCCAACTCAAACGTTTCCGATCTCTTTGCAACCAATACAAAGAGCCGCTACGTAGCCATTCCAAAAAACATGTTCGGGTCGGAAGATCCAGCTGATGGAGAAAACTACGCTGGGATAGTGGCGTATAGCTATCGCGGAAAGAAAGGGCGCACCTACATCAGCGCGCAGTTGAAAGAAAAGATGAAAGAAAACAACCTGTACTGCATTCGCTTCAAGGCTTCCCTCGCCGAGCGATCGAGGTATGCATCCAATAATCTAGGAGCCGTAATTTCTAAAAGCAAGGTCTCAGAAAAAACAGAAGGAACCATCACCCGCTCGGACGCGGTGCTGAGCGAAAAGAACGAAGTAGTCGCTACCACCGATGGCTGGTGGGATTTCTGCAAGCGTTACGCTGCCAAAGGAAATGAGCAGTATATCACTATTGGCAATTTCGCCAGTGACGGAAATACATCAAACGAAACCCTGGAACTGCCAAGCGAATACGCTGAAGATGGCCCTGAGATAGCGGCCTATTACTATATTGATGCTGTAGAAGTAAGACGTATCGAAGCCAATGAGAACTGTGGCTGTAGCAATACCAAAATCCCCGATAGCAAAGTCATCTACTCTGCCACGGTGCAAATGAATGACGATATGAGCATTACTGAAAAGGTAGATGCCATAGACGCTTATTTCTATCAATACCAAGCTGAAGTGGTAGCCGCGGCGCAGCGCACCATCGACCAAGTGGTAGAACTGATGAAAGCCAACCCCGGGATGAAAATACAAGTGATTGCCCATAGCGATATTGAAGAATCTGAACTTGCAAAGAAAGAACCGAGTTTGAAATCGCTGGCCGAAGATCGCGCCAAAGCGGTACGCGAATATATCGCCAGCCAGGGCGTAAACCGCGCACGCGTGCTCATGGACAATAAGGGAAGTTCGGAGCCCGTTTCTAAAATGACGACGTCCATTTCATTTTCCAAAAACCGGCGCGTAGAGTTTCGTATCGTTCTATAAGGAGTGCTATCTCCGAAGATATCTGAGTAAACATTCGACTAAAAAGATGAAGAGCAATAGAAATATCGATAAATGGCTTATCGGTATTTTTACGCTCTTTTTTATTTCCGGAAGGAGCCAAAACCTGATTCCAAATCCGGGTTTTGAAGAGCTCTTCACCCAGCTGGAATATCAATGGGTTCAACCCCAAGGTCCTTATTACCATTATGAAGCGGGCAGTGATGACGACATCGACCCACCGCTAGGGGGCAATTATGTGAATGGGCTTTGCATGTATAATACGCAACCCAATGAATACCTACACGCAAAGCTATTGGAACCCCTTAAAGCTGGAGTAAAATACAGGCTCGAAGTCAATGCCCGCTTGATGCGTTCGAAGGCCAATAATGCCGAGATACAAAGGTATATCGGCGTTTATTTTGGCAAGGAACGATATGACACCCACATACCCGGCGATCTATATGTAGAGCCACAGCTCAATCTTCACCTGCCCGACAGCGATCGGTTCGAGTGGTTTCAAATGGTAGATACCTTTACCGCAAGGGGGGGCGAAGACCGGTTTACGATGGGCTATTTTCCCAAGACCCAATGGCTGGAGCATCGCGAGCTCAGGCAAGAAGCGCTTTTCGAGCGAATAGAAGACCGCTATAAAATGGAGCAGGCCAAGAAACGGAACAATGAAGAAATGGGTTGGCTCTACCTACCGCCCGATGAACAAAAAAAATATCTGAAAGAGCAGAAAAAGAAAAACAAGAAGAAAAAAAACAGGCCGAATTCTCAAAGCCAGATGCCGGACAGAAACTACGGCCGCGATACTTCTTCGCTTGGCTACCCCACTCAAAGGTCAGAAAATCCCGAAATTTTCTCAGTGCGGTATTACTTCGATCAACTCTGTCTATCGCCCATCCCCATAGCTGATCTCGGTGCCACCTGCCGGCCGGAGAATATGCAGGAAGTGATCGCCGAAGGGAAAACAATCAACCTCCGCAATGTCTTTTTTGAAACCGACTCTGCCACGCTGCGCCAAGAATCTATATTTCAGCTAAAAGCACTGGAGCGGCTCATGCTCGATTACCCCTTTATGGAAATCGAAATACGCGGCTATACCGATGATGTGGGAGAAGCTACCTATAATCTAGACCTCAGCAAACGGCGCGCAGCGGCGGTGAGTGAGTGGCTTGCGCAAAATGGAATAGCCCAAAACCGGCTCGCCTCAAATGGCTTTGGCGAAAGCAATCCCATCGAATCCAATAGCAATGAAGCCGGCCGGGCGCGAAACCGAAGGGTGACATTCTACATCAAAAAATTATAAGTCGCTGCGCGGGAAGGCCTTGTCAAACCGAAAATTTTCTATTTTGCGGCGATGGAAGCAACCCTTGCCGCAGATGCCGGCTTGATCACAAAAAACGACAAGAGAACCATTAATGGCTGGGCCATGTATGACTGGGCCAACTCGGTGTACTCCCTCGTAATATCTTCTTCTATATTCCCGATTTTCTTTGAAAATATCACCGAAGAATTTGTCACGCTTTTTGGCCGTACTTTTCGCAATACAGCGCTTTTTTCATACACGCTATCGGCATCTTTCTTGATTGTGGCGCTCATGACCCCATTACTATCCGGGATAGCAGATTATGCCGGCCGAAAAAAGACTTTTATGAAATTCTTCTGCTACCTCGGCGGCATTTCCTGTATCGGACTTTATTTTTTCAGTGCAGATTACCTCGCGATAGGCCTGATCGTATCTGCTTTGGCAGCCATTGGGTTCTCAGCTAGCCAAGTATTTTACAATGCATTCCTGCCAGAGATCGCAACAGTGGCGCAGCAAGATCGGGTAAGTGCAAAGGGCTATTCCTTAGGCTATGTGGGGAGCGTGATTCTACTGGTGCTCAATCTCGCTATGATCCTCAGCCCTGAGCGTTTCGGAATAGCCGATGGCGACATGGCGGCGCGCTACTCTTTCATAATGGTCGGTATCTGGTGGATCGGCTTTGCGCAAATAAGTTTTAAGCGCCTTCCGGGCAATGTATTCCAGAAAAAAGTAAAAGGAGAATACCTACACCGCGGCTACCTCGAACTTCGAAAAGTATTTCTGGAGCTCAAAAACCTTCCACGGTTAAAACGCTATTTGCTGGCCTTTTTCGTATTTAATATGGGTGTGCAGACCGTCATGTATCTTGCAGTGAGCTTTGCCAAGAATGAAGTGGATGGTATGCCCGATAGCGGTTTAATTACCAGTATACTGATCATTCAGGTGATCGCTATCGGTGGTGCCTATTTTTTCTCGTGGCTTAGTTCACGTATTGGAAACATTCCCGCGCTGATCGTTGCGGTAATACTCTGGATTGGTGTATGCATCATCGCCTATCTGATCCACACCCCAACTGAATTTTATCTACTTGCCGGTCTGGTAGGCTGCGTGATGGGCGGCATACAGGCGCTCAGCCGAAGCACCTACTCCAAATTCCTTCCAGATACCATCGACCATGCATCCTACTTCAGCTTTTACGATGTATGCGATAAGATAGGGATTGTACTTGGCACGCTCACCTTCGGACTTATCTTCGAGTGGTTTGGCAGCCTTAGGTATTCGGTGCTTGCGATAGGCAGCTTCTTCGTGATCGGCCTGCTCTTGTTGCTCTGGGTGCCCCGAAAGGATGCTATAGCTGCCATACAAAATCCGATCTAGAAGATAGCTCTTATGTTGTGCTGGATTTCCAAACGATTTCACTTGATCATTTCCGTGCTGATCGTCGTGCCCACAGCCGTGATATATGGATCGCCCGCCATGCTGCCAAACCATTTGGACATCGCGGTGAGCAGCACCGATCTGGCCAGTTTGCTCAAAGCCATAATGGGACTTTATCTGGGAATCTCGTTCGTGTGGATCTTGGGTATTTGGAAAGTCCGATATTGGAAAGTCGCAACCCAGCTTAATATCCTATCCATGCTAAGTCTGGCTGCAGGAAGACTGCTTAGCATGGCTGTAGATGGCTTGCCGACTGGAGCTTATGTATTTGGGATAATCGCCGAATTGGCTATTGGCCTAAGCTCGATAGTTCAGTTGAGGAGATTTAAAGCTAATGTAGATTAAATCTTCTCCGTTGCTTAAATCTAACGCTCGACTGAAAGGGAACTGACCTTTATCATGAACATTGTACCCGTTAATTCTGAGATTCTAATTGGAATGAATTCGGTGAAGGCAGATAGATCAAGAAAATTAGAGCGTAAACTCAAGATTTCCGCTTCCGTATTGAAGCCAAAATCTAAACCCAACGGAAAATTACTTGGCTATGCGCGAAGATTTCGATACATTCTCATCTCTAAAAATATTAATTTCCACTTAAATTATTCCAGATCATGTTTTTTGAAATGTCCGGTTTTCCTTCACTTTTAATTTACGCAATAGCGGTGCTCGCCATCATTTTGCCCATTATCGCAATCATAAGTATATTGCGAAATGACTCGCTGGGCACGAATAAGATCGCCTGGATCCTTTCAGTAATTTTTCTACCCCTTCTGGGAACCTTGCTATATTTTGCCTTTGGCGCTTCGAGCAGGTTGAAAACTTCTTAAAGCCGGTATTCCATTATTTCCCGGAAGGGTTACGCACCGACTTTACACCTCCAAAAGCTCCGCTTGATCTCAAAAGCAGTATTGCGATGAAACCTTACTTTTGCCAAAGAAAAAAATCCAATGGCAGAACCCGAAGTATTTGATATTGCCATCATAGGTGGCGGAATAGTTGGTGCGGCGACTTTTTATAAAATTCAATCGCAACATCCCAAGCTTCGCATACTCCTGATCGAAAAGGAAGACCTACTGGCCAATCATCAAACGGGAAATAATAGCGGAGTGCTTCACTCGGGACTTTATTATAAGCCGGGATCGCTCAAAGCCATAAATTGTGTAAACGGAAGGAAGGAATTAGTAGCCTTCGCCAAAGCCCATGATATCGATCATGATGTATGCGGCAAGGTAGTGGTCGCAGTCGATGAAAGCGAGCTTCCCATGCTCGATAAGATTTTTCAAACCGGTCTTGAAAATGGCATAGAAGGCATCAAAAAAATCAATGCAGAAGAAATAAAAGAGCACGAACCGCATTGCGAAGGGATAGCAGGAATTTGGGTGCCCGTAACGGGAATAATCAACTACCGGCAGGCCACCGAAAAAATGGTGGCGCTGGCGCTTGAATTAAATGCATACAGCAGAGCGGTGCTTGGTGAAGAAGTGCTTACGCTTGAAAAAGAAACCGGGACAAAACTCATCCGAACCAATAAAAATGCCTACCGCGCCAAGCATCAGGTGTTTTGCGCCGGACTGCAAGCCGATCGAATGGCGCGCAAAGATCAGGTAAGGATCAAAGAAAAGGTGGTCGGATTTCGCGGTGATTATTACGAGCTTACCGAAAAGGGAAAGCATAAAGTCAAAAACCTGATCTACCCCGTGCCCAATCCCGACTTTCCATTTTTGGGTGTCCACTTTACGCGTATGACCAATGGAGAGATAGAATGCGGCCCCAATGCAGTATTTACATTCAAGCGAGAAGGCTACGGCAAGACTGATTTTAGCTTCCGCGATAGTTTTGATGCGCTCACCTATGGCGGCACATGGCGGCTTTTCGCAAAAAATTGGCGCTTCGGAATCGATGAATACCGAAGGGCTTTCTCAAAAAAATTATTCTTGAAAACGCTTCAGCGGCTTATCCCTTCTCTTGAAATGGATGATATCAAACCGGGACGCGCAGGAGTGCGCGCACTCTTGCTCAGGGATGATGGCGATACCCGCGATGATTTTCGGATTGAATATAAAGACACGTCGATCCACGTGTTGAATGCGCCCTCGCCGGCAGCCACGGCAGCGCTGGCCATAGGTGGCCAAGTATGCGAAATGGCCGAAAAGCAGTTCGGGTTAAAGGCAGCTCCCAAGATTGCTTCTGCCCAAGGCTAATGGGTGTGGTTATTATGAACTCGCTCTCAGCTTGGACATTTAGAAGGCATCTCAAATCAAAAGCCATCTAATCGCTTATTTTTTTACCCCAAGAATTTTCAGACTTTTGCATTCGCAAAAACTAAGGTCAAAAAGATGCCAAGTCTATCGAAAAAAGCGGCAGCAATGCCCGAGTCGCCTATACGAAAATTGATGCCCTACGCCACTGCGGCCAAAGCCAAAGGAGTGCATGTGATCCATCTCAATATCGGCCAGCCCGATATCGAGACTCCCGCCGTGGTGATGGAGCGAATGAAGCAAATAGACCGAAAGGTTATTGAATATTCCAGTTCTGAAGGTTTTGAAGAATACCGCGAGAAACTGGCCAAATATTATCAAGGAGTCGGCATTCCCGTAAATACCGAAGATATTATGGTGACCACCGGCGGGTCGGAAGCGTTGACTTTTGCCATGATGACCTGCTTTAATATTGGCGATGAAGTAATAATCCCGGAGCCTTATTACGCGAATTACAGCGGCTTTTCTACACAGGCCGGAGCGATAGTAAGACCCGTTACCGCGAGCATCGAAGATGGGTTTGCCCTTCCATCGGTTGTTGATTTTGAAAGATTGATCAACGGGCGTACCAAGGGTATCGTGCTTTGTAATCCCGGTAATCCGACAGGATATTTATACAGCCGAGAAGAAATTACCGCCATCGCCGATCTGGTGCGAAAGCATGACCTATACCTGATAGCAGATGAAGTGTACCGCGAGTTTTGCTATGATGGCGCTACCCCATTCAGCGTGTACAATATCAAAAACCTAGATGATAATGTGATATTGATTGATTCGGTATCAAAGCGCTACTCCATGTGCGGTGCCAGGATCGGTGCGCTCATCACGCGAAATGCCGATGTACGAAAAGCAGCAATGAAATTTGCACAAGCAAGGCTGAGTCCCCCAACTTTTGGGCAGCTGGCGGCCGAAGCAGCCCTAGAGACACCCCAGAGCTATTTTGATGATGTGATCGAAGAATACACCGCGCGACGGAATTTCTTGGTTGCAGGGCTCAACAAAATTCCTGGAGTGCGATGCCCATTGCCCAAAGGCGCGTTCTACTGCATGCTCGAATTGCCGATTGATAATTCTGACCGCTTTTGCCGCTGGCTGCTAGAGTCATTCTCTTATAAAAATGAGACATTGATGCTCGCTCCCGGCACAGGCTTCTACATCACTCCCGGACAGGGCGAGAAAGAAGTGAGAGTGGCTTATGTGCTCAGCATCAAAGATATGGGAAGAGCATTAACGATCATTGAGAAAGCGCTGGAAGCTTATCCCGGCAAAACCAACTGATCGCAAAAAATTCTAATTTCGCAGGAATGGAAAATATGAATAAGGAAGTATCAAAGATGCTTCAAAGACTCAGTGAGTCGGCCACTCTGGCTATGTCACGCAAGAGCCGCGAGCTAGAAGCCAAGGGAATCAATGTGGTAAGCCTGAGCCTCGGTGAGCCCGACTTCAATACGCCCGACTTCGTAAAAGATGCTGCCAAGAAAGCGATCGACGAAAATTACAGCTATTATATGCCGGTGAACGGTTATGCCGATTTCCGGGAGTCTATTTGCAAAAAGTTCAAACGCGATAATGGAATTACCTATACGCCAGATCAGATCGTGGTATCTACGGGCGCGAAGCAATCTATAGCCAATGTGCTGCTCAGCGTGCTAAATGATGGCGACGAAGTGCTGCTACCTGCACCTTATTGGGTCTCTTATGTGGAGATGGTAAAAATGGCCGGAGCGACGCCAATCGTTATTGAGAGCAGCATAGAAGAAGACTATAAGGTGAGCGCCGAAACGTTGAAAAAGCACATCACGCCAAAAACTAGGATGATGGTATTCAGCTCGCCCTGCAATCCCAGCGGATCGGTATTTAGCGAAAGCGAGCTAAGGGCTATAGCTCTGGTGCTGGAAGAAAACCCGAATATTTTGGTGATCAGCGATGAGATCTATGAGCAGATCAATTATACCGAAAGCCACTTTAGCCTTGCTTCTATTGACAGCATTTACCAACAGGTGATCACGGTAAATGGGGTATCAAAAGCGTATGCGATGACCGGCTGGCGAATAGGTTATCTCGGTGCCCCCCTCTGGATCGCGCAGGCTTGCACCAAGCTACAAGGGCAATTTACCTCGGGCGCATCGGGCATTTCGCAACGTGCGGCCAAGGCAGCGATAGAAGCCGATCCTGCCGACACTCATTATATGCGCGATAAATTCAAGGAGCGTCGCGGCCTGGTGGGTAAGCTCCTTTCGGAAATACCGGGAGTTGAAATCAATAATCCACAGGGTGCATTTTATATGTTTCCGAGAATATCTTCATTCTTTGGCAAAAGCCATGGCGGAGTAACCATAAAAGACAGTGACGACCTGGCCGAATATATATTGAGCGAAGGCCACGTAGCCACCGTGAGCGGTGCCGCCTTCGGCTCCCCCGAATGCCTGCGAATATCTTATGCAGCAAGCGAAGCCGACCTTACCGAAGCCGGGAAGCGACTCAAGGAAGCTCTGGGAAAACTGAACTGATGGACGAAAAAAGTATCGAATCGCTCTTTGAGAATTTTGAGAAACTCACCGTACTGGTGATCGGCGATGTGATGATAGACGCCTATCTTTGGGGGCGAGTGGATAGAATATCGCCCGAAGCGCCTGTGCCTGTGGTGCAGGTGACCGATAAAGAAAATAGACTGGGCGGGGCTGCAAACGTAGCGCTCAATCTGGTTTCGCTTGGCGCAAAACCCATTATATGCGCGGTGGCAGGAGCGGATCAAAAGGGAGAAGAATTAGTGGCGCTCCTCGAAAACTCGGGCATATCGGCAGCTGGCATCGTACATTCAGAGAGTCGGCCTACCACTGTAAAGACCAGAGTGATAAGCAACCATCAACATGTGGTGCGGGTAGATGAAGAGTCGACCAAGTCGCTAAACCCCAGCGAAGAACAAGCCTTTATAGCTCGAATAGAAGAATTGATAGCCAAAGAAAAGCCCGACGTGATCATCTTTGAAGATTATAATAAGGGCTTGCTTACGCCAACGGTAATAGACATTACGATAGCGATGGCCAAGCGGGAGGGAATACCAACAACAGTGGATCCAAAAAAACTAAATTTCTTTGCTTATAAAGGGGTAAGTCTTTTTAAACCAAACCTTAAAGAGCTCTCGGAAGGGCTGAAAATAGACATTGACAAAAAAGAGAATGGCTCTTTAGAAAGAGCTGTGGCAGAACTCGAAGCGCAGATCGAAAATGAGATCTCGCTGATCACCTTAAGCGAGCTTGGCGTATTCGTAAAAGACCAATCGGGTAGCGTGCAGATCCCAGCCCATATCCGAAAGATCTCTGATGTATCGGGTGCTGGTGATACTGTGATCGCTGTAGCTTCGCTCTGCATCGCGCTCAAAACCGATGTACGCTTCATGGCCGGCCTATCTAACCTGGCCGGTGGGCTGGTATGCGAAAAGGTGGGCGTAGTACCCATTGAGAAATCGCAGCTTTTGGCGGAAGCCAAGAAACAACTTCAACAATAAACCGCCGCAGGCGTTGCACTACCGGAAAAAAAATAAATGGAGCACGATACTATAACGCCCTACGGCAGCGAGCAGTCCAAGAAAGATCAGGTAGCTGCGATGTTCGACAATATCTCCGGCAAATACGATTTCTTAAACCATTTTTTCTCGGCCGGCATCGATAAGCGGTGGCGTAAGAAAGCCATCAAGCAGCTCGAAGAATTACAGCCAAAGGCCATTCTGGACGTAGCCACCGGCACGGGCGATTTTGCTTTCGAAGCTATGAAGTTGAATCCTGAAAAAGTCGTAGGAATCGATATTTCAAAAGGAATGCTCGATGTAGGCCGAAAAAAAATCAAGGATCGAAGCCTTACGGAAAAAATGGAATTTGTGCACGGCGACAGCGAAGCCTTGCCCTTTGAAGATGGAGCCTTCGATGCACTTACCGTTGGCTTTGGAGTTCGTAATTTTCAAAATTTGGTGCCCGGCCTATCGGAAATGTATCGGGTATTACGTACTGGCGGAAAAGCCGTGGTACTCGAATTCTCAAAGCCCAAGGGTTTTCCGCTGAAGCAGATCTACTTTGCATATTTCAAAATGATCATGCCCACCGTTGGCAAGGTGGTGTCAAAAGATAAATCGGCGTATAGCTATCTCCCTCAATCGGTACTTGCATTTCCAGAAGGAAAGGAATTTGCTGACATTATGAATAAGGTGGGTTTCAAGGATATTACCATTCAACCCGTTACGGGTGGAATCGCATCCATATATGTTGGGGAAAAATAGATCGCGCCACTTTTCACTCCATAAATATAGAGAGACTGCGGTCAGCTTCACCAGTCGCGCACCACAATGATCCTTTCCAGAATAGTCAACTCTAAAAAGTGTAGTAAATTTGTGCTTCGGTGGGCAGGATACTAATCCTGTCTTCTAATCGTTTTATTAGCTTTAAAACAGAATCTTTGCGCAAGCTTTCCATATTTCTCTTTTTCAGTTTTATCAGTCTTTCAGCCTTGGCTCAGAAGGGGTATAAGCCTATTAACCTGGGTTCTTTTGATAGAAGGCCCTACCATTTTGGATTCTTATTGGGCTTCAATAGTGCCGACTTTTACATAGAGCGTAAGGCCGATCTGGCATCACAGGATTCTTTGCTCAGCGTGAACACCGACAATCAGTCAGGCTTCGCAATAGGAATTATCACTTCCTTGAACCTTACCAAGAACATTTCTATCCGATTCATTCCGACCCTAAGTTTTGAAGAGCGGGCGCTGAATTACGTTTTTTATACTTCTCCAGACGTTGTAGAAGTTTTTGAAAAGCGCGTGGAATCAACCTATATTGATTTTCCGATCAATTTTAAATTTAGAACAGACCGATTGGGAAATTTTGCCGCCTACGCGGTGGTCGGGTCGCGTTTCAAGCTTGATATGCAATCTGAAAAGGATGTCAAAAACGAAGTCGCCGATGAGATTATCGTGAAAACCGACCAGACAGATTTTGCGATGGAGTTTGGCGGTGGCGCCGACTTTTTTCTCCCTTATTTCAAATTTGGAATAGAGTTAAAAATGGCCGTTGGCGTGAAGAACCTATTGATTCCCGAAGCTACCCAATTTTCAAATCCGCTGGAGTCGCTCCGTAGCCGCACCTTTTTGGTGACACTTACTTTCGAAGGTTAGATGAGCCGCAGCGTGGACATAGCACTTGAGCCTGAACTGGCTGAAGACGAAGCTGCTGTAAATACCGCACTGCGCCGCGAAGGCTTAAAAAATTCCGAGAGCTATACCCTGATCAAACGATCTATCGATGCCCGGCGCAAGCCGATCGTAGTGCGTATGAAATTTGATATTACCCCCAAAGGCTCGGCTTCCGAAAAGGTGGGTTTTCGCCTTCCGGAGATAAATGTGAATGGTGCCAAAACAGTCTTCATAGCCGGAAGCGGCCCATGTGGTCTTTTTGCTGCGATAGAGCTTATAGCGCAAGGCTTAAAGCCCATCATCCTGGAGCGCGGCAAAAATGTGCGGGCGCGAAGGCGCGACCTTGCCCTTCTCAATAAAGAGCATCTGGTAAATCCCGAATCTAATTATTGCTTTGGCGAAGGCGGCGCGGGCACCTACAGCGATGGCAAGCTCTACACACGCTCCAAGAAACGCGGCAGCGTAGACAGTATCTTAAATCTCTTGGTAGCTTTCGGAGCTCCCGAATCTATTTTGATAGAAGCCCATCCCCATATCGGAACCAATAAACTACCCAAGCTGATCGAAAAAATCAGGGAGTATATTATCGGTTCGGGCGGGGAGATTAGGTTTGAGACCAAGCTCACCGACCTTTGTGCGCTGAGCGGCAGCTTAACGCAAATCGAAGTGAACCAGGGAGAATGGCTGCCCTGCGAGCGGCTTATATTGGCTACCGGCCACTCGGCACGCGATATTTTTGAGCTTTTGCATAAGCGAAAGATCAAGATCGAAGCCAAACCCTTTGCCCTTGGGGTGCGGGTGGAGCATCCGCAAGACATCATCGACCAAATTCAATATAAGACCCGCGCACGGGGCGAGTACCTTCCTGCGGCTTCGTATAGCCTGGTGCATCAGGTAGAAGGCCGCGGAGTCTATTCCTTCTGTATGTGTCCGGGGGGTATCATAGCCCCTTGCGCCACCGCTCCCGGTGAGATAGTCACCAATGGATGGTCACCGTCGAAGCGAAACAATCCCTATGCAAATTCGGGGCTGGTGGTGGCCATAGGCGAAAAAGACTACGACGCCAAGTCAACCGGAAACCCATTGCTGGCCTTAGATTACCAGCGTGCTGTAGAGCAGGCTGCTTGGAAACTTGGCGGCTCTACCCAAGTGGCACCGGCACAGCGCATGATCGACTTTACAGCAAAAAAGCTGAGTTCAAACCTGCCGAAATGTAGCTACCAACCAGGGCTGCAGTCAGCCGAACTTAGAGACTGCCTACCTGAAGCGGTGCATACCAGATTGGCGGAAGCCTTAAAAGTATTCGGACAGAAGATGCATGGCTATTACACCAATGAAGCGGTGCTGGTGGCCACCGAATCGCGCACATCATCGCCGGTGCGCATACCGCGAAATGAGCGTATGGAGCATACCGAAGTGGCTGGGCTCTATCCTGCTGGTGAAGGCGCGGGCTACGCGGGCGGCATCGTCTCTGCTGCCATAGATGGACAAAAAAGCGCTGAAGCTGTGGCCCTTAGCTTGAAAGCTTTCTCTTAAATTCAGATAGAATAATTCCTGTCGACATGGCCACATTAAGAGATTCTCCCTGACCAGATTTTGGGATAGAAACCTTTGTAGACACCAGAGCCTTGAGCGTATCGCTGGCGCCGTGGGATTCTGATCCCATGAGAAGGAAATAAGGTGCCGCTATCGCAATATCATAGATCGATTTGCCATCCATGTCTGCCAGATAGGTCGGGAAATTGGCGGGAAGCCCCCTGATAAGTACTTCTAAATCGGTATAGACCAATCGCAACCTGAATATGCTGCCCATAGTGGCTTGTACCACTTTTGGATTGAAGCAATCTACCGAATCTGGTGAACAGAAGATTTGCGTGATGCCAAACCAGTCGGCCAATCTTACGATCGTACCCAAATTTCCCGGGTCGCTGATCGCATCGAGGGCTATGGCTGGAAATTCAGGATCAAGGGATGGCTCAACTTTCGGAATATTACATACCGCAAGGATCCTATTGGGCGATTTAAGCGCTGAAATTTGCGAAAGCTCCTTGGGCGAAAGCTGAAATGCGGGGACTGGAAAATCAAAATCATAGTCTGCTTCCCTTCCGGTAAAGGCTATGAAATCTAGAGGAAACCCTGTATCTATGGCTTCCTGCATGAGCTTCACACCTTCTACCAGAAACTGGCCGTTTAAATCACGGTATTTTTTTTGTTGAAGCGATTTGATATACTTTGACTGGCTTTTGGTTAATTTCCCCGTCATTTGCTCTTTTGATTTAAGTTTGGTTCCGAAACGCTATTATCCATCCTTTCGCTTGGTGCTTTTCTGCGCTTTGGCAATTGCCTGTACATCGTGCAATACCACTAAGCGGCTTGCATCCGATGAGCTATTGCTGGCCGACAATGAAATCAAATTAACGGATAATATCGCAGTAGACAAAGATGCCCTATCGAACCTGGTGCGTCAACAGCCCAACAGGAAAATATTTGGAATCTTTCCGCTTTATGTATGGGCCTATAATGTGCCCAACCCCGATAAGTTTGAATCGCGCAATGCCAAACGGCGGGAAAAGCTGGAGAAGAAAAATGCAAAACGGCTGAAAAAGGGAAAAGATCCCAAAGAGTTGAAGCCATTCGGCTCTTGGTGGCGAGAAACTGTGGGCGAAGCGCCGGTGGTTTATGACTCTTCGATCACCTCGCGCAGCGCTGAGCAATTGCAGACCTACCTCGTGAAGCACGGTTGGTTTGACGCTTCCGTGAGTACCCAAGAGAAGCCCAACTACAGGAAGCAGCGTATGCGTGTGGTCTATAATGTAACGGGAAGGACGCCCTATAAAATCCAAAAACTGGACTTTCGCATAAGCGATGAATCGATCCAAATATATACGGACGACCTGCGCAAGAATCGAAATACCCTAAAGCCGGGAAGCCAATTCAACATCGATGCCCTGGATGATGAACGGGACGCGCTGAACATGAAACTTCGGAATTTGGGATATTATAATTTCAATAAAGAGTTGATCTACTTTGACGTAGACAGCGCCCTTAATAACCATACCGTCCATCTTACCATGGGCGTAATACCGAGAAAGATACCTTATTCGGGAGATCCCGACTCGCTCCTGACCGTACCCTATCGGAAATACACCATCGACCGGATCAATATTATAGACCGGCCGCTCTCACGGCAAAAGGAAATACCGCCAATAGACACCTTGAAGATCAATGATTACACGATCATCGATCAACATCAATTGGAAGTAAAACCAAAGGTATTGGCACAAAATACCCTTTTCAAAACCGAAGAATACTATCAGATAGACCAAGTAACACGCACCTACCGCCGCCTTACCGCCCTGCCTATCGTCAGCTCGGCCAGTATACGGTTTGAGCCTACCGAAGACAGTGAAGAAAATAACCGGCTGAACTGCACCATCAACCTTACCCCTGACCGTAAGCAGAACTTCGCTTTCGAATGGAGCGGCACGAATCGCGGCGGATTCTTAGGGATTGCTGGGACGGTGAGCTATCAAAACAAAAATATATTTGGGGGCGCCGAAAAGCTGGACATCAATGTTTCGGGTGGTGCCGAGGCACAGCAATTGCTCACCGCATCGGGCACCGGCAACAATAATGACGGGAATGTCCGCAATAATTTCAATCTGAACACCATCGAGTTTGGCCCAGAGATAGCCCTTACCTTTCCGCGATTTCTGCTACCGATTAAAACTGAGCGCTTCGCAAAATCGGCCGACCCGAAAACCATACTTACTGCAAATCTCTCCTACCAGCGCAGACCCGACTACGAGCGCACGCGCTCTTTCGGTTCCATAGCCTATAAATGGTCGGAATCGAGCCAAAAGAAATGGAGCATCAGCCCAGTAGAAGTGAGCCTGATCAAAATCTTCCGTTCAGAAGCCTTCAATCAGCAGCTCCAGCAAATAGGAGATCTATTTTTGATAAACAGCTTTCAAGATCATTTCATCGTCGACTCGAAAATAGCCTATACCTTTAATACCCAAAACACTGCCCAGAAAGGAAAGAACTTCTACTTCTACCACGGCGAGTTAGAAAGCGCCGGAAATGTATTGCGCGGGCTATTCGAGCTTAGCGCTGCCACTGCCGACACCACTGGGAGCTATCAAATTCTGAATATTCCCTTTGCCCAATACATCAAGACCCAGCACGACTTTAGGTATTACCGAAACCACAATGAAAAAATGAGCACGGCATACCGGCTTTCAGGCGGCATCGGGGTTCCGCTCAAAAATTTGAATGTACTCCCTTTCGAGAAAAGCTTTTTTGGCGGGGGAGCCAATGACATCAGGGCCTGGCAGGCGCGTACCCTCGGGCCGGGCTCATTTAGGGATCCGGAGCGCAGCTTTGACAAAATCGGAGATATATTGCTTGAAGCAAATATTGAATACCGCTTCGATCTGATCGATGTGCTAGAAGGAGCCCTGTTCTTGGATGCAGGGAATATTTGGACGATAAATGCAGACCCGGCCAGACCGGGTGCCGATTTTGAGACCAGTCGCTTCATACGTGAGATAGCTTTTGGCGCGGGAACAGGCATGCGTTTGAATTTTGACTTTTTCTTGATCCGGCTCGATGTGGCGCTCCAGATCAAGGATCCTTCCCTAGATCCCGGTGAGCGATGGCTCTTTCAACCCAAAGACCAATACAATTCCTACATCGAAAACCTGAATGAAAGCCGGCCTGTTGATAATCAGCTCTCTGACTATAGCTGGCGATGGAATTTAAATATTGGTATCGGGTATCCATTTTAAATAATTCTGGCAGCGAACAAAGAATTTGTAGATTTGCCGCTTATGTGATTTTATGGGTTGGTTTAAACGCATCAAGGAAGGTATTACCACTTCCACCAAAGACAAGAAAGAAACACCGGAAGGCCTTTGGTATAAATGTCCAAATTGCAGCAATGTGGTGAGCACCGAAGAACACGCCGACGCGATGTGGGTGTGCGTGGAATGTGATTACCATGAGCGTATCGGTAGTGCCGAATATTTTGAGATTTTATTCGACGGGAATAGATTTTTAGAGTTCAATAAAACCCTGAGCTCCGCTGACCCGCTCAAGTTTGAAGATACCAAGAAGTATGCCGACCGCATAAAAGCAAGCCAGAAAAAAACAGGTCTGAAAGATGCGATCCGCACGGCACATGGCAAAATAAATGGCCACGAGACCGTCGTTGCAGCGATGGATTTTAAATTCATAGGTGGATCGATGGGTTCGGTAGTGGGTGAGAAAATAAGCAGGGCCATCGATATGGCGATAAAGCGGAATGCCGCCCTTGTCATCATCTCCAAATCTGGCGGTGCCCGCATGATGGAAGCCGGTTTTTCGCTTATGCAAATGGCCAAAACATCTGCAAAATTGACCCTATTGGCAGATGCCAAACTCCCCTTTATCTCCTTGCTCACCGACCCTACCACTGGGGGGGTCACGGCGAGCTTTGCGATGCTCGGCGATATAAATATTGCCGAGCCGGAAGCGCTTATAGGCTTTGCGGGGCCACGTGTAGTAAAAGAGACGATCGGTAAGGATCTCCCGGAAGGGTTTCAGACGAGTGAATTTGTAAAGGAGCACGGATTCTTGGATTTTATAAGCCATCGCCATCAGCTGAAAGCTAAAATCAGTTCGAGCCTAGAATTCTTTTTACCACCCAAGGTCGAGACTAAAAAATAAAGTTATATTTGCACTCGTTTTTAGACGGCATTACAAACATTTACAAAATTTTGATATGTATCTAGCACCAGAAGTTAAAGCTGAAATTTTCAAAAAGCACGGTAAATCCGCGCAAGATACCGGATCGGCAGAAGGCCAAATAGCTCTTTTCACCCACCGTATCAACCACCTTACCATTCACCTGAAGGAGAATCATAAGGATTATAATACCGAGCGATCCTTGGTCGCATTGGTAGGTAAGCGCAGGAGACTATTGGATTATTTGATTAAGAAAGATATTACACGGTACCGAGCCATCATTAAGGAGCTGGGAATCCGTAAATAAGCAGATCACCGCTTATATCAATGTATCGAAGAGAGGCAACTGGTTTAAATACCGTTGCCTTTTTTTGTTTAATAAATAGAGTACAATTGGAACAAGTATAATAGATAAAGTATGAATTACGATTTAAAAACAAAAACGATTGAAATGGCTGATGGTAAGTCCATCACCATAGAAACAGGTAAGCTGGCCAAACAAGCGAATGGTTCGATAATGCTGCGCACAGGAGATACGATGATTCTCTGCACCGTAGTGTCAAACAAAGAAGCCAAAGAAGGAATTGACTTTCTACCGCTTACGATTGATTATAGAGAGAAATATGCATCTGCAGGTCGCTTCCCTGGCGGTTTTTTCAAGCGCGAAGCAAGGCCGAGCAATGATGAAATACTCACCATGCGATTGGTAGACAGAGCTCTACGACCCCTATTCCCGAGTGATTATCATTCGGAAATTCAGGTTATGATCGCGCTCATGTCATCAGATGCCGACATATTGCCAGATGCCTTGGTATGCCTTGCAGCATCGGCAGCGATAGCAGTATCCGACATTCCCTTCAGCGGCCGGTATCGGAAGTACGCGTAGGTCGAATAGATGGCAAGTACATCGTGAACCCCACCCGCTCTGAGATGGAAAATGCAGACATGGATATGGTGATAGCCGGAACCGAGAGCAGCATTGTGATGGTAGAAGGAGAGATGAAAGAAGTGAGCGAAGACGAGATGGTAGCCGCTATTGAAGTAGCGCATGATGCGATAAAACTACAATGTAAAGCCATCAATGAGCTGGGCTCAATGGTTTCAAAATCAGAGCCTAAGCGCACCTATGAGCATGAAATAAACGATGCCGATTTGGAAAAGAAAGTCGTAGATGGCTGCTACCAAGGCTGCTATGATGCCGCCAAGAAAAATCTCGGTAAAGAAGAGCGCGGTGCGGCCTTCAAGGCAATACGCGAAAATTTCGAGTCAAATTACAGCGAAGAAGAACTTGCGGAAAAAGGGGGTTTGATCAAAAAATACTTCAAGACCGCCCAAAAGAAAGCCATCCGTGATATGGTGCTTAATGACGGTGTGCGATTGGATGGAAGAAAAACAACCGATATCCGCCCTATCTGGTCGGAGGTAGATTATCTTCCCGGCACGCACGGTTCTTCCATCTTCACCCGTGGAGAAACCCAATCCCTTACCACCCTTACATTGGGATCGAAGCGCGATGAGCAGATGATAGACGGAGCCTTGTACCAAGGTACCGAGAGCTTTTTGCTACACTATAACTTCCCTCCTTTCTCTACCGGTGAAGCTTATCCAATACGAGGTACTTCCCGAAGGGAGATAGGGCATGGTAACTTGGCACTCCGCGCGCTAAAGCCCGTCCTTCCCAAATCACCAGAAAACCCATATACCATTCGTTTGGTAAGTGATATTCTTGAGTCTAATGGCTCATCTTCTATGGCTACCGTTTGTGCAGGAACGCTTGCACTTATGGATGGTGGTGTGAATATTTCGGCACCCGTTTCAGGTATTGCCATGGGATTGATCTCCGATCAGGATTCTGGTAAGTATGCCGTACTTTCTGATATTCTTGGTGATGAAGATCATCTTGGAGATATGGACTTTAAGGTAACCGGAACGGCAAAAGGTATCACCGCTTGCCAAATGGATATAAAAGTAGAAGGTCTGAGCTACGAGATTTTGAAGAAAGCGCTTTACCAAGCCAGAGATGGTAGGTCGCACATCTTGAACGAAATGCTCAAGACGCTTGATAAGCCGCGTGAAGATTATAAAGCCCATGCGCCAAGGATCATCTCTTTTATCATTCCAAAAGATATGATTGGAGCAATCATCGGGCCTGGTGGAAAAATCATCCAGGAAATTCAGGCTACTACCAATACTGAAATCATCGTTGAAGAAATACCCGAAGGTGGTAAAGTGGATATCGTATCTGCCAATAAGCAGGATATTGATGCCGCTACCAAGCGAATCAAGAACATCGCCTTCCCGCCTACTGCCGAAGTAGGCGAAGAATATGAAGGGAAAGTAAAATCCATTATGCCCTACGGAGCGTTTGTAGAAGTAGTACCCGGAATGGACGGATTACTGCACGTCTCCGAATTGGAGTGGCATAAGGTTGACAAGGTAGAAGATGTACTCAAAGAAGGAGAGCTCGTAAAGTTTAAGGTGATCGGAAAAGACCCGAAAACCGGAAAGCTTAAGTTGTCAAGGAAGGTATTGCTTCCTAGACCACAGCGCGAGCCATCTGAGAATTGATAGTTTAAGTCTACTGGCTTACATATTACTGCTATTAAAATAGTAGAAAGGCAACCCAAAGTAATGGTACCCGTTCTGTTTAGTGTAACTAAATACAGGCGGGTACCGTTATATTATGCGCACATTCTACACATTAATCGGTAGCAATAATTTATGAGACAGTTAAAGATAATAAAGCAGGTCACCAACCGCGAGACGGCGTCATTAGACAAGTATCTACAGGAGATTGGAAGGGTAGAGCTCATCACCGCCGAAGAAGAAGTAGAGCTTGCCATACGCATAAAGCGGGGCGACCATGCAGCACTCGAAAAACTCACCAAGGCCAATTTGCGCTTTGTAGTTTCAGTGTCAAAACAATATCAAAATCAAGGACTCACCCTTCCCGACCTGATCAATGAAGGAAATCTTGGTTTGATAAAGGCTGCGCAGCGATTTGACGAGACCCGCGGTTTTAAATTTATTTCTTATGCCGTGTGGTGGATCAGGCAGTCTATTTTACAAGCATTGGCAGAGCAATCACGTATAGTGAGGCTCCCGCTAAATAAAATTGGCTCCATCAATAAAATAAACAAAGCATTTTCTAAACTCGAGCAAGAGTTTGAGCGACCACCCACCCCGGCCGAACTGGCCGATGTATTGGAGATGACCCTTGATGAAGTAAAACAGTCTTTGGCCAACTCTGGCAGGCATGTATCACTTGATGCGCCACTAAATGCCGACGACTCTTCGAGCAATAATATGTACGAAGTATTTACGGCAGAAGATAATCCATCGCCCGAAGATGGGCTGATGAGCCGCTCCTTGCGCATGGAGATCGAACGATCACTACATACCCTTACCACTCGCGAAGCCGATGTAATAAAGCTTTATTTCGGGCTGGATGGAGAGCATCCGCTTACGCTTGAAGAGATAGGTGGAAACTTTGACCTTACCCGCGAACGGGTGCGGCAAATCAAAGAAAAAGCCCTGCGGCGACTCAAGCATACTTCACGCAGCACGGTATTAAAATCCTATTTGGGATGATCGAAAAATGAAATTATAAAAGAGCCGAGAGGCTCTTTTTTTATTTCTACTTTTGCGGAAAGCTGAAGCGCTATGTCAATAATACTCGCCCCTTCCATCTTATCTTGTGACTTTGCCAACTTGGGAAGGGATGTAGAAATGCTGAATGAGAGCGAAGCCGACTGGCTCCATATCGACATTATGGACGGGGTTTTCGTGCCGAATATCTCCTTCGGTTTTCCGGTGATGCAATCAGTAAATAAGCTTTCGCTAAAACCACTTGACGTTCACTTAATGATCGTGAACCCAGATAAATACATATATGAATTCAAAAAGGCCGGTGCGAATGTTCTTACCGTTCATATCGAAGCTTGCCAGCACCTGCACCGAACCCTACAGGCCATAAAGGACGAAGATATGAATGCCGGCGTTGCACTTAATCCACATACCGCGGTCAATCATTTGGAAGATATCATTACGGAAATAGACCTGGTACTCATCATGTCAGTAAATCCTGGTTTCGGCGGACAGAAGTTTATAGAAAACACTTACCGTAAGGTAGAGCGCACTAAAAAACTGATCGAAAAAAGTGGCTCTAACGCCAAGATTGAAGTAGATGGAGGCGTGAATGCCGAAAATGCCCGTCTTTTAAGAAATGCAGGCGCTGATATAATGGTGGCCGGAAATGCTGTATTTAGTGCTCCCGACCCAAAAAAGATGATCTCCGATTTAAAAAATTCTTAAAGCGCTCATCCCTTTAGGTAATCCGACAAGTAAGTAAAGTTTTCTGCGAGCTCTCCCCTCAGGGTCGTCTCAGTGGCCCTTTTGATAATGCCCTGCTCATCGTCACCGATCAGGGCGGGAAGAATATTCTTGACCAGCTCATTGCCAAAATCTTCTGATGCATCGCGTGGAAGCTCACAGGGCAGATTATCTACCGCCATTACACCAATAGCTCCAAGATCATTAAATGCCACTTCCGTCTCCCTTACGGGATCGTATCCATAGAGTGGATCGGCGATGGTAGATGGCCTAAGTGTGCTGGCAACAGGCCCATCAATATCACAAGATATATCAGCAACTACCTGAACATTAAACTCTGGCTGGCGGGCATCTTCGCGGGTGAAAAGATAGGGCGCTCTTGAATCCCAATAATGACAAGGAATGTATAAATCGGTATGTTTGGCATATTTCATAAAGTCCGAATCAAAACGGTCTGGATGGTTGTAAAATTCCGTTTTGGTCGCTTTTACTCCGCTCTTAGGTTTATTATAATCCAGAACGGTAAGCTGAGTATAATTGGCATCACCTTCACCTTCCGATAAATATTCTTTTGGGCTCACCTTTTTTATTCCGGCCACTTTCAAAATCTCCATTGCACCGCCGGCCACCCGGCCTGCTCCGGTGATGGCTATTTTAAAACCCTTAGGTAGCTCTACCTGTTTAAGTTCATGTTCCACTTCCTTCTTATCGAGGCATTCGTGAGCCGGCTTTAGGTCGTAGCTCCCCAGCCGCTTTCCGACTGCGAGAAATGCATTATAGCACCCGACAATACCTGCGTACCTGCCAAAACCTATGAGACGAATCCCCTTTTGATTGGTCATTACTTCGTAATCGATTAGGCGGATTTTCTTTTCGATGATGGTACGCAGAAGGTCTCGGTTATAAGGCTGCTCCTTAAAGGTATGCGAAAAGAAAAGGTAGGTCTTGCCTGCAATAAGCTCACTTTCTGGCACTTCTTTTACACCCATAAGTACATCGCAATCAGATAGTTCACTTACTACTTTAAGGCCAGCTTCCCGATACTCATCATCATCAAAGGCGCGTATCTCACTCGACTGTACGGCTATGGCCAATTTCGGATATTTCTCCAAAAGAAATTTGCACTGCTTGGGTGTAAGGGGTACGCGCTTATCGGGTGGGGTTTTACCTTCTCTGATTATTCCAATCTTCAAATCAAATGCTTTTTTAATAGAGCGTAAAGCTAGTGTTTTGGGCGAGAATCGTAAAGCTGCGCTAGGCAAATTGACGGTTTTGACAAGCCTAAAAGGCAACCTTGTGAAAGCGTAAAGTCTGTGAATGGCAAAATGGCAAGAATTGATTTTTTGAAATGGATTCCGTTTTGATTAGTTCCACTATCTTTGCAGACCGACAAAAATTCTCTGAATAATACTTGGAGCAGTTATTGATCGATAAGATAGATTCTTTGAAATCTTGGGGCCGACTGGTTTCGACAACATGAAGTGGTTGTCTTGTAAGCGTGTCGAGCATTGGAAGAGTGGCTCGTAAATATCAATTTCCAAGCCTATAAACGGCGAAAACAACTACGCACTCGCAGCCTAATAGTCACAGACTATAGGCTATAATCTGGCGTGAAGTACAGTAACCCGGATCGAGTACCCCGTGAAGTATCTGTTCTTTATACTTTACAATTGGGGTATCAAACTTTAGAACTAGGAAAGTAAGTGTCTTGATTAGTTTCCGAAATTGAATTAAGGCTAAGCTCAAGATAGGTTGTTCTATACCGGCCTTGAGTCGAAAATTAATATGGAACTACACACGTAGAAAGCTGGATAGTCCCATGCTTGGACGAGGGTTCGACTCCCTCCGGCTCCACTAAGAAGGAAAAAACCCATATCGCACCAAGCGTTATGGGTTTTTTAATTTCTAACCCTTATGGCTGGACTTCAGATCCAATGCCCCCTACGCACCAGACTAAAAAAGAAAAGAAATATTTCTGACCACAGGCTTCCGAAAATCATCTATGGCCTAGGCCAAAATCAGATGCACTTGCGACTCAAATCTCGCGGCCACTCTCTATTAATACCTCTCATAGAAATTTTCAAACTCCGGGTCTTCTTCAAAGGTTGAAGCGACGGCATCTAAAAATGGCATAGCCTTTTCTTTCTTACCTTCTTCTTTTCTCAATTCTGCATAAGCAATGATGGCATAGCGATAGGCTGGCTTGCCTTCTATACTGATCACCGATTCCGAAAACGACTTCAGCGCTGTATCGGCTTCTTCAAAGGTAGTTTTTGCCTGATAGGCATTCCGTCCGCGCACTTCGGCTACTCCCTTCAGAAGCATTGCGCTGATATCATCCGGGTCTATCCGGTTTACATATTTTGAGTAGGTGATGCTTTTTCTCCAGTTTTCAGATTCAAACTGGAACCTGGCTTCCTGCATCACTTCGGCCTTGAGCTCATTGATGTAATTCTGATGCTCGGCCAGCGCATTCTCTTCATCATACCGCTTTGCCTTATAAGCATACTTTATCGCATCGCGAAATGCTCTTGGATAGTCTTCTTGGTATTTCTCCATTTTTGACATTTCAAATAATGCCATGGACGCATAGATATAGGGTATTGGCTCTCGATCTGTTTTATCGCGCTCGGTGATCTTATCGGCTTTTGAGAAGGCTTTTTCATAATCGCCATCAATGATCATAAAAAGAATGTCTTTGTAGGGATCTTCTTGAGCAAAGCCTCTAGCTACAGTAAGTGTAAAGACAGAAAGGATCAAGAGCCCCGTGATATTATTTTTCAGTTGCATACTAAATCTTGGTTTAAACTATTTCAAAATTATTTCACTCGTTTCTCTATATAATCGGAATTCATGATGGCCAGCGCACCCATATATTTCAGTTTAAAAGGAACTAAATCACCTACTTTATAGGTGGTATCGGTCTCATCTAAATTCAGGATGAGCATGTCTGAGCTGGCACCTACCACTTCTACCTTATGATCATCGGCTATCAAGAAATCGGGAGAGATATCGAGCAGGCCAATGTCCAAGATGGCCCTGAGTGCGGTTTTCCCGTAAAGGGATTCATCAATCTCGAGCATCTCGCCACTCGGATTTTCAGCAAGCACACCCCGGGGCAGCATAGGCTTTTCGGTAAGCTCGATAATTTCTGCCTTAAGCTTGAGCACATCATCATGCATTCCTTCAAAGACTCCGTTCTGTTCAATATCTGCACCAAAAAACAAGGTCTCCCCAATCCGAAAATGATTGATGGCCGGAGGCAATTGATTCTTGTAGAGCATACCGAGCACTACCGATGTACCCCCCGATATCCACTTAATGTCCACTTTGAAATAAGCCTTGATCAATTCTTTATACAGGCTCAGCTGAATGTATTTATCTTCACTCGGCATTACCCCATGGAGGCAATTTAGATTTGCCCCGATACCTACCACTTCAATATTTGGAAGCTCGAATACCCTGCGGTAAAAATCTACAAACGCCTCGCCCATCACACCTTCGCGAAGGTCGCCGAGCTCTATCATTATTATTATAGAGTGGGTTTTTTTCTGCTTCTTTGCTTCATCGGATAGGAGCTTGATGGTAAAGAACTCCGTGTTAAAACTTACATCGGCAAATTCGACAACCCTAGAAATACTGCGCTTGGCCGGTGGCTTGATATAAACGGTTTGTACGCTCTCATCCAGCCCTTTTACTGCTTCCAGATTGCTTATTCGGGAATCGTGGATCTCTCTCACTCCCAAATTCAAAATCTCTTTAATAAACAGTTCATTGCCGCAGAACAATTTAGATACGACCCCCCACTCTATTTTTTGCGTTGCAAATCGCTTTTCGAGAAGATCGAAGTTCGTTTTTAATTTAGCCCTGTCGAGTTCTATAAATGCCATTACTTAATAATGCGTGGGATATTGTGAGGCAATCTTGCCAGAAGTTCGTAGTTCATTTGCGAGCTCATTTCACTGAAGGATGACACGGTAATTCTATTTTCTTTTTGAAAACCGATCAACACCACTTCATCTCCATTTTTTACGCCCGCTACATCGGTGATGTCAACCATCATCATATTCATATTGACCGTTCCGATTACAGGAACGCGCTTGCCATGCACAAGAACCCTGCCTTGATTGCTCAGCATGCGCGAGTAGCCATAGCCGTATCCTACGGGCACTACACCGATGGTGGTCGGCGTATTGGCGAGATAGCTGGTTCCATATCCGATATACGCCCCCGCCGGTACATTTTTGACGGTCATAATCTTACTTTTCCAAGAAAGGATGGAAGTAAGCGGGTCTTTTTGCAGGGGACTCTTGGATAGAAAATCTATCATCGTTTCCTTATTTGGCCAAAAGCCGTAAAGCAAAATACCCACGCGCACCATATCAAAATGAACTTCGGGAAACCTTATAAGTCCAGCTGAGCAGGCCGCATGTTGCGACTCAAATACCACACCTTGAGAAGCAAAATGAGCCACATAGGTTTTAAAATTTTCAATTTGACGATTGATTCGATCGAAATTATCAAAGCTCTCGGCGCCTGCGAGATGGGTGCACACCCCGGCCAAAAGAAGGTGGGATGTATTTGCGTTTAAAATTTCAATGACTTGTTCAAAATACGCTTGATCCAGCCCAGTCCTATTCATACCGGTCTCCAATTCAAGATGTATCTTGGCCTTGGCATCCAGCCGCTTGGCTACGTCGATGACGTTTTCAAGTTGAATAAGGTCGTACACGAAAAACTCATACGCATGCTCGATGAGCCAAGCCACATTCTCAGGATCGATAAACCCCATCACCATAAGCGTAGACTTGGGACTGGCGCTACCGTGAAAAGCAAGGGTCTCTTCCATTCCGTACACAGAAAAGTGATGAATGCCGTTGGCTTCTGCGAGCTGTACAAACTCTTTAATTCCATGCCCATAAGCATTGGCCTTTATCACCGCAGAAATGGTCACGACATCTGATAGCAGACTTCTAATGAACGAAATATTTTCGGCAAAATACTGGCTGTCAAGCTCAATATGTGATGAATAATTAAGCTGCTTCAAGAATTGTGGTGGTTGTAAAGTTCGAGAAATAGGTCTGAGCCCCTTTCTAATAAGACATCGGGAAAATCATAATCGGGAGCGTGGAGTTGGGGAGAATTCTCGCCGCTGCCCAAGCCAAAGAGCAATACAGCGCCCACTGCCCCAAAAGAACCAAAATCTTCTGACCATCTGAACGGTGAAGACAATGTGGTATAGCGCACGCCCATTTTTCCGGTAACCGCTTTGATGTTGGCCACCAGCACGGCATCATTGGCAGTAGCTGGAAAATACTCTTCAAAGCGCAGCTTATTTTTGGTTCCACGCCTTTCGGCAGATAGGCTTACCATCTCTGAGATGGCAGCGCGTAGCTCGTTGAGAAGCTGGGTCTCTTCGGTTCTGAAGGTAAAGATCAGGCTTGCATTTACGGGACTCGTACCGTACGACTTGATACCCGAATTTAATGCGATCGGAGTGAGAATCGTATTGTGGCCCTTATCGGCAAATGCCGGTAGCAGCTTTATACTTTCTAATAGTTCGATGGCCGCTTCGAGCGGATTGATGGAATTTTCGGGATGTGCGGCATGTGCTGTCCGACCTTCTATTTCAATCTCGCAACCCACGCTGGCACAAGCAAAGCTGCCTACCTTGCAAAAAACTTCTCCCAATGGAAATCCCGGGATATTGTGAAGCGCATAAATGGCATCAAAATCGATTTTTTGCAATACGCCTGTTTCGACTATAGCGGTGGCACCTTCTCCAGTTTCTTCTGCCGATTGAAAGATGAAGTAAACGGTTCCGTGCGAGGTATTTAAACCCTCCAGCTTCTCGGCTAGGGCGAGCAGGACAGACATGTGCCCATCGTGACCACAGGCATGGCTTCTGCCTTGGCTCTCAGAACTATGCGAATGGCTGGCCACCTCGGCTATGGGAAGGCCGTCGAGCTCAGCGCGGAAGCCAATGCCGCCTCCGGGACCATATCGTTTTGAAACCAAAAAGGAGTGATGAGATCCGAAATCGGAAATCTCAAAACCGCTTAAACCCTTAAAAAACGACTTGATGAATTTTGCGGTTTCTTTCTCTTTTCCGCTCAGCTCGGGCGAGCGATGTAGGTCTTTTCTGATGGAAGCTATGGATGCTCCATTTCTCATGCTAGCAGATTCTATTTAGCGGATGCGTCATAGCGCATCTCCAGATATTTATTGGTAAATCCGAGACGCTCATAGAGCTTTTTGGCCGGATTTTCAGGTTCTACATGTAGTGCAATATTTCCCTTGGCCATAGATATGGTGTTTTGCATCAACGTTTTACCTATGCCCTTACCCCTTTCAGATGCATCTACAGCGATGTACACCAGAATGTTTTCGGGAATATACCCGTGCATTCCGGTATGGTTTATTACCACTACCCCTACGAGCTTTTCGCCGATACGGCCTGCTACCAAAAACCCACCTTTGCCTTTATGGGAACTGCAGGCGTACTCTATCGCCATACGTATATGCTCGGGTGGGTCCCCATACTGCCCGAGATGCTCATGAAGAAAATTGACCAAAGCAGTCTCTTCTATAAAACCCGGCGGGCTTACTGAATTATAATAGGTTATCTCTACGTTCTTGGTATCTAGAACAGGTTCTGACATAAAGTTTTTTAAAATTTCAATTTATAAATAAATGACCGGAGTGATAGATGGAAAGGTAGAAAATCAGTTTACTTTTTGATGCAAATTAAACTAGGATCGATATTCATTTTTGAAACCCTTTCGGTAATGCCATCAGCCATGTCACTGTAAGTAATGAGATAGAACTTGCCTTTCTTTCGCTGCGCATATTCGTCAAACATCTCCCACTTTTCGGTCTTTTCGTCCCAAGTTTCCAAAGCTTCTTCATCAATGATCTCAAAAAGATAAGTTCCAAAATCTTTTTCAGCGATCATATCAGGAGTAAAACCGGGCTCATTGGCATTTCTAAAAACCGCGCGCGGATCCTTAAAACCTTCGTGCGTTGCCCTTATTTCGTGGTATCCCTTGAACCGAAGGTAAGCGATAGCACTATTGATCATTCTAAGTCTATCCTTTGATACTTTTTGCTTCTTCATAGGGGTCGGGAATTTTTCAAATATAGTACCAATAAAGCAGTCATTAAAATTCAATTTGCACAAGTCCGCCTACATGCTGCACTTTAACCAACCAGAACTTCTATCCATTTGTTTAGGGTCAGCAGACTAGAAGGCTAGCTATAAGGCCAATGGCTTTTTGGTCACCCATTCAAAACCAACATCAAATATGGTAACAATTCAGAAACAATTTAATAATCTTACCGAAAGACTCTGTTAAGCTTACCAACCTTAATTTGCAAGAAATACCCATAAATGAAAAACATAAGAATTGTCGCTATCGACGATGTAGGCGATATTCTTGATCTGATCAAGTATAACCTCAATAAGGAAGGAATGGATGTAGAGATCTACACCGATTCTAAGGTAGCTTTGGAAGCTATCAGTACCAATCCGCCAGACATTATACTCAGCGACTGGATGATGCCCGAGCCAAATGGTCTCGAAGTGTGCAAGCGCATCAAGCAAAATCCAGCGACCGAGAGCATACCTGTAGTGATGCTTACCTGCAAGGCCAGCATCACAGACTATAAGGAAGCCACGTTGGCCGGAGCCGAAGACTATATCGTAAAACCGGTTCGCATGGAAGAGCTCATTAGAAGAATCAAGTTACTTTTGCCACATAAACTAGGCAGGGTAAAATTTGGTTAATGTACTTTCGTAAATATTCCTTTCTCTTCTTTTTCTGTGTAGTTTTGGTTTCTTGCATGAGCGATCCGAAACCGAAAATCGAACCCGATCCGAAGAGGCAAATTTCTATTGATGAAATAGACCTTCAAGGACACCGCGGCTGTAGAGGCCTGATGCCCGAAAATACCCTAGCGGGCTATTTGAGCGCACTTGACCTAGGGGTAAACACCTTGGAGATGGATGTGGTGATCACCGAAGATGATGTGGTGATCTGCTCTCACGAGCCTTGGTTTTCGCATGAGATCTCGCTTGATCCTTCAGGAAATGAAATAAGTCTAGAAGAGGAAAGGAGCCATGCCATCTACGATCTTTCGTTTGAAGAGACCGGGCAATATGATGTAGGTAAAAAAGTGCACCCCAGATTTCCCGATCAGGAAAAAATGGCAGCGACGAAGCCCCGCCTGCAAGAGGTCATAACCCGCTGCGATGCGCACGCGGACGAGACAGGACGGCCACTCCCCTTCTATAATATTGAAACGAAGTGCACCCCGCAGGGAGATTCTATCTATCATCCTCCACCTGCCCAATTTGCCGATCTTATACTGGCCGTTATAGATAGCACTAAAATCGCTGATCGCGCCATAATTCAATCTTTTGATGTGCGCAGCCTGCAATATATCCATAGGATAAGACCTGGGCTGAAGCTGGCATTGCTCGTTGAAAATACGCTTGGCGCAGAAGCGAATATCGATCTTTTGGGCTTCGACCCCGATATTTATAGCCCCGATTATACATTGGTAGATAGTGCCTTGATTTCATTTTGCGGAAGCAGAAAGATGGAGCTTATACCTTGGACGGTAAATGAGCTGGATGCCATGAAAGAATTGCTGGCCATGGGCGTAGACGGACTGATAAGTGATTTTCCCAATCTATACTCCCAATTACCAAAAGAAATAAATGTCTATAAGCCTTAAGAACCGTACGATAAATAGGGAGATAAGCTGGCTCTCGTTCAATCATCGTGTGCTGCAAGAAGCGCAAGATGAGCGTGTACCATTAATAGAACGGCTGCGTTTTCTCGGGATTTTCTCGAATAATCTAGATGAATTTTTTAGGGTACGCGTAGCCACCATGAAGCGTGTGCAGATCGTGAGCAAGAAAAAAGAACTGATCGGTGATAAGACCCCTACCGAAGTTCTCGACGAGATACATGATGAAGTAATCAAACAAAAAGAGATTTTTGCGGATACTTATAATGAGATTCTAGAAGCGCTGAAGGAGCATGGAATCCACATCATCAACGAGACGGAGCTCAATGCCGGGCAAGAAGAATTTGTAGAAGAATACTACCGCGAGAAGGTCGCCCCGCTGCTTATTCCCATTATGCTCAAGCGCGTACCAGATTTCCCCTACCTGCGGGATAAGTCCATATACCTTGCGGTAAAGTTGAGCAGTAAGAAGAAGAGTTTTAAAAAGCAATATGCGCTTATAGAAGTCCCTTCAGATCAGCGCCAGCGCTTCGTGGTGCTCCCATCTTCTAATGGCAAGAAGTATGTCATGTTTCTCGATGATGTAATACGGTTCAACCTGAATAAAATCTTTGGGATATTCGACTACGACACGCTGGAAGCGTATACCATAAAGATAACCCGTGATGCGGAGCTGGACTTAGATGATGATGTATCGAAGGGATTTTATGAGAAGATGAAGAAGAGCCTAAAGCAGCGCTCTACCGGCCAGCCGGTGAGATTTCTCTATGACAAGGAGATGCCTAAGGATCTTCTGAATTACCTCACCGATAGGATGAAGGTAGATGAAGATGACAATATAATAGCTGGCGGGCGCTACCATAACTCTAAAGACTTCATGAAGTTTCCTTCTTTTGAAGAGAGCGACCTGGAGTGGGGTCGGCTCATGCAGACCGATCATATAAAATTCAAGCAGAGCCGTAGTGTGCTGGCAGCCATTGAGAAGAGCGATATACTGCTTCATTACCCCTACCAGCATTTTCGAGGCTTCGTGCTCTTCTTGCGCGAGTCGGCGATACATCCCGATGTAAAAGAAATACGGATTTCGCTCTACCGCGTGGCGGGGCAGTCGCGGGTAGTGAATGCATTGATCTCTGCCGCCAAAAATGGAAAGCAAGTGACCGTGATGGTCGAGCTCAGGGCGAGATTTGACGAAGAGAACAATCTAGAGTGGAGCAAGCAGCTTCAAGATGCCGGTGTAAAAGTGATATTCGGAATACCGGACATGAAGGTACATTGCAAACTGGCAGTAGTGACCAAAGTAGAAAATGGCAAGAGCTTTCACCACGGTGTAATCTCTACCGGAAATTTTCACGAAGGTACCGCCAAAGTATACAGCGACGTAGCCCTTTTCACTTCAAATCAAGAGATCTGTGAAGAAGCCCTAAAGGTATTTGCCTTTATAGAAAAACCTTATTTGAACTTTCGCTTTAAGCATTTATTGGTGGCGCCGGCAGCCATGCGAAATCAATATATCCGAAAGCTCAACACAGAGATCAAAAATGCAAAAGAAGGAAAAACCGCTTATGCCTTTATCAAGGTAAACAGTTTGGTAGATGAGACGCTGATCCGAAAACTGTATCAAGCCAGCCGCGCCGGAGTAAAAATACAGCTTATCGTAAGGGGTATTTGCTCGCTCGTGCCGGGCATAAAGGGGCTGAGTGAAAATATTGAAGTGCACAGCATCATCGATCGGTTTCTAGAGCATGCCCGCATATTCATCTTTTCCAATGCGGGCGATGAAGAAATCTACATCTCATCTGCAGACTGGATGGAGCGCAACCTGGACTACCGCGTAGAAGTGAGCGTGGCCATTTATGATCCTGAAATAAGGCAAGAGATAAAAGATCTTATGGTGCTCCAATGGCGGGACAATACCAAAGCGCGAATGATAGATGGCAGCTTGACCAATAGCTATATCACGCCAAAAAATGGAGAAGAGCAGATCAGGGCGCAGGTGGATCTCTACAAGTTGATAGAAGCGCATCAGGAGCAACTGGCGCAAGGGTCTTAGGCTTCCGCCAATCATTTCAAACCGCGGCGCTGCTCTCTGTCCACTGCCGTGCTGATACTGATTTTTTCGCCGTTGTAAAAAGGAACGATAAAGGCATTGGCTATGGCATTTTGCCTTACGTAAGTATTGCCCTTGCTGGCCGAAGCGTAAGAATAGAAAAGTCCCGCATAGAACCTGGCCAGATCGGGTCTAACGGTCTCACCTGAAATGGGAAATAAGCCGTGAAAATTCTCGATATCAACGTCGCTGGGATAATAGCCCAACTGGATTTTATAAACAAGGCCGTCCGGTACGAGCTCATCAAACTTTATTTCTCCCACTCTAGTACCTGCCGTCTCAAAATACTCAAGATTATCGGGTTGCTCTACATCTTTCACATCGCTTAAATGTTTTTGGGACAGCAATTGCCTGATCTCTCCAAGCCGGCTCGATGTTGATTCCAACTTGGCAAGATTATAATCCATGAGCATCTTCACATCTTCAAGTTGCTCGCGGTATCGAAACCGATCTCTCTGCTCGGTAGAGCTCGCTATCTTCTCATCCAACTCGGTATAGGAAGCATCTAAAAGTTCAAGCTCAGACTCGAAAGAATTGGCTGCCATTTGAAATGTAGTCTCATCTGCTTCAAGCCTTATCACTTCATCGGCAAAGGACAATACGGTAAAATCATTATGTACGGTATCCGAACCATTCTGCTCACTGCCCAAGAGCAAAGAAGCATTAAAAAACTCCATCACCGAAGTACTTAAGTGCAGAGATGCGTCTCGTCCAAACACGTGGTGCGAACGGAGCGCCGACATCGGATAAAACTCCCGGATCACGGAGTCGGCCACTAACACCTTTTTCCTTCCCGAAATAAGATAAGCCCGAGCATCATTATTCTTATCGGCCACATGGAAAAGCGCTGTGTCGGCTAGCATTTGCGACCGCTTAATAAAAAACAAAGCGGTGTCGGCATAGATCCTTGAGCTGTCTACCGCATTGACGTAAGTGGTGAATTTAGTATAAAAATACCCTTCTTCCGCATAGCGCGCCGCAGCTACAGAAGCGTTTTTTGCTTTGGCTGCTTCGAAGTAAGATCGCTCTATTAGGTCTACCTGAGCCTGTGAATGCTGGGCAAGTATAAAGAAGAATAAAAGCACTACTGGTGATGACCGAAACATCCGGGAGATTTGTATACAATTTTAAGGGATAAAGAAAATCATAATAATCGACTTTAGATATCTTATTAACAAGGCGCTAAGGAGAACGTGCAAATTTTTTTCTTGTACCATCCGACTATTTGAACCAGTTTTGAAGATGTGAACAAGTTCCAAGCCATCGCTATCTGCTTCATATGCAGTACACTCATAGTGAGTCCTTTAACCAACCTTAGCGCTCAAGATACGCTGCCACCGCGCAAGGCACCTGTGCCTTCAGCTAGCCGTGTAGCGCAATCTGATGCAGACGAAAGTAAAAATTTAGGGGGTTTTTTCGATGGTTTTTCGGTTGGTGCCAGCGCAGGAGTAGGCCTTTTTCACGGCACCTTGGCAGATTATGACATCTTTGCGCCTTGGGGTGATTTCAGTACCTATTATAAATTTGCCTGGCGCGCCAACATCGCCCGCGAGATTAAGTGGGCCTATCTGCCAAACTAATGTTTGAGAAAGGTAAACTCGGCGGCGGTAGATTTATTGGTAAGCAGAGTCCAGCCATAGATTTTGAATCAAACTACAATACCATCAATTTGGTAGCGAGCTATGATGTGCTCAATCTTCTCACCAAGAAAGCCGACCAACTCGATCAATTCAAATTTTTCTTGAATGCAGAAATTGGAATCGGTTTCACCCTTTACCGCTCCTTCAGTACCTGGCGACAAGACGACGGCCGAATCCAGAATTTTGTGGGCTACACGGTGACCGATGATAACCCGCCCACCCAGCGCTACATCCTTGATAAAAAGACCGCTCCTGCCACAGCATTCAATGTACCGGTGGGATTCACCTTCGGATATAGGGTCAATTATAAGACCGACCTCACCTTTAGCTATACGCTAAACAACCTCGCTACAGATCGATTGGATTCACGCGACAGGGATTTCTCGGCACAGGATAAATACTCATACTTCGGACTTGGTGCACGGTATAATTTCAATCGGGACAAATCTCAATACCCTGAGAAAAAAGAAAAAGAGCCCAAAGCAGAGAAAGCGGCAGATGATAAGTGGAAGCTTTTTGGGTCGAAAAAAGATGATGTTTCACCCAATGCAATCAGTATTAAAGAGCCTGTCGAATCGCGAAAATCTAGTAAGCTGGACCCGATGGCCGAAAGCAAGGAGCTGGAAGAAGTTAGGATGAAGATGTTTGAGCTTCAGCTTAAACTTTTTGAAATGCAGTATCTGCTGAATGGCGGCGATCCAGAAGCAAAGTAAAGTTTACCAAGCTATACGGAAACCTGCTTCGACGGTGGTAGTTTGGCCAGCAAGGTAATCTGGCATGTAATCTGTATTTCCGCTATTATCCAAATAGGTGACTCCGGTGAAAAGTACCGCATCATTGATCAGCTCCCACTCTGCGCGAAACTCCAGCCCGATCTGTTTCCAATCTACTCTTTCGAGAAAGTTCAAGCCCACCACATTGGCATTGCCATTGATAATGGCGTACTCATGGGCGAGGCACTTTCTCAGCTGCCAACCGCTGGCCTTTATACTGAGCATTTTCCAAGGGTGATAGCTTAGCCGAAAGAAGAGCTCATCGCCATTCTCACCTAAAAAATGACCTAGGTTATACGCGTTAGAAGCAAAGGTGGTAGATTCGATCTGGTGCCTATAAGTCCAAGGATTCGTGCGGGTAACCTCTCCGGTAAGGTGCAGGTTTGGAAGGGCATTGTACCAAGTAGCCCCGACTTTGAAACTTATAATATTGGTCTGTTGATCGGCGTCAAAAATATTGCTCAAGCTCACTTCATCCACGAAAAGTGAAGTGTAGAGATGCAGGTTCTTAATAGTCCTGGCGCTCAAATCAATAAAAAATTGAGCATTTTGACCCAGTTCATTGCTACCCGTGCCCGAGTAGGTATGATCTGCAGATTTATAAAACAAGAATGGGATCAAATAGACTGGCTGAAAACCATTGTCACTATAGATAATGGAATTCCCGAGGGTAAAGTCGACCGCAAAATTTGTCTTAACCGTGAGATAGTTGGCTGCAATATTCTTGTTTGTGTAAACCCTTCTATTGCCCACAGGTGTAAGGTAGGTTCGGCTACTATCGAGCTCTTCGGAGATGAGCCAACCGTGAATGTATTGAAAGTCAAGCCACTTAACGGGATGTAGGCGGTATGAAATGGCCGCATAAGAAGGCGCCCTTCCGGAAAAAATGTTGGCGCTGCGCTGGGAATTTCCCCAGATGAACCTGTCTTTAAGCAATGCTATATCGCCCCATTTCCATTGATAGCTTAACCCTCCTATCGCTTCATTATAGTCACTCCGATTATCGGCAGAGATATTTTTATAATTCTGCCCATCCCGATCGGTTATATATTGCGGGGCAGCGAGCACTTCGCTCACGGCATTGTCCCTTAGGCTGCCGTAAAACCCAAACTTACCTGCGCTTGCGATGAAAGAGCCACCTACCCTGCGGTGAATGCGTGTGCCATTTTGATTGGCCATGACCGACCCGCCCAAAATCGGATTTATGGTGATCTGAAATGTCGAATCGCTATAATAAAACAAGTCGCGCCTTCTGTCCCAGTCTTTCCCCACTCTGAGTTCCTTGCCATAATCTTTTAGAAAAAAATCAAGTTGATCTCGTTGACGTTTCGTGAGTCTATCGCTCATCTCGCTCAAACTATCGAGCCTTATAGCTATAAAATCTCGGGCATATGGTTTTGCAAAGCTATTGAGATGGATCATTTTGGCGGCAGCCACCTCATCCAGATAGGTATAGACCGCATTTTGGGAAGGCTCAAAAACCACCTGCCCCCGCACACCCTGAGCGCCGATCAAAATAAAAAAGAAAGCAAGTTTAAAGCGCATCTGCCCTAGCTGCTTCGCGCTTTGTTCAGAAAGATGTTGCCTACCGCTTTTACGCAATAATTAAAGTCGGTGGTAAGGGGATCTTGAACATAGGCGTTTATATATTTTGACTCCGATTCCATAATCTCTTCCAAACTCACTGGCATATCTGCATAAAAAGGCGGGATAAGCCCAGGTTTACCCTGTACCCTTAGCGACTTATGCTCAGGTGTATACAGACTTAAGTAATGTTCGCTAAGCGGTCGTACCCCGACCAATTTTAAGTCACCGCGAAAAATATTATAGATCATCGGTATCTCGTCAATCCAAAATTTTCTCATCCACCTACCCCATTTGGTAATTCTGAAATCATCGGCAAATTTGCCCCCCTTGGCCAATTTTCCCTGCTCGAAGACGTATGCCTGAAGGTATTGGGCATAGGGATGCATGGTCCGGAATTTATACACGGTGATCGGCTTGTTGCAATGCCCTATTCTCTTAATGCGCAATATCAAACCCGTGCTTGGCTCGCGCTCCGTGCTGGGGTCTCCTACTTTCTGGCACTTGAAGTGAAGCAGGTCATTTCGCTCGTTGATCTCCATGATTTCAAAGCCGCAATAGACCAGCCTTCCGAGCACTTCTGACTTGGACATGGCACGGTTTCGCCCATTGGTGAGCTGCAAGTATAGCCGCTTGGTAAGCTTAAACTTGGGGAAGACGCGCTTAAAAATAAAATCGCCGGTATAATAGAATAGGTTCAACCCAGACGGGAACTTCTTAAAAAGGCGCGAGCGGCGTTGCTCAAGCGATTCAAAAGATCCTTCGAAAACGTCTCCCACTTCAAGCTTCTCGTTCACGCGCTGGAAGAAATTATTGATACCCCTAATATTATTTATGCGTTGGCCAATGAAGACTGATTTCAGGGATCTATTTGGAACCTTTTCCAGTTCATGGGAACACTCAAACCGCCCGTCGAATCTCTCAGAAATGGGATCGGGAAGGATCGGGGTCAAAAACCCGGCATCCTTTAGTGTAAAGGGATCAGTATGAAGAGCCGTCGGGGCAACAGCATTTAGCATCTAGAAAAGATTGATTACTACCGTCTAAATGTAAAAGCCACAGGCTGGAGTTTGCACTGTGGAGTCAATAGTTATACACAAAGAAATCAACGGTTTGAACCGGCCAACCTTGTAAATTCTTCGACCCAAAAAGGGGTAACAGCTATGGTAGACTTCAACATTCTACTGCGCTGTTCTTTCCACCGCTCAAGAAGCGATTCGTCGCTAGCCCAAGTAAGTACCAGTGCCAGAAGCTTGTCAGGTTCCGAAGAGCGGATGCCTACCGTGAGTTGATATTTATGCTCCAGCTCTTCGAGGTAGCTGAGCTCACCTACGAAATCATTAAAACGTATGGAAGGGATGCCGAGCACGGCGGCTTCTGCGGCCATGGTCTGGCTATCGCCAATATAGAGCTGCGCATGAGCCATGACTTGGTGCATCTCACTCGGATCAACCTTAATCCTATAGGGCTCAAGCGCAGGCGAAAAGCTTCGTTCCGATGTAATAAAAACATTGCCGAAAGGCTTGAGAATAGCTATAAGTTTTAGCGCCAGATCATCACTTATTCCTTTCCTACCGGCATCATGGTGTGCGTGGAGCGATGCAAAGCGCAGGATGAAGTACTTGCCTTCAAAGCCCGCAGGGAGCGATGCAAGGTTGGGTTGAAATAGTTCTGGGTGGAGATAGGCCAGCTCATGGTATCCTTCATACCCTATTTTTTTGGCATTGGCAGGAGATTGGTCACAGCAATGGGGTGCTAGCAACGCCGTGGCATAAGGGAAAGCGTACTTGGCCATAAGCGGCACTGCGGCGCTGTCATCCTCGTTTACCACCACCGATTTGATTCCTAAAAGCTTACCCACATGGGTGATCACCAGATCTGTCCCTATCATCAGGTGGGGCTTAAACCCTACGGCCAGTCGGAGCATCTGCCATTCGCGACGCGCTATGGCGGCGATCATCATAAGCCTACCTCCCGAAGTACGGGCAGGAAATTTTATCACATCCCACTCTTCCGGCTCCAATAGCTCAAAAAGGACATCTTTTCCACGCGCCACTACCTTCACTTCATGGCCGCGATCACTTAAAATGCGAATGGAGTTTTTGAAATTATGATAATGGGCCGGATGCCCCAGATAAAATAGGAACCTGCTCAAATCAATGTTTCGCTATGCTGTGGCACGGGGTTTCCCGGCGCGGCTTTGGTGGCCGACGAGATTACGCTCGAGAGCACTAAAAACATCCATGCATTGCCCCAGCGCATATAGCTCGTGCGATCTATAAAACGCTTATGCTTACGGTAATAAAAATATCCACGACCATCTTGAAAATTGGAAAGGGTATACGTGAGCACCCGCTTGGCAAGCTCTTCGGCCCGGCGGCTTCCGCCAAAACGATGGTAGTTTATAGCGGTAAGCACCCCTTGGGCTTGGTGGTGTACATCGGCGGGAAAATCGCCGGGGAGCCGCCAAAGCGCCCTGCCATCGGGTCTGAACTGCTGATCGCGGTAAAATTCAAATCCCTCTTGAACTGCTTTTTCGACTTTTTCGGGACAGTAGTTCAGCGCTTCAGAGATTGCCATAATCGAATCGAGCGTAAAGCCCTGATGGAAATCTATCTGAACCCGTTGCTTTCCAGTCTCTAGATTTTCGCTATAGTTCCAGCTGCCATCCGATTTCTGTTTTGTCAATACCGAATCAAGTGCCCTTCTCGCAATATTGGCATAAGCCTGCTGCCCTGTATGGGCATAAGTGCGGGCATAGACCTCGGCGGCCAGAAGCGACGCATTATAGCAAAAATCTGCCTTGGCGGTGCTGTAGCTAATGGCATATGCTTCATTTTTTTCTGTGTGAAACAAGGCTTCAGTAAGAAATATACATACTTTCTCCATCGCTTCAAGGGCGCGCTTATCGGCATAGGTTTTATAATATGCATCGAGTCCCTGCACCACAAATCCGCTTACTACAGAAGTGGGCGACCAAGCTTCCAAGTACTTTTCTGGGCTTGCCCAAGGGAAGGGATAGCCCCACGCCAGACCGGGGGTATCGGCCGTTTTCAACTCCATCAATTTATCAAAAAGCCACTCGCATTGCGCCTTGTTGAAGTCGGTTTTGGGCAGTAGACTATATCCTTGAAGAAATAAGCCCAGCGCCTTTGGGTTCCAAGATTTTGGCACACCAAGGAGCTTTCGCAAATTGATGGGGTTCCGTTTGAAAATTTGGATAGCCAGTATCGGCGGCCACTTTCCCAATTTCTGAAACGGAAAGGGGCTCATTAGCACATCATAGGGGTCAATGCCCTTAAACTTTCGCTTTACCACATAGGCTTCCAGTGATTGCAGCGCTCTTCGGTAGCGTATCAGTTCGCTTTCGGAGAAATCCATGACCCTATATATTGCTTAAGATTCACACGTTGGCCAGCGAGCTTAATGGATTCGAGCAGCGCAAATGTGGCGAGCGTACTGTGCATCACATCCTTCACCGATATCGGAAAAGCGCTACCGCTGGTGATCGCTTCCGCAAACAAACGGATCTCTGCTGAATGGCCTTTATCCTGTTTTTTCAATTTTTCGACCTTGGTGGTTTCGCCCATGATTCGCATGGATTTAAAGTCATCGATCACAGCCGATACACCACCAGAAAAAACTTCCAAATACTCCTTTGCGAGCTCTTTACTTCCATTGCTGAAATAGGAGATGGATGCCACCGACCCATTCTCAAACTCGAGTGCGGCCACCAGCGTATCTTGATTTTGGCTGGGTGCTGAGACCGACGTTGCCGAGATGCTCTTCACTTCGCTGCGCGCTATGAAGGTGCAAAGATCAATGAAGTGGCAAACTTCACCAATGATGCGCCCACCGCCCACGTCAGGGTCGTGTACCCAGTGATCGGCCGGCAGGGAGCCCGCATTGATCCGGTAATTGATCGCAACGGGGATTCCTGAAAGAAGGGTCTGCAAATGAACGATGGCCGGTGAAAACCTACGGTTAAAACCAACCATAAGATCGGGAGTGGTGCCAGTGTCAAACAGCGCCTTGAACTCAAAATACTGCTCGATGGTAAGGCAAAGGGGCTTCTCCAGAAATACCCGCTTTCTGGCTTTTAGTGCAGCCAGCGCCAAAGGAGCGTGAGAATCATGCCGTGTGGCGATGACTACTGCACCCGAACCATCAGTGCCAAGCATTTGATCTACATTCGAATAAGCTTGTGCAAAGCCATACTTCCGTTTGGCATTTTCGGCGGTGTGGGGCCGCGATGTGGCGATGCCGCCCAACCTGAGCGTGTCGGGAAGGTTGGGGAGTAGGAAATTGGAAGCAAAAGAGCCCGCGCCAATCACCGATAGTCGATGAGACACCGGAGACTTGTAAGGCTCAGCCAGCTCTTGCAATGCTATGGGCTTCTCGGTATCGTATTCCAAGACGATGCCCATCTTTGATCTATCGGTTGCGACGACCAGATCGAATGCTTTTTCTGCATTCGCAAAATCAAAACGATGCGATATCAAGTCGGAAAGGGAGAAATGGGTAGCGCCCAATAATTCGGCGAAAGCCTGCATATTCCGATTTTCTGTCCAACGCACCTGACCGATAGGATAATCCATCCCTTTTTCTTCATAATTGGCATCATACCGCCCGGGACCATAAGAAGTGCTCATCAATAGATCGAGCTCCTTTCGGTAATAATTCTTGCGGGTAAATCCGGTGGGTACACTGCCCACTATTACCACCTTACCATGGTGGCGGCATAGCGCTCCGGCCAGTTCTACAGGATCGGTAGACGAAGTAGCGGCGGTAATGATCACTGCATCTACGCCGTGGCCCTTTGAAAAAGCCTGCACCTGCGCCAAAAGGGACTCATCGCTGCGCAGGGCAGCAGAAGCGGCTCCCGATTGAAGCGCCAGATTAATGAGTTCGGGCTTAACATCAATTCCAAATGCTTTGATGCCGGCGGCTTTGAGAAGTTTGACGGTAATCTGTCCGATCAAGCCGAGACCGATCACGGCGCAATTTTCACCGATCTTCAGATCGGCACGTCTCAAACCTTGCATCGCGATGGCACCGATAGTGGTAAACGCCGCTTCTTCCAAAGGAACTGCATCAGGAATCTGTACGCAGAGATTTTCTGGAATGCATACCAGCTCGGCGTGCGACGCAGCCGCGCCACCACAGGCCACGCGGTCACCAAGCTTAAAACCATCTACTCCAGCACCGAGCCCCACCACCACGCCAGAAGAGCTATATCCAAGCGGCTGCAAGGCTTCCAAGCGGTTCATCACCATTTTATAGGTATCCGAAATCCCGTAGGTTTTGGCGGCATTTACCACCTTGACCACTTCTGCCTGACGTGATTTGGCTTTGGCAATATAGCCCTTGCGGGCATCGCTTACCGTCTTGCCTTCCGTGCCTGTGCTTATGGCCGAAAAATGAGTGCGCACCAATACTTCCCCCCGTTTTGGAATGGGGTTGGGCAGCTCGGCGATTTCCATCTTGCCCGCCTTTAAGCTTTGAAGGACTTGATCCAATAATTATGCTGTTTGAGAGATCAAAAGTACATAGCAGAGCTCAGCTCTGAAAGGTTGAGCAGCAGGTCTTATCCACATGACACCTATCAATGGCTGGCTCAAGTGGAAAGAAGGAAAAGGTGTTGAAGATATGCAGCGCCTTCCCGATGCTTTCTATTGCCCAAGCTCATGGTTGATTTGTTTATAGCCTGACCCGTAAGGCAGTTTTACTTCCAGCCACACCCCTTAGAAATATAGGATTTTTACCCTAAAAGTCATCCTTCCAATAAGAGCAGTCATTGCCCTGCGGTCTAATATATGGCTGCTATCCAGACGTATGCATCAGGCTCTTATAGCGTTGGGTTTTCACCTAATTGAAACACATAATGCCCAACCAAAGCGTGACGCTCAAAAGACAGCAGCCAAAGATGCAGCACCGTTCTCTTGGCATCGGAAAAATGTAAGATGGGCCCATCAATCCCGAGCTTATGGCTATCGAGCCACGCACCGCCGCCGTTAGTAAGGAGCGCGTAATAAGGATGAGTAGCGGCCTTGATGCGGTTATGGGTTTGGCCATCTTCATAAAAAGTGTGATTTGCTATTCCCATACTATTTTTCCATGCACTATTTGCTTCATGCACCGGGAGGTGCGGGATATCAAGAAGGTCAATCCCGCCAAGTGTGAGATGCGTTTTCTTATCTCCTTTTCGATGACTAAATTGAAGATGGAGCTCGTGAAGGGTATCGCCATTCAGCTTACTTTTCACTTGATAAACCGATGCGTCATCAAGTGTATAAAACCTGCCCAGCTCGGTGGTGCGCGGGTCTTCCCGGTTATAAAAACCAGGTGGTGTGAAGGTTGCAAAAAGGGTAGAATCAGACTGTAGCTCCTTCATAGTCTGAAAAGAATCTGGGTAGATGATTTCCTTGAATTTTTTCTTTCTCGCACCAGCGAGGGGATACATGGTCGCGCTGCTATCGGCATATCGCGTTGGGATAGTATCTAAAATTTGGCGCAAGGCTGTAAAATCGATCACTTCACTCTTGGGTTCCACCCAATTTTCAAGAAACTCCCTAAACCGGTCAAAGGGAATCTTATTTTTCTCTTCGAAAAGCTGCGCATAAAGCTCTTTTGGAAAATCGAACCAGCCCTGTGCATAGGGCAGCGTTTCGCCCTTCTCTCTGGTATAGGCTATTACTTCCCAGAGATAGGCGTTCAGACAATTTCTTGCGATATCTACCCGTATTATATTCGGGTCGGTAGTGGTGAACTGATCCTGACCAAATGCCACCTGATTGCGGTTCCACTCTTGGTTGATACAAGCGATGTAAGACAGATATTCATCGCCCCTAATGGCCGTAGGAATGGTTGGGATAAACTCAGAAAGCTCAAAACTGTCGAACCAAATGCTGTCGCCGCCAAGGGTTCGAAAGCGGAGACCGACCTTCATGCTATTCGATTCAAGCGGCACCATGATACCGGTTTCAAAATATTCATTGGAGTAATTTTCGGCGCTGAACCCTATATTCGGATTATCTGGATAGTCTTTATCTGACAGGCTTGTGATGGGAAAAGTCAAGATTTTAGCTTCCATTGTTTGACTCTTTCTGCTTCCGCAAAAAGTAAAAAAGAAAAGTATCAGAAAGGCCAAAATTGATTTTATGGCCGTCGATTTTATATCCATTGGTTTAACATAGGCAATTGATACGGAATTGGCAAGGGATACGCAAGCTGAAATTTACCGAGCACTTTAAGGTCCGCAACAGATTTGTGATCACCCAAAATTTTCTAAATACCAAATTCTAAAACTGATAAGTGCGTAGATCAATGCCGACTGATCTTGGCGACCAGCCCTATGGGCCTGAATAATATGCTTGACCTGATCTACATTAAAAAATTGGAATCCGGCAAAGAAGTCGAGTGGTAAGAAAAGATCGAGCACTTCCTTATTTATAAGCAGCGATCGCAAGGGCATACCGAATCCCGCTTTTCGGCGCTTGGTAATAAAGGTCGGCAGCTCTTTATGATAGGCATCCTTTAGGATTTTTTTTGATTTTAGCTTCCAATCCAATTTATACTCAAGCGGCAGGCCTGCGGCAAAGCTTACCAGCTGGTGATCTAAAAAAGGCACCCGACTTTCTAAACTGTAGGCCATAGAAGAGCGATCGAGGTAATGCAGGTTTTTCACCAAGAAGTTTTCCTGCTCAAAATGGAGCAATTGCTCAAAAGGGTCGGCACCGCCAGAAAAATAAGGATCCAAAAAAGCTTCAAATTGACTCTTTCCATTGAAACAGGATTTGGCGGAAGCCACATCTCCCACCACGCTATATTGGGCTGCTTGATAAGTGCTTCCAACATTATTTCCCCATTTTTGGAGATAGCGGCGATACGCCTTGAAGGGGCCTTTTCCAGCATCGATTCGCCGAAAGGCTGGTGCCAAAATTCCCTTTGCTCCGGGTATAATGGTGACCATCTCTGTGAGCCTCATTAAAAAGTGACCATTATACCCCAAGAAGAGTTCGTCGGCGCCCATGCCTGAGAGCACCACCCGGTGATCTTTTGACGCTTCGGCCGCAATGAGCATGGCCGGTATGATAGAGCCATCGGCTATGAGATCATCGCAGGCGTGGATGGCTGCACCCAGATTTTCAGGGTTCAGTTCGTCCAGCCCGATCGATATTTGGCGCAAGTCTAGACCCCATTCGGCGGCTAGCTTTCGGGCGTAGTAACCGTCAGATGTGGTGCCTTCGGCCTTGAGATCAGATTGATTTTTTACGGCACAGTAATGCGTGTGGCCACCGTCCTTTAAATAGGTTGCGATGATGGAACTATCAAGGCCGCCGCTCAGGTAATTGGCCACGGGTACATCTCCCACCAATCGCATCTCGACTGCCTGCTTCATCATTGCGCGAAGCTCGCACTGCGCATCAGAATAAGACCCCTTATATGGAACCACTGAAGCAGATAGTTCCCAAAATGATCGCTCAGCGACACTCCCAGATGTTAAGTCAAATCGGAGGACATGGGCTGGCTTTAGTCTACCGACTTCCTTAAAAAGGGTGCGCTGGCCGGGCGAGTATTTAAAAATCAGATAATTGCCAACCCCATCTTCATCGAGCGAAAGCGGAAGCCCCGCTGCCTTGAATGCCTTGATCTCACTGGCAAAAGCGAATACACCCTGGTTTTGATAGATGTACAAAGGTTTCACCCCCATTCTATCGCGGTAGAGCAGTACCTTATTTTCATTTCGGTCGAAAATTGCCATGGCAAAATCTCCATTTAACAGCTTCACGAATTCTTCTCCAAACTTCAGATACAGATGAAGTACCACCTCGGTGTCTGAAGAAGATTTGAGCTTGACACCACTCAGGTGCTCATCGCGCAGAGCTTCATAATTATACACTTCGCCATTATAGATGAGCCAGACTCCGGCAGCGTGCATCGGCTGGTGGCCGGCAGCGCTTAAATCAATAATGCTCAATCTCCTATGCCCAAGACTCACCCGATAGCTACCCCTATTTTCCGAATAGGAATCTTCATAATCTGGACCGCGGTGACCGAGTGCCCTGAGTGCAGCATCCATTGCAAACAAAGTATGGGTCGCAGTGCTGGCCGCTATGAATCCGACTATGCCGCACATAGGTAGGTAGCGGTTGCGGAACGGGGTAAAAAAGACTTATTCTGCATTTTATCCAGAATTAAACGGTTTGACTTCTATTGTTCAGCACTGCATCAAAAACCGCTGTTAACTGCGCTACCATTGCATCGGCGGTAAAACCTTCTTCATACATTCTTCTCGATGCTTCTCCCATCTTGATTCGCAATGCTTTATTAATCAGCAGTATTTCAATTTTGTCGGCCAATTCACCTATTGCGGGATCGGGCAGCAGATATCCGTTCTTGCCATCCACCACCGATTGAGCGATGGCTCCCCTATCAGTGCTGATAATAGGAAGCCCCGCAGCCATTGCTTCTACGATGCTCCAAGGATGACCTTCGGGCATTTTGGGTGCAAATACAAAGATGTCGGTATCTGACAATGCCTGCCATTTTTCACGGCCCGAAACAGCGTCTTCTAGGGAACAATGTGCAAGCCAGGGCTCTTTCAAAATTCGCTCGCAGCTCTGTCGGTATGCCACACTGTCCCAACTGCCATAGCCACAAAATTCAAATCGGGGCAGTCCTTCTCTCTCTGTCAAAACTTTTAATGCCTGCAGCAATTCCATGATTCCTTTTCCCGGAAGGTAATTGGCCAGATAGGTGACGCGCAATGCTTGATCCTGGCGGGCGGGAAACTGATAGTCCCCCCCATTGGGAACCACAAAAATTCTTTCATTCTCGAAGAAATCGTGAAACATCACGCGAAGGTTTTCTCCCAAAACGATGGCACCGGTCGCTTTGGCAAGGGTAGAGCGCACCAATTTTTCCGTAAGGGAATCAAGCGATTTGAACCAATTTAAGAAAGCGCTACCCCGTAATTGCAGCAGCACCCTTGCACCCGACCTAGCTGCCAACCTTATAAATGGTGCATCTTTGATGAAGCCACCAGTAGTCTGGCTTATGGGTATGAGAACCAGATCGGGGCGAATATCCTTCAACAGGGTTTTGAACGCCTTGTACTGCTTGGCGAGGGCTGCAACTTTAGACCATTTGAAGGTTCCCATCCCAGCTATGTCACTATTTAGACGGGTATCAAAATGATGGAGATCAAAATCGTCCCGCAACCTAGAGTTCAGGATGATCTCTGTAGCCAGCGCTGGCCCCATCAGGGGCGGGGGCAACTTGCCGAGTATCAATATGCGCGGTTTCTCCACTGAGTAAGTTTATGATCGGGCAAGGCCGCAAAGGCAAAGATGCTCAAGGCAAAATACATGAACGGGGCGTAGAATGTAGGCGTAACGCTGATACTATAAAACAGCAAGGCCGCAAAAGTAGTCATCAAAAGATAACGCTGTGCTATGGGCAATACCCTTATGCGGAGCCAGACGGAGATCAAAAAATAAATATAGATGGCCAAGCCAACTATACCGGTGGCGAATAGAACCCGGACAAAATCATTATGCGATCCAATACCTATGAATTGGTATACCGAAGTAAACTTGAGTGGATAGCCAAAAAACTGAACCATGACCGACTCTCCCGAAAACTGATCGAGCATAATGCGCCAGCGGCCCACACGGCCATGTAGCAATCTATCGCTGTCTTGGCTACCCGTATATACCTCGATGTCGGTTTCTACAAGTGGGGTAAGCTTCTCGGCCACCAGATCGCTGCCCCACCAAAAAGAAATAAGGCCAATAATCAAGATCAGGCCAAATGCCGCAGAGCGGTTTCTGGCCTGCAAATTGAAAACCAGAAAGAGCAAAACAAGCAGCAAAAAGACAGTGTACGTCGCGGTATGATGAATATTAACGAGCGCCAGAAGCGCTAATACACCCACGACACCAAGCAATAATGCCCGCTTGGAAAAAGAAACCAAATGCTGGCGCGAAAAAAAGAAATAGCTGGCCACGATGAGTGAAAAGGTGATGTACATCCCGTAGCTTACCACATCGCCAAAGCTGGCCTGAATACGCTGTAAGCCCCTACTCGCTTCAACACCGATAGGATTTACGACCAATTCGAATAAGAGCAGCCCTGCAACAAAAATACCGGAGTAGAGAAAACTCGTGAGCACGCCGTGCAGATCCCGCAAATCCGTAATAAACCGGCGCAAGAAGAAAAACAGATAGACCGGCATGGTGAGCTTCAGCACAAACTCGATGGAAAGCAATGAGAGCGGATCAAAAAAAAGAAGGAACAACGCGCCCAAGACCAATATGGCAGACCAGTACAAATAGGCTTTATCGAGGGCGATAAACTTCGGTGGGCGATAAGTGAGCATGGCAGCAACTGCCAAAATAGGCGTCAACACCCCGACGATATAAGGCGGTGAAATAAGGGGGCTCACATCTTTTAAAAAATAAAGATTGTCAACCAATGGCCTGAGCAACACGAAAATAGGAAACCATTTTAGCAGCCAGGGCAATTCGCCAATCCAAATACGCCATTCCTTAAAAGTCACAGATCGAGTAGCTATTCTGGCTGCAAAGAAAACAGGTAGACGCAAGCATTTGGAAGTTTGCAGCACTTAATTATCAACGAAGCCGAGCTTCTCTGATCGTGACTGTCCTAATGCTCCGTCGTCATCTCGAAGGCCATTAGGTGGGTAGCGATTTTTGGCCATCCGAAATTCTCGCCTGCACGACGTGCGTTTTCGAGTCTTTTGCGATCGGAAACATCCAGCCCGCCCAGCGCCGCCATCAATGGTTCGAGGTCGGCCTTAAACTCCATTACAGGTATGCCGCCGGCAGCGAGCTGCTCCGTGCTTTTATCGGTCGGGATGATTAAGGGCAATCCAGTCCCGGCTGCTTCGAGCATAGAGATGGCCGGCACGGTGTAGAGTGCCGCGTCGGAAGCATTATAAAGCTTCTTAAGGGCTGCCTTATCGGCAAATGGAAGTACCCTAAACCGCGAAGGATGGAGCATCTGCTTCAATGCTGCTTCAAATTTTACGGAATAATGATCGCCTTTGCTCCCAACTATGAGCCAGATATAATGCGCGGGAAGGCTGGCAAATAAACCAATAAGGGATTCCAACTTCTTCTCGGGCACGAGCCGCGTGGCTGTGATCATGACCCTACTTTCAGGTGAAAAACCCAATTCGGCACGCTTGGCATACCTAAAATCGGGATTGAAATAAAATTCATGTGGCCAAAAGCCGAGACTGATAAATGCATTTTGCTGCATTAATTTGTTTCTGTATTTGCCTCCTACCATTTTGGCGGAAGCCTGAAAACTCTCCGGTGTGTAAGCTACCAAGGCGCTGCTCTTCGCAATGGCTTTTTTATAGGTCGACCTTTTAAAAAGGTTAAAAAACATTCTATTCTTCCAGCCTTGCTTGACATACGAATGCGAATTATCGCCTAGAAGGGTAATCGTTTCAAAATCAAGATCGTATAAAGGCTTCGGAAATCGCTTACCAAGTCCGATCACGATGACCCTATCGGGGCTATAACCCAATAGTGCCTTCTCAATACCACCGGCCACCACCACCTGCCCCAGCTCAAATTTTGGCTTGAGCCGCACTACCTTGATCCCATCTGGATCGGCGCCAAAATCGCTCGCCAACCCACGGGCGTAGGCGGGAATGGAAGTAGATGTAATGACCATGATCTTATGGCCTTGCATGTGCAAAGCGCGTGCAAGATGTACTTCCAGATACCCGAGCTTCGGAATAAAATGACCGCAGACGATTGCTATTTTCACCTTATGCGATCATTGAATTTATCACGTCGATCGAGCCTATCGGTATGCACGTACTTTGAGTCATATCAATGTGATCTTAAACAGCTCTAGCCAACGCAAAAGCGCAAAGACCCTCCAAAACTCCGTTTGCTCGGCGGGCTTGTTCAATTTCTGTAGAAAAAGATTTCGCAATGCCACTTTATCGAATACTTCGGGTAGATCGATCCGATCAATCAATGCAACCATCTCATTGCGCAATTCGTCGCGCCATCGCGCTTGCGGAGCTACGAAACCCAATTTATCCTTTCGCCATGCCAGCTCTTTATACGATTCTTTATCAAGCATTTGACGTATGGGATACTTCGTCCATCCGTTCACGATCTTTACTTCGGGAGCTTGCGCAAGCGACCACTCTACCACGCGGTGGTCAAGAAAAGGCACCCTGCTTTCAATACTGAAATGCATGGCATTCCGATCTTCGTAATGCAATAGTTCATAGAGCCCAAACTCTACACTGCGCAGCCCTAATTCTTGGAAATCGGTCGCGCCACGCTGCGGCGATTCTAGGATGGCTGCCCTAGCCTTGTATTTTTCAGAAATCAGCTCGTAACCGAGCCGCCCCTTCTGGCGTGTCATCGATTGAAAATTCTGGGGCAGGCCGTAAAAAGCAGCGCGGAGCATGGCCGTGCCCATATTTGGATTGAAGTTGGACTTGAGCGCCTTGATCTCCTTTTTGTATTTTCTCAACTTCCCCTTTCGGAGCAGGGATACGAGGTATGCCCCGGCAAATGGATAATAGCCGCCCAATATCTCATCGGCGCCCTGCCCATCGAGCAGTACCTTGACGCCGCGGGATCCCGCCAGCTCCATCACGGCATATTGTGCAAAAATAGATGCCGATCCAAACGGTCGCTCCTGCGCTAAAACAAGCGCATCGAACTGGCTCATAAAGTCAGAAGCCGTTGGCGTGGCAAAGTGCTGCTCCAGATTGCCATCGCGGTCGAGCATTCTGGCGTAGCTGGCTTCATCGATTGCTTCGCCGGGAAAGCTACAGGTGAACGTCTTGAACTTACCAGGTGCATGTTTCGACGCCTCGGCCACTATAAGGCTGGAATCCAGGCCACCACTCAGGCATGAACCTATTTCTACATCGGCTATAAGATGCTCACTCAGGCTTTCGCCAAATCGATCGGCAAAACTTCCCCACGAAGCATCCCCGGCCAGCACACTTTCCCGAAGTTGATAGAAACGGCCTTCGTGCTGGTGCAAATTTGCGAGATCAAATCGAAGAAATGTCCCCGGCTTTACCGGCAATACCCCTTCAAAGAACGTTTCAAAAGGATCGGAAGTAGCGCCGTAAACCAAAAATTGGAGAATCTTGTCAAGCGGCCATTCGGCTTTTACGTTTGGCAATGAAAGAAGTGGTTTCACTTCGCTGGAAAAGGCCAGACCATCATTTTTCTGAAGAAAATAAAGGGGTTTTATTCCAAAGCGATCACGGCATAAAAGAAGTTCATTTTTTTCAAGATCGAGCAACGCAAAGGCCCACATGCCGCGGAATTTCGAAAACGCTTCAACACCTATTTTGCGGTAAAGCAATAAGATTACTTCGCTATCGCTATCCGTCTTCGGCTCCAATTGGTACGCTCTGATGAGCTCTTTGAAATTATAGATTTCCCCGTTGAACACAAGGTGCAAGCGCCTCTCATCTAGTGACATGGGCTGATGGCCGGCATCGCTCAGATCAATGATCGCCAAGCGCCTATGCAGCAGTACATTGGCGCATGGCTCATCTGGCGGGAGCTTTGGATGGTCGCCAGCTTTGGTATCACTCCCCGAAAATCGACTGGCGCCCTGGTGATTAAAAATTAAAATCCCCTCATCATCCGGACCGCGGTGCCGCAATAGATGGGAGGCTTCATGAAGATGCTCTCCACGCGCAGACTCAAAATTCCAAAGGCCAAAAATCCCACACATTGCTAAAAGTTAAATTGCAATACTACTAGAAATAAAAAAGCCAATAATACGGATGCGAAAAACTTGATGGGCAAATTTTAAACAGAAGGCAAGAGAGATACCCGATCGGTAAAATAGATCTTAAACCGAACAATACCTAAGCGGCTGTCTATGATCCTTCGCTCGGCTCATCAACGGCATGGCGAGCCCTTTTTTCGCAGGATGGTCATTTCAAAAAGCTTTATCCAGCTAGCGTTTCATAAATGGCACGAACCGCATTTGCATAAGCGGCGACACCATATTTAGCGTGCATTTCTTGGCTGATCGCTACCGGATTATACCCGTCTAGCTTTTTTGTCATGGCCACCATTCCATCGGCTATGGCACCAACATCTTCGGGATCAATGGCAATTGAATTATCGAAATCTGAATAGTCCTTGGGACCGGTTCTATCGGTAATGAGCACTGGCAATCCGGTAGACATTGCCTCCGCTGCCACCAAACCAAAACTCTCAAAGAGACTCGGGAATACCAAAAAGGAAACACGGTGGAAAAGGCTGCGCATCTCTTCTCGGCTTTGTGAAATAGGTAAAAATTCAACTTTGTGCTCCAGCTTATGATCCGAGATATAAGATTCAATATCAGGAGCTTCTAAACCTGCGCCAGCGATCATGAGTCGATAGCCCGACATTCTATCAGTCGCTTTGGCGAAAGCGCGAAGTGTCCGCATAGCACCCTTAAAAGGATCGAGCCGCCCGATATATAGGATGGTCTTCGTGGCAGTCAGCTCGAATTTACGCAAGGTAAAGAACGCGGTGTCGACCGGATTGCCCAAAGCTTTGATCTGGACAGGATCGATACCGCTATTTAGGATTTCCCGTCGGAGATGATCGCTTACGGCGAGCACGACATCCGCTTTTTCAAGCACTTTTTTGGCACGCAAGAATAAGTGACGCTTACCAGCAATGGCACTCCACGGCCCCGTATGTTCGGTTATCACCAAAGGGATAGACCAGTAAAATGCCAAGCGGATAGCCAATGGCCCGCGAAGGGTAGCGCCATGAAGATGAATGATGTCCGGCTTGGGAATTTTTTTTGCCAATAAGAATGATTGCCGCTCCCACCACCTATAGGCGATCGGTTTTAAAATGCTCGGCGGCTTATTTGAAAATTGATGAAAATCATACTGGCGCGAATCTGGAACTTGCTCATAGACCCCGCGATACCATGGGTTGGTATTAAAAATCGCAACGGTGGCAAAGCTTGAGATGGCCTTAACTTGATCTTTGATGAAAATCCCAGCAATGGGGTCAAGCTCCGTAGGAAAGCTCTCCGGTATCATTAATACTTTCAAAATCTATGAATATTAAAGAGAATAAGAATTGGGGCAGGCATATTTTGCTTCTTCATAAAAAATCGACCTTCAAGGCATCCACATGTCGGAAGTTACGGAGAAGGGCTCGTGCGATGGCAACAAACAGCATGGTTGATATTCGTTCGACAGCATCGAACGGAAATAGCCAAAAGCGTTTGACAGGATCGAACACTTTACCTTTTCTATACTTTCTGAAAAAAAAATGTAGCATCGCTGCCGCTCTTCGCACGCTTATTATCCCCTGCATACCCGAAATATTTTCGCGTAAGCTTATACTTTAGATCATTATTGAAAAAACGCGAAAGACCGAGGAAGGATTGATTGTATTGAAATGAGTCGACCCGCTTAAATCCGGCTTGCTCGATACGCTTCACCAGCTCGGCCTGCGCCACCTTATTGAGCTTGTATTTATCCTTACCCACCATACGGCGTAGGCCTAAATAGAGATGAATCAGCTTAGCAAACCAATGATCGCAATCGGTATTTTGAATAATCAAATAGCCGTTTTTTCTAACCAAGTTCATCGATTCATCCAGAAACTTTAATGGCTCTTCGATATGTGCCAGAATTCCAATATTCATCACCAGGTCGAAGGTTTCACCCTGAAAATCGTGGCTATAAAAATCACCATTTATGAATGTCAGTTTTGCTTGTTCATTTTCAGAAAATTTACGCTTTGACGTAGCGATCATATTGCTGGAAAAATCCATCATGGTAAGATGCTGGAACTTTTCCAGAAATGGAGCGGAGATGTCACCAGTGCCGCAGGGCATATCCAGAACAGCCTGAAATTTCAGATCGCGAATAAAATACCCGACCGTCTCGGCCCTGATTCGAAGATTATAATTATAGGTGAGATAGACATCCGTCTTTTCAAAAAATGCCTTTACTTCGGTAGTGTTCATTGGCGGTCGCCAATATGTCTTGCAGGCGAGCCGGCAAATATAGAATAGGGATGCAGTTTTTCCTTCCGCGTGACCAAAGAAAGTGCACCGATCACCACGCCATCGGGAAGATCGGCACCGAGCAGGATCTGGCTATTTGCTCCGATCAGAACATCTCTCCCGATGTAAATATCATCTGCGATCGAGGGTTGCCGCATATAATTTTCGCTTTTCATCAGTTGATGAAAGCTTCCGCGAATACTGCTGTTTTCGGCGATACCGCTATAATCGCCCATCCAAATTTTGGCCGCCGAACTGAGCCGCACATTATCGCCGATCACAGTGTGATTACCAAGATGTAAGGCACCCGTTTTCGTAAGTTCAAAAATCACTTTTCTTCCGAGCACCACGCTATCCCCTAATACGATATTTCCTTTGGGGATATCGCGAAAGACAGGAAAGGAAAGACATCTCAGGTTTTTACCCGATTTACATCCGAGCAGGTACAAGTAAAATTTTAAAAGAAAACCATTCCACCGATACCTGCCGGCAAGCACATATTCCAAAAATCTACTCACTGCCAGCGTTTTTTAAGTAGATGGAAATAAATGGACTTTAAGATGGGCAGTCGCGCAATGCTCGCCACGATACGCTGCCTTCTCATTTTCTTTTGGCACTGCGCGTAAAGTAGTTCCATCGCATCTGAAGTTCCAGTATCTAGCTCCGTCTGAATCATAATAGCTTCCCGATAGCTCTCGCAAGAATAATTGGAAATACCGCCAACATTGAAAATAGCTAAAGATTTCTCTAAATAATGGAATTTAGCCTTTGCTAAGTAAGCCTTCAAAAACCAGTGGTAATCGGCAGCCAATTTAAACCGAAGATCAAAACTACCCAAACTTTTAAATAGCGTGCGCTTCATAAATGTAGACGGATGAAAAACCCCCATCGTCGATTTCATGGTGTGCAGATCAGGCTTCTCATCTCGATAAAAAACTTGGTTTCCGATTTCCCTTTCCTTTGTAATATTGCCGTAAACAATATCGGCATCCGAATCTTCAAATGCCTGCAATACGGCTCTCACCGTATCGGGCGGGTAGGCATCATCGCTATTTAAGAAAGATATATAGGCTCCCTTGGCGATGGCGATTCCTTTATTCATTGCATCATAAATCCCTGCGTCGGGATGGGAAATAACCGAGCTATTCAGTGCAAAGAAATCTTCTATTATTTCGAGCGTTCCATCCGTGCTTCCACCGTCTATAATGATGGATTCAAACCGCTTATCATCTTGTCAAAACAGACTGCAAGGTTCTCGTTAGGGTTTTTTCTGAATTAAAACATACGGTCACGATCGAAAGAAGCGGAGTGGGCTCAAGCATTTTCCAATCGATTTTTTAAATTGTTGACGATGCCACTCCATTGGAAATGCTGCTTCGAGTGAGCTGAGATTTCATCTGCCATTCCAGGTTCTCCCGACTTATTGCAAGCAGCTTTTAACGCCTTTGCGAAACTTGCAGGATCGTTATCCCGATAGTAGGTTCCAAACTTTCCATTGGCAGATAAATCATCATAGGCAGACATGCCGCTATGCCCTACCAAGATGCATCCAAAATAAAGCGCTTCGGCATAGGAAATCCCGAATGATTCAACGTGCGATGGGAGAAAAAACACCTTTGCTTCCGAATATTTTTGATATAGTTTCTGACGATCTACTACCTCTCCTAAAAATTTGACTTTTTTAGTGATGACCGGGTATTTCGACTGCACAACTTCCCAATATGCTGAAAATATTTCAGTCATTGGGCCAATTATTTCCATTTGCCAGCCATCAAGCTCAACCATCGATATCGCTGCAAGAACAAGTTCATAATTCTTATCCGGACTACCTGGTCTTCCGACAGATAAAATAATATTCTTTTTTGTAAAAGGCTGTTCAAAATGTTTGTCTAGATAGAGGTCATTGCAACCGTTGGGCAAGTATATGAGCTTATTTTTTAACCTCGGATAGGTCTTGCGCGCGATGGCAAGTCCTTTCCGGTTTTCGATAGATATGAGATCGACCGCCTTAAAAAATCGCCGCTCAGCGCGCTTGAGCAAAACATTTTTCCAAGCCGACTTAGCATACCTTTTCCTATGCTTAAGCTGGGAATTATAACCGTCTAATTTCAAGTAAATTTTACCATTAGGATTATGCTTTTTATATACCACCCCATAGATCAACGTGTGGCGGCTCAGGTGATAGAGATTGAGCACATCTATTTGGCTGGCATGGTCTTCGATATAATGAAGTACTTCTTTTTCTGCAAAAAAGAAAGTTCCAGAATCGTCTAATATTTCGATTTTCAAGCCATCCACTTCGGTCTTGAGCGATGGATAGCTAGCCTCTGGAAAGCGTGCTACCAACTTGGCTTCCCATCCTACCGCTTCTTGAATAAAAAATGGAATAAGACCCAAATCTTTAGTGAGATGCACATTATGGATTTCTGGGAAATAGGTAAGCCAACGCATTAATATTCAATTAAAAATTTTCGGATTCCTAGACTTCGGTTCAACTTTCGCTCTATGCTGCGTGCCATCATTTTATATTTATTGCGGTGCAAACTTTGGCCATAGCTTCCAGATATGCCTTCATACTTTGGATTTTCGGGCAGCAGTTCACATGCATCAATTAAGCCGCGCGATAGAATCGTGTCATAGAAAGCGTGCTCGATAAAATAACCAGAAAGATCATTTACTTCGGCATAAATCCCCATGATATGATCCCGGTAAACTGTAGCATCAATTATAAAAAATCCGGTAATGGCCACTTTCATCTTTTGATGCAAATCAATGCTCAGCGGTAGAGAAACCCGGTTTAAAATCGAATTAATATTTCGAACAATGTACCTGCCCGTTACCTTAATCAAAGCTTTGTGATGTAGGGTATGGGCAACGAAATAATCAAGAATATAAAACTCCTGAAAACCCTTCCCTCTACTTTGATCGGGATGTGGTGCTATCCGAATTAATTCAAAACGGGAATTCTTAGAAAAGCACTCAAAATCTTTATCACCGGATAAATCATAATCTGAATTTTCTAAGAAATAGATGAGAAGATCGGTTTCTGCGAGGTAGAACGAAATGCAGGATTTATAATCGTTCAGTCGCGCCTGTACATCGGTTCTGCTCACCAGCACCGTGGCAGGACGAATGGTGGCCGTCATACATATCGCAGCATCATGCATATCGCCAAAGATAGCAGATAGCTGGAAGGTTTTCATAGATTTGACGCTGATGCGTACGATCATACATATTGGGATGCCCCGTGCGGCGAGCACTTTCTTACAGCGAGAATTTTTTCCGAAAATAGAAGGTTTTAGATTCTATGGTGTCGCCGAAAGTCAATATAGTGCCACATTTCAAAAAATCCTTTATCAGGACGAGTCAAACTATAATGAACCGGAAATAAAAGCGGCGCTCGCCCATATGAACGATCAAAATAGCATACTCTCCAATGAGCTCTTCATCGGGCAGACCCTTTACCTAAACGCTACAAACCGCACAAGGACTGCCTTACGCTTGAAAGCTATATTTCCAGAAGCAGAAATTATTTTGGTACTGAGAAATCAACTGAGCTTACTGCAATCTCTTTATGCCCTTGGTGTGTATGCCGGGAGCACAGCGAGTCCCGAAGAATTTCTGCGATTCTCCGATAGCGCCGTTTCTATTCATCAGCCGCTTTATCCAAGTTTTGAACCTGCAGAAAGTACAGAGCCCTTTCTATATTCTTCACTTATTGCACTGTATAAAGGTCAGTTCAAGAAAGTACATCTCGTACTATTTGAAGATTTTAAATCCAATCAAGAGCGCTTCTTAAAATTGCTATCCGACTCCCTAGGCTTCCATGCGCCCGGAATGGCCTTCAACGACCAGAAAGTAAACCGGAGCCTTTCAGCGCGGCAGCTCCGGCTTATCAAAATATTGAATAAGTGGAAGCGGCTTCTGCCCACTTCGATTTACAGTGTCAAACTTCGGTTTATTGAACACCGAATGAACGGCTCAAAAAGTTTCGGATTTGATACTATGCTCACAGAGAAGATCAAGGTCTATTATAAGGAAGACAATCACAGAGTATTCATGGAACACCCAGAATTAAAATCGACGCAAGCGGAAAAGGATTATTTTATTTAGAAATAAAAAACCTTGCACCTTATTTATCCCACACCCCCTTGGCCGTTCCATTCATAATTTTAAATGCCTGTGCCGGCTGATAAAATAGCCTGAGCAAAACGCAGATAAGGCTTGCCAATATCACTCCGGCACTTCCCAATTTGGGAAAACCAGCCAACCAAATGGAAAGCGGAATATTGATGACCATCACCGTAAGGGCGTGAATCACTGAAAGACGAAGCTTGCCCACCCCACTCAGAAATGTACCGTAAATACTTAATCCTGTAGATGCCAAGACCCAAAACAACATAGAGATATTAAGCACATTGGGAATTATAACTTCACTGCCGATCCAAAATTCATATACCCAAGGTGAGAGAAAATAAGCCCCAAAACCAAGTAATGCGACTGCAAACCAGACTTTCAAAAGACGCTGCATTACGCGCTTGATCCAGCCCATATCCTTCTTTGCGAAGGCTTCGGTAAAGGCCGACCAAAAAGGAGTGGTGACCAAACCAAAAAATACCACCAATAAATTAAAATAGCGGTATGATATATTATACGCCGGAACTTCTTCTGGCCCAAGCACTTGGGTAATGATCAAATTATCAGTCATAAATACAACCAGCGCCGCGCCTTGCAAAATGAAAAACGTAAAACCCAAACCCATTAAATCTTTCGAAAAGCTGAATTCAATATGAGAATATTGGGGGCTATACTCTGCATACTCCTTCTGGAAAAAATAAATGGTGGCCAGAATAGGGATCGATAAATTAATAAGCGCCATAGCGAGCGCCAATTTTGATAGGCTGCCTTCTCCCGCAAAGGTTAAAAGATAAAGTGCTGCCAACTGAAGCACATTGACAGAAGTGTTCATCACACTGGCCGCCGCCGGCCGTTGATCGGCCGTAAGTATCATTTTGATTAATTGCAAAACAAACTGCGGACAAAATAAAACGGCCAAAATAAGAACCATGTGGTTCACGTCCTGCTTTAAATAATCGGGGGTGGCAAAAATTACCGACCAGTCTATAAACTGATGTGCCATGAGAAAAACCAAAAGGAGTGCGCCCGAGATAATGGCGAGGATGGCATAGGTCGTGCTCACATATTGCCGCGCGAGCCGATGATCTTCTGCTGCGCGCGCTTCTGCAAACCGATTTCTTAAGCCGTTGCCCAAGCCGAGATCAAAAAAGTTGAACCAATTAATCACCGCACTCACGGTAAGCCAAATACCAAAAGAAATCTCGGTAAGGTAGCTGAGATAAAGCGGAATTATTATAAAACTTATGGCAGCATTTATCGCTTTTAGACCTGCCGAAAAGGCAATATTTTTAAGGGCTTTATTACCCCTTTTGTCGGCAGGATCTACAAGTCGCGAGAGAAAGCGCTCAATCATTTTTGCGGAAGCGCTTAACCCACTTTTTAAAGAGATTCAAGCCTTCAGAATCATCTTCAAAATAATTACCGTACTCAGAACCATACACATAGCCGTACCCATATCCATAGCCAGTATTGTACCCATAGGCGGCATTTCTTCGGCGCACGGCATTGTAGACTATCCCTACATGGTTAAGCTGGTCTTTTTCGTAAAGGTCATTTACCTGAGTCAAGTGTGCTTTCTTGGTCACCCCGTCGCGCACTACGAATAGGGTGCTGTCGGCATATTTCGCCAAGATCAATCCGTCGGAAACCAGCCCGATCGGGGGAGTGTCGATGATTATTTTTTCGTAGCGAAGTTTCAGCTCTTCGATCAGCTCAGTCATGGCCGGCGACATGATAAGTTCTGATGGATTGGGCGGCACAGGGCCTGAAGGCAAAATATCCAAAGAATCTATTTTGCCCGAAGGCTGAATTACTTCGCCAATTAACTTATTGCCGCTCAGATAATTGCTACAACCCAAGGAATTCTCAAGGAAGAAATCATCTACAATACGCGGCTTGCGCATATCGAGCCCTACCAAGACCACTTTCGCACCCGAAGCCGCCATGACTGCGGCCATATTCATGGCGGTAAAGGTCTTTCCTTCCGTACCGATGGAAGAAGTGACCATGATGACAGTAGACTTATCGCCATGGCCAAAAAAGCTAAGGTTGGTGCGTATACTTCGGTACTCTTCGGCGATAGAAGAGCGCGGCTGATCGATGGGCACGAGTGCCGAATCATGCCTATTGAAACGTATAATGCCGAGTATTGGAATATTGGTAATCCGGCGGATGATGCCAATATCCTTAACTCGATCATTTAATTTTTCGATGCCAATAATGAGTAAAACAGGAATTAAAAAAGACAGTAACAAAGCGATGGAAAATGCTCGCTGTGGCACGGGACTGATAGGGCCTGGCAAAACCCGGGCAGAATCTACGATGCGGGTGTCGCTCTCAGTGGCGGCAAGGGAGATGGCAAGTTCGGCCCGCTTCTCTAGCAAGAAAATATACAGGCTTTCTTGAATTCTGAACCGTCGCTCTATGCCCAGAAGCTCACGCTGCGTGGTGGGAAAAAGCTCTATCCGGTTCTTATACTTACGGATGTCTGACTCTAGCTCGGCAGCCTTTCGCTGATAGCTCTTTTTAATATTTCGGGTGTTTTCCAATAGTGATGCCCGGGTGAGCTCTATCTCTGCATTCAGCGGGATAAGCTGAGGCGCGCTTGGGGTACTCTCATTGATGATGGACTCCCGCTGTCCTTGAAGTTCAGATAGTTTATTGATCAATTTTATGAGCAAAGGGTCATCTATATCGAGCGCCGCAGGAGCCAAATCGCGCAAATCACTATTTTCAGAGATATACTTTTCAAGCTGCTGCGTCATATTGAAACGTGCGTCATTGATGGCCTTCTGCGCATCGATATCACGGATGTTTTCGAGCACCATTTTAGATTCCGATTCGAGGTCTATTATTCCTTTCGAAACCTTGTAATTCTCCCTATTGGATTCTATTTGATCCAAGTCTTCAGTGATGGTATTGAGCTGGTCATCTAGAAAGACGGCCGTGGCAGCAGATGCCTTATTCTTCAGGTTTACATCATTTTCTAAGTATACCTGCACGAGTGTATTCACGAAGTCTAAGCCTTTTTGTGGCACCGGATCTTCTACACTTATTTGCAAAATAGTACTCTGGGCGCGGGTGAGCCCCACCGATAGACGCGATAAATATTTGTTTTGGTTTGAAGCAATCGTGTTAAAGGAGAGCTTATAATTGCGCTTGGTATAGTCGGATGTAGCCAGTTCGCCACTTGGAAAATTCTCTCTTCGTATGAGCGAAATAGTTCCGAGACCCATATCCAGCTCCTCGCCAAACCTAGCCTCAAATAAGCGGGTATCGTCTCCCGACTCATAGGTGAACTGATAATATTCGGAATCGACGATATGCACCATGAAACTCTGGTAATAAGCCGCATAATCCAGTTGGTCAATGATCACCTTAAATGGGCAATCCTTATAAACTTCCGAGACTTTTACATTTCCGACGAGGAAATAAGACACGTCAAACTCGAGTTCATCAAGGGCTTTGGCCAGTAGGTTATGCGAGCGAAGAATCTCGATCTCATTTTCTATATTTTTTGAAGGCAACTCTGAGTCGAGCTGCTGCAAGAGCCTGTTCTTGGTTGCATTTTCATCTTTTACCAAGAGCTTGGCGGTGATGGCATAAACCGGATTTTTATACCAATTATAATACTTGGCTCCAAAAAAAGCGAGCACCAGCGCTATCGCAAATAGATACCAATAGCGCAGATAGCTGGCGATCAAACCACGAATGTTCAGCTCCGATTCTGGTCGCCTTTGCTGATTTAAATTGGTTGGCTCCATATTATTGTGTTAAACCAATTACGACCACGGCAAAGGTCAGGGCGCTTATCACAAGTGGCAAGATACGGTAAGCATTATCGTCTTTTGACGTTATTCCTTTCGATGGTTCGACGTAGAGCAGATCGCCATTGTGCAAGTAAAAATACTCGGATGCAAATATCGATGTATCGTTCAGGCTAATGCGTTGATAGGACTTCTGCTCACCCGTGCCACGTACGATCAAAACATTATCTCTCTTACCGTAGATGGTAAGATCGCCGGCCATTCCCAGGGCTTCAAAAATGGTGACCTGCGCTTCGGGGATTCCATAGACGCCTGGAGTCTCCACTTCTCCCAAAATGGTGATTTTGAAGCTCGCAAGGCGCACATTTACACTCGGTTTTTGCAAATATTCCAAAAGGGCTTCGCGCAAAATACCTTCTACTTCTTCCTTCTTTTTTCCGGCTACCGTTACGGCACCTATAAGGGGCAAAATAATCGTTCCATCAGCTCCGATCTGATAGGTATTTCCAGCGTACTTTTTATCTACATCCGAGCCTGCCTGGGTGAAGTAGGCTGCAGCTTCGGTACTTACGCTAGAGATGCCAATCTCCAGAATATCGCTCCTTTGGAATTCTACTTGGGGGGGCGGCGGCACGCTTAGTGATCCTCCATTCGCATCTGAAATAGTATTAAAATAAGTGACCTTCTCGTGCGATACGCAAGATGCGAATAGCGTTGAAACCAATGCAAGAATGAATAATCTCATTGCTTAATTACTAAGGCTTCGACCCGCATATTCTTCTCAAAGTCTTCAAAAGATGTGGCGTCCTTCACCCGTTTTTGGCTATCGCCGTACCCTTTTGCCGTAAGCCGTTTTTTAGAAATCCCTTTATCTATCAAATAATTTCGCACCGCTTCTGCGCGTTTCTCACTGAGTTGAAATGCCGACCCCTTAAAATTCCAAGCCTTTCCTTGCGATTTAAAGTTCGGATCAGGCCGTATCTCGGCCGTGCTATTGGCCGAATGACCTTGCACTTCTATCTCTACTGTGGCATTTGCCAAAAGGAAATCTACCAACTGGTCTAGCTCTAGATCAGCATCTGGTTTAAAGGCGTAGGTATTGCTGTAAAAGAATACTTCATTGAGCACCAGCTTGTCCCCGACCGAAATAAAATCATCTTCCTTACTCTGGATTTCAATCGTTTTAAGGGCATCAAAAACCACAGTGCCCTCTTCTGAGAATTTCTTCTCGTTGCGCACCCGATCAAAATCCATTTCGACATCTGGCCCCATCTTTCTGGCCGTACTAAAATCAGGTATTTCGAGGTAATCAAAATTATAACATGGCTGGTGGATAGCGTTGAAAGAGATGCTCTGCCCTTCGGATTCCAAATATAAAAAGTGGCCACAATCATCCAAATTCAAACTCAATACCGATACGTAAAGCGTATCACCTTTGGCTAAATTGGCTTGATTTTTATAAATAATCTGTCCGTTTCCTAAAATAATGGGTTGCCTTTGAAGTTTGACCGGTTGCAGCCCATCCCCTATCAGACGCTCACAAAAATCTGGGCTTCCATAATCAAAAACCACGGCGCGATAGCTGTCATTATCGTTGGTCGGACTCACGGAAAAATTGATGGTTATATCCCGATCGGCAATAAATTTATACCAAAAGGAGCGTTTATCTTCATAGAGGTAATACATCGCATTGTACGATTTATCCCCTTTTAAGACTTTACTTTTTGAGAAATCATTGTTGTCGATAGGAAAGTGAATTTCTTGAGCCGAGAAACATGAAAACGGCTCTGCTTCTTGTGCATACAGCACGTCAGCGCTCCAGGCGAAAAAGAAAAAAGGCAGGAATATAAATTTTAAAATCCGAAACATGATCGTATTCTGGCTCTGGGTAGGCAAATATAAACCCCACGGCTGCTTGCGCTCGTTGGCGCAGCTGGTCATTATCCACAGTCTGCTGATGAAAGAATATTCGGCCAATACCTGTAATGACGTGCGACTCCATTAATTTTGATCTCTTGCTAAACTGAACTTTTGTGGAAAACTTATGAAATTCGTCTACCTGCTTAGTATCCTCTTGATCAACCTCGCGCTGTCAAAAACAGCATCGGCCCAAATCTTGGAAAATTTTATTGAAACGAGGGCCTACGCCAACTATGTGCCCAATAGTGGTTTCGAAAACCTGTCGCGCACGTATTGCGGCTGGAACCAGAACGGAAGAAAATATATGGAAGCAATAGCATCTTGGGACTCCCCCACGGAGACTACTCCCGATATATTAAGTCTTAGACTCAAGCCCAACTGTTGGTCTAACCCCACCAAGCACAGCTCTGGCAAGCAAGGCCCGCGAAATGGAGATAATATGGCCGGTATTAAAACCTATGGCAAGGGCGGCACGGAAACCTTCTGGCATGAATACCTCATGGTAAGGCTCGATACAAGCCTGAAAAAAGGGGAGCGCTACTACGCGGAGTTTTATGCGAGCCGCGCGGTAAAATCAGATCGAGCCAGTAATAATCTGGGGATGCTCTTTACCGACTCTGCCATTATCACCAGAGACCGTATGCCGGTGGTTATTACCCCCCAGATAAATGAAGATGAGATAGTGAAATCCCGTTGGAACAGTTGGAAGAAAATCTCAGGAGTATTTGAAGCTCAAGAAGATATGCATTACTTATTGATCGGGAATTTCTATCAAGATGATGCTACCGCCACCACTGATTTTCCCGATGGCGAAGGCGGCGCATATTATTATATAGATGATGTACTCGTGCGGAGGGCCGGCCCAGAAGAAGCGCTCACGCCAGAGCCGAGATCAAGCACACCACCGCGCCCGAAGGTAATTCTGGCCAAGGCCAAAACAATCTCGACCACCGAAATCAAGCTGGATAGCATCAACTACCGCGTGGGAAATACGATCACGCTTGCCAATATCTTCTTCGAGTTTGACAAGGCCACACTCCTACCTGAGTCTAAGACCGAGCTCGAAAAACTGGTAGACATACTCAGCGATTACCCCCATCTCCATATCGAGATAGGCGGCCATACCGACGCTATGGGTACCAATGATTATAATCAAAAATTGAGCTCCGCCCGAGCCAAGAGCGTGGCAGACTATCTCTTGGATGAAAAGGTAGAACCCGAAAGAGTGAGCTCCAAAGGATACGGAAGCACCAAACCCATAGCGACTAATAATACAGATAATGGTCGCGCCAAAAATCGCAGGGTAGAATTTACGGTGCTTCAAGATTAAGCATCAAGGCCACTTTCAGGTGCCGCCGTTTAAATTTCATATTTTTGTGGCTTATTTAGCATCGTCATTTAATGATTTCGGAAGATAGCCTTGTAATCGCTGTAGATTTTGATGGTACCATCGTAGAGCATGCGTACCCAGAGATCGGCGCAGAGATGCTTTTTGCGTTTGATACGCTCAAGGAGTTGGAAAAAAAAGGGCATAAATTAATACTCTGGACCTACCGAGCAGGCAAGTATCTGGAAGATGCCGTAGACTTTTGCGAGCAGAAGGGCATTCGGTTTTATGCCGTGAATGCTAGCTACCCGGAAGAAGTGCTTGATAAAAATGTAAGCCGGAAGATCAATGCCGACCTATTCATTGACGACCGCAATGTGGGCGGATTTCTCGGTTGGGGAGAAATATTTCAAATCTTGCATCCCGACGATGGCGACTTCAACCATCAGCTGAAAAACGAAAAAGCCCACCATAACAAAGGCGAAAAAAAGTCGCTCTTGAGTAAAATGAATAATTTGTCATGGTCAAAATCAAAACAAAAGAAGAAATAGAGCTGATGCGCATCAGTGCGCTCATCGTATCGAAAACCCTGGGGCTCATCGCAGAAAAAATTTTGCCGGGAGTGACCCCGTTGAGCCTTGATCAACTTGCTTACGAATATATAAAAGACCAAGGCGCCGAGCCAGGATTTCTGGGTTTTGGTGGCTTCCCCAACTCACTTTGCATATCGGTAAATGAAGCCGTGGTGCATGGTATACCTGGAGATGTACCGCTAGAAGAAGGAGATATCGTTTCGGTAGATTGCGGAGCCGTCAAAAATGGGTATTACGGTGACCACGCATATACTTTTGCCGTTGGCGAGATTAGTGCAGAAGTAGAAAAACTTATCAAGGTGACCAAAGAAAGTCTCTATCTGGGCATAGAGCAGACCCGCGCTGGAAACCGAGTGGGTGATATTGGGTTTGCAATTCAGAATTACTGCGAAAAAAACGGCTTCGGCATCGTACGCGAACTCGTGGGGCACGGCCTTGGAAAATCGATGCACGAAGATCCGCAAGTCCCGAATTACGGCAAGCGTGGCCGCGGAAAAAAACTGGTAGAAGGCATGGTCATTGCCATCGAGCCTATGGTAAATTTGGGTACCAAGGATATTTTAATGCTTGAAGATGAATGGACTATTATAACTGCCGACAAGAAATACTCCGCTCATTTTGAGCATGATGTGGCAATAGTAGGTGGCAATCCAGAACTACTTTCTACCTTCCGTTATGTGGAAGACGCACTAGAAAAATTGGGGATGAACCCCTACCGCATCGAAAGCGCCGTGCTGGCCAATTAAAATCGAATGACTTGTGCGCCTGCCGCAGGTGCCAGCATGTTCCAGTGTTTTAAAACCGTATTTGGCACATCTGTATATTTTTGACTGATCGATACCGTTCGCACCAAATTTTGGCGGTTCATCACCATATCATTCTCCCTATCTCCGTTGCCCCCTGCCCGGTGAAACAAAGCAAGGGCTTCGGCATCGGGATGCCCCGAGGTCACAACATCGTCGAACCAAATTTTCCGGTTATTGATAGCTTCGGTGCGCATAAAGTTGCGCCGACGCCCAGATTTTTGGCGACTTTCCGTCAAATGACTTTTTGAAGATCAGCGTTCCATTCCAGCGTATTTCTTGGATGCGGTCGCTAAAATGAATGAGCGTAAAAGGTTCTATTCCCTTAAAATCGTAGGCTTCCGCAAATGTAAAAAGATCGGGATAGTTAAGGCTGTCCAGCACCACAAGCCCTCGGCTTATTCCGCTCCAACCACCAATCTGATGCCGCTCGAAAGCACCATTTAAAAGCACTGCCGTGCGGTAATCGCGCCCGAAGGCGATATTGGTACCCCCATGCACGGGTTCCTTGGCTATTAAATATTCAGTTCCAGATTGATTTTGATAAGATGTGAGGTTGCCGGCATTGCGCAGCGGACTTTCATCTCTATTGGCTGTAATTATGCTTCCTGCTGCAAGTGGCACATAAGTAACGGTGCACATTAAGCTTGATTGAGAAGCTCGGGGACATCCACCTGCACCAGACTTTCAAAGATATCAAGTTCAGCAGAGAGGTGTGTGAGATTTACCTCGCTCGGATTCTGCGATCGCAGTACAATGGTAATAATCCCAAGTCCGGCGCCGCCCCTTTCTGATAGTTCGCCATTGGTCATCGTATCCATATAAAGCTTTTTCAAAGCTTCCCGAGACATCTTGTTCACTTCCATGTATCTCTTGGTAAGCTTTTTAGAAGAGTGCTTGTTAACCAAATTGACAAAGCGTGCACAAATTTTTTCATCCTTAAGGTATATCGTGAACCCAGCATTTACCAGGCCTTCGCTATCCTTTGGTGAGTGGTGCTTTATATTTTGCACCGCTTCTACATACACACTGTAAAACCGTTTTCGGGCTTGCTTGTCATCAACGCGCTCTTCGATGATATTTTCTAATTTTGCAGAAATGGCAGAAGCGTACCCTTCATCAAACTCTCCCGAAAAATTCATAAGTAGTTCCGCACCGGCATCGGCTTTTATATCGGCACAGCTTTGCTCTACGCGCTCATAGAATCTAATTAAAGCTGCAGAATCGACAATCATTTGCGAAAGTTTTGGCTGATAATAAAGTAATAAAATCGCCAAAGTTATTTAAACCTTATTTGTACACAACACATTGCGAAATAAAACGCAGGCTGCCCGGTATTATTCTAAAACTTTGCGCAGGGCATTACGCGACGCTTATTTCGCTTTTTATTTCGCTTACTCGCCCACTCCATCACCCAACTTATTTCGTGGCTACCTGCGCTATTGGCTCCAAGCTTTGAAATGGTGAGATCGTAGCTATAACCGATTTTCATGTTATTGATCTCATAGCCTATTAAGACTGCCAGCGCATCATGGTTTAGATAATCGTATTCATTACTTTTTAATAGGGGTAGCCCCCTGTACCATAGTCCAATGGTCATCGGTGCATACTCGTAATAGAAACCAAGATCCAATTGATCAAAGCTACCTTGAGATTGATAATTAAATGCAGGCACGATGTACTGGCGACCACTAAAGGCACTCAGATCATTGAGCTTTAGGCGCAACCCACCATGCACGTTGACCTTTTTTGGTAGGGTAGTTTCTCCACCCGTTACAGATTGTACTGGCTCATTGATGTGTTTTACCGCTCCACCAACCCAGAATTTCTCTGAATAGAGCACCACACCTGCTCCAAAATCCGGGTAGTTTACGGGCTTTTGAACGAATCGCGCTCTATCGGGGTCAAGGGTCGATGCACCATCATCCTCCCGCGCTAACTGGTCGCTAAAAGTAAGTCGGTCTACATCTAGATACGTAGATCCAAAACCCACGCTGAGCGCAGGCCTGATGCTTATCTTTCGGGTGATGTTGATTTCGTAAGCATATTGAAGTGATGCAGCCGTATAACTTAGCCCTCCAGTACCAGCCCTATCATGCCGCACTGTAACCCCTATACCGCTCTTTACCTGAGAGATGAATTGGTCATAGCTCACATTATAAGACACAAAAGCTTTAGGCAGGGCTGCCCATTGGTTGCGGTAGCTCATGGCCACCCTACTCTGTACGCTCGTACCCGCCATAGCCGGATTTAGCAATATGGGGCTTGCATAAAACTGGGTAAATTGCTGATCTTGAGCTTTTAGATTAGAACTCATAAAACTCCCGATCACCACTACCAGAAAAAATATCTTAAGACTTTTTTTCATAGGCTATTTCATTAGAGTGAGCTCTTCGCTCACTTCTTTCACCCCATCAAGTTCGGCACCGTAGTACACCGATTTCTCTAAGGTTTTATATCCATCTGCTTCTACCAAAAAAGTATATTTCTTATTGGTATTCAGAGCCATTATGAAGGTACCAAGTGCTGGATCGGTCTGGTACAACCCTTCTACGCTTCCATCATCTTCATTTAATAATGTTACGGTGGCTGCTCCTAGGTTACCTTCAAATGAATTGACCAATGCACCTTTGAAGATGATCGTATTCGAATCGTCAAATTCAACGCGGTAGATATCTTGAAGTCCGTATCCCCCCATGCGCTCAGAAGAGAAATAAGCCATTTTTCCGGTAGCGTCGAGTACAAAAAAGATATCGTCGCCCGGAGTATTTATGGGGTATCCAATATTCCGTGGTGATTCAAAACCCTCGTCCTTTAGTGTGGAGCAAAAAATATCAAAACCGCCCATGTTCTCGTGTCCCTTTGATGAAAAATAAAGGGCTCCATCTGCGGCGATAAAAGGGGCGTCTTCATCAAAACTTGTGTTTATTTCCTCGCCCAGATTCTCTGCTTCGCCCCATGTCCCATTGGGCAGGCGGCGCACGCGGTAGATGTCTTTCCCACCAAAGCCCCCTGGCCTATCGCTTGAGAAAAATAATATGCTCCCGTCTTGATCGCCAAAGCAGGCGCTGGCTTCTTGGTATTTACTATTTACAGATTGATCAAGTTTTTCAACATCGGCCCAAACGTAGAGCTTCTTTTCGGTGATATATAAATCGCCAGAGAAGCCATCTTTACTGGTTCTGAATATGATGAGAGACTTACCATCTGGAGAGCACGCTACCGCTGCATCATTGGTTCGGGTGTTCAGCGGTGCTTCGGCAGCATGTGCTTTTAGCGGATCCGAATTTAAATCAACGAAGTAAATATTTTCATCGTACTGCTCTGATATATCTTTCTGGCTCTCGTCATCATAGCGTCGGCGCGACGTAAAATATATATTTTCGCCATGGCTGTCCCATACTGGAGCGTAGTCATGCAATGCAGTATTTACGCTAGTTCCCAAGTTCTTAATACGCACCGGCATTGGGGCTTTCACCATTTTGATCGCGCGCTCGGCCATCGTATGGAGATGCTCTATTTCGGCTTGAGGGGTGGTACGGTCGGCCTTTTCAGAATAGCTGTCAATTAAAGCAATGGCATCAAAGAATTTATACTCTTCTATCCGGCTTTTGGCCAGATAAAACAAAGATTCTGTGTCACCACCTTTTGCGGCAAGCTCTAAGTATTCCTTGGCCTGACCCTTCATGGTAGGGAGATTGAAATAGCAGATCCCCAGCTTACCCAAAATTGCTTCATCACTGGGATCAGCCTGTGAAAGTTCGGTGTACAACTCTGCGGCGTAATAAAAATCGCCTTGTACGAAGTAGATATCAGCTTCATAAAGCAGATTCTTCTGATAGCGCGACATTTTCGACTGTCCGCTTACATTCAGTATCATTAAGGTTGACATTGCTGCCAACAATATTTGTAGATTTTGCTTCATAGTTATCTTATAAGAGTTACATCACCTGAGTCTATCAGGTCTCCACCATCTAGAAAGGTCACTTTTACACGCCATACATAAACGTCTTGCTGGCATAGCCGGCCACGATAATATCCATCCCAGCCTCGCCGCACTTCCGTAGACTCGAATAGGAGCTCACCCCACTTATTAAAGATCTGCATCTCAAATTCATCTACCCCTTTATACATGGGGAAGAAGATATTATTGTTGAACATCTCGTCTACTGTCCAGTACCCACCCGATGGCCCATTGGGATCGGGAGTGAAGGCATTTGGCAAGGCTATTCGCGTTTCTACGTTTCCTTTTACGGCCTGCTCAAGCAAGAATGTATCGGGGCAGTTAAATTCGTTTGTAGCATAGAGCAAGACAGGGTGCCAGCCAGTAGATTCATAAAAATGATATGGAGAGAACTCGGTCGATGTCGCACCGTCTCCAAAATCCCACTCAAAGATGGTGGCATCGGTAGACAGGTTGAGAAAAAAGACCTGATCGGGAACGGTGATCACCGGTGGATTTACAGTAAAGTAAGCTTCGGCACGTGGATGAACCACCGCCACATTGGTCTTGATCTTAATGTCTTGGTCGCCCCCTGGCCCGTAACCGTAAGCGTTACATTATACGTACCCGCTTCGTAGTAGGTATGTGTTGGATTGGCAACATTGCTGATAGTGCCGTCGCCAAAATTCCAGAGATAGCTCTCTGCATAGGTCGATGTGCTGGTAAATGAGACTACCAATGGCATGCAGCCCGTACCTTCACCAATAAAATCGGCAATAGGAAGCGGTGGCTCTATAGTAATGAGTTGATTAGCGGTATCACTGCAAATGCTGTTTCCAACTATAAGCTCAATTTCATATTCTCCCCAAGTCGCATAGGTGTACTGATCGGGTGTGTCTGGATCTTCGCTCAGCGTAGTGCTGCCGTCGCCCCAGTTCCAAGTAAAGTCGGCTGCGTCATTGGCCGAGCTAAGATTTACTATTTCTATCGTCGCATCAGGAAATTGCTGCACACCCGGTGCGGCCACAAATGCAGCTGACGGAAGGCCCAATACAGGGATATCGAAAACTAAAGTATCGCCACAACCATAAAGGGAAGAAGCTATGAAAGTGACCGTATAGACGGCATCATCTGCGTTGCTGTTCGAGTAGACGTAATCAGGATTGGTCTCTTGCGAGAAATTTCCATCCCCGAAATCCCATAAATAGGTAAATGCACCGATAGAATTATTTTGAAACTCGGCGGTATAAGGCGAACAACCACCTGTCGGCATTACTACATCTGCAATTATTTCGGGGATTACATCTACCTCAACCGATTGACTGTCCACACATCCATAATCGCTGGTGCCGGTAAGGGTTACGGTATACGTCTCCAGCTCGGTACCCGGATTGACATAGGTATGTGTGTGGAGGGTATCCCCATTGGCAGATGTATTGCCATCGCCATAATTCCAGTTATAGGCCGTCGCTTCTGTAGAGTAATTGGCAAATGAAAAATCGGCCGGAAAGCACCCTTCAATCCCTGCTAGGGCAAAAGTAATCTGTGGCAAAGGATGAACTTTTACAGCAATAGTTGCGGTATCGGTGCATCCAAAACCCGATTGACCCACCATCTGAACGGTGTAGTCTTCAATGGTATCGCCAGAATTGACAAAGGCGTGGGATGGATTGGTAAGGAAAGCCTCACCCCCATCTCCAAAACTCCATAAATAGGTTGCCGTACCAAATGACTGATTTATAAAATTGACACTCAACGGTGAGCACCCTTCCAGCGGATTTCCTGTAAAGGCGGCTTCAACATCCGGATAGACCGTAATTCTTGTTTCGGCAGTGTCGGTACATCCGTATATAGTGGATGCGACCATGCTTACATCAAAATTTTGGGGTGCTGTGGATATAGACGTAAATACATGGGAATGAAGGGCAGCGATAGTATCGGCCGTGAAACCGTCACCGTAATTCCAGAAATAATTATCGGCCGTGGAGCTATTGTTTTGAAAGCTCACCGTAAGCGGGCTACAACCGGTCGTATTATCGGGAAGAATACTTGCATTGGGCTTCGGAAAGACCACTATCGTGCTACGGGCCGTATCTTCACATCCAAAAAGTGAAGTGGCAACCAATCGGATATTAAAAGTATCGGGTATTTGCGTGTTATTTTGATAACCACCCAAGGGCTCATCGGCCACAGATACGATACCATTGCCCAAATCCCATTGGTATACATTGGCATTCTGTGAATTATTTTCAAATACGAACGATACGGGTGAACATGATTCGGTAGGATGATCGAAGTCGGCCGATACATTGGGGTAGACTTCTATATTTCTTGAAAATGTCCTGCTACATCCATTTTCGGTAATCCCGGTAAGTACTACGGTGTATGTAATCGGAGCGTTGGTACTGTTTACGAAGGTATGCTGATGATTTGCCGCAAGGGTATTGGAATTGCTTCCATCACCGTAATTCCACTCTACTGAGTCGGCCAGGATAGATTGATTTTCCAAATTCACTTGCAGCGGGCTGCAACCCGCAGTGACACTAGCCGAAAATTGGGTTATAGGATTGGGGTTTACTACCACATTGGCCGTAGCCGTATCGTTACAGCCAAAGGCTGAAGTAGCCACGAGTTGCGCTTGATAAGTGATAGGTAGCAACGTATTATTTGCGTAAGCATGAGATGGATTGGGCGCTATGGAAATGGTTCCATCACCAAAAGTCCAATAATAGGCCACAGCTCCACCTACCACAGGAAACTGGACGGTAAATGGTGCACAGCCGGTATCTACCGGAAGCACAAAATCAAAGTCTGGTTGCGGGTATACGGAAACACTGGTGGTGGCAGTATCACTACATCCGAAAGGGGTAGTAGCGATAAGGCTTACGGTATAATTAATCAACGTAGCTCCAAAATTTCCAAAGGAATGGGAGGGATTGGTATCATTGCTCAGCGGGCTCCCATCACCAAAATTCCATTCATACCCTGACGCATTTAGCGAGCTGTTCAAAAAATTGGCCGGCCCGGCATTACAGGCTGGGGTGTAAAAGGTTTGAAACTGGGCTGTAGCATTTGGCCTTACGGTAATATCCCTACGCACCGTGTCGGTACATCCGAAGGCGTTTCGTGCAATGAGCGTAACGGTATAAACCGAATCGATCGAACCAAAATTTATGAAAGTGTGATCGGGGTTTTCATCTGCCCCACCACTACCATCACCAAATAACCAAGTATATGTGCTCGCGCCCGAACTTTGGTTGGTAAAAGAGACATCAAGTGGTGCACAGCCTGAGAGCACGCTGGGCGCAAAAAGGGCATCGGGCTTTTCTTGTACATTTACGTTGAGCGTAGTAAAATCACTACACGTGGCCGTGTTTACAACGAGCTGAACCGTGTAGATCCCAGCTGTGGTATAGGCATGTGTAGGGTTTTGCTGTGTGCTTGTCGCGCCATCGCCAAAGCTCCACGCCCAACTGGTGATAGGATCACCGCCAGCACTACTCGATAAATCTGTGAAAGATCCAGTAGAACCGATACACACATCAGATACTTCAAAATCTGCAACAGGACTTTCGTAGACCCTCACTATTTGCGTATCGGTATGCCTGCACCCATTCGGTGCTTCTACTGTAAGCGTTACGTTATAAGCACCTGGTGCCCCGAAGGTAACCGGTGGCGGATTTTGAGCAGTGCTGGCAGTCCCATTCCCAAAATCCCATTCATAGCCTATGATGGTTCCGGTAGAGCCATTGGTAAATGTGGCTATGAGCTGATCGCAGTCGTCAGGATTATCAACGATTATGACCGCTTCTGGAGCGGGCAGTACAGTGATGGGTACATTTGTAGTATCGGAACAGCCATTGGTGAGACCACCTACGGCCACTACCAGACTCACATCATACACCCCCGCATTTTGAAATACATGGTCGATGGTATTGGCACCAGAAAAGACCGGAGGCGTACCATCATCAAAATCCCACTTGAAATCAGTGGCATTTGACGAAGAGCTATTCGTAAAAGTAACCGTCTGGCCTTCACATACAGTTCCTGTATTTGCAGAAGCATTTGCCGTAGGCGGGGGTACAATTTGAATGGTGATAGACACCACATCGATACCACAAAGGTTACTATCTAAAAGCGTGGTGGTATACGAGCCTATGCCCGGATACTCCAACGTATGCGGAAAAGTAGGAGGCCATGCTCTCCAATCAATAATTGAATCATAGCCCAAGCCCCAGTAATCTCCAAAATTCCAGTACTCATAACGCTGGTAAATATTACCTTGAAAAAGACAATTTCGCTCTGTGGTATTGGTGTAGGTCACCTCATTATCTGGAAAGCAAAGAATAGTCTCTGATGCGGTGATCCCGGCATCATCGATATCCCAAATACGAATCGGATTAAATGTGGCATTACTGGGACCACCCTGTACCGTATTACAAAAATTTTCGGCTGTGAGGGTTACTACGGTTTCACAGTCTACCGTACCTTTTTGATAGGTATGTGAAATGGTCTGACCTAAGTTCGTATAATCATACGTTTCAGTGGGAGAGCCATCGCCAAAATTCCAGATAAAGGTGGTGGTCTCAGAAGTATTGGTACTGGAGTTTATAAATTCCATGCTCTGCGGTGCGCAGGCCTGCGTGAGCCCTCCTACAGGGATTTGGATAGAAGCATTGGTAGCTTCTTCCATTACCACCACTCCATTTACCGTACAGCCGGTGCTCGTCTCGGTAAAGGTAAGGTTGTAGATATCTACCGTGGCGCCATACACGTGGTTTATGGCATTGGGTGGTACGAGGCTGGAGCCGCTACTGTTAGGCGTTCCGTCACCCCAATTTATAGTCCATGCGCCAATACTGTTGGGCGATTGGATGCTCAGCGTAAAATCGTTTCCATTGCAACTATACCAATACGGATCATTGACAGCGTCGCCGTAAAAATCAAACAATTCGCATTGTGCAAAGGAAGCGGAATTAAAACAGCACAATGCTACCACGGTGCTGAAACCGAACCTGATTATTGTTCTCATCATGGGGGATTATACGCACCACCCAGTGAAAGGTTAACCAATCAAAATGAACGGGATACCGCTACAGGAAAGACGGCGAAAGAAAAATATCAATTGGGATCCTGAAAATTTTGATTCTCAACAAATTCGGAATCCGTCAGGGTCTCTAAAAAATTTACCAAATCATCTATATCCTGTTCGGATAGACCCATCCCTATCCCTTGAAATTTCATCAATGGATCGAGCGTGGCGGAATGTACTCCGCCTGAATTATAATGTTCTACCACTTCGCGCAAGGTATTAAACCGGCCATCGTGCATATATGGAGCGGTAAGCGCTATATTTCGAAGGGTTGGCGTTTTGAAAAGTCCGCGATCAAAGCTGAAATTGGTCACTTCTTCCCTGCCCTTATCGGCAAATGTAGAGTCCAAACCATTATTGTGAAACTGCTGATCGGTAAACTGAATAAACCCGCCACCATGGCAGTGAAAGCAGTCACCCCCATTTTGACCTCCAATGAAAATATTGGGGTCGCCACCTTCAGCCTGAAAAAGCTCCATCCCACGGTTTTCTGAAGGAGTCAACGTAGCCTGTCCGTAACGTATGGCTTTATCAAATCGGGATCGCGCCGAGACCATTGTCCTTAAAAACTGCGCGATGGCATAGCTTACGCGAATAGAATCGACACATGGTGTTCCAAAAGCTGCCGTAAAAAGCTCTTGATATTCGGCCTCAGTACCTATCCGATCTACCGCTTCATACCAAGACAGGTCCATTTCAATTGGATTATGGACGGGCTCTAAGATTTGTTCTTCTAAGGAGTGATCGCGGCCATCCCAAAAGAACGAAGTATTCCAGGCCAGATTAACGAGCGCCATACTATTACGTGGCGTAAGGTCTCCATAAAGCCCGATGCTGGCGGGTGACGAATCTGCAAATCCGGCTTCCGGAAAATGGCAAGAGCCACAGCTTATCGTATTATTTCTCGAAAGCGACTTATCCCAAAATAACTCACGCCCAAGTGCAATACCTTCTAAGGTCAATGTATTATAATCTGGGATGTCGGGTGCTGAAAAAAAATAGGGAAGCTCCAGCTCGTAGGGAGTTCCAGCGCCAGAGACTACTTCACAAACCGGCCTGGATTCTGACTTTCCATCGGGCATTTCGCCCCCATCATCTGGCTGGCATCCAGCCAAAACCAAAATAGAAATGATCCCAATCTTATAGCCGATATTTTTAAAACCTCCTGACACTAGATAGTAAAGGTAATCCTATTGAATAAGCCTGAAAGCGGCTGCCGAATTATTCGCAATTTTTGGCCCCAAGGGCGAAAGTCCGCCATGGTATTGCCGCTCATTTGCCAAGTCTATGGTAACCCCCTGATTATTGAATATTTTATCGATGTCTATTGAAAACAAAAGCAAGGTGGTAGATGATTTAGAAATTTCTAGACTGCCGTAAAAAGGACTGAGCCTTCGATAGAGCTCATCTTGACCAGAATGGAGCGCAAAACTCATCGGCAGAATCTCAGCGCCAGGACTTATCGTATCACAGCGCCCTTCAAATTTAAAAAAACGGTATCCATCAGCCCAGCCCCAGTACATTCCATTAGACTCGCTGAGCGGATGATTGGTGTCATAGATAGAGACATAGAAGTCTGGATTTATGGTTCCATTCATTGCTGGGGTCACCCCAAGGTCAAACTTGATCGCGATATATGCACCCGCATCTACTTCCATCTCTATGGTGCGCTGGTGTTGACGAATATTAATAAGTTCAATATCCGAAAGCCGGTACTCACTGCTATCTCCCCTGATCAAGCTAATGTTTGAGAGATAAAAGGTAAGATCAAGCACTTCTACCTGATATCCTTGCTCATTGGTGAAGCGCTCCCCTATTTGCAGATCATTGCCAAGGTGAAGCGGGTCGAATGAAAGAATCAGCTTTGGGGTCTCCGTGGCATCGGGTTCTTCATCTTTTGCACAAGCAATGACCATAGATGATGCAAATAATAATAATAGAAATTTAGCCAATGCTTTCATAGTACACGCTGATAATGGTTGTATCCAGCTAGGAATGATGGCATCTATACATTTTAAATAGCGCTTTCCCGAAAAGATTTCAATTCAAAAAACTAGCTTCGCCAATCAAGAGATATGTCAACCTTTTTAATTTATAAATCTTCTGCCGGTTCGGGTAAGACAACGGCGCTGGTGCAGCTTTTGTTGTCATTGAGTCTTCGCACCGAAGATCCGTATCGATTTAAGAAGATCTTAGCCATCACTTTTACCAATAAGGCTGCCGCCGAAATGAAAGAAAGGCTACTCGAAGAACTCCATAAACTCAGTTCAGTTTCGGCTGCTGAAGCAAATGACCATTTCATAATTGCCTATTTACTTCAAGAAATAGGCATCGATTTTGAGACACTCAGCGGCAGGGCTGCCACCATGTTCAGAAATGTCTTGCAAGACTTCAATGATCTTTCTATTGGTACTATCGACCAATTTAATCACCGGCTGATCCGGTCCTTCAGCCGTGAGCTTAAGCTGAGTTCCGACTTTGAAGTAGAGCTTGATGAAGCTGCACTTTTCAGTGAAGCGGTAAATCGACTTCTCGATCAGGTGGGTCGCAATGAGCGTGTGACCCGACACCTCACGGGGTTTATAGCTACCAAACTGGGAGATGAGAAAAAGGTAAATGTAGCCCGGGAACTCGAAAACCTGCGGCCGCTCATAATGAGTGAAGCCGGTATTCGAGCCATCGCTGCGTTGCGATCTAATGACGAGCTCGACTTTGGTGAGCTCGGCGCTTCGCTTTCGCGAAAAATTGGCGAGATAAAAAAGGTCATGCAAGAGAGCGGCCAAGAAGTCTTAGCGCTCATTGAAAAGAGTGGGCTTGAGGTCGATGATTTTTCCAATAAAAAAGGTGGCGTCATGGGATTTTTCCTGAAGCTCGCATCCTTCCCGTTCGATAAGGGGATAGATCTCAACTCCGTTCGTTTGCTTGCAGCACTCCACGAAGGTAAATGGCTTACCAAATCTGCACCTTCGGCTATCGTTCAGAAATTTGAATCTATCGAAAATGAGTTAAATACCAAATTAAAAAACACCTATGAATATTGCTCGAAAGAGCAGCCCAAATTTTACCTCTACAAAACGGTACGCCAGCAGCTCGACCTTATAGCGGTGATCAATGAGCTTACCCTATGCTTTGACGAAGTATCGGCCGAGCGGAATGTGCTCCCCATTTCAAAGTTCAATAAGCTCATCTCCGAAGCATTGCGCAAGGAGTCGGTGGCATTTCTCTATGAGACGTATGGGAATAGATATGACCATATTTTGATAGATGAATATCAGGATACTTCAGAGCTCCAATGGTTTAACCTAGTACCACTCATTCTAGAATCGCTGGCTAAGGGGAAGCTCAGCATGGTGGTGGGCGATGCCAAGCAAAGTATATACCGCTGGCGTGGCGGTAAGGCAGAGCAACTTATTGCCTTACCCAGACTCATTGATGCACCAGAAGATATCGGCTTTTGGGGAGAAGAAACCCTTGAAAGAACAGCCGCCACCGTGCGGCTCAGCAATAATTACCGTAGCGAAGCCAATATCATAGAATTCAATAATTGGTTCTTTACCGAGCTCGGACAGCTGCTGCCCGCCCAATCACTTTATGCAGAAGAATATGCCAAAGGATCGGTGAGCCAAGACTTTTTCCGTAAGGGCGACCTGGGTCAGGTGAGCTTGAGCTATCTTGGAAAAGACGGAGATCATGAAGGCCATCTTGCTTTTGTGGTAGGCGAGATTTCGCGCTATCGCGAGAGTGGATTTAGATATGGCGACATAGCCATATTGCTACGCGGAAAAAAAGAGCGCCAATTGATACTCGAAGGACTCACCGAAGCCGGCATACCCGTGAGCACCGCGAGTAGCTTTGAGCTCGATAAGGATTGGGAAGTGAAGTTTATACTCTCGCTCTTCAAGCTATCGCTCGATGCTACGGACGATGTGGCCGCCATAACCCTTATGCGGTATTTCGAAGCATTGCGCGGTGTGCCTTTCCTACCCGATCACTACTCGAAGAATGGGCAGATAGGCTGGAAGCAATTTATGGCCGATCAAGCCTTGCGGCCATTGTCCGGACTTGCGCAGCTTGGCGCTTTTGAGTTAACGCGCGAGCTTATAGCCGGGTACCTTCCCGATTCGGACAATCCTTTTTTGGGAGCTTTAAAGGATTGCGTGCTACGCCAAGTGGGCATGCAAGGTACGCCAGTCGAGTTCAACACGTGGTGGGAAAGCCTGTTGGAAAAGCCTAGTGCACCTGCAGTGAATACGGGAAATAGTATTCAGCTCATGACGATTCATAAGAGCAAGGGATTGCAATTCCCCATTGTTATCCTTCCGGAAATGGATTGGATGTTGCGGCCCAATAAGCAAGAATTAAGATGGTTTGATATTAGCAGTCCAGATTTTCATAAGCTCGCTTATGCTCCCCTAAAATTAAATAGCACCTTGGTCAGTTTAGGGTTTGAAAAAGCCTGGATCGAGGAAGAAACTGCGATGCATTTTGATCAATTGAACACCATGTATGTAGCCCTGACCCGCGCAGAAAAAGCACTCTCCATCTCTTACACCACCAAGGACAAGCAGCGTATCGGATGTTGGATTTATGAAGCCGTTGAAAAATTGGAAAAGGCCGATTGGCTCGCAGAGAAAGTATTTAGAAAAACAGGTGAAGGCGAAGATTCGTACACCATAACCATTGGTTCAGATCAGACCTCAGAAGCCCACCCTGAAGCTAAAGATAATAGCGGAAACCTATTGATACCTCCTTTGAGCACAAGAAGTTGGAAATCAAAAATAACGCTGGCAGTTAAAAACACAAGTGAATCAGAGCGGATTGGTGTTCTCTTTCACCAATTGGCCAGTGATGCACATACCCTGACTGATGGGCAAATGAAACTGAATAGACTCAGAAGTCAGGCCCGTGTCACTCCATCTGAAGCTGAAGCCCTTAGCAGCTTGCTTGAAGCGCTCTTCGCTGATGAGAATTACCTTTCGCTCATTCAGGATGCGCTTCGTATTTCGGAGCGCGACCTCTTTTTTAATGGAAGCGCCATACGTCCCGATCTAGTGCTAGAGAAGAAGGATGCTACCGTCCTAATCGATTTTAAGACCGGGGCAGAAAGCGAAGAGAACATCATGCAGGTCAAAAACTACCTCACCGCCCTAAAGGAAATCTCAAAAAAGCCAGTAAGCGGCTATTTGCTTTATTTTAATCCGATAAGATGGGTGCCCGTAGATCCTGTTTAAGAAAGTCTTGAAAACAAAAAAGCCCTTTCCGAAATCGGAAAGGGCTTTTTTATTCAATAATTTGGACTATTGCTTCACCGCATCCTGGAAGTTTCTGAACTCCAGATCTTTCATCGCTCTGTCCTTTAATGAAGCATCAAGCGCGTAGGCAGCTTTCAAGCTATTGGATACCATGCTAGAATCATTCATGCGTGCACCAATGATTGCTTTTAGGTATTGACCTTCGGCAGAGTCTTTGGATGGCGCTTGATTAAGTGAGCTAAGTGCCGCTTCATTATTACCATTCAATACCTGAGCCAACGCCTTATTATAGGTATTGTACCCCTTCATATTATTGATGGCAGAATCATAGTTACCGTTCATAATATCTACGATACCCATATTATAATTCACTTCATCTCCAGCACCGGCCGCACCTTCGTACATTTTAGCGGCTTTGTTGCGATCGCCTGTCATGCGCTCTATTACGGCTAGGTTGTTCTTCGCGACCGTATTGTCTTCTTTCGATATTGACTTGTTGAACATTTCTTTTGCAGCAGTAGGATTATTCTTCTGCAATTCGATCACACCCATATTATTGTAAGGACGTGGATCGTTTGGATATACCTGCGAAGCTTTTTGGTAGATCGCGTTTTTCGCATTCATATCTTCAGTTTTGGCTGCAGCATAAAGCATTTCTTCTACAGATAGAGAATCGGCTTGTGGCGAATTTACCATAGCCATGATCTCTTCGTCCGTCCTTCCCTGAATGTCATAATTAACGGTGATTTGTGAACGACGTAGTTCAGGTAGGATTTTGTCGGCTACTTCGGTGTAGGTTGCAGCTAGATTCTTGATCTCTTGCTCACGCTTATTTAAGTCAGAGTACATCTCAAGAATTCGAAGGATAAGTGCTTTGTCGGCAATATTGCTCGCTTCCATCTTCTCTTTGAAGCCTGCCCAGTCTTCACCTTTGGGCATCAACTTAAAGAATGCATCCTTGTCAAATTGCATTTTATGCTTGCTCATCAGGCTGGCTACAGCAGCTTTGGCGCTGGCAGCACGCTCGTCGGCAAGGTTCTCATTGAGAGAGATCTCACCTTCTGGAGATGCATAAGCCAAAATTTCAGCGTTCTTAAAATTGTAGTCGCTGTCCTTACCGTATTGCTTTAAAAATTTATCTACCGCCTTGATATCTTCATCTCTAAGCTCAGATGCCCGAACCACGTCAGAATTCACGAGGTAGTTTATTACCGCATACGCTTCATGAGATGTAGTGCGCTCAAATTTATCCTTGCCAATGATCGACATATCGTCGCTCATCACCAAAAATGGAGTAGTGATAACACCATCAGCGAGTTTGAAAGGATCGAATGCCTTTTCTTTCTTTCCTTGCTTCCCAAGAATATTGAGCATCAGCTCAGAATCCTTCATGGCCGGCTTATAGGCTACCTTATCAGAATACGTAAAGTTCTTACCTGATTCGTAAGGAATCACGGTAGAATTACCAGCAGCATCTTCACCTTGAAAAGATACCATCTTGTAGGGACTTGTTCCGCCATCGTAAGTGAGGGTTGGCGTAAGCTCTACCATGGCTTTCTTATTGAAATACTTGCCAGGGAAGTTTCCATTGATGTTTACAGCTACACTATCGCCTCGTACTATAAGCGGATTGGGGTCAACGGTGTACTTGATATTCTCAGCATACTTAGCCATTTTACCAAGGCCTCCGCAGGCAGTTACCGCGAAACCTGCAACCGCTATTATGGCTAATGCTTTCACATTCGATACGTTCATTCTTCTGTTAGTTTTATTAGGTAATGGGTGGTTCTTATTTTAGGGTGCAATAATACATATTGTTTTTTAGATGGCATAAGTGGTGTATTTCTTTTAGACGAATAAAAGAATAGATCAAACCACCTGACGGTGAACGCCTTTGGATAGCGGTCGATCAAGGATTTGGACGATCTTGTCGAAGTCTGACTGCGACTTTACGAAATCGGCTTTTGACACATCGAGCAGAAGCACTCTTTGACTCGTTCTGACCTGATTAAAATAGCTTAAATAGCCTTCTTGCAATTGCTTCAGGTAGGTCTCGGAAATATTTTGTTCATAGCTCCGTTTGCGCTCGGTTATATTTGCTAGGAGTCGCCCTGCGGGGGCGTAAAGGTAAATCGTGAGATCGGGTGGCGCCAGTTTGGGAGCCATCAGATAATACAGCTCCCGATAGAGTTGATATTCATCAGAATCTAGGGTTACAGTGGCAAAAATCAGAGACTTAGCCAGTATATAATCAGTAATAAAGACATTTTCAAAGAGCGATGCAGATCGGTTGATTTGCTTCATGGCCTTAAATCTATCGGCGAGAAAGGAAAGCTCTAGCGGAAAGGCATACCGCGATTGATCCTGATAGAACTTGGGCAAGAAGGCATTATCTTCAAACTGTTCGAGCACCAAAGTGCCGCTGTAATAGGCTACCAGCTTCCGAGCGAGCGAAGTCTTCCCAGCACCTATCACCCCTTCTATGGCGATGTGATTATAGTTCATCGGTCCATTTTTGGGGTGAAGAAGAGTCGGTAGATCGAACCATAAGCGCCCGCATAGATAAGCCGAAACCGGGATGATGAAGATCGGGCGCAATCTCGGCTAGCGGCCAGAGCACAAAATTGCGCAAATGAAGTCGTGGATGTGGGATATGGAGCCGATCGGAGTGTATCGATCGATCACCATACAGCAGAATATCAATGTCGAGGGTACGGGCCGAATACCGTTGCCCATCAATAGTGCCTGCGGTACGTCCCGATGCAGCCTCTATCTTCTTCACCGCTTCAAATAAGCTATCTGCATTGAGGCGACAGTGGAATTCCACCACCGCATTTAAGTATTTCTTATCGTCTTCATAGCCCCAGGCTGCTGTTTCGTAGATGCCCGACCTGGCACCTACCCTGCCTATATTCCCTAATTCGCTGAGCGCAAATTTCAAATTGGCCTTTCTATCGCCCAGATTACTCCCCAAACCCAGATAAATAGTAGGAAGCCCATCGGGTAGACTTTCCTTTAGTACGTCCATTTGCCCTTTGATGTAATTTGAAGTTGAAAAGCCGAAAGAAGACTTAATTTTGCGCAAACTTAAAAGTAAAAAATGAAGCAGTTTTTTAAATTCATGTTGGCAAGTATTGTTGGAACCATTGTTTCACTTGGCCTTTTGTTTTTCATCTTCATCATCATTATTGGTGGTGCCATAAGCTCAGCGATCAGTGATCTGGATCAGTCCAATAAGGTCACCAAAGTACAGGACAATACGGTACTGCATGTCCAATTTGACTCTCAAATCATAGACCGCGGCCCTGAAGATCAGTTCAAAGTAAATTTTGGAAGTTTTAAAGCAGCATCACAATTGGGGCTGAACCAAATAATAGAAAATCTGGAAGCCGCCAAAGATGATGATCGCATCTCTGGTATATTTCTAGACCTATCTTTTGTAAACGCGGGCATGGCCACGGTAGAAGAAATAAGAAATGCACTTTTAGATTTTAAGGAATCCGGGAAGTGGATCGTAAGCTATTCTGAAGTGTATTCGCAGAAAGCGTACTATCTGGCATCTGTCGCCGACGAAGTTTATGTATATCCAGAAGGTTTGGTAGACTTTCGAGGGCTGAGCACCACCATACCTTTCTTTAAGGGCATGCTAGATAAGCTGGAGATCGAGCCCCAAATAATAAGAGGCTCCAATAATAAATTCAAGAGTGCGGTAGAGCCCTTCATGTATAAGGAAATGAGCCAAGCCAATAGATTGCAAACGGAGCAATGGCTGGGTGCGATCTGGGAGAACATGAAGTCTGACATCGCCGACTCAAAGGGCATGAGTTCCGAAAACCTGCAAGCACTGGCCGATGACTATGAAATACAGCGCGCTTCCGACGCCGTAGAAAAAGGGATGGTGACCGAAGTGAAATATTTTGATGAGATCATAGCCATCTTAAAGGAAAAGACCCAAACCGATGCCGACGACGATCTGCGTACTACCACATTACGTAAATATTTGAAAGCGACCAAGCCAAGAAAGAACAAAGAATTTAAAATTGATTTTAATAAGCCGAAAATAGCTGTGATCTACGCTACCGGGAGCATAGCTGGTGGCGACGAAGCCGAAGAGAGCATCGGTAGCGAAGCTTTCGCGAAAGCAATACGCGAAGCCCGACGCGACAGTACCGTAAAAGCTATCGTACTCAGGGTAAACTCTCCGGGTGGGAGCGCCCTTGCCAGCGACGTGATCTGGCGCGAGACCGCACTTGCCAAAGCGACGAAACCGCTCGTAGTTTCAATGGGCGATGTGGCTGCCTCTGGCGGATACTACATCGCAGCCGCAGCCGATAAAATATATGCCATGCCCAATACCATCACGGGTTCGATCGGCGTATTTGGGATCATTCCAAATATGAAAGGCTTCTTTAACCATAAGATCGGACTCACATTTGATGGAGTAAAGACCGGAAAATATGCTGATCTGGGTGATGTGAGCCGGCCATTGACCGATAGTGAATATCGAGTGATCCAAAATAGCGTTGACCATGTTTATGATACTTTTCTAAGTCGGGTGAGCGAGGGTAGAAATATGCCGGTATCGACCGTAGATTCTATCGGACAAGGCCGCGTGTGGAGCGGTACCGATGCGATAAGAATAGGATTGGTAGATGAGCTCGGCGGATTGGAAGATGCCATTGCCGAAGCTGCCCGGATGGCCGGTATCGAAGATTATGAGCGACTTTCACTGCCAAAACGCAAGGATCCCATCGAGCAATTATTCGAAGATCTGGGCATGGGCGTTTCAAACGCTATGCTACACTACCAGCTAGGCGGCGATGTTGACTTGATCAAGAGATTTCAGCAAGTGAAAGAGATTAAAAGCTTGACTGGTATCCAAACCCGGCTGGTGACCGATTACGAAATCCAATAGGGCTGAAAGGCCAGAAAAAAGTCCGAAGCCTAGCTTTTCTGATTCCATCTATAGGGTCAAAGGCTAGGCTTCGGCTTTGAAGATCACGTGAAACCCGCTGTACTTGCGCATATTGATCACTTTATTTCCATCAAAATACAAGTATTGACCGCGTATGCCAGTCAGCTTGGCGCTGATAAGATGTTCTTTTTCAAAAGCCAGAGAAACCAGTTTTTTTGGATATTCAGCCACGGGGTAGTTGAACTCCATTACCTTATTGTTTTTGGCAGTGTATTGCGAAAGCGATTTGGGAAGGTATTCCTGCAACTCCAATAAGGCTTCAGCCAAGTCGTCATCTCCTTTAATGCCTTTCAACATCTTGCGCCAATCGGTGCGGTCGCTCAAATACTGCTTCAATTCAATTTCTATGGCTCCTGCCAATTGACGGTAGGGCACTTCGGCCAGGACCGCTGTGCGCCACGCGCCCTGGTCTATCCATCGGGTGGGCACCTGTGTGCTTCGGGTTACGCCTACCTTCAGGTCGCTTACCTGCGCCACATAGACCACGTGAGGTTGGTTATGGTGATCTTGTTCCCATTCTACATCTCTTCCCTTGCCGAGATGTGCTTCACATAGTTCGGGCCTAATGATACACGGAGCAGCACTCGGCGCCTCGGTAAAACAGGTATAGCAAAAACCCTGATAGGTCTTCGGAATCGACTTGCCGCAGTTTATACAGTTGATCTGTCCATCCCACTCGAGCATCACATCTTTACCAATCCATTGGTTAAGCTCTACCTGCGCCTCCTTGTCAAGGTTAAGCTGGTAGGTGATCACCTCGCCATATTGGACATTCATTTTCCGTAAGGTTCCTGCCTTCTCAATTTTTTTTAACGCGTTCAAACTACTTGAAATTTATTTATGTATTTTGCTTCCGAATTTGCGAATATATGGCTCTCAACTCAGTATTTTCTTGGTTTATGAAGAAACGGCTGCACCAGATCGAACTCTTTAAGAAATATCCGATCGAGGTGCAGAATGAAGTATTTGAGAAATTGATGTCCATGGGGACGCATTCCGATTGGGGGCGACGTTTTGATTATGACCGCATCAGATCACAGGCCGCTTTCCGCAAAGCAGTACCCCTGCAAACTTACGAAGACCTGAAGCCTTTCGTAAACCGGCTGAAAGAAGGCGAGCAAGGCCTGCTCTGGCCTACCGAGATCAATTGGTTTGCAAAATCATCGGGCACCACCCATGATAAGAGTAAGTACATACCCGTAAGCCGCGAAGCCCTTGAAGATTGTCATTATAAAGCTGGCAAAGACCTTCTCGCCGTTTACAATCACAATCATCCTTATAATAATGTATACGGTGGCAAGTCATTGGCATTGGGCGGAAGCAGCCAGATAAATACGTTTAGAAAAGATTCTTACTCGGGAGACCTTTCGGCGATCATCATCAATAATCTTCCAAAATGGGTAGAATATAAGCGCGTGCCAGAGCGGGAGATCGCCCTTATGGACGGTTGGGAAGAAAAGATAGAGCGGATGGCACAAAGCGTAAAGCATGAAGATGTGACCAATATAGCCGGGGTGCCATCCTGGACTTTGGTATTGATGAAAAGGCTATTGGAGATAACCGGGAAGAAAAATATAGCAGAAGTATGGCCCAACTTGGAACTCTATATGCACGGCGGGGTAAATTTCGAGCCATACCGGGCACAATTCGAAAGCCTTATTCCGGGTGGGAAACTAAAATATTATCAGAGCTATAATGCCAGCGAAGGCTTCTTTGGCGTGCAAGACCTGGCAGGCTCGGACAGCATGCTGCTCATGCTGGATTATGGTATTTTCTATGAGTTCATACCGGCCGAAAACAGTCACCAAGAACAGCCTGAAACGCTTTCTCTCAGCGAAATAGAGCTTGGGAAAAATTATGAAGTAGTCATTTCTACCAATGCCGGCCTGTGGCGCTATCGCCTCGGAGATACGGTGAGCTTTGTTTCTAAATTTCCCTTCCGGGTAAAAGTGACTGGCCGCACCAAGCACTTTATCAATGCTTTTGGAGAAGAGCTGATCATAGACAATGCCGAGCGGGCCATTGCCGAAGCCTGCAAGGCTTGTAATTGCCAGATAAGGGAATTTACTGCTGGCCCAGTCTATATGGACGATACTGGCCGCGGGAGCCATGAGTGGCTTGTTGAATTTGAAGAAAACCCAGAGAGTATAGACCTTTTTACCCAAGCCCTGGATGCCGGTCTCAAACGCTGCAATAGTGATTATGAAGCCAAGCGCAGTGCAGATCTCAGCCTTACGCTACCCATAGTCAGACCGGTTCCGAAAGGCACTTTTTACAATTGGCTGAAAAGCAACAACAAGCTCGGTGGCCAACATAAAGTTCCAAGACTGTCAAACGATAGAAAATTTCTCGACGACATCGGCCTTATTTTGAAGGAAACAGCCGTAGCAGAATGAAGGCCGCTCTGATTTTTTCATTTTTATCATGTTTTTCTATAGCCTACGGGCAATGGCAACCATGGATCACCGTAGGCAAGGACATCGATTATATAGCCATTGATAATCTCAACAATGTGTATGCCGTCGGTGGCGCCGAAATGTGGAAGTACGATATTCAAGGTAATTTTCAGTTCAGGTATAGCAATAAAGAGCTGGGCAGCATCGGTTCAATTGATGTCACTTATCCATTGCGGCCGCTCTTGCTCTACCCCGACCTTAACTACCTAACCATTCTGGACAATACCTTGAGCGATAACCGCGGTAGGATCAACCTATTGAATTACGGCATTGGACTCGGTGTGGCAGCCTGCGCATCGGTAGAAAATCATTTTTGGATCTATGATGCCATGGAGTTCTCATTGGTACGCCTCAACGAAAATTTTAAAACCGTAACGCGCACCGGAAACCTAGCCCAAGTGCTGCGCATTGAATTCAAGCCAAACAAGATGGTCGAATTTGCCAATAGGCTCTACGTGAACAATCCCACGACAGGGATCATCGTATTCGACATATTTGGCACCTATATTAAGACCATCCCTCTGCTCGATTTAAAGAGTTTTCAAGTATTTAAGGATGAGATCGTTTATTATACCGACTCCACCCTGGTGCGATATAATACCATGAGCTATCAGACCGCCGAGACCACATTGCCGGAAGGCATAAGTGCAGCCTATGTACAGAAAGAGCGGATCGTAGGATTAAAGAAAAATGAAATCGTGATTTTAAAGGGTGCGGATTGATAAAGTGTAAGGCGGCTAGCTCAATATTCGTACTTTTGGCGGCCATAGAAAATTAGAATATGCATATAGCAGTAGCAGGAAACATCGGATCGGGCAAGACGACCCTTACGGGATTACTGGGAAAACACTATAAATGGGATTGCCACTACGAAGATGTAGAAGAAAATCCTTACCTCATGGAGTTTTACAACGACATGCAGCGCTGGTCGTTTAATCTTCAGATCTATTTTTTGAATAGTAGGTTCAACCAAGTGCTCGATATCCGTGAGAAAAACATTAATGTAATACAAGACCGCACCATCTACGAAGATGCCTTCATATTTGCGCCCAACCTTCACAGTATGGGATTGATGACCACACGCGATTTTGAAAATTACTTCTCGCTCTTCAATTCCATGGAGAAGTTTATCCAGCCGCCCGACTTGCTCATTTACCTACGTGCCTCGGTACCCGCTTTGGTAAATAACATACAGCAGCGCGGAAGGGATTATGAAGATGCCATCCGGCTAGACTATTTGAAGCGGCTCAATGAGCGGTACGAAGCATGGATCTCGACTTACGATAAGGGCAAGGTACTCGTAGTAGATGTTGATAATAATGCATTTCACACCAACGCCGAAGATCTGGGAAAGATCATAAGCTCCATTGAAGGGGAAATAAACGGTCTCTTCGTATAAGTCGATATTTGGGTTCATGGCCCCAGCCCAAGACAAAAAAAGGCGATCCAATCAGATCTCCTTTTATATAAGATGTGATGCGGGCTTAGCCAATCTTCAATTGAAATCCCATATTCACCTTGTCATAAATCATTTTATCGCCAAGGTCTTCAAAAAACTTCCCAGATCCATACTTAATGTCAAAATCTGTACGGTCAAAATCAAAAGCCCCTACGAGGTATTTTCCTTCCTTATCTTCGCGGAAGCGATACTTCCCAATGATCGATTTGGTGATACCTTTTATAGTAAGCGCTCCTTCAAAATCATAATAGTTCTCTTTATTCTTTCCGGAGCGGATTATTGAAAATTCAGCCGTTTCATATTTCTCGGCAGAAAAGAAATCGTCACTCATTAAGTGTCCCCTCAGCTTTCCATTCTCTTCCGCATCTTTGATATCAAGGATTACGAGCGTCTTCATGCTCGCTACAATATCTGCACGAACTACGATATTATTATCAATTTCTATTTCGCCTGCACCTGTGAGCTCTCCTTCATGCTGACCCGTTACTTTTTTTGCAACCCATTGTATGGTTACATCTTCATTGCTCAAACCAAATCCACCTGACACAGGAGCCATGGTCATAGACTTTGCTTTAACTTCTGGCGCAGTGTTGGTCTCCATAGCCTTCTCCATCAAGGCTGGCTCTACAGATATGTGCGGAGCTATTACCAAAGCCACGATCGAAGTGAGCTTGATCAAAATATTCATCGAAGGGCCTGAAGTATCCTTGAAAGGGTCACCCACCGTATCGCCGGTCACGGAAGCTTTGTGGGCATCGGAACCTTTGTACTGCATGGTACCATCGATCAAAACTCCTTTTTCAAAAGATTTTTTAGCATTGTCCCAGGCACCACCGGCATTATTCTGAAATATACCCATAAGCACCCCTGAAACCGTAATTCCGGCGAGGAGCCCACCTAGCATTTCTGCTGATGAAGTCTCGGGAAACACGCCTTTAAACCCGAAACCTACCACGATCGGCGCCAATAAAGCAATGGCTCCAGGAAGCACCATCTCCCGTATGGACGCTTGTGTAGATATTTCAACGCATTTCTCATACTCAGGAGTGGCGGTTCACTTCCATGATCCCTGGTATTTCTTTAAACTGCCTTCTTACCTCGTGCACCATTGCCATAGCTGCCCTACCTACTGCCGAGATACAGAGCGAAGAGAATATAAACGGGATCATTCCACCTACGAATAGCATGGCCAAAACCGGAGCTTTGTAAATATCGATACTGTCTATCCCAGCGATTCCGACAAAAGCCGCAAATAGTGCCAGCGCGGTAAGCGCAGCAGAAGCGATCGCAAATCCCTTTCCGGTGGCCGCGGTAGTATTACCGACAGCGTCCAGATTATCAGTGCGTCCGCGTACTTCGTCGGGGAGGCTGCTCATCTCTGCTATTCCTCCGGCATTATCGGCGATAGGGCCGAAAGCATCGATGGCCAGCTGCATGGCAGTGGTCGCCATCATACCTGCAGCAGCGATTGCCACTCCGTAGAGTCCTGCGAAAGTGTAAGAGAAGATGATACCGGCAGCTAGGATGAGAATCGGGATCACCGTAGACTGCATACCCATTGCCAAGCCACCGATAATATTAGTGGCGTGACCCGTAGAAGATTGCTGTATAATACTGTTTACAGGTTTCTTGCCCATCGAAGTATAATATTCGGTAACCCAACTCATAAGCGCACCTACTATACTACCCACCAAGATCGCGAGAAATACATCAAGGTTAGAGAAATCATATCCGCGCAGACTCATATTCTCAGGGAGCATCCATATAGAAAGCGGATAAGAAACGATAACCACCATGATGATGCTCGACCAATTTCCTTTATTAAGGGCTGCCTGTACCGAGCTGGTTTCAGAAGAAATGCGAACCAATGACATGGCAATGATCGAAAAGATCAGTCCCAACCCGGCTATTACCATTGGCAAAAGAATCGGCGCCATACCACCGAAATTATCGGCTGAGCTGATCTCCTGTCCCAATACCATGGATGCCAGAATAGTGGCCACATAAGACCCAAAAAGGTCGGCTCCCATTCCTGCCACGTCACCCACATTATCACCCACATTATCTGCGATGGTAGCTGGGTTTCTGGGATCATCCTCAGGAATTCCAGCTTCTACCTTACCTACCAGGTCGGCTCCAACATCGGCTGCCTTGGTGTAAATACCGCCACCTACACGAGCGAAGAGCGCGATAGATTCGGCTCCGAGAGAAAAGCCTGCCAAAACTTCGATGGCTGTCTTCATTTCAAAACCAGTCATCACGGCACCTTCGGGAACGAACATATTATAGAACACGATGAAAAGGCTGCCCATACCGAGCACTGCCAATCCTGCCACACCAAGACCCATAACAGAGCCACCATTGAACGATACCTTCAAAGCTTGCACCAAGCTGGTACGGGCGGCTTGTGTGGTGCGTACATTGGCCTTGGTGGCCACGCGCATACCGATATATCCTGCGAGGGCTGAAAGAATGGCGCCTATCAAAAAGGCTACGGCAATAATCCAGCTCGAATGCTCTACCAGCGTACCTGAGTAGGCCAAAAGCAGGCCAGCAATAACTACGAAATAGCTCATCACCTTCCACTCGGCTTTCAAAAAGGCCATTGCGCCATCGGCGATGTAGGCGGCTAGCTGCGCCATAGAAGCATCGCCAGAATCTTGCTTATTTACCCAAGATGACTTAATGGCCATTACGATAAGGCCAATGATACCCATGGCCGGAATGAAATAGACCAAATTACTGTACAGGAAATTCATAATTGATAGTTGGTTAAATCCTTTTTTTAAGGAGCGCAAAAATAGGTATTGAATGCTTTATGTGCAAGTGGCTTGAAGAGCCACTTATGGGGCGTGGAGAATGGGCATATAAGTCGCGGGAGGCAAGTCTAAAGTCGTGAGAGGCTAGTCCCTGGTCGCCCCGGCTTTTCCCTTAATGACAGGCAATCGCCAGTCAATGCCCTCCGCGGAGCATGTTCCAACCCATCGGTAGGGGATCGATCTTGAAGCAGAAAAGTGACTCCAAGTCCCTAGTGCTTGTTCTCACCATTCCCAATCTTGTAAGCGACCTAGGTATAGATAGCTCTCTACAAACTCGCGGTGATCGGCACTCGTCATTTTTTCCAGCAGGCTTAGCGCCGAGATATAACTCGCCAAGTTGCCATTCGACGAACTGAACTTTCCGTCTTCTACAAAAGTGACCGCACTATCGTCCTGCACTTTCAAATCTGGATAATCTTTTTGCAATTCTTTGCCGCCACCTATCCAAGTCACGATCTTATGCCCACTGGCTATCCCGGATGCGCCAATAAGCTGGGCGCCCGCACAATTGCTCACTGTGTAAGCTGTCTCCTCGTTCTTCTCCCTTATAAATTCCACGACCTGTGGATTATTCACTTGGGAATGCATATCGTACGCACTTGGGACAAACAAGGCTGTAAGCTCGGGGCAATTTTCGAAGGTATAATCCGGCAGGAAGTTCATTCCTTCTTCTGTGGTAATTGGATCGCTGGTCTCAGCTATGCAAATCACATTGAACAATTGCTCCCCGCTTTTACTTGGTTTCGAGAAAACGTCGGATGTGGCGATTACTTCACTCTGCAATACACCATTATACATCAAAAGACCGATGGTAGGGAGATCTGCCCGAAATGGTTTTAAGTGCTCGGTCAACGTATCGCCTTCAAATTTGGATTCTTTTAAATCTTGGGGATCTCTTTTTTCGCTGTCATTTCCGCTACCACAGGCAGCCAATATTAATGTTAGGGCGATCCCTACTAATGATTCCGCAAACTTCATTGGTTCAAAAGATAATTACCGTTTTTATCATCACGAGAAACCCACTTTGCAAAGATACTCCCAGAGCTTCCATGCCTGCTTAGCGGACTTATTTGGTCACGTACATCACATCTTTTACTGCTTTTACGGTCTTCTGAACATTGGGAAGAGCTTCTTCGATAAGCGAAGTTGCGAAAGCAAAGGGCGTATCGGCAAGATTGATGCGGTGTATCGGGGCGTCTAAATAATCGAAGGCCAAACGCTGAACGCGGTGCGATATCTCGGAAGAGATAGATGCCATAGGCCAATCTTCTTCGATAATCACCAATCGATTGGTCTTTTTGACACTTGTTATAACAGTATCAATATCAAGCGGGCGTATGGTACGTAGGTCGATCACTTCGGCGCTTATCCCTTCGCTCTTCAACACTTCGGCCGCTTCTAATGCCACCTTAAGTATTTTACCGTAACCAACGATCGTCACATCAGTTCCTTTCAGCTTCACATCGGCCACGCCAATGGGAATGATGTACTCCCCTTCTGGCACTTCGCCCTTATCACCATACATCTTCTCAGATTCCATGATCAATACCGGATCGTCATCACGTATGGCCGCCTTTATCAAGCCCTTGGCGTCGTAAGGAGTAAGTGGCGTAACCACTTTAAGCCCTGGCACATGGGCATACATACTTTCAAAACTTTGTGAGTGGGTGGCTGCCAATTGTCCGGCAGGCCCATTAGGCCCCCTGAATACGATCGGCGCACCAAATTGACCGCCGCTCATTTGAAGCATTTTCGCGGCACTGTTTATTATTTGGTCTGCCGCCAATACTGCAAAGTTCCACGTCATGAATTCCACTATTGGCCGAAGCCCATTCATCGCAGCACCCACGGCTATGCCTGTAAAACCGAGTTCTGCTATCGGGGTATCGATAACGCGGTCGGCGCCAAACTCATCAAGCATCCCTTTGCTGGCCTTATACGCTCCATTATATTCTGCTACTTCTTCTCCGATCAAAAATACGCTCTTATCACGGCGCATCTCTTCGCTCATTGCTTCGCAAACTGCCTCTCTATATTGGATTTCTCTCATGGTTCTTAAATCAGGATTGCAAAATTATGAATTTATATGAATGCACTGCTGTAAAATTCTGCATCACCAGAATGAAACTCTAAACAGAATGATGCATGATTTGTTATGCGTGCATACATTATGCTTTAAGATTTAGACTATTTCCCTTTTAATCTTAATTTTGGCAACCTTCTGAAAAAATTCAAAAAGAAAAACCATGAAAATACTCGTTTGTATAAGTAAGGCTCCCGATACCACCACCAAAATCAGTTTTACGGACAATAATACTTCTTTCGATGAAGACAAAGTCCAGTTTATAGTAAACCCTTACGATGAGTGGTACGCGCTGGTGCGTGCACTGGAGCTAAAAGAAAAAACTGGCGGTACCGTGACCACCATCACGGTGGGAGAAGCCGATCACGATCCCATCATACGCAAGGCATTGGCAATAGGAGCAGATAGTGCGGTGCGTGTAAATACCGCTTCGAAAGATGCCTATGACACTGCATTTCAAATAGCCGAATACGCTAAGGATCATGGTTTTGACCTTATTTTGGCCGGTAAGGAGACTATCAACTATAATGGTAGCCAAGTAGGCGGAATGGTGGCTGAGATGCTTGGTCTTCCCTACGTATCGCTTGCCAGCAAATTAGAAATGGAAGGCACTAAAGCCACGTTGGAGCGCGATATACCGGGCGGTATTGAAGTATTGAGCGGCGATCTGCCCATGGTAGTGAGCTGCGCCAAGGGAATGGCCGAACAGCGCATTCCGAATATGCGCGGGATCATGGCGGCACGCACCAAGCCGCTCGAAGTGATAGAACCAGTGGCATCCGATACGCTTACTTCGGTTACGGAATTTAGCCTTCCGCCAGAAAAAGGTTCGGTAAAATACATAGATCCAGAAAATATGGACGAGCTCGTAGAGCTATTGCACAATGAAGCGAAAGTCATCTAAAGAATTTAAAAAAGATTTAAGATATGTCAGTATTAGTATTTGCAGACTCGCACAATGGAAGTGTCGCTAAGCCCGCATTTGAAGCGGTTTATTACGGAAAGTTGATTGCAGATAAAATGGGCACCGATGTGACTGTAATCACCTACGGAGATATAGCCGAAGATAAGCTGAAAGCGCTTGGTAAGTATGGCGCCAAAAAGGTTTTGATCGATCAATCGATTAAGGCTGACAATGATCAATCACTCACATCATTGGCCGCAGCGGCAGTAGAAAAAGAAGGTTCGAAGGTGATCATATTCTCCTTCGACGCGCTTGGTAAAGCCCTGGCGCCCCGATTGTCGGCGCGGTTAAAAGCCGGTTTGGTTTCGGGAGCTACCGGTGTCCCGGAAATAGATGGCGAGAAATTTACGGTTGAGAAGAATGTCTTTTCCGGTAAGGCTTTCGCCAAATGTGCGATCCACACCGATACCAAAATTGTTTCGCTCATGCCCAATAGCGTGAAGCCAGAATTAACGGAAGATTCGGCTGCGGTAGAAAATTTTGCGCCCGGCTTGACACAGGGAAAAATAAGTTTGGTAGAAACCAAAATGGACGAAGGTGAAGGGATTCCCCTTCCCGAAGCCGAGCTTGTAGTATCGGCAGGTCGCGGACTCAAAGGTCCCGAAAACTGGGGTATCGTTGAAGATCTTGCACAGGTGCTAGGAGCTACTACAGCCTGCTCAAGACCCGTAGCCGACATAGGTTGGAGACCCCACCATGAGCACGTAGGCCAAACGGGCATAGCTATACGCCCCAACCTTTATATCGCAGCTGGAATATCGGGAGCTATTCAGCATTTGGCCGGGGTAAACGGTAGTAAAACGATCGTGGTAATCAATACAGACCCCGAGGCACCCTTTTTTAAGGCTGCCGATTACGGTATTGTGGGCGATGCTTTTGAAGTGCTGCCGAGGCTTACAGAAGCCGTTAAGAAGTTTAAGGCTGCGAATTAATTCGTTTTTCTTAGCTTAGAAAGCTCAAAACTGATTTGATTTAACTTTGATTTGAGTTGAATCAAACTTATTTTTGCCGCTTTATTGTGAATTATAAACGCTTCTCAATCGCTGAATGGATAAAATTGAACTAAAAGTAGTCGGTCTCTCCTACAGCCAAACCCAGACGGGGGCCTATGCGCTCATCCTAAAAGAAAAGGACGGTAAGAGACGGCTCCCTATCATTATAGGCGGTGCAGAAGCGCAGGCGATAGCCATACCGCTCGAAAAGATGACGCCCAGCAGGCCGCTCACGCATGACCTTTTCAAGAGTTTTCTGGACAGCTTTGAAATCCAGCTCGATGAGGTGCTCATTTATAATTTGGTAGAAGGTATTTTCTTTGCCAAGATCATTGCCCGGCAGGGAAATCAAAAACTTGAGATCGATGCCCGCTCTAGCGACGCAGTGGCCATCGCACTGCGATGCATGAAGCCCATTTACACCCATGATTTTATTTTGGGTTCGGCCGGAATCATTTTAGACGAAGAAGAAAGCGACTTTGAATCGGAAGGCGAAACCACCGTGGCCGCCGAAGCTTTTTCTGACGCTGAGTCGACCTCGCAACCGAGTGTGGCTGAGCTGGAAGAGATGCTGGACGACGCACTGAATAAAGAAGACTACGAAAAGGCATCAAAGCTAAGGGACGAGCTCAACAAGCGCAAAGAGAATTAGTCGGTGAAAGCGCTAGCCCTTCGCCTTGGCATCACAACTGGTTTCTTGTTCACCCTTCCCATTTTGGTTTATGCCCAAAACGCCGGCCAAGCATTAAAATTTGAAGGTACCACTACGCTGGAAGGAATATTAAGAGGCCTTCTGGGTATCGCTTTCTTACTGGCATTGGGATGGCTTTTGAGTGAAAAGAGAAAGTCTATCTCATGGCCGCTCATCGCAAAGGGGCTTGTGCTTCAACTCCTTTTGGCCATCCTTATTCTGAAAGTCCCTTTTTTCAGTGATGTATTTGCCTATATATCAAAAGGTTTTGTTAGGATAATATCCTTTACCGACTTCGGCTCCGACTTTCTTTTTAGAAATTTTACTGATGGAGAAGTGAAGCCGGGATTGCTCAACTTTGCGTTTAGGATTCTTCCTACCATCGTATTCTTCTCGGCGCTTACCGCATTGCTCTATTACTTGAATGTACTGCAGAAGGTGGTGTTCGCTTTCGCTTGGATCATGAAGTACACCCTTAAACTTTCGGGTGCCGAGAGCCTTTCGGCCGCGGGCAATATTTTTTTGGGTCAAACGGAGTCTCCTCTGCTCATCCGTCCCTATCTCGATAAAATGACCCGCAGCGAAATGATGTGCATGATGACCGGTGGCATGGCCACGATAGCCGGCGGTGTGCTGGCATCCTATATCGGCTTCTTGGGCGGTGACAGCGATGCCGAGCGAATTGTATTTGCGCAACATCTCCTTACCGCTTCGCTCATGTCGGCGCCAGCTGCAGTGATTGCTGCCAAGCTCTTGGTGCCCGAGACAGAATCTTATCGAAAAGACATGAAGCTTGATGAGACCAAGCCGGGGAGCAATGCGCTAGAGGCTATAGCCAATGGCACGACCGACGGGCTTAAGCTAGCCATCAACGTAGGCGCCATGCTATTGGTTTTCACTGCTTTCATTTATATGGCAAATTATATTCTTGGTGATAAGATCGGTGATTGGACCGGCCTGAATGCTATCATTTCGTCCCATACGATTTATGATAAGTTCACCCTAGAGTTCATCATCGGATTTCTGTTCGCACCCATAGCCTGGCTCTTGGGGGTACCATCGGAAGATATCGTCTTGGTAGGTCAATTGCTCGGGGAAAAAACCATATTAAATGAATTTTACGCTTACGTAACACTTGGTGAACTAAAGGCTTCGGGTGGTTTCGTCTATACCAAGTCCATGGTCATGGCCACTTATATCCTTTGTGGTTTTGCCAATTTCGCCTCCATCGGTATCCAGATCGGTGGTATAGGTGCGCTCGTACCTTCCAGAAAAGGACTTCTGTCAAAGCTGGGCGTGAAAGCCTTGATTGGTGGCACGCTGGCTTCATTATTTACCGCCGCGCTGGTAGGGATGTTTTTATAAAGCAGACCCTTCCCAGCTGTATCCTTAAAGCTTAAGGCGACTCGAATTCTCAGCAGTCCAAAACTCAAGAATACGATCAGCCCAAAACCAAACACCCTTGATCAAAGTCTTTTTATCAGACTAAACTCTATTAAGTCTTGGCCTTCTTTTTTCAACATTGCCCCGACCATCATCCTGCAATCCTTAACTTTGAAAAAAATTGAAATAGCCATATGAAAGCTTATCTCGACATGCTCGGCCACATCATGGAAAATGGAGTGGATAAACCAGATAGAACCGGAACGGGAATACGAAGTGTATTTGGCTATCAGATGCGTTTTGACTTAGAAGATGGCTTTCCGATGGTGACTACCAAAAAACTCCACCTGAGAAGCATCATCCATGAGCTCCTTTGGTTTTTAAAAGGGGAAACCAATATTGCCTATCTCAAAGAAAATGGCGTTAGGATATGGGATGACTGGGCTGATGAAAATGGCGAGCTGGGCCCTGTGTATGGCTCGCAATGGCGAAGCTGGCCCACACCTGATGGCGGGCATATCGATCAGATAGCCAATGTGATCGACTCTATCAAAAAGAATCCGTACAGCCGGCGGCATATCGTAAGCGCTTGGAATCCGGCTCTGATTGATGAGATGGCGCTGCCCCCCTGCCACGCCCTATTCCAATTTTATGTGGCCGATGGAAAGCTGAGCTGCCAACTCTACCAGCGCAGCGCCGATACCTTTTTAGGGGTACCTTTTAATATTGCATCCTACGCCTTGCTTACCATGATGGTGTCGCAAGTATGCGCGTTAGAGCCTGGCGAATTCGTACATAGCTTTGGCGATGCACATATCTACTCCAATCATTTTGAGCAGGTGAAAGAGCAATTGGAGCGCACGCCCAGATCCCTACCCAAAATGAAAATCAATCCCGATATCACGGACTTGCTTGATTTTACGTTTGGCGATTTTGAGCTTTTAGCGTATCACCCCATGCCGCATATCAAGGCACCCATATCCGTATAGCATGAAAATCTACCTAATCGCTGCCCTGGGCAAAAATGGCGCTATCGGAAAAGACAATGACCTGATCTGGAACCTGCCCGATGATATGCGTTTCTTTAAAGAGACCACCCAAGGGGCCACTGTATTGATGGGGCGGAAAAACTTTGAGTCCATACCCCATAAGTACCGCCCATTGCCAGGAAGGGAGAACATAGTGCTCACCCGCAATGAAGAATATGAAGCCGCTGGATGTATACTGGCCAGCAGCTTAAAAGAAGGGGTGCGCAAGTCAAGCGGCGACAGAAAGCTTTTCATCATAGGCGGTGCGCAGATTTACCAAGAAGCACTCGACAAAAACATCATTGATACCATGTATCTCACAGAAATCGACGAAGCCTTTGAAGCCGATGCTTTCTTCCCCAAATATGACAAAAATGACTGGGAAGCCCATCTCATCTCGAGCCATCCACGCGACAATAAGCACGCATATCCGTTTAGGATTATTCGGTATGAACGGAAGATATAGCTATCGAAAGGCAACATTTTTTAAGGCCAGTCCGTTCTTTAAGAAGTGCTTAGCTTACCGTAAAAATCTTTTGCTGTAAAGGCTGGGCAGATCATAATCTTTTATCTATTTTTAGGCCGTGAATAGCCAAAGCCGTCAAATATTTTTCTTTTCAGTGATTGTCATCCTACTGGCGTCAGCAGGAATCACTGCCGTAGACGGCTTAAATTCGGACATGAGCTTGACTGAACGCTCCAGTCTTGAATCCCCACATTTCGATAACCAGACTGAACCTTCAGCCCTTGATACAGCTCAGTTTTTCGAACAGGCCTGTTACGAATATTGTCAGCAAGAGCCTTGCGCCAATAGCTCTGAAAACCTTGATGTACTGACCAAAACGGTCATACGCGTTGAGAATAAAGAAGGTGATTTTGAGGATATTGATAATGGTATGGTAAAATCATTCCGACCCAATCAATCCTTAAACCTAATGGTGGAAAAGTATACGCTGAAGCGAAAGAAAGACCGCGACGGTTCTTCCTTCTACGTTACTTTAGAATCATTTAACACGAGCTTTGAACCATTGAATTTTGGGAATTTCTGCAAAGGAATCGACCCTGATGGGGAAGCTTTTCTCACCGATGATCAGATAGATAGGCTCAAAGTGTTCTGCGCAAATGAGCAAGGTTTAAAGTCTATGGTCACTTCAGAGCGACCACTCTAAAGAAAGTATTATTTCATTCTGTTCTCGTTATATTTGCCATTTAACCGGTAAAATTCTCGATGCGATTCTTACTTATTGTACTATTAAGTGTTTTTGGATTTTCACTAAAAGCACAATTCCCTTCCACCTACACATCTTCGGAATTATATCACGAGCTAGAAAAACTCGCCACCGTAAAAACGGTGCTCTATATGGCGGCGCACCCAGACGATGAGAACACTAGACTTATTTCGTATTTTGAGAATGAGCTTCACCTACGCACAGCCTATCTCTCGCTCACCCGTGGCGATGGTGGTCAAAACCTGATCGGAACCGAAATAGGTGCAGGCATAGGCGTGCTCCGCACTCAAGAGCTTCTGGGCGCGCGCGCAATTGATGGTGGGGAGCAGTTTTTTACCCGGGCGGTAGACTTTGGCTATAGCAAGTCTGCCGAAGAAAGCTTTGAGAAATGGGGCCGACAGGATGTACTCGCTGATGTGGTATGGTCGATTCGGACGTTTAGACCAGATGTGATAGTCACGAGGTTCCCGCCTTCTAATTATGCGGGGCATGGGCACCACGAAGCCAGCGCTATTCTGGCCGAAGAAGCTTTTGACCTTGCTGCCGATACCAACGCATTTCCAGAACAATTGGCTTTAGTGGAAGTATGGCAAACGGAGCGATTGTATTTTAACACGAGTTCGTGGTGGATCAAAGACCTCGAAGAACAGGCTCAAAACTCAGATGATTTCATTCGAATAGATGTGGGTACGCCAAATAATCTATTGGGTGAGACCTATGCACAGATGGCAGCTCGGGCACGCAGTCAGCACCGCAGCCAAGGTTTTGGAAGCGACTTTCCCTATGGTCAACAAATGGAATACCTGAAATACGTGAAAGGTAGCAAGGTAGAGCCTGGCAATTCACTTACCAACGGGATTGATAAGTCTTGGAGCAGTTTAGGTCTAAAAGACACGGGCGATGCTATTGCAAAAGCCATAAATAATTTTGATTTTAAAGTTCCAAGTAAGTCCATCGAAACACTTCGCTCAGCCGCCGAAGACCTTAGTAAAAGCAAAACGAGTTTTGCCGTCCAAAAACTCGAAGAGCTCCATAGCATCTTGCTAAAACTAGCAGGATTGACCGTAGAAATCAATACCGAAGAGCGCTATGTAACGCAGGGCTCAGCTGTAAATGCACGAATCAACATCGTGAATACTTCTGGCGTAAAGCTATCGGTAGTGGAAGCATCGCGAAAAGATCAGAAATGGCGCTTTGAAAAACCGCTTCTGCTTAATCAGCTATTCTCGGAAGAAGTGAAACTAAACATTTCAAAGAACGAAGACTATAGTAATCCTTATTGGCTAAGAGCACCTTACGAGACGATGTATGCGGTAAGTGATTATAACCTTTTGGGGAAGGCAGAGAATGATCCACCCCTGAGCATAAATCTGGAATTCGACTTGGGCGGCTATATCTTTAACAAAGCCTTTCCGGCAAATTACAAAATGGTTGATCCAGCGAAGGCAGTTCTCTTCAGTCCTTGCTACGTGGTGCCGGCGCTGGCCGCCAATTTCTCAGAAGATGTGCTGATCGCCGCCGGAAAAAACGCCAAGCGCGTATTTATAACAGTGACCAATTATTCCGACAGCGTGAATACTACCGTAAGTCTCAACCTTCCAAACGGGTGGAGCGCCGAACCTGAAAGCCAAATTATAACACTTACAGAGAAGGGGGCTTCTGCCTTAATAGCTTTTGAAATAGCCGCTTCTGCAAATGCCAAACCTGGAAAAGCCGTGGTCAATTTTAAAAACGCTGAAGACCTTGCGATGCAATCGGCCATGAGCTTACAAGAAATAGTTTACGACCATATTCCATCTCAGATCATTCTGAAGGAAGCTGCCATAGAGCTCGTGCCCATTGAATTGAACACGGGCGGAGTAAAGCGGGTAGGATATATCGATGGCCCTGGCGATGATGTGGCCAAATATCTCAGTGCGGCGGGATATCAGGTGGAAAGCATCCCGGCGGAAGTACTTACATCGGGCGATTTAAGTAGATACGACGCCATCGTGACCGGAATACGCGCCTATAATACCCGCGAAGAACTCAAGTATGCCAATACCAATTTGAATAATTATGTAAAAGAAGGCGGACTTTGGTTGGTGCAGTACAATACCTCGCGTGGATTAAAATTTGAAGATTTTGGCCCCTACCCATTAGGACTCTCGCGGGAGCGCGTGACAGATGAGAATGCGTTGGCCACATTTTTGGCTCCTGACCACCAAGTGCTTAATACTCCAAATAAGATTACTGAAGCAGATTTTGAAAATTGGGTGCAGGAGCGCGGCCTATACTTTGCCGGTGAATGGGACAGTCATTTTACCCCGATCATTTCTTGGCACGATCCCGAAGAGCCGCCCCGCGAAGGTGGGTTATTGGTAGCTAGCTATGGCAAAGGAAACTTTGTGTACTCAGGAATTTCGTTTTTCAGGGAGTTGCCCGCTGGAGTGCCCGGTGCCTATCGACTGTTGGCCAATATATTGGCTTTAGGAAATAAAGATGGTAGTGTAGATTAAGAATGAGCGTACCCGATAATAGTTTGCCACCAGCTAAAACCAACTGGAAACGTGTATACCTTTTAGTGCTCGTCTGGTTCTTGGCTTTTACCCTGTTTATGGTTCTCTTTACCAAGTTCACCCAATGACTTGGATAGATTATACAGTCATGGCCGCCACCCTGCTAGGCATAGTGGCCTATGGAACTTGGCGAGGCCGCCAAAACAAAAATATAGATAGCTATTTTTTAGGTGACAATTCACTAAAATGGGGCACCATTGGCCTTTCTGTCATGGCCACTCAGGCTAGCGCTATTACTTTTTTGAGCACTCCCGGCTTGGCTTTCGATTCGGGAATGGCTTTCGTGCAGAATTATTTGGGGCTCCCTATCGCTTTGATTGTAGTCTCGGCCGTTTTTATCCCTATCTATTATAAGCTGAAGGTATACACGGCCTATGAATATCTGGAAAGCCGGTTCGATTTAAAAAACAGACTCTTGGCAGCATTTTTATTCTTGGTGCAACGCGGCCTGGCTGCCGGTATCACGATCTATGCGCCGGCCATCGTGCTCTCTACAGTGCTCGGCTGGAATCTTACCTTGACCATTCTCGTAGTTGGCATTCTAGTCATCATCTATACTGTATCGGGTGGTACAAGGGCCGTTAGCTTGACGCAAAAATGGCAGATGAGCATTATTCTTATTGGAATGGCCATCGCTTTTGGAACCATCATCCACAATCTACCCGAAGATGTAGGCTTGATAAATGCCCTAAAATTGGCAGGAAAAGCTGGCAAGACTGATGCGATCAACTTTTCATTTGATTTTAGCGAGCGCTATACTTTTTGGTCGGGAATTACGGGTGGGTTCTTTCTGGCGCTTTCTTATTTCGGAACCGATCAAAGCCAAGTGCAGCGCTATCTCGGTGGCAGTTCTGTTCGCGAAAGCAGAATGGGAATGATGTTCAATGCCGTCCTTAAAATCCCTATGCAGTTTTTTATCTTGCTTACGGGAGTATTGGTTTTCGTCTTTTTTCAATTTCAAGAGCATTCCATACTCTTTGACGAAACCTCGCTGGAGCAAATAAAAAATACTGAAAAGGCCGATCTGATATCAGACCTGGAGTCCAGACATGATGAGAACCATCTAGCCAAAAGCGCGGCTGCCCACACGTTGATTGATGCCTTTGAGTCAAAAGATGAAGAGACCATAAACACTGCCGCAGCAGCTTATAATGAGCTTGCAGAAACATCTCAATCCCTCCGCAGAGATGCGAAAGAATTGGTAATCTCCGAGTTTCCGAAAAATACACAGAAGGACTCCGACTACGTATTTATCATGTACATATTGAACTTTATGCCAGTGGGACTGGTGGGGCTGCTCCTTGCCGTTATTATCTCGGCTGCGATGTCGAGCACTGCGGGAGAACTGAATGCGCTGGGTTCTACTACGAGCGTCGATTTCTACAAGCGGGTGCTCAAGCCCAATGCAAGTCAGGCCCATTATGTGAAGGCTTCAAAATGGCTTACTGCCGGATGGGGACTGGTGGCGGTCAGTTTTGCGATATTTGCCGACCTTTTTGAAAATCTCATTGAAGCCGTAAATATTTTGGGAAGTATCTTTTACGGAACTATACTGGGAATTTTTCTGGTAGCCTTTTTCTTGAAGAAGGTCGGTTCGCGGGCTGTTTTTATTGCAGCCCTCCTATCGCAGGCATCGGTGATAGCCATATTTATTCTGTTTAAAGATGCCATCTCCTATCTCTATTTCAATATGATCGGCTGCGGTCTGGTCATGTTCCTAGCTCTTGCATTTTCTGCTTTTCAGCAAAAGTCAACCAAATAAAAAAAGGCCTTCTGAATTTTTCAAAAGACCTTCTATATATGAGATTACCGAAACCTACTTTAGCTCGGCAATCAATTTTTCATTCAATCGAATATAAGGCTTATACTCTGCTTCTTGCGCAAGCTTCATCGATTTTTGGGCTGCTTCCAGTGCTTTTGGCTTATCGCCCATTGCTTTATACACTTTGGCCAGGGTGTGTACATTCCAGAATTTTGATTCCATCTCGGTAGACTTCATGGCCATCTCTTTGGCTTTTTCAAGATTGCCCGAACCAAGGTAATAGTTGGCGGCTTCATTATACACGCTAAATTGTCCCTCGAACTCTTTCATCTTCAATTCAAAGTTCGTGTTCGCCCGCTCTTCGGTCATCACTTTCATAGGAACGGTAAAAGACCTGTCGGCCCATGCGAAAACGATATCGGCACCATCGAGGGTTGTATTCTCGATGGTAAAGCGCATACGCTCCACTTTTTGTGTAGACTTTTTAAAAGGAACAGTGACCCGCACAGCGTCCATAGCTTCATCATAATCACCCGTGCCACCTTGGTCGGGATTCTTGTTGAATATCACGGCTACTTCTTTTTCATTTGGAATAGTGAAGATCGAGTATTCACCTGCTTCCAGTGTTTTTCCATTGATCAAGGTCGCTCCATCGAGCATCAGTTTTGAGGCGCGATTGGCTCCGGTTCGCCACAATTCGCCATAAGGCACCAGATCGCCAAAGATATTTCGGCCGTTGACTGCCGGACTGCTGTACTCCACTTCCACGCTGGTAAGGCCGACCATTTGGTAGGTGCGTGCCTTAGGGCTGGGCGCCGGAAAGGTTTGTGCGGAAGCACTGAAAATCATTGTTGTAATGGCAAGAATAAGGATACTTAATTTTTTAATGAGGTTCATTTTGATTAAGCTGCTTTGAGCTTTGATAGTTTTGATTTATTAAACTTTTCTTCGGCGTAAGAGATGGTAACATTAAAGCTTTTTAATTCCTTCTGTGAAGGAACATCGTACATCAGATCTGTAAGGATGGCTTCGCAAATAGAGCGCAGTCCACGTGCACCAAGCTTATAGTCCATGGCCTTGTCTACGATGAAGTCAAGTACTTTTTTATCGAAGCTAAGCTTCACACCGTCCATTTCGAACAGCTTCACGTATTGTTTTACCAGCGCGTTTTTAGGCTCGGTGAGTATTCTTCGCAAGGTGTCTCTGTCTAGCGGGTTTAGGTGGGTGATCACGGGAAACCTTCCGATCAATTCGGGAATGAGCCCAAATGATTTTAGATCGCGTGGCGAAACGAACTGTAGGATAGAATCCTTCTCATACATTTGATTATCCTGCACGGCGCTGTAACCGATGGTACTGGCTTTCACACGGCGTTCTATAATCCGATGGATGCCATCAAATGCCCCTCCGCAAATGAATAGAATATTCCGAGTATTGATCTGAATCAGCTTCTGTTCGGGATGCTTCCTACCGCCCTGTGGTGGTACGTTTACTTCTGCACCTTCGAGTAATTTTAATAGGGCTTGCTGCACACCTTCGCCGCTCACATCTCTGGTAATGCTTGCATTATCGCTTTTTCTAGCTATCTTATCGATCTCATCTACGAAGACTATTCCGCGCTCAGCGAGCTCTACGTCATAGTCGGCAGCCTGCAATAAACGGGATAATATGCTCTCCACATCTTCACCCACATAGCCGGCCTCGGTAAGGATAGTGGCATCTGCAATGCAGAAGGGCACGTTTAACATTCTTGCGATGGTCTTGGCAAGAAGGGTCTTGCCTGTTCCGGTCTCCCCAACCAACACGATGTTTGACTTCTCAATTTCTACATCATCGCTATCACCTTCATCCATCTTCTGGAGCAGGCGCTTGTAGTGATTGTAGACCGCTACGCTCAAGACCCGTTTTGCCTGATCTTGACCGATCACATAATTGTCTACAAAATTTTTGATCTCTTCAGGCTTCTGTAGGATCAAGCTTTTCTCAAGCTTTTTATGTGCTTTTTGAGCAAGTTCTTCCTTAATTATGCTCTGCGCCTGAATGATGCAGTTATCACAAATATGACCGGTGATCCCTGCTATCAGCACATTCACTTCACTTTTCCCGCGACCGCAGAAGGAGCACTTTATCTCTTTTTTATCAATATTAGCCATGATTGCAATTTTCGTTTATACCGGATGCTATTGATGCTTCGGATTCCGTGCCAGCACTTCATCTATCATACCATAAGCCTTTGCTTCTTCGGCCTTCATCCAGTAGTCGCGGTCGCTATCTTCGCTCACTTTGTCAAAGGTCTGGCCGGAGTGATTGGCGATAATGTCGTAGAGTTCTTTCTTCAACTTGATGATTTCTCTCGCTGTGATCTCAATATCTGAAGCCTGCCCCTGCGCCCCACCGAGCGGTTGGTGAATCATCACACGGGAGTGGGTGAGTGCGGTACGCTTGCCCTTGGCGCCGGCACAAAGCAATACAGCACCCATAGATGCCGCCATACCAGTGCATATGGTAGCCACATCTGGTGAGATATATTGCATGGTATCATAGATGCCGAGGCCGGCATATACCGATCCACCGGGTGAGTTAAGGTAGATCTGGATATCCTTTTTAGGGTCGGTGCTCTCCAAAAAGAGCAGCTGCGCCTGAATGATATTGGCCACTTGATCATCAATGCCGGTACCCAGGAAGATAATGCGGTCCATCATAAGCCTAGAGAATACATCCATCTGAGCTACATTTAGTTGGCGCTCTTCAATAATGTATGGAGTAAGGTTTTTAACATATCCATTCAGATAAGTGCTGCTTATCTGCCTATGGCCTGTGGCGTACTTTTCAAATTCGGTTTTTGTTGCCATTTATTTTTGGGTCTTTTAGTTCGTTATGAAAAAATAGGGTCAAGCCTGTGAAGCCATTTCTACAAATTTCTTGTAGGCAACTTCCTTCTCGTTCACTTTTGCTTGAGCGCGAATATACTCAACCAATTTTTCATCGTAAAGCATGTCATACACTTTACGTGCTTCGTCTTGGTTTCCCAAAACCTTCAGCGCTGTTTTGGTAAGTTCTTCATCTTCGGGAGCGGGCAGGCCATATTGGGCAAACTGCGCGGCCATGAGTGTTTTCGTCTTTTCGATCGCGTCTTTCTGCTCTATCTGAATGGCTTTCTGCTCTATGAGCTCGTTAAATATCAACTGCCACTGAAGCCCATTGCGATATGAATCATAATCGCGTTCGACTTCTTCGGCCGTAAGCGGGTTCTCATTGGTCTCCTTGATCCAGCGCTTCAAAAACTCATCGGGCAGTGATGGATTGTACTTTGCGATAAGCTGCTTTGTAATGTCTCTTTTGAAGAGACGGTCACTGTCCTGCATGAAATTTTTCTGAAGATCTTCCTTGATCTTTTCTTTAAACTCATCTTCAGAGCTTACTTCGCCTTCGCCAAAGATTTTATCAAAAAGCTCTTGGTTGATTTCGGCAGGAGCCAGATGCTTGATCTCACGTATGATAAATTTGAAATCGGTCGTGATATCGTGGGTAGCTATATGGGATATGCCCAGCATTTTGGCTAGATCATCGTGGCCATCGGCCACTTTGTGTGGGTCTACCACTACATCATCGCCCACCGATTTGCCGATGAGCTGGTTTTTGGTTTCATCGTCGACTTTATCAATTGTTACCGTTGCATTGTTCATGATCCCACCCGGCACCACTTCTCCATCCGCATCAAGCTCCACAAAATCTCCGATCAGCATATCATCCTTACCAGATTTTTCTACATCAGACATTTTGCCGTAGCGGCGTGCTATATTGGTGATCTGCTCAGAGAGCATTTTATCATCGATTTCGATGGTATAAAAATCAAACTTATCCTTATCGGAAATGGAGACCTTCATGGCCGGAGCAAGCCCCAGCTCGTATGTGAAATTAAAATCTGTGGGATTGTCCCAATCGCCGTTTTCTTGTTGATCTTCAATCGGTAGCGGGCTTCCCAGCACCTTTAGATCTTTCTCTTTTATGTAATTCTGGATGCTGTCGTTCAGCACCTTGTTAAGCTCTTCACCCAAGGCCGACTTCCCATAGCGCTTCTTTACAATACCCATCGGAACCTTTCCTGGCCTAAAACCGGGCATGGTCGTTTGCTTCCTGTAGCTTTTGAGCAGGTCTTCATACTGTGGATAATAATCCTGCGACTCAACTTTTATTTTGAGCAAAGCATTCTGCTCATCAATTTTTTCTTCGGTAATATTCATATATACAAGTGATTAATTCGGTGTTTGGGTCTCTCGATTTTGGGGCTGCAAATATACAAATAAGGATGGAGCCGCCTTGGCTTAGCGCCAACAAAAAAGCAGTTCATAGGGGTTTAGCCTTTTTTTGGGTGGTTCATAGACCGCTCGTGAAGTAGATGGATGGTAATTATTTAAAGGGTTTGTAATAATTGATTAACGATGCAATAATAAGTAGTCCTCAATTTTGTCAAGTGGTATGATAGAAATTGTCTGACCCTGATGGCATTGGCCAATTTCCAATTTTAATGATTTTCAATAAAAGCTATTTTCATTTTTGAAAGATTTCGACTTCTTCGCAAGTTTTTTTCTTTTACTCATTTTCAACTTTGGCTTCAAGCCAAATGCACAGCGTAGAAATCTAAAATTTATCCTGAAGGTTATAGAAAGAGCATTGCCAAGGATTTGGATCTGTTCAACATGCTCATCCACAAAGTTACCATAACGTAAATTACGTTATCAGCTTCTAGTTTTCTTTCAAATCAATGGATATACATATTAGAAATTGCAGATGAGTTTCCGACAGAATAGTCATCCTGAGAATATTTTAGGATGATCCAGGAAAAAGAAGGTGTCGTATGCAAAAATTGTGTGGGTACCAAGCACTCCTGGCTTAGGGAAAATGGCAATGGCAGTATGCTGAATACAGCTTCAGCTAGAAGGGCATCTCAGAGTGCGAGATGCAGAGATAGGTGAACCACAGCCGCTACGAGAACGTAAGGAGCATGATGCACTGCATTGTGATGCAAGGGGAAAGCGTGAAGATCTCTATAATTTGGAAGGGATTATTGAATTAAACAAAGGCCATTTTGAAAAAACTACGCCGAAGCGTACTTTGCTCAAACGGGGGATGGGAAGCCAAAAGCAGGCCAACATGGCCGTCATGGCCGAGCCAACCTCACTTGAAGATATAGCGTCGGGGCAACGAATGAAGCATTTCAGGTGCCTGAAAATGAAAGCACTACCAACACCAAGGACAGGGAGCGTCAATGATACAATCGAAGAACACCTCGATGAGCGCAGCATCGTCTTCTTTGAAAAAAGTACAGGCTATGTGAACATAGTTGATTTTGTGGATTTCCATTTTTTGGATGTGTACAATAAAAAGGCGGAATTGGCCACCTTACGGCGGGTACATTTGAACATCAGCAATGCAAAACGCAATTTTCTGGATGTCTCCCACAAGATCAGCGGCAAAAACTTGCAAGGCCATCTCCATGAATTCTGCGAGAAGGTCAACAGAAGATACTGAGGTAAAGGTATGTTCGACAGGATGCTCACTGATTGAAAAACGCAATACAGGCACATAAACGGATGAGCTTCACAAAAAATGGACAGAACGTGATGAATTCTCAACTTTACGTGTCGCAAACGAGTTGGACTAGTTACCTTTGGATTATTGTTTCAAGAATATTTTACAGTTCAAAGAATGAATCAAGAACTTCTCTATAAAAACTTTAAATCAAAAATATCCTTGACCGAGGATGAGTTTTACCTCATCGAATCCAAGTTTGAGCCGGCATTCATCAAAAAGAAAAAAGACTTCTTGAGAGTTGGCGAAATAGCCAATACCATGGTCTTCGTAAACAGAGGAATCTTACGGTCTTATAAAGTTGACTCGAAGGGAAATGAAAATGTCATTCAGATTGCGCTCGAAGATTATTGGATCGGAGATTTATACTCTTTCATCTCCCGAAGACCGTCCACTATGGCCGTCGAAGCTATAGAGGACACCGAAGCCCTTCTGCTTTCGTTCTACAACTTGGAACGTCTCTATCTGGATGTTCCCATAATGGAACGTTTTTTCCGTAAGCTGTATGAGAAAGCCTATGTGACTGCCCAGGATAGGATCAATTCAACCTTGTCCGTATCTGCGGAGCAACGCTATCTGGATATTATAAAAGCACATCCGGACATCAATAAAAGAGTACCGCTCATCCATATTGCGTCGTATTTAGGTATTACTCCCGAGAGTCTGAGCCGAATACGAAAAAATATCTGATCCATCCATCAGGCCCTGGCACGAGGGCTTTTTTTATGCTCCATAGTTCCGTATCGTACCTAACCTACATCAAGGCGATTTCTTACCGAACATCAAATACATTCCTTCAATTCAGTCGCATCTTTGACCTGTAAATAAGTATTAATCTTTAAATAATTTCAAAATGAAAAAAATGATGATTACAGCAGCAATGGCGACGGCTTCTTTGGCGAACGCCCAAATAGAAACCGCCTTAAGTGGAAATTACGGAGTTGAAAGGGAAACGCGAGAATTTCTAAAAGCAGTTCACGGGAGTGATGGCCCACAACTTTATGAGCTATCGATTGAGGAGGCTCGAAAGGTACTGATTGACGCTCAAACGGGAGACTATAAAAAACTATCCGTTGACATTACGGAAAAGGAAATAACCCAAGACGGTATTTCGATTTCCCTAAGAATCGTAAAACCTAAAGACAGCAAAGAAACGCTTCCTGTATTAATGTATTTCCACGGGGGAGGTTGGATTTTGGGAAACGAATTCACGCACGACCGTCTCGTAAGAGAACTGGCCGTGGGAGGCAATGTAGCCGTGGTCTTTGTAAACTACACACCAAGTCCCGAAGCAGTATTTCCGGTGGCCAACGAAGAATCGTACGCCGCTACGAAATGGATCAAGGAAAATGGAAAATCACTGGGGTTGAATACCGATAAAATAGGTGTGGCCGGCGATAGTGTCGGCGGGAATATGGCCATAGCGGTAACCCTAATGGCAAAACAACGTAAAGGTCCAAAAATCGATTTTCAGTTATTATTCTATCCGGTTACGGATGACAATTACTAATACGACATCGTACCAACAATTTGCAAACGGACATTTTTTGACCTTAAATGCAATGATCTGGTTTTGGGATGCCTACGCTCCAGATAAAAGCGTAAGACAACAGATTACGGCAACCCCATTAAACGCAACCTTGGAAGAACTGAAAGGTTTGCCGGAAGCACTCGTTATTACAGCAGAAAATGATGTGTTGAGAGATGAAGGCGAGGCGTATGCCAAAAAACTAAATGCTGCAGGAGTAACCGTTACGGCAACAAGATATATCGGTACGATACACGATTTTGTAATGCTGAACCCGATTACCAACACGCCTGCACCAAGAGCGGCCATTAAGCAGGCCACTGATGCCATCAACGCCAAACTACACTAGTCAATAGGTAGCTACATTAAGAATGGGGAGCTGTAATAGGCTCCCCTTTTTTTGCCTTAATGTCCCTATAGCACTTAACATACATCAAGGCCATTTCTTACCGCACGTCAAATAGATTGCTTTATATCTGCCGCATCTTTGTATAAGAAATTTAATCAAATATTAATTTTAAAACAAAGTAAAATGGAAACACAAACATTGAAAAGCTTTAAGCTTAACGGAAAGAGTAAACGACCTGAACAAGAACATCATTCAGGGCAACATCATGGAGACTTTTGAAAAGTACTATGCCGACGAGGTTACCATGCAGGAAAACGAAAACGAACCTGCGGTAGGTAAAGATGCCTGCAGAGTGAACGAGGAAGCCTTCGTAAAAGGAATCTCAGAATTCAGAAAGGCCGAAGTAAAAAACGTAATCGTTGGCGACAACCTAACGGTAACGGAATGGGTCTTCGATTTTACCCACAAAGATTGGGGCGTAAGAAACTGTCATCAGATTGCCGTACAACGTTGGAACAACGAAGGACAGATCGTAAACGAAAAATTTTATTACAACAGTTAAAACCAGACCTGAATGTGGGTCAAGAACTCACATTCAGGTTTTTTATCAGACTTGAATATTAATCTTTAAAAACAATAAAAATGAAAACAAATGTAAAAACAGTCAAAACGCATTTTAGTATTGGGAATACTATTTTTAGCTATAACCGTAGCTAATGCACAAAAGAGTGATATTTCTGAAAAGGAATACAAAGATCTGACCGCGCAATTACAATCCTTTATGAAGGAAAAAGCGCAAGGCGAAGAAAACTTGAGAGAATTTGATGTTCTCGATTTTGACGTTTTCTCTGGACAAAAATGGGAGAGGTTGAAAGAAAGCCACGCAGAGAACATAATCGTTAACTGGCCTGATGGTCATCAAACGTTTGGTATCGACAAACACATCGATGATTTGAAGAACCTCTTCATTTTTGCTCCTGACACCCGAATCAAACAGCATCCCATCCGTCTTTCGTCTGGAAATTATACTGCCGTAATGGGCATTATGGAAGGGACTTTTACAGAAGAAATGCCCATTGGCGACGGTAAGACCATCAAGCCTACAGGAAAAAGTTTTACACTTCCTATGGCCACCATTGGGAAATGGGAAAATGGCGCTATGGTAGAGGAATGGTTGTTCTGGGACAATAAAACCTATTATGAACAAATAGGACTTTAAATTGCAAGTCAGACCTAAAATTAGTCCAAATAAAGAAGCTCTGCCACTGATTAGTGAGTCAGAGCTTCTTTTGATATCCTCACTTAACATATAACAAGCTCATTTCCTATCCTACATCAAATACATTCGCATAGCATAGCTGCACCTTTGTGGTGTAACCAATATGAACTCTTTGAAATCAGAACGATGAAAAATATCCTCCATGTAATGTCAAGTATCCAGGGAAGTAATTCCAATAGCATCAAATTGGGCAATACCATTGTCCAAAAAGTACAGGAGAAATATCCCGGAAGCACATTGGAAGAATTGGATCTGGTAGGTCTTGACCTTCCACAATTGAATCCCGACGTCCTACGGGCGTTCTTTACACCAGACGAAAAGAAAACCGACGAAGAAAAAGAATCCGTGCGCAACTCAAACGAGGCGATAGAACAGCTCTTTAGCAGCGGATATCATCGTCATCGGTGCCCCGTTATATAATTTCACCATCCATTCCGCGCTCAAGGTCTGGATAGACCATATTTCCCGGGCGGGAATTACCTTTCGATACGGTGAGACAGGACCTATCGGTTTAGTGACAGGCAAAAAGGTCTATGTAGCGATGTCGTCTGGCGGTATATATTCGGAAGGACCGTCAAAAAAGAATGACTTCGTTGCCCCGTATTTAAGAGCGATTCTTGGATTCTTGGGAATGAACGATGTAACCGTCCTGCGTGTAGAGGGATCGAAAGTAGTGGGCTTAAAGGAAAATGCAATGAATAAAGCAATTGAATCGATTAAAATCGATTGAAGTCAATTTCTATCCAAAACACTGCAAATAAATACAATAAGATTTTAAAGGACGGCATAGGCTTTAGAAATATCCATCTTGGAATATGAACTTTCAAGGGATTTAAATAATATAGTTTACGATGCAAAAATTAAACCCAGAAAATATGGAAACCCCTTATAAAATACCGACAGGCACACGGATAGGTCATGTACACTTAAAGGTGGCTGATCTTGATCGTTCATTGGCCTTCTATCACGATTTACTGGGCTTCGATTTGATTTCAATGTATGGCAAACAGGCCGCATTTGTGTCGGCCGGTGGCTACCATCACCACATAGGCCTGAACACTTGGCACAGCAAAGATGCACCGCCGGCCCCTACTGATGGTGTCGGCCTATATCACACGGCTATTCTTTATCCTGAACGCAAGGATTTAGCGATGATCTATCAGCGCTTAAGGGCAGCGAACTTTACGAATATCGGCGCATCGGACCATGGCGTATCAGAAGCTTTGTACCTCAATGACCCTGATAGCAATGGCATAGAATTTTATTGGGACAGACCCCAAGATCTATGGCCAAGGCTTCCCGACGGTTCTTTGGAAATTTATAGCCGTCCATTGGATTTAGGTGATTTATTAAAAGAAATTTGATCCCCCCACAAGTTACCAGAACGTAAATCCTTTACGTTGCTGACATCTAGTTTTGAAGAAAAAACAAGATGAATATACTCAGATTTATGGAAGAGTTTCCAAATAACGCGGCTTGCCAAGCTCATTTCAAGCTAATTTCAAGCTGCAACGAGAGCAGGAAGGAGTAAAATGCAAATGGTGTAAAGGCATGGATCACTATTGGCTTGCGAGTAAGGATCAATGGGAATGCAAAGCTTGTACTTTCCGCACCACGCTTAAAAGTGGAAGTATTATGCACGGTTCAAAAGTCGATTTTCATACGTGGTACACAGCAATGGCGTTTATGACATTCAGCAAAAAGACTATTTCGGCGATGGAGCTTCAGCGCCAGCTGGAGCACCCAAAATACGATACCGTATGGCGACTGATGCATAAAATTCGGGATGCAATGGGTCAGCGCGACGCCCTTTACCATTTAGAAGGAGCTGTCGAATTTGACGAAGGGTACTTTGAAAAAGCGACTTCAGAAAAAATAAAACTTAAGCGGGGCAGGGGTTCACAAAGGCAAATGAATGTAGCCGTGATGGCTGAATCTACACCACTTGAAGACATTGAAACAGGTGAAAAGGGTAGCCATTGCCGATATTTTAAAATGCAAGTGCTAAACGATCACAAAGCTGATACTGTAACCGAACTTGTTGAAGATAACTTTGATGACTCTTGCATTGTGTTTTCAGATAAAAGCACCAGTTACGTTGATATAGCTGATCATGTAGAGGTGCACGTTACAGAAAAATCTGATAGGCATACCACTAAAACAACATTGAAATGGGTGCATATCGCAATAAGCAATGCAAAACGAACCTTGCTCGGGGTATTCCATAAGATAAAGGGAAAGTATTTGCAGTCATACTTGAATGAATTCTGTTACAAGCTGAACCGCAGGTACTTTGGAAATAGAGTTTTTGATCGATTAACGCTCGCAGTAGCTAAAACCTACTGGTAAGAGATGGGGTTCAAATTTTATATTTATGCCAAGGGAAGATAAGGCGCACGGGCGGAGAACTGAACACTATTAAACGAAAAAAACCTTCCCAAATTAAGAGAAGGCTTTTGTGCGGATGGAGGGACTCGAACCCACACACCTCACGGCACTAGATCCTAAGTCTAGCGTGTCTACCAATTTCACCACATCCGCAGATCGATTCTAAAATCGTGCGCAAAGATAATCAGATTGATGAATTAAAAAAACTATTTTTCGGCAACCGGAAAGGGCAAAATATGTTTGTAACTTTAGGCCTTCAATGATGAAGAGTTTTGACCCTAAAGAACTGAGCCTTGGAAAATTGCATGGTATTTTACTAGGTACCATCGGCCCTAGGCCTATTGCCTTTGCGAGCACCATAGATGTAAACGGAAATCCAAATCTGGCACCGTTCAGTTATTTTAATGTATTCAGTGCCAACCCGCCGGTGCTTATATTTTCGCCCGCCCGCAGGGGTACAGATAATAGCACAAAGCATACGCTTGAAAATGTAAGGGAAGTGCCGGAAGTGGTGATCAATACCATAGATTTTGACATGGTAGAGCAAATGTCCCTTGCCAGTTCAGATTTTCCGAAAGGAATCAATGAATTTGCCAAAGCGGGATTTGACATGGAGCCTTCGCAAAAGGTGAAACCCTATAGAGTTAAAAACGCTCCTGCGCAATACGAATGCACGGTGAAAGAAATAGTCGAATTGGGGAAAGAGAACGGCGCTGGTAATTTAATAATCTGTGAAGTGGTAAAGCTCCACATCCGTCCAGATATTTTAGATGAAAATCTACATATAGATCAGCGCAGGGTAGATATGATAGGGCGTATGGGCGGAAATTATTATTCGAGGGCGCATGGAGATGCCCTATTTGAAATAACCAAGCCCACCAAGGAACCGGGGCTAGGAATCGATCAAATCCCAATGGATATTCGCAATAGCGAGATTCTTTCTGGCAATGACTTGGGGAAGCTAGGAACTTTTTTGACCTTGCCTGATGAGACTGCCGTAAATGAGTACCGACTTATGGAATTAAGTTCGTATTTTGTCGAGCTCGAGTCTCAACCAAAGCAATTGGAAGAAAAACTTCACGCTATGGCAAAAGATGAATTGAAAAAAGGCAATTTAGAAATTGCTTGGAAAATATTATTGAGTTTTAATAACTAAAAAAAGAAGAAATTATGTTTGCAATCAATGGAAAGCTCGTCGTGAAAAACGACACAGAACAAATAAAAGATACGTTCAAAAAACGTGAGTTCGTGATAAGCGATGAAGCCAGCCAATACCCTCAAGAGATCGTATTTCAACTGGTACAAGATAAATGCGACTTGATCGATCCTTACGCGATAGGTGATGAGATCAAGGTAAACTTTAATCTTCGCGGCCGCCGATGGGAAAACCCAAAAACCGGGGAGACGCGTTTCTTCAATTCACTCGATGCTTGGAGAATTGAAAAAGTGGCGCAAGAAAACCCAAGTCATAATTTACCTCCATTGCCCGATGCTGAGCCGGCAAATGTAGGTAGCAATGATGACAGCGACGATCTTCCTTTCTAGGAAGATTGTTTTCCGTTTTAAGAAGTCCGTGTATCGAAGGCATCGCGCAGGCCATTTCCTATTAGCATAAATGCCAAGACGAGCGTAGAAATGGCAATGCCCGGCAATATGGCCAGATATGCCAGATCAGTAGTGATGTAGGCGTAATTCTCTTTTATCATCTGGCCCCAAGATGCCATAGGTATCTGGGCTCCGATGCCCAAAAAGCTAAGACCCGCTTCGAGCAATATGGCCGAAGCAAAATTGGCCGCAGATATCACAATCACTGGCCCAAAATATTTGGGAGCACGTGTCGTGATAAGATTCTCGCGGTGCTGAAGCCAAGTGCCCGCGCCGCTTCAATGTATTCGAGATTTTTCAAACCTATCACCTGTCCGCGCACCACCCTGGCTACTTCCACCCACATGGTAAGCCCCACGGCAATAAAAACCTGCACAAAACCTTTGCCCAAAGCAAAGGTTATAGCAATAACCAGAAGTAGTGTAGGAATAGACCAGACCACATTGATGATCCAAGTAATCACATCATCAATCCACCCGCCGAAATAGCCGGCGATGGAACCGAGTGATATCCCTAAAATCAGCGAGATAAATACGGAAATCAACCCCACCGAAAGCGACACGATGGTGCCTGCCATAAGTCGGCTCAATAGGTCGCGGCCAAATTTATCGGTGCCGAGCAGATAGGTTTTCGTGTAAATAAATTCATCTTCGATGGTAGACTGGAGCTCATTCTTCGTTCTAGAGATCAGCCTACTGTCTAGGCCTGCCGCTTCTAGTATGTTATTTTCGCTTTTTACGGCAGTTGACTTTATTGCAAAGGCAACATCGAGCAAGTGGTAGCTAAAAGGGGCTCCGGCGATGGTATCTGAGCCACCAAATTGAAAACCGACGATAGAATCATTCTTAAAAGTATAACTGTGCAAAGGAATCTCATCAAATTCGGTTTCTGCTCCGCCGAAAAACATCTGCGTAATGCCTTGAAAGGACGACGTTTTTTCTACGGTATTCTTCCTGACTTTTAATGTGCTCACCCTAAAATTGAGTCCTTGCTTTGATAGGGCTATTTGCTGGTCATTGGCATCCTTGGTCGCGTCTTGCCTGAGCAGGCCACCCATTGCGGCGATGAATGCAGCAAGGCATAAAATAATCAAACCAAACAATGCCAATTTATTTTGCTTGAAGCGCTTCCAGATCAATTGGCCCGGCGACAGACTTTTTTTCTCAGTTTCTACCATTCCTTTCGATAAATTAGGCTAGAGATAGATAAGGCGCCCAGATAGAATGGGTAAATAAAGATAGCAGGAATGACATATGCCATTAAATCATTGCGGCCATGGTTTTTACAGGCCAGCATAAGGGCTATCGCTTCAAGGGCAATGGCCGCCACGGCCATATAAAAAAATGTGCCCATATTATATTGAAATGCAAAAAGCGCGACCGCTGCAATGAGCGAAATGGAAGACATCAAGACTGTGGTCGAAACAATCCTGAACCATGGATTTGCGATAGCGGGAGTCTTCGAAACCCATCTCAACCGCTGGCTCCAGAGCTCGTTAAAGCTGTTCTTGAAACTTACTGTAGTATGCTCACCGCATATATTCAGCGTAGAAACCGATTTTCTGCCATAGCGATTGGCAATAGCAAACATCAAAAAAACATCGTCTCCACTAGCTCTTTTCCAGTCGGGGCGATCCGAGACAGTATTTAAATATGCTTCCCGATTCACCAGTAGACAAGCAGCATTGCTCAGCAGGGGCCTTCCCATATTTGCAGAGCGCAGGCCAGACCAGTGTAAACTGAGAAAATCAAGGTCAAAAAACTTTCTGATCAGAGATTTTCCCGGCTCAGGCCGAAGCGGAATAAGTGCCATTTTTGTTGCAGCAGAGATACTAAAATCAAGCTTGATCAAAGCTTCCCCTGGAATGGTATCGGCATCTAAAAAAAGCACCCAAGCATGCAGATCTAAATTCATCGCATAACGGGTAGCCATCTTCTTGCCACGATGTTCGGCAAGTGGATTGATCATTCGAAATCGCCGATCAGCGGCCAACAGAGCATTTATCTTAGCAAGATTTTGGTCGGATTGATCATTTACCAATATCACTTCTACCGAACCATCGGACGGTAGGATTTTGATCAATCGATTTATGAGTAAGCTGAGTTCAACTACGTCATTTCTAAAAGTGATCAAAACTGAGATTCGCGAAGGTGTAAAACCGCTCTTTACGCTTCGATTTTTTCCAGAAATGAGAAAGATCAAAATAAGGCTGAACAGCAAAATCGGAAGGAAAACAAGGAAAATCACCTTTTCGTGCTTTTTGATGATACGTATCGGGCAGAAGCAAACGCCCCGCAAAGAACAGGTAACGCGATATTGGCGCACCACACCGTCATTGATGCCAGAACGGCCTGATAAGGGCTCTCCATGAATGGCGAAAATATAAACAGAGCGAGGACTTCCCTTACGCCAAGCTCCCCCAACGCGCTAAAGGGCACATAGCTTTGGCAAAAATACAGCATCATAACACCGGCATAAGCCATCAGCAGGTTTCCTTGAAAACCGAATAAATAAAGTGCCAGTACAAATTGCGAACTAAAGACTGCATATCGCAATATGGCCCAACCAAAACCTGCACTTAAAGCTGCTGCACTTAACTTACTTAATTCAAGAATAATGCTCCTGCTATGTTGCTTCAAGGGCTCTTTAAACCAAAAAAGCAATACTGCTGCAATGGCAAGGACAAGAACCAAAGTAAACGATGGCTCGAGATAATTCAGCAACGAAAACTCAGGCCAATTCGGATAGATAATAAGACCCACGACCCCGAAGATGATGGTGACCACTCCTTGAATTCCCGATCCGGCAAAGGTCATGAGCGAAGCTTTTTTACGGATGCTAGGCGGTAAAACAGAGATTCTACCTGCAAACTCCCCAAGCCTATTGGGCGATAAAAACCCTGCTCCCATTCCCACCAGCACCGCCTTAAAGGCAAGCTTCTCGCCCACTGATTCTGTTCCGAGAAGACATTTCCACTTTCGCATCTCTATGTAGAGATTTACGAAAGTAAGCGCCACTATGCATAGAATAGTGGGAGTAGCATCGTACAGTTCAAGAAATAGGCCTAGCCCTAGCTCACCTACCCTATCATAGCCCATTATCATCAGGGCTATGATTAAGGCAGCCGAGAAAAGGAGTTGAGCCATTCTTCCATCCCGGGCTTTGACAAGTGTTTTATACATTTGAGCCTAAAGGTATAAATATTGGCATCAGAAAAAATCATACTTGGCATAGATCCTGGAACCACCATAATGGGTTATGGTATAATACGTTGTGAATCCCGAAGGATGACCTGTATCGCTCAAGGGGTGGTTAAAATGGCAAAGCTTGGCGATCATAGCCTGAAGCTGAAAAAAATATTCGATGAGGTAATAGGCCTTATCGATTCCTATCATCCCGACGAATTATCTATTGAAGCACCTTTTTTTGGCAAGAACGTACAGTCGATGCTAAAGCTAGGAAGAGCCCAAGGCGTGGCAATCGCTGCCGCGCTGAGCCGAGAAATTCCCTACTCTGAATATGCACCTAGAAAGATCAAGCAGGCCATTACTGGAAATGGAAACGCGAGCAAGGAACAAGTAGCCCAGATGGTGCAAACACTATTGAACCTTAAAGCGGCCCAGAATATCTCGATGCTTCCGATGGACTGGCTGCAGCGGTATGCCATAGCTTTCAAGGAGCTGGTGGAAATGAAAAGAGCCATGACTCGTGGAAGAGCTTTCTCTCAAAAAACCCAGGGCGCAAAATTGGTTAGGCCTTAATGTACTTCTTAATTTTGTTGGCCAATTCGGAAAGTTCTGAGTCACTGGCCTTGAATTTCGGTTTCGAGAAATTCATATCCCCTACTGAGTCCATCGGGATGAGATGCACATGTGCATGGGGCACTTCAAGCCCTATAACCGATATACCTATCCGCTCACAGCTCACCACTTTCTCTATAGCCCGTGCTATATCTTTCGCGAAGGGAAGAATGCCTGAAAGCAATCGTTCGGGGAGATCAAAAATATAATCGACTTCCTTTTTCGGAACCACTAGGGCATGGCCTTCTACTAAGGGGTTAACATCCAAGAAAGCAATGAAGTCGTCGCTTTCGGCCAGTATATGGCCTTTGATCTCGCCCTTGATTATTTTTGTAAAAATAGAACCCATTTCTAACGTGCTATTTTGACTATTTCAAACTTCGCCAGACCCGAAGGTATCTGGATTTCTGCTACATCTCCAAGTGCCTTGCCCAAGAGTCCTTTACCGATCGGTGATTCTATCGAAAGTTTCTGGCTCTTAAGGTCAGCTTCATTTTCGGCAACAAGCTGATAGGTGAGCTCTTTATTATTCGCAAGATTCTTAATGGTCACCTTGCTCAGAATAAACGCCTTTGACGTATCCATCTGCGTTTCATCGACGATACGCGCGTTGGCAATCACATTCTCTAATTTAGCAATACGTGCTTCCAATAAGCCCTGAGCTTCTTTGGCTGCATCGTATTCGGCATTTTCAGATAGGTCACCCTTATCGCGTGCATCGGCTATCTGGCGGGAGATAGATGGTCGCTCCACAGACTTGAGCTGCTTGAGTTCGTCCTTCAATTTTTTTAATCCCGGCTCGGTATAATAATTTATTTGTGACATAGTAAATATACTATTAGCAATCAGACCTATATGAAAAAAGAGAAAACCCTTGTCAGGGCTTTCTCAATTCTCGGGCAAATATAAAAAGTATTTAGAGATTTACTCTGCTCGACCCAAATGGATTCTTGCACCAATAGCGTGGGTGCCTTGAAAGGGTTGCGATGCGCGGTAAGCGTAATCCAATGATACTCTTGATTTCTTCTCACCGAAAACGAACTGGAGCCCGGCACCGGCAGCGAGACCGGTATAAGCAAATCGCCGCGCGTCGTCGTCGAGAATATTATTTTCATAATGATATCCTGCACGCAAGTAGAACATCTGCTTAAAATTATACTCTGCCCCGACCAAGAAATTATCTTCGGTAAATGAATTTGCAATAAAGGTACCATGGGCGGTCAGATTGTGATTTTCTGGAAGGAGAAAGTCATAACTCAAACCGATAGATACCAAGGAAGGGAGCTCGTACTTCTCACTCCTGAGTTCGGCCGTAAAGGGATATTCTTCTGTTGGCACGTCGGTTTGAAAGCTCAGGCCGTCCCCACTGAATGCCATGGTAGGGCCTACATTTTTAAGGCTTATCCCAAACTTGACCTGATCGCGCTCTCCGGTCACGTACTTAATACCCGCGTCGATGGCAACACCGGTGGCCGTCAAGTCGGCCACACCTTCAGATACTACCTTCAGCGTAATTCCACCGTAGATGCTATTTGAAAATGCCTTGGCATAACTAAGACCGATATTGATCATGCTTACGCTAAATGTTGAGCCGTCTCCATCTGGAGTTTCGGTGGTAGTTCGCCGAATATCTCCAAAGCCGATCGAAGTAACGGAAAGTCCTATCGCCCCAGTTTCTCCGACACGCTGAGCCAAGGCCACAGAATTGATGGACACATCGGCGCCCGAAAGATAATTTACATTGGTGAAGGCAACTTCTGTCTGCTTTACGAAGGCCAACCCACCTACGTTTAAGAACATCGACTCTACTGGTGTGGCTGAGGCTGTATTGGCCCCTGCTACCCCATTGCTGCGCACCCAAGGGTTGAGCAGTAGTTGCATTCCCCCTGCAGAACCCGCCCGATCGGGGTTTCCAGCAAATGCCGGTGTAATGGTTAACACGCTAAAGGCAAGAGCCACTGCGGCAGATAATAGATTAGATTTAATGATCATATTGTGATAATTGTACGCGCTTCAAAAAATTAAAAGTTCCTTAAGTCGGTAGGTCTGGTAGCGGCAAAGAATTTCAATACTCTTTCTCCGAGATCTGGTGACTGTAAATGAATTAGATATAATCCACCACTTATAGGTATGAAAAATTCATTCTGAAGGTTCCACTCCAAGAATGTATCGGGATTGTCTTTTTCTAGGACACGTATCAGTGTTCCGTTGATCGTAAAGATTTGAATCTTACACTCGGGTGGCAGGTTCACAAATTTTACTCGATTATCGACCCTACTCTGTTCGTAAGCTGAATACGCGTAGTACGGGTTTGGAACTACATCTATGAGATCCAAGGCGGTTTTGGCAGCAGATGTGACATTTACTGCAGTTTCCCTGCCGTCGGTGGTAAACTCATAGCTTGGATACCAGAAGTTATCGCTTATGCCATAATTGGTAGTAGGATCAACAAATGGGAAGGACGCTTCGCCCAGTTCATCTGCTGCTGTAGCATACGGTCGGTATGGTTTTGCAAGTTTTGCACTCAACTTAACCTCGCCGGGTACTAAGCCTTCTTCTGGAGAGTTATAAGGAACTGCACCCGTGCTCCGGGGGAAGTAAATCCATTCTAAGGCGGCATAAACACGCACCCTTCTAGCTGCATTTGTGCTTATAAGACGTTCATATGCAGTTTGACCTTGATCGTAAGATGGTATAAGATCTGCACTATTAGGGAAACGAGCCTGCTGATTTAAGAAAGTATAGACGTAATGTTCACCACCTACCACCAAGTCACCTTGAAAAGTACCAACCCTTGCAGATGGGTTCCAAAGCATATCTCGTCCATTGTCTGCAGCAAAATAAGAATTCTCACCGAAAGCCATATTATGACGCTCACCCTTCTCGGGATCAATAGCATAACCGGGGAACCATCCCATACCAAAAGACAATCCGATCAAATCATCTGCTGTTGTTATTGATGGATATTCAGCATTCACGGCTGCAAGCAAATTATCTCTAAAAAAAGAAGGCAGTCCATTAATATACTCGGCTGTGTATGCTTGGGCTCCGTTAAGTGTGCATTCTTCAATATTTGCTTGTGGATCCAATTGGTTCCTACCATTTTTGTCTACCGACAATGCTCCACGTAAGGTCATCTTTTCTTTCTGCATTTGAGCTAACGCAGTGACCGGCTGCATCTCAAAAACAGGCACACGGCTCCATTTTGATTTGTCCGGTGTTACATAAATTTCAACAGAATTAATAAATGTTAGACTTGAAACTCCAAAGACGTCTTGCGATAACGCTAGCCGAGCTGTTTCATTCAACGGTCCTACACCGCAATCTGAATAGGCTCCCAAACGTGCCGGTGCTAAAGTCCCGTCGATAATGGTTTCGTAAAATTGATCATTATCAACATTTTCGTAATCATTGAAATAAAACTCATCAACGGTTCCGTCATCAAGAAAAAAGCAGGGGGCAGTTCCGGTAGCCATATCTTCCTTAATAATTCCAGATCGAATCCAATTCAGGTTGGTCAGACCATCTTGGTCTGAAATACCAGTTAACCAGCCGTTTGGCTCAGACGGAAATTCTATGCCGGATGATACTACCTCCGGATATTCGTAAAATACTAATTCTCCATTTGCAACAAATTCAACCCTCGGGTAGGTGTACTGACCTATCTCAACAGATATTCCATACTCAGGTACAATTTGTTCGTTAGCAATTCGGATCGTGTTCTCAGAGAATATAGTGTCAACTGGATTGTTTTGATCTATCATAAACCAGCGAGAATCATTGAACTCACCGGTATACCCGCCTTCAGGTAGTAGCTCGTTGTAAAAACTTAGCTTGAACTTGGCTGGCTTCACGTTCAATGGGTCAACAATCTTGACATTAATGGGACCTTCGCCCGGCAAGTAAGTTATCTCATCGGCTTTGTATACCGGAGGAGCGATTATGGCTTCAATAGAACTAGCGTTAGGAGTCAACACATTACCCCCGTTACCCGCGCCTTCCAATCTCGTTATCTGCACGCCATCACCGTATTGTGCGGTGAACACCGTACCGAACTGTTCCGGAACTGGTTTATGTGGTATCACTGTAATAGGTTGGATATCACCAGAAGGCCCGGATCGACCCCGCAAATATGGAAAAGCCTGACCGCTCAACTGAGCCGGATTTGGATTATATTCTTGGTAGTTATTATAACCATAAGCGACTGCCACGTAATAATACTTCTTGAAGTTCACCAGACGCGTATCACCTGAAGCAAACTGATCGTTGGTCAATCGGATAGAATGCTTGATTCCTTCATTAGTCCCATTTACTTTTTCAGTAGGCACTGGCAGACCGATTTGTGGGTCAAATTCATAATTGATGATCTGACCGATGGGGGATCCTTGCTCTTCAAAATCTTCTAGATCTGATTGGAAAACCAGACGTGAGAGCTCAGGATTCTCTATGTCAGAGACAGAAACCCCAGAGTTCTTTAGTTGAAATACTTGGTATCCCTGAAATCTATAGAGCTGATCGTTAGCAGCCCCTGTAGTGTCAAAAGGCGGGATTGTTGGATCGAGCTCAGTGTATAATTCTCCTAGGTTATTGCTAAAAGGGCTAGTGTTTCTTAAATAAAGGATGATCTCTTTATCAAGCTCCTGAGCGGTTAAATCTGGAGCATTTGGACCTTCCAGCAATCGGAAACAATTCTCAAAAAGTGATTGCGCTTTATCATCGGCTTGTCGCAGTAATTCAACAGATGCAAAAGGACCACCAGTTGCGGCGCGAGCGTATACGACACCTACTGTAATATTATTGAACTCACCCGGATCAAGTGTAAAAGGTCCTGCCGACTGCACAAACCGGCGGTCTTGTGGCGCATTACCTTCGTTCTCTTCCGTCCAGCCCCCAGGTATACCATAGTTGGGATCGATTCCATTCGTTCCCCAATGCAATGGATCCGTATCACCTGGAAACATAAAATCTGCAGGCAGACCTAGGCCAGATTGATTAAATCCGGTTCCACCAAAAATCATATCCTGGCCAGTAATCCAAATAGAGCGCATTAAATTGTAATATTCAACTGCGAACGTCGGATCTCCAGTTGACCCTTGAGAATTATTGTGAAATAGAAAACGGCGCATTCCAAATCGCTCATTGTCAATTATAGAATCAATTCCATTTGCTGTAAGACTATCCAGAGGATTGAGATAACCGAGACCATTTAAAGCTTCGCCTTCTCCAATACCATAGGCATTGTTGATGCCATCAGAGTCCTGATAGGGGCCTTCGAAGAAATCAACACCTATAGCCGGCGGCTGGATGCCATATCCTGGGCCGCTGGTGGACGATTCATCATTATTATCACCATTATAGCTATACCCTAATCCGCGCATTACATCGCACCCTACAAAGTCATCCTGGGAATTACCCAGATCGGTATCGACCCATTGTGCGAAATACGTATTCTCTAGCGTTAGTGTACCCCGATTTATGAGAACATAATTGCAGAAGGTCATATTATTGATCTCATCATTGGTAGCAAAACCAAACATTTGAGCTTGAATTTCCATTCCGATGGGCTCTCCCTGAGTTTCGGTGTGGACATTACCTTTATCATTAAAAACCCAATACATCGTAAAGTCGCCAAAAAGTGGAACTGGATCGGTCACCAATCGGGTTCGGCAATCGATCTCTTGATCGAGGTCATAAAGCGGATAGTCACCTATTTCGGGTTCATAAAGATTGGCAGTACCTACCATTTCTTCGGTGACGGGATCGATGAAATCAACAAAAGGAGCAATGGTAGCACTCTGCCCTAAACTTACGTCGCCTGAAGCTGGCCAATCTAAAATCGCTTGCGGGATTGAATATCCATTTTCAAAAATCGGATCTTGAAGCGGGTCTAAGCCTTGAGCCAATAAAGTAAAATAGAACCTATGCGTTTCAACCATCTGTCGGCTCATAAGAAAGAACTGATCCCAGAATGCACAAACTTCAGCTTCGGTAGATGCTGTGCCATCGACAGTAAGAGGGCCTGGCCAAAAATCGTTTCCAAGTTGGCGAAAACGTATCGCTGCAAGCTTCAAATTTCCGGCAGGGTCTATTCCACCCATCCAGAGTGCACCGGCAAAAATTGCATGGTTACCTTCTCTTGCTGGCACTTCATAAAAAGGAAGACCATTGCCACGGTCATACCATGTATTTCCCCCCGTCTCTGCGGAAGTTCTTACATTATTAATGAAAAACTGCGTCTGTGTTTGAGCAGGCGAACATGCTGCCGCTTTCGCGCGCAGAGAACTCTTAGCTTTATGCCATGGATTCTCGCGCGAAACCGCATTAGAGAGCAAACCTAAAGAAAGGAGCAGTGTGAGAGGGATTATTTTAAAAATATTCATTTGAAGATAGTATTTGCTGAAAAAAAATCTTATTAAAAGTCCAATCGAAGCCCGAGCTGAATCGTACGTGGCACAGAGTAATTGAAAGGCGAAGCTACATTTAAAGCATATAATTGTCGGAAAGACTCTGGATCTACCTGATCGTCGACAAAATTTTGCGCAGGAGCCGAAGCCAAGAAGCCATCATCATCCGGATTTCCCGTAAATCGATATACACTGTTTATATTCTGCCTGTTGAGAAGGTTATTTATCAGTAGGTAAACGTTCAAAAAGGCTCTTTTTTGTGGCTCCCCTTCTTTACCAAAATTTAATGTGAACGACTTGTCTATCTGAGCATTGATTCTAAACTGCCAAGGCTGACGGCTTCCATTTACTGAACCATCCAACTGTGGAGTACCGAAGTTAATAGCTGAGCCCGTAGCAACAATCTGCTGTGAATATGGAGTTCCCGATCCTAAATTTCCGATGACGTTAAGGCCAGCATTTGAAAATATGTCTTTCCCGAAAAGGGTAGGGCCATTATAATCCTTACCTGATCCATAGCGGTAATCAAACGTGGTGATAAAAACATGTCTTTGATCCCGATCTGTTGGGAAAATAACCCGCAGATTTGGCTCACCAGAATTGACCAGATTTAGTGCCGTTCCAGCATTCGATCCGGTGGCAGATGCAAATTGCAGCGTGTAAGCCGTTCTCAATTGCACATTTCCTGTGCGGCGTAAGTCATACGTCAGGGTCAAACCTTTGATCGTTCCGAAGTCAAAATTATCAAAAGTGTTATATGTAACAGGAAAAGCTTGTAAGAGTTGTCGGGCTGCGATCTCATCTTGTGTTTCGCGGTAGAAAGCAGCAATCTTCAAAGACGAACTTCTCGACAATACTTGTTGGAAACCAAGCTCATAATCAGTAGTTCTTGTCGGCCTTAAATTTGGATTGTTAATGGCTGCACTACCTAAGTTTTGTATAAATAAATAGTCGACGGGATTGGTGATATTTTGACCGGTAGGGCGCTGTGTCAATATATCATAATGCGCGAAGAATACCGCTTCATCTGAAATAGGAAAGGAAAAAGATATTCTAGGCATTATATTGATCTGTGGATCATAATCTTCAAAAGCAGTTTCGTTTAGGTTTTCTCCTCGCACGGTATTATTACGCAGATATGGAGCAATACCAGAAGATGTACTGATGGCACGTGGATCAGAAATAGCTACACCTTGGGCATCATAAAATTGGTTTTCATCTCGATAACCGTTTATCTCTGTGGGATTCAATAAATCATCGACATATACCACCCAATCTTCTCCAACATTTGAAGGGTGCTGGCCAATAAAGTTTTCATTATCTGGATTATTCGTTTCTCCTACTGTGAGTGCGTCGCCAATTACAAACTGATCTTTAAGCACAGACTGATTCGCATCAAAGCGATCTATTCTTACCCCTACATTGAAAATGATATCGTCAAAAGCAAATTTATCCATAATGTATCCCGCTATATAAATAGGTTCAAATGCGGCTATCGGCCTGCTCAGGTCACCATTCTCATCTCTTGCATTGAAGAAATCATTGATGGTCGGACGGGTGCCAGTGAGAACATTTCCTGTGTAGTCGTATCCGTAATATGATACAAGACTATTATTACCTTCCCTAATCAATTCGTTCGCACTGAACTGTTCCAACTCAAAAAGATCGGGATCAAGAGCATCGACTTGAATGAGGTCATCTCCATTTGGATCTAAACCGAGATTTAATCGCAAATTACGGTCAAATGTGGTCTGGCTCTCTAGATCAATAGTCCGATCGAAAGAATAATAAAGCTGATTATTTATAGTATCTGTTGACACCACATTATTTAAATCAAACTGTTCAAGATGAGAATTGGCCAATTGGCGCGCTTGCGCCCATAAGCCCACAGGGGCAACATTGAAGTTTCGCTGCGTATATTGCTCAAACTCAAAACCAAGTGTTAACGCATGATTTCCAATATCTGCGGAACCAGAAGCAGTGATCCTGAATTGATTCTGCTCAAATTTTTGAAAGCTTCCAAAAGGTGCTCCGATACTCGTATACAATCCGTATATTGACTCTGGTGACTGTCCATTAATCAGTCCATTCGCAGCCTGAATGTCATTCTGGGTTCTAACAGTAAAACCAATATCATCATAAAAGTCGTACAGGGCTGAGGTATAAGATGCAAGTTCAGAATTTACATCACTCGGGGTAAAGACAGTTTCTAATTCTCTCAATCCAGCCTGATAAAAACCAATCACATTCGTATCACTGCGAAATCGGTAGTTTGGAACGCTAATCGTCTCAAATTTCCCCACATATCCATAGTTGAATAATCTATCTTCGTGGGTAGGGTCTTGCTGCTTGAATTGACGTGAGCTATAATCGACCATAACACTATAAAAAGCATTTTTAATCAATCCATCATCTTCTGCATCATCACTTAAAAATCGTTGGGTAAAGCGACCGAATGCTCTCCATGTCTGGTCGGTAGACTCGCCGTTGCTTTGGTAATTTAAAAGACTATTTCCATAACTGTAAATATTATTGAAAGACCTGTCGTAAGTTCCTCCAAAAGACAGGTCAAAATTAGGCTTGGTAGCAATATCCAATTTCAATGTGCCGGATACCCGTTGAGAGCGATTGTTTTGTCGTGCAGGTACTTCTTCCCAATCATCTTCCTTCAAAAACAAGGAATTACTATTACCAATTATTACTGGAGCTGTCACTGTGGCGTTGATCGGGAGTCCATCTTCACCGATATACTGATCTGTCGAACCTATGGTTCTAGTTCCATTTTGAAAAAAGTTGATAGGGTTTGACACGAGACGTTCGCGCACATCACCTTTTATTCTATAGTTACCAATAGTGGGTCTGCTATCCAGAAAATTACTATAATTTCCAGAAGCGAAAAAGCCAAGGGTAGGCCTTGTTTTGTTCCCTTCTGCATCTTTCTTCCAAAGCAAAGGGCCTGAGACTACACCTTCCACTTGGGTTTGTGCAAATCGATCCAAACCAACCCCATTGCCATCTTCATTGGCAAAACCCGATGTAATCAGATCGACACCCCCAAACCATTGGCGCGTCGCACCACGTGTAGTAATGGAGACAATACCACCGGTGGCATCTCCGTAATTTGCCGGTATACCCCCTGTGAGCACAGCTACTTCTTCAATTGCTGCTTTTGGAAGTTGCGTTGACCCACGCACCTTAATTCCATCTATATAGAAAAACGTATTTTCTTCTCGGCCTCCTCTCATTGAAAGACCATTGCCTGTAGCCTGCACTCCACCGACAGTAGCGGCTACTCCGGCGGCTGAGCGGGCAGGAAGCCTTGCTATCTCATCACGCGAAATAGTTTGTCCGCTAGGACCACCATCTTTTATGATAAGCGGTACGGTATAGTCAATCACTTCAAACTCATCGAGCTTGATCCCAGGATCAAGCTGAATGTCCAAAAATTCTATCCGGTTTCCTGTTACTACAACTCCTTCAATTTTTTTTCCATTATAACCAACATTTGACACGAGCACGTCATAGGTGCCAGGCTGAATTGGCTTGATCGTATACTTGCCGTTTATGTCAGTAGAACCTCCGGTGACCAGAGCACCACCGTTCTGAACCACAATATTTACAAAAGGCAGTGGCTCGCCTGTTTCAGAATCGGTGAGGTTACCTTTAAGGGTACCACTACCCACCTGCGCATAAATTGAAGAAGAAGAAACTAAGAGAATCAATCCCAAGAGGTAAAGATTTCGCAACATATATGAAAGATTACGTTTATTTAACTTTTTAGCAACAAGGCGGTAAATATAGATTTTTATAATTGACCACCAAAGATGAAGTGGCAGTTGCCCGTTTTAATTTATTGGTAAAACTTACAATCCTACCTACATTCTAATCATTCAGTTTCTGTGGCATATATTCTCTAGATTGATGAATGTCAACCAAGGAACTCTTAATGAGTGATAAAAGGTATGGAATGACCAAATCCAGTCGTATTATTTCAATGTGGCTTTTTGGTAAATAGCCTTTTGAGAAAGCTGTCTTGATGCTTATCGTTTTTTAACCGGCGCATCTTTTTCTTATTCTTTTTCATGCGCTTGCGGGTCTCCTTTGTTTGAATTTTAAGATGTTTCTCACGATCTGCTTCCATCTTCTTTGCAGACTCTTGCTTTCGCTCATCCTGCAATTCCAGAAACTCTTTTCGCTGTTTCTCTACCGATTGTTGCTTTTCCTGCTTTTGCGCAAAAACGCCAGAACCCGCCATTAGAAAGGCGGATAATAAGACAATAGAAATACTTCTTTTTCGTTTCATAATTTTACTAAAAATGCATACTCGCTTTACCCTAATCCTTTTTTTGTCCATCATTGCTATCCAAGCGTGCAATAATGATGATGACGAGCTCAATCAAGTGCCCATCGTGGCCACAGATATGACCATAAATATAAACCTTCCTGGCTTTAGCGCTTTGCAAAATCCAGGGGGATGGGTCTATCTAAATGGTGGCAGCCGAGGGATCATTGTATACCGGGCAAGTCTGGAATCGTTTTCAGCGTTTGATCGACACTGCACCTACCGGGTTCAGGATGGGTGTCAAGTAGTAGTAGATGATGGAATCACAGCTACTGACAGCCTTTGTTGCGGCGCTCAGTTTGAAATAGTAAATGGGCTACCGATCACTGAGCCAGCTGAGCGTCCCCTTACTACATACCGCACACAATACAATCCCAACGTAAACCTACTCAGGGTTTTTAATTAAAATAGCCCCGAATAAATTATCCGGGGCTCTATGAGTTCTACAAATTACCAACACTTAGTACCGGTACATCTCTGGCTTAAAGGGGCCTTCTACTTCTACACCGATATAGTCTGCCTGATCTTTTCTCAGGGTTTCTAATTGCACTCCAATCTTCTCCAAATGCAGGCGGGCTACTTTTTCATCGAGATGCTTAGGCAAGGTATAAACCTTGTTCTCATAATTATCCGAGTTATTCCATAGCTCAAGCTGAGCGAGCACCTGATTGGTAAAAGAATTTGACATTACAAACGATGGGTGGCCGGTGGCGCAACCCAGATTCACAAGTCTGCCTTCTGCAAGCAAGATAATGTCTTTACCTTTTACAGTGTACATATCGACTTGTGGCTTGATCACAACTTTAGAAGCGCCATGATTTTTATTGAGCCAAGATACATCGATCTCATTATCAAAGTGGCCTATATTACATACGATCACTTTATCTTTCATTCCCTCGAAGTGGCTTCCGCCAATGATATCTTTATTACCTGTCGCAGTGACTACGATGTCCACTTCCTTGACGGCATCTACCATCCGCTTCACTTCAAACCCGTCCATAGCGGCTTGAAGCGCGCATATCGGGTCAATCTCTGTAACGATCACACGTGCGCCTGCTCCGCGAAGAGAAGCTGCCGATCCTTTACCGACATCGCCATACCCAGCGACTACGGCTACTTTTCCAGCCATCATCACGTCGGTAGCACGGCGGATAGCATCTACGAGAGATTCTTTACATCCATACTTATTGTCAAACTTCGACTTGGTCACCGAATCATTTACATTGATGGCAGGCATTACCAATGTGCCATTTCTCATGCGCTCATACAGACGGTGCACTCCGGTAGTGGTCTCTTCTGAAAGTCCGCGGATGCCAGATGCCAGCTCTGGAAATTGATCGAAAACCATATTGGTAAGGTCACCCCCATCATCGAGGATCATATTCAATGGCTGACCATCAGGAAAAATGATTGTTTGCTCAATGCACCAGTTAAACTCTTCTTCGGTCATCCCTTTCCAGGCGTATACGGGCACTCCCGTCTCGGCTATTGCAGCGGCGGCGTGATCTTGCGTAGAAAATATATTACAGCTGGACCAAGTCACATCGGCTCCCAGCTCTACAAGCGTTTCAATTAATACGGCCGTTTGAATAGTCATGTGCAGGCATCCTGCTATACGTGCCCCTTTCAGTGGCTTTTCTTTTCCATACTCTTCGCGCAAAGCCATAAGACCGGGCATCTCAGCTTCAGCAAGCCTGATTTCTTTGCGGCCCCAATCGGCTAGATTAATGTCTTTAACTTTGTACGGTAATTTCGTTGTTTCGGCAGAATTGCTCATCTATTCAACAGTTTTTTTAAATTTTGAGCCGCAAAGATACAAAATTAGAAGTAACGGATTTGCTGTAAAGCCCCGCTGCACCCGTCAAAACAGAAGCCGCTATGCCATTAATTTATTATAGATCAATAGCCAATGCTGAAGTAGCGCTATGGCGGGCTTCAGAACCAAACGCATTTTTCTTGGATAGGCTGAGCAAAGAAGGCTTTTTGATGGCGCCGTTTGAAAAAATAAAGCATCAAGAAAAAAGAAGGCAGTGGCTGGCATCCCGGTTTCTGCTCTGCGAAATATACCCTCAGGCCATACAAACCTACCGCCAGAAGAAACCTTTTTTGTTTAATGGTCCTGAGATCTCTTTCAGCCATTCTAATGATGTAGTGGCGGTGCTGATTTCCGAACTGGCATCTGGAATAGATGTGCAGGTACCTGTAGAAAAGCTTTTAAAAATAGCCCCAAAATTCTTAAATGCTGGTGAGCTGGAACTTATCAATGCACCTAGCGACTTGCTCGGGCTGAGCCTGATATGGTGCATCAAGGAAGCCATTTTTAAAACCTACGGACATAGCCTTGCATTTAAAGACATCAGGGTAGAACAGTACGACCCCATTTCAGACCTGGCGTCGGTTCGTGTGCTTCGCTTTGGGCAAGAATACCGGCACGAATTGGTCGTAGATCATTTAGACGGAATGAGCTTGGCCTATCTAATCGCCTAAATTTCTAAGAATAAAATTACATTTGAATTTTAGAGATTTGGGAATACTCCGTAACATCCAAGAAGCAAAATCGAAAGGTCGACTGCTGCTCAGCCAGCTACTCGACCCCGACTCCATAAGAAGTTTTGACCAGCTGGCCGACATCATTGGCATGGCCGAACGGGCCGGTGTTGATTACTTTTTATTTGGCGGAAGCCTGATCACAAAACAGGCAGGGTTCGATCTGGTAGCGGCGTGTAAGAAAATGACCAATATTCCTATCGTGCTTTTCCCTTCGTCACCCGCGCATATTGATCATAATGCAGATGGGATACTTTTTCTGTCCCTATTGAGCGGTCGAAATCCCGATTATCTGATCGGAAATCAAGTAGCCGCAGCTCCACTGCTTCGCGATTCATCGCTAGAGATTCTTCCAACAGCATACCTATTAATAGGCTGCGGCAGGCCAACCACGGCAGAGTACATGAGCAATACCATGCCTATACCTTATGAGAAATCGGGAATAGCAGCGTGCACGGCGCTGGCAGGTGAAATGATGGGAATGAAGCTGACCTATCTGGATGGGGGCAGCGGCGCCGAAAAAGCCATCTCTCCAGAAATGGTCTCCGCGGTAAAAGCCACCACGACCAATCCGCTCATAATAGGTGGCGGCATACGAAATACCGCTACTGCCGATGCCTTGCGCAAAGCCGGCGCCGACATGCTGGTGGTAGGCAATGCGGCCGAATACCATCCCGAATTTATTCTAGAATTGGCGTCTATCAGAAACTAAGTTATGGATATAGTGGTAATATCGAGTCCGCGCTCCGAGCAAAACGAGATAGAAGAAGTGGTGCGAATGTTTGATGCAGGCCTCACCCACTTTCATATTCGAAAGCCAAGAATGAGCAAGAAAGAACTTGCAGATTATATCCGGCGGTATCCGGTGAAGTTCAGGAAGCGGCTCATCATACACTCCTACCACGCGCTGGCCGATCAGCTCGGTCTTGGAGGCATACACCTGAGCCGCAATCACCGAAAGCGAAACGGTTTCTATCAACTGAGAATTTGGATAAAGCGGAAGCTAAACCCAGAGCTGGTGGTAACCCGCACCTTTCATAAACTCACCGATGTGACCAATGACAGGCGACGGTATAGCTACGCTTTTTTAAGCCCGGTATTCGACAGTGTATCGCGCAGCTCGCTCTCGGCAGGATTTAGCCGCAGAGCGCTTCTCATACTCATACCCCAAGCCAAGCAACCGATCTATGCGCTGGGCGGAATAACAGCCGAAAAAATGGAATTAGCCGCCAGCAATGGGTTTCATGGAGTTGCGTTTCACGGCTCCATTTGGGAAGGCGACGCCGCACCAAGCCAATTATTGGTTGAAGCCTTTAAGCTAAGCGAAGAAATTATGGTCAAAAGACTAGAAGCTTAAGTTCAATCCGACCAGAAAATTCGTTCCGGCCTGCGGGTAATAAAAATTCTGGGTCACCAATTCATCAACGATATATGAATAGCTATAACCGTTTGATGAATAGATGGCATCGAATATATTATTGACCAATAAGCTGAGCTGAATTTCTTTGAATACTTTATTTTGGATGGAATAGGCGAAGCGCAGATCATTCACGAAATAGTCATCAAGCTTGCGGCTGTCGCTTTGGGTATTATCCAGGAACTGCTCTCCTACATACTTGGAGATAAGGTTGACTTCCATCCTTTTAATGGGGGTAAAATTCAACCTGCTGGCCGCTATGATACTAGGGCTAAAGCTAATATCGGTCTCGGAAAAAGAATTCTCGACTACGCCGAAATCATCACTGGAATAATCATAAACCACTTCACTGAAATCCCGGATCTTATTTTGACTAAAGGTTGCATTGGCATTCCAACTGAGAAGTTTTGAGAAGCGATAGGTCGCATCAATCTCCAAACCGATACGGTAGCTTTCGTCTACATTCCTGCGCACGGAAGAGCCTACGTCGTTCAGCTCACCGGTCAGCACCAATTGATTTTCGTACGCCATAAGGTATCCATTGGCATTGAGCAAAAATTGAGATGCTGTATAAGTATAACCAATTTCTAAATTGTTCAAAGTTTCATGCTTGGGTGCTTCGCCGGCAGGTGAATCAATAAAATCGCTGCGCACGGGCTCCCGGTTGCCTCGGCCAAAATAGACGTAAAGGCCATTTTGATCATCGAGATTGTAACGCACACCTGCCTTTGGATTAAAAAAGAGAAAATCACGCATTACGTCAATGCTTTGCAAATCATTATCTATACCGCTGGCGCTATAATTCACGGAGCGCACCTGCATATCGGCCATGAAATTCCACTGTCCCATATTATATTCCCATTTGGCGTAAGCCGAGTGATCGTCTTTATCGCCGATGCCTTCATAATAACGCTCCAAATGATCAATGGTAGGCGAAACTTCTGCCCAGACGATCTCGCCAAAATGATCGCCGCGATAGAAATGAAGTCCACCGCCAAAGATCAATCGGTGGCGATCCTTTTCATATGTAAGGGCGTAGGTGGCTCCAAAGAAATCGTTGTCAAGCCACCTGCGGCGAATGAAGTCGCCGCTCTCTATGGTTTCATTTCCGATGACGGGATAGGGCTTGCCGTAAGTAGCCATAAAATCATCGTCGTCCCTGAACTGTTCAAAAAACCCTTCGCCATGGGTATAATGGCCCGCCAACGATAAGGTCAAATCAGGGTTTAGCTCTCGGAGCAGGTGGAGTTGATAATGCGCTTGATCATAGTCATCAACCTCATTATCGTAGGTATAAAAATTATAGGTGCGCCCCGAATTGAGCAGGTTTTCAGTTTGGGCTTCATTCAGCCCTTCGCTGGAAGCAAAGTCGAGCATACCCTGCACATCTCCTTCCACGCGCGACTCTGGCGTACCGTACCAACTCTGGTAGGTGCGCTCGCTTCCCGCAAAAGAGATGGCTTTGATGATTGTTTTCTCACCGAAGTATCCGGCGTTTAAATAATAGCTTTGGAGCTTGCTCGATGCGCGATCTATATATCCGTCCGACTGAATATTGGAAAGTCGGCCTTCAAAAGCAAATCCATTCTTCTGCCTTCCCGAAGCGTACTGCACGGTATTTTTCATCGTATTGAATGATCCGAAACTATTTGAAATAAGACCTGCGGGCTCTGAAGAAATCTGGCTGGTCTCTAAGTTTATGGAAGCTCCGAAGGCTCCAGATCCATTGGTCGAAGAACCAAGCCCCCGCTGTATTTGCGCACTGCTCAGGCTGGTAGCAAGATCGGGCATATTGATCCAAAATACACCTTGCGATTCTGAATCATTGATAGGTATTCCATTTACGGTAACATTGATACGCGTTTGATCGCTTCCACGAATGCGGATCCCCGTGTAGCCCACTCCCGCGCCGGCATCGCTGGTAGCTACAAAAGAAGGGTCGAGCGAAGCAGCATAGGAAGGTCTTGCCCAAGATTGAGCATTTCGATATCCTTCTTTTCGATGTTCTTAAAGGTCGCGGGAGCCTGGGGGGCGAGCCTTGTAGCCTGCACCACCAGTTCATCTGTGAGGTAGGTGCGCGGCACCAATTCGATGTATACAGTATGTGTTCCTTTTGCATAATAGGCCGTCGATTTAAAAGGTTCATAGCCGACATAAGTGGCCGTGATCTCCAGCGTATCGGGTTTGAGCCCATTAATAGCGAATGACCCATCAGCGTCAGAATAGGCTGCTGCAACTGAATGGCTTACCCGAACATGAGCACCCGGCAGGGGCTCGTTATCAAGACCTGTCACCGATCCATAAATTCCTACCTGCGCCATAATATGGCTCGAGTAGAGCATAGCCACTACTGCGGCGTACTTCCAGATTTTAAACATTCTAAATTAAATTTTAATTAGGGCCGAACTGCCGAGGAGACATCTGGCAAACTAATTTGGCTCCCTACGCCGGTACTAACCGGATCAGGTGTACAATTCAAATCGAGTAGAATTGTAGGGTATGATCTCAGCCTGTCTTTCTGCCACGCTTGGCTTCAGATATAGGCACCCCTGTGAGATGGCGCAAAGCTAATTTATTTTTGTTGATCCCAAAATTGAATTTGTCTCCCGATTAGCTTTTCCGCGCTTTCCGTCCTACTTCTTCCGCTTCCGCAAATGATGCCGTAAGGCAGCTCGCTCGCTCTCAACTTCTCATGGTATATATCAAAAAGCACATTCCGCTCTTTCTGATCGGGACTCTCCCGCAGCGCGTCGGGAACCCAAGGAAGATCGGGCTTGCAGAGCAGGTAATAATCATATCGCTCACTGAGCGAGACCTGGGCTATGGCATCTGGCACTGTACCAAATCTAAATGCCGCCCAAACCTTGATCACGAGCGCATCTGTATCAAAAAAACACACATTTTTGGCGGAAGCTAGCGCTTCTGACTCGGCTGCCATTTGACCTTTTAGAATGGCCTGAAGATCATCTATTTCATACGCCCCACCGCGCTCCTGCAAATAGCCCCGCGCATACTCGGCGGCAAAGCTTGTATCAAAATAAGCCGCGAGATGAACGGTAAGATCAGACTTTCCCGATGATTCAGGGCCCGTGACTGCCACACGTAGAATGCTCATCTAGAAAAAGTTTTTTGGGATGCTTCCCGGGACGAAGCTACATAACCATAGATGGCCATAAGGGTATACACCGCCGACAGGGCCGCATAAAGATTGAGCCCGCGGGAAGCATAAAGATAGATCGTCAATGCATCAATGGCTATCCAGTAAATCCAATTTTCAAGTAGCCTTTTGGCAACCATCCAAGTCGCAATAAAGCTAAACACGGTGGTGAAGGAATCAAGTAGTGGCATCACTGCATCTGTAAAATGCTGAAGAACCCCGAAAAGAACTGTGGTGCCGAAATAGCCCAAGAGAAGAACTTTAATGTGCTTGGTAATTTTCCACTGCTTGATTTCCAGATCATTGGAATCAGATCTATGCCCACTCCACTGCCACCAGCCGTAGAAGCCCATTACAATATAATAGCTAAAAAGCACCGACTCTGCGTAGAGCTTAGTATTTACGAACAGCATGATGCTCAGCGCGGAACCTACGATACCCAGTGGCCAGCACCAATTATTCTTGCGGGCAGCAAGGATCACGTAAGCAATATTAAACGCGACTGCTGCCCATTCAAGGAACGTATTCAAGAAGCGGCGTGTTCGTAATTCAAATCAAGCGTACCAGGTAGAAATTTGATTACGAAACTCGCCTTTATCCCGTCTGCGTACACCGATTTTATAGCGTGTTTAAATACTTCAAAAACGCGGTCATAATCGCCTTGGAGCTGTGTGCTCATTGCATTTACTTTTACGGTTATTCCCGTATTTGATTTAAGCAGATCCAAGAAATGGAGCACTTGTTTTTCATAGTCTTCGCGCAGCGGATACATCGTGATTTCGGCTGTTACATCCATTTTTAGTTACAGTTACAGGGTGAAGAAAAAAATATGGTCACATCAGGGTATTGCGCCAAAATGCCGTCTTGGTCGCTCCGGTTCATCTCAGTCATTCTGAGATCTATCAAGTCTAGGTGACCTAAGCCTTCCGGCAATGATCGAACGCCTGTACCTTGTAGATCCAGGTGTTTAAGATTTTTTAATTGTGCTATATCGGCGGGCAGATAGCTAATGTCGGTAAAAGAAAGATCAAGCGAATGCAATGAATCGAGCGAAAGAACCACAATTGGAAAGCGACCGAGCTTCGACCTAGTAAAAGAAAGTGATTTTAGTTGGGTGAGCTCCGTGAGCTGGCTGGGCAGCGCCAATATAGTAGATTTTTTGAGCGTAAGATCAGTTAGGTTTTGGCATTGGCATATAGCCAACAGCGCTTCGGGAGATGTGTTTTTTAGAACCATCCGACCATTACGGATTTCCCTGCATACTTCGGGTTGGGCAAAGGAAGTGCCCATGCTGGCAAGGCTAATTAAGAAGATGAGCAGCAAGAAATGATCTGGCCGATTCTGCATCTTTATGGAGTTGCGCTTGGAGTGCATGGGTATTTTCAAATTTTACTTCGTCGCGGATCCGGCTGAAAAAACGAACCCTTGCTTCTTTGGAATAGATGTCTTGATCGAAATCAAAGATATTGACTTCTATCACTGTTTTATGGGTATTGCTCACGGTAGGCCTCAGCCCAATATTTGCCATACCCGTATACTCCTTGTCTTCTATATCAATTGTGACGGCGTAAACCCCGTTGCCCGGAACCAGTTTATGGGAATCCGCTGGTTTAAGGTTGGCTGTAGGATACCCGATAGACCGGCCTATTTCGTTGCCCCTCACGACCGTAGCCGATATCGCGTAGGCGTATCCTAGATAGTCATTCGCTTTGGCTACTTCACCAGCGATCAAGGCATTCCGGATTTTGGTAGAGCTTATATTCACATCATCTATCTCTTGAGCGGATATTTCTACTACCGCAAATCCGAAATCGGGAGCCAGTTCTTGCAAGCGCTTCAAGTTTCCTTCACGGTTTCTGCCGAAATGATGGTCATACCCGATTACAAGTTTATGGATGCCCAACTTTCCTACCAAGATATCCTGTACATACTCCAGTGCGGTGGTGCGACTGAATTCTACCGAGAAAGGGTGGATGATAAGGTGATCCAAGCCCGATTTTTCAAGACGCTCTATGCGTTCTTCTATTGTGGTGAGCAATCTCAGATCATTATCATCTGGAAATAGCACCAATCGCGGGTGTGGGGAGAAGGTGAGCAGCACGGTCTCCGCATCGTCTTTCTGGGCGATCTCTTTAATGGTTTTCAATAATTTTTGGTGTCCGAAGTGCACACCATCAAAAGTTCCAACAGTCACGATTGACTTGGAGCCAGGAAAATAGTCGCTAAGATTATGGTAAATTTTCACGCAATCTGTTTCATAAGAAAAACCTGGTCCGAGAAACCCCTGTGAGAACTTTTCGGGCTGTAGTTTACACCCATCAAAATTATGAAAAATAAATAAGCGCAGACCGTTGGCATTACACGGATAAAATCTTAGTTTTGCACCGCGAAAAAAGCAGCAATTTTCAATCAATAATTCAGCATAATGTCGAATAATACTGGTAAAGTAGTCCAGGTCATAGGGCCGGTTGTAGATGTAAGTTTTGCCGAGGCAGATAGCTTACCCAATATTTACGATTCACTTATAATCAAGAAAGATGACGGCACCGAGCTGGTGCTCGAAACCCAGAAGCACGTTGGTGAAGACACTGTTCGCGCCATTGCAATGGATGCTACCGACGGTCTTTCAAGAGGATCTGTGGTTACCAATACCGGCAGCCCGATCATTATGCCCGTAGGTGATAAAATCAAAGGTCGCCTTTTTAACGTCACTGGCGACACGATAGATGGGATAGGCCAACTTTCTAAGGAAGGTGGCTACGCCATACACCGTGAAGCACCGAAATTTGCCGACCTTTCTACAAGCGAAGAAATTCTCTATACCGGTATTAAAGTAATTGACCTTATCGAGCCTTATTCCAAAGGTGGTAAGATTGGATTATTTGGTGGTGCGGGTGTCGGAAAAACTGTTCTTATTCAAGAGCTCATTAATAATATTGCAAAAGGATATGCCGGACTCTCCGTATTTGCCGGTGTTGGAGAGCGCACACGTGAAGGCAATGACCTGCTGCGTGAGATGCTTGAGTCTGGAATTATATCTTACGGCGAGGAGTTTGCCAAGTCTATGGAAGAAGGCGGTTGGGACTTGAGCAAGGTTGACAAGGAGCAGATGCTCGAGTCGCAGGCGGCGTTTGTATTTGGACAAATGAATGAACCACCCGGAGCGAGAGCGCGGGTAGCCCTATCTGGACTTACCCTTGCAGAATATTTTCGCGATGGAGATGCCGAGTCAGGTGGTCGCGATATTCTATTCTTTATTGACAATATTTTCCGCTTTACACAGGCAGGTTCAGAGGTATCGGCACTATTGGGCCGTATGCCATCTGCGGTAGGTTACCAACCCACGCTGGCTACAGAAATGGGAGCCATGCAAGAGCGTATTACTTCTACCAACCGAGGTTCGATCACATCGGTGCAGGCGGTATATGTGCCTGCAGATGACCTTACCGACCCTGCTCCGGCCACTACATTTGCCCACCTCGATGCTACTACCGTACTCTCTCGGAAAATAGCCGAGCTTGGGATTTATCCTGCCGTCGACCCGCTCGACTCTACCTCTCGCATTCTCACGCCAGATGTAGTTGGCAAGGAGCACTACGACTGCGCGCAGCGGGTGAAGGAGAATCTGCAGCGCTATAAAGAGCTGCAGGATATCATTGCCATTCTTGGAATGGATGAACTAAGTGAAGAAGATAAGCAAGCGGTGCATCGGGCTCGACGTGTACAGCGATTCCTTTCTCAGCCTTTCCACGTTGCTGAGCAATTTACAGGACTGAAGGGGGTACTTGTTCCTATCGAAGACTGTATCAAAGGATTTAACATGATTCTCGATGGTGAGCTGGATCAATATCCTGAAGCAGCCTTTAACCTGAAAGGAAGCATAGAAGAAGTAATCGAAGCGGGTGAGAAGATGCTTGCGGAAAATAAATAGGTATGACGGTCGAAATAATCACACCCGATAAGTCACTATTCTCAGGTATGGCCACTGCGGTAACTGTGCCTGGAATAGACGGAAGTCTGGGGATACTTGATAAGCACGCACCGCTGATCTCGGCCTTGAAAAAAGGTCAAGTTAAGGTGACTACCGATGGCGGTCAGGAAGAATTATTTGACATAAATGGCGGAGTGGCCGAAGTGCTCAATAACAATGTTATAATTTTAGCCGAATAAGGTGTAGCATACTAAGGATCAAACGGCGCCGCATTGATTTATTCAATGCGGCGTTTTTTTTTGGGGCAAATTTTTTTTGCAAAATGAAACAACCCCAGAAAAAAGTAGTACATTTGTATTACATTAAATTTTGCACTCATGATAAGCATTAGATTGACCGAGCATCTCGAAAAGGCACTTGCAGAGTATTGTTCACTTCAAGGTCTACCAAAATCTCAAGTGGTCAAAGAAGCTCTGGCTGTTTATCTTAACAAGCAAAAGGCATCGCTTACCCCTTATGAAGCTGGCTCCGATCTTTTCGGCACCGAAGGAAGCGGCAGCACCGATAAGTCCAAAACTTACAAAAAACTGTTCTCTGACCTTTTAAATGAAAAGTATTCTCATTGATGCAGTGACCTTTGATCGCCCTGTTTGACAATAGCGATCAATACCATTTTCAGGCGTTGGCCTTTATAAAAAAGGTAAAAAATACGCTCATTACCACTTGGCCAGTTATTACGGAGACTTCGCACATGCTGCATTTCAGCACTAGGGTTCAAGTTAATTTTTTGGAATGGATCAATCGCGGTGGGCTAAAAATCATAGAAATTGGAGAGGATCGAATCTACCGACTTATTGAGCTCTGCGAAAAATTTGATGATGTCCCGATGGATCTGGCGGATGCGAGCCTGATCGTAGCATCTGAAGTGAGCGGAATAAAAGAAGTGGCGAGCATCGATTCCGATTTTTATATCTACCGCGACATCCGTAATAAATATCTAAGCAATGTATTCCCTGAGGGGACATAAACCACTGCGACAAAGACCTTCCCAGTGCGAACACCTAAAATGTAAAACCGGCTCTAACGAACCGGTTTTATAGTTTGCTGAAAATTAAAAAGGGAAGAACCCGAAAACTATACGGTACGGGATTTGAATTGGTTACGCGCAATAAAAGAAGAAGGTAAGGGATGGATTGCTTTCATTTAATACCAACCTTGCACGACTTATACTTAGCTTTGCTGCAAGCAAAAAACCTATGAACACGAAGAAAGAAGGCCTTAGGAAAAAAGACATCTTAGAATATCATGAAAATCTGAGGCCGGGAAAGATCGAAGTAGTGCCCACCAAACCATCCAATAGCCAGCGCGACTTGAGCATTGCCTACTCTCCCGGTGTTGCGGAACCTTGCAAAGAAATACAGGAAAATCCCGAAGACGCCTATAAGTATACTGCAAAAGCAAACCTAGTAGCTGTGATAACCAATGGCACCGCGGTGCTCGGACTGGGTGACATTGGGGCACTGGCTTCGAAGCCGGTAATGGAAGGAAAGGGAGTGCTTTTCAAAATATTTGCCGATATCGATGTGTTTGATCTTGAGTTAGATACAAAGGATGTGGACAAATTTGTAGAAACAGTAAAGATTCTCTCCCCCACTTTTGGCGGCATTAATCTGGAAGATATTTCGGCGCCTGAATGTTTCGAGATTGAGCGAAGGCTCCGGGACGAACTGGATATACCGGTAATGCATGATGACCAGCATGGTACGGCAATAATTACCGGAGCAGCGCTGCTGAATGCCCTCGACCTTGCCGGAAAAAAAATTGAGAGCGTCAACGTAGTATTCAATGGTGCCGGCGCGAGCGCCATATCTTGCGCTACACTCTATCAGGCATTGGGCGTAAAGCCAGAAAACCTTCTTATGCTCGATAGCAAAGGAGTGATACGGACGGGCAGAACGGATTTGAATAAGGAAAAACAAAAATTTGCCCGTGACACTAAACTTGAAACCCTTGAGCAAGCCGTTAAAAAGGCCGATGTATTTGTAGGCCTGTCGAAAGGAGGTGTTCTCAGCAAGAAGATGGTTAAAAGTATGGCTCCCAACGCCATCGTTTTTGCTCTGGCCAATCCGGATCCTGAGATTACCTATGCCGATGCCACTTCGGTGCGCGAAGATATCATAATGGCTACAGGAAGGTCTGATAATCCCAATATGGTAAATAATGTACTTGGCTTCCCGTATATTTTTCGAGGGGCGCTAGATGTGCGCGCTACCGCTATCAATGAAGAGATGAAATTGGCGGCTGTAAAGGCGATTGCTGAGCTCGCGCGCGAGACGGTGCCCGAAGTAGTTAACTTAGCCTATAATAAGCGCGACCTCGCTTTTGGGAAGGAATATATCATCCCAAAACCTTTTGACCCTAGGCTCATCACTACCGTAGCTCCTGCTGTCGCCAAAGCTGCTATGCAAAGCGGGGTGGCGCGACGCCCAGTAAAAAACTGGAAGCTATACAAAGAGCATCTCTTCACCAAGCTGGGGCGCGATGATAAATTCATAAGGCGCGCTATGGAAAAAGCAAAGGCCGACTCGAAAAAATTGGTGTTCAGCGATGGGGAAAATTACAAAACGCTGAAGGCCGCGCAAATTCTTGCCGATGATGGTATTGCGGAACCTATCGTGCTGGGCCGAAGGGGGAAAATTGAAGAATTGGTAGAGAAATACGCCTTGAGCCTCGACGGTATTACAGTAGAAGATATCAACGAGAATCCGGAGAAGGTGATCAACTTCACTAAAAAGTTTTATGATTCGCGGAAGCGAAAGGGAGTGACAGAATACGAAGCCAGAAAAAACATGCTCACGCGCGGATATTACGGAGCGATGATGGTAAAGGAAGGCGAAGCAAATGCAATGCTCACTGGGCTTTCCTTAAAATACCCGGCGGCCATAAAGCCTATACTAGAAATAATTGGCAGGAACCAGGGTGTCAACAAAATAGCTGGGGTTTATGTCTTGCTCACGCATAAAGGCCCTTTATTTTTGGCAGATACCACCATAAATACTGACCCAAATGTGGAAGACATCGTAGAGATCGTGACCAATACTGCTGGGCTCGTTCGCGGCATGGGGCTTACGCCAAAAGTAGCGCTGCTGAGCTATTCCAACTTCGGATCAAATAAAGGCGAGCTGCCGAAAAGGATGCAAAAGGCTACCGAACTGCTCCGGCAGCGCGAGCCTGAATTGATCGTAGACGGTGAGATGCAGGCCAATTTTGCAATGAACAATGAGCTGCTGGAAGAAGTATTTCCGTTCAGCACACTCGTCGGCAATGCACCGAATATTTTGATCTTCCCCGGTTTGGCTTCCGGAAACATTGCCTATAAACTTCTCCAAACCTATGGATCGGCAGAAGCCATAGGCCCACTATTGATCGGGCTAGATAAGAGTGCCCACGTGTTGCAGATGGGCAGCAGCGTGCGCGAGATCGTCAATATGGCGACCTTGGCAGTGATCGACGCCCAAAATAGATCTTGATCTTTTTAAAGGCTTTTTGTTTGATTAGACTTCCATTGCTTACTTGAACTCATGTTATATTTTTCATGTTAATGAAGCTAAACCTTAGTAACAAGTTATTTAGATCGAGATTTCCGAAATTCCATTCTATAATTCTAAACATACTAACCTTATTCATATTATCTCAGTCCAATTGCCAGGTTTATACTAAATTCCAACTTCAACTGAAAACCGATACCAACTATTCATTTACAAAAAATTTTACTGTTTCTTCGGTTGCTGGAAGTAAAGCATTTCGACATATTATGGATTTGAATGATTCTTGGGAAATTACCATGTGCGATAGTATCAAAGACAACCAGAATAAATTGCTCAGCCGCTATAGCCATTTTGATAATATAAGCGCAAATTTGACTCTGAACCCTACGTCGAAAAATAATGAAAGTGCCCTTTCAAATGGTTTCTTTGAAGAAAAACAAGATTCGATTCTGTTGGAAAAAAAATTCTTCATCACATTAAATAAAACCTATAATAAATCTTTGGAGTGTAAAGTGAGTGGTTATTATAGCGATGGATTCAATGCGCAATTGTTTAATCAACCGTTTGACTCTAGCAAAATTCGAGAGATTGATCAAATATATAACTCCACGTCTATTGAACAAGCTTTTCGAATTCTCTATTCTATTCTTCCCAACGACTCAGTAAAACTGGGAGACCAATGGACTCCGGAACAAACGACGCTATACAAACCCTATAATCTCCTTAATGCAGCTTGCATCTTCAAAGAATTATCTGGTGGTAAGGCCATTATTGAAATAGAAGCGCAAATTGAAAGTGATACAATCATCTCGGTAGTATATAAGGGGAAATTTAAAGGCTCGACTACACGAAATGGTATAAGAAAAGGTAAAATTCAAGTTGATATCAAAACCGGTTGGATTGAATATGCGATTTTTAATGACTTGACTGAAAGCCATATGAGAATGACCGATAGTCTCGGTAATTTCATCTCAACACAAGATTTTAAAAGCAAAACTACTTACGAATACATCGGCGATGGCCGTAAAGAACCTTTAAGCACCTTCGAAGACTAAAGGCTTTTCTCTTACCAATTGGCCTGCTCTTCCCTCCTTCAATTTTTTACCTTTGTAAAAATTTAAGCCATGTACACCGGTCTAGCCCATCTTCACTCCATACTCCGCTGGTTTGCGCTGATAGCCATAGTGGTAGCAATAGTCATCAGTTTTCGTGGGATGCGAACTGAAATGAACTTTGGAAGGTCGGCCAATCGCTGGTCGTTGTTTACCCTTATCGCTTTCCATTTACAATTGGTAGTTGGCCTAGCGCTTTATTTCTTGGGCGGCTGGGCCGATCAGCTGGGAGAGATGGGTGATAAGCTGGTAAGGTTTTACTCATTGGAGCATATGGTGGCCATGGTATTGGCCATAGCCCTAGTGACGGTAGGCCGCATACGATCTAAAAAAGGAAGCAGCCACAATAACAAATTTCGGCGGCTGTTCTGGCCGTATTTTATTGCATTCATCATCGTGATGGTGAATATACCGTGGCCTTTCAGAGAAGTAATCGGTCGACCCTGGTTTCCCGGAATGTGATGTATCTTAAAACGCTCTCTCCGGCATGGATACTCCTAATATTCTGGGCTTGCAATACAGGCGAGATGCTCTCTGAAGAGCAGAGCGCAGGGCCAAATCGGCCGTAGAAAAGCTTTACAACAAAAATTGTAAGATATGTCATGGCCGCGATGGTCGAAAAGGGCTTGGTGGCGCTGCCAGCCTACCCGACTCGAAGCTTGACCTTGATGCCCGCATAGCGATCATCACCCATGGAAAAGGTAATATGGCTCCCTATAAAGACGAAATGAGCACCGAAGAGATTCGACAGCTAGCCGCCTTTATCCTAACTTTGGAATGAGTTAAAAAAGATTTGCCGAAAGGCATAGCATTCAACCCCCAACCTAAAAGAAATTAATGGCATCTAATAGTACCACCGATATAATACCCGAAAAAGCCGTTCTCATAGGGCTTATCACCCAAAATGAAACGGTTGAACAAACAGATGATTACCTCGATGAACTTGCTTTTCTAGCTGAGACCGCCGGCATTCAAACTGTAAAATCATTCACGCAGAAGCTGGAGCGAGCCGATACCAAGACCTTCGTAGGCAGCGGCAAAGCCGCCGAGATCAAAGAATTTGTAATAGAAAAGGAAATAGATGTTATCATCTTTGACGATGATCTCACCCCATCACAAATGCGAAATCTCGAAAAACTCTTCGAACGGAAGATTTACGATCGTAGCTTACTTATTCTGGATATCTTTATGTCACGGGCACAGACTGCTCAGGCCAAAACGCAGGTAGAATTGGCACGGTCGCAATACCTGCTCCCCCGCCTTACCAATATGTGGACCCACCTTGAGCGACAGCGTGGTGGAACAGCCACCCGGGGCGGTGCCGGTGAGAAGGAGATCGAGACCGACCGCCGTATTATCCGCGATAAGATAAGTAAGCTCAAGGAAAAGCTGAAAACAATTGATAAGCAGATGCATACCCAGCGGAGCAATCGCGGTGCGATGGTGCGTGTGGCGCTTGTGGGCTATACCAATGCCGGCAAGTCTACCCTTATGAACCTGCTAAGCAAGTCAGAAGTTTTTGCGGAAGACCGCCTCTTCGCAACATTAGATACCACAGTGCGCAAAGTGGTTTTTGAAAACCTGCCTTTCCTGCTCAGTGATACCGTAGGTTTTATAAGAAAGCTGCCGCCGCAGCTGGTCGAGTCCTTTAAGAGCACGCTCGATGAAGTGCGCGAAGCAGATATTCTGATTCATGTGGTAGACCTCTCGCATCCCAATTTTGAAGATCACTTCAACACAGTAAATGAGACCCTTGCCGAAATAGCGTCGGATGATAAGCCAACGATCGTAGTGTTCAATAAACTGGATGCCTATAAGTCCGAGCCTATTGACCCGCAAGATGTAGACCCCGATGTGCATACCGACCCCCTAGAGCAACTGAAGCGCACATGGATGGCGCGCATCAAAGGTGATGAAGTCGTGTTTATCTCGGCAACCAAAAAGACCAATGTGCCCGAGCTACGGGATAAAATGTATGCCGTGATCAAGGCCATACACCAAGAGCGCTACCCTTATAATAATTTTCTGTACTAACTTCGCAGCCATGTCGTCCATTCGTCAGGATAAAGTTTCAAAGGTGATTCTACAGGAATTGGCCATTATTTTTCAGCAAAATTCTACCGCTCTGGTAGGAGGGGCCTTCGTAACCGTAACCGTGGTGCGCATGAGTCCCGACCTAGGAGCAGCGCGTATTTTTCTCAGCTACTTTGCCAATAGCGGTACCGATAAAAAAGAATTTATAGAATTGGTACGCTCCAGAACATCCCAAATTCGTTTCCTTTTGGGAAATAAAGTCGGGAAGCAGCTGCGCGTAGTGCCAGAGCTCTATTTCTATCTGGATGATAGCCTCGACAAAACAGAAGAAATAGACAACCTGCTGAGAAAATAGCCCGCGGTGAACGTAAGCTACTTCATAGCCCGCCGCTATCTGCTTTCTAAGAATAGCATCTCCATAGTCACCATTATGAGTATGATCTGTATGCTAGTGGTGGCATTGGTGACCATGGCGATGGTGGTGATACTCTCTGCATTTAATGGCATCGAAGAACTGCTCGATGAGCGGTATAGTTATTTTGATGCCGATCTTACCATTATCCCACTCCGCGACAAGGTCATACATTCCGTTGATTTCCCCCTTGATTCCGTTCAGAAGCTCGGCGGCATAGCGACGACTGAAAAAATAATTGAAGAGCGCGCTTTCGCGGAATATGATGGAAACCAGCGAATAGTAATCGTCAAAGGGGTCAGTGAAAACTTCATCACCCAAGCCGGTATGGACACGATGATGCTGGATGGCGCCGCCGACCTTTCGGTTGAGAACAGCCCTGCGGCATTAATGGGTATCGGTGTAAAGTACGACCTCAACTTGCGCCTTTTCGAACAGGTGTTCAATCCCCTGCGCCTTTCGGCAATCATACGGGGCAAAAATCTCCGCAAAAACTTGGAGCAAGCCTTAAACCGAAAACAACTCCCCGTGTCGGGGATATTCTCAATTAATATTGATTTTGACTCCGATTATGTTCTGGTTCCATACGCTTTCGCGGAAAGCCTTTTTAAATATAAAGATGAATACACTGCGCTAGAGCTGCGGCTGGAGCCCGAAGCTGAGCCAAAAAGGGTGCGAAAAGAACTCGCCACCATCTTGGGAGATGAGTATAAAATCCAATCGCGGCAGGATAAAAATGCGCTGATCTATAAAACGAACAACACCGAGAAGTGGGCCACTTTTGTAATCATGGGCTTCATCATGCTCATAGCTACATTTAATATCATTGCAGCGCTCACCCTGCTTATCAATGAAAAACAAAAAGACATAAAAATCCTTTCGGGAATGGGCGCACCGATGAAACTCATAAAACGAATCTTTTTTATAGAAGGTGCGCTCGTCAATCTTTTAGGAGCCGCCATAGGAATTGGGCTGGGACTCATCTTCGTATATGTACAGCATCACTATGGTCTCATCCGACTTGAAGGTGGGCTGGTAGAGTTCTACCCAGTAAAGATCGCATGGAGCGATCTCGTAGCCATTTTTTCGCTGGTGGTATGTTGCGGCCTGATCAGTTCGATCGCTCCGGTTCAGATTTTTACACGGAAGTACGCGGCTTAGGGAATCATATACGCATTAAGCGAAAGCATAATCGGCAAACTTCTCGCGCACTTCGGCGAGAATCTTGAAGACTCCTTCGGGGCTATCTTCCGTGACCAGCCTTATGCGGTGCGCTTTAAAATCATGTATACCGCGAAAGTAATTGCCATAATGCCGCCGCATCTCAACGACTCCCAGCCGGTCGCCCTTCCATTCCAGCCCCATCTTAAAGTGTTCGGTTGCGGCTTCTACCCGCTCTACGAGCGTAGGCGGTGGCAAAAACTCTCCAGTAGCCACGAAGTGCTTTATCTCCCTAAATATCCACGGATAGCCAATGCTGGCACGCCCTATCATCACACCATCTACGCCGTACCTTGACTTATAATCTAAGGCCTTCTGCGGCGTGTCGACATCTCCATTTCCAAAAACAGGAATGTGGATCCTGGGATTATTCTTCGCCTCCCGAATCAATGACCAGTCGGCTTCCCCTTTGTACATCTGCTGTCGTGTACGACCATGAATCGATATAGCCTGAATGCCAACATCTTGCAACCGCTCCACTACATCTACAATGTATTTCGTGTCTTCGCTCCAGCCCAACCGTGTTTTCACCGTGACCGGTAGTTTGGTGGCCTTAACCACCGCCTCGGTGAGCCGCACCATCTTGGGAATGTCCTGTAATATGCCAGCGCCAGCGCCTTTGCATGCCACTTTCTTTACTGGGCAACCAAAATTAATATCCAAGATGTCTGGATGTGCTGCTTCGACTATTTCGGCAGATTGGATCATAGGCTCCAGATCGCTACCAAAAATCTGTATTCCGATGGGTCGCTCATATTCAAAAATATCCAGCTTTTGAACACTCTTGGCCGCATCTCGAATCAAGCCTTCAGACGATATGAACTCCGTATACATCAAGTCGGCGCCATGCTTTTTACAAAGCGCGCGAAAGGGTGGGTCACTCACATCTTCCATTGGAGCGAGCAAAAGCGGAAAAGTACCGAGCTCTATATTACCTATCTTTGCCATTTTTTCTGGCCGCAAAAATACAAAATTCAAAAGCATGGCGCTTAAGTCCTTTTCCCGCGAGACCCCATTCCTTCATATCATAGTGTTATTGCTCACTAGTTTCGTGACAGTCACCGTCTTTATGCTTATTGGGGCTGGCATCAGCCAAGCCTTATGGGGCATGGGCTTGATGAGTTTGGCTGGCGCCGGTATGGACTTTTCAGACCCCCATGTGATCAATGTGAACCGATTTCTTTTGATGTGCCAACATCTCGGCTTATTCGTTGTACCCTCCATTATTTTTGGCTTTTTGGTCTCAACCCGATGGGCCCATTACATCGGCTTCAGGTCGATAGATCCGAAGGTTCTCATCTGGCCAGTATTGATTATGGTCGCTGCACTCCCCGTTATAAATATGACTGCTTGGCTCAATGAACAGATGAGCCTTCCTGAATCTTTGCGTGGCCTTGAACTCGTGCTGGAGCAGATGGAAGAAAGCGCGGCCGAACTTACCGCTGCCATTACGGCCACAGACAGCATCTGGCTTCTCGTAATAAATATTATAATCATCGCCGTATTACCGGCATTTGGTGAAGAAATGCTCTTCCGCGGACTGCTGCAACCTATGTTTGGTCGCTGGACGGGAAATGTGCACGCAGGAATTTGGATTTCCGCTCTATTTTTTAGCGCCATGCACTTGCAGTTCTATGGCTTCATACCCCGTCTTTTGATGGGCGCTCTTTTTGGCTATTTCTACGTGTGGAGTGGCTCACTCTGGGCTCCTATCATCGCGCACTTCACGAATAATCTTATCGCTGTGATCGGTCTATACCTGCTTTCCAATGGTGCCGTAAGTGCCGATCTGGATTCTTTTGATCCCAATTCGCCAGATATTTGGTATGTGGTAGTCGGTGCGATCTTACTTGCAGTGCTTATAACTGTTTTCCGAAGGAAGAAACTTCTTGAGTCCGAAGGGGCACGTCTGTAGAGTCTCGAGTCGCGAGTAGATAGTCGCAAGCCGTAAGTCGCAAGTCGCGAGTAGCAAGTCGCGAGTAGATAGTCGCGAGGGAGTGGTAGTAATGAGGCGTGAATGTAGAGAGAATTTAGTCGCAGGATGCGAATCATGATTGAGCAGAGACTTAGATATTTAGGATTGGTATTGACATTGATGAATTCTACGTGTTGATGAGAAAGGTGTATCAACCTTTAGAGAGCCTTGCCAGCTTATAAGACTAAAGCCGGAAGCGGTTGGGATTGATAAAAATGGATTGTAAAGAGAGACTTAAGAAACTTTGAGCCCACTTAAAAAATTAGCTCAAGAACTCCGTCTTGATCATCTGCACCGGACTAAATCCAGTAACATTTTTTAATGGTTTCTAAATCAACAGAATTAAACCATGTTAGTGAAGTCGAGATCTTTTTACCAACCCGAAGGACTCGTAAGTTCCGACTAGCTGCCCCACAACGCTAGAGTCTATTCAAACGGAACTAACTCAATCTCGACTCTACAGACTCGCCTTTTAAGACCCTAAAAACTTGTGATTGAGCGAGGTGATTACTCAACCACCGACCCCTTATTTACGGAGTAGTTTATTTTGAGTGCATTTGCATCGCGCAATTCTTGCTTAATGTCGGTAACTACACCCATTCTCGTGTCCCGGTCTACCTTGAGTGAAGTGGTAATGGATTGCTTTTCTGCTTCATCACGACGCTCTCGGTTGGCTTCGATCCATTGGCGTATGTCATTCAATTCAGCAAAGCTATCATCAAGCTGGATTCTCGGCTCAGAGCCATATCTGTCATTGGTTGGCTCCCCGACATTGATATAATCGACCAATGATTTCTTCTCAAGCTTTTCGGTTTCGGTAGCGTTGGGCTTCGATATTTTTACCATAGGGTCGTCCTGACGCATCACGGTAACGACCATGAAAAAAAAGAGTAGCATAAAGATGATATCTGGAAGCGAAGCAGTAGAAATACCCGGTGATGGTTTCTTGCCTTTTCCTGAAAATTTGCTCATTCCAATGGGTTATTATGGGGTTCCGTAATCTTTTGGTTCAGCTTCAGAGATTCGTTGTGGAAATACCGCCCGAATAGCCTTTATCTTTGGCTTATCATTGTCATCTGCAGTATTCAATTCACTGTAAGGCACTCCAAATTTTTCTTCTGAAAGATCATTTCGCAATTGATTTACCGCAGCGCTCAATTCATTTTGAACTGAAATATACATCTCATACGACGTACCGCGGTCATTTTGAAGGGAGATCAAGGCAGAGCTTGGAAGCTCTTTATAATCACCTATCAGCTCAATGGCTATCAATCGATCTTCGCGTGTTTCGATCTTATCTTCGATTGCTTTATCGCCAGGCTTTTCAGCAAGGGCTTGACGCAATTGATTCAATTCTTCCTGTACCTTGCTCCGGGTAACAGGGACTAGCTCTGGAAGGTCTTTACTATTGCTAGGGTTAGTATAAAAATTAAGTGCACCTTCTTTAAGCTGTGATATATCCATTCGCTCACCTTCGACCAATAGCTCATCATTACTGTTTACCAGCACTTCGTATACATTTCGGGCTATTACTTCTGGCGGATTCTCGATATCATCTGGGACCGGCGGCGGCAATTGCCTTAAGATTCCGATATCCTGATCCATGGTAGTAGTGACCAGAAAGAAGATGAGTAACAAGAAGGCAATATCGGCCATCGAGCCGGCATTAATTTCCTGTAAGGGTCTACGAGCCATAGTATTAATTCAGTTTATTTGAATATTCTGGATGCTTCACCGATCAGGGCTGCGGCCACTGCAGCGACTACCAACACATACATTACCATAAGGCCGGCTCCGCTAAACTTTACTGCGCTGGCCGTGATCCCTTCTTCGTACGACTTCAGTACATCGCTGGAAGCCAGATTATAACACACTACTGCAAGCACTGCAAATACCACAACGCCGATAAGCATTGGGATATTGCGCTTGATATTTCCCAAGAAATGGAAAACCCCAAAAATAACTGCCACCGCTGCGGCTACTGCCATCACTACAATGGCCAAGGTGATGGATGGCCCTACCATGCTCTCGTTACCAAGCATAACCATTACTCCCATAATGAGACCGATGATGCCAATGGCAAAAGCCACTACGGTAAGGACTGTATTCAATACTTTATTGTCCATAGTTCAGATTATGAGTTTACAGTTCGGTGACGGAGAAGCATATCGATCAAAGAGATTGACGCATCTTCCATGTCGTTTACAATACCATCAACTTTAGAGACGATGTAATTATAAAAAATCTGCAATATGATAGCTACCACAAGACCGGATACCGTGGTGATCAAGGCCACCTTAATACCCGTTGCAACTACACCTGGGCTGATATTATTCTCACGTGCTATGGCATCAAAGGCGTCTATCATACCGATCACCGTTCCCATGAAACCAAGCATCGGGGCAAGTGCGATAAACAGGGAAATCCATGAAAGTCCTTTTTCAAGTAGCCCCATCTGTACACCACCATAAGAAACAACTGATTTCTCAACCATGTCGATCCCTTCATCATAACGCTCCAAACCTTGGTAAAAAATAGAAGCAATAGGCCCGCGCGTATTTCTACAAACGTCTTGAGCGGCAGGTACCCCACCACTGGCCAGCGCATCTTCTACATTCTTGAGCAGTTTGGTTTTATTGGTCGTAGCCATATTAAGATAAATGATACGCTCTATGCTCAATGCCAGACCAAGAATGAAACAGATCAATACGAATGACATGAAGAAAGGGCCACCATCAATAAATGTGTTCTTGATCGCTTGGTGAAAAGTTTCTTCGGTATTCACACCTGCACTCTCATCTTCTTCCATAGCTTCGGGTTGTGCGGCTGGCGCAGGAACGGCATACGCATAAAGAGATGCGGTTTCGCTATCATTGTTTAGGGCGTAACCATTGGGTGACAATCCAATAATAAGCATTCCGCAAAGGGAGATGGCGGTCAGTAGTTTTTTCATGGTTTAGAAGTTGTTTTTACTGAAATTGTGATGTGTTAATTAAAAATTTGCTCAAATGTAAGTTTTTATCTCAAGTATCCTTGCGGAGAAGGAGGGATTCGAACCCTCGATCCCCTTTCGGGAAAACACGCTTTCCAGGCGTGCGCCTTAAACCGCTCGGCCACCTCTCCAAATGACCTAAAAGACAATATTCTTCGGTCATTGGGCGGCCAAATTACAAAAAATCCCATTAGGCAAAAAAAATTAATGTTACCAAAATGTTAAGCGGTTTGGTCATTGCCCACAGCGGTGAGCTCTCCCCGAAGATCGGTAGTGAACCACCGCTTAAAATCGGCAAGATCGGAACTCACCGCCAAAAGATGCATCGCCTTCGTAATGGCAGCTTCGATGATCATGTCGCCCCCGCTGAGCACTCCCAGTCCTGCCAAGTGCTTACTCGTCTCGTACCTGCCCTGGGATACCCCCCCACCCCTGCATTGCGATACATTGATAATGATTAGCCCCGACTTTATCGCATCTTCAAGGGCATCTAAAAACCAAGGGTGCGTCATCGCATTTCCGCTGCCGTAGGTACGCATGATCAACACCTTGTTTTCAGCTACCTGAAGTCCTGCACGCACCATGGCAGGCGACATACCCGGAAAAAGCGTGAGCACAGCCACATGGTTATCCATCCGTGTATCTAGCCTGAGCTTCTCTAGCGAGGGCCTTATATGTTCCGAATTATATTTTATGTGCACTCCCGCCTTGGCCAGCTGGGGATAGTTGGGCGATCGAAAGGCTTCGAAGTGCTCGGCGTTATATTTATACGTTCTATTCCCTCGGTAAAGTTGATATTCAAAATAGATAGCCACTTCAGGCACCATGGCTTTTCCTTGCGCGTAAGATGATGCTATTTCGATGGAAGTTATAAAGTTCTCTTTCCCGTCGGTACGAACTACACCTATAGGCAATTGTGACCCTGTGAGTATGATCGGTTTTGATAAATTCTGGAGCATAAAGCTAAGCGCCGATGCAGTAAATGCCATCGTATCGCTGCCATGGAGTATCACAAACCCGTCATAATCGTCGTAATTTACGGCGATCATCCCGGCCAGCTTTTGCCAATGCTCCAGCCCCATATTGCTTGAGTCGATGGGCTTTTCAAAGGAAAGCGTGCTCACCGATGCACTCAGCTGGTTGATCTCGGGGATCTGTTTCTGTAGTTGCGTAAAGTCAAAAGGAGCCAACGTTCCGGTCTCCGCATTTTTGATCATTCCGATGGTGCCGCCGGTATAGATAACCAGTACATTGCGTTGCGCCGACATCGTTAAGGGACTTTCACTTTTCTTCAATCTGAAAGAGTTTAAGTGCATTCATGGTTGTGGTCTCGGCCACTTCTTCGATGGTGATATCGAGAATTTCGGCGGCTTTTTGAGCTATATGTCGGGTATAAGCCGTTTCATTCCGCTTACCGCGAAAAGGTGCAGGGGCAAGATAGGGAGCATCGGTCTCGAGCACAGCCCGGTCGATACCCACCTCAGCCACCACTTTATCAAGGCCACTATTCTTAAAACTGAGCACTCCACCCAAGCCGATCAAGAACCCGTCATATCCCAACACCGTTTTGGCCGCAGCCACACCGCCTGTAAAGCAGTGAAACACACCAGTGAGCCCCGCTTCATATTCAGCATCCAAGATTTCACAGATCTCATCAAAAGAATCCCTAGCATGGATTACGATGGGCAATTTTCGCTTCTTGGCCCAATTGATCTGTACACGGAAGGCACGCTTCTGTGCTTCGATGTGGGTTTTATCCCAATACAGGTTGATCCCTATCTCGCCTACTGCGTGATAGATCCCGGCATCTAGCTCGGCTTCTATCATGGAGAGCTGTGCTTCAAAATCATCTTTAACGGAGCATGGATGCAATCCCATCATTCCAATGGTTTGCCGCGGATGATCGGCCATGAGCGCTTTTAGCGGAGCTATGCTGGCCACATCTATATTGGGCAAGGCCGTGATATATACACCTTGGGCCAATGCTGCATCCATACATTTGCTGCGATCTGCATCAAACTGATCGCTGTACATATGGGAATGGGTGTCGAATATTTTCACTTTTCCAGAATTTCTCTAGCGCCAAAGGACGGAATTTGAAAAGGACTAAAAATAAAAAAGCTGCCCGAAAGCAGCTTTTAACTTTAATAAGTGGAGAATATCGGATTCGAACCGATGGCCTCTACACTGCCAGCGTAGCGCTCTAGCCAACTGAGCTAATCCCCCATCGTTGGGTTTTAACGAAGGGCGAAATTAAAATTTATTTATCATATTGGCAAACCTATTGATCAGGAACTAAACGTACAAAAATGGCGCTTCAAAACATCATCTTCGACTTGGGCGGAGTATTGCTTGATATAGATCACCAAAAAACGATTGACGCCTTTGCACAATTGGGATTGGAAAATGCAGAAGAAGCCTTTTCAAAAGAAGTCCAATCCGACCTTTTCCAAGACTTTGAACGGGGCCGCATTTCTTCAACCGATTTTATAGCTGCCCTGAAGCATTATATGCCACAAGCGGAAGAAGGCGAAATAATCAAATCTTGGAATGCCCTGCTAGGCCAATTCCCGATCGAGAGATTTGAATTGCTCGCAGCGTTGGCTGATCGATTTAGGCTTTTTCTCCTCAGCAATACCAATAGCGTTCACGAAGCGGCATTTCACATTATCATCGAAAATGCGCTGGGATGGAAAAATTTTGAAAACCTTTTCGAAGGTGTCGGCTATAGCCATGAGCTGAAAGAGCGCAAGCCGGAACGGGTCATTTTTGAAAAAATGTTGGAGCTACATCATTTGAATCCAGCTGAAACTGGCTTCATCGACGATACCCTAGTCCATGTATTGGCCGCAAGGCAAGTAGGGATAAGAGCTATCCATCTGGACGAATCCATGAGCTTGAGCGAAGCCGTAGAAAAATTGCTCTGTTCATACGGACTTTAAACCTTACTTTTTCCGAAAGGTCTCGCCGAAAGAGCTGTCGTAGTTCAGGTAATAATCTTCACCTGATTTCAACGAAGCCACATCTATCGATTTGGCGTAGCCTGTCTTTACAAGCTTCCCATACTTATCGAAAATCTCATAGCGCGTGGATGTAGAAAAACTGATTTCGCGCTCCACTTTCTTAGGCTGAAAACTTACCGGTTGCGACTTGCCCGAATAGGTCACTGCATCAGAATATCTTGGCTTATCGGTATAGTCTATCTGCTTCAGGCGTACTTTGTTCTCACCGCTGTACGGGCTAAGCTGAAATTTATAGGCCGTAAGATCGGCAGTGCCATCGCCGTTCACTTCGCCAGCTTTCACCCATTTATTCCATCGGAATTGCTCCACGATATAGGGCAGGGCACCGCTTTCGCCAGAAGCCTTCCAACTCAATATGTTCCCATCTACCGATATGGATTCTATTTTGAATGTGCTGTGTGGTTTGATAGACTCCGGATTGAGCACGATCGGCTTGCACTGGGATCGATGTTTTAAGATGACTTCTACGGGAGCCCCGACAGCAACTCCCAGAATATTGAAGTCGATGGCAAAAGCGCTGCTGTTAATTTCATCGCGCGTAAGGCTTCCATTTACGTATACTTCGTACACACAAAACCCGACTCCATCATCGGTAAAAGGATTCTTCACGTAGAGATCTTTTCCCTGATATATACCATTCAGCACCAGCGATTGCGCTTGGGAGCCGAATGAAAAAAACAGAAAGAAGGAAAAGAATAAGGGGCGTAGTATTTTCATCAATTTAGGTTGACGCTTTTCATCTTGAGCATTCAAAATTAAGAAATCCTTTCTGCTAGCCAATCTTATGAGTGCTGAGTGGTAGAAACTTTGGCTTTTTGAACCAAATACACCATTTGCCGAATCTCAGCTTCGCTGAATTCTATCAATGGGTTATTCTCAAAAGTATAACGTTCATTTTTGAGCTCAAAAGAAGCAAAAAAGTGAAAATAAGAATTGCTTCCGCCCGGCAATCCCGATTCATAAAAGATCAAGGTATCGGTCTCAACAACGTAAGTAGTTTCAAATACCCCTTCGGCCAGCTCTTGCTTTCTTGCGGCACAGGTAGTAGTATCGCGGGTTATGTACATGCTAAGTCCATCGCCATTGCTCAGCTCCACACGCCCAAAGGTTGCATTCCACACTGACTGAAGTGGAGCGATAGATGGATCGTCGTTCAGGACGGTGATTGGTAGGCCGGTCTCTGACATATCGTGCCAGGCGATGAAGGCTGGCTCGTGCGCATTGGCACTTACGGCCATTTCGCTATCAACAGGGTCACTGCAAGAAGCAAGAATAATAATGGTCAAGACGTATATATATCGCATAGCTCACCTTTTATAGGATAAGTTATATTAACGAAGATAAGGCAGCGGCGGTTACATCTATCCGCGCCATGAATGACCGTACGGCGCATAACGAGCTAGGCGGTAGCACAGTACGAGATAGCAACATTGCCAAGAGTGCTGTGCAAAGAGTGCTTTTGGCAAAAGATGAGTCATTCAAACAGGAATTGGTTGGGCATTGGCTTCCAAATTTTTAAGATATTGCGGCGTAAACAAAAACAATGGATAATGGACATCAGCCTTAAAGGAAAAACGGCCTTGGTAGCAGGGAGTACGCAGGGTATCGGAAAGGCAACAGCCTTAGGGATGACCAAGCTTGGTGCAAAGGTTGTTTTGCTTGCGCGAAATGAAAAGAAGCTGAAAGAAGTACGTGAAGAGTTGGCAGCGATTTCAGGTTTAGATCATAGGTATATCGTAGCCGATTTTTCATATCCCGAGAGGTTAGAAACCGCCCTGAACGATGGGTTGGCAGAAGTCGGAGATGTGCACATACTCGTAAACAATACTGGCGGGCCGCCGCCTGGAAAGGCCATCAATGCAAAGACCAAAGAATTTATTGACGCCTTGAATATGCACCTTATATGCAATCATATCTTGGTACAGCATACTTGGGAGGGGATGAAGCGTGCGGGATATGGCAGAATAATTAATGTGCTTTCCACCTCTGTAAAGCAGCCCTTGCCCAATCTTGGCGTTTCTAATTCGGTACGTGGGGCTGTAGCCAATTGGGCCAAGACTCTGGCCAATGAACTTGGCGAGTATAATATCACCGTAAATAATGTATTACCTGGCGCTACTGCCACCGGCAGGCTCGATGCGATAGCCCAACGTAAGTCAAATGAGACTGGAAAATCTACCCATGAAGTACTTGCTGCAATGGGCAAGGCAGCTCCGATGGGAAGAGTAGGCCAACCGGAGGAAGTAGCAAATGGAATCTGTTTCTTGGCCAGTCCGGCGGCATCTTATATTTCTGGCATCAACCTACCTGTAGATGGCGGGCGTACTGGAAATATGTAATTCTTCTTTTTTCGCAAACTGGCATCGGCCCTATAATGTGCTTTGGACAGTTTCAATCCCCGAAACCTTTTTGCGCTAATTTACCAATAGCTTGAACCCCTTACCGTGAATATTGATGATTTCGATCTTGCCATCGGGCTTTAAATGCTTGCGCAGCTTCGCGATATAAACATCCATGCTCCGGCCGTTAAAGTAATTGTCATCGCCCCAGATTGCATTCAGCGCATAGTTTCTTTCCAGCACACCATTGCGGTTCTTAAATAGCAGATAGAGCAGCTCGTTTTCCTTTGTGGTGAGCTTGGTCTCTTCGCTCCCGTGTGCGAGCAGCTGGCGATCAAAGTCGAAATGAAAAATACCGAGACGCAGATCATCTTTTGACTCTTCTTCTGTCCTGCCTTGATCGGTGCGGCGTATTACCGCATTTATTCTCACCAATAGTTCTTCCATTGAAAAAGGCTTAGTGATATAATCATCAGCGCCCAGACTGAATCCCTTCAAAGTGTCTTCCTTCATCGACTTGGCAGTAAGAAAGATGATGGGAACTTTGGAGTTCATTGTCCTTATCTCCTTGGCCACCGTAAAACCATCTTTGAGCGGCATCATCACATCGAGCAGCACGAAGTCAAATTGCTCTTTTGAAAAAGTCTTAAATGCGCGATCTCCATCGGTACAGAGCACGGTTTCAAAATCTTTTGCATCTAAATAATCTTTGAGAAGTTGACCTAGGTTTGGATCATCTTCGGCCAATAGAATACGTGTTTTTGAACTTATCATAGTAATGGTAATTGAATGGTAAAAATGGAACCTTTTCCTAATTCGCTTTGAACAGAAACCGTACCGTTATGCTTTTGCACAATGGCAGATACATAACTAAGCCCCAGTCCGAAGCCTTTGGCATTATGAATGTTTCCGGTCGGTACACGGTATAGTTTATCGAATATTCTTTTTTGGTCTTCCTTGCGTATCCCGATTCCTGTGTCGCTCACTTCCACATAGACCGCTTCTGGATCGCTATGGGTGCGAACACCTATTTTTGGAGCCCCTGAGCTATATTTTATAGCGTTGTCTATCAGGTTATACACCACGTTGGCCAGATGTATCCGATCTCCTAAGACTATATGCTCTTTGGCAGCAAGCTCTTGCGACACTTCTCCCCCTTTCTGCTCAGCCTGAAGAGCTATATTCTTTATAGCCGTGGCTATAACTTCATGAATCTCGATCTCATCGGCAGCCAATTCCAGCTTACTCCTGTCGAGCACCGCACTGCGCAGAACATTCTCTACCAAAGCCCCCAACCTTTTGTTCTCATCATTGATCATGGTCACAAACTTGCCCACCCTATCAGCAGATTTTGCCATCACAGGATCTCTAAGCGCTTCGCAAGCCAGCGAGATCGTAGATATGGGTGTCTTCAATTCGTGAGTCATATTATTGATAAAATCATTCTTGATCTCAGAGATCTTCTTCTGCCTGAGAATGGTAGAGATAGTAAAGCTGAACGCCAAAATGATGGTGAGAATGAACAGCCCCGATGATATAAGCAATGGCCGCAAAGTACCCACCAGATACTTTTCTTGATCGGGAAACCAGATATAGAGAAATGTAACAGGAGTGCCGTAATCCGAACCCAAAAGACGTATTCGATAGCCCTTTTCCTTGAGCGCATCGGCAATAGGTTCACTGCGGTCTGGCATAAGTCGCGTATCACTCGCTTCATCAAAGACACCAAAATGATAACCAGCAGAAATAGCACCAAAATCTAATAAGGCGGACTTCAACAAAGTATCCATTTCATTGGCATCAAGCCGCATCAAAAAGTCAGAGCTCGCATCGATGGAAAGAATATTATAGAGCATCTCTCCAAATTCACGAATCCGAAAACCGTCTAGCTCCGTGGCTTCACCCAATTTGGCTTCGAAAAGACGCTTTTCCGATGCTATCAGCTCATCGAGATTTTCATTGGTCAGGTTGGTATTTCGGCGGTCGGCAGAATCATCGAACCGAAAAGCGAATGCGGCATCCCGCATGCTATCACCCTGCATGGAACTGCGCTCCAAGAGACCCTTCGATTTCTTTCGGCGCTGATTGATCTCTGTGGTTTTGGCACTGTCCAATTGAAGCAAGTATCGCGCAAACCCGTGCTTTTGCAAACGATTGATTTTCTCGCGCCGCTCCAAGGTTTTGTTCACATCAGATACAGCCGCCATTACATTTCGCCTGAACTGTGAGTCGCGAAGCGCCACCGCATTTTGAATCCAATACATCTGTATGGCAATAAGGCCGAGCAGCGCAATACTGATCAAAGCAATAAGAAGGGTGATGAAAGATTTTTTCAATACGACACAAAGTTAGAGTCTTAGTACGCTAGATATCAGGTGCCTTAACCTAATTTAACATTACCCAAGCCCCGCACCATGCCCTACTTCATCCTATCTCCCTTAGCTTTATCTCCTTATCTTCGCCCATACCCAGAACTCCCTGTTTTATTAATTCTCTTGGCTCATGCAAAAATCAAATCTTATTGTGGCTCCAATAATATTTCGACATTAGCGGCATGGAGCGAATACTGAATTATGTAGGTGGACATTTTGTAGAACCGGCCGAAAAGATGTGGCTTGATAATTTTGAGCCTGCCAACGGAAAAGTCTATGGAGGTATTCCCAATAGCACCGCCACCGATGTAGAAGCGGCTTACAAGGCCGCAGAACAAGCTTTTCCTTCATGGTCTAACCTCTCATCTTCAGAGCGCGGACGCTATTTGGTCTTATTGGCGGAAGCCGTGCGCACCAAGCTAGAACACTTTGCTGTGGCCGAGTCTCGCGACAATGGCAAACCTGTGAAGCTCGCCCGACAGGTAGACATCCCGAGGGCTATAAAAAATCTCGAATTCTTTGCGGCTGCGGCCAGCCAGTTCGCGAGCGAAAGCCACTATACCGAAGGGCTCGGAATCAACTATACCCTGCGCCGGCCTATGGGTGTGGTGGCCTGCATATCGCCTTGGAACCTGCCGCTCTACCTATTCACTTGGAAGATAGCACCTGCGCTGGCAGCTGGAAACACGGTGATAGCCAAGCCTTCCGAAATTACGCCGATCACGGCTTACTTACTCTCCCAATGTGCCCATGAGATCGGGCTTCCAGGCGGTGTACTGAATATCTTGCATGGCGATGGAGCTCATACCGGCGATGCGCTTTGCAAACATCCGGGCATCCAAGCCATCTCTTTTACCGGAGGAACCGCCACAGGAAAAAAAATCATCGGTACCGCAGGAAAATCCTTCAAAAAACTTTCGCTGGAGTTGGGCGGAAAAAATCCAAATATCATTTTTGCCGACTGCGACTTTGATCGTATGGTACGCACTAGCGTAAGATCTTCCTTTGCCAATCAAGGGCAAATATGCCTTTGCGGCTCACGCATACTGGTCGAAGAATCGATCTATGAGCGCTTTAAAACGGCCTTTCTGGAAGAGGTGGCAACGCTAAAAATAGGCGACCCCGCCGATGAGACCACGAAAATGGGAGCCATAGTAAGTGAGTCGCATCTTGAAAAAATATTGAGCTATGTGGCATTGGCGCAAGAAGAAGGCGGCACCATACTGCATGGTGGAAACAGAGTGAAACTGGATGGCGCGCTGCGTGCTGGCTATTATATGGAGCCTACGGTGATAGAAGGGCTTAACCAGCAATGCCGTACCAATCAAGAAGAAATTTTTGGCCCCGTGGTCACCATCGAGCCATTCGCCAATGATGATGATGCTTTGGCAAAAGCCAATGCCACCGAATATGGACTTTCCGCTACGATATGGACGCAAGATGTAACCCGGGCGCATGCCTTAGCGTCAAGGGTAAAGGCCGGCATCGTATGGGTCAATTGCTGGCTGGAGCGCGATCTCCGCACACCTTTTGGCGGTATGGCCAGCTCAGGTGTGGGCAGGGAAGGCGGCCATGAAGCCATGAAATTTTTTACGGAGCCCAAAAATGTTTGCATTAAATATGAATAGAATTCTGAAAATTGGCGGAAGCCATCTCCTGCTACTGATAAGCCTCATATGGCTCATCGCTCCTGCCAGCACTTATGCGCAGATTGATGAATACCTATTGCTCGAGAAGCCAGGGAAGAAGCTAAAGAAAAGGGTACGCTTTTATATAGGAGATGAAATAGAGTTTAGCTATGCTGATGAGAAGGGTTATGTGAAAGGAACACTTGTAAAATTTAGCGACAGCAGTATTTTCATAAATGATTATCAAGAGATTGCGTTAAGGCAAATAGATGCAGTCGCCATCCGCTCGCAGGTTGAAACGATAAGGAACATCGGGGGTTACGCCATGATCATAGGTTCTAACTTGATAGGGCTTTCGGCGGTAAACGGCCTGATAGGCGATGATGGCGGCACAGTGATCAATCCTAATATTATGTACGTATCCGGGCCGTTGCTGGCCTTTGGGCTATTCAGCATTCTATACAAAGGCAGGCGGTGCAGGCTCGATAATAAGTGGCGGGTCATAATGGTGAGGCATTAGGTATGCTTTTCAGCAAATGCGTAAACCAGATCTCAACCCTAAACCTTCTCATCCAGCTACTTGACCAGATCGGCATCATCTGCTTATGATCTGCCACTGGGTTCAAAAAAAATACCGAACTTTCCGACCCGAAATTAGGGTCAGGCGAATGCCTGTAACCACGCAAAACAGTATGTTAAAGCAAAGCTTACAACAAAAACTCCTTCAAAAGCTGTCCCCACAGCAGATCCAGCTTATGAAGCTGCTCCAAGTGCCCACCGTGGAGTTGGAACAGCGCATTAAAGAAGAAATGGAATCGAACCCCGCACTCGATGAAGGGCAGGAGGAAGATGAAGAGAAAGAAAAAGAAGATGAGTGGGAAGAAGATGAAAAAAATGAAGAAGAAGAATTCGACTTTTCCGACTATATAGATGATGATGAGACACCTGCGTATAAGCTGAGCGTAAAAAACAAAGGTGCAGACGATGATGAAAAAGCGATGCCCTTTGCTTCGGGAAGCTCGTTTAGAGAGCGCTTAGAGCAGCAGCTCCACCTGCGCAACATTACCGAAAGGCAAGAAATGCTGGCCGGAACCATAATCGGAAATCTGGATGATGACGGCTACCTGCGCCGCGATATAGAAAACATAACCGATGACTTGGCCTTTTCTCAAAATATTATGGCCACGACCGATGAGCTCGAAGAAATCTTGGAATTGATCCAAAATCTCGATCCTGCAGGTGTGGGAGCCCGGAGCTTGCGCGAATGCCTTATCCTACAGCTGAAGCGAAAGGATAGTCACTACCCCTCCGTGCGCATAGCGCTCGAAGTATTGGAGACCCACTTTGATGCCTTTACCCGAAAGCATTACGATAGGATCATAAAGCGGCTGGAGATCTCAAACGATGATCTAAGGGTGGCGATAGGTGAGATAACCAAGCTCAACCCGAAACCGGGCAACAGTATGCGGGACTCATCGAAAGCGGTAGATCATATCGTACCCGACTTTCAGCTTACTGCAGATGATGACGAGCTAGCGCTTTCGCTAAATGGAAGGAATGCTCCCGAACTGCGTGTAAGCGATACCTATAAGCAAATGATGAAGGGCTATGATAAGTCGCCCACCAAAAATAAAAAGCAAAAGGAAGCGCTGCTCTTCGTAAAGCAAAAAATAGACTCTGCCAAATGGTTTATTGATGCCATAAAGCAGCGCCAGCAGACCTTACTCCTTACCATGAATGCCATCATGGAGTTTCAGCGCGATTATTTCCTTACCGGAGATGAGACAAAGCTGAAACCGATGATCTTGAAAGACATAGCCGAAATAGTGCATTTAGACATCTCGACTATTTCTAGGGTAGCCAATAGTAAATATGTGCAGACCCCTTATGGCACCTTTCTCTTGAAAAGCTTGTTCAGCGAATCGCTTACCACCGATACCGGCGAAGAAGTATCGACCCGCGAAGTGAAAAAAATATTGCTTGACGCGGTAGATGTAGAAGATAAGAAAAGACCGCTTACTGACGAGAAACTCACCAGCCTGCTCAAAGAAAAAGGATATGTGATAGCACGGCGTACGGTGGCCAAATACCGGGAGCAGCTCAGCATACCCGTAGCCCGGCTCCGAAAGCAATTATAGCATGATACGTTTTGCCACAATAGCCTCTGCCCTGTTTCACCCATTGGCGATGCCCTTGGCCTGTGTATTTGTGGCCTATCAATTTGATTGGTTCGTGTATGGCATTATGTCAGAAGCGCAAATAAGACTAGTTTATCTGGTTATAGCCCTGAGCACCATTGCCTTTCCAGGGATCAATATCTTGCTATTGCGCTGGTATGGGGTTGTAAATTCGCTTGAGATGCCAAAACGAACGGAGCGCTTCGCACCCTTCATCAGTACTGTTCTCTTTTTCTCGCTCGGCTATTTTTTATTGCGAAAGGGGATGCTTCCCGATACGATCTACTCTATTATGATAGGTTGTATCTTGGCGTTGGTAGCGCTTACACTTATCAACCTTCGCTGGAAAATAAGTGCCCATGCGGCAGGAATATTTGGGGTTTTGGGCACCGTGGTGGCTCTGTTCCAGCTGCATAATTTTGGTAATATCGGCCTATTGGCTTTCTTGATTTTGGTAGGTGGAACTATTATTACGTCCCGGCTGGCGCTGCAGGCCCATACGCCAGCCCAAGCTTATACAGGCGCTGCGGTCGGATTTCTGGTGCTATATACCACGGTTTCTTCCGGGTTTTTTATCTGATCGGAGTGATGGCCAGTCCCACGGAAAAAGGGATCACTTGTGAGCCTTTGCCTTCTTCGATAAGCGGCACCAGCGAGTAGAATCCGGTAAGTTGGATCTTACCAACGCCCACCCGAGCCGAAACTCCGTAGCGCCAAGTAGCAATATCATCAAAATCATAGATCTTCCGCTTTCCTTCGGTGTCGATGATTTTCTGTTTGTTTTGTACGAGGTATCCCAGCCGAAAGCCGGCCGCCAACTTGAATGGGCTTCTACCCTTGGTGATCAAGCGCAGCTCTATGGGTAGCTCAAGGTAGGTAGTGGAAAATTTATTTTTCTCGTAATTATAATCATCATCGTAAGGGGTGATGATTTGGTCTCCTGTGATTGAGCCATCCAGAAATTCTTCTTTTACCGGGCGGGCATTGCTGTGCACATTTTCTGCGCTTACGCCAAAACCCCAAGCGAAGCTGACGATAGCATCCTGACCGAAGGTATAATCTGAAAAAAAGTAGGCCTTGAAGCCGGGGGAAAACCCCCGGAGCTCCACGCCCTTTGGTAGGTCGAGCCACATATCATTGGTTATTTCAAATACCAGTTTATCATCCCATCGGTCTTCTACCCGCTCGATTTCGATTTCTTCAGTCTCTTCTTCTTGTGCTAAAATGAGCTGCGGACTGCAGATCATAATGAAGAAAATTAAGGCTTTATAGTTCATGCTAAGGGCTATAATAAGTTGGCTTTTCGCTTTGTAAAGAAGCAATAAATTTTGCGAAAACATCTAGCTGCTTACGAAGACTTATAAAGTCCGTTTCGATTGGAAGGAGAAAAATCCTTTTTTGGAACTTAATAGGGATAGAGCGTAACCGAGATGGAATGATGATTCAATACCACACGATCGGTTCGATGATCCCTTACGTTTACAGACATTCAGATGACAAGAACCAAAAAACCCAGCCTTAACCGACCCATCAAAGAAGTGATACCTTTGCCCACCAACAGAAAACAAACCCATAAATATGCGAACCGACAGCGATCAATATAATTCTGAAAAGGCTCCTGAACCGGTGGGGCACTATCCGCACGCACGGCGTGTGGGCAATTTGCTTTTCCTAAGTGGTGTAGGCCCGCGGCAAAGGGGCACCAAGATAATACCTGGGGTAACGCTTTCTAAAGGTGGCGAAATAGAAAACTATGACATTGCCGCTCAGTGCCATTCGGTGTTTAAAAATGTGCGGCTCATACTTGAAGCATCGGGCTCATCTTGGGATAGACTGGTAGATGTCACGGTGTTTTTGACCAATATGAAGGCCGACTTCAAAATATATAATGCCATCTATGCAGAATATTTCAAGGATAATCTTCCCTGCCGCACTACCGTAGAGATCAATAGCCTGCCTACTCCCATAGGCATAGAATTAAAATGTATAGCCACCATAGACTGAGCCCATGATAGAGTATAAAGCGTTGGTCATTCGAGAAGTTGACGGAAAATTTCACCGAAAAATAGAACGTGTAAGCAGGGATTTCTTACCCCAAAATGAAATCTTGATTCGGGTGGACTATGCCGCCCTTAATTATAAAGACGCCCTCTCGGCTTCTGGAAATAAAGGAGTTACAAAACACTACCCGCATACTCCAGGCGTAGATGCCTGTGGAAAAATAGAAGAAAGCGAGAATCCCGATTTTCCGGTGGGAATGGATGTGCTCGTCACTTCCTATGATCTGGGCATGAATACCAACGGCGCCTTTGCTGAATACATTTCCGTTCCGTCAGAGTGGATCGTTCCATTGCCGGAAGGCATAACCCCTCTCGACGCCATCACATTAGGAACAGCCGGATATACCGCCGCCCTTGCGTTGCACAAGATGGAATTGAATGGACAGCATCCCGATATGGGCGAAATAGTGGTAACCGGAGCTAGCGGCGGTGTGGGCTCTATGGCTATATCGCTTTCACATAAGGCGGGGTATCGGGTCATCGCATCTAGTGGAAAGCAAGAACATTATCCCTGGCTCAAGATGCTGGGTGCAAAGCGGTGCATCAACCGGGATGAAGTATCTGATGAATCGAGCCGGCCGCTGCTCTCAACTGGCTGGGCGGGCGCCATAGATACGGTAGGCGGAAATACCCTTGCCACCCTGCTGAAGCGTTGCGCCCGCAATGGAAATGTGGCATCATGTGGCTTGGTGGCTTCGTCGGAGCTGGATACCACGGTCTTTCCCTTTATACTCAATGGGGTCAACCTTTTGGGTATCGACTCGGCAGAAACGCTAAAACCCCTGCGGTTAAAAATTTGGGAAAGATTGGCCACAGACTTGAAGCCAGAAAATATAGATCGTCTGAGATTGGTTGTGAGGCTAGAAGAAATACCGCACTATATGGATGATATTCTGGAGGGGGAAACGGTGGGTAGGATCATAGCAGATTTGGGTAAATAAAAAAGGGCCCAACTTTCGCTGAGCCCTTTCCAACCAGATTAACTAAAACTACTATGAAGGACAAAATCGCCTCTGTATGATATACAAGCCAGCTTCTCTTAACCCTACCAAAAAACCCCGTCAACCATAGCAAGCTGAGCGGGGTTTCTCACCGTAAATTATCTTAACGTTAATTTTTCTGCTTTCTGATTTTATCCCACTTATTCTTAAACTTCTTATTTTGGGCCTGCTCATAAAACTCATCCCATATTGGAGTCATACCGACCGAGTATTGGTTTGACTTAATGCTCATTCTAATTTTATTTAAATCTTTCAGCATGGTCTCAGTTCTTTAAGATTAATACTCGTTTTTCGTCAAAGTCTATGGTATACTTCAAGTTCAATGGCTTGCACACTATAGATAATATCTCTTCCAAGGGTTGGTCTTTTTTAAAATAGCCCGTATATCTTAAATCTGTTTTTTCGTTGAGATCAATGGTATAGCCAAATTCCTTTGATAGCACTTGCAGCACATCCTGAAGGGCCACATTGTCAAAGGCAAACTCTCCTATCGCCCAGCCACCTATCTGAGCTGACTCTACGCTATTTCTTTTGGCGGAAGCCCCATCCCACAAACTGGCCTGCCCAGGAGTCAACTCTATCGAACGATCATCACCTTTGGGGCTCACCCTTACCTTACCTGTTTTGCAGGCCACTGCAAACTGACTTTTGAACAAGGACACATCAAATGAAGTCCCCAACACTGCTACGTCGCCCATGGGGGTATGAACGGTAAACTGCTTCCCTTTTTCAACTTCAAAAAAGGCGCGGCCTGACTTTAGGTCAATAGATCTGTCTAAAAACCAAATGCTTGTATTAAAACTTAGGGTAGAGCTCTGGTCCAATACTATTAAAGAGCCATCGGGAAGGGCGACCTGCTGACCGGCTGACTCAGAAGATGAGATTTCGGTCTTGCCGGCGTACCAAAAAGCGAAGCCCGCAGTAAGCAAGAAAAGCAATGATGCGGCTATGCGTAGGCTGTAAAACCGACCGCTCGAACGGCGCATTGGCAAACCTTGGTCAAGGTCTATGCGCTCCAGCACATTGCTCCAAGCTTGGGCTTCAGATTTCTCAAATGGCAGTCTCGCGCTATCGAGATAAGGCTTGAGCGAATGCTCGGAATATTTATTTGTACTCACTTCTTAATTATTCTTAAAACGGCCTGCTGGCCTATTTCGGAAGTATTACACAGGTATTTTAAATTACCCTACCTTCAAAACCGAGTTCGGTTATTCTAGCGAAATTTGAATTGCCTTGCCATTGAAGGCAGTAAACACGCCCCATCCGTTCTCAATATTACTTGGCCCATTGGCAAATGACAATATGCCATTGGTATTATAAGCGTTCTTATACTCATCGTTTACGGCGGTAATGTATAATGTATACGTACCATAATGCGCAAAATCTTGGCTCTTAAAAGTTATAGAAGTATTGCTGTGCACGATCTTGAAAGGATTGGTCTGTGCATTATCATCGTAAAATGGAAATGGAGCACCTACTGTATCTTCTGGCCTTATAAAACAGCAATATCCAGCTGCGTTTGCCGCGCCATTCCAAGATATAAAACCAATGGGAACCGTATTATTTGATGCATTAATGAGAAATACTGAATCAGAAATCATCAGATTATGAATCGGGGCAGGTATCTGTGATTCGGCACGGTAATTATTTCCCTTATGCCTTATGGTGAGCGCTACCGTGCCGCTATCCCCCACTACCATGGAGCTATCAGCCTGATGGTATAATCCAGAATAGGCATTGGACGGGACTAGGCTAAAGGTGGTCTCCCCTTGCTGCACTTCTATGCTTGCATCTGAAAGTGGCACAGAACCGGGATAGCCCGACATGCTCACTTCGGTAAGTTTGAAGTCATCAATCACTCTACCAGCGTATAGAAATCCTTCTACAAGAAGCGCGGGATCGCCTGAGTCGAGGGTATTATCCTCTCCATCTTGGCAGGCGCTCAGGCTGAAAAGCATGGCAAGAATAAGTAATGATTTACGGCTTTTCATAGCTTTAACTTGATAAAAAACGATGGGGTAAAACCCAGTGTGAGCAAGTCACGCTGACCGATGGTATAGGTATCCGTGCCAGGCTCGGGAATGGCAAAATAATCGATATAGCGTATTGCTAAATAGTCGTATACATTATAAATCGAAGCTCCGATTTCTACAGAACCTTTCTTTAATGGCACGGTGTAGCCTACATTGATATCAAGCCTGTGAAAAGGCTCAAGTCGCACAGAATTTAATTCTCCCACACTTACGAACTGTTGAGTTTCTCCATTGGGAAGCGTCACCACAAAGGTTCCCGTAACGGGCGTATACGCTGCACCGCTAGATAATACAAAGGCGGCACCAAAATCCCACCGTTTAAATTCAAAATTATAAACCATATTAAGCTCATGCGGCAATGCCGAAGCGCTTCTAAAGTAATTGCCGCCATTTTGTCCAGCAAATCGAGACTCGGCCGAAACGAAAGAATAACCGATAATGACACGGTGATTTTTGAATGAACGCTTTGCCAAGAAGTCGACTCCGCTGATGCGTTGATTTCCATCTACTTCAAAATCTGCCAGGTCGCCATTGGTCAGAGCAAATTCAGGAAAGAGATAAGCCACCGTTCCAGATTCTTCTTTATAGTAAGCTTCCACATCGATCTGCCAGCTTCCCATTTGATATAGAAACCCGGCCGTATAATGATTCAAAGAAAGCACGGGTACGGTGGCATCAGATGCCAGCGTCCATGTCTCCGAAACATTCAGAAAGAGACTGCGCTCATTCAGCCGACGGATGAATTGGTAAAACCGGCCCGCCGAACCTTTTAGCATCAGCTTTTCGCTATAGCGGTAATCAAAAGATAAACGCGGCTCGAAATAATACCCCGCATCGATTCCGTAGTAGGACGCGCGCAGTCCACCAGTCAGGTTCAATTTTCCAAACTGCTGGCTTACTTCAAAATAGCCTGCGGAAAGACTACTGCTTTGAATAGAATCCTGTATTATGGTGGCTTGGTCTTGAGCTTGCAATAGAATCTCGTACCGGCTGTCCCAAAGTCCAAAATCAAAGCGGGTTTTCGAGGAGAGTTGAAAAGAGTTATCCAACCTCAGCGTATTGTCTTTCACACGTGTGCGCTGGTCGAAAAAGCGTCGACTGAGCAATACACCATCTACCAAAAACCGCTCATCGGCGGCGAGGGTACTTCGATAATCAGAGATCCCGTAATTGGCATACGTGAAAAATCGTGTCCCCCACTTCCGCGACCATTTGATCGAGCCGCCGCGGGTTCCCCATGTTGCATCATCATCGGATATGCGGTTTAAAAATTCAACGCTTCCGTCAAATCTGATGTTCACATCATCCTCACCAGCGTAATAACTCAAAGCTATAGCGTCCTTATCGGTAGGCTTAAAGTGTAGCTTAGCGTTTAGATCATAGTACTTAAAGTCAGGCGCCCTATCGTCAGAAAACACATCGGCGCTGCTCGCACCCGAGCTCGGCACGCTCGAATTAAAAATATTATTGAACATCTTTTTGTAGAGATCAGATTGGATCACATCAGTGAAGGCGCGGCGATAGGCAAATATGATTGAAGCCTTGTTCTTGACCAATGGCAGCTCGGCACGGATATTAGCGCTCAGCAAGTTGGCTTCTACTTCTAGTGACGGATCAACTTTATTTCCATCCAGGCCTGCAATCTCAACGACGCCCGCCGTGCGGCCACCGTACTTGGCGCTGAAGCCCGATTTGTAGAGCTGCACATTCTTGACCACATTCGAATTGAAGGTACTTAGAAAACCGTAAAAATGATCGATATGATAAACCGTTATCCCATCGAAAAGAATGAGATTCTGATCTGAGCCGCTGCCTCGAATGCGAATTCCGGATGTATTTTCCTGCCCGCCCTGTATGCCCGGCAGCCTGCGTAGCGCGGCAAAAAGATCATTCTCCCCAAGTGACGGGAGCTTCGAAATCTGCGCAGAATTAAAAGTGAGATGACCCGGTCTTTTATCAATTTCAACAAGATCGGGCACCCTTGCACTTACTTCTACCGAAGGCAGGTTGCGCTCTCTCGGCAAAAGTTCGCATACGACGGGATCCGTATTTTCAACCTGCGATAATTTAATGACATATTTCGCATAACCCAAATAACTGATAATGAGCGAAGATGTATCACTCGGGACGTTCAAAATTGAAAATTTGCCGTCGCTATTGGCCGTAGTGCTTATTTTAGTGAATGCTACAGAAACCGATGCAAAGGGAAGTGCTTCTTGCGTAATCCTATCACGCACTAATCCGGTTAATGCAAAATTTCTCCGCGTCGCTTCTGCTCCCACGAAGGCTGAACGTGGAAACAAAACATAGATATCAGAAATCTTTTCAAAGGTGAGGCGCCGTCCTCTAATGATTTTTCCAAGAATAGCTCAATGGAACGGGGAATCGTATCGAAGACTGGTACCTGCACAGTAGAAACTGCATCAGGATTATATGAAAAGACCAACGCCGACCTGGCAGAAATACTCTTCAACGCTTCGTTAAGCGGCAATCCGCTGTAGACCTTAAAATCAATGATGGTGGGCTCCCCAGGCTGGCCTTCTAGTGCAGATGCAAAAAAGCAAAGTAAAAGTGCAACTGCAATGCGCATCACTTCTCAATAATGACGCTGCGCTCAGATGACCATTTTGACTTGGCTCCAAAAGGCTTGCAAAGTACTTCAACAAAATTGGGATCCGCGGTATCTATTTGACCGGTATACCTAAGGCCTGCTGGCAATTTATTCTCAATCATTACCCCCATTGCCATTTCCAGTTCGCGGCATACCATGGTGAGTGGCACGTTTTCGTAATTAAGGATCTGGGTCAACTGTGGGCGCAGGCTTTGGGCCACCAATAGTTCCTTGGCACCTAAGGCTCCGTTTTTTATCAAGCTCAGCTCGTTTTTTACCAGTAGTAGTTCTCCTCTTTCAGAAACCACCTTCACTTTCCCGCTCGCGCAATGCACGATAGCCGAGCGTGGCCCATCCCACACCGAAAAGGTAGTACCCAATACTTCCAACTCTCCTTGACCAAACTTCAACTTAAATGGATCTCCTTCTACCACATCAAAATAGCTGCTGCCCGATAGCATCGCCGAGCGCTTGAAATACCATGATGCCGCATTATACTCCAAACTGCTGCCTGGCGCGATGGTCACTTTGCTACCGCAAGGCATGAGATGTACCACTTCGGCCGCACCCGCGTTTATCACTTCTTTTTGCCCAAACAGATATACTACATAAGGGAATGCAATGAGCAATAGAAGCCCGGCTGCAAGCTGCGCCCAAGTGTAGGAGCGTACACGGTTTACTTCCGCTTCGGGCTCTGGCATTCTCGCCATTGCCATCAGATCGGCTTTTATCGCCATAGTGCGACTTTCGTCAAAAGGCGGCCTGAGACTTGCCAAATGGGCGTCCATCCTTTCTTCTATCGGCTGCTCTTCACTAGTTCCCATGACTAAAATTTTCCATTTATCTCTTCCCTAAGTATGGCCAAGGCACGTGACATCCGCTTTTCTACAGCCTTCATGCTCAAGCCGAGCATCTCCGCGATCTCTCGGTATTTCAATCCATCTATACGATTCATCAAAAACACCTCCCGTGCTCCATCGGGCACCTTGGCCAGCGTATCTTGCAGTTTTTGATCGAACTCTTTCATTTCCAAAAGATATTCTGGAGTCATCCCATCTTTTCGGCTGGTCTGTAAGTTCAAAAACTTAAATTTTAATTGATCTCGCTTCAGCTGATTGATAGCCAGATTATTGGCTATTGTAAAAAGATAGGCTTTGATAGATGATTTATCGATTTTCTGGCGGGTTTCCCAAAGTTTTACAAAGGCATCTTGCGCCACATCTTCAGAGAGCTGCGACTGAGAAGTCTTGTAATAGAGAAAATTTCTTACGCTCTTAAAATAGAGCTCAAAGGCTTGCTCGAACTCGCGCGCAGTGAGCACTTCCTTGCCATTACTAGATTTATCAAATAGTCCCAAATTAGATCGAAATGCATAAAGGTAAGTAACTCTTTAAAACCAAGGGGAGAAAAAACGCGCTGCCGAATTGGACTGCCAGTCCGAAAACCTAATTCAAAAACACTCGGCTATCGCGAGCTGTTTACCTTTGTAATCAAAAACGAAAATAATGGAATATAGGAGATTGGGAAAATCAGGATTGAAAGTGAGCGAATTATCCTTTGGATCTTGGATCACTTTTGGCAACCAAATAGAAAACAATACCTCAGAAGAGTTAATGAAAATGGCATATGATGGAGGGGTCAATTTCTTTGACAATGCCGAAATCTACGCCGATGGTAAATCGGAAGAAGTAATGGGCGGCATTTTACAAAAAATGGGCTGGTCGCGCGATAGCTTCATTCTTTCAAGCAAGGTATATTTTGGGGCTGGTGCGAAAGTACCCACGCAAAAAGGGCTGAACAGAAAGCACGTGACCGAGGCCTGCCACCAAGCCCTGAAACGCCTTAAAGTAGATTACCTAGACCTTTACTTTTGCCACCGACCCGATAAAGAGACTCCCATCGAAGAAACTGTTTGGGCGATGCATAACCTGATCACACAAGGGAAGGTATTATATTGGGGCACAAGCGAATGGAGTGCACAGGAGATTATGGAAGCCCACATGGTGGCGGCGCGGCATAACCTAATAGCCCCCTCCATGGAGCAGCCGCAGTATAATATGCTGGTGCGCGAAAAGGTGGAAGTAGAATTCAGCCAGATTTATAAGACCGTTGGTCTCGGGACCACCATTTGGAGTCCGCTGGCTTCGGGAGTCCTTACGGGAAAATATAATAACGGAAAGGAAGGCGAAACCAGGTTGAAGCGTGCCGAGCTAAAGAATATTTCGAGCAAGCTCTTGGTAGACGAGACGCTTGACAAAACTAGAAAATTGGCCGAAATAGCCGGAGACCTTGACCTTTCAATGCCACAGATGGCGGTAGCTTGGTGCTTGAAAAATCCAAATGTGAGCACGGCTATTCTTGGCGCCAGTAAGACAAGCCAACTAGAAGAAAACCTGAAGGCATCTGAAAAAGTGGGTTTGCTCACTGATGAGATCATGGCTCGGATCGAATCCATCCTCGACAATAAACCAAAACATCCGGCATTCTAAATTTTGAGTAAAAGTCAACGTATCGAAGGAGCCCTTAACTGGTTTAAAAAAATAAATTGGCAGCCCTTCCCGTTTCAGCTAGAGACTTGGGAGCGTTGCCTTCAAGGCAAATCTGGAATCTTAAACGCCCCTACCGGCAGCGGTAAGACCTACGCCTTGTTTATCGGCGCCGCGCTGCGATGTATAGAGCTGAACGCAAAGAACCCTGAAAAAAAAGGGATACAGATCATCTGGATCACCCCGATCAGGGCGCTGAGCAGAGATATCAAATCGGCGTGCGAAAAATACTGTGTAGATAATGAGCTGAACTGGAAAATAGCGATACGGACTGGAGACACCAAGACGTCAGAGCGACAGGCGCAGCGCAAGAAACCACCCGAAGTGTTGATCACCACACCCGAGAGCCTTCACCTATTGCTGAGTACCAAGAAAAGCAATGAATACTTCGCCACGCTCAAATTTATAGTGGCCGATGAATGGCACGAACTGATGGGCTCCAAGAGAGCGGTATTGCTGGAGCTCGCACTGAGCAGGCTCAAGCATTTGGTAAAATTACAAGTATGGGGCATATCGGCCACCATTGGAAATATGGATGAAGCCATGCAGGTATTGCTGGGTAGCGATGCAGGCAATGGCGTATTCGTGAAGGCCAAGATCAAGAAAAAGATTCTCATCAAGCCTATCATCCCCTCCGAAATAGATAACTACCCCTGGGCAGGGCATCTGGGCGTAAAACTTACCGATAAGCTACTTCCCATTTTGGAAGCCAGCCGGTCTACGCTCCTTTTCACCAATACCCGGGCACAGTGCGAACTGTGGTATCAACACCTGCTCATGGTAGAGCCTTCGCTGGCCGGACAGATCGCGATGCACCACGGCTCCATAAGCCGCGAGCTGCGAGACTGGGTAGAGACCGCCCTTCACGAAGGCAAATTAAAATGTGTGGTATGTACCAGCAGCCTAGATCTCGGGGTAGACTTCAGGCCGGTAGAGACCATCGTGCAGGTGGGAAGTCCCAAAGGGGTGGCGCGCTTCGTGCAGCGCGCCGGCCGCAGTGGCCACCGCCCAGGGCAAGCCAGTACCATCCACTTCTTGCCCACCAATGCGCTGCAACTGTTGGAATGTGCGGCGCTGCGAGAAGCCATCAAGAGAAATGATATTGAAGTGCGGACACCTTACATACGCAGCTTCGACGTGCTGGTGCAATACCTTATTACCCTCGCGGTGGGAGAAGGGTTTAGACCGGAAGAGATATTTACGGAAGTAGCACGTACCTTTTCATTTCATTCTATCTCAGAAGAAGAGTGGCTATGGGCGCTACAGTTTATTACACAGGGCGGCACGGCGCTCGATGCCTACGAAGAATACCATAAAGTAAGCATCGGCGCCGATGGGCGGTATACCGTAGAGGACAGGCGCACCGCCATGCGCCACCGTCTATCTATTGGCGCCATAGTGAGCGATAGCATGCTGAAGGTGCGGTTCGTAACGGGTGGCTACCTTGGCGCCATTGAAGAGTGGTTCATATCTCGGCTCAGTCCTGGCGATACGTTCTGGTTTGCCGGAAGGCCACTGGATCTGGTACGCGTGAAAGATATGGTGGTACAAGTAAAAATAAGCCGAAAGAAAAAAGGCATCGTACCTTCTTGGCAAGGGGGCAGGATGCCGCTTAGCGCAATGCTCTCCGAGAATCTCAGAAACGAGATTGATGCAATAGCGCATAATCGAAGTACGTCAATCGAATCGGTGGCTGTAAAACCGATTTTAGACACGCAGCAAACGCTCTCCCTGATCCCAAAAAAGAGCGAACTGCTCATTGAAAAGCTGCAAACGAGAGAAGGCCATCACATCTTTGTCTATCCGTTTGAAGGCAGGTTCGTACATGAAGGCATCTCTTCCATATTGGCCTATAGGCTTACCCAATTCAGACCCTTCTCATTCAGCATTGCCTTTAACGATTATGGTTTTGAGCTCCTTTCAGATCAAGACATCCCGATAGAAGATGGCATCGACTCATCAATTTTCAGCACTGATCATCTCACTGCCGATATACAGGCCAGCCTCAACAAAAACGAAATGGCACGCCGTAGGTTTCGGGATATTGCCAGCATCGCAGGACTTGTCTTTAAGGGTTTCCCCGGTAAGTATCAAAAGGAAAAACACCTTCAATCGTCGAGCGGATTGTTCTTTGATGTTTTCAAAGATTATGAAAGTGAAAACTTGCTGTACAAGCAGGCCTTCAGTGAAGTCATGGAATTTCAAGTAGAAGAATGGCGGCTGCGGCAAGCGCTGAGCAGGATCAATTCACAAGAGATCAGGCTTACTTACCCCGACCGGCCTACGCCCTTTGCCTTTCCTATTTTGGTAGATCGATTGCGGGAGCGCATGAGCACTGAAAAGCTCGAAGATCGAATCAAGAAAATGACCCTTCAATTTGAAAAAGCCTGATGGTTGAGACCCAAATATGCGGTGAAGCATTTCATCTCCTTGCGCAAAAAGCGCTGTACTGGCCATCGAAAAAAACGTTGCTCATAGCCGATCTTCACATCGGGAAGGTAGGCCACTTTCGTAAAAATGGGCTCGCTGTGCCGCGCATGGCAGGTCAGAATAACCTTTGGCGACTCGCAGGTCTATTACTTGATCCTGACGTAGCGCACCTTCTTATTCTGGGTGATCTATTTCACAGCAGTCTGAATGCAGAGTGGGACGAATTTGAAGATTTCATTGCCCAATACACCCAGCTTCACATTACGCTGGTACTCGGAAACCACGATATTATCCCGTCGAAGGTGTTTCAGAAAGCTGGTATTAAAGTACTTGAAGAGCTGGTAATGCCACCCTTCCATTTTAGTCATGATCAAGTCGAGACGACGCTATATAATATTCATGGCCATATACACCCAGGAGTGCGCTTACGCGGCTATGGAAGGCAGGCACTCACACTTCCATGTTTTTACTTTGGAGCCGATAGGGGTATACTTCCTTCCTTTGGCGATTTCACAGGGCTTTATAAAATAAGCCCAAAAAAAGGGGATCAGGTATTTGTGGTGAAAGGAGAATTGGTAGCAGATGTAAGTTGAGTGGATGACCCACCGCCTACACTATAAATTCTTGCGCAAAATATTCATGATCTGTGATGCGTAGGTTTCCCCAAAAATATTTAGGTGTGCCAATAGTGGATATAAATTTGCGATCGGTAATCGCGTTTCCCAGTCTTTTTCAAGTGGATAATGTGCATTATAAGCTTCGTAGAAGCGCTCGTCGAAACCGCCGAACAACTTGCTCATGGCTATATCCATCTCGCGGTGGCCATAATGCGCTGAAGGATCAAAGATGGTCGCTTCACCCTTATGGTTCGTACAAAAATTGCCCGTCCAAAGGTCACCATGAATGGCTGCCGGCGGCTCTACCGGAAAATAACGGTCTACTCTACCCATTAATTTTTCGAGTAATCGCACCATCTCGGTGCTCGCGTAGTTCTGGTCACGCGCCATTTTGAGTTGCGGGGCTATGCGGTGCTCCGCAAAAAAACCGGCCCAAGTATCCATATAGCCGTTCTTCTGCTGAAGATTGCCCAGATAATTTTCCCGATCCAGTCCAAATTTAACGTTGGTCTTTTTATGCAGCTCGGCCAGACCTTTTCCAAAATTTTCCCAATAATCGGCCGCTGGAGAAGCGCGGTCTACGAATTGCATCAGAATCCATTGGCTGCCACTAGTCTCGCCATGCCCCACAGGTTTCGGGATTTCAAAATTACTGTGCTCCGCAAGAAACGTCAGGCCGTGCACTTCAGCTTCGAACATTGCCGGAAAGGCTTCTGCATCATTTATTTTGGCAAAGAAGGTACCGTGGCTCGTGTCTACCCTTCGCGCATCGTTTATACTTCCGCCACCTATGATGCCTAGATTTTGAATCTCTACCCCTTCTCCGGTAAAGTCTGTCAAAGACTTTACCCACTGGGCTACCATATCTTCATCTACCACATTCATGCGGTAAAGCTAAAGGGAACTAATTGAAACTGGACGATAAGCACCACAGTTTTGTAAAATTTAAATGTTCATATTTCATCTAAAATCTGAATGCTACAGGTTTAAAAGATGATCTTGAGATTTGCTTGCACAGGTTGGCAACTTGCATTAGCTTTGCATTCCAAAATTTGGGGCCCATAGCTCAGGTGGTTAGAGCAGCAGACTCATAATCTGAAGGTCGAAGGTTCAAGTCCTTCTGGGCCCACTACTTAAAAGGCTGACCGGTACCGGTCAGCCTTTTCTAATGCGGGAACTCTCCCTTTCAGGAAAATAAATCGATCGCCCTGCACTCATCTCTTTGCCTGCTTGTTGCCTGCTTGTTGCCTGCTGAGCACCTATTTCTGCCGCTCGTATTCTTCTTTCAAATCCCAAATGAGAATATCGCCCTTCGCAATCATCTCATCGGTAGGTGCCTGATTGGACGGATGCTCCTTTCTTACTTCTTGCCCGGCGGCACGGTGGGCATCCAATCTGGTTTCGCGTAGATTCTTGCCATCTTTCAGCACATCGTAGAGACTATCATGCTTATGGATTGAATACGCGAAGTGCTCCTCGCGATCGATGTATTCTTTAATGAGTTCAAACTCCGACTTTGTTGCGTCCATTTTTTAGGGTTTTATTTTTTAGCACAATGTCAATTATCATGCGAAATAATAGGATTCAGACATTGCTACCAGACAATACAGCTTGCGGGTGATTTCAGCGTGCATGAGAAATACGGCATGTAGAAGAAGTTCCGACCATGGGCAATTTTGGCTCCAGCCCTACCACCTACCGATCGACCTGAACAACAAGCTAGCGAAGAGCACGGATTGGCATCGCTCTGTAGTCTGGCGGTCAGGATCCCACCATTTCAACCAAAACTATACATTTAGCCCATGAAGGCTATAATAGAAACTGCCATGGGCAAAGTCACTGTTGACTTCTCCAAACCCATGGACATCTCCATACCGCTTAGCCCCGATGGGCCTCGGGCTTGGTACGTAGATCCGATGCGCATAGAGCCCGTAATGACAGATCGGTTCAAGGGGAGTGTGGAGCTCGGTGGCAATGTCAATTTTAGAAAGGTATACTTCAACCCACACGGCCATGGCACCCACACCGAGACGGTAGGACATATTGATGAAAAAATAATTTCCATCAATAAAACCTTGTCGCAGAGCCTTTTTATGGCTCAGCTCATTACCGTCGCGCCCAAGCCTTACCGCGGTTTGGAAGAAGCATTCAAACAATCTGGAGATCACGTCATCAGCAAGCGTCAACTGGCAGATGCGATCCTTGATTTTCAGGATGAAGCATTGATAATTAGAACACTGCCTAATTCTAACACCAAGCTTTCACAAAATTACTCGAATACCAACCCGCCCTATTTTGAACCAGGCGGGCTTACCCTTCTGCGTGAAGTAGGTGTCAAACATTTACTGGTAGACCTGCCTTCAGTAGACCGGGAAGAAGATGGCGGAAAGCTATTGGCGCATCGTGCATATTGGCATGGCGGCAGAAAAGATGATTACCAATGCACGATTACTGAAATGATCTACGTGCAAGATCATATCAAAGACGGTCGATATTTGCTCGATTTACAGATCGCTCCACTAGAAAACGATGCAAGCCCCAGCAAACCCATTCTTTATAAAACACTCAACTAATGGATATTGAAAGCTTTCGACTGTATTGCATTTCTAAAAAAGGAACCACCGAATCTTTTCCTTTTGATGATAACGCACTTGTATTTAAGGTCATGAATAAAATGTTTGTTTTGGCGCGGGTTGAAAATTTCACAGGATTTTCAGCTAAATGTGACCCAGAAAGGGCGGTAGAGCTTCGCCAGCAATACCCGCATGATATCGAAGGAGCTTGGCACATGAATAAAACGCATTGGAACAGTGTGCGCTGCGATGGTATCCTTACCGATACACTGATCAAAGAATTAGTAGATCATTCCTATGAACTGGTAGTGTCAAGCCTTACCAAAAAACTACAGCAAGAACTGACGGAAATGGAGTAAATTTGCGGCCAATATGGAAAAGAAAAATACGTACCGAAGAATACTCAATTATTTCTTCAGTGGTTTATTGTTGGTGGTTCCCATCACATTGATCATTTATGTGGTCTACGGACTGTTTAAATTTTTAGACGACATCATACCCACTGCGATTCCGGGGCTGGGGATCATTATTCTATTGGCAGTCATTACCTTATTGGGTTTTCTAGGTTCGTCATTCATTACCCAACCCATTCGCCGCAGGGCAAACTCACTGCTTGACAGAGCCCCCCTTATCAAGACCATTTACACGGCCATCACGGATTTGCTCTCTGCCTTTGTAGGTCAAAAAAAGAGTTTCTCACGCCCCGTTTTGGTAAAATTAAGCCGGAGCAGCGATATTGAAAAGCTCGGGTTTGTGACCAATGAAGATTTATCCAACCTTGGTATTCCCGAAGGGAAAATAGCGGTGTATCTCCCACACAGCTATAATTTTTCGGGAAATCTATACATCGTACCCAAGGAAAATGTAACTCCAGTACCAGCACTTACTGCCGAGGTAATGAAGTTTATAGTATCTGGTGGGGTTACTGATGTTGGCCATAAAGAAGATGAAGAAGTCACGGTTTACTAATCTCTTTCTCCTTCACCTTATAGTTTTTATTTTTGGCTTCACCGGTATATTGGGCAAGCTCATTGAGACCGGGTCAGAACCATTGGTATTCTGGCGTATGGCCATTGCGAGCGTCACCATAGCGGTATTTACCTATGCCACAGGCAAGATCAAGAAAAACCTTTCGGTAAATGCCTTGCTCTACAGCCTTGTAGGCATTATAATAGCAGCACATTGGATCAGCTTTTTCGAAGCTATCAAGCAGAGCAATGTATCGGTCACGCTGGCCTGCCTAAGCGCTTCTTCGCTGTTTACTGCCCTGCTCGAACCCTTGTTTTTCAAGCGTAAGATTGACCTGCTCGAATTGCTTTTTGGCGGCATGGTAGTATGCGGTTTATTGCTCATATTCAGCTTTGAAACTGAATATAAGACCGGGATCGTCATAGCGCTTTGCTCCGCTCTTTTGGCTTCGCTTTTTACTACCATCAATGGTCGGCTCATCCAAAAAGATAATCCATACCGTATCTCACTTGTAGAAATGATGGCGGGCACGGCTGCGATCGCGGCCTGGCTAGCCCTGAATGGAGAGTTTGACCGCTCGCTATTGCAAATACCTGCGATGGACTGGTTATGGATCATAATTCTCGGCACCGTCGCCACCGCTTTCGCATTTGTGGTAAGCGTAAAAGTGATGGAAGAGATTAGCCCTTTTACGGTGTCGCTGACTATAAACTTGGAACCAGTTTACGGAATTGTTCTGGCCTTTTTCATCTTTGGAAATAGCGAAAAAATGTCTTGGGGTTTTTATGTCGGTACGGTCTTGATAGTGCTGGCGCTCTATTTAAATGCAGCGGTTAGAAAAAAAAAGCGTCAAACTGAACGTCTAGAGTCGCCCTGACCAAGCCATTTTGAACGGGCAAGACGCTACTTACACATGCCGCACAACAACGGAGACTTTCAAAAACCCGGGACTTCCTTGGACTGCTAAAATACTAATAGCCAGCGATCTAAACTCGTGACCCAATACTTGTTACGCTCGACTATACAAACCCTTTTAACCAATCCCGCGCTTCTTCTTCTGTCTTGAAGAGTTTGGTAGGTCGCTGTGGCTGATTGTACCGCACAAAGAAATTGGCAGACATGGTATGGCTATAATGCTCGGTCACGATGGCATCGGCCTTTATCTGATCGGTCACACTACCGGCAGAAACCATCTCACGGGCGGCGGGACTCAACTCTGCCTTCTTACCAGCAGTGACCATTAGCAGGAGCGCATCGGGCATTTCCGAATGGATGGTCTCAAAGATTTCTTTGATCTTATCGGGCTCAATGGTTTCTTCAGGGTAGATGTGAAGTTCTACCACGCCCGTATCGTCCAGCTCTAATGAGCAATTTCCCAAGTCTATTTTATCGTAGGCTGCCATTAGCTTACGTGTTTTTTTAAGAGCCAAGCATTAGGGAAAACGCCATCTTCCCGCAAATGTTTTAGCGTATCAAGCGCCACCGAATATTCATTGAAACTAATAAGCTTTACACGGTGCAGGCCTTTATGGAAGTCAAGTACGCCGGCGCCGTAGCCTTTAGATTTTAAGCGGGATACAAATTGATAAGCATTTTGCTCATCGCCAAAGCACCCGGCTATGATGTGGTAAATTCCTTTTTGAAAACCAGCCTTATCATCGTCGAACTTGTTCAGTTCATTGGCGCGCGCGCCCGGCTCGCGCATATCGATGATGACACCTGCACTATCGAACTCATCATTCACCAAAGAAAAGGCAAATACAGTATCAGTGATGGGAAAATCAATGGGCTCAGCTGCTATCTTGTGAGCGGCTTCTTCACGTTTTGAATAGTGGGCAGCCACATTTACATGGCTCCCGAAAGGGTTTAAATCGGCAAAACTCAATTCTGAAGGGCTTTTAAAATCAGTTTTCATCCCTACATAGATACTCATGGCCAAAAATGGAATCAATGTAGCCGCTGCCACCCAATAGATACCGCGATTATTACTGGCTCCCAAGGGTGCTTCTGGCGCCATGCGGAGCTCTTTGGCATCTTTGATCACCGATGATCCTTCAATTGCTTTTGATTCTTCCTTTTCTGGCTTGGCCATTACGAGCGGCTCAGGCAGCGAGAAGGGTTCAAACCCAAAAGTCGCCTTCAAGAAGTTCTGATCGGCGGTAGGCTCAAAACGTATATTCTGATGGGCATCGATGTAGAGGACTCCTATCTTGCGGAAGCGCACCTTTTCACCCGCGTAGAGCTTATTCCAATAATCTTCTACAGCCTGCTTCAGAGCAACGCCGGCTTCTTCAAAGCTAAGCCCTTCTTGGTTAGATATGGCTTTTGCCAAAAGGCCATCGCTCTTGGTCAGGTTCTTATTAAACCTGATCTCTTTCTCGGCCGGGCGCCCCACACCTTTTTCTACGGTGATGGTAGCTGGCTTATAATTCGTTACAAAACCACCCAGCTGTGGCACGATCACACAATCGTAATCGTAAAGTAACTCTCCTATGCGCTTGTCAATTTCCACGACTCTGGCTTCAATTAAAAGTCGAAATTACGATTAAGTCCTGCTCCCATCCAAAAAAAACTTTTTTTCTAAGGCCACCAAATCTTCGGGGCTATCTACAGCCTCTGACCGTTCGATGGTTATCGCGGTTTGGATATGCAATCCGTTTTCTATCCACCGGAGCTGCTCCAGCCCTTCCGATAGTTCTAAAAAGGATGGAACCAGCGCAGGAAGACCCTGAAAGGTAGCCGCCGAGAAACCATAGATCCCCAAATGGATAAAGCACTGTTCGTAATAGGAATTTCCATTATTTTCATTCCTAAAATAAGGGATAGGGGAGCGCGAAAAATAAATGGCCCTGCCGTCTATCTGCCGCACCACTTTTACTCTATTGGGATGATCTACTTCGGCCTGCGATACTGCGGGAGAAACCAGCGTGGCGATCTCCACTGCAGGGTTTTTTAAAAGATCGAGCAGGGTATTGATCTGCGCCGGATCTATAAAAGGCTCATCACCCTGAATATTAATGATCGAATCGACATCAATGGACGCATGCTTCCGCAAAAAGCGCTGATAGGCTTGCACGCAGCGGTCGGTACCCGAAGGCAGATCGGCATCGGTCATCACCACTTCCGCACCAAACCCCAGTGCGCAATCCTTGATACGGTCATCATCGGTGGCAATGATCACGGCGTCGAGATCCGATTTTAAACATTGCTTATACACCCGCTCTATCATAGCCACACCATTGATCAAGGCCAATGGCTTACCTGGAAACCGTGTAGATGCGTAGCGGGCAGGGATGATACCCAGTTTTTTAACATTCTCCATAGTAAAGGCCAAGTTTAGCTATTTTCGGCATCTCTACCCAAACGGAGCATAGCATTGAATAAGGCCATACCTACCCATCGCAGTGAAGTATTCTATCAATTGGCTTTAAGCCAAGTGGATAACGTAGGGGTGATGAGCTCCAAAAAACTCATTAAGCATTTTGGCACAGCCGAAGAAGTATTCATGCGAAGCAGCGCGGAGCTTATGCAAATTCAAGGGATGAACCTTGCCCGAGCATCGGCCATTGCTTCTTTCAGCAATTTCGATCCTATCACGAAAGACTTGGAAACTGCCGAAAACCTAGGTGTACAGGTCATATCATTTCAGGATTCAGCCTACCCAAAACGGCTCAACCACTGCCCAGATGGGCCAGTGGTACTGTTCGAAAAAGGGCCTGCCGATCTTTCTGCACCCCGCATGGTAAGCATTGTGGGCACACGAAAGATAACCGACTATGGAAAGCGCGTGACGCGGGAACTTGTAGAAAGTATGCTTCCCTATAACATTACTGTGGTGAGCGGCTTAGCCTATGGAGTGGACATCAATGCCCACATAGCCTGCATAGAACTTGGTCTACCTACGGTGGCAGTGCTCGCTCATGGGCTCGACACGATCTATCCTAACTCGCATACCCGCCATGCCAATGCCATGGCCGAGAAAGGGGCGCTGCTGAGCGAATTTGGCTTTGGCACCACTCCCGACCGGGAAAACTTCCCGATGCGAAACCGGATCGTGGCCGGCATGACCGATGCGACCATCGTAGTAGAGTCTGGTGCCAAAGGGGGCTCCATGATCACTGCCAAACTTGCGAATGGATATAACCGAGATGTTTTTGCCATACCTGGAAGGATACATGACGATAAATCGGAAGGCTGCAATAGACTGATAAAATCCAACCAGGCCGCCCTGCTCGAGTCTGCCAAAGATCTAGAATACATCATGGGGTGGAGCATGCCCGTAAATACCAAACCGATACAAACCAAAATATTCGTCGATCTCAACCCTTCTGAAGAAGCGTTGATGGCTATCATGCGCGCCGACGGTAAGACCCAAATAGATAGCCTAAGCCTACAGTCAAAACTGCCCATGAGCATGGTCATGGTACACCTATTAAACCTTGAGCTCAATGGATTGGTGCGCGCCCTTCCGGGCAAATCGTACGAGCTATGCTAGCATCTTAGTGTGATTCTTACACTCTGATTATCAATTCTTTGTTCTTGATTATCAGCACGTTTGTCAGCCTATATTTACCTAGATTTGTGAATCCTACACATTAAATTTTTTCTACATTTGCAGACTAATTCCTATAAAAAAACCCGTATGGAAACAGCGACGCAAGAATCGCTTTTAGAAGCTTTTATGAATAAGGTAAAAGCTAAAAATCCGAATGAACCCGAATTTCTTCAAGCCGTGGAAGAAGTAGCTGAAACGGTGATCCCATTCATCGAAAAAAATCCTAAATACAAGAAAGCCAAGATTTTAGAGCGTATGGCCGAGCCAGAGCGCACCATCATGTTTCGGGTGCCATGGCTTGATGATCAAGGAGAAACACAGATAAACCGAGGCTACCGCGTAGAATTTAACTCCGCGATAGGGCCGTATAAAGGGGGTCTTCGATTTCACCCTTCGGTAAATCTGAGCATTCTCAAATTTTTGGGCTTTGAGCAAGTTTTTAAAAACAGCCTTACTACGCTGCCCATGGGCGGTGGTAAAGGGGGTTCTGATTTTGACCCAAAAGGAAAATCAGATAATGAAGTGATGAAATTCTGTCAAAGTTTTATGACGGAACTATGCCGCCATATCGGCCCAGACACCGATGTGCCTGCCGGCGATATCGGTGTGGGCGGTAGAGAGATCGGCTATATGTTTGGCCAATATAAGCGCATCCGAAATGAATTTACCGGCGTGCTTACCGGCAAAGGCCGCAACTGGGGCGGTTCACTCATCCGCCCAGAGGCTACAGGATATGGTTGTGTTTATTTCACACAAGAAATGCTTGAAGCTAATGACGATAGCTTTGAAGGTAAAACGGTGGCCATAAGCGGTTCTGGAAATGTGGCGCAGTACGCCTTCCAAAAAGTACTTCAGCTAGGTGGGAAAGTAGTGACCGTGAGTGACTCAGGCGGATACGTATATGCCGAAAACGGCTTTACCAATGAAGGGTTCCTAAAACTTCAAGAAGTTAAAAACGAACGCCGTGGCCGAATATCAGAGATGGCCGATGAACTGGATGGCGTGCAATACTTTGAAGGGGAAAACTCTTGGCAGGTTCCCTGCGAAGTGCATATTGCCCTCCCTTGCGCCACTCAAAATGAACTCGATAAAGACGATGCCAAAAAACTGATCAAGCAAGGCTTGATGCTCGTAGCCGAAGGTGCCAATATGCCGACTACCCCAGAGGCGGTAGAAGCTTTTGAAGATGCCGATATTATGTTCGCTCCCGGCAAGGCGAGCAATGCAGGTGGTGTTGCCACTTCAGGACTGGAGATGAGCCAAAACTCGCTGCGTATATCCTGGACTAGTGAAGAAGTAGATGCAAAGCTTCACGAGATCATGAAAAGCATACACGCTGCCTGTGTGGAGTACGGAACTGAAAATGGAAAGGCAAACTATATTAAAGGCGCGAACATCGCAGGTTTTGTAAAAGTAGCCGACTCGATGATAGACCAAGGTCTCGTGTAAAGATCCAATTAAAACTCCATTTAAAAACCCGAATGCCCAAACGAGCCATTCGGGTTTTTTATGGGTTCGTTTGCCGAGAGCTGAATTCTCATTTGCTGAAGAGCAACCGGAAATAGTCAAAGCAATAGCCGTCGACGGAACCCCAAAAAAATTCACATTCGTATCTTTATGCCGTGCAACAGAAAATTCCATTATTCTACATTTTGATCGCAAGCTTTATAGCCTGCCAGCCCAATCAGGAACAAGAACGCGATCTGGCGACGCCATCAACAGCCGTGAAGCCAGCTCCGAGCCATGTCGATGCGCTTGGAATGGCCTTCATACCGGCGGGCACGTTTATAATGGGCAGCGAAGGCGAGCAAGCAGAAGACCATGAAGCGCCTGAAGTAGAGATAGCTATTGATGCATTTCTGATGGATGTGACGGAAGTGAGCAATTCGGAATTTGCAAAATTCATTGACGCCACTGGATATAAGACGGTGGCAGAGCGCGCCATAAGCTGGGAAGAAATTCAAAAAGAGCTCTCCCCGGGCACAAAAAAACCGGCCGACAGCCTGCTGGCAGCTGGCTCACTAGTATTTACTGCGCCCGGCGGTGCAGTATCGTTTGACGATATCACGCAGTGGTGGAGCTGGGTAGTGGGCGCCGATTGGAAGCATCCCGAAGGGCCGGGCAGCACGGTTAAAGGGAAAGAAGATTTTCCGGTAGTACATGTATCGCTCGAAGATGCGCAGGCTTACGCCAAATGGGCTGGAAAGCGACTCCCCACCGAAGCTGAATGGGAATACGCTTCGCTCGGTGGCAAGGGCCAGAAAACCTTTCAATGGGGCGAAGAGCTCACCCCTTCTGGAGCGTATCTCGCCAATTTCTTTCAAGGGGAATTTCCATACCAGAATACTGGAGCCGATGGCCATACCGGTGCAGCCCCAATAAAGACCTTTGAACCCAATGGCTACGGACTTTATAATATGATCGGAAATGTATGGGAGTGGACATCTGATTACTACCGCCCTGACACCAAGGCGCAATACGCTGCTATGTCGGTCTCGATATGCCGAAACCCTGTAGGCCCAGTCGATAGCTTCGACCCCAATGATCCTTACGCCACAGATAAGCGCGTGATAAAAGGCGGCTCTTTCTTATGCAGCGAGCAGTATTGCAGTAATTATAGACCGAGTGCGCGCATGGCGACGTCTTTCGACTCTGGACAAAACCACCTTGGCTTTCGATGCGTTAAGGATATGGAGTAGGTAATCATGGAAGAGCCCAGGCATCCCCGCTCCGCTTGATGGACGCATCCCGTTACCTACCTGAGTCGAAATCAGCAATACAGACTGCCTGCCCCTGACCGTCCCTTTGCACTCCCAATAAGCTCATCTCGTCATTTCCACCAAAACCTTGTCATTTCGACCGAAGGGAGAAATCTCTTTTTCTTTAACCAACCAAAACCTTGTCATTTCGATCGAAGGGAGAAATCTTTTTTTCTTTGACCAACCATACCTCGTCATTTCCACCATAAACTTGTCATTCCGACCATCAACTTGTCATTTCGACCGAAGGGAGAAATCTCATTTTCTTTGACCAACCATACCTTGTCATTTCCACCATAAACTTGTCATTTCGACCATAATCTTGTCATTTCGACCGAAGGGAGAAATCTCATTTTGTCTGAACAACCACATCTCGACTCCACCCCATAAATCTCATCTCAAAAAAACATACTGCCTGCCCCCGAAAGATTGTGACCATCATCTCAGTCCTAGTTTTCAAATACACCTGGAGCAGGGCTTTCGACATTTTCGGAATAGACTTAAACTTCTCTCAGTGCCTTTCCAAATAACCCTTTCCAAATCAAACTCAATCGAAAAAATAAATTCTATCACTTTTCTTAATTTCGCAGAAAGCGCAAGACCATGTACGGAAAAATAAAAAACCACCTTCAGGAAGAACTTCAATCTATAAAAGATGCCGGCCTTTACAAGCGCGAGCGCATCATCACTTCGGTTCAAGACACAGAGATCAGCTTGGCATCGGGTCAAAAAGTTTTGAACTTTTGTGCCAATAATTACCTTGGCCTTTCCTCTCATCCCGAAGTGGTGGCTGCCGCCAAAGAAACCTTGGACCAACGCGGATTTGGGATGTCATCCGTGCGCTTCATTTGCGGTACGCAGGACATCCACAAGGACCTGGAAGAAAAAATAACGAGATTCCACCAGATGGAAGATACCATACTTTATGCGGCTTGCTTCGATGCCAATGGCGGAATCTTTGAACCCTTGCTCACTGATCAAGATGCCATCATCAGCGACTCGCTAAACCATGCATCGATCATCGATGGGGTGCGGCTCTGCAAGGCGGCGCGCTACCGATATCAGAATAATGACATGGCCGACCTTGAAGCACAGCTCAAAGCGGCCAACGAAAAAGGTGCGCGCTTTAAGCTTATCGTCACCGATGGCGTGTTTAGCATGGATGGCATCGTAGCCGATATGAAAGGAATATGCGATCTGGCCGATCAATATGACGCTTTGGTGATGGTAGATGAATGTCACTCTGCCGGATTTATCGGCAAGACCGGCCGCGGGGCTGTAGAGCATTGCGGTGTAATGGATCGGGTAGATATTATAACCGGAACCCTTGGCAAAGCCCTTGGAGGGGCGATGGGTGGCTATACCACTGGAAAAAAAGAAATCATAGAGTTGCTCCGACAGCGGTCTCGTCCCTACCTTTTCAGCAATTCGCTCGCCCCTTCTATTGTGGGCGCTTCCATAAAAGTGTTTGATATTTTATCTTCGAGCACCGCCCTCCGCGATAAGCTTGAGAGCAATATCACCTATTTCAAAAAAGGCATGGGCAAGCTCGGCTTCGATATCGTAGATGGCGACTCGGCGATAGTTCCGGTGATGCTCTATGATGCGCGGCTATCGCAAGATATGGCCGATAAGCTGCTGGAAGAAGGCATCTACGTGATCGGATTCTACTATCCTGTGGTGCCTAAGGAGAAGGCACGCATCCGGGTGCAGCTCTCTGCCGGCCACACAGAAGCCGATCTCGACAAGGCTATAGCAGCTTTTGAAAAGGTAGGCAAGGAGCTGGGCGTGCTCGAAAACGCTTAGGCGCTGCCTTACGGCAAAAGGAAAAATTGGTAGCCCCGACGAGAATCGAACTCATATCTAAAGTTTAGGAAACTTCTATTCTATCCATTGAACTACGGGGCCAAAGGAGCGCAAATTTAACAATCTGCCCAAACACTACCTAACCACACTCCCATTGGGCATCTCCTTGTCAAAATTGACAAAACTAAGCTTCCCATCTCGGTCTTCGGCCATCAATATCATGCCGTGTGATTCCACGCTGCGTATTTTCCGTGGCTCTAGGTTTAAGAGCACGGACACCTGCCTGCCCGGAAGTTCTTCGGCCTTGTAATGCTCTGCTATGCCAGATACTACCGTGCGCTGATCTAGTCCAGTATCGAGCTTTATCTTCATCAGCTTATCCGTTTTGGGCACGCGCTCTGCTTCCAGTATAGTCGCTGTCCGGATGTCAATTTTCATAAAATCATCAAACTGGACAGGATTTTTCTCAGGCATAATGGGGGTCGTTTTGGGTTCTTCTTTCTCTTTATTGGCTTCCGCCGAAAGGCGAAGTTTCTCCCGCTGCGCTTCCATCTCTTCATCTTCTATACGGTTAAAAAGAAGCGCCGCGGCATTGATATTATGCCCTTCCGGTAGTACGTTCATAGTCCCGATCCCATCCCAATCGAGCGTATCCAAGGCGAGCATTTCGCGTAAGCTTTCACACATATTGGGCAGGAAGGGAGCGGCAAGCACGGTAAGATTTGCCACCAGCTGGAGGCTCAGGTTCATAACCGCTGCAGCCTTTGCTGGCTCCGTTTTATTGAGTTTCCAAGGCTCGGTCTCGGTAAGCACTTTATTGCCAAACCGTGCCAGGTTCATCATGGCCTGCTGGGCATCGCGGAAGCGGAAGAGCTCAATATTCTTAGCTACCTCATCTTTTGCTTTGGCAATAGCCACTCCGCAATTTGCTCCCGCCAGCGTATCCAAGTCAACATCGCCGATGCCAGGCACAAGGCCATCATAGAACTTATGGGTGAGCACAAGTGTACGGTTCACAAAATTGCCCAAAATGGCAACGAGCTCATTGTTTACACGCGCCTGATAATCAGTCCACGTAAATTCACTATCCCTAAATTCTGGGGCGATGGCGTTCAAGACATAGCGCAACTCGTCTTGCCTTTCGGGAAAATCTTCCAAGTACTCATGCAGCCATACGGCCCAGTTTCTAGACGTGCTGATCTTCTTGCCTTCGAGGTTCAAAAACTCATTGGCAGGCACATTGGTGGGCAAGATAAAATCGCCGTGCTGCTTTAGCAAAACCGGAAAAATAATACAGTGAAATACGATATTGTCCTTGGCCAGGAAATGGATCAACTGGGTATCGTCGCTCTCCCAATAAGGCTTCCAATCTTTATTTTTTTCAGCAGCCCAGGCCTTGGTAGCGGTGATATACCCGATCGGAGCATCGAGCCATACGTAGAGCACTTTTCCTTCTGCGCCAGCTACCGGCACCTTCACGCCCCAGTCTAGATCGCGGGTCATGGCACGTGCCTGAAGGCCACCGTCTATCCAAGATTTGCACTGCCCCAGCACTTGCTTCTTCCATTCGGAGGGGTCGTGATGTGGTCGCCCATCGAGCGTTCCATTTTCGAGCCACTCCCGCAGCCATCCTTCATGGTCACCAAGGGGAAGGTACCAATGGGAAGTCTCGCGCATTACCGGAGTAGTACCGCTCAACGTGGACCTAGGATGGATCAGATCTTGGGGGCTGAGCGTGCTCCCGCAGTTTTCGCATTGGTCGCCATAGGCATTCTCAAAGCTGCATTTGGGGCATGTTCCTACGATGTATCGATCGGCCAGAAACTGCTCCGCTTCCTGATCATAATATTGCTCAGACCGCTCTACTTCAAAAACATCTTTTTCGAGCAGGGTAGAAAAGTAATTGCTGGCAGTCTCGTGGTGCAGCGGCTCAGATGTGCGGTAAAAAATATCGAAGGAGATGCCAAAATCGGCGAAAGCCTGCTTATTGATCCCGTGAAATTTATCTACGATCGCCTGTGGAGACACCTTGTCTTTCTTTGCACGCAGCGTGATGGCTGCTCCGTGCTCATCGCTACCGCATACGAAGGCCACATCGCTATGTCGCAGCCGAAGATAGCGCGCGTATATATCGGCCGGAATGTATACACCGGCCATGTGACCTATGTGCAGGGGGCCATTTGCATAAGGCAATGCCGCAGTGATCGTATAGCGTTTTGGATTATTCAAATGGAATGTAGTTGTTTGTAATCGGCAAAGATAATTACTTAATGAAACCCCCTAAGCATCATTTCATGGCTATAAAAACACCTGGTTTTTTAAAAAAAGGAGATGAAATCCGCATCGTGGCCACCGCCCGGTTTATTGAGAAAGAGATTTTAGAAGGATCAAAAGAATGGCTGGAATCGTTTGGGTTCAAGGTAAGCTTTGGCAAGCATGTTTTTGGCCGCGAACATCAATTTTCTGGATCCGACGCTGAGCGGCTTTCTGACCTTAACGCAGCTCTCGCCGATGCCAATTGCCGCGCCATACTCTGCGCCCGTGGTGGGTATGGTACCGTAAGGCTGCTCGATGGGCTTGATTTAGAAAGCCTTAGAAAAAAACCGAAATGGATCATCGGCTACAGCGATATCACGGCGTTGTTAAACCATATTTATGCAGCCGGCATAGCGGGTATTCACGGCACCATGCCCATTGACTTTGGCGAGAAAAAGGCTGAGAGTTTAAATTCCTTGATCGCTCTCCTTAGGGGAAATCTGCCTGAACTGAAGGCTCCAGCCCAACCATTGAATAGATCTGGGACTGCCAAAGGTGATCTTATTGGTGGAAACCTAAGCGTGATATACAGTCTATTGGGCTCTGGATCGCAACTTAGAACCGCGGGTAAAATATTATTTCTGGAAGACCTTGATGAGTATCTCTACCATATTGATAGGATGATGCAAGCGCTGAAGCGCGCTGGAATGCTAGATGACCTGGCTGGCCTGGTGGTAGGCGGCATGAGTGATATGAATGATAATGCGGTGCCTTTCGGCAAAAGCGCGGAAGAAATCATAGCCGATGCGGTTTCAGAATATGACTTTCCCTTGGCTTTCGCGCTGCCTTCAGGCCATATCGATACCAATATGCCATGGATCCACGGCGCCTGCGCCACGCTTGAAGTGAGTGCTGCAGGTGGAGCTAGTGTGCGATTTGACTTGGAAGATTAGGGCATAAAAAAATCGGCTGCCCAAGGGCAGCCGATTTTCAACTTTATTAGGAGGTAAATTAAGCTTGTATTACTCGCGCTCGAACTTTGAGTAGTCTTTTGGTATTTCAAAAAGATCGGAAGCAAGATCGCCCTTCTTCACTTCATTTACCTGAAGCTTTGTAAGCTCTACACCATCAGTCTTCTTTTCGATACCTACCATGGGGAAGAAACCTTCCAGATTTGGGATATTCATAAAGTAAACCGCTAGTTTATCCTTTCTATTCAAGGTTTCCAACATTGGCACCAAGAAATCAAAATCATCATCGGCCGCCCAAAACGTGACTTCACGTCCATCGGTCTTGCCGGTCACTTTCACTTCGGTACAGTTGTACCCATTAATCACTTTTGTATTGTTCGTCTTCTGAACATATACGTCTGTTTCTTTTGCCGGACGCTTATTGGGCACGTCGATAAACATTTTTCGCTCCGGGCTCAAGGCTTTTACGGTGTTTTCTTTGGTATCAACGATCATGATACCTTGAATCTCGCCATTCTCGCTTAATTCTTCAACACGTACCTTGTCACCTTTTACATAATAAATGTAATTGGCAGTAACTGGACCGATCGTTTTGGTAAATTTGATCGTTCCTTGAAATGGACCTGTGGCATAAGCCGCAGCACCCAACGTAAGAGCCAGCGTAAACGCTGCAATTTTTCTCATAAAGTGTTTCATAACTTTAACAGTTTAAGGAACCCGAAGATTCACATTAAGTTTATAATTAAAACATGTCAGAGTCGACCAATTCTATAGGACAATCAGGCGAATCCCGTGCTTGTACGCACATGATCGAAGCAGGTTACAAAATACGTGAGAAGAACTGGCGCCACAGGAAAGATGAAATAGATCTAATAGCTGAAAATGAGATTTTTATAATCTTTGTAGAAGTGAAGACCAGAAAGAATAATATGTTTGGAAACCCTGAAATATTCGTAGACCGCAAGAAGCAAAGCTTTATGATACGGGCGGCAAATGAATATATGATGTCAAAAAAATTGGAGAAAGAAGTAAGATTTGATATAATAGGCATTACGGGGTTGGATGAAAACTGCAAGATTGAGCATATCCCAAATGCGTTCTATCCCCTCGTGTAAAAGAATATTCATAAAATCAGTTTAAACCGCTACTGCCACGCTTTCGCGAAAAACCAACCCAAAACAACAATACCGCCCCACTAAGCACCAGCCAAAAAATGAGCGACGAGAGAAATAAAAAACCTGCAAAACCCTATTCGGAGCGCAAACCCGCGAGAAACTGGCCCTTCTGAAAAACGGGATGATAGACCTAAAGTAAAACCAGCAGATAAGCCGCGTGCTGCAAGCCGGCCGAAACCAGCTGAAAGGAAGGGCGATAAGCCCGCCACCGATCGGCCGGAAGTGAGAAAATATGCCGCCAGTAAGCCTTTTGGCTACCGGGGAAAGCGTGCGCTGCCCGACGTAAAGACCGACAATACCACGCGATTGAACAAGTACTTGGCCAATGCGGGAATCGCTTCGAGACGGGAAGCAGACGAGCTTATTAAAACTGGGCTTGTAGAAGTGAATGGCAAGTCGGTAAAAGAGATGGGCTATAAAGTGCAGCCCGGCGATGTGGTAAAATATGCCGGTGAAAAAATCACTCCCGAAAAACCAGTTTACTTTTTGCTGAACAAGCCCAAAGACTACGCGGCCGGCACCAAAGTAAATCCCGCCGATAAGCGCCATGCCCTGTTTTTATTAAAAGGTATAGGCAATCATAGCGTGATGGCCGTGGGCAAGATGGACAGGACCACCAGCGGCTTGCTCCTATTTACCAATGATGGCGACCTAGCGGCAAAGCTCAGCCACCCAAAAAATCATATTAAGAAGCTCTACCATATCCATTTGGATAAGAACCTGAAAAAAGAACATTTCGATGCTTTACTGGCGGGTATGGAGATAGAAGGCGGCATGGTAAAGGCCACCGACCTAAGCTATGTAGGCGACGGAAAAGATAGAAAGCAGATCGGGATGGAAATTCAAAGCGGCCGAAGCGGTATAGTCCGAAAGATGCTCACGGAGCTGGGCTATTATGTGGTAAAGCTTGACAGGGTGGTTTTTGCAGGGCTTACCAAAAAAGACTTGTCGAGGGGCAAGTGGCGTGCGCTTTCATCGCAGGAACTGATCATGCTAAAAATGCTCAAGTAGAACGGACTGATCATTGAACTGCGTTTGAAATACGCGCGGCTATGACCCATAGTCCGAGCCATTTCATAATACAGGCTGTGGCGCACTACTTTTGGCCGGCATCCAACAACATGGTAAAATCTACGTTCTGCTAAAGCGTTGAAAAAATTCTTGAAATATTCTGTTGCTTTCATCCTGCTGATCTCGGTCTGTATGGGTGTCGCTTATTTTCTGGCAAAGAAATACGAGCCAGAAGTAAAAGAGATCGTAGTCTATGAGCTTAACCGCCATCTGGCTGTAAAGGTAAAAGTGGGCGATATCAATCTCAGCCTTTTGCAACGCTTCCCCTATGCGTCGCTACGATTTAGCGATGTGGTCATCCCCGAAGTCATCAATGGCGTGGAGCAAGCCGACACCTTGCTATATGTCAAAGACTTATACCTTCAGATCGGACTCTTTGACTTCTTGAGAAAAAACTATACCGTGACCGAAGCCGAGCTGAACTCCGGGTATTTCGATATGGCCATCTTTGATGAAGGCGGCGATAATTACCATTTCTGGAAAGCCGCAACCGATACGAGCAGCAGTACTTCAAAAATCTCGATCACCGATATCGTGATCAACGATTTCGGGTATAGACTCTCCGCCCCCGAAAAGCTGATCCTTGATCTCCATATAGATAAGATGAAGGCCGACGGGATGTTTGGTAGCGACGTGTACGATATAGAAACCGACCATTCGATTTTCATCAAAACCATTGCCTATCAAAACGATACACTTTATCGCAACGAAACCCTGAGTGGCGATTTGAATATGAACATCGACGATATCGCAGATCGGTATAGCTTCAACAGTAAGTCGCTTAAGCTTGCCGACCAGCCCATAGGCCTTACGGGAAATTATGTTCCAGCAAAAGATCAAAGCTGGAATCTGGCCATCGTTGCCGAAAATGCCAATCTGACCAAACTCACCCATTTGCTTCCGCAAAATATGCGCAGTAGGTTTGCCAAATACGAAGCCAAAGGAAAAACGGATATTAACATAAAACTGAGTGCTGGAAAGGATTTTAATTTTACTGCGGCCTTTTCTGATCTATCGGGGAGCTTCCAGCACAATGAAGCATTGGGCACCGCCGAGATCGATCATGCCGAAGGAAAATTGGAAGTGGCCGGCGGCATCTCTTCCCTATTTCTCGATGAGCTCGAAGCTTCTATCGGCGCGGGAAGCATAAAATCATGGGGTAAGATCATAGACTTCGAAGCTCCATCGTTCGATCTCAATCTCGAAGGTGAAATAGACCTGCAAGAACTTAAAAGCCTTCTCAATATTCAATTGCTGCAGGTGCTAGAAGGAGAGATAAAGATGGATGGCCGGCTACAGGGAAGGCTCCCAAGGCAATCAAATAATGAAACCCTTGACCTGCTAAAAGGTATAGATTTCACAGGCAAAATAAATCTAGACGATGGGGCTTTTCAAATGAAAGACCAGCAACAGCTCTTCGATCGGATCAATGGCACAGTGCAACTGAAAGACAATTCCGTAATAATATCCAAAGCCGAAGCGCGTGTCAATAAAAATCCGTTTCGCTTTTCGGGTACCATTAAAAATGCGCTGCCCTATATTTCCCAAGAAGGGCAGCGGCTCTTCATCATCGCCGATTTTGGCGCCGAAGAGCTCGATCTTAATGCCATTCTTGCATCTACCGAAACCCGCCGCGATACGGTCTATAACTTTCATTTGCCCAAAGACATTTCATTCGAGCTTGGAGTGGATATTGGCAAACTGAACTTCCGGAAATTCGAAGCCGGGAATATTGCCGGAAAGGCGCATTTCTCAGGTGGGTTGCTCACGCTAAATCCTATCAGCTTTAAGACTGCGGGCGGCCTGGTGCGATCGAATCTGAGCTTCAAAAATCGATCGGACGATACGTTTGAAGTAAACACACTCGCCAAAATGGAAGGATTGGACCTTTCGGAGCTCTTCGTATCATTCGAAAATTTCGGACAAGAAGTGGTTCAGGACAAACATTTGGAAGGCAAGGCCACCGCTACCATTAGCTTCTCTGCACTGGTGGGCAGCGATCTATCCATCGATTCAAAATCGATAAGATCGAATATTGATCTCACGGTTTTCGATGGAAAATTGAAAAAGCTCGAATCCTTGCAAGCCATCTCCGACTACCTGAAAGGGAATGCCATCTGGCGCTCATTGATCAAAGTCAAAGAGTTTGAAAAGAAACTGCAAATAGTCGAATTCGATACACTCCAGAATACCATTGTGATTGAAAACTCGGTGGTGCGCATCCCGGCGATGCGGATAGGTTCGTCGGCGCTTAGTCTATTTTTGGCAGGAACCCATTCATTTGATAACCAAATAGATTATTCTATCAATTTTAAGCTCAATGACTTGCTGCGCACAGGAAAAAAAGAGACCAGCGAGTTTGGGTATATCGTAGATGATCCATCCGGCCTTAGGCTTTTCATGCGTATGTATGGCACGGTAGACGAGCCTGAGTTTAGCCTGGATGGCAATGCGGCGCGCGATAAGCGTAAGCAGCAGCTTGAAGACGAAAAAACAGTATTTAAAAGTATTCTAAAAGATGAGTTTGGACTTTTCAAATCAGATTCAACACTTACGGGACTTCCTTCAAAAGAGAGGGATAAACCCAAGTTCAGCATTGATTTAGATGAGTTCAAGTCAGACAATGACACCGATCATAAATCGCAAAAGAAGAAACGCAGGGAAAAAGACCTTTATGGCGATGATGATCTTTAAGCCCTAACTGAGATTTAGAATTTTCTTTTGCGTTTAAAAACCTGAGTTAGATTCTACTCAGTGCCTGTCCGTAAAGTCCGGTATCGGCATTTCGGTATGACATTCATCCCGCTCGAGCGGGACTCCTTGATTTTTAGATCTTCGTATGCCCGTGCTTGCAGAGACGTTGGGCATGCCGTTGGTCATGCCGTTGGTCATGCCGTTGGCTTGATCTAAGGATTTGAATGTAGGCTTGATGTAAGGACTTGCTATCGAACAACCGTAACTAGACACCCGACTGTATTTATAGACTCTACTTAAGGGTTCAGACCACTTATAAATCATTCGGCTCACTCACCCTTTGGGCAGCGGAACAGTTATGGAGCATAGGTACCTTCCTTTGATGACTTGGTAAAAAGGCATGGCACTTATGGGAATGACCAAAAATGCTTTTCGGCGCACGAAGTGCAAAGGCAACTTGATATGAAAAGGTATGAACCCGTGTGGTATATGATGAAAAAGTTACGAAAGGCCATGGGTCAGCGTGATGGGCCTACAAATTAAAAGGGATGGTGGAGTTTGACGAAGGTTATTTCACCAAGGCTACCCCCCACACTGTTAAACTCAAACAAGGAAAAGGCAGCCAACGCGAGCAAAGCGTAGCTGTTAAGGCAGAATCCGCACAGCTCGAAGCTGTGGGAACAGGTCGCAGAAGCTCCCAGTGCAGGCACTTTAAAATGGTTGTGCTGCCCGGATCTAAAGCTGAAGGAGCGAACGCCTGTGTAGCGCAGAACATCGAATCCGACTCCACGATACTTTCGGACAAATCAACAAGTTATGTTGATTTTGCAAAATATGTAGAAAACCACGTTCAATTTGATCCGGACCGCAAAATCACGAACAGCGCATTGAAATGGGTGCATATAGCCATCAGCAACGCCAAAAGAACACTACTGGGCATATACCATAAGATAGACGGTGAAAACCTTCAGGATTATTTAGATGAATTCTGCTATAAACTGAACAGAAGATACTTTGAGAAAAAACTTTTTGAACGAATACTTGTCGCAGTCGCATCAAGCAGGTGCATCATTGCGGATCAGCATACTATTTATGTAGGAAATATAGAATCTGAACTTACTTATTAATTATGAAAATCAGTGACTTACAATCTTCCATTGACGAATGGATTAAAAAATACGGCGTCCGGTATTTCAATGAACTCACCAATATGGCTATGCTTACAGAAGAAGTGGGCGAAGTAGCTCGCATTATAGCTAGGCGCTATGGCGAGCAGTCGGAAAAAGAGAGCGACCGACATAAGGATTTAGGCGATGAGATGGCCGATGTCCTGTGGGTGTTGGTGTGTCTGGCCAATCAAACAGGTATCGATCTCGAAGCTGCCATCACTAAAAATATCGAAAAGAAAACGTTGCGAGATGCGCAACGGCATTTGGATAATGAGAAGTTGTAACCGCATTTGACACGGGCTGCGGCATCGTATATTCTTGCCCCGATTTTATAGCGGAATGGTGCATGTAGCTCGTCGGAATTAGAGGGGATTTTGAAGAATTCAATCATCTATCAGCTCTAAATCTTTTCATGAAAGCAGTTGGTTAGATTTGAACTATTTTCCTTTCGCCAAAAAAAGTCCCCGCTTCGGGCTGCTCAAATTAGCAATGGCCTTGTGGTGTTAATGGACAATAACTTGGCTGATTGGTTCTTCACATATCTTCGATTAGCCGAAGTTGTAAAGGTTTTCTCGATGTGCAAAAATCCGCGCAGTTGGTTAAATTGGTTAGTTTTGAAACATAATCGAACATGAAGTTACTACTACTGTCCGACGCCAATTCTATACACACCCGGAAATGGGTGACGGGATTGATTGGCATGGATGTCCGCATAGCCATCTTCAGCCTTCATGCGCCTGAGGGCGACTTTTATTCTCAATTCTCAGAAAAGCAACTTATTTACACATCGGCTTCTCTGGTGAAAAGATCTACAGATCTTGGCAAAGCGGCATATCTCAAAGCCATTCCTGCAGTGAGAAGACTGGTTAGAGAATTTGCACCCGACCTTGTACACGCACACTACGCCACCAGCTATGGCCTTCTTGGGGCTCTGAGTGGATTCAAGCCCTTGATTATTTCGGTGTGGGGCAGTGATGTATTTGATTTTCCAGAGAAGAGCTTACTGCATCGTTTTGTCCTTAAAAGAATACTGGCTGCTTCTACCCGTATTGCTTCTACCAGCGAATGCATGGCAAAAAGGGTTGCGGATTTAATTGGCAATTCAAGGCGTATCGAAATCACCCCCTTTGGCGTTGATCTGTCGCGGTTTTCACCAAACGAGGTGGAGCGTGGAAGTGAGAAGGAATACATTACCATAGGAACGGTGAAATCGATGCACCCCCATTATGGAATAGACACCTTGATTAGGGCTTTTGCAGTTTGCAAAAAAAATTTGCTAATTCGCCCAAGGGCACAAGCAAAAGTTTAAGATTGCTCATTGCCGGAAAGGGTCCGGATATTTTGGCTTTGAAGAAACTCAGTCAGGACCAAGGCATAGGAGAGTTTACGGACTTCATTGGCAGCGTTCCCCACAGTGAAGTGCCGATGGTGTTTGCACGTATCGACGTGTTTGTAGCCCTCAGTCGGCAGGAAAGTTTCGGGGTAGCTGTTGTAGAAGCGAGTGCTATGGCGATACCGGTAGTAGTATCTGACATTGGGGGGCTTCCCGAAGTGGTGCTCAACCGCAAATCGGGGATACTGGTGCCGGTAGACGATCCAGAAGCAGCTGCGGACGCGATAATGGAGTTGGTTGAGAACCCGACTCTGCGTTCCCAATATGGCAAAGCGGGCCGACTCTATGTGGCAGAGCGCTATTCTGATGCTCACTGCATCGAGGTGATGTACGATCTCAACAAGCGGGTTATAAAAGAAAGTCGTAAGCGGTGAAAACTTCTATGTTTGCTGGTGCACTTCCTTTTTCTTTCGTAGGTTTTTCCATACTGTAATCTGGCTTTTTCAAATGTAGCGGCTGGTCAGCACTTAATAATAAAAGGGCTAAATTCGCCGCAATTCAGACGGTTTTCCGCTGTCCTGAACTTTACACAGCAGGCATGAATTTTATAGATAAGAACAATGCATTGGACCGCATCAGCACCATGCCATATGTAGTTGTAGAATTAGGTTGCGGCAATAGAAAGGTAAAACCCGAAGCCATAGGGATTGACATGGTAGATCAGTCTGCTGTGGATATCATCGCGAATGCAGAGAATGGATTGGATTTTTTGAAAGACTCATCTGTCGACGAGCTCCATTCCTACCATTTTCTGGAACACTTGAATGATACCGGATTCATTTTTTCTGAAATTCACAGGGTGCTCAAGCCTGGTGGCAAATGCATTGGTGCGGTACCACATTTTTCCAATCCGTATTATTACAGCGATTATACGCACCGCAGGTTTTTTGGTCTGTATTCCTTTGCTTACTTCAGTAAAAAACAGACCTACGTGCGAAGGGTGCCCGGTTTTTACAACGATCTGGATTTCCGGGCTACAAGGATAAAATTGGTGTTTTACTCCCCTTTCAAGTTGATCAATGTTTTCAGAAAAATTTACACCTTGCTGTTTAACCTTTCACCTTTGATGCAAGAAATGTATGAAAGCAGTTTTACAGGTATTTTTCCGGTGCATGAAATCGTGTTCGAATTGGAAAAGGCTTGAATAAAGTGAATCCAGATATCAGCATTATTACTGTGAACTACAATGGAGGCGATACCCTTAGGCGCTGCATAGAAACCATTGAAAATCACATTAAGACGAACCATGAGGTCATTGTATTCGACAACTCTTCAGCAGACGGTTCAATAGCCGCGTTGCCGGAGCGGCCTCAAATTCACATTATTGAAAGCCAGATAAACCATGGCTTTGCCAAAGGCAATAATTTAGCTGCTGCCGCTGCAAAAGGACGGTGGCTACATTTTCTCAATCCAGATATTCTTGTAAACAATAGGCTAGAAAGTGATTATCAAAATATTTCGAATGGTAGTGAGCGGGTTATTTATGTGACGAGCCTCAGAAATGAAAATGGCCAAGATCAACAAATGCAAATGCTCATACCTACATTAAGTAATTACTTGCGTAGGTTGTTTTCGCGTTCCAAGGCGCAGTATTGGAGTATTGGTGCGAGCGTTTTGCTTCACCGCGATACTTTCAAGCAATTGGGTGGATGGAGCGAAGACTATTTTATGTACAGCGAAGATCTTGATCTGTTTTACACGGCTCATTTATTGGGCATTCCTGTGGTAAACATTGACACTGGCATTATCCATATTGGCAAAGTTTCTTCTCGTTCTGCTTGGAGCGCCTACCAACGTGCAGAAGTGATTGAGAAATCATTAAAGACTTTTTTTAGAAAGCACAGAAGCATTCCTGAATATTTTTTGGTGCGGATCATGCAGCTTGTTTACCAGATAGCTATAGATAGATCAGAATTCAAATACGGCGTTAGAGCTTTTTATAAGAGCTTTTTTAAGTGAAAAAGGAACTCCATAGTAGATGGGTAAGATTCAGAAGCAAAAGCTGGGCTAATCGGGGAAGGCAGCCAAAAGATTTGTCTTAAAAGATTGGTTGTAAAGGTCGAAGTAAAGGAACGAACGGATTTCGTAGGTTCACATAAGTGCTAAAAATTGGGTTATTATACCAAGTCGAATGTTTTCATTTCTATTCCAGCATCTGACTGCACGTATCTTTCAAAACCCAACGCACTGGTCTACTACTTTTTTTCCGTGTTCCACATTGGCCAATTGCCGGTGAAAGGATCAGCGATCTACTCAAAGATCGAATTCTGTGAATTGTCGAAACCTTTGTCACCCTAGACTGATCAGTTTGATTTGGCTGAATTCTACTATAAACTGAACAGAAGATACTTTGGGAAAAAACTTTTTGAACGGATACTTGTCGCAGTTGCATCAAGCAGGTGCACCCTTGCGGATTAGCATATTATGCAACTTAGCGAGAGCGATTTCTTCATAGCTTCAAAAAAATAAACACGCATGTAAATAATAAGGCTATTGCACGCTGTTTTTAGACCGCAAATCGCTGCTTAGAAGTAGAATGATAAAATCCTTCTCCATAAAAGCTGACTTATGAGAATCTGAACCCCAGATTAAGTGTCGAACCCAGGTTAAGAAAAATTTCCGTGAAGTTCCCGCTTTGGCGAGAGCCGTAATTCATTCCTTTTTAACCCAGCAGCCCAGCCTTGCGCGCAAAGCTATCGGCAAATTTTCTGATCTCATTGGCGGCAGCGGTATCGCTGGTGGCATTCTTATAGGTATCGGCCATGGATAGGAAACTCTGGTGAAAAAAGCGCTGCATATCATACACGCTCATCTCCTTGTTCCATAGATCGATACGCATAGTATTCTCATCGGCTTCATCCCAAATGGACAGCATGATAGACTTACACCTGCCTGAGCCGCCGCCATCGGTAGCCTCCCAATTCATCTCTACAGGCACCTGATTTTCATCGAGCCCCACATCTACTGTTATCTTGGTCTTCTTTTTAATCTCGTCGCTCATCTTCCTGGTTTATAGTATTTCAAAAAATTCTGGTCGTTCTTATTATTCATCAATTCTACCAAGCCGATATCACTATTCTTCTCCATGAAGGCTTCCACCATTTTATACCCCACCCAGTTGCCTATCCCCCCCGGCGACTCGGGTGGCATACCTGGAGTAAACGGCCCATCATTCATCATTTTGCTTACTTCCTTGGCCGATTTTGAAAAAACCAGATCGCTCTCTACCAAATGCTTCCATACATCGTAAGCGTTATTTTCAGCCCACTCGGCTTGGACTTCTGAATAATTTAAAAGATCGGCATCGCTTATATCTTCAAGTAAGATCTTGGTGAGAAAATGAATTTTCCCAGAGAAAACCATCCTGTTCAGCAGGCTCTCGCCGTTCTGTTTGGATTGAAATTTTACGAAAAGCCATCCTTTCAACGCATTCCCTACTAGATACTTGCTCAGCATCTTATCCCTCTTATACTGCGGAAACAGTTCGGGTGGCAGTCGGTCTAGAATGGGTTGATCACTTCCCGAATACCACTCTAGACCCACCCCCAGATATTGATCAGATGGATAGACCCCGACATTGAACCCGGAATTATAGGTGACCAATTGCGGTAAAGTATTTTCTTTAAAGAAAGCGGCATACCTTGCCAGCGCAGATTTCATTGTTGCCGATTCCTTTTGGAGCTCAGGGTGTACGTTTTGGATGTGCTGCTGAAGATCTCTCCAGGTCGGGTCTTCAGTAAACTGACTTAAAATGCTCGTTGCCATTGGATTATCTATTGGCGGCATTTGCATGATTTCCAGCATATAAATGGTCAGAAACCCGTTGCTCTCAGTATCTAAGGTGGCGAGATCAGCCAGAGTGCCGGTGCTTTCCGCAAAAATGGCTTGATCAAGTCGGTAAAAATCAGCTTGTTCGATATTCGTATTTGTTTCTACTTCGTAACGGGAGTCCTGACAGGAAGTAAAAGAGACAGCGACTAAAAGGAAGAAAAAACGGAATGAGTTTGCCATGTTAAAAAAAACGTACTTTTGGCCGTGTTAAACCACCGCAAAACTATGAAAAAGATATCCCTTATTTTGACCATTTTAGCCTTAGCAGCAGCAAGCGCCTACGCACAGCCTTCGGAAACTACCCCAGAAGGATTGACCAAGAACCCAAAGTTCAGAATGGGAGTTTCAGCTTCTGGGGTTCTTTCTTGGTTTAACCCCGAAGGAAATGACGAATTCGTAGATCCTGACGGGGCGCGGTTCAGCATTGGTTATGGCGCTCATTTGGACTTTGGCCTTGGTACCAATCGCAATTACTATTTCAGCACGGGGCTCTTCGTCTTGAATACTGGCGGTTCATTGAAATATGATTTTATCCGAGATGACAATGACAATGTGGTAAGCCGATCGATTGATTACCGCTTCAATTACATAAATATACCGCTCACCATGATGCTCCGCACCAATGAGATAGGTTATATGGTATATTATGCCCGTATAGGACTTGACAATGGATTTAATATAAAATCCACTTATGATAGCAGTGACGCTACCCCCGGCGGATCGGTCGTTCAAGAAGATGAATCGTCGCCCGATTTCGCATCCCTTTACAGAGCCGCGCTCCATATCGAAGGTGGAATAGAGATTAACTTGACGGGAACCACAAACGTCTTCTTAGGTCTGGAATGGAACAATGGTCTCAATAATGTATTCAGCAAAGATGCTAAGGGTGTCAAACCAGGAAACGAAACGCCGACTCGTTTCAAAGGAGTTTCCAACGCCGTGCTGCTAAACGTAGGCGTATACTTCTAAACAAGATCAGCATCCTGCCCGTTTCAGTTCAAATGGGAATTAAATGAATTCAAAGGCCGTAGTTGAACACATTGTCAATTGGTTGAAAACCTATGCCGACCAGGCCAAATCACGTGGTTTTGTAATCGGGGTATCGGGCGGTATCGACTCTGCGGTTACCTCAGCGCTTTGCGCGCGCACGGGGCTCGCAGTGCTTTGCATGGAGATGCCGATCCACCAAGGCAATGATCAGGTAAGCCGAGCCCGAAAACACATAAACCTTCTCGAAAAGGAATTTGAAAATGTTGGATCGCAGCAACTGGAGCTCACATCGATTTTTGATGCATTCGTAAATGTGCTGCCATCTCCCGCAGATGTTGCTCTACATGAATTCAGTCTGGTAAACACCCGCGCGCGACTGCGTATGACATCGCTCTATTACTTTGCCGCCCTCAATAAAATGCTTGTAGCTGGGACTGGCAATAAAGTGGAAGATTTTGGCGTAGGCTTCTACACAAAATACGGCGATGGCGGCGTAGACCTGAGCCCGATTGCCGATCTTACGAAAACCGAAGTATATGCCATCGCCATGGAAATGGGAGTCATCGATGAGATAATGGTTGCCCCGCCCACCGACGGACTCTGGGGCGACAGCCGCACAGACGAAGATCAAATAGGAGCCAGCTATCCCGAGTTGGAGTGGGCGATGCGTTTCGAAGGCAATGAATCTGCACTGGAAAATCGTGAAAAGGAAGTCCTTGGAATTTATAGAAAGCTTCACGCTCAAAATGAACATAAAATGATCCCGATACCGGTTTGCGAAATACCGGAAGACCTAAAATAGCCATACCGAAGGTTGCGGAATTGAGAGCCGCCCCGGCTTCGCCCATAAGTGCAGGTAGGTCACAAGTCAAATCACCCAAGTATTCTTCCCTTGCAGCAAAGCATCTAAATCTCCTTCACCTTTGCGCTCCAAGCTGGTATCTATTTGGTTATGCAAAAGGTCTTCATAGCAGGCGCGGTGCTCTTGGTAAAAGACCCCAAAAGGACGGGGCAAGCTATCACTCGCACCCGTAGGCGCATCGAAGCAGCGCATGAGGATACCCGATTTAAAACGGTCGAACTTATCATGCCGCCAGAGATCATCTTTTGAATAATCTCCCGATTCTAAATCGACTACCCGCGGCGTGGCTCCATCGAGCCTAACACCCTTTGACTGGTTTTCGCCAAATACGATGGGCTCGCCATGCGATACGAATGCGGTGGTATTCTCCTTGGTAGCCTTATCGGTAAATACCTGAAATGCCCCATCGTTAAACACATTACAATTTTGATAGATCTCCACGAGCGAAGTGCCTTTATGGTCATTTGCGTCTTTTAAAACTTCGCGCAAGTGCTTGGGATCTCGATCCATAGCGCGCGAGATAAAAGTGCCATTGGCGCCAGCCGCAAGTGCCAAGGGATTGAAAGGATGGTCTATGGAGCCCATTGGTGTCGACTTCGTCACTTTGCCTTCGGGCGAAGTTGGCGAGTACTGCCCCTTGGTAAGTCCATAAATCTCATTATTGAAAAGTAGGATGTTCAGATTGAAATTTCTGCGGAGCAAGTGTATCAGATGGTTTCCACCAATGGATAGGGCATCGCCATCGCCAGTAATCACCCAAACGCTCAGGTCGGGGTTGGCGATCTTAAGACCGCTCGCGAAGGCTGGAGCGCGACCGTGAATGCTGTGCATTCCATAAGTATTCATATAGTACGGGAAGCGCGACGAACAGCCGATCCCCGATATGAAAACCACATTATGGCGCTCTACCCCAATCTCGGGCATGATGCTCTGCACCTGTTTTAAGATGGAATAATCACCACAGCCCGGACACCAGCGCACATCTTGATCACTCGTAAAATCTTTTGCAGTTAATGTTGCTTCGGCAGCGGTGCTCATGACTTGAAATATTTTAATGCTTCCTCGCGGATTTCTATCGAAGTAAACGGTAAGCCCTTGATCTTGTTGAGCGGCTTGGCATCGATTAGAAACTCACCTCGGATTATCTTTATCAGTTGCCCATTATTGAGCTCCGGTATCATCACATGCTCAAAGCCACGTAGCAACGCTTCCAAATTTTGTGGAAACGGAAATAGGTAGCGCAAGTGGATATGCGCCACATCCATATCTTCTTCCAGCATAGCTTTAACACAGGTCTTCACCGCTCCGTAGGTACTGCCCCAGCTGAGTATGCAAAGCTTCCCCGATCCTGCCCCCTGATCGACTTTTTGGAGCGGAATGTCGAAGGCTATTTTAGCGATTTTCCCGGCGCGTAGCTTTACCATCTTCTCATGGTTTTCCGGATCGTAAGATACATTGCCGGTCTCATCTTGCTTTTCGAGACCCCCAATGCGGTGCTCAAGCCCTTCGGTGCCGGGCAGCGCCCATTTGCGGACACCATTTTTATCGCGCTTATAAGGCAAGAATGGAGCTTCGGTATTGGCGGAAGCCAGCAAAGGCGGCTTGATCTGCTTTAGGGATTCGGCATTGGGGTAGCGCCAAGGCTCAGCTCCATTGCCGATATATCCATCTGAGAGCAGGAATATGGGCGTCATATGCTCGATGGCTATCCGCACAGCTTCGAAGGCTACTTCAAAACAATCTTTGGGCGAAGAAGCCGAAATGACTGGTATCGGTGCCTCGCCGTTCCTACCATAGATGGCCTGCAAAAGGTCTGCCTGCTCCGTCTTGGTGGGCAGGCCGGTAGATGGGCCGCCACGCTGCACATTGACTACCACAAGAGGTAGCTCAAGGATGCAGGCCAAGCCAAGCGCTTCGCCCTTAAGGGCAATGCCCGGTCCGCTGGAAGCCGTCATACCAATATTTCCTGCAAAGGAAGCCCCGATGGCAGAAGTAATGGCGGCAATTTCATCTTCGGCCTGAAAAGACCGCACGTCAAAATTCTTATGCCGCGAGAGTTCGTGCAAGATATCGGAAGCGGGAGTGATCGGATAGCTACCGTAAAACAAGGATAGCCCCGCCTTTCTGGCGGCAGCTATCAAACCGATGGCCAGTGCCTGATTTCCCATAATGTTCCGATAGGTGCCCTTCGGCATCGGGGCAGGCTTTACTTCGTAACGCGTGGTAAACGTCTCGCTGGTATCGCCATAGTGATAGCCTGCCTTGAGCACCGCCATATTCGACTCAATGAGCTCCGGCTTTTTGGCAAATTTATCTTTGAGGAACTTTTCTGTAGTGCTGAGCTCACGGTTGTACATCCAATAAAGGAAGCCGAGCACGAACATATTCTTGCTGCGGTCTTTTTCTTTCACGCCGAGGTCCGACTCTTTGAGTGCTTCTCTCGTGAGCTTCGTAATGTCGATTTCTATCAACCGATACTTCCCTAGGGAGTTATCTTCTAGCGGATTTACCATGTCGATATAACCGGCGAGCTTCAAGTTTTTCTTGTCAAATCCTGCAGTATTGGCAATGACTGTTCCGCCGATTTTTAGCTTAATCAAATTTGCCTTTAGAGCTGCCGCGTTCATCACTACCAATACATCGCAAAGATCGCCGGGGGTGAATACTTCGATGCTCCCAAAATTGAGTTGAAAACCCGACACACCGGCTATCGTGCCCTGCGGTGCGCGGATCTCAGCAGGGAAATTTGGGAAGGTGCTTATATCGTTTCCAAACAGGGCGCTGGTATTGGTAAACTGACTGCCAGTGAGTTGGATCCCATCGCCGCTATCGCCGGCAAAGAGAATGGTAACTTCTTTTTTATCTTCACTAAGGCCTTTTGATGCCTTTGTTTTTACGTGTTCCAATCTATTGATTTTCTGATGTGATAAATGATCCAACCCCAAGTTCTGTTTAATGTCTTCGGCACCGTGGTTCGCCGGCATCAAAAAGTTCAGGCTTCCGTACAGGATCTCCAACATGAAATGGATCTCGCAGATGTCGGACTTGAACGATAGACATTATTTGGGCTGTAAGCTATTGATAGCCAAAACAGACTTTATTTCGGGAGCGACTTTTTTTATGCTCTCTTCCACACCCGCTTTCAAGGTCATATAGCTCATCGAACAGTCTTTGCAAGCCCCGTGAAGCTCTACCTTGGCCACCATATCATCGGTGATTTCTACGAGGGTAATGTCGCCGCGATCGGCTTCCAAAAAAGGGCGTATCGATTGCAATGCTCCTTGTATTCTATCTGTCAGGTTCTCCATACTTCCACGCTCTATTTGATCATCCCATTTCTAGGGACTTTATACCAAGTGTTTATCTTGCAGTACGGCGGTAAAATTACGAATTATTTCGCGGAAAGCCCGGCTCGAAAGGGTGTCATCCTGTAATACTGCCGGCCTGCCCACATCACCGCTTTCGCGAATGGACTGGACGATGGGCAGCTCGCCGAGAAAAGGGATTTGCAAGGATGCCGCGAGGTCTCTGGCGCCTTCTCTGCCAAAAATATAATACTTCTTATCGGGCAGTTCATCGGGCGTGAAATAAGCCATATTCTCCACGATGCCGAGTATGGGGACATTGATCACATCCATCTGAAACATCGAAACCGCCTTCTTAGCGTCGGCCAAGGCAATATTCTGCGGTGTGCTCACCACCACTGCACCGGTGAGCGGCACGGCCTGCACCAAGCTCAGGTGAATATCGCCCGTACCAGGGGGCAGGTCTACGATCATATAGTCAAGCGGGCCAATAGGCGTCGGTAAAAAGCTGGTTCAGCGCCTTGCTCGCCATTGGGCCGCGCCATACGATGGCCTGTGTAGTATCTGCAAAGAAGCCGATGGAAAGCACCTTGACACCATAATTCTCGACCGGTATGATGTAGGTTTTGCCGTCGATCTCGCGGGTGCGCGGCTTCTCATTTTCTACGTCGAGCATCAGCGGCATGGATGGGCCGTAGATATCGGCATCGATGAGCCCCACCGAAAAGCCTTCTTGGGCCAGCCCGGCAGCCAGATTTGCAGCTACGGTAGATTTCCCTACCCCACCCTTTCCGGAAGCCACGGCGATAATGTTTTTTACGCCGGGCAATACCTTGCGCTGCTCGGGAGCGCGGTCTTCTTTGGCCAATACCTGCGTGGCAATATCTACATTCAGCTCCTTGCCAAAATTGCGCTCTATGGCAAATCGGCATGCATCTTCCATACGCTTGCGGCTGTGCATGGCCGGGCTGAGCACAAAGAGCTCAAAACTCAGCTTGCCATCCATCACCGAGACATTCCGCACCAAGTTTTGAGACACGATGTCTTTTTTCATCTCCGGCTCCATGATGTTGGAGAGCACTTTCAAAACATTCTCTTTTGTTAAATCCATTCTAATTTCTTTTTTTCTTTGGCTTTGGCCAATACGTATCGTGACTTATGAGATTCTTGAACCTGCTTTTATCCGAATCTCTTAAGGAAAGCTTCTTGCGATTTGAAGCGGTATTTCATCCGCGTATTTCTCACTCATCAAAATCCAGTTCTTCCGACGGATTCCAAACATGGCTATGAAAGTCTATTATTTGATCATTATCTATCTTTAACCCTTCATTTTCAAGTAATTGCTGCATAGTCTCGGGTGTAACAAAATGATTTTTGCCCGTGAGCAATCCTGAACGGTTCACCACCCTATGTGCCGGCACGTCACTGTACTGGTGTGCAGCATTCATCGCCCAGCCCACCATACGGGCAGATCGCGCCATGCCGAGGTAGCGGCCTATGGCACCGTAGCTGGTAACGCGTCCTTCAGGGATTTGTTTGACTACCTGATAGACCATCTCAAAAAAGTCTTTATTCTTCTCGCTGAGCTTGATAGGCTTGGTCATGGAGTTCAAAATGTACGTAGTTAATATTTTCTCCCTTGGCGAGAAATTTCTGTTCATAAAAAGTCTTTACCGCAAGTATCTCCCTTTGCTCTGCCGTGAAGATGGCCATGTCGGCGCCATATACATTGGCGGAAGCCGTGAGAATGCAATGGCCATCGGCAGCGATGGTCTCCAAGGTGCGGTGGTAGAGAAAATCACTGTCCGTTTTAAGGTGAATAGTGCCGTGGGGCGAAAGAATCCTGGCATAGCGCCCTAGAAACAGAGAGCTGCTCAAGCGCTTGGTACCCTTATGGTCACGCAGTTGCGGATCGCTAAAGGTGAGCCATATCTCTTCTACTTCTGCTTCCGCAAAAAATGAATTGATAAACTCGATCTTGGTGCGGATGAAGGCTACATTTCCCATACGGGCCTGCACGGCAGTCTTGGCGCCGCGCCATAGCCGGGCTCCTTTGACATCTATCCCGATAAAATTTCTATTGGGGTACATACCGGCCAAGGCTATGGTGTACTCGCCCTTACCACAGCCCAATTCTAAGGTGATGGGATTGGAATTTTTGAAGTAATCCATGAGCCAGCGTCCTTTCATGTGATAGGTACCGGATACCATTTCCTCATTACTGGGTTGAAATACACAGTCGAAACCATCCATTTCTGCAAAATTAGCTAGCTTTCTTTTGGCCATACCCCTATTGAGCCGGCAAAAATAAGGATTAGAATCGGTTTCAGCGGAATGCTAAATTTACACCTTGCAGCGCGTGAAGGTTCTATATGCAGTATTAGATTGGGGCTTGGGCCACGCCAGCCGGTCGGCCGTGCTCATAAAAGAAATACTGGACATGGGGCATGACCTCACCCTGGCGGGAAAAGGGGATTCGATGGCGCTCTTGCGCAATTTATTTCCAGATCTACCCGTCATCCTACTGCACGATAGAGACGTGGCGTATACTAAGAGGGGTGCCGGTGCAGGATTGCTAAAGCGTGCTTTTCAGCAAAAGCGGATAAACCGAATACAGTACGCACAGATAGATCGGGAGATCGCGACCCATAATATCACGCACATCATTTCCGATAATCTTTATGGAGTGGTCTCCCATAAGGTGCCGAGCGCGCTTATCACCCACCAGCTCGGGATCTTAAGCCCCTTTTTCAAAGCGCGTTTTGATAAGGCTTTGGCCAAATGGATCGCTCCATTTACGGAAGTATGGGTGCCCGATTATCCCGATTTTCCGCTTACGGGAAGGCTTGCCGAAAACCGCTTTCTAAGCTGCCAACCAAAGTTTCTCGGCATACTATCACCATTTAACCAGACTGGGCAGCAAGCGCTCCATACCGATGGCATTGCGGCCATACTCAGCGGGCCAGAGCCGCAACGCACCCTGCTGGAGAATAAGTTACGTCTGCTTTTGCGGAAGCATGAAGGCCGCCATACGTTGGTACGCGGGGTGGAAGGCTTGGGGGCAGCCCAGACAGATGGCTACCTTTCGATACACCCATTTCTTCAAGGGGCGGAGCTAAACACGATCATCGAAGGTGCTAAACTCGTGGTATGCAGGGCTGGATACTCATCATTGATGGATCTTATAGCTGCGGGAAAGCAAGGCTTGATCATACCTACGCCGCAGCAACCGGAGCAAAAATACCTGGCCAGCCGAATGATGGAAAAAGGATGGTTTAATACCGCCCGACAAGAAAAATTAACTGATGCGGACTTTATAGCAACAGATACATTCAAGCCACCACAATTTCCTAACTATGGCGATGAGCGGCGAGCCGTTTTGGCTAACTTCCTGCGCTTCGACCTGCTTTGGCGAGGGTAAAGGAAAATGCAGAACCCTTATCTACTTCGCTTCGCACATTCATGGATTGCTTATGCCCTTCGATGATATGCTTGCAGATGGCTAGGCCGAGCCCCGTACCGCCCTGATGGCGAGAGCGGCTTTTATCTACGCGATAGAAACGCTCAAAGAGACGCGATAAATGCTCTTTTTCTATACCCGGGCCGTTATCTTCTACTTCTACCAGAATCCGCTCATCCATATCAAAAAAGCTAATTACGGTCTCCCCTTGCTCCTTGCCGTAGTTTATACTATTGGTAATAAGATTGGTAAGCACTTGGCTGATTCTAAACTCATCGGCGGCTACGTAGATCGGCTTATCGTATGAGCGGTTAAACCGCATGGTAATATTTTTGGCTTCCGCTTCCAGTTCACGGCTTTCTACGATGTCTTGGGTCAATGCTACGATGTCGAGCTTCTCGATATCCAACTTCAGGCTGCCAGATTCAAATTGGGTGATGGTATCAAGATCTTCAACCAGCATCGTCATCCGCTCTACCGATTTGGCAGCTTTCATTAGAAATTTACGGTTGAAATTGGGATCTTCCAAGGCTCCTTCGAGCAGGGTCAATACATATCCCTGAATACTGAAAATGGGCGTTTTCAATTCGTGCGCCACATTCCCAACAAATTCTTTTCTAAAATCTTCCTTTTCACGTAAGTCTTTGATCTCGGCCATGCGATCTTCAGCCCAGTCTACTACTTTCTTATTCACATCGCCGAGCACATCGGTGCGCATATCAAACTTGAAGGTCTCGCGCTCTACACGCATGGCATTCATATTTCGAAATATAACCCTGATCTTGTCGTAGATAAACTGCTGCAAGGATTTGTAGAATATGATCCATGCTGCCGCAAAAGAGAAACCAGTAGCAAGCGCCAATTCAAGCCAATTGATCTCGGTCTGAAATAAAAACCTGAAGCCTAGGAAGATTAAACCCGATACGATAGTGGCGACAAGGGATGTGATGAGAGCGATTTCGCGCGGACTCCGTCCTGTCATTGAGCTTCAAATTTATAGCCCACCCCTTTTACTGTTTTGATATGTTCGCTGCCTATCTTCTCGCGCAGTTTGCGAATGTGTACATCGATGGTGCGGTCGCCTACGATGACATCGTTGCCCCAGATGAGATCGAAAATTATATCGCGCGGAAATACGTTGCCCGGCTTGCTGGTGAGAAGGAGTAAAAGTTCAAATTCTTTCTTGGGCAGGTTTAGTTCCTTCTTCTTATAGACTACCAGATGCTTTTCCTTATCGATGGTGATGGCTCCGATCTGGGATATCGGCGATGCATTTTCACCACCGTTGCGCCGCCTAAGGAGGGCTTGAATGCGCGACATGAGCACGCGCGGCTTTATAGGCTTGGCTATATAATCATCTGCACCGGCATCGAAACCGGCTATTTGGGAATAATCTTCGCCGCGTGCGGTAAGGAAAGCAATGACCGAAGACTTCAAACTTTCGATCTGGCGCATCTCCACACATGTTTCGATGCCGTCCATCTCGGGCATCATGACATCGAGCAGGATAAGATCGGGTATAAAATCGGAGGCCAGTTTGATGGCATCCCTACCATTGGTGGCCGATTGGATCTCATAACCTTCCTTTAAGAGATTGTAAGAAATCATATCTATAATATCCGGCTCGTCATCAACGAGTAAAATTTTCTCTCTATTCACTTTTGCTTTTCTAGGTTAAGCTTCCAAACGCGCAAAAATACAAGGATAGGACGTGGCACTGGTTATGGGTATGTTAAGTAATCGTTAAGTCAAATATAGCAACCATTCGGTAAACCGGACTTTTCGGCACTGGAGCCAGCAGCGAAATAACTATTTCTTAACATAGAGTTTACACACGGTAAGGTTTCTCCCACGTTCTTTGCACCACAAAAATTAATGGTTTAACACACTACACTTAAAACTTATTTTAATGAACACTTTGAACAAAATTAGAAACGCAGCTTTGATCCTAGCTATGGGATCATTGGTATTGACATCATGTGAAGATGACGATGAAGAAGAAACACCTACACCGGCCACAACCAATACTGTGGTTAATTCAAACATTTCCGCAAACACCACTTGGACCAGTGACAATATTTACCAGCTTGGTGGTAGGATTACTGTATTGAGCGGCGCTACCTTGACTATTGAGCCAGGCACTATTATAAAGGGTGAAGCAGGATCGGGCGCGAACGCTACTGCCCTTATTGTAGCACGAGGCGGAATATTAATGGCGGAAGGAACTGCAGCAGAGCCTATCATTTTTACATCTATAGCAGATGATATTACTCAAGCCGATATAGCTACAGGCGATTTCAGCAGTCCTAACCTGAGCCCAAGCAATAATGGTTTTTGGGGTGGTGTTATCGTGCTTGGTGCAGCACCAATTTCTACGGCTTCCAATGGCCAAGACGTGACAGAAATACAAATCGAGGGTATTCCTACTTCAGACCCCAATGGCCTTTATGGTGGAAGCAATAGTGCAGACAACTCTGGTATTCTAAGGTATATATCAATCCGCCACGGTGGTACCAACATTGGTTCCGGTAACGAAATCAACGGTCTCTCGTTGGGAGGTGTAGGATCTGGAACTGTTATAGACCATATCGAAATTGTTGGAAATCAAGATGACGGCGTTGAATGGTTTGGTGGAAGCGTAAACGTTACCAACGTGGTAAGCTGGAACTGTGGCGATGATGGAATAGATACTGATATGGCTTGGACCGGTACGCTGGACAATTTTGTAGTAATCGGTGCTGCTGGCCATGCATTCGAACTGGATGGTCCGGAAGGGAGCTTAACAGGAGGACACACCATCACCAATGGCTCCATAAAAATGACTTATGTAGACCCCATCACAGAAGAAGAGCGGGTAAGTCAGGACATTATCAATGTGGACGCAAATTCTGACGTTGTACTTTCAAACCTCTACTTTACTGGGCTGGAAGCTGGACAGCTAATAAACCGTGTTACAGCTCCTGCGGTTAGTTTTGAAAATATCGTGCTGAATGTACCGGCAGATGAAGTGATCGAAGATTTCGTTAATGGTGACGTACCTACCGGAGTAACCAATGGCACAACGCCATTTGCAGATGTATCTGTATTTGGATGGACTTGGGCTGATCAATATGGTGCTCTTTCAGGACTTTAATCCATAAACGACGATTGGAATTGAAATTTTAAGATTTTCAAAAGTCTAAAAATTTCGTTCCGGATATAAAAGATAAAGAGACCCGCACTGACTATATGCGGGTCTCTTCAATTATTTAAAAGTCTTCGCTAACAATGAAACATCTCCTTGCCTTAATTCTGGCACTCTCATCGTTCTCAATTTACGCCCAACAGGGAACCATTAGAGGTTCTGTAATCTCCAAGTCAAATGGAGAAACGCTAATTGGGGTAAATATCCTCGTAGTAGGTACCGATAATGGTACGATTACCGACCTAGATGGGCAATTTACGATAAAGCTTAACCCTGGGAGTTATGACCTTCAAGTGTCATATATCACTTATGAGACTACTACAGTAAAAGGAATACAAGTAGGTGCAGGAGAAGTAACCCTATTAGAAAACATTCGGCTCTCCGATAGTAACTTAGAGCTTGGTGAAGTGGTGATCACTGCAGAAGCGGTTCGAACTTCGGAAGCCGCGCTGCTATCTATGAAAAAGAAGTCCGCAACCATAATGGACGGAATTTCAGCTTCTAAGATGCGGCTTACCGGAGACGCCACCGCGGTAGAAGCCGCAAAGCGTGTTACAGGGGTCTCCATAGAAGGTGGGAAATATGTATACATCCGCGGGCTCGGCGACCGATACTCTAAGACGACATTGAATGGAGTTGACATTCCAGGGCTTGATCCCGATAAGAATACCCTTCAAATGGACATATTTCCAAGTGCACTTATTGATAACCTCGTGGTGAGTAAAAACTTCACGGCCGATCTTCCAGCCGATTTTACAGGCGGTATAATGAACATCGAGACAAAAGCATTTCCGGAAAAAAAGATCCTTTCAGCATCTGCAAGTGTCTCTTATAATCCAGATATGCATTTCAACGAAGATTATTTGGAATATGAAGGGAGCAGTACCGACTTTCTCGGTTTTGACGATGGACAACGAGCGTTGCCAAACGGAGCCGATCGAGCAAATTTCCCGACCCCCATCAATACTTCTGATGACGGTGTAGTGAACCGATTTGTTAACAGTTTTGACCCCAACCTTGGAGTTAATCGTGCCCGAAGCCTAATGGATTATAGCGCGAGTTTTACCATTGGGGATCAGATCGAATTAAAAAATAAAAATGCATCAGGCCCTGACTATCTTAATTTCAATAATAAGTTGGGGTATATTTTCTCACTATCCTATAAGACCGATTATAAGTACTACGATGACGTTGTTTACGGTGAATATCAAAGGATATTGGATGAAGATAATAATGAAATGCTATTGGCAAATTCGCAAATCGGCGAATTTGGTGAAAGGAGCTCACTGCTGGGTCTTCTAGGTGGGGTAGCATATAAAACCAAATTCTCAAAATATAGATTAAGTGCCCTTAGGCTTCAGGGTGGGGAGAGCCGTGCCGGAAGATTCGATCTATTCAACAATGCTGAAGCCCTTGGACAGTCTGGGTATCGCGCAGAATCGGAAAACCTAGAGTACAACGAGCGATCGTTGACCAACCTTTTATTGAACGGTGAGCACGTACTACAAAACGCAGGGTGGGAAATCGATTGGAGACTTTCCCCAACGTTCTCTGTTTCCAACGATCCTGACATTCGAAAAACTGCCTTTTCTCAGCTCGCCAATGATACATCTTTTCGAGCTGGAGATGGGGGGAATCCATCACGTATTTGGAGATATCTTGATGAAATAAGTGCCACGGCAAAAATAGACATCATTAAAAACTATAAGTTTCGGGAAGGTGCTGCCAAACTAAAATTCGGGGCGAGCCATACCTATAAGCAAAGAGACTATGAAATCCTTGCCTTTGATATGCAATTCTTCGTTTCACAAGACTGGCCAAACCCAGATCCAGAAGTAGTTTTAGAACCTCAAAATATATTTCCCAACACCCCGAATGGAATTTACTATCAATCAGGAAACACCAGCCCAAACTCTAATGAATATAATTCCAATGTTCAACTTTCAGCTGCTTACATTTCCAATGAGCTCAACATAACTCCTGAATTGAAAACCATCCTTGGACTGCGTCTAGAAAATTTCGTACAGCGACACACAGGCCGGGACATAACGTTCGCGAATGGGAATTTTGAGAACGGAAATAATTTGGATAATGAAATCGTGCTTGAGTCTCTCGATTTGTTCCCATCCGTCAATTTTATATATTCATTGAACGATGATCAAAATCTTCGATTTGCCTATGGTAGAACCATAGCCCGCCCGTCGTTTAAAGAGCTCTCTTTCGCTCAAATCATTGACCCTTTTACCAATCGAATCTTTAATGGCGCTTTTTTTCAATACCCGGGAGATTGGGACGGAAACCTCGTAGAAACACGGATCAATAATATTGATTTAAGGTGGGAACTCTTTCAAGAACAAGGTCAACTCTTTTCAATAAGTGCCTTTTATAAGCAATTCGCAGATCCAATAGAACTAGTAAGAATTCCTACTGCCTTAACTACTGCTGAGTATCAGCCCAGGAATGTTGGAAATGGCCAACTCCTTGGAGTAGAACTCGAAATTAGAAAAAATTTCAATTTCATATCACCAAAGCTTGAAATGTTCAGCGTTAGTGCCAATGTTACTTTCGTAGAATCGAGAATAGACATGACTGATATTGAATTTGAATCAAGGCTCGAATTTGAAAAGCGCAGTGAAGATATTGAGAATACCCGACAGATGGCCGGCCAGTCCCCGTATGTCATAAATGTAGGTTTGGTGTATGACAACCAAGACGCAGGTCTTCAAAGCGGTATTTACTACAATGTAAAAGGACCTACACTTTTTATAGTCGGTGCCGGTCTCTTCCCCGATATTTACAACGAACCCTTCCATAGTCTAAACTTCAGTGTAAGCAAAAAACTTGGAGAGGAAGGAAATACATCGATCGACTTCAAAGCTCAAAACATCCTTGATGACCAGTTGGAGACAGTGTATAAAGCATTTGAAGCAGAAGACCAACCGTTTACCACACTTTTTCCCGGTCCATCATTTAGTTTGGGGGTAAGCCATAGGTTTTAAAAGTCTACCCGTTTACCAAGAAACAGAAAGCCCTTAAATACTCAATGCATTTGGGGGCTTTCAAAATTTTTATTTCGAGGGGCAGGTCAGTAAGTCTGCGAATTGATTTCTTTACCATCCGCATCATACATCTTCCATACACCTACGCGCTTTCCATCTTCATATTCAAAGTCAAGCCGAAGGGTGCCGAAGTCATCCCAAACTTTCCAGTCACCGTCTTTTACTCCGGCTATATACTCCGCTTTATTGATGAGTACTCCCTTCTCGTTATATTTCGTCCAGGTGCCGTTCTTCTTATCATTCAGAAGGGCGCCCATTTCTTCGATTGAACCATTATCGTAATAGGATTTGATCTTTGACGATACTCTCCCGAGTTCATCAATCGATGCGCTATTCTTATCGGCAATATACTTAGATGTGCTTGCAAGTTCAGGCAAATTATCATTCGTCTTTTGGCTTTCTTCTGCGGTCTGAGCCTGCAATGACAAGCCTGAAAGAACTGCTACACATAGGGTCAAAATCAACTTTATCATAGTTCTTTATACGTTAAATTATTTCTTTTGTTCACACAAAGATAATTATTTCTTAACGTTATGGTAACATTGGGGTTGAATTTAGCAATTAATCGTCGGTAGGTCCTATCCGAAACACCTATGACCCATAGAGAACGACGAAAAAAAACTTGCCCGTACATTCTCCCTTCGCCTATAAAACAGTCGATCAGTAAACCATTGTATCTATGAGCTGTCCGGCATCATCAAATCGCTCCCAAGTGCCATAGCGATCGCCATCGGCATATTGGATACTTAGCATCAATACCCCGGCGTGATTCCAGACTTTCCACGCTCCGTGCTTCTTCCCCTTCCGGTAATGGGCTTCGCTGATCAGCACTCCCAGATCAGAGTAGCGGAGCCACCTGCCCTGCTTGCGACCTTTGAAGACCATGCCGCTCTCATTGAGCTGTCCATTGTCATGAAAAGAATTTACCATGACCGATATGCTTCCATCTGCCGATTTATCTACTTCTACAGAAGCTTCATACTCCAACCTGGTAGTTCGATTTTCTGAATTATACGCAATGTCGTAGTATTCGTGAGCCTCTTGGCCAAAACCATTGGCCGCAGCCAGTAAAAATAAACAGGGCAATACCCATGAAGAATTCATCTACCAAAAAATAATAGACGGCAACGGTGCAGTCTGTTTACTTCGTACGCAGATAGAAATTAAATGTTTTCAGCCCTGTATCAGAGCGACTCGAGAAATACTTTGATGGAATCGCCCTTGGCGGAGATTTCTACATTTTGGACTTCGGCATCGTCATAACTGATGTAGGACACTTTAAACGTGTAGGTGCCCAATGGCAAATTCTCGAACGAGAAAGAACCATCGAAAGATGCATAACTGGTCAGACCTAATTCTTCTATTGTAATAGTGGCTCCAGGGAGCGCTTCGGCATTTGATCGATCCAAGATTTTGCCTGAAAAGGCAGCAGTTACAGCCTTATCACCCTTGCCGGTAGGATCTCCTGCATAAGAAAAACAAGAGATAAAAATAAAGATGCTAAATAAAATGGCCTTCATGCGACGCAAAAGTAGGCCAAAGCTCCCTGCCCAATTTTAACTCAATGTTATTTTCTGCGCCCTTTTGTTAACCCTATGTTAAGTATCGCGGACAGCTAAAGCTCTCTTAGCGCACCGATGTCAAGCTATATAGCTGTACCCTATTCCTTTATAAGTCTTGATATGTTTAGGGCCAAGCTTGATGCGCAGATTCCGAATATGGACATCTATCGTGCGATCGCGCACCACATTTGCATCGATCCAAACGGCGGTCTTGATCTCCTTGCGGCTAAATACCTTTTTGGGTTTGGTAACCAATAATGCTATTATTTCATATTCTTTCCGCTGCAGGGGTATCTCTTGGTCTTTTACGATGGCTAGAAAACGGTCGTTATCAAGCGTCATCTTGACCACTTTCTTATTCGAACCTTGTGCTCTCTGCTTTTCGAAAGTGCGCAGCCATGCGTTCAATCGGCTCGCAAAAACATGTCTATTCACAGGTTTGACCAGAAAGTCATCGGCACCCGCATTGAGCGCCGTAATCTGAACATAGTTTTCCTTACGCGCGCTGAATACTACTTGGGTACATTGAACTTTGGGATCTAGGTTATTGATATCTTGAATGATATCCAGCGCATTGCGCTGGTCTACCTGCATATCGAGAAGCACCAGCGCCGGACTGTGCCTAGCGCAATATTCTACAGCTTCCCAGCTGGAATCTACGCTATGGTGAGCCAATTTAAAATCTTCGATCACTTCGCTCAGATAATCAAATTGGGTATTTTGACCCTTCACCAACAAAACCGAAAAAACTTTGGACATCAACTCATGAATTAGGAATCCGAAAGTAGCGCCCCATATTTAAGATAAGATTAAGTGCAGGTTAAACTTTGGAGCCTTTCATAAAATGTCCCTTTGATGCAGTATCCATGGCGGGCGATAGGAGAAATTTGCACAAGCATCTTGCTTGAAGGACATTAGGGTCGGAAGATAGACCCTCTCGAATATCAGAACTAAATATGGCTTTTGACCAAACCTTTGAATTAAAGAAGATAATCCTACTTTTGAATTAACCTAAAGTTAACATACCGTCAATGTGATCCCCACCTTGTCGATATAGCTTTGCCCCCTTATGTCCAAATTTTTGAAATCGTTTTCACTCACCGCCCTTTTTGCGCTCAGCTCGTTTTTAGGATTGGCGGAAGCGGAAGGTGCAACGAGAGCCGTAGAGCTGCATGGCACTATAGTGACCGATGAGACAGTACGGATCACATGGCTCGTAGACTGCGAAAAACCCAATGCCCCTTCGGAAATAGTAATACGGTATAACAGAGCTGCCGTGCTGGCCAATGAAGGGGATGTATGGCTCAGGGCCGACGCCGTACCCTATAGCGATGGTAGCTTAGAACTGCGCGGACTCAACGCAGCATCGAGTTATGTCTATCAACTTGGGTATGAGACCGGTACCACAGAAGGTGCTGATGCTGCTACTATGACCTGGAGCAACCGACAGTATTTTGAGACCAAAACACCTTGGGGCTTCACCCGTATGCTACTCATGCTGGGCTCGCTGAGCCTCTTCATTTATGGTATGAAGACCATGAGCGAAGGCATACAGGCATCTGCAGGTGTCCGCTTGCGCAAAATATTGGAGTCTATGACCAAAAACCGGGTGACCGGTGTACTATCGGGCTTTTTTCTTACTGGCCTGCTCCAGTCATCGAGCGCTACTACGGTGATGACGGTTAGCTTTGTAAATGCGGGCCTTATCACCTTGGTACAATCGGCCGGTATTATGATGGGTGCCAATATTGGTACGACCGTGACTGGCTGGCTAGTCTCCTATCTGGGCTTTCGAATAGACATTACGATATATGCCCTCGTGGTATTGGCGATGGCCATCCCCCTGCTTTTGATCAAGAAATCGGAGTTTAAGGCGTGGGCTACCGCGCTGATCGGTTTCGCGCTCATTTTTATGGGGCTCGGCTTTTTAAAAGATACGGTTCCGGTATTCACGCAAGATTCGGCCATTGTAACCTTCTTTGCCGAGTTTTCTAATATTCCGGTCATAGGGGTTTTGATGTTTATCGCCCTCGGTGCCATCATCACTATAATCATTCAGAGTTCATCTACAGCCATCACACTTACCATGGCACTTTGCGCTACCGGCGTCATACCTTTTGAAGTGGCTGCCGCTATGGTGCTAGGCGAGAATATTGGTACCACCACCACTGCCGAAATAGCGGCCGTAGTCGGAAATGTATTTGCCAAGCGAAGCGCAAGGATCCATACCCTCTTTAATGTGATCGGGGTATGCTGGATGGTTTTTCTGATTCCGGTGGTACTTCCCCTTATCGGGAAATTTCTTCCTGCCGATCCATTCTCAAATACCGATGCGGGAAGGCAAGCGGCCACCACCGGTCTGGCGGCCTTCCATACGGTATTTAATATAGCCAATCTCTTGCTCCTTATATGGTTCGTGCCCGCGTTGGTAAAGATTGCCACGCGCACCGTACCCTCCAAAGGTGGGGAAGATGAAGAGTTCAGACTGGAATACATCGATACGTCGATACAGATATCGGAAATCTCGCTCGTAGAAGCCCGCGGGGAAGTGGCAAAGTTTGGCGAAATCACTGCGAGAATGTCCGGTTTCGTACGAAAGCTGCTCATCGAGACCGATGAAGCTGAGCAGACTTCCATTCATAAACGGATACGCAAGTACGAGAAAATCACCGATCGGCTGGAACTCGAGATTGCCGAGTACTGCGGCCAATTATCACGAACCGAGCTCAGCAAATCGGCCGCCGACCAAGTAAGTGCCATACTTAGCATAAGCAATGACCTAGAGCGTATCGGCGATATTTTCTACCAAATGTCAAGTACGATAGAAAGAAAGATCGCTTCAAAAATTTGGTTTACGCCCGATCAGCGCGCTAAGCTTATGGCCATGTTTGACCTGCTCGATAAGTCGATGGCCAAGATGGTAGAAAACCTGAAAAAGGAAGAGACCGATGCTGTAGACCTAGAGACGGCCAAAGCTTATGAAAAGGAACTCAATAAAATGCGCAATAATCTGAGAATAGAATACCTTGATAAAATAGAAAGCGGAAATTATAACCTCCGGAGCGGCACCATATTCAGCGATTTGTTCTCAAGCCTTGAGAAGGTGGGCGATCATATATTAAATGTGTCGAAAGCCCTAGTGGGCAAGCTCTAGCGCGGTAAGTAGATCGGTTCGGTTTCTCTCGGTACGCTTTGATTGCGTGCCCTGTCGACCAAGGTGACGCGAAATTTTACCGTGTCGCTTTGCACGAGAGATGGTAGCTCCAGAGATAAATCGTTGGTTATTTTCACTTCGAGCTGCTTGTTCTGCCCCTCAGGGGTGAGCACTTTTATGCGCGCGTTGAATGTAGAACCTTCAGCAGGCTCTATCTGCACCCATTCGCCATCTAAAAGTTCAAAAAGATCGAGCCAGTAATTATAGAAGAACGGATTTCTTTGTGTAGAATCATTATCGAGATAGGGTGGAAAATCAGCTAGATCCTGATCTCCCAGACCGAAATCGCCATCGCCATCAGTAAATTCTACGACTAAATTGCTGGGTACTGCTTCAAAATTTATTGAAATAATCTCCGGCTTATCGGGAAAGTCATTTTTATCATTGCAGCTGGTGGCCAAAATAACCAGTAGAATCGGCAGATACGCAACGGCACTATATATATTTCTCCTATTTTTCACACTCGATTATCTTTGCTAAAATTACAATTTATTACAACGCATCCCTACTCTTTGAGCTTTTCAGCTATTGCCAAACGTATTTTTGAGATTAAGACCGAAGGACAATTTAACGATTTGGCACTTGAAATATTTCAGCTGCAAGCATCCAAGAATCCTGTTTATGCAGAATATATCGATCACTTGGGGTTAGACCCGGCAGAGATCGCGCAGATAGAGCAGATTCCATTCTTGCCGATCGAACTTTTTAAAACGCACCGTATCATTACAGGTGACCGTGCCCCCGAGATAGAATTTACCAGCAGCGGCACTTCAGGTAGCCAAGTATCGCGACATAGGGTGAGCGATCTCAACATTTACGAGCGCTCTTTCGAGCAATGTTTTGAACAATACTATGGAGCGATCGCTGATTACCGTGTGCTCGCCCTATTACCGAGCTACCTAGAGCGCGGCGGATCTTCGCTCATCTACATGGTTGACGCTATGATAAATAAGAGCAAGGGCAACGGAAGCGGATTTTACCTCGACGACCTTAACTCCCTGAGCCAAGAGCTGAGAAAAGTGAATACCAAAACCATGCTGATCGGTGTGAGCTTTGCGCTGCTCGAACTTGCCGAAAAAGAGAAGTTTGATTTAAAAAATACCATTGTCATGGAAACGGGCGGCATGAAAGGTCGGCGGAAAGAGATGACCCGAACAGAGCTCCACCGTATTTTGAAAGACCGCTTGGGAATAGCATCCGTGCATTCCGAATATGGCATGACCGAACTGCTCTCACAGGCCTATGCCACCGCCGATGGAAAGTTTGGCACACCGCCGTGGATGCGGCTGCTCATACGCGATATCAATGATCCCTTCACGATAAATAGACTGGGGAAGACCGGAGGGATAAACGTGATCGACCTGGCCAATATTCATTCATGTAGTTTTCTGGCCACGCAAGATCTGGGACGACAAAACGGGGACGGCAGTACGGAAATTTTGGGGAGGTTTGATTTTAGCGATTTGCGCGGGTGCAATTTGATGGTGGCAGATTGACGTGTACATTTTAGGATCATATATCGTTAATCGATACCGGATCAAGGCTAAAATCGCAATCAACCCCAACTACATTTTTTCGTTTCAAACGGCACTTTTTTCCAAAAAACCTTCCGCCTTATCAATGAGTTCGTCGAGTGGGAGCTCATCGATGCATTTGCATTCTTTGTACTTGCACTTGGTACCCAGCTTTGAGCAAGGGCGTCGTGAAAGATGGTTGGCTTGGATCATTTCGTTGAGCGCTCTGTTTTGATAAGGGTACATTCCCAAGCCGGGTATGGTGGCTGCCCAAATAGAGATGATCGGTTTTTTGAGCGCCGCCGCAATATGCATCACCCCGGTATCTGGGGTGATCAATAAGAGCGACTGCTCGATTAGGCTGGCGGTGCCGCCAAGCGAAAAGCCACCCGCAGTATTCCAGGCATTGGCACCTGCTTGGCTGGCAATTCGCTCGCCCAGTTCTTTTTCATCAGCCCCGCCTATCAATGCGATTGGTGTATTCAATCTTTTGCAGATTTCTATATATTGCGCTTCACGTGGCTTCTTACGCCAATGTGCCGCTCCGATACCGATCGTGATAAATCCATTTTGAAAAGAAGAGGGAAGGTCACCGGGCAAGACCCTATCTGAATCGGCGAAAAAATATTCTAGCCCTTTATTGTCATTTATTATTCCGAAGGGGCTGATTGATTTCATATAGCGATCTACGATGTGTAGGTCGGGAAGCTTATTGATCCCAAAATTTACGAGCAGCCATTTTTGCCAATTGAGCTTATCGAAAGTGAAATCTAGCACTTTCAATTTTGCTTTTACCCTCGCTGAGCGGAGGTTGCGATGCAGATCGATGATGTAATGGTAGGCTTCGGCCTTTAGCTGATCCATTACTTCATTGGTGCTTTTCTCAAAGGCTATCACCCTTGCTATATGCGGATTGGGTTCTATAACCTTTTGAAACTTCCGCTTAGTTAGATAATGTATTTCCACTCCTCCGAGAAACTGCTCCTTCAAATTTCTGATCACGGGTGTGGTGAGCACGATATCACCGATAGAACTAAACCGAATAATTAAGATTTTCGTCATGCTGCGGCGAAAGTACATGGAATTTTTCGCGTCGGCCATTTGCCGTTAAATCTTGGGGCGGTATGGTGAAGCATATCCTTCGGCGGAAGCCTTTATTTTCAAATCTAATTCAAAATATACCGCACGCTAAGCCCAAGGCCTTCACCCACTAAGCCACGCGTGCCGGTAAAATAAATAACGGGTAGATAATCTACACCGATGGTAATGGGCCATGCGGGAAAACAGTATTCAATACCACCGACCAGATCGATACCCATATTGATATAGGTGCGTTGGTTAAGGCTATCGGCAGGGTTCAAGACATTATCTCGCCCGTGAATGCCCAGATGAAGGCCGGCACCATAGACCCAATACGTATGCTTCGACTTAAAGAAGTGGCTTTGTTTTTCGACCAGCCCGGTAAGGATCACACCTTTCCATCGCAACGACAGCAGGCCTTCGGCATATAGACTTTCTTTCAACTTAAACTTGTAGGTAGCCAGGCCACCTGCCGCAAGCCTTCCGCCTACCGCTTGGCGATACTCCTGCCCAGAAATGGGATTGGAGAAGAATAAAATGACCAGAACTGCCAGTAGCGGCCAGCCCTTAAAGGGTGCCGCGCAACTCTTGCTCTCGTTCAATGGCTTCAAAAAGTGCTTTGAAATTACCTTTCCCGAAGCTCTGCGCTCCTTTGCGCTGAATGATTTCGAAAAACATGGTAGGCCGGTCTAAGATAGGCTTGGTAAATATCTGGAGGAGATACCCTTCATCATCACGGTCTATTAAAATACCCAATTCTTTGAGCGGCGCAAGCTCTTCATCGATCTCGCCCACACGGTCAAGCACGGTATCGTAATAGATGGCGGGAACCTTCAAAAATTCGACCCCGCGCGCTTGGAGCTTCGTCACCGTGTTTATGATATTATTGGTGGCCACTGCAATATGCTGCACGCCGGCGCCTTTGTAAAAATCGATATACTCTTCTATCTGTGACTTTTTCTTTCCTTCGGCCGGCTCATTGATTGGAAATTTGATCCTTCCATTCCCATTGCTCATCACCTTGCTCATCAAGGCTGTGTACTCGGTAGAGATATCTTTGTCATCAAAGGATATCAGCTGGGCAAAGCCCATTACTTTGGCATAAAACTCCACCCACTTATTCATCTCGCCCCATCCCACATTTCCTACCATATGATCTATATATTTAAGACCCAACGGCTCTGGGTGATAGCCACTATCCCATTTTTTGAATCCAGGCAGGAAGGGGCCAGAATAATTTTTTCGCTCTACGAAAAGGTGGACGGTATCGCCATAGGTATGGATTCCAGATTGGATCACATAGCCATGCTCATCTTCTATGCGGTTTGGCTCCTGATATGATTTTGCGCCCCGCTTGGTAGTTTCTTCCCATGATTTCCTAGCGTCATCTACCCATATAGCCACTACCTTCACACCGTCGCCATGCTGGAGAACATGCTCATTTATAGGACTCTCAGGAGTGATAGGTGTGGTAAGTACCAATCTTATTTTATCTTGCTGGAGCACATAGCTTACCTGAGATTTATTGCCGGTTTCGAGGCCAGAATAGGCCAAATCCTGAAAACCGAAAGCCGTCTTATAATAATAGGCCGCCTGCTTGGCATTGCCCACATAGAGTTCGATATAATCGGTTCCGAGAAGGGGCAAGAAATCTTCGGCGCCTTCTATTATTTTCTTGAGTTGGGGCGATGGTGTAGTCGTGCTCATGGAATTTGATTTTTCCCAAAGGTATAAAAAGCGGCGAAGGTGGGATTTAGATCAAGCTCAATGGCCTTAAAATTCACCGAAGATTGAACCACCTATTAAGGAATAATAGGTGTAGATTTATTTAAATTTAAAATCATGAAAACAACCTTACTAGCATCATGTATGATCAGCGCATTCGCTCTATCGGCTCAAGATTCGTATAATTTTTCAACGTTTATAGAACCGTACGAAGCGTTGCAAGGTGGGACTATTGTCGATTTAGAAGAAGTTTGGGACGATCCTTATTTCGTTATTCCGCTAGGTTTTGATTTTCAATTTGCGGGCGAAGTCATTAGCGAGGTAACTCAAATAGACTCAGGAAGTGAATTTGGTTTTTTCCAGGAAGGAAACATAATCAACTCCTTTGGTTTTTTTTCAGATGTGGCAGATAATTCTCCAGCGGGCGGAACAGTCTCCGTGATTAGCTACGCAACATCTGGAAATGCTGGAAATCGCATTTGTAAAATAGATTACGCTATGGCAGGCTTCTATGGAGTAGTGATCAATCTCGAGGATGCAACTGGAGATAATGTTATCGATTTTCAGATATGGCTCTACGAAAACGGAAGTGTGCTAGAGCTTCATTTCGGCGAAAGTACTATCTCCGATCCTGATTTGGCTTATGAAGGCGAGCCAGGGCCTGAAATACGAATTGTAATCGGATTGGACGACGACAATATCTTCGATGAAATAGACTACGAAATTTATTTATCCGATGATCCTACCAATCCCACGGTGAACGTAAACACTTTACCAAATAAAGGAGACCTTCTCGGCCTTTCTTCAACCCCCGCCAGCGGTCGTGTCTACCGCTTCGCACCAGACCTGCCAACGTCCATCACCGAAATTTCTAAAGATGCTATTGCGATTTACCCATCACTCGCGGTTGAATCGATCATTGTAAAAGCCGATTTTTCGGGAAAAAAGAATTACCAGATCTTTGACATCACCGGAAAGGAAGTGATGAATGGATTGATGAGTGACCAAGAGCGTATACAAGTTAGCCAGCTCCACGCAGGCGTTTATCTATTTGCTCTTGAAGGGTCTGCAAAAGCGCAAAAGTTTGTGAAGCAATAAAAAGACTTAAACAAAAAAGCCGATATGTTCAATAAAAACGGAGCCTATAGAATGATGTTCGCCATTATATTTTTGAATGCCCTGAATTGAAAATCTAAAAGCAAATAGATGTGTGGTCGATCCGGTTCAGAATAGACTTTTCCGTCTAAGTTAATCGACTTAAAAAACATTTAAAATTTAACAAAACCTTAAACATATCTGCGCGTACATTTGCGTAAACTTTAAACTCAAATATTTATGAAAACAACTTTACTTACCTCAACCATGGCTTTTGGTTTGGCGCTTAGCTTATCATTAACTACAGAAGCGCAGCCAGCCTACGATTTTTCAACTTTCACAGCTCCTTACGCAGCTCTTCAAGGCGGCACAGCTGTATCCTTAACAGCAGGATGGGACGATCCAGAATTCAATATCCCACTTGGCTTTGATTTTCAAATCAATGGACAAACAATAAGCGAATTAACACAACTTGGACTTGGTGCTGAATTTGGAGTGGATAATAATGATGTCTTCTCAACATTCGGATTACTAACCGATCTTGCAGATAATGCTATAGCTGGTGGGCCATCTTCTACAGTAAGCTATGCTACATCGGGAATCGCAGGTAGTAGAATTTGTAAAATCGACTATGTTGACGCTGGCTTTTACGGTGTGCTTTTAGGAGATAGCACTCCCACAGGAGAAAACATCATAGATTTTCAGATCTGGCTGTATGAAGGTAGCAGTGCTCTTGAAATTCGCTTTGGAGAAAGTACCATCTCAGACCCTGACCTTGCCTATGAAGGCCTTGCTGGCCCACTTGTAGGCTTCCTGTTCGAGTCTTCTGGAAACATGGAAGACGAGTTTATCATTCTTGATGGCGATCCAGAAAATCCTGATCTATTGGTTGAAATCCCGCAAAATCTGGAAAATTTAGGTCTTACATCTACCCCCGCCAGCGGCCGGGTATATCGATTTGCGCCCGACCTGCCCACTTCGTTAAGCGAAGCCGATCAGGTAGAGATTTCTATCTACCCAACGCTCGCTGTTGATGCCATCACGGTAAAATCTTCCTTTACGGGAAAAAAGAAATACCAGATCTTTGACATCACCGGAAAGGAAGTGATGAATGGATTGATGAGTGACCAGGAGCGCATACAAGTAAGCCAGCTCCATGCAGGGGTTTATCTATTTGCACTGGAAGGGTCTGCAAAAGCGCAGAAATTCGTGAAGCAATAAAAAGACTTGACACAAAAAAATGCCGCTCTAAGATCAGGAGCGGCATTTTTTTCGTCCAAATTAGATTGGAAACCGCCATTGATCTTACTCGAATTTTATATTCTGCAATCCAAGCTAGTCCGACACATCTTTGTCACTTCTCGAAAGGGAGAAGTTGCATAATAGCTCGGACAACTTATTGTAAAAGTACGAGTCCTATACTGAAGGTTTCACCAACTTTATGCGCAAATAATTTAACAATACAGCTAAAGATTTAACAAAATCTTAAATAAGACTGGCTGTATCTTTGGCCAAACTAAAAAACCAAACATGAAAACAACACTACTCATTGCAGGCTTTGCCCTTGCTTTTTCAATCTCGATATTTGGACAAAACTCCTATAACTTTTCTACCTATACCCAAACTTATGAACCTGTTGAAGGAGGCAATACCATTGAAATAGGCGAAGAATTTGGTGATGCAACGGTAATAGACCTCGGTTTCGATTTTCAATTTGCGGATGAAACCTTGACTCAAATAACTGTATTTGGTTTGGAAACGGGCCTATTTCTTGAAAATGAATCGATTAGTGCCATTACCTTTCTCAATGGTTTTATCGACAATGCTGAATTGGACGGCACGCCATCTTCTGCAAGTTATGCCACAACGGGCGCTGCGGGTAACAGAATATGTAAAATCGACTATAAAAGGCTCGGCTTCTATGGTGTGTTTGATGATCTGGAAGCTGCAACTGGTGATAATCTGATTGACTTTCAGATCTGGTTTTATGAAAATGGGAGTATCGTAGAATTTCACTTTGGCGAAAGCACCATCTCTGACCCGGAATTGGCCTACGACGGCGCTTCAGGTCCAAGTATCTTAGTTTTGATAGGGCAAATCTTCGATGAAGAAGAGCTGAATGCTGATTTTTTCTTGGTTCTATCCGGTAATCCGGCCAACCCCACATTGACTACAAGCATTGATGACTTAGATGAATTTGTCGGTCTTGATAGCACCCCCGCCAGCGGCCGGGTATATCGATTTGCGCCCGACCTGCCCACTTCGTTAAGCGAAGCCGATCAGGTAGAGATTTCTATCTACCCAACGCTCGCTGTTGATGCCATCACGGTAAAATCTTCCTTTACGGGAAAAAAGAAATACCAGATCTTTGACATCACTGGAAAGGAAGTGATGAATGGATTGATGAGTGACCAGGAGCGCATACAAGTAAGCCAGCTCCATGCAGGGGTTTATCTATTTGCACTGGAAGGGTCTGCAAAAGCGCAGAAATTCGTGAAGCAATAAAAAGACTTGACACAAAAAAATGCCGCTCCAAGATCAGGAGCGGCTTTTTTTTATTTCTAGGTACTGCTATTCGACCCACGACTTCCAATAGGTATCATCGGCTATTTCCATGGCTTCTTTGGTCAATTTTAAAGGTCGGAAGGTATCGACCATTACGGCAAGCTCTTCCGTAACCGTTTTACCTATACTGCGCTCGGTAGCTCCAGGGTGCGGGCCATGCGGTATGCCACCGGGGTGAAGACTGATATGACCGGCTTCTATATCATTTCGGCTCATGAAGTCGCCATCTACATAGTACAGCACTTCATCAGAATCGATATTGCTATGGTTATATGGAGCTGGGATAGACTCAGGATGATAATCGTAAAGACGTGGGCAGAATGAGCAGATCACAAATCCGGCAGCTTCGAAAGTCTGGTGCACGGGTGGCGGCTGATGAATCCTTCCGGTAATGGACTCAAAATCATGGATCGAAAAAGCGTAGGGATAGTTATACCCATCCCAACCTACTACATCAAAAGGATGCGACGCATAGGTGAGCGGATGAAGGATATTTTCTTTTCTGATCTTAATCAAAAACTCCCCTTTTTGATCGACTGGCTTTAGATTTTTTGGACGTCGGATGTCGCGCTCACAAAAAGGCGAATGCTCTAAAAGCTGTCCAAAAAAATTGCGGTAGCGCTTTGGGGTATAGATCGGACTGGCCGACTGGACAATAAAAAGCCGATTTTCTTCCGTTTTAAATTCGATCTGATAAATCATCCCGCGGGGTATGACGATATAATCTCCATAGGCGAATTCGAGATCGCCCATAAAAGAGTGCAGCACACCTTCTCCCTTATGGATAAAAAGGACTTCATCGGCATCGGCATTCTTGTAAAAATAATCGGTCATTGATTTTTTTGGCGCTGCCAGTTCTATCTGTACATCGCTGTTAACCAATACTGGAGTGCGGCTTTCGATAAAATCATCGGTAGGCTTGACCTGAAAACCGCGCAGGCGATAGGATTTTATATTCTTGTCTATCCCGATCTTTGGGGTCATATCAATGGGCTCTCCAATATTGCTTACCTGCGTAGGCCGATGGAGGTGATAAAGCAGTGATGACATCCCGTTAAATCCTTCTGTACCAAAGAGCTGCTCATAGTGCAAGTCTCCATTTGGCTTCCGAAATGTAGTATGTCGCTTATGGGGTATCTTCCCTAATTGATGGTAAATAGGCATATTTTAATTCTTGGATGAAACAAAGAAATTCGAAATTAAGCATTTTTTTAGGTTGACTTAAAACTTCTAAGAATCCATCTCGATATGCTTAGAGCTTGCCGCTAATAGCTTGCGGCCCTAAAAACTACCAAACTTCAAAAAACTCCGGAATTCCGAGAAGAATGACCGACGTCAGTAGAAACACGATCATCAGTTTCCAGATCCATCGCATCCAAGTATTGTACGGGATTTTGGCTATAGCCAAAATCCCCATCGTCACTCCGCTCGTTGGGATGATGAGATTCAGCAATCCATCGCCAAATTGGAAAGCCAGCACAGCCGTCTGGCGGTTGATGTCAAGCAGATCGGCCAGTGGGGTCATAATGGGCATGGTAATAGCCGCTTGGCCAGAGCCGGAAGGGATGAAAATATTAATGAAACCCTGCACCAAAAACATCATTTGTACGCTCAGATAATTGGGCAGCTCCGATACCGAGTTTGACATTGCGTAAAGCACGGTATCTATAATTTTCCCGTCTTCGGCGATCACCAAAACTCCTTTTGAAAGGCCGATAATAAGCGCCGCCACCAGCATATCTCTCGCTCCGCTCGTAAAAGCATTTACCGTTTCCGACACTTTCATGCGCGCGATAACCGCCGCCAGTAAACCAAGGGAGATAAAGAGCGCCGATATTTCATTGATATACCAATCCAGATAATTGGCTCCATACATGAGCAGAATGATGGCCAACGCAAAAAGCACCAAAACCAACTTCCTACCGACAGTAAAGGGCACATCTTTCATCTCTTCGGCATCTAGCTCGGAGTCGGCATCAGCCAAAAGTCCCGAGCCAGGCTTACGCTCCAACTTGCGTACGTAAGCCATAACAAAGGCGATGGCGATGAATGTAAAAATCGCCCATACTACCCACCGATATCCCGCTCCGCTGCCTACTGGCACTTCGGCAATGCCCTGCGCGATACCTACCGTGAATGGATTGATGACCGCTCCCGCAAAACCAGCTCCCGCACCAATAAATGGAATCGCTACGCCAACAATATTGTCATAGCCCATACTTCGCGCCAGTGGAATGGTAATCAGGATGAACACCAGGTTTTCTTCCGACATCCCAAACGTGCAACCGCCCAGCGAAAAAGCGACCATCAAAACGGGAATGATAAGGTGGCGCATTCCAGGGTTCTTTTTGGCGTAAGCCAACACTGCACCGAGACCTGCATCGATCGCACCCGTGGCCGTGAGCACTGAGAAGGCACCGCCTACCAAAAGTACAAAAGCAATGATATTGGCCGCGCCGACTATTCCCTTTATGGGCGCTGTGAGAAGGCTCATCAAGCCCTGCGGACTCGCTGCGACGGCCTGATAGGTGCCGGCTACCACCACGGTTTTTCCATCTACAAGTTCGCGGGCATATTCGCCGGCAGGCACCAGCCAAGTAAGGCAGATGAAAAATAATAATACTACCGAAATGATTACGAGCGCATCGGGCGACTTTTTGAGCACAGCTTTTAATCGATTTTTACGAAAGTAGCCGAAAAATGCTGCTCTTCCCCTTGGACTTGCAGCAAATATATGCCGCGTTCAAATCCAGAGATATCAATTGAAACGGAATTCTTTAAAATCCCTTTTTGTAGCGGCTTCCCAGTACTATCGAAAATAGAATAATTCCAAATCTTGGGAATGTCCAAATCGATATAGAGCAGATCCCGTGCTGGGTTTGGATAAATATTGACCGTCTCACGGCTACTCTCAAAAATGGAAAGCGGCTCGGAAGCGGCCATAAAAAGTTCGGCATCGTTCACCCACCAGTTTTGCCAGAAGCCCCCTTGGCCTGTAGTCCAATCATTCAGGTCAAAATAATTTTCGCCGGTGATGGTAGCGGGAACCTTATACACTTTTACAGCTTCTTGACCGCGATCCCAAGTGAGCGGAGTATCTTCCAGAATGATCTCCGGACCGGCGCTGTTTGATGGATTCTCTTGAAGAAAGTAAACGAAATCATCTGCAAAGGTCGGGTCATTGGCATCATATTCTCCCCAAGCTCTTGCAAGGCCTTCGGCGCCGATGGTAATGGCGCAGTACTCATTGGAAGCGATGGCGCGTGGTGAGATCGAATAGTCATTTTTTACCCGCGCCATAAAGCCCATGATCCTACCGTACCGGATCCTATCGGGATCATTAAAATGTGTCTCAGTAATCACTCCTTCCAATGGCGTGGCCGCAATGAAGTCGTCATAGCCGATCACCGCATCGGTGCGGAGTGGCTCTTGCAGAATCTCTTCTGAATCTACCGTGCCCTGAAGGGCCAGAAAAGTACGCATCGCCCAGAATCGCCATGCCGGCAGATGTGCCACCGATGGCTCCGCCGCGCACGTTGACCAAATCATTGATCGCGTCTTCTACGGCGGTATCTTTCCAGTAATTCACATAATCACTTTGATCGCCACCCGCAAACCAAATCACTTCAGCACCCTGAATTCGCTCCAGTACATAGGGATTGGAAGCCGCTTCAGCAGAATTGAAAAGGATGGTCTCTACCGAATTTAACGATACACCCAAGTCCACGTACATGTATTCATTATAGCCATCGCTGCCCGTAGCCCTTAGCACGACCACGTCTCCCCCATTGGCTTTTTCGAGCAGCCAAGTCATAGCTTCATCGCTTTCGGCCCTGCCACCCATCAAGCATATACCGAAATCGGGCTGAACGTCAAGATCAATGCTGCTACCACTTAAAAAACTGGTATAGCTTTGCGCTTGAAGCGAAAATGCCGTGGAACAAACTAAGAATATCACGTATAGATTTTTCATGGTTTTTTTTACTTTAATTGAAGGGTATCGCCCGGAAGGTAAGCGTTCAGCTCCATATTTTTGAAGCCTATGCGTCCTTCAAAGTTGGTGAATGTACGGGGTTTTTTAAATAAAATAACCTGCCCTTCGCCAATCACAGTTGCATATTGCGGTGTGATGAGCAGGGCGGTAGACTCCTCTATGCCTGCCGCTCTAGGGTACTGCGTATCTGCCAACGCCGAGAGCAGGCGGTTATACCGGCTTCGCGCTATGAAATGCTGATCGACGATCAAGCTATCGGTAAGTCCCAGCCCCTTTTCGTAAAGACCATTCTGATAGGAGAGCCAAGAATAAGTCGGTTCGTAATCGGCCACCAGATTTTGATCGCCGGTGATCATCACAGCACTCATTAATGCGGCCCCAGCGCTGGTACCGGCTATAGTAGCTCCATTTTTATAGGCTTGCTTTATTGCATCGATCTGAGCCGAACCCACTTTTTCCATAAACCGACGTTGATCACCGCCAGTGATGTAAATCAGTGCTGCATTTTGGATGGTTTCGAGCGGCATTTGGCTTAAAGCCAAAGAATCGACGTGAATGACAGGCTGCGGGGTAAACTGTTTTAATTGCTCGGCAATATAAAAATAGGAAGTATCGGGCTCACCACTAGGCTGCGAAAAGACCAGAGCATATTTGGTTTTGGATGATGATGACGATACATCACCCGCTTCGGAAAGCCAGCAGTTTACCAATTCTTGCATCATTGCATCGGGTCTATGGCCCCCTCCTATGATGAATAAATTTCCTTTCACGGAATTTGCGGAAGCAAGAGAAGTCTCTGGGGCAAAAGAAGCCTGTTCGCTTTCACTTTGGCAAGCGAGTAAGCTTAAAACAAGGGTGATATGGACGAAAATATTTTTCACTGATCCCACCAAAATCGTTCTTGCATATTGGCCGCAGGGCTGGGAAAGCTCGTGTTGCGAAGTCGCTCGCTCTGCGGATAGATCAATCTCCTGGGAATTTCTCCATTTGGATTCGAACCGCTCACTCCACCTGCATTGGGCTGCAAGGCTGGATAGCCCGTGCGCCGAAAATCAGTCCATGGCTCCAGCGTGGTGAACAATGCGATATATTTTTGGGTGATCAGGATATTCAGATCGCTCTCAAAATCGCCAGAGAATTGCACATTGTCAGCAAGGTAGGTTTGAACATCTTCATCGGTGACTTGATCTCCAGACACTTCGGAGATCGAATTAGAAACAGCATCGTCCAATAAATTTTGTGCTCCCGTGGTGCCCGCCCTAAGCGCTGCTTCCGCTTGAAGAAAGAGCATTTCGGTATAGCTGCACAGCTTTATCGGAGCGTCGGGGTCGGCATAAAATGCGCCAGGCCTGCGCTGCCCGCCAGAAAAGGGGATAATCTGAAACATAAATGGATTCCGCGGGTCATTAAGAGCTTCAAGCAATTCGAGAAAATCGGGATCGATATTGGCATAAGGCGTTATGGAATAGAAGCTTGAGATGGGATTGATATCGGTGCCCATTCCCAAGTAGGGATACTCCAAATCATCTGCCGATGAAGTAAAAATACTTTCGGAAAGCGCTTGCTGGACTTCTAAAAAAACCTGTGCATTTCGCCTCGTGGTATGCATCAGATATCTGGCGCGAAGCAGATTGGCCGCAGCCGACCAAGCCTGCAAGTCGCCGCCATAGATCAGATCATCTGCCACGGGTGTCCGTGCCGACTCTGGCTCTGCAAGGTCAAGCTTGGCGCGGAGCAAAAGGGCATCGATCTGTTGGTAGATCTGCTCCTGTCCATCATATCGCGGATTCGGAAATTCTGCTCCACGCAGCGCTTCCGAATAAGGCACATCTCCCCATACATCAGTAAGTATACCGAGCGCATTTGCCATGAGCACACGAGCCACCCCAGCATAATGCGGAGCGCCTTCGGCATCGGCCCGATCGATGATGATGCGAAGGTTGATCATAGCAGATACATAGATATCTGTCCATGCGTCGCCTATGAAAATCTCATCGGGGCTGTAGTTTTCAATAAGCGCTTCTTGCTGATCGACCCCGCGCAACTGTTGAGAAAAGATGTTCGAATATCTAAAAATCCGACCGCCACGGGCATCGGCCAGCGCTTTTTGAGCGGGTGGCAGCAAGGTACTCAATGGCACATCTACCGGTACATTCGGGTTTTCGTTCAGCTCTTCTAATTCACAAGAAGCAAGAGCAAGCAGACTGAGAATAAGAAATATCTTGGTTTTCATACGCTTAAAAGGTTACCGAAAGGTTGAACCCATAACTCTTGGTGTTTGGGTTGTTGAAATAATCGCGACCAAAAGCATTGGATGCCCCGCCTAGCGATGTCTCTGGGTCGATACCGGAGTAATTGGTGATCAAGAATAAATTACGGGCTGTAAAAGTGGCCGAAGCACGGGCTATTTTCAGTTTTTCACAAAAAGTGGCAGAGAAACTATAGGTAAGGTTGAGATCCCGCATCCGCAGCCAGTTCACTTCTTCGATATTATCTTCCGATACACCGGTGAGACTATATTTACTGTAAAATGCTTGATTCAGTTGGATGGGGACGGTATTGGGCTCACCCGTAACTTCTTGCACCCCGTCCCAAACGATAAATTCTTCGCGCGAGTCGGTATCTTCATGCGTACCTAGCGATCGCATTACAGCCTTGGTACCATTGTACATATCGCCGCCCACACGGATATCAAGCAGAAAGCTTAGGCTGAAATTGCCATAGCGAAAGGTATTTCGAAAGCCCGAAGTAAAGTCGGGATTCGGATCTCCCACCACCCCATTTTCAGCGGCGCGCTTGGGATATCCATTTTCATCGACGAGAATAGCTCCAGCATCATTCCGATCCCAGCGGGTTCCATATATCACTCCATATTGATAGCCTTCTATCACGCGTGACTGTGTGCTGGCCACGCCATTGCTGGGCAGCGCGATATTATCAAGTTCGTCGGTAAGCTTCACCACATCACTGCGGTTTCTGGTGAAGTTGATGCTCGCGCTCCAAGAGAGTTTATTGGGATTACTTAGGCTCCGCTCCAGTATATCAACTCCGAGCAGCGCTTCGATACCCTTATTGTCGATCTGGCCAATATTGGTCACGAATGAAGTGTAGCCAGTGCTATTGGCAATCGGTATAACTACGATTTGATCGCGCGACGAAGTGCTGTAAAGGGTGAAGTCTAGCCTCACCCGATTGTTTTTCGAGCGTATGTCGGTACCTATTTCAAAGGCATCGGTAAACTCAGGGCTGAGTTCATTATTGCCAATGGTAGCACTTGGGAAGTACGAGAGTTGGCCTTGGGTAGAACCACCGGAGACAAAGAAGTTTGATGTTAGGTAATTTTGGAATGCATCATTGCCTGTGGTTGCTGCGCTGGCGCGAAGCTTTGCGTATTCGACATAACCTAGATCGACCAGCTCAGTAATCACAAACCCAAAGCTCGCAGAAGGATAAAAGAAATTATTATTGTTGGGCGGAAGCGTGCTGCTCCAATCTTGCCTACCGGTGAGTGTCAGGTAATAAGTCCGCTTATAGTCAAGGGAGAGTTCGCCATAGGCACCTATTATTTTTGAGCGATCTTCAAAATCATCTGCTTCTACATTGAGTGCTGCGATATTTGACATATCGTAAAAACCATCTACCACAAAGTCGAACCCATCTACCGTGTAGAAGGTCTTGTTATATTCTTGGTAATTATGGCCAAGCGTAAGCGATGCACCAAAATCATCGGAAAACGTATGTTCGATATTCACGATCAGGTCATTCGTAATATTCTTTTGGTTTATATTTTCATCAAATATGGCCCCACCTAGATCCTTGAATTCATTGGACTGTCCATCCCAATAGCTCTTGCGCTGCTCGGCGTAGGTGTCTATTCCGCCACGCTCCGTGATGCTCAGCCAAGGGAAGGGACGCCAAGTGATCTCTGCAAAACCGAGCAGTCGGTTCAAGTTTTCTTCGTTTCGATTTTTATTTACCGACCAGTAGGGGTTATCGTATGCCGGGGTGAAGGTGCGCTGGGTACCATCGGGATTTCTCCAGGCCGTCTCATCATCTACAGGGTCATCGCTGCCATTGGTAAGATCGTAAGAAGGTGGCGTGCGCATCAAGCCCAGCATCACGCCAGATAGATTACTGCCCCGCTGCGCTCTATCGGCGGTGCTGGTGATGTAATTGGCACTGAATTTCACATCGATATTTTCGCTCAAAGCGGTATTGGCAGTGGCCCGAATAGAAGAACGGTTATATGCCGTAAGTGGAATCACGCCTGTTTGACGGAGATCGGAAAGAGAAAGATAGAAACCCGACTTTTGGTTTCCACCGCGAATGCTCAGATTATTATTTACGGTGACACCCGTCTTAAAAAAGCCATCCGAATTATCGAAGGATTGTAATTCGGCTACGGTATCCATACGCGGCCCCCAACTCGTGTTAGACCCTTCAACAAACTGACCACCGGTGCCTTGTGCCCATCGGCTTTGAAGTTCGGGCAGCTTATTGACGACATCGAAAGTGGTAGTATTGCTATAGCTCACTTCGGGCTTTCCATTTTTTCCTTGCTTGGTATTGATCACGATCGCACCATTGGCGGCACGGAGGCCATAGAGCGCCGAAGCTGCACCGCCCTTTAGTACGGTCATGCTGGCGATATCATCGGGGTTTATGTCGAGCGCGCGATTGGCCTGATCGGTAAAGTTTGAACCGCGGTATGAATTATCGATGGGAATTCCGTCTACGATGAATAACGGGGCATTACCCCCATTTATAGATTGATTGCCCCGGATACGAATCGATGATGATGCTCCCGGCGAACCGGATGTAGAGGTGACCTGCACCCCTGCCACTTTTGAGTTCAAGGCGTTGACCACGTTTGTTTCGCGCGACTCACGCAGCTCATCGCCGCCCACTTCGGTGACACTATATCCTATTTTTCTTTTATCTTTTTTAACTCCAATAGCCGTTACCACTACTTCATCCAGTAATTCTTGATCTTCTTTAATGGCTAGATCCACGCTGTTCTGGCTGTCGATGGCTATAGTTTGCTTTTGGTAACCGAGAAAAGAAAACTCAAGGTTTCCATTCTTGAAGTTTTCATCTTCCACATCCAAAGAGAATCTCCCTTGTAAATCGGTTGCTTTTCCATTGGTGGTTCCACCTACTACAACAGAAACTCCGGGGAGTGCTTCGCCCGATTTGGCATCGGTGACGACTCCCGTAACGGTATTCTGCGCCGATAGTTGAGAAAAAAAAGTACAGGTAAAAAACGCAAGTAAGAGCGCTGAAAAGTTTTTCATGAGAAGGAAGATTGGTGAAATGGAAAAAGCCAAAACCCGCAGAAGCGGATGTCGATTGCAGACTAGCAATCAAAAATAGGCTGGAGATTTCGGAGAGAAATCGCCTTGCTGCGAAAAACTTCTATATGTGGAATGGATCGTTTCATAAAAACGCGTGGCCAATATTAAATCAAATAGTTTGATCTGGCAAGTCCAAGGCAGGGTCTCTAATAGTAAGTCGCCCCAACTTCGATGCTATGGACAGGCCAGCACAAGCTCAATGGTGCGGCAGTCTGGCGCATCGGTCGTATTCTGGGTCTTACGTGGTTTATGTTTGTGGAGAAATAGTCATCAAAAGGGAATATCATCCGACTGAAAACTGCCATTCCAAAAATTCTCTATATTTGGCATGTGTTTTTTATCAAATACATACCATTTAAGCCAGCGCACCTGCGCAATTTGCAGCCTATTTTTGACTGCTAGTCGACTTAATTCCTTTTATAATTTCTGAATTTCTTTTCAGAAAGTGCTCTTTTTAGTGGAGCCAATATTTAAATTTTTTTCTCAATTCTTATTTTTATTAACCTTTAATTCCATTTACTATGCGAAAAATTTACCTAGTGATGTTGGGTGCTTTCACCTACATGGGCGCTACTGCGCAAACCGAAGTGTACTTCGAAGATTTCGAAGACAATAGCCTAGAAGGCTTTACCCTTTATAATCTTGATGGCCTTACGCCTGACGACGAAGACCTTGAAAATATGGCCGACAGCGCTTGAGACCATAAAAACCATCACTTCCCAAGGGTGGGAATTTAACCGCTCGGCCTTTTCCGTGTCATGGTACATAGATGATGAAGGCCCATCGGATGACTGGCTCGTAACTCCGGCCATCACTATTGGTGAAGCGGCAATGCTGGAGTGGGATGCGATGGCCATTACTTCAAGCGGTAACTTTAGGGATAGATACCAGGTTTTCATTACCAATGGATCAGACTTGGCAGAATTGAGCCTAGCAGCACCGGTTTTTGACACAGGCGCAGAAGGTGAGCTCGCCGAACCCACCAATCATATGCTCAATTTGGCCGATCTTGGTTTTCAGAATGAGACCATTTACGTATCCTTTCGGAACTTCACCCAAGGTCTCGATGGCAATGAACTTGCCATAGACAATATTTCGGTAAGCACTACGCTCAGCGCTGGCAACCAGCCCAGTGTTTTTGAGCAGCTCGTACTTCAACCCAACCCGTCAAGCACCAACACTACGCTGAACTTCGGACTCAAGGAATCTGCAGAGAGCTACCTCGAAGTGGTTGATATAACCGGTAAGGTATTGAGCAGAAAAAACCTAGGCGTACTGAGCAATGGCAATCACTCCATTAGTTTAGAACGTGATGGACTTGCCGATGGCATCTATATTGTAAGATTGCGTTCCGATGCTTCAGTATCGGTAGTGCGTGCAGTATTTAATTGATTGACACTCTAAAACGGGCTGCGTGATGAGCGCAGCCCTTAGTCCCGTTACATGAAAAAGTTTTCTTTGGCCATTCACGGCGGTGCAGGTACTATCTTAAAGTCGGCCATGACTGCTCAGAAAGAATTGGCATACCGCGACACCCTAGAAGCAGCAATCAGCTGCGGCCAAAAGATTTTAGTATCGGGCGGTTCTGCCCTCGATGCAGTAGAAGTGGCGGTGATGGTCATGGAAGATTCAGATCTTTTTAATGCCGGCCTTGGATCGGTATTCACACATGATCGCAGCCACGAGCTCGATGCATCCATCATGGATGGCAACGGCCGCCGCGCCGGAGCAGTGGCAGGAATAAGCAGGGTGAAAAATCCGATATTGCTATGCCGCAAAATAATGGAGCGCAGTGACCATGTCTTTTTGGTGGGAGCTGGCGCCGAAGAATTTGCCGAAGAGCACGGGGTTAAAATAGTGGAGCCACAATATTTCTCTACCGATTTTCGTGAAGCACAGCTGCTAAAAATCAGAGATAGCGGAAAGACACAGCTCGACCATGCCGATGCGGAGTCTAAAAAATATGGAACCGTAGGCGCAGTAGCGCTTGATATGGATGGAAATCTGGCTGCAGCCACCAGCACCGGCGGCATTACCAATAAGCGTTATGGTCGGGTAGGCGATACTGCTGTGATCGGTTCGGGAACCTACGCCGAAAACGGGGTCTGCGCGGTATCATCAACCGGCTGGGGAGAGTTTTACCTGCGTGCAGTTGCCGCCTATGATGTAGCTGCAATGATGAAATATGGCAAACGAGACTTAGCTGCTGCAACCAATGAATTGATTCATAAAACCATTCCCGGCTTGGGTGGCGATGGTGGCCTGATCGCAGTCGATGCCGCTGGCAACATTGCCATGCCATTTAATACCAAGGGAATGTACCGCGCTAAAATCGGACACGATAAGCCCCTTGAGATTGGAATTTATGAATAGCTATTTAAAATCCAAAAATAAAAGCCCCATCCAGTCAAACCGGGATGGGGCTTTGTGCTAAAGCGGGCAGCTTAGTCTTCTTTCTTCCCGAGCAGTAAAAACTCATTCAACTTCACCTCGGTAATGTATTGCTTATTACCTTCTTTGTCATCATATGAGCGATTTACCAGGGTTCCTTCTACCGCTACGTGGCGTCCCTTTTTGAGAAATTTCTCTCCGAGCTCGGCAGTGCCACCCCAGGCTACGAGATTATGCCACTGGGTTTCTTCAACCTTTTTCCCATCCTTGTCTTTGTAAGATGCATCGGTGGCGATGCTCACCCTGAGCATTTTGTTGCCATTGTCGAAGGTTTTCAATTCTGCGTCGGCGCCCAAATGCCCGATTAATTGTACTCTATTTACTAGATTTTGCATGGTATTTCTTTTTAAAGTTTAATTTCTAAGTATATGATTAATGCATTGATAAGGATCTTGGCTTCGGTTGCTTTTGAACCGAAGGCTCTGCTCAATCTTTCTTTTCGAGCATTAAGAACTGCTCCAGCCGCACTTCTGTGGTCGTGCGCTTCTTACCGTTTTTATCTTCGTAGCTCCGGTTTACCAAGGTTCCTTCGATCGCTATTTTCTTTCCTTTTTTGAGCATTGCTTTTCCGAGCTCCGCAGTCTTTCCCCATCCTACCAAGGTGTGCCATTGAGTATCTTGAACCCGCTCGCCGGCTTTATTGCTATACGATGCATCTGTGGCAAGGCTTACTCGAAGCATGGTGCTTCCGTTATCAAAAGATTTTACTTCTGGATCCATACCCAAATGTCCGATGAGTTGTACTCTGTTTACTAGATTTTTCATTTCTTCTACTTTTAAATGGTTTAACTATTAGTTTTTTTGGCTGATTGTATGCGGCCATTTGCACCGTTTTCTTCGTTTAATAGAAGCTGTTTTTTTATGCTCGGGCGGCTTTTCAATTTTACCGTGCCGATCAAAACCGGTCTCTATATGAAGCCATGTTTCTTTCGACAGGGCAAAGGTGGGGCAGGTTCAAAACGCTAGTCGGATTTTAATCGGATACTTCCGTTTATATCCGTTTATAAACGTTTATTTTCGGATAAGCCCAATATATCCGGGAACTTTCCATAAAGTATCTAATTGGAAAAAACCAAAAAAATTATTGGGTCTAACACCTAAAAGCAGGGAATAAAGCAGACAGTTACCTGCAAGCTGAAAAAGAAATCCAATCGAGAAGAAAAATAACCGACCGAAAAAATATCGCAATAAAAACTCACACTTGCGCACACTTCTGTGTCTAAACCTATAGAACTAAAAGATATTACAAATGACACAGCAAGACATTAACAAAACAATCGTAACAGATTTTAGAAATGAGTTAACGAACAAGCGCAATCTCAACGCTTGGGAAACTTTTTGCAAAGATGATTTCAAACATCACTTCAATTTGCCAGACGTTCCATCAAATATTGAAGGAATAAAAATTCTCTCAGGCGGAATACTATCTGCTTTTCCTGACCTTAAAGCAACCGTTGATTTGCTTTTTACTGAAGGCAACTATGTTATTGAAAGAGTAACATTAAACGCAACTCACAACGGAAATTACAGAGGAATTGCACCCTCTGGAAAGCATTTCGAATGGAATGAAACCAATATTTTCCGATTGTCTGACAACAAAATTGTTGAACTTTTTGCTGAAGTAAGGTTAGAAAAACTACTTTGGCAAATTGGCGGAAAGGGAGAGGGTTTTGTAGCACCAACCAAATCCGTACTAAGTAGTTTCATCGCTTTTATGATGACGGGGATTTCCAAACTTTATAAAAACAGGAACGAGAAAAACTTACCAAAAGTAGATTTGAACAAGTCCATCATTAATAAATATGTTCAAGAATTTAAAAACCAACAAAAGTTTAGCGTTTTCCCCAAATTATTTTCGAGCAAATTTACCCACCACTTCAACTTCCCTACAATGAACAATAAAATGGACTCATTTGTAAGCGTTGGTCAAAACTTCCTTTCGGCATTTCCAGATGTTAAAGTAGAGTTACAAAGAATGTTCGCAGAAGAAGATTTGGTTGTAGAGCAAAACAAGGTAAGTGCAACTCATAAAGGAACTTTTAATGGCATTAAAGCGACCAACAAAAAGGTATATTGGACAGAAACACATATTTACAGGCTTAAAAACGGTAAAATAATTGAGAACTTCCCAGCGGTAAACTTTGAACGTATCCTTATTCAAATAATGTAGCAATGGAAAATCAAGAACAAATTATAAATGATGCGCTAAAAGGAAATAGCAATTCTCTTGAAACGATTTTAGAAACCGTGCAAGGACTCATTTATAATCTATCTGTCCGCTTTTATTGGAATCCGATGGATGCAGAAGATGCCACACAAGAAATTCTAATCAAAATAATCACACATCTTTCGACATTCAAAAACGAAAGTGCTTTTGAAACTTGGTGTTATCGCATTGCGTCAAATTACTTGCTCAACTCAAAGCGGAAACAAACCGAAGAGTTGACGTTCGAAATTGGAGAGTTCCACTTGAATGAAGGACTAAATCATCAAGATTACAATGAGGCGGATAAAAGCATTTTGGAAGAGGAAGTAAAAATTGGGTGTTCAACAAGTATGCTAACCTGTTTATCTCGACCATTAAGACTTGCATATATTTTAGCAGAAATATTTGAGTTTAATGGTAATGAAGGAGCTATGATTTTAGAAATAGAACCCGCCACATTTAGAAAGCGAATATCGGATGCACGTGTTCTCGTCAGACAATTTATGAGCGGAAACTGCGGTATTTATGATCCAAATAATAGATGCAGATGCAGCAAGCAAATCAATTACGACTTGAAAATTAATCGAGTAAATCCCAAAAGCTTATTATTTGCCGATAAAGGCAAGGCAAAAAAAGTGATTAGTGAAATAGAAAGTATAGGACAGGATATTGTAATTTTCCAAAGTCATCCGAATTACAAAGCACCTGATACCATTTTGAGGAATATCAAAGACTTAATTGATAGTGGAAAATATTCTATTCTATCGAACTAAAATTGAAAACTGGTAAAGCCAGCAGGTAACTATGTATATAAAAAAGTAGGCGAAACAGCTATCGATTCAAGGCATTTGGCTCGTATCAAACTTTGTGCTTAACCGAAAGTATCTTGCTTCGAAACCGCCTACTTTTCACATACTAAACGAAAGCTTCTCTGGGAAAAAAATCTGGATCGCGGTCGAAATTTTGCTGACCTACAGGCTCTAACCAATTTATCATAAGCCCCAATCTTCAGATCATAGCTTTGCCAAAATGGAAAAAAGAATTACGATTTTATGACGGGGCTTTTCGATCAAAAGCCTGCAGCACTTAGCCCACTGGCATCTCGGCTCTAAAAATCGGCATGGACAGGGAGCAGCCATCATGCTCTATTATTCAAATCAGAAGAGCATTAAAGCTGCTGGCTTCAAATGCCAGGCAGTCCCCTTCAAAATATCTATTCTTGAGTGTATCCCTTATACTGACATCCTGTCGTTTCGCGTTCGACCGGCGATGCCCTTGGCTTTGTCCGCATATTTCTATTTGCCGTAGCTTGACTTTTGCCTGCTAAGATCGACGCTCTGAGCTGGAACCGTGAAGCTTTTTTTGAAAAACAATCCCTTACCTTCGTAGCATCAAAAACATTCCTATGCCCACGCTTATTTCCGAAAAGCTCCAATACGCCCTTAGTCTTACTGATTACAAGCGCTTTCCCACACGGGAAGTGATGGTAGGATCGGTCGGTATAGGTGGAGATAACCCGATACGCGTGCAGTCTATGACCACCACCGATACCATGGATACGGATGCGACCGTGGCGCAGTCCATTCGGATGATCAAGGTAGGCTGCGAACTGGTACGGATTACGGCTCCAAGCAAGAAGGAAGCAGAAAACCTCGCACCCATAAAAAATGCTATCCGAGCAGCGGGCTATGACACCCCATTGGTAGCCGATATCCATTTTACGCCGAATGCGGCCGAGATTGCAGCAAGGATTGTAGAAAAGGTTAGGGTGAACCCGGGAAACTATGCCGACAAGAAAAAATTTGAAGAGCTCGAGTATACCGACGAAACCTACAAGGCAGAGCTGGAGCGCATTCGCGAGCGGTTCACCCCATTGGTCCTGCGCTGCAAGGAGCATGGAACGGCGATGCGGATAGGCACAAATCATGGATCGCTCTCAGATCGCATCATGAGCCGCTACGGCGATACCCCGCAAGGTATGGTAGAGTCTGCCATGGAATTTCTGCGGATCTGCCGCGACCATGACTACCACGATATTGTGCTCAGCATGAAGGCCAGCAATTGCAAAGTAATGGTACAGGCCTACCGAATGCTCACGATGGTTATGATGCGCGAAGGGATGAACTACCCCCTTCACCTCGGCGTGACCGAAGCTGGTGAAGCCGAAGATGGACGTATAAAATCTGCGCTAGGCATCGGTGCCCTTCTCGAAGATGGTATCGGAGATACGGTGCGGGTTTCGCTCACCGAAGCACCCGAAGCAGAGATTCCCGTGGCTCAAATTCTAGTAGATCGCTATGCCCAGAGAAAGGAGAAATCGGGGATACCCGAAATTACTACCAATCCGCTCAATGCATTCGATTACGCCCGGCGGGAGAGCCATCAGGCGCTGAATATAGGTGGTGCTGAAGTGCCACGGGTGGTGGGCGATCTTTCGCAGAGGAAGGAGATAAGGCCGGCATCGCTATTTGCCTTTGGCTATAATTACAGCATACCGCTCGACAAGTGGAATATCACCGATCAGGCGGCCGATTTTGTCTATGCCGGTTCGCATCCCATTGATTTTGAGATTCCCGGCACCTTGGGAATTATCGTCGATGAAGATTTCTATAGAGCCGATGCCAAGAAGGAGCGTTTATATCCCCTTCTTTCGTCGGCTTCGTTCGAAGAAAAAGGGGAGCTAAGCCCAAATTTAAATTTTGTATCGGCCACCGATGAAGATATCTACCGGGCTTCATTTATACGTAAGCTCCGGGCTTCCGCCAAAACAGTGATACTACTAAGCACTGCCCACGAGCATACCTTGGCCGCTCTGAGACGCGCCTTTATTGAGCTGATCAATGCCGGTTGCACCGCTCCGGTCATTCTCCATAAGGATTATAAAACCTTGGATAAGGAGAAACTACAGCTATATGCTTCCACCGATTTTGGCGCCTTGCTCATAGATGGCTTGGGCGATGGCCTATGGATCAATTCAGATACGCTTGAAGCAAAAGCCCAAAATGCACTCTCCTTTGGGATCTTACAGGCCGCCCGCACCCGCATTAGCAAGACGGAATATATCTCCTGCCCGAGCTGCGGCCGAACTCTTTTTGACCTTCAGGAAACCACCGCCAAGATACGGTCCCGTACCGACCACCTGAAAGGGATTAAAATCGGGATAATGGGCTGCATCGTAAATGGTCCCGGCGAGATGGCCGATGCCGATTATGGCTATGTGGGCACAGGCCCCGGAAAGATCACACTCTATAAAGAAAAAGAAGTGGTAAAGCGCAATGTACCTTCTGCGGAAGCGGTAGATGAACTGATAGAGTTGATCCGAACCCATGGCGATTGGGTAGAACCTATGGCCAGCGAATGATGCGCTGTACGGTAGCCGGAGCCACAGGTCTCATAGGCGGTCTTCTCGTGGAAATGCTGCAAGAAAACAGCGTATTCACGTCGGTAAATGCCCTCACCCGGCACCGGCGTGCAGATGACGGGAAGGTGAAATGGATTGAAGTGGATTTTGAGTCAGACCCCGAGCTATTACAGGCTACCGCCAAAGTGGATGCCGTGTTTTGCTGCCTCGGCACTACCATGAAGGCGGCAGGCTCCAAGCAGGCATTTCGCAAGGTTGATTATGATTATGTCGTGCGATTGGCAGCAGCCGCAAAGAAGAATGGGGTTCGCAAATTTTTAGTGGTCAGCGCTATGGGCGCAAATGCCAGCTCATCTATATTCTACAATAAGGTAAAGGGAGAGATGGAGCATGCGCTGGGAGACTTGGCATTTGCTGATTTGGTGATCATGCAGCCATCGCTTCTGCTTGGCTCCCGTGATGAGCGGCGCATAGGCGAAAAAATAGGTACCGTGGCCATGAGATTAATTGCTCCCCTTATGCTCGGCAGCTTGCGCAAATACAGACCCATTCAAGCTAGGGATGTTGCCAAAAGCATGATGGCTGAAGCCATAAAAACCGGTTTGGGACACCGCATTTTGCGTTACGATGCTCTATTGGCGGAAGCCTAAGCCACTCCAAGATTTTAAGACCGACTTTTGGCAAAGAGCTTCCCAAGGGCAACAATAATCACCGAAAGCTGTCAACGATAAAGCGCTTGGCCCGCTTCGTAGTATTTATCGCCTTCGATCCAATAGGGCCGCTCCTTCATATTACCTACCAGCCGGCAGCCGTAAACGTATGCTTTGGTAAACTTGAATAGGTAATCGTAATCTACCGAGTCGGGATTATCATCTGGCTGATGGTAAAAAGCCATCACAGCATCATCAAAAGACGATAGCCCGAGCATAAACATAAGAGCCGGAATTCCTTTCTTGGCAAAGCTAACTTGGTCGGAACGGTCAAAAAGATTCTGATCGGGCGCCGGATCAACATTGGCGGTGAGGCCATAGGTCTCTGCTGCCTTTTCGAGCACCGGCCGCGCAGTGGTGCGCTCAAGCCCGATTACCGTAGCGAGGGTCTTATCATTATAGCCGGCATTATCGCTATTGAAGCAGTACACCACCTTCTCCAATGGCACCACGGGATGCTCCACGTACCATTCGCTGCCGAGCAGTCCTTTTTCTTCACCAGTAAAAAAGATGAACATCGAGCTTCGTTTTAAGGGATGGGCTGCAATATTGCGGGCGGCCTCTACCACCGTAATGGAGCCGATCGCATTATCGCGCGTACCATTGTAGATGCTGTCGCCTTCGGCATTTGGAGCGCCGATGCCCACATGATCATAATGAGCGGAGTAGATCACTATTTCATCTTTCAGCTTGGCATCTGTACCTTCTACATAACCGATCACATTGTGCACGGTAAAGCGCTCTTCTTTAGCACCCTTCACATCGAGCGAAGCACTGCCCGACTGCGATCTGAAGATAGGCCGCTTCAGGTTGGCAGCGTCATCGATCCAAAGATGCGGAAAGGTTTCTTCATCGTCTTCCCTGCCAAAGTCGAGTGCTACATTTTTTCCCCCGAGGTAATACTGCAATATTTTCCAAGTCGGCTGGGGCAAGTTATAAAGCTCCAGTAAGGCGATGGCGCCTGCTGCCTTTGCACGCTCGCGCTTCTCGGCACCTGCTTTGAATGCGGCCCTGGCTCCCGGTTCGCCTTTTACCCCGGCCTGTGTGACCACTATTTTGCCTATCACACTTACCGAGTCAAAGGCCGACTGATCGCCATAGCCAAGGTAAATAAGCTCCGCATCGGCTTTGAGCTCGCCACCTGATATCAGTATCAGGTCTTCTTTAAAATTATACGTAGAATCGCCAAAAGCAAAGCTCCCTTCCTTGGGTGCCGAGCTCGACATCATATGGACCGGCTGCAGGTAAGTCTCCATGCCTGGCGCCTTAAACACACCAAATGACTGCAGTCTGGTCTGCAAATACCGCGCTGCCACATCTTGCCCCGGCGATGGGGTATCTCTCCCGCGGAGCTCATCGGAAGCCAGAAATCCGATCCCGGCCTTTACGGCTTCGTAAGATACGGTCTCATCCGTGTATTTCTTATCTTTTTGGGAATATGCGGCGCTTGACGCTATGAGAAATGCACCTAAAATAAGTGCGGTGTGGCGAATGATCATTCTGAAATTTAAAAGTAGTGATGGATCGACGAAAGTACGTCAAAGAATTAAAAGCGATCAGAAACTTACAGTGGCGGTTGGAACCGGTGGCGAAATGGAATCAGTAATGTATTTAGCAGAAGCAGCGCATCAGGTAATATTCGGCCATAGGCTTCCCATCTTCATCAGAAACTTTGAGGGTAAAAGAATCTTCCGAAAAATTTTGAAGGGGTATTTCGGCGCGCTCACCAGTTTTGTAAAAGGTTACCGCATCGCTTTTTCTCACTCCTGTTCTTACCAATGCTAGGCCTACTTTTCTATTTGCCGGAAGGCTGAAATCTACTTCCAGTGCGCGGCCATCGGCATTGAGCTGTGGCGCTATTGAATACTCTTCTTCTTCACGGTATACAAGACTTTCTACGATACTGAACATAGCTTGATTTTCTGCTACGAATATAGGGACGATCGCCCCTGCAAAAGGCTAGCCCATCGTGTAATTCATCAACAATGCCGTCTTAAAAGAATACAAGCTAGGCTCGAATTAAATCCGTATTCTCAGGCAACCATTTTTAAAAAAAAAGTCTCTTTGGGTATGGCTTTCGCCAAAATAGATCTCCAAATCCTGCCTGTGGCCCTTCCCCCGAAGCTGCCATCTATCATGTGCCGCACATGAAGCATTCCTTCTCGCAGACCCGAAATCACAATCATACCTGAGTCCAACCCCTACATTTTGCTTCTCAAATGGTGCGACATCGAACATCGCTCGAAAATTCTCATTATACTTACCGAGCTTATTTAGAACATAATTTCATTGCCAGAAACCGAAGACCAAAAAGAAGAGAAAGCATTCTCGCCAAGTAGATCGTCGCTATACCTTATACCTACCCGTGAGACAGGCCTATGGGGCGGTATAGCCATTATCTTGCTCACCATCGTGGCGCTCATTGTAGTGAATAGCCGTATAGGAGAAGATTTTACGGAGCTGCTCAAAACCAAATTTTTCTTAGGCTTTAAAGATGGCATCCGAATAAACCTGAGCCTTAAAAAATGGATCAATGATGGCTTGATGGTCATCTTCTTCTTCGTAGCGGGGCTAGAGATCAAAAGGGAGATCGCGGTGGGAGAGCTCTCCACTTGGCGCAAGGCTTCGCTGCCCTTGATGGCCGCCATAGGTGGTATGCTCGTTCCGGGGCTCATATTCCTATTCTTTAATTGGGATCAGCCCCACATTCATGCCTGGGGCGTACCCGTGGCTACCGATATAGCCTATTCGCTAGGTATACTGGCGCTACTAGGCAGCCGGGTGCCAGCTTCCTTAAAGTTGTTTCTATTGGCGCTGGCCATTTTTGACGATCTGGGAGCGATACTTATCATTGCGTTTTTCTATGGCCACGATGTTGATCTTTATTGGCTTGGCGGCGGTATTCTCTGTTTCATCAGCCTTATGGCAATCGGTCTGGCCAAGGTTAATTTTCTAAGGGTTTACTTCATTCCGGGCATTATTATGTGGGTATGCTTTCTGTACTCAGGCATACATCCTACCATCGCAGGCGTGCTATTTGCAATGACCATACCGGTCTATCCAAAATTTAAGAGCGATACCTTTTTGAGATTGCTCAAGCTACGCACCAACTCACTCTCTGAAACACAGATAGAGCGTGAAAATCCGCTTACCGAAAAAGCCCAGCGCGACCTTATCGAAAATATCCGTGTAGAGACCAAGCGCTCCAACCCACCTCTGATAAGGCTTGAGAATGGTCTCAGCACCTTTAGCACTTTTGTGGTGGTGCCACTATTTGTACTGGCAAATGCAGGGGTCGTAATCCCCGACAATATTTTGGAACCCTTCCGTGATCCGCTCGGGCTGGGCATTACCTTGGGGCTGCTCTTGGGAAAGACCAGCGGCATCATGCTCTTCACCTGGGGCAGTGTAAAACTCGGACTTGGAGAGCTGCCAAAAGCCTTGAGCTGGAGCAATATCTTTGGTGTTTCAATGCTTGCCGCCATTGGTTTTACCATGTCGCTCTTTATCACCAATCTCGCCATTGCAGAACCGGGGGCAATTTCAATTTCCAAAATAAGTATTCTCACCGCTTCATTTACTGCATCTCTATTGGGTTTTCTCTACCTGCGCTTTACATTGCGAAAGCCACAGTAACCTTGAGTACCGGGAGAAGGAAAGCGTTCATTTGCGCTTTCGGGCTTGGGTGATCCCCATCCCTTCGAGCATCAATTCCTGCTCAAGCCGAAGCGAATGGCGTGTGGCAACCGCAGGCCCCGTGGGCTGCAGGAGTTCCTTTCCATTGCTTCTCGGGTTTTTGATGGCGGTCGAGATCGGATATGCATTCATGTCATCATCGCGATAAGGGCGCAGCAAGGCGGTAACTTCGGAGAGCGGCAGGTCGGGATTGAGCCAGTCCATTTCCTTGCCTTTCGGCAAAATAACGGGCGATCGGTGATGCGGTAAAAGCTGGAGAAGATCGTTTGGCGTGGTGGTGATTATGGCAAAAGACTGCAAAATCTCTCCCGAAGATTGATCTACCCATTCATCCCAGATCCCGGCAAATGCAAACGGCCGGCTACCCTTGGAAAGATGCACCAGGAATGGCTTATCGAGCTTTTCTTTCGTGGTGCCCTCTATAAAACTGTCGGCCACCACTAGGCAGCGCTGGCTGCGTATGGCCTTTCGAAAAGCAGGTTTTGAAATGATGCCTTGCGCTCCGGTATAATTGGGATCATTACGAGAATTATGATCCCCTTCGGCTCGGGCATTGAAAAAGTACATCTTCTTCTTGGCCCAGAAAGGGGTGAGCCCAAAAGTGAAAAGCTGGAGCTTATCCGGCTCCAGATCAGTGATGACCGGCGCCATAGAACCGGGGCCGATGTTAAAATTGGGCGGAAAGGGGCTTTGTGCTTTCACGCCAAAACGCTCTTCGATCTCCACCACTTTTGAAATCACGACATACCTTCCACACATAGCCTCTTATATTTGATCTCTAAAGTAAGTAGAAATGACCGCCCCACAAAAGCCAACCATCAAATGGCAGATAAGCCGTTTTCAGGATTTGACCAATCGGGAAGTACATGACCTGCTGAAGCTTCGGGTAGACGTATTCGTGGTGGAGCAGTCCTGCCCATATCCCGAGATTGACGGCCACGACCCGGGGTGCTGGCAGGTACTTGGTAAAAATGAAAATGGAGATCTTCAGGCCACCGCGCGCATCGCCCCCGAAGGATCGATCTATCCCGAGGCGAGTGTGGGAAGGGTGGCAGTGGTGCAAAAATTACGTGGACTTGGCTATGGTAAAATACTGATGATGAAGGCACTCGTATTTATTGATCAGGAGTTGAAATGCACTTCCGTAAAAATAGCGGCGCAGCTCTATTTGCAGAAGTTTTATTCCGAACTGGGCTTTGAGCAGATCAGCGAGACCTACCCGTGGGATGGGATAGACCATATAGATATGCGCTTGATTTTTTAGGGCTTACCGCTTCCGCAAAGGGTCAAATAGCTGCCCATCCAAACCAAGGTCGGCCAGCGAGCCACCGCTTTTCAAACCTTGGATAGGAATAGTGAGCGGTCCCATCTCATGAGATGTAGCTATTTGCGCCCCGCCATGATCTTCCCATTCGTCCCAGCTGGCTTCCACCCCACCCAGCGGTATGATCGAGACCCACATTTTATAGGATGTAGGCCTGCCATCTTCATCGAGACGCCATAGATAAGCGTCGCCAGGGGTAACACCGCCAGCGCTGTACCGCACCAGAAGGGAAGCCCTAGCATCTTCTTCGACAATCTCCCGAGTGGTTCCGGCATCGCGTATTTTGGCCGGTGCATTCAGCCAAAATGAGTCATTGCACCAATAGCTCCAGGCCATGTCAAACGCTTCTCCTTTCTCTTTTCCCGAAAGGGGTTCACCCTTCTTAAAAGCAAGGCCTGTAACCGTCTTCGTATCTATCAATACACGTGTTTCATCCCAACGTACTTCTACGTAATCCTTGCTTTTATCCCATACATAATGATGGGCGCCCCTGAAGCTGAAGGCCAGAAAATCAATATTCTGCCAAGCATCAAACCCTATCGCATCGAGCATCTTATCGGCCAGTAGCTCTGCTTCACCATCTTCTTTGCCGGAAGGCAGCGGCTCATCAAGCACAAAAAAAACCGCAACTCCTACTGCGATCAACACCAATAAAACGACGAGAATACGCTTCATAACTTTATCTGATTAATCTTACGGAGCCAACATACTCAAAATTCCATCCCAGATTATCTGTAACCCGCATAATGTACTGATAGACGGCTGCTGGAGCATAATAATCTTCATTCGGACTCTGACCATTCCAACCGATGGTCTCATTCCGATTATGATATACTGTTGTGCCCCAACGGTCTATGATGAGTATCTCTAAATTTACCACGCCCGTAGTTACAGGACGGAAAATATCATTCAGCCCATCTTCATCGGGAGTAAAACTGTTGGGAATATAAATTAAGTGATCCGATATACGGATATCCCCTTCGGCGCGCGATATGCAGCCAAACTCATTTTTTACGGTGAGCATGATGGTCTGTGGAACGACATTATCTAGCGTATGGGTGAAGTCGCAGTCTTCTACGATCTGCCCATCAAGGAGATAGCTGCATGATGTAGCTCCGATGCTTAGCCCAATGATATCAAATGTAGGATCGACGGCAGATACAATGGGTGGCTCAATTTTAAAAATGGCAGTGGGCGAAGGGGTCACTTCAATGATAGCATTGCGCTGCTTAAAGTCGGAATCGATACAACCATTTAAATTTTCAAGATTGAAACTTACTGAATACGTGCCTGGGCTGGTGTACTCGTGCGAAGCATTGCGCGAAGTAGACGTGCCGCCATCACCAAAATCCCAATCATAAGCCACGGAGGAACTTTCCGTAAGGGACTGATCATTAAAATTTACCACCAGAGGCACACAGCCTTCTAGCGGGCCAGCCGCAAAATCGGCTATCGGATTGGCATGGATTACCATGGGCCGCTCGGCCGAGCGGGTGCATCCATTCTCGCTTACCGCCACACTTACATCATGGGTACCGGCAGATTCGAATGAGATGCCCGTAGGGTTTTGGGCAGTGCTCGACCCGGGATTGGCACTATCAAAAGTCCAAGCAAACTGTGCCTGCGCAGTAAAACTGCCGGCTGCTTCAAAATCGATCGAATTGCCTTCTAGGCAAGCGATATCATTGGGAGCAATCTGTGGGGCGAGCAGGGTTCGGATGTCAAAATCTTCGGTCACCGTAACTGGACAGTTTTGGGGAGTATTTGCCGTAAGGGTGACCGTATAATTTCCTGGCTCGGGAAAGGTAAAGCCTGCAGCCGCAAGGCTGCTCACATCGGTATCAATGCCGTCCACTCCAAAATCCCAGCTGTACAGCGATGCATTGGCACTCGTCTGCGTAAACTGATAATTCAGCCCATTGCAGAAAACTTCCTGTGGATCGATCGAAATATCGGGGGGTTCTGGAATGTTTACCGTTACAGCATCCTGAGAGTCACAGACATTATCTACCACCTGAACATCAATCTCTTGCGGGCCGACATTGGAAAAAGTAATACCTGCCACTTCGAGTCCCGAGCCAGCCGAAGGAGTGGCATTTGGGCCAAAATTCCAAATGATCTCAGCTGACTCTTCGTTAAAGACCCCCGCCGCGGCAAAATTAAAAACCTGTATGCCATCGATGCATTCGAAGCTCGCAATCTGCACGTCGATCTGTGTCTCGTAATAAAGCGGAAGAATAAGGGTGGCCGTATCAGAGCAGAAGAACCCTGGATTGGTGATAAGCTGCACGGTATAGGTGCCCGTATCGGGGTAGGTATAGCTGGGGCTGTAAAGTCCGCTGATGTCGGTAGTGGTAGTGGGGTCGCCAAAATCCCATAAAAAAGTATTGTTAGGGTCGCTGAGATTCTCAAAGTCAAAGATCAAGTCTTGGCATAGATCCCCTTCTTCGGGCTGTGCCAGCGTAGCCACGGAGAGCTGCTCACAGAAGGCCACATTAAACTGAAAGTCACGGGTATTGACACTGAGCAGCTGGCCATTGCGCCACTCTTCCACACATACGCCGACTACAAATTGGCCTAGCTGGGTAGGCGTGCCGGAAAGCAACCCTGTGATGGGGTCGATGGTCAATCCCGGATCGGCATTGAGCGGAGAGGTGGCCTGAAATCCGGCACCCCAAACTACGGTCTGATAAGGTGGTGCGGATGCCACTCCTGGAGCGGGATTATCTGGCGTGGCTCCGATAAAGGGAGAGCAGAGTGAGTAGGCGAGCGAGTCGCCATCGGGGTCGGTGGCACTGTGGTCAAATTCTAAAAACTCCTGTGCACAGAGCACTGGCGGCGGGAAGTTGGTATAGCGTGGCCGCGAATTGCAGTCGTCAAAAGGTAATGCCGGTACAAGCGCGACGATGGTAAGCCCTTGGTCACCGGGATTGGTAAGGTTAAGGATGGTCTGGTTGCGGCAGCACCGCTGATAGACTACTTGGTAAGGTTCCGTATTATTTGGCAGGTTCACTATGAAATTATACGTCCCTTGCTGCACACAAATATCGGGTGGGAAGGAGATACAGGGCGAACTCAGATCGGGGGTAATGGGAGTGACATTGTCAATATCCTCCGTAAAATTTGAAATAAGCACACCATTTTGATCATAAACCGAGAAAAACGCCGGTGCGTCAAAGGGGGCTCCAGTGCTATTACAATCGCGAAAGAGCTTCATGGTAAAGGCGTATTCATTCTCGCCGATACAATCGTAATACATCTCTCCACCAATGATATGCGCCGCTTCTGCGCTCGAAAAAGCCAATAAAAAAAGGATGGATATGAAGCGTATCGGTTTCACAAAGTTTCTCTGCTTGCTATGCCTTGACGAAAAAAACCACAGAGAGTGGCATCCGTCATGCGCGTAAATTTAGTCAATCAATGCCACCATCCCAAAGATGAACCGATAAATCCTGGTCTATTAAACGCGTAAATTGTATTCCTTCTGGCACCTTAACTTAAACTCGTCGTATTCCGTTTCGGAAATCGCTTCCCACCTTCCCCCTGCCCTGGCTATGATATCTAGCACGAGATACCTATCGGGCAGTATCTTAGCTTCGAAGTGGTGTACCCAATAATGACTGCCGAGCGTAGTTATTTCTTCAAACCTTTGGCGATCTAAAACTTTGAAGTACGATTTGTTGTTGGAGTATTTGCGGAAAAGCGGAAACTCAATATCTAAACCCATTATGCCCGACAAAGATAAGTACATACTAAAAGCCGAAAAATACTATGGTGAGGAAAATTACAAAGATTCCATTTATTGGTACACCCGAGCCATAGCCGAAGGGGGTGAGCTGGCCGATCTCTTTGCCGAGCGCGCTGTGGCCTATTACCACATGGGCGAGCTCAAGCCATCGCTGCAAGATATGGACAGGGCGCAAGTGCTGGAGCCAAAAAATGCCTATCGGTATGCCAGCAGGGCGTATATCAAGGATGCTTCTGGCGATGTACAGGGTGCGATAGACGATTATGAGCGGGCTATAAAGCTCGATCCCGACGATGCAATAGCCCATAATAATCTGGGTCTCCTTCAGGAGAAATTGGGTTATCATAAACAGGCAAAGGCGCTATTTGAATTTGCCGATAAGTTGGCAAAAGATGGAGAAAATCCTGATGATTATAAACCGCGGAATATCCAGAAAGAAGCCGACGACGAACGCAAGGAAACAACCCTGGTAAGTGAACTAGGAAAGATCTTTACGTCGAAAGACGGACTGAAAGAGTACGTACAATTTTTGAAGAATGGCTTGAAAAAGAAGTAAATTCATTCCGGTCTATCCTTCGATTTTGAAAAGGTAGATTACCTTAGCCCGATTGATAAAATAAGATTAATTGGGTTTCCTAGATCACATCGCGCAAGAAATAGAGCATGCGCCCCATCCTATGGTCGACTGCTTGGTGGTGCTTCCCACCCAACGGGGCGCCACCTACCTGAAACAAAGATTGGCTGGGAATGCAGCAGAAACCAAGTGGCTCCCGCGCTTCACCACGCTCAATAAACTCACCGAAAACCTTACCAATCTCAGCGCTGCCGACCATACCGAAATGCGCTTTGCTAGCTATGCGGCCTACACAGAAGTGCTTGGGGCAGAGGCACAGCCGATCAGTGATTTTTTCGGTTGGTGCGATCTGCTGCTCCGTGATTTTAATGAGCTCGAATCACAGCTCGTAGATACCGATGTATTCTTTAAGCAACTGAATCAATACACCGAAATCGAGCATTTCAGTTTTCTGAACGAGCCACTCACCGAGCGCCAAGTTCGGTATCAGGAATTTTGGAACCGCCTGCCCAAAATCCATAAGTGCTATAACCAGAAAATGATCGAAATGGGCCTTGGCTATCCCGGGCTGATTGCCGCACGTGCATCAAGGGCAAATGATATCGGGTCGACGCTCGGTGCAAAACACATCATCGTAGCTGGTTTCAACGCATTTTCGAATGCGGAAATAGCGCTGCTTAAAAAAATTGAATCGCTCGCTCTCGGCAAAATATATTACGATACCGACCGGCACTACATGGATCAGCCCAACCACCATGCGGGACTTTTCCTAAAGCGCAACCTGGCCAAAAAACTTGGAGAAACGATCGATACCCAGATCTCGCTCGAAGAAAAATCAATCGACATCGCTATCGTAGAATCTCCCCACCAGATCGGGCAGGCCGATGCTGCCGCAGCCATATTGCAAGGTCTTACGCCAGAAGAATTGGCCAAAACGGTGCTCGTGCTCGCCGATGAAAACTTACTGATTCCCGTGCTCGACGCCTTGCCCGACTTTATCGGGTCGGCCAATATCACCATGGGGGTCCCGGTGCGCAGCTCTACGTTCTTTTCGTGGGTAGAAGCCATCTTTACTGTGGCTCAACAGCGCTATATAGATGGTGAGAAGACGATGTTCCGGGCAGTGCTCATCAACGAATTTTTTGGCCACCCCTTTACCAATCAGCTGAGCGGCAACAAAGAGTTTGCACCGCCTTTTAAAGGAAATTATAGTAATGATGAAGCGCTGCGCGAGCTTTCTAACACCAAGCCCCAATGGCTGGGAGCCTGTATCGACTTTTGGATGGCAGTCCCAGAAAAGCAGCTCCCGGCGCTGGCGCGATTATTTGAAATGGTACGTGACTCCTTACCCAAAGAACGGAGTATCGCAGCACTACAGGCCGACCTAGGATGCAACGAGATAAGCCGCGTGACCCATCAATTGACGCAATATGCCAAGGCCTCCCTGCTTGATATTTCGGTATTGAAAGCCATTATAATGCGCTCATTGCTCAGCGCCGAAGTCGACCTAATAGGTGAACCCACCGACTGCCTGCAGATCATGGGACTCTTGGAAACCCGCGGTCTCGACTTCGAGCGCGTCATCTTCTGCTCTGCAAATGAAGGTGTGCTTCCACAAAAAGCCAACTTGGAGAGCTTCATTCCCTTTGAGATAAAACGCGTGCACGGCCTTGCCGGAAGGCGCGAAAAAGAAGCCGTCTATGCCTATTCTTTCTATCGATTGCTCCAGCACGCCAATACGGTGCACGCCATTTTTGATGCCAACGATGAAGGGTTAAATGCCGGTGAAAAGAGCAGATACCTCCATCAAATCTCTTATTTCCTGAAAGCGGCCAATCCCAATCTCAAGCTTACGGAGCAGCATCTCCAGCAAGGGGCGCACCATTTTGAAGTGCAAATAAAGGAAGTGGCAAAATCGCCGGATATTCTAGAAAAAATCAAAAAGCACATCGAAGGCGGTATTTCCATCTCATCGATAAATCTATTCCTCGCCGATAAATTGGAATGGTACTACCGCTATATTCTCCGGCTCAGGCAGCCCGAAACAGATGGGGTTGACGTGGCAGAATTTGGCACGGTGGTGCATGGTACGCTCGAAGAACTGTATAAACCCTTTCACCTCAAGCTCCTTGACGAATCGATAATGCAGAAAATCATCGAAGCGAAAGACCGTATGCTCGATGAGCAGTTTAAGCATTACCTGCCCAATGAAGAATTTGAATTTGGGCTCAACAAAATTCACCTGGAGACGGCACGCATCATGCTCCACAACTACCTGCATGAAGAGAAGCGGCTTATCGCCAAAGGTGAGAAGGTAGAATATTTAGACTCTGAATTGAAACTCGAAAAAACCGTGAAGCTTACACTAAATGGGGAGTGTATAGCGGCGCGGTTTAAGGGATTTGCAGATAGGGTAGAGCGCCGGAATGGGCAGCTCATGATCGTCGATTATAAGACAGGCTCCATCAAAGATGCCGATGTAACGGAAAGGAAGTGGACGCTAGAATCGGCTGCCAAAAAGCCGAAAGCCGTGCAGCTCGCGGTATATAATTGGATGGCGGCAGATCATTATCCCGATGCGCAGATTGACGCACAGATAATCTCGCTGCCGGCTCCGAAGAAGAGAAATTTTAAACGTAGCTATTCGAAAGGTGACACATCAGAAAACGACGCTTTCCATAATTTTATCGAAGATGTGCTTCGCGCAATGCTCGATCCCGAAGAATCGCTAAGTAAAAACATGGATTATAAATACGCCGACTACGAGTAGGAAAAGGCTTAGAAAGTCGGTCGGGTAAAATTAGAAACAGGCTGAAAAAATTAAAGCGCTCCGAAGAGCGCTCTAAAACCTGCAAGGAAAATTTGAAACCACTTAATAGACGCGGGCAATATAAAAGGTTGCCTTTTGGGTGAAGAAAGATTGGGAATAATTTCTGATTTCTTGTAATATATACATTGTCAGGAACTTAAAAACTTATACCCCACACCCCTTATCGACTGAAAATAGCGGGGATCGCGTGAATTTTCTTCAAAATATTTCCGGAAGGCCAGAATATAATTGTCTATCGTGCGCGTAGATGGGTAGACATCATACCCCCAGACCGTCTCCAGAATTTCTTCGCGAGAGACCACCTGCCCTTCCCGCTCTATCAGAAACCGAAGAAGCATAATCTCCCGTTTTGTGAGGGTGAGTTTCTTGCCTTCAAACGTCGCCACTTCAAACGTGTTGAAGTCTATGTGATTGGAACCAAAAGAAAAGGCATCGGCCAGCTTGGTATCGGGATCCCCCTTGCGGTAGAGCCGCATTAAATTGGATACGCGCAGCAGTAGCTCCTCCAGGTTAAAGGGCTTGGTGAGATAGTCATCACCCCCCAGCTTAAGCCCCATCACGCGGTCTGCACCGGTCGACTTTGCACTTAAAAATAAGATCGGCACCTTATTATTCTCCAGCCTTATGGCCTTACATACTGCAAAGCCGTCAAGAATTGGTAGCATCACGTCAAGGATACAAAGGTCGAAGCGGGCATTTCGCGAAAGCTCCAAAGCATCCCTACCGTTCTGTGCGACCGTAACATCATAGCCTTCGAGCTTCAAGTTCATCTGGATTACTTCCAGCAGGCTTAGCTCATCTTCTACCAATAATATGCGCAGCTTTCGCTCTTGATCCATCTTCTATTTTTCAGCTTGAGAATGCAGCGCTACGCAAACCAAAGCAGTTTTAGCGCGTTAATACCGTAACCTTATATTTGCGGTAAAATTAAAAACTTGGATCGATCTGAAGTGCTCCGGCAAATGAATGCCTCTTCTCAAAACACATTGCTGGAAACGCTGAACATCACCTTCACCAATTTTGGCGACGACTTTTTGGAAGCTACCATGCCTGTAAATAGCGCAGTGCACCAGCCCCAAGGGCTACTGCATGGCGGCGCTACCGTAGCGCTCGCAGAATCGGTGGGCAGCATGGGCAGCTATTTTTTCACCCAGGGGAAAGCCTCAGGGGTGGTAGGTCTCGAAATAAATGCAAATCATATACGAAGCACTAAAAAAGGCAGCGTGCGCGCCCGCGGCGTCTTGGTGCACCGCGGCAGGACCACCCATGTTTGGGAGATAAAGGCGTACGATGATGACGAGCGCCTTCTATCGACTTGCCGCATGACGACTATGATTCTCTATAAATCTTAAAATTGGTGCTCGAACCGGTCATCGAAATAAAGGCACGCGCAGCGCAACTCTTGGCGCTTTCTACTCCTTTCTGCCTGCTGCGCAGACCCGATGAATCTGCTCTCGAGCTGTACGTTTACACGAAAGAAGGAAGTACGCCGTCGGGCAAAACACTTTTGGTAAGTGGATGGAATGACAATCCTGCCGAAATACGTTATAGCCTGTATAACGAGGCTATGGATCTGGCCGTACTGCCAAAAGTCGGTTCGGAAATTACCAATTGTGAAGAAACCAGTTTTCAGGCTTACACCAAAAATTTCAACTCCATCAAGGATGAAATCAAGAACGGCGCGGTTCAAAAAGCTATCTTGTCACGTATTAAGCGAGAAGATAAACCGGTAGATTTCGCGCCGCTCCCCTTCTTCACAAAACTGGGCAAGCGGAATCCCAATGCCTTTACCTACCTGATCTTGCACCCCAGTGCCGGACTTTGGGTGGGTGCCACACCGGAATATTTGCTAAAAAAGCGGGGCGAAAAGTATCAGACCATGAGCCTCGCCGGCACCAAGTCCATAGATTCTGCCCACCATGAATGGAGCCAAAAAGACCGCGATGAGCAGGAATGGGTATCGCGCCACTTGCGCGAAGTTCTGGCAGGATTGGCACCCGCCCACATGGATGAGAGCAGCCCCAAAAAACACGAAGCGGGCGAAGTGGCACATTTGAAAACAGTTTTTGATTTCAACTTAAAACGCCCTGTCGACCTGAACGAATTACTAAAAAAAATCCACCCTACTCCGGCAGTAGGCGGCTGGTCGGTGGCCGAAGCCATAGATTTGATCTACCGCACCGAAGCCCATGAGCGCCTGCTATATACCGGCCTTATCGGCACTACTTCAGAGACCGATGCAGATATCTTCGTAAATCTGCGCTGCATGAAAATAGAAGGTTCCAATCTTTATTTATTTGTAGGTGGGGGCATTACAGCGCTTTCTGAACTGGAAGCCGAATGGCAGGAAACTGAAAATAAGGCGCAAACCCTCGTCCGTATTTTGAATGAGTAAAACGAAAGGCATAGAAATAAGCGATAAGGAAGGCATCTACTATCTGATCGAGGCATGCCGCCATTATGGGGTAGAGCAAGTGGTGATCTGTCCTGGCTCGCGAAATGCACCGCTCACCATTTCTTTTAATCGATGCGGTTATTTCACCTGCACCAGCTTGGCCGACGAGCGCAGCGCCGCCTTTTTCGCCATGGGCATGGCGCAGGCCAGCAAGAAGCCGGTGGTGGTATGCTGCACAAGTGGCAGCGCGGCCGTAAATTTCGCTCCGGCTTTGACGGAAGCGTATTATCAAAAAATACCGCTTATAGCCATCACTTCCGATCGGCCAGCGGCATGGATCGATCAGGGCAATGGTCAGACCATCAGGCAAGAAGGTATATTTTCAAATTTTATTCGCGATGAATGGTCGCTCATTGCAGAGCCTCAGACCGACGAAGACCGATGGCATATAACCCGCCGCCTCAGCGAACTATTTAATAATGCGCTTACCAAAACCCGCGGCCCGGTGCACTTAAATGTTCCCGCCGGTGAGCCCCTTTATCAAACCAAAACCTACGATGCGTCGGCTACGCCGCGCTTTTACCACAGCCATGCCAGCGGTGCACAGATCAAGTTTGAATTAAGTGGCTATACCGATCGCTTCAATACCTATAAAAAGGTAATGATCATCGCAGGCCAAATGAACCCCAGTGAGCAGCTGGAGTCCTTGCTCGGCAAGCTCTCCGGTTTCGATGATGTCATTATCATCTCAGAAAATACCGGTAATCTACGGCTGCCCAATAGCATCGCGGCGATAGATCGGCTCATCGCCCCTATTGAGTCTGAACCTGAATGGATTGCGCCACTTATGCCCGATCTGCTCATTACACTTGGCGGTCAAATAATCTCTAAAAAGCTGAAAGCAGCTGTCCGAAAATTTCCGCCCCAAGAGCATTGGAACCTCGATCCTTTTGCCACTGGTCAAGATATGTATCAAGTACTTTCCGAAGAGTTTTTATGCCCGCCCGAGCATTTTTTGGAGAGTTTGCAAGATGGACTCAAGCCATCGGCATCCAGCTATCGATCTGATTGGCTTAGGCTTGCCGCCAATGCAAAAGTAGGACATGCCACGGCCATAGAAACGATCCCGTACAGCGATCTAAAGGTTTTTTCAAGGCTCGTAGCGGCCATTCCCAAGGATACCATAATGCACTTGGCCAATAGCTCGCCGGTGCGCTATGTCCAGCTTTTCGATCGAAATCAATCCCTTACTTACCTGGCCAATCGGGGCACGAGCGGGATCGATGGCAGTACCAGCACTGCCGTGGGTTTTGCAACGAGCGAAAAGGACAAAAACCACCTGCTCATCAGCGGTGATGTCGCTTTCATTTACGATTCTAACGGACTCTGGAATAGAGCATTTCCGCAAAATCTAAAAATAATCGTCATCAACAATAGCGGCGGCGGGATATTCAGGATCATTGAAGGTCCGGATACCACTGCCGAGCTTGAGCCTTTTTTTGAAGCCCACCACCCCGTATCGATCGCCCATCTGGTAAAAGCCTTCGGGCTAGACTATAGATCGGCCTGCAACCTTGAAGACTTGGAAGCGATCTTACCCGAATTTTTTAACCACTCTGGCGCAGTGGTCTTGGAGATCGGCACTTCCAAAAAAGAAAATCCAGTGGCATTGAAGCAGTATTTCAGAATTATCAAAGAACAGTTGCTTCAAGGATGAAACGGTAACCATCCAAAAGCCAAGGAGAGTGATAATACCAATGGCTGCAACACCAAAGAAATTCCTTGGCAGCAGGGCGCAACATTGTACTTCACAAGTATTTGACGTTTTCTTTAGACCTAGTCCCTACTTCTGCTTTTCGATCCAATCGAGCGCTTCAAATACATCTCCAAAAACCTTGGTAGGACGGTCGGGCTTATACCTGCGCAAGTAAAATTTGGTCATCAATTTATGCGCAAAGGTCGAGATGAGAATTGCGTTGCCCCTCGAATAGGTATTGGTTCCCTTTGAGACATATTCTTCGAGCCCTTCCTGCACGGTGACTCCGTATGCCAACTCTATAAGCCAGGGCAGCGCCTCTGATTTATAGGCTTCCACCACATGCGCTTGAATGGCCAGAATATCATCGATCTTTAATTCTTCACCTTCGGCCAACCGCAGATAATAGAAGCCGCGGTCATCTTTATAAAACCGAAATGATGCTTTCTGAAGCTCGTGATTGGATGGCATTGCTCAAATTTAATCACCTTATCCCATGCTATTCGGTTCGGCCTTTGAAGCTTTCAAACATTCCGGTATTCATATTCTTGACCATGCACTTTCTTCCAACTTACCAGCGGTTATTGGCGTTTTATTTGGCATTTCTTGCGACCTTCGCCGTTGATGTCAAAAGTAGAGTCCTGGTTCAGGGCATTTCGTTTACGCACCCTGCCCCTTTCATTTTCGAGCGTTATCTTGGGGAGTATGCTAGCGCTTTATGAAGGTGGTTTTCAACTTAACATCCTGATTTCGGCCTTGAGCACCACCCTTTTTCTACAAATATTGAGCAATCTGGCCAATGACTACGGTGATTTTAAAAGTGGGCTCGACAATGCCACTCGACTAGGCCCAGAGCGCAGTGTGCAGAGCGGCGAGATCAGCGAAAAACAAATGAAGCTCGCCATTATCATTTTTGCATCTGCATCGCTGGCCAGCGGGCTTTATCTGCTCTATGGCGCCTATGAGTCTATCGGACTGCGCGCTGCTATTTTCTTTCTGATCATTGGCATCCTAGCCATACTCGCCGCCATATTTTATACCATCGGCAAGAGACCTTATGGATACCGCGGCATGGGCGACCTTGCCGTATTCTTGTTCTTTGGCATCGCTGGGGTAGGTGGCACTTTTTTCCTGCATACTGGCACCATCGGCTGGATCGATCTACTGCCAGCAGCAAGCATTGGACTCCTCGCTACAGGCGTGCTAAATCTCAATAACCTACGCGATATCGAAAATGATCGGAATGGCGGTAAGCGCTCGCTCGTGGTCATGCTGGGGATTCCCAAAGCACGTGCCTATCACACCTTGCTCATACTGGGCGCCATCGCGGCAGCCTTTATTTATACCGGTCTGAATTTCAATTCCTATTATCAATTTCTATTTCTCATCGCCGTGCCCATGCTCCTTCAAAATGTGATCGTGGTACTGCAAAGCACCCTCGCATCTGAATTTGACAAAGAGCTTAAAAAGCTTGCTTTGAGCACCTTGATCTTTGCCGTTACGATGGGTGTCGGTCTAAATTACTGACCATGATAGCCAGCTGGAAAAAACATATCCTAAACTTTCATGTCACACGCGGCACATCCCGTGGTACCCTGAATACCAAGCCTTCGTGGTTTATTTTTATACACGATCGAAGTCAGAAATTATGCGCTATTGGCGAATGTGGCTTGCTCCCAAAACTCTCTGTAGATGATCGCAAAGGCTATGAAGCAATGCTCGATACAGTGGTAGGCTCATTAAATAAGGGTACCGCCCTTCCAGATTTGGTAGCCTGGCCTTCCATTCGATTTGCCGTCGAGCAGCTTCACAAACAATTGGAAAACCAGTCATTCGCTCATTTCTTTGATACCCCATTTGCGCAAGGCGCGAAAGGCATCAAGATCAATGGGCTGATATGGATGGACAGGCAAGAAATAATGCTGCGTGAGATAGAAGAAAAACTAGATGCCGGCTTTGCTTGCTTGAAGCTAAAAATCGGTGCCATTGATTTTGACAAGGAGCTCAAGATGCTTGCGCAAATACGAAAGCGTTTTTCGCCCAGCGAGATCGAGCTTCGTGTAGATGCCAACGGTGCTTTTACATCTTCTGAAGCGCCCGATAAGTTAGAGCGGCTCCACGCCTTTGAGCTTCACTCTATCGAGCAGCCGATACGAGCCGGGCAGTGGGATGCAATGGCCGATCTGTGCAGGAAATCACCTTTTCCCATCGCATTGGACGAAGAGTTGATCGGGGTACATACTTTCGCGAAAAAAGAAGCGCTCATGGCCACCATCCGTCCGCAGGCCATCATATTAAAGCCCAGCCTGCTGGGTGGCTTTGTAGCCTGCGATGAGTGGATCGCCTTGGCCGAAAAGTACGGTGCGATCTGGTGGGCCACATCGGCGCTGGAGTCTAATATCGGGCTGAACGCCATCGCGCAATACGCTGCAAGCAAGAAGCCCGTTTTGCCACAAGGCCTGGGCACAGGGCAGCTTTACAGCAATAATATCGAAGGGCCGCTCGAAGTAGACGGCGATCAAATCTACTTTCGCGCTGAGCGCAAATGGCAACTCCCCCATTGGCTTTGAACCCCTTCGCCGCCCATACCAAAATCACCATCAATGGTGTGGAATACCACGCCGGCTCGGCCATCGACCAGAACCCTGCGAGCAGTAATAACAGTGAATCTATGGCCATTCGCTTTGCCATAGGGTTGCTCGATAAGGGTCGTGGTGTGGAAGTATTCTCTTCTGGCAGCACAGGGGCGCCCAAAAAACTTGATTTCACGAAGACTGCCGTTTACCAAAGTGCAAGCGCCACCAATGCTTTTTTTGGACTTCACTCAGCGAGCCGAGGGTTGCTGGCATTGCCCATGAAGTATATCGCGGCAAAAATGATGGTGGCCCGGGCTATCGTCGGTGGCTTTCCGCTCACGGTTCTTGAGCCTTCCGGCAATCCATTGGCCGAAAGCCATAACCATACCTTCATCCCGCTCACCCCTTATCAAATGGAAAATGGATTGGGCTCGGGTGCCCATAAAAACCATCCCGGCGCCACCTTTCTGCTCGGTGGCGCAGCACCTTCAGCCGCACTTCGCTACGAGATCGACACCCGAAGCATCGCAGCGTACAGCAGCTTTGGTATGGCCGAGACTCTATCGCATTTTGCACTGGCGAAGCTCGACGATCATAAGCAACCGATGGTTTATACGCCCTTGCACGGCGTGGCGCTTACCGCAGATATCCGGCACAGACTACAAGTAAGGTGGGAAGGAATAGTCGATGGGCAGTTGCATACCAATGACATCGTAGCGCTTAGCGGCGGGGGTTTCATCTGGAAGGGCCGCGCAGATCACCTCATCAATTCGGGAGGAGTTAAAATCATTCCCGAAGAAGTTGAAGGCCAGCTCTCCGGCTATTTAAAAACGGGTTATTTCGTGCATGGCATTCCGCATCAAGCGCTGGGACAGCAGGTCGTAGTTTTTTTGGAAGGCAATGGAAGCCTTGATCTTGATAAGATTTCATTTTCAGAGCCGTATCAAAAGCCAAAACGCATCATCAGGATCGAAAAATTTCTTCGCACCTATTCGGGAAAGATAAAACGGGAAGCCACTGCTGCCGCATGGCTGAAAAGCCAATCCTGATACTGCCGCGACCTAGTCTTGCCGGGATTCGATATAATCCCTCCACCTTTTCAGTACCGCTTCGATATCATCGGGTATCGGCGATTCAAAACGCATTCGCTCACCGGTCTTGGGATGCGTTATTTCCAGTACTCTCGCGTGGAGCGCCTGCCGGGGCAATATTCCGAAATTATTGATTACGAATTGCTTGTACCGTGAAAATGTTGTTCCCTTCAGAATTTTATCGCCACCGTACTCGGGATCGTTAAAGAGCGGATGCCCCAAATGCTTAAAATGTGCACGTATCTGGTGGGTGCGGCCTGTCTCCAATTTGCACTCCACAAGGGTCACATAATTAAGCCGCTCGAGCACGCGGTAATGCGTGATGGCGTGCTTCCCATACTCCCCTTCTGGAAAAACGGTCATCACCTTCCTGTTCTTCAATGACCTGCCGATATGGCCTTCTATCGTTCCATCGTTTTCTATATCGCCCCAAGCCAATGCCACATAGCGCCGATCTATGGTGCGCTCATAAAACTGGAGCGAAAGATCGGCCAATGCCCGCTCAGTCTTGGCAATGACCATCACGCCGGTGGTGTGCTTATCAAGCCTATGCACGAGTCCGGGGCGGTTTGGAATGGCGCCTTCCGATTCGGGCAGCTTGCCGAAATGATAGACCAGCGCATTGACCAGCGTACCTGAATAATTGCCATAGCCTGGGTGCACCACCATGTCGGCAGCCTTATTCAAGATTACGATAGTATCGTCTTCATAGATAATCTCAAGGGGGATATCTTGGGGTATCAGCTCGATCTCCCGCTGCGGATAAGGCAGTACGATAGAGATCTCGTCATCGGGCTTCACCTTATAGTTTGGCTTTACAGCCAAAGAATTCACGTGAATATTGCCATTTTGAGCGGCATCTTGGAGCTTGGTGCGCGAGGTATTCGGAATGCGGTCCGATTAAAAATTTATCGATCCGCATCGGCTCCTGCCCCTTGTCGGCCTTTATGCGATAATGCTCAAAGAGCTCTTGCTCTTCTTCTTCCGGTTCTTCTGCTTCGGCCATTTATCTACTTATCACCAGCTTTTTAGAACCCCTAGCGCCTCTATCGTCTAAGGCATTGATCAGGTAGAAGCCTTCCGGCAAATGGGAAATATTGATCTTCTCGGCCTTGGCTATTCTTTGGTGCATCAGCTCCCTGCCTGCAAGGTCGTAGATGATCACTGCCAGCTGTCCGGTACCGCCATGGGCAAGGCTTATCCACTCGCTTGACGGATTTGGGTAGAGCTTAAAATCAACAATAGATTGCTTTGTTTCCAGCCCCGATATCAAGGTGTCATACCCATTGGAAGTAAACATGGGCCGAATCATGACGCTACCCGGAAACTGCGAAGGCTCCCAGCTCGACGTTTCACGAAAGTATAGGTTACCAGAATTTCCCGAAGTATTGAGGTCGAGCCCTATGCGCAACCGCTGGGTATTCTGACCTTGGCCGTAGCCAAAATAAAAACTGCCCGAAGGGACAAATACAGGTTCTTCGAAGGAGTAGATCGGCACTTGCTGATAGCTGTCTTGGCCATAGGCCACCATACGCTGAGTTTCGGATACCAGCGCGCCGGGCCCATTGCCAGAGTCTTCCCAAATGCGGATATTGAAGATGGCGTTCTCTACATCTTCTTCTATGGGCATGGTATATATTTGAAGCGCAAAAACAGAATCACTCAAGAAGTTGGTGTACCGCATGGCCACTTCGCTACCACTGGAAGCCACGGCGTAAGCCGCCTCGGCGTGACCATCATCATAGGCATAATGAGTAAAAAAGCGCTGCTCAAACTTCATGGTATCATTAGAAGTGGTGGCTGCAAAATCTTCTACCCCGTGCGCTACCAGCACCTCGTATATCAACTCGGTGGTGGCAAGGGTGGCGTCAAAAACGATGCTGTTCATGGCAGCTACCCCATGCGTATAAGTCAGTTCGCTCTGTCCGGGTATTTGCGGGTTATTGGGATTGGTGAAGGTGGTGGTACCCCCAAATGGATCTTTTAGGCTGATCGTATTTCCTTCCAAGGTGCGTGGACCGCTATTGAGATTGCGGAGCAGCACGTTAAGGTCTTGGCGCATGTAGGCCGGCGGATTAGTTGCGAAATGGCTAAGTGGCATCGCAGTCAGACCATCGAGCAGGGTGCTTTCCTGTCTGGCGAAAGCCACATCATTATTGGTAGGGTTCAGATTTACCTGATTTCGATCCAGCCATACATAGTCAATGTTCCAAGTGCTTATGGCACCTTGCAAGGCAGCATAATTGGTGAAGCGAAATTGAAATCCTTCGACCAGATAGTTGAGCGAGTTGATCGGGATATAGACAAAAGTAAAGCCATCGGGATCGGAAAGGTCATTGGTAGACCATACCCTGAACCATTGATCTAGCTCGGGAGCAAAAAATTCGAGCCGGAGTGAATCGGTTGGCTCTGGCGAGAAAAAGGCCGTACCCTGCGGTTGGTAATAAAAACTCAACCCTACCAATTCGGTCGGTTCGGCATCAAGGTCTATGGGGCAGGACAACAGCGTATCGGCAGGGCCATCGCCTGGTGAAAAATTATAGGGATAGCCTACGGCATCGGCGCCGTCAAAGCTTACCACGCCAATAGTGGGCGGGTTCAAGCCCCAGCCGGTATTGATCGATGCCGTTCGGTTGGACCGAAAAAACGGTGTTTCCGTCGGTATTGTCTGGAAAATGATCGGCCGAAAAATCATCTATAAAAGGCAGCGGAAGCAGTTCGCCAGTCTTCATAAGACCAGAAAAATTGCGCGTGGCTTTTTCGTAGCCTTTCGTGTTATATTGCCGCGTGAGCGGTTCTACCATCTCCTGCGCTAGGAGCAGGAGCGGGCAAAGAAACAATAGGACAAGGCTAGTCGGTATCGCTATTTTCTGCATTTTCATTTTCGTCCGTATTTTCTTTTACTTCAGGATTTAAGGAAAGGAATAAATCAACAAAAGCACCCATTTGCAGACGCTGGCCACTGCCGGGAAGTTGATTTACCACGATGGCCGCGGTGCTGTCGGCAGCATTTGCACAGTCATCACATGAGAGGATCTGCCCTACATTCAGCGACTGGGAAAGTATGATCTCGGCTGCATTTTCAAAGCTCAGCCCTATCAGATCTGGAGCCGCAGTGGCCATGTTTGATTCTTGTCCCAAAAGGAGCGTGATCTTCTCACCCTTCCTTATTTTATCTCCTGCCGTGAGCGTTTTTCCGTTCTGCTCGATGCCTACCACGCAGTCGGTACATGAGTTATCGGGTTTATAGATCATCTCCCGCAGCACGAGGCCAGATATCTCCAGTATAGGAATGGCTATTCGCCTTGACTTGCCCATGAGCTCAGGCACCTGCACCATTTCTGGCAATTGACTGTTTACCGTAAGGAATATAGTGCGGCCGCGCTTTACGGATTTACCGGGATTGGGATTTTGATTGATCACTACCCCTCGGTCGAATTCGTCGCTGTATACGCTATCCGTGACTTCGTAGGTCAGGTCGGTATTTCCCAGTACATTCTCCAATCTTGCCACGGGATAGTCCGATAGATCGGGCACGGTGACCGACTCGCCATGCCGGGTGTACATTCCCAGAAAAACCATGACCAGCTTAATGATAATCAAAACGGTGGCCAAGATCAAAAATAGGTTGATCCAAAGCCTTCCGGAAGTGAGCGCACCAAAAAAATTCTTCATTGCTTGAATTGACAAAGGGCAAATATACTACTCACACAGGATCTGACGCGAACCTTTAAACGAAGGCTTAAAAGCGATAGTATTGGTATCGACATACTTATTCATTGGCTCCTGTTCAAAATCTCAGCGATCATTGGATAGCTGCGTATTTTCAGCCTGTATATTTGGTAGAAATTTGCAAAGTTTGAAAACGATAAAAGTAGGTGTGGTATGCGGTGGCTATTCTGGCGAAGCGGCCGTTTCGCTGCAAAGCGCTGCCATGATCATGGAAAATATAGACCGCTCCCGTTTTGAGCCTACCTTGATAGAAATAGGAACGGAAAAGTGGGTGGCCAAAATCGAATCGGGCGATGCCCCGATAGATCGAAACGACTTCTCTTTTCTAAAAGATGGTGCACGCGTGATACCCGATATCTGTTTCATCATCGTGCATGGCACTCCCGGTGAAGATGGCAAGCTGCAGGGCTATTTGGATATTTTGGGTATTCCATACACCTCGGGCGGGGTGATGAATACATCGATCACATTCAATAAGATATTCACTACCCGCATTTTGCGGATGATGGGAATAGAAACTGCGGCTGGCGTATTGCTACAAAACCGCAAAGAAGCAGATGAAGAAGCGATCATCAAAGAACTGGGTCTGCCCCTGTTCGTAAAACCCAACGAAGGGGGTTCCAGTCTCGGTATTTCAAAGGTTAAAACCAAAACGGACTTGGCACCGGCGGTTGATCTCGCATTTTCAAAGGGCAGTACCGTACTGGTAGAAGGATTTTTGGAAGGGCGTGAAGTGACCTGTGGTGTGATATCTATCGACCACCGACCCAAGGCACTCGAAATCACCGAAATAAAGACAAAGAAAGATTTCTTCGACTATGCGGCGAAGTATGAATACGACCAGACCGAAGAGATTACCCCTGCCGATCTGCCTGTACCCGTTTACCGCAAATGTCAGGAACTCTCCGAAAAAATCTACAAACTATTCAGCTGCAAGGGCGTAGTGCGTATCGACTACAAGTTCTTTAATGACACTTTTTACGTGATTGAAATCAACACAGTGCCCGGCATGACCAGCAAGAGCCTTGTACCGCAGCAAGCCGCTGCCGCCGGGATTGATAAGAAAAGCTTGATCTCCCTAATTATTGACAATACGGTTTTGCTTGGGTAGTTTCCCGACGTCTCAGGACTTGCGGGTGAGTCTTGTCCGTAATAAAAACAAGAACCGGCGAAAATCACAGGTTCAATAAGCGGATACATGCTGGGATCAGACCCCGCGGGTTTTGGAAACCCACGGGGTCTCAGCGTAGTTTGGGACTAGGTGAAACTAGCCATGCCGGTGGCTTGGTTCTCGATTGGCCCGAACTTAGGGCTTATTTGGACTCTTTTTCCATAACAAGAAGAACCGGCAAAAACCCCAGATTAAATCAGCGGATGCACGATGCGATCAGACCCCGCGGGTTTTGGAAACCCGCGGGGTCTCAGCGTAGTTTGGGACTATGTGAAACTAGTCATGCCGTTGGCTTGGTTACCGCTCTGCTCCAGCCATGCGGCTCGTTTTGACTCTTTTTCCATATCAACAACACCAACCGGTGAAAACCCCAGAATCAATCAGCGGATGCACGATGCGATCAGACCCCGCGGGTTTTGGAAACCCACGGGGTCTCAGCGTAGTTTGGGAGTATTTGAGACCAGCTATGCCGGTGGCTTGGTTTCCGCTCTGCTCCAGCCATGCGGCTCGTTTTGATTCTTTGTCCATATCAACAACACCAACCGGTGAAAACCCCAGATTAAATCAGCGGATGCACGATGCGATCAGACCCCGCGGGTTTTGGAAACCCGCGGGGTCTCAGCGTAGTTTGGGACTATGTGAAACTAGTCATGCCGTTGGCTTGGTTACCGCTCTGCTCCAGCCATGCGGCTCGTTTTGATTCTTTGTCCATATCAACAACACCAACCGGTGAAAATCTCAGAATCAATCAGCGGATGCACGATGCGATCAGACCCCGCGGGTTTTGAAAACCCGCGGGGTCTCAGCGTGGTTTGGGACTATTTGATACCAGCTATGCCGGTGGCTTGGTTTCCGCTCTGCTCCAGCCATGCGGCTCGTTTTGATTCTTTTCCATATCAACAACACCAACCGGTGAAAATCTCAGAATCAATCAGCAGATGCACGCTGCGATCAGACCCCGCGGGTTTTGAAAACCCGCGGGGTCTCAGCGTGGTTTGGGAGTATTTGAGACCAGCCATGCCAGTAGCTTGCTTTTCGCGTGGCTCTAACTTGGGGCTTATTTGGATTTTTTGTCCATAAAAACAACACCAACCGGTGAAAATCTCAGAATCAATCAGCAGATGCACGCTGCGATCAGACCCCGCGGGTTTTGAAAACCCGCGGGGTCTCAGCGTGGTTTGGGACTATTTGATACCAGCTATGCCGGTGGCTTGGTTACCGCTCTGCTCCAGCCATGCGGCTCGTTTTGATTCTTTTCCATATCAACAACACCAACCGGTGAAAATCTCAGAATCAATCAGCAGATGCACGCTGCGATCAGACCCCGCGGGTTTTGGAAACCCGCGGGGTCTCAGCGTGGTTTGGGAGTATTTGAGACCAGCCGTGCCGGTGGCTTGGTTTCACCTCCGCTCCAGCTTGAAGCTAAAGGCTTGGGGCTTGCAGCTTCTACACTCGCGACTCGCGACTCGCGACTCGCACCTCACTTCCGTCGCGCCCATTTATAGAGCATGATTGCAATGCTCAATACTATCCCGAGCCCGACTATGCCGCCCACTCCAAAAATCCAGCTCAGGGTATTCTTGAACACTACGGTAAAGACGATCGCGAAAAGCAATACGGTAGCTACTTCATTGTAAAATCGCAATTGGGTGCTGGTAAATGGGAAACGGTCTTTTTGCTGCTTCCTAAAGATATAGTGCAACGAAAAATGGTAAAGAAGCAATAAGGCCACGAAGCCTAATTTCACCTGCATCCATGGCATGGAAAGATACGCGGGAACGATTATGACCATCGCGATACCGGCGGTGACGGCTATGATCATGGCCGGCCAAGAAATGATAAACCATAATCGGCGCGCCATGAGCTTGAGTTGGCGGCTCACCGCAGCGGCTTCTACTTGGGGCAGATCATCCGCTTCAACGTGATAAATAAAAAGCCGTGGGATATAAAAGAGACCTGCAAACCATGAAACGACGAAAATAATATGAAGTGCCTTGGCAGCGAGTAGGTAATCTCCATCCATGGGCGCAAAAATACGAAAGGCTTATTCAAAACGGATTAATAAACTATGCGGAGTATCTTTGCCGATTCAAAAAGCCCTGCCATGAGTGAACAGAAATATGCGAAGGAAACCTTTGCCACCACATCCAAAATCATCCTTCCCAATGATACCAATACCCTTGGAAACCTAATGGGCGGGCAGCTATTGAACTGGATGGACATCACAGCGGCCATCTCTGCGCAGCGTCATTGCCGACGGGTGGTGGTTACGGCCGCGGTCAATAATGTATCCTTCAACCGTCCCATAAAGCTAGGGGACATTCTCACCATTGAATCGAAGGTATCGCGGGCATTCTCCTCGTCTATGGAAGTTTTTCTGGATGTATTTGTAGAGAATCACCGCACAGGAAAACGCACCAAATGCAACGAAGCCATCTATAGTTTTGTAGCGGTAGACCAGGTAGGGCAGCCCATCAATGTACCCGAACTCCTACCGGAAAGTGACCTTGAAAAAGAGCGCCACGCCGGAGCACTCCGTCGCCGCCAACTCGGTCTCATCCTAGCGGGACGGATGGATCCGAAGGATGCGACGGAGCTGAAAGCGCTGTTTGTTTAAAACGTTCTCTCAAGCTTCGAGCCTTTGGCTTCAAGCCACAAGTTTCAGTATAGCAAATACGAATATAGCGTCCTGTTTGCTAATGATTGTAGACGGTATTTGGCTGCGATTAGGGCTTTAGGTAGGTTCTGGGTTTAAGTAGTAAAACCCAAGCATCAACCATGGATGATAAGGCTTATTGCTAGCGGCCATTTCGCGGGCCTGGTTTCCGCTCAGCTCCAACCCAGGTTACCCCTTAAGCACCAAAGTGCAAGGGTATTTTCCTTCGGATGCTCTGCTCCAGCGATATCATGGTTTCGGTGCGCTGGATCCCTTCTACGGCCTGGATTTTTTCGTTGAGCACCCGCCGCAGGTGGTCGGTGTTCATGCAGATCAACTTGGCGAAGATGCTATAGCCTCCGGTGGTGTAGTAGGCTTCCATGATCTCTTCGATGGCCTGTAGGCGAGGTATTACTTCTTTGTAGTTTACGCTCTTCTCGAGATAGATGCCAATGAAAGCCGTAAGGTCGTATCCGAGCTTTGCGGGGTCGACCATAAGTTCAGTGCCGAGCACGACGCCTATTTTTTCTAGTTTCTTCATGCGTACATGGATGGTGCCAGGCGATACGAGGAGCTTTTGGGCTATTTCGGTATAGGGTGTCCGCGCATTCTGGAGCAAGGCTTCCATTATTTGGCGGTCTATCTTGTCGATCTGATAATCTGAGTTCATGGTTTGGGTCATATTTTTACGGTATGATCTTAATTTGGCTAGATATTTATCATATCCATATAAATTTATCTAAAATACTACATTATTATGATTATTGATAACCCTGCTTTAACTTTGGCGTAAATCATTACACCTTGTGGGGTGATGAAATTGGCAGACATGCCCCCCTGTCCCGGGGGTGGAGAGCTAGGGATAAATCGGCTATGAAACAGTTGGCTAACCGCTCCTTGAAGGTTCGAGTCCTTCCCCTACAGCAGCATAAACCCCGCCCGAATAAAATCGGGACGGGGTTTTGAATTTTTAGAGCTAGTCTTGGGATGACAATAAAAAGCCCCGTCCAAATTGAATCGGGACGGGGCTTGAATAGTGTTCTAAATTTTAATGCGGCTTAGCCGTCTTTACGGGTGGAAGTAGCTATACTGAAATCCAAATTCAACATTACTGAACTCACCTAAAGTAGCGTCTCCAGAAATTATGTCCGGTACGCTTCGTAAGGATCCTAAATTAATACGTCCAGTGGTATAGTAATTTGAAGCTTCGGGCGCGCCAAAAAGGTAATCAAAGGATAACATTGAAGGTTCGGCATTTAAAATATAAGACCTAGAGCACCTGCTAAATCCTCCATCTACCAAGCGTTCTTCATAAACTAAAAAAGGAACAGCGGTAACGTTTATACCTATTGGAATACATTGACCAATAGAGGGAGCTGCAGTATTTAACATGTCTTCTGTAAATGGGATGAAAGGATCAACTGATTCCGCTTCTACATCAGGAAAAGGTAGATACAACCGAACCGTTTTAACAAAGAGACCATCATTCTGAGTCATGAAACCTTGATTTGCAATGATTCGCATGTGCGCGATGCCCGACCCTAATGCTGCTTGATATTCAATCTTAAACCCGGGATAGGTATTATGATCCAACTCCAAAGTATCTTCCATACCCGCTTCTGCCAGAATCTGGTTGTAAGAATACTGATCCCTAAACCCGGCATTTGCAGAACCTATTTGTTCGGCAGTAAGATAAAACTGACAAGGCTCACAGTCCGGACCGCCGCAGTCTATATCGAGCTCAAAATTCTCTTCTGTCTGAATCCCATCATGGCAAGAAGGACATATTGCGCACATGTCAAAACCTGGGATAGGATAATCCAAGCAATCTACATCGAACTCAGGGCCATTCTTAATCATATCATCACAGGTAGGACAGGTTGGGCAAGGGGTACTCTCATCAAAGTCGCAATCTATCCCAGCCTCATTTCCATCCATTATGCCATTATTGCAATTATCAAGCGGGTCGCAAGCGGTTCCGCAGGCACCACCACAGTCAATACCCTGCTCAGAGCCATTCAATATACCGTCAAAACAAGTGGGTATAGGGCAGTCGGGGCAGGAAGTCAACGGACTATTATCGCAGTCGATGCCCGTTTCTATTACCGCGATGTATCCGGTGGGGTACTCCTCATTCAATTCGATGTGTACGTTTTGAATACCATCATCACAAGTTGGGTCGGGACATGGCCCACAAACACCTAAGAAACCAACGCCATCGCCACAGTCTATGCCTGTCTCTGTGCCGTTTTGGACGCCATCACTACAAGTCGGTGGTGGACAGGGATTATCGCAACTGCCTCCACAATCTATACCTTCTTCGGTGCCATTCTGAATGCCATCTTCACAAAGTACTGACGTATCTGTGCAAGTGAGCGGACAGGGAAAACCGCAATCTATGCCAGTCTCCATCACCAATCGGTATAATACGCCGGTCATACTTTGCTTTACACTATCAGGATTGCTCAAAAGGTCATCTTCGGTAAGATTTGGGTCTCTGACCCAATGGGCGTTTTGAATCTCATCACCACAGGTAGAGCAAGGCTCACAATTCTCGCCACCGCAATCGATACCGAGCACCTGTGAGTTGTTCACGGGGCTGAGCTCGCCTTGATTGGCTATACCATCATCACAACTTGGGGGGCATTCGGGGCAGTTGGGACCGCCGCAATCCGCACGTAGCTCGCCTTGGTTTTTGGTTTCATCAAAGCAGGTAGGCTCGATTTTATTGTCTTCATTTCGGCAGGAGCCCAATGTTAATGCAGACAAAAATAAAATGGCGGAAAATTTTAATAGCGATCTCATTTAAATAATTTTGAATTGGCCTTTCGGGAAAGGAATCGGTTAAATTAGCAATCTCTTTCGTGACGTTCAAAAATACGCAAAGTTGTTTTTCCCGCAAATCGAAATCGGAAATGCCTACTTTGCATGAAAATGCATTTGCCGAAAGGCCATACCAATAAAATCGCAGCATCAATGAATACCCTAGAAGCCAGTACGTTAAATTGGAAAATAAGACCAAAGGCTTCCCTAGAAGACGTCAATAGGATTGTCGCCGCTATTGAAAACCTGCATCCGGTGGTAGCCCAAATCTTAGTTCAGCGGGGCTTCAATACCTACGAAACCGTCAAGGATTTCCTGCTCCCACCAGTAAAGAACTAGGGGCATACGGCGAAATGGCCGATTGCCGGAAGGCCGCAGAACGCATCGCAAAAGCCATTTCCCGGAAGGAGAAAATACGGATTTATGGCGATTATGATGTAGATGGAACCTGCTCAGTGGCCATACTCATGCGGTTTTTAAAATCGATGGGTGCCCATGCCACCTATTATATACCCGATCGTTATGGCGAAGGATATGGTGTGAGCGCCAAGGGAATGGATGATGCCATGGCACAAGGGATGGATGTGCTGGTGACGGTAGATTGTGGCATCAATGCTGTCATAGAGCTGGGCCGCGCCACCGCCGCAGGAATAGACGTAGTGGTATGCGACCACCACCTGCCCGGAGCAGCGCTGCCCGAGGCATACGCCGTGCTCAATCCCCAGCGCAGTGACTGCCCATTTCTGGGTAAAGAGCTCTGCGGCGCCGGTGTGGCACTCATGCTGATACGGAGCATCTGCCAAGTTCTCGATCGCCCCAATGCATGGAACGAATATCTAGGGCTTTGCGCCATAGCCACCTGCTGCGATATCGTGCCGCTGCAGGGGATCAACAGGGTCATAGTGAAGGAAGGCTTGGCGCAGCTCAGCACAACCCGGTCAGCCGGATTATCGGCATTGTTGGCCGCGGCGGGACATACGGGAGCGCTCAATGTAGAATCAGTGGTGTTTAAAATCGGTCCGCGCATAAATGCCGCCGGACGTATGGCGCAGGCCACCCTAGCCGTGGCCTTGCTCTTAGAAGATGACCTGGACCGTGCGGCGGAGCTTGCTTCGCAGATTGAAAATCTGAATAAATCGCGCAAAACACAAGATAAAGCCGTGACCCTGCAGGCGGCAGAGCAGATGGAGCTGATAGATCCCGACGCAAGCCGCAGCGCCACGGTGGTGCAAAGCGCAGATTGGCATAAGGGAATAATCGGCATCGTGGCGTCGCGCCTTACCGAGCAGCGCTATCGCCCTACGGTGGTGCTCACCAATATAGAAGGGATGCTCACCGGCAGTGCTAGAAGCGTGGCCGGTGTACATATTTACAATGCCCTTGCGCGTTGCAGGGATCATCTAGAGAAGTTTGGCGGGCATGCAGCCGCGGCGGGGCTCACACTGAAAGAAGAAAATTATACGGCTTTCGCCAATGCCTTTGAAGCCGCCGTAGCCGAAGAAACCGCAGGACAGCCCCCTGTACAAAAACTTGATATCGACCTGGAGCTTGATTTCAGCGATTGGTATGCCGATGGCAAGAGCAAATTCTTAAGGCAGCTCTACCGTCTCCGCCCTTTCTGGGCCTTATAATATGGCGCCCTTGTTCTGCACGCATGGCTGCATGGCAAAATTCGTCAAGATAGTCGGCCAGGATCATTTAAAATTTGATGTCTACCAGCAGCATAGCCCCAACGTAAGCCTTCCGGCAATAGCGTTCCGGATGGCGCAGCATTACGATGCCTTGGTGAGCGGGGCATCCTTTTCGCTGGTCTATACCATAGATGAAAATGAATGGAACGGAGCCACATCGGTACAGTTGGTAGCAAGGGATTTAAAAAGCTTTTGACCAATTGAAGGGGCGGGAGAAGGGGTCGCAAGGTGAGAGTCGCAAGTCTTCAGTCGCAAGTCGCGAAAGGACAGTCGCAAGTGCAGAAGCTGCAAGCCCCAAGCTTTTAGCTTCAAGCTGGAGCGGAAACCAAGTCGCAAGTGCAGAAGCTGCAAGCCACAAGCTTTTAGCTTCAAGCTGGAGCGGAGAGAAAACCAAGCCACCGGCATAGCTGGTCTCAAATAGTTCCACGCTACGCTGAGACCCCGTGGGTTTCCAAAACCCGCGGGGTCTGATCGCAGCACATATCCGCTGATTTAATCTGGGGTTTTTGCTGATTCTTGTTTTTGTTGAGGACACAGGGTCCAGATAAGCTTCAAGCCCCAAGCTGTTAGCTTCAAGCTGGAGCGGAGAGAAAACCAAACCACCGGCATGGCTGGTATCAAATACTCCCAAACCACGCTGAGACCCCGCGGGTTTTCAAAACCCGCGGGGTCTGATCGCAAGACATATCCGCTGATTATTTCTGAAATTTACACCGGTTGGTGTTGTTTTTATGGACAAAAAATCCAGATAAGCCCCAAGTTAGAGCCAATCGAAAACCAAGCCACCGGCATGGCTAGTTTCACCTAGTCCCAAACTACGCTGAGACCCCGCGGGTTTCCAAAACCCGCGGGGTCTGATCGCAGCATGTATTCGCAGACTGAATCTGGGATTTTTGCCGATTGGCCTTCTTAAGTGCAGAAGCTGCAAGCCCCAAGCTGTTAGCTTCAAGCTGGAGCTGAGCGAAAACCGAGCCACCCTCCTGGATGGTCTCAAATAGTTCCAAACTACGCTGCGACCCCGTGGGTTTCCAAAACCCGCGGAAGTGAGCATGATCGATCAACCGAGCTTGTCCCCACCCAAGAATGAAACAAATCGCTCTACGGCTCTCGCCCGGTGGCTTATGGCCTTCTTCTCATCAGCACTCATTTGAGCAAAACTCAGATCTGAGCCTTCCGGCAAAAAAATAGGGTCATAGCCAAAGCCCTTTTCCCCTTTTCGCGCCATCGCAATGCTGCCTTCTACCGTACCAGAGAAGAGATGGGGTTCGCCGCTTTTGGAAATAAAGGAAATCACCGTCCGGAAGCGGGCTGATCGATCTTTAGCCCCGTAGAGCTCTTCAAGCACCTTGGCCATATTTGCAGAAGCATCGCGCCCACCCGAATAATGGGCAGAATGTACCCCGGGGCGGCCATCGAGCGCATCGATCTCCAAGCCGGAATCATCGGCAAAAACAGGGAGATGGAAGCGATCGTAAATCGCCCGCGTTTTCTGCATTGAGTTGTCTTCCAGCGTATCGCCCGTCTCCGGAATTTCTTCATCAAACCCAATATCGGCAAGGGAAACGATCTCGAACCGCGCACCAACGGCAGCCCTTACTTCTTCGAGTTTATGGGCGTTATTGGTGGCAAATATGATTTTCATGGACGCTTCGGACAAAGGTTGATCACTTCGCTCTCGATTCGCTTCAGGTAAAGGTATAGGTCTTTCTTCCGGAATTTCAGCCTGAGCATACGCCACATGGTAAGGGTATAGCGATAGGGCAGGCGCAGCTCACGGATGATGAAGACGCTGAGCGGCAGAAAAACCATAACCGCTCCCATCGCCAAAAGTGGCCGCGGGGAAAGAATGGCGGCCAGCGCTATATAGATCAATAGAATAATCGGGAAAAGAAGTATGCTGCCTACCAGCTTTATGGAACTGTAAAACTGCAAATCGCTCACGTACTTTTTTAAGATCGCCCTTACGGTAAAATAGATGGGCGCATTAACCAACCACGACAACAAGAAGATCGGAAGGAAAAAGATCAACAACAGGTTTTGAATCACCCAATAGCCGGGATCTTTCTGCCCGATAAAAAAGAATGGAGCGCGGAGCTTATACTTCTCCATCTCTTGGTCATAAATCGCAAGACGCTGAAAATAAGAACTTTGAGCAGGGGTCGCCATTAACTGCGCTTCACGTAATTTGTAAAAATTATGTTGATCTACCGCTTTGCTAAACCCGCTGGTATGCCGCAAATGAAAAGGCAGCAGCCGCTCCATCTCAATATCGAAAGCGCGCTCGGCATCCTTTCGGTCTATATGTACGATGGCATCTTCAAGCCTTTCCTGCAGGTCGGCGCGCATGGCGCTCATGGCCTTGGCTTGATTTTCTTTGAAGCCGGCCACGTAATCCCTTACCGCCAGCGGCTCTCCAAAATTGAGCAGCATACGCGATTGTGAAGCGTGATAATTACTGTAATTAAGGCCTACGGGGAGTATTTTAATGTCCAGATCATCATGGTTTTCCATAGCTCCAAAAACGATCCGCGCAAAACCCTTGCTCAATGGCCTGAGCCTGCGCTCGCCCAAGTGGCTGGCTTCGGGAAAAATAAGGAGCGTACCCTGCTTACGCAAAATCTCGAAGCACTCTTCAAACGTTTCATCGTTCTTGGCAAGATTGGCCAGTCCATCGCGCTGGCGGTATATGGGCATCATCTTTATAGACCTGAAAAACCAATTGCCAAACGCCGACTTGAATATATCGGAGCGCGCCAGAAAGTGCACCGCATTGGGTGCGAAGGCAGTCGGGATAAGGGCGTCCATAAATGCGTTCTGATGGTTTGGCGCAAGCAATACCGGCCCTTCCAACGGAAAATTATCGAACCCATTGATCTCTATCCTTCTGAAAAACAGCTTTACAGCCAGCTTAGAATATAGCCTTACCAGATTATACCAAAGCTCCTTCATCAGCGCAGAGAAGCCCCTAATGAAGATTCCAAATCACTTTGAATCTTGGACATCGTCTTCTCAATTTGCTTGTCATTCAGGGTTTTATTCTCATCCTGAAGGGCTATTCTTATGGCATAGCTCTTCTTGCCTTTCGGCAAATTCTCCCCTTCATACACATCGAAAAGTCCGACTTCCCGCACCAGCTTTCCACCATTGGCCAGCACCGCACGCTCGATGGCTGCAAAGCTCACCCCTTGATCTACCAAGAGCGATAGATCGCGGCGCACAGCTGGGTATTTCGGCAATTCTTTATAGGTCGCCGCGCCGTGCTTCACTTTTCTAAAACAGGCTTCAAAATCAATATCGGCGATCAAAACCTGCTTCTTGATGCCATAGCGTTTCAACGCTTTGGCCGAAACGGAACCGATCATTCCCACTGGCTTCTGATCTGCCAAAACTTCATGGGCAATCCCGAAAAAAGGATCGGTAAGTGCCTTGCCTATGGCAATGCTCAAGCCCAGCGTATCCAATACCGATTGAAGATGGCCCATAAGATCTGAGTGGTCAAAATCGCCTGCGGTATTATTCCAATTCTCCCGCTGGCGACTGCCCACCAGTGCCAGCGCCAAGCGTTGATCTTCTTTATATCCCGTGCCCGCCCTTTGATAGGTCTTGCCCAATTCAAAAACCATGAGCCGCTCGGCCTGTCGGTTTAAGTTTCGCGCTACGGATTCCAGCACGCTTACCGCCATGCCGGGGCGGAGAACATCAAGCTCCATACTGAGCGGATTGAGCATGGCCACCAGCACCTCATCCAAGACATTGCCGGCCACATCACTTATGAAATCTGATCGCGTAAGTCCATTGGAAAGCATTTCTGAAAAGCCCCTCCCCACCAGTACGTTACTTACCATATCTATGACTTGGCTCTTTTGCGGAAAGCGCGGTATGGAAACCGAAATATTCATCTGATCGGGCAGGGTTGCTGTATTATATCCTATTATTCGAAGTACTTCTTCTACCACATCGATTTCGCGTGTCACATCTACGCGATAGGTGGGCACGCGCAGGCTGAAGATCCCGTCAGATTCATTCAGGATATCGAAGTCGAGCGCTTCCAATACTTTTTTAATCAAACCTTTATCTACATCCGACCCAGAGAGCTGGTTAAATCGATGGGCAGAAAATTCCAATTCTACGGCTTTCGGCAATTCTTCTGTGACCTCATCGATCAGTGGACTTGAAATGCTGCCCCCCGCCATTTCCAAAATCAGCGAAGCCGCGCGGCGGAGCGCGTATAGTGTACCACCAGGATCGACACCCCGCTCAAACCGAAAAGATGCATCGGTATTGAGCGCGTGGCGCTTGGCCGACTTGCGGATTCGGCCGGGAGCGAACCAAGCACTTTCCAAAAATATGGATTTGGTATGCTCAGACACGCCGCTCTCCGCGCCACCAAGCACACCGGCCAAGCACATGCCGCCCTTGGCATCACAGATCATCAGGTCTTCGCTGCTGAGCGATCGGCTGGTTCCGTCCAGCGTTTCAAAGGTGCTGCCTTCAGGAAGGGTTTGTATGATTACCTCACCACCCGCGATTTTATCGGCATCAAATGCATGCAGCGGTTGACCCGTCTCATGGAGCACAAAATTGGTAATGTCTACCACATTATTTTTTGGCGTAAGCCCAATGGCGCGCAATCTATTTTGCAGCCATGCTGGCGAAGGAGCTATTTTGATATTTTCAATATGGAGACCGGCGTAGCGGCCGCAGCCCGTGCGGTCGAGAATCTTTACGGTTATTTGAGAGCTTCCTGAAACGGGTATTTCGAGAGCTTCCACAGATGGCAATTCTGCACGCCTTTTATTGGTAAGGCTCAGCCTGGCGGCAAGATCGCGCGCCACGCCGAAGTGCCCAAAGGCATCGCTCCTATTTGGCGTAAGCCCAATCTCAAGAATGTGATCGGTTTCGATGCCCAGATAATCGGCCGCGGGAAGTCCCACTTTTGTGGCAACAGGCAGCACCATGATGCCTTCATGGCTCTTGCCAATGCCCAGCTCATCTTCGGCGCATATCATGCCGAGCGATTCTTCACCGCGTATTTTTGCTTTCTTGATCTCAAAACCTTTGCCAGCCTCGGGAACTAAAGTAGTGCCCACGGTGGCCACCAGCACTTTCTGCCCTTTATCGACATTGGGGGCTCCGCATACGATCTGCACGGGATCCTCCATCGCCGAGATCTACCTTGGTGATGCGCAACTTATCGGCATTGGGGTGCGCCCAAATATCGAGCACTTCACCCACCACTACCCCGCGCAGGCCACCTGGTACAGTTTCAAAGGGTTCTACTTTTTCAACTTCCAGACCGGTATCTGTGAGTATTTCGGCAACTTTATCGGGCGAAAGATCGGTAGGAAGGTAGGTCTGAAACCAATTATAAGAAATTTTCATCTCGGCGCGATTAAGCCGACAAAGCTAAAAATTAATCCGGTCTATCGCTTAGGATATGCGGCTCCAATTGGGCTTATTGCGCAGTAGCTGTCGCGCCCTGTTCTTGATGTTCAGATGCTTCTCCAGCGATAGGTCGGGATCTTCTTCCAAAATGTCCATCACGGTATTGCGGGCATATTGGAGCACCTTCACATCGGTCACGAGATTGGCTACTTTTAAGTCGAGCAGCCCGCTCTGCTGGGTGCCCATCAGGTCGCCAGGCCCACGAAGGTTCAGGTCCACTTCGGCTATCTTAAACCCATCGTTGGTATCGACCATCGTACGAAGCCGTGTGCGGGCTTCCCTGCTCAGTTTCTTATCACTGGCCAATACGCAATAAGACTGCTCTGCCCCGCGCCCTACCCTACCGCGCAACTGGTGTAGCTGGGACAGGCCAAAGCGCTGGGCGCTCTCTATGACCATGATAGATGCGTTTGGCACGTTTACCCCGACTTCGATCACCGTGGTGGCCACCATTATTTGGGTCTCACCTTTCACAAAGCGGTTCATCTCAAAGTCCTTGTCGGCAGCCTTCATCTTGCCATGCAGGATGCTGATCTGATATTTGGGCGCTGGAAATCTACGGGCTATGCTTTCATAACCATCCATCAAGTCTTTCAGGTCGAGCGTGGCAGACTCTTCAATGAGCGGATATACCACGTAAACTTGGCGGCCACGCTGGATCTGCTCTTCCATAAAACCAAAAATTTTGAGCCGGGCGCTATCGTAGACATGGATGGTGGTGATAGGCTTGCGCCCCGGCGGTAGCTCGTCGATCACGCTCACATCGAGATCACCGTAAAGCGTCATGGAGAGCGTACGGGGAATGGGCGTGGCCGTCATGACCAGAATATGCGGCGGTAGGGTATTCTTCTTCCAGAGCTTGGCGCGCTGGGCTACGCCGAAGCGGTGCTGCTCATCAATGATGGCGAGCCCGAGATTTTTAAACTTCACCTTATCTTCTAGCAGGGCATGGGTCCCGATGAGTATGTTCAGCTCGCCCGATAGGCTGCGCGCGTCTATATCGCGCCTGCGGGCAGTCTTGCTCGACCCTGTGAGCAGGGCGATCTCAAGCCCCATGGCGCCAAGAGTTCCGAAAGCCCGTCATAATGCTGGTTGGCAAGGATCTCCGTAGGCGCCATGATCGTGGCCTGATAGCCATTATCGATCGCGATCAGCGCCGCCAAGGCTGCCACGATGGTCTTCCCGCTGCCCACATCGCCCTGCAGCAATCTGTTCATCTGCACGCCCGACTTCAGATCGCGACGCACTTCACGCAGCACTCTTTTTTGCGCTCCGGTAAGCTCGAAGGGCAGGTGATGCTCATAAAAAGTATTGAAATTCTCCCCGATAGAATCGAATACGAAGCCTTTTATGGCCTTGGTGCGCAGCTCTTTTTTGAGCAATAGCTCCAACTGGATGTAGAAGAGCTCTTCAAATTTCAACCTTCGCCGGGCCAGCTCGGCATCATCGGTTGTTTTGGGACTGTGGATGTTGATCACCGCCTGCCGCTTTGGCATCAGCTTAAAACGCTCCAAGAGATAGTCGGGAAGGGTTTCTTCGATATTGAGTTCGGGCTGTCGCACCAGGTTTGAGATTATTTTCTCTATTCCTTTTGAGTTCAGTCCGCGCTTGGTAAGCTTCTCGGTGGTGCTATAGATGGGCTGTAAAAAACCGCCTTTCTGCGGCTCATCGCCTATCAGTTCCAGCTCGGGATGGGCGATGTTCTTATGGCCTTTAAAATCGGAGACCTTGCCGTAGACCATGTATTCCTGCCCTTTTTTGAGATGGTCCTGCAGCCATTTCACACCCTTGAACCAGATGAGCTCTACCCTGCCGCTGCCATCGGCTATACTGCTGCGCATCCGTTTTTTATTTCCTTCCCCTTCTATGGCTATGGCGCCGAGCACACCTTTTGACTGTACGAAATCGCCTGCCGCCAATAGCTCGGCGATAGAGATCACCTGCGACCGGTCTACATAGCGAAAAGGGTAATACTCCAGTATATCGCCCACCGTGCGCAGGTGCAGCTCGGCCGCAAGGAGCCCGGCCTTAATGCTGCCTGCACCTTTTACATAATCGAGCGGAGTATTTAAGAATGCGTTCAAAGTGAAGAATGGAATGTAAAATTAAAAAAGGCGCTCCAAAGAAGCGCCTTATTAATTTCAAATTGTAAATGGGCCGGCTTATTGCGCAAGCATCATCACTGGGTTCTCGAGGTATTTCTGGAAAGTCTGCAAGAAGGCCGATCCTACCGCGCCATCTACGATGCGGTGATCGCAAGAGAGCGTTACCTTCATGGTATGGCCCACTACGATCAGGCCGTTTTTGACAACGGGTTTCTCCACAATCGTCCCCACCGCCATGATGCAGGCATTGGGTGGATAGATAATGGCCGTAAACTCATCAATGCCAAACATACCGAGGTTGGAAATGGTAAAGGTGCTCCCTTCCCAATCGGCCGGTTGAAGCTTTTTATTTCGCGCCTTTTCGGCAAATTCCTTTACTTCCTTATTGATCTGCACCATCGGTTTGGTATCGGTAAAGCGCACCACAGGCACGAGCAGCCCTTCTTCTACCGCCACTGCCACACCTATATGTACATGGTCATTGCGGCGCAGCTTATCGCCGAGCCAGTCTGAGTTTACTTTCGGATGCTTCTTCAGCGCCATAGCCGCCGACTTCAAGACCATATCATTTACCGAGATCTTATCTGGAGCGATCGCTTCATTGATCGCCTTTCGCGAAGCCATCGCATTCTCCATATCGATCTCAATGGTGAGGTAGAAATGGGGCGCGCTAAACTTACTTCCCGAAAGGGTTTTGGCTATGGCCTTTCGCATCTGCGATACGGGCTCATCGGTATAGCTTTCCTTCCCCGCTTGGCCACCGGTAGACGGTGCAGATTTCGATGCAGCCGCCGGAGTATAATTTTCAATGTCTTTCTTTACGATACGGCCGCCATCGCCCGTGCCCTTCACTTCCCTAATGTCTATTCCCTTATCGCTTGCCAGGCTCTTGGCCAATGGAGATGCAATCACACGGCCATTGGTATCGCCTTTTCGCTGGGGTTCACTTTCTTGCTTTTCTTCTTTTGACGAATCGGACTTCCCGGTAGATTTCTCTTCCTTTTTTTCGGACTTGGCGTCATCAGGATCGGCTTCCTTTTTCTTCTCAGACTTCTCATCATCCGTTGAGGAACCGTCATCTTCAGTCTTCTTTTTAGCCTTTTCCTTGTCGTCCGACTCTTCTTTATCGTCTTTTTCTTCCTTCTCGCCCTTCCCTTCTTTTTTCTCGGAAGAGCCGCCAGAATTACCATCTAGCAGGCCGGAAATGTCTTCATCTTTCTCTCCCAAGATGCAAAGCACAGAATCTACCGGCGCAGCATCGCCTTTTTCAACCCCGATATGCAGCAGCACTCCGTCTTGAAAAGACTCGAATTCCATAGTGGCCTTATCGGTTTCGATCTCTGCGAGCAGGTCTCCCGACTCTACCGAATCGCCAACTTTCTTATGCCATTCGGCCACCACGCCTTCTTCCATGGTGTCACTCAGCTTGGGCATTTTAACTATTTCTGCCATAGTACTTAATTCGTTTACTAGTAGTTTACGTAGGGATAATCTTTTTGCTTATACACATCTTCATAGAGCTCACTGGCTTCGGGGCTGGGTGACTCTTCGGCAAACTTCACACATTCTTCCACCTTTGCCTTTACTTCTTTATCTATCTTCTTAAAGTCTTCTTCGCTGAGCCATTTCTGCTCTTCTATGGTCTTGCGCACTACCGAGATCGGATCTTTCTCCTTATAGGATTCGACTTCTTCCTTGGTGCGGTACTTGGCCGGGTCGCTCATGGAGTGGCCCTTGTAGCGGTAGGTACGCATCTCCAATAGAAACGGGCCGTTGCCTTCGCGGGCGTGTTTTGCTGCTTCCGCAAATGCTTCATGCACATCTTCTACATTCATGGCATCTATGGAAAGCGCCGGCATATCATAACTCTCACCGAGTTCGCTCAAGCGGGTCACGTTAGAGGTTCGCGCCACAGAAGTACCCATGGCGTAATTATTATTTTCGATGACGAATACCACGGGAAGTTTCCAGGTCATCGCCATGTTAAAGGTTTCATGGAGTATTCCCTGCCTTACTGCGCCATCGCCCATATAGGTATAGGTTACGTGCTTCTCGCCCCGGTACTTATCGGCGAAAGCGATACCGGCACCCATGGCGATCTGAGCACCTACGATACCGTGACCGCCAAAGAGATTGCGCTCCTTGTCAAACATATGCATGGAGCCCCCTTTACCTTTAGAGAGGCCTGTGGTCTTGCCATATAGCTCTGCCATTACATATTTTGGGTCGGTGCCCAATGCGATGGGGTGGGCATGGTCGCGGTATGCAGTTATCGTCCGGTCGCCTTCGCCCATGGCAGATACCATGCCGGCGAGCACGGCTTCTTGGCCAATATATAAGTGGCAAAAACCACCAAATTTCTGTTGGATATAAAGTTGGCCACACTTCTCTTCAAACTTTCGCATGAGCAGCATACTCTTGTACCACTTCAGATAAGTCTCCTTAGAAAACTTCGCTTTCTTGCTGCTGCCCGCCGTTTTGCGCGGCGCCGATGTCTTTGTTGCCATAGTCTTTTAAAATATAAGTCGACAAATATACATTGTAGATGTCAGAATAACACTCTGAACCCTATTGAGGTTTTCGATTGGCCAGCCCGGCGTCAAAAAAGGCTAGGGGGAGAAGGGAACCTGCGTTTTCAATCACTGTGATTGCTCCGGTGGGCGTGCCGGTAAGAATGCGGATCGGGGCGGCTTGGAGCCTTTCATATTCGGCCATCACCTGTCGGCACCCACCGCAGGGCGTCACGCTGAGATCATGGCCTATAGTGATGGGGCTTGCTACTACTGCCAGCGCGGTTATCTGCACGCTTGGTCTATTGGCGGAAGCCGAAAAAAGGGCTACGCGCTCTGCACAGAGCCCGCTTGGATACGCGATGTTTTCTTGATTGCTACCGATCACTACCGTGCCATCGATAAGACGTAGGGAAGCACCCACATTAAATTTGCTATACGGTGCATAGGCAGATTTCATGGCTTCGACGGCACGGTTAAAAAGCGCCTGATCATTGGCCGATAAGTCGGCAAGTCCTTCAAACACGGAGTAACGAAGGGCTATTTCTTTGGTTTTCACTGGGCGAAAGTACGGAAACTTGAAAGCTACCCGATGATCAGGCAAACGCAATAAGCGCTCACCCCTTCTTCGCGGCCTACGTAGCCAAGCTTTTCGGTGGTAGTGGCTTTAATAGAAACCGCATCGACATCCGTTTTTAAGATTGAAGCAATGATTTCCTTCATTTCAGGAATGAATGGATTTACTTTCGGCCTTTGCAGGCAAATAGTGCAATCTAAGTTCGATACGGAATAGCCCTTCTCATGGAGCAGAACGACTGTTTTTTGCAATAAAATCTTGCTGTCTATGCCTTTTAAGGAAGCATCGGTATCGGGAAATTGAAAACCGATATCACGCAGATTGGCAGCTCCAAGCAGGGCGTCGCATATCACATGAAGCAGCACATCTGCGTCGGAATGACCGAAGGCGCCTTTATGATGTGGCAAGGCGAGCCCTCCCAATACAAAAGGGTGATCTTCTCTAAGTTGATGTACATCAAAGCCGAAGCCTACCCTTATCTTCAATGCGGTTTATCTTGCGCTTTGGGTATTGGCATTGGAAGCCGAAGAACCACCCTTTTTATCAAACTTAAGACTTAGGGTGAACCTGAGGGTATTTGCCAATGGATTCTGCTGCTGGGTAGCGATCAAATAGGACAGGTCAAGCCCAAATACATTATATCGGAATCCAGCGCCAATAGTAAAGTACTGGCGGTTTCCCTTAGTGGGATGCTCGTAAAAATAGCCAGCGCGCACTGCAAACTGATCGGCATACCAATATTCCATTCCGAATGAATGATTGATCTCTCGGAGCTCTTCTTGCAATACACTGCCACTCTCTACCTGAGCGGTATTATCTGCATTTCTTAGTATCGTACCGTCTTCATCATAGAGCACGCGGCCAGGGGCATCATTGAAAGAACCAAAGATTCCGGAAGCCACACCTATATCATTATCCCGGCCTGCGATCACAAAGTTTGGATCGCCAGCATAGCCCGGGTCTCCGTTATTATCATACACCGCCGGCGAAGGCACGAGCAGTTTATTGGCATCATACACAAAAGAGATCTTATTAAACTGATCAAGATCTATGGTAAAGGCCGTCCCTAAACGCAAATTGGCAGGAAGGAAGTCCCGCTGATCGGTATTGGTATAAGACACCTTATTGCCCACATTAGAGATCGCAAGCCCAAAAGCAAGGGAGCCATCTTTATCACCCACCCGCAGATCGGAAAGGTTATAATAGGCCGAGATATCTACCGCAAAGGCATTGGCCGCTTTTGCATCGGCACCTGCTATGGCCGATACGCCGCCGGTAAGGTTTGAATTGACCCAACGGCCTGTGATACCCGCCGAAAAATTCTTGGAAAGCTCTAGCGAATAGCTCACGTCAAGTGCAAACTCTGAAGGTCGGAAATCACGAATCGACTGTCCCGTTTGATCGGTAAAGGCGATATCGCCCAGACTGAAGTAGCGCAGGCTGGCGCCAACGGCAGAAGTTTTGTTGATTTTGGTAAACCAAGATAAATATGCGAGGCTCATATCATCTACCAGATTTCTGAGCCAAGGGCTATAGGCCAATGATACCGCCATCTCTTCTTCCGAAAAGGCCAGCTTGGAAGCATTCCAATGCTGTGAGTTGACGTCGGGCGAAAGTGCGACTCCTGCATCACCCATGGCACCGGAGCGCGAATCGGGAGCGATAAGCAGAAAAGGAACGGCGGTAGAGATAGCGCGCAGCTGGTCGCATGCCGCGCCATTAACCGCTCCGGTGCAATCTACCTGATTTTGACCTTGCACCAAGGTGGTAAGCCCTAGTGATATGGAAAGTGTAAAGAGTATTTTTTTCATGCAATTTTTCTTGCAGCTGCAAATATAGCCAAATGATACGGAGGGTTGACGCTAGTTTAAAATAACAAGCTTCTCAAATTTTTCGACCTGCTCGCCAGATACATTGCGCACAGATAATTTATAAACATAGACCCCTGTGGCCAACCGATCCCCGTAGTCGTCGCGGCCATCCCAAGCGATGGGTTCATTACGGAATCCATTGGTATTGGATACAGTATTGATGGTTTTGATCAGTTTGCCGCTCACGGTATAAACTTGTACCAGCACATTCAAAAACGAAGCGCTCTGATTATGCTCAAAGAAGAATTCGGTGCGGGTGGTAAAGGGATTAGGATAGTTCAGTACCCTGCGTATGGCAAAGTCTTCATTATCAGAAACAACAAATTCTATTTCTGCTTCGCTACTATTATTGTGTACATCCCATACTTTGAGTTTTAATTTATGGTTTCCAGGTTCCAATTTATCAAATTGATAGTTCACCTTTCCACTTTTAAAAGTATTGAGGTCTGACTCGTAATAATCATTCAGTACAATGGTATTGTTCACATTATCATCGAGTATCGCAGAGATATCATGGCCTATTCCATTGCCGACAGTATTTATTCCATTTTCATCAAATATGGAAGCGATCAAGTTAGGGGTATCATTGGTAAAACCGCCAAAGACAAAATTTTCATCGTTCAGGTAGATATCGAGGTTCAGTGCCATCGTTTACTGCATTCGGGTCGCGACTACCGATCTTCAGGCTATCGGCAAATCCTGTGGCATCACTCTCCACGCCCATTCCATAAAGGCTGATGCGCGCTGTACTATCTACGGCAAAAGAAATATCCTTGGGCAGTACAAAGTCAAATTGAAATAATCCGTTTATAACCTCAGCGTTTCCGCGATACACGATGCTTTCTTGGCTAGGAAAAGTAAAAGGATTATTGTTGGGTGGGTTTGCTAAAGTAGTGCGCTGCTCGACCCTATCAAAGACCGTGCTGCTCAAGCGACCATTAAAATCGGAAAGCATCTGGCCATTTCTGGTCTGCATTACCCCATTTACACGCACCACCGAGAGCGCTTTTAGGGTGTCTACAGGATTTCCCAGCGTATCGGTAAGTGCAGTAATTATAGCTCGATGTTTTGGAATAGCTATCGGTAGCGCAGGATCTCCAAGTAGCGTAAAGTTTCGATGGTTAGGAGAGTTTGATGTTATAAAATTTTTTGTTTCCCTACTCAAATCCCCCATCCGCACTACCACTTCATCGTCAGGACGATTTAAGAAAGCTTTATAAAAATTTTTGTTTAGTTGAAAGTTCCCGCTTGAATATACCAGTCGTGTAGTGGTGACTAAGGCTATGCCCCCGCCGTTTCCATTTAATAATACGAACTCTCCGGCCGATGTGCGCAATGGATCATCGAAACGCGCAAACTCACAGGTCGCCGTCATAAAAACCGGAAGCTTAGCGCCGTTGTTGAAATCTAGGATAGTCGGAATATCTATAATTCGCTCTTCGGCAAGACCAAGCTCGCCGCCATGGCCGATATAATTAATAATAAAGGCTCCATTTCGCACTCTTCGGTTTATCGCCTCATTTACCGCCGGATAGCGCTGACCCGCAGGGGTAGTCTCCTGTTGGTATGCATCGAGAAAGATGCGCTCAAAATTATAGTCGCTTGTTTTGGATTGAATAAGTGTACTTAAATCACGTGATTTCTCCATATGGTCCGCGCCGTCTTCGTCATCGGCTATGAGGGTTATAACGTTTCTAAAAGACCCAAAACTCGAATTATTTGAGTTGTCCAAATCCATTGCGGGCGGAATCGGATCCATATACCTACGTATCTTATTCACTACAGATGTGGCTTCCTGATTATTTTTGACCACAAGCCTTCCAACACCCATGTCCATCGCATCCAGATTTCCTTCTCCTTCATCATCTGATAGAAAAGTGAAATAATCATCGCTTACATAAGAATTTGCAGGCGCCAAAGACTCAATCGACTGAAAAGTCGGGATGAAATTTGTGTTTCCGGGGCCAATATTGAAATTGTCATAAGACCCATCTCCAAAGAGCAAGAGGTACCTTGTCATTAAAGCTTCGTTTCCTTCAGCGCGGTCGTGGAGCATTTTCATTAACCATTTGATCGCGGTTACATCGCGCATACCCGAAGAAAATTCGTTATAGATGGCCTGAAGATTGACTACTTCTACCGAGAGTGGCTCTGGGGCGTAATTTCTATGGATATCTGCCAACTCCTCAGCCTTGGCCATAAACTGACCGGGAGCAACAATGATCATATCTATTACCTCACCGGAGCTTCCTAGGGCATGCAAATCTTGATTGGTGACCGATCCAAAAAGGGAGGGCGACTTATACCCGCCCGAAAAAGCGATAAACTCCCTAAGCTCTGCCGCTCCAAGTGTGAAGTTAATAAGGTTTCCTTGCCTCTGATAGTTGATGCGCTTTGCGGCAAAAGGTTCTGTTACATCCCATACCTGAAGTCCTTCGGGGGCGTTGGTCAGGTTGTATCGAGCTACCTGCCCTAAAGAGTTCACATCCCTGAAAGCCATCTGAGCTCCGGCCATACGCAGACTTCTGCGGGTATTGATATTAAACCAGTTTAACCAACCAATGGCCGATGGTGCATTTTTTTCATAGCTGATATTAATATTAAGGCTTGGATTTACACCGTTAAATCTCAATTCCATATTTCCGTTACGGCCGAAATTGGAAGTCACTCCCGTGCCAACTCCCCCCAGAAGTAGAAAGTCATTCTCACCATTTACATTCAGTGTAAACTTACATTGACTTCCGCCTACTGTAGAACGCGACATCACCCGCGCCCTTACCACAGTCTCCGCGCCGGCATCTATATTGGGAAAAGTGAATGCAGCACCGCTAAAATTATAAGTGGTCTGCACGTCAAATTTTTCTCCATACCAGTCGCGTCCACTCTTGATCATGTTCTCACGGTCTACTTCGTGAAACCTATAATCATTAAAGCTGGTCACTTCTGCGGTGGCCGGTTGTGTAGTCGATGAAATATTCGGCACACGGGAAGGACCGTTCATGGTATTGATACCAATAAAATAATAGGATGTGTCGGTGTAATTATGTTTTTGATGGTCAAATAGCCCCGTCTCTTCATCGAAGAACCATTTATTAGGGCCTTTGGCATAAAAGCGTATCTCATCAGTGCCGGAGAGCACTCCATCTTCCCCCCCCACTACTTCTATGGCATTCAGGAGTAGATCATCGGGTCGCTCTACTGCATTTTCATAAGGCAGCATTCCATACCCATTGCCATATATATTGATGGATTGAGGGTCGACTTGATCGAGATCGATTCCCAGATTCTCAAGATCGGCCACCGTAAGGCGATACATCCCATCTTCGGTAAGCCCTATCCGGTACCACTCGCCCTGGGCGAGCACACTATTCGATTGAAAGGTCGCCGATTTTCGGCGGTTAGCATTCCTTGTTTGCTGAAAATTTAACTCAAAGGATGTTACCACCCTGAGCGCCTTTTGACCGGACGCTTCTGCGGCAGCAAATTGATAATAGAGCACCGGGGTACCTCGATCATAATGCACTGACCAAGTAAAATTATCGTAAAAGCCAGTGGGATAATTCGATCTTTCGATGGCGCCAGGTAGATCTACTACGGCAAATTTGGTAAAATTTGGCACCAGATTGGAAACGGTATATCCTTTTTTCAAACGAATCTGACCGCTATAAATAGGTGAATAACCCGCATTCTCATCATGATGACAGCCATCGCATCCAATGGAATATGCCATCATTCCATCTACTCCCATCTCTCTGGGCTCATCGTCCCAATCGATATTGACGGTCGTTGCATCCTGGGACTGAGCGGATATAAACAAAAGGGTGAAAAGCGTAAAAAAGGTTGAAATTCGGAGCATCTTAATCTATGTTTGCGCGTTTAAATACAATCTTTGTCAGGTATTTCTCCCCGTAAATGTGGAACGGGACAAAGAAATGTTTAATTTTAACTATTGGTAAAGCAAAAACGAATGGCGCAAAACAATATTGTACGGATCAAAATATTGTGCGGATCAATAAGTCACGAATGAACTTGTTTAAAAATTTTTGTATAATTGGTGCCTCAAAAAAAACTGCAATTCTACCCGCTTATATGTTGAAGAATTCTTTAGTGATGGCGGTTGTGTTCACTGCAACCTGCCTATTTAGCTTCGTGAAACAATCTGCAGCCCAGGATCCTGCTTTTACGCAATTCTATGCTAACCCGTTGTATCTCAACCCCGCACTCGCAGGCACACAGAAATGTCCGCGTGTGGTTTTGAATTTTAGAAACCAGTGGCCTGCCCTCTCGGGAAATTTTGTGACCTCGTCGGCTTCCTATGATCAATATGTCGATGCGATAAGCGGTGGCCTCGGTTTTTATGTATTAAATGACAATGCAGGCCGCGGGACGCTAAATTCATTTAATATAAATGGTATCTATTCATACCAATTGGCGCTATCCAAGAAATTCTCTATGGTGGTTGGTTTTCAAGGCACTTATTTTCAGCGGTCTTTGGACTGGGGTGCGCTTACCTTTGGTGATCAGATCGATCCGCGACGGGGTTTTATTTACGAGACCAAAGATACCCCGCGGGGAGGCGTAGTAGACAATGTTGATTTTTCTTCTGGCTTGGTAGTCTTCAGCGAAAACCTTTACGCAGGTCTTGCCGTACACCATCTATTTGAACCAAATGAATCATTGATCGTGGCCGAATCACCACTAGAGAGAAAGTACACCTTCCACGCTGGCGCTACCATCCCTCTTGCGAGAGATGTGCGGGGCGAGAGTGATATTTCTATTTCACCCAACTTTATATACCAGAGACAATATGATTTTGAACAGATCAATGTCGGAGTATATGTAAAGCGTGGCCCGCTGATCGGTGGTTTATGGTACCGGTTTGAAGATTCATTTATCGTTTTGCTCGGAGTTGAAACCGATCGATTTAAAGTAGGCTATAGTTATGACCTTACCACTAGTGAACTGGTAGGACAAACCGCTGGCTCCCACGAAATATCTTTTGCATTCAACTTCAACTGTCGACCACAGAAGAAAAAATTCAGGGCAATAAACTGTCCCCAATTCTAGTTAATACTAAAAGAAACCTGCATACAAAGACCAAACTATGAATATCAAGGCAAGGAGAATTATTGGTGCTTTCGCATTCGTCACAGCGGCGCTCTTCGTAAGTTCTTGTAATTATGATTCATCCAGTGCTACTGGATGGAATTATAACGATCCCAAAAATGGTGGATTTGAAAAAGTGCCCTACTTCGAGCAAGAAACCGGTCCTGGACTGGTGCTTATTGAAGGTGGTACGTTCACTATGGGAGCCAATGAAGAAATGCTCATGGAAGATTGGATCAATATACCCAGAAGGGTTACCGTATCTTCCTTCTATATGGATGAGACCGAAGTAACCAATATCTATTGGCTCGAATACCTTTATTGGATCAATAGGGTATATGGTGGTGACTACCCTGAAATCTATGATAAGGCGCTACCCGATACATTGGTATGGCGGTCTAAATTGGCTTATAACGAGCCTTTCGTGGATTATTATCTTCGTCACCCAGCCTATAATGATTATCCCGTGGTAGGTGTTAATTGGCTGCAAGCCAATGACTTTTGTGGCTGGAGAAGCGATAGGGTGAATGAAGCCATTTTGATACGTGAAGGGCTTTTCGAACACTTTCCACAGCAGATCAACGAAGATCATTTTAGTACTGATGCGTATTATTCGGGGCAGTATGAAAGTGGGAAGCGGGTAGAAGGACTTCCCAACCTTGACCCTGACGAAGAATTTAGAAACGTGCGCATGGAAGATGGCATACTCCTACCAAGGTACCGCCTACCTACCGAAGCCGAATGGGAATTTGCCGCATACGGTCTCATAGGAAATTCTTATCAAGAACTCGTTACAGAGCGCAAGGTTTATCCTTGGAATGGACATTATGTGCGTGAAGGCAATAATAATAGCCGCTTTTACGGCGAGATGGTTGCCAACTTCGTGCGCGGACGCGGTGACTATATGGGTGTAGCGGGCAGCCTTAATGACAACGCCGATATCACAGCGCCTGTATTTAGCTACCAGCCGAATGACTACGGGCTCTACAATATGGCGGGCAATGTAAGCGAATGGGTCATGGATGTATACCGCCCATTGAGTTTTGAAGATGTCGATGAATTCCGTCCATTTCGTGGAAACGTGTACGAGACCAAAGTCCTGAACAGCGAAGGTCAAGTGGATGATAAGCTCACCATTGTAACCTATGATGTGGAAGGCATTGATAAATATCTAAAGCAATTCAATAAGATCACAGAAGGTAAGTTGAACCCAAACGAAACTCAGCTGGTAGAAAATCTCATTTCAGCATCGGAGCAAGCTACCGAGCGATTTGATGAAGGGAAGCCAGATGAAGCTTATACCTTGATCAGGGATGGCATCCAACAGATTCGCAGTAGCGATGTGAGAATAGCTCCAGAACTGATAAGCGGTCTGGGTCAATTCGTGCAAGATAGCCCTGGTGAACTCCGTATGCGTAAAGTGAGACCTGAAGAGAATATTGACAGGGATAATTACACGATCGCAGATAATATCAATTATTTGGATGGTGATAAAGAGTCGAGCCTTACGTATGAATACAATGGTCCCGATGAAAACGAGAATAGTATGTACGATTATGGTACTACTACGCTGGTGAGCAACCGCGCCCGGGTATACAAGGGCGGTAGCTGGAGAGATCGGGCTTACTTCTTGAGTCCGGGTACACGCCGATACATGGATGAGCGCAAGGCTACTGCCACGATCGGTTTCAGATGTGCAATGGATCGCGTAGGTAGCCCGAAAGGTCTTAGCCAGAGATAAAAACCTTTTGTTAAAATAATTTTGGAAACCCGATGAGCAGATGCCCATCGGGTTTTTACTTTTGATGCCATGCAGATGGAAGAACTATATGGTATCTATAAAAAGCACCCATTCGTAACCACCGACAGTCGTGGAAATGTAAGCGGGAGTATTTTCTTCTGCTTGAAGGGGCCGAATTTTGACGCCAATGATTATGCCTTGGAAGCCCTAGAGCAGGGAGCCGCCCACGTAGTAGCAGATCGCAAGGAATACCATGGTGTGGAAGATATTACCGTGGTGGACGATGTGCTGATCGCACTTCAAAATTTGGCGCGCAAGCACCGCGATCACTTCTCTTTTCCCGTAATCGGCATCACGGGCAGCAATGGAAAAACGACTACCAAGGAATTAATCACCGCAGTACTTCGGAAGAAATATAAAACCACTGCTACCAAGGGCAATTTGAACAATCATATTGGAGTGCCACTTACCTTGCTTTCCATCCCGCCTGACGCAGAAATGGCTGTGATAGAAATGGGTGCAAACCATCAGGGTGAAATACGGGAGCTTTCAAAAATATGTGATCCAGATGTGGGGATGATCACCAATATCGGCAAGGCCCATCTAGAAGGTTTCGGTGGTGCCGAAGGTGTGCGGAAAGGCAAGAAAGAATTATTCGACCATCTTATCCCGAAGGGGGGAATGCTGTTCGTAAATGCTGATGATGACGTACTACAGGAAATCTCCGACGGTGCCGATCGAACGCTCTATGGCACGAACAGCAGGGCATGGATGAGCGGCCAACTTCTGGACACGCATCCTACGGTAAGCCTTTCCTTGGCGGTAAACGGCGAGCAGACCGAAAAAATTCAAACCCAACTGGTAGGAGCTTATAATCTACCCAATATTCTGGCCGCCGCCTGCATAGGATCCTACTATAAGGTGCCGTTGGAAGAGATTAAGGAAGCCCTTGAAACGTATATCTCTACCAACAATAGATCTCAAATTATAGCAACAGATAAAAACCAGGTTATCCTCGATGCTTATAATGCCAATCCGAGCAGTATGAAAGTGGCCATTGAAAATCTCGATCGCTCGGCCGGAAATAAGAAAATCGCCCTGCTGGGCGAAATGAAAGAACTCGGCGTTGATTCTGAAATGGAACATCAAGCGCTGGTCGACCTTGTAGCAAACTCAACAAACATCGCAGCAATCTTTGTGGGTGAAGGGTATGCAAACTGCAAATTGAAAGATATGGAGCATTACGCTTCCGCGGCTGCGCTCAAAGAAAAGCTCATCAAAACCCCACTGCAAGGCTATACCATTTTGCTCAAAGGAAGTAGGCTGGCCGCCATGGAAACCTTATTGCCAGTGCTTTGAATTGAGATGCCGGTATACGACGTTCCGGCTTCTGAAGTTTGCCAGTCAGCAAAAGGAATTCATCCTAAATCAATGAAGTGGTAGTAGCTGGCTTAACCCGTAGCATTTACCTCGGGCGAGAACGTTTTGCTAAGTGGTATTGCTGGGACAACCAAGATAAATTAACACTCATTTACTCTTTTAGAATGCGCCTGTCCCAGAAGGGAACTGCAGCAAAAGCGGGTTCGCTTACGAGAAAAGCCCGAAACGTGGATATCAATCCTTCAGAATAGCCCTGCTAATTACGATTTTTTGCACTTCACTGGTGCCTTCGTAGATCTGGGTGATCTTGGCATCGCGCATCAATCGCTCCACGTGATATTCCTTTACAAAGCCATAGCCCCCGTGCACCTGCACCGCTTCTACCGTGGTCTCCATGGCCACCTTAGATGCAAACAATTTTGCTTTTGAAGAAGATAGGTCGAAGTTCTCGCCATTATCTTTCTCCTGTGCCGATTTATGGCAGAGTAGCCGTGCTGCTTCGATATTGGTCGCCATATCCGCAAGTTTGAAAGCAATGGCCTGGTGCTGATAGATCGGCTTATTAAATGCTTTGCGCTCCTTACTATAAGCAAGTGCCAGCTCATACGCTCCACTGGCTATACCGAGCGCCTGAGCAGCGATTCCAATTCGTCCGCCAGATAAGGTTTTCATAGCAAACTTAAATCCAAATCCATCCTCACCGATCCGGTTTTCCTTAGGTACTTTCACATCCTGAAACATCAAGGTATGGGTATCGCTTCCGCGAATGCCTAATTTATCCTCCTTGGCACCTACGATAAAACCTTCCATATCCCGCTCTACAATAAGGCAATTAATTCCCTTATGTCCTTTTTCGGCATCGGTTTGCGCCATAACCAGATAGATAGAAGCCGAATTACCATTCGTAATCCAGTTCTTCGTTCCATTCAAAAGGTAGTGGTCGCCCTTATCTTCGGCTGTCGTTTTTTGAGAAGTCGCATCCGAACCGGCTTCCGGCTCACTAAGGCAGAAAGCCCCGATTTTCTCACCGGAAGCAAGTGGCTTTAAATATTTCTGCTTTTGCTCTTCATTCCCGTACTTTTCTATGCCCCAACATACAAGGCTGTTATTTACTGAAACAACTACCGAAGTAGATGAATCAATTTTTGAAAGCTCTTCCATGGCAAGCACATATGACACGGTATCCATGCCACTACCTCCATATTTTGGATCGACCATCATCCCCATGAACCCTAGCTTTCCGAGTTGCTTTATCTCATCTTTTGGAAATCGCTGCTCTGTGTCTCGTGCTATTACTCCCGGCTTCAATACGGTCTGTGCAAAATCACGGGCGGCATCTCTCACGGCTATTTGCTCTTCGGTCAATTCAAAATTCATGCGTCCTTGCGGTTTACTTAAGTTTGCGCAAATTTACTCATTCGTTTTTGTTTCTCCATGACCCATCAAAAGAACTCCGTAAACCCCCAGTATAAAATAGGTCTCGGCATCATGTCGGGTACATCATTGGATGGTCTGGATATGGCTATCTGCCAATTTGATGGTCTGTCGAAATCCGAAATCCTTCAAACCAAGACGGTAGATTATAGCGCCGCCTGGCGCGAAAGGCTATCTACTGCGCACCTTATAAACGGGCTCGAACTAAAGCAGCTTGAGATTGATTTTACCAAACTTATTTTAGCAGAAGTAGAAGAAATTATTAAAAGCTCAGAGTCCAAGGTCGACTTTATAGCTTGCCATGGTCATACCATCTTTCATAATCCCGCTGCGGGGCTCACTTACCAAATGCTGGACGGAAGCATGCTGGCAGCGACGACTGGAATAACCGCGGTATGCGATTTTAGAAGTACCGATGTGGCGCTGGGTGGCCAAGGAGCGCCATTGGTTCCTGTGGGCGATGCCCATCTCTTTGCAGAATACGAAGGCTGCTTGAATATTGGGGGCTTTGCCAACGTGAGCTATGATGAGAAAGGGGTTAGGCTAGCTTTTGACATCTCACCCGCCAATATCGTTCTCAATCTATTGGCCGAAAGGCTGGGCAAAGAATATGATGATAAAGGCGCACTGGCCAAAACAGGAAACATCGATCAAGCGCTGCTTACCAAATTAAATGCCCTGCCCTACTACCGCGCCCATCCCCCAAAATCGCTGGGTAGGGAGTGGGTTGAAGAAAACATAATTGGCTTGCTCGGTTCTGAATCTACCATAGACCTGCTGAGAACCTGCGTAGAACATATTGCACTGGCTATAGCAGAGTCGCTGAATAAACATTGCCCAAAAGGGAAAGTGCTCGCAACGGGTGGTGGTGTCTTCAATGAATTTTTGATGGATCGTATCAGAACCCAAACGCACGCATCGCTTATCATTCCCAGCGCTGAGCTCATATGCTTCAAGGAAGCGCTCGTTTTCGCCTATCTCGGTAAACTTAGATTGGAAAATGCCGAGAATACCTTGGCTTCGGTGACCGGTGCCACCAAGAACAGCTCAGGCGGGGCAGTTTACCTTTGAGCCTTTTGTTAAATCTACGTCAAGAATTATTTTCATTCGGTGCAAGCCTATTGAGTTTTGATATATTTGCCCGTTATAGAAAAATCTAAAGAATGCGCGAACTACTTCAAAGGTTTGAAGACAAGAAACCCGAAATCGTATTTGAGTGGAATGATTCTGAAACCGAGGCACGCGGTTGGGTGGTTATAAATAGCCTTCGTGGCGGAGCCGCCGGTGGTGGTACCCGCATGAGGGTTGGCCTAGATCGCAACGAAGTAGAATCACTGGCCAAGACCATGGAAGTAAAGTTTTCCGTATCGGCCCTCCCATAGGGGGTGCCAAAAGCGGCATAGACTTCGACCCAAACGATCCTAGAAAGCGGGCCGTACTGGAGCGATGGTACCGTGCCGTAGCTCCCCTACTCAAAAATTATTATGGCACCGGTGGAGACCTCAACGTAGACGAAATACATGAAGTGATACCGATTACCGAAGATTACGGCGTGTGGCATCCGCAAGAAGGAGTGGTAAACGGCCACTTTCAGCCGCGCGAGAATGAAAAAATCCAGCAGATCGGTCAACTACGTTTTGGTGTTTCAAAAGTGGTGGAAGACCCAAAATATACCCCGGAAGTAGCGCGAAAATTTGTGATCGCCGATCTTATTACGGGCTATGGAGTGGCCATGAGTGTGCTTCATTATTACGAGCTCTCCGGGATAGCGGCGGCTGGCAAGCGAGCCATCATCCAAGGATGGGGAAATGTAGGTGCTGCAGCCGCTTACTACCTTGCTAAGCATGGGGTAAAAGTGGTGGGGATCATAGATCGTGGTGGCGGCTTAATAGTGCCCGAAGGTTTATCTAGCGAAGAAGTGACCCAGTTATTTCTTGATAAAGAAGGAAATAAACTGAAGGGGGAAGGGCTTATCGACTTTGCAACAGTAGATCAGAAAATATGGAGCCTCGAAGCAGAGATCTTCCTGCCCTGCGCCGCATCGCGACTGGTTACGCAGAGCCAGATAGATGCCATGATCGCTTCTGGCTTGGAAGTAATAGCCTGTGGAGCCAATGTGCCCTTTGCAGATCCCGAAATTTTCTTCGGCCCCATCATGGCAGATACCGATAAAAAAGTGAGTATCATTCCCGACTTTATAGCCAATTGTGGTATGGCAAGGGTATTTGCCTACTGTATGGAAAAAGGAGTGGAGATGAGCGATGAAGCGATATTTTCAGATACATCGACCATCATCAAGGATGCAATTCAAGATATTTTTAATAGAAATTCGACCCGTGTCAACATGGCCGAAACAGGATTTGAAATAGCCCTGACCCAACTGATCTAACCCATGGAAGTAGCAATAATAATTGTTTTCGTACTCGGCTATTTGGCCATAGCCCTTGAGCATCCTTTGCATATCGATAAAGCCGCTTCTGCGTTGCTTTTAGGAACGATATGTTGGGCCATTTTCGTATTGGGATTGCATGAAGTACCCGCATTTCTGGAGCATGAATATCAGCTTTTCATTGATGAAAATACGCTGCTAAAGCCGGGTGAAATCCTCCCTTTATTTTTGGAGCACCGACTCTTGCACCATCTAAGTGAGATAGCCAGTATACTCTTTTTCCTTATGGGTGCCATGACCATTGTGGAGACGGTAGATGGCCATGATGGATTTAAAGTGATAACCGATAGAATTAAGACTACGAATAAAGTGAAACTCCTGTGGGTACTCAGCGTGCTCACCTTTTTCTTGAGTGCCGTGCTCGATAATCTTACTACCACCATCGTAATGGTTTCGCTGCTGCGAAAATTGATAGACGATAAGCAGACACGTTGGTTCTTTGTAGGTTTTCTTGTAATCGCTGCCAATGCCGGTGGGGCATGGTCGCCAATCGGTGATGTAACCACTACGATGCTTTGGATCAAGAAGCAACTTCCTGACACCCTTACGATCATAGAGCATGTCTTGATCCCAAGCATGACCACCATGATCGTGCCGCTCGTAATCTTGAGCTTTACGCTAAAAGGAAAGGTGTCTCGACCTTCACTCCCTGAAGATAATGTCTATGAAAATCCTGCTTCTAAAAGGGAGCGCAACATAATATTCATCTTGGGAATTGCCGGTCTACTCTTCGTGCCAGTATTCAAAACCCTCACCCATCTCCCACCGTTTATGGGAATGATGCTCAGCCTAGGAGTGCTTTGGCTGGTGACCGAACTCATGCACCGTGGCAAGGAACAGAAGGCCAAAAAAGAACTGTCTATATTGGGCACCCTGAGAAAGATTGACATGCCATCGGTACTGTTTTTCCTGGGTATACTACTCGGCGTATCAGCGCTACAGGAAGTGGGTACGCTGCGGAGTGTGGCAACTTACTTAGACAGCGCCATCGGAAATATCTATGCCATCAATATTGCCATCGGTTTACTATCGGCGATCGTAGATAACGTGCCGCTCGTAGCTGCTGCACAAGGAATGTACGACATTCAGGCCACTGGCCCATTTGCCGGCGGTGGAAACTTCTGGTTATTTCTGGCTTATTGTGCAGGTACCGGTGGTAGTGCTTTGATCATTGGTTCGGCCGCGGGAGTGGCTGCAATGGGTCTTGAGCGTATCGACTTTATATGGTACCTCAAGAAGCTCAGTTGGCTTGCCATCGTTGGTTATTTGGCCGGCGCCGGAGTATTCATACTGTTGAGTGCATAATTTGTTTTTACTCCCTGCGTTTTATTGGCAAACCTGCATTAATATTGTCGAATGAAAATACCTGTTTTTTTGCAAGCTAACCCCGGTATTGCGATCGGCGACAGCCTAAGTACCGGCGCACCTACCGAAGAAACCATATCTATCTGGCAGCTCCTTGTAGATGGTGGCTGGTATATCATGATACCGCTCGCCGTTTTATCGGTGCTTGCCATCTACATTTTCGTAGAGCGCTGGATAGCTATTACCAAAGCCTCAAAAGAAGACAAGGACTTTATGAACCGCATAAAAGACTATGTGAGCGATGGAAAGCTAGATGCCGCAAGAAGCCTGTGCAACTCGGCTGCTACGCCAATAGCGCGTATGCTTGATAAGGGTGTGTCGCGGATAGGCAAACCCATGGACGATGTGAGCGCTTCCATAGAAAACGTTGGTAAACTAGAAGTCTATAAACTTGAAAAAGGCCTGCCGGTATTAGCTACCGTAGCCGGTGCGGCTCCGATGATCGGGTTTTTGGGCACCGTAATCGGGATGATCATGACTTTCCACGCCATGAAAATTTCTGGCAACGGCGTAGAGATCGCAGCACTTTCGGGAGGGATCATGCAGGCTATGGTCACCACCGTCACGGGATTGGTAATCGGAATAATCGCCTACATTGCATATAATACGCTCGTAGTCCGGGTTGACAAAGTAGTGCATAATATGGAAGCGAGAAGCATTGAATTTATTGACTTGCTGGAAGAGCCGGGGAAGTGAGTTTTTGGTTTTTGGTTTTTGGTTTCCCGATGTTTCGGGACTTGCAGGTGAGTTTCCCGATGATGGTCCGTACGGACTCCCGTTGGTCGTAGTGAATGTGTGGGTATGTTTCGGGACTTTGAGTTTTTCACTTTCAAACTTAAATAGAATATGAATTTAAGATCGAGAAATAAAGTAGATGCGAGTTTTTCTATGTCGTCAATGACGGACTTAGTGTTCCTGCTTTTAATATTCTTCATTATCGTCTCTACTTTGGTGAGTCCTTATGCCCTGCCGGTAGACCTGCCCGTGAGCAATAATAAAACAAAGGATAAGCAGAATATTTCTCTGCGAATCGATAAAGACCTGATCTATTCCGTCAATAATAAAATAATTGATCCCACTACCTTAGAAGCTGCCTTGGCATCAAGTTTGACCACAGCCGCCGAGCCAAGTATCGTGTTTCACGTAGACCAGAAAGTCCCCACCGGTGAGACTGTAAAAGTATTGGATATCGCCAAGCGGAATAAGTGGAAGATCGTACTGGCCACCAAACCAAAATAAAACACCTGCTCTATGATGGAAGTGAGAGATCCCGACGAAAAGAAAAGAAGACGGATAGCAGCCATTGCTACGGTTCTATTTCACGTTATAGCCATAATCTTATTCATCTTTTTTGGCTTGACCCAGCCTTCTCCCTTGCCCGAAGATGGGGGAGCGAGCATTGAATTTGGCTGGGATGAAGCTGCCAGCGGCGATGCGGTCGCCGACATCACCGACCCGAACCCGGTGCCACAGCAGACGCAGCAGGAGGCCCCGCAGGAAGAAGTGGTAGAAGACATACCGGTAGATGAAGTGGTGACCGATGAGGCGAGCGATGTGGCCGTGCCCGAAGTAAAAGAAGAGATAAAGCCAAAACCAAAAGACCCCAAGCCAAAACCCAAGCCCGAAGAAAAACCGAAACCGACGATAAGTAGTGATCTGAGCAATGCGCTTCAATCGCTCAATCAGCCATCGGGAGGTGGAAGCCAAGGCGATAAGGACGGTACGGGAGATCAAGGAAATCCCAAAGGAACCACCGGAAAAGGTACGCTGGGAAGTGGCAGTGGGAGTTGGCAGCTGGATGGTCGCAGCATGCTGCCCGGTTATGGCACCAAGATAAACACCACCACCGAAGAAGGCACCGTAGTGATGAATATTTGGGTAGACCGAAATGGCAATGTGACCAAAGTCCAGCCCAACTTAAAAGAATCGAATACCACCTCACAATACCTTTTTAATCTTGCCAAGACAGATATCCTGAATAACTTCAAGTATAACGGTGACCCAAATGCGGCCATCGGGCAGCGTGGGACGGTGCGGTATGAATTCAAACTGAAGTAATGGATTATAGCGCTACGGTTGAATACCTTTTCAGCCGGTTGCCAATGTATCAACGGGTAGGCGCAGCAGCCTACAAGGTAGATTTATCAAATACCATCGCTCTTTGCGATCTACTGGGAAATCCTCAGCGCAGCTTTAAATCCATACACGTAGCCGGCACCAATGGCAAAGGATCGGTGAGCTCTACCCTAGCTTCCATTTTCTCCACCTGCGGCTATAAGGTAGGGCTATTCACTTCTCCACATCTCAAGGATTTCAGAGAGCGGATTCGGATTAATGGTAAGATGATCACCGAGCAGGCCGTCATCGACTTTGTAGCCAAAACCAGCGACCTATCAGAGCATTTAAAACCTTCCTTCTTTGAGATTTCCTGTGCTATGGCATTTGACTACTTCGCCCATGAAAAGGTAGACATTGCGATACTCGAAGTCGGCATGGGCGGCAGGCTTGACTCCACCAATGTAGTACTCCCCAATATATCGGTGATCACATCTATCGGCCTTGATCATCAGCAATTTTTGGGTGATACCCTTGAAGAAATCGCAGCTGAAAAAGGGGGTATAATCAAAGATCGGGTTCCCGTTGTAATCGGTGAAAATAGCGAAGCCATTTATGATGTGCTCTCGACAATGGCCAAGAAAAAAAATGCCCCATTCTATCTTTCCGTCCTATCTGATGAGCGACTTGAAACCGACTTGGCTGGGAGCTACCAAAGGCAAAATATGCGCACCGTTTGGAAAACGGTTGAAGTGGCGCGCAGCTTGGGCTGGAGTCTCAATCCGGGTTGTGTAAAAGAAGGAGCCTTGAATGTGGTAAAAAATACTGGCCTCCGCGGACGGTGGGAACTAATAGGCTCTATGCCCCGCGTCATAGCCGATGTAGGTCATAATGAAGATGGTGTACGAATGGTGATGGATATGGTGCGCAGGGAGAGCTTCGTAAGGCTGCACATCGTGTGGGGTATGGTGAGCGACAAGGACGCAAAAAAGATATTGGCACTGCTACCTACATCGGCAACGTATTATTGGTGTCGACCCGACATACCTCGCGGAAAAAATGAAAGGCAGCTTGCCGATGAAGCCTTAAAATTTTCCTTAGAAGGCAAAGCCTATAGCTCGGTAAGTGAAGCCTTGAGATGCGCCAAAGAAGACGCCACTCCAAATGATTTGATTTTGGTGGGAGGTAGTGTTTTTGTGGTCGCGGAAGTGGTGTGATGTTCGTGGGTAATCCTAAGCACCTATCGGCATCCCAACGTATTCACTTTTTCCCATACCGTATCGCTTTTCCCATTTATTCGAGTTTGCTTTTTAGCATACTTCCGGCAATTTTCATAAGATTTTCCCATCTCTATAAACCCTCTAAAGCGCATCAAAAAATCAAATGCACTTTCCAAGCTATGGTAGTGGTATGTCGTGAAATAATAGAAATCTGCTCATCAAAAATTTGATCTATCATACAGAATATCCGGCGTAAAAAGCCCACACTTCGGTGCAGGCTTGCACTCGCGGGAGATACTGGGTTCGAACCAGTGACCTTCCCAACACATACGTGCGCACTCACTAAGATCATCGGGATGCTCTGAACCAAGCTGATAGGCGCGGTGCGCGGGAATGCGAAAATTTATAGGAAAGCTCTCAAATACCAAATATTTTGCCACCGCAAACTGAACAGCGTATCGGGCGTAAAAAAAGCCCACACATCCGTGCAGGCTTCCACTCGTGGGAGATACTGGGTTCGAACCAGTGACCCCCTGCTTGTAAGGCAGGTGCTCTGAACCAGCTGAGCTAATCTCCCGATTTGGGTCTGCAAATATAATTGAATATTCCTTTCCGCAAGGCCTTCTCTAATTTTTTTCTGTAGCTGCTTCATATTTTGATACCTGAGTGGCTACCACCAGCGCCCCAACCAGCGCCAAGCCGGCACCAATAGCGAAAGGAGCGAGGTATCCAAAACTTACGGCATACCCCGAAATCAACGAACCAGTCGAGATTCCTATACCAAATGCCATGGTCAGAACAGCAAGCTGCGAGCCAGCTTCACCCTTCTTGGCCAAATCACCAGCTAGCGCTAGTGCGGGCGCAAAAACCATTGCCGCGCTCACTCCCTGTAGCGCCCGAGCCGTGATCATATGCCAAGGCTCGGTAGAAAATCCTTGAGCTAGGGTAAACGGCGCCAGACAGATAAGCCCTGCCACGATAAATCCCTTCCGGCCATAAGTATCACTGAGCCGGCCGATTATTGGTTGGGTTAGCGCAAGCGCACCCACAAGCGCTGTAAATTCTACTGAAAACAAGAAGGCACCCTGATCGAGCCGCTCGTTGGTCTGTGTCTCGATAGGAGCGAGAAAAGAAAAACCCATGCTCATTATAAAAGTGGCCAATCCGAGTGCGAAGACCGGATCTAGCTTTTTTGACCCTTCCCGCTTGAGCATTTTGAAAGCTATAGATTTGCGAGACGGCTTTATGCTGTCCGGATCGTGTACGAGAGCCGCTACCAGAAACACACTCAGCAATGCTGCCGCTGAAGCGATATAAAAAGCCGCATCAAAACCATCTGTCTCCCCAACATAAGGAAGGGTATAAGGCCCTGCTTTCCCAATACGCGCTCCATCATATCGAGGGGCATTTCTTGAACGGTTTCGATGCGTTTTACCCCAAGGTTGCAAAGCGCTTGGTAGGTCTTGGCGCCCACCATGGGCCGTGCTTTCCCATGAAGTAGATTTCTCTATTAAATTTACCTCTAACACATTTAATGATTTCAAAAATTAATCCGCTGAGTATTTCCCAGCGGATTAATTTTTAAGTGCACTAAACAATTAATTTTGTATTCAATCTTTGTTATCAGTTTTTGGGCTGAACATATACTTTTTAAATTTAAAACGAATTGCAACAAAGTGAAAAGCTAAGCCCCAAAGTAAACCTGCACCCAATTGAATCAATTTGTCTGAATCATCAACAAAAATCAAATAGTTTATTCCAACGAACATTAGTCCTAGAATTAAAACAGACAAAACATTATGCAAATTCATAATTATTTTTTTAACAAAGTTCAAATAGACCCAATAATTATATTATTGGGTCTATTATAAAAATAAGCTTACCAAATAAATAACGTTACAGCCGCCAATATCGAACCAGCAGGAGCGCCCAAACATGCGCCCAGCAAAGTACCTACACCTGCTGTGGCAATCGCTGCACCAATTGCTCCGTTTATTGCTCCAGCTACATCGCCAGCAATAACTCTTTTAGCATTGTTACTTATAGCTTTGGCTTCCCAATCAGCTTCATTCTTTTCCCAATAGTAAAATGAATTTTTTGAAATATCGATAATTACATCCACAGTTTCCAGCTCTGATTGAGACAGGGAATTGGCAACACTATTCCTAATTGTATTTAGTGTTGAACTAAAATCTCGATAATCTCGAGACAAATCAATTGAATTTAGTATGTCACTATAACAATCAGCTAATACTTGATTTGATAAAGTTAATATCAATGAGTCAGTATCATGGTCAGCAAACTGCCAGTCTAATACAGTTTTAACATCTGCTGAATCAATATTATATTCAAGGTATGCGTTTAGCACTATCAAGTCTTCAATTTCATCTTCTACTTGATTGGCTGTGGCTTGAGACCAATCAAATGAAGATGAATATGCTTTTTCTAATATATAATTATGGAATTGCCCATATGTCATCGTGCCAGATTTAGCTTCTTCTAATAATGCGCTATTGTTTTCTGGTTGGTCCTGGCTTATTGATTCATTGTCCTTACTACATGAGATAAAAACACAAATTACTGATAAGATAATTAAGAAATTACTAGTTACGTTTTTCATTTTTTTGAATAGTTAAATTTCGTCTACTTTTTATGGTTTTCGACTTTCCCCAATCTAAATGATATTTTTGAAGCTTCGTCTCATTTAAGATGTGTAAAGGAAAAAAAAAAATGGAAAGACCTACATTTTATTTTTAAATTTTTCGAAACATCTAAACGCTTGATTAAAGAATACCGTAACAATCTTTCTTTCTGAGCAATGTTACTTCTAGCTTCGTCTATTCGCCAATAAAGGCGGCGGCTCTCCATTGAATGGATTATACCTTCCGATGGTTCTGGCAGCCATACCCGAAGCGCGAATCACAGCCCGGTCGCCGTAGCGGTCGCGCATTTTGTCCATGGCTTGGTATAAGCTGATCAGCTCTTCAGAATCGTCAAATAAATTGATTTGATAGCCACCATTCACCAAATGGCTGAAACGCACGCCAATCAAGCGCACCAGCAACCGGCGGTTGTAAATGCGCTCAAACAGGTCCTTTACTTTGGCAAGAATGATGTGATCGGCAGCCGTGTAAGGAATTCGGGCTTGCATGGTGCGGGTATCAAAATCGCTGTAGCGCACCTTAACGGTAATGCAGGCTGTAAGTTTTTCGGCTCGTCGCAATTGAAATGAAAGGTTTTCGGCCATAGCCACCAATATGCTTTGAAGCTTATCCACGTCTGTGGTATCGCGGTCGAAAGTACGCTCAGTAGAAATACTTTTGCGCTCGTTGTAAGCTATCACGGGTGTATTGTCAATGCCGTTCGCTTTTTTCCAAATGCCCCTGCCCTGTTTTCCCAATACGCGCTCCAATCCCAAAGCCGATCAGGCGAAGGGTGTTGAACACACCCATATTATTCCCACGGTCGGCCTTAGTGCTCACTTCGCTTACCAAGGCCACACTCGCAGTAATGGTAAAAGCAGCACCAATTCCCTGCGCAGCTCTTACCATAAGTAGGAATAGATAGCTATCGGCAAATACAAAAGAAGCATTGGCCAGAAAAAATATGATCAAACCCAGAATCACGAACACCCGCCGTTTGCCCAACCTATCGGAAAGCCTTCCGGTAAATGGTTGAACAATGCTGCTCACTATGCCAAAAAGCCCCAGCACAATACCGGTGACGAAAGACTCGCTCAGGCCAAAAGTGTCGCCACCCACCTGCTCGCTTGCGATATAAAGCGGAAGCACGACGATGAGAAACGAATTTCCAACAGAGTCGGCCATACGGGCAATGCCCAGTACTACCACGCTCCGATTGGTGCCTAGAATCTTGTTATTGTTCTTTTCTTTTGGCAATGGGAATTTTTATAGTCGCACCGTAAGAGCAATAAGTCCTTGCTAGCGCAAATGTTTAGCAATACTAGAAAGCTCCATGGATATTTGAAAATACGGATTAAAAAACTTACAAAGGATGCAAGAATGGGGAGCAGACCCGCACTAGTTTTTGGTTCGAAGCCATTCAAACCAGTTTTAGACCGCAAACCTAAATAAATCTGTCTATTGGCTTAAAAGCCTTTAATTTTGTAACATGGGGATGGCAAAGTCATATCTGCAATACCGCTTCAAAGCAAAGGGTCGTCACGGCATTCACTCACCTTTCGTCTACGCCTTGATTGAAGAAGTGATCCGACGCAAAGGTTGTGAGAGAGAAGCAGAGCTGAATGCGCTGCGGGCGGCTATGCGTTCAAATTCTCAACGTATTGAGATCGTTGATCTCGGTGCCGGCTCGCGAAGAAATGGCCGCGACTCCAGAAAAATAAGCCAAGTGGCCCGTATTAGCGCCGCCACCGAGAAGGATACTGCATTTCTTCAAAGGTTGGCTACCTATTGCAAATCAGAAAATGTTCTTGAGCTAGGCGCAAATTTGGGGCTCACCACTGCCGCCCTGGCCGCCGCGCCCAATACTAAAAAACTGGTGAGCATAGAAGGCTCGGATGCGCTCGCCGCCCTGGCTGTTAAAAATCTGAAAAAGCTTCATTTGCAGGCCACTATAATCAACGGATCATTTGAAGATAAGCTAGCTTTGGCCTTGAACGAACTTCTCCGTCCCGACTTTGTCTACATTGATGGAAATCACAAGAAAAAGCCTACCCTCTGCTATGTTGAACAGGTTTTAAAGTTCAAGCATGATTCTTTGGTCGTAGTAATTGGAGACATCCACTGGTCGGCAGGGATGGAAGAAGCATGGGAGATTATAAGGCTTGATAAGCGGATAAGTATAAGTCTAGACCTTTTTAAAATGGGTATCTTGTTCTTTCGGAACGACGTACCCAAACAACATTTTATATTGAGATATTGATGAGCACAGCATTAATCGAAGTACAGCAATTAGCGAAAATCTATCAGGTGGGGACTCAAGAAGTACAGGCGCTGCGCTCGATAGACCTCCAGATAAAACGAAATGAGTATGTAGCGCTCATGGGCCCTTCAGGAAGTGGTAAGTCTACGCTTATGAATATTCTCGGATGCCTTGACACCCCTTCCAAAGGAGCCTATTATCTCAATGGACAGGACGTGAGCAAGAAAGAAGATGACGAATTGGCAGAAGTCCGAAACCGTGAAATCGGATTTGTATTCCAAACTTTCAACCTGCTGCCCAGGTATTCGGCAGTAGAAAACGTAGCGCTGCCGCTTATCTATAAGGGAGTGGGAAAAACCGAGCGCACCGAGCGAGCCCGCGAAGTGTTGGAACAAGTGGGGCTAGCCGACCGGATTGAACCATAAGCCAAACGAACTCTCTGGTGGCCAACGCCAGCGCGTAGCCGTGGCTCGGGCGCTCGTCAACAAACCTTCCATCATATTGGCCGATGAGCCCACTGGAAACTTGGATACCAAAACTTCTTATGAAATCATGTCGCTGCTAGACGATATACATAATTCGGGAAACACCATCATACTCGTAACCCACGAAGAAGATATCGCACTGCGTGCCAAACGTATCGTTCGCCTGCGTGACGGACTGGTAGAGAGCGACCAGCTGGCCGAAGAAGCGGCCGGAATAAAATGACTGTTCAAGGCCGAACGGAATAAAATCTGTCGAAAAGTCTAATAACCCACACTGGAAAAGTCCCCTCCCATATGTGGCCAGTGCATCTAAAACAAGTAAGCGCTTAATCCGTTACTCCCCTACTAAGAAGAAATATGAAAATCTATACCAAGACTGGCGACGACGGAACTACTTCACTATTAGGTGGCAACCGTGTAAAGAAACATGATTTACGGATCGAAGCCTATGGAACCGTAGATGAGCTCAATGCTCAAATAGGAGTAGTGCGATCGGCAGAAATTACGGAAGAAATAAAAACTGAGCTGATTGGAATCCAAACCTTGCTTTTTACCATAGGCTCTCAGCTCGCTACGCCAGCAGATGCTAAAAACATAAAGATCCCCAATTTGGCGGAAGCCGATATCACCCTGTTAGAGTGCGCCATAGATCGAATGGAAGAAGAGCTAGAACCCATGCGCAACTTTATTTTGCCCGGCGGAAATAGCATCGTAGCCCACGCCCACGTAGCGCGGTGCGTATGCCGCAGAGCCGAAAGGCAAGTACTTCTTTTGAGCGAAGGGTGTGAAATTCCAAATATTATCCTTATGTTCTTAAATCGACTGTCAGATTATTTATTTGTGCTAAGCCGAAAACTAAGTAAGGATTTGGACGCTGAAGAGATTCCATGGATCCCAAATAAGCGACAGAACATTGATTAACAAGTATATACAAGGACAAACGCTATGTTTGGCTGTGTCCACAAAAAAATTACTTTTGCGTATTCTTAAAAATACCACAACAACGCCCTAAATATATGTATTGGACACTTGAATTGGCTTCGTACCTTGAAGATGCGCCGTGGCCGGCCACCAAAGATGAATTGATTGATTACGCAATGAGAGCCGGTGCGCCGCTTGAAGTAGTCGAAAACCTTCAAGAGATTGAAGAAGTAGGCGAAGTATATGAAACGATAGAAGACATTTGGCCGGACTATCCGACCAAGGAAGATTTCTTCTTTAATGAAGACGAATATTAAATGAAAGAAATTGTCCCGACCTTGATCGGGACTTTTTTTTTAGGTCAATATGGCACACGCATTACTACGGTATCATTTCTGCTGTTCGTGCGGCGCGATCTGACATAATAAGAGTCATCTCAAATGGGTAAATTTGCACTAATTAGAGAGACGCAAGATATTTAAGAGACTATGCTAAATACTATCACCAAGACCCTCAAAAAAATCTTTGGGGACAAATCAGAAAAAGATATAAAAGAAATAAAGCCGCTGGTAGACCAAGCCAACGAAGTCTACGCCACCCTGAGCGGAATAAGCAATGATGAGCTGCGGGCGAAAACCCTGCACCTTAAAGAACTGATCAAAGAGAAGACCGCTGGAGGAGAAGCCGAGATAGCTTCTCTTAAAAAGCAAGTTGATGACCATCCCGATATGGAGATCGATGCCAAGGAAGATATCTTCAAGGAAATAGACATTCTCACCAAGAAAATCGATTCGAGCATCGAAGAAGTATTGATGGAAATACTGCCCGAAGCCTTTGCCATCGTCAAAGAAACGGCCAATAGATTTAAGTCGAACGACACGGTAGAAGTTACCGCGACAGACTTTGATAAAGATCTGGCTGCCAAGAGGGACAGTATCGAGATCAATGGCGATAAGGCGGTATGGCATAATAAATGGTTGGCCGCAGGATCGGAGATCACTTGGGATATGCTCCACTACGACGTACAGCTTATTGGCGGTATAGCCTTACATCAAGGTAAGGTTGCAGAGATGCAGACGGGTGAAGGTAAAACCCTCGTAGCCACACTTCCCGTTTACCTTAATGCCCTTGCGGGAAAAGGGGTGCACCTAGTAACGGTAAACGACTACTTGGCCCGTCGTGACTCAGAGTGGATGGGTCCGCTCTATGAGTTTCATGGCCTATCGGTAGATTGTATTGACAAGCACCAGCCCAATAGCGACGAGCGACGCAACGCCTACAAGGCCGATATTACCTTCGGTACCAATAATGAATTCGGCTTTGACTACCTGCGCGATAATATGTCTACCACTCCCGAAAGACTCGTTCAGCGCAAGCACCACTACGCCATCGTAGATGAGGTAGACTCCGTATTGATTGATGATGCCCGTACGCCACTTATTATATCAGGGCCTACGCCAAAAGGTGATCAGCAACTCTACGATGACCTGAAACCGAAAGTTGAAAAACTCTATACCGCCCAGCGCCAGCTAGTGACACAACTCCTCTCAGAAGCCAAAAAGAAAATTGGAAACCTGGAAGGCGAAAAACCGGCCAAACAAGACCTTACCGATGGAAGCCTTGCGCTATTCAGGGCTTTCAGGGGTCTGCCTAAGAATAAAGCACTCATCAAATTTCAAAGTGAGCCCGGAATAAAGCAGCAAATGCTCAAAACAGAAGCCTTCTACCTACAAGATCAGGAGAAGGAAATGCATAAAGCAGATGAAGTTTTATATTTCACTATTGATGAGAAAAGCAATTCTATCGAGCTTACCGAAAAGGGCATAGACCTGCTTTCGCATAATGTAGATGATGGGGAGTTCTTCGTACTGCCCGATATGTCGATCGAAATAGGGGCGATCGAAAAAAGCGATAAGACCGACGACGAAAAAATAGACCAAAAAGATGAGCTGCTTCGCAATTATAGCGTAAAAGCCGAACGCATCCATACCATCAATCAATTACTGAAAGCATACTCCCTGTTTGAGAAGGACATCGATTATGTAGTAATGGACAATAAGGTAAAAATTGTAGACGAGCAGACTGGGCGTATCATGGAAGGGCGCCGCTACAGCGATGGCTTGCACCAGGCCATAGAGTCTAAGGAGCGTGTGAAGGTAGAAGCTGCCACACAGACTTACGCCACCGTGACCCTTCAAAATTATTTCAGGATGTATCATAAGCTGGCCGGTATGACGGGTACTGCCGAGACCGAAGCATCTGAACTTTGGGACATCTATGAGTTGGATGTTATGATCATCCCAACCAATAAGCCCATAGCCCGCGATGACCGGGAAGACAAAGTTTTTAAAACCAAGCGCGAGAAGTACAATGCTGCTATAGATGAGATCGTAGAGCTCTCAAATGCCGGCAGGCCAGTATTGGTCGGTACTACCTCTGTAGAAGTATCGGAATTGCTGAGCCGTATGCTCGACATACGCCACATAAAGCATAATGTGCTTAACGCAAAGCTGCACGCCAAAGAAGCCGATGTAGTGGCCACGGCAGGTAAGTCGGGAGCGGTGACCATCGCTACCAACATGGCCGGTAGGGGTACCGACATTAAGCTCGGAGCAGGGGTAAAAGAAGCCGGCGGACTCGCCATAGTAGGTACCGAGAAGCATGATTCGCGGCGGGTAGACCGCCAGCTGCGAGGTAGAGCGGGTAGACAGGGTGACCCGGGCTCATCACAATTCTACATCTCGCTGGAAGATAATCTGATGCGAATATTCGGCTCAGACCGTATCTCAAAGATGATGGACAGGCTGGGACTTAAAGAAGGCGAAGTGATCCAGCATTCTATGATCACCAAGTCTATAGAGCGCGCGCAGCGCAAGGTCGAAGAAAACAACTTCGGCATCAGAAAGCGCCTGCTCGAATATGATGATGTGATGAACTCGCAGCGTGAAGTAATCTATAAGCGAAGGAAGCACGCCCTTTTTGGCGACAGGCTCCAGCTAGATATCGAGATGATGTTTCAGGGCGTTGCCGAAAATATCGTTCTCAATAACCTGGAAGTCAAAGATTACGATAATTTCAAGCTTGAAGTCGTTCAGTTCTTTGGGATGAATGTGCCATTTACAGAAGATGAGTTTCTATCTATGAAGGCCGGCGAAGCCAAGAAGCTGGTTTATAAGGCTGCCAAACAAAGGTATGCCGAGCGCATCACTTCCATAGCCCACACCGCCCTTCCCATCATCAAAAATGTACAGGAGAACCAGTCGAATTTTGAGAACATAGCTGTTCCCTTTTCCGATGGAAAGCGCGCCATGCAAGTGGTGGTCAACATCGAGAAATGCCTAGCTTCTGAAGGTGTAGAGTTGGCCCGTGGCATAGAGCGCAGTGCTACCCTTGCCATTATTGACAATGAGTGGAAAGAGCATCTCCGCGAAATGGATGACTTGCGGCAATCCGTACAGAATGCACGCTTTGAGCAGAAAGACCCCCTCCTGATTTATAAGTTTGAGTCTTTTGAGCTTTTCAAAAAGATGATAGATCGCGTAGGCTTTGAAGTGGTTTCATTCTTGACCAAAGCCGCACTTCCGGGCAGGACTGATCAGGTAAAGACCACGTCTCAGACCAGCATTGGCACTGACGATTCTAAGCGATTGCAGACCAGCCGCCCTGGGGCGGAACAAACCCAGCGACAGGCACCTACACGTGCAGGCGCCCCACCTAGAAGGCCTGAACCACAGAAGGTGCAGCCCGTACGGACTGAAAAGAAAATAGGTCGAAACGACCCTTGCCCCTGTGGAAGCGGCAAGAAGTATAAGCAATGCCACGGCAAAGCTGTAAACCAGTCGGTATAAACGGAAAAAGCCCGTCCCGACTCATCGGAACGGGCTTTTATCCTTTGAACTACATCATTATCTAAATCTCGCTTTTCGCTCTTCTTCCTTCACGGCTTCTATGGCCTTTAAGGTCTCTAGCGATTCGTAAACTTTTACAGGTTTTTCTGCTCCGCCTTGTGTGTAGCGCTTCCACAAGCCCACTTTCATGTTTTCCTTATACTCACCGGTAGATTCGATCTCGCCCGATTGGTAATAATAGGTGAAGTCTCCCGAAGCCACCTGCATATTTTCATCTGCAAATGTGCCTTCCATTTTCAACTCGCCGCTCATAAAAAAAGCCTTGAAAAGATAACCTGCATCGGTTTTCTCAATCAGCTCACAGTAGTAGGCGGCATCTTTTTTCTTCTTGGTCACTTCCATAAAAAGATCCAAGTAAATCTCTCCACCTCCCGAATAGGTCGATGCAGAAACACTCGTTGCGATAAATAGGCTAAGGGTCATCAGCTTTAATATTCGCATAAAATAGGTTTTTCTGTTCAAGGGTTTTTTACGCAGTCAGCTTTAGAAAGTTGCGTAAAAACATAGTGAATTATCCGGCCAGCCAGCCTTCTCTGTCCAGCGATCTATACTGGATGGCTTCCGCCAAATGAGCGGTAGAAATATCGCCCTGGCCTTCTAGATCGGCTATGGTGCGGGCTACTTTCAGAATACGGGCGTAGGAGCGCGCCGAAAACCCAAGCCGGTCTACCGCATTCTTGAGCAATGCTTCGCCGGCGGTATCAATCTCACAATATTTTTTCATAAGCTTTGGCGTAAGCTGGGAGTTGCTGTATATCCCTTCCGCATCGGCGTAGCGCTCGGTCTGTATGTCGCGGGCGGCTATCACGCGGGCGCGAATGGTCGCCGAGCTCTCGCCGTTTTCACGATTTCGAAGCTCTTCAAATGGCACCGGGTTTACTTCAATGTGAAGATCGATCCTATCCATCAGCGGGCCTGAGATCTTGGCGAGGTAGCGCCTTACGGCAAATTCACTGTCGGCCGACTCGCCCGGTTTGAAAAAGTCTCCGCTGGGTGATGGGTTCATGGAAGCGATCAGCATAAATGATGAAGGATAATCTACCGATATTTTAGCTCGGGAGATCGTAACTACACGATCTTCAAGCGGCTGTCGCATCACTTCCAGTACCGAACGCTTAAACTCCGGCAGCTCATCGAGAAAGAGTATCCCATTATGCGCCAGCGATATCTCGCCCGGCTTGGGATTGCTCCCACCGCCTACCAGCGCCACGTCAGATACGGTATGGTGCGGGTTCCGAAAGGGTCGCTGTGTCACCAACGAAACATTGGAAGGCAGCAATCCACTTACCGAATGAATCTTGGTGGTCTCGAGTGCTTCTTCTAGGGTAAGCGGCGGCAGAATGGTCGGTATACGCTTAGCAAGCATGGTTTTGCCCACTCCCGGCGGACCGATCAAAATAATATTGTGGCCACCGGCGGCAGCTATTTCCAGCGCACGTTTCACATTTTCTTGACCCTTCACATCCGAAAAGTCAAAAAGGTATTGATCCACCTTGGTCTCGAAGGCTTCCTTCATATTAACCGTGATCGGCTCGCGCGAACCGGGATTAGAAAGCACTTCGATCGCTTCATTGATATTCTCGACACCATAGACATCGAGCCCTTCTACGATTCCCGCTTCACGGCCATTGGCCATGGGCAATATGAAACCTTTATATCCTTCATCACGGGCTTGAATGGCCATGGGCAATGCTCCGCGGATCGGCTGCAGACCTCCATCTAGTGAGAGCTCGCCCATGATGAGATAGCGGTCTATATCGGGGGCATTGATCTGGGAGCTTGCCGCCAAGATGCCCAATGCCAGCGGCAGGTCATAGGCCGACCCTTCCTTTCGGATATCGGCCGGAGCCATATTTATCGTGATTTTTTTGCCGGGAAGGCGATAGCCATTATTGCTCAGCGCTGCTTCTATGCGCTGCTGGCTCTCCTTTACGGCGCTATCGGGCAGCCCTACCAACAGGAAGTTGACGCCGATATCAATATTTACCTCAATGGTTATCGTGATGGCAGAAACGCCATAAACAGAACTTCCGTAGGTTTTTACCAGCATAGCTTTGATTAGAGCATGGGAAGGTAGGAATTTATAAAATAGACCCGTCTTGTGAGCTTTTCAAGGTTCAAACCCTTACGGTATGACCAGCCATATTCTGGTCGTTCTGTCACACCAAAAGGTCTCTTCCTAATTCCTACATCGACCTTCTTTCGATATAATCGATCAAACTATGGATCACCTTTATATGGATCTCCTGAATACGGTCGGCATAGCCATCGTGGGGCACACGGATTTCTACCGTGGCCACATCGGCCAGTTTACCGCCATTTTTGCCCGTAAGGGCTACCACCTTCATGCCTTTGGCCAGAGCCGACTCTGCAGCGCGCAACACATTTGGAGAGTTGCCGCTGGTACTGATGGCCAGTAGCACATCTTCTGCCCTTCCCATACCTTCCAGAAAGCGCGAAAAGACAAATTCATATCCGTAATCATTTCCCACACAAGACATATGCGAAGGATCGGAAATAGAGATGGCTGGCATGGCAGGCCGATCATTGCGGTAGCGGCCGGTGAGCTCTTCGGCAAAATGCATGGCATCGCACATGGAGCCGCCATTGCCACAAGAAATTATTTTCCCCCCGGCTTTCATAGCATTGACCATAAGCGCTCCCGCAGCTTCTATCTTATCGATATTGCCATCCTGTTCGATAAACTTTTTAAGTACTTCTTGTGCTTCGGTAAAGTGATTGCGAATAGCTGTATCCATGTCGTTTTAATTTGGTCAATAGTACTGAAAATATCGAATTGGGGTTCCTTTATTTGCTCCAGCCGTACACATCCATTTTTCAATATGTACTTTTACCCTGATGAAAAATGTATTGATAAGCGGCGGCACAGGTCTCATAGGATCGGCGCTTACGCAAAAGCTAAAAGCAAAGGGATATCAAGTATCCATCCTAACCCGATCTCCAAAAGATGTGAAAGATGTGGATGCGTATCATTGGGATCCCGCCAAGGGAGAATTTGATGTAGAAGCCTTTGCCGAAGTGAACTCCATCATTCATCTGGCCGGAGCGGGGATCGCTGATGAAAACTGGAGCAAAGACCGCAAGAAAATCATAATCGACAGCCGGGTAGATTCTGCCAAGCTCTTATTGCGAGGGGTCGAAACAAAGAAGCCAAACCTAAAATCCTTTATATCGGCCAGCGGAATTAATTATTATGGCACCGAGACCACCGACCATATTTACACTGAAAGCGATCCTGCATCAAAAGATTTTATTGGGGTGTGCTGCCTGCAATGGGAAGCCGCTGCCGAGCTGTTCAAAGATCACGCGCGGGTGGTGAAGCTGCGCACTGGCGTAGTGCTTTCCGCAAAAGGCGGTGCATTGGAGCGCATAGCCAAGCCGGTGCGCTTTGGCCTTGGCGCAGCCCTTGGGTCTGGTAAGCAATACATGCCCTATCTCCATATCGACGACCTTTGTGGGATGTACATTGCGGCCATCGAAAATGAAACGATAAGCGGAGCCTATAATGCCTGCAATGGCGATCACATTACCAATAAACAACTGACCGAAAGCATAGCCGATGCACTGGGAAAACCCTATTGGCTGCCCAATGTTCCGGCAGTGATGATGAAGCTCGCTTTTGGGGAAATGGCCAATATTCTATTAAACGGTAGCCGTGCCAGTGCCGAAAAAATCAAAAATACCGGATTTGAGTTTCGATTTAAAGAGATCGGAGAAACGCTGAAAGAGATTTATGGGTGAGGAACTTCCAGACAAATTAATTTTGGTTCGAATGGCCTAGGTGGTTTAGGATGTAAATCCCTACTTCTCCCTTTTCTCCAGCACTCCCAGAAACTCCAAGAAAACTTCTTTATGCTCCACTGCTATGGAGACTTTAGAAAGTTCTTCGCGCGCCAGATCAAAATATCGGTCTGACTCCGAACGCGTTATGCGGTCGATGCCCAGATCGGTAAAAGTTTTCAAAACCCGCTCTACTTTTAATTCGGCATCGCCGATGGTTTCATCAAAATATATTCCCGAGAGCTCCTCGCGCTGCAGAGCAGAAGCTATTTCCAAGGCTCGAATAATGAGGAAAGTCTTCTTATTGGCGATAATATCCCCGCCGACTTGCTTTCCGAAGTTATCGGGATTCCCGAAGGCATCGAGGTAGTCATCCTGGATTTGAAAGGCTATTCCTGCCAACTTTCCAAAATTATAGATCCGATCGGCATCTTCCTTTCCAGCACCGCCCAATATCGCTCCCATCTTCAGGCTGCAGCCCAGCAGCACGGCTGTTTTAAGACTTATCATCTCAATGTATTCATCAGCGCGCACATCCTTGCGTTTCTCAAAATCCATATCAAGCTGCTGCCCTTCGCATACTTCCATGGAAGTAGTATTGAAGAGTTCCATAAGTTCTTCGAGATGCCCTTTTCCCGCAAGTGCAAGCTGCTTATAAGCTTCTATGAGCATGGCGTCGCCAGAGAGAATTGCAGCATTGCTGTTCCATTTTGCATGTACTGTTTTTTGACCCCGCCGCATGGGCGCTTCATCCATAATATCATCGTGCACCAGAGAGAAATTATGAAAAATCTCTACCGCAAGCGCGGCCGGCAGAAGCGCTGCAATATCGGCACCATAGGCCTTACCGGCCATAAGCACCAGCACCGGACGAATACGCTTCCCATCAAGGGCAAGGATGTAGCGTACAGGGGCGTGAAGATTATTATCGGGAAGGGCAGCGCTATACTCAGCCAGCTCTTTCTCAAATAGCGACTGTAGGCCAGCCAAGTTTAAAATCATTTCAATAAATTCAAAAGGTATTGGCCGTAGCCACTTTTTACCAAGGGCTGGGCAATCTCATTAAGTTGGCTGCCTGTGATAAAGCCCATGGCGTAGGCCACTTCTTCGATGCATCCTATCTTCAAACCTTGTCGATCTTCGATGACCTCAACAAATTGACCTGCCTGCTGCAAGGATGCAAACGTACCGGTATCGAGCCAAGCCGTGCCCCGATCGAGGATAGAAACTTTCAGCCTTCCCTTCTCCAAGTATTTCTTATTTACATCGGTGATCTCATATTCACCACGTGCACTGGGCTCAAGCGATTTGGCAATAGCAACTACATCATTATCATAAAAATAGAGCCCCGGCACGGCATAATTGGATTTTGGCTTTTCGGGCTTCTCTTCAATAGAAAGTGCCTTATTGTCCTTATCAAAATCTACTACTCCATAGCGCTCAGGATCAGACACGTGATATGCGTATACGATGCCGCCATCAGGATCTCTATTGGCCTGAAGGAGGGCTTCGAGCCCCATACCGTAAAAAATATTGTCGCCAAGAATGAGTGCCACCTTGTCTTTCCCGATAAAGTCTTGGCCTATCACAAAGGCCTGCGCAAGTCCGTTGGGCACTTCCTGAACGGCATACGAGAAGCTGCACCCGAGCGATTTCCCATCACCCAATAGCCGCTGAAAACCCGGCAGATCATGCGGGGTGCTTATAATCAGAATTTCATTGATCCCGGCACTCATGAGCGTCGAGAGCGGGTAGTAGATCATCGGCTTATCGTACACCGGCATCAGTTGCTTGCTCACCGCAATGGTGAGCGGGTAAAGACGGGTACCAGAGCCGCCTGCCAGAATAATTCCTTTCATCGTTTTGGGGTTTTATTCGAGGTTTGAATCCTTCCTTATCTCAAGATCATTGAGTTCAATATCTCCTTCTTCATCTGCCAGCTCAATTAATGGCTCTTCGAAAGACTTGGTAACCAAACTTTTCTGGAAAGACATGAGCATGCTGGGAAGCAAAACCAAATTGGAGATCATCGCTACCAGCAACGTCACCGAAACAAGGAAGCCCAGCGCCACGGTACCGCCAAAACTCGAAGCGGTGAAGGCCAAAAAGCCAAAGAACAGGATGATTGAAGTATAGATCATGCTCACGCCCGTTTCGTGCACGGCCTTGAGAATGCAGGTCTGCATATCCCACGCCCGCATCTTCAGCTCTTGCCGGTATTTGGAGAGGAAATGGATGGTATCATCGACCGATATTCCAAAGGCAATGCTGAAGACCAAAATGGTAGAAGGCTTGATAGGAACACCAAAATAGCCCATGAGCCCGGCGGTGAAAAGTAGGGGCAACAAATTGGGAATGAGTGAGATCACCACCATTCGCGCCGAGTTAAAGAGCAAGGCCATCAGCAGCCCGATCACCACAATGGCGATGCTCAGGCTGATAAAAAGATTCCGCACCAGATAATCCGTACCGTTCAAAAAGACAATGCTGGTACCGGTGAGCGTCACCTTATACTCATCTTTTGGAAAGATCTCGTAGACCTGTGGCTTAAGATTTTCCATCAAGCTATCGAGCTCGGTAGTGCCTATATCGGCGATCTGCGCAGAGATCCTGGTTATCTGTTGGGCTGAATCCAGAAATAGCCGCGTCATACCGCCCACATCACCTTCGTTGCCACGGATATAGGGGGCGATAAAAGACTTCTCGTATCCCGAGATCAACGCATATTTGGCCGGAGAGCCATTATAATAGGCCTGCTTGGCAAATTTTACGGCATCGGTTATGGCGAGCGACCGTGAGATCTTGTCATAGGACTCAAGCGTTTTTTGGAGCCTTTCGATTTTCCGCAAGGTCTTGTCCTGTGTAACCCGGGAGCTGTCTTTGGTATTGATGAGAATCTCCAGCGGCATGACACCCGCAAAATTTCGTTCAAAAAATTCGAGGTCGGTTATAATACGGTCGTCTTTCGGAAGGTCATCGACGATATTGCCCGTAGCCTTTATCTTGGTCATGCCAAAAGCACTCGCCAGCACTACCAATACGGTTCCGATATAGACCTTGCGGCGGTGATTGCTCACCATATTCTCCAATGCCAGTACCACGCGCTCTATCCATCGGCGGTCGAGGTGACGCACATGGCGATCTTTTGGCGGAGCCATGAAGGCAAATATTCCTGGCACAATGATCAGCGAAAGGAAGAAAACACCCAGTATATTGATGGATGCGATGACCCCAAATTCTTTTAGGATGGCACTCTGCGTAAAAATAAACGTCGCAAAACCCATTGCAGTGGTGGCGTTGGTCATAAATGTGGCATTGCCCACTTTCATGATTACGCGGCTCAGCGCCTTGGCCTGATTGCCATGAAGGCGAAACTCGCTATGGTATTTATTGACCAAAAAAACGCAATTGGGAACCCCGATCACGATGATCAACGATGGGATGAGCCCCATCAGAGCACTCAGCTTGAAGCCGAGAAGGCTGATGGTGCCCAGCGACCAGATCACCCCAGTGATCACCACCACGAGACTGATAAGCATCACACGGAAACTCTTGAAGAACAGTAGCATGAGCGCTGCGGTGATAAATGCCGATAGGCCGACGAAGAGCCCGAGTTCTTGTTTTATCTTGGCCGTCTGCACCGTGCGGATGTAGGGTAGCCCGCTGAGATGTACCTGAAGTCCCGTCTTTTCGGTAAATGCATTCGTAATGCGCTCTATTTCTTCGACCACTTCTACCCGCTCCTCCGAATTGAACTTTGCCCGGTTTACGGTGAGCATCATCAGGCTGGCATTGGTGCTGTCGTTAAATAGAAGGCCGCTGTAAAAGCGCAGCGAATTGATTTTTTTCTTTAGGCTATCAACTTCGGCCTGTGATTCGGGCCTGCGATTGACCACCTTTTCGAGATCAAACTTCCGCTCATCGGTGTTCTTCCGAATCGTGTAAAGGTGGGCTTCCGAAAAAACACTGTCCACACCGTCTACCCTGCGCAGGTCGTCGCCGAGCGTGTACCAGTCGGCAAAGGTCGGATAAGTGTGCAGCTTGGCACCTTCTACACCAAGGACAAGCACATTGCCATCTTCGGCAAATTTTTCGGTAAACCGATCGTATTCTATTTGAGTGCTGTCATCATCAGGAAGGATGCCCCCAAACTTATAGGTCATGGTCACAAACTGCGCCTGATAGCCCATAAAGACCGTGAGACCGAGAATTAAAGCCAGTAATGCGATTCTATATCTTAAAATGAAACTGGCGGTCTTCTCCCACATGTGCTCTTAGTACGGCGTAAAGGTCACAAATATAATATAGAAATAGAATCTTGGGGACTATCGGAGCTTATGCGTGTTTCCGGCTTATACGCTTACCTTCGCATGGTGAGAACTGGAGATCTTAAGCAAGCCCTGTATTACTTAAAGCACCTTAGCGCCAAGCGGTTGGGCAACCTTCTTGCACTTTGGGCAGGCTATCATTTTTCGCGTTTTGCAAAGCGGCCTTTACAATGGGCAATGCCCGTTTCGATCTCTATAGAGCCCACCACAGCCTGTAATCTGGGTTGCCCCGAATGTCCCAGCGGACTCAAAAACTTCACCCGCCCCACTGGAAATTTGCAACCTGCCCTGCTCGATGGCCTGCTCGATGAAGTGGGAAGCTACCTTCAATATATCACCTTCTACTTTCAAGGAGAGCCATTTATACATCCCAATATGATCGGTCTGATCCGTGCTGCTTCCAAGCGCGGAATATTCAGCGTGACCAGCACCAATGCCCATTTTATAAATTCGGGCATGGCTGAGCTGATAGTGGCCAGCGGTCTCAATAAATTGATCATCTCGATAGATGGTACCACGCAAGAAGTCTATGAGCAATACCGAAAAAAGGGAAAGCTTGAGAAGGTGATACGCGGCACCAAGCATATTCTAGAAGCCAGGGAACGGAGTAAATCGCAATGGCCGTTGGTCTATTTCCAGTTTCTGGTGGTCAAGCCCAATGAGCATCAAATACCTGATGTAAAAGCACTTGGTGACGAGCTAGGCGTAGATGGCGTACTCTTCAAAACTGCACAGGTCTATGAGTTTGAAGATGGAAATCCCTTGATACCCACGATTGAAAAATACGCCCGTTACACAGAAGGGGTCGATGGCAAATGGCGCATAAAGAACAAATTGCTCAACCAATGCTGGAAGATGTGGCATTCTTGTGTAGTGACCTGGGATGGCAAGATCGTGCCTTGTTGTTTTGATAAGGATGCGACGCATCAACTGGGAATACTTGAGGGCATTACCTTTCGGGAAATATGGCACGGGGAGCGATACCGAAATTTCAGACAGAGCCTTTTGATATCGCGCGGCGAGATAGACATTTGCAAGAACTGCTCGGAAGGAACGAAGGTTTGGGCTTGATGAAGAGCAGATAAATATGGGCGAAGGAAGCGCCATTTACGGCGCCTGCACCGTAATGATAGCTTCTCACTCCCTCACCACCTTAAACACTATCTCCCTGCCGCCACTGCTCACCTTGAGCAAAAACACCCCGGCTTCTGTCCCCGCCAGGTCTATCTGGTTGCCCAGCACTTGGCCTTGTTCTATCGTCCTGCCCTGTAGGTCAAAAAGACTGTAGACGATCGGGCTGCCCGATTGGGTGAGCCCGCCCTGCAGGTAGATGTTGCCCGTGCTCGGGTTGGGGTAGATGTGCAGGTCTTGTATGCTTTGCCCCGCTATACCGCCCACGCCGGTGCCCTGCGGGCTGTACTTGGCGATGAAGAAATCGCTGTCGGTGCCGCTGTCGGTGAGCTGTAGGTCGGTGCCGCCGAAGAGCGTGCTGCCAAAGTAGCCGCCCACGATAAGGTCGCCATTGCCGTCCATGGCCATGGCCATGATCGCATCGCGGGTCGGGGTGATGGCATTGTTGTGGATCACTTCCTGTGCGGTGCCGGTCTCGGCATCAAAGCGGATGATCTGTATGTCGGGGACGAGGCCTTGTAATACCGGCCCCGGGATAAAAAGCCCATCTGGCCAGACATTGTCCAAACCGCCAAGACCCAAATAGACATTGTTGCTGTCTATCACGATGCTCTGGCCAGGAAAGGGGGAGTAGGAATTGGGATTGGTGCCCCAAATCAGATTGCCATTGGGATCAAGCTTGATCAAAAAAGGGGCAGCCAAGGAAAGCTCGTCCGGTGGGGTTTCAAAAACATATCCTGCAAAGCTGTCAGGTTCTATAAATATGTTCAACCAACCTGCAAAATAAATGTTTCCGGCGGCATCAAGCTGAAGGTCTCCCGTTCTCCCGCTTCCAATTTTTTGGTTTTCTTGATACCAGATCACTTCCCCTTCGCCATCTATTGCGGCCAGATAGAAACCCTTATCAACCGTTTCTGCCCCAAATCCATTTATGCTCAACGGGTTTTCCGGATCGGGGGTAATGCGGTAGGTGTCCCCGATGTAATAACGGTCCAAGTTGGCATCGTAGGCCAAAAGGTAATTATAGGGCAAGGTCGCCCTTGGGTTCATATCAAAAGTGGTAAAGCTGAGCAGGTCGCCGTTCGCGGCATACTTGAGTATGGCCGCTTTGCTCGAATCGGGCGCCACTGTCAATTGTCCGCCAAGATGGTTTCCAGCACTGAAGGACATCAAACTATGTGTAGTGCCATTGGATTCTACAATGGTTTTTAAGATCGTTGCGCTTCCCGCAAAAGGGGCGTCGTTTCCGTCGGGCTGCCGCAACCATTGGAAATTGCCTTGGCTATCGTACTTTATCAGAAAAGCCCTTTTATTGTTGGTGCCAGTACCGTGTTGGAACCTTCTGGCATCACTGAATCGGTATCGAAGTGAACGGGTGTGTTTCCTTCAACATTAAGGGCCGACCCGCTTACGTAAACCGCATTGCTTCCATCCACTCCGATGGAAACGGCACCGCGTTCATCCCAGCCCCCTCCAATGGTCTTGCTCCAACGGAAGTTTCCATTTTCGTCCGTAGAAAGGATAAACACATCCCTGCTGTCAGCGAAATCATTGTAAGTGTCAAACTCCATTTCCCCGAACGTGAAACTGAAGCCACCGACTTCTGCCAAATAATAATAATTGTTTTCTGTGTCCACCGCTACTGCCGTGACGCGCTCCATTTTATAATCAGCGTTACCCGATAAACCAGCACTGCTCCCCCCCGCTCTGCCCAGAGCCATCCGGGATCGAGCGGGTCTTGGGAATGTACGCCCAGACTTACTGCCATCAAGGCTATGGCGATGTATATATTTTTTTTCATGTGCTTCTGATGTTAATGATGAATAAAGCCCCCCTTTAAGTTGCCTTAAAGGGGGGCTTTGATGCTATTCTTTGATGATCACCTGCTGCGCCATACGCTGGCCTTGGTTAAAAAATACCAAGACGTAGGTACCGGTGGCCAGGCCATTGAGATCGAAGCGTGCCAGCCCAGTGCTGCCCATCACTTTTTGCGATCCCACCAAGGTGCCATTCAGGCTGTACATCCGGATAATCCCGCTCTCATAATCCGGGATATTTTCTACCAGGTACCGTACCGACGCCCCGGTGGTGGCGGGGTTGGGCATCACGGTCATGGTGAGGCCGTAGGGGTCGGCCTTCGTTGATCTTTCCTGGGCGCTGATCCCCGAAAGACCTCGGTCGCCGCCGCCTTCGCTTATCCCGTTCATAGGCCTCTGGCCAAGGATATTGATGGACAGGAAGCCCTGGCATAAAATGGTGATCCCATTGCCCGCATTGCCGGTCACATCGTACTCTACCGTTATGTTTCCTACGATGGGATTGAAAGGAATGAAATCAATCGGGTCGATCCCAAACTGTATCCCGCTCACCGGGGGCAGGGTGAAGGCAGCCGGGCTGAAGGTGCCGTCAGGCGATGATAGCGTAATGGTGATAGGGATGCCGTATGGATTGAACAGCCCACCGTCGGAGACCTGATAATAGATAAAACCGGTGCCATCATCCATGGGTATGAACTTGGATGGCTTTACTTCTACATCCTGACAGGGCTCACAATTGGTAAGTTCGGCAAAATCGAGCACACCGGTGGTGGTACTGCAATAGCCATTGTCAAGCGATAGGTCCAGTGCACCCTGCTGAACCCCGATCAAAGGTAGCTCGGGCACTACCCCAGTACCGTTCATAAGGTTATTATTATTGATCTCATAGGCATAGCCGCCCGTAAACGGGGGCAGTGGGCCAATGATGACCGGGGGATAATGTGATTGACAGAATTCAAAACAGCCGGTCGGGAATATCCAAGTAAACTCGTCGGGCGACTTGGGTGCGGTGAAGTAGGCGATGGCTTCGCAATCGGCCCCTTCGGGCTGGAAGCGCACGCGGTATGCACCGCCGTGGTCTACGTTGATGGTCGTACCCGACATGCCATTGCTCCAGGTATAGGTGCCGGGTTGGTTGCCGGTGGCGGTCATATAAGCTGGGATCATATTTTTCAGTTGATTTGGAAAGTCCAATTTACAGTTTTCACAATGAATCAAGCCTTTCAAGTTCCATTTTCATCTATGGCCAAAAACCTACTCCCTCACCACCTTAAAAACCATCTCCCTGCCGCCACTGCTCACGCGCAGCAAAAACACCCCGGCTTCTGTCCCCGTCAGGTCTATCTGGTTGCCCAGCACTTGGCCTTGTTCTATCGTCCTGCCCTGTAGGTCAAAAAGACTGTAGACGATCGGGCTGCCCCGCTGGGTGAGCCCGCCCTGCAGGTAGAGCATGCCCGTGCTTGGGTTGGGGTAGATGTGCAGGTCTTGGATGCTTTGCCCCGCTATACCGCCCACGCCGGTGCCCTGCGGGCTGTACTTGGCGATGAAGAAATCGCTGTCGGTGCCGCTGTCGGTGAGCTGTAGGTCGGTGCCGCCGAAGAGCGTGCTGCCAAAGTAGCCGCCCACGATAAGGTCGCCATTGCCGTCCATGGCCATGGCCATGATCGCATCGCGGGTCGGGGTGATGGCATTGTTGTGGATCACTTCCTGTGCGGTGCCGGTCTCGGCATCAAAGCGGATGATCTGTATGTCGGGGACGAGGCCTTGTAATACCGGCCCCGGGATTTCTAGGCTGTCCCAAGTATTGTTTACCATACCTAGGCCGAGGTAGACGTTGTTGCCAGCTACCACGATGCTCTGGCCGTTGAAGGGAGAGTAAAGGTCGGCATTTGTACCCCAGAGCAAGTTGCCTTCAGGATCCAATTTGAACAAAAAGGGATCTTGTTTTCCTGAACCAGTTCCCATTGGATCAAACACATGACCCGCAAAATTGTCCGCTCCAACATTAGCTGATGACCACCCAGAGAAATAAATATTACCGTTACCGTCCAGTTGCAGGTCACCGGTCATCCCGCTGCCCAGATTTTGGTTCTCTTGGTACCAAATTATGTCCCCCTGATTATTGATGGCGGCGATGTAAAACGCCTTCTCTACCGTTTCTGCTCCAAATCCATTTATGCTCAACGGGTTTTCCGGATCGGGGGTAATGCGGTAGGTGTCCCCGATGTAATAACGGTCCAAGTTGGCGTCGTAGGCCAGAAGGTAATTGTAGGGCAAGGTCGCCTTGGGGTTCATATCAAAAGTGATAAAGCTGAGCAGCTCACCGTTTGCGGCATACTTGACTATGGCCGCTTTGCTTGAATCGGGTGCCACTGTCAATTGTCCGCCCAGATGGTTTCCAGCACTGAAGGACATCAAACTATGTGTAGTGCCATTGGATTCTACAATGGTTTTTAAGATCGTTGCGCTTCCCGCAAAAGGGGCGTCGTTTCCGTCGGGCTGCTGCAACCATTGGAAATTGCCTTGGCTATCGTACTTTATCAGAAAAGCCCTTTTATTGTTCGGTCCAGGTACCGTGTTGGAACCTTCTGGCATCACTGAATCGGTATCGAAGTGAACGGGTGTGTTTCCTTCAACATTAAGGGCCGACCCGCTTACGTAAACCGCATTGCTTCCATCCACTCCGATGGAAACGGCACCGCGTTCATCCCAGCCCCCTCCAATGGTCTTGCTCCAACGGAAGTTTCCATTTTCGTCCGTAGAAAGGATAAACACATCCCTGCTGTCAGCGAAATCATTGTAAGTGTCAAACTCCATTTCCCCGAACGTGAAACTGAAGCCACCGACTTCTGCCAAATAATAATAATTGTTTTCTGTGTCCACCGCGATTGCTGTGACGCGCTCCATTTTGTAATCAGCGTTACCCGATAAACCTGAACTGCTCCCACCCCGCTCTGCCCAGAGCCATCCGGGGTCGAGCGGGTCTTGGGAATGTACGCCCAGACTTACTGCCATCAAGGCTATGGCGATGTATATATTTTTTTTCATGTGCTTCTGGTGTTGATGATGAATAAACCCCCCTTTAAGTTGCCTTAAAGGGGGGCTTTGATGCTATTCTTTGATGATCACCTGCTGCGCCATACGCTGGCCTTGGTTAAAAAATACCAAGACGTAGATACCGGTGGCCAGGCCATTGAGATCGAAGCGTGCCAGCTTTTCGCGTTTATAATGGAAAGCAAATAGTGAAGCCGCAAGGACGCTTGCACTTAGGACAAGGTGGATGCACTCCCAGGTGGTAAAGAATTCGAAATTGAACAAAAAACGTGGATTTTAAATTTATTCAAATTATGCGTGCAAACTTAGCTCTTGGAACATAGTGTTTGGACTTAAAAATCAACAATCATCCATCAAGTTTGATTGAAAGCGAGTATAGAACTCCGAAAGCTGCCTTAAAACCAATGATCTATAACCGAAAAAATAAAGAAATCAGGTGACATCAATAGGCGGAGAATGGCTCACAGGACATGAATCGTGCTTAGTTGTTTCCTTGCAGTTTTCACAAATCCAAAAACGCCCGGATCACCGCACGCCCATTTGGCGTAAGCACACTCTCAGGGTGAAATTGGATTCCGTAAAACGGCTTCTCCCGGTGTTCCATACCCATAATCTCACCGGCTTGATCGCGCAGGCTGATGACCCATTCATCGGGAAGGGCGTTGTAATCTACCACCCAAGAGTGGTAACGGCCAGCCATAAATGGGGTATTGAAATCTTTGAAAAGTCGGGATGCCGCTTCGGTGCGTTTTATTTCGTGCGATACACCATGATGCACGCGATCAAGGTTTTTGAGTCCTGCGCCACCGGCCACAGCCAATGCTTGATGTCCTAAGCACACACCGAGAATTTTCTTTTCAGCAGCCATTGCGGCTTCGACCAGAGTGAGCAGGTTGGGCACTTCGGAAGGCAATCCTGCGCCGGGAGAAAAGATAATCTGTGTGTAGCTATCAAGTTGGTGAGGAGTGACGGAATGCGGACGATAAACATCGACATCCCGATCGAGAATAGCTTCTACGGCATGCACCAAATTGAAGGTGAACGAATCATAAGAATCAACAATAAGGACGTCGGCCATGATACGTAAAGAGAAATAGGGTAGTAAGTCGAAAGTACGCTGGTGCGGTTTATCTATATGGTCATGATATCTTTCTCTTTCCGATCTACTTCACCATCGGCCTTCTGATTGTAGTTATCGGTGAGCTTCTGAATTTCTGCTTCGGCATCTTTGGCCAGGTCTTCGCTCAAACCGTCTTTTTGGAGTTTTTTTATTTCGTCGTTGGCTTCTTTGCGGGCATTTCTAATCCCAACTTTTGCATGTTCCGCTTCGGCTCGCGCTTTTTTGACCAGGTCGCGGCGGCGCTCTTCGGTAAGGGGCGGCACGGCGATGATGACTACTTCCCCATTATTCTGCGGGTTGAGACCGAGATTGGCATAGGTGATTGCCTTGCCTATGGCATCGAGAAGTCCTTTCTCCCAAGGCTGGATGCGGAGTGTCTTTGCATCGGGAGTATTCACATTGGCTACGCGCGAGAGCGGCGTCATGCTGCCGTAATACTCCACCATCACACCGTCCAACATATTTGGGGTGGCCTTTCCAGCGCGTATTTTTAAAAGTTCATCTTCAAGATGGCTCATCGATTTTTTCATGGCCTCTTCCGTTTCGGCCTTTATAAAGTCTAATTCTTCACTCATTCTTTTAAATTTTATTTACTTAATTGTTCTGCGGTTGGTCAAACTTGGCTATTTCGAGGCGTTTAAATAGCTGTTCTACTACGTCTCGATGCAGTCTGCAAGCATATTGAACCTATGGTGCTGTGCACCTGAGAATCTCTAAGGCTACAGCCCACTCGACGTGACGGACTTTGGTACCAAACCAAATTTCAAACTTCCGCAGGAATACGTTTATTCGAGCGCTCCGGCCATTCTATGAAGATCAAAAATTAACCAAAGTACCTACGGGCTCTCCTTTCACGACCCGTTTTAAATTGCCGGGAGCATTCATATCAAAGACTATAATGGGCAATTTGTTTTCATTGCAAAGGGTAAAAGCCGTAAGATCCATTACGTTCAAGCCTTTTTGGTATACTTCGTCGAAGGTAATCGTCTTATAGCGGGTAGCATTTTCATCTTTCTCTGGATCGGCAGAGTAAATACCATCTACCCGGGTCCCTTTTAAGATCACGTCGGCTTCGATCTCAATGGCCCGAAGTGCCGCAGCGCTATCAGTAGTGAAATATGGATTTCCGGTGCCAGCGCCAAAGATCACCACCCTTCCCTTCTCCAAATGCCTTACCGCCCTGCGGCGAATAAAAGACTCTGCAATCTGCTCCATCTTTATGGCCGACATCAGGCGGGTCTTTAAATTGAGCACTTCGAGTGCAGATTGCAAGGCCATACCATTTATCACCGTGGCCAGCATCCCCATATAATCTCCCTGCGTGCGCTCCATGCCCCCTTCTGCCGCTTGCAATCCCCTGAATATATTCCCCCCGCCTATTACGATTGCTATCTCGACCCCCATATCATGTATGTCCTGCACTTCTGCCGCATACTGAGCGAGCCGGTTATTGTCTATCCCAAATTGCTTTTCGCCCATCAAGGCTTCTCCACTCAGCTTTAGTAATATGCGCTTGTACTTCATAGGGAAAATATATCTGGTTAAAAACGGTGAAAATTATCAAAAAAAAAGGAGAAACGTTGGTCTCTCCTTTATTTGAAATTTTAGCAGCTCAGCTCAGCGAAAAGCGCTTGAACATTGTCACGCTAAGGCCTTTCTCGGTATCTCCGAGGTATTGCTTAATCGATTTTTTATTGTCTTTGATAAAGGCCTGGTTCAACAAGGTATTCTCTTGATAGAACTTATTCAATCGCCCCATGGCGATCTTCTCTGCCATCTCGGCCGGCTTGCCTTCTTGGATCGCCTGATCTTTACCCACTTCTATTTCCCGCGCCACGACATCTTGCGGTACACCTTCCTTATCAAGGGCTACAGGAGCCATAGCTGCTACCTGCATAGCGATATCACGACCTAGGTCATCGTAATTGCCACTCTTATTAAGTCCTACCATAGATGCAAGCTTATTGCCCGGGTGGATGTACGTCACAACCTTATCTGAATCTACTGTGTCATAACTGGAAAGATCAATTTTCTCTCCGATTACGCCAGTCTGCTCGGTGATCTTCTCTTCAATAGTCATCGAGCTGTTCGGGTAAGGCATAGCCTTTAATGCGCTTAGATCGGCCGCAGATTTCTCAACTGCGGTATCTAGGATATTCTGTGCGAAAGTGATAAAATCGGCATTCTGAGCTACAAAGTCGGTCTCGCAATTAAGTACCATGATAGCACCATGCGTTCCAGAACTATTTGTTTTAGCCAGAACTACCCCTTCTTTGGCGTCGCGGTCGCTGCGCTTTGCGGCTACCTTTTGCCCTTTCTTTCGGAGCACATCAACGGCTTGCTCAAAATCTCCATCGGCTTCAACCAATGCATTCTTGCAATCCATCATTCCTGCTCCGGTTTGCTTTCTCAGTTTATTAACGTCAGCAGCAGTAATTTTCATAATCGTACGTAATTTTGATTTTTAAGCCTTTTCGGCTTCTTTTTCAGTTGCTTCTTCTTTCTTCTCTGCTTTGGCGGAAGCCTTCTCCTTAGTGGCTTTGCGCTCATTCTGTCCAGCCAAGATCGCATTTGCGATACGGTCAAGGATCACGGCTATCGATTTTGATGCATCATCATTTGACGGAATCGGAAAGTCAACTTTCGTAGGGTCAGAATTGGTATCAACCATCCCGAAGGTGGTGATGTTCAGCTTGCGTGCTTCGAGAAGAGAGATATTCTCTTTATTGATGTCTACAATAAATATTGCAGAAGGCAGGCGGGTAAGCTCAGCAATACCGCCCAAATTCTTCTCAAGCTTGGTGCGCTGGCGCGTAATCTGAAGGCGTTCTCGCTTTGACAAGGTATCAAAGGTACCGTCGGCCTGCATCTTATCGATGCTGGCCATTTTTCGGATCGCCTTGCGGATCGTGGCAAAATTGGTAAGCATACCACCCGACCATCGCTCTACGATATAAGGCATCCCGGTAGGCTTGATTTTCTCTTCAAGAATGGCTTTCGCCTGCTTCTTGGTCGCCACAAATAAAATTTTCTTTCCCGACTTGGCTATTTGCCCAATGGCGTTGCAAGCTTCATCAAGTTTTACGGCCGTCTTATTCAGGTCGATGATGTGGATCCCTTTCTTCTCATCAAAGATATAGGGAGCCATGTGTGGATTCCACTTTCGGGTAAGGTGACCGAAGTGTACGCCCGCGTCGAGCATTTCCTTAAAGCGGGCTTCTGTTTGATTTTCAGACATTTTTATTCTTTAGTTTACATTCTGTTAAAAAACAATTGACGGGTAGCTCAGTCTGAGATCCCGTCAATTTAGATACTAAACAAGCGCGGAGCACCGATAATAACCGGTACGTATTAACGCTTACTAAATTGAAATTTCTTACGTGCTTTTGGCTGACCGTATTTCTTACGTTCTACCATGCGCGGATCACGTGTCATTAGTCCTTCGGCGCGTAATTTTGCCTTCCATTCGGCGTCTACTTCTACAAGTGCGCGTGAGATACCTAGACGTACAGCTTCGATCTGGCCGGTTATACCACCGCCTTTTACATTTACCATCACGTCATACTTACCTTCTGTTTCGGTAATCATGAATGGCTGGTGCACGCGGTATTGAAGCGGCATGGTTGGGAAATATTCTTTAAAGTCGCGACCATTTACGGTTACAGCTCCGGTGCCATTCTTCATGTATACGCGGGCTACCGATGTCTTTCTACGGCCAAGGGTGTTTATCACTTCCATTACTTAAGTGTATTGAGATCGATTAATGTTGGTTTTTGAGCTTCATACTTATGCTCGGCACCTACTACCACATGTAGGTTGGTGTAAAGCTTGCTGCCCAATTTGGTTTTGGGGAGCATCCCTTTCACAGCCTTTTCTACTAGCGCCATCGGCTTTCTGGCAAGCAATTCCTGCGCAGTGAGCTCACGCTGACCACCGGGATATCCTGTGTGGCGCACGTAGACTTTCTCTACCATTTTATTGCCGGTAAAAACTACCTTTTCAGCGTTTATTACGATTACATTATCACCACAATCAACGTGTGGGGTAAAGTTCGTCTTATACTTTCCGCGGATAAGTTTGGCCACCTTGGTTGCCATCCTTCCGAGGGTTTGACCTTGAGCGTCTACCACTACCCAATTTTTGGTAACAGTTTCGCTATTGGCCGATACGGTTTTGTAACTAAGTGTATTCACTGTGATTAAGCTATTTAGCTGTATTTCTTTCCTAAATTCGGGCTGCGAAGATAATAGATATTTTGTTTTGCACCAACACTTGTGCAATTAATCTTTGAACGCCTTCAGGTAGAAGAACATGAAAAAGTGAAATCTTTCCATCACCTCACCAAAACAACCTGTCCGGTATACCGCTCTACTTTTAGGCTATGCGTGGGCTTCAGTTCCAAGCTCCATATATAAACGCCGCTTTCGCAAAAATAACCGCCCCCATTTTGGGAGCCATCCCATTTCTTCCCAATCTCGGTCGTTTCAAAAACCAATTCGCCCCAACGATCGGTAATAAAAAACCGGTATTCGTCTGCACCAATATTGGTAAGCTCCGCTCCAAAAAGATCATTCAATCCATCGCCATCGGGAGTGAAAGCCGTAGGCATATAAACGAAAAAATCGGGCGCCACCCTTATCGGTTCGCAATGCCTGTCGTGACAACCCTGATCGCTGGTCACATCCACACATACTTCGTAGAGCGCCGCAGCTACTTCTGGAAATGAATGGGCTAGATTCTCACTGTCCGAAACCGCCACGCTGTCTACCGTCCAGATGGCTCTAGTCCCTAAATCCGACTCATTATGAAAGAATACTTCGGGACTGGATATACTGGGCGCTGGCGGCGAAAATGAAAAGTCTGCAAAGGTATCAAACCCCCTTATCGTCTCATCAAGCTGGTAGGTATCTGTGCAACCTTCGTAGCTCGTTTTAAGACGGATAGGGTGCAGTCCAATACGATCAATATCCAAGGCTATTGCAGAAGAATCTACCGGATAGACCACACCCGCAAGCGTCCATTGATATGAAGTGGCCGGATCTGAAAACAAGGCGGTGAGACTTACGTCGAAAGGAATGCAACCCTTATGCACCGATGCCGAAAATACTGCTGGAGTCGCATGGTGCACTTCCACCAATCGGACCACGCTATCACGGCAACCGGCCGCTGAACTAACCGTAAGCTGAATATCGGTATCTGCAAGCGCATGGTAGCGGGTGGCTGCCGATGATGGATTATCAAATTGGGCTGGCGGCGACCAAAGCACTCCTTCTCCGCCCAGCCCCACAATGCTGAGCGTATCACCTGCACAAAGCTCAGATGCACCGATGATCTGAGCTTCCGGCTTTGGAAAGGTCTCCACCACTACCGTATCACTGTCCGAGCAGCCATTTTTAAAAGTCGACAGGATCAATGTACTTTCATTCAATGAATATGTAGACACATAAGCTACCTGTGCCCCGGTGGTAGAAAGCAAATCGGCGCTTCCGCCCCAAGAATAAATTTGTCCGCCGAGGCCTACGGTACCGAGCAGAAGCGTATCGCCAAAGCAATCGAACCGGTCGGCACCTGCATCGACCACGGGCAGTGGTCTTACATTTAGCGTAAAGCTTGCAGTATCCGTAGCAGCGCATAGGGAGTCTTCCAGTTCGATCACCGAATAAGCCCCCGCTTCGGTCGCGAAAATGGAAGAAAATGCCATTGCTGAACTAAAATCCGCAAAGTAGCTTTGATTCGGGCCACTACAAAGGATGTTTCGCCCGAGCCGGTGAGGGATATAAATAATTCGGCGGTATCGCCATTGCATATGAACCCGGGGCCAGAAAGGGTCGCTTCGGGCAGTGGAAAATGGGAGAAAGCAATTTGGCCTTGAGCCATGCCTTCGCAAAATGCTGTCGATGTGCCCGTCAAAGCATACGTACCAGAATCGGAAATAAAGATTTCCGTATTGGCACTTTCGATCACCGTTTGAGACACCGCCCCGTTAAATTGATAGTTCAATACTTGCGGAAAAGCACCCCCAAAGTCTAAGGGAAGCAGCAACGAATCGTAAGGGCAAGCAGAGAAAGCACCTTCCATTGATGCCACGGGCAACGCATGAAAAATAATCGGCACTGAAGGCGAGAAATCAAGAAATGGATCGTTAAAATCAACCCCTGTAGGAGTGCCGTTTCCAGTGATGGCCGTGATGAAATAAAGCTGATCGAGTTGTAGATCGGAAGAAAACTGGAAGTCAGCTTGATCTGATGATTGCAAGATGGTAAGCTCGGTAGCAAGGCTTTCGGTATGTAGCGCGTAGATCAATGTGTCGTTACCATCACGGGCTGCGGGCTCCAATATGATTGGCGAAGCCAGATTGGCGCCACAAATATGAAGCGTATCTGGACTGAGCAAACCCGCCGAAGTGATGACCGGACAAAAATGAGACCCAGCCAGCGTATCAGAACCGCAGAAACCGCCATCGGTAAGTATAAATTCCAGCGGCGTCTCACTGGGAATATCGGCAGAGGTAAAGGAGAGATCAACGATGGCACCCACCGCCCCTTCTACTTGATAATTTGCGGTATCGCCGTTGGCCAAGTCAAAATGGACCCTGAAGAGCGCATCGCTGCCCGTGCATTCCCAAGTTGGGTTTTGCATTTCGGGTTGATAGCGAAACCCGATGATCACCGTATCGCGCGCTATGCATCCATCACCGGCATCTTCGGTCCATACGAGTGGGTAGAGCCCTTCGTTCTGCACAAAAACAGAGCTGGCGGGACTTAGCTCATTGGAGATCAAAACATCGCCCACGGCAGTCCATTGGCCGAAGCCAAAACTTGGGGCAGCAGAGACCATGGCATCAAGCCCGCACCATATTGAATCAAAACCGGCATCGGCTATGGGAAAGTCCAAATTGCCAATGGAATATTCATCGATCCTATTGCAACCATGCTCATTATCAATGATGAGAACCTGATAATCACCTCCCACCAGATCGGTACGGCTCAGAGGTGCTGCCCCTACATCAAACCATATTACATCATAATCTCCCGAGCCGGTAAGTACATCGATGGATACTTCTCCATCATTGGCGTAGCAGGTCTCGTCACTAAGCTCCACGGCTAGCGCCAATGGCACATCTACGAAGACCGTATCGCGATTGCTGCATGAGCTATTGGCATATAGCCCTTCCACGATATAGTACGTGCTGGTATCGGCAGTGACCACAGGAGCAGCGCAAGGATTGCAAGATATATCGGCACCTGAGAGCAGTATTCCCTGTTCACCGTACCACGTATACGCAGTATCGTGGTAGGCTTCAAGCTGTACCGGCTGGCCGCGACACACTACCTGATCGGCAGAGACGACCAGAGGCTGCCGCAGATTCAAAAAGATGGAATAATAGGTTTGGCCATAAAGCGGGCAGGCATCATCAATAGCCGAAATAATAAATGAGCCTTGCTCATAGCCAGGGGGTAACTGTCCGCAAAATCTTATGATAGCGGGATTGCTGCCGGTCACCGTTTCGGTAGCGCCAGGTATGTGCGCAGCAATATCGGAGCTCAAGGCCACCGAAATACTCGGGTCGGCACTGGTAAAAGCAAGCTCAAAACAAAATGAATCTTCTGCGCAGATGCCTATGGTATTCTCATTCAAAGGATAGCCTCCGCCACTGACCTGGCTGAAAGTTGCGGTGTCGGGCTGCGGCGGCGGCACCGGACAGACGTATACCAAGAACATAAAATCGTAGTAAACAGTGCCGATGAGTTCGCCGTCGCGGTATTCATAAACGGCCACTACTGCGTTAAACTTGCCTTGCGCAGTAGGTAAGAACTCAATCTGTCCACTTATCGGATCTATGGTCATCCCGGGTATCGGGCTCGACCCAGAATATCCCGGATTATAGACCAGTTCTTCCGGTGCTACGGGAACGATAGATGTGAGTGCCGGTACGAGCGCATAGGCCAAGCTGTCGCCATCGGGCTCAGTGAACTGAAGATTATAATAGATGGTGGAATTGGCACATACATAAGGTAAATTTACAAGGCCGAGCTGGGGCGATGTATTGCAAGAGCCATCCGAATTATCGAGAAAAGCTTCAGAATGAATACTGTACAGGGATGGATCTACCAAATTAATGATCTGCTCATCCCGGTTTTGCTCCGATACGATGATTTTCCAGTCTATGCACGCTTCAAGGTCGATGGTAATCGTGTAAAGCCCTACTTGCACACCCGATTGAAAACCACCATTGCATGTACTATTGGGTAGCTCGGCAGCGCATAATTGCGATACATCGGTCACCGACACTTGCGTTAAAACCTTATAGCCCAGATCAATACAAGAAGAACCTATATAAACATTCAAGGTAGAAGGAAGGGGATTCTGATCCTCACAATCCCTAAACAGCCTCACCGCTAGTTCATAGGAGCCACCACCCAGGCATTGATATGAAACATTGACCCCAGAGATATGACTGGCACGCAAGGATGCTGTGCTCATGCTTAGCACCATGGCCATGACGAGAAGTGGAATAGTCTCCTTTGGTAAATATCTAAAAGCGCCTATGACCCGTGCATTTTTCAAAAAACAAAGGTACCAAACCTGAGTGCGCAAAGAAACAGTGCTTTGCACTTCAATATTAACATTAGATTAAATCTGACTTCTCTGCCTCCGACCTTCACATTTTCACCAATGAAAACCTTACTTTTGCCCTCGAAAAATTAAAATCATGAAAAGACTTTTACTTTTAAGTGCACTCGCCCTTGGTGGCCTAGAAATTCAGGCGCAAACAGATGGCTGTATTGAGCTATTCATCTCTGAGTATGTAGAAGGATGGAGCAATAACAAGGCGATCGAGATCTATAATCCTACGGCTCAGGCCAAGGATCTATCAAATTACCGCCTAGACCGCTACTCCAATGGCGACTTAGGTGCTGATGCCAATCAACGCCTTATTTTGAGTGGAAGCGTAGATCCCTATTCTACATTTGTGATCGTAATAGACAAGCGTGATGAAGAAGGCGAAGGTCAAGAAGCACCTGTATGGGATGAGCTTCAGGCAAAGGCAGATGTCTTTGAATGTCCAGTATATGCCACTAATAATGCCATGTATTTTAATGGAAATGATGCGATGGTGCTTCGGAATATCTCTTCAGGCGGCAATGGTTTTATCGTAGACGTAATCGGCGAGATTGGCGAAAACCCTGATGACGACTCTGCCGAAAACGGCATCGGTGGATGGAATAATGTCCCGCCCAGCTACACTTCATTAGGCGATGCCGACGGTTCATGGACTACCGATCATAGCCTGATCAGAAAGTTTGGTGTCACGATCGGTGATCTAAATGGAATCGATGAATTTGACGTTTCCGTGCAGTGGGATTCTATCCCTCCGGTCATCGTAAATGACCTGGGCTTTTTAGAAGGTAACTGGTCATCTTTGGGGGTGCACGAATGTGCCTGCAACCCACTCAGCGTAAAAGAAGCCGCAAAGGTAAATGCAGTACTCTACCCCAATCCGGCCGAGCGCGGAGAAGAACTTACTTTCAAGGCAGATATAGAACTTTCTGGCTACGAAATCTTCGATATCACTGGTAAGATTGTGAAGAAAGCTGTGGTAGGAACCACCGATAGGTTTACCATCAGCCTGAGCGATCTGCACACCGGTATCTACATCTTCAAAGCATTTGATAAATCGAATAGCTATACCCAAAAGTTGGTTATTCGCTAATCAATCTCCCTTCCCTGACATGATGAATTTCCGTATCGGGCTCCTGCTACTATTGGCAGGAGCTTCCGCTTCACTATTTGGCCAAAGCGCTACGGTGCAAGGAGTGGTAAAAGATGCCATTACGGGCGAGAGCCTGATCGGTGCCACCATAACCTATGCACCCGGTAAGGGCACTGCGACAGATGTAGATGGCCGCTACACACTGGAGATTCCAGCGGGCGATCAAACGCTTGAATTTTCTTATGTAGGCTATGAGATCAAGACGAGGGGAGTATCGCTAAGTGCCGGAGAAGTAATCGATATAAATGAGTCGCTTACTTCGCGCACGCTTCGGGAAGTGGCCATCGTTGCAGATATCGCCCGCGACCGTGAAACACCGATTGCCTTTTCGAGTATCTCCCCGAAGCAAATCCGCGAAGAGCTTGGCTCTCAAGACATTCCGATGATCCTTAACTCTACGCCAGGTATATATGCCACCCAGCAAGGGGGCGGCGATGGCGATGCGCGGGTCAACATCCGCGGTTTCAACCAGCAGAATATCGCGGTGATGATCGATGGTATCCCCGTAAATGACATGCAAAACCGCTTGGTATATTGGAGCAATTGGTTTGGGCTTGACCTGCTTACCGCAAGTATTCAGGTGCAGCGCGGCCTAAGCGCCAGCAAGCTGGCATTGCCATCCATCGGTGGTACCATTAATATGATCACCATGGGCATAGACCAAAAACAGACCACCACGATACGGCAAGAGTTTGGCAGTGGTAACTTCACCCGGACATCGGTGATGCACAATACCGGAAAATTTGGCGATGATTGGGGGCTGACCCTTGCAGCATCTTATAAAAAAGGAGACGGAATAGTAGATGCTACGCCCACCGAAGGTCTTTTCTACTACTTCAAAGTAGAGAAACTTCTCGGCAAGCACCGCTTGGCCCTCACGGGCTTCGGCGCACCCCAGCGGCATGGTCAGCGCAGCTTTAAGCAAGAGGTTGGCCAGTTTGATAAAGGCTATGCCCGCGATCATGGGGTGCCCGATTCTGTGCTCTCCAATATACCAGAATTTGGCCGCAACTATAATGAACATTGGGGAGTGTACGAAGATTATGACCAGATTGGTATTTCCGAAAATCCGCCGCCGCCACCCTTCCCGGCATCGGCAGATTATTACGAGATCACCCGCCGTGGCCAATTAAAGACCGTGGGCGAACGCGTAAATTTCTACCACAAGCCACAGTTTACGCTGCGCCATTTTTGGCAAATAAATGAAGACTGGAACGTGGCCACCTCGGCCTATGTATCAACCGGAAATGGTGGTGGTACAGCGCTCAACAGTCGCTCTGGAGTGAGCTACGACCTAGAAGGAAGGCTTGACCTGCAAGGGGTTTATAATGGAAACCTGCGGGCACCGGATAATCAGGCCACGGATTTTCTTTCCATAGACACCAATTATTCCTTTACCGAATTCAGGGCAGGAAACTTTCTTCGTGCATCTTACAATAATCATTTCTGGACGGGACTGCTCTCACAGACCAATTACGAAATTATTGATGGACTAACCCTTTCGGCAGGTATCGACTTGCGCTATTATAAAGGAACCACCTACCGGGAAGTCTACGAATTTCTCGGTGGCGACTATACCTTGAACAGCTCCAATCCCAATCTCGCTCCGAACCGTGCCGTGCGTGAAGGTGATCGCATATTCAGAGATGAAGATGCACTCGTAGCTTGGTCAGGAGCCTTCGCAGAACTTGAATACTCGGCCGGGCCACTCACTGCCGTGGTCAATATTACAGCTTCTACCACGGGCTTCAAGGCGATAGATCGCTATGCAAGAAAAACAGTCGATGTGGGAGACACGACCTTATCGATAGGCTATAATGACGAGATCATTTATAACGATATCGCATATGACCGCAATAGTGCGGGGCTCGAAACCTATGAGACCGACTGGAAATGGTTAAATGGATACACGATCAAGACCGGCGCCAATTATAATCTCACCGAGCGTATGAACGTATTCTTCAACTTGGGCTATATGTCGATCGCTCCGATATTCGATAATGTCATAGACCAGAACAACGAGTTTTTTGATGAGACCATAAATGAAGAGGTGCAGGCATTAGAATTGGGCTACCAATATTCTTCTAAGCGCTTTTCAGCAAATGTAAACGGCTACTACACTATCTGGGGCAATAGGCCCATCTCGCGAAACGTGCGGGTAAACTATCCCGATGGAGCGGTAAATGGAGATATCGGTGAAGACACCTTCGTATTTATCAGAAGTATAGACGCCCTGCACATGGGTATCGAATTTGACGGAGCCTACGTGATCAATAAGAAACTCAAGATCCAGGCTATTGCATCTATCGGTAACTGGACCTGGCAGAGTCAGGAAGATGTCGATTATACGCAGGCCGGCACCGTATTGATCGATAATAATGGCGACCCCCTTACCTTCCGAATCGACCCAGAAGGTGTTCGGGTGGGCGATGCAGCCCAACTCCAGCTGGGTGGCAGCTTTGAGTATAATCCGGTCAAGAACAGCTATATCCGATTGCGCGGAACATTCTTTGGTGAGAACTACGCAAACTTTGCCCCCGAGTCAAGTACCGGTATCAATGCGGGCAGGCAGTCATGGCGCATTCCCGATTATGCTATGTTCGATCTTCACGCCGGCTACACCTTTCGGTTCGAGAAGCAAAGCGTGCGCCTTGGAGCCAGCATGTTCAATGTGCTTGACGCCTTCTACATCACCGATGCCCAAAACAACGACACTTTCACCCGCTACACCAACTCCCAGAGTTTCGATGCTGCTTCGGCCAGTGTTTTTCCTGGACTGGGACGCCGGTTTAACGTTAATGTCACACTGAATTTTTAAACCCTTTTTAAAGATGAAAGTCTTATCTCTTTTTATGCTCATCGGCTGTTTGCCCATTTGCGCCAATGCCCAAACCATCTCCATCGCAGAAGCCAGAAGCACGGCTTTGCAAACAGAAGTGACCATAAGTGGGGTGGCTACCCACGGCCCTGAGCTAGGCATCATTCGGTACATCCAAGATGGTACGGCCGGCATCGCTGCCTATGGCGCCATTACAGAAACCGTGCTGCGCGGTGACTCTGTAACCATAACCGGAATTCTCAAAGATTATAACGGTCTGCTCGAACTTGATCCCATCTCCAATTTGGTAAATCACGGGGCAGCTATAAATCTGGTAGAAGCCGAAGAATTCTCCCTAGGCAATATTGGCGAAAGCACTGAAGGCAAGCTGGTAAGCCTGTCAAATATAGTATTCCAAGATGGTGGCGGCACCTTTTCGGCAAATACCGAATACACCATCACCAACGCCGGCCAGGACGGTAATATTTATGTGCGCACCGGCCATCCACTGGTGGGTGAGCTTATACCGGTGGGCACGGTAAACCTCACTGCCATTTCATCTCAATTCACCTTCACCGGATTCGGTGGTTACCAGCTGCTCCCCCGCGATGCCGACGATATTTCAAGCCCTAACCCGATCAATATAATTTCTGCCATATCGGTCGCTGATCAAACTGTAGATGGGTTTACGCTCAGCTGGGATACCGATCTCGAATCGACCACAGGCGCTTACTACACCGATCTTTTCGATGCCGAAGGAATTACCGATAATGTCTTGGACATTGGCGGAAGCACAGTGGCGCACAGCATCTCCCTAAGCGGCCTGGAGCAGGGAGATGTATATTATGTACAGATCTACTCGGTGCTCGGAGCCGATACGGCATTCAGCAATATCGAAGCACTTGCCACCGTATCGCAGGCTCCGGGTGAAGTCAATGCCTACTTTAACGGAAGCGTGGCCACCCAATATGCCACACCCGGAAATGAGGCGATCACGACCCATCTTCGTGACACGATAATCGCCTATATCGATCGTGCGCAGAGCACGCTAGACCTAGCGATATATAACATCAACAATCCCACCATCGCCGCGGCCATCAATGCGGCATACGATCGCGGTGTACAGGTACGCTATATCGCCGAAGGGCAGAATGCAAATATCGCTTTGGGCAGCTTTGATAGCGGGATTCCACTATTGCTGCGCCAAAATTCAGATGGCTCGGGGATGCATAATAAATTTGTGGTGGTAGATTATGCCTCTGCAGATAGCGCATTCGTACTGACCGGCAGCACCAATTTCACCAATAATAATCTCTCTGGCGATTTTAATAATCTAGTGGTGGTGCGCGATCGCGCTTTGGCGAAAGCCTATACCATTGAGTTTGATGAAATGTGGGGATCGCATGGAGCGGCACCCCTTGCGGCAAATGCAAAGTTTGGAGACCAGAAAATCAATAATACCCCAAAACAATTCATCATTAATGGTGATAAGGTGGAGCTCTACTTCTCCCCTTCAGATGGCACTACGTCGGCTTTGGCAGAAGCGCTCGAAACGGTAGGTTCATCGCTCGAATTTGCCCTGCTCCTGCTTACCCAAAACCAGCTGGCCGATATTATTCTTGCCAAGTCGAACATCTTCACCATTGAAGTGTCGGGACTGATAAACGACATCAATACGGGAGGCTCAGATTTTGATTATTTAGTAGAAAATTTTGTGGATGTATCCGTTTTCGATCAGAGCAATGTGCTTCACCATAAGTATGCTGTGATCGATCAAAACGCACCCAGCTCTGACCCAATGGTGATCACCGGATCTCATAATTGGACCGCATCGGCGGGTGAAGTCAACGATGAAAACACCCTAATAATCCACAATGCAGCCCTCGCTAATCAATATTACCAAGAGTATAAGGCGCGTCGCGATGGAGTGCTCTCGGCGATAAATGAAGGGCAGGCATCGCAAGCGATTTTGGTAGTTCCCAACCCGGCTCGGGAGTCGGTTAGCATCATCTATAATGCTCACTCAAACGCAGCTGCTACGCTTACGCTAACATCGATAACCGGGAGCGTAATCTTAAACCGTTCGGTCTTTTCCGTAGCTGGATTAAATCAGATCAAGGTAGACCTCACCGGGATAGAAAGTGGAATATACATCACCACAGTAGCCTCTGAAAAAGGGAGTTTTAGCTCGAAGCTTGTCATTTCGGCACGGTGAGCCGGATACCCTGCACCACGCTTCTAGGATTTAGACCTGCATGCATGGCTTGAGATTTTCTAGCTAAGTTCTTTTTAAATAGGTGCGCTGATGTACCTTGCAGCATTTTGGTTTACCCCGACTATAATCATTGGCCTAGAACCCACGGGTGCCAGCGGGATCAAACGGTACTTATCGAAGAAGGCAGCGTGGACAGTTACCAAAAGAGAGCCGAACACGGCTCAAAGGAAAAAGATAATTTTGGTAGGATGGCAGCGCGATTGCAACATACGAAACGTATAAAAACAGAAAAGGATCAACCGATGTTGACCCTTTCCCGTTTAATCACCAATTAAACCTTATTAATGAAATCCGGGGGGTATACGCCCCCATTCATTACAGAGTTACAAATTTTTTCACTTCGTCGTAAAACCCATCCGGATCTTCGGCGTGAACCCAATGATCTGTAGGCAATTCGGAGAATTCTGCCAAGGGGAAAATTTCTCTGATTGCGTCGAAATCGGCTGGAATGATATAATTCGACCTGGTACCATATATGAAAAGGGTGGGCAGTACAACCTTGCCGGAAGGCAAAGGAGCCAATATTTCACGCATCTTCGCCTCCAAAACCCGAAAGTTGACCCGCCAGGCATATTCTTCCTTCGATTTGCGATAGATGTTCTTGAGCAGAAACTGGCGCACGGCTTGATTTGCTATCAGTGGAGCTACGGCCGCTTCTGCTTCGCTGCGGGCGGTGATATTGGGCAGATCGACCGCGTGAAATGCCGCAAGCACATCCTGATGATGCGGCGGATAGGTCTTAACTCCCATATCGACTACGACTAGTTTGGCAATGTATTGCGGATGTAACTGCGCAAACCGCATTGCAGCCTTGCCACCCATAGAATGGCCGATGAGAAATGCGGAGGGAATGGACTCATCGTCAAATAATTCTCGCAGGTCGGTGGCGAGCAAGTCATAATCAAATGCATCGCTATGCGGCGAGTGGCCATGATTGCGCTGATCGACCAGATATACGGTAAAGTCTTCGGCGAAGCGCTTGGCGATCGTCTGCCAGTTATCGGAAGATCCGAAAAGACCGTGAAGGATGAGAAGCGGCGCTGCGCCAATTTTTTTAAATGCTAATTTCATTAAATCGGATTTATAGGCATCAGGGCATTTTTAAAAATGGAGCTTTTTTGAAAGCGCGCGAAGATAGAGCTGAATGGTATTTTCAAGTCCCATATAAAGAGCATTGCAGACCAAGGCGTGGCCGATAGAAACTTCAAGCAGCCCGGGGATGTGCGAAGAGAAGAATCCAAGATTATGTAAATCAAGGTCATGGCCTGCATTCACTCCCAATCCACTTTCTTGTGCAGCTTTGGCGGCAGTTATGAATGGTGCTATGGCAGTATCACGGTCTTTTTCAAAGCCTACCGCGTAAGCTTCGGTGTACAGCTCTACCCGATCGGCACCGGTCGCAGCAGCCGCAGCGGCCTTCTCTTCATCGGGATCTACAAATATGCTCACACGCGTGCCCGATTCTTTGAGCCGGCCGATCACATCTTGGAGCAATGCTTTATTTTTTATGGTGTCCCAACCGGCATTGCTGGTAAGTACATCAGGGCCATCGGGCACCAAGGTAGCCTGCTCCGGAGTGGTATGGGCCACCAATTTTAAAAACCGATCGTCGGGGTAGCCTTCGATATTATACTCTGTAGTGATAAGCGGCTTCAATTTGTATACATCGTCCGTGGTGATATGCCGCTCATCGGGTCGTGGGTGAATAGTGATCCCCTCCGCGCCGAAACGCTGACAGTCACGGGCTATCTTGAGCAAATCGGGATTATTTCCGCCCCGCGCATTTCGCAAGGTGGCAAACTTGTTAATGTTGACACTTAGCTTTGTCATCTTATTTGAATTATTTTCGCCATTGGCAAAGTTACACGATTAATAAACGAACCTAAAAAATCATCACCCATGCGAGCAGGCGACTTAATAAGCGACGAGATTCCAACGCTAAAAGGCGAAGACAATGCACTCTTTGCCATGCAACTACTCGACGAGTATAAAATGAAACACCTTCCAGTGGCCGATCACAAGAATTTTCTTGGCCTGCTGAGTGACTCGGTAGTGATAGAGATAGAAGATTATGAAGCCCCTTTGCGCGAAAGCGCCCACCTGCTGCAACGTGTATATATCGGCAAAGAGCAACATGTATATGATCTGGTGAATGTGGCAGCAGAGTTTCAGCTGAGTGCGGTGCCGGTGGTAGATGAAAATCAAGGCTACGCCGGTGTGGTAAGCATCTACTGCCTGGTGCGGGAACTATCAAATATCGCTGCTATGAAAAACCCGGGGGGAATCATCGTTTTGGAGATGAATGAGCACGACTACTCCCTTACCGAGATCGCACAAATAGTGGAGGGCAATGACGCCAGAATCATGAGCGCAAATATCACGTCCATTCCCAACTCGACCAAAATGGAAGTGACCCTAAAGGTAAACCGGAGCAATATGGATGCGATCATCCAAACTTTTAACCGCTACGACTATACGATCAGCGCATCGTTTCACCAATCTTCTATGGACGATATGCTCCATGACCGCTACGAAGAGCTGATGCGGTATTTGAAATTCTAACCTCTTCAATGCACAATTTCCTTCTGGTTTTCACATTTGCGATGGTGAGCGGTATGACTTTGGCACAAAGCCAAAACGCCCAAACCATACAGCTAGATACGCTGGGCAAAAAGGTGGTGACCGATTTCGTGATAGAAGGTAATAAACTTACCAAGGAGCGCATCATACTGCGTGAGCTCACCCTAAGCTTGGGCGACTCGCTCTATTGGGGCAATCTAAAAGCCGGCATGAAGCAGTCGGAGAACAATGTCATGAATCTCGGGCTGTTCAACTTCGTAGAGCTCAAGGCGCTGCAAGTAGATCAAGATCAGGTGATCGTGCTCATTACGGTGCAAGAGCGCTGGTATATCTATCCGGTGCCAATCTTTGAAATAGCGCAGACCAACTTTAATACCTGGTGGGAAACCAAGGAGATAAGATGGACCAATTATGGTTTCTCGCTTTCGCACAATAACTTTAGAGGGCTCAACCAAGATATAAGCATCACGCTGCGCTTCGGATATACCAAAAAATTCAGTGCAAGCTATAGCATCCCTAATCTGAATAGAAAGCAGACCCTGAGCCTGTACATGAGCGCTGGATTTTTTGAAAATGAGCAGATCGTTTACAATACCGTTGAAAACGAACGTCAGTTTTTTGACAATAGCGATGAGAAAGCCCGAAAATACTATCAGTATAAAGTAGGCCTCGGCTACCGAGAAGATATTTTTCTGCGACATTATTTTGAACTTGGAATGTTTGATGCCACCGTGCGCGATAGTGTGAGCATCTTGCAACCCGACTATTTTACCGGAGGGGTGAGCCGCTCACAATTTCTGCGCGCCAGCTACGCCATCAATTACGACACCCGGGATTATAAACGCTACCCGCTTGAGGGTATATTGCTATTCGGATCGGTGCAACAAGACGGCCTAGGTATCGTAAACCGCGAAGGCCTGAATCTCTTCACCACTCAGGTGGGCTACCGACATCACTACAAGCTTAGCGAAAAGTGGTATGCGGCGTATAGCCTTACGGGAAAAGTGAACTGGAACAAGCCACCCTATTACCTATTGCGTGGGCTTGGTTATAATGACTTCGTACGTGGATATGAATATTTCGTGATAGATGGAACCCGCTATGGGCTGATACAGAGTAACCTGAAATACGAAATATTGAAGCCGCGCAGCATCACGCTACCCTTCATTCCAAGTGAAAAATTCAGCAAAACCTTCGTTGCCCTTTACGGAAATCTCTTTGCCGATGCGGGCTATGTATATGGTGAAGACTTCAGGGAAAACAATTCGCTGGTGAATGAATACCTTTACAGCGTGGGCCTTGGCCTCGATCTGGTGACGTATTACGATAAGGTAGTGCGCTTTGAAGGATCGGTCAATGGCCTTGGAAATTTCGGCTTTAGGGTAGAATTTAAACAGTCATTTTGATGAAGATTGCCATCTATGGGAAGTCGTACGAAAACGACCTGAATCAAAATATAGGTCAACTGGTGACCGGCATAGAGAATGCGGGCTTCGAGATATCCATCTATGAGCGGTATGCAAGGTTTCTCTACGAGAAAAATTACTTGAAGGACGACTACCACCGCTTCACCCGCGAAGATGTCTCGATAGAAGATTACACTGGCTTGGTAAGTGTGGGCGGAGATGGCACGCTGCTGGACACGGTGACCCTGATAGGCCATTCTGGCGTGCCGGTAGTAGGGCTCAACGCTGGGCGGCTTGGCTTCATATCAAGTATCTCCATGAATGAATTTGACGGAGTATTGCAAACCCTTAAAGACGGCAGCTTCCATTGTGATGACCGCAGCCTGCTAAAAGTAGAGACCGACCGTGGCCTATTTGGTGGTGAAAATTTTGCGCTCAACGAGCTCACCGTCCACAAAAAAGATACGGCATCAATGATCAAGATCGACGCTTATCTCGACGATGAAATGCTAAATACCTACTGGGCCGACGGCCTCATAGTAAGCACGCCCACCGGCAGCACGGCCTATAATCTGAGTTGTGGCGGCCCGATTATTCTTCCAGGCTCAGAAAATGTTGTGGTGACCCCTATTGCCCCGCATAATCTTACCGTAAGGCCTGTGGTGCTCTCTAATAATTCGCTGCTCACACTTAAAGTGAGCGGCCGCAGCGAAAACTTCCTGATAGCCCTTGATAGCCGAAGCGACATCATCTTCCCCGACGAAGAGATACGAATCTCCAAATCGCCCTTCTACTTTAAACTTATAAAACCCGCCGGCCATACCTTTCTCACCACGATGAGAAATAAACTGGCCTGGGGGCTCGACAAGCGAAATTGATGGAAACCAGCGCAACAACTATTCAGCTTATGGCAAATACAATAAACACCGGAAAACTTCGATAATAGACCGTGAAAGGAATTTTACTCTCCATATTTTTAATCATTAATCTTCAAGGCTTTAGCCAATATCACGAGATAGGCGCGATGGCAGGTACGGCTTACTATATTGGCGATATACGCCCCGAGAGTCATATTCCAGATAAAATAAGCTTGGGAGGCGGCTTGATCTACCGCTATAACTTCAATGACCGGCTGGCTTTCAAGGCCAATATCCTATATGGAAGGGTGTACGGTGATGATCAAAATTCGGACGATCCTTGGCGCGAAAACCGAAACTTAAGTTTTCGGTCAGACATCTTTGAAGTGGCCGGGCAGATAGAAATCAACTTCCTGAGCTATGAGATCGGTGATGAGCGGCGGCCTTCAACCCCATATATTTTTATGGGGCTAGGCATATTCAGGTTCAACCCCCAAGCAGAATTCAACGATAGGTGGGTAGACCTTCAGCCGCTCGGTACCGAAGGCCAAAGCATAGATGGTTTTGAAGATCGATATAACCTTACCCAGATTACGGTGCCCTTTGGGATAGGCTTTAAGTTTAACATAATCGGAAATCTCGGCGCCGCAGTGGAATGGGGGATGCGCCGCACTTTTACCGACTATATAGATGATGTGAGCACCAATTACGTGGATGCTGGAATATTGGAAGAAGAAAACGGCCCGCTCTCCGCGCTCTTGGCCGATCGGAGCTTGGAACCGCTCGGCCCCGATGGCACCAACACTAGGATGCAACGAGGTGAGACCACCCGCGAAGATTGGTATATTTTTACCGGGTTTATGCTCACTTATAAGATTGGAAAGCCCCGCATCAAATGCCCCGGAGCCTTCAATTAATACGATTTTCTGATTCGATCTAAAATTCAGACCTTTGCGCGCTAGCAAATTATGACCACCAAGGAGCAAATTTCAGTAGATCGGGTGCCCAGCCACGTAGCCATCATCATGGATGGCAATGGCCGATGGGCCAAAAGCCATGGGGAAGACCGCGTGTTCGGCCATCTCAATGGGGTGAACAGCGTGCGCGATTCGCTCACTGCTGCCAGCGAGATCGGTGTGAAATATTTAACGCTCTACGCCTTTAGCACCGAAAACTGGAATAGGCCGGAAAGCGAAGTGGCCGCCCTGATGGATCTTTTGGTGCAAACCATCATCAAGGAAGTAGAAGGGCTGCATGAAAATGAAGTGCGCCTACAGGCCATAGGCGACATAGACTCGCTGCCCGCAAAATGCCGAGGTGCACTCCTTGATGCCATAGAACGCACCAAGACCAATACGCGGATCACACTCATATTGGCCTTGAGCTATAGCAGCCGGTGGGAAATCACCAAAGCAATGAAATCAATGGCCGAAGATGTTAAAAAGGGTAAGATCGACCCAGCGGACATCGGCCAGCATACCATTAATGATTACCTTGAGACCCGTGATTATCCTGACCCCGAGCTATTGATCCGCACCAGTGGGGAGAAAAGGATAAGCAATTTTTTGCTTTGGCAAATAGCCTATAGCGAGCTTTACTTTACAGATAAAATGTGGCCCGACTTCCGAAAAGAAGAATTTTTTGAAGCAGTAGTGGCCTATCAAAACAGAGAACGAAGATTTGGTAAGATCAGTGAACAAAATGCGCTTTAGCACCCGCTTAGCGTTTTTAATAGTTCTAGCGTTCAGCTGTACTATTGGTAAAGCTCAAGTTAATTTGGGCAATTTTGATGTGAATTATAATAATCCCCGAGAGTTTAAAATCGGAGGGATAACCGTGTCTGGAGCGCGAAATTTTGATTCGCAGGCCATCATCCTTTTCTCAGGCCTTGGCATCGGGCAGGACATTACCATACCGGGCGATCAGATTTCGCAAGCCATAAAGAGCCTTTGGAAGCAAAAGCTGTTTGACAATATCAGGGTTTCCATTTCCGAGATAAGGGGAGACCAAGTATTTCTCGACATCGAGCTTACCGAGCGCCCGAGGTTATCGCGCTTCAAGTTTGAAGGCCTTACCAAGGGTGAAGCTGAGACCGTCCGCGAAAAAATCAATCTGATACGCGGTACCATCGTAAACGAAAATCTACTCTCGAATACTTCCAATATCATCAACGCCCATTTTGAAGAGAAAGGGTTTCTGGACTCCGAAGTAAAAATCACTGAATACCCGGATACCCTTGTGGCCAACAGCGTATATCTTCTGATCGATGTGGAGAAGAACAAGAAGATCAAAATCGGAAATATCGATTTCACAGGGGTTTCGGCCATGAAAGAGTCGAAGGTGCGCAAGGCCATGAAGGATACCAAGGAAAAAAGCATCTTACGCATTTTTAAACGCAGCAAGTTTATTCGCAGCAGCTATCAAACAGATCTGGTAACGATAATAGACAAGTATAACGCGAAAGGGTATAGAAATGCCAAGGTGATGAATGATTCGGTATACCGCAATCCCAATGGATCGGTAGGCATCGACATCGAACTCTACGAGGGAAATCAATTTTATTTTGGGAATATCGAGTGGGTTGGAAATACGAAGTACAGTTCTACGCGGCTTTCGGAGGTATTGGGCATAGAAAAGGAGAGATCTACGATCAATCCAAATTTCAAGAACGGCTTACGGGCAGCGCCAACGGTGGAGATGTGAGTTCGCTCTACTTAGACGATGGCTACCTTGCATTTCAGGCCATTCCGGTAGAGAAGCGCATTACCAATGACAGCATTGATGTCCAAATACGGATATATGAAGGACGGCAATACCGCATAAACCGGGTGATCGTAAAAGGAAATACCAAAACCAACGATCGGGTAATTAGGAGAGAGATACGCACCCGTCCGGGCGACCTTTTTAGCCGTGCCGATATCATCAGGACACAGCGCGAGCTGCAGCAATTGGGTTACTTCGACCCTGAGAGCTTTGGAATCAATCCGGTACAGAACGACCAGGACGGAACCGTTGACATTATTTACACGCTTGCCGAGCGCCCTTCCGATCAGGTAGAACTTTCGGGCGGCTGGGGTGCAGGGAGCATTGTGGGTACGCTAGGTCTTTCGTTTACCAATTTCTCCATGCGCAATCTCTTTAAGCCTGGAGCTTGGAACCCGCTGCCTTCCGGCGATGGACAGCGCCTTTCCATTCGTGCCCAGTCCAATGGACGGTTCTTCCAGTCTTATAATATATCCTTTACCGAGCCCTGGCTTGGAGGGAAGAAGCCCAATAGTTTTACCGTGGGGCTCCAGCATTCGCGGCAGCTCACTACAGGAGCGCGGTCTGATGCTCCCGGTGAGCTCCTTATTTCGGGAGGTACGATAAGCCTTGGTAAGCGGCTCAAAAAGCCAGATGACTACTTTCAGCTTCTGGCCGGGGTGAGCTATCTTTATTACGACATCAGGAATTACCGCGGTACGAGCAATACGGGGGTATTTGCGCTTACCAATGGTTATTCGCATAATTTGGCCTTCATATTCAATATTTCGAGAAATTCGGTATTCGATCCCATCTACCCCCGCTATGGATCAAACATACGTCTGAACACAAAGCTTACACTTCCCTACTCACTCTGGGATGGGATAAATTATAGTGGAGATATCACCGATCAGACCCGGTACCGGACTGCAGAATACTATAAGTGGAAGCTGGTAGCCGAATGGTATACCGAGCTTGCACCAAAGTTGGTATTGATGACCCGTAGCGGCTTTGGCTTCTTGGGGTATTACAATAAATCAAAAGGTGTTTCGGCCTTTGAGCGTTTCTACTTAGGTGGCTCAGCGCTTTCCGGATTTGCCCTAGATGGGCGTGAGATTATCGGCCTCCGTGGGTATGATGATCTATCGCTATCGCCAGCGGCGGGAGCCAATATCGTGATCAAACAAACCATGGAGCTGCGCTATCTGATCTCTCCAAATCCATCGGCCACCATATTTGGACTGGCCTTTTTGGAAGCGGGTAATACCTATAACGGGATTGAAAATTTTGATCCCTTTAGAATGTACCGGTCAGCTGGTGTGGGGGTGCGCATCTTCCTGCCAATGTTTGGATTAATGGGGCTGGACTACGGTTGGAGATTCGACGATGTGCTCCGCGTTCCATTGATGCAGCGCAGTCAATTTCACTTTACCATTGGCATGAATCTTGGAGAACTGTAAAAAAATGGTATTTTCGCACTCCCGAAAACCGAGCAAAAATCCTGTATGAAAAAGCTCCTCTTCATCACCCTTCTGGCAAGCATTTCTGTAGTTGTCCTTAAGGCACAGCGCTACGCATATGTAGACACCGAATACATTCTAAAAAATCTCGCCGCCTATGACGACGCTCAAAAAGAGTTGGATCGGGTATCGAAACAATGGCAGAATGAGCTGGAGCAACGCTACGAATCTATCGATCGGCTCTATAAAGCCTACCAAGCTGAAAAAGTGCTACTCACCGACGAGATGCGCAAAGAGCGTGAAGATGAAATAGTAAGGAAAGAGCAGGAAGCCAAAGAACTTCAGCGACAGCGGTTTGGTGTAGATGGAGACCTTTTTAAGCGGAGAACAGAGCTCATACAACCCCTGCAAGATGATATTTATAACGCCATAAAAGAAGTGGCTCAGGGCGGCGGATTTTCTGTAATCTTCGATAAGGCCAATCAGTCCAACATACTCTATGCAGACCCACGCTATGACAAGAGCGACCGTGTGCTGAGCCGTCTAGGCGTAAGCTCGCGCGATAGGGACGACAGCGATGACGACACCGACAGCGATACCGACCGTGACAGCGGAACCAATTCGGATACCGATTCTAGAAGTGCTCCACAAAATAGTACGCCCGCCCAGCGAAGTGCTGCCGGAGCAGGAACAAGAAAATAATTAATCAAAACAGAAAAAAAGCAATATGAAGCGAATAACCCTATTAGCACTATTAACGATAGGAGTACTAACCCAAGTGGCAGCCCAAAAACTTGGCCATGCCGACTTCGAGCAAATCGTAGCCTTGATGCCGGAAAGAGCAACCGCTGAAAAAGAAGTTCAGGACCTTCAGAAAAAATTGGAGACCCGACTCAATTCAATGGTTGAGATCTATCAAAGCAAAGCCACCGAATTTCAAACCGATAGCTCTTTGAGCCAAGCCATGAGAAGCAGCCTACGGAGTGAAATAGCCGACTACGAGAAGCGTATTCAGGAATTTCAGCAAACGGCGTACACGGAAATTGAGAATAAACAAAATGAACTCATGGGAAAGATGATCGAAAAAGTTCGAGCGGCGGCCGTAGAAGTCGGAAAAGCAAACGAATACATGTATATCTTTGATTCCAGCAATGGAAGCCTGCTATACGCTGGCGGAGAAGATGTGACTTCAAAAGTAAAGACCCAGCTAGGTCTCTAGTTTGAAAACGATAAAAATCAAAAAAACATCCCTACTTTGGGATGTTTTTTTATGCCATGAAATTTGACAATCGTCCCATAGGAATATTCGACTCCGGCATAGGTGGCCTTACCGTAGCAGCGGCAGCAGCAGCGGCCATGCCCGGCGAGAGCATCGTTTATTTTGGTGATACGGCACACCTGCCGTACGGAGAAAAATCGCCCGTGGCCATCCGCTCCTATTCCGAGAAGATTGCTGAATTTTTAATTGAAAAAGATTGCAAAGCCATTATAATCGCTTGCAATACTGCCTCGGCCCTTGCTACAGAAACAGTGCGTAAAGCGACCGGCAAGTCGGTACCCGTGATCAATGTGATCGACCCTACTTCGCGCTACGTGGCCGACCGATTTATATCTGGAAAGATAGGTGTCATCGCTACCAAGGCCACTGTAAATAGCCGCATTTATGCCAAGCGCATTGAAAAGCGCAATGAACAGCTGAAGGTCACCATGCTTGCTTCGCCCCTACTGGTATCTATGATCGAAGAAGGCTTTTTTAATAATAATATATCGCAGGCCATAATCAACTCCTACCTAAGTAAGTCTAATCTAAAGGGTATAGATGGATTGATACTCGGCTGCACCCATTTCCCGCTTATAAAGGCCGAAGTGGAAAAGTACTACGAAGGCTCTGTAGAAGTGATCGATTCGACCCGCATTGTTGCGGAGAGCACGAAGGGCATCCTTGAGAAAAATGGCCTTTTGACAAATCAGAAAATGGGAAGGCATCACTTCTTCGTTTCCGACTTTACCGCATCATTTGCCGAAAGCACCAAGATCTTTTTTGGTAAAAAGCTAAAACTTGAAAAGAAGAATCTTTGGGCTTGACCTCCCTCCAGTTTGGATGGATGCTACTTATACCGCTCTTTGATCATTACATACCCTTCGGCCATCAAGGCGATATCTTCCTTGGCGGCATTGATGTCTAGGGTTTTGACCTGCCTGGCCGGAACCCCTGCCCAAATAGTACCCGAAGGTACCCGGGTATTCTCAAGCACCACTGCCCCGGCGGCCACTATGGCGCCAGTTTCGATCACGGCATTATCCAGTACGATAGCTCCCATACCGATAAGCACGCGATCTTCTATGGTACAGCCATGAACGATGGCTTTGTGGCCTACCGTTACAGAATCTCCGATGGTTACCGTACTCTTATCGGTGGTGGAATGAAGAATTGCACCATCTTGAATATTAGTCCGGTCTCCGATCAGTATCCGGCCTACATCACCGCGCAGTACAGCTTGATACCAAATGCTGCACTCCGCCCCGATATGAACATCGCCCACTACGGTAGCGTTTGGCGCCAGCCAAGTGCCTTTCCCTATGAAAGGCGCCATTCCATTGATGGTTTCTACGATGGCCTTACTCACAAACCCCATCCTTCTTGCAGCAGCCGTGAAGCTTATCATACGCTTCCTTCGTGGGCTTCATATCGCCGGCCACATAGCCCAGCTCTGTAATTTTGGTTTTTACTTCTTCTTCCGTGATTTTTTTGGGCTTATATTTTACCATTATCAGATTGTCCTTCACATCGACCCGTGCCGATTTGATACCATCCACATAGGCCAACCCTTCTTCGATCGTGTTTTTGCACATCTCACATACTATGGATGAACTTACGAGAAGCTCGCCATCGCCAGACGCTTGAATGGATTCCACTTCTGACCTGTCAATGCGAACCGTTTCGGTGTCCGTGTTTTGGGCAAAGGCCATCACGCTCAAGATGGTGATGGAGAAAGTTAAAATTACATGTTTCATGATTTATTTGTTTTTAGGTTTAACCGCACACCAAGATAGAACGTTCTACCATTCAGTGGGCCATAAATTAAGGTAGCGTCAAAATTATTTCCAAAAGGGTTTTCAGGATCAATGATGGCATCTTCTTGTATAAAGTTGCCGAGATTTTCGCTTCCAACATAGACTTCAAAATTATTGAAAACGCGCGTAATTTGTGTGTTGAACAAGAAATAATCTTCCGACCGTTCGTCGAGCTGAAATTCTCTTGGATTGGCGCCAGTATCGGCAATCCGCTGACTCCCGTACCAATTTGCCGTAAAATCAAAATACCACTTTCCTTCATGCGATGTATAGCCAATATTAAAAAGCGCCCGGTGGCGTGGCACGAAAGGCTTATCCCGCTCACCGCTGAGATAATCTACCCTCACCTGTTGAAACTTATAAGAGACTTTTGCCGCAAGGCCGCGGATGAGCTCAGTCTGAAAATCGGTCTGAAAACTATGCGCAAATGACTTGCCCTGAAGATTATAAAACAGCAGCGTATTTGGACTATTGTCGCGATCTACCACCAGCTGATTCTCAAAGATGGTATAATAATAATCGGTGTTGAAAACGGCGGTACGGTTAAACAGCTCAAACTTGTGTAAAAAAGACACTCCCGTGTTCCAGCTCTGCTCGGCATCTGGTGTCTGAAGCACCCGCACCACCCTGCTGCTGGCCAGTACCCCTAGTTGATCGGCAAAGGCATTGGGCGCGCGAAAACCACGACCTAGGGTGGCTCTCACCGCAGAGAGTGGCTTGAGATTATACTTCAGATGAAGCCGCGGTGAAATTTGCGTTCCGTAAAGATTATGAAAGTCAGATCTTAAACCGGCCACGACTGTAAATCTAGGGCGCTCATAGGTATATTCTGCCTGAACTCCCGGCACATTTTCGATACGCGAAAAGGCTGAATCGGCATAGCTTTCGGCGTACTCATCATAGAGATAAGATGCCCCTATATTCAAACTATGGTCAGAATATTCAGAAAGCTTGGTCTGATAGCGGGAGCTCAGCGAAATAGAAGTCTCTTTACCGACATAGGATGTATTCCCAAAATAAGAATCCACCCAAGTACGGTTTATGTTTATGGTAGTTCCAAGGCTGCGATCTTGACGCAATTTTGACAAAATCCCAATTTTTGCGAAAGCTTCGACCTGCTCATAATCTATTCCGAAACCGTAATTTGATGTATTCCCAAAATCATCATCAAAATCAAACTGCTCCTGTCCGGCCGTTCGCTGCTCATTGGTGTAGGATGCCATGATCTGGCTGCGGAAAAAGTCACCCTTGTATTTCCACCGGTTCATCACCTTTGCACCTTCCCGGAGGGGCATGTCCAAAAATCCGTCATCATTGCGATCTACTTTTTGCTGCTGCGTATTGCCATTGATAAAGAGAGCCGTAGACCATTTTCCAACTAGTTTCTTCGTCCATACCGCGTTTGCTTCGAAGCGCGATTGACTATTCGCAAAAAAATCAAGGTAGAGCTGCTCCTCCCCATCGGGAGGTATAAAATTGAGATTGATCATACCCGTTTGGCTTTCATAGCCGTTCTGCACGGTGCCCACCCCTTTGGTTAGCTGGATGGAATTGATCCAAGGCCCCGGTATTTGATCGAAGCCCAGCACATTGCCCAAGCCTCGATTAAACGGAATACCTTCGAAAAGCTTCTGTACGTAGATGCCTTCGAGTCCTAGCATTTGTATTTTTCGCGTACCCGTCACGGCATCGTTCAGCACCACATCTACCGATGCGGAAGTCTCAAAACTTTCCGACAGGTTACAACATGCCGCTTTGCGCAATATTCCGCGATTGATCGTCTCGGTATTTAATTGGCTGGCTGCCGACATTTCAAAGACCTCCCGCTCTTCGGCAATCTCTACCTCGCCGATCTGCATAGATGATCGGAGTGCGACATTTATACTAGCTTCCTGGCTGCTTACCAAAACCGTGTCGGATTGGTAGCCTACAAAAGAAACCACAAGGTTATGTGGCAATTCAAGACTTACCGGCAGGTCGAAATCTCCCTTCACATCGGTAGCGGTGCCCGAAGTGGTTCCAGACCAATAGACATTGGCTCCGGGTATGGGTTTAGAGGTCGAAGTATCAGAAATACGTCCCGTAATATTTTGAGCTTGAGCCCAATGAACCAAGGCTATCGAAAGCCCTAGTAAGAATATTTTTTTCATGAAAATTGATTTAAGCGTTTGAAATTCTGTTCAGAACGCTTAAATCAGATCGAGTACTTGCAGAAGTTTATCAGAACCCGCCAGCCTTTGACCGGTGGGCCATTGATGGTATTGGCTTTCGCAAAAAAGTTGAGCGGAATAAAGGTAAAGTTGCTTATTCCAAGATTTTGCGAAATGGCCAGTGGCGCCCAAGAAATAATAGACTCCACCGATTTGAATGAAGTAAAATATGATTCTGTTTTGGTAATATCGCAACACTGTGCTTTAAAGCAGCTCTCCCCTTGAGTCTCAACCGAACAGCAACCGCCACCGCTGCCCAGTTTTACCATTTGCTTGCCCGATACGAGGCATTCCATAGAAGTTACAGAAACGAAGCTTGAGTGAAAAAGCATAGAAATTGCTACCAGCGCGCAGGCCGTTGCTTTCCATATTTTCACAGTATTTTGAGTAAACTCCTTCATTCGCTTCGTCCAAAGGCCTTACCTTTGGGGCAACAAAAATACAAAAATGTTTCCTACCACCGTTTACGCCGAACTTACGCCCAATCCAAATACAATGAAATTTGTAGCCGATCGGGTGATCTATTCATCCAATAATCCTGCGGAGTATAAATCGCAGGCCGATGCCAAAGGATCATCACAGCTGGCCGTGGAGCTCTTCAATTTTCCTTTTGTGAAAGGGGTCTTTATAGCTTCCAACTTCGTGACCATTACGAAAAACGATTCTTTGGGTTGGGACATGATCACTACCGAGCTGCGTGAATATGTGCGCGATTACCTGGTGAAAACACAATTTGTAATAGAAAAGACACCAGAGGTTTACGCAGGCCACGGCAACGGGATGAAACCCAAAAAAGAAAGGGCCGACATCGAACCGAGCGAATACGATGATGCGATCAAGAATATTCTCTTCGAATATGTAAAGCCAGCCGTGGAAAGCGATGGCGGCGCGATAGATTTCGTATCCTATAAAGAAGGAGTTGTAACGGTAGAGCTTCGTGGCAGCTGCTCCGGTTGCCCTTCATCGGTGGTGACCCTTAAGAACGGAATTGAGCAACTCCTTATGGCCGAGCTACCAAACGTAAAAGAAGTGGTAGCGGAAGAAGTCTAAAATCGAAGTCCGTATCGGGTTTTTAAAATTTCAAAATGATGCAGGCTATGGCCAGCTATGATAAATGCTATGGCACGCACCGACACTCGATTGCCGCTCACCAAGCAAGCCCGCTTCTGGGTAAGCTCATCAAAATTTTCAAAAAGGAGCGCAGTTGAATTTCGTAATGCCCGCCATTCGGCGCCAATATTTTCAAGTGTTCTAAGCTCTGCTTTCGAGCATTTGGCATAGGCCACATGATCGTATCCTGAGAGCGGCAGCTCTTCACCGCGGGCTATCTTCAGCGCGCGGGCAGTAAAAATGCGCTCCGTGTCCACGCAATGCACCAGGCTTTCCTTTACCGTCCATTTGCCAGCAGCGTAAGCTTCCAGATGGTCGTCTTCTTTTACTTTCGTAAAAAAAGAGTCACGGGTAGGAAGATCGGCTCCGAGCACTTCTTTTAGCGTTACCGCATGTATATGCTTGATATAGTTGCCGTGGTACTCGGCATGCTCCGAAGGTTCTAGTTTCAGTTCGTTCATCGAAAAGGTTGATTTGACTCAAAGGTAGCTTCTTTTAAAATTTGCCAATAACCTGCTTTAAACCGCGCCAGCCATTTACCTTTGCCAGCCAAAGAAAGAATATGAGAAAGAGTACCGCATTTTTACTTCCATTCCTCCTTATTGCTGCCCTCACCACGGCTCAGAGCGCGGCGCCGGATGACACCACGCGCTATGAAATAGACATCGCCAATATCAAGGACGATATGGTGAAAGTGACCATTAATCCGGCGGCCAATATGGCAGATTCGGCCATCTATAATATGCCGAAGATCGTTCCGGGCACCTATTCCATTAGCGATTTCGGTCGTTTTGTAGATTCGCTCCGGGCTTTCGATGCGGGAGGTGAATTGCTGGAAGTCAAAAAATTGGATACGAATAGATGGCTTATTCCGGCTTCCGCCAAAATGAAGGCACTCACCTACTGGGTCAACGATACTTTTGATGAAGCCGGTAGCGGCATATTTGAGCCGGGCGGTTCGAATATCGAGCAGGGCTCCAATATTGTATTGAACCCATTTGGTTTCGTAGGGTACTTCTCCGGCCAAAAAGAGTTTGCCGCAAAGCTGGATATCATCAAGCCCGAAGATTTTTATGGAGAAACTTCACTCAGAAACACGGCCAACCCCGAAGGCAGATCATTTCGTGGCGGGCGATTATTTCCAATTGCACGATAATCCAATCCTTTATTGCAAGCCCGATACCGCATCGATGATGGTTGGAAATACGCGGATAGCCATCTCCGTTTTTTCACCCAATGGCGTGGTGAAAAGCAGGGCGGTGCTGAAAGAAGTGGAAGAACTCTTCCCCGCTGCCGCGGAATACCTTGGCGGAAGCCTGCCCGTAGATCAGTATACCATACTCATATATCTTGCCAGCGGCCCGAGTATGTCGGGCGGTATGGGGGCTCTGGAGCATAATACGTCTACCGTTTTCGTACTCCCCGAAGTTGAGATCAAATTAATCGCCAGCACCATCCGGGATGTCACCGCACATGAATTTTTCCATATTGTGACCCCGCTGAACATCCACTCTGAGCAGATCGATGATTATGATTTTATGAACCCGCAGATGAGCGCCCACCTATGGCTTTACGAAGGGTGTACCGAGTATGCAGCGCAGCACGTACAGGTGAAACAGGGGATGGTAAGCATGAAGGATTTTCTTGATGTGATGCAAAATAAAATGGTGAATGCCAGCTATTACGATACTGGGTTAGCCTTTACCGAGCTCAGCAAAAAAGCCCTTGGCGAGCATGAAGACCAGTACGGAAATGTCTATGAAAAAGGAGCCTTGATAGGCATGGCGCTCGACCTTAAGTTGCGTAAGCTGAGCGAAGGTGCTTATGGCACCCAAAACCTGATGAAGGACCTTTCCGAAGCCTACGGCCCCAATAAGCCATTTATCGACAGCACCCTATTTTCGGTGATGGCCGAAGTATCCGGTTACCCAGAAATAGAGAACTTTCTAACCCGCTATGTAGGTGGTGGCGAACCACTGCCATATACCGAACTGCTTCAATATGCTGGCATCGCTTACCGTGATTCCATTACCGAAATGACCGTTTCGGGGGGTAATATCAGTTTGGGGTATAACCCAAAATCAGATCGCCTGGTGGTGGTCAATACTACCGATATGGACAGTTTTGGCCAAGCGCTGGGATTTCAAGAAGGAGATGAACTCATATCGTGGGCGGGGGCAAAATTAGACCTAGAATCGGCCCAGAATGTGATCAATGCCTTCAAAGAAAGTACCGAGCCTGGCGATAAGGTGAAGGTAGTGATAAACCGCAAAGGCAAGAATGATAAATTTAAAAACAAGAAGCTAAAGGCGCGCGCCATAGAAGTGGAGCGAACCCGCAGAAACGTGCTCGAAATCGAAGCAAACCCAACCCCCGAAGAGCTCAAGATCAGGAAAGCCTGGATCAATAGCTGATGGCAGAACTCCCAGCATACACCCATCCGCCGCAGCATTGGATAGACCGACCCGAATGGGTAAAGGTGGTCACTGCGCAAGTGGTCAAAGATTTTTCGCTTCAAGGCCTGCCTTTGAATTGGGATATTGCAAAGCTGAAATTTTCGGAGATCATCGTTCCATTTGCCGAAAAGTTGAGACAATCGGAATTGGTACACAGCCCCAAGTTCATAAGCCTGCTCTACCAGCTCGATATCCGCGAAAGTGCTATACGCCATAGGCTGCACACTACGCCGCCCAATGAAATCTACGCTATGCTGGCCTATGAAATCTTAAAGCGGTGTGCTGAGAAAGTGGCTTGGCGAGAACGTATGAAAGAGCGATAGCACAGAGCGACCCTGCCTATTGATCGTCGCCTTCCGGCAAAACAAAAGCCTAGAATTATGGTGGGGAGAAGGCAAACCTAATTCAGGTCGGCTAAGTATAAAATTGTATTTTTGCAGGCATTACCAAAGTGAGGTTAGCAGTACATGGACAAATTTTCTTTTCTCGGCAATACGTCAATAAACTGGATCGAAGGGCAATATCAAAAATACCGTCAGGATGCGGGTTCAATAGAGCCGGATTGGGCGCATTTCTTCGAAGGATTCGAGTTTGCACGCACCCAGTATGATGGTGGGGAATCCATTCCTGAGAATGTTCAAAAGGAATTTAAAGTTTTAAATTTGGTGGAAGGCTATCGCTCACGCGGTCACCTTTTTACCAAAACCAATCCCGTGCGCGAGCGGCGCAAATACACTCCTACGCTAGAGCTAAAGAACTTTGAATTGAGCGACACCGATTTGGACACCGTTTTTCAAGCCGGGGAAGAGATAGGCATAGGCGCCGCAACCCTGCGCGAGATCGTAGACCACTTAAAAGAAACCTATTGCCAAAGCATAGGGATAGAGTATAATTATATACGGCATCCCGAGCGCCGCAGGTGGATACGCAATAAAATAGAGCTTAAAAACCGCCCCCAATTTAATACCGAAGAGAAGCGCATCATCTTCAATATGCTCAACCGGGCCACTTCTTTTGAGCAGTTTTTGCAAAAGAAGTTCGTAGGTCAGAAGCGCTTCTCGCTAGAAGGTGGCGAAGCCCTCATACCCGCCATACACGCTTTGATCCAGCGGGCATCGAAATACGGTGTCAAGGAAATGGTCTTCGGTATGGCTCATAGAGGGCGCTTGAATGTGCTTGGCAATATTTTCAAAAAAGATTTTAAGAACATCTTCAGCGAGTTTGAAGGGAAGCAATACGAAGAGCAAGACGATGGAGAAGAATTTGATGGCGATGTAAAATACCATCTTGGCTATTCGAATACCATCATGGCCGAAAATGGAGAACCGGTGCAGCTCACCCTCGTGCCAAATCCCTCGCACCTCGAAGCGGTAGGCCCCGTAGTAGAAGGGCTGGCTAGGGCCAAGATCGATAATTACCTTAAGGAAGAGCGCGCCATACTTCCCCTCTTGATCCATGGAGATGCAGCCATAGCCGCGCAGGGAGTGGTGTACGAAGTCATTCAGATGGCTCAACTCGATGGTTACCGTACCGGTGGTACCATTCATATCGTGGTAAACAATCAGGTAGGCTTCACTACCAATTACCTAGATGGGCGGTCTTCTACCTATTGCACCGATGTAGCCAAGACTACCCTATGCCCTGTATTTCATGTAAATGGAGACGATATCGAAGCGGTGGTGCAAACCATTCTCATAGCTTTTCAGTACCGGCAGGAATTTGGTAGGGATGTGTTCATAGATCTCTTATGCTACCGCAAATACGGGCATAATGAAGGTGACGAGCCAAAATTCACCCAGCCCAAACTCTACGATATCATTGCCAATCACCCCAATCCGAGGGAAATCTACCTGAAGCAGATTCTCGAAGAAAAAGTCATTTCCCAAAAGGGAGCGGACGAAGTGATCGAAAAATTTGAAGCATTGCTCGACAAGCAATACGATGAGTCCAAAGAAGTGCCCAATGTATATGTACCGCATTTCTTGGCAGAAACGTGGAGTGAAATGGTGCCTGCCAAAGCAAGTGATTTTGACACCTCGCCCGAGACCGGATACGACAAGGAGAAACTCCATGATCTGGCTATGAAGATGACAACCTTACCGAAGGATAAAAGCTTTTTCCGTAAGGTAGGAAAGCTGATGAAAGACCGGCAGAAGATGGTGAAGGAAGATAAGCTGGATTGGGCCATGGGCGAGCTTTTATCCTACGCCACACTGCTCAAGGAAGGGTATGCCGTGCGCCTCTCGGGTCAAGATTCTGAGCGTGGCACCTTCTCACACCGCCACGCCGTGCTAAAGACGGAAGATGCCGAAGAAGAATACCTACCGCTAAACCATCTATCCGATGAGCAGGCGCAATTTCAAGTATACAACTCCCTGCTCTCCGAATATGGAGTGCTCGGCTTCGATTACGGATATGCCTTTGCGAGTCCGCAGTCGCTCACCATCTGGGAAGCGCAGTTTGGCGACTTCTTCAATGGAGCTCAGATCATGGTCGATCAGTTCATAACATCGGCCGAAGATAAGTGGCGTACCATGAATGGTATCGTGCTGCTATTGCCACACGGGTATGAAGGGATGGGCTCGGAGCATTCGAGTGCCCGCCTAGAGCGGTTTTTGCAGCAATGCGCCGAGCAGAATATCCAGGTATGCAATGCCACGACCCCAGCCAATTATTTTCACCTGTTGCGCAGACAGATGCACCGCAGCTTCCGCAAACCCCTTATGGTGTTTGCACCCAAAAAACTATTGCGCTACACTGGGGCAACATCCACAATGGAAGAGCTTACCAAGGGCCGTTTTCAGGAAGTGTTAGATGACCCGAATATTGATGCCGGGCAGGTTGACACCCTTGTGTTCTGTTCTGGAAAAGTCTATTACGAAATACTGGAGCAAAAAGAAGCGAGCGAGAGTGGAGAGAATATGGCCATTATACGCATGGAGCAGCTCTACCCACTCCCTGAGAAGCAGATCGATAAGCTCGTAGCGAAGTATAAGAATGCCGATAAATACATCTGGCTTCAAGAAGAGCCCCAGAATATGGGCGCCTGGGCATTTATAGCCATGAATTACCGCAAGGTAGATTGGGAGTGCATATCGCTCAAGGCTAGTGCCAGTCCGGCTACGGGATCGAGCAAGGCTTCCGAATTGAGACAAAAAGATATAATGAGCAGGCTCTTCAGCCACGCCAAACAACCTGTAAAATAAACCTTCCCCATGTTTGAAATGAAAGTGCCCAGCCCGGGCGAATCGATATCTGAAGTTGAAATAGCTGCCTGGTTGGTAAAAGATGGCGACTATGTAGAAAAAGACCAGGCCATAGCCGAAATCGACTCAGACAAAGCTACGCTAGAACTTCCCGCCGAAGTGGCCGGGATCATTCAACTCAAAGCTGCTGAAGGTGATGCCGTGGCGGTAGGTGAAGTGGTATGCCTTATCGACACCGATGCTGAGAAACCTGCTGGCGGCGATGCTGATGCAAAATCTGAAGCCGACAAACCAGAAGCAAAGCATAAAAACGAAACCAAGAGCGAAACCAAGAGTGAAAGCTCAAAGGAAGAAAAGGCCGAGACAAAAGTAGAAGAGGACAGGGAGAAAAAAGAAACCGAAAAAGCACCATCTGCCGAAGAGCGCAAAGATCGGGAAGATCAAAAGGACTCGTATGCCAAGGGGCATCCATCGCCATCGGCAAAGAAGATGATGGATGAAAAAGGCATAGCTCCCGAGAAAGTAAAGGGCAGCGGTCGCGGTGGCCGCATCACCAAAGAAGACGTGGTAAGTGCCATGTCGGCAGGCTTTGACACCGAAACGACAAGTGGCTGGGGCGGCTCGCGCGATACCGAGCGCAGCCGAATGAGCATGCTGCGCCGCAAAGTGGCCGAGCGATTGGTAGGCGTGAAAAATGAGACGGCCATGCTCACCACCTTTAATGAGGTGAATATGAAGCCCATCATGGACTTAAGAAACACGTATAAAGAAACATTCAAGGAGCACCATGGCGTTGGACTTGGCTTCATGTCGTTCTTTACAAAGGCTGTCACGGAAGCCTTAAATCTATTCCCATCGGTAAATGCCATGATAGATGGGGACGAGATGATCACCCACCACTACGCCGACATCGGAATAGCGGTGAGTTCGCCGAAAGGCCTTATGGTGCCTGTGGTGCGGAATGCTGAGCAGATGAGCCTTGCCGAGATCGAAACAGAGATCAAGCGACTGGCCATAAAGGCACGCGATGGAAAAATAGGGATTGACGAGATGCAGGGCGGCACCTTTACCATCACCAACGGCGGTGTATTTGGCTCTATGATGAGCACGCCGATCATCAATCCGCCACAGTCGGCAATACTGGGTATGCACAATATCGTGGATCGGCCCATGGCGGTAAACGGCGAAGTGGTTATACTGCCCATGATGTACGTAGCCCTGTCTTACGATCACCGCATTATCGACGGCAAGGAATCGGTAAGTTTTCTGGTAAAGGTCAAAGAGATGCTCGAACATCCAGAGAAGATGCTCTTTGGAGCGAAGGATCCGGCGGAGGTGCTTTTGGGGCTTTAAGCGCTGGGCGCGAAGCGCCAGTAGCAAGTGGCTAGTCGCGAGTAGTTAGTCGCGAGTCACGAGTGTTAAAGTTCGAACTCTGGGCGAAGCAAGAAAATTTTATGTTCCCTTATTCCATTGAATTGACCCTAGCCGCTATTGCAAATTTTGGGAGCGGCGGTGGGCTACTTGCGAGTCGCGAGTAGTTAGTCGCAAGTGCAAAGTTCGAACTGTCGGCGAAGCAAGAAAATCACATGTCCCCTTATTCCATTGAATTAACCCAACCCGCTATTGCAAATTTTGGGAGCGGTGCTGGGCAACTTACGAGTCGCGATTAGTTAGTCGCAAGTCGCGAGTGATAAAGCTCGAACTCTGGGCGAAGCAGGAAAATCTCCTGTCCCCTTATTCCATTGAATTAACCCAACCCGCTATTGCAAACTTTGGGAGCGGTGCTGGGCTACTTGCGACTCGAGACTTGTGACTCGCGACTAGAAACTTGCGAGTGATAAAGTTCGAACTCTCGGCGAAGCAAGAAAATTTTATGTTCCCTTATTTAATTGAATTGACCTAACCTGCTATTGCAAACTTCGGGAGCGGTGGCGGGCTACTTGCGACTCGAGACTTACGACTCGAGACTTGCGACTTGAGACTTGAGACTCGCGACTCGAGACTCGAGACTCGAGACCAGCGACTCGCGACTTCCGAGTAACTAGCATTTCAAGAAACCCAAAAAACGGATCGTTCGCACTCCGTGCAGTTTTCTAATTTCAAGGCTAAATCAAATGTTATGAAAACTATACTGACCCTTACTTCGCTTTTCATCGGACTTGTGCTCTTTTCGCAGCCGGTCACAGAAACGTTCTCTGGAAATAATTTTAACTGGATTCAAACAGTCGATGGCCCGCTATTCCTTGATGCGGATAATGGACTTGCTGGACTTGAAGCTCCGGCGGGCTCAGGCCTATCTCCACTTTTCAGTTCTTCGCTCTGGATTTCCGGTATAAATGCCAATGGCGAAATACTCTCATCGGCACAACCCTTTTCTTGCAATACACAGTGGGATAATGAATATTGTGAATTTGGTCCTGGGCCGCTCAGATTGGACGGTACGGCATACTCCCCGGGGGAGGAAGCAGGTTATAATAGATTTTGGTTTGTTAGCTCTGACGAAGTTGACACTCATAATTCATATTATGACTGTCTCTCAGATCCAGGTTGTGATGTTGCTAACCAGTTTCCCAATGGATATGAAATCCCGGAAGACATTTTAAATTGGCCGGCAGAAGGCGACACCAGCGATGGGTTTAGCCCAACGCTTGCTCCATTTTTTGATCGAAATGCAGATGGATCTTACAACGCCAATGAAGGTGACCACCCCAGCTTTTGTGGGGCATTTACCAGTTATGCTATTGCAAACGATGTGGTAGGGACAAATTTAGTTGAAGGAAGCCAGAGCCTAGGAATAGAAGTGCATACAATGGTCTATGGATATCTGTCTGCCATGCCTTCTTTATTTAATACATTGTTTTTCAGTTTGAAAATCATCAATAGAAGCTCGAATATTTATTCTGACTTTTATATCGGTCGATTCTCAGATTATGACGTGGGCAATCCTCATGATGATTACGTAGGAACTGATGTCGAACGCGCGATGGTTTTCGGCTATAATGGGGACTTGAATGATGAACCATCTATTGCTGGATCTGGTTATGGAACCGATGTGGCTGCGATTGGTTTAAAGGTTCTGAAAGGCCCTTTATCTGACCCTGATGGAATGGACAATATCGCCCTAAGTGATTATGGCGAGTATTCTTCTGGCTGGGATGATGGAATTGTAGACAATGAGCGAATAGGATTATCATCCAGTATGTCCAACACCAATGTTGGTGCAGGAATCTCTGTTTACCCATTCCTTCCCTTTGAATTCCATAATTATCTAAATGGCACTTGGCCTGATGGGACGGGTCAAATCTTTGGGGGATCTGGTTATAACGCTGCAGGACTTGGCATTCCCGCCAGGTATGTCTTTCCGGGTCTTTCAGATCCATATCACTATGGAACTGATGGGGTTGATCCCAATTACCCTGACCCAGCAGGTTGGACAGAAGAATCGGAAGGCCATGCACCCTCTGATCGCCGAATCGTAGCCAGCTCCGGTCGCTTTCACCTTTGCTCCGGGAGATGTACAAACCACCGATTACGCATACATATTTGCGCGGGAGTCGCATGAACCCGATCAGGATGTGCTCACCACCTTAAGGCAATATGCCGATGAGATCGTAGGAATGGAATGTGGCGAACTGCCTTCTATCACCACAGGTCTTTTTGATAGAAATGCCCCAGAATTGGATTTTCAAATATATCCGAACCCTACCAAGGATGAGTTCTGGTTGGAGATACCGGAAACCTTTGGAACTGTAAGCGTCGAGATTTACGATACCGCATCCCGCAAGGTATTCGCCCAGCAAAATCAAAACGGTGAAAAGCAGTCGATCAAAATTGAACTTGCCAGTGGGGTTTATTTCGTCCGTGTGCAAGCCGACGATCGCGTGGGGACGAAGAAAATGATGGTCAATTGAACTCTTCAAGCCCCCAGCTTTGAGTCGCGAGTCAAGAGAGCCTGGCTTCAAGCTCCAAGTTGCTGGCTTTATGGATTTTAAGGGCTTTGGTGGTTCGATGCTTTCTAAATTCAACTGTCTTGACTGCTCGTGGCTCAATTAGCAATTAGCTTTTCAATAAAGGAAAAAACAGCAGCGGAATTGGTCGGTACGTATTTCTAATTTCAAGCTCAAAATTAACAACCATGAAAACGTCCTTGACCTATTTGGCATTATTTATCAGCCTTCTTTGTCACTCCCAGGCAATCAAAGAGACATTTAGCGCCAACAATTTTTCTTGGATCCAAAGTACGACAGGTCCATTGTTCTACGATTTCGAATTTGGCTTTCCTGGGCTCGAAGCGCCAGTTTCATCCGGCATTTCCCCGCTTTTCGCATCATCAATATGGATCGCAGGTATTAACCAAAATGACGAAATACTATCCAGTTATCGACCTTATTATTGTAATGAAGGCAACATGGCTGAATTCTGTGATTTTGCCCCTGGCCACTCCGAGTCGACGGCACAGCTTACGATGCGGATGATGAGATTGAATACAATCGGATTTGGTGGGTTACGTCTTCTCAGGTTGATCTTCACAATTCATACTACGACTGCTTGGCCGATCCGGGCTGCAATACATCCGATCAATTCCCGAATGGCTACCAGATACCTGAAGATATCACGAGCTGGCCTGCCCAAGGCGACACCGCTGATGGATTCAGTGCGACACTCGCTCCTTTTTTCGATAGAAATACGGATGGTTTATATTCTCCCAATGAAGGCGACCACCCTATCTTTTGTGGCGACTTTGCAACCTACTATATTTCAAATGATGTGGCCGGAGCCAATCAAATAACGGACTTTCCCAGTCTTGGGGTGGAATTGCATACTTCGGTTTACGGATATGATTCTGCTGTTCCGTCCTTGTTCAATACGCTATTTGTTCAGATCAAAATATTCAACAGAAGTCCAAACACTTACACGGATGTTTACATAGGTCGACAGTCAGATTTTGATTTAGGTAACCCACAAGATGACTACGTAGGCACTGATGTTGAAAGAGCTATGGTAATAGGATATAATGGAGATATGAATGATGAATCGCATACTTCCGGCCCCGGCTATGGAACCGACCTTGGCATAATAGCGCTTAAAACTTTAAAAGGTGCGTTAGCAGATCCTGATGGAATCGATAATATTGGACAGAATAATTATGGCCCCTGGTCGACTGGCTGGGATGATGGAATTGTAGACAATGAGCGAATAGGATTATCATCCAGTATGTCCAACACCAATGTTGGTGCAGGAATCTCTGTTTATCCATTCCTTCCCTTTGAATTCCATAATTATCTAAACAGCACTTGGCCTGATGGGACGGGTCAAATCTTTGGGGGATCTGGTTATAACGCTGCAGGACTTGGCATTCCCGCCAGGTATGTCTTTCCGGGTCTTTCAGATCCAATTCACTATGGAACTGATGGGGTTGATCCCAATTACCCTGACCCAGCAGGTTGGACAGAAGAATCGGAAGGCCATGCACCCTTTGATCGCCGAATCGTAGCCAGCTCCGGTCCTTTCACCTTTGCGCCGGGAGATGTACAAACCATCGATTATGCATATATATTCGCCCGGGAGTCGCATGATCCCGATCAGGATGTGCTCACCACCCTAAGGCAATATGCCGATGAGATAGTTGGATTGGAATGTGGGGAGCTTCCGCAAATAACCACCGGATTGAATTATGGGAAAGCTCCAAAACTAGACTTTCAGATTTTTCCAAACCCTTCGAACGGAGTGTTTTGGGTTGAAATACCCGAGAGCAGCGGCTCCATAAAAATCGAGATCTACGACACCGCTTCCCGCAAAGTATTCAGCCAAGAAAACCGGAATGGCCAGAAGCAAACCATTAAAGCCGACCTTGCAGGCGGAGTTTATTTCATCCGCGTGCAGGCAGATGATCGGGTGGGAACGAAGAAGCTGGTGGTGGAGTGAGCAAAGTAAATAATGCGGAATAAATATTCATTGTTGAAGCAATAATATCAAGGCAAATTCTAATTCCAATGATGATATCCATTGAGTCGATCGGTTTCAGGCATCTGCCAATAAATCATATCCTGTTAGGATCGAAATAATGATATTAGCGTTGCGCTTAGAGATTATTTAGTTCTCTGAAAGTACCGTCCTTGCAAGGTTTGTGGTGAATTTGCCATGGAAACGATTTGAAATTTAAAATTTTTGGGGTTTTGTAACTATTTGAAAACAGTGGTTGTGAATCAAGATCACAAATATTTTCCCAACTGGTGGCACAGTATGACCGAAATATCCAGCAGTATTTACGCATGGATCCCAAGGTCAATAAACTTTACGAGTTCTTTCCCCAAAACCTTAAGCTGCCTGAGCTCAAGCCATACAACAAGCATCCGAGAGTATAGGGGTGTAGTTGGTCGGGGGCTTACTTGTTGTCAGCGTAATGTACGGCCGATCTTCCCATTAATTCTTTTCTGTATTTAATTCAAATATTTTGTACCAATAGAAGAAGGACTCTGGATTAGATTTTTTCAATCGATTCAATCTTGGCCAAAATGGCTCTCCAATTGTCCAATCTTTCATAATTGCTGGATTCTTAAATTTTTCGATCACGGCTTTATCGGCTTTGATCAAAGCCGAAACATATGCAGCCTTTGAGGCAAAAGTGATTGCTCTATCAATGTGAAATGACTCTGAGAAGATAAATCTAGAAACACGTTGGATACCCGTCTGTAGATGGTCAAAATGACCTTTTCCATCGACACCCCTGCTAACTAAACATAGAGAGGTTTGGTAGATATCATCTAGGACATCATCAACATTCAATTTTGATTGATTTCTATAAGCAAGTTCAGTTGCTGCAAAATTTCCAAAAGTCTTTTTTAAAAGTTCTCCATCTTCAGCGATGTCCACAAGGTTTCCTATATCATAGAGCTGCTTCATTATTTCCATACTCATACTGGTCTCACCCTTAAAATAGGGGATTCCCGTTGAATTAGGAGCATAGGCAGTTAATTTATCACCCAGTATATCTTCTACAGAAGGAACTCTTACTTTAAAAGGATCTCCTTTTAAAAAGATGAACTTGGAGTTGATTGGAACCTGATTGATCTTAGCATATCCTACTTTTTCGAATAAAATATCTAGCAGTATGCTTTCCTCAGTAGCCTGAGTTTTATGGCTTGGTTCGTAAAAAAATTTGTAGTGTGCCTTATGAATACTAGTTGAAGTCTTGCGTTCCTGAAATTCAAACCTTGTAAAACCTTGTTCTTCAAGCAATGATTTAAAATTCCCCTCCAAATTTTTAGGTTCTTTTTCAATAATAATGTCAATATCTATGGAAAGCCTTTTTGAAGAATCTAGAATTAGCATTAGGGCAGTACCTCCTTTGAAAACAAAATCCAAATCCTGCTTCACTAATCCCTCCAATAGCATTAGGGCTCTAATAACCTTCTCTACAAGTATTTTGTCAGCCTTTCTGTTTGCCGATGATACTTTGGTAATCCAATCAATATGTAAGGAGTCTTTACTTATCATTTCAAATTAATGGCAACAAATCATATATGCTGCCGATATTTAGAAGTTTTATTTAAATAATTATCCAATTCCATTTTTTTTCTTCTTCTATTAGCATAGCGCAACATTTTGCTTTCATTAATTGTATATTTCTCAAAGGCCTCATTAAATATTTGATTCATTTCAGATCCTTGCTGAGCATTAAATATTACGGGATCACAGAATATATCAACAAGTAATTTCTCTATTGTAACTGTCGGAATGCCGTTGACAAGTTGAATAGGAGCTTCAGATACCAGTGATTTAACGATCCATGGCTCTTTTTCATCCATCATATATCGCCTTATTAGTTGTTCGGAGGGTTCCATGAATACGGAATAGTTTCTGTCCTTTAAATAATAGAAAACACTTTCCATGGCATCCTTGTCAACTTCTATTAGTTGGTAATATCTTCCCGGTTGGTGAATCATAAATTCATTAAGCACCGAAGTACTCCAAAGGCAAACATTCAAAAAAGGAAAGTCTGACTTTATCTTTTTATAAACGGAGTTTAATTTAGTTGATATTTCGGGGATGTAAGAATCACCTTTCTCGAATGTAAACTTTCCTCTGCCAACTCTGTTCAATATTCCTTTGTGCACGAGATTGTATATTCTCCAGTTGACAGTAGTCTTTTTCACTTCTGGTTCAGAAGTTCGATAGAATTCCATCAAGTCAGTACTAGAAAACGTCATTTCTGATTGAAATTGATGCTTTAAGTTTTCAATATGGAGTTTGTCCTGAGCGATAGTTCTGCATTTAGTACATCAAATATACAAAACTGTATTTTGGCATCATAGCAATACTGCTGCCGATAATTAGCCATTAGATATGATAGGGGATTTTAGATCTTTTGATTTTTTGCGATTTGCTTGTGGATCGGCAACAACCAATTGTGCCTATTTGGGCGTTAGCTATTTCAGCATGGCATATAACGTTTAGTATATGAAAAGTAGGCGGTTTCGAAGCACCAAACTTTCGATTAAGCACGAACTTTGATACGAGCCCAAAGCCTTGATTTTATTACTGTTTCGCCTATTTTTTATATACATTGTTACCCACAGTTTTTATTTCAGTGCAGAATACATTAAATAGCTAGTAGTTATTGTTATTCCTATCATTACCAAAAGAAATATTATTATGAATACAGAATCTTGATTTTTTAAATGAGCAACAAGGGCGGTTAACAAAAATAGAAATATACCTGCATAAGCCCAATTTTTCACGGTCAATGATTGAATCGGTAAAAGTATTATTAATACTGCAATGAGTTTTAAAAAAGCTAACTCTAATCTTAAAAAATCTGGAAGTCCTAAATCCTTTATACCTTCTATAGTATTTTTATCAAACAGATATGTGTAAGAACTCCATAATAAAAACACCGCAAGTAAAATATTGAAAGACCAATATATATTATTCATTTTATAAAAATGTTTCAGTGATTTGGTTTACTAATTTTGTACCATCTGGGTCTGCCTGTGTTTTTAACTCACAAAAATCTTCTGCCCATTGAGATGTTCGTATTCGTAAAGGAGGGTTTTCATTTTGAGCAACTTTGTAAGCACCCGACCAACTACACCCCTTGATTTTCCAGTTCGCTAAAGCTGGCCAACTTCTCTGGTAGGTCGAGATTTCCTGGGAAGAGTTCAAAAAGTTTGTTTACCGGATGGTCAGCTATTTTACCAAGCACAGCGGTAAGCCAAGCCATGGGTTCTACGCCTTTCATTTTACAGGTACCGGTAAATGTGTAGAACATAGCTGTGCGCTTCGCGCCCTGGTGAGATCCGGCAAAGAGGTAGTTCTTTCTTCCCAGCGCATTTGGCCTTATTGAGTTTTCTATAAGATTATTGTCCATGAGCAACAGTCCGTTGTACAGGTAGTGTTGCAGGTGGCCCCACAGGTTGATGGAATATGAAAAGGCTTTGCCGATAAGGCTTTTTGGAAGAACGGCCTTGTACTCTTTCGCCATCCATTTACCAAGTTCGTTGATTATCGGCAGTGCTTCTTCAAGGCGAAGTTCTTTACGTGCTTCGGGAGCCATGTCTTTTGCCGCGCGCTCTACAGCGTATAGCTTTTGGATACGCTCCAGCGCATATTCCGCACGTTCTTTGTCTTGGTTTTTGGCATCGAAAAAATAGCGGCGCGCGTGTGCCCAGCAAGCCAAGTGCGTCACGTCTTTTTTATTGCCATATTGTGCGTAAGATTGGTAACCGTCGGTCTGGAGGTAGCCTTTAAAATCTGCGAGCATGGCCCGCGGTGCATTTTTATCACGACCGGGCTGGTAATCAAACACCACCATTTTTTTTGGTGGGGTGTGGTAGACCCAGTAGTATCCGCGGTGGCATTTCCCTTTTTTGGTTTTGTCCATTACACGGGTCGGGGTTTCATCTACTTGAATGTAACCGTCGTTTTTCACCACATTTACCATTGCATCGTACAGCGGCTCGAGCAGCGCGCCCAGCCGCGCTACCCAACCATCTATCGTGGAAGGGGCGATCTGTATGCCGGAGCGCTTAAAAATTTGCTGTTGACGGTAGAGCGGTAGATGGTCAACGTATTTGTTGATCAGAATAGAGCTCAACAATACATTGCCGGCAAGGCACTTATCCATGGGGCGTGATGGAAGGTCGCCGCACACAATGCCTTCACCGTTCGGTAAAGCATATTTAGGCCGCACTATAACCAGTTTGAAGAATCTAGCTGGTGCTATCTCAAGTATTTCGGTGCGCTCTTCGCCTATTTTTGCGAGATTGGCGGTGTCTTCCAAGGGTTCTATTACGATCTCGTGTACCGGAAGGTCATCGGGCAGTTGGTTTCTGCCTTTGTGGTTTTTGTTCTTTTCGCGGGTATAGGTTATGGTTTCTTTTACCGGGCTGTCGGTGGTGTTCTCGTTGGCTGCTTCTAGTTCTTCAAAAGGAAGGTTGAGCTGACCGGCATGTTCATCGCCTTCAAAGCGCTCACTTTTTGAACCGAAAAGCATACGGTTCAATTGGTTGATTATAAATTTAAGACGGGTTACTTCGGTCTGTGTTTTTTCATGCCGCACATCCCCATCCTTCACCAGTTCGGACCAGTTCATTTTTTGACAGTTTTTCGAGCGGCGGTTGCATACACAAATATACGCCAAACACCCTGTTCGTACTGATGTTTCAGCTCAATGGTATGAACAATTCAATGGGATAAATACCGCTTTCTTTTCTTGGTTTTCTCAAAATCGATCCCACGCAAAATCATGTAAAGTTCTTCCTTGGTGAGCTCGCTGTTTGGCGCGTCAAGCCGGGCTGTGGGACGTTTGAAAGTCCCTTTTTCTAACCGCTTGCAATAGAGGATCAGGCCATCGGTATCCCAGTAGAGTATTTTGGCTTTATTGCGGTCTCTGCTCACAAACACAAAGAGATCACCACAGCGCACATCCATCTGCATGGCATTTAGCACCATGCCATGAAGACCATCAAAACCTTTGCGCATATCGCAAGGCTGGCTGTAAAGAAAAACCTTTCGGTATCCGTCAAGACCAAGCATCACTGGTAAATGGTTATGCGCACGCCGGATGGAGTGACGATTTCCATACTTATGGATCGCGCATCGGCTTCACGGGGCTCTTCTGAAAACGCAAAGGATTTAAATACTTCGGGTGAGTGCGTAGCTGGTAAACTCTGTTTTAGACTGCATTGGCTTTTACGGTATTTACAGATCCAATAATCAAACTTTGCTATGCCAACAGCCTTGCCAGATATAAATTTCTGTCTGGTCAATCCACTTTTGTGCCAAGCTTGAACTAAAGCAAACATTTTTTCTTGTAACTTCATCAATATTATTTTTGACAAAGATCAGGCAGGGGTTGAGATTGGGCAATATGGGATGGTCGGGTGCTTACCAACTTTGAGGATTACTTGTGCAACTTCTAACCCTGTTTGGTAAACTTGCTCTTTACTCTCTGTAGCTCTTTGTTGTGTCCCAGCCATATATTTTTCAAAAATAGGTAGGTATTCGCCAGTCGCAAACTGACCGTCAACTTGTGTTTTACTGATAGCCGAAGTCATAAATTCTGTGGCAATACCACCAGGCTCTACATTCGATATTTTTATATTAAATGTAGGTGATACATAAGCGGCTAAGCCCTCTGCAAAACCTTCAACTGCAAATTTCGCAGCACAGTATAACTCGTTAAAAGGCTGACCAACCAAGCCACCAACCGATGAAATATTAATTATACTTCCTGATTTTTGTTTTCGCATTTGCGGTAAAACTGCTTGTGTGCAAAATACAGTTCCTAAATAGTTCACTTCTGTAACCCAACGAACTTCTTCTTCACTTGCTTGTTCGGTCGTTTTGGCGAAACCAGCACCAGCGTTGTTTATTAGCACATTTATTTCGTCATCTTTTTCAATTATATAATCTACTACAGATTTAATAGTATCCGTTTTGGTTACATCTAAAGAAAGTATTTCAATGTCGAGATTGTCTTTTTGAATACGTTTTTTTAAGGCATCTGCTTTTTTAAGGTTACGCATAGTAGCATACACTTTATAATTATTCTTGGCGAATAAGATTGCTGTTTCAAATCCTACACCTGTAGATGTTCCTGTAATTAATACATTTTGTTTCATTTTTGATAGTTTTATAGAATGAACGTTCATTCCATGTTAATATTAAATTTTTTTATTCTTTTATAGCATCCCAAACCAATTTTAATTGATTGGAAATAGACTTTTGGTTTTCATTTTGATTGTAATACCACCTAAGATAAGATAGAACAGCACCTCCAATGAACATTAATAACTCATTTGGTGAGATATTTTTAATTATTCTATTTTGTTGACCGAATAAGATTAATTCTAAGAACGGCTTAATTGATTTATTTCCTTCTTCCTTGCTTTTTTCTGTAATAATAGGTGAGGCTTGCAATTGCTCTATAATATTGTAGTAGCTAGGGTTTTGGATAAAAAAATCAATTAAATTAGTAAAATAATTTTCAAATTGTGTTTTAACAGGCTCATGTGCATCGAAAGGAACAAAAACAGACTTTTCTTTTTCCTTTATATACAAATACAATTCATTTATAAGCTCATCCTTATTTTGAAAATAGTTATAAATTGTACCCATTCCAGTATTTGCTTCTTTAGCAATAGCAGACATTGGTGTATTGTGAACACCGTTTCGTACAAGAAGTTGCAGTGCTGATACAAATATGGATTCTTTTTTATTCACGATGCAAATATAACAAAATTGGAATGATTATTCCAATTTTTTAATGAAATATTTTTTGTGAGCGTGTTTATATTGTGGGTAACATCCATATATACGACACTGCCGCCAAAGCTTATTGCTTATATATCTCCTATGTGCGAAGCGAACGATGCCCGTTCTTGCCAAATGTAAACAATGGATGCTGAGTGACCAATAGCTGTTGAAGGTCTTTTGATGATAGCACGCAGCATCTTATAGGTTTCCGTGGTTTAGTGCTGGCATGGCTTGGCGCATATTATGTGCCGATGGTGATTTTCCAACTTTTCATGCAAAGTGGCAAAGCCGGAACATGGAGTGGCGTCGTGCGCATGAGGCACTACGGCATAATGCACAGCACGACAAAGCAAAAAGCCTGTCAGGTATCGGAAAACAGCTAAAACGGAGAGAGATATTCCCTGTGTTTGGATATAATTCAGGAACTTAATCAGGAGGTAAAGAAGATTTTAAATTTTGGACTTTGGATTTCCGCAAAACACTCCGGATTTTCCTTCTAAGTTGTTGAGTTATCGAATTTGTATCAATTGCCTTCTTCAAAATGTGCATCGCATACTGCAAATGCATAAGCTAAAGACCCTCGAACGACCCCAAGTTTGAATCAGAAAACCCCAATAACATAAGTCCACATTTGAAATCAATAGCGTTGCGCTTAGGGATTATTTAGTTCTCTGAAAGTACCGTCCTTGCAGGGTTTGTGATGAATCTGCAATGGAAACGATGTAAGCGCCCGACCATCCCATATTGCCCAATCTCAACCCCTGCCTGATCTTTGTCAAAAATAATATTGATGAAGTTACAAGAAAAAATGTTTGCCCTAGTTCAAGCATGGCACAAAAGTGGATTGACCAGACAGAAATTTATATCTGGCAAGGCTGTTGGCATAGCAAAGTTTGATTATTGGATCTGTAAATACCGTAAAAGCCAATGCAGTTTAAAACAGAGTTTACCAGCTACGCACTCACCCGAAGTATTTAAATCCTTTGCGTTTTCAGAAGAGCCCCGTGAAGCCGATGCGCGATCCATAAGTATGGAAATCGTCACTCCATCCGGCGTGCGCATAACCATTTACCAGTGATGCTTGGTCTTGACGGATACCGAAAGGTTTTTCTTTACAGCCAGCCTTGCGATATGCGCAAAGGTTTTGATGGTCTTCATGGCATGGTGCTAAATGCCATGCAGATGGATGTGCGCTGTGGTGATCTCTTTGTGTTTGTGAGCAGAGACCGCAATAAAGCCAAAATACTCTACTGGGATACCGATGGCCTGATCCTCTATTGCAAGCGGTTGGAAAAAGGGACTTTCAAACGTCCCACAGCCCGGCTTGACGCGCCAAACAGCGAGCTCACCAAGGAAGAACTTTACATGATTTTGCGTGGGATCGATTTTGAGAAAACCAAGAAAAGAAAGCGGTATTTATCCCATTGAATTGTTCATACCATTGAGCTGAAACATCAGTGCGAACAGGGTGTTTGGCGTATATTTGGGTATGCAACCGCCGCTCGAAAAACTGTCAAAAAATGAACTGATCCAACTGGTGAAGGATGGGGATGTGCGGCATGAAAAAACACAGACCGAAGTAACCCGTCTTAAATTTATAATCAACCAATTGAACCGTATGCTTTTCGGTTCAAAAAGTGAGCGCTTTGAAGGCGATGAACATGCCGGTCAGCTCAACCTTCCTTTTGAAGAACTAGAAGCAGCCAACGAGAACACCACCGACAGCCCGGTAAAAGAAACCATAACCTATACCCGCGAAAAGAACAAAAACCACAAAGGCAGAAACCAACTGCCCGATGACCTTCCGGTACACGAGATCGTAATAGAACCCTTGGAAGACACCGCCAATCTCGCAAAAATAGGCGAAGAGCGCACCGAAATACTTGAGATAGCACCAGCTAGATTCTTCAAACTGGTTATAGTGCGGCCCAAATATGCTTTACCGAACGGTGAAGGCATTGTGTGCGGCGACCTTCCATCACGCCCCATGGATAAGTGCCTTGCCGGCAATGTATTGTTGAGCTCTATTCTGATCAACAAATACGTTGACCATCTACCGCTCTACCGTCAACAGCAAATTTTTAAGCGCTCCGGCATACAGATCGCCCCTTCCACGATAGATGGTTGGGTAGCGCGGCTGGGCGCGCTGCTCGAGCCGCTGTACGATGCAATGGTAAATGTGGTGAAAAACGACGGTTACATTCAAGTAGATGAAACCCCGACCCGTGTAATGGACAAAACCAAAAAAGGGAAATGCCACCGCGGATACTACTGGGTCTACCACACCCCACCAAAAAAAATGGTGGTGTTTGATTACCAGCCCGGTCGTGATAAAAATGCACCGCGGGCCATGCTCGCAGATTTTAAAGGCTACCTCCAGACCGACGGTTACCAATCTTACGCACAATATGGCAATAAAAAAGACGTGACGCACTTGGCTTGCTGGGCACACGCGCGCCGCTATTTTTTCGATGCCAAAAACCAAGACAAAGAACGTGCGGAATATGCGCTGGAGCGTATCCAAAAGCTATACGCTGTAGAGCGCGCGGCAAAAGACATGGCTCCCGAAGCACGTAAAGAACTTCGCCTTGAAGAAGCACTGCCGATAATCAACGAACTTGGTAAATGGATGGCGAAAGAGTACAAGGCCGTTCTTCCAAAAAGCCTTATCGGCAAAGCCTTTTCATATTCCATCAACCTGTGGGGCCACCTGCAACACTACCTGTACAACGGACTGTTGCTCATGGACAATAATCTTATAGAAAACTCAATAAGGCCAAATGCGCTGGGAAGAAAGAACTACCTCTTTGCCGGATCTCACCAGGGCGCGAAGCGCACAGCTATGTTCTACACATTTACCGGTACCTGTAAAATGAAAGGCGTAGAACCCATGGCTTGGCTTACCGCTGTGCTTGGTAAAATAGCTGACCATCCGGTAAACAAACTTTTTGAACTCTTCCCAGGAAATCTCGACCTACCAGAGAAGTTGGCCAGCTTTAGCGAACTGGAAAATCAAGGGGTGTAGTTGGTCGGGTGCTTACTGCTCATGGACAATAATCTTATAGAAAACTCAATAAGGCCCAATGCGCTGGGAAGAAAGAACTACCTCTTTGCCGGGTCTCACCAGGGCGCGAAGCGCACAGCTATGTTCTACACATTTACCGGTACCTGTAAAATGAAAGGCGTAGAACCCATGGCTTGGCTTACCGCTGTGCTTGGTAAAATAGCTGACCATCCGGTAAACAAACTTTTTGAACTCTTCCCAGGAAATCTCGACCTACCAGAGAAGTTGGCCAGCTTTAGCGAACTGGAAAATCAAGGGGTGTAGTTGGTCGGGTGCTTACGAAACGATTTAAAATTTAAAATTTTAGGGGGTTTGTCACTATTTGAAAACAGTGGTTGTGAATCAAGATCACAGTAAGCACCCGACCATCCCATATTGCCCAATCTCAACCCCTGCCTGATCTTTGTCAAAAATAATATTGATGAAGTTACAAGAAAAAATGTTTGCTTTAGTTCAAGCTTGGCACAAAAGTGGATTGACCAGACAGAAATTTATATCTGGCAAGGCTGTTGGCATAGCAAAGTTTGATTATTGGATCTGTAAATACCGTAAAAGCCAATGCAGTCTAAAACAGAGTTTACCAGCTACGCACTCACCCGAAGTATTTAAATCCTTTGCGTTTTCAGAAGAGCCCCGTGAAGCCGATGCGCGATCCATAAGTATGGAAATCGTCACTCCATCCGGCGTGCGCATAACCATTTACCAGTGATGCTTGGTCTTGACGGATACCGAAAGGTTTTTCTTTACAGCCAGCCTTGCGATATGCGCAAAGGTTTTGATGGTCTTCATGGCATGGTGCTAAATGCCATGCAGATGGATGTGCGCTGTGGTGATCTCTTTGTGTTTGTGAGCAGAGACCGCAATAAAGCCAAAATACTCTACTGGGATACCGATGGCCTGATCCTCTATTGCAAGCGGTTAGAAAAAGGGACTTTCAAACGTCCCACAGCCCGGCTTGACGCGCCAAACAGCGAGCTCACCAAGGAAGAACTTTACATGATTTTGCGTGGGATCGATTTTGAGAAAACCAAGAAAAGAAAGCGGTATTTATCCCATTGAATTGTTCATACCATTGAGCTGAAACATCAGTACGAACAGGGTGTTTGGCGTATATTTGTGTATGCAACCGCCGCTCGAAAAACTGTCAAAAAATGAACTGGTCCAACTGGTGAAGGATGGGGATGTGCGGCATGAAAAAACACAGACCGAAGTAACCCGTCTTAAATTTATAATCAACCAATTGAACCGTATGCTTTTCGGTTCAAAAAGTGAGCGCTTTGAAGGCGATGAACATGCCGGTCAGCTCAACCTTCCTTTTGAAGAACTAGAAGCAGCCAACGAGAACACCACCGACAGCCCGGTAAAAGAAACCATAACCTATACCCGCGAAAAGAACAAAAACCACAAAGGCAGAAACCAACTGCCCGATGACCTTCCGGTACACGAGATCGTAATAGAACCCTTGGAAGACACCGCCAATCTCGCAAAAATAGGCGAAGAGCGCACCGAAATACTTGAGATAGCACCAGCTAGATTCTTCAAACTGGTTATAGTGCGGCCTAAATATGCTTTACCGAACGGTGAAGGCATTGTGTGCGGCGACCTTCCATCACGCCCCATGGATAAGTGCCTTGCCGGCAATGTATTGTTGAGCTCTATTCTGATCAACAAATACGTTGACCATCTACCGCTCTACCGTCAACAGCAAATTTTTAAGCGCTCCGGCATACAGATCGCCCCTTCCACGATAGATGGTTGGGTAGCGCGGCTGGGCGCGCTGCTCGAGCCGCTGTACGATGCAATGGTAAATGTGGTGAAAAACGACGGTTACATTCAAGTAGATGAAACCCCGACCCGTGTAATGGACAAAACCAAAAAAGGGAAATGCCACCGCGGATACTACTGGGTCTACCACACCCCACCAAAAAAAATGGTGGTGTTTGATTACCAGCCCGGTCGTGATAAAAATGCACCGCGGGCCATGCTCGCAGATTTTAAAGGCTACCTCCAGACCGACGGTTACCAATCTTACGCACAATATGGCAATAAAAAAGACGTGACGCACTTGGCTTGCTGGGCACACGCGCGCCGCTATTTTTTCGATGCCAAAAACCAAGACAAAGAACGTGCGGAATATGCGCTGGAGCGTATCCAAAAGCTATACGCTGTAGAGCGCGCGGCAAAAGACATGGCTCCCGAAGCACGTAAAGAACTTCGCCTTGAAGAAGCACTGCCGATAATCAACGAACTTGGTAAATGGATGGCGAAAGAGTACAAGGCCGTTCTTCCAAAAAGCCTTATCGGCAAAGCCTTTTCATATTCCATCAACCTGTGGGGCCACCTGCAACACTACCTGTACAACGGACTGTTGCTCATGGACAATAATCTTATAGAAAACTCAATAAGGCCAAATGCGCTGGGAAGAAAGAACTACCTCTTTGCCGGATCTCACCAGGGCGCGAAGCGCACAGCTATGTTCTACACATTTACCGGTACCTGTAAAATGAAAGGCGTAGAACCCATGGCTTGGCTTACCGCTGTGCTTGGTAAAATAGCTGACCATCCGGTAAACAAACTTTTTGAACTCTTCCCAGGAAATCTCGACCTACCAGAGAAGTTGGCCAGCTTTAGCGAACTGGAAAATCAAGGGGTGTAGTTGGTCGGGTGCTTACAGATCACAAATATTTTCCCAACTGGTGGCATGGTATGGCCGAAATATCCAGCAGTATTTATACATGGATCCCAAGGTCAATAAACTTTACAAGTTCTTTCCCCAAAACCTTAAGCTGCCTGAGCTCAAGCCATACAACAATCATCCGAGAGTATAGGGGTGCAGTTGGTCGGGGGCTTCCTTTTCTAAAAGAGGTGTAAAAGCTGCATCGTGGTATTGCTCGAATTGGTCAAAAAGTAATTTTGCTTCAGGCATTGTTAGTTTGCGTTCTAACTCTTCTTTCTTTCTTCTCAGGATATCAGCAAAGCCATTTTCATAGGCTGCAATCAAATCCAATACTTCAGAATACATAGTATCTCTTACAGACTCTTTCTGCTTTAATTTTAAGATTTGTTTGTACTCCTTAGCGTTTTCGTGAAAAATGGACTTGTAAACAGCATCAGTAAATTGAGCATATTTCCATTTGTTGTCTACGATACAATGGTCAAGAGCATTTGTAAATGCTTCTCTGTAGTTGAACTCTCGAATAGCACTTGGTAGGAACTCTTCTTCTCTTTGATTGATGTATTTTGTATTACCGCCAATCTTACTATTGATTGTGTCTATAACAATATCTAATACAAAAGCTCTTAATTGTTTTGCTCTTTCACTTTCCGTAAGTAGCCTTCCTAGGTTTAGAAATGCTTTAAAGTTAAAAACACCTAAAATAGAAGTCTTTTTAATGGCTTCATCTATGGTAAGGACACTGATGTCCTTACCATCTTTATCACTGGTAGGGACATCAGTGTCCTTACCATCAACTTCATCATTTACATACTGAGTATAGGCATCTTTAAAAGCTTTAAGTCTAGCACCACTAGGAACTTCATAACCATTATCTCTCAGTTCTTTATCGTGTTGTTCAATATATCTACTTATAGTTCTCTCATCTATATCATAAAATGAAGTCACCTGTCTTCTTGTGTATCTTAGGGAACCATCGAAGAGAACGCCTGGAAAGCCTATTTCACTTTCAATCTCTTGCAGGGCATACTTGTTATTGAGTATATTTTTCCTATGTACGTTCGATGTCGTTAAATCTTTAGCCATTTCCTAGAGTAATACTTTAATCAATTGTTAATTTAATGTTATCTGCATTTCTCACTCAAAATAACGAATATTTGAATGTCGATCATAAATTCTTAAAAACAGATAGGTTCTTTTCTAATGGGGCACAACGGCTATTGTATGAGTAGTAGCCGATAGATAAAACTTCGAGTATAGCCGTAACGATGCCACGGCTATTACCATACAAATTGTTGGGCGTAGTATTTAATTTGTTTTTTCGTTGATTAATTTTTCTTTCATTTCGTCTATCGCTTCTTTGGGTGTTACGTAACCCAAACTAACTGACAATATAATTAAACCTCCAAGAAATGTAATTACAGTAATTGGCCATTTTTCAAAGCGTAAGTGGACTGCGACAGCAATTATAATAGTCAAAATAAGATTTGAGATAATGAATATCTTATCCCAATTAGTTGATAATTCAATAGTCCATAAAATTATATTCGAAATTGTAAATAGTATCACGAATAATATTAATGCCCAAACTTTTGGTTGATATCGGGTCGGTGTATTTAAAAAATCCGAGGCATTAAATCCGTGATTTTCACAAACGTCTTGTAACTCGTCAGTTGTACCTTCAAATGATCCTAATTTCATACTTGCCTGGTTTTTGAAGGTGGCTGAATAATTTTGTCTATATCCTCTTTTAATTTTGAAGTAGACCACTCATTTTCGTTTCTGTCTTTGACTATAATAATTCTATTGCCATCCATCATCATATTCGTGCCTCCGAAAGTTATTCCCGAAACATTACCTCCAATAAAGTTTTGATCTATTGAATTTAGGACAGCAGAAATTGAATCAAATTCATTAATTTCTTTATCGATTGATTTATCTCCAGGCTTAAAAAGTACTACTAATACCGCTCCTTCATTTCCACAATTATAAATATCAATTTCAAGTCCGATATTAGGCTTTAGAATAGAGGTAATATGCCGTCTAAATTCATTAATATATTTTTGAATCGTATTATTATTCATTTAGGTCTTATTTTTTATAATTTCTTTTATTCAATAATTAAAATTCACTTTTGTCGATATGGGTTTCTATATTACACCCAACATCCATACATACGACACTGCCGCCAAAGCTTATTGCTTATATATCTCCTATGTGCGAAGCGAACGATGCCCGTTCTTGCCAAATGTAAACAATGGATGCTGAGTGACCAATAGCTGTTGAAGGTCTTTTGATGATAGCACGCAGCATCTTATAGGTTTCCGTGGTTTAGAGCTGGCATGGCTTGGCGCATATTATGTGCCGATGGTGATTTTCCAACTATTCATGCAAAGTGGCAAAGCCGGAACATGGAGTGGCGTCGTGCGCATGAGGCACTACGGCATAATGCACAGCACGACAAAGCAAAAAGCCTGTCAGGTATCGGAAAACAGCTAAAACGGAGAGAGATATTCCCTGTGTTTGGATATAATTCAGGAACTTAATCAGGAGGTAAAGAAGATTTTAAATTTTGGACTTTGGATTTCCGCAAAACACTCCGGATTTTCCTTCTAAGTTGTTGAGTTATCGAATTTGTATCAATTGCCTTCTTCAAAATGTGCCTCGCATACTGCAAATGCATAAGCTAAAGACCCTCGAACGACCCCAAGTTTGAATCAGAAAACCCCAATAACATAAGTCCACATTTATAATATTCTTAGAAACGCACCTTTGTCTTTAGGGTCTCCATTAAAGATATCTTAATGGTTATCCCAAACTACTTCAGCTCCACATGCACATGATCATCATGGCGCACGGCTCCACACCCGTGAAAGCGGACTTTTGGATGGTTCAGACCCATGCGATCTTTTAGATGTGGCTCAATAAATATCTTTCCGATCGCGTCATTGGCAGCAAAAAGCTCTACCATGGCCGCCGTCCTGGCTTCTTCCAAAACCATTGAACCCTTTTCTCCTTGCGGAACAAGCCTTTCCAAAATCCCATACTGCCAATAACCTTTTTCGGCACATGCGGAAGCCATATCCTGCTCACCCGGTTTTGGAGATTCGTACACTCCGTAACCTATTGCCGATGGGGCAGACCTATCGAGAACCTTCGCATCATCTGCACCGCGGTAGAAGAAAGCAAGATCGATTTTCTCCCCATCGTCATGGCTTTTATGCGGAAGCAGAGGAAAACCATCGAAGAATGGAAAGCTGGCATCCAAATAGCTCAAGGTAGTATTGGGATACTCTGCATTCAGCTTTTCGGCCACAGCACGCGTAGCTTCTGCCAAACTGGGTCGCACATAATTCCGGAAGAGAAGGCAGGTAGCACTATTCAGCGGCGCCAGCCCACCATCGCTCACCATGGGCAGCGCTACCCTTCCACTCCACCGCGCCAATGGTGGCACAATGAGAAAAAGACCTGCGGTGTAGACCGCAAGAAAAACCAAACTATTCGTAATGAAAGAGGCTACCACCCCCTTGGAACTTCGGAATAGCAAGCGCTTCACGACCATCCCGAGAAGCAAAATAACCCCGCCGACCTGCGTCAAAACAGTCAAGACAAAAAAAGCGCTAAGGGCAAAGAAGTATTTAATGGGTTTTCGCATTTTTCAAAAGGTGAATTTAATGCAAACATCTTTCTCCGTTCTCACCCATGGGCTAAGCTCCATTTCCATGAAAATGGAATACCCCGCTAGCCAAAGATGAAAAGTCTATAAAATCAATTGATCAAAAAACCCACCATTAAACCCACGCGGTGCAAAGCGGCGGAGCCTTGGTAGGCAGGGTTTCTGCCCAAGAAATTGATGGAAGAATACTCCGCTCCATCCAGCTCAGTGTATTTATAGGTAATATTTAGCAAGAAGGCAAAATGCTCATTTCCGTATGCCGCAAAGCCGAACCGGAATCCCAGAAACTGACCTTTTTGATAATCGTATTTATATGAATCAGCATATCGGATATCATCAATCGGGATTAGAAAACCACCATTTACGCCCACCATTGGACGGAAGTCCTTCTTGAAAAAATGATAAGTGTAGTCCGCATAAATAGGCGCGTAAAACTTACCTACATGATTTTCTAAACCCAGCCCTACCCCCATGTGGTGGCCATTGATCTTATATCCGTTTATGGTATTAAATGATAGATAAGGTTCGATCCCACCACTCTCCGATCTACCCATCTGGGGGCCGATCAACGAGTAATGAAAATATCCCCTTGACTTGATGTCGTAATGCTTTTTGATCAACTCATCCTTTCCCACCAAAAGTCCCGCGATAGAGTCGGCCGGAATAGTAAGCGTACGCCCATCTAAAAGAACGATTACGGCGTGATCATCAGGAATATATTCTGCGACATTTCCTTTGTAAAAAATACCATTTTTTAAATAAATCTGGTCGAATCGATCCTGTGCATGCGCCACGAAAGTCCATAGAAAAAACGTAAAAAGAAAAGCATTTTTCATCGAGCCACTTAATTTGATGGAATAAAACTGAGCTGCGAGATATTCAGCGGGTCGGAATAATCATATTGATAGATCCCTTCTTCTGCCGACATAATAAGCACATCATTATACGGAATCGCGTCGAAGGAATTGATGTCTTGATAATGGGCGATCTGATGGTCGGTAATGGCCAGATCATCTTCGGCATCAAATACTTTAAGGCCGTCACGCCCATCGCAGATAAAGAGCGTATTGCCGTCAATACCGAGTCCATGCGGATTTACCAGATCGTACTCTGCTAGCGTGGCTGGCGCGGTATAATCGCTAATATCTATCACCAGCAGCCTATTGATAATGCCCCAGCACTGGGTACCGGTGCGCACGGTTACGTATGCGCGGTCGCCTTGCACCACCACAGGATCGCAGGCAGTAAGATGCTGTATGGAACTCACGTGTTCGGGGATGGCGGGATTCTGCAAATCATAGATCAACATTCCCGATGTGGTTCCGAGAAATAGGTGATTGTTATAGGGGAAAATTGTCTCGGCATTCCATCTTACCGCGGTTACAGAGAGCTCTTGTGGACAAAGGCCACCACCAATGGAAAACGATGTAATGGATGCAGGCCGAAGAACATAGAGATAATCGCCCGTGATGGTAAACTGTGCCATGCTTCCGCCAATGCCGGTAGATCTATTCGCCGGTGCTACAAAATCAATAAATGTTTCATCGATTTGACCTGATCCATCTATCTGGGTAAAGGGCTCCGCCTCTGCGACGATATCCTTCTGTGCCCACCCCACTATTACGCCCTTATTGGTATCCACTTCTGTAAAAGGCAGGTCATTGTCATAACCCTTAACAAGACTCCAATTATCAAAATTGAAGGCATTCTCAAGCCGACAAGATAGGATGGGATTTGCAGGGTCGCTTAGGTCAAAAGACAGTAAATCGTAAAAAGAATCGAGGTAGAGCGTATTATTTCTTACGGCCAGATCGACACATCCCAGCACGCCCAGAAAAGCAAGATTTTGCGGTGATGCTGGGTTTGAATTATCAATGATGTGAACCCCCTGACCCCGCTCTACGACAAATAAATAATCCTGATAAACATAGATCTTGCCGGCATCGGAAAGTTCGGTAGGCGCTTCGACAAAGGCATCAAGCGCACGCCACTCTTCTACGGTCATGTATACAGGCACATTAGCGCGGTAGCTCTCGGTGTATTTATCGGTACAGGAAAATAATGCTGCGGCCAGGCCAAGAATGAAAAGGTAGTGAAGAAGATTTCTCATGGTGATCAAGGTTTCGTTTTCTTCAAGATGCACTTGCGTGAAAAAGGGTTGCATTTAATTTTTTAGTTCGCGGTAATCATCCGATGCACGAGCGCACGAAAATACTCTTTGGCTTCCCAACGAAATTGGCCCAGTGCGAATTAAATCGAACTGCGCATAAAGGAGCTTTCGGATAAAAGAAGATGGAATAATACCCGTAAACATTAAATCTGATCAAAACGATACGACGGCTCCAAAACGCATGCCTGGCCAGATTTTTTGTCGGCCGTAAAAATTATCGCTGGTCAGGTAGAAATAATGCATGGCCGAAGCTTCCGCGAAAACTCCGATATGCTTCGTGATTTTGATATTCATCCCCAAAGCGGAGTAAATGTTCGCTTGATCTCCGGACTGCCCGACAGGGTCGATCTCATCTTTTACCGATACTCCATTTTGAACTGTTTCGGCGGTCGTCTTTTGATTTACCAATACCTCATAAGCGCTTCCAAAAGAAGTATAGGCCGCAAATTTGGGCTTGTCCACATAGTTGAACTTTAGGTATACGGGTAGGGATAGATAGGAATTGATCGACTCGATAGTCTGATTTTGAGCGCCGTATAGAATAGATGTGCTGCGTGCTGTGCGCAAATATCCCAGACCGAGACCCGCCGAAAAATGCTTCCACACTTGAAGTTCGCCATGGAGTCCATAATAGATCGGTGGGGCATAGGATGTTGATGGGCTCGAAGCGACCAGATCACTGATTGAACCTGTCCCATCGTTCATACCTGAGCCCGATCCAAAAAGTAAAGCTGCATCTTCTCCGTCAGTATTGCCCAGGGCAAAAGCCAATTGCGAGCCTGCCAAAATTGAAAAATCATGCGCAGGAGAAGGTTCGTTTCCATCATAAAAGGGCGAACTCTTTCTTCCATCCAGCGCGATAGGATCTATAGGAATTATTTCACGTGGCTCTTCGGCAAATAGTTCTCCACCAACGAGACGCGTAACCGCAGGCGGAATAATTTTCATCGGTAGTTCAGGATAATTTTTGGCTTTATTTTCGGTCGTTTCATTTCCCAGTTTACGATCTGCAAAGCCATGCGTTTGATTCAAAATAGCTTCGCCGGCAGATTGCGGTTTTTGATCCAGACGGGGTGGTTGCCAGAGATTTTTTCCATTCTGAACTGCTGGTGATTTTGTCCGAACTGGGAGGCTTGTATCCGTTTTTTCGGCTGCAATTTTTACAGAGCTGTTGTTTTGAGCGTCCATTTTTGAAGCCACTTGGCGATCATCTTCAAGGATTGGCTTATCAACTGGTTTGGGATTGTCATGTTCCGCTGGGTAAGTCGAGCTGTCTGAAATATTGGTTGGTTCAGCGGAGTTGGCTTGATCCCTGCTCTCTTTTTGAGTCGGCGTTTCATCCAAATTTTCGGTAGCGGCTTTATCAGAATTTTCAGCTTCCACTTGAGCCGGGGCATTTTCCGAAAGGTGATGCGACTTCTTAAAACCCACCTGATCGAGTGACGCGAGATAGCCGAGCAAAAAGAATGCTCCAGCCGCAGCAACCCACCACCAAGCTGCGGGGCGTCTATCAGACTTTTGCCGCAAGGCCGCATCAATACCTTTCCAAACGCCCACCGATGGCGCCACCGTATACGCCTTGAACTTGGCACCCAAAAACCCTGTGCGACCACGCGCAGGAATGTGTGCGGCTAGGGCATCCCAAGTATGATCGGATACCGGGTATGAGAAGTTCTCAAATTTCTTTTTCAAGTCCTTATTTTCCGATGGCCCTTTCACTGAATCTGTTTTCTTTTTCGATCATTTCTTGAAGCATGGTGCGGCTGCGGCTGTATTGAGACTTACTCGTACCGACGCTAATCCCAAGCTTCGCGGCGATCTCATGGTGCTTATACCCTTCTATGGCGTAGAGATTAAAGACCGTTCGGAACCCGATGGGCATAGCCTGTAATTTATTCATCAGGTCAGCTGCCGAGATGCTGCTCAGCACATCGTTGCTCACTTCTTCCAAGTATAGGTCACTGTCTTCGATGCGCATCCATTGTACATTTCTGTTTTCGCGGTAACGCTGGAGCGCCGTATTTATCATAATACGCCTGATCCACCCGCCCAGCGGCCCGTGCCCGAATAGGTATCGAGGTGTGTAAAAACCTTTAGGAACCCATCTTGAAGAATGTCTTCGGCATCGGCTATGGAAGAACCGTAGCGCATACAGATGCCCATCATCTGCGCGCAATGCAGTTGATAGAGCTTCTTTTGGGCGCGGTAATTACCGTCCAAGCACGCTTCTACGAGCGATTTTTCATTCATCTGATTTAAACAGGCCTATTGGATGAGCTAAGTTAATGATGTAGATGGAGGATGAATGGTTGCATCGGAGATGTTGACTTGAAATCCATTTTACGACGTCTGCTACTGCCAAATTTTTCTTGAAGTATCCGTAAAAAAAGGTGACCGGTAGCTGATGAAAATAATCCGACCATTTGCAGAAATTTATTTGATAAAGTACTTAGTGATTTGGATAGAAACAACTGAAACCCGCTTTCTAAGTAGGCTTTGCTATTGGATGGCTATTGGACGGCCACAGTAAAGGGATGGCATCTAACGGTATTAAGAAATGCCTATCAAATCCCTGTTTTACATTTTCATAAAACTTTACTGAATGCTATACATCTCTCGAGAAACAGAGATCTGCAAAAAATATAAATTGCAGTCTCGCGAGCTGAATGAACAGCCGCACTAAGCCATTTAGTCAAATCTATTTTCCATTTTTCACTTGGGGAAATTCACATTTAACTGGCAGTAGCATTCGGTCACTTCACCGGGGCGCATAAAACCCTAACATCTCTATTCACAATGGCCAAATGCCTCTGATCGTAGTCGGTAGCAACATCAAGTTTTGTAAAATTTACGATGCCACGGCTGTTCAAAATTAAAAGTTGTGGTAAATCCGGCTTTCAATAATTTATCGATGAGAGAGTGCACATTCCAATGCGATAATTCCATTAGCGGAAATTATATGTATTCAATAAAAATCACTAAATGTGTACGACTGAATTTCAGCACAGTCAACCTAAAGCATAAATCAAAACTCTACCTAAGTACACCCACAAAAAAGTACTACTTTAGGAGCCAATCTATTAAGAATCCCAACCATGAAAATATCAAAACTGTATCTGCTCCTATGCCTCGGCTTTTTCGTTACCCAAACTACATTGGCTTTTCAAGAACCTGAACCCAAAGTATATATGCAAATCTTGGTCGTCTACAAGGGGTTCAAAACAACCATTTTTAGTATTTCTGCCTCTGGCGATGTAGAAGAACAGAAAACCAATTCGGTGTCGGATGGATTCACGATCCGGCCAGATAAAGTAGCTACCATCCAGCTCGAAATTCAATCACTTTTGAATAAATATGCCAAGGAAGGATGGGTATTAAAAGAAATTTCAAATCTCTCAGGCGAAGGCATAGTTACATCCAGTTATTATCTAGAGAAGAATCTGGAAGAATGAATTAAAAGATCCGAAGTTACCTGCGCGCCACCCCCCATGCGTTACAGCCCCAACTGCTTCACCTGTCCATCGGGCGTAACGAGTAGAAACGACTTCTCTTTGGTCACCACTTCTTTGGGTTTTTCGGGTTTTGGTGTCATGCGCATTACGAGCTCATATTCTATCTGGATTACCGGCTCCAAAATGGAACTATTGATCCTGTCACAAACACTTCGGCATCGGCACCCTTAGTAGATATTTCGATCCTACGTTGCCATTTATTGCAGTGTGATTCTATGCCGATTTTACCAAGTTTGGCCAACTCCCTTTTTTGCACCATACCCCCCTGATTATCCAATCCAAAAAGCCTACGGAATAGATCGGCATTCTTATCTCGCCAAGAAATTTGCTAACTTCACACCAAAACCACCCAAGCCTATGATTACTCCATCTACCCTCCCGACCGCAGTTCTATTATTTATTTCTTTGCTGCTCTATCCTTTATCATCCCAAGCAAAATCGCTTACCGCAAATTATGAACACGATGCTATTGAGCGAACGCTTCAAATCCTTCCATCCGAGCATCCGGCATCCGCTACTCTGGGGCCCTTTGTCGCGGCAGATTTTATAGATCCATACATTACCGTAGAAGCCGAAATCTTCACCGTTCAAAGTGGAATCCAAGTGGTGACCCGAAATAATTATAGCGCCGTAGGTTATGTAAATAATGACGATTATATCGGCTTTGAAAATGTAAGTTTCGCCAATGGCCCCGCGACAGGAACGATCAGGGCGGCAAGCAATAGCGCTGGCGGTTTGATCGAGTTCAGAATAGGCAGCAGAAACGGCACCGTCATTGCCACCGCCGCCATCACCAATACCGGCGGGTGGAGAACCTTTGAGCAGTTTCCGATCACCATCACCAATCCGAGCGCTTATGCCGATGGATCTGAATCACTTGGCACCACTTCGCTCTACCTCACCTTTTCTGGTGGAAACGGTTACCTGCTCGATGTGGATCATTTCAGCTTTGCGCAAGCCGATGTGCAGATTCAAAGCTTGGCCTTTAATAATTGTCCCACCGAACCTATTTTGGTCGGTGACGTGATCGATCTAAATGTAGACCTATTGCCTACCAATACCACCAATCAGACCGTGGCGTTCACCACAAGTACGGGTAGCGGCGTAGACTATTTGAGCGGAAGCTTTACAGCCCAAGTCGCGGGGGAGATCACCGTTTTTGCGACAAGCTTCAGCGATGGCGGAGTATTTGACCAATGCACCATCACCGTTTCGGAACCCGTCGAGCCGGACGGCCCTACGGTAAATGCGCTGGTCTTAGTCAATGCAGATACCGATCAAGACATCGCCATAATAAATGAAGGCGATGTATTCTCCATTGCCGAGACGGGTACTTCAAACCTCAACGTACGGGCAGAAGTGAGTGCCTATACAGAGAGCGTACGCTTTGATTATCAAGGTGTAGTAAATTACCAAATTGAGAGCGTACCCGTTTACGCCATTGGTGGAAACTCGGGTAACAATTACAATGCTTGGGTGCCAGATTTTGGTGCCAATACGATAACCGCAGTGGCCTATACCGGCAATGGCGCGACCGGTCTCGCTGGAAATCCAACCACTGTTAATTTTGAGTTTCTGGATGCCGATCCTATTTTGCCCGCATTGCTGCGAATTAATTGTGGCGGCCCAACCATTACTTACGGTGATTCTATTTTTATTGCCGACGACTTCTTTTCAGGAAATGGAAAAATGTACGCCAATAATTCTATCTCCGATATTTTAGAAACTACGCAAGATGCTATTTATAAAACAGAACGAAGCACATTGGCGAGCCTTCAATCTTTCACCTATTCATTTCCGGTTACGAATGGCGCATACAGCATCAACCTTCACTTTGCGGAAATATATTTTGGAGCCACTGGCGGCGGCGCAGGTGGAATAAACAAACGTGTTTTTGACGTGACGCTCGAAGGCGAAACGATCTTGGATGATTTTGATATCAATGCCGAAACTGGATCGATGACCGCTATCATACAGACATTTACGGCCAACGTAACCGACGGATCGATCGATCTTACCTTCACGGCTTCTATAGATCAGCCCAAAATATCGGCTATCGAAATATATGGGGAAGGCAGCCTTACCGAAGATCCTGCCGCCTGTAGCTGGTCGATGCTCGCATCTTCTTCGCTCAGCAAGGTGGAAGCGCAAAGCGTGAAGGTCAATGACAAACTTTACGTATTGGCCGGATTTTTATCAGGGCTTCAAATAACCGGAGCAACTGAGATATACGATCCCGCAACAGATAGCTGGAGCACCGGAGCGCCGATGCCAACGCCGGTCACCCACATGGGCGCTGTAGCCGTGGGTGATGAGATTTGGATATTGGCCGGTTTTGTGGGCAACCATCCCGGCGTAGCCACCAATCTCGTACAGATTTACAATACGGTAACCGATACTTGGTCGGAAGGGCCTGCGCTGCCCAATTCCCGTGGCTCTGGAGCTGGAGCTTACACGGATGGCAAAGTACACTTCTTCGGTGGCCTACTCCCCAACAGAATGACCGATGTAGGCGAGCATTTCGTAATGGATGTGAACGATCAGGCCGCCGGATGGCAGGCTGCGGCTCCCCTTCCCGAACCGCGGAACCACCTTGGTGGAGCAGCCGTAAATGGAATTATCTACGCCATTGGCGGCCAGTTTGGCCACGATGGCGGTGTAGATGATCAGCGCTTTTTGCATGCCTATGATCCCGCCAATGACACCTGGACGCAGCTGGCCGACCTACCCGATGACCGCTCCCACTTTGAGCCCGGCACCATCGTGCACAATGATAAGATCATCATCGTGGGCGGTCGCCGTGGCGGATTCTTCTTCGACGATGTTACGGAATATGATCCCGCTACCGATACGTGGAGCGAGCGCTGCGAATTGCCTTCAAATCTATTGGCACCAGCCGCAAAAGTATTTGGTAGTCAGCTTATAGTGGCCAATGGTGGCGAAAATGGCACCTGCTGTCCGCAGAGTGAGACCTTGTCCATTCCGATCGAACCGGAGATAAGTTCGCAGTTTCGGGTATTGGTATATCACGAGACGGCCGGTTTCAGACATGGTTCCATAAACGCCGGAATAGAGATGATAGAAGAATTTGGCTTGGCCAATAACTGGATAGTTGAAGAAGGACAGAGCAGTTCGGTTTTTAACAATGCCAACCTGAGCGATGTAAATGTGGTGGTATGGCTCAATACTTCAGGCGACGGACTCTTGACCGCTGCCGAGCAATCTGCCTTTGAAAGCTACATACAAAGCGGTGGCGGCTTTGTAGGGGTACATGCCGCCACCGACACCTACCGTAATGGGAGCTGGCCATGGTTCAATGATCTGGTGGGGGCGATAGTGCAAACCAGTCCCAACCATACCAGCAATAACTACAATGCTACCATGGATGTAGTGGGCAGCCACCCCGCCGTCGAACATCTTGACTTAGAGTGGAACAAAAACGAAGAATATTATTATTGGGAATTGAACGGTGGCTATCTTTTCGATGGCAACATTGATTTGCTCCAAGTACGCTCCACAGGAAGCCAATCTTACGATGCCCCGCGACCCATTACTTGGTACAAAGAATTTGATGGCGGCCGCTCCTTCTACACCGCTTTGGGGCACAACAGCTCCGATTATAACGGCAATGATGACTTCCGCACCATGGTAGAAGAAGCCATTCTCTGGGCAGGTGGGGTGACCAACGTTGCCGCGCCCGGCTTGCGCGAATATGACGGTTTGCATGAGCACAAAGCCGCTTCCAGTGCTTCAGACGACTTCACGGTTTTCCCAAATCCCACTACCGGCGTCCTCAACATCCATACTGAATCGGATGAAATGGTGACTATAAAACTGATCTCCATAACTGGGGTTTTGATAAAAGAAATCCATGGAAAAGGAAGGCAAATGATAGACATAAGCGCACTAAAGCAAGGAATTTATCTGCTCTATATCCATCAGGGCGAAACTCAAAAACAGCTAAAAGTGGTAAAAGGTTAAGAAGCGGCAAGATGGTTTAGCGGATGCTTTGCGCTTTCGCGGTTTCGATAATTTTGAACGATGTTCGTAAAACCTATCCGAACGTTTGGGAAGGAGATTTTTCTATATGAAATCATTTAGTGCGTGCTCACGCATGCACGTTCACATTTCCCACTTCGATAGGCACTAAAAATTTGGCTTCTGCCAAAAATCATCCATCCCAAATTGGAGACAAAACGTGTGGAATGGTCAAAGCTCCAGATCGTCGCTTTTCCAATCATCCTTCAACTTTTTTCGTGTGGCCTTATACGTTTTCACCACATGGTTTGACTTGAAGTCGGAGCCTTTAAAAACACGGATGGGACTGCCGCGCTCCAACGCGCTGTGATTGCTCCAAGCATCTTTGGCATTTTCGACTTGTGTCTTAATTGCTTTTTCCTCCAATTTTTTGATCAGTTTAGCTTTGGCATCCGTTTTATTTTGCAATTGAGACCGGCCGCTGGAAGAAAAAGCTGTCAATCCTGTGGGCGTATGTGTCGCGCGCACCGCTGTGCTCACCTTGTTCACATGTTGCCCTCCGGGACCGCCCAAGCGTGTGAACGCATAGCGTATATCCGCATCTCGCAAGGCTTCTTCTTCGCCGTTTCCGGCAATTTCGTTCACACCTATAAACCAGTTTTTCCGCTTGTGCGATTTCCGGAATGTGCTCTGCCCTATCCATTGCACGGTGCCTATCCATTGCTTCAAAAAGCCATCAAGCTTATTTCCTTTCAATTCAATCACAGCGGTTTTTACCGTTCCGTTTTCATCACCAGGTTCGCGGTAAATAATGCGCGAATCTAGCCCATTTTGCTTGGCTTCCTGCAGTAGTTTACGGAGCACTTGAGCCACCACCCAAGCGCATTCTGCCGGTCCTTGCCCGCTGTGATTTGTATCGTTTTCCTTTTCATTTCAGTACTTATCCATTCTTACAATTTTCGGCGTAAACTTTCCAATTATCTCAACCAAATCTTTTTGGCAATCCATCACCTGCTCCAAATCTTTGTATGCGATAGGTGCTTCATCTACACCGCCGCCTATCAGGGTCACGCCTTCCCTGCTCAATACTTTTTTCATCTCACTACCCGTATAGCTGTCGCGTGCTTTTTTCCGCGACATCTTTCTTCCAGCGCCGTGGGAAGCGCTGTTTAGTGATGCAGCTTCCCCTTTGCCCCGCACGATGTAGCCCGCTGTGGCCATGCTGCCGGGAATAATTCCCAACTCCCCCTTTGCCGCCGGGGTAGCTCCCTTGCGGTGTACGATCCATTCTTCTCCATCCGGCCCTTTTTCCTTCCAGGCGAAGTTGTGGTGGTTTTCAATCCTCGCTACCGGCTTTATGCCAAGGTATTTGCTGAGATGGTAATGGATTTGATCGTGGCATGCTTTCGCATAATCGCCGGCCAAATTCATGGCCAGCCAATACTCCATGCCCACTCCCGAATCGAGACCGAGCCAAGCAAAATGTTGTGCCTGCTTTGGCAATAGGCATTCGGACTTTGCCAATTCGGTGTAGTGTCGCGCTATTTCAGCTCCAAAACCCCTGGATCCCGAGTGTGAAAGCAGGGCAAGACACGTCTTCTTTTCCAATCCAAAGTCGGCGGGATCGGTAAGCTCCACCAGTCCAAATTCCACAAAGTGGTTGCCCGATCCCGAAGTGCCCAATTGCTTTACCGCCTTGCCATGGAGCTGCCGCAGCAGGGGAGTTTCCAAGAAAACCTTGCTGTCCAATACTTCGTGCTCTTGGCTTACGTTCAGTTCGCCCCCCGCACCAAAGCAAGTCCGCTCTTTCAGTGCCATTTTAAATTGGTAAGCATTCCGCTTCAAATAGCCAGGCTCGATATCGTACAGGCTCAGGCTCATACGGCAACCGATATCCACCCCAACGCCATAAGGTATCACGGCGTTTTTCGTGGCCAGCACCCCACCTATAGGCAGCCCATATCCGTGATGTGCGTCGGGCATGAGTGCGCCCCTTTCGGCAATGGGCAGGCGCATTGCAAGGTTCATTTGCTGAAAGGCGTTACTGCTTATCAGCTTCCTGCCATAAACCCTAAAGTCCGAAGGCGCCTTTTTCAGTTCTATTTCCTGCTTTTCCGATAGCGCATCTTCCACCCTGCAAAATTCTTCTGCGAGCGCGGCTAGCGCAGGGTCATCCAGATATTTCTTGGGGTTATCCCTTACTTGAATCAATAATTCCAGCTTCTCCACTTTTGGGGTATGCTTGTAATATTTCGATAAAATGGCAATGGCCAAGCTTTGCGCCCTATTGCCGTGGTATGCTATTTTCTTGAGGTCTTTGCCCCTTATTTTCTGATTGCCCATGTTGCAACTAATGTGTGTGAAGGCAATGGTATTTCTGCTTTCGGCAAATGGCCATTGCTAATAATGAAAAAAGGAAAATGGGGGATCGGTATAGCCCGGCGGGGCATAAAAAAACCCGATCTGTGCAGACCGGGCAGAAAATATCGCTTCAGGGATTATTTACCTGACCCCGGTCTGTACTTCGATATTTGAGTTCTGCATCAACATTATTTCTAGGTTTTAGAAATTTGAAGGGGCGAAGATAGGGAAAGATTTGGATTGGGATATGATCAGAAAGAATTTACATGACTGGTGAGGTTGCGAATAAAAGGCAAGATATAAATCAACGCTGATATGTGATATTTTTTGCACTCGATGATTTATGCTTTATCAGACTCAATGTAATAAACATACTAAAGAAGACTTGTATTACGATGGACACTACGCGTTCTGGATGTGAAAAACTGAATTTGAAAATGGCCGTGTTTATTATGAAATCATGTTTGACGCTCAAACCCAGCGCAACAGCTGCTTCAAATAATCCATAAATTATCAAAAACACAGACGCACTAATAATGGCATAAATCACCGCATGCTTCAATGCACTGGAGTAAGGGAATCATTTGAATTTAACTAAGTACGCTATGAGACCAAAACTGCAGATTGTTAAGGCAACCGTGCTGGCTATAAGTTCAAAATTTGGCTCTCCGAAAAGACCCCGGCATGGCGACCCTGAAGCGCCATAGAGCAGGTATGAGTCTCTTGCCTTGATGTCAATTAGAATCAAAAGACCAACGAACATCAGCGAAAGATATTGGGAATAAACCCGAATGGGCTTTTTGTCTTTATGTAATGCCAATAAGGTTCTCCAACTCACGAAGCCAATGAAAATCCCAATCGTCAGAGTTAAGATGATGCCGACCCCCTATAAACTGGACACAGATTAAAGTTGTCTAATTTAAATCTATGTCCAATCATTGAGGTGGCTGGAGAGATCCATTGTATTCCATTGGATTTTTAAAACTGTAGGCTTTAAGATCAAGATTTATGATTTTCAGAAAGGCCTTGGTTTTTATGTTTATTTTAAGTGTTGAGAATTTCCCGAAAGGGGCATTTTAAATTATAGCTGCGCCGCAGATCGCTCCCCATTTTTCATATCATCCCCATCCCCTACCTTTACCCCTCTCGCTTCCCAACATCTACCGCTCCTAAGCTGAATGGACAAAATCTTTAACGCCATATTCCATTTTATCTGCCGCCACAGGGCTATGGCCATCGCGGTGCTGACAGCCACTGTGTTGCTTTGTGCTCTTGTGGCCAGCAAGATAAGGCTTGAAGAAAATGTCTTCGACCTTTTTCCGCAAGATGAAGGCATGAAGGAAGTATCGGCGCTGCTCGGGGAGCTGGAGCTCTCCAATAGGTTGGTATTCAATCTATACTTTCGGGATTCCACCCGCACCGATCCCGATAGCTTGGTAGCTTTTGCAGATGCTTTTGCAGAACCGTTTCGCGCTTCGAGTTATGTGGACAGCGTGGCCATAACCATCCCCGACAGCCAGTTTGAAGTCTTATACGATTATTATTTGCAGCAGCTCCCATTCTATCTTACAGAAGCTGATTACGTTGAGATTGAAGAACGAATCTCTCCTGATGGAATAGATAAATCTCTCGAAAAATACTACCGATCGCTGTTATCACCTTTGGGGATGGTCACCAAAAAAACGATGGCGATGGATCCCTTGGCCTTGGCTTCTTTTCCGCTCCAAAGGGCTCGCGAATTTCAAATAGAAGAAAACTTCGGTCTGTATAAAAATCATCTGCTCACGAAAGATCGACAGCACTTGGTTTTCTTTTTAGACTTGCATTTCCCGCCAAATCAGACCGATGAAAACAGGCTGCTTATTGCAGCCATCGATGGGTCGGTTCAAAACTTCGAAACAGCGCATAGCAGCCTGAGCATAGAATACTTCGGCGCCGCTGCCGTGGCCGTGGCCAATGCCGTGCAGGTAGAGCGCGATATTTACCTCACGGTAGGTCTGGCATTGCTTATTCTTTTCACATTCATTTCCTTATTCTACCGCAGCATTTCGACTTTTTTTCTGGTACTCTTTCCCGCAGTTTTCGGCGGTCTCGTTGCCACGGCAGCACTGGTCTACCTGCGCGATTCAGTTTCGATAATTTCTCTGGCCACAGGCTCTGTCCTACTGGGTATCACTATAGATTTTGCCCTTCATCTACTCACCCACTTCAAGCGCGAAGGTGATGTCAAGAGACTATTTTCTGGCATTGCGCAGCCTACTATAATTTGCGCATTAACCACTGCAAGTACATTTTTCGCCCTTCTTTTCATGGGTTCGCGAGCCATGCAAGACCTGGGCATCTTTGCCGGTATAAGTATACTGGCGGCCGCACTATTTGCACTTCTTGCACTCCCCCATTTTGCTCTTGCCTTCCGGCAAAAACACAAGAAGTCCCAAAAGGAAAACATCCTTGAAAAACTGATTTCTTCCCTTGCACACTACCCTTTTCACCGTAAGAAATGGACGGTCGGAGTATTCGTGGCGTTGACTATTATTTCGCTTTTTACATGGCGGCAATACGGAATGGAAAGCGAAATGCTCAAGCTGAATTTTATGCCCGATAAATTGGCGAAGCATCAAGAACATCTAAATGCGATCTCCAGCCTTTTGGCAAATACCGTTTACATTGCTTCAAAAGGAAATTCATTTAAGGAAGCCCTCGCCGCCAATGCCCAGGTCGATGGCCGCCTTGATTCATTGATCGCGGTGGGTAGAATAAGTGGTTATTTCTCTGCCAATGCGCTCATTCCATCTCCACCGCTTCAGGCAGAACGGCTGGCACGGTGGGATGATTTTTGGCAAGCCCATTCTACCGATTCCACGCTGTCACGCATTGACCGGAAGGCTTCTGAACTGGGCTTTCAAGATGGGGTTTTCACCCAGTTCGAGAATACCCTAAATGGCTCGTACCACGACATCCCCTTAAAAAGTGCCGTAGGGCTTCTCTCTATTTTTGGTGAAAATCTTTTGTTGACCCATAAAGACAAAACCATAACCCTGCTCACCATTATCAAAACCACAGATGCAGAAAAAAGCGCGGTGCTAGAAGATTTGAGCTCCCTATCCGGAGCACTCATTCTTGACAAGGCTTTCTTGGTAACTCAACTGGCTGCGCTACTCGCTGCCGACTTCAACCTATTGGTAAACCTATCCTTGCTATTTGTTTTTTTAATACTATTGATCAGCTATGGGCGTATAGAACTTGCGCTAATGGCCTACCTGCCCATTCTGGTTTCTTGGCTTTGGGTGCTGGGCGTTATGGGTCTTTTCGGCCTCTCCTTTAATATTGTCAATATCATTATTTGCACTTTTATCTTTGGCCTTGGCATTGATTATAGCATCTTTTCCATGCGGGGAATGTTGGAGAAAAATGCGCATGGCAGTAATAATTATACTGGGTATCGGACTTCCATTATTCTATCGGCACTCACCACGCTCATCGGCGTTGGTGTATTGATTTTCGCTCGCCACCCTGCATTAAGATCTATCGCATTGCTGGCGGTGATAGGCATACTTTCGGTATTGTTTATCACCTTCACTTTACAGCCTTTACTCTTTCGGTTTATGATCGGAAAACGAAAAGAAAAAGCTAGGGTCCCATATACCCTGGCATCGCTTAACCTCTCGGTACTTTGTTTTTCCTATTTTTTATTGGGCTGCGTCGCACTCCTGCTGGCGCGTCTTGTTTTGGCGCTCCCTTTCGGGAAATCGGGTCATCGTAAAGACCTATTTCACTTAATATTAATGTACTTCAGCCGCTCGCAGGTTTATATCATGCCCAATGTCAAGAAAGTGGTGGTAAATCGGGAAAATGCCAATTTTAACAAGCCAGCGATAATCATTGCAAACCATCATTCTTTTGTAGATATTCTCATTATACTGATGTTTCATCCCAAGGTGGTTTTAGTGACCAACGACTGGGTGTACCACTCTCCGCTTTTTGGTTCTGCCGTTCGTTTTGGTGATTTTATACCCGCATCGTGCGGGCTGGAAAATCAAACAGAGAAAATTAAAGCTTTGATAGACCGCGGTTATTCCATCGCAGTATTCCCGGAAGGGAGCAGGCAGAGAGGCTTTGAACTCGGCCGCTTTCGCAAAGGTGCTTTTTACCTTGCGGAGACCTTTGGCCTTGACATCCAGCCCATCATTTTGCACGGCACCAATATGGCGATGCCAAAGGGAGACGAATTCTGCTTGCGCAGCGCAACCATGACCGTTAAATTCCTACCTAGGATCCCCGCCAAGAACCCAAGGTTTGGCAATGACTATTCCGCCCGGGCAAAACAGATAAGCCGCTATTTCAAACAGGAATATAGTAGATTACGCGTACAACTGGAGACACCAAAACTATTTCGGGAAACCCTGATAAAAAACTTTATCTATAAATCACCGATCCTAGAATGGTACGCCAAGATCAAGATTCGCTCTGAAGAATATTATTCAATATTCGATCATCTAATACCGCGAAAAGCTATCATCACCGATCTCGGATGCGGCTATGGATTTATGGCCTATGGCCTCGCTCTCTCATCTACCGGAAGGCAAATAAACGCGATAGATTATGACGACGAGAAAATAAAAGTGGCTGCCGGTTGTCCCGTAAAGCCAGAGCATTTAAAATTCTTGCACGGTGATGTTGCGGCGATTGAATACTATGATTCGGACGTTTTTTTGATCAGTGACGTGATGCATTATTTAACGCGAGATGAGCAGGATAATGTCTTAAAAAAAATGTTGGAAAAACTAAACAAGAACGGAAAAATCATAATTCGCGATGGAGACCGCTCCAAAACAGACCGACATAAAGGAACGATGCTCTCCGAATTTTTCTCTACCAATATTGGCTTCAATAAAACACGAAACGCGCTGAATTATATTTCGGCAGATATGATCGCTAAATTTGCGGAAGCGAATGGAATGGAAATGAAAGTCATAGACAATACCCGACGCACGTCAAATTTAATTTTCGTCCTAAAGAAGTTTGAATAAATGGAAGCGTACGATGTAGTGATTGTAGGCAGTGGCTTGGGCGGGCTCGAGTGTGGCGTGATGCTGGCGCGGGAAGGACGAAAAGTTCTCATACTTGAAAAGAACAAGCAAATAGGTGGAAATCTACAGATATTCTCGCGCAACAAGCGGATTTTTGACACGGGCATACATTATATCGGTGGCTTGGCGCCCGGAGAAAATCTCTACAAGTATTTTTGCTTTCTCGGCATTATGGATGGCCTAAAACTGCGCCGGCTCGATCAGAACGGTTTCGATATCATCAGTTTTGACGACGATCCTACCGAATATAAATATGGGCAGGGCTATGCCAATTTTATAGATACCCTCGCCGAATACTTTCCTGCCGAGCGCAGCGGAATCGAGAAATATTGCCATGAGATCAAAGAAGCCTGCAAAGCATTTCCGATGTATAATGTCGAAATCTCAGATGATGCCGTAAGCAGTATGCGAGTGCTTAGCCTGAATGCACGCGACTTTATAGCCGACTGCACTTCCAATAAAAAGCTTCAAAAAATACTGGCCGGAAATAATGGTCTCTACGCCGGAATAGGCGATAAAACGCCATTTTATATGCACGCGCTCGTCCTTAACTCATACATTGAGAGCTCTTGGCGCTGCGTAGGTGGTGGCTCACAAATAGGAAAACTGCTCCTAAAAAAATTGCGCGAGTATGGGGGCGAAATCATGAAGCACGCGGAGGTCACCCAATTTGAATTTGATGAAAATCGAATAAAGCACGCCCTGCTTAAAGATGGCAGAAAAATAGCCGGAGACCTTTTCATCTCTAACATCCATCCATCCATTACCCTCGACATGGTGGGGGAAGGCCACCTACGCAGGGCTTTTGTAAATCGGGTAAAAAGCCTTGAAGAATCGGTATCGGTATTCATCGTATATCTAGTCATTAAGCCCGGCTGCATTCCATATTTCAATTATAATAGATATCACTTTATTGATGATCGTGTGTGGGATGGAGCCGATTATACAGAAGCAGACTGGCCCCGATCCTACGCGCTTTTTACAGGTGGTGTAGAAGAAGGACAAGAATATTTAGACTCCATGATCATGATGGCCTATATGCGCTCAGAAGAGACCGAAGAATGGGGCTACACGCATAATCGCGTAGGTCGCGAAGAAGATCGCGGGCAGGCCTACGAAGCGTTCAAAAAAGAGAAAGCAGAGCGCCTGATAGACGAATTGGAAAAGCGCTACCCCAATATTCGTGAGCAGATGGAGACCTATTATACATCTACACCACTCACCTACCGAGACTATATAGGCACCCCTGATGGCTCTTTATACGGCATCGTGAAGGATCACAATAACCCGATGCACTCTTTTATCGCACCGAAAACAAAAATCCCAAATCTATATTTTACCGGTCAAAATTTGAATATGCACGGGGTGCTTGGAGTCACCATCTCGGCCATTACCACCTGCGGTGAACTCTTGGGAAGAAAGTACTTGATGGAGCAGGTTTTGGCAATGGACAGTTGACGGTGCTAAAGGAGAACTAATAACTTAGGGGTTCTAGAAACTGGGGGGTTAATTGAGCGAATATGAAACGGTGCGGAATGCTCCCGGGCTAAGCCAAGGTGCATACAGATTTGATAATTGTGCTTATATTCTAATTTTCAATAATTGAAGTCGGCTTAGAACTGGCCGCCCAAAAAGATGATGCTCAAAAAAATCTGGAAGTCTAAACTTTTCCGCATCCTGATCCTTTTTCACGGCGCGCTGCTAGTCGCTGCCATCTTGCTGCTTTGCCATCTGCTATATAAAAACCACCGAGAATACACAGCGGCAATGGAGACAGCCCCCTTCGATGCGATCATAGTGCCCGGGGTTCCCTTTCGCGACGGCACTTGGAGCGGTATCATGCAATTGCGGGTGTACTGGGCCAAGCACCTTTACGACAGCGGCATTGGCAAAAATATCATCTTTTCAGGTAGTGCTGTCTATTCGCCTTACACCGAAAGCGAAATAATGAAGGCCTATGCCATTGAACTGGGACTGCCCGACTCGGTGCTTTCGGTTGAAACCATGGCTGAGCATAGCTCCGAAAATCTCCATTACAGCTTGATTATGGCCAAAGAAAAAGGCTTTAAAACCGTAGCTTTGGCCAGCGACCCATTTCAATCCTATATGCTGACTTTTTTTCGCGAAAGCCAAGGTATCGACGTAGCCTTTCTACCTTCGCAACACGCCATTCTAAAAAATGTCGAAATGGAAAATCCAGAAATCGAGCATGAATCCGCTCTCGTAAAACGACTTTATCGCATTGCCCGATAGGGAGAGTTTTTGGAAGCGTTTTAAAGGAACTCTCGGGATGCACATCACTGAAACCGATCAGAAATCCGTGAAAAAACCCGTGCTATACTTAGCAGTGTCCTTCGGCATACTCGCGCTTCTCATGCTGGGCTACTACCTGAAGGTGCGGGCTGTTCCACCCGTAGCTGGTGATTTCAGGAAAGCAATAATTTCTAGCGCTGGCACGGATCATTTCACATCAGAAAACGGAAGTTGGCTCAAAAAGAATGACCACGGTGTATGGGAAATGCGCTTGATAGGTGGGCCTTATGAGCGGGGTGAGCACTTTGGCACACTCGCAAAAAATCTCGTTAGCGCCAAGGAAGATGCCTTTGTGGGCGAAATTAAAAACCGGGTACCTTCACCGGGATATCTTCGGTTTCTGAAATATATGGTAGGCTGGTTCAACCGGGACATTGACGACTATGTGCCAGAAGAATATTTGTTGGAAATCGCCGCTTCTGCGAAATACATGCCCGATAAATACGATTACATAGCCCAAAAATATCAGCGAGCCCTAAGCTATCATGCGGCGCACGATATAGGCCACGCCCTTCAAAATATGAATCTGGTGGGCTGCACATCCTTCGCTGTATGGGGCGAAAAATCCGAAAACAGGTCTTTATTAATTGGCCGTAATTTTGACTTTTACTTTGGGCAAGAATTTGCTAAAGACCAGATCATTGCCTTTTACAAACCGGATGATGGCTACCAGTTTATGTCGGTAACCTGGGCCTGTTTTACCGGTGTGGTTTCGGGAATGAACGAGAGAGGATTAAGCATTACGCTCAACTCCGCCAAATCTGAAATTCCCGGAAAGGGAAAAACACCTGTATCGCTTCTCGCAAGACAAATTTTGCAATATTCTGGAACGATTGACGAAGCATTTGCATTGGCAAAATCCTATGAGACATTTGTCGCTGAGACTTTCTTGATTGGCTCCAAGGCAGATGGAAAAGTAGCTTTAATCGAAAAAACGCCAGATGCCACCGCTATCTATTTTCAGGAAAATGATATGCTCATTGCCACCAATCACCTGCAAAGCAAAGCACTGAAAGACAGCCCGCTTAACAAGGAATACGAAGCCGAAGGGGTTTCTCAATACCGCTACGCACGCGTACAGCAATTGATAGATTCGCTAAAGCCGATGAACGCCGAGAAGACTGCTCTTTTATTGCGCGATAAAAAGGGAATGGACGGAATCGATATTGGCTTGGGCAATGAAAAAGCCATTAATCAATTGGTGGCGCATCACAGCATTATCTTTTCACCGGAAGAAATGATGGTTTGGGTGTCGAGCCCGCCTTACCAATTGGGAAATTACTTGGCCTATGACCTGAACGATATTTTTTCCGGTACCCGCGAATTCACCTACTCGGATACCGCCAGTATTTCTGAAGATCCCTTTTTGATGACTTCTGAATTCAAAGATTTTGAACGTTTTACTTCTACCAAAGAAGAAATCCAAAAGTACCTCTATGGTAGTCGCTCCGAAGCCATTTCTGAAACTGAATTAAGTACTTTTATCGATGAAAACCCCAATAGTTTTTTGGGTTATTATTACCTCGGTGATTACCGTTTGAAACAAGAGAATTACGAACATGCCGCGACACTTTTCAGCGATGGATTGACCAAAGAAATAGCAAGGGAAAGTGAGCGCAGCCATATGGAAAAAGGCTTGGCGGAAGCCTTGCAGAATTTGAAATGATAAAAGGACTTGGGACGGATATCGTAGAAGTGGAACGGATCGAAAAATCTATCTCCAGAGAGCATGGCTTTCGAGAGCTGGTATTTGCAAAAGCCGAAATAAAATATTGCGACCTAAAAGGGATGCCCTCTTACGCAGGTAAATTTGCCGCCAAGGAAGCCTTTTTGAAAGCTTTGGGCACCGGGTGGACGGGAAAAACAGCGCTCAACGAAATTATAATCACCCAAGATAAATCGGGCAAACCCAACCTAAAGCTCTCAGGTGAAACCAGAAAAAAAACCTGATCGGACTTACTGGATCCCAAATCCATGTTACGATCTCTCATACGAAGTGCTACGCTACTGCTACTGTATTGATTGAAACCGTGCAATGATTAAAAAAAAACACTCCCTTAGACTTGCAAAAGCCGAGAGAACGCAAGTTCAATTAGAGCTCCTTCAAAAAACACTGCTTTACTTAAGCAAGCATTCCCCTTTTTACCAGAGCCATTTTTCAAAGCATAGCATCGATATCCATGGCATACGCTCTTTCGAAGATTTATCAAAAATCCCTACTATTGATAAGGCTGATCTGCATGCGAATGAGAAGGGATTTTGGTGTGTGAATACAGATGATATTATCGACTATTGCAGCACTTCGGGCACGGAGGGAAAACCCATTACTGTGCCGCTCACAAAAAAAGACCTTGAACGGCTCGCAAAAAATGAGCGTGAAGCATTTCTCGTAGCACATCTCGCCGCCGGCGATACCATACAACTCACCACCACCATAGACCGACAGTTTATGGTGGGCCGTGCCTATATGGAAGGGGCCAGAGCGCTAGGTGCGGCGCTTATAAGGTGTGGCAGCGGACTTCCCGAAATGCAATGGCAAAAAGCCATAGAACTGGGCTCCACGGTGTTGATCAGTGTGCCTTCGTTCATCATTCGTATGCTCGATTATGCCGATGTGCATGCTATCGACTATCGTAAAACGGCTATTCGCAAGGTGATCTGTATTGGAGAGCCTATTCGAAATCCTGATTTCACCCTCAATGCGCTAGGCCGATCAATTTCTGACCGGTGGGACATTGTACTCTTTGCCACTTACGCATCTACGGAGATGGCCACAGCATTTACCGAATGTCCCATGGGGATGGGTGGCCACATGCAGCCCGATCTTATTCATGCCCAAATACTCGACCATGAAGGGAGAGAGATGCCAGATGGTGAAGCGGGAGAACTCACCATCACCACTTTTGGAATCGAAGGCATGCCGCTCTTGCGGTTTCGCACGGGCGATATCTGTATGATGCACTCAAGCCCATGCACATGTGGCAGGACATCGCCTAGGCTCTCGCCCATCTTAGGCCGCAAGAATCAAATGATCAAGTATAAAGGGACGACCTGCTATCCTCCCGCGATATTTGCTGTTTTAAACCGCTTTTCGCAGATTCAACAGTATCAAGTTGAGCTGAATAAGGATGCGCTTGGCAATGATGAACTCATCTTGACCTATTGCTTGGATGCACCATTGCCAGTGGGCGTTATCGCCGATGCCTTTCGCGCTGCGCTGCGTTTTTCGCCCATACTGGTTGAAACCAATGAAGAAAAAATGACCGATAAAGTATATCCCATCAATAGCCGGAAAGCTGTTCGGTTCGTCGATCGAAGATGAACCGTAGCCTCGAGCGCCACCCTTTTCACATCGAAACTGCTAAGCGCTCCAGAGTTTTTGTCAGTTGGCATCAATGGAAGAGAATTAAATTTGCTTGAATAAGCACGAATAAACTTTAGAAATTAATCGATGAAACCAATCCTTATCAAGATCCTTTCGATCTTTCTGATTTTATTATCATCTCAAGTTACGGCACAGCCAAATCCCAAAGCCTTTGAATATTCAAAATTTACATGGTTTGGACTGGATTTTACCCATGCCCATTTCATCGGATCGGCAGGGTTTACCGATCCGAATGATATAAAGATGCGCTACTTGGAAGGTTGGAATCTAGTGATCCTTGATGAGCACAATAAGTACGACCTCGGTAAGGCGTATGGCATGGATTGGCTCGCATCGGACCTTAGCATCGTGGAGCGAAGGAATCACCTCGTAGATTCAGAGATCTTGGTCATTGACCAGTCCTACACAATTGATCCTAAAGTGATTGAAGAAATTATTTCTGATTATACATCAGCACTCACCACCGAAGGTCTTGGTATCGTATACGTGGTGGAGACTTTTGACAAAACGGCTCTCGAAGGCCATATGTACGTAGTATTCTTTGATGTGGCGACGCACGAGATTCTCTGGAAGGAAAAATACTACGGCATACCCGCCGGGTTTGGACTGAGAAACTACTGGGCCAAAACCATTCTGCACGTTATTTATTACAGTGGAAAGGATTTCACTAAGGCCAAGAAAAAATTCAATAAGTCGTAAATCATTCTTTTACGGCCAAATACTTACCAATGGAAGCCAAAATTCTATCATGCTTCCGCACTATCGGATTCTTTTGGTCCCAAGCATAGCCGGCGAGTATGGAGCAAAACTGTTCGCGCAGCCCTTCTTGGCCTTGGTCGCTGAAGAAAATCTTGGGCAGTGTCCCGTCATACCAATGGTGGATAAACGACTTGAACACGGCCACACCCCGCAGGATGTAATCGCTATATTCTTTTTGCCAGTCTACTTCATTTCCACTCAGTTCTCGGGCTATCAGCTCTGCCGCCAGTGCGCTCGATTCGGTGGCGAAGGTGGTACCAGATGAAAAAATTGGGTCAACAAATTCAGATGCATTTCCAGTAAGCACATAGCTATCGCCAAAATGCCTGCTTACGGATGCGGAATATCCGGTGATGGACTGAGGCTTCATGATGATCTCTGAATCGGAAAACCGAGCCCTCAATGCCGGAATCTCTTTGATCCACGCCCTCACCTGATCTTCCAGTGATCCTTGGTGCTTTGCCATTCTAGCAGCTTCCCCCACGATACCTATCGAGGTCTGTCCATTGGAAAACGGGATGACCCAAGACCATAATCCCTTGCCATGTACGATAATTATTATTTGGTTCCGTTCTTTGCCTTCCGGCAATCTGGTGGGCTGTAAATGGCAGAAAAGCGAGGACCTTTCGGGAAAGTCTGTCGGTTTTTCCAGATGAAGCAATTTTGGTAGCACTCTTCCCCAGCCGCTGGCGTCCATTAGATATTTGGTATGGATCTGCTTCTCCTTTCCAGAAATATCATGGTATGTGACCAGGACCGAATGCTTTCCCTGAAGCTCCACTTTCACCACACTACACCCATAATCGATCTGCACACCCTGCCGGGCAGCTTCATCGGCCAGCACCTTGTCAAAATCGGCGCGCGGCGCTTGCCAGGTCCAAGTCCAGCCCTTGGTAAATTGCTGTGAAAAGTCAAATTCGCAGGAGCGCTCATCATCGACGAATAGGGCACCGAATTTTTTTTGGAATCCCGCTTTCTCTATGGCTGCGATAAACCCAGCTTTCTCCAAGTTATCCATGCAGCGGGGCAGCAGGCTTTCGCCGATTACGAAACGCGGAAACTTTTGCTTCTCAAGCACCCGTACCTTAAACCCTTTCTTGTTAAGTATCGCTGCACCAACGCTCCCAGCGGGGCCTGCACCTATTACGAGCACGTCAGTTTCTTCTTGAACTGCCATCTTTATGTATGAAATTGAGATTGTGAATTTAGCTGTTTCCAAAGAAAGAAATTTGGAAATAGAACTTTATATGCCCTTGGTTTCGGAACGTAGCAGCAGTTTTATTCTCTTCGCGCGCGGGAAATCCTAATAATTAAAAAGGCTAGGCCACCCAGTACTGTTCCTGAGACAAAAGCTAAGGCGAAGGCACCGTAGACATACTGAATCAAATTTTCACCTACCCAGTCCATAGTAATTTCCTTGCTGAAATCGAGCGCATCTCGTGGATTGCTTACGAAAGGACGGCCGAACTTAAAGCTAAAAAAGATGATAAACGGAATGAATGGCGGAAGGCTGATATTCGCCGCCAGCAGCACCAAAGCCTTATTTAGCTTTAGCATTTGCGCAAGCGCCACACCGACCAGCATCTGATATCCCCAGATGGGAACGATGCCCATGAAAATCCCAAAACCAATGGAAAGAGCCTTGCGAGAAGCACTCTCATCCTTATTGAATACATGCTTTCGCATAAATTCGTAGGCGTTCTCGCGTGTAAGAAGTCCTATAAACCGCCTTGGGATAAACCATATCAAAGCCAAAATAACAAACCAAATATTGATCAGGCTCACCCTCGTAAAATCTTTGAATGGCCGGAAGTGTGAAATACGCTCTTTGCCCGGGGCATAATAAATTTGAATGGGGACATTGGCAATGGGTATTCCCGTCCAGGCGGATTTTACGATCACCTCTATTTCAAACTCAAATTTATTGGTGAAGAACCTGATGCCCTGCATTCTAAACAGTGGGTAAAGCCGGTATCCCGATTGTGTATCGTCCAATTTTATACCCGTCTCAAAGCGGAACCAGAAATTTGAAAATGTATGGCCAAAACTGCTTTTTCCCGGCACATTCTGGTGGTTCATATTTCTGGCACCAATCACAAGTCTGCCAGGATTCTTCCTAATTTCCGTCAAGAAAACGGGAAGATCATCCGGGAAATGCTGTCCGTCGCTGTCTATCGATATGAGATAGTCGAAGCCTTGTAGATGCGCAAACTCAAAAGCATCTCGGAGCGATTTTCCCTTACCCATATTTTGGTCATGGGTAAGCACCCTAACCCTGTGGCCGAAAGAATCAATGATGGCCTCACTCCCATCTGTGCAGCCATCATCCACTATGATCACATCTTGGCAATACTTCAGTACACCATCTATAAGTTTTGCAAGCGTACCGATATTATTAAAAGTGGGAATGACCACAGCGCATTTGACATCGCGAAATTGGGCCGGGTATTCCATAATAAATCAGCTGTACGAGCCTTTAAACTTGAAATGAGTGCTCCCATCTTGCAGTACCGAGACCGCACTCAAAGTTGACTTATGGCCCATACCGGTCATGGAAACGGTAATGTGCAAAATCGGATCAACCGTAGGATCGACCATCTTCAAAAATTTGATCCCTGAGGCTGCATCGATTCGGATGCTCCGGTCTTTGGCAAGGAAGATTATATCTTTTACGATCTCAATCATGCAGACTCCCGGCAATATCGGCAATCCGGGAAAATGACCCTTAAAAATAGGATGCCCTGCGTTCAAACGGACATTGGCGTCGATCGCGTTCTCATCTTCAGCTATGTTGATTTCTATGGTATAGAGTTTATTGGGCAAGATTATTGGCTATTGGTTTTGGTCAATCTTATGGTCAGTCGGGGCAAGCGCCTATTCAAGCAAATCTCTGAAGGCAACTTTTCATCAGACAAATAAACATAATAAGCTTCCGATTTGAAAGGAAACTGACGGATCGATGCACGTACTACCCGCTGAAGTACGGGCTCTACTTCAACCCTTAGTCTAAAATTATCCTTGACTATAAATTGATTTTTCTTTCTCACCTTCCATTTTTTTGGATCTGTCAAGGGTGTGAGAAGCAATAATCTAAACTCTCTTTCCAATGCCAGAAGCCGAGCGGGCTGGTCTAAACCAGGCGGCTTTTGGCGCCAATGGGTGCCGTCCGGCCCGAGTACTACGTCTATGAGTGTCAGCCCAAATTTTGATAAAATGACCAAATGGCTACCGTCAGTTTCATTCTTAACCACTGCTATTCCGCTTAGATGATTTTCCCGAAAGGTGAGCGAAACATCATACACGAGCGCCATCTTGGCCTGCTCAAGATAGGATTTGGGAAGTGGCTGGCCATAGCAATCGACTATGGGAAGCAGCCAAAATGCTACAAGCTTAATCCATATCGAAAATCGCATCTGAAAGGGGTGCGTTCAACCTTATATTGCTGAAACTGATCAGCGTATAATCATTGGCAGGCTCTATCAGTTTTATGGCATCTACCGAATAGTCGTCTTTGGCAATATACATTTCAATCAGCGCGATGCGGCTTTTCATCTGAGCATCTTTGGGGTGGAGTTCTACCAAATATTGCGCATCGCTTTCCAGATATTCAATCTCAAATCGCTTTCCGTCCATCACATTGCCGCTGATCACGCTTGACATGATCGTGCTCAATTCGCTAAATGAAGCGCTGGCCGAAAGATCCATTGTATTTACGTTCCCTTCATCGCTTATAACCACTTTTTGATCATTTAGTACCACCACATAATCGTAGGGTTTGGTGTAGCCCCATTTGATCATGTTAGGTTTCTTGAATTGCAGTGTACCTTCAGAAATGAGATTGTCCTTCAGCATCCCCAAGTGTTTTTCTTGAATGAATGAAGCTTGGACAGTCTCCGTATTACCAGCACTGATCGATATTTCGCTTTTAAATTTGGCAATATCTCCCATTTCTGTAAAAGCCTGATCAGCCTGGCCATAACTCAGTAAAATTTGAAAAAAGCAAATAATGGAGCCGGTAATTTTCATGTCAGGATTCCAATTCGAAAATTTCATCTGCCCGAAGGCATTGGTAATTTTCTTTTTCAGCAAACTGCAAAATCCCTTCCAGAATTTGAGCCGTGTGAGCAAGGTTGTCATGCAACAAAAGTACAGTGCCGGGTTTGATTTTTGCTTTAAGGCGCATCAAGAGTTTTTCGGGATTCTGACTCACTGTGTCGTAAGAGCGCAAGTTCCACCCTATCACCTCATGACCAGATCGGGCCAAGGCAGCAGCAATCTTTGGATTGGTAACACCAAAGGGTGGCCGGAAAAGTTGCGGTCCCCCACTTCTATATTTCCCGATAAGGGCATCGGTATCGTCTAGTTCTTTCAATATGTGCTTACGCGAAAAGAATGGAAACGAACGGCTATGGCTGTAGGAATGGTTCCCAATAAGGTGGCCTTCGTCAATGATGCGCCCAAAAATCTTGGGGTACTTTTCTATCTGCTGGCCGATGCAAAAAAAACTGGCTTTTACCCCATATTGCTGTAATAGATCGAGCACATTTTCTGTAGTGGGCGCCGGACCGTCATCAAAGGTCAATGCGATACTCCTCCCGGAAATATTGGGATTGCAATACGCCTTTAGAAAAATGCCGAAACGCATGGTAAACGCGCCGGCGACGATAAGGCCTAAAAAACAAAGCAATATCGCCAAAGCGCCAAGCCAATATGCCGGATCAATAAATCCCGCAGCGCCGAGACCTAGGATCCCGAAGATAGATGCCGCCCGAAGGTGTTTGAAATAAGGCATAATTTACTTCGAAACTAAAACAAAAGTATGGTTGAAAGCTTCGTAATGGTTATAAATCAATATGCGCCCAGGCCGGATGGATCCATTGCCCGATATAAACGTATCTGGATAAAACCTACCAGAATTAAGGATTCTTACCGCCAAATGCACTCCAAAAGCCACAGCGGTAAAGTACTCTCCACTTATATTCTTGAAGCCACTCACAGCAATATCTTTGTGGAAATAAGAACGGAGCGCAGCATAATACCGATCAGTAGAATCCTTATTATATCCTAAAACCAAGGTGTCGATATCTCTTATTTCCAGTGCCTGGGCGGTGAGAAAAACGTTAAGTTTCTGTTCAAGTTCATCAGGCTTGAGCCGCCCAAAACTTGTGCCCCCTTCCAAGCAGGCCAAGCTCCTTTTTGCATGGGGCGAAAGCACGAAGAAACTTGCACCTTCGCCCAAAACGGGCAACCCATCATCGGGCGTATTGTCGCCTACACAACCCATTTCAAAAAAGGCGCTATGCACCATGGGAGTGGCTTCATCGATACCGCCCAAAAGCACTTTCTCACAGCCTTCGGCTATCAGCATTTCTGCATCTTTGAGCGCGTTTTCAAACGAGTGCCCACGATTGGTATACGTAAAATTATAAGCAGTACAATTCAGCAGCAGCGCGATCTGTCCGGCAATGGTATTATGGGTGGATTGAATAAAAGCAGTAGGCGACAAGGTTCCCTCATCGCCTTCAATCATATCTTTCAGAAACTTTTCAGTATCGGTGGAGCAGCCGAGCCCCGTACCTACCACTACTGCATCTGGCATATCTACACTGGCCTTGTTGAGCGCCCTTCTTGCTGCAGCGACCCCCATCTTGACCACATTGCTCATACGGCGTGATGACCGGGGTTCGATCAGCTCACTATAATCGGGTTCTATAATTTTGAGAAACTTCCCTTCGGACTGATCTGGTTTTTCTAAGAAATCTGATTCGTCAAAAGTCGATTGAGCAGAGAGGGCAGACATGGAATGGACGTAAACCTTCACGATCTCGAGAATAACAGTGAGGTGCAGTTGCCCCCAAAACCAAATGAATTACTCAATACATGATCGATTGACCTTTCGGTAAGCACTTGCACGGGGCATGCAGCGGCCTTCATGAGCTCTTTGATATTTAAGCTGGGATAAATCTGCTTCCGCGAAATGCTCAAAACTGAAATTACGGCTTCTATAACCCCTGCTGCGGCAAGGGTATGACCGGTATACGCCTTGGTAGATGAATATGCTGGTATCTGCCCGCCGAAGACATTGGCCAAGGCGATGCTCTCGCTCAGGTCATTGTTTTCGGTGCCTGTACCATGGGCGTTCACATAGTCGATCATTGATTTCTGTACGCCGCTCACTGCAATGGTTTTCTCCATGGCCATGGTAGCTCCCCTTCCTTCTGGCGATGAAGCCGTCTGGTGGTGGGCATCATTGCTATTGCCATAACCACTAAGCTTGGCAATCGGCCTCGCGCCGCGCTCCTTCAGGGAAGCTTCTGACTCTAGAACTAGATAGGCTGAACCTTCGCCAAGATTGAGCCCACGCCTATGCTTATCAAAAGGTTGGCACCACTCTGAATCCAGGATTTTTAAAGAGTTAAATCCATTCAGCGTAAAGAGCGAGAGTGCGTCGGTACCCCCTGCTATGGCGAGTTTGAGCTGTCCCGATTTGATAAGTCGCGCCCCCTGCATGATGGTATTGGCCGAAGAGGAGCAGGCTGTGCTTATAGTGCTTGAATAGCCGTTTATAGCTAGCAACTTAGCCATCTGCTGCGTGGAATGGCCACAGTCGTGACCATATAGCATACGTTTTAAATCTACCTTTTCGCCGGCCAAAACTTTGCGATAAGCTTTCTCAGAAATGTCCATCCCACCCACTGTGGTACCGTTGATCAACCCTGCTTGATTCAGTTCATTTGTGGTAAGCCCCGCCATAACAATGGCCTCGCGCGCTGCCAAAATACCAAGAAAGATAGTACGCGAAGTAGTCTCCCGAAAGGGTAAGTTTGCCATTTCGGCCAGCTCGCGACTCGAAGCTTTCACTTCGCCCAATACGGTGTCGTGATGATTGGTTTTAAGGTATTTCGGATGTCCTATTCCGCTGCGTTCTGCTCGAAGGGCTTCTGCATTTTCGTGGCTGTTGAAGCCCAGCGCCGATATAATTCCATATCCACTTACGAAAACGTCTTGCTGCATTCAGGCGCGATTAGATTTAATGTAGTGCGCCATGGTATTTACCGATTCGAAAATTTCTTTCCCTTCTTCCGGATTGATCACCTTCACCCCATAATTTTTGTCTAGAAGCACGATTAGCTCTAATGCATCTATAGAATCAAGGCCAAGGGCTGCACCAAATAAAGGCGCATCTGCATCAATATCAGAAGGACTCATACCTTCTAAATTGAGCACTTCAATAATCTCGGCTTTTAACTTGTCAATCATGGTCACCCACACTCTTTCAATGGGCGAAAATACTAAAAAGATTAAGGGGAGATGAGATTGGATTCCAATTTCCTAGCACCTGATGGGATTGCCCTTCTAATCTTCTTCTTCTATTTCTCAAAGTCTTTAGAAAATTCAGGGGCGACCACAAATCACTTTTAAATCGCAGCGCCCGATCTCAAATATTCTTCATCCTTTTGGGAAACCAACCGGTTGTTGACACTGGGTTTTGTCTTGTTGGGGCCGGCGGCAACTTCAAGTCAACACTTCCTACTCCAACATCGCCAAGAAAAGTTCGCATTTGTAGTTTTTAGGAGTAAATTCTGCCCAACCAAAAATCACTTTGTCATAGATTTTCTTGTTGAGCAGAACATTCAATGGCTTCTCAAAAAAGCCCCTATCAAAATCAGGCATCAGAAAGCATGAATTCTCTCCTGTAATTCCGTGGCGGATACATATTTCGCCCAGCATGATATTGGGCAAGGTATAAACGAACACCGCCGGGCTTGGAAAATAGCTTTCCCTGTGGTTGATGCTTGCTTGATGCGCCTTGTCACTCTGCAAGCTCCCGCTATTGGTACCTAGAAAAATCGCGGTTTTAGAAGGGTTTAAATCAGCGTTCTTCAATAGGATCTCTGCACCTAAAAATGCCAATTTGCAGAGTCCATCCATCTTGTAAAACTTTGGATATATCAGCTGCAAATGTTGGTACAGCTCTCTCGAAAAAAGATCGAAACTGACCTTTCGGCTTTGGAAAATATTACCTCCATCCAGCGTCGCATTCCCGTTTTCAACCACGGCGCTATGGAGCAGCTTGATCATTGGAGCTTTTCAAAGATTATCGCGGCATTGCAGCCGCCAAAACCTGAGTTGGTTTTTAGCACCACTTCAAGATTTACGCCTGCATGATTGTTGCGCAGCACATTCAGCTTTTTACTGGTGCCGCTTTCGCGAAAGCCTTTGGAGGCTAGCAATACATTTTGCCGCATTTGCGCCAAGCACATGGCCGACTCCAGCACTCCTGCCGCACCGAGCGTATGTCCGAAAAATCCCTTCAAGCTATTTAATGGAGTATTCCCAAAACCCAAATCGCTGAATGCCAATGCTTCCATTTCATCGTTGAAAATGGTGGCGGTGCCGTGGGCGTTTACATAATCTATTTCTTCGCATTGTTTTCCGGCTTCTGCCAAGGCACGGACCACTGCCAATTTCAGTCCGCTGCCATCCCGTGAAGGCCCGGAAATATGGTTGGCATCGTTGCTTTGTCCGCCACCGGCCAACCGTATTTTTGGACTATTTGCCGCAAGGAGGGCATCTCTTGAAAGCACAATTGTGGCCGCAGCTTCGCCCAGGCTTATTCCATCGCGCTCCGCATCAAAAGGGCGGCAGGGCTGTTCTGAAATGGCTTTGAAAGCATGAAATCCACTGAGCACAAACTCCGAAACCAGGTCGCCGCCGCATACTACGGCATGGTCGCAATGGCCTGCCGCTATCCAATCTTTGGCCAAGAGCAGTGCCGAAACCCCCGAAATGCAGGCATTGGAAACCACCATCGGCTTTTCTGGAAAACCGAAGTGATCGCTTACCGCTTCGGCCATGGCCCAAAGCGCCAATCGGCTTTTTGAGATTTGGCCTGCACCGCTTGACTTGAGCAGGTCGATATTGCCCTTTGTGCTGGCTACTATTAACATTGTGCGGGTTTTGTCAAAATCATCTATGCCCGCCAGGGCATTGGAAATGGACTTGATGAGCAGTTTTTCCAGAAAGGTGAAATCCGGGTCGCCATCAAACGCAAAGGCAGCAATTATTTTCTGGTCGGTGATTTTCGCAGCCCAAAATGGAATGGGATAAATTGCGGGTTCATCTATCCGCTCTATTGCCGAAAGGCCAGACTTTGCCGCATCAAAATTGGCATCGCTACCAATGCCCATAGGGCTGATTATATGATCGGCCACGGCAAATACGTCGATCATGCTGGCAAGCCATTGCGTTTTTTCCAGACTTGATAAAACTCTGGGATGGTCAAGCTCAGCTCATAGTCCCTATTCAAAAATACCTGCTCGGTGCGGCCCGTGGCCAGCAGTTCGTCACTTTCTATATTCACAATGCGGTAATCGAAAATGATTTTGGCGGCAGGACTGTCTATAAAAAAGGTTTCTACACGGATGCGATCATTGTACCGCACCGGCTTTTTATAATTGCAGTCCAGCTTTACTATTGGCGTGGAGTATCCTTCGGCATACACATCCATATAGCCCAATTTAAAATCTCTGCCAAAGCTTTCGCGGCCATCTTCGAAGTACTTCACATAATGCCCATGCCAGAGTATACCGAGGCTATCTATTTCGCTGAAGCGCACATTTATTTCCTTTTTATTTATCAATTCCTTCATTTTCAAAAAATATTCTCAATTCACACTCGGCCAGCACATTACTGAGCGCGTCTTTCACTGTTCCTTTTATGATGCACGCATTCAATATATCTGCGGTTTGCTCTACTTCTGTGGTCAGTTCTTGTCCGGCGTGTGGGAGGGCATAAACCTTTAAATCTTTGATCATCCCTATAAAACCCTTCTTCGGCGCTGTACCGCCTTTTACGGCATGGTATCCCGACATTAGAGCTGCCGACTGCGCAATGTTTTCAATCAAGCCGCTTTCTTGAAAGCGACCATTCTTTACCAAGGGATTTTCTGCTGCTATGAGCAATCCTGTAGTAGCCTTTGCGCCTGCCATTTCATATAGTTTGTCGACCATAATGAAGGGTGAGCGCTGTGGGATAAATTCTAGAATCGCTCCGTCTTTTAGAAATACTTTCATGCTTATGAGTTCTCTTTTTGACGCATCCCCCAAAAGTCGTAATAATTGAACCATTGAAGGGGGTTTTCTTCCAGCTTTCTTTCCAAATTATTAATATAAAAATCTATGGTCTCTTCGATTTTACTGCCCGGCACCTGCATGGGTGTAGAAGATAGATGATAGGTTCTCCGCTTTCCGCGAATGGCGTATGCGATGGCAAAGGGCACACCGAGCTTCTGCACCATTAGAAAAGTGCCCATCGGAAACGCCGCGTCCATATTTAAGAATTTCTGGTTTTGAATCTTGCTTCCTTCCATAAACCTATCGCCATGCATACATACCAATTCCTTGTTCTTCAGTGCTGCATTCAATTTGAAAATATGTGAAAAATCTGGTCTGATAGGAATGATATTTACCTTGGTCTCGGTCATCACCTTGTCCAAAAAGCCTTTTATTCTTTCATGCTCGGCTTCGTACATCAAAATGTTGGTCTTTATCTTGCTTTCGTTGAGCAGGTATCCAGCTATTTCCCAGTTTCCCAAATGGGCGCTGAGCACTACACCGCCAGTCTCAGCCAAGGCTTCCAAATTCTCACGTCCCTTAAAGGTGTAAGTAAATTTCGATTTCATCCCCGACCTGATTGCTATTTTGTCGAGTAAGGTCTGGCCGAAAATAAAATAGCTGCCGTACACCGACCTAGCTGCCCTGAATGGGCGGTATCCCAGAACACGCCTAAAATAGAGGTAGGAAAAACGGGTAGATGATGGGGCGAAAGGGATGAAATAAGCGGCTACAAAATACAGGATGAAGTAAGAGAAAGACAGGCCAAATGTTTTTAATATAAAAACAAAAAAGCGGTAGCCGAACAGCCCGCCCCGGGTCTTGCCCTTCCAGGAAGCCATCAGTTACTGTTTACCTTGGCACCGACGTAATCGTAAAAATCCTGAAAAGTCTTGATGTCGGAAAAGTCTTCTGGCTTTACCTTAAATCCAAAGTTGCGCTCTACTTCTACCACCAGGTCTACATAGTCCAGACTATCGAGCTCCAAGGTTTCGTTCAGGTTTTTATGTGGCTCTATCAGTTTCCCATCCACTTCAAACTCATCAACGAGAAATCCATCTATCTTTTCTTTGATTTCTTGAGAATCCATCTGCATTTTATTCTTGAAATTTTCGGATTACCAGACTGGAATTTGTACCTCCAAAGCCGAATGAATTGGACAAAAATAAGCCAAAATCTTTTTCAATGGTTTCCTTGGCTAAGTTTAGACTTTTGAGCTCATCTTCGACCTTATCCAGATTGATATTTGGAGCTATAAAACCATTTTGCATCATGAGCAGCGAGTAAACTATTTCACTTGCTCCAGCCATCCACATCTCATGGCCGGTCATAGATTTTGTAGAGCTTACCAGCGGCTGGCTTTGGCCAAAAACATTTAAAATGGCTTTGCCTTCGCATATATCTCCAGCCACGGTTGATGTAGCGTGGGCGTTGATATATTCTATTTCTGAAGCATTCACGCCTGCTTGCTGGAGAGCCATTTGGAGAGATCGGGTAGGGCCATCTATATTGGGTGCAGAGATGTGGTCGCCATTGGATGAAAATCCATACCCGATGATCTCGGCAAGAATGGTGGCACCCCGCTCCTTGGCTGATTCTAAGCTTTCTATGATCACGGTAGCCGCCCCGCCGCTGGGTATGAGTCCATCACGCCCTATATCGAAAGGACGCGACGCCTTTGCGGGATCATCTTCGCGCAGTGAAAATGTGCTCAAGCCATCGAAGCTTCCCATCGATTGGTAATTTACTTCTTGAGCACCGCCACATATTATCTTGCTTTGTAATCCATTCTTTATCAGAAAATAACCCATCCCTATAGCGTGGCTCCCGCTGGCACAGGCGGCCGAAATGGTCATATTGATTCCTTTGAGCTTAAGGATGGTGCTTAGGTTCATGGTAACGGTTGAATTCATGGCCTGAAATATATAGCCACTGCCGATGAGCGTCGTATCTTTTTTCAGATTGAGCTGCTCCATGGCTTCGATCGATGGTTTTGCAGAGCTATCGTTCCCGTATAAGATCCCAACTTCGTATCTCTCTAAAAATGCTTCGTCCATACCGGCTACCCGCATAGCCTGCTTAGTAGCATCATAGGCATACTCGCCCTGCTGAGCCAGCCCCGTGCGCTGCCGGCGCGTAAGCCGTTCCTTCAAGTCGGGACGGGGAAGAATACCTGTCAAGGCCGACCGAAAGCCCATTTCTTTGCGGATTGGGTCAATACCAATTCCCGATCTGCCAGCAAACAGGGAGTCGCGCACGGTATCTAAATCCTGCCCTAGACAGGAATAAATCCCAATACCCGTTATTACCACCCTATTCATAGTATTCAGGTTTTTTTAATAAATCCCACCATTTACAGATATTACTTCGCCAGTAATATAAGATGCCGCTGGCGATACCAAAAACCCTACCACACCGGCCACTTCTTCGGGGCGTCCAAATCGGCGCATAGGTATCATATTCATAAAATCTTTTTCATTGATGGCCTCGGTCATATCGGTTTTTATAAATCCTGGCGCCACGGCATTTACCGTAATATGGCGGCGCGCCACTTCTTGCGCCAATGCTTTAGTAGCGCCGATTACGGCCGCCTTGGCGGCCGAATAATTAGTCTGTCCGGGGAGGCCTTTCAGCCCCGAAAGCGAGACCACATTTACCACGTATCCTTTCTTATGCTTCACCATCTCTGCGATTACTTCCTTGGTGACATTATAAAAGCCGCCTAGGCTGATGTCGAGCACGCCATCCCATTCTTCGTCTTTCATCCATAGTAGCAGATTATCTTTTTTTATTCCAGCATTGTTCACCAACACTTCTATCGTATCTTCTGAATGGACACTATACCAATTGGCTAGCGACATTCTCACCGCTTCCCGGTCTGCCACATCGAAGGGCATGAGCTCCGCCTTTACACCCATTTTTTCGACTTCTAGCATCGTATCGCGCGCGGCCTTCTCATTGGTGGCATAATTGATCAGGATGTGATATCCCTGTGTCGCCAACTGAAGGCAAACTGCTCTGCCAATACCTCTAGACCCACCGGTCACCAATGCATAGTCCATGTATTTTATTCTGTTTTTTGAAGCCCGAAACCTTTGGTCATCCGCATCTTCACTGCCTTGGATGTGCTCCGTGCTCGATCTCTAAAGGCGAAGATAACATCATATATTCTTTCAAGCCTTCTAGCTGTCCCGAAATGGAAACATCTCCTCTAAAAGAAGGGACGAACCTACGTATGGCTTCGTAATTCTGGCGGCTCTTTGCCGAAAGGCCTTGTTCAATTTTTAATAAATCTACCGCTTGCGCAATACTTACCATCTCTATAGCCAATACCTGAAAAGCATTGTCGATCACCTTTTTTGCCATCAGGGCAGCATTGGCCCCCATACTCACAATGTCCTGATTATCATTGTTGTTTGGAATTGAATGAACATACATCGGAGTGGACAGCACTTGATTTTCGGCCGTGGTAGATACTGCGGTAAACTGGGCTCCCTGCATACCAAAATTAAAGCCCAGCCGCCCAAGATTTGCGAAGGGTGGAAGAATACCGTTCAGTGCAGGGTTCATCAAGAAATTGATCTGCCGCTCTGCAAGCATGGTAAGTTTTGTCACGGCAATTTTTAGCTTGTCCATTTCAAAAGCCACATAATCGCCGTGAAAATTTCCACCATGAAATACATTTTGCGCTTCTACGTGTACAATTGGATTATCATTGGCCGAGTTGATCTCTTCTACCAGCAGTTCTTGACATTCTTCTACCGTCTCAAGAATAATCCCTAAAATTTGCGGTACGCAGCGAATGGAATAAAACTCTTGCACCTTATCACTTATTTTCAATGAGTTATCTAGATTTTGATAAAGCTGCTTTTCTCTTTTCTGAACATATCGGCTACTTTGGAAATTTTTAAAAATGGTACTGGCGATACGTTGTTGTCCCCGATGCTTCTTGGTGCCGTTAAGCTCTGGCGAAAAATAATCGTCATACGCTCCTACCATTTCGCAGATGAATAGGGATGCCTGCACTGCCCACGCCAAGGCGCGCTCTGCATAAATGGCATTTACGATCCCAATACCCGTCATCACGCTAGTACCATTCATTAAGGCCAGGCCTTCGCGTATTTTTATTTGCATAGGGCTTAAGCCCAATATTTCAAAGACTTCAGAACTGGGTTTGAGCTCGTCTTTATATACTGCCTTCCCTTCTCCTATCATGACCAATGCGAGGTGTGCCAACTGCACCAGATCACCACTTGCTCCCACCCCGCCATGCTCGGGGATCTCTGGGTGCACATTTCCCTTTATCAAAGCAAGCAATATATCAATAGCCGACTCATGGATACCCGAATAACCTAAGCACAAAGTATTCAGCCGGGCGATCATCGCTGCCTTCGTATAAATTGGCTCCAAGGGGGATCCCATCCCCGAAGCATGACTGCGTATGAGATTGAGCTGAAGCTGAACCTGATCTTCTGGCATGATACGGTGTTGCGCCATAGGCCCAAAACCAGTATTGATGCCGTATATAATTTTATCTTTCGAAAAAGCTTCTAGAAAATGGAAGCTAGCCCGCACCCGCTGCTGGGTTTCACTACTGAGTTTGATTTCTGCTTCTTCAAAAAGCAGGAGTCGGAGCTGCCCTAGCGTAAGAGCACCAAAACCTATTTCAACCATGGTGCAAGGTTAAAAGATTTTTTCAACTAATAACTCTTTTGAGCTATCTACCAAGTGGTCGAAGTCCATTGATCTCTGCCCTATCCATTCTCCCAAACCAATCATCACATCCCTTTTCACAGCATTGCCGGCACGACGAAAAGGCGCAACAATCGAGTTTGCGTCTGGGTTTATGATTTCTACCGCGGGCTAAAATCCCTTGTTGATGGCAGGCGCAGAGGATGATTTAATCTCGAAGGGGATTACGTATGGGAGATTATTCTAAAACTCACAATTTCCAGGGGTTCTCGGAAATGGAATTACATCTCTGATATTGGTCATTCCGGTCACAAACATCACGAGACGTTCAAAACCAAGGCCAAAACCGGCATGCTCACAAGTGCCAAACTTCCGGGTCTCCAAGTACCACCACACGTGGGCTTCATCGATATCCATCTCGGCACATCGCCGCTGCAGCACATCGAGCCGCTCTTCACGCTGCGAGCCACCGGTGATCTCACCCACTCCGGGAAAGAGCACATCCATGGCGGCAACGGTTTTTTGATCGTCATTCAGGCGCATATAAAACGCTTTGAAGGATGCGGGATAATCCGTCAAGATCACCGGTTTCTCAAAATGCTTCTCCACAAGATAGCGCTCATGCTCGCTTTGTAAGTCGGTGCCCCACTCTACGGGATATTTAAATTTCTTCTTTTTATAAGGTTTTGAATTACGCAATAACTCGATCGCTTCGGTATAAGTAAGTCGCTCAAAATCATTGGCTTTTACAAACTCCAATCGCTCTATGAGTCCCATTGGACGACGATCAGCCTGTGGAAGCGATTTTTCTTCGGCCGCTTCGCGCTCTGCCAAAAATTCAAGATCGCCCTTACAGTGCTCCAGCGCATAGGCAACCAGGTATTGAAGAAAGTCTTCGACCAAATCCATATTATCTTGTAGGTTGGCGAAGGCCACTTCAGGCTCTATCATCCAAAACTCTGCGAGATGGCGGGAAGTGTTTGAATTTTCTGCCCTAAAGGTCGGTCCAAAGGTGTATACCTTACTCAGTGCCAGCGCGGCCAACTCCGCTTCGAGTTGACCAGATACCGTGAGATTTGATTCTTGCTCAAAGAAATCTTCTTTGAAAGCGATGCTTCCGTCGTCATTTTTGGGAATGTCCTTAAGGTCGAGCGTGGTAACTTTGAACATTTCACCGGCGCCTTCTGCATCGGAGCCGGTGATAATAGGACTGTGAATATTGAAAAAACCGCGGTCGTTAAAATACTTATGTATGGCAAAACTCATGGCGTGCCTAACGCGAAACACGGCTCCAAATGTATTGGTGCGAAAGCGCAGATGGGCTTTCTCGCGCAAGAATTCCATGCTGTGCTTTTTGGGCTGGAGCGGATACTTTTCAGGATCGGCCTCGCCATGCACCACGAGTTCAGAAACCTGTATTTCGGCCGCCTGACCTCCCCCTTGCGACGCCACCAATTTTCCTTTCAGGGTAAGCGCCGCACCGGTCGAGACCTTTTTTAACAGGGCTTCATCGAGCTTTTCAAAATCGACGACCCCTTGAATGGTCTCTATCGTACTTCCGTCGCTCAGGGCTATGAATCGGTTGCTCCGAAAGGTGCGCACCCATCCAGAGACGGATACGTCTTCGCCGAAAGGCAGGGTTTCTAAGAGTTTTTTTACGGCTATACTGGGCATAGGAATCGTGTTTGGGGCTACAAAAGAACGAAAATTTGAACTTTACGGAGCTAGGGTATCAGTCCGTCCAGCCTTCAGAATGGCGGCTCGCGCTCAGGCTAATCGGCAACTCCCGATGGTAGCAATAGAAAGTCCCTAAAATTCTTTCTGTTTATTCCGTAAGTATCTGCGGTATAATTGTTTGTAAAAGTTTTTGGAAATCGAATGCTCTTCTTTTCATTCCATTTAAACTCATAGGCCGAGAGCATTCCTTTATTTTCTTCGATATAATCTATTTCTTGTTGCTGGCTGGTACGCCAAAAATAGGCGCGCGAATAGAAGTCATTATACCTTAACAGCTTTAGCCTTTCGGAAACCAGAAAATTTTCCCACAATGGGCCCACATCTTGCCGGATGGAGAGAGGGTCTAAGTTACCGATCGATATATTTCTAATTCCATTGTCGTAGAAATAGACTTTCTTGCCCTTCCTTATTTCGTTGCGCAAATTGCTCTGATAGGCGGGCAATCGAAAGATTACATAAGCCTTTTCTAAAATATCAATATAGGAAGCCACCGTTTTTGGGGCTATCCCAATGGTATCGCCCAGTTCGTTATAGTTTACTTCACTTCCTACTTGGTATGCCAAGGCCTGCACGAGTTTTTGGATGGTTTCGGGCATACGTATCCCCGAGATGGCAAATACATCTTTGTATAAATAACTGTTGGCCAGCTCTCTCAACACATGGTTCGCATCTTTCGGATTATTCAGCACATCGGGATACATTCCATAAACCAGCCTATTCTCCAAGTCGATGTCGGCTTTGAAATACCCCCGGTCATCTTGCCACTCTTGCCAGGATATAGGAAATATCTCGTAGCTCCATTTCCTTCCGGTAAGGGGCTCTTGCATGATATTACCCATTTCTAATGATGAAGAGCCGCTTAATATGAGCTGTTTGACTTTGAACTGGTCAATAATGATTTTAGCGGTCAGACCGATGCCTTCTATGCGCTGCGCTTCGTCAATAAATATGATCATTAATCTGCAAGGATCTGCCGAAGAATTTCGGTACCGGGCTCATTTAATTGTTCACGCGTTTTTTTATCGTCCCCATCAAAAAATAGAAGTCGCTCCTTGGTGGTGGCGATTATTTCTCTGATCATTGTGGTCTTGCCTACCTGTATAAGACCGGTGAGTATGATCGCCTTTCCTTAATACAGCATATCGATGATAGAATTGTGAACAACGCGCTTGATCATAGCTTGAATTTCGAACAAACATAAGCTAAAAATACAATTTCTATTCCCGTATCACTATGTTTTAAACAGATCGTATTCCTGTTTTATTATGTTTTTACAGGATCACGATCCTGTTTCACTATGTTTTTACATCGATTGCTGCTCTACCAAAATCGCCGGATTCACGCAATCCCAGTATGATCAATCCTAGTGCTAGAGATGATCTTCCTACCTTTCTAGATCTCAAAGATCATCATCACTTCATAGTTTGCTTTGAGCGAAACCATGTGTTCGTGCAATCTTTGGCTTCCTGCATACTATTCCCGAATCACTATGTTTTAAACGGATCGTATTCCCGTATTACTATGTTTATAAAGGATCATGATCCTGTAATATTATGTTTTCAAGGGATTTTAATCGGTACAAATTGGCTCCTCAGTATTGAACCGTCCCCTAGTCAGCATTCTGTTGATGCATCTTATTTGCGTTTTGCCATATAGATTCAGAACCGTAATTCCGCTAGAACATGCCTGAAGTGAGTTAGACTTTCACCACCTACCCGCTGATCTATTTTAGTTCCTAACATTTCTAACCCTTTATTGAATGCCCTCCACATATTTGGTGTACGAAGAATCTCAATTATAAGAAGCATCTTGGTTTCACCACAGCTAAGCCCCTACTTCAGATCACGTATTGATTCCCGAATAAACATAGTGATACGGGATCGTAATCCCGTATCACTATGTTTTAAAGGGATTACGATCCCGAATACTTATGTTTTCGACCGATCGCTAGCTCAATCGATCCTGATATGGCCCTATAAAATTCGAGCGCGCCCACATCCCTAAAGTTTCAAAAGCCATTAAACCCTTTAGAAACATTTTTTGTGTAAAACGTTTCCTATCAGAAATATGTTCTTACATTTGCGGCCACCAAAAGAAGTATGAGCACAGCAGAGAACGATAAGGAGTTGAAAATCACAGCCGATTCACTCAAAGTATTTATGACCTATGGCATAAAAAGCATGACAATGGATGACATAGCCCGCCAACTGCGGATGTCTAAGAAGACCCTTTACCAATACGTGAAGGATAAGAATGAATTGGTAAATAAATGCCTCGATTTCGATTGCCAATCCTTCGTTCTGATGATAGATGAAGTAGTCTCGCGTGGGCTTAATGCCATAGAAGAGAATTTTGAAATGAGCTCAAGGATTATCGAAGAGATAAAGAACATACATCCTTCCATCTTCTACGATCTCGAGAAATACTACCCTGAAGCCTTGATGAAAATGCATAATGCCCACCATGAGCATGCCGCCAAGGTGATGTCCAATAATCTTAAGAAAGGAATCGAAGAAGGTTTTTACCGGAAAGATTTTGACATTCCTGTTATGACTCGGCTATGGGTATCCCGTCTCAATGCCATTTTTGACCCTTCCATGTTTCCAATGGAGCAGTTCAGGCTGGATGTGGTGTACCAAGAGATGTTTATTCATCACATTCGCGGCATAGCAAGCAAAAAAGGATTAGAATATTTAGAACATAAACTGGAATTGAAATAAGTTTTGAAGAACACACACGCATTACTACTCGTAGCACTTTTCTTAGGAAGCTTAACGAAAACCACTGCGCAGCCCCTCGCGCTTTCGCTAAAAGAAGCCCAGCAGATGGGGATCGACAGCAGCTACGCCACGCTTAATGCCCGCTATAATACAGCCAAAAAGCGAAAGGAAGTAAAAGAAGTGCTCGCCGCAGGGCTGCCGCAGGTTAACGCATCTGCCGAACTCCAGAACTTTCTGGATATCCCCGTTTCGCTGGTGCCAGCCGAATTTTTCGGAGGGGAGTCCGGTGAATTTGCCCAAGTGCAATTCGGAACGAAGTATAACCTTACGGGAGCCATTTCAGCTTCTCAGCTCCTCTTTGATGGTACGTACATCATAGGCCTTAAGGCTTCTAAAACAGTGGTGCAACTCTCTATAAACGAAGAGCTCAAAACGGAGCAGCAAATACGGTTTCAAGTGGCAGAAGCCTATTATACGGTGCTACTGGCAGAAGAAAACATCACCATACTCGCCGAGAATATTTCTACGCTCGAAAAAACGCTTTCAGACACCCGCGCACTCTACGAAAACGGGCTCAATGAAGAGCAGGATGTCGATCAGCTCCAGTTAAACCTCAATAATGTTGAAATCAATTATGACCGATCGGTGCAGTTTTTAGATATCTCAAGAAAAACGCTCAACTTTCTTTTGGGGCTTGAGTTGGAGCGGGATGTAACCCTGAGCGACCAAATAGATGCCTTGGTGAAAATCAACAATGATCCGGCCTATCTGGAGCGCGATCCCAATTTGGCCACGCATCCCGATATGCTCTTGGCAAGATCTAATGTAGAGATACAAGACCTTACCGTGCGCGGCGAGAAGGCCTATTATTACCCCAACCTCAGCGCTTTTTTCAACCATCAGCAAGTGGGGCAGCGCAATGAGTTCAACTTTACCGACACCGACGAGCCGTGGTTTCCGACCACTATTATAGGCGCCACGTTAAACGTTCCCATCTTTAGCGGCTTTCGCAGAAATGCGCGGGTACAACAGGCCAAGATCGGCTTTGAGCAAAGCCTACTCCAACTCGAACAGACCGAGTATGGCTTAAACCTTGAAGTAGAGCGCGCCAGAAGTAACTATTCCACTGCATTGAAAACATGGGAGAACCAGAAGCAAAGCTTTGAACTGGCGCAGCGCATAAGCAAAAAAACAAATATTAAATACACCGAAGGAGTGTCTACCAGTTTTGAACTCAATGTGGCAGAGACCCAATTGCTCAATGAGCAAAGCAGGTACATACAAGCAGCCAACGACCTCTTGCTCGCAAAGCAACAACTCGACCAAGCATTGAATATATACTAAGATGAAACCATCGCTGACAAAATTTAAAAATCAAACCAAAATGAAACACCTCCTCTCAATAGCAAGCATTGCCTTTTTGGCCCTTTCTTGTGGAAATGAGCAAAAGAGCTTTGAAGAAATCCTTGCTTCCGATAATGTGGACGAAATAAGGCAAGAAAAAAGCGACCTTGACGCGCAACAGCAAGAGATCTCAAAAAAAATAAAGCTTACCACAGATCGTATCAAGGAACTCGATCCCACAGAAAAAGTGCCTTTGGTCACCACTTTCTTAGTTGAGCACAGTGTTTTTGATCATTTCATTGAGCTGCAAGGTAGCGTTAAGACCGACCAAAACCTCGTGGTATACCCAGAGTTTTCTGGAGTTATGACCGATGTATACGTGACCCCAGGGCAGCGCGTAACGAAGGGTCAAGCCTTGGCCAAGATTGACGATGGTGGGCTTAGCCAACAATTGATGCAGCTACAGATACAGGCCGATTTGGCAGAGACTACCTATGAGCGTCAGAAAAGACTTTGGGATCAGAACATAGGTAGCGAGATGCAATATTTGCAGACGAAGTCGAGCTTCGAATCACAAAAAGAAGCCATAAACCAACTCAAGCAACAGATTGCCAAAACGGTGGTAAAGGCTCCATTTTCGGGAACGATAGATGATGTGATCACCGATCAGGGCAGCGTAGTGGTGCCAGGTCAATCACAATTATTCAGGATTATAAATCTCGATGAGATGTATGTAGAGACCGAAGTACCAGAGAGTTATATAGGCGATGTCTCCAAAGGGAAAATGGTGAAAGTGGAATTTCCCATACTGAATATTACGATGGACGCTAAAGTGAGACAGGCCGGAAGCTTTATCAACCCGGCCAACCGAAGCTTCAAAGTAGAAGTAGCCATACCCAATACCGATAAAAAGATAAAACCAAACCTCACCGCAAGGTTGAGGATCAATGATTACTCCAATGACAAAGCTGTTCTGGTACCCTTGAACATCATTTCAGAAAATGCTGATGGTGAACAATATGTATATAAGATTACCCATAAAAAGGATGATCATGCCACTGCCGAACGGATCATCATAGAAACCGGAAAAACACAGGAAGATCTGATCGAAGTAGTGGGAGGATTATCAGACAATGATGAAATAATCCAAGAAGGCGCGCGAAGCGTTTCTGACGGTCAGAAAATAAAAATTGCGGAGGATGATAGCAGAACAGCCGAGTCCACTAAAATCTCATCAAAATGAGCAAGAAAAAGAAAAATGTAGATAAGGAATTCGTCCTTTCTTCATGGGCGATAAACAATAAGACCACAATGTATGTGCTTATCACCCTGATACTTATTTTGGGTACAAGCGCATATTTCAGCATGCCGCGTGAGAGCTTTCCGGAGATCAAGGAGACGAAGATCTACATCAGCTCGGTATACCCCGGAAATACGGCCGAAGACATCGAAAAGCTGATCACAGACCCGATCGAAGATCAGTTGAAAACGGTGAGCAATGTGGTAGAAATCACCTCTACCTCGCAAGAAGATTACTGTATCGTGGTGGTAGAGTTTGACGAAAACATTTCGGTAGAAGCCGCCAAGCAGAAAGTTAAAGACGAAGTAGACTCGGAGACTGCCAGCGAAGATTGGCCAACATTTAACGGTGCCAAGGTGGAGCCCGATATTTTTGATCTGAGCCTCTCGGAAGAAGTGCCGATTTTGAATATCAATATCTCCGGCGATTATCCGGTCGGAAAGCTCAAAGAATATGGAGAATACCTCGAAGATGAGATCGAAAGCCTTCAAGAAATAAAGCAGGTCGATATACGCGGGGCGCAGGAAAAGGAAGTAGAAGTGGCCGTAGACATCTATCAAATGATGGCCGCGCAGGTAAGCTTCAATGACATAATCACCACCATTCAAAATGAAAATGTTACCAGCTCGGCGGGCAATCTGATCTCTAGCGGCCAGCGACGCACCATCCGCATCTTGGGAGAAATTGAAGACCCGAAGGAACTGGAAAACTTCGTAGTGAAGAACGAGAACAATAATCCGATCTACCTGAAGGATGTAGCAAAAGTATCTTTCAAAGACGAAGATAAGACCACCTACGCACGAGAGTTTGGAGAGCAGGTAGTAATGCTCGATGTGAAGAAGCGGGCGGGCAAGAACATGATCGACGCCACTGAGAAGATCCAAGCCATAGTAGACGATGCGGTAGCAAATGTTTTCCCAACTGATCTGAGCGTAACCATTACCAATGATCAATCCGAACAAACCATCGGGCAGGTAGATGATCTGGTCAATAATATCATATTTGGTATCATACTGGTTATTACGGTATTGATGTTTTTCCTAGGCTTCAAGAATGCTCTTTTCGTTGGTTTTGCCATACCGATGTCCATGTTTATGTCATTGATGATTCTGAACTTGATGGGCTATACCCTGAATACCATGATCTTATTTGGACTGATCATGGGTCTGGGTATGCTGGTAGATAATGGCATCGTAGTCGTTGAAAACGTATACCGACTTATGGAATCTGAAGGTATGAGCCGCATCGAAGCGGCCAAAAAAGGAATCGGTGAGATCGCATTCCCTATCATCATATCAACGCTTACCACCGTGGCGGCTTTCGTACCACTGGGTTTTTGGCCCGGCGTAACCGGTCAGTTTATGATCTATTTCCCGATCACCCTCTCCGTGGTGCTCGGCTCATCGCTATTCGTGGCCATCTTCTTCAATTCGGTATTGGTGTCGCGATACATGACCATTGAAGATAAAAATATGCCCTTGAAACAGATCATAAAGATCTCTTCCATCATGGCCGTTATCGGGGCATTGATCCTGATTTTTGGCGGAGCCTATCGCGGGTTGGGGGCATTGATGATCTTTACCGCTATCATGCTTTGGGTGTATCGCTTATTCCTGCGAAAATGGGCCAATGGATTCCAGTCCAATACCTTACCCGTATTGGAGAATTTCTATGAACGCAGATTAAAAGGTGCCCTTTCGGGAAAAACCCCTGTCTTTCTAGTACTGGGCACCATAGTGCTCTTGATTGCAGCGTTTATGGGTTTTGGTGCTTCGATAGGAAGCCAGCGCACCAAGGTGGAGTTTTTTCCCGACAACACTCCCAATCAGATTATCGTCTACATCGAATATCCTGAAGGTACGGCAATCGAAAAAACCAATTCAGTAACTAAAGTAATCGAAGCACGTGTTTACAAGATTATTAATGATGACGCCTATAAAAACGATGGCCGCAATTTCTTGGTAGAGAGCGCCGTATCTCAAGTAGGAGAAGGTGCCGGAAATCCGCAGACCGATGGTGGCTCGGCTGCAGAGATGCCCCACCGGGCAAAGATCACTGCCACCATGCGCGAGTTTAAATACCGTGAAGGTGCGAGCAGCCAGAGACTCTTGAAAAAGATACAAGACGAATTGGATGGGGTATATCCTGGTCTCTCCGTATCGGTAGAAAAAGATGCCGTAGGACCGCCTGCTGGCTACCCGATAAACATAGAACTCAAAGGAGATGATTACGCATCGCTCATCGCCAATGCCGAGCGCATGCGCGAATTTATAAACACGAAAAATATAGGTGGCGTAGAAGAACTGAAGATAGATGTAAACCGATCTAAGCCTTCTATGCTCGTAAAAGTAGACCGCAGAAAAGCGGGAGAGCTAGGCGTTTCGGCCGGGCAAGTGGGCAACCAATTGCGTAATTCAATCTTTGGCGCCAAGGCGGGAATCTACAAAGAAGATGGCGAAGACTACGATATCTACGTACGCTTCAATGAAGAGAACCGCTACAACAAAAGCGCTTTCTTCGATCAAAAAATCACCTTTCGGGACATGGCCTCGGGCCAAATAAGAGAAATACCGGTATCGGCAGTGGCCGAAGAGAAGAACTCTTCTGGTTTCAGCGCTATTAAACACAAGGATACCGAGCGGATAGTCACCGTGTACTCTGCGCTATCGGCAGGCTATACCGATGCCGGTGCCATAGTAGCGCTCATTCAAAATGAGATGAAGTCTTTTGAAGATTTACCAAAAGACATCAGCATCAACTATACCGGTCAGATCGAAGAGCAGAATAAACAGATGACCTTTCTATTATCAGCATTTTTTATCGGTCTAGGACTTATTTTCTTCCTTCTAATCTTTCAATTCAATTCCATTTCTAAACCGGGGATTATCATGCTGGCCATCTTCCTGAGCTTCATTGGTGTATTCGGTGGGCTCATCATTACGGGCGCACCATTTGTAATTATGATGACTATGATGGGCATCATCTCGCTGGCCGGGATCGTTGTAAACAATGGGGTGGTTTTACTCGATTACACCCAATTATTGGTAGATCGAAAGAAGCAAAAATTAAACTTGGAGCATGACGATTTCTTAGAAACCGAAGACTTGATGGAAGCCGTAATCAAAGGGGGTAGAGCCAGGCTGCGACCGGTATTGCTTACCGCAATAACCACCATTCTCGGTCTTATTCCACTGGCTACAGGTCTGAATATCAACTTTTTCAGCTTATTCAGTGATTTTGATCCGAAGATATATGTAGGTGGGGACAATGTTATATTCTGGGGCCATTGGCTTGGACAGTTATCTACGGACTTTTCATAGCGACTTTCTTGACGCTTATCGTTGTTCCCGTGCTTTACTTCCTCATCACCCGGTTTAAAATGTGGCTCCGGGTGAAATTCAGTTCAGAGTCTTTGCGCCCATCCACCGATACAGATTTGGGCGGCGTAGGGAATAGGCAATTGGCGATGGATAAGTAGGTTTTTGGGGTGGTTCCTTATAGGGAATCGGGCGGAGCTTTTCCTGAAAAGGTCAAGACCAGCTAGGTACCGGGCTTACCTTAACAAAGTCACGGAGCCTCGAAGCACTCTTTTTTCCGAAAGGGGAATCAAAGGATTATCAAAACTGATAAGGTATTGATAGACTGACTCTGGGGCGAAATAAGAGCCTTCCCTGGCCGCGCTGCCGTTCCATTTTATGGCTGGCTCGGTAGATTCAAAAATCAATTGACCCCACCGGTTAAAAATAAGCATGGAGTAGTCTTCAGGATCGCATTCTATTTCGGGAAAGAAGAGATCGTTCAAGCCATCGCCGTTTGGTGTAAACACGTTGGGCACAAAAGCTTCGCAACTGCAATCTATGGCAATGGCTTCGACAGTTGTCGAAGTACTACCGCATTCATTGATGGCTTCCGCCAAAAAGAATCCTGCATTAGGAATTTCAAGCGTAGCTGACTCTGAAAATCCGGGCCAGCTCACCGTTCCATTGGGAGAGCTAGCAAAGAGCCGGGCATCGTCGCCGAGACAGTATTCAAGGTCGCTTGCATTTAAAATGGGCGATGCCAAGGCGGCAATAGCGATCGTGGCAGTAGAAGTACATCCTTCACTCAGCACCGTCGCGGTATACGAGCCGCTTCCAGTTACCGTTCTCGGGGTTCCTTCGCTCCCATCTTCCCATACTAAGCTTTCGCCAATCGGGTCTACGCTTATTTCGCCCACGGCGCCAGCACATAGAGATTCAGGGCCGGAGATAATGAGTACTGGCCCCTGGCCTGGAGCCACTATGATCGACTCAATGGCAGAACAGCCATTAGCGTTGAGCGTAACGGTAAATGTACCTGGCGCTTCAATTTCCAACACATTGCCTTCGGTACCATCTTCCCATTCAAAGGTGCCGGAGCCGCTGGCTGTAAGAAGCGCCAGATTCCCTTCACAGAGCTCATCGGGGCCATCGATGGTCAGTTCTGGGCCATCTACGGCTACCACCGTTGTGGTCGCTTCACTTTGGCAGGAGCCATCAAGAGATCCCACTAAGGAATAAACTCCGGGAGCGCTCACGGAAATCTCCGAAGTAGTCTCGCCGCTGGCCCATAACCAGTCCACGCCGAGCTGATCGGGCACTCCTATTTCCAGTTCTCCGCCCGTACAGAGTTCATAAGCCTCGGGCAGGTCAATCAACACATCGTCCGCAGGTGAAACGATCACTTCGTTAAAACCACCGCTACAGCCACCGGTTATGGTAACGCTGTACACCCCCGGCTCGGTAACGGTAAAAGTCTCTTGCTCCGACCCATCCTGCCATATCCCAGCAATGCCGAGCCCGGGATCTAAGGTGATGCTCTGGCCCTCGCAAATGGAGATGTCAGGCCCGAGATTTACGATGAGGATATCATCTGGAATTTCCACGGTGGTGGTGCCCCCAAAAGACATCGTCATAGCGTCGGCACCCGAAAGGGCGACATATTCCGACCAAAACGGAACTGTGCTCTCAACTTGAAGCGCGGTGATGGATATATCATCTACCAAGACATCAACATACGAGTAGCTGGGCAAAGATGGGAATGGAATCCAACTGAGCACGGGGCTGCCATTCACCATTATCTGATCTGTCTGATCGGAAGGCATAGCGAGATGCAACCAAAAAAGCGTTTGGGCGCTAAGAAGGTTTTGAATAAACCCTGTATTGGTTTGGAGCTGTAGCGCTGTATTGGCAACGCTAAGGGGCTGTATAAGCCGCATATTGGGGTCGCCAGTATTCAAGCCTGAACACTCGAAGCCACGGGTATACATCCCGATAAGCACGGGTGCCGATGATCGAATAATCCTTGGATCGATATAAAAACCATCTAAGGTCTCACCTGCAGCGAGTGTGCCGATCAAATCGCATCCGTCAAAAACTTCGGTACCATCTTCTTTGGATAATATTCTTACGAAGTCGCCGCCATTTCCGGTTACGGGATAAATGGCATGGACGGTGCCCCAATAAGCCGTGGGGTGCAGCTGCTCGTACATATGGCTATCTGAGCCGCAACCTGCCGTAATGCGCGCCTGTCGATGTCCTGTGAAAACGGCGATCGGCTTATCGCCTTCGGCGGCGATGGTGCTCCCAGTGAGATCATCGATAGAAGCCATAGTAATCACTTCCCCAGCATCCAGATTAAGCGAAAAAGGGTCTCCTGCGGCTCCACTTGGAGATGAGCCAGTATTCAAAAAATTGATCGTGGTATTATCTTCAGTGGCTATCACGCTGTAAAGCGAAGGCGCAGCACCGAGGGGGTCTGAAAAGGATAGAACCATATATTCACTGGTCAATTCAGCTGTAGGCAGGACCGGGGTTGCCTCCGAAAAGAAGGCGCGAAGATGAAAAGCGTAAACTCGAATATCGCCTGTTGACGTGACATGAAAAGACCGGTTATCAATCACATTGGTCGTATTTTGATTCAGAAAGACCCCGTTGAAACTTACCACTCCAATCTCGCCGGCAGCCAATGTGATGTCTTGCGATTGGTAGTAGGCATTTGCAGGCAGGCCATATTCTACGGTGATGGTGGCATTTTCAATCGCTTCGATTGACACATCAAAATTTGGCGTGCCATTGAAGAAGGGGTCGATATTGGCAAGGAAAGAGAACCTGAAGTCGTCACCAATATAGGTTTGACCGGACGTATTGGAAATGAATGAGAGTGAGAGTACGAAAATAGTTAAGATGCGCATGGTTCGGTTTCGAGATATTGTGGCAATTTACATCAGTTGACGCCCCACGGTATATCGGGTTGGAAACCGAAATATCCAAATCTTGTATTGTTGAAAGCATTGAAAGTGGGAATCATATCTTTTAAATACCTTCAATAAGCTGTTTTTCAGATGTATAAATTGTTTTTTCTTTTCCGAAATCTAGGATGGCAAAGCTTTCTTTCCAAGATGAATTCAGTTCCAATGCGGAAACTCAGATGTTTATAGAAAGCGATCTGATAGGCTCGTTTATTTAAGCTTCAGCGGGCTATTGTAAAAAGAAGGAACGCGGCATATTGCTTTTTAATAATCAAAGTACTCATCCCATGACTTCAAAATTTCTCCCGGATCGCTTTATATTTAAAAGCGGACTTTCTAGACATTGTTCCATTAAAAGTCAACTTAACCCTGTAAATCCGTTCTGAATCTTGGGTACGACCTGATTCAGGTTGGTAAGGAAAAGAAAAATTTGAGGTCATATCCTAAAGGAAGCGATGATGAGATATCCGGTCGATGATACTGCCCTAGGAACATTTTCGCGAAAGCAGAAACAGCCAGCGAAAAACAATGTCCCAAAAAAATTAAACCTTTAGACCTGTTCGTACCTTACCTTTCAACTCCACTATCCGCATTTATGGAAATGGAAACAAGATTTAAAGCGCCCGATGAAAAAAGTTGATTGCCTCATAGTAGGTGCAGGGCCTGCGGGAACTACCACGGGCAGAATATTGGCAGAAGCCGGACACCAGGTCTTGATCGTTGATAAGCGGCAAGAACTGGGAGCGCCCATACAGTGCAGCGGTGCCATAAGCCGCCATGCCCTGATCGAAAATGGAGTGGAGCCTGATGCCGAATTCATCCATGAAGCCATCTACGGTTTCAAGGTGCTCGATGGGCGGGGCAGCGAGAATACCATAGATTACCGCAAGCTCAAGCCAGAGAGCTATGGCGACGGTGAAGGCCGGGTACCGCTGGGCTATGTGGTCGGACCGTCGCCGCTTCGATCGGCACCTGCTCACCCTTGCCGAGCGCGCCGGAGCAGAAGCTTGGCTCAAGGCCGAAGCAACTGGATATGTGCTGGAAAATGGAATGGCCACCGTAAACATCAAGCATTATAATGCCATCGAAAAAGTACGGTGCAAGGTGCTGATCGGTGCGGATGGGATACGCTCGCAAGTGGGCAAATGGGCTGGGCTCCACACGCATATCAAGCTTAAGGAACTGGCGAGTTGCCTGCAAATAATCGTAGACGGAGTGGAGACCGATGGGCTGCTCGAACTCATCACAGGCAGCGATGTGGCTCCGGGCGGCTATGGATGGGTATTCCCAAAAGGACATGGCTACGCAGAAGTAGGGCTCGGAGTAATACCCACTGCGACAAATAAAAACGCACGCTGGCACCTCGATCATTTCTTAAAGGATTCCTTCATGGCACACCGCTTCAAAAACGCGCGGTTGCTTGAAGTTCAGGGCGGCGGAGTGCCGCTTGCAGCGCCGTTGAAACAGCAGTATTCGGATCATATGATTTTGATCGGCGATGCTGCCCGACATGTAAACCCCATAACCGGGGGCGGCCTACATACGGCACTGAGCGGTGGCCGCATAGGAGCCGAATTTTTGATTGATCATTTCAAGTCGGGTGCAGCGCATACGGCAGAAGCACTTTCTGGCTATCAAGAGCGCTGGCTTGAAGCCTTGGGAAATAAAATGTGGAAACTTTATGGGGTCAAGAAGAAAATCTTTGATGGCTCCGATATTGCGCTTCAAGATGAACAGCTTTTCGAGACGATGAGCGCCTATTTCAGCCCTGACAGCGAATACAAAAAAATCTAGACCCATGAACAAACCTGTAGTATTCGAAATCGGTTGGAATGCCTGCATCAACTGTGGCGCCTGCATCGCGGTCTGTCCGCATGAAGCGGGTTTCATCAGTGATTTTGACACCATAGCAGTACATGAGCCTTGCGATATAGCCTGCATGGCCTGCGAGGATATTTGTCCGGTGAGCACCATTACCCACAGTATATTTTTGGGGCAGGATGGGAAAGAACAGCAACGCTAAAATCAAGTTCAAATCTCCTCTGCTCAAATAAGCTCTAAATGCTAAATTGACATTCTTTTAAATTATTCCGAGTTAAATTAGATTTCAAATTATTCTAAATTTGTAGGCTACCAAATCAATCAAATTTTGAAATTCAGCTTTGTACTTTTTTTTCTCGCGACTTTTTTTTTGACGGCTTGCCAGCCAGCTGCTTTTTATCAGCTTCTTCAAATTAAGCCAATTGGCAATTCAACAGATACTGATGGTATTGTCTTTCAGGATGTTAACATAAAGGTTATCTACAATTTATGGAGTTCTGGTGGTGACATCGGCTTTACTATTTTCAATAAATCGGACGGGTACATAACACTCGATTTGACACAGTGCTATTTTGTAATGAACGGATATGTATATGACTATCATGAAGACCGCACTATAGACAAGTCTTATTCTGAAGCTGCCAATCGCAGTGCCTACGCAACAGTCCCATACTATTCCAGCACGAGAACCATCGGATTGAGCAGCAGCTCAGCCGCTGGGGTCAGCTCGACGGTAGCTGAAAAAGCACAACGTACGCTTCCACCCAAAACTGCTTTAAAAATAACCCGTTTTTCTATTACAGGGATTTTGTATTCAGACTGTAACTTAGCCAGATTTCCCGGAAGGGGCAGAATGTCAGTACTATCCTTTGAGCGTGCTGACACTCCCTATGCATTTTATAATATTCTAAATTATACTAGCGATGGTCAAAAATATGTTGAAGTGAAGCATGAATTCTACCTTGAAAAGGTAACCAACTATCCGAGAGACGAGTTTGTCTATTATCCAAAGGAAAACGAATGCGGGAAGCTCCTTTATAATCCTTCCGCAGTTTTCAAATTCGACAATCCAACTAATTTCTACATCCCTTACACCCGGTGAATAGCACACACAGCCTTTTTCTAAGCTTAAAAGCAGAGCCACCGAACAAATTGTAGTTTTGGTTCTTCAACCAAGACCCAATGAATTCAGTTTGCGCAAGCCAAAGAAAATATAACGGCATCCCATATTCGCTTGCGGCTCAGCACATTATTTCTTGGTTGCTAAGATCTGCGCTATTTCTGCTACTCTGCATCGCCTGTAAAGGAAGTTCTGCCCAAGCATACCTTTATGACTCTTGGGGCATAAAAGAAGGGCTGCCGCAAAATTCTGTAAATCAAATCTTGCAGACCAAGGATGGCTATATCTGGGTTGCTACAGAAGGCGGCTTGGCGCGCTTTGACGGTATCGCATTTACCATTTTCAATACCCAAAATACCCCTGCCCTAAAGAGCAATAGGATAAATAGGATGTACGAAAATGCCAACGGCGACTTGCTCATAGGTGCCTACGAAGGAGGATTGGTGATGCATCGAAACCATAAATTCTACAATATCTCAGATTCGCTCGGGCTGCCCTATCATTCTTATTATCGATTTAGCACCGATTGCGAAGGATCTATCATCGCCTTCGTTTCAGAATCTGCCGGACTGATATTTCACGATCCCGATACCTACGGGATACTGGCCGATACACCGGTGGTTTTAAGGTCTTTTCTGAACAGCATTTTCTGCATTGACCCTACCGATTATCTTTTCTATATGGACAGCATCGCCTTCAAGTCAGGGAGTAAGCCCAAATTGAATAGCGCAGTGCGCCCCGCCGTGCAAGCTGACTTGAGGGCTGCCCTTCCGGGAAATGTAGCTGGAGAATTCTGGACCTTGAAGAAGACTGCCATATGCCACTACCTGAACTATCAAGAAGCCGAATGTTTTGATTTCTCGCAGTATAATTTCAATGGGTTCGACCATACGCTTTTTACCCTGGTAAATGATAAAATATACTTTGGGGAACTCAAGTCGGAAGTGCTGGTTTTTGATATAGCCACTTCTGGTTTTTCGACCTTCTCTTTTGGCGAAGTCTGCCCCGATGCCAAGCTTCAAGACGTCTATAAAGATCGGGAAGGAAATATTTGGTACGGTTCTACCACCTGCGGGCTAATCAAGGAAAAGCCAAAACGGTTTCAGTACATCGACGCATTGGGCGACAGCCAAGGCGGGAATTTCTATCCGATCATGCAGGCATCAGATAAGAAGATATGGATGGGGTCGAGGGAGAAAGGCATATCCGTATACGACAGTCTTTTTAATCCACTTCCATTGCCGGAAGGTATAACCCGGAATGGATTCTCTACAACGCTCACTTCCTACAGGGGCGACATCTATTTCTATTTTATCGGCTACGGGATCGTTACCAAATGGGATGGAAAAAATACCACGCATATTAGTTTCGACTCGCCCAAAAAGTATGGGGCATGGGCGCTGTATCCATCCCGATCTGATGGGCTGCTCTTCGGAGCGCACGCAGGCCTTTTCAAACTGAACGATAAGCAAGAACTGATCGAACACCCGATCTCCAATCAGGTCGAAATAAAGGATGTGGTAGGTATCCACGAAGATCAAAAAGGGCTTATCTGGTTGGTGTCCAACGCTGAAATAATGTGCTACGATCCAGCTACCTACCGGCTGCTATGGCGCACCAAAAATGAAAACAAGCCCAAAAACTTCTACCGTGGTATAGACGAAGATAAGGATGGAACCCTATACGTGGGCTCCTATGGCAATGGGCTGATGGTGATCAAAGATGGCGTCTTGCGCCGCATTACCACCGCACATGGGCTTATAGAAAACGTAGTATCGACTATAACCCCGGATGGGAATGGAAGCTTATGGCTTACCGGCAATAAAGGGCTGAGCAGAATAGCCAAAGAAGAACTAGTGGCCGTACTTGGTGGCCAGTTGGATAAACTGAACGTGATCTTTTACGACGAGCAGACCGATGCCTTGCGCACGGGCGAGTTCAATGGCGGCATGCAGCAATCCAAATGTCATCTGGGCGGGAACCGATACATTTTTCCCACATTGAAAGGCGCGGTGGCGATCGATTTTGACCGGATGAATTTTAATAATCTGCCGCCCCCTGTACACGTCGAGAAGCTCGTATATGCCGACTCTACCTTTCTGGGCCACAACCCAGTATCGGTGCCGTATACCGAAGGAAGGCTCGATATCTACTATACCGCGCTAAGCTATGTCTCGCCTAAAAATGTACGGTTTAAATACCGGCTGGAAGGCTATGAAAATCAATGGACGAATGCAGGCGCCGAGCGGAAAACCAGTTATAGCAAAATCCCTCCCGGCAGCTATACCTTTCGGGTGATAGCGTCTAATAATGAAGGGGTCTGGAATGATAACGGCGATACCCTAAAAATCAATATTACCCCCCCGTTTTATATGACTACCTGGTTTAAACTGTTCGGAATCCTGCTGGGCATTGCTGTGGTAGGCCTTTCGGCAAATGCGATAATACGCAGCAACCGAAAACAACTGGTAGACAAACAGCGCATTAGGCTACAAGCCATCGTGACTACCGAAGAGCAGGAAAGGCACCGCATCGCAAAAGATCTGCACGATGGTGTGGGGCAGCTCCTGTCAAGCGTGAAGATGAACCTGAGCAATATAGAAGGGCAGACTGCCCTTGCCGATCAGGTGCTGCAAGACTCAAAGCGGGATATAGATCACATCGCAGATGAACTTCGCAATATATCCTATAACCTATTGCCTTCATCTTTAGAAAGGTTTGGATTGGCCACAGCCATAGAGGAGCAGATAAACAAACTCGAAAACAGTGTGGAAACCACTTTCCATTTCAATAAAACCATCGCACAGGACCGCTTCGAGCCACAGGTAGAAATAATGCTATACCGTATTTTTCAAGAGATGCTCAACAATGCATTGAAACATGCGAGCGCCTCGGAAATAACGGTTCAACTCTCGCAACACAAAAAAGAACTCCAGCTCATGCTCGAAGATAACGGTAGGGGTTTTGACTTGAAGTCGGGTCTTGAAAAAAACAATAGCAGCGGCCTGAAAAACTTATATTCGCGGGCAGCACTAATCAATGGCAAGATCGATGTAGACAGCCACCCCAACTCAGGCACCAGCATTATTATCGAAGTAGAACTATAGAGATGGCACAAAATCAAATTCAGCTTTTAATCGCCGATGACCATCGTATATTGATTGATGGCCTTACCACCATGCTCGCTGATGACCCTGACATAAAAGTAGCCTGCACCGCCGAAAATGGCGAAGCAGTGCTGGAGCGAATGAAAGAATGCCCTGTAGATGTAATCCTTATGGATATACAAATGCCGGTAATGGATGGCTATGAAGCTTCTAAGCAGGTACTTGAAAAGTATCCGGCCACCAAAGTGGTCATCTTGAGCATGCATAGCGAGCGGGTGTATATAGAACGTATGTATGATAGCGGCATCGCTGGCTATCTGCTCAAGAATGCAGGGAAAGAAGAAATCATAGAAGCCATAAAGAAGGTGTATGCTGGCGAGAAATACTTTTCCAAGGCGGTCTCAGAAGCCATGTTTTCGCGACAGAAAGGGAGTGCCAAGAGTTTTACTACCTCTGAACTTACCAAGCGGGAAAAAGAAATATTGGGACATATAGCCTCCGGGAAAAGCAATGGGCAAATTGCCGAAGTACTCTTCTTGAGCGAAGACACGGTAAAGACACACCGGAAAAATACCATGCGCAAACTCAATGTAAACAACACGGCCGGGCTGGTAAAATTTGCATTTGAGAATGGTATAGCCCTTGCCAAATCCTAAATTATTTCAAGAAAGGAGCACGCTCATTCAGCGAGTCAATCCAAAAACTACCCATTAATGGGTATTTTTAAAACTACCCCAAAGTGGGCTTTTAAGAAGCTCACACTCGCTGTAATTTTGGCATCTAATCAAAATACAAAAAGTCATGACAGCTCCAAAAAACTATTATTACGCCCTTCTCAACACCGGTAGAATCAGATCCATGTTTCTCTCAGGAATTTTATTGGTCTCTGCGCTGTCTTTGAAAGCTCAGCAATCTAGCACCATCGAACCCATTTTAGCCATGCAAAACAACCACGATACGGCCATAGCCAGAGCCACTCCTGAAATCCGGACCAGCTCCGAAGCATTAATGAATTCAGCAGCAAAATTCAATGCCAAGGCTGGACCAGCTACAATCAATGATTATATAAACCAAAACATTGTGTTTCCCCCCGAAGCACGTCTTATTGGTGCACAAGGAGTGGCTGCGGCCAATTTTGAAATCTTGGCCGATGGCTCTGTCGGTCAAATACGAATTACGCAGTCGCCCGATAAGATCTTTGACCAATCGGTGATAGATCTGATCTCCAATATGCCGCGTTGGACTCCCGCTTATGCAAATGGGGTAGCCATAGACTCGGTGCACGGACTTAAAGTCAATTTTCGATTGCAGTAGTATTCTTTTTCAATTTTACCTAGAAATCCCGGTTACAGGGCTGAATTTTGATCAGTCCCCGTCACCGGGATTTTTCTTGGAATAATCTCCGTTCAGCTTCATACCCAGAATGATGGCCGCCAGGCAGGCCGTAATACTATTGGCCAGAATGAGCGGCATATCACCGATCTTCACTCCATAATAAAGCCAGCAAAGGGTGCCACCCAGAAGCATGGAAAAAGTGGCTGCGCTCAGATCGGCGGTATGCTTCGTGCGGATCGTTTTCAAGGCTTGCGGCACGAAGGCAGCGGTGGTCAGAAAAGCGGCGACTAGGCCGATCAATTCAATTTTCATCGAAGATTTTTATAAATGTGTTCTTTAAGCGTTTCAATCTAAAGCGGCAATATTAGCAGAAAGCAGCCAATGGACATCCCGAGAAGTCCATTCATCCCAAAATATACTATCTTTCGCATCCAAAAAATTTAAAATGAAAATAACGCTACTTTTCTCTTTGATCTCTTTTGTTTCATTGAGCCTGCACAGCCAAGTAGTTATCGATGCTCCCGGAAATGTGATGGACTATATTGACAGCCCTGCCTTAAGCAATAGTGCCATGGACATTGACTCGATCACGTTTATCGGAGCTGAAGGCGTCATAGGAATATTTAACAATGTAGACAGTTCATTCCCGCTTGATTTTGGAGTAGTGATTGGTTCGGGTGCTGTAATTGGGGCCATCTCAGCTTTCAGCACTTCATCCGGATCATTAGATTGTGAAGGCAATGACGAATTGTATGATGTAGCGTTCGATTCATTTGGAATAACTGATTGTGCTTCTATGGAAATTGCTTTTACGGCCATTTCTAACAATCTTGACATCTCCTTCGTTTTTGCAAGTTCAGAATATGCAGCCTTCGTGTGTAGCAATTTTTCAGATCCGATGGGAATATTCCTTCGGAAAAATCAAGAAGGTGAAAGCTATGAAAATATAGCCTTTGTGCCTGGGACTGAAATACCCGTCAGCGTAAATTCTTTGAATGGTGGATTTCCCATCGGTGCGGCAAATACCATTTTCTGCGATGAAGCCAATCCTGATTGGGAAGAAACAGCCATTTATTACCTTGAGAGTGAGAATGGCGAATATGGTTTGCAAACTTCTGGGCTCACCCTAGAACTAATCGCAGAAGCAGAATTAGAAATTGGTGAACCTTATCTTTTAAAATTAGCCATCGGAGATGCAGTCGATGTCGCTTTTGACAGTTACCTTTTTGTGAATTTCGACGGATCACCTGCATTTGATTGCCCATCTGCAGAAAACAATATCGGCGATACGTGCTCGGTAAATAATGAATTTACCTATTTCGTCGTTGAAGACTGTTCGTGTCAGCCTACATACAATGGAGTCGACCTTTCGTCATCTACCACTATTTCCAATCCTTATAATCCTGGTGATACCATACGACTTAGCACAAGAATATTCAATCTAGGCTTAGCGGAAAGCAATGAATTCACGCTAAGGTATTACTATTCGGAAGACACCAGTTTTGATTTAGCCGAAGACCTTTTATTCCATTCGGTTCAGCTTCCAGCCATCGCATACGGCGATACAAGCACCTATACGTATGATTACACCGATTATCCCCTTCCGCTAAATGATGCAACTGACCGTATATACGTCAGAGCCCTTTCTTCGCAGGACGTAAATACCGGTAATAATTTAAGATGGGTAAATCTTATCTTCGAAGAAAACCTAGCACCCCTCGTGAGCCCAAACAATGGCTATGAAGTGGTTGACGTGACCGGCACCGGGCTGAGCTTCCCCTTCGGGTTTTACATTTTCAACCTCGGTTATGAGACCTTGCCTAATTCAGATGTGTTTTTCTACTGGTCTGAAGATGAAATTTTGGACGAAGACGATCTGCTCGTCTATGAATATCTCGGCGATGCCCTTGCACCTGGCGATACCACCGAAGTTGAGATTACGATCGACGTTCCCCAGCCCGTGTCACTGGCCACCTATTATTTGATCCTTTCACCGCAAGATGTCACGCGCTCCATTTCCCTGTTAGGCGATAAGGTAGTGCCTGTCAATTTCCTTTCCCTTTCGGCAGATGAGCGAAGCCTGCTCGGCTGGGAGTCTTGGATGGGCGCAGAAGCAGGGTTGAATATCAAGGCTGGAACCGGAGCTTCGGGTGCTACGGGCATCCGTCTTTTTGATGCATTGGGCAAACCCATATTTGAACAGTCGAGAGAGATCCGCGAAGGTGAGATCGCCCGATTCCCGCTCCCAAACCTGCCTACCGGAATTTATATCCTTCAATTGGAAAATAGCGGAAAGCACGAAGCTTTGAAGATTGTTTTGATGCGCTAGGCGCCGAGCGTCCCGTATGGAGATATTCAGAAAATTCCGTTTTTATTGGTTGATGACCGGTCAACTGCATTTGGCTCTGAGCCCTTGTGGCATGGTTAAGAACATTCAATACCCAAATTGTTAAAACCATAACCTGCCGTGCATTAGGTGGAATGTGTGAACAAGAGTTTCACGCCGAGTCCTTCGATGAAATGGTTGCAAAAAGCAAGAGCGATGGCATGGAGATGTTTCAAAACGGTGATGACAATCATGTAAAGGCCTTGAACAAAATGCAGGAACACATAAAGTCTCAATTTCCAGAAGAGCTTAAAGCCTGGTTTGATCGTAAACGAGATGAGTTTGATGCATTGTCAGAAAATAAAGCGCAGGTCTTTTATACCTTTAACCCCTGCCAAGCTGGGCCTAAATAGAGGGAGACATCGCTTCATGGAATCATTACAAGAAAAATTAAGGAGAAATATAAAGGATGGAACCTTACTCAAAAAAGCCCCTATTGCTATAAAGAACAGGGTTTTAAAAAAGATGGCCGGTAGCAATTTATTCTATTCGCTCGATAAAGAGCGGGTGCTTACCAAAGCCTACATGGTCGCCATCGCTCCGCTCGGCGACCACGGTTACAAAGTTGGAAATTACTTCTTGGATAAGCGTATTCCCCTTACCGATCAGAGTGTGGTCTACTCGCTGGGCATTTTGACAGATACCGATTTTGATATCGCCATTCATGAAAAATGGGGCTGCCCGATTTACATGTACGACCCCACGCCTGTGTGCATTGAGTACATGAAAAAACATGAGCGGGACAAGCATTTAAAGCATTTCCCCTACGGAGTCTGGACGGAAAATAAAACACTTAAATTTTATAAACCAAAACTAGGTGGTTCGGCTTCTGTTTTTGCAGGTGAAGAAGGAGGCGCCGCTTATTTTGAAGCGGAATGTCTCACCATGGAGGCCATCATGGCGCAGAATGACCATGATCACATCAATATATTCAAGGCAGATATAGAAGGTGCTGCTTTGCCCATATTAATGCAGATGGAGAAAAAGAATATTTATCCAGATCAAATAGTGGTCGAGTTTGAACGGCCGAGAAAAGACCCCTCCAAAATAAAGGCTTTCTTTGAAGATTTAACCGCTTTGCGGTCGCAGCTTGACGTTGCGGGTTATGACGAATTTCTGCTGCCCCGTGAGAATGCCAAATACTTTTCGCTAGAGATGCTTTTCGCAAAAAAAGATAAGATGATATGATCGAAGGGGTCAAAAATATAGTGAGTTTAGCCTATCAGGATTTTATTAATCTCATTCATATCAATCCAAAGAAAACCGGCACTGCCCAGGTGGTAGAATACTCTAAAAAACTCCAGAAAGATGGCATAATAAAAATCGAATCGTTCATCGCTCCTTTGCTTGCCGATGAGTTGCGTGAAGAGATAGAAGCCCTATCTGTCAAGCATCCCCGATCTGTAGAATTGAAAAACGGTACTAAATTCAATTATAGAAATCAAGATAATCCAGATGCCGCTGACGCTGGAATGCTCGACATCTTTTACATTGAAAATGTAGTTCCTAAAGTTGCCGAAATAGACCAAGGCAGATTAATTCAAACCATTCAAAACGTAACCGGTCAGGAAGTCATTCCCCTCCGCACCAATGCCTATTTAAACCATGGCATAAAAAATACGCGAGGCTACCATATTGATAATGCGCAGCCCGTAATATATAAGGCATTTCTATACCTCACCGACGTATCTGACACGAGCTTTGGCCCCTACTCTTTCGTAAAGAAAACCCATCGCTTTTCGAAGCATACCTACGTAAGCTTGGTGCAAAACCTTTTTTCTGGAAAGAAAGGAAACACCGACATGGGCAGCTATCCACAGCAGAATGTGATACACGGTATTGGTGCCAAGGGCGATTTGATCCTATCCAGTCAAAACGGTATTCACCGCGGCCTGCCGCAAGCCGAAGGTAAAAAGCGGGTGGTCTTGATCTTCAATTATATGGTAAAATCTAAACTGAGCTACATCCATAGATCGGCACGTGAAAATATTGCCAAAATCAAGTAGCTGTGAAGTGGGCGTGAGTATGAATTACATCATTATGACTAATGCACACCTTTAGTCTCAAAGTTCATCTACGTGCTGATAATCCAGCTCTGCCTTCTTGGTATCGCCAGTTTGCATATAATATGCAGCCCGCAATAAATAAGGCGCTGTCGATTCGGGCTTGGCGGCAAGAAGCTTATCTATAAGCGGCAGCACCAAGTCGCATTGTTCATCTCCATTGTGACAGTGGTATACATAGGCGACTGTAAGTCGGTAAGTAGCATCGTAATCTCCTGGGTAAAATTCTAGTGCCTTCTTATATTCAAAGGCTGCATTATGCCATTTATTTTCTCCCATCCATTCATCGCCGGCATTTAAGAAATGGATGTAGCTCTCGGTTTTTGAGGGCACCTTATTCTCATTTTTCGGTACATCTTGATAGTTCATTTTGGGCACCCAACCTTTAAGCTGAAAACTCAGAAGGTACACTATGCCGCCCACGATCATGAGCGTTATCCCACACTTAATCAAGCGAAATTTCTTCCTGCTCTTCCGCGCATTCTTAGCGAAGGCATCAAGGAGCTCACGACTGGCCTTTGGGTATACATCACTATTTGTTTTCGTTGGCGCAGCAGATTTAGATTGAAGCTGAATTTTTTTGCCTTCCTTCAAGGAGTTCTTCTTTCGGAGCAGCGACTTATTATAGCGCAACTTCAAGATCATGTCATGTATGCTTCCGGCCGACATCCTGATATTTTAAAGGAGATAAATATACAAAAATGCCCCTGACAGAAGCTGGGGCTTTCGAGATAGACCTGCTGATGACAGATTGTCTATATTTGAAGATCAAAATAGACTGTAACCCATGCCGATCCGCTTTCTGCTTACCTTCCTATGGGTCGCATTGATGACTGGATGCGTTGGCGAAAGCCCCGACGTTTCAAATCAATTTTCTAATGATTTACTCACCTATAAAACAAAGTGTTTCTCATATACTGACCTTGGCTTGACCATCGGTTCAGCCATAGAAATCTTGGGGGATGGAGTGTGCGAGATTGGCGATACGTCAATTTGCATCACTGCGCTCGACACCACCGAAATACTGCTCCACGCCAAGACCGATGATCAGCTTAAAACCTTCTCCTTCATCCCTAAACGGAATCCTGATTTTAAGGATAAGTGGAAGTACATTCCTACTGGCAAGATCCCATCGCCGCTCACGACCGAAGGGCGCAGAGCGTTTGCCAATTTCAGTAAATACCGGTTATTGAACAAAACAGTCCCCCAATTTGAAATAAGCTCTACTTCAGGTCGAAATTTTAACCAAGACTCGGTAAAAGGAAAGATTACGCTCATCAATTTTTGGTATTACGGGTGTATTCCGTGCATGGCCGAAATCCCAGCACTAAATGACTTAAAGGATGAATTCGAAAATGATAAATCCGTACAGATTATATCGCTTTTCAAAGACAGCATTAAGGTGGCTCATCGGGCGAGCTCCTTTACGAATCGAAGGAATCCAGCTCAACTGCCGATCAGCGTTTCTCAACATCCGAAAGTGAATTGGAACAGTTTGGGAATACCAGATTTTTACTTCCGGCATTTAATGCGATGGCCTTTCCATTAAATATAATCATAGACCAATATGGAGTAATAAGACATATCGAATTAGGCGCGTCTGATGGAGACAATAGCCGCCTAATGAATAGGATTAAAATGAAGATTGAAGCATTGAAAGCTGATGGCAAAAAGCCCCTTTTATAAACTAGGGATAGCCCGCCCTCATACTACAAGGCTTGCTCTAAACAATTTATCACCACTTAAAACCGTCCCACCGCTTCAAGGCAAAAAATTATCTTTGATGGCTTTTTATTCCCATTCTTGGAGTGGGCGCCGCCCCAGCACATGATCCTAAAAGAACATGAATCCCTTCTAGAAAATATCGATCGCTATGCACAGCTTAGTGTGATAGAACGTGATAGACTATTAGAGATCAGTGGAATAACGAAAATCCGAAAAAGGCAATTTATAGATCAGCCAGGATATATTTCCAAGTATAGAAACTATGTGGCAAAAGGCGCCTTTCGATCATACTTTGTAGATGAAAATGGAAAAGAGCATACCGTACAGATAGCGATCGAAGACTGGTTCATCAGTGATTTTTATAGCTATATCACGCAGACGCCAGCCACGCTTTTTGTAGAAGCTTTAGAAAACTCTACGCTAATCCAAATGCCCTACGAAGGAATAGAGGGGCTTTGCAAAGAAATCCATCCATTAAGCGAGTTTTTTAGAATCACTACGGAGCGGGCTTTTGCTTTTTCGCGAAAGCGTGCACTCTCTAATCTCAGCCTTACCGCCGAAGAGCGATATTTGGAGCTATTAGGTCGGTATCCCAATATTGTGCAGCGTGTGCCGCAAAAAATAATTGCATCCTACCTTGGCATGACGCCCGAATTTTTATCTAAAATAAGGCAGCGCCTTTCGGCAAAATCTTAATCTAGTTCAAGCCTATTTCTTAAGGCAATTCATTTTTTCCGCCGTCCTGTTACCAGATATTTGTCACGTCGATTTTGACAAGATAAAATTCTATGAAAAATGAACAGCCAAACGAAAACCCATTCTTATAAGGCAAGCCTGGCCGAACTAAGAACCAACCTCGGCAAAATGATGCCATTAGAAACACTTGAAGTATTCAATAAAGATGCGGAAGATTTAGCACATACCCACGCATCTGTGCTAAAGCTCCATCAAGGAGACAAGGCACCCGATTTTACCCTGCCCAATGCAACCGGAAATGCCATCGGCCTAGCAGAATTATTGAAAAAGGGCAAAGTTGTACTTAGTTTTTACCGCGGCAGCTGGTGCCCATATTGCAATTTACAACTGGGCCTCTACCAAAATCTTTGGGCGATATGGAAGCGCTTGGAGCACAACTGGTGGCCATCTCCCCACAAAATCCCGATGCATCTTTAGACATAAAAGCAAAAAACGAGCTTAAATTTGAAGTGCTCAGCGATAAGGGGAACAGTGTAGCGAGAAAATTTACCACAGTATTTAAAAATGACGATGCACCCGTAGAAAAAATGAAGGAGATGGGAATGGAATTTAAAAGTTTCTATTTCGATGATTCACATGAAATCCCGGTACCTGCGGTATTTATAATCGAGCAAGATGGCGTTATTTCTTTCGCAAAAACGGAAGGTGGCGATTACCGAAACAGGGTTGAAGTCACTGAAATACTTGAGGCCTTAAAGAAATAATCAGATGGAAAAAAGAACGTGGTTTATAACAGGAATTTCAAGTGGGCTCGGCGAAGCAATCGCCCGTTGCGTAATAGATTGTGGTGATTTTCTGATCGGTACTTTTCGCAAGCAGGAGCAAGTGCAAGCATTTAATCAAGAATATTCGGGAAGGGCACGCGCCTTCTTACTCGACATTACGGACGAAGAAAAAGTGACCGAAACAATTGCCGGAATAATTGCCGAATTTGGGAAGATTGATGTACTCGTAAACAATGCCGGTATGGGTTTCGTCGGTGCCATAGAAGAGTCGTCTATGGCAGAAGTAAGGAAAGTCCTTGACATTAATTTCTTTGGACCCTTGCATTTGACACAAGTCGTAGTGCCTTTTATGCGCAAGCAAAAAAAAGGGCATATCGTCCAGATTTCGTCACATGGCGGAATCAAGGCGTTTGCTGGATTCGGGATTTATAATGCCAGCAAATTTGCATTGGAAGGTTTTAGCGAAGCATTGTCACTAGAGCTGGCGCCACTTGGGATCAAAGTCTCATTGGTACAGCCAGGACCTTTCCGAACTAAATTTGCAGCAGCAGGATTGGGAACCGCAGCAAGAATTATAGATGACTATGCCGCAACGGCCGGAGCATTCAGAAGCATGTTAGGTGGTGCCGACGGAAAGCAAGAAGGCGATCCAGAGCAGGCGGCGAAAGCCATAATGGATCTGGTAAATACAGAAAATCCAACCCTCAGAATGCCCCTCGGAAAAGTCGCGCTTACTACGATCGGGATGAAACTGGATAGCGTCAAGGCCGATCTCGATTTTCATAAAGCCACAGCGGAGCGATCGGTTTATACTTAAAGTCTGTCCATAAAGTCAGATATCGGTATGCTACTTGTTCTAAAAACAGGAGTCCCGCTCGAGCGGGACTCCTGTTTTGATAACTGCACGTGCCTTGCAACCGTAGGGCGCCCGTATGGGATATCGTACATTCTGAAACAGAGACCACTTAGCCTTTTATAACCTTACAGCAAGACCGAAAAAACCAGATCGCGCGAGAGCCTGACCTACGACCGCCGCAATGAAAAGTGCCAACACTTTTGTTTACATTGCACGAAGAGATTGAGCCAAAACCAGAAAAATTCGTATAGCGCCGATTTGCAAAATCTGAAAAAAATCCTGTTTCCGCTTGTTTCATTATTTCTGGCCTATCGCAGTTTTGAGCTTTTGCAAACTTTGGTTTCTACCGATGTTGCAGACTTCCCCTTAGCGGCTCAGCTTTTTTTCTCTGTTTTGCTCACTGTGTACATTACCGGAATATTCGCCTTCATGGGGTTTGCATTTCCCACCAGCGGGCTTCTACCGCAATCATATTATCGAATAAGAAACCCTGACCTACTAGAACTTACGTACAAATCACTTGGTGTGAATTACTTGAGAGCCATCATCTTAAAAGTCTTTTGGGGCAAGGAAAAAAACAGAAAAAAATATTTTGATGGCAGCAAGAAGGGTCTCGCCAATTTCATTTTTCAAACGCACCAATCAGAATTTGGACACCTTGGGGCATTTATAATACTCTTCATTATTTCAATAGCCCTGCTCTTTTACGAATATCTACTGCCCGCAGGCCTAGTACTGTTGCTCAATTTCATTGGAAATTTCCTTCCGGTAATCTTGCAGCGCTGGCATAGAATGAGAATCGACCGGGTCATAATGCAACTAGAAAAAAGGTGTAGAATATAACTCAGCATGGCCGGCATCGCTTCAGAGTATTAGACTGAGCGGGCGATAGCAAATGTGACGATCCTATCGTACCCCGAAGGTCTCGATTGAGTATAAACACAGATTTTTTTCGCCAATCTGCTGGACAATTATTGACCATCTCTTATGAAATGAATTTCCAGCCTTACTCGTATTATGGATTTGAAAAAAAAGAATGATGAAGGTTGGGGATAATTCAGAATTGCGCTCCAGCAATTAATCCCTACCCCCTAAGTTTTGCTCTTTCTTTACAGAGAAAATTCTCTGAATGTTTTTTGTGAGTACTTTAGGTCTTTTCATTTGTCTTTGAACCAATTCATCAAATTGGGAAAAATCTTTCAAGATTTTTGAAGATGTGAATAACCAAAAAACCATGAACTTCATCCGACTTATTTATGAATCCCTTAAGAAAAACCCAGGCAAAGAACTGATCTATTGGCCGGAAGCTTCTGGCTTTCCTATCACCACTTCCCATGAGCTGTTAAAGGATATTTCCTACCGACGCGTTGTATTCCGTGTGGCCGATTTTAAACCAGGCATGCGCTTGATGTTGATGCAAGCCATTTCACCGGATGTTTTGGCTACTATGCTCGCATTGATGGCCGAAGGTTGCACCGTGGTATTGCCCCCGTCCAATGCGGGGTGGCGTATTTTTTTTGGCATTCGGCAGCAGGCAGGTGTTGAAGGTGTAGTAATGGTGCCAGGGGTTTCCCGTTTTTTGCGATTCGCGATCTGGGTTTTGCGCATTCCTACTTTGCGCTTTCCAAAGCAGCAAAAAGTCCATTTGGATATGGACGGCTATCCACCGGTCAATGTCAAAGATGAAGCCATCGCACTGGTTAGTTTCAGCTCTGGCTCTACGCGAAAATCACATCCTATTTTCCGCTCACATGGAGTCTTACGCGCACAGCACGACGCCATTGGCCGGCAGTTTCCCGCTTTTGAAGGGCAGATAGACCTTCCGCTTTTTCCGAATATTCTGTTGCACCATTTGGCCACGGCCAGTGCTTCCGTCATCCCTGATATCCCGAAATGGAAATTGAGCGATCTCGATCCTGAGCGAATCTTAGCCCAAATCCAAAAGAGTGGGATCAATACCCTTACGGGAAATGTCCACTATTTCAGTAAGCTCGTATTGGCCGCTAAAGGCCGGAATTTCACGGAAGTGAAAGCCTGCGGAGTAGGCGGCTCGCCCGTCCCAGAAAATTTGCTTGCCCGAATTCAGAACCTTTTTCCGAATGCGGAATGCTACGTGATATATGGCGCCACAGAGGCCGAACCCATCGCCGTGCGGCGCTATTACGATTCGCTATCGCCATGGAAAGGATACGCTGTGGGCAAACCGGTAGATGGAATTGAAATTAAATTGCATCCATCGTTTCCACTTTATTTGGGCTCAGAAAATTCTGTTATGGCGGGTGAAATACACGTGCGCGGCACCCATGTGGTGAGTGGCAGTGCGGCATGGCATCCCACCGGCGACTTTGGATATTTGCAAGATGGTGCGCTCTTTCTCACCGCCCGCAAAGGCAATGAAACCGTGATTGATGGTTGGCAGCATTACCCCATCGAGCACGCCCTGCGCCAAGTGGAAGGAGTGGTGCAAGTGGCCGCTTTAGCGAAAAATGGCGTTTTTGAAATACACTATTGCGGCACTTGCGGCGTTGATGCATTGCAAAAACATTTGCTGGAAAAGCTGTCCAAAAAAGACGTGGGAAAAATAACCAAACACCGGTTCCTGCCACTAGATCAGCGGCATTTATCCAAAATATTGTACCAGCAAATCTGATATGGAAACCGAGTTTAAATACGTGCCTTTCGACATGATCCGCTACTCCATGGTGTGGGAAGGCGCCGAGACGCTGGTAAAGGGGCTTCAGCCAAAAGCGGGCGATCACTTGCTGGTAATCACTAGCGGTGGTTGCAATGTATTGAATATGCTGCTTGAAGAAAATACCAGCGTTACTGCGGTGGATTTGAATCCCCTGCAAAATAAATTGCTGCTTTTAAAAGGCCACGTCATTCACCGCCACGATTATTCCGTCTTTAGCGCCCTTTTGGGTTTCGAAGGTCGCGAAGCGGTAGGTAAAGCGGCCGAAGCGGTAATAGATACGCTCCCGATAGCCCTGAAGGAATTTTGGAGTAGCGTTTTTGAACAGTTTCCGCAGGGTTTGCTCCTTGCCGGTAAATTGGAAACTTACATCACCGCATTTCATATGGAGCTCAACACGGAGCAACAAGAACTGATGCACCGACTTTTTGAATGTGAAAACCACGCAGATCAATCGAGGTGCTTTGAAGCACTACAAAAGACAGATTTTAAAGACCGGTTCATCGCCTATTTCGATAGCAAGGAATTGAGCAAGGGCCGCGATCCGCGCCTGTTTAAATACACTACCGACCCAGGTGGGCTCAGTTTCTATTTGCGCTTGAAGCAATTTTTGAAAAGCCATTTACTCTCTGGAAGTTTCATTTCGCGATTCTTTTTTTACGGCCGCAGGGCTGCCACAGTCCTTGCGGCCGGCCTGTTACCAGAAAAAAAATTATCAGAAACTCTCAGATTCTTGGCATAAACTACAAGTCCATACCGGCGAAGCCATTGACTTCTTATGCAGTCCCGCTGCCGCGAAAATCAACAAAGCCAGCCTGTCGAATATTTTTGAATATACCAGTCCCGAGATATTCGAATCAACGGTAGGAGAATTATTGAGCCTTCGGGAACACCCGCTCCTATTCATGTATTGGAACCTGCTCAATGAGCAGGGCGGGGCCTTGAAAAAACTTTCGGCCTACCAAAAATGTATTTCCGAAGAGCTCACCGAAGTGGAAGATTGTTTTTATTTTGATTCGGTAAACTTATTTGAAACACAGTAAAATGATTGAAAAGAATCCGTTTCTCTCGCGCCACCATATTGAAAAAATGATGTGCAACTATCTGGAAAAACGGGTAGCAGTGGTTAAAGCCGAACCTTATGCCATCGACAGTAGCGCGAGTATTCTGGCCACGCTCACGTCCCAGAGCAGCGATCAGCTAATCGGACATTTTGGAGTGCGCGTTGAGTATATTGTTGACGGCAAATCCTTGGAAAAAAACATGGTTTTGAAAGTAAAACCACATGGGCAAGAAATTTCGAATATGCTCTTGGGGCTGGCACAGCTCAGCGATCCCGAATTGGGCAAGGTTTACGAAAGCTATTCCATAAAAACCGGATTTTACAATACCCACCGCCGCGAACTCGAAGTATACCGGCATTTGCGGCAGCCATTGCAACCGGAGATCTACGGCCTGATCGAGATTCACGAATCAGCTTCCTATCAGATTTTAATGGAAGATCTATCGGGTGCAGACCTGCTGAACTCTGTGATGCGACCAGAATCTTGGTCTGAAACCCATATCAAAAAAGCATTGAAAAGAATGGCCGGATGGCATGCATTTGCCAGAAATAACAAGGAGAAAATAAATTCCAAATTTTGGGAAGATACCAGTGACCCCGATTATCTCGCTGCGCTGCGCCCTTTATGGAAAACCCTGATTGAAAAAGCTGCTGAAAAGGTGCCGGAATTATACACCAAAGGGCTAACTTCAAAACTGAATGCTGCCATGCCGCATTTGGAAAAGTATGCACAGGAACTTGCCGATATGCCCCAAACCTTGGTGCATAATGATTGCAATCCGCGCAACGCTTGTTTTGTAAATGGTGACTTTGTGCTTTATGATTGGGAACTCTCATGCAACCATGTGCCACAATACGACCTGCTCGAATTTTTATGCTTTGTATTGGAGCCGGCGCGGTATGAAAAACGTCAGGAACACGTCTCCTATTACCGACTGGAACTCTCCGCGCTCTGTAGCGATTGGGATGATGACGCCCTCTTCAACCGCGGACTGGCGCTGGCCGCGCTCCAATTCGGAATACACCGCTTGGGAATGTACATGATGGCGCATGCCGTATCGCCCTACCCCTTTATGCCGCAAGTGGTACATAGCTATGGTGATTGGATGAAGTCGATTCAGATTTGATCAATGCCTGTCCTAAACATCTAGTGTTATGTTAATCGTATTGTGACGTAATAGATTTGTATATTTGCTAAACCCTTGAAGCAAATGATACGATACACAATTAAATTGACAAAAGACGAAGTGGATGAATTAATGGCAATCATCGACAAAGGATCCCACACTTCACAGACATTTCGCACTGCCTACATATTATTGAACTGCGACGAAGGCGGATTTTCTGATAAGGTCACCAACGAACAGATAAGCAAAGTCCTTAAGGTTGGCATGCGGACGATCGACAGGGTCAAGAAGAAGTTCATGGAGGATGGCATCGAAGCTGTGCTGGAACGCCGCCCAACGACCCGTGTTTACGAAAAGAAGGCGGACGGGGACGTGGAAGCGAAACTGGTCACGTTGTGCTGTAGCGAGCCACCCAAAGGTTTTGCGAAATGGTCTTTACGGATGCTTGCCGATAAGATGGTAGAATTGGACTACGTTGAAAGCATATCGCACGTCACGGTCGGGAACATTCTAAAAAAAACGAACTTAAACCCTGGAAAGTCAAAGGCTGGGTAATACCACCGGAAAAGAACAGTGAGTTCGTGGCGAACATGGAAAAGGTGCTTGACGTTTACAAAAGGCCTTACGACAAAGGTTTTCCCGTGGTGTGCATGGACGAGTCGCCAAAGCAATTGATAGAGGAAGGCCGTCCGTCCACGGAGATGAGACCCGGGCAGGAAGCCAGGGTGGATTATGAATATATTAGACATGGGGTCGTCAACATATTCATGGCCAATGAACCACTGACGGGCAATAGATTTGTGGAAGTTACAAGATACAAGAAGAAAAAAGACTGGGCCGCATTTGTGAAGAAAATTGCGGATGAGTGGTATCCGGATGCAAAGAAGATAATACTTGTGATGGACAATTTCAGGACGCATGCCGCTTCCGCATTTTATGAGGCGTACAAACCCGCCGAAGCAAAGCGGCTATGGGACAGGTTCGAATTTGTGTTTACCCCAAAGCACGGCAGCTGGCTCAATATGGCGGAGATAGAATTGAATGTGCTAAATGGACAGTGCCTCAATCGGCACTTGGCAAGCATGGAAAAGATCAAAGGCGAGGTTGATGCATGGCAGGCAGCAAGAAATAATAAAAACAGCAAAATTAATTGGCAGTTCAGAAATAAAGATGCGAGAATAAAACTCAAAAGACTTTATCCGTCAATTTATAGTTAACGTAACACTAGTATCCTTACGTTACATTGATCTTGATATTCTGATCCCAAAGACTCAAAATGCTTTGTGGGATCAGAATCACACAGAATTCCGCGATCATTTCCATCTTCGATTTCTTATTCCATGGCAGACACCTTCTTTCTTTTTCTTCCAATAGCCTGAGTCCTGAGCGCATTTTTTACTCACATTTCAAATCGCCTTCCTTCATTCTACTTTCAACAGAACCATTCAAACAGTTTCCAAATAAAAAGGAGGTGTCAACTTTCTATTAGCAATTTTTGCGGATACGAGAGCTGCCAAATATTGGCGTCAATCAATCGGATTCAGATTGGATGGGAAGCTTCACCCTTGATCAAATCAGCATAGCAACCATCATCGCCAGTATGCAGCTCGCTGTGGTTGAGATTAAGTTTACCCGATCATTGTCTATCCAGCTCACCCCCTTGAAGAACCGTGCAGCAGATGTTTCATTATAATCCATCCACGGCTCAGCTCCATTGCTTCGGGCTTTAAGCTGGAAGCGATCGCCCACTACGCTATCCACAAAATTGCCGGCCACCCCGACCGAACCAATGAGCAGTATATCGTATACTCCGATGATTGGGGAAATCAACCCGCCCAGGATGGCGATCAAGAAAGAGAAGAAAATCCCCGCGAGGGTTCCAGAAAGGGAGACTCCGCCGCTCTGGCCGCTTTGTATTTTTTTGAATGAACCTATCCGATAGGCAAACTCGGAGCGGCGGCGGCCGATTTCTGAAGAAGCGGTATCGCTCATAGCGGCGGCTATTCCACTCATTGCGGCAAGGAGAAAGACCGGCGCATCGGTGATGAAGTACACTCCAAAGCAAAGCATAGGCGAAAGGCCGTTGGAGAAAACCTGTCTTGCGGTGCGCGCAAAAGATTCGGCCTTCACAGATTCGGGAAGTTTGGAGAGCAAGCTGCCCAAAACCAAGAAGGCAATAGGAACGACCATCCATTTCGGTGCAGGTGAAAACACGAGCAGGCAGCCCAAAACCCACGCGGCAAGTGCTCCACTATGGCTAAGCCATTTCATCCGGGCCAAGCCAAAGGCCATAGCGCTGACAGCGATAAGAATGCCAAGCTCCCATAGGCCGGTATTTGGCGAAAGCAGCATCCAGTAAATGATGGCGGCAGGTACCCAGAGATTATCCTGGCCGCGGTGCGATAAGAGCTCGACCACTGTGATGAAAAGCGCCAGAAATATAATGGCATGGATCGTTGCGAAGGCAGCAGGAATAGCAAAGAAAATAGGGGGCAAGAACAAACTAAGGATGGACACTAAAAAGAAGGTAAAGGTGCCAGCTGGAGTTTTGGCTTCTTGAGAAAACCCGAAGCCCGCGCCACCAAAATATTTCCCGATAAGGGCAGCCAATCCATCTGCCAGAGCGAGCACGAGCAAGGGGTAAAAAACCAAGGCGGGCTTATCGCCAAAAGCGAAGACCAAGATGGCAAAGGCTGCGGCGTAATAGAATATCCCCCAGCTCTTTCGGTCATCGTCGGTAGCGAATGCGTCGAAATACACGAGCAAGAAAACGGCAGGTACTGAAACCGCTAGGATCCATTTTAGTAGCGCGAGATCGTCTATGAGATAAATCGAAATGGCGCTCAATGAAACTGCGCCGATATGCAATATTTTTCGAGCTGCAAATGGGCTTATAACTCCTTTGCGCGCCCCGATCTGAGAGAGAAGGATAAGAGCAATGACCAGAAGGAAAAGGATGAACGTTGTTTCCAAAAAGGGGATTTAATTTTCAAATATAGCCCTATTAAAACCTACTTGAAAACAATCTAAGATTGCGATAGTTTTATCTTCGCCTGCGAAGTCTAGTCCGATCAACCTTCGCCAATCCAAAACAAAAATCCCTTTGAATCTTCGTACGCCATGCTAGTCCGACACCTGCCCGAATTGGAAGATTCTGCGTGGTTTCCAAAATCACTGCGCGATTATCAAACCGATTTTTTGGGGAAGATCACGGCGCTTCTGGGGCTTTACGATCCAGTAAGGTATTGGATTGACAAGAATTTTGGCCGTACTTTTTCATTCGTTGATTTATGCTCCGGATCGGGAATCCCGGCGATCGCGATAACCCAAAATAAGCGGAGCACCGGCGCTACCTTGATCCTTACCGACCGATATCCAAATGCACGCGCGGGCTCGTCGCAGGGCATGGGAGAAGGCGTGCTCTACAGATCTAAACCGCTGGAGCTGCCGGCCACCGAAATGCCGATCGGAGATTGCTACCTGATGTTCAATAGCTTCCACCATTTTAGTGAAGGGCAGCTACTGGAAATCGTAAAAAATGCCGATCGCAGCGGCTCGGCCATTGTCTTCGTCGACCCTATACAGCCGGCATTTCTAAGTTTTCTCAAGGTTTTTTTCTCGACCCTATTGCTCCCTTTTTTCATCGTTCCGTTTATCCGTCCGTTCCGTTTTGACCGGATCATATACACCTATTTCTTACCTATCGGAGTCTTGGTTACCCTTTGGGACGGATTGGCATCGGTCTTAAAATCATATTCGGAGCGCAGGCTGGGTGCATTTGCGGAAGCGCTAAGAGACCAGGGCATAAAAGTCGAAACGGGAGTACATAAAGGCAGCTTTGCCAATCTGACCTATATTCGCACCCCTTTATGAGCAGGATCCTTACCCTTTGGAGATTTTCACGTCCCCACACCCTTATCGGAACGGTGATCAGCGTTACGGTACTCTTCAGCATCGCTACGGGACAGGTCATGGTTTTTCCGTTTTATTTTTGGCTTTCGCTGCTGAGCGCAATGGCTTGCAACATTTTTATCACTGGGTATAATCAATTGATTGACATCACGTTAGATCAGGTCAACAAACCCGATCTGCCGCTGGCTTCGGGTGAGCTGAGCGTAGTAGCGGGACGACGCGTGGTATACAGCGCGCTGTTCATTTCGCTTATTCTGGCTTTTTATCTGAGCATTCCTTTTGGGATTTTGGTGGGGCTGATCGCTGCCATTGGGTTTCTATATTCTTGGAAACAGGTTTATTTGAAGAGCTCCCATTTTTTGGCAGCTTTCGCCATTACAGTCGTCCGCGGACTTTTGATCAATCTGGGTTTCTACCTGCACTTCTTGGGATTGCCTTGGGATCTGGCCTATGTGCCGGTGGTGATTTGGCTGCTGGCCATCTTCGTAATTCTATTCAGCCTGGGCATTGCCTGGTTTAAAGACATTCCCGATATGAAGGGCGATGCGATGGCTAAGGTTCAGAGCCTTTCGGTAAAAATCGGAGCCCATAAGACCTTTTCGAGAGGGGTGGTAGTAGTAGGGATAGGCTATGTAATGGTATCTGGTGCGGCGCTCTTTATCGATATGCCAGAGATCAACACGTCCTTTCTAGCGCTTGGAAATGCTTTTTTGGGATTTTGCTTTTTGATTTTGGCAAACCGCACCCAGCCGCTCGTTTTAGAAAGTATGAAACTCTTTTACAAAGGCTTCTGGGTACTTTTTGCACTAGAGTATGTCGTTTTTGGGTTTGGCGGGATATAGCTTGCGCTTGAAGGGTGCAATTGGGATTTGAGGCGTTCAGATAATCTAAGTGGATTTGATGCGACCGAAATGTGAGTACTTGGGTGTTTTTATTCGATAGGAGCTCCGCAGGTATCGAACCTGTGGAGCTCGTCTAGCAAACATTGAAACCTAAAAACAATAAAATCCCTGCTACCATGGCCGTATACCTATTCATTGATGATTGACGCAGCTTAGTTCAGCAGCTCCGCAGGGTATCGACCCTGCGGCATTAAAAGTAACGAACTAAAGAGTATCGTGCCGCAGGGTGGATACCCTGCGGAGCTCGTCTAGCAAACATTGAAACCTAAAACAATAAAATCCCTGCTACCACGGCCGTATACCTATTCATCCATGATTGACGCAGCTTAGTTCAGCAGCTCCGCAGGGTATCGACCCGGCGGCATCAAAAGTAACGATCTAAAGAGTATCGTGCCGCAGGGTGGATACCCTGCGGAGCTCGTCTAGCAAAAAATTTAAAACTAAAAACAATAAAATCCCTGCGACCATGGCCGTATACCTATTCATTGAAGATTGACGCAGCTTAGTTCAGCAGCTCCGCAGGGTATCGACCCTGCGGCATTAAAAGTAACGAACTAAAGAGTATCGTGCCGCAGGGTGGATACCCTGCGGAGCCCGTCTAGCAAACATTGAAACCTAAAAACAATAAAATCCCTGCTACCACGGCCGTATACCTATTCATCCATGATTGACGCAGCTTAGTTCAGCAGCTCCGCAGGGTATCGACCCTGCGGCATCAAAAGTAACGAACTAAAGAGTATCGTGCCGCAGGGTGGATACCCTGCGGAGCTCGGAGCGTGGTCTGGCAAAATTGGAAAAGCGGATAAAATCAGGAAAACTCACAAAAGCGAGTATCAACAGCAGGGGGTACAACAAGTATCTACAAATAGAGAATGAGATTAAAATATCAATCCGCCCAGGGAAAATAGAAGAAGATAAAAAGTGGGATGGGCTCAAAGGTTTTATCACCAATACGAGCTTGACAAAAGAAGATGTCCTAGAAAATTACAAGGATCTATGGCAGATAGAAAAGGCTTTCAGGATAGCCAAATCAGATTTGGAAATACGTCCGATTTACCATCGCCTACAACGTAGGATCGAAGCGCATATCTGTATTGCTTTTGCAGCCTACAAAATATACAAAGAACTTGAGCGCCAGCTTAAGTCCAAAGAATCAGACTTGAGCCCTGAAAAAGCGATAGATATTGCTAAGACAATTTATGCAGTAAAATTAAAGCACCCGGTCACAAATGAAATCACATATACTACCGTTATAAAATCCGAGGAACAACAGTATTTAGCAAAATTGCTCAATTTCTGATTTGGGTGTCCCAGCGACGAAAACAGGAAGAGTTTATGGTTAGCTCTTTATTGCTTTTCACGAAACTAATAAGCTTTAAATAGAAAATTCTTGAGATTAATTTGGATAGAAGACTTTTTTTCATATATTATGGAAGCAAGAGATAAAAAGTTTATCTCAAAACATTAAATACTTATTTTTTTTATAAAACGTTTTACGTTTAAATTTCTTTTTTTATTTACTTCTTTAATTATTGCCTGTGGATGTAGCAAAGATCCATTAAAGAATACAAATTCTATATCCGATGCTTCGAAAGTACAAAATGTTATTCCTGATGCGGATAATGAAAAATTAATTCGAGAACTGAAAAGTGTTGCTGCTGATATTTCATCAAAACCTAGCGGCGAAATTGATATGTATGCGAAGTCTTCAAATTCTTTTATGATTCAAGAATATTTGGATATGTACGATCATGTTTTTCAAGAAACTGACAGTTTATTTGATGAAAACATGTATTCTGCAGATGCTGTTGCTGATGGCTACACGCGCCAAGAAGCGGGTGAGCTTGAAGTAAAAGTAGCTTACAGAGTCTACGAAGAGCACAAAGCGATAGTCGGTCAAACCAATTACAAAATAGCTCAATTTCTATCTGAATTTGGGGTTTGGGAAAATCAGACTGTAGATGCAGTAATCACGAATTCACCATTCTATTCAAGTTATGGAGAAACTTTGTTGACACAATATCTGGATGCAATTGATCAACATAAGGGCGATGAAGCATACAGATTTCAATTAGCGCAAAGTTATGATAGTGTTGAGCACCCCTAAATGGTCGGACACGATTACGGAAAGAAATTCGTAATTATGGACGTGAAAACGACTGAAAAAGGAACCAAGAAGTTCACCAAAGAAGAAAAGCTGGCTATCCTGAAGGAAGCCCGTGAAACAAGTGTAAAGGCCACACTGGAGAAGTATTCGCTCTACCCAGCTACGTTTTACTATTGGAAAAACAAGTATGATGACCAGGGCGCGGACGGCCTTGATCACAGTGCGGTAAAAGAGAAGCTCAGGACCGTCAAAGCACTTGAGAAAGAAAACCGGATGCTCAAAGAGCTACTCGCGCAAGAGAAACTTGAGAACGCGCTGAAAAACGACTTGCTAAAAAAAAAGTATCCACATCTGAGAAAGTTGCTTTAGCACGGCAGCATATCGGCAAAGGTCTTGAGCGTGACACAGTACTTGCCCTTATAGGCTTAAGTAAGCATAGTTACTACTACAAGCCCAAACCGGGTACCAAGGGCAGAAAGCCATCGACTCATTGCCCGCAGCTGCAAGACGATGGAAGCATTGTTTTAATATCCAATGAGGCAGTTGTAGATGAGATGGCCGACATCAAATCTGACCCAGAAACGGATTATGGCTACAAGGCAATGACAGCAGCGTTGATGTTGCTCGGGTACATCATCAACCGCAAGAAAGTATACCGATTGATGGATCAGTGGCAGTTGCTTCATGAAGCCAGGAAGAAGGCGCCGCGTCCCTATGCCAAGTACAGGAGGGTTAATCCTACTGGGCCACTTATGGTAATCGAAATGGATATAAAGTTCCAGTGGGTAGCCTCTCACCAGCGCTATGCCTACATACTGACTATCATCGATTGCTTCACCCGTAAAGTTCTACATTGGCAAGTGGCTTATTCGATCAAAAAGAATCAGGTAATCTCTGCTTGGCAGCAAGTTATCCTCAACTATTTACAACCGCATCAAATGCCCAACAAAGAAATCACCATCGAAGTGCGCAACGACAATGACAGCAGGTTCGTTGCCAAAGAGGTACAAAAGTACATGACTGATAATCATCTTAACCAAGTCTTTACGCACCCCTACACACCTGAAGAAAACGGGCACATCGAAAGCTTTCATGCTATTTTGGGGAAGTCACTTAGCAGAAAAGACTTCTCCACAATCACTGATTTGGAGGTTCATCTCCACGGTTTCTATGACATTTACAACACGATAAGACTTCATGGAAGCCTCGATCACCTATCCCCGGTAATGTTCTGGAATCTATGGAAAGACGGACTCATTGAGTCAATACCGCGTAAGAACAAACCTCTCAAACACAGGCTGAAAGTGCCACATTATCAGCTATCGGGCAATGGGAGCTTGAGGGCAGCATCTGGCATGCCCGAAGGGCAACAAAAACAAACGCAGGCCATAGAGATATGACCTGCGTCTTCAACCATCGGTATAAAGGTCACCATCGGTTGCATCTGGCACAACAAAATTAGTACCTTGTACCACTCATTTATTAACCCTATCGTAATTTGTCCGATTTATAGGGGGGCAAACCAGATAGCTTAGTAGTTAATAATGCGAATATTGCTTCAGATGAAAAGAATTCCTTGCGATTAGCGTTTGCAGCAGAAATGTCATCTGTAATTTATGTGGATAATGGTGGGGTCGGTAATCCGGCGCAAATCAGTGATTGTCAGCAAGCGACTTCAATTTGGTTGGTTGCAACAGTTGTTTCTTTTGGTTTTTGCGATGGATGTGCTGCTGGAGTCTATGCAGCGGGCGCCGTCAACACAGCATTTAATTGTGCATAATTAATAATTATAAAGTCCCGCTTTTAAAAATTGAAGCGGGGCTTTTATTTTTTGTGATGAACCACTATTTTAAATTCAACAAACATATTCTATCCAATCAAATATGGCTTTTAGCACTATTGCCAATATTCTGGTTTTTGATTTTACAATATTATCAACCAAAGCTCTTGTCGGGCAATGAAGGCTTCTTCGTGCATATTTGCTTATTTACGATTATTTCATTGGTCTTCTCCGTATTCATTCTAAAACAGCTTTTTCTCTTTGGTTATAAGGTGGATCATCAAAAAATAGATTTTAAAAGATTCTTACTGAATATTGAAATCGAAGATTTTCGCACTTTGGATAAAAATGATTCAAAAATTAGGTATGTGCAAGATTTTGAACATGGGGTTGCGAGCTATCGGATATTGACCATACAAGAAACACAGAAGAACGTTCAGTTCACTCTTACTACTTATACACATATTGGCATGTGCGTTTTCACTCATCATATCAAAGACCTGAGAAGTCTAAAGGGGCTTCTCAGTTTTGAAGATAGTCCAGCCAGCACGAAAGATAATGATAGAATTCAAGGCTAAAGCGTTGTAGCCTTCCCAATTGCGTCCGCACTGTGGGCGCAATTGTAATGCACTGATTTTAATTACTTTATTTTAAAATAGAACGAGCTGCATTTTAAAAATGAATCCTATTCGAACAGAGTCGATGCCTATGGAATTGAGCAAATTTCTAACTTTTCCAAAACTATCCAAGCATCTCAATATGAAATATTTACAATTGTGAACGCAGTGTGTTCGCAATTCAAAATTTGAACATGATGAATTGCGAACCAGCTACCTATCAATCAAATCGTCCATTGATCGAAAATTTAAATTCTAGAAGGTCGAAAATGATTTTTTCAAGAACCTTTCCTTGAAGCAGTGAATCTCCAAGCTTTTCTGAGCGACATCCAAGGTATCATTGCCAATGCAAAAGACAATGCTATCCGTTCTGTAAATTTTGAACGCGTATTGATGTACTGGAACATTGGGAGACGGATTTTTGAAGAAAAACAGGCTGGAGAAGAGCGCGCCGAGTATGGTTCCTTCTTGATCAAATCTTTTGCAGACGCACTGGCACCGGGTTATGCCAGCGGTTTTTCACAAACACAATTGGAAAGGTGTAGGCAGTTTTACAAAATATTTCCAATTGCGAACGCACTGCGTTCGCAATTCATTTGATCATCCAATAGCTTCTACTATCGTTTGTAAATAAAGCACTAAAAGGGAATTCCATTAGGGTGAAGTAGGGGTCACTGCCAAAAACGGTCCTTTAGAAATAGCTCTTCCGCCTTCCGATATATGATCCATTGGACTATAAATGGAAAATCAACCAATTTGTATCCAAGGCTATTCGTAAGTTGGCCGATATTCCTACCTTGAACCGGTGAATATCCAAACATTTCTAAGCGACATCCAGCTCATTATTGCGGAAGCAAAATCCAGGGCAGTCCGTTCTGTCAACTTTGAGCGCGTATTGATGTATTGGAACATTGGGAGACGGATTTTTGAAGAAGAACAGGCTGGAGAAGAGCGCGCGGAGTATGGTGCCTTTTTGATCAAATCATTGGCAGAAGCACTCGCACCGGGCTATGGTACCGGGTTTTCGCAAAGACAATTGGAAAGATGTAGGCAGTTTTACAAAATATTTCCAATTGCGTCCGCACTGCGGACGCAATTCAGTTGGACGCATTATCGGCTGCTCCTACCATTCGATAGTGAAGATAAAAGGGAATTCTACTTAGCCGAAGGAGTAAAAAACAATTGGAATGCGCGGGAATTGGAACGCCAAATTACAAGTAATTTATTTGAACGCTTGCTGCTGAGCAATGATAGAAAATCAGTGCTTGCCGTGGCGCGCAAAGAGAAAATCCCCCAAAATCCCAGTGAAATTATAAAAGACCCCATGATCTTGGAATTTTTGGGGCTAAAGAGAGAAACCAGTTATTACGAAAAGGACTTAGAAGTGGCCATTATTAGCCACATGCAGGCTTTTTTGTTGGAATTGGGAAATGGTTTTTCTTTCGTGTCCAGGCAGAAAAGAATCCATATCGACGGCGATGATTTTTTTATCGACCTTGTTTTTTACAACCGATTGCTCCAAAGCTTTGTACTTATTGAAATCAAAACAGAAAAGCTTACGCACCAAGATTTGGGCCAGCTGCAGATGTACGTAAATTACTACGACAGGATGGAAAAGCTAAACCACGAAAAACCCACAATTGGGATATTGCTCTGCGCTGACAAAAACGATGCGGTTGTTAAATTTGCCCTGCCCGAAGATAATAAGACCATTACCACTAGTAAATACAGTCTTTACCTTCCTTCTGAAAAGCAACTTCTCGAAGAAATGAAAAAGGAAATATCAACTTTTGTATAGTCCGGATTTGTCCAATCGTCCCAAATCAATATGTGCGGAATAGCTGGTCGTATCTCAAAAGAGCCACAGGGTTTCGATATGGAAGCGGCCCTGCCATCCATTGCCCGCCGTGGCCCCGACTGCAGTGCTTCCTTTTCTGAAAAAACAGCAAACCACCTGGTCAGTTTTGGCCACCGCAGGCTGAGCATAATAGACCTGAGCAATGCTGGCAACCAGCCCATGCATGAGGCCGGGGTTTCGATTATTTACAATGGTGAAGTGTACAATTATCAAGCACTGCGCCATCAGCACCTGAGCAGCCAAGCTTTTCATTCCGAAACAGATACGGAAGTAATTCTGAAACTCTATCTCAAGTTGGGGGCAAATTTTGTTGACCTGGCAGCTCCGCAGGGTATCCACCCTGCGGAGCTGCTCATCATACATCTTATTCATTCCCATAACCCATCCCCATAAATCCCCCTTAGCATTCTTTGGCTCCAAATGGGGTTTTCAAAAGCACTCTTTTAATTTATCTTAGCGAAAATTTTTTTCCTTGAAGCAGGGCATAGTCATCATTCCTACCTATAATGAGAGCGGTAATATCGAAAGGATCATTACGGCCGTGCTTGAGCTGGAGCGCCCTTTGCACATCCTCGTGGTCGATGATAATTCGCCCGATGGCACTGCCGAGATCGTAAAGCGGATGCAAGCTGCCAATCCCAATGTATTGCATATCCTAGAGCGGAAGAAAAAAGAAGGCCTTGGCACGGCATATATCGCTGGTTTTCGGTGGTGCCTGAAGCATCCATACCACTATATTTTTGAGATGGATGCCGACTTCTCGCATAATCCGACCGACCTGCTCAGACTCTTGGACGCCTGTGAAGGTGGCGCCGATATGAGCATAGGTTCACGCTATGTAACTGGCGGAGAAGTCACTAATTGGGATGCCATGCGCCGCGGTATCTCCTACTTCGCATCGCTCTATGTGCGCTCCATACTTTGGATCAAGATCAAGGATGCCACTGCAGGGTTCGTATGCTACCACCGCCGCGTGCTGGAAGGGATCAATCTCGACCATATCGAATTCGTGGGCTATGCCTTCCAGATCGAAATGAAATATGCCGCCCTGCGCAAGGGATTCAAGCTTGTCGAAGTGCCCATCACCTTTAAGGATCGAAAAGTGGGGCAGAGCAAGATGAGCATGAATATCTTTACCGAAGCTTTTTTTGGAGTCGTCAAAATGCGCTTTAAATAAATCTTCCTAAAAATAGAATCTCTGAGAACGGCGCATTCAAATATTCCAATAATCACCGAGCAATCCTTTTAGCAAGAGCAATATTAAGGAAGCGAATATTCAAAAAAAATCAAAACATTCACCAATCAAAAAAGGTATGGCTGCAATAGTGATAAAAGGTGCCACCCTAGTAAATGAAGGGAAGCAGGAAGTGATGGATCTGCTGATCTCTGAAGGACGTATCCAAAAGATTTCCAAAACGATAGCTGCCGAAAGTCAAGTGGAAGTGATCGATGCCCGTGGGCTTCATCTCCTTCCCGGAATGATCGATGACCAGGTACATTTCCGCGAGCCCGGGCTTACCCATAAGGCCGATATCGCTACCGAAAGCCGCGCTGCGGTGGCAGGAGGGATCACCAGCTTTATGGAGATGCCGAATACCGTTCCCAATACGCTCACACAGGAATTGCTGGAACAAAAATACCAGCGGGCTGCTGAAACGAGCATTGCCAATTACTCCTTTTTTATGGGAGCATCGAATGATAATATCCTTGAAGTCGCCAAAACCGATCCCAAACGGGTATGTGGGGTTAAAGTTTTTATGGGCTCCTCTACGGGAAATATGCTGGTAGACCAAGATGATGCACTGGAGCGGCTCTTTAAGGAAAGTCCCACCATCATTGCATCGCATTGCGAAGATGAAGACACCGTTCGCAGAAATACGGCAGAGTATTTCGAGAAATACGGCGAAAATATCCCCATGTCGGCACATCCTTTAATACGCTCGGCAGAAGCCTGTTATAAGAGTTCTTCGCATGCCATAGAGCTGGCCACGAAGCATGGCGCGCGTCTGCACATCCTTCATATCTCAACCGCTCGTGAAGTAGCCCTTTTCAGGAATGATATCCTCTTACGGGAAAAGAAAATAACCGCGGAAGCTTGCTTGCACCATCTATGGTTTACCGATGCCGATTACGATCGGAAGGGAAGCCATATAAAATGGAACCCTGCGGTAAAGTCGGCCACCGATCGAGATGCAGTGCGAGAAGCAGTGCGCTCGGGCAAGATCGATGTGCTCGCCACCGATCATGCGCCGCATACCTTGGCTGAGAAAGACAATAAATACCTTAAAGCGCCTTCTGGTGGCCCCTTGGTGCAACATGCCTTGCAGGCCTATTTTGATTTGGTAAGTCAAGGAGTATTCACCCTTGAACTACTGGTCGATAAAATGAGTCACCGCGTGGCCGACCTTTTTCAAATAAAAGACCGCGGCTACCTGCGCGAAGGTTATTTCGCCGATTTGGTTTTGGTAGATCTTAGCGCTCCCCAAAAGGTGACCCGAGAAAGCCTGCTTTATAAATGTGGGTGGAGCCCTTTTGAAGGCATCAGCTTCGGATCTACCATAAAGGCTACTTTTGTAAATGGACAGTGCGTATTCAAAGATGGTCACATTTTTGATGAATACCGCGGAGCCAGACTTGCCTTTGACCGGTAAGCATCGGCTTCACCTCACCACCTTTAAGAATACTTGACAGAAAGGGAGAAGCGAAGTTTGGAATTATTATGTTAAAATATTCAACACCAATGACCTTTAAATACACCGGATATATCATTTTATCATCCTTTTTGATCTTCATGATCGGCTGCGGAAGTCCCGAGAAAGAAATACTTCCAAAAGATGCCTTATCGATCGATCAATTTGCGGCCGTGCTGATCGACATTCAAATATCTGAAGGGATCAAGTCTCAGCATAGCACATCGAATATCAGAAGGAGTGATAAAACCCTGCTAGACTACGACGCTATCTATGCCGCTCACGGCATATCGGAAAATTCTTTTGCCGTCACCTATGATTACTATCGGTCGCGGCCCGCAGCGCTCGAGAAAATCTACGAACAGGTGCTCGATAGCCTGATCATGCTGGATGCAGAAGTGAAACAGCAATTTACCATCGAGCAGAAAGCTGAGGCCGACAGTCTACAAGCCATCAGTCGTAGAAGGCGCGATAGTATTCAAGCGATTCTCTCACGGAAATAAAATCCCGCCCCAGCGCCCGCTTTATCTTCGTATTGTCAAAGGCGTTTCTCCGCGAGGCGCTGTGCGCTGTCTCAAGGGTAACCTTTGGCTGGGAGCCGTCGATTTTAGATTTTAAAATTGAGAAATAAGCGGCCATTTTAAGCATCCATGGATTGAGCTTTAGGCTGGGCAGATCATTGTGGAATACCTCGGCAGCTATGGCCATAAGTTTTTTATAGCTTAGGTTTTCAGCATTTAGCAGATAGCCTTCATTTTCAAACTTGCCGCCCATCAAGGCGATGCAAGATGCGCTTACATCCCGCACGTCCACATACCCGCCTACACCCTTGGGGTAGCCTTTCGGCCCATTTTTTAAGACGCTCATCAAGGCGCCACTGCTCTGATCGCTGCGCGCTGCCCCGAGTATGATGCTCGGATTTACGATGATGGTGCTCAATCCTTCGGCGCTTCCCCGCCACAGTTCCCGCTCGGCCATGAACTTGCTAAGTCCGTATACCGAAGTGTTTTGAGCCGAGTTCCATTCGTTTTTTTCGGTAGTAAGTTCGTTCTTTTTAGCTCTGCCCAGGGCGGCTACCGAACTGATAAAGCAGATCTTATCGATGCCGCAGTCCAGCGCCATATTGACCACATTGGCAGTGCCTTCATGGTTTACCGTCATCAGTTGTTCGGCATCTGCTTTTTGGTAGGAGACCAATGCCGCGGCGTGGTACACCTGGCTGGCTCCGGTCATGGCCATTTCGAGCGATTCCACATCCAGCAGGTCACCGGTTATCCAGTTCACCTTTTGCAGCAATGCCACCGCCGACTCTCCGCCATAAAAAGAGAAAACCTTCTCTAATTGCACCATATCGCTGCCTGCTCTTTTCAGGCACGTTGCAGGCATTCCGGCCACCAAAAGGTCATATAAAATTCGCGACCCAACTATTCCTGTGGCGCCGGTGATCAAATTCATATGGCGAATGTAAGGGATATCTTTCTGTAGGCTATTGGATATAAGTCTTCTTGGTAGGTTTCTTCTTTTTGATGGTAACTTACCATACTGATAGCGTACCGCAGCACTGCCAGATAGCTCAGCCCTCTCAGCGGAGGTAAATGCAGCGGAGCGCATATACCGAAGGTGAACGGAGCGACCCAAACAGCGTAAGATCCGCTCCCTTTTTGCCGAAAGGAAAACAGACAATAAGTTATTTTCTATTTTAGCCTTCGCAAGTGTGGCTCCAAGGCCAATAGAAAGGTTCTATTGGCTTGTAGAAACCTAGTTTATCCATTGATTTCGAACTAGAATAGCTAGGGAAATCTAAACCAATCTGCCCAAAACCATGACAGCCGATCCAGTCCAGTCGTTCAGTATCCTTACTGATTTTGATATCTCCCTTTTTTCATCGGGAAAGCATTTTAAGCTTTACGAAAAGCTGGGAAGTCACTGCGTAAGCCATAATGGGACTGACGGAGTATACTTTGCCGTATGGGCGCCCAATGCCCAATCGGTATCCGTAATAGGCCACTTCAATGAATGGAAGCATAATACCCATTCCTTGAGCAGCCGCTGGGACGGATCGGGAATTTGGGAAGGCTTTATACCCGGACTAGCAGCTGGCGAGACGTATAAATATGGAATCAAAACGCAGCGCGGAGCGTATCTGGAGAAGGCCGATCCATATGCACAGCAATGCGAGATGCCGCCCGCCACGGCCAGCAGGGTAAGCGACTTCAGCTATACGTGGAAGGATGAGAAGTGGATGAAAAGCCGCCAGAAAAAGAATGCGCTCGATGTGCCGATCTCCGTTTACGAAATACACCTTGGCTCTTGGAAGCGCAAGGAACACGATAATAATCACTCGCTCTCGTATCGCGAGATGGCCGATGAACTGATACCGTACCTGCTCGATATGGGCTTTACACATGTAGAGCTGATGCCCATCATGGAGCACCCGTTTTTTGGCTCTTGGGGATACCAGATCACCAGCTACTTTGCACCTACTTCGCGTTATGGCCCACCCGAAGACCTGGCATACTTAATAGATAAGTTGCACCAAAATGATATTGGCGTTTTTCTCGATTGGGTGCCCAGCCATTTTCCCGGCGATATACATGGCCCTCATCCGCTTCGATGGTACTGCGCTCTATGAGCATCAAGATTATAGAATGGGCTATCATCCCGATTGGAGCAGCTATATATTCAATTATGGCCGCAATGAAGTGCGTGCTTTCCTCATCAGCAATGCGCTTTATTGGCTCGACCGATACCATATAGACGGCATCAGGGTAGATGCCGTAGCATCAATGCTCTACCTTGACTATAGCCGTAAGGAAGGAGAGTGGATACCCAATAAATATGGCGGACGCGAAAACCTCGACGCCATCTCTCTGCTCAGGGAAATGAATGAAGCGGTGTACCGCGATTTTCCCGATGTGCAGACCATAGCAGAAGAGAGTACCTCATGGCCCATGGTATCGAAACCAGTGAGCGCCGGCGGACTGGGTTTTGGCATGAAATGGATGATGGGATGGATGAACGATATACTCAAATACATGGGTACCGATGGCATATACCGCAAGTTTCACCAAGATCAGATCACCTTCAGCTTAGTGTATGCCTTTTCAGAAAATTTTATGCTCCCCCTATCGCATGACGAGGTGGTGCATGGCAAGGGCAGCATACTGAGCCGTATGCCGGGCGATAGCTGGCAGAAGTTTGCAAACGTACGCGCACTCTACTCCTGGATGTATTTTCATCCTGGCGCCAAATTGCTTTTTATGGGCAATGAGTTTGCCCAATCTAGCGAGTGGAAGCATGATGAAGCTCTACACTGGGGGCTTACCGGCTATGAGCAGCACGCGGGAATACAGAATCTGGTGAAGGCGCTGAACAAAACTTACCGTAAGGAAAAAGCGCTGTACGAAAATAATTTCAGCCATGACGGTTTTGAATGGATCGACTATGGCGACAGTAAGAACTCTGCCATAGCCTTTTACCGAAAGGGCAAGGAAGGCACATCTCCGGTATTGGTCGTAGGTTCGTTTGGCAGCAATGCAATTCAAAATTATGAGATCGGAGTGCGCGATGCCGGCACCTATACCGAGATTTTCAACAGCGATGCATCCGATTTTGGCGGAAGCGGCTTTATCAATGGTGAACCCATCGAGTCTGTTTCTTTTCCGAAGCATGGTTTCGAGAACACCTTATCCATCAACCTTCCACCCCTGGGTTTTGCCGTTTTTAAAATCAGTCTTTAATATCCGATTACCTTTGCGATTAAATGAAAAAATATATCTGTGTACACGGGCATTTCTATCAGCCCCCGAGAGAAAATGCATGGCTCGAAAAGATTGAATATCAAGACTCTGCCGCTCCTTATCACGACTGGAACGAACGAATAACCTATGAGTGCTACGGCCCGAACGGCGTATCGCGGATCTTGGGTGAAGATGACCGTATCGTAGACATCGTAAATAATTACGCCAAGATCAGCTTTAATTTTGGTGCCACATTGCTCAGTTGGCTTGAAGTGCACCGGCCCAAGGCTTATGCATCTATCCTTGAAGCCGATAAGCTGAGCATAGGGCATTTTGGTGGCCATGGCTCGGCTATGGCTCAGGTGTATAACCACATCATCATGCCGCTGGCCAATAAGCGCGATAAGACCACACAAGTAGTATGGGGGATGCGCGATTTTGAACGTAGATTTGGCCGTAAGGCCGAAGGGATGTGGCTTGCAGAGACTGCCGTAGATACCGAAACCCTTGAAGTACTGGCCGAGCAGGGTATAAAATTTACCGTGCTCGCCCCCCGACAGGCCAAGCGCTACCGCAGCATGGCCGATGAGAAGTGGAAGGATGGTATAGACACCAAGCTTCCATACCTCTGTAAATTGCCTTCCGGCAAAAGCATTACACTCTTCTTTTATGATGGCGAACGCTCACAGGCAGTGGCCTTTAAGGGTCTGCTAAAAGATGGGAAAGAATTTGCCAAATACCTCACCACGGCCTTTGATTCTAGGGAGTCAGATCAATTGGTACATATCGCCACTGATGGGGAAAGCTATGGGCACCACCACCGCTATGGAGATATGGCGCTGGCTTATTGCATCCGCTATATCGAGGATAATGACTTGGCGCAGATCACTAATTATGCGCAGTACATGGAGCTGGTAGAAACGGAGCATATCGCCGAGATTCATGAGAACTCATCGTGGAGCTGTGTGCATGGCGTGGAGCGCTGGCGTAGCGATTGCGGCTGCAGTTCGGGCGGTCACGGCGACTGGGACCAGCAGTGGCGCAAGCCTCTTCGCGAAAGCTTGAACTGGCTGCGCGATGAGATGGAGGCCGTCTACGAAGAGAGCATGAAGCTGTATCACGATGATCCTTGGGGGATCCGGAATATGTACATCGACATCATATTAGACCGAAAGCCCGAGCTGGTAGAAAAATTCCTGAATGATAATTTTAAAAAGCTTGAAGCCCGAGAGCGCACCCACATCATGCGATTGCTGGAGATGCAGCGCCACGAACTCCTGATGTACACCAGTTGTGGTTGGTTCTTTGACGAGATATCGGGGCTGGAGACCATCCAGATATTGCAATATGCCGCCCGCGCTATTCAACTTGCCGAGAGTGAGAGCGATGGGCTTCTGGAAGGGAATTTTCTAGAGCTTTTGGCGCAAGCCCACTCCAATGTGCCAGAGTATGGCGATGGGCGGAAGGTCTATGAGAAATTTGTGATGCCATCTATGCTCACGCTTACGCAAATAGGGATGCATTATGCGGTTTCTTCGCTCTTTGCCGAAGATCCTGATGAGCTATCGGTATTTAATTATTCATGCAAATCGACCGATTTTAAGCGCGTGGTGCAGGGCAGCCAGCGGCTCGCCATCGGGCGCACCCATGTGAACTCGCGGGTTACGCTAAGTCAAAAAGACTTCAGTTATGTGGTCTTGTATATCGGTCAGCATCACCTTATCGGCAAGGCTTTTGAAGATATTCCGATCGAAGAGTACAAGGAATTTACCGAGAAGGTACTGGAGACTTTCCAGGATTCAAACCTTACGCAGGTCATCGAGCTCTTTAGGGTATATCCCGATCAGCGCAGCTTCTCATTCTTCGATATGTTTAAAGATGAGCAGATTAAGATGCTCAATGGTATCTTGGCCTATAGCCTTGACCTTGCCGCAAGCTCCTACTCAAAGATCAATGACCGCAATTATAACGTGATCAATGTGATGCGCAATAGCCAGCTTCACCCGCCGGCCATGCTGGTCAAAAATCTGGAGATGGCACTTAATATCCAGTTGCGGGCGCTCTTCGAAGATGGCGCCAACGGTAAAATCGACCTTCAAGAGCTTACCAATACCATTGACGAGATCAAGAAATGGGACTTCGATATGGATCATACCGAGCTCAACTTCATCTGCGCCAACAAGTTGGACAAAATGCTGGAAGGCATCGGCACGCTAGCCAACGGAAATTCGGAGCAGGCACAAGATATTTTATATCATATGCACCATGCGCTGCTGGAACTTAAGCGTGTAGGTATCGTGCCTGAGCTCAACGAGATACAGGATGTGATCTTCCATCACCTCATCAATCTTGACCCGAAGGTGACGGGAGATGTGAAAAAGCAATTATTGGAATTTGCCGAATACATCAACCTAGATGTAGACAGCATTATGGATGCGGAAGTGATGGCAATCGAGTAGGAAGGTAGGGATTATTTCCCTGCCTGTCCTCTCACACCACCGTGCGTACCGTTCGGTACACGGCGGTTCTTCAATTTATACCATCACCTTCCTGTAATAGTCTGTGAAGAAAGTATAGCCCGAGAGTCTTAAGCGTTCAGTGGTTATGGTACGTGTAACGATAGGACTATTGGCGGTATGCCAATAGGCTTTACGCGTATTTGCATATTGCCACGCCATAGATTTTGGTAAACCAAGCTTCACAAGGTTCCGCATGCGGGTTCTTATGTGCTTCCATTGTTTCCATAAAATACTGCGTAGGCGTCTGCGGTACCATTCATCTATTCGGCGTAGCGATGTTTTAATATCTGCCAGCTTATAATAGTTCACCCAACCAATAATAAATTGTTTGAGTGCTACTTTTCGCTTCCCATTTCCCCACCAATTGCTGCGGGATGTGAGCGATCTCATTCGCTCTTTCATTCTCACCACGCTTTTTGGGTGGATGCGCAATCGTGTTTCCCCTTTTCTACTATAAAAGGCGTATCCCAAGAATTTTATTCTTGAGATACAGGCTACCGTTGTCTTATCTTTGTTTACTTTTAAGAAAAGCTTGTTTTCTATAAACCGTGTTGTCGCTGCCAGTGTACGTTCTGCACTCCTCTTGCTCTTGCAAAAGATGACTACATCGTCAGCAAAGCGTACAAAGTGGTGTCCACGGCTTTCGGGCTCTTTGTCCAGTTCATTGAGCATAATGTTACTCAATAAAGGACTGGGCGGCCCGCCTTGTGGCACACCATCAGCGGTCGTTTCAAACTTGTGGCGCACCACAACTCCTGCACGTAGGTATTTGTGGATGAGTGAGATAACCCTCCCATCTTTAACCGTCCGTGAGAGTACCTCTATCAGTTTGCTCTGATTTACGGTGTCAAAGAACTTCTCCAAGTCCATATCTACGGCATGTTCATGGCCATCTGTGATAATTTCCCTGCATTGGTTCAATGCCTGATGTTGGTTGCGCTTTGGTCTAAAACCGTAGCTATACGGTGAAAACCGCCTCTCATAAACAGGTGATAAGATTTGTGCGATAGCTTGTTGCACAACACGGTCTACAACCGTGGGGATGCCAAGCTTTCGTTTCTTCCCGTCTGCTTTGGGTATTTCTACCCGTCTTACAGGGTTAGGTTTAAATGTTCCGTCTAGTATCTCTGCTATTAACTTATCCTTGTGCGTGGCAAGATAGTCGCCCAATGCATGGACTTCCATCTTATCACCTCCACCCTTGCCTTTATTGCTCCGCACCCGTTTATAGGCACGGCCAAGGTTGGCCGGTGAAAGAATGTGTTCTAGCATATCATACGCCGACGGATCGGTATTAGTGATGTTGTTTTCAGTTATCCACATAAAAGCCTGCCCTTCTGCATAGCCTTCGGGTTCCGCCCTATTCTTCTGCCGACAGGTATCTTTCGATATTTTCTGCTTTCTATCCTTCATGTGGTAACATTCATTTACTTATCACTTCTCAAAGTTCTGCCCTTCGCTATCATGTGAGACTTCTACGCTCTTCTGCGCAGCTCGTTCCAGTAGCTACTATGGCTTCTGCTGACTTCTCACGATAAACTTGTTTTGACCACGTTTCATACCAGTGTTTCAACGTGTCTGTGAGATCTCCCGTGGTAAGACAGATAACTTTCATTCCATGTACCCACATCATTTACACCACAACGCCCGTGTAGCTTTTGGATTTTGGTTTGTTTAGCAACCTTATCCGCGTTGCATATGCCTGATGATGTTCGTGTTCCTTGGGTCGGAAATTTGCCGCAGGCTTCCTTCAGATTCCACTTCGCAATGGACACCCTTGCCGTAAGCTAATGGTAGGTAACTACAAACCCACACAACGGACTTGCACCGTCTAGTTAAATGCCATGCACGGCACACTAAAAAAGGGTATCCCAAAAGTGGGGTACCCTTTATCAGTATGGAAAAAAAACTCATTCGGTGGCCAATGGTGCATCTTGACCTGAAACACCAAAATTGCTGCTCAAGACTGTAAGGTCGCTAATGTTCACCCCGCCGCTGCAATTGAGATCGGCATTGGGATTATAGCCGGCACTTCCTTCTACCTGCCCGAATACTGCCGATAAGGCGGTAAGGTCGGAAATGTTGATACCATCACTATTGTTAATGTCGCCGTTTATCATCTCCCCCACTGCGATCGTAGCGCCCGAAGGGGTAACGGTCACGGTGCCGACGGCCTTTTGAAGATAGCCGACGACTTTCACAAAGATGTCAAAGGTACCAAGCGGGAACAAGGGAACACTGAAGTCGCCCGAAGCCGAGATCGTAGTAAAATAAACAGTGAACAGCGATGCGGTGCCGGGAGTATATAGTACGATGGCCATATTCCTGCTGCCACACTCGCTTATCCAGTTTGCAGTACCTGTAAGCGGAGCACCTATGGCGGTCAGAGTTCCTTCACATTCGCAATCTGCCGTGACCACATCACCGGTGGTGTTGATATTACCGTCGTTACAGCTATCGCCAATATTGGCATCAAGGGCTGGACAGTCTTTGGCGCCCTGCACACAAATCTCAAAGCTGCCCGCATAGGTTATATTCGGATTGGATGGCAAACTAGAAACATTCATAGTATAAGTTGTACTCGGCGTTACCGAAAAAATAAGACTTCCGGTATTTACTCCGCAGGCAACCTCAGTACCAGTGCACCCAGTCTTAACCGTTAAGACCAAGTCATTTGCAGTGATAGCGTAGTATGATACTATTATAGAGCTATACGACCCTGAGTTGAAGGTGTAAAAAACCCCTGGATTAGGACTTCCATCGCATGATGTTACGAAATCGTCTAGTAGGGCATCTTCCGTAGTTCCTACTACCTGATTGAATATGCAATCGCCAGGGAGATTCACTGGCAGGGTCACCGCATTTTCACAGAGATCATTCATTGGCACTGCAAGGTTGAAGCCATTGGAGACTTCTTTATGCAAGGCCTGACCGCGCAAAGGCGCTTTAGTATCAACGCAATGCGCCGAGCTTGAATCTAAGATGTATTCAGATCTCAGAGTTTCAGATCTCAGACCCGTGGCGGTGCCGAAGAGAAGAATAATGACTAGCGCAAAAAATCGCAATCCAAAATTCTTTATTGCACATAAATAGCTTAAGAAAAAGGTTGTAATAGTTTTCATAATGGTTGTTTGATTGGTTAATTAATTGCTTCACGCATTATTGCAAATGCGCAGAACGTTCTAAAAGAATGGCAAGATACTCATTTTAGTCGATACATTCTTATAGTTCATGGGTCGTCACTTCTAGCTAAGAATTCGAATCGATTTAGTACAGATTGGGCATTTGATTTCAGGTGCAACCATTCGTGGATGGCTCAATTGGTCGGGCCACTAAAATTATGCGATTGGGTATTACTGCTTGATGGGACTTGAGCAAAAAAAGCGCCCCGAACCATCGGGGCGCCTTTATCAACTATGAAAAAAATAATTAATCGAGCGGGCTAAATAGAATGGGCGGCGCTGCACCCGAAACCCCGAAGCTGCTGCTCAAGATGGTAAGGTCGCTGATGTTGACCCCACCGCTACAATTCAAGTCAGCATCGGGATTATAGCCTGCGCTACCTTCTATCTGCCCAAATACTGCTGATAGGATGGTAAGGTCTGAAATATTGATGCCATTGCTATTGTTGATATCTCCGTTTATCATATTGCCCACATCGATCGAAATACCAGAGTTAGTTATGGTCACGCTCGCAAAGCCCTTTTGCAAATAGCCATCGACTTTCACAAAAACATCATAAGTGCCGGCAGGAATTGATGGCACGCTGAAGCTGCCCGAAGCAGTGATCGTCGTATTATAGGTCTGGAAGAGAAGCGAGGTGCCGGGAGTGTAGAGCTTCACGGTCATATCTCGGCTACCACAGGCGCTTATCCAATTGGCGGTGCCCGAAAGTGTACCCGTCCCAGCTGCAGTGCCTTGGCATGCGCAGGCCGCAGTGACCACATCGTTTATTGTAGCTGGGTCACCATCATTGCAAGCGTCACCAACATTTGCCGATAGGGCAGGACAATCGTATAGCCCTTGAACACAAATATTAAACGATCCAGCAGAAGCGGAACTGAGGGAATGCACCCTTATAATATAATCGGTATTAGGCTCAACTTCCAATTCCAATTCCTGGTCTACACCTATGGAACAATTGAGAATTTCCCCTTCGGTAGATGCGCAGCTCTCATAAATGTTTAAAACCAGATCACTTGCAGATATCGCCGATAGGGTTAACTCTATACTGCTGTATGAACCTGAGTTGATGGCGTAAAATACGTCGGGAGAAGATGATTCGCATTCATATCCTTCCGTATCTGTCGCTGCGACAGTGGTTCCTGTGACTTCATTAATCGGACAGTCGCCTGGGATATTGACCCATATCATCTGTGCGTCTGTACATAGGTCATTGGCAGGCACTATGATACCTTCGCAATCACAGTCTGATGTAATCATGTCGTCCGAAGTGTCAGGATCGCCATCGCTGCAAGGGTCACCAATATTTGCTGAAAGGCTAGGGCAGTCAAATATAGGTTCACAACTTACGGCGATATTGAATTCACCTCCGTTTATATTATAATCATAAACCTGGATCCAGATTGTTTCTGCGGCCTCCACTTCAAAACTGATACTCTCATCATTACCATCCAAGAATACATCGCTACAGGCTATTTCGGTGAGCATGCTAGAACATGCTCCACCCGAATAGGCTGCGAGTACCCCATCTATATTCATTCCGCTAAGGTCTATTGTATACTCTTGATTTGGGGTAGCATCAATCTTAAAAAACACATCATTCTCCGAACTTGGGAGAAAGGAACATTCCGGAGCCCCTATATCAGGGTCATCGGTCGCCCCGATGGTAGAGCCATCAATATTCTCACCGCAATCGATGGGTATCGCATTGCAGATAAAATCATTGGAAAATCCACACTCAAGGCTAAGGGTGAACTCACCGGCATTGGTGAACCAGTCGTAGACTTGAATATACACGATTGTTCCCGCCACCGGGCTCAGCTCAAGCGACTCTTCTAAGCCATTGCCGATCCCCGAGTCAGAGCAGCCTATTTGGGTGAGCGTTCCATTACAATTTCCGGTGTAGGCAGCCAGAACCCCGTCAAAATTTGAACCATTGACTGTAATAGTTTGGACAAACCCCAACCCGGCAGTAAAAGAGTACCAGAGATCTTCTTCGCTTCCACCAGAGCACGATGGTGACCCTGCACTACTCCCGGTGGCACCATTGGTTGAACCCAAGATGGTCTCACCACAACTCAGAGCAATAGCCCCACATGGGTCGTCATTGCCAAAATCACAGGCCAAAGAGATGGTGAAGTTTCCACCGTTCGACCCCCAGTCATACGTTTGAATATATATCTGCGCATCCTCATCTGCCGTGAATATTAAGGTTTCTTGGTCACCAGCTGACAAGCCGTCATCAACGCATCCCAACTCGGTGAGTGCGCCCGAACACGATCCGGAATATACGGCCAGAACTGCATCATAATCAGATCCATTGCATGTGATGGTGTATGTGCTATTGGCAGTGGCTGCAAATTGATAGAATACATCATTGTCTGTTCCAGTAGCGCATGAGGGTGATCCCAGAGAGCTGCTCGTAGCACCCAGATTAGACCCTGTCAAGGTTTCACCGCAAATAATCGTAGTCGCCGAACAGATAGCATCATTCGTAGCTGAGACCTGCGCGATAGTGAAGTTTTGATTTGAAATATCAAAAAATACGTTGAAACGAGCTTTAACCTTGATCCTGGCCTGAGTCGTAGCAATATTTGGAACAGTGATGCTGGCCGAACCGTCATTGGGCGTGTTGCTCAATAGCAATGTAGGATATGTGAAGCCACCATCGGTAGATAGAAAGATATCTACATTGCTGCAGCTTACAGGGGCTGCTGTGGTATTGGCGACGCTCCACGTTACCGTTTGAGATGTGCCGCTCGCCCAGCTCACAGAAGAGGTATTGGGAGCCGTTACAAGAAATGGCCCTGAATTTCCTGCAACATTAAATGATACTTGGGCATCGTTTACCCCGCCTCCATCCGGATCACCATCGCGGACGGTACACCTAAAAGTGAGTGCGCGAGCATAAGAGGGCAAGAGCTCTCCAATCACGGTAGTATTGTTGACCAAATTAGAAAGCCGTGGAAATACTCTGGTACTGCTGCTGGTGGGTGGCCATGATCTAAATATGGGTTGAGTTCCGCTGGGGTTGGTAAGTGAAGCATCGCCTGAAGCCGTGGCAGGTCCCAAATCATATTCTTCCCAACAATAAGTAAGTGGATCAGAATTTACATCGCTAGCGGTAGCGGTAAGTTCGAAGGGAGTATTTCGTGGAATAGAAAAACCACTAAAAGGAACGGTCACCGAAGGCGGGTTATTGCCAGATGATGTTGCTGTAGCGCAAAAGTCTCCCGAACCTACCGCTGTAAAAGTGCGCATCTGGTTATAGCTGTGGTTATGAAAGTGGGCATCGCTATTGCTCTGCAAGTTTGGCGCACATATCCCTGCGTAACCCATGATGGTAGAAGCCGAGCCAGGCTCATAGGCAGATGTTGCGGAGCGCTGACAGTTATTGTTTTGCGTATGCTGTGCTCCGAATTGATGTCCGAGCTCATGCGCTACATAATCGACGTCAAAAGGATCGCCCACTGGACTAACTGAACCTGTGACCCCCCTGGCCTTCGAACTATTGTTGCAGACTACTGCCAGAGATGCCAAACCGGCATTGGAACCTGAACCAAAGACGTGGCCGATGTCATAGAAAGCAGCGCCGATCACAGCATTTACAACGGTTTGATTCTGACCGATCATAGCTCCCGTATTGCCATTCGTATATGGGTCGAAAGCACCATTTAAATAGATCAAGTCATCATTGTCCGGCACCATAATCATTCTTAGACTGAGATCACGAATATAGATTCCGTTTACCCGATTCATGGTGGTGGTCATAGCCGACATAGCCAATGGTACCGTACCACCGTGAAAAGAAGCATATTCACCCGTGCAGGCGAGCGCCAATTGGTATGTTCGTAATATGGTACCATTACTGGCACGGCTGCTCGAAAAATCCATTTCTTCCAATTCCTGTCCACCGTTTACCGGTTGAGTATTTGACCCCGGAGAGGGTGCTCCACTGATGCTCAAGTCATCTGATAGACATTCTCCCACAGTTTTGGAATTTGATTCAAAAAAAGCTTCTCGCGTATACACCATGTATACGTTCAGATCTTCAGTACTTACAGGGTCAATATAAAAGCTGTTCTCCGGCATCAATATTTGGGCGTGAAAACCCTTTAGCGTAAAGTCGAGCCGGATACTGGCGCCCTCATAGGCCCCGTGACCTACCCCCATAAACGTTCGAATGTCGGGATAGCTCGCCTGCAAGGCAGGAGCCATAACCGAAGATTCAACGATGGTAAACGCTTCTCGACCCCCTTCGGGAGTAGGAAGCGTGATAGAGAAGTTGGAGTCATCAATAGAAGTTCCTTCGCTGGGAGCGGCCATTAAAACCTGCTTCAGGTCATCAAAATTGACGGAGACCGTTCGGTATGTTGATGGATTAATCAACATTTTCTGGGCACTCTGCTCGCGAGCGTCCGTCCATTCGAGATTTTGTGCGGAGAGCGATGTGCAGAAAGCAAATGCACAGGTGAAAATACATATAGTTCTAAACATGGTGGATTGGGTTTAATTGGTTTAAAAAATCTGTTGTGAAATGAAATGTGTGCGCTTCACAGATCGATAAAACGCGTCACAAGGTAGGAATTAAAATCGATAAAATTGTGTTTATGAGTGTTTATAAGTTACTGGTCGAATATATTTGTTTATTCATAGGTGAGCGATGCTAGTTTCTACTTTCCGGGCAATTTTGTTTCCAACAAGATAAAATCAATGTGTACTGAGTGTTTTACAGGTTAAGTAGATGGTGCGAATCAGCATTATTTATTGATGTGTTAGTCGTTGAAAGGACAAAAGTGAATCGCTCCAAAAGTGAGAACAATGGGTATTGCACCCACTGAAAACGGTATTTATTATAATGGTGGTTGCACACGCTTCACCACGGGCTTTGAGATTAATGCCTGCCAGCATAAATAAACCTAAAATAAGTATGGATGGTAAATCATTCGGCCGTTGCTCGGAGCAATTGCCAAAAAGGGTTTTGGTAGGTTTCATCGCAGATTCTCGATTGGTTAATTGTGCTTTTGCTCAATTACTTTTCAGAATCTGAGATAAAAGCTCATCGCAAAAATATGACATACGTCGATGATTATTATCAATTCATTGACTGAAAGCGAGAATATAACTACATCTAGTGATGGATAGTAAAATTCCAGCTGACAGTATTCCCTATTCAATACAGTTACTATCGAAATGCGAATTTTGGGTTGAATGTATTCTCATCAAGGAATAAAGAACTTTGAGCACTGTCTTCTCATGAAGGAAATAATGCTAAAGGAAGAGCGAGGTACAAAGCTTATAATAGCGATGAACATTCAAAAAAAAAAGCGCCCCGAACTATCGGGGCGCCTTTATCAACCATGAAAAAAACAATTAATCGAGCGGGCCAAATAGGATGGGCGGCACAGCGCCTGAAAGTCCGAAATTGCTGCTCAGGAGCGTAAGGTCGCTGATATTCACCCCACCACTGCAGTTCAGGTCGGCATCTGGGTTATAGCCCGAATCGCCTTCTACAAGCCCGAAGGATGATGACAGCGACGTTAAGTCAGATATATTGATCCCGTTGCTATTGTTGATATCTCCGTTTATAATGGCTCCCACTGCGAGTGAGCCACCGGAGGTGCTGATGCTCACACTTGGAAAGCCCTTCTGCAGGTATCCATCTATTTTCACGAAAATATCATAAGTACCGGAAGGTATGCCTGGCACGCTGAAGCTGCCCGAAGCAGTGATCGTCGTATTATAGGTCTGGAAGAGAAGCGAGGTACCAGGAGTGTAGAGCTTCACGGTCATATCGCGGCTACCACAGGCACTCGTCCAGTTGGCCGTTCCTGTAAGGGTACCTGGCGGAGATGCAGTGCCTTGGCATGCGCAGGCCGCAGTGACTACATCGTTTATTGTAGCTGGGTCACCATCATTGCAAGCGTCACCAACATTTGCCGATAGGGCAGGACAATCGTAGGTACCTTCAATACAGATTTGAAAACTTCCTGCTCCTACAGAATCAAAAGAATGCACACGTATGATATAATCAGTATTGGTACTAGTAGCTATTGACTCTGATTGATTTATGTCGATATTGCAATCCAGAATTGATTCTGTGTCTGCAGCGCAACTTTCATAAACACTCAGTACTAAATCGGTTGCATCCAGTGTATTTAGATTAACAAGCAATTGATCATAATCACCCGAATTAAAGCTGTAATAAACATCGGGTGCAAATGTTTCACAAGCAAAGGTTCCTAAATCTGGAGATGGCAGCGCTCCTGCCGTGGTGCCTGTGGTCTCATTGCTGGCGCAATCTCCAGGATTATTTACCCCTAGAACTTCTGCATTGGTGCAAAGGTCATTGGCAGGGATCGGAATGCCTTCACAAGTACAACCTTCTAAAACAATATCGCCGCTTGTATTGGCATTCCCATCATCACAGGGGTCACCTATATTTGCCGATAAGGCAGGACAATCAAAAGTAATTGAACCCAAACAAGTACAATCAGCAGTGATCACATCGTTGTCGCTATCGGCGTTACCATCATCACAAGCATCTCCAATGTTTGCCGATAGGGCGGGACAATCATACACTCCAACGCATGAACAGTCTCCTAAAATAACATCATTATTTGTGTCGGGGTTGCCATCATTACAAGCATCACCGATATTACCTTCTAGGATAGTACAATCATAGATTCCTTCGGCACAAATAGTGAAGACTCCAGTACTCCCGAAAAAAGTATTGCTTGATATATGAATAATATATTCTGTATTGGGCTCAGCTTCAAACGTTTCAATATCTGAGTTGGAATCACATGCCACTTGATTTTCAGATTCTCCCGAGCAATTCGTATTAACTGTGACAACCAGATCTACATCAGGATCCGTGGTTGAGTAGTTAATATTGATGGATGGATAAGAACCCGAATTAATAGCGTAGAAAACACCCGGATTTGAGCCATCACAATTTTCAGAAAAAATATCCACCAAAGCTCCGGAAGTGGTTCCAGATGTTTCGTTACCAGCGCAGTCGCCAGGTAAGTTTACATTCAGGTTTTGGGCGTTGGTACAAAGGTCATTTGCCGGTATTGGGGTTCCTAGGCAGGAACAACCTTCGACGATGATGTCGCCGCTAGTACCTGCGTTTCCATCGTCACATGGGTCACCTATATTCCCACTAAATATAGAGCAATCGTAGATCCCTTCCAAACAAATGCTAAAACTTCCAGCTTGAGACTGGGCAGAAAATATTATACTCGATACATTTATAATATAATCTGTGTTTGGTATAGTTGAAAATTCGACAGAACTACTATTTATGCTGCAAGCAATCTCGTCACCTGCACAGCCTGTTTTAACGGTTATCACCAAATCACTGGCCGTGATATAAGAATAATTTATAATCATTGACGAATACGACCCGGAATTAAATGTGTAGAAGACACCGGGATTTGGTGAGAAATCGCAAGAAATCACAAAGTCGTCAGGCAATGCGCCTATGGTCGTTCCCGTTACTTCATTGCCAGCGCAGTCACCAGGAAGATTGACAGGAAGCGTTTCTGCATTTTCGCAGAGATCATTGGCAGGTGGAGCAGAGCCTGAGCAAATACAGTCTTCTCCGACTACATCAGTCCCGGTATTCGGATTTCCATCATTACAAATATCCCCAAAATTTGCATCAAGCGTCGGGCAGTCATATACCCCTTCTACACAAATCGCAAAGGTACCAACGTTACCAAAGCTGATATTTGTCGACACTCTGATTTTATAAAAAGTGTTTGGCTCTACTTCAAGTGTGGATGAGCCGCCGCCAAATCCACATAATTGATTTGCAGTACAATCATCATTCAATAGATTAATGACCAGATCGGTAGCGGAAATAGAATTTCGATTTATTATAATTGTTGAGAAGGACCCTGAGAAGAATCGGTAAAATACATCTGGGCTACTGCTTTCACAAATACCAGCCAAGCTATCCGAAGCAGCGCCTTCTGTGGTTCCTATGGCTTCATTTCCTTCGCATGTGCCAGGGGCACGCAACGGTAGGGTCGTTGCTTCAGTGCATAGATCATTGGCAGGAGCGGTGCAGCTTACATCGATTGTAAAATCTGAAGAACCACCCCAATCATAGGTCTGGATAGTCACTGTTTGGGATTCGGTAACCATAAAAACTACGGTTTCAATTCCGCCGTCAAACACGTTATCATCTGCACACGCTATTTGCGTAAGCTCGTTGCAGTCTCCTGTGAAAGCCGCAAGAATACCATCATGATTAGCTCCATTAACATTTACGGTATATTCCAGTCCGCCCGTAGCTTCAAGCGAAAAGAATACATCGTTGTCTACTCCTGTTCCACAAATCGCATCAACTCCGCTGGCGCTTGCGCCAGCGGTTGTGCCAGCGATTGATTCTCCACATGCAATTGGAGTCGCATCGCAGGGCTCGTCATTGGCCGGTGTAAATTCCAAGCTCCAATCGAAGCCCAGCGTATTCCACCTTGAGTCCCACTCAATATAATAGGTCGTCCCAGCAATAACTAAGAGATCGGTCAATTCACTCGCAAATTCAGTCATTGATGTGGCTGTTGTTGAACAGGCATCATCATTATTTGTATAACACGATAAAGACTCGCATGAACCAAAATGGATGGATAATCGGGTATCAGCGCCACCTTCACATGCAGAAACCGATATCGTTCCACTCAATACTGGAGTAAAGCTATACCAATCAGCATGAGTTGCGGTTCCCGAGATTGGAAAAGTACATTCATTTGAAGCACCGTTACCGGTAGCAGGGCCATTGGATGTATACTCTCCGGGCGTCACAGCTACGGCAGTTGCACATATCTCGCCCTGAGCGAAAACAGTGGACAGGCTTGAAATTGAGATTAGTAGAGTAAGACAGGCGATTCTGAGAACCGACAATTTAGGTAATACACAACAGGACAGACCTGTGGCGAAAGCAGATTTCATCATGAGATAACGGTTTTGGCAAAGCTCTTACGCCCCGCGATTGGTTTAAATTGAATTGGTAAACCCAGAGAATTTCTTCTGCGGGAGGTCGCAAGTTAGACTAAATTTCGACAGATTGCAATTAAACTAGGTTCAATAGCGATAGAAAAGCAATGAGCAATTAGCGTTTTCTCAAGGAACTGCCTAGCCTGCGACGCTTTATTTTTTCAAATAAATAATTTCGACAGATCCCAAAATTTAGCGAAGGTATATTGATCTGAAGAACATGTAGTAACTGAAAATTAAGGATGACCAAATAAAAAGTCCCTGTATAGTCAGGGACTTCAAATGATGAATCTATTAGAGAATGGGTACAACCCAATAGTAGAAAAAAATTGTACCCGGGGCGGGAATCGAACCCGCACTCCCGAAAGAACTGGATTTTGAATCCAGCGCGTCTACCAGTTCCGCCACCCGGGCAATTTTTGAGAAGCACAAAAGTAGTCTTTCCTGAGATTCATGCAAATAAATTGAAAAGCAGGACTAAGACCGCTCAGCACCCGACTTATTTGGTTCCAACCCGCCCCGCTCACATTGGAATCTCTTACCATAGCCCCATTCCAGCCCACCACATAAAAAGCTGATTTAGCTCCGTTTTAGGCAATTTAAACGCTTGCAGAATCCCAATTCTTTCCAAACCAATAATCTATCTTTTCGATTCATAACTGTTTTATGATAGCCGCTCCCAATTAGAAAAATGATCAAACTTAGGTTTATACTAACTTTACCCTTGTGCTATTACCGATCGGCCTGCACCGAAGGTTAGATTTTAACGCTCCGATGCCTTTCGTTTTGAAAGGTTTCGTAATTACCAAGTTCAAAGTTTCAAGCTAATATGGTTGCCCATTTTGAAAAGATTGTAGAATGCCTGAACGATCTGGTTTTCGAAATCGACACATCAGGACATTTCAAATACGCTAACGGCCGTATGCGTGAGCTTTCTGGTTATGGCTCCGAAGAGCTTGCGCAATTGAAGTATTGGAAACTCATCCATCCGCGATGGTTCAAAAAAATAGTGAGCGGCTATAATCATCAGATCAAGGTTGGCAGAGAAGAATCCTATTTAGAATTTCCTATCGTAAATAAAAAAGGAGAAATGGTATGGCTTGGTCTACAGCTCAAAATAGAACTGGACGATAGCGGCCTGCCGACGTATGTGCTCGGAATCGGTCACAATATTTCGGAGAGAATGGAGCTCCGGAACGAACTATCTAAAAAAGAAAGCCTGATCTTCGAAGTGCAGGGGATCGCCCAGATAGGTACCTGGGAGCTTGATATTGTCAATGAAAAGGTGAGCTGGTCAGCACAAACCTTTCAAATTCACGAAGTAGATAGCAAGAAAGAGCCATCTTTTGAAGATGCAATTTCATTTTATGATGAAGCTTCTAGACCTATCATAACCGAAGCCGTGCGCAAGGCCGTGAGCAAGGGCGATCCATTCGATCTTAAACTTGCGATAACCACTGCCAAAAGCAATAAAAAGTGGGTGCGCGTAGTGGGCCTGCCTATAGCCAGTAGCTCTGCCGACCGAATAGCTAAGCTCTACGGCCTATTTCAAGATATCACCAAAGAGAAAGAACTTGAATCATCTTTAAAGTTCCAAAATTCACGCCTCGCAGAAGCCAGAGATCGCACCCAGGCATTGGCCGAAGCCAAGGACGCCTTTTTCTCTTCGGTAAGCCACGAACTCCGCACCCCGCTGAACATAGTGACAAGTGTGGCCAATATTCTACTCAGTGATCCACACCTTCCAGAACAAGAAGAGTACCTGCACGCCCTTAGCTTATCATCCCACAATCTGCTGGCTTTAATTAACGACATTCTCGACCTTCGGAAAATCGAAGAAGGAGAGCTGGAGATAAACATACAACCCATTAATATCCACCATCTCCTCAGTGATCTGAAAAGCTCTTTACAAATAAAAGCAGATGAAAAAGAGCTTTCGCTGATACTCAGATCGCCTCTAGAAATACCGGAAAACCTGTGCATTGATAAGATGAGAATAAACCAGATTCTCTATAATCTGGTAGGCAACGCGCTTAAATTTACTACGAGCGGTACTATAAGTATCAATGCAAACCTACTTAGCCTAACAGCTACCCACGCTTGCATAAGGTTTAGCGTAAGCGATACAGGCATAGGCATAAATGAAGATGGAAAGGCCAAAATTTTTGATCGGTTCACCCAAGCTTCGGCATCGATCGGTGAGCAATACGGGGGCGCCGGCCTGGGGCTGAACATAAGCAACGGACTTTTAAAACTAATGGGCAGCAAGCTAAATGTAGAAAGCACCGTGGGTGAAGGGTCAGAATTTTGGTTTGACCTTAAAGCCGGCCTTCCGGCAAATAACCAAGTAATGGAACTTGAAGCCAAGCGGGACAAAACTACGACCGGAGAAAAATTTCTGTCCGGCTATACGATCCTAGCTGCCGACGATAATGCCCTAAATTTAATGGTATTAAAAAAACAACTCTCTCTATGGGGATGTGAAACGATTACCGCAACCAACGGCAAAGAAGCAGTAGAAATGGCGATCAAGCGTCACACCGATCTAGTGCTAATGGATGTGCAGATGCCTATAATGAATGGGTTTGATGCTGGCAGTACCATTAAGAAATTTAAACCCGAACTGCCCATAGTGGCGCTTACGGCGGGAACGCTTTCCGACATCAGTGATTCGATGCGTGAAGATTGCTTTGACCATGTACTCCCGAAACCCATAGACCAAGAAAAAATGGTCGGCCTACTGACAATGTTGCTTAAAAACAATTCTGAAAAAGGCGGTAACAATCCGAGCAAAGCAAAGCCGGGCGGCGTAAAAAATGGAGTTTCTTTTGTGAGATACAGAGCCTTGGCCGACGGCGATAATGAATTTCTTATGGAACTTATGACGTCAACTCTAAAACAATTGGTATACTTGCAGGACGATCTTCAGCGAAACAGTATTGATTTTTCAAAAAAATCGATGCTTTCAGCAGCTCATCGCATATCGCCCACACTTGAATTATTGGGCGCTTATGATTTGAAAAATGTGATCGTAAATATTGCGAACAGTACTTCAAAAGAAAATGCGGATAAAATAAGCGAAGCATTGATTTTGTTGAACACCATTTACCATACCGTTGATTTAGAAATTAAAAAGAACAAAAAAAATGAATTGCATAATCGTAGATGATGACCACGTATTACAAACTACGCTGGCCAAATTTATTAAAAAAACGCCCCTTGTCCACCTTGCTGGAAGCTTTTCGAACGGTGCCAACGCGTCGGAATACCTACTCGAAAATGATGTAGATCTTATATTTCTTGATGTTGAAATGCCAGAAATGACTGGTATTCAATTTCTGCGGTCATTACCAGTACGCCCCAAAGTAATAATGATAAGCGGAAACCGTGATTACGCCCTTGATGCATTTGAGCTGGACGTGATAGACTTCATCCATAAGCCTCTCGCAGATTATCCTCGATTCTTAAAAGCGATAGCCAGGGTAGAAGAAAGTATGGCTGCCAACAGCGCCCCACTGCCACGCTCGGTTTTCATCAAAGAAGATGGCACTTTCGTACGAATCCCTATAGATAAGCTAGATTACGTAATGGCCTACGGAGATTATGTAAAAGTATTTTCTGAAGGAAAGCCACATGTGGTATACAATACCCTAAAGTCTTTTTGGTCGAATCTGCCCCAATCATTATTTACCCAGACCCATCGCTCGTACGTGGTGAATATTGACTCGATAGACCGAATAGAAGGCGGTACCCTTTTTATAGGGGATCAGGATATACCGGTTTCTCCCACTTACCGTAAAGCCTTGTTCAAGAAAATGATGGTAATGGAAGGTCCGAAGCGAAATGTGATCTAAGCATTGAGCTAGTTCACATCCGTTTATCAAATATTATTAATCATCAATCACTTATTTTATGGGCGATTTCAAGGCTGCTATCAATAGTGGCAAACCCGTACTGGTTGACTTTTTTGCTGAGTGGTGCGGACAATGCCAAACCATGTCCCCAATACTCAAAGATCTTGCCACCGACCTTGGTGATGGTGGCAAGATCTTAAAAGTAGACATTGATAAAAATCCCGCAGCGGCCAGTGCTTTTAACGTACGCGGAGTGCCTACTTTTATACTCTTTAAAGATGGTAAATCGCTATGGCGAAAGTCGGGAGCCATTCCAAAGTCAGAACTCTTAGCGGCCATAAAGCCGTATCTCTAAAAATCGCCCCTGCATTTACTTCTTTTTGCTTTGAACCTTTATTTCGATTTATTTGATAATCGAGCCGATAGTGCCTTAAACGAATATCCTTTGGCCGAGAGCCGCTCTAATGCTCTCGGCAAAGCATAGAGCATATTCTTCTCAGCTTTATCGCTATCGTGAAAAACCACAATAGAGCCGGAACTCGCGTTATCCAATACGTTGGAAAGGCATTTTTCTGGCGCTACATCGCTGCTCCAATCAGCGCTTAGCACATCCCACATCACGATATCGTAGCGCTTGCTCAAGCCGCGAATCTGCGATGGTTTTATTTGGCCGTAAGGCGGTCTGAACAGCTTTGAATCTACCAGTTCATTACACTCCAACACGTTTTTGAAATAAGAAAAATCCGTGAAATTCCACCCACTCATATGGTTCCAGGTATGATTTCCCACCGCGTGGCCTTCAGTAACTATACGCTCATAAACAGCCGGTTGAGCTTGCACATTTCCACCGATGCAAAAGAAAGTGGCCAGTGCATCATAAGACTTCAAGATATCCAGCACGGCATCTGTAATAGTGGGGTGCGGACCATCATCAAAGGTGAGGTAAACTACTTTTTCTTCGGTGGCCATACGCCATGTTAATTCCGATGCCAAGCTCTGCACCATTCCGGGCATTTTGGCCAAATAAACCATCTTAGAACTTCATTGTAGGCTGCAAGCGGTACTGATCCATTTCTTTTATCTTTTGGTCAAAGACCGCATCAAGCGCCTTAAACCGCTCATCGAATTTTTCCTTTAGCCCCTCTTGCGGATAGAGCCGGGTCACAAAGGCATGGACACGCTGAAGCACTGCGTAGCTTGTTTGAATATCTTGCTGCATGCGCACGGCATACTCCGCATCTACCGACATGAAGTACTCAAATTCGTTGGCGTATTTCTCAAATACGATTTCAGAAATTGCATTGGCCTTTTCATCCTCGCCGATGCGGTAATAATTCTGGATGATGGGCACCATCAAGCGATCAAAAGGTACATTATGGTTAGGCATTACCTCCAAGCACTTGTCCAATACGTTTAGCGCCTTCTCTTCTTTATCTTCCGTGATGAGCTGTTCAGAGAGATTGGCAAACTGAAGCCTGATATTATTGGTCATCCGAAGATTATTCTCATCCATATATATAGGGCTTTCCGAGTCCATCCCACCCCATTTGAACTTCTCCATCACATTCGTGTACATCGTCTCCGTGTCCACGCTCCCATACATATTGGGATTGGTCCCTTTGGGAGTTCTCACTGGAGTAAGCTGATAGGCAAGACCAACCAATTTAAAATATTCGTCCAGTCCTATATAGCTGTCGGGGCCGGTGGTAACCGCAAAATAAATGTCGCGCTCCCAGTCATTGGTAGCAAATAAATCAAGCTGCATCAAGTTATTTTTTAATAAATAACTTCTGTTGATTCGCCATTCTACGCGGTCTACTACATTCGCGGAGTCTTCTTCGGCTATGCGGCCATCGCGCATCATGGCTTCCTTATCTACAGGTATATAGAAGTTTTTAGAAGGCAATACAGCCAGCTTGGCGCCGCCCATATTCCTCAGGTTATTATCATTGGCAATAAAAGCGATGGCTTGATCTACATTCACCGCTACTTGACCATTATTTCGCGATTCATCAAGGTATACCACATCACGGGTTCCTTGCCGGTACTTAATTTCGGTAAGCGAAAACGGAACAGGTTCGGACTCGTAAGCTTTTCGCTTCATTTGATTGATGTACCAATCTGTATTTAACAAACTTAGGTTCACCACGCGCACATCCGTGCGTATGCCTTCTACCTCTTGGGCATACCAAAGCGGGAAGGTATCATTATCGCCATTCGTGAAAATGATAGAATTGGGGGTGCAGCTTTCTAGATAATTTCCTGCAAAATCGCGGGCTGTATATCTTCCCGATCTATTATGATCGTCCCAGCCCCCTGCGCCCATCAATATAGGGACGGGCAGCGTGACCAATGCCGCCAAAATAGCCGGTAGCATCATCTTTCCCTTCCGCGCGCTGGCGCCCAAAAAAACCATTAATGCGAGCAAAGCCAAACCAATGATGGCCATATAAAAGACCGAATACGAAAAGTAATGGCCGCCATCGCGGAAGGCTTCTACCACCCAAATGAGCGCAGCTCCCCCCAGCACATAGGCGCCTACTTTTTGGAGCTGTTTTCGACTTACGTTAAAAGCGGCATCGAAAAGGGCAATCGTGCCCAGCCCTATCCATATTGCAAATGCGTAGAACGAACCTGCGTAGGCATAATCCCGCTCCCGTGGCTGGTAGGGCGTCTGGTTAAGGTATACCACGATGGCCAAGCCCGTAAGCAGGAAAAGCAACATCGTGACAAACCAATCATCTGGACGGCGGTATAGCTGATAAAGCATCCCGAATAAACCCAAAAAGAGCGGAAGCAGATAAAATCTATTGTAGGCAAAATTATCCGTCATGCTCTCTGGCAGATTATCTTGGGGCGCCAATCGTTCATTATCAATGAAGTCGAGTCCAGAGAGCCAGTTTCCTTCCAGCAGGCTACCATGACCTTGCACGTCGTTTTGCCTTCCGGCAAAATTCCACATGAAGTACCGCCAATACATCCAGTTGAGTTGGTAGCGAAAGAAATACGTCATGTTTTCTCCAAAAGTGGGCTTGTTAACGATAGTCGGCTTCCCATCTGGGCCGATGGTCCTGATCGGCTTACCCTGAAAGTTGGACCATGATTTATATGCGCTAACATGATTCTCCTGCGGGCTGTACATCCTAGGGAATACCGCTTCGAAGCGACGGTCATAATTTACCACCGAGCCTACCCGATCATCTGAAATGATGTATTCTTCCTTGACCATTAGGCCTGGGGTAGCTTCATCCTGAATATATTTTTCGGCATCAAATTCTTTGGAGAACCATTGTATCATTCGGCCAGCCGTGTTTTGAACCACGAAGGCTTTCGTATAGACCGGATCTCCATCCAGTCGTTCATTGCCCGGCTCGGCGGGAGAATTGAAATAATGGCCATAGAGCAGCGGTCGGTCGCCGTATTGCTCCCGATTCAGGTAAGAGAGCAGGGTAAACACATTCTCGGGATTGTTCTCATCGAGCGGTGTATCGGCAGATGAGCGGATCACGATCACCGCAAAGGTGGAGTAACCCAGCAAGATTACGGTCACCGCAAGAAGAATGGTATTCCAGATTGGTTTTTCCCTTTTGAGCGTATAGTGCAGCCCGAATACCAGCGCGCCGATCACGATAAGTGCGTAGATGATGATACCGGTATTAAAAGGGAGCCCCATGCTGTTGACGAAGAGCAATTCAAAATTTCCAGCAAGGGATACCGTGCCGGGAATAATACCCGACTGGATGATACCCAGCACCAGCAATGATGCCAGAGCTGTATAAATAATACCTTTTAGGCTTGGCTTATACCTTTTGAAATAAACTACAAAACAGATGGCCGGAATGGCGAGTAGGTTGAGCAAGTGAACCCCTATGGAAAGACCCATCAGATAGGCTATAAGAATGATCCAACGCATCTCGTTCTTACCGTCCGAAAGGCTCTCCCATCGCAATATCGCCCAAAAAACAGCCGCTGTAAAAAGGGAAGACATGGCGTAGACCTCACCCTCTGCGGCCGAAAACCAGAATGAATCTGAAAAGGTATAAGCTAGCGCACCCACTGTACCGCTGGCCATTACTGCCAAGATTTGACCTTGGGTAGGAATGACCCCTTTCTTTGCCACCATCTTTAACCCAAAGTGGGTGATGGTTCGAAAAAAGAAACAAGATGGTAAAACTACTGCTCAATGCGGAGAGAACATTTACGGCCACCGAAACGTTTTCGGTAGACACGAAGGCAGAAAAAAGCCTTCCCAAAAGCATGAAAAGTGGTGCTCCAGGTGGATGTCCAATTTCTAATTTATAGGCTGTTACTATAAATTCGCCACAGTCCCAGAAGCTTGCCGTAGGCTCTATGGTGATCAAATAGACGATTGATGCAATTAGGAAAACGGCCCAGCCCGTAATTAAATTCGCAGTTCTAAAGTTCATCCGAAATATATTTCGCCTGCGAAATTAGCAAAATTAAGATGCGACGCTGCTTGCAGCCCTTTGAACTTGGCAAGGATTGGTTTTTTTTGTGAATTTTTCCAGTCTCTTGTTTGGGTGGGAAGAAATTTTTAATTTTGCGATCCCAAATCAATAGGCAAAATAGGGATCATTCCCTTGAAAGTCTTAAAGATTGTCTCATGGTGTAACTGGCAACACGTCTGGTTTTGGTCCAGAAGAGTCTAGGTTCGAGCCCTAGTGAGACAACCGAGTGCCAAACCGAAGCCCCCAGCATTTATTTGTTGGGGGCTTCATTGGTTTTTGGGTCATTTCAATAGAATAATCAGACTTCCTTCACCATAATATAGTCGTCAAAAATATATTTTCCCGGCCCGGGAATATCCACTGATTCTGCAATGTTGAAACCACAGCGCTCGTAAAACCTGATGGCTCCGGCATTTCGGCGATTTACATTGAGCTGCATCATTTTCATTCCTTTCCCATTGGCCGCTTGGTAAAAATGATCCATGATCCACCCGCCGATGCCTTGACCTTGAAGCGCTAGATCCACATATATTTTATCGATGCTCATGCATTCGCCTTTGAGCGAATAGGCGCAATAGCCGCTAGGCTTTTGACTTTCATTTTCGAGAATGAAGAAATAGCTTTCAGGGTTAGACAGTGCTGCTTCCACCTTTTCTCTTTTATGCATATAGTCGTAGAGCGCATGGGCTTCTGTCGCACCAAATAGGGCGGTGAAGGTTGGTAGCCAAATCGTTTGGGAAAGACGGATGAGCAAAGGAAGCGCTAAGATATCGACGCGCCGTAGCTTGTATCCTACCATAAGTCATGGTCATCCAACTCACGGCGCTCTTTCTTTGTGGGGCGCCCAGTACCTTTCTGTCGGTCGAAGCCAGGCATGAGCTTCATCATCTCCAACTTATGCAATTCGGCTTCCGGCGTAATGTCTTCGATATAGGTATCAACCAATTTGGCACCCACCCTATTTTTAAGAAGCTCCTTCACGCGGTAGGTTCTCCAGATCGGATTGCGCTTCACTTTCAAAATATCACCGGGCTTCACGGTATGGGCAGGCTTCACGGTAAGATCATTCAGCAGAAGCTGGCCTGTCTTTACCGCTTCCGAAGCGATGGAGCGGGTTTTAAAAAACCGGACCGCCCAGGCAAATTTATCAATGCGGAGATCACTCATACCGCAAAGATAAAAGAAGTGGACTTACAGCTTCATTGCTCTCAAGCGAAGTTCTTTGCGCACTTGGAGCATCAATAGAAGCGTGGTAAGGTAGCCTTTTATATCTCCACTGTCCATCAACTGGTTAGCTTCGCTTTTGAGATCGTTGTACATGATTTGGGTTTCCATATCTGATTTATTTTGGGTCGGAAAACCAAATGCTGTGCCAAATCTTTTCAGTCCTTATAAAAGTGCATTTCTGTGACGTATCGAAACACGGGCTCGGTGAGCAGATAGCGCACATCGTGTCCTTTTTTAATAGCATCTCTTATAAAGCTCGCCGAGAGCTTCATTACCGGTGCGTCAACTTTCGTGATTTGCTCGCTCTCCATTATTTTGGTTCGTGTGCGATGTGTTTTTAGCGCATCTTTTTCTTGGATGGTGAGTACGCGTGGATACACGAATATGCGGTGTCGCGACAGTATAGTCTCATAGCTTTTCCATTTATGAAGTGAGCGGAGGTTATCTTCACCCATGATCAGTGCAAACGTATCGCTCGGATATTTCTCTATTAGATAAGCAAGGGTATGCGCCGTAAAGGACGGCTTGGTGAGACTGAACTCCACATCAGATGCGCGCACCCGCGGATTATCTTCTACAGCGATCCGCGCCATGGCCAGCCGGTGGTAATCGGCGAGTAAGGTATGCTTTTCTTTTAATGGGTTTTGGGGCGATACTACCAGCCAGACTTCGTCAAGATCGGTAAAATCTGCCATAAAATTGGCAATGATAAGATGCCCCACATGGATGGGGTTGAAGGTGCCGAAGTATAAACCTATCTTTCTCATGCATCCAAAAATTTTCGCACCAGCGCAGCCGATTCGGCGCTGGCTTCTTCTAGGGCATCATTCACTACGATCTGGTCAAAACGTGGCGCGTATTCCAATTCTTCGGCAGCCTTGGCCAATCGCATTTCTATATGTTCAAAACTCTCTGTGCTCCGCAACCGGAGCCTTTCGGCGAGCACCGTAATACTAGGTGGCTGCACGAACAAAGCCAGGGCTTTATCTCCAAAATACTGCTTCAAGTTGATGCCGCCCACCACATCGACATCGAATACTACGGTTTTTCCCAAGCTCCAAATACGCTCTACTTCTTCTTTCAGCGTACCGTAGTATTGGTCGGTATAGACTTCTTCCCATTCCAAGAATTTTCCTTCCTGTATCTTTTGTCGGAAGCTGGCAGTGCTCAGAAAATAATAATCGACCCCATCGGTCTCACCAGTTCTAGACGCCCGCGATGTGGCGGAAATAGAAAAAGTAAGTTCAGGAAAGCTGAGCAAAAGCCTTCGTACGATCGTAGTCTTTCCAGCTCCCGAAGGAGCCGAAAGGATAATACATTTTCCGGTTATTGATTTCACTAATTATAAGATATTTAAAAGCTGCTCCTTTATCTTCTCCAGCTCATCTTTCATCTCCACCACGAGCTTTTGAATCTCTACGTGATTGGCCTTTGCGCCTAGGGTATTAATCTCGCGGCCCATTTCCTGAGATATGAAACCCAGTTTTTTCCCTACCATTCCTTCGGCCTTCATGGTTTCTAAAAAGTACGTGCAGTGGCCTGCCAGCCTTACATGCTCTTCGGTAATGTCTAGCTTTTCTAAATAATAGACGATCTCCTGCTCCATTCTATTTCGATCGCCCTGGCCTTCACGAAGAAACTCATCAATATTTTTGGCTATCCGCTCGCGGATGCTGTTCATACGGTCATCGAGAAAACCTTCTGTCTCCTTCCGTTTCGCATCGATGCTTTTCACCCGCTCTGTGATATCCCTGTCGAGCCGCTCCCCTTCTTCAGTCCTGAAACTCACCAATGCCGCTGCAGCATCGCTTATTGCACGCCCTATTTCGCTCCACTCTTCGGGATCTGCGTCTACCTTATCAGATTGCAATACATCGGGCATGGCCAGAACGGTAGCAAGCACATCTCGATCGGAGTCCAGCCCTGCGGCTTTTGAGAGCGACTGAATCTCGGCGAGATAGCTGAGCGCCAATGGCTGGTTAATGGATACTTTTTTCTCTCCTTCCTGTGATTCGAAAAAGACGTATAGATCGACCTTTCCACGGCCGAGGGTTTCGACAAGGCCATTTCTCACTTCGAGCTCCCTGTCGCGGTAAGCGCTCGGTAGCTTCACGCTTAGATCGAGCTGCTTACTGTTCAGCGATCGTATCTCTGCATTGATTACTTTGTTGGCGTACGGACGGGAAGCTTTCCCAAAACCGGTCATTGAAATCAGCATATTCCTTTTTTTCGATCGCCTCAAAAGTAACCAAACCTCTTAAATGGCTAGGATAAGACCTGAGCCATTTGAGAAATCGCAGTTTTTGAGTTTCCAGCTATTACCTTATCGTCCAGTTCTAAAATGGGTCTTTTCAAGAACGTATAATCTTCGAGCAATAAGCCGCGCACCGTTGATTCATCGGGCGTCTCTTCATATTTTCGAGCATTGTATTTTCGGGCACGCTTATTTAATATAGCCTCATAGCTGCCCGCCACTTTTGCCAGCCGGTCTATCTCCACGGCGGTAGGTGGGCTGGCTTTAATCTCTCGCAATTCGACATCGGCGCCCAGCTGCATTTGTCGCATTATGTGGGTGCAGGTATCGCAGGTTCGGAGATAAAAGAAATTCTTCATGGATAAAGGGATGATTCGATTAATTTTGTGCTTATTGGGCTAAATGCAAAAGTAACCACAAGAGCTCACTCGGCAAGGATTGGATCAGGAAGAAGACGACATAGTTAAAAAATTAAGCCCGCGAAAAATAGCGCTGCCTGTTCTTCTCGGGCTGGCAGTAGCGGCAGTATTGCTTTATTTCAATCTCACCGACACCCGCTATGAAGCCGTGCTCGACGGCGAGTGCGGCACTCATCAATGGATTGATACCAATGAAGATGGTGTGCCAAACGTAAGCGATGAAGCTGAATTTTTGCCCGTGCCCAACTGCGCAGGGAGCTATAAAATACGTACGTACAAAGATTCTTTAAGCGATATAGATTGGTCGTGGTATAGCAGCCTTTGGTTTTTTATGGCGCTGGTAGCCATGGCACTTCGCGACTTTTTCTATATGTACCGGATCCGTATCCTTACCGATAAGCAGCTTTCTTGGCTACAGAGCTTTCGGGTTATAATGCTCTGGGAGTTTGCTTCGGCGCTTACTCCCAGTGTGGTAGGTGGCTCAGGTATAGCCATGTTCATACTGAACCGGGAAAAAATAAATCTTGGTAAAAGCACTGCTATCGTCTTGGTTTCGGCCATGCTTGATGAGCTTTTTTACATCACCATGGTGATCTTGGTTTTGCTCAGCTTAAGCTCTGCTGACCTATTTCCAGTGAGCCTTCAAAAATCGTTTTTCGGAGCTTCATTTGGTACCCAAGGGCTGTTTTGGATAGGCTACGCATTTATTTTTTGCATGACGGTGGCGATTACGGTTGGCATCTTCTTCATCCCCCGTGGCTTGAAGTACTTGCTACTGCAAATATTCCGGCTGCCCATCTTACGCAGGTGGCGGTATAATGTGATACAGATAGGGGATGACATCATCACGGCAAGCAAAGAATTAAAAGGGAAGCCGAAGTCTTATTGGTTCAGAGCCTTTGGAGCGACGTATCTATCATGGACGGCTCGGTATCTAGTAGTCAATTTTCTCATTTTAGCTTTTGCCAATCCTTCGCAAGAATTGCTCTCTGGCTTCAGCGATCAGCTTATCATTTACGCCCGCCAGTTGGTGATGTGGGTGATCATGCTTATCAGCCCAACACCCGGCAGCTCAGGGGTGGCCGAATTCGCATTTTCGGGATTTCTGAAAGAGTTCATTCCGCTGGGACTGGTAGGAGCATTGGCTTTGTTGTGGCGGCTCATATCCTATTATCCCTATTTATTTATTGGAGCCATCATATTGCCAAAGTGGCTTCGAGAGACCCGGGTACGCAAACCCAAAACGGTCGAAAAATCCAATTGATCCATTCTTCCCTTTGCAGTTTAATACTTCTTCACTATGAGATTCGCAACTAGAGCAATACATGACGGAATAGAACCGGATAGCGCTACCGGAGCTATTATGACCCCGATCTACCAGACTTCTACTTTTGTGCAGAAGGGAGTGGGCATTCATAAAGGATATGAATACTCCAGAGCCAAAAATCCCACGCGCTCGGTGCTTGAAGCCAATCTTGCAGCGCTCGAAAGCGGTACGTATGGAGCTTGTTTTGGCAGTGGCCTCGCCGCGTTGGACTGCGTTCTTAAGATGCTCTCTCCCGGTGATGAAGTGATAAGCACCAACGATTTATATGGCGGCTCCTATCGCGTGTTCAACACGATGTTTGCCAAGTACGGCATAAAATTTCATTACACGGCCATGGATAATGCGGAGAAGGTAAGGGCTTTGGTCACTGAGAATACCCGCCTGGTTTGGGTTGAGACGCCCTCCAATCCAACGATGAATATCATAGATATCCGGGCGATAGCAGATGCCATAAAAGGCTCGAATGCAATGCTGGCAGTAGACAATACCTTCAGCACCCCTTTCATCCAGCGGCCGCTGGAATTGGGAGCAGATCTGGTCTTGCATTCTGCGACCAAATATCTTGGGGGGCACAGCGACGTTGTGTTGGGGGCACTCATTACTTCAGATGAAGGTATAGCCAATGAGATGTACCGCATCCAAAACTCTTCTGGCGCTATCTGTGGCCCGCAGGATGCATTTCTGGTGCTCCGCGGAATTAAAACACTTCACCTGCGCATGGAGCGGCATTGTGCAAACGGTATGCATATGGCCGAATTTTTAACAGAGCACAGCGCTGTTGACAAGGTATACTATCCTGGACTTTCAACACATAGAAATCATGAAGTGGCGGCATCTCAAATGAACGGATATACTGGGATGCTTTCCTTTTCGCTTAGGACGGATACTGTAGAAGCGGCCCATGAAGTATTGGCACGTTTTAGGTTAATCTCGCTGGCCGAATCCCTTGGTGGGGTGGAGTCACTTGCTGGCCATCCCGTAAGTATGACCCATACTTCGATACCAGCAGATATGCGCCGCGAAACAGGTATTGTAGACAGCCTGATACGCCTAAGTGTGGGAATAGAAGACATCCAAGACTTGCTTGAAGATATGGATCAAGCGCTGTCTTAGCGTTTGGGTTTTCAAGCCTTTCATCGCGTTTTATGCCATATAATAGGGTTTAATCAATGAAACTTGTAAACTTATGTGTCCAAGCCTGTACGAACTATCAGCGCCGGCCAAGATCAATTTCAACTTACTTTTATACCCTAATTCCATAGAATGAAACTTTTCTCAACGTTTGTGGCCGTTTTGGTCACCACTGTCCTTTCCGCCCAAACGCATGATCACGATTCTGAACATCTCACCTGTGGCATAAACGATGCGCGGGATCGATTTTTTGATGCACACCCCGAAGAAGAAGCTATGGCTGAAATCGCCGCAGCCGCGCTGGAAGTAGAAACCAAAAATTACAAGAAGAATCTTCAGAAAGATGATGAGATATTGACCATCCCTGTGGTTTTTCATATTGTTCATTTCAATGGCCCTGAAAATATATCAAACGGCCAAATTGAATCTGCTGTAGAAGTTTTAAACGAAGATTTTAATGCAGGCAATCCCGACATTTTTAATGTGTCGAGCACTTTCGCTGGGTTTGTGGCCGATGTAAGTATTGAGTTCAAACTGGCTCAATTGGATCCAAATGGCAATTGCACCAATGGTATAACGCGGACCGCTTCCAACCAAACTTTTATGGGTGGCGATGGCATTAAAGAAATTGCGCCAAGTTGGGGGCGGGAGAGCTATCTCAACGTATGGATCTGTGCAAACATCGGTGATGGGGTAGCCGGCTACGCTTACCTTCCATCATCAGTTAATGGCCCTTTTGGGGCATTGGTAGACGGCATTTTGATTCAGTCAGAATATGTAGGTCGCATAGGCACAGGAAGCCCAGCACTATCACACGCTTTAAGCCACGAAGTGGGGCATTGGCTCAACCTTTTACATACTTGGGGTAACGGAAACCAACCGGGGTTATCTTCTAATTGCGGTGGTGACGACAATGTTTCGGATACTCCGAATACCATAGGCTGGACATCATGTGAAATAGATGGAGTAACATGTGGAACCACCGACAATGTTGAAAATTTTATGGATTACTCCTACTGTTACAAGATGTTCAGCATTGGCCAAAAAAACAGAATGCGAGCTGCGCTGCTCTCTTCTACCGCCCAGAGAAATCAATTGACATCCGAAAACAATCTTATTGAGACTGGAGTAAATTCCAATCCTATAATTTGCGAAGCCGATTTTTCAAAAAGTATAAATGAATCAATCTGTGAAGGCCGCTCCATTACATTTAGCGACCAATCTTTTAATGGTCCTACCACTTGGCAGTGGAGCTTTCCGGGTGGTACTCCAGCCACTTCGACGCTAGAAAATCCGACGGTGGTTTATGAAACTGAAGGTGATTACTCAGTAAGCCTTTCCGTATCCAATAATGCGAGCAGTGCCGATATTACCAAAGTAGACTTTATAAATGTAATTCCACTTGGAGAAGGCCAGCTCCCTTTCTCTGAAAGTTTTGAGTCCTTTTCAGGAAATGACCTTACCGATGAAAATTGGTATGCAGCCGGATTTGAAGGTGATGTAGTAAAATGGGAACTACGCGAAAATGTGGGGTATACCGGATCTAAAAGTCTTTATCTGCATGGCCGGGCCAATTCAGCACCGACTGCAGAAAACCTTTTCAGCCCTACATACGATCTTACCGGACTGTCGGAAAATGCGGTTCTACGCTTCAAATATGCTCACGCAAAGCGTAATAACCAATCTGCCGATCAATTGAGGGTTTATGTTTCACTTAACTGTGGTCAAACTTGGTTGGTGCGGGCTTCTTATAATGCAGATCAACTGCCTACCATCGATAATAATGTAGGTGGCGAGTTCACTCCTACCAATCAGGAACAATGGCGAGAAGTAACGATAGATAATCTGAGTTCTATCTTTTTCAATGAGTCCTTTAGGGTGCGATTTGAATTTGAAAGCGCTGAAGGCAATAACATCTATATCGACGACATCAATATTTTTGATTCGACCACCTTGGGCGTAGATGCCATAGATGTGGTAAGAAATTTAAATATCTTTCCAAACCCAACTTCAAACTCGAGTTCGATTATATACACGCTAACGGAATCTGCCGAAATCGGCTTCGATGTATTGGATATATCAGGTCGGGTCATTCAGCGTGATGTGATGCGGCGTAAGCCTGCTGGAGAGCACCGCAGCGAGGTAGATTTGAGTAGCTATGTCAATGGTATTTACTTCGTGAGATTGCGAATAGATGAAGGTAGCATAGTCAGGAAGTTGATCGTACAATAACCCCAAAGCTATAAGCCCAACTTTAAATGTTGGGCTTTTTTACGGATTATTTTTGAATCAATCGAAGCGCAAGCATCGCAAGGGATTCTTCAGGACGAGCCATCCAGTGGCATTCTCTTTTCTTAGGCCAAGCTAGAGCTTAACGCGAAACCGCTGTAAACTAAAAAAATCCAACCCGGTACGGGCTGGACTTCCAATATTATTCGAATTTCCCAAGCGATCAATTCACGCCTTGCTTTATCTCGCTGAACTGGTCGGCAGGTGATTTTTCCATCTTCTTTCCCTGCATGATCGTAACGCATCCCTGCGGATTCAGTGCTGATGTATTCTCTTCGCTCACGTTTATTTTAACCAACATCTCTTGCGTTCCTTCTAGTGTGAAATCAAAGAAATCGGTATTCCCATGTTCTGTATTGTCAAAAAGTACGTTCTTTTCAGAATCCATCAATTGCCAATTGACCTGACCCAGCATAGGATGACTGCATATCAAAAGCCGGTAGTCTTCATCGGCATAGAAGGTCATGCCTATCTCCGCCATATCTCCGGGATGGAGCCTAGCAGCGTTAAAGTTCTCTCCGGGAATGTACTCTCCCATGGCATCACCGCAATTGTTTTTTACAAAACTCCTGCATTGCGAAAATGATGATGCACTGACTAATAGCACGGCCGAAACCGTTAAAAATAACTTCGTTTTCATAGCTGAAATTTTTGATTAACTAATATACCGACCACGGATATCTGCAACCAGCTTTGTGATCTCACTCAAGGTTTCTGGAGACATATTGGTTTCGGTCTTTCCGCCTATCACGGTCTTTCCGTCAGCGGTCTTGCTGATACTTGGTTTTTCTTTCTCGATACTCACATTGGCAAAAACCATGTTGAGCTCATTCAAATCATCAAGGATATCATCCAATACATTACTGGAATTATAGGCAGTAACCAGCTCCAGCAGATTATCGATAGATAGCTTCTGCTCCGCGATGCGCTTTACCAATACAGGATCGGCTTCGGAACTTCTATCTGCTATTGACGTGGCCAAGTAAAGCCCTTCGATCCATCCGGCTGCTATGATCATGGCCGAGATATGGTCACGGTCATTCTCCTTCAGATAGGCATCAAGCATATAGTAAGTCTCTGAAATAATATTGAGCAGCGAATCGCGGTTCTCAACATTGGCTTCCATACGCTCAATGGTAGATTCGTCAAAAGCCTTGGTAACACCCAGGTTATCAGCGAGCCTTTTTGAACAGGACAAATAAATTATAGATTCTTGATTTTGACTAAAGATACTTGCGTAGCTCAGGTCAGCACCGTAGATACCGAGATTTAAGGCACGGCTTCTAGCGCTTGTATAGCTGCCCACTTTTTTTACGTCATTGAGCAGTCCCATGTCGTATTCGGCACCAACTTTCTTCAAGATAGAGGCCATATCCATAGGCGATGGGACTGAATAAAAAATATCCTGAACCTTAGAAGCTCTTTGGAAGATGCCGGGGTCAAGCGATGCCTGCGTTACTTCGGTAGAAGTAAGCTCTTGGTCTACGGTAGTTGATTCTCCGCAGGACGTGATCAGGGCTGCGATCACTAAAGATTGTAAAATTACATAGCTTTTCTTCATAGTTCTTCAGCGTAAGTTTCATATTTAGACCGATCGCTGCATGGCACGGGAGCCTTGGCAACAAATCATAACTTCGTCTGTGTGATGAACTTTTACTGATTCAGAACTAATAAGGTTTCGCTACTGGTAAATTAATCAATGTGCCTGAAGCCAATTATCCCCTTGATCCATATCTACAGTAATCGGTACGTCAAGCTGGGGAATGGCGGTCTTCATCGCATCTTCGATAAGGGGTTTAACGGTCTCCAACTCTTCACGCACGGTGTCAAAGACCAATTCATCATGCACCTGTAGGATCATTTTTGATTTAAACCCTTGTTCTGTAAAGATGCGGTCTACTTTAATCATGGCAATCTTGATCATATCTGCGGCGCTGCCCTGAATAGGTGCGTTGATGGCATTTCGCTCTGCAAATCCGCGTACCGTTTGGTTGCGGCTATTGATATCGCTCAAATAGCGGCGGCGCTTCATGATGGTCTCCACATATCCATGCTCGCGGGCGTATTCTACCTGCCCGTCCATGTATTTTTTTATTCCGGGATACTTATCGAAGTAGTTTTCAATGAGCTCAGCTGCCTCGGAGCGCGAAACATTGATGCGCTGAGAAAGCCCGAAGGCCGATATGCCATAGATGATTCCAAAATTGACCACCTTGGCCTTGCTACGCATATCGCGGCTTACCTCTGCGGCTTCTACTCCGAAAACTTTGGCCGCGGTGGCCGAGTGGATATCTTCTTCGGCCTTGAAAGCCGAGAGCATTGCTTCATCGCCGCTCATCTCTGCCATAAGACGCAATTCTATCTGAGAGTAATCGGCGGCGAGTATCAAATGGTCTTTTGAAGTAGGCACGAATGCCTTGCGCACCTCGCGGCCGCGTGCAGTGCGAATGGGAATATTCTGGAGGTTGGGATTTACCGAACTAAGGCGGCCGGTGGCGGCCACAGCCTGCATGTAGGTGGTATGTATGCGGTGGTCGCGCTCATTGATCAATTCGGGAAGGGCGTCTACGTAAGTGCTCTTCAACTTGGATATCTGCCTGAATTCCAGTATTTTTTCTACGATAGCATGATCTTCGGCATGCTTCATCAAGGTTTCTTCATTTGTGGCATACTGCCCCGACTTGGTCCTCTTGGGCTTCTCCGAAATCTTGAGCTCATCAAATAGCACCACTCCCAATTGTTTGGGGCTCGCGAGGTTGAATTCATGGCCTGCCACTTCGTAGATTTCTGATTCCAATATGCTGGCTTCATTGAGAAGCTCTTCGGATATCTGGCTCAGGGCTTCTTCGTCTATTTTCACGCCATGGGCTTCCATTCGGGCAAGCACTGGCATAAGGGGCATTTCGATTTTTTTGAAAAGATCGCGAAGGCCGGCTTCCTTCTCTATCTCTGGCGAAAACTTTTCGTAGAGCCTATAGGTGATATCCGCATCTTCGCAGGCGTAGGGAGCGGCTTCTTCTACCGGTACATCGCGCATACTTTTCTGCCCCTTTCCCTTTTTGCCGATAAGGCTCTCAATGCTGATAGGCCGGTAATTTAAGTAGGTTTCGGCAAGCTCGTCCATGCCGTGCTTCATATCGGGCTGCAGAAGGTAGTGAGCCAGCATAGTGTCGAACATTTCGCCTTTTACGGCAGTACCATGCCAATGAAGAATAGTGATATCATACTTTAGGTTATGTCCGATTTTAAGAATATCTGCACTTTCAAAAAACGCTTTGAAATCGGCCAAAATGGCTTGTGCCCCTTTCTCATTCTCTGGAATAGGCACGTAATAGGCTTCACCTGCTTTCCAAGAAAAGGACATCCCCACGAGATTGGCGCTATTGGCATCTACAGAAGTGGTCTCAGTGTCAAAACACACCGTTTTTTGCTTCATGAGGTCACGAATGAAAGTGGAGCGCTTATCCTTGGTCTCTATCGTTTTATAGGTCACAGCTTCTGGTGAGAAAGTGGTCATCTCTTGAGAAGATTCTGCCACCGAAGCAGCATGGCCTGCGGAGAAGAGATCCATCTGCTCCCCATCATTGGCGGCAACTTTTTCACCGAGCAAGCGCTCGGAGATCGTTCGAAACTCAAGGATAGCAAAGAGTTCCCGCAGGGCTTCCTTATTGGGCTCTTCCAGCTCCATTTCTTTCGTGTCAAATGCTACCGGAACATCGCAAATGATCGTAGCGAGCTTTTTGGAAAGGATGCCCTGCTCGGCAAATGCGATCACATTTTCCTTCATTTTGCCCTTAAGCTCATCGGCGTGCGCTATAAGTCCTTCTACCGAATCATACTGCGCAAGCAGCTTCTTTGCGGTTTTCTCCCCTATTCCCGGTATACCGGGAATATTATCTACCGAGTCACCCCAAAGTCCCAACATATCGATGACTTGATCGGGACGCTTTACGCCAAATCGCTCACATACTTCATTCACTCCCCACACTTCGCTGGCATTGCCCATCCGGGCGGGCTTGAGCATTTTAATATTTTCGGTTACCAGCTGGCCGAAATCCTTATCTGGCGTGACCATGAAAACTTCAAATCCTTCTTTTTCTGCTTTTTTAGAGATAGTACCTATTATGTCATCGGCTTCATAGCCTTCCATTTCGACGATCGGAATATTGAAACCTTCAATAATCTGGCGGATGTAGGGGATAGAAATCTTTATATCATCAGGCGTCTCATCCCGATTGGCCTTATAATCTGGAAAGTCATCATTTCTAAATACGGGCCCCGAGATGTCAAATGCCACCGCGATATGGGTAGGCTTTTTATTATTGATAATATCGGCCAGTGCATTGGTGAAACCAAACATGGCAGAGGTGTTGAGCCCTTGAGAATTGACTCTTGGCGTGCGGATGAAAGCGTAATAAGCTCTGTATATCAGGGCGTAAGCATCGAGAAGATAAAGTGTCGGTTTGGAATGGCTCATAGTTGGAAATTTAAGAGCCCGAAGATAAGAAAGCTAGTTTGCCTTGGTAGGCCTAGATTAATCTATGGTAAAACTCGTACCATCGGCACCGTCCTTCAAGGTTATCCCTATTCTGGCCAGTTCATCCCGTATTTGATCAGCTGTGGCAAAGTCCCTGCCCATCTTGGCAGCCTTTCGAATCTCAATCGCAAGCTCAATCAAGGCCGGAGTTTTTTCGTCGCTACTTTGGGCAGATGCCCCTTCTAAACGAAAGCCGAGAACATCAAAAGCAAAGTCGGACATAAGCTTCTCAAGGGTGTCGAGATCGGCCTGTGCGGCTTTCTCGGTACCCGCTTTTATCAGATTGATAAGCTTTACAGCTTCAAAGAGCCTGGCGATAAGTATCGGCGTGTTAAAATCATCGTTCATGGCATCATAACATGCTTGGCGAATGGTGGCAACATCAACCGTAGAAGGGGTAGCCGGGGTCAGTCCTTTCAAAGTCTCGAAGCCTTCCATCAGCCTGTTATACCCTTTTTCGGCGGCGCGCAGCGCATCATTCGAAAAGTCGAGCGTGCTTGAGTATTGGCATTGCAGCATGAAGAAGCGCACCGTCATAGGGCTGTAGCCTTGCTCCAATAATTTATGATCGCCTGTGATGAGCTCTTCGGGAGTAAAGCCGTTGCCTTCAGATTTTGACATTTTCCTGCCTTGGACGGTAAGCATATTCCCATGCATCCAGATCCATCTGTCCCCCTTTTCCAGTAGCTCCTATGTTTTGAGCTATTTCACATTCGTGATGGGGGAATTTAAGATCCATACCGCCACCATGAATATCAAATTCGTGACCTAAGTACTTGGTGCTCATTGCAGAGCATTCTAAATGCCAACCAGGGAAGCCTTCGCCCCAAGGCGATGGCCAATACATGATATGTCCTTTCTCCGCTTTTTTCCAGATGGCAAAGTCAAGTGGATCGCGCTTTTGATCCTGCCCGTCAAGCGATCGGGTATTGCTCATAAGGTCATCAATGTTGCGCCCCGAGAGCTCTCCGTAATTATGCTTTTCGGCAAATTTCCGAACATCGAAATACACCGAGCCATCTACTTCATAGCCATATCCCGCAGCGATGATTTTTTTTACCATCTCTATCTGCTCGATGAGATGACCGGTGGCCGTAGGCTCAATGGATGGCGGCAATATGTTGAAAGTGCGCATTACAGCGTGAAAGCCGTTGGTATACTTCTGTACGATCTCCATGGGCTCCAATGCTTCGAGTCTCGCCTTCTTGGCGATCTTGTCTTCGCCTTCGTCGGCATCATCTACCAGATGTCCTACGTCTGTTATATTCCTGACATAACGTACCTTATACCCTAAAAAGTGAAGATACCTATAGACTGTGTCGAAGGTTAAAAACGATCGGACATTCCCTAAATGGACGTCGCTATAGACCGTGGGGCCGCATACATAAAGCCCCACATGGGGCGGGCTGATGGGTTCAAAATTTTCTTTCTTTCGGGAGAGTGTATTGTAAATTCGGATAGGTTGATCCATTTCCAGAAGGGGCATTTAGCTGTGAGCGCCCAAAAATACTTATTTGTTTGAATCGTCTATCACGCCGTAGCCTATGAATTGACCGCCGCGGTATATTTCAACCTTGGTCAGCAATCCATTCTCATCATAGCGGTACCACTTACCTTCGTAGAGTCTACCGGCTTCAAAAATGCCTACTTGTGATACTTGTTGATTTTTATTGTACAAGGTATTATATCCCGTCTCGCGAAAGACTTCAAGGTTAGGGCGGTCGGTAAGATCGGGCTTGGTCTCTTCAGAAGGGAGGGTAGGAAGGGTAACATCGGCCAGATAGGCCTTTGCAGGCTCATACTTCCTTACGCTTTGCGCTTCCACTTCACCATTGGTAATGCGCTTTTCTTCTTTTTTCTTTCCATCTGGATAATAAGACAGATAGGTGCCGTGGGCAATCCCATTTTCAACTTCTACCGTAAGCTGTGGCTTACCCGTATCGTAAAAGTATTTTTGGATACCGTCCCGCTTTCCGCGTGAATTGAAATTGAAATCTTGCGCTATTTTCCCATTGTCATGAAAACGCTTGAACTCACCTGTATTCCTATTGCCTTTCCAATAGCCTTCTTCTTCTGGATTTCCATTTGGATAATACGTCTTATAGTAGCCGAAGGGATGATTTTCACTATAGGTGATCTCACTTCGCAGATCGCCCGTGGGGTAATATTTTTTCCACAGGCCTTCCCGCCTATTGTCCAGATACTCCCCTTCTTCCACGACTTGATCTTTGCGGAAGCCTTCTTCTTTGGCTATAGCCCCTATGAGCTGCCAATACCCCTGTCGCAGGCCATCTTCGTCCGTAAAATTTTGACGCGGACCACCATCTGAAATTTGGTAAAAAGGATTGCCCTGAACCACATCCGAGATCAGGAAAGAAAAGGTGATGAGTATAAAATAACGAAGATTCATGGGAGATTTTAATAACCATCGATACGAATCAAAGGCCGGAATGTTTCGTGCGTTTATACCGTGAGTGGCTTTATATTTTCCAACATATCTTCTACCAGTCGGTCTAGATTATAGTCAGGCCGCCAGTTCCATTGTTCCCTCGCCAGCTGGTCATCGATACTGCTGGGCCAGCTCTTCGCAATCGCGTCGCGGTAGTCGGGTTCATAATTTATTTTGAACCCATCTATTCTTTCCTGTATGGCTTCCGCCAATATTTTGGGAGTAAAGGACAATCCAGAAATATTATAACTCGTGCGAAGTTCAATGGCGTCGTAAGGTGCATCCATCAGTTGCAAAGTGGCCTTGATAGCGTCGGGCATATACATCATGGGAAGCGCCGCGTCACTAGATAAGAAACACGTATACCGCCCTGCGCTTATGGCTTCATGAAAAATGTGTACGGCATAATCTGTAGTGCCACCACCAGGAGCGCTTTTATGGCCAATAATACCGGGATAGCGCACGCTGCGTACATCAATAGCATAGCGCTTGTTATAATATTCACACCAGCTCTCTCCTGCTACCTTGGTAATGCCGTACACGGTGGTAGGTTCCATGATGGTATGCTGCGGGGTTTTATCTTTTGGGGTTTTTGGGCCAAACACGGCAATAGAACTTGGCCAGAATATTCGTTTGATGTGACCATCCCGTGCAAGGTCGAGCACATTGCTCAATCCGTTCATATTTAAATCCCACCCTAGGGCAGGATTTTTTTCGGCTGTCGCCGAGAGTAACGCGGCGAGCTGGTAAACTTCAGTGACTTGATATTTTTTGATCACCTCTAGAAGCCGCTCTCCATCTAGCACATTGATTTTCTCATAGGGTCCATTTGCCAAAGCTTCAGAAGGGCTATCGCTCAAGTCGGATGCCACGATATTATCTGCCCCGATGCGCTCCCGCAGCGCCAAAACCAGCTCTGTCCCTATTTGCCCTTAGCCCCTACTACCAGTATATTAGACATAATACTTCTCTTAATGAAGGTGCAAAAATAGATAAATTGAAGGTATAAGGACTTTTAAAATCCAAGTGGCGCTAAGCGTTGCAGCCCTATTCTATCCCCTGTGGGCCTCACGGGTGAGATCGAATACGGTCTTCACAGGGTTGAAGGTTTCTATCGGCACTTCCACAAATATGGTATTCCAATGATGCATAGAGCCGTTCCAAAGTCCAGGAAGTTCGAGGGCTCGAATATCGCGGCCTTGAAAGGTTTTATTTACGACCATTCCGGTCTCCATCTTTCTGAATTTCAACAGGTCAAAGGGCTGTCCCTTATAATCTTTGGTACCCAGTATGAGATCTACCGGGTTGAAATGGGATGCCGACTGCAGAATATCTTTTTGTTTTTGGTCTTCGAGATTTACCTGCGCCATCTCAACGATCTGAAGGGAGGGTTTTCCAGTCGCTTCGGATACCGTGAAAGGCCCGCCGCCAGGTTCACCTTCATTCTTTACCATGCCACATGCGCGCAATGGGCGATTTAGAAATTCACGCAGCTGATGTTGATCAAATGAAGCACTATCAAACCCAAACCACCTTTTGATAAAATCATCACAAGACCGTCGGTTCAAGATACCGCTATCCATCTGTCCCAAAAACCCAAATATACCTTCTTGGGCTTCGATAAGGCATCCTGCCAGACTCTCCTTATACTCCACAGTGGCAGGCTTCATGCGATCGGGCACTATATTATCAATATTCTTTACAAAAATAATATCGGCATCGAGCTGATTTAGGTTTTCGAGCAATGCACCATGGCCAGCAGGCCTGAAAAGGAGCTCACCACCTTCAAGTTCTACCCACTCTTTCGTGTCTTCGTAAATGGCCGGAGTATCGGTTGATTCTTTTTGTACGCTGGTGGTGATCGTGAATTTTACTGCCAACTGGGGTTCGAGTTTTTTCTTCAGCCCGGCCAAGTGGTTTTCTACTTCTTCTTTCGTTTCGACAGGGACAGTAAAATGGATGTGAACATCGCCCGAGTGCCCCGCATAGGCGGCACCTTCGTGAAAATGTTCTTCAAAGGCGGTGCGCTTATCACGCTCTGAATATTTATGAAACTTGATCAATCCTTTGGGCATGGCTCCGTAATTTAAGCCATCTTCAGAAAGGAGCGCCTTTAGCAAACCCATTTTATCTTCTTTTGTAAAGGAAGTGGACTGCTGAAGGTTGGCGGCGGCCAATAGCTCGCTAGCGAAAGCATAAGCATCTAGATTTTCAAAAAACCCATCAATCTTTTGGGATGTGTGCCCACTCTCCAATGCTGCAAAAAGATCCTTAAACATTCTGCTGGCAGCACCGCTGGCGGGTACAAACTTCAAGACCTTTCTGTTCTTAGAACGGTATAGGTCGCTGAAATAACCTTTCTGAGCTTCATCCAGTTTCTTGATATCCCGCCCTAGCTGGCAACTTGCGGTGAGCTGAATAAATGGGTATCCATTGACTAGGATGGAATGATATTCCTTCATTTTGGCATCGTCAATCCCGCGCTCCTGAAGGTATTTAAATTGCTGTTCGGTAAATGATGTTTTTGCTTCCATGGTTCTTTGCTGAGGGTCTAAAAGTATAAAATTAAGATTGGTCCGAGGCAGGTAGTGCGGAGACAAAGGCATTAATGCGTAGCCACAATCTCTTCGGCATGCGGGTGACTAAATAGTGTCTGGCCATAAAGTCGGGTGGCTAGATCAAAGCGTTCGATAGCCACGCGCGCGCAGTTCTAAAAATCAAGGAGTTGACATTGGTCAGCGACTGTTTTTAGAACATGTGCAAGGCAGATAGCGGACTCTATGGACAGACGCTAAATATGCCTTTCCTTCATTATACGCATGGTCAATAGATGTAAGCCCCAGACCCCTTCTAAACGTTCGATCACCCATTGCCCATTTCACCAAGATGGAGTCTGCAATTGGATTTTGCACTGCGGGATCGAGAGAAATCGGCTCAAGCGCGATAGCGAAACTATCGATGGGACAAACTTTTAAGACAGGAAGACCCAACTCTTCGCTCATAGACCAATCGCTCGTAACCGGGAGTTTGAACTTCGTTTCTGCGAGAGTATTGAAGGTCGAATCGCAATAGATAGCCATCTCAAAACTAGCCCCACTTCCAGCACCGGTCTGGAATTCTATTCGAAATGAACTGGCATCGATTTGTAAAACGAACCCATCGGGATGGGATTCAGAATTATACGTTCCGATAAGCTCTTCGGCAGGTGAAAGCTGAAAAATTCTCAGTTGCGAGTCTCCGTCGACATCCCAGCTACTTCCAAAATAAGCTGGATTTATCACTGCTGTATAAAGAGTTTCGTCAACCCCAGAGAGTGTGATCTCATTTTCACTTTCGCTGCTATAGGCTTCTGCCAAAATAAACACTATGTCACCGCAAGCGTTGAGCGTTAGGCTATCTGATTGCTCCATGGAAATTCCATTTTGACAAAAAACTTGACCTATAAAAGCGATGAACGAGAGAATGGTAAACTGAATCTTCATGGCAAAACTTTAAAAATCGCACGTATATACTGATTTGTACCCACCAGAAAATTCGCGGGCCACGGGCTTTATCGTCCTCGCTTTATCCTCTCCAATTGCCTACTTTTGCACACTATTAAGACTTGAATGAAAAACATCCGAAATTTTTGCATCATTGCGCATATTGATCACGGCAAAAGCACCTTAGCTGATAGGCTTTTGCACTATACCGGTACCATTACCGACCGAGAGCTGCAGGAGCAAACGCTAGATGATATGGATCTGGAGCGAGAGCGTGGGATCACGATCAAGAGCCACGCCATTCAGATGGACTTCGCCATAAATGGGGAGCAATATGTGTTTAACCTAATAGACACTCCCGGCCACGTCGACTTTTCATACGAAGTATCGCGAAGTATTGCCGCCTGCGAAGGGGCGCTACTTATCGTAGATGCTACGCAAGGGATTCAAGCACAGACGATATCCAATCTTTATCTGGCCTTAGAACACGACTTGGAGATCATTCCGATTCTGAATAAGATGGATCTGGACAGTGCCATGGCTGAAGAAGTGACCGACCAGATCATAGACCTTATTGGCTGTAAGCCGGAAGATGTAATACCCGCCAGCGGAAAGACCGGCATGGGAGTGCCCGAAATCCTGCAAGCTGTGATAGACCGGGTGCCGGCCCCTACGGGTGATCCCGATGCGCCACTACAGGCCATGATTTTCGATTCAGTATTTAATTCCTTTCGGGGGATCATCGCTTATTTCCGCATACGCAATGGCCGGATCAAAAAAGGTGATGAAGTGAAATTTGTCAATACTGGAAAAAAATACTTCGCCGACGAAATTGGAACCTTAAAGCTGAATATGCTTCCCAAAAAGGAGCTTTCGGCGGGCGATGTAGGTTATATAATCTCGGGAATCAAGCAGGCCAAAGAAGTGAAAGTGGGGGATACCATTACACTCGTGGAGCGCCCATGCGAGAATGTGATCAAAGGATTCGAAGATGTAAAACCAATGGTTTTTGCAGGAATATACCCTGTAGATACCGATGAATATGAAGACCTTCGCTCATCACTCGAAAAGCTGCAGCTCAACGATGCTTCCCTGGTTTATGAACCGGAGTCATCGGCAGCCCTAGGGTTCGGCTTTCGCTGTGGGTTTTTGGGGATGCTCCACATGGAGATCGTGCAAGAGCGCTTGGAGCGGGAGTTTGATATGACCGTGATCACCACCGTACCAAACGTTGGGTACCGCGCCACCACTACCAAGGGGGAGCTATTGGTAGTAAACAATCCGAGTGACCTGCCAGATCAAAGCGGATTGGCCTCGGTAGAAGAACCTTACATAAAAGCACAGATCATTACCAAATCGGAGTATGTGGGGCAGGTAATGAACCTATGCATCGAAAAGCGTGGCTTGCTCACCAATCAGGTTTACCTCACGGCAGATTGAGTAGAGCTGAGCTTTGAAATACCTCTCGGTGAGATCGTTTTTGATTTTTACGATAAGCTAAAGACCATTTCACGTGGATACGCTTCTTTCGATTATCATCCCATTGGCTACAAGGAAAGTAAGTTGGTGAAGCTCGATATCCTTCTCAACGGTGATCAGGTAGATGCGCTCTCCGCCCTCATTCACCGCGATAGTGCTTTTGACCTTGGCAAACGCATTTGCCTAAAGCTGCGTGAACTTATACCACGCCAGCAATTTGAAATAGCTATTCAGGCTGGAATTGGGACTAAGATCATAGCACGTGAGACGGTTCGCGCCCTCCGCAAGGATGTAACTGCAAAATGCTACGGCGGTGATATTACGCGTAAGCGAAAACTGCTCGAAAAGCAGAAAAAAGGTAAGAAGCGGATGCGTCAAGTAGGCAATGTCGAAGTGCCGCAGACGGCTTTCTTGGCCGTGCTTCAGTTGGATTGAGTTTGGGCTTCTATGCGATGTGCTAGACGCGCATTGCATGGCTTCTTTAGGCCAGTTATTTGCCTAGTATGCTTGGTGGTTGGCGATTTGGGCTAAGCCAAAATGATGATTCCTTGGTCATTCCTAGCGGTCATGAAATGTTTCTTATTAAAAGTCTCTAAAGGCATAGCCGAAAACCTTCAAAGAACAAATGTCAGCCAAGAGGAATAGATTGGTAGCCGTATCTACCTAAGTAGAAATTTAAATCTATGAGTGAGCAGCCATTCCACGGCCTTAGTTTTCGACTTATACCAACCCGAAGCCTTAAGCTGCTATCGCGAATTGGTCACGGAAAATTCCTTGACCCATAAAAGTTCACCCATATTCTCGATTTCGGTTTGTAGTACCGTTATTCCTTGGCACGCCCCACCATGAATTGTGTATCAAATAGATAGAGCATGTCCGCTTTTAGCACGTCGCTTTTTAAGAACATTTAGGATTTTTAACTGTATAGTTCGCCCTTCTCTCCAAAAAAGGGGATCAACTAGTCAGTCATATCGCTCATCGAATCATCTTATCTCAAATGAAGCCAAAAAACTGCGGTTCCAGTCATTCTTGCTCAAGCATCTTTCTTTTGAAGCATATATATTAAGGGCTTTAAAACCCACCAAATTCCTAAAAAATGAAAAAATCATTACTCTTATTATCAAGTATTATGCTTTGCGCATTGAGCGGCTCAGCACAAAATAATGTGGTGCGAGCTTCACTAAATGAAGATGGCCGCATAACCTATGAAGAAATCCAGATTGACTTAGCGGAGATTAATAATAGATCGCGAGATGCAGACATGCTTTCAGGATTTCCATTCGGCCGACCGGCAAACCCCACCTTTAAGAATTCACGTGGCGCTACGCTCGCCGATATCGATGGAGATGGCCAAGATGAAGTTCTCTTCGGAGCCGATGCTGTTCTGTATGCGTTAGATGGCGATGGTTCCATACTTTGGGAACGCACACTGGACGGAATCAATATTCTACCCCCTACCGCAGCAGATATGGATGGAGATGGCACGTTGGAAATCGCCGTTAACAACGCCGCCATTGGCGCATTAGAAGGAAAAGTATATTTGATGGATGCCAATGGCGATGACCTAGATGGTTGGCCAATCTCATTTGATGACCATTGGATGATAAACGCTCCGGTTATGGCTGATGTAAATGGCGATGGAACTTTGGAAATAATTACCGGCGAACGTGTAAACGGAAGTCAAGGATTTATCCACGTGCTCGACATGAATGGAACCGAACTAAATGGATGGCCGGTAGAGACCTCGGCAACTGTTGCATTTACCCCTTCAGTAGGCGATATCAATAATGATGGCGTTATAGAAATAGTCTCTGGCCAATCTCTTGATGGAAGTCTTTACGCCTTTGATGCTGAAGGTGCATTACTCGAAGGGTTTCCGCAAGCCGCAATATCTGGAAAACTTTCTTTCCAATCGCCACTTCTTTTGGATTTGAATGGAGACGATAACTTAGAGATAGTAGGCAGTCGCCACGGAGATGGTGCGGAATATTATGCAGTGACTTCCGAAGGCACCTATCTGGATGGCTGGCCCATAGCATCACCTGGCTGGACGTACTCAAGTCCATCTGCTGCTGATACCGATGGAGATGGATCTTATGAGATTTTCATGGGAAATCCCAATACAGATGGTAGCGATGTTCCTGCTCCTTTAGACGTTATCTATGGATTTAATCCAGATGGTTCTAATCTGGCTAATTTCCCAATCTCAAAAGTGGGTGGAAACGAAGGGGTAATCACGATTGCCGATATTGACAATAATGGAGTGGTCGACATCCTCTTTACGAGTAATATTTTCAGCCTTGATGATGGGAAAGGTTATATTCATGCTTATGCGATGGATGGCTCTGGTGAGCTCGAAGGGTTCCCGTTGCGGACTCCTGGTCTGTCGTTTTTAAATTCTGCGATATTGGGCGATATAGACGGTGATGGAAATTTCGATCTTACTGCACTGTCCTATAGATCTACTTTTGGAACTGGTATAGATAGTGTTTGGGCATCGGCCTTTGACCTTGAGCTACCCTACCTTCCGGAAAACCTTTATTTCAATGCATACAAAGGGTCTAATGATCGTGCGGGTTTAATACAGTCCCTCAGCACTGGCATTTTGGAAAGAGAAGTAGTGGCCTTGGAGATTTTCCCAAACCCAGCTACATCTATCCTTAGCATTAAGATTCCGGAAGGAGTAAATGCTTCAACCTATCGCATCGTAGATGTACGAGGAAGAACTTTAAAAAATGGAAATGTTAACTCAGATGGAACGGCCATTCAGGAAGTGAGCCTGATTTCGCTCCCATCGGGTTTCTATGTCGTTGAATTAGAAGCCAATTCTCAAAAATACATTAGTAAATTAATTATTGAGTAAGGGTATACTGAGCCTATAATAAGGAAACGGCGCTGACTTCAGCGCCGTTTTTTTATGCTAAAAATTGTGACCCCTATGAGCTGCTTTTCCAGCACTGCCCCGCCGCTGTGCGCTTGCTCCTATGGTTTCGCCCCATGCCATGATCACATCATCCAGTGAGCCCCTATACTCAGCGATCTCATATTCGATCAGTACTGGGGTTTCTGCGTATACATTTCTAGTTATGACCCTATAGGAATATAAATCTTTGAGAATGCTTGAAAGCAGGATAGCTTGACCAATACCCTTTCTATTAAAAACTACCGTAAATATAAGTCTGCCTTATTGGGAGTTTCCTGAATAAGGAAAAACCGATCGGGAAGTTTACTCCTTCACCAATTTCAAGATGCTGCTGCGCCCACCTGCTTTGATGTTCAGAAAATAAATTCCGCGGCTCAGACGGGAGCAGTCTATTTGCTTTTGGCTTGAGCCCGATTGCTGAACCTGAGCCATGATATCATAGATTGAGTATTCAAAAATTTGGAGATCAGCGTTTAATTCGATGCTTATGAAGTGCTCCACTGGATTGGGAAAGGCCTTGACTTCATAATTCCGCTCATTTACCGAAAGGGGCGCACACGCCAAATCATCGATGTATTGCCATATTTCGTCATTGAGTAAGTGGGGCACGGGAAATTGATCTGGCGCATCGCCCATTCTTATCCACACCATATTTTCAGAAGGTACAACGTTTATAAACTGACCATTTTTGCCAAGCGCCATAATCACATCATCGGGCGCATTGGGAATCATACTACCTGGAAATGTGAGCTGCGTTTGCGGAAGCTTATAGCTCTCCTTGCCATTGAGCCACCATAAATAACCATAAGATTTATTGAGCTCTTGAGATGTGTTGACCATCTCATTGAAATAGTCGGTATCGGTCATAAGCTGATTGCCATTCCAGTTTCCTTCGTTCAAAATGAGCAGGCCATAACGCGCCATGCTCCTAGGCGTACTGAAAAAAACATTGTTATAATCTTGCAGGAGATAAATCCCGTTCATTCCAATCGGGATTTTCAGTTTTTGGGTGGTGTATTGATTCAACGACTGACCCGTAGCGGCTTCAATCACCTGATCTAAAAGTGTGTAGGGGGCATTGTGATAGGCCCATCTTGTTCCGGCTTCCGCCAAATATTGCAAGCACGTATCAAGCGTACAAGAAGATTCGGGAACTCCTTCATCTAGGCCAGAGGTCATGGAGAGTTGGTTCTTTATCGTTATTTTTTCTTCTTGCGCCAATGTACCTGCCGTCCATCCTTCACCCAGATATTGGGATGTCGTGTCCGCAATATCCAAATAATCCTCTTGCTGCGCTATACCGACCATAAAAGCAGTGAGCGACTTTGCGGCCGAAGCCCAATACCAATTATCATTGGCCGAATGGCCATTGAAATACTGCTCCAGCACTATTTTTCCGTCTTTGAGCAATATGAATGCCCTGCTGCTATTTGCCTCCAAAAGATCATAAAGGCTATCGATTTTACTCTGGCACCAGCCCAGTTCCGATGGGTCGGTAGTTTCCCAGATGGACGAATTATTCGGTGGAAAGTAGTCTTGGGCGTTTGCGTGAGAAGCGCTTAGAATTAAAGTGAACAGAAGTAAAATTTGCTTCATGGTTGATTTGTTCTTCGTTGGATGGTACGACAGCATAATGGTTTAATCACGTGCTTCAACTAGTTGTTTATCTGATCGTTCATCCATAATTGGATAGGAAGTAGTCGATATATTGGGGGAGTTTAGTTCACAAATAATACGGCATATTGATGAGAAGGGTACGCTTTTTTTGACCGCGGTAAAATGCTCATCGATTTTAAACTCGCCCGCGTAAATCCGTATGGCATAGCAATGCGGCGCCTACACTATAAACTGGTGGAGCGATTTTAGCTTTCCTTCATTGCCTGATTTCACTTGTTTGGGTATTACCATATTCTTCGCTTCCACGATCATGTGTGCTCCAGAAGATACTTGGGCTTTATCCCTTGCCCAAAAATTAGGTAGGCTATAATGGGTGCCGTTCAGGAAGAGCAGCATTTGCGTGATTAAATGGGCATGATTGATACCTTACGACCTGAGCTCGATTAAAACATCGAGAAATTGTCTGGACTTACGACCTCATTGTCTCCCGCAGGACAAAATCTACCTTGGCCAGCATCTGCCTTGTCCTTAGGTAGAAACTTCCAACTGATATGGCAATGACCAGCTACTATTTTCTGTCGTATAAATATTTGAACCAAGATGGAATGAAAATGAATGCCAAACCTGTAAGGCTCACAATGAGCAAAACAGTTGCTCCCATAAGGTGGAGCATTTTGAACAAGCATGCAATCAGAAAAAGGGATGAGAATAAAGCACCAGAAATAAAAGCGAGTTTTTTCATAGTATGCGGTTTTAAAGGGTCAGTTTTTCTGTGGTATGGTCAAGGAAATACTAAAGTTAAAGTACACTGATGGATCTACAGTAGATTCTGCCACCGGGTTTTGCGAAGGTTTTGCAATATTTCGCGTTTGGGATTGCAGCCCAGTTCGCAATCCTGTCTTAAAGCCAGCCATAAAATATTTGGAGAGCGGATACTCAAAGATGCATCCAAGCCAAAGGTCAGAAGTATTCGATTCGAATGTACCGCCCTCCAATAGTCCCAGTTCTTCATTAAAGAAAGTGTTGCCTTGAAGTTCGGCGCCTAAAGAAAGCCATACAGATTTAAATACATCCCGTCTAAAATACATTCTATAAGGAAAGATTCCCTGAAAAGACCAATGCCCATCCGAGAACTGGCGCGTATAACTGATTATCGGTATCACCGGAAAAATCGCTAGGGGATCAAGAATCCCCACGATACCGACACTCAAGGAACTCCGTACTGAAGATTTTAAAATATACGTTGCCGACAGCACGTAACGGAATCTCTCGAGCGACCGAAAATCCCTGTTCTTAAAGAGCATGCTCCCATTTATGATCAAAGGTCTCTGCCAGAGTGAGTCGATGTATGTAGTATTTATAGACACTGCCAAATCATTGATCGCTACATCAATATCTTCAATTAAACTTTGATCGTATGAATTCAACCTATACGTTTGACGTATATAATTCAAACTTCCCGAAAGTATCAGTTTTTCACGGATCAATATGGGGAAAGAACCGAATGCCTTCAGTCTGGAAACTTCGGTGGTCTTTCCTTTGAATTTGGGTCGGCCATCGATCTTACTCTCGAAGCCATTGGGTGTAAAGGTTTCATATTGCACAATCAAAGGCCTTAGCGAAGGGTAATATTTAATGCTTGGCAATTCTCCCTTGGAAATCAAAATACTGTCAGCGTTCTGTGCGATCAGTCCTAAAGGCAAAAAGAAAAGAAATATTATAATAATGGTCTCGAACTTCTGCATTTTATGCCTCTGTATTGATTAGTTCATGCTTCAATCTTTCTTTTTCTCCTTGCTTGAATACTAACGTCCTGTAGGGAAATGGAATTTCTATACCTTCTTGGTCGAACCTTTCTTTAATACTTCTGTATAGGTCAAGGCGCATATTGAAGCCTGCAGGATAGTTTCGCGCCCAAACCCATGCGCGTAGATTTACTGAGCTGTCGCCAAAGCCGATGATCTTTGCAGGAACGGGGGGCTCGTCGTGCCCCTTCTCATTTTCCGTGCGGTTATCGTAGAAAAATGGATGGGCTTCAGCTTCTTCTTGCATAACCTTCAACGCCAAATCAATATTTGCATCATAGCCTACACCTATCTCCACCCACTCACATATTTTTCGCTCCCCAAGATTGTAATTTTCAATATTCTCTTTGTTCACCACAGAATTTGGGATCACGATCCGTTTATTCTGAAAATTATTGATCACCGTATGCCTAAGTGTCAAGTCTTCGACCCGACCCGTTTGGCCATTACCAACCTTGATGGTATCTCCCACCTTGAAAGGTTTGAATATCACTATAAATGCACCCCCGATAAGATTGGCAAAAGCTTCTTGGGCTGCCACCCCTATTATGACGGCAATCACTCCGGCACCAGCCAGTGCAGACTGTGCAATGCTACGCAGGGACGGGATGGAATAGGCAATAAGAATAGCCCCAAAAATGAAAATAAAGGCACTTACCACATATTTCAAAAACTTATATGTTGTCGGGTCTTTTCCAGCTTCCTGCGTATTCTCCTTGATACGCCGATCAAAGAAACTCATGGCTACGGCATTTGCCAAGACAGAAAAAATGACAACCAAACAAATCCAGATCGTTCGCCTAAAATTTGCCGAAATCGATTCATACATATCCTTTTCAAAAAATGCATAGCTCGATAGAAAAATCGCAACCAGCCAAGTAAAAGCCACCAAGGTCCGCTTCAAGGTAGTGATGTAGCTGGGCACATCACCGCGACTGGTGTGCATTTTTTTGGCCAGTCGTTTGAAGGCGAACTTAATCAATAGCAATATGACCGCACAGGTTCCGAATACGATCAATAAGAAATACACGGTTTCTTGTTTCATTTTTTCTGGTTTTTATTTGATTCGAGGCACTTATCGGTGCCATTGTAAAATAGTTTTCTTCATTTCAACCAGTTATAGGCTTCTGATCGCTGTGAAGGGTCATACATTCTTATTTGAATTTCATTTTCGGTTTTTAAAAAAGGCTCAATGTGAAATTTCACTTCACCGCTCACTGCAATGGCCAGCTTTTCAATGTGTTTGAGATAAGCGAAATACACTTGAAGCGTATTCCAAAAATCTTTGACAGCTTCCCATCTACCGATCTTAAATTCCAAATAAATACGGATCGCACGCGATTTTTTCATTTCTTTCTCGATGATCTCCATTAGATATTTCCTGTCCTGAAGATTGATTGTTCCGATGAATGAGAAGGAAAGAAAACTCGATCGTGGAGTTGGGACTTGTGTAAGCATCGCATTGATTTAGTTTGGGTTTGGTGCTATCCGGTCACGCATCAACCAATCAAACGCCCGATCGCGCTCATCGATATGAAAGGTGCGCAAATCAAACGGCGTCACGAAGTCGGCCATGGAAGCAAGGCGTTCAAGCCATTTTATTTCAACTAGATAAGCAGCTTTGTGAAAATCACTTCCTAAATCCAATCCAATCTTGATTTTCTCCCAAAAACCGGCGATTTCAAATCCGCCGAATTCATGTATTTCTACATACATCCTGATTCTGCCATATTTTTTGAGGTCTTGTTGAAGAGCGCTTTTGATTGACTCAAAATCGCTTTCAGAAAACTTTCCATCCACTTTCATCGCAGTAATTCCTGTGGGCGCTTCTTTTATTTTATGGTACATTCTCTTTAGGTGTTTAAGTATTTCGAATTTTATTTTGCTGGCAGCGATTGACCAAGCCAATCGGTGGCAAGCTCATGCGCATCCAAATGGAAGGTTTGGATCTTGAACGGTGTAATGATGTCTAAAAGACCGCTCGTTTTGTCCAACCATTCGCTGCTTGTCTTGATGGCGATTTTTTTCGTTGATTTTGGAAAATTGACTTCTTGTCTCATACAATTCCAAAAATCATTTATTGAAAGCCATGGAAAGGATTCCAACTCCAGAAGAACGCATAGTTCACTGGTTCTAGAGCTGTATTCACCTATTTCTTTGTCAATCAAATTAAAATCGTTTTTTCCCATTTCACCGGAAATGTTCAGCCCTAAAATCCCATTGGGAACTGCAGTGAGTTTCGTTACCATATTTGAGTTTTGTATTAGGTTTTTTTGAGCAAAGAAGAATGAGAATGCTCGCCGTCATTCGATTTCAGCGGGCATTCTTTCAATTTATTTTACAGGACAAACCGCAGGCCTATTTCCACTCCAGCATTAAAGGGCTTGGTATCTGCACGGTCTCCATCAAAGAGATCAGAATCATCTTCTTCAGAATTGATGAACTGAAGATCTGCCCGGATACCTGCATCCAAGAAAAGGCTTTCGGTAATGTGAACGCTGGTGCCTAAGTAAGCCACTCCGCCTACCAAAAATTCGGTATAGGCATTTTTATTATTGGCAATAATCTTGTCTCCATCTTCATCCTGCAAGCTCGCCTTGTTCAATAGGCTGAATTGTGGGCCTACCTTAAAAAGGAACATCGCCGCATTATTGGGGTTACTGTTTAGGGTCAGCATTACGGGGAGCTTAAAGTACTCCAAACGCTGCCTCGTTTCTGTTCCGCCGGTTTCGTAGCGCTGCCCTTCGACAGAATATAGTAAGTCTACCCCTACACCAAAATAATCAGTAAGGTTGATACCCGCACCCACACCGAAGGCTCCGCCAAGTGTAAGTGGGCGGTCTAGTGCGTCATTATCAGTATCGCTTTCGTTAAGCAGCATTGAAATTTGTGGTATACCTTTAATACCGAAATACAATCCCCGCTGTGCATAGGAAGAAGTAGAAACTAGAATGGCAAGGGTTATGATGCCAAGAATTGATTTAATTTGCTTTTTCATAACTTTGATTTTTATGTTGTTTTAAATTGAGTTTGTTTGAGTTTAAATCGCCATTGTAGCCCGCCCACCTTCTACGTGGGCGGTTTTCGTTGCGGCGGCGAAAGGCCAGATGAAGGCGTTTTCATTTTTGTCATATTCCGATAAACAGTGATAAGGTTTTAGTTTTGATCAACTCAAAACCGTTTCTGGTTCTCTTTTGGAAATTGGTTGAGCCGTCATTTCTTCAATTTCTGTGTTCAGCTCTTCTCTCGGAGTGTCTACAAGGTCTATCTCCAATTCATTGTCCCAGCCAAATTTGGCCAATACCCTGTCCATTAAATAATAAATTACCGGTACGATAATCAATGTTAGGAACATGGAGCTGGTAAGCCCACCGATGAGCACCCATGCGAGGCCATTTTTCCATTCCGCTCCGGCACCGGTGGCCAAAGCAATAGGAAGCATCCCGATGGCCATAGCCAGCGTGGTCATTAATATAGGACGGATACGGGTCTGCGTGGCCTTGATCAAAGCTTCTTTTACTTCAAGTCCCGCTGCCTTCAACTGATTGGTAAAATCGACCACCAGTATCGCATTTTTGGCAACCAGCCCTATAAGCATGATCATTCCCAAAAGGGAAAAAATACTCAGCGAACTGGCACTCAAGGCCAAGGCTAGCAATGCACCTATCACTGCAAGTGGCAGCGAAAACATGACAACGAAAGGATAGGCATAACTGTCATAGAGGGCTACCATAATGAGATAGACCAAGAGCAATGATGCGAAGAGCGCAAAGAACAGGCTGCCAAAAGCTTCGCCCTGCTGCTCCAGCTGCCCGCCCATTTCATAAGATACTCCATTGGGAAGCTCTAGACCGGCCATTTTTTCATCTACTTCTGTTCCTACAGTTCCTACGGGTCGGCCTAAAATCTGGGCTTTTATCGTCACGGTGGTAGCCTTGTCAAGGCGCTCTAACCGTGATGGCCCCGAGCCTTCTTCTATATCGGCAAATTGGCTGAGACGCACATTCTCGCCTTTGTTGTTGATGAGCGTGAGCTTACCGATATCGGCTGTATTCTTCCGGTCAAACTTGTCGAGCTTAATAGTAATGTCATATTCATTTTCACCCGCGCGGAATTTCGTGTCTTGGGTACCGCTGAAAGCAGTCTGCATGGTGCCCCCTACTTGCTCAAGCGAAAGGCCAAGCTGCGCCATTTTTTCACGGTCTACATTTACTTTCAGTTCTGGATTTCCATCATCTACGCTCGTTTGGATTTCGGCGGCACCTTCTACTTTGCCCAGCAATGCCATTACATCCTTCGAGCTTGCCAAAAGGGTATCGAGATTCGAGCCACTCAATATTACCTGGATGGGTGCGTCATCGGCTGTGCCCATGATGCTCACGGGCACAGCCTTGATTTGAGCCCCTGGAATGCTTTCTTCAATCGCAATTTTCATTCTTCTCGCCAAAACGTCTGTACCAGATTCGCGCTCATCTTTGTCTACCAAGGTCACTATAATCTCGGCCTTAAAAGGCTCGGTAGACCCTGCAGTCATGCTGCTACCTTGTCCTACCGTAGTGTTGATGGCTTTTACTTCGGAGTAATTGCTGATGAAGTTTTCTATCGATCGTGCAGTGAAATTTGTATTCTCCAAGGTGGATTTTTTAGGAAGTTCCACTTCGACGATAAATTCGCCACGGTCGCCGGAAGCCACAAATTCTGAACCGATGAAGCCGAAGCCTACGAGAGAAAACGAGCCCAAAAAAAGGACGAGCACTGACACCAAGACTACTGTTTTATGCGCAAATGACCAACGCAGGGCATCGGTCATACCTGTTTCAAAACTTTTTACGACGCGCTCGAAGCCACCTACCACTTTGCCGATAAGGCTCGTATCACTGATATTCTCCACTTTTGCAAAGCGAGAAGCCAGCAGTGGTATCACTGTAAAAGCGACGAGCAGGCTGAGTGCAGTGCTTACTGCCACGGTAATGGAAAATTGGAGCAGCAGATCGCCTACTGTTCCACCAGTTAAAGCGATGGGCAGGAATACGGCTATGATAACCAAGGTGATGGATACAACGGTGGTCTGAATCTCACGAACACCATCGTATGCCGCCTGTATCCGTGACTTTCCCATTTCCATGTGGCGGTAGATGTTTTCGATGACCACAATGGCGTCATCCACCAGTATTCCCACCACCAGCGAAAGCGCCAGAAGCGTCATCAGGTTAAGTGAAAAATCGGCCAAGTACATAGCGGTAAGTGTAGAGACGATCGAAATCGGTACGGCGATCATCACGATAACGGCTGTTCTCAAACTGTGAAGGAAGAGCAGCATAATGAGTGCAACCAGACCGATGGCGATAAGCAAATCATGCAATACGCCATTGGCAGCTTCCAGCGTAAAATCAGAACTGTCGGAAGCGATCTGAAATTTCAGGTCATTACCTCCGTAAATGGATTCCAATGATGCCATTTCTTCTTTGGCCAGTTCACTTATCTCCACTGCATTGGCATCACCTTGCTTTTGAATGCTCAGACCGATAGCATTCTCACCATTTATCCGGCTGAATATTTCCGCATCTTTTTTGGTGTCCTGCACTTCGGCCACGTCACCCAATTTTATAGTTGAGCCGTCTTCGTTTCGCACGATGACCAGTTGGCGCATTTCATTGACTGATGCGTATTTGCCAGTAAGGCGAATGGTGGTCTGGGTTGCCCCGTCTTTAATTTTCCCTGTCGGGAAATCGATGTTCGAATTGGAAATGGCCTGACTGATCTGCAACAATCCCAAGCCATAGGCTGCCAGTTTTTCTTCATTGATATTTACCCTTATTTCCCTTTCCTGGCCACCGAGTACATTCACTTGAGCCACGCCAGGTATTTTCGCCAAAGCGGGAGCTATCTTATTGTCAACAAGGTCATAGAGATCGGTTGGCGCCATAGTGGCTGAAACTCCAAGCCGCATGATGGGCAGGTCGCCAAAGTCAAATTTCCCTAGAGATGGAGCTTCAGCATCATCGGGCAGGTCGCTGATCATAGCGTTTATCTTGCGCTGGGCCTCTTGTAGTGATTGGTCCACATCCATAGATTGCTCAAGTTCTACGGTCACTGAAGAAACGCTCTCCATAGAGTTGGACGTGAGTTTCTTGATGCCCTCCATCGACGATACTGCATCTTCGATCTTCTTGGTCACTGAGTTTTCCACTTCTCCGGGAGCCGCCCCGGGATATACCGTAGTGATTGATACCACGGGCGAAGATATCTTTGGGATCAGCTCGTAGTTGAGTTGCGTGTAGCTGAAAGCGCCTAGTCCAATCAGGATGGTGAAAATCACCACAACCATGGTAGAGCGTTTTATAGAGAGTTTTACAATATTCATTTGTTCTGTTTTAATGGTTTATAATCAGTTTTTGGCAACGGTAGCATTCGTCTTGCTCCGGTCATTGATATCTTTCACTCTCGTGCTGTCTTTCAGGTTTATCTGGCCATTCACTACTACCTGATCTCCTTCGTTCAGGCCTGCCAAGACTTGTACTTCATCTTCGAATATCTCGCCAATTTTGATTTTTTCCAAAATGGCCCTTCCATCCTTCATCACAAAAACTGTAGGGTCTTTTATGCTACCCGTCAAGGCGTCACGATCAAAGTAAAGTGCGTCGGTAGGATTTGTAAATCCGAAATGGGCAGAGCCAAACATTCCTGCCTTCAAAGGCTTTTGATCGCTGTTTTCCATTAAAAGTTCAACGTTGTATTTTAGGCTTTTGTCGGCCTTGGCGGCAATAGCAGTAACTATGCCTTCAAATTTTTGAGTGGGGTACATCTCAGTGGTAATCCTGATTTTGTCACCTTCCCGTACTTGCAGGATATTATTGGCGGTAAGACTAATATTGAGTTTGAGCTTGCTTACATCCACGATGTCAAAAAGCTCATTGTTTTTGGCAATATTGGAGCCATCCTGCACATAGTCTTCATCTATTCGTCCCGTGGCGGTAGCCCTGATATAGGTATCTTCAAGTGATTTTTTCAAATTTTTGTACTGCGCTTCTGCATTGGATGCAGTGATTCGAGCATCTTCGAGCTGCCGTTGTGTCACAGCATCTTTTTCAGCGAGCGTGCCAAAACGGGTAAGGTCGATATTGGCTTTGTCCAGATTTGCTTTGGCAGCTTCAGCTTGCGCTTGCAGCGATTCGTTCTCCACTTGCGCCAGTATGGTTCCTTTCTTTACAAAATCACCTTTTTTATGGTAGATTTTGGTAATGAGCCCATCCGTTTGTGAAAGCATGGTGAGATCTGTTACGGCTTCAAAAGTTCCGATGGCCGCCACATTTGCTTCCATATTCTTGCGCTTTACCTTACCGAGTTCCACCGGGATGATGTCGCTAACTTCTTCAGACAGTTTTGCTTTTTCGGCCATGGCTTCTTTATTGCCGGCAAGTATGAATGCTATGGCAGCGATTCCTGCGAGCACGAGCACTATGGTGATGACTTTTTTCATTTTTTCTTGATTTTAGGATTATGTTTGGGTTCTAGTTTTCTTATTGAAGGAGTCGACGGAGCTGGCCTTGTGCCTGTAAGAGATTCAACTCAGCTTTCTTGAATTTTAAAATTTCATTGCGATAGTTCACCTGGGCGTCGCGAAGTGCATTTTCTGAATCCAATAAGTCTGTGAGCGGGCTCACTTGCTCCTTATAGAGCTCTTGGGTCTGGTCATAGACTTCTTGCGCGAGTCCTTGATTTTCTTTCTGTGCAGCCACCGATTTTGCTGTGTTGAAAAGTTGTTGCCTTGCATTTTCGTAGGTCACATCAATATTTCTTCTCGTGTTGATTGCATCTAGCTCAAGCTTTTGGATGTCTATTTTATTCTGTTGTACCCGATGGTGCTTTTGCCTTCCGTCAAATATTGGGACACTTATTCGCGCGCCGATCACCGTATTTTGAAACCAAGGTTGACTTCCGTCAAAAAAGTCGAACTCATTGCGCTGTGCTTGCCAGCTTTGAGTGAAGAAAGCTGATAGTGTGGGAAAATAACCCGCCCTTATATTTTTCTCATTGAGCATATTCAACTCTTGCTCTTTTTGGATGAGTTGAAGTTGGATGGGTGTCACTTGATCGTTTTGAAGGGCCGTCATCCCTATTTCTTCAATGTTATCTTGGCTAAGGGATATTTCAGTCGCTATGGGCATACCTATCAAGACTTTCAAGAGATTCTTCTGCTGGCTTTCGGCCGTCTTTAGGGATTGCAGCCTGGTTTCTAAATTTGTCCTGTTGACCCTCACGCGGTTGTAGTCGATTTTGGTCACCAAGTCATTCTCATACTGGAGCTTCATCAGCTCTTCCAGCTTTCCCAAATCAATAATATTCCCATCAAGGGCATTGATCTGGGCCTGAATTTCCAAAACTTCGTAAAATCTGTTGCTCACCTGAAAGATGACATCTTCATCAGTAGAAATCTTTAATAGTCGATAGAGTTCTTCCGAAGATTTCACGGCCTTCAGGCCTGAGATAATGCTTTGATCGTAGAGTTTTTGATTGGCTTCGAAGCCGCCCTGTAGGATGTAGTCTGTGCCGAATTGTACCGGAACCTGGATGCCCGGTTGCCCAATGATTTCGCCTGGAAGCAGCTGCACCGGGATGTTGGGAAAATATTGCAACTGTCCATTGCCAGAAATCTGTGGGAGTGCCTGCCCCCGAAATTCATTGACCTTATGATCTGCCTGCTCTTGGTCAAGCCTTGCTTTTTGGATTGCTATGCTATTGTCCAATGCATAAATCAAGGTTTGCTTCAATGTAAAGCTTTGCGATCCATCTTGAGCCTTACTGAGTGCGGCAAAAAACATTAAAATAAGGATAGAGCTTAAGATTTTCGTTTTCATTTTATTTTTAGTTATGTAAATTATTTGTTGTTCTGAATTAAAAGAACTAATCTGATTAAAAAAATAGTCATGACTTCTGGGCTTCCCAATCTTTAATCATACCGGGCAATTCCCGCGACAAAAACCTTATAAAATCTATCACATTCTTTAGATCATTATTCAGTTTTGTCGTATTGCCGGGTCGCTGGGTCAGCACTTCTTCCAAGATGTCTGCACTTTCGCTCAAGGCTTCGAATGAATCCATGATGTCTTCCTTCCAAAAAGAAATTCGATTTCTAAAATATCGCTTACGCTCGCCCGAGCGGGTTACATAGTCAATTTTCTTGAGTGTAAGCAGAAGATTGATACCATTGCTGGTAGCACTTTTACTGAGATTCAAAGTATCTCTTATCTGATCAAAGGATAAGTCGGAATCAGGTGAAACCATCAATAAAGCCAAAATCCTAGAAGGCGCGGGTTGCAGCCCGCCCGCTTCGATCATTACCCCTACTTTTTCTATAAGGGCCTTCTGATCGTCCGTAAGCGAAATGGCATTTGGATTTTGCTTTTTAACCATGGGACAAATCTACGATAAATTTTTAGTTCTGCAAATAAAGAACCAAATATTTTTCGTCCTGCGGTTGAAATTCTACTCTTCGGAAACAGCAGGTCGCTATTCTACGCTGCTAAAAATGATTTCCCATAATATAGTAATCAATTAAATCATTTGAAAGTCAATCATCTTCAGAACTCAACAACATCCAAAAACCTGCGCGGTGCGCAAAATGTGGGATGCTGTGTTTGAATCCGCGAATTTGAGATGCTGGAAAATTTGAAAATAGATCGATAAGTACAAAAAACTTTAGATTTGGGCTGGCTCATCCCGTCGAGCAGGAATAATTTGTTTTGCTAACACTCAGTGAAAAACGCGAAAGGATTGTCATAACTTATTGCATAAATTTCGGGTTTTCGTAGTCTGACTGTCCTTTATCTTTAAGCCTATGGGCTAAGGAATAACATCTTGTGCAGTAATAGGAATAATCTTGGATCCAACTTAGTGACTTCAATTTGCTTCATATTCAAAAGTGAACTTCCTGTTTATTATTACTTAGAACGCTAACTTCATCATGAGCATGTGTTCTGAATCTGAATTAGAAACGAATTCCGGTCATTAAAGTTTGACAACCAAACATCTACGGCTTATCTCACTCATTATTCGAAGGCTTTTCAGTAAATGATAATTGACTACGCGACAAGCTTTATAAAGAGATTGTAAAAATAATCGCCGCATTGATCCGCAATTGATCGCAGATGATCGGCTTTTTCCAATAAGCTTTCTTCGATCCCCTAAAACCTATGAAGATGTATTTCGCTCAAATATGAACGTCAAATCAATTTATTGCCTTCTGGATATTTCAAAGCCCCACGCGCTATGACTTGATTAGGTGGAGCAGTAGCGTGAGCTGTTTCACTCCGACTCTAAGTTGCAGTATTGTGTCGCAAAGCGCACCATCTCTTCCGTGAGTGGCTTGGCAAGTTGTCCCTTTTCCGTAAGAGAGTACTCCACCCTTGGTGGCACTTCCCCAAAATTTTCCCTGTGCACTAAGTCGCTCACCACAAGTGCTTTCAATTCTTGAATCAACATTTTCTCGCTGATATCGGGGATCACCGCTTTCAAAGCGCTCAAACGGAGTGCGCCATTTTCAAGTTGTGCCATTATGAGCAATTTCCATTTGCCTCCTATCAGCTCCAGGGTAGTGCGGATCGGGCAGCGTGCGGTAATATGTATTTCGGCTTCATTCATACCCACTAAATGGTTAGTACTGCTCATTTGGTAAGCGAAGACAATATTCCGCATTTTTGCACTGAAAACAAAATCACTTACACCTATTCACATGAAAAAAATCGCTTTGTTTGGTGCCACCGGCCGCACGGGAAACGAATTCTTAAAGATTGCCACTGAACAAGGGTATGCGGTACGGGCTTTAGTCCGCGACACTTCAAAACTTCAGTTCAAACACCCCCAGCTCGAAGTGGTACAAGGCGACGTACTCGAGCCAAAAGACGTACTTGATGCAGTGCGTGGCACCGACGTGGTGGCGAGCCTGTTCGGCCATGTAAAGAATTCCCCCGATAATCTTCAAACATCAGGAACGCGGAATATTACCGAAGCCATGAAAGAACTTGGTGTTTCCAAAATTATTTCCCTGAGCGGCGGTGGGCTTCCCTTTCCAGAAAAGGACGAGCCCAAATTTGCCGATAAACTTATACGTTTTATCATGAAGGTGGCTTTCGCAAAAGTGTTGAATGACGCAATTGCCCATCACAAAGTGCTGGCGAACAGCGGGCTGGACTGGATAATAGTCCGCGGCCCAGGCTCACCACCAAAGACGCCCTTGGCAACTACCGTGTAGGCTGGGTGGGAGTGAATTCAGGGACAGAAATATCCCGGGCAGATCTTGCGGCCTTTATTCTTGAGCAAGTCGAAGATGACCAATTTCTGGAGCAGATGCCTTTTGTGAGTTGGTAAATACTTTATTGGTCATTCTAATTAGAGTCTGTCCATACAGTCGGGTGACTGGATTAAAGAGTTCGATAGCAACACGTGCGCAGTTCTAAAAATCAAGGAGTCCCGCTCGAGCGGGACGACTGTTTTTAGAACAAGTGCAAGGCAGATAGCGGACTCTATGGACAGACACTAACCAATCACCAAAAACCAATCACCGGTATAGGGATTCTTCACTCCGTTCTGAATGACAAGGCGACCTTCTTTCTGGCAGCGCATTAACTAAAGTCTGTCCATACAGCCGGGTGGCTGGATCAAAGCGTTCGATAGCAACGCGCGCGTAGTTCTAAAAATCAAGGAGTCCCGCTCGAGCGGGACGACTGTTTTTAGAACAAGTGCAATGCAGATAGCGGACGCTATGGACAGACACTAACCAATCACCAAAAACCAATCACCGGTATAGGGATTCTTCACTCCGTTCTGAATGACAAGGCGACCTTCTTTCTGGCAGCGCATTAACTAGAGTCGGTTTATACAGTCGGGTGGCTGGATCAGAGAGTTCGATAGCAACGCGCACGCAGTTATAAAAATCAAGGAGTCCCGCTCGAGCGGGACGACTGTTTTTAGAACAAGTGCAAGGCAGATAGCGGACTCTATGTACGGACACTAACCAATCACCGGTACAGGGATTCTTCACTCCGTTCTGAATGACAAGGCGACCTTCTTTCTGGCAGCGCATTAACTAAAGTCTGTCCATACAGTCGGGTGACTGGATCAAAGAGTTCGATAGCAACACGTGCGCAGTTCTAAAAATCAAGGAGTCCCGCTCGAGCGGGACGACTGTTTTTAGAACAAGTGCAAGGCAGATAGCGGACTCTATGGACAGACACTAACCAATCACCAAAAACCAATCACCGGTATAGGGATTCTTCACTCCGTTCTGAATGACAAGGCGACCTTCTTCCTGGCAGCGCATTAACTAGAGTCGGTTTATACAGTCGTGTGGCTAGATCAAAGAGTTCGATAGCAACACGTGCGCAGTTCTAAAATCAAGGAGTCCCGCTCGAGCGGGACGACTGTTTTTAGAACAAGTGCAAGGCAGATAGCGGACTCTATGGAGAGACACTAATTATCTGATAAGCTAGCCACACGGTGATCAGTTCGCTAGTTCAGCTCAATTCTTCTCCTTGTTTTTCTTCTTGCTTGAAGCTGTGGTTGAACTAATCTGAAAAACAGGATTTCAATCTGAAAACGGGACTGCTCCGAGCAGCTATGCCCAAGCAGTCTGCATAAAGATATCACCTTATTGATTCCACAAAATCCTCGTGAACGCGTAAAATACTTTAATTAAAATGTTCAGAGATTGGCCGTTTCGCCCCCCCCAAGTTGGCTTTTTACCCCGCGCTCCTGTTCTGCCATAGAAGTGACGTTCTCTCTGGCATATTCCTTTCGCAACAACTACGTTTCGAAATTGATCTGGGCATTTCTCGGAGGTTTGACAAACCTAACTGGAAAAATAAAGACGAAAACAGATAGACGGTATGTTGACATTGAATTAATGTGTAAACGATTTTCAATTCAGGCTTCGACAAGGTTAAGAATATTAACTCATCCAGATTGTCATCCCCCCGTACTTTTCAAAGATCTAATATCGCTCTATAAGGCCGTTTTTAAGGTACTTAAAGCATAGCGACCATAAAGCAATTCACGCTCTGGAACTTCCGTCAGTCAGTCGACAGGTTAAGTTTTCGTGATTTTTTTATTAAATCAGCATTATGTGGATCAATGGTCTTATTGTCAATGATTTAATACCATCAAATACCTTAAAAATGGTATTCCCGTGGCCGTCTTTTTCACATAGAGATAAAAAAACCTTAACAGCAAAAAGTCGTTCCCTGCGAACTTACCCCAGAACTTTGCCGGACAAATTTTAAACCAAAAAAAGATGAAAAAACTCAATTTTTGGATGATGGCTGCCTTCCTTCTCGGAACCAGCATATCATCGATCGCACAAGAAGTAACCACTACGACGGCCTTTCCGGTCACTTCCGGAAATGACGACGTAGAGCAAGACCTTTTCGGTGGCGACATGTACCGCACCAGCTCAGATATTGAGCTTACGCGTGATGGCTCTGCCGAACAACTAATAGGTCTTCGTTTTTCTGACATCGACGTTCCACCGGGTTCGGTTATCGAATCAGCCTACATTCAAGTAACTGTAGACGAAGTGAGCGTAAACGGCGAAGTGAATGTCCTTATCGCCATAGAAAATGAAGACAATGCCGAGTCTTATGGCTCAGGCAATGGGAACGTTTTCAACCGAAATTACTTTTTCGGTGACACTGTCGTTTGGACTGTCAACCCATTCACCAATGTGGGCGATGCAGGCGAAGACCAGCAATCGGTAGACCTCACCGACCTGATCAGCGAAGTAATAGGCCGCGACGGATGGGCTGCCGGCAATGCACTGGCCTTTGCAATGGTAGACCCACTTTATCTAGAAGTAGCTGGCTACACCGGCAATGGGAGCAATAAGCGTGTATTCCAAACCTTCGAGAACGACCCTGAGACCGCGGCACGGCTCGTAATAACCTACACCACGCCCGACATTTATTTCAACGGGACTTTCCCAATAGCTGCCGGCAGCACTTGGCTCTACAATGACCTGGGTGAAGACTTGGCCGCTGATGACTGGACTGCAATAGAATATGCTGCCGATTCGGCTTGGGCTTTTGGCGCAGGCAAATTCGGTTATGGTGATGGCGACGAAACCACTGCATTGAGCTTTGGTCCGGATGCCGATAATAAATTCATCACTACCTACCTCCGTCATGTGTTTGATCTGGAAGACGCATCTATTGTCGACTCTTTGGTATTTGATGTACTCCGTGATGATGGAGCAGTGGTATATGTAAACGGAACCGAAGCATTTCGCATGAACATGCCCGAAGGTGATGTGACTTTCAACACCCTTGCCGCTTCGGCAGTGGGCAGCGATGATGAGAGCACCTACTTCACCGTTTCTACCGGAAACCTGCTGGTAGATGGCGAGAATGTGATCGCTGTAGAGCTTCACCAGGCTTCCGCCAATAGCTCTGACCTCGGATTTGACATGAGCGTAGGCTTTACCGACCCTGCTCTTGAAGCTGCTTCTTATCCTTTTGCTCAGCAATCAGCTTGGAATTACCTTGACAATGGTTCAGACCTTGGAGCCGAAGATTGGAAGAGCCTTTCTTATAACGACTACCCATGGGGACAGGGCAATGGCCCACTGGGTTATAATAACGACGTAAATACAGTTATTTCTTTCGGTGATGATGCAGATGACAAGTATATCACTACCTACTTCAGAAGAAGTATCATTATTGATCTTGCCAATATGGAAGATTCAGTGTTATTTGGACTTCTTCGCGATGATGGAGCCGTGGTCTACATCAATGGTGTTGAAATAATCCGTGACAATATGCCTGAAGGAGAGATAGACTACCTTACTTTTTCAGCCACTACTGTATCTGGAAGTGATGAAGAAGCCTACCAAATCTACGCTATCCCTTCTACGGTATTTGTAGATGGCGAAAACCAAATTGCCGCGGAAGTTCACAATCGCGACGGTTTCAGCTCCGACTTGAGCTTCGACCTTTTCATTCAGAACTTTCCACAGGTCAACCCACCTGCAGATTGCACCGACAACCATATCGGTTGCTTTACTTCTATCAACCCTACTTCGGAGACCCCAAACATGATCATAGCTGGTGAGCACCGCTTCCAAATGATCTTCAAGCAGGGCGATGCCTATACCGAAGGGGAAGGTACCGTACCTGGCAACCATGACTTTACAGGCTATATTCCACTTGGCGGAAGCAGCACCGTAGGTCACCTATCGGTAAACCATGAGAACAATCCGGGTGGAGTTTCTATGATAGACCTTCACTATAATCAAAGCACCAACCTTTGGGTGGTGGACACTACCCGTGCGGTAGACTTTTACAATGATGACCTTGTGAGCACCATCCGTAACTGCTCCGGTGGGATCACTCCTTGGGAGACTATCATCACTGCCGAAGAGAACACCAGCGGCGGCGATGCCAACGAAGATGGCTACGAAGACATCGGATGGCTCGTGGAGATCGACCCCATCACTTCCCGCGTGGTAGATTATGACGGAGATGGCGTACAGGACAAGCTATGGGCTATGGGGCGCATGAACCATGAGAACGTAGTGGTATCTACTGACCAGGTGACCGCTTACTATGGCGAAGACGGTGGCACACAGTGCGTGTACAAGTATGTGGCCGATGAGCCGGGCAACCTCAGCAGTGGTTCCGTATACGTATTGGTGCTCGATAACCCACTTTCAAATGGAGACCCTACCGGTACTACAGCTACTTGGGTTCAGGTGCCAAACGAAACGCAGGCCGACCGCAACAATATACGCAACTTGGCCGCTGCCCTTGGCGGCACCAACTTTAATGGTGTAGAAGATTGCGAGATCGGGACAGTAGACGGAAAAGTGTACTTCACCTCCAAAGGAAATGGACGTACCTACCGATTCAGCGACAATGGTTCCGACATCGCAAACTTCGAGACCTTCGTAGGCGGAATGTCTTACGAGATCACTACTGCCGATGGTGTGGTGAGCGAGCCTTGGGGCGGTGGTAATGATAACCTTACCTTCGATGACCAAGGAAACCTCTGGGTGCTTCAGGATGGTGGCCGCAATTATATCTGGGTAGTGCGCCCAGACCATAGCCAGCTAAACCCCAATGTGGAGCTTTTCCTTTCTTCACCGATCGGATCAGAGCCTACTGGGCTTACCTTCACCCCCGACTATAAGTTTGGCTTCTTCTCCATACAGCACCCAAGCGGAAATAACCAGCCGCAGATGGATGCTTCTGGAAATCAAGTAGCCTTTGATGCTTCTGCAACAGTAGTATTCTCATTGAGGAGCAACCTTGGCCCACAGCCAGCCGACCTTGAGTGTGCGGGCGGTGAGTATAGCTACTTCCTTGCCGATGTGGATGTGGACAGCATCTCTACCATCTATGGTGTCGATGTAGATACCGACGCTTCTACGGCAGCTCTCACCGCTCTTGCCAGCGTAGACTACGAAGTGCATGTGGCATACAATGAAGCCGATGACCTGCTCTATCTTGTGCGCAGCGAAGGCGGTTCCTTCCGTACCCTTGACATTTCTGAAGTAGATGGCGACCTGAGCGAAGAAACCGCGCTCAGCACCACCCTCACCAAAGTTACAGCAGCTGTTTTTGATGAAAATGGCACGCTCGTGATAGCTGATACCGATGGTAACAAGATCTACACTGTGGATATCGCGACCGGTGCCACCACCTTTGTGATGGATGCACTCGTATCTGGTGGCGACCTTGCGTACGATATGAACGGAAATCTGCTATTGGCTTCACGCCAATCTGGCGGTACCATCTACGCACTCGACCCGGAGACTGGTCTTCGACCAGCCATAGGAACCGTATCCAATAAAGTAACGGGTATGGCGCTAATGGCCGATGGCAATATGATGGTCTCTGCCAAAGACGCCACCACTTTTGCAGTGCGGGGAGCCGACGGTTCACAGAGTGATGTATCTTTTGCCATCACCCTTGATGGTGAAGTGTTTACAACATATAACGGTGACCTCGCCGCCGGATGTTTAGAAACTGAAGAAACCGAGACTCCAGGAGTAATGGTTGACGCAGCTCAACGCGCCATGCGCCGAGTAGCCGAGCGTACAGTGGCCAATGGGACCACCACGCCTGATCCTGCCTACATCACCGCTCAGCCAAACCCTACCACGGGCGACCTGAATGTGATATTCGGTACTGAAACTGCTGGGAAGGTGCTCGTTGACGTCTACGATATGAGCGGCCGCAAGATCCAGAGCCTATTTGCGCAGGATGCAGAGCAGGGGATCGAGTACCGCGTGCTTTTCAATGGCAACAGCTTGCCAAACGGCGTATACATTTACCGAATGGTGACCGAAAATGAGTCGATCACCAAGAAGTTTATGATCGCACGCTAAGCACCGCTTCAGCGAAAGCTGCATAAATTAAAACCCCCCGTCCCGATTCATTTGGGACGGGGGTTTTTTTCGTTAACAATCGGCTATTTTACTTAACAATTCTATAACCCAGACCTAACAAAAAAATCAGAAACCAAGACTTACTTTACCCATTAGGACTGAAATAATATGCATCTACGGAAAACCAATATTGCCCTATTCAGCATGCTCATATTGACCATGGCGCTGGCCTTCTTATCTTCTTTCGATAAGTCAGACTTACCCGTGCATATCATACATGGAGAATTGCTGCTGCAAGATTCGGATTTACTCATCGAAACGGCAAAAGCATTTAACAGTAAAAAAATAAGTGTCGATTCCCTTCGCACCGTCATCGCCGGAACCCGAGAAAGCTATAAACGTATTGAATTTTTGCTCAATTATTACTATCCCGACTACGTGGAAGGCCACATCAATGGAGCTCCGCTGCTTCACATCAAGCGTGATGGCAGCCGGGCCAGCGTAGTGCCACCCGAGGGGCTTCAACTCCTTGATGAGATGATCTACTCAGATGATGCCCAAGAGCAATCGTACGCCATATTTCAAGAAACCCAACGGTTTAAAAATAACCTTAATGTTCTTTGGAAAGATGTTAAGAACCTTCGCCCCACCAAAACAGATGTGCGCAAAGCAATGCGTCTGCAAGTGGTGGCCATTTTCAGCTTGGGCATCACTGGTTTTGATACCCCGGGCTCTGCCAGCGGACTGAGCGAATCGGCAGAAGCCTTCAATGCCCTCGGTACCGCTGCCAACACTTACCTTGAAGAGCTCGGGCTTGGCACTGATATTGAAGCTGCGCGCCAATACCTGATTGCAAATAACGATTTCGAGTCTTTCGACCGGTTGGAGTTTCTCAAAAGCCACCTTGATCCTATTTACGCGAAGTTGGCCATAAAAGAAGGCAATGCCGATCCTGAAGATGAAGCACTCAACCCCGCTGGCACAGGGATTTTTGACAGAAATTTTTTGAATCCCTATTACTATACAGCACTACAGGAAAAAGACGACAGTCCAGCATTGCGTGCCCTGGGGGAACAGCTCTTCTACGATCCCCTTTTGAGTTTTAATAGCAGTATGAGCTGCGCGAACTGCCATAACCCAGAAATGGCCTTTACCGATGGCAAGAAAAAATCGCTCAGCAATACCGAAGGCAAAACCGTGAGCCGCAACGCCCCCACCTTATTGAACGCCGTTTATGCAGATCGTTACTTCTATGATCTACGGGCTTTTACGCTAGAGCAACAAGCCGAGCACGTCATCTTCAATGATCTCGAATTCAATACTGACTACTCAGATATAAGTGATCGAATCGCATCCGTTCCCGAATATAAACTGAACCTAAAAAAGGCTTTCGGCGATACGGGGATAAACCGCGATCGACTTACCAAGGCGCTGACTTCTTATGTGCTCTCGCTCCAATCTTTTAATAGTCCCTTTGATCAATATGTGCGCGGCGAGCTTCTGCAAATAGACGTAAAAGTAAAGGATGGGTTCAACTTATTTATGGGAAAAGCGGCCTGCGGCACCTGCCATTTTGCCCCCACCTTTGCCGGTCTGGTACCTCCGCATTTTCAAAAATCCGAAAGTGAAATATTGGGAGTATTGGCGGAAGCCGGAGACCCAAAATCGGGACTCGATACCGATGTGGGCAGGAACGAAAATGGCCTAGCGAACGAACAAGCCTGGATCTATAACCGCTCTTTCAAGACATCTACCGTAAGGAATATTGCGCTCACGGCTCCCTATTTTCACAATGGTCAATACGCCTCGTTAGAAGCCGTGATGGATTTCTACAATCAGGGGGGCGGAGCGGGCTATGGCCTTGAAGTGCCCAATCAAACCCTTAGCGATGCCGCTCTTGACTTGAGCCAAACGGAAATAGAAAATCTCATCGCATTTATGAATGCGCTTACAGACAATGCAGTAGGAGAGAAAACACAATTAAGGTCAACCAGATGAAGCCTCTTAAATACTTCTTGATCGCCCTTGCGGCAAATACAGCCGTGCGGGTGAACGCTCAATTTGCAGATCCAGATTATCCGGTCTATACATCGATAGATGGTGCGGTGGCTGCAGGCGCAGATTCCCGCCAGCTCAACCTGCGGCAGCAATCCATTTTCTCCCTTGATGATGACATCGCAAAACTCCAAAACCTGACCTTCATCAACCTGATGAAAAATAATATGGAGGTCTGGGATGAAGACCTATGGAAGCTCAAAAAATTGGAATATTTGAATGTGCGCGAAAACGCATTTACCAGTATTCCGGCTGGCATTGCTGAACTTGAAGCCTTGAAAACACTGGATATCTCGGGAAATAATATTACCTATTTCCCAGAAGGGATAGCTGGCCTAAGAAATCTTAATGCCTTGCACATGTCCAATAATCTGCTCACCAGCGTATCGCCCGAGATAGAAAAATGCACGGAGCTAAGGGTGCTTGAGCTTCAAAACAATCAGCTCAGCTACCTGCCCGAAAAGGTAGGATCTTTGGAGCATTTGCGGAAGCTCGACCTAAGCCATAACCAATTTCGGGAATTTGATATTCCGCCCATCGCCAGCTTGGAAGATTTAAATCTGGAGATGAACCAATTGGTGAGCCTTCCGGCAAAATTTGGGAAATATACCAAGCTTAAAAGCCTATTGCTCAGCAATAACAAGCTTGAGAACCTGCCCGAAGACTTGGTAAAGCTCAAGGAGCTTGAGCTACTTTCTATCAGCAATAATAGGCTAGCGAAAATGCCTGCGAAAATCGCAAAACTTACCAAGCTGCGAACGTTGGTGGCCACAGGCAATGATTTTTCGGATGCTGAAAAAGTGCGGATAAAAGCCGCCCTGCCCAATTGCAACGTCTATTTATAGACGCTGATACTCACCTTTCGATCCGCCATTTCTCAATCCCATTCATTACTACCTTTGACAGGTATCGCGGCAACCTCACTAACTTTATACGTTTTACCTTTGCGCTATGATTTCGGAAGGGGTATTGACGTACGATAACAAGGAGAAGCAACGCCGTTATGACCTGGCCTATTTGAGAATGGCCTTTGAGTGGAGCAAGCTTTCGCATTGTCAACGCAAGAAAGTAGGTGCAATCATCGTTAAGAACGGCATGATAATTTCAGATGGGTATAACGGTACCCCCTCGGGCTTTGACAATTGCTGCGAAGACGAAGAAGGCGCCACCCGATGGTACGTTCTGCACGCGGAAGCAAATGCAATATCAAAAGTGGCCCGCTCTACCAACAACGCACAGGATAGTACGTTATACCTAACATTATCGCCCTGCAAAGATTGCAGCAAAATGATACTTCAGGTGGGGATAAAAAGAGTGGTTTTTGCCATGGCATACAAGGATAATTCTGGAGTTAGGCTATTGGTAGATGCAGGGATAGAAGTTGAACATATTTCTTTGGAGACAGAATGAATCAAAATACGAACAAGCTTATAATTTATTACCCCATCCTATTGGCGGGCATGCTCGTACTGGGTTTGTATTTGGGTTCCTATTTCACGGATGGAGGGAGCGCCGGAAACACTTTTTTTCCAAAGCAGTCGGCAAACAATGCTGATAAGATCGGTCAGATCATCAATTTCATTGACCGGGAATACGTGGATTCAGTAGCTAGAAACAGACTGATTGACAAAGCCATAGGGGCAATACTGGAAGATCTCGACCCACATTCCTACTATATCTCTGCAGATGAGCTTGCCGCATATACGGAGCCACTGGAAGGGAATTTTGAAGGCATCGGGGTGGAGTTCTTGATCCAGAATGATACGGTGCGGGTAGTATCGGCGCTGGAAGGCGGGCCGAGCGAAGAGCTCGGAATCATGGCAGGTGACAAGATCATAAAAGTAGATGGAGAAACGATAGCAGGGGTCGGCATAGCCAATGAGGGGGTCATTAAATTGCTCAAAGGGCCGCGGAGTACTGTGGTAAAGGTCGAGATGCTCAGGCACAAGGAGCTGATCCCTTTTTCGATTACGCGTGGTACCATCCCGATCAATAGCGTAGTAACTTCTCAAATGCTCGATAATTCGGTGGGCTTCATCAAGATAAGCCGGTTTGCGCGTACTACGTATGATGAGTTTTTGAAACACATGTCCGGTCTTGCCGATCAAGGAATGGAAGAGATCATAGTAGATCTTCGTGGCAATGGCGGTGGCTTTCTGAACGCAGCCGTCCAGCTCTCTGAAGAATTTCTCCAAAAAGGCCAGCTCATCGTGTACACCGAAGGAAAATCAAGCCCGCGAAAATCATATTATGCCAGTAAAAATGGAACCTATTCGGAGATGCCCATGGCAGTATTGATTAATCAAGGCTCTGCTTCGGCATCTGAAATATTGGCAGGAGCCATACAAGATAATGACCGTGGCACTATCATCGGCCGCCGCTCATTTGGCAAAGGGCTGGTGCAAGAGCACTTAAGCCTTTCAGATCAATCGGCGCTACGGCTCACCGTGGCGCGCTATTACACCCCTACCGGCAGGAGTATCCAGAAGCCCTATGGCGAAGGCGTGGACTATGAAGGCGACTATGACTTCCGGTATGCCCACGGTGAACTTTTAGAACCCGATAGCATCGACTTTCCCGATTCGCTGAAATACACCACTCCCGGTGGAAGGGTAGTGTATGGCGGCGGAGGCATTATGCCTGATATTTTTGTTGGAATAGATACCGTAGGTGCTTCACAATACTTGAGCATTGTGAGCTATCAGGGATTGTTGAATCAATTCGGATTTGACTACGCAGACCAAAACCGTGATGCGCTTTCACACTATAAATCGTATACTGAGTACCGCCGTGATTTTAAAATTTCTGATGCTTTGCTTGAGCGCTTTATCAAATACTCTGAAGATAAAGGTGTAGCGCGCGACCCGCTCGGCATAAGGGCTTCCAAAGATGTTTTGAAAACCCGGATCAAAGCTTATGTGGCACGCAATATTTGGGGCAATGACGGGTATTATTCCATCATGAACGGAGATGACAACGTGCTCCGTGAAGCGCAAATGGTGCTAGGTTCTACGGCCAGTCTCTAGCGCGTGATGAACCAATTATTGAGCAGGTTTTCTTTATTGTAGCGCATACTTTTCATCGTAGTCTGATCTATGATGTCCTTACCCGCCGATCTTACCACCGCATGTGCGGCAGCAGTATCCCATTCACTGGTAGGGGCAAACCGTGGATAAATATCTGCAACTCCTTCTGCCACTAGGCACATCTTGATGGAACTACCCATGCTGATCACTTCATTTTTGGGATGCTCACGCATCAACCCCTCCATGAATGCTTTCGACTCTGGAGATTGATGCGAACGGCTACCAATGATCACATAACGCTCCTTTTTCTTGACCGCCGGCAGTATTTCTGATGCCTTGGCCAAGGATCGCAAACCGGCATCCCAACCTTCGAAATCGTCATACTTGAAAGCCCCGTAACCTTTAAGGCCAAAATACAAGGTTCTTGAAACCGGAATGAGTACTGCCCCTGCCACCGACTCTCCTTGGTCAATAAGGGCAATATTGACCGTAAACTCGCCATTGCGCTTCACAAACTCCTTGGTGCCATCGAGCGGATCGACCATCCAGAAACGCTTCCAAGCCTTTCGCTCTTCGTAAGGGATAGTCCTACCTTCTTCGCTCAGCACTGGAAGTTCCGTAACCTTTAAATGACTTAAAATCACATCATGGGCAGCTCGATCGGCCAGTGTAATCGGAGTTTGATCGGCCTTTAAACTTACATCAAAAACCGTGTCGTACACGCGAAGAATCTCTTTTGCGGCGGCGGCGGCGGCTCCAATGGCTATTTCAAGCAATGCGGTATTCTCTTTCATTCTTTTTTCCATTTACCTAAATGCAAACCTATTCAATAAGTAGATCAATCTAAAATTCCCTTTCCAGTATGCATTCATTAAATTCGCATTCGTTTATGAAGTCCAAGCAGGAAAATATTTTCACAAATTACGGAGACCTGATCCAGCGTGACAAAAAAGAGAAACTCTTGAATCAACGTGCATTGACCATTTGGCTCACCGGATTATCTGGTTCGGGCAAGACTACCATCGCCCAATTGCTAGAGCTTGAGCTGCACGAAGCTGGTTTTGCGACGATGCTTTTAGATGGCGACAATGTGCGCGATGGCCTTAACAGCAATCTTGACTTCAGCGAGTCGGGGCGGCATGAAAACATACGGCGCATTGCCGAAGTGAATAAGCTTTTTAACGATTGTGGAGTGATCACCATAAACTGTTTCGTAAGTCCAACCAATGATTTGCGGAAGCTGGCGCGCGAAATTGTCGGCTCCAATAATTTTATGGAAATCTTTATAAACACTCCATTGGAAATATGCGAAGCACGTGACGTAAAGGGGCTTTATAAGAAGGCACGCGCTGGTGAGATCAAAGATTTTACCGGGGTTTCTGCCCCTTTTGACATTCCCGAGAACCCAGAATTAGAAATACGCACCGAAGCTAAAACGGCAGCTGAAAGTGCCGGGGAACTATATAAATTCATTCATCCAAAAATCGTAATGCCTTGAAGCGATCATATAGCCTGAGCCATTTAAAAGAGCTGGAATCTGAATCGATATTCGTATTGCGCGAAGTGGCCGCACAATTCGAAAATCCAGTACTGCTCTTTTCGGGTGGAAAGGACAGCATCGTAATGTTCCACTTAGCTAGAAAGGCATTTTGGCCGGCAAAGGTTCCTTTTCCTTTACTTCATATCGACACGGGGCATAATTTTCCAGAGACGATCGAGTTCAGGGACCGCATGATTGAGAAAACCGGCGAGCGGCTTATAGTGGGTTATGTGCAAGACGCTATAGACCAGGGCAAAGTAACCGAAGAGAAGGGCTATAATGCAAGCCGCAATGGTTTGCAAACGGTGACCCTTCTGGAAATGCTCGAAAAAGGAAAGTATGATGCCGCGATGGGCGGCGGGCGGCGCGATGAAGAGAAGGCAAGAGCCAAGGAGCGGTTTTTCAGTCACCGCGATGAGTTTGGACAGTGGGATCCCAAAAACCAGCGTCCAGAGCTATGGAACCTCTTCAATGGAAAAAAGAAGTTCGGGGAGCATTTTCGGGTATTCCCTATCTCCAATTGGACTGAGATGGATATCTGGCAGTACATCCTTTCGGAAAATATTGAAATACCATCGCTTTACCTGAGCCATGTGCGCAGCGTTTTCGAGCGGGATGGAATGCTCCTTGCCGATAATGAAGTCATAGTGCGCAAAGCAGATGAACAGCCCGAGCCTAAACACGTGCGGTTCAGAACCATCGGTGACATGACCTGCACCGGGGCAGTGCATTCCGAAGCGGATAGCATTACAAAAATAATTGAAGAAGTTGCCGCAACGCGCACCACAGAGCGTGGGGCACGCTCTGACGATAAACGCAGCGAAGCAGCGATGGAAGACCGAAAAAAAGACGGCTATTTCTAAAAAGAATATAAAAATGGAACAGGATACCTATCTCGGTATGGATTTACTGCGCTTCACCACGGCAGGGAGCGTAGACGATGGAAAATCAACCTTGATAGGGCGGTTGTTATTTGATAGCAAAAGCATCTTTCAAGATCAGCTGGAAGCCATAGAAAAAGCCAGTGCCAAAATGGGCGGGGCAGATGGCACCAATCTGGCATTGCTCACCGATGGGCTTCGCGCCGAGCGCGAACAAGGGATCACCATAGACGTGGCCTACCGTTACTTCGCTACGCCAAAGCGGAAATTTATAATCGCCGATACACCAGGTCACATTCAATATACCCGAAATATGGTGACCGGCGCCAGCACCGCCAATCTTGCAATAATTCTCGTAGATGCACGCCATGGCTTGGTCGAACAGACTGGAAGACACGCCTTCATCGCTTCCCTCTTAAAAATCCCGCACATCATATTCTGCATCAATAAGATGGATTTGGTTGAATATCATGAAGATCGATACCAAGAAATTCGTGATCAGCTCGAAGCCTTTTGCTCAAAGCTCGAAGTAAATGATATACGCTTTATTCCGATCTCTGCATTAAAAGGAGATAATGTGGTATATAAGTCTGAAAATATGGATTGGTACCAAGGCGGTACCTTGATGTATACGCTAGAGAACATCCATATCTCGGGAGATCATAACCATGTGGATTGCAGGTTTCCGGTGCAACACGTGATACGGCCGCAGACCAATGATCACCGAGACTTCAGGGGGTACGCAGGACGAGTGGCCGGTGGAGTTTTTAAAGAAGGCGATACAGTAATGCTGCTCCCGTCGGGGTTCACGAGCAAAATCACGGCCATTACCACTTTTGATGAAAAGGTAGAAGAAGCCTTTGCCCCGATGAGTGTGACCATCGAACTAGAAGATAACTTAGACCTGAGCCGTGGTGATATGATAGTACGGCCTGGCAATGTACCGAGCGTAGGCCAAGATATTGATATGATGCTGTGCTGGATGAGTGAGAAGCCGCTTATGCCTAACGGAAAATATGCGATAAGGCACACTACCAAGGATGCCCGTTGCATCATCAAAGAAATAAAATACAAAGTGAACATCAATACCCTTCATCGCCTTGAAAGTGATAAGAGTATCACCCTAAATGATATAGCCCGAATTTCTATCCGCACCACTCAGCCTTTGTTTTATGACCGGTATTCCAGAAATAGAATCACCGGAAGCATTATATTGATTGATGAAGCCACCAATCAGACTGCAGGGGCGGGAATGATAATTTAGAGCAAAAAAAACGCCCCATCTGGGGCGTTTGAATTTTATAGGATGGCGATGATTAATTGTTGTCATCCATGTCTTCAGTGGCTTCTTCCATTTTTTCCATAAGGGTATCACCTTCGGCTTCCATGTTATCACCAGCTTCATCCATTTCGTCCATCATATCGTCCGTCATCTCATCAGCTTTTTCTTGAGCGTCTTCAGCTTTTTCCTCCATTTTCGACTCGTTTTCACAAGCTATGAATGTAAAAGCTGCCAATGCGATTGCTAAGAATGTTCTTTTCATGTTTAATTTTATTTTCGGGTTGGAATTAAGGCGCAAAGTTAATAATTCTAAACAAATTAAATAACTTTTGGAATAACTATTCCACTGTCACCGACTTTGCCAAGTTTCTCGGTTGATCTACATTGCAACCGCGCATTACGGCAACATGGTAACTCAATAGCTGTAAGGGTATTACGGTTATAAGGGGCATTAAACACTCTTCGCAATCAGGAATCTCAATGGTATGATCGGCCATTTCATTTATCTGGGTTTCCCCTTCCGTGATGATGGCTATGATCTTACCTTTACGCGCCTTAACTTCTTGAATATTACTTATAATTTTCTCGTAAGCACCTGCTCTTGGGGCTACTACGATCACGGGCATCTCTTCGTCTATTAGTGCTATCGGGCCGTGCTTCATCTCTGCTGCGGGGTACCCCTCGGCGTGGATATAAGAAATCTCTTTCAGTTTTAAGGCTCCTTCCAGCGCTACAGGGAAATTATACCCTCTACCCAAATAGAGCGCATTATGCACATTCTTGTAAATGTCGGCGATGTATTTGATCTTATCATTCTGCGCAAGTACTTTTTCGATCTTTTCGGGTATTGCGTCAAGCTCAATGAGCAATCTGTGAAACCTGCTCGATGTAATAGAACCTTTCTCATGCGCCACATGGAGCGCCATGAGGGTGAGAACGGTAACCTGAGCAGTGAATGCTTTGGTACTGGCCACTCCTATCTCTGGCCCTCGCATGGGTATAGCTTCCGGCATGGGTCATACGTGGAATGGAAGACCCTATTACATTACAAATACCAATGATGGTAGCACCCTTCGATTTGGCCAGCTCAATGGCTGCAAGCGTATCGGCTGTCTCGCCAGATTGAGATATGGCGATCACCACATCATCTTCAGATAATACTGGGTTCCTATACCGAAACTCTGATGCGTACTCCACCTCTACCGGTATCCTTGCTATATCTTCAAAAAGATACTCCCCTACCAGCCCAGCGTGCCAGCTGGTGCCACAGCCTACGATGATGATACGCTTGGCGTGTACGAATTTTTGAATGTAATCGCGGATGCCGCCAAGCTCAACGTGGCCGGTAGAAGGACGTAGCCGCCCACGCATGCTATCACGGATCGAGCGGGGCTGCTCGTAAATCTCCTTTAGCATAAAATGCTCGTATCCCCCTTTTTCAAGTGCTTCGAGTTTCATTTCGAGCTCTTGGATGTAGGGGGTCTTCTCTTGATTTTTGATCGTAATGATCTTCAGCTCTTCGCCAGTGCGCATCACAGCGATCTCTTCATCATCCAGATACACCACATTCTTGGTGTACTCTATAATGGGAGTGGCGTCGGAAGCGATATAAAAATCTCCTTCTTCACCGAGTCCGATCACGAGCGGGCTGCCTTTTTTGGCGGCTATGAGTTGATCGGGATCATTTTTATCCATCACTACGATGGCATAAGCGCCTATTACTTCATTTAAGGCAATGCGCACCGCCTCTAAGAGCGATATTTTTTCATTCTTCTGAATGTCGTCTATCAGGTGGATCAACACTTCGGTATCCGTCTCGCTGGTAAAGACATGGCCACGCTTCAGCAATTCTTTCTTTAAGGAACCATAATTCTCTATGATCCCATTATGGATCATGGTCATCATACCGTCACCGGATGTGTGGGGGTGAGCATTAGCGTCATTGGGCTCGCCGTGTGTGGCCCAGCGGGTATGGCCTATACCGGTAGTGCCGGTAAGGTCTTTTTGTTTTGCCACGAGCTCTTCAAGGTTGGCCACCTTCCCTTGGCATTTATAGAGCTCTATATTTTGATCTTGAACTATGGCAATACCCGCACTATCATACCCCCTGTATTCCAGTCTTTTCAATCCTTTTATCAGAATAGGATAAGCTTCTGCCTTGCCTATATATCCCACGATTCCGCACATAATGCTTAAAATTTAGTGTAAGTGATCGCTAATTTAAGATTATTCGATGGGCTTTCTGCATTTGGATAATCTGGCCCATTGATCACCACTCTATTGGCCGAAGAGCCTGCCCTAAATGTAACAATCTCGAAGCCTGTATTCTCACGATTACCCAATATTACTTGCTGCACATAACGGGTTATGATAAACCGATATGCCTTTTTTAAGGGATCGTAGAAGCCATCTATGAGTCCATCTAAATCATCATCGATCCGTACGAGCGAGCCACCGTCGCCCAGACCAAAAAGAAATAGCTGAACGGGTGGCAATAATCCGCGGCTCATGTCAAAACGATCTAACCGAACGGGCAAAATGAGCTCTGCCTTGTTGATGACCAGACTAGAGCTATCTCTAAAACTCTCTATGGTAGGAAGGGCTACCCTTATCTTGGTGCCACCCAGTGCGTGAATGTAAACAGCTTGGCTGCCCGCCAATGTATCGCCGTTAATCTGAGCCTGAAGATCGGGACTTGCGCGATCGTAATTTTGCTCGAAGGTCTCATACTTCCCGCTGCTTCCGCGAAAGGCGAAACTATAATCGCTCGTATCTTGAACCAACACATCCCGGTAGTATATGGTGAGCCCGCTCCCGCCATCAAACGTATCAAAATAACCTATGCCAGAATCATCCAGATTATACCGTGTATCATCCACCGTAATATAAAGCCCTCTGATGATCGAGCTTATGGTGGTATTGCTGATATCTACGTTCAAACTCGCATCAATAAATCTCTGTCCCAAACTATTGGTCAATGGGATGCGCACTCCAGGTGCCACCTTCACTCCGCCCACCGTGAGCGAATCGAACGGATCTAAAGACTTCAGGTTTTGACCGTCGATCACAAGGTCTTGTCCTAGCAGATTGGGCTGGCGCATATCGTAATATATAGAATCTACCGACAGACTGTCCGAAACTTCAAATACTTGGAAATACTGCTTGCCGCTACCTGCATAAACATTGCTGAATGCTGATGATACATTGGGTAGGGGTGAATAACCCAAGTAGAGCACTACGGAATCAATAACCACATTGCTTATAGAAGAAGAGTCGGCTATAAAATTGGGAGTTCCATTGGGCACTCTGAACTCGCTGATATGAGAAGCCTTCCTAAATCCAAATATTGGATCTTGATAGGCTCCAACCATGGCCGGGTTGAGTTTATCGGTGCGCACACTATCTTCCAAAAGCGTGTAGGCCAATACCTTAAGTGTGTCTACGAAGCCAGGCCTGAGCAAGTCTTCATCGGGCTGAAGCTCTATGCCTATCTCTTCTTCGGGCTTGGTGCAGCTACCTATCATTAGAGCAAAGCCAATAAAAAATAGAGCGGCCAAAAAATTTGGCCGCTTTACAGTATTAAGGGTCATAAGATTGCGTAGAAATTTAATCAGCAAGTACAGAGCTCTCTTCGAGTATTTGATCATAGAAATCACTGTAGGCTTTAACGCAAGTTGAAGGATCACAGTACGCCAGATTAGGCTTTTCTGATGATTTTATTTCTTTTGCGATTTCGCTGTTGAGCTCTTCACTGCCTTCTATCGTAGCATCGGCATAGCGAAGCGCAGATTTTTGAAGGTTTATAAAGTTGGGCTCTTTCAATTCTGCGATATCTTCGTCTTTGAATCCATCGAACTTCAGCTTATCGATTAAAGCAGGGTTCAAAGATCCTTCAAACGATTTTTTATAGGCAGAGAATACCACTTTGGATTCTGAGAAATGCGGATCGTCGTTATAAAACTTCTTGATATAGAGTGGCAGCAACGAAGTGAACCAACCGTGACAATGGATCACATCTGGAGCCCAACCCAACTTTCGCACCGTCTCAAGAACTCCGCGACAGAAAAACATAGACCTCTCATCATTATCTTTGAAAGGCTTGCCGCTCTTGTCGGCGAGTACAGCTTTGCGCTGAAAGAACTCTTCATTATCTATAAAATAAACTTGCATCCTAGCGGTAGGAATGGAAGCAACTTTTATAATCAGTGGGTGATCGGTATCGTTGACCACTAGGTTCATCCCGCTTAGGCGGATTACTTCGTGCAATTGGTGCCGCCGCTCATTGATAGAACCATACCTTGGCATAAACACTCTTATCTCTTTGCCTTTTTCGTGAATTCCTTGCGGAAGGTTTCGCGATATTTCAGACAATTCACTCTTAGGCAGAAAGGGTGTGATTTCCTGCGACACGTACAAAACTCTCGGTTTCTTCATAAAGGATAGGGAATTGTTATATAGGTGCAAAAATACAACCTTTTTATCGAATTTTCAACCTAAACTATTAGCTTTGGCGGTTTTGACCGTGGTACCGCTACCTATTTTCACATACATAAATTATTGATATGCAGGTATTTAAGTCGGCTTCAAAACTTCATGAAACTATTGTAAAAGCAAGGTCAGATGGGCAAGAAATCGGCTTTGTACCCACAATGGGAGCTTTACATGAAGGCCATTTGAGCTTAATAAAGCACTCTAAAAACAAGAATGACCTTACCGTTTGCTCCATTTTCGTGAACCCGACCCAATTCAATGAGCCTGCAGATTTTAATAAATATCCGCGCCAGCCCGATTCAGATATTCAATTGCTAGAAACGTCGGATTGCGACATTTTATTTCTGCCTGCGGCAAATGAAATCTACCCCGTACCCGACACGCACATTTATGAACTTGGTAAGCTCGCCGAAGTGCTCGAAGGCGCCTATCGGGCGGGTCATTTTAATGGGGTGGCATCGGTGGTAAAGAAACTATTTGAAATCGTCATTCCCCATAGGGGCTACTTTGGCCTGAAAGACTATCAGCAATTTTTAGTTATTAAAAGATTGGCGGAAGCCTATAGCCTAGGTGTAGAAGTACGCGGATGCCAAATAATCCGTGAAGCAAGCGGTCTGGCAATGAGTTCAAGAAACCAATTGTTACTCCCTGAAGAAAAAAATTTGGCTTCCGAAATCTATCGTGGTTTAAAACTTTCTGCTGCGGCCTTAAAGGATGTTACTATAGACGAGGCAGAGCAGGTGGGACGAAAGCATATCATCTATAAAACTGGAGCAGAAGTTGAATACTTTTCAATCGTACATAAAGACAGCCTCGAACCGTCCCCAAGCGCTATCCGAAAAAACCTTATCGCACTCACTGCAGTACGGCTTGGAAAGATCCGGCTCATCGATAACCTTCCGATTGTATAATTTCAGCATAGCGAGAGCCTTAGAGTAGCTATATTCGCTCCATAGAACACCCCAAATTTGAAAAGCAAATTAATACAGGCGCTTAAGATTATAATCCCTATAAGTCTCGGGATTTATTTGGTCTATCATATTTATGCTCAACTCGATGCGACCCAGAGAACAGAGCTGTACCGTTCATTTGAAAATGCCAATTATTTTTGGGTCTTTCTTTCGTTTTCTATGGGATTGGTAAGCCATTATATACGTGGCCATAGGTGGAAGTTTCAGATGGAAGCTATGGGATATAACACTTCCGAGCTCAATAATTTCTTTGCCGTGATGATAGGCTATATCGTAAATATGGCATTGCCAAGGGTGGGTGAAGTGAGCAGGGCCGCGGCTATCACCAAGTATGAGAACATTCCATTTCAGAAAAGTTTTGGAACCATTCTTTCCGAGCGGGCTATCGACCTTATCGCACTTATGATAATTTCGGCTACGACCTTATTTCTGCAATATGCGCTATTGCGGGACTTCATAGAGTCGATCAAATTGAAATTTAAGGACATAGCGGGCTCGCCTATGCTATGGCTCGGAATTTTGATCATCGTTTCAGTAGTTATTCTTGGTTATTTCGTTTTCAAAAGGCTTAAAAAGAGAGCGTTCTACGCCAAGGTAGTTGCCTTGTTAGAAGGGCTTGCCGAAGGCCTGCGGAGTATTTTTAAGATGAAGCGAAGGTGGGAATACCTGTTGGCTACACTAGCTATTTGGGGGCTCTATATCGGTATGTTTTGGGTCTGCTCTTTTTCCCTTCCGGAAACAGCCAATCTAGGCGCCAATGCTATTTTTGCATCATTCGTGATTGGCAGTTTTGCCATTGTGCTTATCCCAGGTGGCATCGGTGCCTTTCCGGTAGGCATTATGGAGTGCTTGCTACTTTACGGCATAGCCGAAGAAACGGGATTTGCCCTGGGGTGGATTTTATGGCTTTCACAAACGGCACTCATCGTCTTGGTGGGTGGCCTGAGTATGATTTTGATGCCCGCCTACAATAAAAAACGCCAACATGTCGCAGCTTGATTTTATAAGATCTAAAATAATGGACGAGAATGCCCTTAAAAAGGCATTGGAGCGGTGGAAGTTAAAAGGGCTGAAATTGGTTTTTACCAATGGTGTTTTCGACATAGTGCACCGTGGGCACATTACCCTACTACAGCAAGCTGCCGAGCAAGGCGACGTGTTGATTTTAGGGTTAAACTCCGACAGCTCTGTACGCCGCCTTGGCAAGGGAGCCGACCGACCTATAAATGGCGAAGCCGATAGGGCATTTGTTCTCGCCGGTATGTCGGCTATCTCGGCGATAGTCATTTTCGATGCCGATACTCCCATAGATTTGGTGCGCCTTGTGCAGCCAGATATTTTGCTCAAAGGCGGAGATTATGATCCCGATCAAGACGACCAAGCGGCCAAAGACTATATCGTGGGCTCTGACCTGCAGCGGGCAGCCGGCAGGCTCACGGTAGCCATTGATTTAGTGCATGGATACTCTACCACCTCGGTGGTAAAAAAACTTCGCGATGGCCAAAACTAAAACCGCTTTCTTCTGCACGAATTGCGGCCACGAATCGCCTAAATGGGAAGGAAAATGCTCTGAATGTGGCGAGTGGAATACGTATGTAGAAGAGACGTTGAGCAAGCAGAGCGGATCAAAACCGGGGAGCCCCAGCCGAAGGCAGGTGGTACATAAACCCATACGCATCACCGAAGTAGCCCCTACTGCTTATGAGCGCATGCCCATGCGGGATGTGGAGCTGAATAGGGTACTGGGCGGAGGCCTGGTACCTGGGTCGCTCATCTTGGTAGCAGGAGAACCCGGCATAGGTAAGTCGACGCTGATGCTGCAGGCTGCCATGGAGCATCAAGGTACCAAGGTGCTCTACATATCGGGAGAAGAAAGCAGTGAGCAGATCACCCATCGAGCCCACCGTATAGGTGAGCTGAATGAAGCCTGCTTTGTAATGACTGTGACCGACCCAGAAGCAATCATTGCAGAAGCGGAAAAAATTGAACCCAAGTTCATTATCATCGATTCCGCCCAAACGCTCAATGCCGACTGGCTCGACTCAGCGCCGGGATCGATAAGCCAGATTAAGGAAAGTACTGCACGCCTCATGCGCTTTGCGAAAGATTCGGGAACAGCAATTTTTCTCATTGGCCACATTACCAAAGATGGATCTATAGCAGGTCCAAAAGTACTGGAGCACATGGTCGATACGGTGATCCTTTTTGAAGGAGATCAGCAGCATCTCTTTCGACTATTGCGGTGCACCAAAAATAGATTTGGCTCGACCAACGAGCTCGGCATATACAGGATGGAAGGAAAGGGCCTGGTGCCGGTGACCAATCCATCGGAGCTGCTGCTCAATAATCACGCGAAAGACCTGAGCGGATCGGCGGCCGCTGCGATCGTAGAAGGGCTAAGGCCGCTGATGATAGAAGTTCAGGCGCTCGTAAGCAGCGCCGTATATGGCACCCCACAGCGATCGGCCACCGGCTTTGATGTAAGAAGGCTGCACATGTTACTCGCAGTACTCGAAAAGCGGTGTGGCTTCCGGCTTGGCGCCAAAGATGTATTTTTAAATATAGCCGGCGGACTTAAAGTAAATGATCCTTCTATCGATCTTGCGGTAGCAGCGGCCATCCTTTCTTCGAGCGAAGATCTCTCGTTGCCTTCCGATTGCTGCTTTGCTGCCGAAGTGGGACTGTCGGGAGAGATCAGGCCGGTGACCCGGATAGATCAACGCATTGGTGAAGCGGAAAAACTCGGCTTCAGACGCATCTTTCTTTCAGCCCATCATTCAAATCTTGAGAGTGCGCCAAAAAAGATTGAGATCGTCCGTGTCTCTAAAGTACAGGATGTGCTCACCAACTTATTTGGCTGATCAAGACTATTCGTCTTGTGCGCTTATAATCTGCAGCAGTTCATCAAGCTTTGGCGAAAGGATCACCTCTATACGTCGATTTCTAGCCTTGTCGCTTGGGTCTACCGGTTGATATTTACTTCGTCCAGCGGCAGTGAGTATGGTCGGGTCTACTTCCGAATTGTCCATCATGATTTTTATGACTGAAGTAGCACGGAGCACACTAAGGTCCCAATTATTTCTGGGATAGGTCGTACGGCTAAATTCGTCCGAATCGGTATGCCCTTCCACAGTGATGTTGAGATCGGTACGCCCTTGTACAGCTCTTGCCAGATCAATAAGGGCTTGCTTCCCTTTTTGATCTACTTCGGTAGAACCTGTTCCAAATAGGAGTTTAGCCTCCATACTTACGTATACCCTTCCATTTCTATTTTCTACCGTCAGTCCTTTGCCTTCGAAACCGAGAAGGGCATCTGCGACGCTATTGCGAAGCGCCTTCATAGTAGAATCTTTGCGCGCCATCATAGATTTTAGCTCTTCAAGTTTCTGCTCACGATCTGCGAGTTCGGCCTGCTTTTCATTAAGGCTTTTCTCCAATTGACCCAGCGCATCTTCCTTCTTTTGAAGATTATTGCGTGCCAAGGCCAGCTCCGTCATTAAGTTTTCTTTCTCTTGGCGGGTGCCTTCATTAATACTCGCCGATTTATCGAGCAGCTGGTTATTGAGCGCGTTGATCTTATCATACTGCTGTCGCAAGATGCGCAGCGAGCTGCCCATTACAGCGGTATCGCTTTGAAGGGCATTGATTTTTCGCTGTGCCACTTCCATGTTGGAGCCGAACTCGGTAGAGGCCGTTTCGAGCCCCTGCACCTGTGCTTGCAGCGATTTTAATTCTTCTTCACATTCTCTCGCCTTTCTCTCTACGTCGGTAAATTTTCGGTTGGGCACGCAAGACTGGATGCTTACGGCTGCCAGAAAGAGTATGATAAATCGACTTATGTGTATATTCATGGTGTTCTTTTAAAAATATTACGTTGGCAAAGGTGGTACCAGAAAACTTGGTTGCACGCTGTGACTGAAACAATTTGTTCACATCAAAAGTATGATAATCGTATGAAAAGACTCACAGACAATTGGTTTTTAAATCCAATGATCGATTTTGAGTATCAATCTTATCAGGCCTTAGGTTATATTCAGGATATTAAAAGCTGCTTTGCGCAGTGGCGGTTTTTCCCATATTTGGAAGACCTTGCCCATCAAATAGATCAAATAGACTCGTACCGCCTGAACAAAAGCCGGATGGAAGAAAAACTTCTTGGCGACATTGAATTGTTAGACCTTGAGCGATCGCTCATCTTGCGTAAGAAATCGCCGACAGGCTCTAGCCAAGTGGCGGAACTTGATGAAATTCTAGCATTTGCCGTAGAGCGGTTTACGGCCTGTCTCGATTTTGCGAAAGCTGAATTCTCTAATATCGCCTGCGATATCGGAATAAGGCCGGTAGGTATACAAGACGAAAAAAACGAAAGGGGAATCTTGCTTTTCAAGGATCCAAAGAATACGCGGTGCTATCGCTATGAGCTTCGATCTATACGGAGACCGGCAGGCAAGGAAACCTATAAAGATTTGCGCACCCAATACCTCCACTCGGTATCATCATCAGATTATACTGATTTCAGTCAGATAAAGTGGAATATCATTAAAAAAACAGGGGTCTACGGTGGTATAAATGCTTACCTCGTTGACGTAAACACAGCTATCCCCTATTTTGAGACGGTACTGCCCGTGGTCAAGACTTTCCTTCTACAGCAGTCCGCTCCCAATCCTTATCAAAATACACTTCCCGAAGGCTGAGAATACCGAGGCCGCTCACACTGAGATTTTGTACCCGCTTATTAATGAGCCATATCCACTCTTCGTGATAGAGCGGAAGTACAGCAGCTTGATTCATCAATAATTGGTCGGCACTTTGGTAAAATTCATTTCGCTCGGCCACATTCTGCTGTCTAAGTGATTTTTCAAAATACGTGTCGAATTGCTCATCTTGAAACCTTATGGTATTCAAGAAAGAAGAACGTACGCTATCTGCCGGTACCAGCTTACCGTAGAATAATCTAAGAAAGTTTTCGGGGTCTGCATAATCGGCGATCCAACCATCGCGCCAAAAGTCGACTCCACGAAGCTCTATCCTGTCATAATGCATATCCCTGTCCACTACCGATAGCTCTAAGGTGATATTAAGGTTATCGACCAGCATTTTTTGTACGGCTTCGGCTACTTCAATGGTTTTTTTATTACCATAATCGAGCTGCAGGGTAAGTACGGGAAAGCCTGCTCCATCTGGGTATCCCGCTTCTGCAAATAGCTTACGGGCCAAGTCGGGATCATAGGCATAGCCACTTATATCGGCTGAGTTATAATTGGGCATAGCCTTTGGCACAAAACCGTGGATAGCTGGTGTGCCATAGCCCTGCAAGATGCTATCTACGATAAAAACTTTGTCGACCGCATAGTTCAGCGCTTGCCTAACCTTGAGATCTTTAAACAAATCCCGTCTATGCTGAAATCCGTAATACTCTGTGCGCAGCCCAGGGATGGTCATGAGATTATAGTTGGCAGTTTCAGCAGTCTCCAAGCTCTCCCTTTTCAGCTTTTCTACGCTATAGTTTGGTACGCGCATGAGCAGGTCTAAATTGCCCAATAGAAACTGGTCGAGCTCCTTGGCTTCATTGGCTATAAAATTACAGCGCACCGCATCGAGATAGGGCAGCCTGAAACCTTCATCATCCCTGCCCCAATAGTTTTTATTGCGCTCCAAGATCAACACCTCGTTCATCTTGATGGTGCGCGCCATAAATCGGCCCGTGCCGATGCACCAAAAATCCATATCATCCCCGTATTTAAGCAGCTCTTTTGGAAAGATCCATGTGCAAGGATGGGTAAGCACCGAAGTAAAGGTCGCTGCAGGATACTCCAGCTCCAATGCTAAGGTATACTCATCAATTACGCGCACGCCCTCTAGCTGTGCCGGTGTATTGGCGGCTTCGTAATAGGCACTGCCGCCTTTTATGAGATCTACCAAAAAAGAATAGAGCTGATTATGCGGTGAAGGCCGGCATAATTGCTGAAAACAAAAGGCCACATCCCTTGCGGTCATGTTCCGGCCTTTGCCGTCTTCAAAAATTTTATCATCGTGGAAGTAAACATCTTCCCGCAACTCAAAGGTGTAGGTGGCCCCATCAGGACTTACCGTATAGGAATTGGCTAAACAGGGCTCGATCTGCTTCGTCTGCGGATTGATGCGCAGCAGCCCTTCATATACTTGGTTCATAATATTGGCCGCAGAATTATCTACGATATTATGAGGGAATATGCTGCGTGTCTCAGAAGCTACATTCATCCGAAAAAGACCGCCCACCTGGGCCGAGCTATCCGATGGAGCCTGCCGGGATGTAGATTTTTCCTTCTGCCCTTGGCATGAAGTAAGGGTGAAGGCTGCCCAAAGAGAAGCAGCAAAAAGCGAAAAGTACCATCCTGATGCACGCATATCCATTATCTACAGTTTCACATCCAGTTCTAAAAGTACCGGACAGTGATCGCTATGAAATACCTGATCTAAAATATCAGCGTTTTCAATGGCTTTGCTTAAATTTTCTGTTGCCATATTATAGTCTATTCTCCAGCCCAAATTTTTCTCCCGGCACTTAAACCGGTAAGACCACCAAGAGTAGCGGTCGGCTTCTGAATGCCTAGCGCGAAAAGTATCAACGAAACCGAGCTCTACAAATTTTGAAAGCCACTCTCGCTCTTCGGGCAGAAAGCCGCTAGAATTTTTATTTGAAACAGGATTATGAATGTCTATAGCCTTATGGCAAATATTATAATCGCCCGAAACTACGAGTTTAGAGCGTTCCTTTTTGAGATTTTCGATGAACTCTTGATATTCGGCAAGGAACTCCATTTTAAAGGCCTGCCGAGCATCACCACTGCTGCCAGATGGAAAATAAGTATTCACCAGCGTAAAATCTCCATAGTCGGCTCGGATCACCCGCCCTTCACTATCAAACTTTTCATTGCCCATGCCCAAAAATATCTGGTCGGCTTCCTTTTTAGAAAAGATGGCTACCCCCGAGTACCCGGCCTTTTGAGCACTATTGATATAGGCTTTATATCCCAGCTTGGCAAAGCCTTCTACATCAATTTGTTCGGGCTTGGCCTTAGTTTCTTGTATCACTAATATGTCTGGGTTTGATTTCTCTAGCCATTCAAAAAAACCACGCTTTATGGCGGCTCTTATACCATTTACGTTATAAGATATAATTTTAAGCCCCAATTTCCGTATTGTTACCGTTCATCGCGAAACTATGTTAGTGCTTGCAAAGGTCGAAAATAAATAGATTTTGCCCACAGTTTAATAAACTTTGTAGCCACCGATGTACTCGGTGCTGTCTCATAGCATTGCTGGTGGTTTCTTCGGGTCATATGGCATTGGGGCAGGAGCTGAGCAGTTTTAGAAGCAGGCTCATGAAAGTCGATTCTGACAGTATTCGTATAGACTCCGTTTCGATAGAACCGAGCTCTTTTAGGCTGCTATATTCAGACAGCAGCCTTGTAGATACTTCATATTACCAATTTGATGGCTTGGCATCAATGCTTTTCTGGAAAGGCGCGCTACCGCAAGATTCGCTCATCGCCCAGTATAGGGTCTTCCCCATCGATTTTAGCAAGCGCTACCGGCTGCGTTCTCCAGACCTCATCCAACCAGAATCGGAATATCTCAAAAATCCGTTTACCTACCGGCCGAGCGCCACGCGTCAGGATGCCTTTGGGTTTGCCCAGCTCACCAAGACCGGCAGCATCTCGCGCGGCGTGGGATTTGGTAATAACCAAGACCTTACGGTAAACAGTACCTTGAGCTTACAGCTAAATGGCCAGCTCACGGAAGACATCAGCATACTGGCTTCCATTACCGATGATAATATTCCTATTCAGCCCGATGGCAATACTGCCCAGCTCCAAGAGTTCGACCAAGTATACATACAGCTATACGATGATCGCTCGAAGCTAACCGTCGGCGATTTCATCCTTCAAAAACCCATTGGCTACTTTACCAGCTACTTTAAGCGTGCTCAAGGCGCGAGCTTCAGCACCGAAAGGAAATTGAGCAAAAGCTCTGACTACTCCTTTTTTACGGAGACGAGCGCGGCAGTCTCTAAAGGTAAATTTAACCGACAGATCCTTATTGGCACCGAAGGAAGCCAATGACCGTACCGCCTTCGCGGAAATGAAGGAGAGCAGTTTATAATAATTCTCGCAGGTACGGAACGCGTTTTTATCGACGGCCGCGAGCTGAAGCGTGGACAGGAAAATGAGTACGTGATCGATTATAATACCGCAGAGATCACCTTTACGGCTAATCAGCTTATAACCAAAGACAAGCGTATCGCTGTAGAATTTCAATACAGTGATGCCAATTACCTGCGCACCATGGTGCAGACATCTACTGGTATCCGCTCCGAAAAGCTCGAAACATACATCAACTTTTACTCCGAGCAAGATTCCAAAAACCAACCGCTGCAGCAAGACCTTACGGAAAATGACCAACGCATACTCGATGCCGCCGGCGATGATGTATCTCAAGCCATTGCTCCCGCTTTCAACACGGTGAGCGAGTTCAATAACGATCAAGTCTTGTACACGCTGGTAGACAGCCTCGGCTATGACTCCATATTCGTGCGCGCCACCGAAGCGGACCAGACAGTATTCAGCGTTAACTTCAGCGAAGTAGGCCAAGGCAATGCCGATTATATCCAAGCGGGATTTGATGCCACAGGACGGATTTTTGAATGGCAGGCGCCCGACACCTTGAATGGACTGATCTTAAGGCAAGGAAGCTTTGCCCCCGTGCGGCTGCTGGTGGCACCCCGCCGCAGCCAGACGCTCATGGCAGGTGCCAATTATAAGTTTTCCGAGCGCACCAAGGCCATGGTCGAAACCGGTTTTAGCAATGCCGATCTCAACACCTTTTCCAATCAGGGAAATGGAGACAATATAAGCCCCGCGCTCTTTGCTGTGGTAGAACATTTGCAACCGCTTACCAAAGAAGAAGATGGGCTCGCCTTGAAGGCTGGCGCGAGCGTCGAAGCCATCGGAGCCAATTTTCAACCCATTGAGCCGTACAGATCAGTAGAATTCAACAGAAACTGGAATCTCAGTCCCGATCAACTTATTCAAAATCAGAATATTATCACGGGGTCGTTAGGGCTCGTTAAGGGGGAAAAGGTGCAAGTCGACTATAGGCTCAATCGCTTCGAAGCGGGCAGCTCCTATACCGGAATTAAAAATGAGCTGAACGGAAAGTTCCAGACCGATGGTTTTAACACTTGGTTTGACGGCAGCATACTCAGCACCAATGGGACAACCAAAACACGGTTTTCGCGCCATAAGTCGCGCACCGAAAAAACACTTTGGATCACAAAGATTGGATTTGAAGATGAACGGGAAGACAATCAGCGGTTTATCAATAATTCAGATACCCTTGCCAGCAATGCCTATCGTTTTTATGATTGGCAGTTTTATTTGGCCAGCCTAGATAGCTCTCAGATAGCCTATAAAATATTCTACCGTGAGCGCGATGATTTTACCACTGACGGGACTGACCTTGGCGAAAGCACACATGCAAGTCATTATGGGGCAGACCTATCTTGGGTGATCAACGCCCAGAACCAATTGAAAACCACTATTTCAAATAGGATATTGAACATCACCAACCCTGAGCTTACTGCCGAGACTCCCGAGAGCACGTTGATCGGCAGGGTAGAATATTCATCACGATGGTTCAAGAACAGCGTGGTATCCAATATCTACTATGAGATAGGCTCGGGGCTGGAGCGCCGCCAAGAGTTCATCTATGTGCTCGATCCCACCGGGCAGGCCCTTATACATGGATAGACTATAATGAAAATGGCATCAAGGAGCTGAACGAGTTTGAGCTGGCGCGACCCGAAGATGGAGACCGCTACTTCCGCGTTTTTACCCCGACCGATAATTATGAGCGAGCGTATTCCAATCAATACTCTCAGTCGCTCAACCTTAATCCGGCAGGGATATGGAGTAGCAAGGAAGGTGTGTTAAAAGCGCTTTCGCGAATAAGCAATCAGACGGCGTTTAGGATACAGCGGAAGACCAGACGCCAGGAAGAAGCCGACCGGTTTAACCCGTTTCTCAATAATTTTGGGGACAGCACCCTTATAAGCCAGTCGTCCAGCGTTAGGAACACCCTTTTTTACAACCGCACGAGCAGCAAGTTTGGCGTTGATTATACCTACAGCACGCAGCTCAGTAAGAGTCCGCTTACCACAGGATTTGAAGAGCGGTCTACGCTCAGCAATGCCTTGCGGCTCCGCTATAATTTCAATGCGAAGTACGGGATGATCCTAGAGCAGGAGCTCGAAGACCGGGAGAGCAATTCTGATGTTATAAGCGGCCGTAATTACGACATCGCGTCGGTCTCCCTAAAGCAAACATTTACCTATCAACCGGGCACTTACTTCAGGCTTAGCCTGAGCAATAAGTATACGGACAGGAAGAACCAGCCCGATTTGGGTGGTGAGACCGCCCAGATCATCGATCTTGGAATGGACCTACGCTTCAGTAAGGTAGAATCGGGAACGCTTTTCGCGCAGTTCAATTATATCTCCATTGACTATAACGGAATGTCTAATAATAGCCTTGCTTACCAAATGCTGGACGGACTGCAGAATGGTCGAAACATTACGTGGGGGGCTGGCGCGCAGCGGGCGCTTGGAAATAACCTACAGCTCAGCCTGAGCTATAATGGCCGAAAATCAGAAGACATCAAGGCAGTGCATACAGGCAATATGCAGGTGAGGGCTTATTTTTAGGGATGTCTCGTCCTAGAAAAAGTTGACTAAAAATGAGTCAATATGTTAACAGGAAAAGAAAAAGAAGGAAACGTTTCCGTCCCAAAAGTATACAGCAAAGCATTTAAACAACAGGTTGTACGGGAATATGAATCGGGCTTATATACAAAAGCCACATTGAAGCGTAAGTATGGAATAGCGGGTAATTCTTGCATTCCGCGTTGGTTAAAAAAATATGGTAAATTGAACCATCCAAGATACCTTAGTAAAGGTCGACCAATGAAAGATCAGGACAAACAGTACATCAAAGAGTTAGAGGCTAAACTTCGGAAAAATGAGCGTTTGCTTACGCGTAGACTTGAGAAAAAGGAAGCGGAGCTGATGGCTTACAAGCAGTTTATTTCTATAGCGGAACGTGAGTTAGATATTAAGATCATAAAAAAGTACGACACCAGGCAGTCCAAGAAATAAGGCGTAGAAGCGATCTGAATATCAGTGAGTTATGCCGATTGTTTGGTTTTAGTAAGCAATCCTACTATAAGAGAAAAGATTCATTGGTTTCTGATGATGAAGAATTAGAGGCCAATATTTTACGCATACGTCATCTGCTTCCAAAGTGTGGGGTGAGAAAGATCCATTACCTCATAAACGAGAATAAGCCACTGGATCAGCACATAGGTCGAGATCATTTATTTGATTTTATGAGAGAGCGATCATTACTGATATCGAAAAGAAAAAAGTACCACAAAACAACCAACTCAAAGCATTGGATGAGAAAGTATCCGAATATCATTAAAGAAATAGAACTCACTCGCCCAGAGCAGCTATGGGTAGCGGACATTACCTATTTACAAGTTAACAAAGACCACTATTACCTGCACTTAGTTACGGATGCTTATTCGAAGAAAATAGTTGGATATGCGTTGAGTAACAATATGATGGCTGCCACGACATTATCGGCTTTAAAGAAGGCAATTGAAAACAGGAAATACGACCAAGCGCTCATACACCATTCGGATAGAGGCTTACAGTACAGCAGTGAGATCTATACTCAAATGCTAAAAAATAATGGAATCAGCATAAGTATGACAGAACAATCTGATCCATACGAAAATGCAGTAGCCGAAAGAGTGAACGGAATATTGAAAGATGAATTTGGATTAGACAACTCTTTCGAAAACTATGAGATATTAGAAAAGCAGGTGGCAGAGTCAATCGCGTTATACAATCAAGTAAGACCGCACTTATCAATCGCATACCTAACTCCAAGCCAAGCACATAATCAAAAGAGAACTAAACTTAAAACATGGAAAACAAAACAGCCTCCAAAACCAATCTTGGAAGCTGTTTAATCATGAGTATTTTTGAATAATAATCAGTCAACCATTTTCAGGACGACACAGGAGTATCAATTTGACATGTTGTATCCTTTAGTTTAAGTATCATGTACTAGCAAAGAACCCACAACTGATATCATCTCAAAATAAAAATTTAAAGTTAAGCCCATATTAAATTGTCTTCACGTTATAAATCTGCTAGATAATCATGAATTATTCCTACCTTGGTGACTTAATCTTAAACCAAAGCAACCATGAAAAATCTAGCCTTATCAATTCTTTCCTTTTTATTTCTTGCCATCTCTGCAAAGAGTCAGGTAATCACCGACAGTGCTTTCGTTTATAATCAAATCTACAATGGGGTAATAAATTCCAGTTATATATTTGAAGGAGAAGTCCTCAGTACAGAGTGTTTTTATAACCCCACAAATGATTATATCTATACGAGTAATTCTGTACAAGTAAATCAGAGTTGGAAGGATAAACCGGGCAAGGAGCTCAAGAAGGGTGACATAGTCGAAGTAATAACCCGTGGGGGCTCAGTTGGAGACCACACTCTTTGGATTTCGCACCAGATTGGTTTTGTGCCAGGACAAAGAGGTATGTTCTTATGTGATTACGCAAGCACACTCAATTACCCAAGTAACCCAAATAGCACAACTCCGAACGCCGAAATTTTCACTCTTCATGATGGTTTGTACTTCGATTATGATTATTCTCAAAACTATGTTAGCGCATCTTATGCCAATGTGAACTTCCCATGTCTAAGAAAGCTTTACGAAGTATTGGATCCTACCTATATAGCGGACTGTCTTGACGTCTTTCCAGATGCACTGCTCTATGAGCAGAAGTATGGAGAGTTCGAGCAGATGCGTGACAATCTACTTCTCGATGTGGCTGGTTCTGGCGGAATCTTAACATACCACATTGAGAATGCCGGAACTACAACGATCATGGAGAAAATTTCTTCGAGTTTGACATTACTGCTACTTCCGAAACTCCAGTTTATTTTGGATTATCCACACTATTTCTTGACTATAGTACTGCCGCATTTGGCGTGAACGTGGTAGGGAATAATAATGCCGTAGTGAGCGGTGGTGAGCTGATGGCTGATATGTTTACTTATGACAATCCTTCAATAGTCGACGTTTCGGGGATCAATAATCACACCTTATCGATAGGTGCAGGATTTATTCCTGGAGCGTCAACTTTAGCCTTAGTCGATGATACGCCACGTACGCTAGTACATTTACAACTTAAAGTCCAAGACTGTCAAGCAATGCCAAATATTGGATTCACCCAAATTCCTGCAATGACTGCTGGAACCATATATTATAATGGTCCAAACCCGCAAAGCTCCAATGAATTTCTATTTGACTTCATAGCTGCTGCTGATGTAGAGAACTCTGATTTATGTGGTATGAATATTTCTCAGATAAATCCAACAGTCATAAATGGAGGAACTCAGGATACACTTTATATTATGGGATCGGGCTTTGGAAATGTCGAAGGTCAAGTTAGGATGAGAAATGCGGACGTGGGTATGGATTGGCTTACTTTAGATGATTTAGATGTAATTTGGTCCAATAATTTAATTAAAATTATTGTTCCGTCCGTCATACTTGCCCTTGACAACCAAAATGAAAACACCTTGCAAACACCCGGCACAGGTCAGATACAGATAATACACTCTGAAGACGTTGGCGCAAACGACCTTATAACGTCAGACGAAGTAGTCGAAGTTTATTACTCGCGAACCACAGTATATGACTCTACAAATGGCTTGAGCAAAGAACCTCTTTATCTATTAGGAACAGACTCCGTATACAACGATGTAGATTTAGATTGGGGGTATCTTCTCATTCCAGACACAAGTATATCATCCAATTTTTCTGCTCGTGCCTGCATTAGTGAAGCAATGAAAGATTGGAGCTGCTTGACTAATGTTCGTTGGAAACTGGATTCAAATGCAAGCACAGTAGGGCTTGCAGCAGATTTAATCTCAACTATTCGATTTGGGTCAATGGGTTCTACCGACCGGGTTGCCTATACTATAGTAAGTATGCAACGTTGCGGTGGGCCTGATGGAAACCCTATGGGTGCGGCCTTAAGTTTCGACATAGTAATGTCTAACACAGTTGATTGGTTCTATGATGAAACCGGGATACTAGATCAACCGGCAGGCAGCTATGACTTTTATGGTCTGATTAAGCATGAGCTCGGGCATGCTCATTTACTCAAACATCGAAACTTTACTGAAGATTTAATGTATGGAAAGTCGTCAGTATTCAATGCAGATTCTTCGATCCCCGCTTTTCAGAGAAAAATACAGCTTTCGCAATCCAATGACGACGGCGGCAATTCTATTAGAATTGAAAGCACTGAAGTGGATAGGTCAAATTGCACCCTTTATCCGAGAAATCACGGGTTTTTAGCGTATGATGATTGCGATTTCACCAACAGTAGGTCAAACAATCTAAAGAAAACGGGTATATCTCTTTTCAGCGCATATCCGAATCCCTTCGAAAATGAAGTAAAGATCGATGTTAGCGGCCAAGAGTCTCTAAACATTTACATCATGGTGTTTACGACCGATGGGAGAATACTGATTCCTAGGCAACTGATTAATTCTCAAAATACACTCGAATACGTTGAGAGAAAAATGGCTACGTTTAAGGCTGGCATGTATTTAGTATATGTGAGTGAAGGAGATCGTTATGATGTGCAACGTATAATTAAGTTATAAATTATTTCTTTCTCCGAGTGAAAGTTGTATACCTTTTAATATTCTTTAATTTCACGGCAAATAACACCTTTGCGCAGAGCATCCTGCCTTCGATGCTTCCCGTTGATGAAGTTGTAAAAAATTTGCTCACGGACACGACGGCATTCTGGGAGCGCGTACGTACCACTATTCATTACCCGTTGCCCGTTCAAGATGGTCTCTGCGCCGAAAGAGTGGAAGTAATGATTTATTTTGACCCACAACCAAAATCACTTGGCGGCACCATTAAAATAAGTAGTTCTGCTCAAAATCCATACTTCGCACAATCGATACATAAACTTGAATATGTCTTCAAGGTCCACACAAAAAGGGATTGTGAAGCTTTTATTACTACATTCTTTGTCTATTTCGATATAGAGCCTTTTCAATATGAGAAACTTCCTAAACCCGGGGAGCGATATTTGATTGAAAACAATTTGCTAGTCTATCGGGGCTGCCTACAACCTTTTTTATCTCGCGACTACTAACCACGTTAATCTTAATTGAGATTTAAAATCATTTAATCACGTAAAATAGATGTTTAATCTACCTATTTTTTTGTCAATATCTATCTTGTTTGCTCTTTATCAGTCAGATATATACGCTCAAAGTCAAGACTTACGTAATCAAAAAGTCCGGCCTGTTATTGCAAGCTGCACTAAAGACAGTGCTCGGTTCTGGAAGGACGTCAATAAAAAAATCACCTACCCAGTGAAGGCTCGCGAAGCTTGGGCAAGTGAAGCGGTGCAGATCACGTTAATTTATAACCCATTAAATTCTGATTGCATAAACCTCACGAGCAGCGCTCGTAACAGATATTTTGCACAAGAAGTTGATAAAATAGCCCCAATTTTGAAGAAGCATTTAAAGAAAAATTGTCAGGCTTTTTACACAGAACTTTACGTCTACTTTGACATGGAACCGTTCCGCTACTCGCGTAGTTTTAACCGAAATGGGAACATACCCCTAGATCCAGCTGAAGCAATTTTGGTAAAAGGATATCTCAAGGATTTAAAATAAACGAAGCAATTTTGATCAGAAATTTTCAATTTACGTTTCAGAGCGCAGGAGCCACTCATGGGCTCAAATCGAATTGGTTTAATAAAATATTCTTGGACTGCAATACCTTTAAGAGATGAAAATTTGGCTGAAGATTACCTTGCTTTTTTGGTGCTCAACGCTACGTTTTTCTGACGTCAAGGCTCAAAAAGATTACCAACTTTTTTCAAGTTTGACATCATTTACATCTACTTGGGCGAAAAATCCTGAAAATTTTGAGAAAGAGTTAATAAAGACACTTCGTTATCCTATCAATGCTCTTAAAGTTCAGTCAGGCGAAAAAGTTAAAATAACAATTACTTACAATCCAGGCTATTACCGATCCGAACGGGTCAAAATTTCAAGTTCTGCTCAGAATATGTTGAGCACCCCTAAATGGTCGGACACGATTACGGAAAGAAATTCGTAATTATGGACGTGAAAACGACTGAAAAAGGAACCAAGAAGTTCACCAAAGAAGAAAAGCTGGCTATCCTGAAGGAAGCCCGTGAAACAAGTGTAAAGGCCACACTGGAGAAGTATTCGCTCTACCCAGCTACGTTTTACTATTGGAAAAACAAGTATGATGACCAGGGCGCGGACGGCCTTGATCACAGTGCGGTAAAAGAGAAGCTCAGGACCGTCAAAGCACTTGAGAAAGAAAACCGGATGCTCAAAGAGCTACTCGCGCAAGAGAAACTTGAGAACGCGCTGAAAAACGACTTGCTAAAAAAAAAGTATCCACATCTGAGAAAGTTGCTTTAGCACGGCAGCATATCGGCAAAGGTCTTAAGCGTGACACAGTACTTGCCCTTATAGGCTTAAGTAAGCATAGTTACTACTACAAGCCCAAACCGGGTACCAAGGGCAGAAAGCCATCGACTCATTGCCCGCAGCTGCAAGACGATGGAAGCATTGTTTTAATATCCAATGAGGCAGTTGTAGATGAGATGGCCGACATCAAATCTGACCCAGAAACGGATTATGGCTACAAGGCAATGACAGCAGCGTTGATGTTGCTCGGGTACATCATCAACCGCAAGAAAGTATACCGATTGATGGATCAGTGGCAGTTGCTTCATGAAGCCAGGAAGAAGGCGCCGCGTCCCTATGCCAAGTACAGGAGGGTTAATCCTACTGGGCGACTTATGGTAATCGAAATGGATATAAAGTTCCAGTGGGTAGCCTCTCACCAGCGCTATGCCTACATACTGACTATCATCGATTGCTTCACCCGTAAAGTTCTACATTGGCAAGTGGCTTATTCGATCAAAAAGAATCAGGTAATCTCTGCTTGGCAGCAAGTTATCCTCAACTATTTACAACCGCATCAAATGCCCAACAAAGAAATCACCATCGAAGTGCGCAACGACAATGACAGCAGGTTCGTTGCCAAAGAGGTACAAAAGTACATGACTGATAATCATCTTAACCAAGTCTTTACGCACCCCTACACACCTGAAGAAAACGGGCACATCGAAAGCTTTCATGCTATTTTGGGGAAGTCACTTAGCAGAAAAGACTTCTCCACAATCACTGATTTGGAGGTTCATCTCCACGGTTTCTATGACATTTACAACACGATAAGACTTCATGGAAGCCTCGATCACCTATCCCCGGTAATGTTCTGGAATCTATGGAAAGACGGACTCATTGAGTCAATACCGCGTAAGAACAAACCTCTCAAACACAGGCTGAAAGTGCCACATTATCAGCTATCGGGCAATGGGAGCTTGAGGGCAGCATCTGGCATGCCCGAAGGGCAACAAAAACAAACGCAGGCCATAGAGATATGACCTGCGTCTTCAACCATCGGTATAAAGGTCACCATCGGTTGCATCTGGCACAACAAAATTAGTACCTTGTACCACTCATTTATTAACCCTATCGTAATTTGTCCGATTTATAGGGGGGCAAACCAGAATATAGCTCTACATGATGAAATTCAAAAGTTGGAACCACTATTTAAGTCTAACTTGAAGGTTGGCTGCCCTGAGTTCATTGTTCAGTTCTACGTATTCTTTGATATGGAACCGTGGCGTTTTAAATGGAGCCCTGAATTCGTTCGCGATTATTTGGCAGAGTCCAATGTTTTGCTCATACGCGGTTATAGTTTACCGTTAATCACAACTGATTATTAAATTACTCTAATTATTTCTGGACAATGATTGAGTTGAAGAGTATGATACAGTGCTGTATCCGCCAAACCGCTATCCAAATTGGGCGGATTCATTTGAATATTAAATCGGCAAAATGAAAACCTATCAGATTATTTTAGCGCTTTGTTTTGGTTTCATCTTGGCACATAATGTATCGCCTGCTCAGCATCAGAGCATCCCTTTTAAAAGTTTGGCAACCGTCATTGACGAATGCGTTTTTAACTCTACAAATTTCTGGACAGAATTGAATGATTCAATAGCATATCCAGAAAGAGCCTACTCCGCTTGGGCGAGCGAAAAAGTGTCCATGATTATTCTGCATAGCGATGAGTCGGAATCGGGAATTGACATCATGAGCACCGCTCAAAATCGGTATTTTGGGGTAGCGTGCGACAAGATCGGTGCTTTGTTCAAGGAACATATTCGGCTGGATTGCCCTTCGTTCTATTGTGAATTTGATATCGTCTTTGATAGGGAGCCTTTTTCGCTTGCAAAGTATTACGGCGGCAATGAAGACCGCGTGTTCCTTTACAAAAAAGAAACCTTGGTAATTAGAGGCTTCACCGAAGATTACGAGTAGCCCTTAGGGTAGCCTTGATCCGAATTTGGCAGGCGAAACGAACTACTTCAAATCAAAATCCGTCTTACCGATCAGAGCTCCACTCTCGTACATCTCGATGATATACTTTCCTGTGGCCAGCTCCATGCCTTCCGTGACGGTATAGAAAATACAAAGCTCCATGCCTTCATTTTCATAATTAATGACGCGCATCACGCTATACTTCCCGCTTACACCATTGAATTCGAATCGATTGTCTTCACCGTCATTGGCATCGAGCACCACGCCATCGGGCGATATGATGCGCAGATATATGACCTTCCTTCCGCTAGGCGAAATCCTGTTCTCGGCAATTTCGGTGCAGGTCTTGATCAGCTCGGTCTTATCTGCCTTGTTGATCTCTACCTGCTTGCCGTTATTTCTGATGCGAAGCCCTACGCTGCTCATACCCCGCGCCTGTAGGATGGAGCCCGTAGCCACGACTTCTTCGAGCTCCGACTTCTTTGACTCAAGTTTATCTGCCCGCGACTTGGTCTGCGAGAGTTCCGTAGCCAGAACTTGATTGTTGGCCTGCAAATCTTTGTTAAGCGTGTTCAAAGAGTCAATCGTTACCAAATAGCCTTTCATGATATCGCGCAGGGTAGCCGCTTCTTTCTTCAGTTTTGAGATAATGTAGGCGTCATCCTTATTCTTTTCTATCTGCTTGAGCATATCTTTTATCTGCTCTTGCTGACCCAATATTTCGGCATTTAGCCTATCATTATCTACCGTAATGGTGTCGTATTGAATAAGCATCTCCTGTAGGTCATTTTGCAATTGGAGCTGCTCTACTTCAAGGCTGCTCACCGTTTGGGTGGTCTCCTTTACCTTATTGGCCGAGTTGAAAAGCAACACTCCGAGCACTATGCTGATAAGCGCTAGTACCGCAATTAAAATAATATATTTCTTATTTTGAGACTCTTTTTGTTCCGTCATATTTTTTTGGACTTTATGCTGACTAAAATCTGCTAATTTTAATAATTAATTTCACTGGCGCGATGAAGCAAAAATACAATTTTCGGTGGTTGGATGATCTTCGTGGGCTAGTGTTTCCTAGAATATGCCTTTCCTGCTACACAAGCCTTAACCATCAAGAAGATACACTCTGCCTGGCTTGCCTTTACAAGCTTCCAAAAACCCAGTTTCATCGAATCAGCGACAATCCTGTCTTCTTCAAATTTGCAGGAAGAATCCCGATAAACGCCGCATACGCCTTCTTATTGTTTCATAAAGGCAATGTGACCCAAGACCTTTTGCACCAGCTCAAGTACCGCGACCGTGAAGATATTGGGGAGCGGTTGGGGATGCTCTTTGCCCTCGATTTGCTCGCCGACGATCTCGATCTCGGAGATATAATCGTTCCTCTGCCGCTGCATCCGGCAAAGCAGAAGCTGCGCGGCTATAATCAATGCGACTCCATAGCGCGCGGTATGGCATCAATTTTGAAAGTGCCGATCGCCTTTGATGCCGTGCAGCGATCGGTAGCCAATACCACTCAGACGCGCAAAGGCCGGTTCGACCGCTGGCTGAACGTGGAGCATATTTTTGAAATCAATGAACCCAAAAAAATCAGGGGACGGCATATTCTCCTGCTCGATGACGTTATCACTACCGGCTCTACCCTCGAAGCCTGCGGTCGGGAGCTGCTCGAAGCAGGTGCTAGGGATATCAGCGTTGCTGCAATCGCCTCGGCCTAATCAACTATCTTCGTACCAATGAAAAGAGCCTATCAAGAAGTAATTCAAAAGATTGAAGCGGTGACTGGCGGAGAGCCCGATCTCATTGCCAACCTAAGCAATATCTCCGCCCTGCTCAAGGATTTGCCCGGCTATTTTTGGGTAGGGTTCTATCTGGTCAAGCGGGATGAATTAGTGCTAGGGCCTTTTCAAGGCTCCGTGGCCTGCACGCGCATCCGCAAAGGAAGGGGAGTATGCGGGTCAGCTTGGCCGAAAATAAAACAATCATTGTGGCCGATGTTGATGAATTTCCAGGCCATATAGCGTGCAGCGCCCTGTCAAAGTCGGAAGTGGTAGTGCCCATAAGGGATACCGAAGGCAATGTATGGGCAGTGCTGGATGTAGACAGTTCGGAACTGGATGATTTCAACAGCTTAGATGCGGCTGCGCTGGAGCAAATAGCTGCGCTGATAGGAACCTTTGAAAAGGTAGCGGTCTGAAATCGGGTTTTTACATAATTCTCATTTCGCTCTTGTTTGGCTGTGCCAAAGCGGGCAGCATCAGTGGCGGACCCAAGGATGATATTCCACCCCAACCTCTTGAATTCAGCCCGCCCCTGTTCACTACAGGTTTCAGTCAAAACGAGTTCACCATAGAATTTGACGAATACGTACAGGTAAAAGAATTTGGGCAGCAGCTTATCGTCTCGCCACCGCTTAAGAAAAAACCCGATTACAGCATTCGCGGAAAGCGTGTACGGGTCACTTGGCAAGACTCCCTAAGGTCAAATACCACCTATCAATTCAACTTTGGAAAGTCGATCGTAGATCTCAATGAAGGCAATGCCAACCTAGATTTGGTCTACGTATTTTCTACCGGTACTTTTATAGATTCGCTAGAGATCAAAGGGCGAATCATGTATGCAAAGGACAATGAGCCGGTAGAGAAAGCCTCGATCATGCTCTACCGATCGCTCGAAGACAGCATGCCGCTCACCACCCCCCCCGATTACTTCGGACTCTCTGATGCTACTGGCTACTATTCCATTAAATACCTTCCCGAAGGGAGCTTCAAGCGGTTTGCGCTGCTCGAAGAAAATAATAATTACCTCTACGATGGGCCTCCCGAGCTCATTGCTTTTTCGAGTGAGCCGGTAATGAGCAGCTATCGCGACAGCAGTAAAATAGGCGTATTGCAAGGCTTTATAGAAAATGATACGAGCCAATACATCTCTTCCCAGACCGGAAAAGATTATGGCTTCTATCTGACCGTGTTCAATGTGCCAGCCGCTGCGCCTTTGGTAAAATTTGCCGACCCGGCCACGGGAGAAGAATTTGAAGCCATCAACCTTTTGAATACCCGCCGCGATAGCCTAAAAAGTTGGATCATGCTTCCCAAAGAGAATGATCTAGAAGAGATCATCGTTTACACCACCGATGGGGTCGCTTTAAACGATACTTCGTATTGGTACTTAGAGACGGATGCCAAATACAAGGAAAAAGCAGAGCTCAAAATCACCACCAATACCAACCGTTCAAAACTGAACCTAAACAAGACTTTTTCACTCACTTCCAATAACCCACTTCAGGAAGTTGATACATCATTGGTCTATTTCTTAGAAGATAGCGTAAGGGTTTATCCGAGAGATTTTGAAAAGAAATCGCTCAATAGAAATCTGCTCGTGCATTACGCCTTTAAAAAAGATGCCACTTATATCTTCAAGGCCACAGCGGGCGCTTTCAAAGATATTTACGATACCTATAGCGATAGCCTTTCCATACCCTTCAGCCTGCAAGACAGCGAGTATTATGGCAGCCTAACGGTAAATATCAAGGAGGCTGATAGCACTGCTACCGAAATAAAAAAGGTGTTGCAACTCTTGAACGCGAGCAATCAGGTAGTGGCCACCGAAACATTTGAAGGATCGCTTCAAAAAGACTTTCCGCAGCTGGAGCCAGGACAATATTCCCTGAAACTCATTTTTGATGAAAATGGAGATGGGGAGTGGAACACCGGAATCTACTGCGACGGGGTATTTCCCGAAAGGCTGAGCATATACCCAGAAGAGCTCTGAAGTGCGCTCAAATTGGGAGCTTGACATTGACTGGGTGCCGACCACTCCTTTTGATTAATGCTCGATAGAAAACCTGTCGGCATCAAGGCGCACCGGAAATTTTTCGCGAAAAGCGATCAATTCATCCGGCTCTATACTTGCAAAAATCCACCCTTCCGATTCATTTTTTTCTGGACTGATGGCCTCTCCTTTTGCGTTTATCACGATACTGTGTCCGCTATAATCCACCCCTTTGCCATCCCGCCCGATCCTATTCACACCTAGCACAAAGCATTGATTTTCAATGGCCCGCGCCATAAGTAATTTATCCCACGCTTCGGCTCTTGCCGTTGGCCAATTGGCTACATAAATCTGCAGGTCTACCGCATTGCTCCGGCTCCACACCGGAAAGCGTAAGTCGTAACAAACCCTAGGCATAATCTGCCACCCTTCAAATGAAATATTTTGACTCTCGCGGCCAGGAGAAAAAACGTGGTGCTCATCGGCCATTCTGAACAGGTGGCGCTTATCGTAATGCCATCTCATCTTGCCGCCTTCGGCCCAGACAAACCTGTTGTAGAACTTAGCTTGTTCTTTGATGATCATGCTTCCGCAAATGGCCGAACCAAGTTCATTCGATTTTTTGCAAAGCCAGTCGCACGTCTGTCCTGCCATGGTTTCCGCAACCCCTGCTGCGTTCATGGTAAACCCAGTATTGAACATTTCGGGCAGCACGATCAGATCGGCAGCAGCGTCCATCTTTTCAATCCGCTCATCCCATAGGGCAATATTTGCGGAAGCATCTTCCCAAATGATTGGGGCTTGAGCAAGGGCAATATGGAGGGCTTTTTTCATCTTTGTTCATTATTTTTTTGGCCATATTTTATGGCATCTCATGGTGATAGACCGACTATGGGCTCCCTTCCGAGTGATGCATTGACCATATGAGACCATATTATCAACCATTACACAGTGCGTCCAGTCTTTAGAATCAAGTAAGGCGATGTGAATTAGCTCCCAGTTAACGGTCAATTCGGTCAATTCGGTCAATTCGGTCAATTAATTCAAAGCATATTTTACTCCGTGCCATCTGCGAGAAGGCGCGGAGAACACTCCAAATTTCGGAATTTCACCCAACTGTTTTCTCCTTTGTCGATCTATACAAAAAAACCCAATCTCAAAAGCCCAAAGACTCATATCGTCTTGAGCAATTCAGCTGCTTTATAAATAGTCTCGTCTCCTTTGGCAAAGCAGAAACGCAATACAAATTGCTCCAATGGCTTATGGTAAAATCCAGAAACGGGAATAGATGCCACGCCATGCTTTTTGGTAAGTATCTCTGCAAAGTCCTGTTCTTTCTTTCTGCTCAGCTTGCTATAATTGAGCAACTGAAAATAAGTGCCTTCCGATGGCATCGATGTGAACTTCGACCCTTCCAAAGCACTCAGGAATAAGTCCCGCTTGGCCTGATAGACCGTGGGAAGGTTCTCATAATGAGCCCGATTCGCTAAATATTCGGCCAGCGCATATTGCATCGGCGTATTCACCGTAAAGACTAGATATTGATGTATTTTTCTAAACTCGGCCATCAGATTTTCAGGGCCATAGATGTATCCAATTTTCCAACCAGTGGCGTGAAAGGTTTTACCAAAACTGGCCACGATCAGGGAGCGCTTCGCCAGTTCAGGAAATCTAGCCGCACTATGGTGTAAGGCTCCATCAAAAACGATGTGCTCATATACTTCGTCGCTCAGCACAAGCGCATCGCTATCAACAGCGAGCTTCTCCAACTCCTGCATATCTTGCTTGCTCCAAATGGTGCCAGTGGGATTATGCGGCGTATTCAAAATAATAAGCTTCGTTTTTCGTGTCACTACCTTCCGCACTTCTTCCCAATTTACCCGATAGTCGGGCGCCTTGAGCTGCACGTATACCGGCTTCCCATTATTAAGGAGAATGGGTGGCACGTAGCAATCGTAGGCGGGTGTGAAGAGAATTACTTCATCTTCTTCTTTTATCAGCGCCGTTATGGCAGTGTATATGGCCTGTGTGGCGCCAGATGTAATGGTGATCTCGGTTTCGTGATCGTACTTACCTCCGTAGGTATGTGCTATTTTTTCGGCGATGGCATGGCGAAGTTCCGGTACGCCTGCCATAGGCGGGTATTGGTTCTTGCCCTGATGCATATACTTCGTGACCAAGTCAATGAGTACGGGGTCGACCGGAAAATCGGGGAATCCCTGCGATAGGTTGATGGCTCCATGATCGGTAGCCATTTTACTCATCACACTAAAAATAGAAGTGCCTACCTGTGGGAGTTTTGAAGAAATATCAACGGGAGAATGCATGGCAAGTTTCGTTTCAGCTCGGCAAAAATAGGAAAGGATAATGGTTTAATCCGACAATCGGCCGCCAACTATGCAAGGAAGTTTATACGATTCGGTATTGCCGTTGAGATCAAATACTTCAATGAAGATAATATGTGGCCCTATCCTGGCTTTGGTTCCTTGATCGGTCACCCCATCCCAACTGATGGTGCCCTGCGTCTGCAATAAGTCATTGCTGGCAATCTCTGCCACTTCCCGACCGCGACGGTCATAAACTTTCACAGTAGCCAGATAGCCGGCTCCGGCCAAGGTATAGTTGATATTCAGGATGTCTTGAAACCCATCGTTATCGGGAGAGAAGATTTCATTTTCCAATTTGAAATTGGCGGAAGCCATCCCCTCGCGGTTAAACTGAGAATTAAGATAACCGGGCGTTGCAAAACCGACATTCTCAGCTGCCGAAGTCCAATTGCCAGCATCATTGGTAGGGCGCGTGAAGCTGAGCCTTTCCAGCGAAACACCTTTAAATGAATTCAATAGGGAGAAATGATAGTCTTCATTATAGTCAAATCGATCTATGGCCTGCTCTAGCGGGTCGGCGATGATCACAGCGCCATCACCATTATTATAGGACGGCAGAGCTTCCATCTGGAAGTAATTTTGCGATCGCCCAAAAGGGTATTCTTGTGCAATATTCTCCGGGTTAACGGTCAACACCAAATACTCTCCCGGGAAAATATTCAGCGGTTCACCCGTGATGCTCCGCGTACTGAAATCCTGATTTTGAAGCACCCAATTTTGAAGTCCGATAGTTTTATTGCTCACATTCACCAGTTCTACAAAGTCGGAGCCGCCAGTGCGTGGATTGAAGAGGATCTCATTGATCAGGATATCGCCTGGAAGGCCTGTTTCTGGTAGGGCAAACCGAAGTTCTACACTGCTTTGCATCTCATTGCCAGAGCAGTCGGAAAAGCCATTTATGGAGATAGTATAAATCGTATTGTTCTGAATCGGTGATGCGAGAGAAAGGGTAAGGCGTTCAAAAGCCGGCGCAATATTTTCACGATTTGCGATATCTATCTCAGGAGCAATACTGATAGAAGCGGTGGTGCTTGACTCCGGGTCAATGGCTTCGTTAAACACCAGCTCCATGGAAGTAGCGCTCCGTACATAGATCAATGCCGGTACGGGTGGTATAATATCTGGGTCTAGGCTGTTCAAGGAATTCACTTCGCCAGGGGTGCCCCCGCGCTCATCATCCGAAGCCATCCAATTATTGCCCCCCCTGCACGGTTCGGTCAGGTTTATGCGCTCCAAGCTATAGCCCCCATCTTCCTTTTCGGAGTCGCGGTACCAGCTGAGGTCATAATCGGCCTTGTCAAGAAGAATGCCTTCTGGGTTGAAAAGCGAAGTGCTCCGGCCACCATTGGTGAAATACGTTGCGCCCAGCCCATCAAAAAAATAAACATCGGGGTAGTCCGCAAATTCCAATTCCAATCCGCGGTCTGCGCAGAGTAAATAGGCACCGGGCAGCAGCACCCGCGACCTTGAAAAGGTCTTATCGTTTAGCTTACAATTCTGTAGCTCCAGAACTTGGTCGCTGGCGTTAAAGAGTTCAAAATATTCTCCTTCGGGAAGGGCTACCGATGGACTTGGATCGGCCATGATTTCGGTGATGAGCAATTCGTAACGCTGCGGGGTCTCGCCGATCCTAATCTCAATGGTGGTGCCGGCAGGGAGCGCATTTCCGATACAATCGGTGATGCCTGCAAAGCTCAGTTCGTATAGGTCGCCCGTAATTAAATCGCTGCTGAGCATCAAGTCAACGCTCGATAGATCGGCAGCGGGCAATACCATTTCGGTATTGACGCCGCTACTCCAGAGAAAGGCGCTCATGCTGATGGTGGCTTCCGCCAATGGCTCTGAAAAGAACACCCGCACCAGATTTGGCGCTTCGACCGAGTAGCCACTCACGACAGGCGGCGTAAGGTCTGGGCTCAGATTGAACACCGAATTTTGAACTCCCGGTGTGCCACCCGCATCGGCGGTAGAAGCGCGCCAGTTATTCTGGCCCGAGCAGTCTGTTTCTGTATTGATAAGCTCTAGGGCATAGCCGCCATCATCTTTATCGGGGTCATTATACCAAGAAATTTGATAGGTCAATGCGTCTAATAATTGACCATCGGCATTAAAAAGCTCTACCGTCCTGCCAGTATTGGTGAAGTAACTCGTGCCAAGCCCTGCGACTTCATATCCGTTAGGAAAATTCACGAATTCGGCGGCCAAGCTAGGATCATAGCAAAAGAGATAAGATCCGGGCTGCATGATGCGGGACGTAAGAAAATCATCATCACCCACTCGGATCCCGCTCAGTTCCAAGATGCGGTCACTTGCATTGAAAATCTCAAAATATTCGGCTTCGGGCAGCCCCACCACGGGATTAGGATCGGCCATAATCTCCGTGATGCGCAGGTCTCCCGCTGCGGGGCTTTCGCCAAAAATGATCTCTACCTGGGTATCCGCTGCAATCAAATTTCCTTCACAGTCGGCGGCACCATTAATCGTAAGCAGATAACTCACCCCTGTAGCTAAGGTTTGATCAATGCCCAGCGTGACCGATCGCAGATCATTGGGCAGCGTGGCGTTTAGCGTAGTGAGCCCTGAATCCCAATCATAGGTAGCTCCCAGAAGGGCATTAGCATCCATGCGCTCGCTAAAATCCACGCGTAGACCTTGGCTTCCCGCCAATGCATAGCCCGTAACCGATGGCGGACTTATATCTGGCGAATCATCAAAAATCGAATTTTCTGCACCGGGAGTTCCACCGCTCAGGTCATCGGATGCGAGCCAATTGCTCATTCCAGAGCATTCGGTAAAGGGATTGATAAGCTCCAAGGTATAGCCACCGCCGGCCTTTGCAGGATCACCATACCAAGCGTCGGTGTAGTTCACTATGTCGATCACCAAGCCATCGGGGTTGATCAGCATAAGACTATCGCCACCATTAGAAAGTGCTGTAAAAGATGGAATGCCGATCACTGCGCCAAAACTCGCAAATGCTTCGGCATTGGAAGAATTCGTCAGAATGGCATAAGAATTTGGCGGAAGTACGGCTCCCGTCAGCACCTTTTCAATATCGGAGTTCACCAGTTTCCATTCTTCCAGATCAAAAAAGCGATTGGACGCATTGTAAATTTCGATAAACTCGCTAGAAGGCAAACCAATAACTGGCGTAGGGTCAGCAAAAATCTCGTTGAAAACCACGTCTTTAAATTCAGCCATTTCAGGCTCAAAGAAGCTGAAAGGTACATTGACCGGCTCGACGGTATTTCCCGAAAGGTCACTGATCCCCATGAGCGTAATGGAATAATTCTCTCCATTCTGGAGCGCATCATCAGGAAGATCGATTTCAACCAGTGCAGGATTTACCGTACTCAAAGCCGCTGACACCGCGGTAAAAAAAGTACCGGGAAACTCATAATTGCCGAGATTAGCAACCGACGCAGCGTCAACAGGTTCCGTAAAAAGGATCTGCACTTCGGAGCTCGAACTCGCGGAGACGCCAAGCACTTCGGGCGCAACATTATCTACCGGAATGGCGCCGAGAAAAAAATCATCGAAGAAGTGGTTGTTGACCACCGAAGCCGCTGAAGACTGCGTGATGGATATCCCGAAAAAAGCAGAAGATGCAATGGTATCGTCAGTGACCGTCCCGCCCGAAACAAATGTTCCGGTATCGCCATCATCGTATTCCAAGCTCCACTCTCCTGCCGCGCTGCGCTGCATCCTGACGCGGAAGATATTGTTGGCGCTTGATCCAACCACACCATCTTCACCGTCAATAATCACGGTATTTGCACCGGCTGCCCTTCGATAAAACGAAATCTCATCGGGAGTGCCACCAAATCTCAAAAAGTATCCATTTGCCGTAGCAGAAAGATCGCTGGATTCTGCGACCAGATAAACGTCAACAAAGTTTGCGCCGGAAGTACTGAAATTCAGATTGATATAAAATTCCCATTGCGCATCGTCTATTGCCGTGCTCGGGGTGGTGATGGAATATGTAGCGGCTCCAGAACTATTGCTTCGAAGCTGGTTGTTCTCAACCATGAAAAGTCCAGCAGTGGCAGTCCAAGCCGGATTGGAACTAAAATCGCCATCTGAGAAATCATCGGTAAATTGCCCATAACCAGCTACTAAAAAAAGCGATAAGAGCAGAGACAAAAATACAGAGTGAGAATTTTTCATGCCTTTTACGTGGCGCGAAATATAGTATTTTTACGACTTTCAAAAATGAAGTTAATCTTAGGTTTTCGATGAAAGTAGCAGTAGTAGGCGCCACTGGGATGGTGGGACGAGTCATGATGGATGTTTTGAAGAAGCGGCATTTTCCTGCCAGTGAGATACTTGCTGTAGGATCGGCACGCTCGGCGGGCAGTAAAATGGATGCAGGCGGCAGTATCTATCCGGTCATTTCTATAGAAGAAGCCCTTGAACAGAAGCCCGATCTTGCCTTGTTTTCGGCGGGTGGTGCAGCCAGCTTGGTCAATGCCCCACGCTTCGCCGACACCGGTTGCAGGGTGATCGATAATTCATCGGCTTGGCGGATGTCATCAGCGCATAAACTCATAGTGCCTGAGATCAATGGCTTCACCATTACCGAAAAGGATTTTATCATTGCCAACCCCAATTGCTCTACCATTCAATTGGTGATGGCCTTGGCTCCGCTGCACGCGAAATATAGGGCAAAAAGAGTGGTGGTCTCCACCTACCAGTCGGTATCGGGCACTGGTAAGGCTGCGATAGAGCAGATGGAAAACGAAAGAAATGGCTCGGGCGGGGAGAAAGTCTATCCTTATCCAATCGACAAGAACTGTCTGCCCCACTGCGATGTCTTTACAGAAAATGGCTATACCAAGGAAGAGATGAAGCTCACCAACGAGACCAAGAAAATACTCGATCAGGCGATTAATGTGACCGCTACCGCTGTGCGCGTTCCAGTATCTGGAGGGCATTCGGAGTCGGTCAATGTGACTTTTGAAAATGATTTTGACCTTGGAGATGTCCGAAAGCTACTGCACGAATGGCCCGGTATCGTGGTGCAGGACAACCCCGATATAAACAGCTATCCCATGCCGCTCTACGCCCATGAAAAGGATGAAGTTTTTGTAGGTCGGATACGCCGTGATTTTTCTATGGAAAATACGTTGAACCTCTGGATCGTGGCCGACAACCTGCGCAAGGGAGCGGCTACCAACGCTGTGCAGATCGCCGAGCTACTGATGCAGAAAGGATATCTCAAGAATTAAAGGGTCAAGGAAATGCCCGCGTAAAAGCTGCGGCCATCGCCAGGATAAAAATAGCGCGGCTCGGAATTACCAAAACCCGTGGCATTTGGGAGAATACTGGATGCGTAATTCACATTGGCAATATTGCCGATGCCCGCAAGTATTTCGAGTTTCACCTTTCGGAAAACGGAAAGCCCGTATGCCATATGCAGGTTGAGCAAACTATACGCATCAGAATACACCGTATTTTCATCATTTAGTGGTATACGGCCTACATTGAGCCAATTAAAATTAAAGCTCAGGCTGCTGCCGATGCGGCCATCGATACCGACATTGATGGTATGTCCGGGAACGCCCGTGAGGGCATTGCCATCGTAATTCTGGTCTCGGTCTGTAAAATCGGTAAAGGTAAATTCGTTTACCGCAGCCGCAAAATAAGGCTTTACCAAGACATGCCTACCGATCAATCTGCTATAATTTATGCTGATCTCAAGTCCGGTATGCTGCGTTTTTCCAGCGTTGATACCTACATATTGATCTTCAGCCACTCGTCTGGCCACCAAAAGATTGTCGACAAATATAGTGTAGACGGCCAGCTCTAGTTGCAGACTCTCACCGAGCAAGCCCGATCTAAAACCCAGTTCTGCATTCCATCCGGTTTCTGGCAGCAGACCGGTGTTTACCGCCCCTGCGGGCGTGATGGATTCATCGACTCCCGGGGTTGAGAATCCTTGGCTTAGCGTAGCATAGAGACTATGGCTTGATGCCAATTGGTAGGTGGCGCCAAGCCTTGGAGAAGCGATAAGGTCAAAGTGATAGCTGCCGGACTGATTTAGGCTGTCGTACGCGAATGTATCATCAAGGGAATACTGCGTTGAATTGAGGTTTATCCCAAGGGTAAGTTCAAGTCGATCGCCGAGCGCGGTTTTTTGATCGAAAAATAGATTGACATAGCTGCGCTGCTGATCATTGCTATTCAGCTTTGCTCCCTGCACGCTGCCCTGATCGTTAAAATCGCGGTACCTGTTCTCAAAGATTGCCACCGAGTAGTCTTCTATCAGAAACTCAGCCCCGAAGGCCATTTCAGATGGAAGGTCAAGAAGATCATAGTTCAGCCCGAATACTGTCCTAGCACCAAAACCCAATTGATCTTCATCCAGAATATTAAAAGGCCGTGGTTCGTAAGCATCGCGGTACTGTCCAAAGACGCTGGTAAGATTGGTGAAACCTTCGCGGAAGCTATGGCGCAAGGCAAGCCCGAATATCCATTTATCATAAGATTCGTATCCATTGGCGGCAGCCCAATTCGCATCGGCCGATCGCGGGCTGTTTTTGAAATCCATGGCATTCAGCGAACTGGGAATTTCGGCCTTCAGCCGCACCATATTTGAAAATGCGGAGAGCTCTGTGGTCTGAGCAATTTGAAACTTGGCATTTGCCGTAAGCGACTGTCGTCTATAGTTGTTATTGGCGCGGAAGCCATCACTGTTCACTTCATTGAATGAAATAAGTACGCCCGACTTCTCTCCTTTGAGCGCTGCGCTAAGGCTTGCCTTGGAGTATCCAAAGCTGCCAAAACCTGTCTCCGCATGAATGGAATTTTTGGCGGGGCTTAGCGTATAAAGATTTATCGCACCACCGAGACCGGCACCGTAAATGCTCGAAGCGGGAGCTTTTATTACTTCGACTTTCTCTAGAATATTTGGATCGATATCTTCTATTACGGTAGTTCCCGCTGCATGGGAGATTGGAATACCGTTCAAATAGGCCTTAACGCGATCTGTGCCATATTGTGATCTTGCACCGATGCCCCGAATGGTTATCCGGTTGGTATTCAATGCTCCCTGCTGCATATAAAGGCCTGGAATCCTATTGAGCGCTGTAGTGAGAATGGCACCGCTATTCGCGCGTAGCTCGGACTTTGTGAGCACTGCAATAGCGGCTGGAATATTCTTAAGGCTATCCGCCCTTAGCGTCGATCTTATGATGACGGGGGCTATAGAAGCCGTGTCACCCGAATTATAACCTTCGGCCTGGGCAAAAACGAGGCTTGGAAAAACGACCCCAAGAAGCGGTGCCAGAATGCTTGAGTACGACAATCGAATCAGTTTGCAGCGACCTTCCAAACTATGCCAGAATCATCGTCCAAAACGAGCAGTGACCCATCGGGCATGAGTGTGACGCCTACGGGTCGGCCATAAACTTTGGTGCCGGCTTCGGGGGCATTGAAGCCGGTCAGAAAATCTTCAGGAGCACCCGGCTTACCGTTTTCAAAAGGAACAAAAACGACCTTATAGCCCGAAAACTCAGATCGGTTCCAAGAGCCATGCTGACCCACAAATGCACCATTGTGGTATTTTTCTGGAAAGGCATCTGCGGTATAAAAAGCCAATCCCAGCGATGCCGTATGGCTACCCAATGGCACGTCGGGCACGATGGCCTTATCTACCATATCCTGATGGGGATCTTCAGACCAACGCGGGTCTTTGATCTGCCCATAATACGAAAAAGGCCATCCATAGAATCCGCCTTGCTTTACGCTCGTGATATAATCGGGCACCAAATTATCTCCCAGCTTATCGCGTTCATTTACAGCCGTCCAGAGTTCGCCGGTTTTTGGGTTCCAGTCCATACCCACAGGATTTCTTAGACCAGTGGCAAAGACTTTTTCTCCACTCCCATCGGGATTGATCTCCAAGATGCAGGCGCGTCTTTTTTCTTCATCCATGCCGTGCTCACCTACATTGCTGGCCGAACCGACGGAAACGTAAATTTTTGTGCGGTCTTCATTGGTCAAGAGATTTCGGTCCAATGATTATTGTATCCCCCAGCAGGTAGATTGAGAATTTTTTCCCCATCCCCTTCCAGTCTTTTCATGCCTTCTTGATACGGCCATCGGTAAAGCCCATCGGTATTGGCCACGTAGAAATGGCCATTGAGAATGAGCATTCCGAAATTACTGTTTAGCTCTTCGGCAAATAGCATTTGCTCATCAGGATTTCCATCGCCATCGGTATCGCGGAGCATGGTGATCTGATCTGCGCTCCCGCGGGTGTCCGATTCGGCTACGAATACATCGCCATTTGGGGCAACCATTGCCCAGCGCGGGTGCTCCAGCTCTTCGGCGTAGCGGGTCACGAGAAAGCCTGCGGGAGCTTTTGGGCTCTGAGCATCGTCCCACCCGACAATACGGCTATGCTTTGTCTTCGATTCTTCTGCGTAGGGCGATGGCAAGGTCAAGGCACCAATGGAGGTCTGCACCGTAGTCGCCTTGTCATATTGGGCGGTGGCTTCCGGCATTTTTTGGCCATTGCAACCGATCAATGATATGGAGCAAAGGCAGGTTAAGAAGGCGAGTCCAGAAATAGGAATTGACTGCGGCATATATTTATAGTGTTTTTTTGAGCTGGTGAACTGCGTTTACAGCAAAAATAATTCCGCTGATGTCGCTCCGCAAAAATAAGGTTCTAGAATCTGTTGGCGACGGAAGGATGGTCAATGAGTTCAACCTCAAGCGCGGCGGCAGGTGTTCTGAAAACAAACATTACCTCTGAAAGGTCAAAAACTCTTTTTTTTCAAGCAGCTAAGTAAAAATCAGGAAATGGATTGAAGCTCATCTTGTATGATTGAAATAAATTCGCTTGACTTTTTACAGCTCAATACCACAGCCGAATTCATCAGCTTTACTACGAAAATCTACGTTTCATTTCCTATCGCACAGCGGGTTCCATCCACCGTAATTCCAATGTAGCCAAAAAACCCCTGACTACCCACCCGAAATACAGGGAGCATATTTATTCTGGAAACAGACGAAATATCTGAGATGAGTAAATTTTGCTCTGTAAAAGGATAGCAAATATGAACCGTTCCATTCTCGATTTTGATCGAAGTGGGTAGTCGAAAGTAAAATAACAAACCAATACGGTAAGGCAACCAGCTGAAATCAAGAACATTAATAAACCTACATGTATCAGAACTTGAATTGCCAGTATACTGAGCACCATAGAAATGATCAGGGTAATAAGCTTAACCCTCGGTGATGTTGTGCAGTCAAACTTCATTTTGATCATCTGAATATTTTTATAAATGTACCAACTCAAATTTAGATTATTTCAGTCGTGATGAAGGTAAAAGATTTGTTGCCATTATAGCTTAAATGACAGAATGATCCGTTCCTAAAACAAGGCATCCCATTCTGTTTCCCTATGATCGTAGTGGTATCAAATTCTGACTCCGATCATCCTTATTTGAGCAACCCAAGTTTCGTCCCAATTTTAGCGGGGCTGTGGTTTTTCTCTTGGCGCAAGCATTTGGTCTGAAAGACTTTCGGCGCTTTCTTCGATAGACTTATAAATCTTGCAGGCTACCATATTGACCGCTATCGTTAATGCAAAAAAAACTGAAGTGAATAATACGAAATTGATTTCGAGCTCAGTGTCTGAAAAAAATTTGGTCTTCAGCCCTAGAAGAAGGTATGGAGGGTAAACTTCGATCATGAAAACCGCTTTCAGCTTGCCGTAAGCGTAAAGCTCCTTATAGTCTCTTCCGAAATAATGAAGCCAAAAATATATTCCTAAGGAAAGAAGCGACTTAAAAAGAAACAGCGCAAAGATAAAAGTCGGAAACCGATCTATCTGGAGCAGTATAAAACAAAGCAAGAAGGCAGCCACCACGATTAAAACCGGCTTTCCAAGAAGCACTTCTTTTATGCTTTTTAGGCACAAGCGCCGCCATTGTTTCTTGCGGGCAGGTTTGAATTTTGACTCAATCGTACGAAGATAGGAGAAGGTCTTCTTGGTTTTCCAAGAATCGATTACCCTTTCCCAAGTCTTACCGGCAGCCATTTCTTCCAGCGCTTTCTCGGTGTAGTGGTCGGCCATTTCTGCCAATAGCTCCGGGCTATCTATGCCCCAACGCTTCAAAAAATCGACAAGCTCCCACTCTTGTTCACTGCTCAGCCCTTTCTTATCCATGGCGTAAATTCGGATTTAAGAAAAGCTGTAAATTATTCAGATAATCTGCGAGATCCGCTATTCGGTCGCGGGCTTCGATACCGCCACTTTCGGTAAGTCGGTAGTATTTCCTGACGCGATTTCCCACGGTCTCGCGATCGGTAAGCACATGTCCTTCGGCCTCGAGCTTATGCAATGCCGGATAGAGCGCCCCTTCGGTGATATCAAGATCCCCATTGCTTATTTCCTTTGCGCGTTTGGAGATCTCGTAGCCATACATCCTGCCGTTTTCGGCAAGCATTTGCAAGAGCAACGTAGAAAGCGTGCCCTTGTAAAGATGATTTTTATTTGCCGCATGAGCCATGGGTGCAAACATACCTAATTTTCTTGGGTATGGGAAGGAGTATCCCGAATGCCGCGGAGCCTACTAAATGGTTTGATTTATTTGCTCTGCAAAATTCAATTCAAAATGCTCTTGGGTGTCTTCCCAGATTATAACTGGGCTCACTCGAAGTTGATACCCTTTAGTGCGCATTCAAAGTAACCCGCCATGGCATTGCAAATGCCACGGAGTGATTCGGTTCAGTATATTCCATAACTTTACCCCATGCGCAATTCTATTTTATCCGGCCTGCTCTTGCTTGCCTTCCTTGTTTTGGGCAGTGATGCAATTGCGCAGGCACGCGTATTTCGTGGAAATGGGCAGTACATTACCGATCTGGTATTGCATACTTCGGCGGGACGGATTTTTGCAGGCTATAGCTTCAATTTCGATGACATTCTCTTTACCGTGATCGGAAATGAGATCATGCTCGGCGGCTCCGCGTCAACTTTCGATCTGGTCTATATTTTCCGGGAAGGACGGCTTTATAAAGGTAATGCGATGTACTCATCGCAGATAGCCTATACCCTGAGCAATGGCAAAATCTATAAGGGCGACTCTACCTTTGAGCTTGACGTGCTCTATAATTATCAGAACGGGGTCATTTATAATGGCTCCTTTTCCCATATGGTCGATGCGCTCTTCTATGTGGAAGGGCCGCTCACCCCAGCCGAGCTTTTTGGAGTATTGCTCAGCCTAGAGCTTATCACCTGATGACTCGGCGGTAGCTTTCTCAACTGGATCGTCGGCTTTGAAAAACCGCTTTTGATTGATGAAAATCAAAGCCATGCCTACCGAGATCGCCGAGTCGGCCACATTAAAAACAGGTCGGAAAAACTGGAATCGGTCGCCGCCCAATCCGGGTACCCAATCTGGCCAGTATCCGTCTATGAGCGGAAAGTAGAGCATATCTACAACCTTGCCGTGAAGGAAACTGGCATAGCCGCCGCCTTCGGGGAGAAAAACGGCCAACTCGGGAGAAAACCGAGGGCTCTCCGAAAAAATCAATCCGTAGAATGCGCTGTCAATAATATTACCCGCGGCTCCTGCCAATACCAAGGACACGCAGATGATCAACCCGCTATGTGCCCTTTGCTTTATGAGATTGCGAAGGTAATAGGCTATAAATCCTATGGCCACTATCCTGAAAACACTCAAGAAGAGCTTGCCCATCTCTCCGCCAAACTCAAACCCGAAGGCCATGCCCGGATTTTCAATGAAATGGATATAGAACCAGTCGCCCGCCACGCCGATAGACTCATCAAGGTACATATTGGTTTTCACCCAAACTTTGGAAATTTGGTCTACCAACAAAACAAGAGCAACCGTAAGGATCGCTCTCGTCTGTAATTTTTTCTGGATGGACTGCTTAGCGTCGATCTTGCTGCTGTTTGGCTTCAATACTCAGCGTAGCATGTGGCACGAGCCTTAAGCGCTCCTTACGGATCAACTTTCCAGTCTCACGGCATACTCCATAGGTCTTGTTTTCTATGCGGCGTGCAGCGCTCTCTAGGTGGCCTATAAACTTCTCTTGCCTTGAAGCGAGCTGCGCGGTCTCTTCGCGCGACATGGTCTCTGAGCCATCTTCCATCATTTTGAAGCTGGAAGCGGTATCGTTGGTACTGTTGTCGTCGGCATAAGAAAGCGACTGTTTGAGCTGGTTTAGATCTTCGCGGGCATCAGCCAGTTTCCTATCAATTAACTCTTTGAACTCTTTCAGATCTGAGTCTGAGTATCGTGTTGTGTTTTCTGCCATTTTCAATGGATTAACTTAAATTTTTGAGAGCGCTATGCGGGTCTCGACCCCTTCATCTACTTCTACCAAATGCGAATTGGTATCGGCAACCTGCTGCACTAAATCGAGCGTATCTGCCAGCGTTTCCGCGCAAATATAGCTCAAATTATTCTTAATTGCCCGTTCAATTTTAGGCTTGTTTTCGATCTCCAATGCTATCCTATCGGTCACTTCCAGACCGCTGTCTTTGCGCAGGTTTTGGATACGGTTTACAAACTCTCTGGCCATGCCTTCTTCGCGCAGGGCTTCGCTCAATGTAATGTCGAGCGCTACGGTGATCTCCCGGTCTGAGCTTACCAGCCATCCGGGTATGTCTTTGGTGCTGATGAGCACATCTTCTCTGCCTACACTCACCACCCGGCCATCGCCCAGCGCTATATCGTACGTTCCTTCACGTTCGAGTTCAGAGATCTGCACCTGATCAAAACCAGCTATTTGCGCCGCCACTTCTTTCATGTCCTTGCCCAGGCGGCGACCCAACTGCTTGAAGTCGGCCTTGATCTCTTTCACCAGCACTCCATCATCATCGCTCATAAACTCGAGCTCCTTCACATTCACTTCGCTCAATACGAGTTCTGAAATCTCGCGTACGCGGCGCTCAAAATCGGCATCGACCATGGGCAGCATTATTTTCTGTAAAGGCTGCCTTACTTTCAGTTTTTCTTGTCGCCTAAGTCCGAGCACGAGCGAGGTAATACGCTGAGCTACATCCATCCTGCGCTCTAATTCCGTATCGATATGGTCTTGGTTTACTTTCGGGAAATGAGCCAGATGCACCGAATCAAGGCTATGCAGACCGCTCACAGCATTCAGATCATTAAAGAGTCGATCCATAAAAAACGGAGCGATGGGCGCTGCCATTACTGCTACTTTTTCTAAGCATTCGTAGAGGGTTTGGTAGGCCGATAGCTTATCGGGGCCGTACTCACCCTTCCAGAATCTACGACGGCAAAGCCTTACGTACCAATTACTCAGCTCTTCGGTCACAAAATCCTGTATCAACCTTCCAGCGCGCGTAGGTTCATAGTCTTCATAAGCAGCTTCTACTTCCTGCGTGAGCGAGTTAAGGCGGCTTATGATCCATCGGTCTATCTCTGGCCTTTTGGCAATGGCCACGGCTTCTTCAGCAAAGGCAAAATCATCAACATTCGCGTAAAGCGCAAAAAAGGCATAGGTATTATAGAGCGTGCCGAAGAATTTTCGCATTACCTCAACGATTCCCGACTCATCGAAGCGCAGGTTATCCCACGGCTGCGCATTGGTGATCAAGTACCAGCGGGTCGCATCGGGACCAAACTCGGCTATGGTTTTAAATGGATCTACCGCATTGCCAAGGCGCTTGCTCATCTTCTGCCCATTCTTATCGAGCACCAAGCCATTGCTCATTACTACCTTATACGCCACGGTATCAAATGCCATGGTGGCGATGGCATGAAGGGTAAAGAACCAACCTCGGGTCTGGTCTACCCCTTCTGCAATGAAATCGGCAGGAAAAGCCTTGCCATCCTCTATTTTATCCTTGTTTTCAAATGGGTAATGCCACTGTGCATAAGGCATGGAGCCCGAATCGAACCATACATCGATAAGATCGGTCTCGCGGCGCATTGCTTTGCCAGAAGGCGATACCAGCACCACCTTATCCATATAATTCTTGTGCAGGTCGAAGCGCTCATAATTCTCAAAAGACATATCACCAGGCACGAATGCCTCAAATGGATTTTCCTTCATAAATCCTGCATTGACCGAATCTGCACAAGCCTTCTTAAGTTCTTCTACACTGCCTATGCAGCGCTCTTCGGAACCGTCTTCGGTACGCCAGATGGGTATTGGGATGCCCCAAAACCTGGATCGGGAAAGGTTCCAGTCATTCAGGTTTTCGAGCCAATTGCCAAAGCGGCCTGTACCTGTGCTTTCGGGCTTCCATTTTATGGTTTTGTTCAGCGCTATCAAGCGGTCTTTCACATCGGTACTGCGTATGAACCAAGAGTCTAGCGGATAGTAAAGTATGGGCTTATCGGTACGCCAACAGTGTGGATAGCTATGCTCGTACTTCTCTATCTTGAAGGCTTTATTATCTTCTTTCAGCTTTATGGAAATGAGCACATCGACCGATTTTTCGGGCTCATCTTCCGTATAATATTCGTTCTTTACGTATTTGCCACCGAGCTCTGCACCGAGCTGCTTAACGAATCGCCCTTGAAGGTCGACGAGGGGAACAGGATTTCCTTGATCATCGGCTATGAGCATGGGTGGAATCCCTGCAGCCTTGGCCACTTGGGCATCATCTGCTCCAAAAGTCGGGGCGATGTGCACCACGCCGGTACCATCTTCGGTAGTCACAAAATCGCCACCGATCACCCGAAAAGCCTTCTCAGGATTCTCCATGGGCTGCACGTAGGGCAAGAGTTGGTTATAGGCCAGCCCTATCAGGTCGGAGCCTTTTATGGCGCCTATTTCCCGAAAGGGAATTTTCTTGCTTTCAAGCGTGTGGCTTTTATAATCTGCATCTTCGGTAGAAGCGAAATACTTGCCAGTAAACTGCTTTGCTACCAATTCGGCGGCGAGCACCACTGCCATTTTGGCTCCGGTATACTGATTAAAACTTTCTATGATCTTATACTCAAACCTTGGGTTCACAGCTAGCGCGGTATTGGATGGGAGCGTCCAAGGGGTAGTCGTCCATGCCACCATATAATAGGTTAGCTCTGGCTTTCCGCCTATGGCAGCAAGCTTCTGCTGACCTGCTTTCTTCAATTCGAAAAGCGCGGTGGCCGATGTATCTTTTACCATCTGATACGTACCGGGCTGATTGAGCTCATGCGAGCTTAAACCTGTGCCAGCGGCAGGGGAATAGGGCTGGATAGTATAGCCCTTATAGAGCAGGCCCTTATCGTAAAGGCGGCGCAATAGCCACCACACCGACTCCATATATTTAGTCTCGTATGTGATATAGGGGTCTTGCATATCAACCCAGTAACCCATCTTCACGGTAAGGTCATTCCATAAGTCGGTATACTTCATCACCGCCTTACGGCATGCATCGTTATACGCTTCTACGCTTATGGTCTTGCCAATGTCTTCTTTGGTGATGCCGAGCTCTTTCTCTACGCCGAGCTCTATAGGTAGGCCGTGGGTGTCCCAACCTGCCTTTCGGTCTACCCGAAACCCTTTGGACGTTTTATAACGACAAAAAATATCTTTAAGGCTCCGCGACATAACGTGATGAATGCCAGGCATACCATTGGCAGAAGGGGGGCCTTCGTAAAAGACAAACGGCTGCGATTCTGGACGTGTGGAAATACTCTTTTCGAAGGTGTCTTTGACCTGCCACTCTTGGAGCACTTCGGCTGCTACGGCAGTAAGGTCAAGCCCTTTGTATTCACGGTATTTAGACATGGGAACGTTCTATTTTTGGAGCGGCAAATATAGCTAAAGCGCAAGGCTTTGGCAATCGCTCAAAACGCGGCGGCAAAGAAGAAATAAAAATGGGAAATGGACTATTCTTCGTCCATCACAGCGGGAAGCCGGGTGGGCACGTAGCCCTTCGTTTTGAAGGTGTAGGGAGCATCCAGGTTTACATCGGTCACTTTCATTCGCGCCAATTCATTGTTCTGCTCATTTCTAGTTATAAATTCAAGGATGAATCCTTTGGGCATGGGCTTGGAATCGGTTTCATCGGCCACGGCAAAGTTCATTCCCAAGGCGCTAAATGAATCGGTGAGGTCAATATCCAAATCGGGTGCAAGCCATATCTCTCCTTTTTCCTGATCGTTTTGAAGGCGATAGAGCTGGCAGGCATATCCTAAAATATCTTTTGTTTCATTGGTTTTCACCAATTCATTGCTCTTCCAGCCTCTTGATTTTCGCGATTCGCTGATTCTTTTTTTATCTATTGGCATGATGAGCGCCATTTTTGAATCATTGGATACCATAAAAGAAATCATGCTCATTGATTCAAAATCCAGAACGATATCACTGGTCCTGGCAGGCTTCTTTCCATCTACCAGAGAAGGCTGCATAGCTACAGATGAAGAGCCGTCTGAAAAATGAAGAACATATCCTATCTTGCTGGTCGAATTATCTTTATCCGTTTCTAACGTAATGGAGATAGACTTCTCAAAGCTGTAAGATTCGGGGATCTCTGCACGCTCTTTTGAGATAACGGTTGCCATCAGGCTCGCAGCATCATTGTCTTGCGCGGAAAGCGAAAGGGCTAAAAAAGGACTACCTAAAATCAGGGTTCGTAGTATGGACTTCACGGGTTCAGTTTTAGAACGTGGCAATATAGGCATAACATCGGTTCTTACAACGGCTTAACAATTTGAACTTAATTTTATAATATTTGTTTCAATAGCGTCCTAAATAAAATGAGAGAGGCTTAAGTTTTTGCCCAAAATAGCTACTTTGGGTTTGCACCAAAAACACACCTCTCCCATGAGTAATATTACGCTGTTTTCACAGATCATCCAAAAGATTGACCGTTCTATTTTCAAAAAGCTGGTAAGGCGGATGCAGACCGATAAGGGCTGCAAGGGATTTGACAGTTGGACGCATCTTGTTTCGATGCTTTTCTGTCATTTTGCCAAAAGCACATCGGTAAGGGACATCTCCAATGGCCTGCGGTCGGCCACGGGCAACCTCAACCATTTGGGCATTGTGAGGGCACCGTCCAAGTCCAGCATCAGCTATCAGAACAAGCGAAGGGACGCAGACCTGTTCAAAAACCTGTACTATGCCCTTTTGGACAGTTTAGGACAGCAGGCAGCATTAAAGCGCGTCAAGCTCAGGATCAAGGTGCCGGTATATCTGCTGGACGCTACCGTGATAAGCCTGTGCCTGTCAATCTTCGATTGGGCAACTTTCCGGACCAAAAAAGGCGCTGTAAAGATGCATACCCTATTGGACTATGATGGTAAACTCCCTGTTTATGTGAATATCACCGAGGGAAGCGTTGGCGACAACAAAGGGGCGTACAACATTCCTTTGGAGAAAGGGTCGGTCATTGTGGCCGACAGGTATTACAACGATTTTCCCATGCTCAACGTTTGGGACAGCAACGGGGCATTCTTCGTGATCAGGCATAAGAAAAACCTGGCCTATACCGTCATCAAAGACCGGCAACTGCCCGAAAAAATGGCCCAGCATGTGATGGTCGACCAAGAGATCGGGCTGACCAACCCACAGTCTCAGGCCAAGTACCCGGGGCGGCTCAGGCGCGTGGCAGTGTGGGACGAAGAAAACCAACAGACCATCGAGTTGATCACAAACAATTTCAATTGGGCCGCCCAGACCATAGGGGACCTGTACAAGTCGCGGTGGGAGATCGAAGTGTTCTTCAGGGACATCAAACAGTTACTGCATATCAAAACCTTCATAGGCACTTCTAAAAATGCAGTAATGATCCAGATATGGACTGCCCTGATCACCATTTTGCTGCTCAAAGTGATGAAGGCAACAGCCAGGTACGGATGGCATATGTCCAATCTGGTCGCATTTATCCGGCTCAACATATTCGTCAAGATTGAGCTGCAAAAATGGCTGGACAAACCCTTTTTTGGTCGTGACGAACCGCCCCCCGACGTGCACCAGGGGGTCCTTTTTGAATTTTGACACTAAATCATCGCAGACATCCAATAAACAGGCAATGAATTATTTCACTGAATATTGTTTAGGACAGCATTGTATTTGTTTAAACTGTTCAAAGTCAAAACATGGAAGGAATGGTACTTAGTGAACGCGATAATGGCTTGGTAAATCTACGACCGAAACTTGCGGTGGATCTTGCAAAATCAGGCGAAATAGAGACCTTTCAGGGAGAAACCTTACGGCCGATTTTGAAATTTCAGAGCAGCATTATTTTAGCACAGTTCAAGCGGTACATCCAGAAATTTAAGCCGGCTTTCATGGCTTACTCCCAGAGTGCGCAACGCAACTTCATAGAAGATGTGATGAAGCGGGATCCAAAAATCAAAAACTCCCTGATCGCATCGGTGGTAAGCCTTATGACGCTTGAAGAATATGATTTCTATTGCGGGCATAAAATCGAAATCAATAAGCGGATCGTGGGATTGCTTACCACCCGAATACAAGACAGCATCTCCATGCTTTACTAAAGGGAATCTAGATTGTTGAGAATAAAATCTGCCCGTTTTAGGAGTTCTTCCTTTTTATTCTTGTTCATTTTATCGAGTGTTGGGTATACGAATCCGATGCGTGGGTTTTTCTCGAGCTTCGATCTGTTCCGCTCGTAAAAATCCCAGTAAAGCGCATTGAACGGACAGGCATCTTCGCCTGTTTTCTTGGTCTTTTTATAGTGGCAGCTTTCGCAATAATCGCTCATCTTATCGATGTAGTTTGCAGTAGACACATAGGGCTTGGTTCCTACTATTCCACCATCAGCAAATTGGCTCATGCCGCGGGTATTGGTGATTTCCACCCACTGCAGGGCATCGATGTATACGCCAAGGTACCAATCGTCTACATCAGAAGGGTCAATGCCGGCGAGCAGTGCAAAGTTTCCGGTGACCATAAGTCGCTGTATATGATGCGCGTAGGCGTAATCCAGCGATTGATTGATGGCTTGGCTCAGGCATTTCATCTTCGTATCGCCAGTCCAATACCATTCGGGCAGCTTCCGCTGATGGTTGAAGAAGTTCTTATGTTCATAGTCGGGCATTTCTGCCCAATAGACTCCCCGCATATATTCGCGCCAGCCCAAAATTTGCCGGATAAAGCCTTCGACGGCAGCGAGCGGTATACCATCCTTGTTCTCGCGCCAAGCCTGCTCCACCCGCTCTATCACTTCTTTGGGGTCGATCATTTTGCTGTTCATCGCAAAACTCAACCTCGCGTGAAATAGCGACCACTCCCCTTCCTTCATTGCATCTTGATAATTCCCGAAATTTGGAATCAGATCATCGATAAAAAACCGCAACATGGCCAAGGATTGTGAACGAGTCACGGGCCAGATAAATTTTGCCGGGTCTATTCTACCCATCGTTTTCACCTTCTCTTTTTCCAGAAGGTTCACGATCTCTGAGACATCGAGCGGAAAAGATTTTGGCTCGGGAATGTCGAGGTCTTTAGGGAGTGACTTTCGATTTTGTGCATCAAAATTCCAGTTGTTCTGTACTGGCTCAGACCCGTCCATAAGCACGTCGTACTTTTTTCGCATCATGCGGTAGAAAGATTCCATGATATAGGTTTTCTTCCCTTTGAAGTGCTCTTTTAGATCATCGCGCTTCGATAAGAAATGCTCCGTGTCTATAGCGCTAGAAGGAATCTCAGATTTTTTGGCAAAAGCCTTCAGCTCTTCATCGAGCCGGTACTCATCGGGTAATTGGTACTCCCAACGGTCATATTTTTTGGTATCGAGCAGCTCCTTTACGTTTCCGGAAATGGAGTGGGCATTATCGGGATCATCAAGTTTGAGATAAACCACTTCCGCCCCGCGCTGCTCCCTCAGCCAATCGGCAAAGCCTCGCATGGCCAAAAAAAAGGCCACCACTTTTTGGATGTGATGGACGGTATAGCCGGTTTCAGATTGGGTCTCGGCAATGAGGACGGTGTAGGTTTCTGGATCATCATCCCACCAAGCGTGTTTATGATTGAGCTGATCGCCGAGAATGATGCGTAAGGTTTTTTGCTTCATGCAGGTGTAACACAAATGGGCAAGAAAGGGTTCAAAAAAATACGGTACTTACGAAGCCCGCTTCACCCCGGCATTATTAAATGGCGAGCCTGTTTTTACCTTATTGGCACCTATCTGATGAAGTAGATTATAAAGTCCGAAATAGGTGCGGTTTATATAAATACCATGGTGCGAGCCACGTGCCGCGTTGCTTTTTCTGAACTGCTTATCGCTAGAGACTTCTTCTCCCAGACCATACACTTTTTCAAAATAGAGCTTATCGCTAAAGTCAAAATAATCTGCTGAAAATGGTTGCCCCAATAGATCAACCATTCGGGTGAATACGCTGATGAAAAAGGCTTTTTCCTTCTCCGTATCTCCGGGCAGGAAGAAGTTAAGTCCGGCCAATAAGTCCTGAAAATAAGCTTGGTCTTTTGTAATTCCGGGTGTCATCAACTTGAAATAATCCTGATAAAAGTCTTCTGGAATTTCTTTAATGCATCCAAAGTCGATTATGCCGAGTTCATTATCGGGTGTAATGATAAAATTACCCGGATGTGGGTCGGCATGTACCGATTTCAAATCGTGGATTTGAAATGCATAAAAGTCCCAAAGCGCCTGTCCCACGCTATTCCTTGTCTCTTGGGTTGGATCGGTGGCGAGCCATTCGGTAAGGTGCTGCCCTTGTATCCAGTCCATAGTGATTACACGGTCTCCAGAGAGCTCGGGATAATAGGTAGGGAAAACGATATTTGGCAGATCTGCGCAGAGCTTCGTAAGCTCCATAGATCGCTTTAGCTCAAGGGCATAATCGGTCTCTTCGAGTAGCTTGGTCTCTACTTCGTTCAGGTATTTGTCCAGATCTTTTCCCTTGATGTTGATCAGGCGCATGGCTATTGGTTTGGCCAATTTTAAATCGCTCGAAACACTATTGGCCACGCCTGGATACTGCACCTTCACGGCCAAGGTTTTACCGTTTAGCGTAGCTTGGTGAACCTGCCCTATCGATGCTGCATTTTTAGCATTTTTGGAAAAGGTGTCGAATAATTCTTCTGGCGCTCTACCGAAATATTTTTTGAACGTTTTTACGATTAGCGGATACGATAGTGGGGGCGCGTTATACTGCGCCATTTGAAACTTATCGGTATAGGCCTGTGGCAATACATTTTGATCCATCAACATCATCTGAGCTACTTTCAGGGCGCTCCCCTTCAGCTGGCTCAAGGCATCGTAGACATCGCGTGCATTATCTTCATCCAGCTCAGCACGATCGGTGTCTGAGTCCACCATTTTTTTGGCGTAATACTTTAAATAGTTTCCGCCCATCTTGGCGCCTGTCCCCACAAATTTTGCTGCACGCTGCACTTTCGATACCGGAATCTTATGTTGCTCTTTCATGAAATTCTATTTTGACTGCCACAGGAAGCGGGCGAAGTCAACAACATTATCGAGGGTAGAATCACCCAATAATTGAAAGGAAAGGTTTACGGCTTTCTCTATGGCTGCATCTGACTGTTCGAAATCGCTCGACTTATCATCTGCCCAGTAGTTTACCACGAATACCAACTGCAGCCAAAAGGCTTTATCGTAGCGCTCGGAGATGTACGCCCTTTCCTTGATCTCGTCTTTGTCAATTCCTTCGGCAACGATCTCTTTGGCAAATTGCATAAAATGCTTTTTATAGCCTTCGAGCTGCTTCGGGGTTTTAGACTGCATCTTAAATTTGGGCCATTGCATTTTTACAAAACTTCTCCGCTCCTTGAGCACTTCCAGATGGGTATAGTAGAAGGCAAGCAGTTTCTCGCGCGCCGAGAACGTCTCAAAGTTCTTGTCGGCCTTGATCGATGCGAGCGTTTTGCCCATAAAATCAGTCCAGATATTTTCTTCAAGGGCTTCAAACGAGCTGGCCACTTTATAAAATTCAGACTCTTCCATTCCATTGGCATCTGCGAAAGCAAACACCGACTTGGGGCGCTCACCATGGGTGAGCAAATATTTTATGTAGGCCTTTTGCAAATCATCCTTTGACATCTTGGGCTTAGCGCCCTCCCGAGCGGCTCCTTGGCCGGTGGTCTTCTTGGTTCCTGTACTTGTTGCCATAATTAAACGTAGCTTTTTACGGTTCGCTTTTCTATCGCGATGATAAAATCTAAGCAGCTTTGATTGAATTCTGCCGGCCTTTCGATGTTACAAACATGGCCGCACCTTTCAATAATTTCCAAAAACACATCGCTGTACTTCGCCACATACTCACGGGCAGGTTCCAGAAAAACGTGGTCTTGCGCGCCCATTACCACAAGGCAAGGCGCTTTAATCTTCTTTCTAAACATATCCTTCAAGGTTCTGTTCAGCTTTTGCAACAGCCCAAACCATTTTTTAACTTCTTTTTGCCTTAACTTATGGGCTTCTTGTATAAAAATACGGCGCGATGCTGCGTGGTTATTTCGCGGAAGCAGAACCAAGGCAAATAGCTGATAGAGCATCTGAAAGGGCAAAATATTTGAAAGCACCTTGGCGAAAAAGACGAGAACTTTGATCTTGGTGCTCATTTTAAAAATACCCCCCGCCAAAACTACTGAAGAGACACGCTCGGGTGCCATCTGCTCTAGGTGCCTGATGATGATGCTGCCCATAGATACCCCGACTACATGGGCTTCGGCAATGTTCAAACTGTCCATCACATTCACCAAATCGCGTGCGATACTGTCGAAATCAAACTTCCCATTCGCTTCCTTCACATCCTTTGAAAGGCCATGATCGCGCAGATCGACTAAAAGTAAGTTGAACTTTCCCTTGAAAAAGGCTTCTTGCTTACTCCATGTGCGCACACTACCACCGGCACCATGCACGAAAAGCATCCAAGGCTTATCGTGACCTACCCGATGAATGTCATAGTGAAGCACATCCCTTAAAACCGGTTCTGTCAACGTTTTGAAATTTTGTTCATGCTTATATTTCTTTGTCGGCTCGACTTAAATCTCCCTTCCGTATCGGGACTGAGCTTATCGTGCTTCGTCTGTCGGTTCTGTACCCGCTCGCGCCACATTTTAAAACTAGACGGCTTCATATTTCGCCGCATAAGGCCTATCACCGTTTTTTCATCTATTCCAAACTGTAGCTCTATGGAGTCAAAAGTAGTACGATCTTCCCAAGCCATTTCAATGATGCGGTCTATCTCCCGCTCGGTAAACATTTCTTCCACATCTTTCAACTTCTTACTCATATCAAGTCACATTAAGCACTCCCGAAACAGTGCGAATTTTTTGCATTTCCAATACTGTGATAACAATGAGCAGCATCAACATGTTGTACCCCACATCTTCTACCGGAATACTGATCATTCTAATACCTATGATCTCCATATCATTATACCAAACTACAGGAGACTCTGTAAACATCCCGGTAAGTACGCCATTCACCAAAGAAAAAGGCAACTGAATAATGATGAATGCAAAATAAAACTTCCCCAGGTAATCGCTCTTATTGATGAGCAAATGCCAAATAAGAAATAGGCTGAGCAGGGAGAAGGTGGTGAATGTGTAAATGCGATCGACAAAAACCACAGAGAGCAGAAACGAAAAGAATATTAGAACTGCTGTTATTCTATTTTGAATGGACTTCAAATAAGGTTTTGGAATGAAATAATTCAATACTTCATAGATAAACACACAGGCGAAGGGAACGACGAAAAAAAAGAGCCATTCTTCAATGGGTAGATTGGCAATTCGTAGCCCAGTAAGGTAATCATCATTGAACCCCCATACCCCAATAGATGTAAACCAAACGTCCCACGGAATGAAAATCAAGGACATAACAGCAATACCGGTGATCGTGGGTCGCCAATACTTGTAGAAATGAAGTCGGGGCTCAAAGCTGCGGAAGAGTGGGAAACCAATGGTCAATAAGTCGATGATCAAATAAAGGTAATGCTCCACTTCGTGCGATTTATGCTGGCGTAGTTAAGTAGCCCGTTGAGCTTCCTTAAAATATTTCAGAGGTACCAAGAGCATTCCAAAACACTCTCCTTCCTCTTTTCCCCGGTGCTTATGGTGCACCTTGTGGGCTTTTCTAATGGCGCGAAAGTACACATTGTCTGTGCGCTTAAACCAAGGGAAGCGCTGGTGGATAAATACATCGTGCACCAAAAAGTAGCAGATACCGTAAAGTGCTATTCCGATACCCACGTAGAGCTTCCAGTCATTGCCCGCCATCATACCAAACATAATAAAGAGCCAAGAAGGAATGGCAAATATGATAAAGAATACATCATTCTTTTCGAAGAAGCCAGGCTGGTGCTGGTGATGGTCTAGGTGAAAATACCATCCCAGACCATGCATAATGTATTTATGCGTAGCCCAAGCCATAAACTCCATAAAAAAGAATGTGGCCAAAACTATGAAAGCGTAAAGAAGGATCATGATGCTACCTTGACTATTTTTTTAAAATCCGGAAGGTCGGATACATAACGGTAGGTAAATCTATTAGAAATTTCGCTATCCCTGAAGAGAAATATGCCCGGCATTTGATAAGGGTCTCCGGCTTCTTTGCCCACGAGGTGGCCCTTGACCAATCCAGCCACGAACGCGCGCCACCAATTCTTCACACCAAACATCGCTCTGAAATCTGCCTTCAGTAGGCCGTAAGATTTATAGAGCTCGCAATCGGGATCGGAGATATGGGCTATGTCATGAAGGTCGTAAAGCCGCAACATTTTGGTGCCCAATGTATGTGATGCCATGTGTACGATGATGATCCTGTATCCATCCCCTTCTATGTGGGATTGGGCTCCGGCTAGCTCTGACATGGTCTCGCGGCAGAAAGTACAGCCAAAATGACGTAAGAATACCAAGAGAACTTTCTCTGAATCTACAATCTGCCTTAACTCTTCTCCGGTATCTGTAATGAATTGCATACGCTGCCAATGCTATCTACTGTAAACAAGGAATCGATGTCATTGTTTATTAATATGGAATGCCGAAAAATAAGATAATCCTTTGGTTTGGCCTTTGGGTGGCAGTAATGTTGATCATCGTAGTGCTTACCCAGCCCAAGGTGCGACCGCTCAAGATAGATACGATCAGCTTTGGCACTACGGAGTCGGCCGAGCTTTATTTTAAGAATGTTCGGGCATTCTATTACGCCACATCCGAAGAAGGCGGGGGTATCATGGACGTATATCGGATGAATACGCTCTTCGAAGATAGCATTGGTAATTTTCTACCCTTCGCTTTTTATAATAATTGGCGGAGCAATGAAGCCTTCGTCCGAATCGACACCAACTATATTCTTAAAAAAAATTACAGTTATGTAATCCTCGATTCTGCCGGGGTGAAAAGAGATAGCCTAGCCTTTCCGGCAATGTATAACGAATCTCAATTCGAATTTGCCCGCACCATATATCAAGGCCTGAACAGAAAATACCGCATAGCTTTGGTAAGCGGCAAAAATGAACCCCATTGGCTCACTGAAAGCAATATAAAAGCTACCAAGATGACCCTAAAAGACTACTTCCGTCTGGTTGGAAAGCTGTAGTTAGAGCTTCCATTTTTTTGAAACGAACAGGGGGTCGGCGTATGCCGTGCCGTCAAGCTCATACATGGCAATTTCATTTTGGTTGAGTGTCCACGGTGTATGAATATGCTGTTTGTCAACATTCTGTAGCGCGGGTATCCAATGCTTCACATATTTCCCTTCAGTATCATAGCGCTGTGCTTGGCTTATCACATTAAACCAGCGGTCATCTCTAGGATCGTTGCCCACGCCAGCTACATACGCCCAGTTTCCCCAGTTGCTGGCCACATCATAGTCTATCAGCTTTTGCTCAAAATAAGCAGCCCCCGTGCGCCAGTCTTGCCTTAAGTCTTTCACAAAAAAGCTGGCCACATTTTGCCTCCCACGGTTGCTCATAAAGCCCGATTCATTTAGCTCTCTCATATTGGCATCTATAAAGGGTATTCCGGTGCGGCCTTCTTTCCAAGCTTCGAGCGATTCTGGATCACGCTTCCATTGGATGGATTCATCACGAATGCCCCCAGGATAAAAGAGCTTCGAGCCAAACTTTAAGGTCACGTAGCTGAAATAATCTCTCCATATCAACTCGAAGACCAGCCAATAGGTCGATTGGTTTTTGGCAATTTCCTTCTCGTACCGCTTCACTTCTTCACAGATGGTACGCGGCGAAATGCACCCCTGTGCCAACCAAGCTGAGAACTTGCTGCTATAGTCTTTCCCCAAAAGTCCATTCCGGGTTTTCTTGTAAACCGTAAGCTGCTCAGAATCCCATAAATAATGTTTCAATCTATGTCGGGCTTCTTCTTCGCCGCCCTTTAGACTAATGGCAGCCTTATCAGCAATAGTCTGGGCTTCAAGGCCAAAGGCTTTCAGGTCTGGCAGTTCTTCACCTTCCAACCCGCCAGGTGCTTTTATGGTTTCTGGTGCCGAAAAAGTGGGTCTCACCTCAGCCTTCTTTTCACATTGCTTTCTGAAATCGGTGTATACATCGGGTAGTTGCTTGTACTCAAAAGGCAGGTCATTGACATGAAAAAGGGTATGTCCCCAAAAGAGCTTGAGCTCTATATTTTCACCGAGGGCAGCTTTTACCTTTTCTTCGATCTCATCTTCTTCCGTTCCCACATTCTTATGGGCATACACGGCATCTACTTCGTATTCCCCTGCTATAGACTTTATTTCGTTGGCGGCATCGCCCATGCGCACGAGCAAGTCCGCTCCTTTGGCCTTGAGCTGTTTCTTAAGGTCGGCTAAGCTTTGTAGGATGAATTGCAGTCTTAAAGAATCGATTTTTTTTGCTTGGTAGCGGCTTTGCGCCAAATATTCAGGATCGAATATATATACCGGTATTATTTCGTCAAAACGCGCCGAGGCTTTCGCCAAAGCTTCATTGTCCAAAATGCGTAAATCCGTTCTAAACCAAAGTATTGCTCTGCTCATACTGTTCTGTTTTTTTTCAAATATTCAACGTACTGTTTCGCTGCTTTGCGCAAAAAGACGAACCCCCTAAAGCATACACGACTTCCATTGTACTTCAACTTTTCGGTGCATTGCGTCTGCATCTTTCACTACAGTATTTTATCTGATCCCAATTTTTCTCCCATTTTTTGCGCCAAGCGAAAGGACGCTCACACACGGGGCAAATTTTGGTAGGAAGGTGTTCTTTCTTGGTTCCACGCATTACGGCCAATTAACAGCTAAATTTGGAACTGGTTCAAAAAAAAGCCGCTCCGAAAAATTTCGGAGCGGCAACAGAAATGTATGTCGCGTACTACTGTACTTGAATTTTTCGGCCCACCTGATTTTTTCCAATGTTCAGATTCATAAGGTAGATCCCTTTTGAAATATCCTGTAGGTTCAATACTTCACGCTGTACTCCTGCGCTTCGCTTGCCATAGTCAAAAGATTTGACTACGCGCCCCGTAAGGTCTACGATATCGATAGAAACACGCGCCGATTCGACAAGCTCAAGATTTACTGAAAGTTGATCGACAACAGGATTGGGGTAGATTTCCAGCGTTTTTAGCTCCTTTATATCGTTTACGCTAAGCGTAGTCGGAACCAATACGGCATCGATTACATGCACCACTCCATTTATGGTCGCGATGTCGGCTGCCGTAACTGTGGCATCATTTACCATTACGCTTCCACCACTGACCAGAATATCAACGGTCTCAACAAAAACAGTAGCCACAGGGCCGTCAACAAGGTTGGAAGATATTTCGATTGATCCTAAAACATGGTACGTAAGCACTTGCGTAAGTAGGCCTTGGGGATCATCGGTGAGCGACTCCAAAACTCCCGCTTCCAGATTGTTGAAAGCTGCATCTGTGGGTGCAAAAAGTGTATATGTTCCGGTACTGCTCAATAATTCATCCAGTCCTGCTAGATTGATCGCTGATTCTAAGATCGTGTGATCGTCACTATTTACCACGACATCGTATACCGTAGTCGTCGCGGGCACCAACACTGCATCTATTACGTGCACTACTCCATTAGTCGTTGGTATATCTGCGATCACTACTTCTGCACCATTTACGGTGACCGTAGATCCGGCTACACCTATGGTTACATCCTGACCATTAATGGTAGTCACCACCTGCCCATCTGAAAGGTCGGTAGATAGCGCTATTGAATTAACGGCGTGGTATAATAGCACTTCGCTCAGCACACCAGTGGGGTCGGTAAGCAATAGCTCTACCACTCCTTCTGGAAGTGCTTCGAAGGCGGCATCGGTCGGAGCGAAAAGGGTAAAACTTCCCGAATTGCTTAGTGTTTCTTCCAAACCGGCAGCACTTAATGCGGCTTCGAGTGTATTGTGAACATCGCTCTCGGCCACTACATCAAATACGGTAGTAGTCTCAGGAATCAGCACGGCGTCGATAATGTGTACCACTCCGTTTGTGGCAAGCACATCTACCGTGGTTATTTGAGCATTATTGATAAATACATCCCCATCGACAATTGAGATGGTAGAAATCTGTTCATCAAATAGCGTAGTGACTTCCTGACCATCGCTGAGGGATGTGGATAAATTTTCACCTGCCAGTACGTGGTAAAGCAGTACATCGGTCAGGACTCCAGTAGGATCGGTCAATAGTGCATTTACCAAATTGGCAGGCAAGGCATCAAAAGCTGCATCGGTAGGTGCAAAGAGCGTGAGATCATCAGTACCATCTAAGGTAGCGGTCAAGCCTGCCGCGCCGATTGCCGCTTCTAAGGTATTGTGCACGTCACTATTTGCCACAATGGTAGCAATCGATTCTGTGGGCTGCGCCATAAGCGCCACACCCGACATTAAAAATAAGCTGAATTCAACCTACAAATGCAACTTTTCGGTTCGGAGAAAACCATTTTTCTTTTCGGCGCTCCCTTCCAGTTCGGGGGGTCGGCGCCAAAAAGAAAAACAGTTTCTGTAGCGTGATACATCACCCATGATTGCTGTGCAACGCAAGAAAAAGGGAAGAAAGGCTGTTGGCCTTCTTCCCTGAATTTTGGTCATGCTACCTTTACGCTCCAAATCGCTAAAAATGAAGATGCAAATGGGACACTTGACACGTGAACAAAGATATGTTATTTCGGCATTGCGAACCGAAGGCATGAAGCTGGCAGAGATAGGAACGCGCCTAGGGCGCGACAAATCGGTGATAAGCCGGGAGCTCCGGCGCAACTGCGACGCCCGCAGCAAGCAGTACAGCGCCGACCTGGCCGATCGCAAGAGCAGCGAGCGCGAAGCGAAGAAAAAGAAACACAAACGTTTCACCCCTGAGATCGAGGGGCGCGTGAGAACGATGCTGGAAAACGACTACAGCCCGGAGCAGATCGCGGGGTGGAGCAAAAAGAACGGGGTGGACTGCGTATCGCACGAGACTATTTACCGCTACGTCTATACGGACAAAAAAAAGAAGGGCACCCTGCATGAGCACCTTCGACGCAAGGGCCGGCGCTACCGCAAACGAGGGGCCGCGAAGGATAGAAGGGGAATGATCAAAAACAGGGTGAGCATAGCGCAGCGGCCCGAAATCGTTGATGACCGCTCCCGGTTCGGAGACCTTGAAGGTGACCTGATAATGGGCAAGGGACACGAGCAGGCCTTGGTTACCATCAACGACCGCAGGACCGGGATGGTCAAAATAGCGAAGGTGGAGTCCAAACATGCATCCGTTGTCCGTGAAGCCATCACGGAGATGCTACAGGACTGGCTTCCCTACATCCACACCATCACCTTCGACAACGGAAAAGAGTTTGCCGACCACGTCCAGCTTTCCGACAGCTTGGGGATCGACTGCTACTTCGCACGCCCCTACCACTCATGGGAAAGGGGCTCAAACGAAAACCTGAACGGCCTGATAAGACAATATATACCCAAGAAAACGGACTTTAAGACAATAACCGAAGAACAGGTAAAGGCCATCGAAAACAAGCTCAATAACAGACCAAGAAAGCGCTTTCAGTATGAAACACCTATCTTTGAAATGAATCAATTATTATTTTACAAATTAGTTGCATTTGTTACTTGAACTCAAGTAAACTTAATAGAACTTTTTTCATGATTATGGTTTTTTGGATTACATAACGTCGTCAATTCGTTCGACAACGCACAAATAAACAGATAGAAATCCGGCAATGTTCAATGATTTTCCTACTGAAAACCAGCATTAGGGGAAGTCTAAAAGATGAAAATATACAGTAATAAATATGTAAAAAAAGAGTCGTTGGTTTCTTGGGTATTCTAAGTCAGCCACTTATCTAACGCTATAAAGTCAGGTGATTTTTGAATAAATTGAAAAGCAAAAAAGCCGCTCCGAAAATTTCGGAGCGGCTTATCATCAGACTCAAAGATGAAACTTATCGCTGCACTTGAATTTTAGTAGCTACTGATTCTGATCCCACATGCATATTGAGCACGTAAAAACCTTCTGCGAGCTGGCTCAAGTTGATGCGCTCGCGATTGGCACCTGTACTGCGCTGACCGAAATCCTTGCTCAATACCGTTTTTCCTACAAGGTTAACGATATCTATAGATATTCGCTCGGCTGTCAATAACTCAAAATCAACCGTAATCTGGTCTGCGCTGGGATTGGGATATAAAGAAAGGCTTTCGATGGCCGCTATTTCTTCAACCCCAGTTACGACTTCGAGTGGGATAAGCGCTCCACCTTCTGGAAGAGAAGCCCATAGGCCGAAGCTTGGTCCATCACTGTTTTGGGCAGGATCAAGAAATCCCGACGCGAAAACGGTAATTGCTCCACCCCCAAGATTGGCGGAAGCCAAAGGAGCTACATAAGAACCTACAATGTCGGTACTACCGGCGGCAGTGACCGAAATGGTGAGATTATCTGCTGGAACATCTACGTACCCATCTACTTCGCCGTAAGGCAGGTCTTCAATTATACTGGTACCCGCAAATTGATTGTCTACATCAACATTGGGAGCATCGGTAGCACCGTGAGAAACAGCAATAAAGGTATTATTGTCGCTTGGATTTGCTTCAAGGTAACCTTGTATGATCTGCAATTCCAAGGGCGCCACATCCGGACCAGGATTATATCCCAATGGACTTGCCAAGCCTTGCGCAATGACTTGATAACTCCCACCAGGAATGAGCACAAGCTCTTCTGAAAGGAAGGCTTCGCTTTCATCTACACTTGTAGAAGGATTAACGGTCACGATGAGCGCCACTCCTGCTGGTGCATCGATCGTTGGGGTGGCAGTGCGGAACTGCACATCGTCAAAATCGGCCGTTGGGAAATCACCGTTCACGCGCACATCTACAGTAAATGCCGCCGCATCTGGCGAGTTATGTACCACCTGAAGTCTTGCGGTACAAGCCGACTCGTCAAGGTTTGTAGCGGTGATGCCTACGGTACCGGTTTCTCCATTATACCCGTCTACTTGTACGTAATAAGTCTCTCCTTCTGTAAGGCCGCAAGCCGTGATATAGGAGCTATATATCCCAACTTCCGACCCCGGGGTGCAAGAGTTTGCTAGGGGAAAATCATCATTTGCACTTAAAAGCTCAAAGGTTGAATAATCATCGCAATCTGTAGCAGTGTATATTGCCAACTGCGTGTCAAAGGTAGTCTCCGAGCCACAGGTGGTAACTTCGACTGCACCCGAAGCGGGGGCAACGAATGAGAACCAAACTGTATTTTCAAGGCGCGCAAAGCCGTCAAATTCAGGCTCAATAGGAGATAGTTCAATCACACCACGTAGTAATACCGGTGCAGGCGCCTCGCGTTGGTACGGGCTCTTCGGCATCTACGGTAGCAGAGCTATTGCTAGAAGTAGTGGTCACTGCGTCGGTCAATGGTAAGGCGTTACAAGGACTATCGTTCTCTGGCGCAGTGGCTGCACCCAATTCTACCAGGGCTCCGCCTTCCGGCAAAGCCACCCAAAGACCAAACGAAGCACCGTCACTATTCACCGCAGGATCTAAAAACCCTGAAGCAAGAACAGTTATGGCACTTCCGCCTAGACCGAGATCTGCAAGATTTGCTTCATACGAAGCAATTACAGTGGTTTGATCGGGATCTGTAATTTGTAAAACATAATTGTCTACGCCTAAATCAAAGTATCCCGCAAACTCCGGATAGCTGAAATCATCAACTATGGTTGCTGCAAGTCCTGGAGCCAAGACATCGATCGTACCAGCATCGGTAGAACCGTGATGTACCAATACAAATGTTGATTCATCATCTCCCGATTCTTCGAAGGCAGGAGCATATACTTCAAGCGAAAATGGCGTAAGTGGATCGTATCCAGCACTAGACACTATGCCGCTGGCTACTACGATATAGGTCTGACCCGGATCAAGTGTGACTGCCTGCGAAAAAAGCGGGCTGCCATCGTCTGCACTTCCCGGATCATTTACCGTAAGGCCTAAAGCTGTGGTAGCAGGAACGGTAATAAATGGGCTTGCAGTCCGGAAAGACAAATCATCGAAACTGGCGTCGGGAAAATCTCCATTTACACGCACATCGACGGTTGCTGCTGCCAAATCTGCCGAATTATGGATCACCTGAAGGCGTGCTTCATTGGCTGTCTCGCTCACCGTAATGTCAAAACTATCATCTGCGGGAGCATCTCCAAACATATCGCCTGACGCAAATGCAGCAATGGTCTGATCTCCGGTCAGGGATCCGTCAAAGGTCACATTCACTGTAAAATTGTAAACCTGACCTGTCGATATACCACCAAAACTATTGTCATTATCCCCCCAAGAGATCACTTGGCCATCTACGCCATTAAAAAGTTCCGGGACTGTGTTGGGGTTCGACGCACCAAATTCGGGAGCGTTGGACACATCATTGATGGTCATGCCAGCTGGGAACGTGAGCGAAAGGCTATCTATAAATTCTTCGTCCGTATTATTTGCCAATACACTGAAGAATAAGTTATGAGTTGATCCGGCTACGTATCCGTTCGTTACGATTCCCAAGGCGGTCACTGCTTTTGCCAACGTTTGCGAGGGTGCCTTTTTGGTTGCCGCTGGAGTTTTCTTTGTTGGCTCGTCATTGGCTCCATTCGTAGTGATCTGCTGTCCGAAGACGCTCCCACCCGTGATGAGCATTGCTGCCATTATAAGGGTAATTCTTTGTTTCATACTGTTAATTTTTAGGGTTAATGTGTTAGTTCGAACACAAAACTAAGGCTGTGGTTTAGGCAAACCGCGTCTTTCCTACCTAAATATGAACATTATTCGATGCCTAAACTAAAAGCATCGACGAAGAAAGGGCTTCAACGAGCGGGTTTTAACAGTTTTTAGGCTAGGGCGGTCTTATACGTCTCTATTGCCCTTAGGCGAGCTTGCTTATGCTCTACGATAGGTTCCGGGTAAGAATTTTGAAGGTATTCGGGTACCCATTTTCGAATGTAGACGTGGTTGGGATCAAACTTTTTGGTTTGCAATTCGGGATTGAATACCCGAAAGTAGGGCGCAGCGTCACAACCGCTTCCCGAAGCCCACTGCCAGCCCCCATTATTAGACGCGAGCTCAAAATCAAGTAGTTTTTGAGCAAAATAGGCTTCGCCCAATCGCCAATCGATGAGCAAATGCTTGGTCAAAAAACTTGCCACCACCATGCGCACTCTATTGTGCATAAAGCCTGTGGCATTCAGCTCCCGCATACCTGCATCAACTATAGGATAGCCAGTACGCCCTTCGCACCAAGCCCGGTATGCGGCTTCATCCTTGCGCCACGGTATCCGGTCATACTTTTCCTTAAAGGAATTTTCTATCCTTTCAGGAAAATGGGCGATGATCATTTGATAGAAATTACGCCATATCAGCTCATTAAGCCAGAATTTCCCATGTGCCTTGGCTATTTTAGTGAGTTCGCGTATACTTACTGTACCAAAACGAAGGTGCATGCTCAAGCGCGACGTTCCGTTCTTGGCAGGGTAATCCCGCTTCTCTCCATAGTCTTCTACTAGGCTTATATCGATAGACCGATCGGGATAAGTAAAATCGGTCGCTTCAAAACCCATCGCATCCAAGCTAGGCATGGCATGGGCTTGGAAGCCAAAAAAATTCGACCTGTGTAGTTCTATTGGGAATGGCTTTACTTGATCACTAGTGTATTTTGCGAGCCACTTTTTGCTGTAAGGCGTATAGACTACATATGGCGTACCATCATCTTTCAAAATTTCTTTAGGTTCAAAGATGATGTGATCCTTGTACAGCTTGAGTTCAATATCCGATTCTTTCAAAAGTTTTTTGATCGCTCCATCCCGCTCCTTTGCGTAAGGCTCATAATCGCGATTGGCATATACTTCTGCCACAGAATATTGCTTTAGGATGAACTTCCAGATTTCTTTCGGATCACCATAATACACTGCGAGATCAGAGCCTTGAGCCTTTAGCTTTTCGCGAATGGCAGCGAGCTCTTGATGAATGAACTGCACCCGAAGGTCTTTTTGATCTTCGAGCTTGTCGAGTATCTCACGATCGAAAATAAAGATAGGCAGTACTGGAATGCCAGATTTCAAAGCGTGATGGAGCGCCGCATTATCATGGAGCCTGAGGTCGCGCCTGAACCAAAATATGTGTACCGACGGTTTGCCCAATTTCAAATTTTTTCAGTGGCTTTATCTGGCTTCGCATATTTGAAGCGTGTAGGTGGGGCAGCCCGATGATAGCCATCAAGCGCAGATATAGACACCACTTCGGCTGCAGCCAGATTTAAAAACCCATCTTCTTCTAGAATACCTTCTTGGAGATGCACCGCAAGGATTTTTCCTACGAGCAGAATGGTATCATTGGTCTTTACCGGGATTTCTTCAACAAGCTTACAGGCTATCTTTATCGGACTTTCGACCACAAAAGGAGCGTGAAAACCTTCTAGATACGTTGGTTTCAGTCCACAAGATTCAAACTCGGAAACGGCTTCGTCAAATCGCGCCAATGTGCGATGAGCCTTCTCCTTGAAAGAGTCGGCTACGTGATTTACCGTAAAGAAACCCGTCTCAACAATGTTGGAATACGTATGTCTGTCTACAGAAACCGGACGGGTGATAAAGCCCAGTAAGCCGGGATCGGAACCCAAATGAAATCCTGAGGAGAAGATTGCTAGGTTTTCTTGACCCTTGGCGCTCTTCGTGCCTATGAGATTTGCGCTCTTAAACCCTGAAAGCCCATTGATAAAGGTAGTACGAAACCGTTTTTCGAGATTCTGGATGTCAGCGCTGGTGTAAGTTATCATAAGTTTTGGATGGTTCCCATACCGCCATCTACACCTATTACTTGACCTGTAATCCATGAAGCTTCGGGGCTGAGCATAAAGCTCGCTATGCTCGCTGCATCTTTGGGTTCACCCACACGCTTTAGGGGATGTCTATCATTGCCGGCTTCGCGCTTTTTTTCGGTGCTCAATAATTCCTGTGCGAGCGGGGTATCCGTAAGTGAAAGGGCAAGAGCATTTACGCGTATGCCCGGAGCCAGCTCGGCGCTGAGCGCTCGGGTGAGGCCTTCTATAGCCCCTTTGGCTGCAGAGATAGATGCGTGAAAAGTTAAACCACGCTGCACAGCCACCGAGCTGAAAAGAACGATAGACCCAGCTTTAGACTTCTTTAAACCCGATAGGGCGGCTTGGATCGTATTTACCGCTCCAGTAAGGTTGATGCTGAAGTCGGCATTGAAATCAGCCATGGTCAAACGCTTAAAAGGTTTGAGATTAATGCTTCCTGCGCAGTAGGCCATTCCGTCTAATGTCTCCGGCAAGAAAGACCAGTCGGCATCTTCGTCCGTGACGTCGACATCGGCCACAGTAAGGCCTTTTTTGGCTTCGAGCCGCTCACTCGCTTTGCGTGATGCCACGATCACTTCGTGCCCCTGCTCCAGCAATAGCTCGGTAAGCTTTGCTCCTATTCCTGTGCTCCCTCCTATTATTAAGTAATTCATTTTCCTGATTTTTCAAGTTTTTCTATTTCTTTTAATACTTCTTCCGCTTCGGCCCTTACCTGATCGGATTTGGCCCTATTGCTCGTAGAGAGTTGGTGTGACTCTTCAAGCAATTTCTTGTATTTTTTTTCCAATTTTTCTTTTGGTGATGTTTTAGAGAAGAGACCCATATTTTTACTTTTAGAGTTTTGAGTTTGAAATTTCCATTGGTCAATATACCATTAAGTTCCGTCGCATTCTACGAAGTTGCGATCTGTTTCATAGAGCCTTACGTTCAATTCGAGCGCTTGGTCAAACTCCTTTCGAAGAATGTTCCAGATCACCATCGCGATATTCTCAGCGGTGGGATTAAGGTTTTTGAACTCTTCGGTATCGAGATTCAGATTCTTATGATCAAATCTATCTTCGATCTTGGCTTTGATAATGTCCTTTACTATTTTCAGGTCAATGAGATAGCCTGTATCCGGGTCCGTAGCACCGCGAAGGCCTACTTCTAGCTGATAATTATGCCCGTGGTAATTTGGATTATTGCATTTATCGAATACCTCCCTGTTGCGCTCATCGCTCCACGCGGGATTATGCAGGCGGTGTGCTGCGTTGAAATGAGCTTTTCGATATACGGTTACCTTCAATGGAAATGTTCTTAGCGGTATTTTTAACAAGGGTTCCCGACCAAATGTTTACTGGCCTGCTGCTTTGAGAAAATGTGAAACGGAAGGCTCAAAAAGAAGGTGAAACCATGGAGTAAAAGCTGCCGAATTTACCATAAGCTCTTTGCGAATACGATCAATAGATTCGTATCTCCATTCCGAGACTTCTTCAGGATTTGGCTTAGGGGCATGCATATACCGGCCTATAAAAACGTGGTCAAGTTCATTTTCAATCAATCCATCTGCCAGCTCCGATCGATAGGTAAAAGAAAAAGCTGGCATAAGGTCGCAGGTAAAACCCATTTCCTGATCTAGCTTTCTATTCAATGCGGCGGTCATGGGCTCTCCCTTCCGGGGATGAGAGCAGCAGGCATTGGTCGATAGGCCGCCGGTGTGGTATTTGTTCAGGGCGCGTTTTTGCAAAAGCATCTCACCCTTCTCGTTGAAAATAATCACAGAGAAAGCGCGGTGCAAAACACCTTTTTGATGAGCTTCGAGCTTTTCCATACTCCCGATTTCCCTATCGTTGGCATCCACCAATACTACGTGTTCCTGAACTGCCATCTAAAGCATATTAAAACTATGGCGCACATAGCTGGTGCAAAAAAGTGCGATTTTGCGTTTATCGCTTATGCGCACACGGTAGGTCAGAATGTCTTCGATGGGTTTATTCTTGATCTTTTTGAAAAGCTTGAAATAGTATACATAAGCCACAAAAACCCCGAAACGGGCATCTTTGGGTAGCATTTTTATGCCTTCGTATCCCGTGTGAAAGTCTGCTTCTATATCAGCTTCAATATCTTTTTTTAGGGTATCATCGAAGCCGTTTAAATCTACTCCCGGGAAATAAGTACGTCCCAGCTCGGCATAATCTGCATGAAGGTCCCGTAAAAAATTGATCTTTTGAAAAGCCGAGCCCAATTTCATGGCGTAGGGACGCAAGCGCTCATATTCTGCCGTGTCGCCCCGCAAGAAAACGCTTAGGCACATCAGCCCCACCACCTCTGCCGATCCTAAGATATAGGTGTCGTATTCTTCCTTGCTATACTCACTCTTATTCAGATCCATCCGCATACTTTCCAGAAAGGTCTCAATGCAATGATGATCTAAATGGTAGGTGTTTACGACCGCTTGAAAACTATTTAAAATCGGATTAAGGCTTATTTTCTCATCTATAGCCCTATAGGTGTCTTCCCTGAAGCGCTTGAGCAGCGAAGCTTTATCGAAGTCGTGAAAAGTGTCTACGATCTCATCTGCAAATCTTACAAACCCATAAATAGCGTAGATGGGGTCGCGCAGGTCGGGTGCCAAAAAGCGGATACCCAGTGAAAATGAAGTGCTGTATCTCTTCGTAGTGAGTTGGCTACACTGGTAGGATACATCGTCGAATAACGCCTTCATACAGACTCGGTTTTACAGATCTCCCGCGCCACTATCCTACCTGAAATCAACGAAGGGGGCACCCCAGGACCGGGGACGGTGAGCTGTCCGGTGAAGTAAAGATTGCTTACTTTTTTACTCTTTATGGAAGGCTTCAACACAGCGGTTTGAGCTAGCGTATTGGCCAAGCCGTAAGCATTTCCCTTAAATGAATTATACTCTGACATAAAATCACTACATGCAAAATCTCGCCTGTACACAACGTGATCTCTTAAATTTTGTTCAAGCTTCGCATCCAACCTATCCATGACCAAATTAAAGTATTCTTCTTGAATTTCTGGCTGCTCGACGAGACCAGGCGCAGTTGGAATCAAAATAAAAAGGTTTTCACCATCATCAGGTGCCGTGTTTCTGTCGGTCTTAGAAGTTACCGAAACGTAAAATAACGGGTTCTCCGGCCATGCCGGTTCTTCATAGATCTCCCGTGCATGCTTGGTAAAATCAGCATCAAAGAATAAATTATGGTGCTCCAACCCTTCTACCTTTTTATTAAGTCCGACATAATAAAGTAAGCTTGATGGCGCCATGGTTCTAGTATCCCAATACTTTTTAGAATACGATTGAAACTCTGGGGGCAAAAGTTGGGTTTCGGTGTGGTGGTAGTCTGCACCAGAGACTATCAGATCTGCCGCAAAAAATTCTGATCCCACATTTACTCCGGTAGCCCTCCCACCTTCTACGATGATCTTATCGACCGGAGAATTTGTTTTTATCTCCACGCCAAGCGAGCGTGCAAGCTTGCCCATACCTTCTACGATCTGGTACATACCCCCTTTCGGGAACCACGTGCCAAGCTTTATATCGGCATAATTCATAAGGCTGTAGAGGGCTGGCGTTTTAGATGGCATAGCACCCAAAAAAAGAACCGGAAACTCAAGTAATTCTATGAGCTTGCGATTCTTGAAATACTTGCGCACGTGGCTTGCCATATCACTCAGCAACTGAAGTCGGAATGATGCCGATACTACCTTCCAACTTGCAAACTCCATGATGCTCAATCCCGGTTTGAATACAAATTCATTCATTCCCGCTTCATACTTGAACTGTGCTTCTTTCAAAAAAGCTTTGAGCTTAGCGCTGCTCCCTTGCTCCATACTTTCGAAGAGGGCACAGAGCGCTTCAAAGTCTGCGGGAATATCCATTCTCGAATCATGAAAAAAGACAGAATACGATGGGTCTAATCGTTCGAGCGAATAATAGTCCGATACTTTCTTACCAAATTGAGCAAAATAATCTTCAAACACATCCGGCATCCAATACCAACTCGGACCCATATCAAAGGTGAACCCTTTGGCCTTAAACTGTCGCGCCCTGCCGCCGATAGATTCGTTCTTTTCAAAAATAAGAACGTCAAAACCTGCTTTCGCAAGATTTGACGCAACAGAAAGTCCGGCAAAGCCGGACCCAATGACAATAACTTTTCTATTTTTCATTCAGGCTCTAGCGGTAATCGGCAAGCGAAACCATCAGTCTCTTTCGCGCTAGAAATATACGGCTTTTAATAGTTCCGATGGGGAGATCTAGTTTTGCTGCTATCTCTTTGTATTTGAAACCCCGATTATACATTTGAAAAGGTATGCGGTATTCATCATCCAATTGATCGATCACTTTGCTGATCTGTGAATGTGAATAGACGCTATCTGGATTGGTTGAACCCCGCTCGCTGGCCACAGTGTTGATGAAGTATTGTTCGTCCGTTCTATCAATGATGGTATTGGCCCGCACTGCCTTTCGGTAATTATTGATAAATGTATTTCTCATGATAGTGTAGAGCCAAGCTTTCAGATTTGTTTTGGCCTGGAACTTATCTCTATAGGTCAATGCTTTTAAAAAAGTCTCTTGAAGTAAATCATTCGCGGCTTCTTCATTATTGGTAAATCCGTAAGCGAATGATTTCAATGGTCTTTGAAACGCTATTAGTTGATCGTCGAAGTCTGCTGTTTTCGTGCTCATCTCTTGCAGTTTTTAAAGTTTGTTTAACAAAAATACATAAAAGGTTAGACAAAAAGCAAGCCGAAAAATTTTAATTCCTATTTAAAGAAAATCAATGGACTTTAGAAACCAATGAACGGTTCTAAATCAAAACGTTGTGGAATAATCTCAGAAAAATAATCCTGAAAAATTGGCAAAACTTAACTAAATTAAAAGAAAATCACGCTTGAACTTCTCCGGGGGGCAGTTTATATGGAGCCTAACATCTCTGATAAGCACGTCAGCAAAGTCTATGCGATTGATGAGAAAGACTGGTGTTTGGCCAAAACAACCCAGCATTTTTTTGAGAAGGCTATTTAAATACTTGGGAGATTGCGACATGAGACAGGCCGTAAGAATGTAATCAGCAGACCGTTGCGCGCTCACAGACCCGGCATCATCGATGGGTACCGATTGGCCAAGGTAGATGGTGTGGTGGCCGGCCTTTTTTATCACATAATTGTAGAACAAAAGCCCCAGCTCATGGAGCTCGTTTTCGGGCAAGAACAGGAGAAAGGTTTTAGCTTCGGCATGCGGCTCTCTATTGATTTGATCGGTAGAAGCTATGAGCTTTTGCCGCACAAGAGCAGATATAAAATGTTCCTGCCCAGGATTGATCGACCCTGATAGCCACAAGACTCCGAGCCTGTGGTAAAATGGGTATATCACTTCTACCATTGCATCTTCGAGGCCAAAGCGGCGTATGCTGGTGCCTATTACTTGTTCAAACCGGCGCTCGTCTATCGTGACCATTGCAAGCAGTAAGCTTTCAATAAGTATTTCGTGATCGCATTCTGATTTCGAAACTTCTAGCACCTTTTCCTGAATTTCATCATCACTGAGCTGCACGATCTTCGATATGCGCATTCCATAATTATTCAGGATCGCAACATTGAGCAGCTTCTTCAGATCGGTCTCGGTGTACACGCGTATATTACTTGCTGTGCGCGAAGGGGTCAACAGGTCATAACGCTTCTCCCAAATACGCAAGGTGTGTGCCTTGATCCCGGTAAGGTCTTCCAGATTTGAGATAGAAAATTCTGTCATGCTACGTGCCCCCTGTCACTCTTTGAACGTATAGAATTCTACGAATGTTTAGAGCCTTTGAACTGCTCGAAGGTCGTATAAATATCTCTCATCTCAGCGAGGTGCTTAAATTTGCACGTGGATTTTTCTGAAAAGATAAAATTATTGCCCAAAAAACCGGGCGTCTATCAATTTCGCGATGCGGAAGACACGATCATTTACATCGGTAAGGCCAAGAATCTTTATAACCGTGTGCGTTCCTATTTTATGAAGCACGGCGGCCATACCGGTCGCACGAGGGTTATGCTAAAGCGCATTACCGACGTAAGTTTTATAGTGGTAGAATCGGAGCTTGACGCATTATTATTGGAAAACAACCTCATCAAAAAATATCAACCCCGGTATAATGTGATGCTCAAGGATGACAAGACATACCCATGGCTTTGCATAAAAAATGAGCGCTTTCCGCGAATATTCCCCACCCGAACCAAGATAAAAGACGGTTCGCTCTACTTCGGCCCGTACGCATCGGTTAAGATGATGAAGACCTTGCTGAAGCTGATCAGGCAGCTATATATGATTCGCACATGCAAGTATGATCTGAGCAAGGCAAACATCGAAAAAGGGAAGTTTAAGGTATGCTTGGAATATCATATTGGAAATTGCCTAGGCCCATGTGAAGGGCTCCAAAGTGAAGAAGCCTATAATTCTCAGATCAGCGACATCACCGAAATAATAAAGGGAAATATTGCGCAGGTAATCAACATCCTTACGGAACGCATGCAGGCTGCCGCCGAAAATATGGAGTACGAAAATGCCCATCAGTTAAAAGAAAAGATAGACATCCTGCAGCGCTACCGCAGCAAGAGCGCCATCGTAAATCCATCGATGAGCAATGTAGATGTGTTTTCGATAGCATCTGACCTACATAATGCATACGTGAACTACATGAAAGTGGTAGATGGCGCCATCATTCAAAGCCATACCTTCAGCTTTAAGAAAAAACTGGATGAGAGCGACCCCGACCTGATTGAATCGGCCATAGCCGAAGTAACGGTAACTTTCGACTCGCTCGCCAAAGAACTGATCGTACCTGTGGCGCTCTCCATTGATCTGCCCGGCCAATCCCTTACTATTCCGCAGCGCGGTGACAAGCTGAAACTTTTAGAACTCTCTGCCCGAAATGCAAAGTATTTTATGCTCGACCGGCAAAAGCAGACCCGGTTCAGCGATCCTGAAAGCCACACCACCCGAATTTTGGAACAGATGCAAAAAGACCTGCGCATGACCGAATTACCAAAGCATATCGAATGTTTTGACAATTCAAACCTTCAGGGTACCAATGCGGTGGCCGCGTGCGTAGTATTTAAAGATGCCAAGCCGAGTAAGAAAGATTACCGCCATTTCAACATTAAAACGGTAACCGGCGCTGATGATTATGCCAGTATGACCGAAGTAGTGTTCAGGAGGTATAGAAGGTTACTTGATGAAGGCGAAGACCTGCCGCAGCTGGTAGTGGTAGACGGTGGAAAGGGACAGCTTAGCGCAGCGCTCGAGAGTTTTGATACCCTCGGCATACGCGGTAAGGTTACGATAGTAGGTATTGCCAAAAGGCTCGAAGAGATCTACTATCCGGGCGACAGTGTGCCGATGTACATCAATAAGAAATCCGAGACGCTACGTATTTTGCAGCAACTTCGAGATGAAGCGCACCGCTTTGGGATTACGCATCACCGAAATAAGCGGAGCACCAGTACTTTCAAGACAGAACTCACCGATATACCTGGTATTGGGAAGGCCACTGCCGAAGAATTGCTTCGCACTTTTCAATCGGTAACCCGGATCAAAAAAGCATCGCTTGCAGACCTATCCAACTCGGTGGGAGAAAATCGCGCTAAGGCTGTGCGGGCGTGGTTTGATCTGGATTTAAGTTGAGAAAATAGCCTTTCGCAATCTCTTATGGCTTTTAGCCAAAATTATCTGCCAGTAACCTGATCTCCACTACTGGCGAGATACGCTCGTATATGATATTGTACACCGCTTCGGCAATGGGCATCTGCACATCGAAGCGCTTATTGATATCATATACGCTTTTGGTCGCGTAATAGCCTTCGGCCACCATATCCATTTCGAGTTGAGCAGTTTTGGCCGAGTAGCCTTTTCCCAGCATATAGCCGAAGGTGCGGTTTCTAGAAAACTTGGAGTAGGCCGTTACCAGCAGATCGCCCAAATAAGCAGGCTCCTTTACATCCCGATGAAAAGGGTTGAGCTTATCTAGAAAACGCTCCATCTCTATAATGGCCGCCGAGATCAAGAGCGCCTGAAAATTATCTCCGTAGCCTAGGCCGCCGCATATCCCAGAAGCGATAGCATATATATTCTTGAGCACGGCGGCTATCTCGGCACCGAAAAGATCATCTGAAATAGATGTTTTGACATAGCGGGTGGAGAGCATCTCTGCCATCATCTTCGCGTTATCTTCTTCCATGCAGGCCAGCGTAAGATAGGAGAGCCGCTCCATGGCTACTTCTTCGGCATGGCACGGTCCGCAAATAATGCCAATATCATCGTAAGGCACCCCAAACTGTTTATGAAAATAGCGCGCTGGAATAGATTCTATCTCAGGTATTATGCCTTTTATGGCCGAGAAAATTACTTTGTTTTCAAATTGCTCTTTGCCCAACTTTCCGAGGGAGTCATGCACGAAGGCAGATGGAATGGCAATAATAAGCACATCGGAATCCGACACTACTTTAGCGACGTCTGAACTGAGTGAGAGCTTATCTACATCAAACTCAACAGCACGTAGATAATTGGGGTTGTGATAGTACTTCTGAATATGGTCGAGCGATTCTTGGTTCCGCATCCACCAATTGATTCCAGGATTGTTTTCCGAAAGGATTTTTGCCAAAGCTGTGGCCAAGAGCCCCCGCCAATAACTCCAATACGCTTTTCTGCCATTTTTTCAGGAGCATTTTTTGTGCAGCCAAAGATATAAATGTTCTTAGATTCGGATTTTCTTTAATCCACGGGCATGAAAATCCACTACTCCGCAATGGCGGTTTTGATCCTTTTGATATTGGGTTCTTGTCGATCTGAAAACAGGGAGACGGATGCCTATGCCAATGCCTTTACCGATGCAAAGCTGCGGGATATCTACACCGCTTCCGACAGGCGCGAACCCAAAGAATTACTTCTTTTTGCGAACGCAGAAACAGCAGCATATCGTATGGCTTTCGCCAAAGTTGCAGGTTCTGTGTTAGACACGGCTCTGCTGGCACCTTTAGAAGCACTTTTAAATGATCCGGTGGCTTCGGTGAGTCTTTCTGCGGCCTTCTCGGTAGGTCAATTCAGGGATAGCACTTCGCTGCCGCAGCTTCAAAATGCGTTGTACGCATCAACCCTTCCAGAGATCAAGGCCGAGCTGCTCGAAGCGATCGGAAAATCTGCAGATGTCAATGCGATGGAGTTTTTGATTTCCCATGATCCGGTTTCGCCAGCGGAAGAATCGGGAAAGGTCTGGGGCATATACCAGGCTAGTTTAAAAGGTCTGCTAAAAGAACGCCACATCCCTATCGTTGTGGCGCATTTAGCATCGGGTAGCGCAGAGTCCCGGCTGGGAGCTGCGCACATCCTCGCGCGACAGAAAGCATATTCAATCGAGTCTTTTAAGAACGAGATCGACTCATTCTTCGTCAATGAGACCGACCTTGGCATCCGCGCGATTGCAGTGCAAATTTTGGCGAAGGCCGGATCCACAGATGCTACGCTGGCCGACTTGGCGCTGCGCGATCCAGACTCACGCGTGCGCGCCGAAGCGGTGCGTTTAATGGCCAAGCCCAACAGTCCCGAAGGCCGCAAGGCCATCCTTTCAGGGCTTGAAGATGGTTCGGTTTGGGTGGCCATGTCGGCGGCGGCGCGCTATCAGGAGCTTGACGAACCACTCAGCACCGATGCCGAAAGGTCACTGGCACTCACTTCAAAGGTACCCGAGGTACGGTCCGCATTGATTCTCTCCAATTTACTTAGGTACCAAAGTGACGATGGCGGTGTGATGCTCTGGAAAGAAGTTGCCGGGCGCTATACCGACCCGATCGCCAATGCGGTTGTCTATTCAAAATTAGGTTCTTACGAGTCTGCGCTCAATAGCGTTTTAGATGTTTGTCAAAATGATGGGGTCGTGGGCACGGCGGCCACAGAAGCACTCATAGCCGGCGCCCGCTCTTATGAAGATTGGAAAAAAGCATTTTATCAAAATGCCAATGAAGCATTCGCCAAAGGCCTTTTGGCTCAGACTTATCTTTACGCCAGCGCGTTACAAGAAGATGAATTTAGGGACACTTCAAAGGTTTCCATTGAAACCCTTCGTGCCGGCCTTTCAAAGTTTCAGAAAGCAGGAGAAGCTGAAACGCGAAATGAGATTATCAAGGCCATTATAGCGATGGGTGGAGATGTTGGTAAAAAGCAGATTTTCACGGCGCATCCGCTTGACTGGGAGCTGATTCAATCAATATCTATTCAGGCGACTGCCAAGATTTATGCCTTGGGCCATGTTCTTGAGATGAGACTGCTGGTAGAAGATGCTCCTGGCTCAGTTTCCAATTTTGTGGCTTTGGCCGAGAGCGGTTTTTACGATGGGCGCTCTTTCCACCGAATCGTTCCGGTATTCGTGAGCCAGGGTGGCGGCCCACGTGGCGATGGGTATGGAAATACAGATTACTCCATCCGGTCCGAGTTCTCTCCGCTGCACTATGGCGCCGGAGTTGCTGGCTTAGCCTCGGCAGGCCGTGACACGGAGGGGTGCCAGTTCTTCTTTACGCATCTCTCCACCCCACACCTCAATGGCCGCTACACCATATTTGGAGCTATCACAGCGGGCTTTGATGAGCTGGACGAAATATACACCGGCGCAAAAATTGATTCGATTCGCGTAATTCGCTAGCATTTGGGAAGGCGTTACTCCATTTAAATCCTTAGCTTTCAGAACCGTGCAAAATTTCCGTAACCTGATCTATAAAAGGGGCGTAATAGATCAGGCTATTGAAACAGGCCTTTACATATGAACTTGGATGATTTGACAAAGCTCCCCTTTGACGAATTAAGACGAATCCAAAATAAGAACTTGACCCTTTTTCGGGTTTTGACCTTAATCGATTTATTGGTTTTTTACCACAGCCTATTTGCAGAAAAGTGGCTCTTGCTATTTCTGTCCTTTGGGGTTTTTGTGGGCAGCCTGTCGCTGTATGATAATTATCGTTTGGCGCGGGACTTGGCGAGCAGGTAGATTTCGAGGCGTGAGTCGTGAGTCGTGAGTCGTGAGTCGTGAGTTGTGAGTTGTGAGTCGTGAGTTAGGTTGAGATTGTCGAGCTTTTCGAATTTTAGGACGGGTCACGCGACCGTTATAACCAAGAAACTAACTACTTCCCACCCATCCCTTCACTTCTTCTAATTGCAAAGCAGGTATTTCGAGCTTGTTCTTTTTGCGGTACCCATTCAGTTTTTGGTGAATCACCGTGGCTTTCTCTTCTTTAAAAACTTTCACATTCGTATAGCCAGCTTCTATTACGTAGTCCGCCCATTCGGTGGGAACACCCATTTTTTCAAAATCGGCTGGCTGCGCCATTATCGATTTCTGCTCCGGCCGCATTTGTGGGAAGAAAAGCACCTCTTGAATAGATGGATTATTGGTCATCAACATCACCAACCGGTCTATGCCTATGCCCAGTCCTGATGTGGGTGGCATCCCGTATTCCAACGCGCGCAAGAAATCATGGTCAATGAACATGGCTTCATCATCACCTTTTTCAGATAGTCTCAGTTGTTCTTCAAAGCGTTGCCGCTGATCGATCGGATCGTTGAGCTCGGTGTATGCATTGGCGATCTCCTTACCATTGATGATGAGCTCGAAGCGCTCGGTGAGCTCCGGGTTATCACGGTGCTTCTTGCAAAGGGGTGACATCTCTACGGGATAATCGGTGATAAAAGTGGGTTGAATAAGCTGGGCTTCGCACTTCTCGCCAAATAGCTCATCTATCATTTTTCCCTTTCCCATACTGACATCTACCGGCACCTTCAGTGCTTGGCAAGTCTCCCGCAGGGCGGCTTCATCCATACCGCTTATGTCCATACCCGTATATTTCTTGATCGCATCGGTCATGGTAAGCCGAGCAAAAGGCGCTTTAAAGGAAATGGTATTTTCTCCCATCTTCACTTCCGGCTTTCCATTTACATCGGTCGCCACTCTTTCAAGCAGGCCTTCGGTAAACGCCATCATCCAGATATAATCCTTGTAGGCCACATAGATTTCCATGATGGTAAATTCCGGGTTATGGGTGCGGTCCATTCCTTCATTTCTGAAATCTTTGGCAAACTCGTAAACCCCTTCAAATCCACCTACGATCAATCGCTTTAAATACAGCTCGTTGGCTACACGCAAATAGAGCGGCATATTCAGCGCGTTGTGGTGAGTGATGAAGGTGCCGAGCGGCCGCACCACCCGGAATAGGCTGCAGGATAGGCGTTTCCACTTCTAGGTAACCCTGCTCATTAAAGTACCGGCGCATGGTGTCTATCACCTGCGTGCGCTTCATAAACGTCTCGCGCACTTTTGGGTTAAGCACGAGGTCTACATACCGGCGACGGTAGCGCTGCTCGGGATCGGTAAAGGCATCGTACACCTGTCCTTCTTCATCCGTTTTAGGAAAGGGGAGCGGCTTCAATGATTTGCTCAACAGCTTGAACTCCTTCACATGGATCGATGTTTCGCCCACCTGCGTAATGAACACAAAACCTTCGGCAGCGATGAAATCGCCACGGTCGATTAGCTTTTTGAAAAGGTCATTATAGAGAGACTTATCATCACCTGGGCATATCTCGTCACGATTGAAGTAGAGCTGAATAGAACCACTACTGTCTTGAATTTCTGCAAACGATGCCTTACCCATCACCCGTTTTGACATAAGTCTGCCTGCTACCTGCACCGATTTCCACTCATCTTCTCCGTCCTTAAAGCCCGTGAGAATCTCGGCGGCAGTATGGCTTACAGCAACCTGCTCAGGGGGATAGGGATCAATGCCCATAGCCCTTATAGCCTTGAGCGATTCCCTTCGTACTACTTCTTGTTCGCTTAGTGCACTGCTCATTTTCAAAATTTTGGCAAAGATATGATTTTGGTAAAGTCGCATGTTTCATTGTTTGGTATCTTTGCGGGCTTATTTTAGCATTGATTTTTACCGATATGAACACCAGCGCCGAACTCGAACAAATGAAAAATTATATCAAGGCTTTTCCGCAAAATATGCGCGATGCCCTTGATGTTGGTAGCCGTTCTATCCTATCCTTCACCACCCTACCCGTAGACAAAGTAGTTATAGCTGGCCTAGGCGGATCGGGTATAGGAGGTAAAATAGTATCGCAATTGGTATGGGATTCCTGCTCAGCACCTATTGAATTGGTGAATGACTATCGATGTCCGGGATGGGTAGATAGCCGAACACTTTTTATTGCGGTAAGCTATAGTGGCAACACGGAGGAGACCTTGGCCGCTTTGAGCGAAGCCATTCAAAAAGGAGCACAGATAAGCTGTATCACTGCTGGAGGCTCCCTGAAAGACTTGGCTTGGGAACGAAAATATAATATTATCGAGATCCCCGGTGGGCAGCCGCCCCGTACCAGTTTCGGGTATAATGCTACGCAGCTCTTCTTTATTCTCTTCGCCTATCATCTAATTCCGACGGGGTTTGCCGATGACCTTGCCCTTGCGGCAAACCTTCTCGATGAAGAAGGCGGATTAATTACGACCGAAGCAGCGGCAATTGCCAATAAAATAGTAAACTGTGTTCCAGTCATTTACGCTGAAACGCGAAATGAAGGGATCGCCCAACGCTTGCGACAGCAGATCAATGAAAACGCTAAAATGCTCTGTTGGCACCATGTGCTGCCCGAGATGAACCATAACGAGCTCGTAGGGTGGGCCGGTGGAGATGATTCTTACGCCGTGCTTATGCTGCATAGCCCCGAAGATGAAGCCGGTACGGTGAAGCGCATGGAGCTCACCAAAAATATTATTGAAGGTAAGACCAAAACCTATATCGATCTCAACCCCAGGGGTGGGAGCCGAATAGAGCGGGCCTACTACCTGATCCATCTGGGTGATTGGATCTCGTACTTTATGGCCGCGGAAAAAGGGGTAAACCCGATCGAGATAGACGTGATAGATCAGTTCAAATCAGCTTTGGCCCAAAAGTGATAGTCCCATTGCCAACGGTAAATTATACGGATCTGGGTCTGATCAGGTATCAGGAAGCCTGGGATACCCAAACCCTAATTTTTGAAAAAACCATCGCGCAGAAGATCGAACTGCGGAATAACCCTGACAGCTCCACAACGCCGCAGAACGAACTGCTGCTTTGCGAGCATCCGCCTGTGTACACGTTGGGTAAGAGTGGCAAAATGACCAATCTCCTGCTCAGCGAAGAAGATCTCGCAGCGCAGAGCATAGATTTTCATAAGATCAACCGCGGTGGTGATATTACATTTCACGGTCCAGGACAGCTCGTAGCCTATCCCATTATAGATCTGGATCAATTCTTTACAGATATTCATAAATACTTGCGCCATCTCGAAGAAGCGGTGATAAAAACCCTTGCTGAATATGGGATCACTGCCGGTAGGATAGCGGGGCTCACCGGTGTATGGCTCGATGGAGACGACGCAGGAATGGCGCGAAAAATCTGTGCACTCGGCATAAAATGCAGCAGATGGGTCACTATGCATGGTTTGGCCTTTAATGTAAATACCGATCTTGCCTATTTCGACAACATAATACCGTGTGGGATTGACGATAAGGCAGTGACTTCCATGCAGGCAGAACTAGGTAGAAGGCTAGATATTAAAGAAGTACAAGATAAACTGCTGCGCCATCTCTCTATGCTCTTTGGCTGGAGCCTAAACCCTAATTCTAAAAATGTAGCGCTATGAAAAAGGACATTTTAGCTCCAAAAGTAGAAGATATCGCGCTTGCTGCCGTGCCCCTGCCTCTGCCCGATACCGATGAATTGGAATGGTACATCTACCTCGTGAACAAGAAATCGGCGCCGATTGAGAATGTGATCGTCGCGTCTAAAGGCTACGGCGAAGTGAACAATGAAAAGATCGAAACTTCTCAGCTTCGTCATTATGTAAAAGTAATTCCTGCACTCAGCTTTGCGAAGATTGAGCCTATCATGTCCGAATTATTTGCAATCAACAATGAATACTGGGTGAGTTTCTACATTGGCAAGCAGATATACGATAAAAAGTATGTGTTCTTGGCCGAAAGTATCCAGGAGTCAAACCTTACCGATGTGCCCTTAATGGCTCAAAAAGGAGTTTTGCTATCTTAATGACCATTTACCAAAAACCCATATCGTGTACCTCGATCTCATCATAGCCATACCCATCGCTTGGGGAATGTTTCGTGGGTTCAGGCGGGGGCTTATCATAGAGCTCTGCACCTTGATGGCACTGGTGCTAGGGGTGTATGGCGCAGCTGAATTTGGCGATATGGCGGGTCAATATCTAGAGTCGGTCTTCAATACCGACCCGAGAATAAGCTTAGTATTGGCCTTCACATTGCTCTTCATTCTTATCGTAGTTGTGGTATTCCTGTTTGGAAGGATCTTGGAAAAAGTGATCAAGCTGGTCGCTCTGGGTATCATCAATAAGCTCTTTGGATTACTCTTCGGAGCCGCCAAGTTTGCTTTGATACTCAGTGGCTTCATCTTCGTGATCAAGGGTTTTCCCCTTACGGAAAAATCAATACCTGCCGATTGGAAAAAAGAATCGGTGCTTTACGAACCGGTTTCCATGATCGCACCAAGACTCTTTCCAGTGCTCAAGAACCGCACTTGGCTCGATAAGATAGAAGGTAAGTTTGAAGACTTACGTGAGAAGGTGGAAGATTTCGAGCAATAGCTGAGACTTCTTCAGCGAGAATCAATCGCGAATGGCTGCCACCCCTGGCAGCGTTTTTCCTTCGAGGTATTCCAGCATGGCTCCGCCACCGGTAGATACGTAGCTCACCTGATCGGCCAGTCCAAACTGGTTGATAGCAGCTACCGAATCACCACCCCCTATCAGGGTGAAAGCCCCCTTTTCGGTGGCTTTTACCAATGCCCGGGCAATGGCTTCTGTTCCCTTGGCAAAATTTTCCATTTCAAACACCCCCATGGGCCCATTCCAAAGAATCACCTCACTCTCTTGGATCACCTTTTCGAAATCATCAATCGTATCCGGCCCAATGTCGAGCCCCATCCAGCCATCGGGTATCTCGCTTGTAGCACATACATCTATGCTGGCATCGTTTCTAAAATCATCGGCTATCCTTGAGTCGGAAGGTAAATAAATTGAAACACCAGCGGCTTCTGCCTTAGTGGTGAGTGACTTGGCCGTGTCTAAATAATCATCTTCGACCAGTGAATTGCCAATCTCCCCACCGCGCGACTTGGTGAAGGTATAAGTCATACCGCCACCTAGGATGATGCGGTCTACCTTCTCCAAAATATTTTCTAAGACTGTGATTTTGCTACTCACTTTTGCACCACCGATTATCGCCAAAACGGGCTTTTCGGTACTTTTCAAAACTTTGTCAAGGCTTTTTAATTCTTGCTCAAGGAGTTTTCCAAACATTTTATCTGTTGGGAAAAAATTGGCGACAATAGTCGTCGAAGCATGAGCCCGATGTGCGGTTCCAAAAGCGTCGTTTACGTAGCAATCGCCATGCTCCGCAAGCTGTCCGGCAAAGAACTCATCCCCTTCGGTCTCTTCGCTGTAAAAGCGCAAATTTTCCAGGAGTACCACATCGCCGGGAGCCATTTTTGAAGTCTCTGCTTTGGCTTTATCCCCGACACAGTCTGGAACAAATTTTACCTTCATCCCAAGAAGCTTCTCTAGGGTTTTCAATATATGTCTAAGGGAAGACTTCTCTTCGTGCCCGTTTTTTGGTCTACCCAAGTGTGACATCAGCACCACCGCCCCGCCCTTGTCGATTATAGTCTTTATGGTGGGTATTGCCGCTGAGATTCGGGTGTCGTCAGTTACTTCCAGCTTATCGTTCAGTGGTACATTAAAGTCTACGCGAACGAGGGCGCGTTTATCGGTAAAGTCGTATTTGGCGATCTCCTGCATATTCTAATTTCTTAAAGCCCAAAAATAGAAAGATTTTATCGGCAGGTTAAAAAAATCCTTTCTGCGAAGGCATCGATGCGCGCCGTCAATAATATCAGAAGCAACGATTATAACTACCTTCGCGGTGAAATTTCAGCGTGTGTATTTCGAGCAGATAATAGGCCAAAAAGAAGTAAAGAAAAATCTAATCCGTACCGTGAAAGACGGTCATGTGAGCCATGCCCTTCTATTTTCGGGAGCAGACGGTACCGGCAGTTTGCCACTGGCAGTAGCCTTTGCCGGCTATATATTTTGCGAAAAGCCCGGCGTCACCGATCGCTGCGGTAACTGTTCGGCGTGCTTAAAAATGAATGCGTTGACCCATCCCGATCTTCATTTTTCCTTTCCAATAGTTAAGACTAAAAAAATAGATCATGCGAAGGTCATGATGCGGGAGTTTCTCGCTTTTTTCTCCAAGAATCCCTACATGAATTTAAAAGCTTGGGAAGTAGAGATAGCCGGCGACAATAAAAAATCGCTCATCACTACGCGCGAAAGCGATGAGATCGTAAAAAGCTTAAGCTTGAAATCATTCAGTGGTGGCCACAAGGTCATGATTATTTGGCATCCAGAAAAAATGAACAATAAGGCAGCCAATAAAATCTTAAAAACACTGGAAGAGCCTTCGCCAAAGACGGTGGTAATTTTAGTGGCGCCAAATTCGGAAGATCTTATGCCCACCATCATATCGCGCGCGCAGCTCATTAAATGCGATCAGATAAATGATGTCGCCATGACGGCTGCGCTAGAAGCTCGACTAGGGCTGGAATACGACGACGCTATGCGGATAGCGCGGCTGGCCAATGGAGACTTCTATCAGGCCACCTTATTGGCGGAAGCCAAAGAAGCCAGTAGTTCCTTTCTAAATTTATTTTCTACCTATATGCGTGGCTGTGCCGTACGAGACTATAAAGCGGTAATGGATGCTTGCACTCAGTTGGCAGCGCTGAGCAGAGATCAGCAACAATCTTTTATAGAGTACGCCCTTGAATTCATTCATCAAAGCGTCATCTTCGAGTATGTGGGAAGAGAAAGCGCCCGCTTTGATGCAGAGAGCCTTAAATTTGCCGAGCGCTTCGCGCCCTTCATTGCCCAAAGTAATTTGGGAGGGTTTAACGATGTGCTGAGCCGTGCACATTACCTTGTGCAGCGCAATGTAAACGCGCATTTACTGTTTTTGAAAACAGGCGGCGACATGATGAAACTCTTTAAAACCCGTTAAGCTCGTTACAATTATTAATTTTGACGGAAAGAATACGACTCTATGGGATGTGAAACTTGCTCGAACAAACCCGGCGGTGTGCCAAATGGCTGTCAAAACAACGGTACTTGCGCCAGCGGCGGCTGCAGCAAGTTGGCTGTGTATGACTGGCTGGGAAACATGGAACTGCCAGGACACGCCACTCCCTTTGAGTATGTGGAGATCAGGTTTAAAAACGGGCGCAAGGACTTCTTTAGGAATGCCACAAAGACCAATCTAAACCCTGGCGATGTAGTGGCTGTAGAAGCCAATCCGGGATATGATATGGGTACGATCTCCGCTTCGGGCGAGCTGGCTAGGCTGCAAATGGAAACGAAGGGCGCCATGAAAAATGCGCGTGACCTGAAAACCGTAATCCGCACTGCCCGCACCGAAGACTTCGAGCTTTGGCGTGAAGCTAGAAGCTTAGAGAGCGACGCCATGCAGAAGGGTAGAACCATTGCAATAGCGCTGGGGCTGGAGATGAAGATAAGCGACGTGGAATATCAGGGCGACAAACAAAAGGCAACGTTTTACTATACCGCAGATGGGAGAGTAGACTTCAGGGAATTGATAAAAAAATTCGCAGATGCTTTTCGAGTTCGTATTGAGATGAAGCAGATAGGTGCACGCCAAGAAGCCGGAAGGCTGGGTGGTATAGGCTCCTGTGGAAGAGAGCTCTGCTGTAGCACTTGGCTTACCGATTTCAGATCGGTATCTACCAGCGCGGCGCGCTACCAGCAGCTTTCGCTTAATACACAAAAGCTTGCTGGACAATGCGGTAAACTCAAGTGCTGCCTTAATTACGAACTCGATACGTACCAAGATGCGCTAAAAGGATTTCCGAAAAACTTCAACCGTCTCAAAACCAAGAAGGGCACTGCAACCCATTTTAAGACCGATATTTTCAAAGGGATGCTCTGGTACTTTTACGATGAAGGTGGCGCGACCAATCCGGTGCCTATCAATAAAGATCGGGTAGCAGAAATTTTGGAGATGAATGCGGCCGGTGAGTATCCGGATAACCTGCTCGACTTCGTAGAGGTAGAAGCACCAAAAGAAGAAGCTTACGGCAATGTGGTGGGGCAGGACAGCCTTACCCGTTTTGATGAACTCAAAAAGCCACGCGGCAAAAACAAAAAGCGAAAAGGAAACCGCTCCAAACCCCGGAACCCCAATGCTGCGCAGGCCAAGGGCGGGGAGCCTGACCAGAAATCGAACCATGCCAATAGGCCAAAAAAATCAAGGGGCCCTCATCGCGAAATAGAAACAAGCCAAGAAGAAAAGGTGGTAGCAACGAAAATCCCAAAACATAATCGCGCTGGGCATGGCGGCCTGCACTTTTTAATTTTAATGTTGGTACTTGCCTTTAGCGCTTGCCAAGATGAGCAGCTCGTATTTGAAAAGAATGTAGAGATCCCCGGAGCCAGATGGTTTGTCGCCGATAAGGCCATTCTAGACGTTGACATTCAAGACACGGTAAGCCAGCATAACTTTTTGATCAACGTACGTAATACAGAGAAATATCCCTTCCGGAACCTGTACGTTTTTGTGAAAACCAAATTTCCCAATGGAAAGACTTCCAAAGATACCGTTGGGATAGTGCTTGCCGATGCCACAGGTAGGTGGCTCGGTAAGGGTAGCGGGTTTTTGAATAGCAGCCAGCACCTCAGCAATGCCATACTATTCAAATATAATAAGCGTTTTCCAATATCTGGAACGTATACTTTTGAAATAGAGCAAGCCATGCGCATGGATACCTTGGACGGGATTCAAAATGTAGGTTTGCGAATAGAAAAATCCAAGCCTTCCCAGCGCTAGAAAAGACTTAAGTCAGAAAATACTTCATGGAAGAACAAGAGAAAGAGAAGAAGAAAAAGGTGTCTAAAAAAGTGATTGCCCTTCTTTGGATTTTTGGGTTATTGCCGATTATCTTCTTGGGTGCAATGCTTTATTTCGCATCAGAGAGCGACCTTCCCGATACCGTGGCCCTTGCCAACCCTAAGACCAATCTGGCTACCGAAATCATCGCGGCCGATGGAGAAGTATTGGGTAGGTATTACCTTGAAAACAGGACCAATGTAAGTTATGACCGCTTATCTCCCCACTTGATCCAAGCCCTCGTGGCCACGGAAGATGAGCGCTTTTATGAGCATGCTGGGATCGATCTACGCGGTACCGCCCGCGCCGCGGTGTACTTGGGAAGCAAAGGTGGCGCAAGTACCATCACGCAGCAGCTCGCCAAAATGCTATTTACAGAAGTCCCTGGAAATGGTTTTGAACGGATCTTTCAAAAATTTCAAGAATGGATCATTTCCGTAAGGCTCGAGAAGCAATACACCAAAGAAGAAATTATAACACTCTATCTCAATAAGTTTGACTGGATATATCAAGCAGTAGGTATCAAGAGTGCGTCGTCCATTTACTTTAACAAGGCTCCCGACTCACTCCTTATCGAAGAAGCTGCGGTGCTGGTAGGCATGGCCAAAAATCCATCCCTTTTCAATCCCATAAAACGCCCCGAAACTACGATCGAAAGGAGAAATGTAGTGCTTTCGCAAATGGTGCGAAACGGCTATTTGGCAAAAGCCCAGTATGATTCGCTCAAAACGTTGCCCTTGAACATCGATTTTCAAACCGTAGATCACCAAGATGGTCTTGCGCCCTACTTTAGGGAAATATTGCGTGGAGAACTGCGCACGCTCTTCGACACCAAAGATGGCAATGGCAATTACGCATACGCCAAGCCAAATGGAAGACCTTACAATATCTATAGTGATGGATTGAAAGTATACGTCACGCTCGATTCAAGACTCCAGAGATACGCCGAAGATGCGGTACGGAAGCACTTAGGAAATGAGCTTCAAGAACAATTTCGAGATGACATTGCGACCTATCGAAACCCGCCCTTCTCGAATGATCTTTCTACCGATGAAGTAGAACGCATAGAGCTTTCGGCCATGAAGCGCACACCACGGTACCGCATTATGATGGGCAAGGAATGTCCGAACTGCCATCGCAGGGTGAATATCGAACCTACGAAAATAGAAGGCAAACCGGGTTTTGAATGTAAAAGCGAAGATTGTGAAGAAACCTGGACTACGGTACCGGCCGATAGTATAGAGACCTTTTTCAGGACGGAAAAAGTGCCTATGAAAGTTTTTACTTGGAAGGGCGAGCGCGACACGGTGCTCACGCCCATGGATAGTATTCTCTATTATAAAGGAATGCTACAGGCCGGGCTGGTAAGTATCGACCCTAAAACAGGTTTTGTGAAAGCTTGGGTAGGAGGAAACAATTATAAGTATTTCCAATACGACCACGTAAAGCAAGGGAAACGCCAAGTGGGCTCTACCTTTAAGCCCTTCGTATATGCCACCGCCATTCGCGAAGGATACTCGCCCTGCTATGAGATACCAAAAATTCCTACCACCTTTCATAAAGGCACATTTAACTTACAGCAGGACTACACGCCCCATGATCCCGACCGCGATTACGGCTATATGGTTTCCCTAAAATGGGGGCTTGCCAATTCGGTAAATACGGTCACGGCTTGGGTCATGAAGCAGTTCGGGCCCGAAGCGGTCATAAAGTTGGCTCGTGATCTTGGTATAAAAAGCAACATGGATCCTGTGGTTTCTTTGGGCTTTGGTGTGGCCGATCTATCCCTTATGGAGATCACCTCTGCCAATGCGACCTTTGCCAATATGGGTGTGCATATAGATCCCATCTACGTGCTTCGTATAGAAGATAAGAATGGAAATGCCATATTCAACATGCAGCCCGAGACCAGCGAAGCTTTGGATGAACGCACCGCCTACACCATGCTGAGCCTTATGGAAGGCACGGTAGATGGGGTTTATAATAAGCACCAAGGCAAAAGCTTGGGTACGGCAGTGCGTCTGCGCATGGATCTTCCATCGCGTGATTATGATGGTTTTGATCGATCTATAAAAATAGCCGGAAAGACTGGAACCACTCAAAATCAATCGGATGGATGGTTTATAGGCCTTACGCCCGATCTCGTAACTGGGGTTTGGGTAGGTGCCGAAGACAGGGCAGTCCATTTTCGTAGCTTGCGGCTCGGTATGGGTACCAATATGGCTTTGCCGATCTGGGGGTATTATATGAAGAGCGCACTGGCCGATGAAGAATTAGAGATCAGGCAGACCGCATTTGACAAGCCGGCGGGCATTTCTGTAGAGCTCGACTGTGACGATTATTCCCGTCAGGAAAAAATGTTTGAGGGGCAGGATGTATTGCCCTGGTAAAAATTAACAGCATGAATAAAGTAGTAAGTGGCGCAAAGGCGGCCATATCGGGAATTGAATCTGGAATGACCATCATGCTTGGTGGGTTCGGGCTATGCGGCATTCCCGAAAACTGTATTGCTGAGCTGAGTAAGACCGGTATTACTGAGCTGACCTGTATTTCTAATAATGCTGGGGTAGATGATTTTGGATTAGGTTTGCTTTTGCAAAAGAAGCAGATTAAAAAAATGATTTCTTCTTACGTCGGTGAGAACAAAGAGTTTGAGCGCCAGATGCTCAGCGGCGAGTTAGAAGTTGAGCTCATCCCACAGGGCACCCTTGCAGAGCGATGTAGGGCTGCCGGTGCCGGGATACCAGCTTTCTATACCCCCGCAGGATATGGTACCGAAGTGGCCGAAGGAAAAGAAGTGCGCGAATTCAACGGAAAAAAATACTTGATGGAGCGCGCCTTTGAGGCCGATTATGCCATCGTAAAAGCTTGGAAGGGCGATACCGAAGGCAATCTGATCTTTAAGGCGACCGCACGGAATTTTAACCCCTTGATGGCGACTGCGGGTAAAATTACCATCGCCGAAGTAGAAGAGCTTCTGCCTGCCGGTGGGCTTGATCCAAATGATATCCACACGCCCGGGATATTCGTTCAGCGCATCTTTCAAGGTGAGACCTTTGAAAAGCGCATAGAGCAGCGCACCGTGCGAAAAGCTTAGCACCATTTAAGATTATTAAATGAAGACCAACATCAGCCGCCCCTACTCCATTATTTGCAGTGCGGCGGCGGTATTCGTTTTCATCTACATCCTAATCCGTTGCTTCTTGGTGCCCATTTCGCATGATGAAGCGGCTACCTTTTTTCACTACATCGTCTCCGAAAACTTCTTGCCCTATCTGGCACATTGGGATGCTAACAACCACCTGCTCAATTCGGCGCTTATGTACCCCATGTACAAGGTATTCGGAGCTGAGCTCATTTGGCTCCGACTACCTAACCTGTTGGCTTTTACGCTGTATGCCTATTTCGCCTATAAGCTCGTGCAAAAGCTGCAAGGCAATGCCCTAAAAATGATAAGCTTCATTGCTTTGATCACCGCCACTTTGGTGGTTGAATTTTTTGGACAGATGCGTGGCTATGGACTCAGCCTGGGATTTCTCATGGCAGGGCTGTATTTTATATCTGTTTTTGCCGAAAGGCCAAGCTATCGTAATCAAATCTCGGTTTGGATATTTATGGCATTGGCCATAGGCTCCAATATGTCGTTGATGCTATCCCTGCTCATCGTGATTGGTATGGTATCTACGATCGTAATCAAAAGGCACTCAGGTGTTGAGCGGATTAAACAGCTCGCCCTTGTAGCATTTTTTGGAGGGGTTCCAGTGGCATTGGCAGCACTGTATTCATTTGAAATGAAATCGCGTGGTCTACTTTACTATGGGGAAGGGGATAGCTTTCTGGAGATCACCGTTCACACACTGGTCAAATATACCTTGGGTATCGAAAGCACTGCGCTCGATTGGATCATTATGATTGTTGGAGGACTCGCGTCGGTATGTTTGATCCTTAAATTGCTTTGGGGCAAATTAGAAGATTGGAACCCCGGCTCGATCTCAGGACTCTTGCTTATAGGCAACGGGCTCGGGGCGATTTTCTTGAAATTGGCACTCGACGTGAATTTTCCGGAAGACCGGGTTGCCATTTATTTTGTGCCCTACTTCATTCTAAGCCTTGCGTTTTTGGTAAGCGATCTGAGCAAATACCAAGGTGCGGCCCACGCGAAATGGGCGGGAACGATTCTGCTCATCTTCCCGATTTCTTTTTTGGCAAAAGCCAATTTCAAAAACACGGGGGTCTGGGATGAATTGGCACTTTCTTCTGATGTGTACGAGTACTTGGCCAAACAACAGGCCAAGACCGAAACACCCTTGATCATAGACGGATATTTCCTATTCTCGGTGAGCTGGAGCTATGAGCGGCTTCGCCACAAGGAAAAATTGCCCCCGCTCATGCATGAACGGATTGATAAAACCCTTACCGCCGACTATGGGCTCTGCTACGGAGATGGCTGCGAAAAGTATAAAAATGCCTTCCACGAAGTGTTTAAAGATCAAGGGGGGATGAGCGTGTATAAGCGCAATCAGGACCTTGAAACCACTCCGATCAAAACCATCTCAAACAGTGCTGGGTATAACGGTGATGGTGCCTACTTCAATCTCTTTGAAACCCAAGTCGACTCCATTCTTCATACCCTACTGATTGCTGAAATATCCTTGTCCTATCTCTCCGAATTTCGGCCTGTTGATACCAATTTGATCATCGCTGCCAACGATTCTGCCGGCACATCGGTCTATTACGATTACATCCCACTACGCTGGTTGCAGAAGTATTGGGATGGAGAGACCATCCGTTTCAGGAGGCCGATCATACTGCCGGAAAGCAGCCAACGCATGATCATTTACGTATGGAACATACAAGAAGCTGGGCAGGAGATCGGCGACATAGATATTGAAATATTTGCTGTAAAGCCATAAGGTCATGGGTTCACTTTAAGAATTGATGGCGGCACTGCCTGCTCTTGGCCTTGCAAAAGAAAAAATTACTTTTAGCTTTTATTAAATTTGATGATACGATTATGGCCTTAGACAAAAATGGAATTGCTAGGCGGATAGCCCAAGAATTAAAAGATGGCTATTATGTGAACTTGGGAATTGGCATACCTACGCTGGTGGCCAATCACGTACCCGAAGGGATTTCGGTCGAGTTTCAGTCTGAAAACGGCATTTTGGGAATGGGTGCCTTTCCGCTTGAAGCTGAGGTAGATGCCGATCTGATAAACGCTGGTAAGCAGACCATTACAGCCAAAGCCGGTGCTTCGTTTTTTGATTCGGCCATGAGCTTTGCCATGATACGTGGTCAACATGTGCAGCTCACAGTCTTGGGCGCGATGGAAGTATCTGAAAATGGGGATATCGCCAACTGGAAGATACCAGGCAAAATGGTAAAAGGCATGGGCGGCGCCATGGATCTGGTGGCCAGTGCCGAAAACATTATAGTAGCTATGACCCACACCAGCCGAGATGGAAAAAGCAAGCTGTTGAAGTCTTGCAGCCTTCCGCTTACAGGGGTAGCCTGTGTAAAGCGCATCGTGACCGACCTTGCCGTATTGGACATTGCCCCCGAAGGGGGATTTAAATTGGTAGAATTGGCACCGGGGGTAACGGTAGGAGAAGTACAGGAAAAGACAGAGGGGAAGTTGATATTGAGCTCGGAAGAGCCGAACATATAAACTCTACAATGAAAAATTTTCTGAATTCCAAGTCGGTGGTAATCGCCATTTCACTATTCATCGTTCTAGTTCACTTATACGTCAGCAAATATCAATACAACAACTATCAGAACTTCTTGGGCTGGGATATTTTGGCCTACTATATTTACCTTCCTTTTACATTTATTTTTGGCGATCCTGGTATCTCTGATCAATCCATGGTACAGTATATTTTCGATACTTACCATCCATCTCCGACATTTTACCAAGCATATCCTGTGGGTAATGGCAATTGGTCACCCATGTATACTATTGGTTTTGCCATCTTGTATCTGCCCTTTTTTTTGATTGGCCACCTGTGGGCCTTCTGTCCGGCTATGAGGCTGATGGATTTTCTTTTCCATATCAGTTTTCGCTAGCGAATGGTGTGATGCTTTACATAGTTGGCGGTCTCTTTATGTTCCGAAAGTTTTTAAAGGAATTTTTCTCCGATCACGTGGTTGTGTTTGTCACCATAGCCATGGCTTTGGGCACCACCTATTTTCACGAAACCATCGTTGATGGATTAATGCCACATGGAATGCTCTTTGCCGGGTTCGCAACCATCATGTGGTTCAACGTAAAGTGGCACGAAAACCCAACAAACAGAAACGGATTTTGGCTCGGCTTTTTCCTAGGCCTTTGTATTTTGGCTCGAGGGAGCAGTGTATTCCTTCTAGTCGTCCCGGTATTATGGAATGTTTATGACTGGAAATCCTTTCAATCAAAGCTGAAAATTCTACTGGCCGAGCGTATTTCTTTGGTTTTTGCCGTGGTCGGTTTGTTGATTTTTCCCTGCATTCAGATCTTTTATTGGAAAATGATAACCGGTAAGTTTATATTTAATACCTATCAGGTCACCCCTGGTTTTGATTGGTTTGACCCGCATTTTGCGCAAGTGTTTTTCAGCTATAAAATGGGATTGTTTCTCTATACACCAATGATTGCTTTAGTAGTGATCGGTTTTTATTTTCTATGGAACAACCAACGCAAAATAGCATTGGCCATTACAGTTTTTACACTTGTGAATGTATATGTACTTTGTTCATATGGCACATGGTGGCAAGGAGGTAGCTTTGGTGCCCGGTATTTTGTGGAATCTTATGTTCTAATGGCACTTCCACTGGGAGCTCTTTTTAGCAAAGTACAGTATAAACCTTTATGGAGATGGGTCACGGGTCTATTGGTGTCTTTTTTATTTTTCTCAATCTCTTTCAAACTTGGCAATTCAATACCTTTATTCTCGATGGGTATAGTACGACGAAGGCCTATTATTGGCGGATATTTCTGAAAACTAGCGTAGATGCCGAAGACCGGAAACTCATGGAAATCCAACGTGATTATGCTTCCCCGTTCAATTTTTCCAATAAGCAAGACTACAATCACAGAACCGCAGGCATGTTAAACTTTGATGATGTAAATACGGCCTACTATAACGAAGCAGGCAGGGACAGTACTGTGGCTTTTAGTGCACCTTTCTCTTACAAAATTAGTCCCGATGTGAAATATGGGCCAACGTATAGGATACCATACAATCATTTAACATTTAAAGAACACGCATGGATAAATATCTCTTTCAGGTATTACAGTGATAAACCAATCGAACAGAGCGGGCCTATCTTGGTGGCCGAGATGAACCACAACGATGGTCAATACATCGAGGGACGGTTTGCTTATGAGATGAAGGACTACCCCTTCCGGCCTGATCAATGGAATGAATTTTCAACAGATTATCTGACGCCCTTTCCACTTTCAGAAGAAAACGATGTGTTTTTAATATATGTTTATGTTTCTGGAAGCGAACCGATTTATATCGATGACTTCAAATTGGAAGTTTACGAGCGCAAATGGTAAACTGCATATCCACAAAGCATTAAAGTTTTATGCATTCAAAACAACAATGATCTACCGGCGCTGTACCCAAAGTTTTCAAGGATTATAACAAGCATGGGGCTACTTCGTGCCGAATGCCATACTTTCCAATGTATACTGTATATTTCCCGTCAGGTTGGCAGGGAGATATGTTTACTCTTAATTGCATAAGTTTCGCCATTGAAAATTGCAGCAGAATGTTGAGTGACCAAATTTCATCTACTTTCCGCAGCAACGAGGCTAAGTTCAAACCTTATATTTGAAACTTCGTGAAAGACCGGCGGCCAATCCATGTGTTTAATGGGCGTGTAAACCCCTGACCAAATAGATTGAAAATGCACAAAAGGAATTGTGACCTTGAAAGGACAATCCATAAAATATCTTCGCAGACCAAATGACCAGAATCAAAAAATTATCCATTGCCATACCCGCCTACAATGAGGGTGAGACCATACACCTGATACTTGACAAGATCAAAAACGTAAAGTTGACCGGCGACATTGAGAAAGAGATAATCATTGTAAATGATGCTTCTTCTGACAACACCGAAGAATCCGTGCAGAAATACATCGCGGCCAATATGGATATGGACATCCAATTTTTTCAGCAGCCCAAAAATATGGGTAAAGGGGCAGCCCTCCACCGTGCCATTCAAGAGGCTACGGGCGACTACATCATAATTCAAGATGCCGACTTGGAATATGACCCCAGGGAATACAACATTCTGCTGAAGCCCGTACTGGAAGGATTTGCCGATGTGGTATATGGATCAAGGTTTATGGGCGGCAACCCGCACCGCATCTTGTTTTTTTGGCATAGCATAGGCAATAAGATGCTTACGCAGATTTCCAATATGCTCACCAACTTGAACCTCACCGATATGGAGACCTGCTATAAACTGATGCGCGCCGACATTGTCAAGAATCTCGACCTGAAGGAAAAAAGATTCGGCTTTGAGCCGGAAGTCACGGCCAAGCTGTCCCGCGTGTCTAAAATAAGGTTTTATGAAGTGGGCATTTCTTATTATGGGCGTACTTACGAAGATGGGAAGAAAATAGGGATGAAGGATGGGTTTAGGGCTATTTATTGTTTGATTAAATATAATTTGTTTTCAAAGTAATAATTTGGCAGAAGAGCCAGTATTCATATATTCTCTCGTGTACCATTTAAAATTCCAAAATATAGGTGTTTTTGCTGTCGTATTGATCTTTGGACTTCTTGCCGTACCATTGTCCCTTACTCAACTAGATCTCAGCTACTTCCCAGGTGATCTTGGCGACGCACGCTTTAATTTGTACTTGCTGGAGCACGGTTACCAATACTTGCAAGGAATGCACACATGGTACTGGAACGCTCCATTTATGTATCCTGTAGAAAATGTCATCTTGCTATCGGACAATCTGTTGGGAACAGTGCCAATTTACTCGGTTTTCCGATGTGTAGGCTTCAGCACGCTTACTTCCTTTCAATTATGGTTCATTACCCTGTTTGCGTTGAACTACTCTGCTGCTTTCCTTTTATGCCGATATTTGGTAAAAGACTGGCGATCAGCGGCTTTGGCGGCTTACATTTTTGCGTTTTCCCTAGCAATTCAATCACAAATGACGCATGCGCAGGTTTTTGCCCGATTTTTCATTCCACTTTCCATTCTTGGCATCTTGAAGTTCACTGAAACTTACAAGACAAAGCATTTTCTTTTGGCAATTGGCTCTTGGGTAGGTCAACTATACTGTGGTATATATCTGGGACTTCTCAGTATTATTCCTTTGGCACTATGCAGTGCGCTTTTACTTTTCAGAAATCCCAGGATACTCTGGCTACAAATTGCAAAATGGCGCTGGTGGGCAGTTATTGTTACAATCACAGCCATTAACATATTTGCAGTTTACAAACTGATGTGGCCGTACTATGAAAGGTCTAAGTTACTTCTGCCTACGCCTTTTACTGAAGTCTTTGATTCTTTGCCACGTCCGATCTCTTATTTCTTTGCGAAGGCGGGCAGCCTTTGCTGGTCTATATTAGATGACTCCGGAAATTATTTAACAGCCAGTTGGGATCAACAACTATTTCCTGGAGGTATGGCCATTTTGATGGCGGCTCTTTTTATAGTGATAACATTTGTTCGAAATAAACCGAAAAAATGGAACAGTATAATACTTGCTATAGCCGGAATTATTACTTTCTCTGCATTTTTGCGAATTGGGGATTTTTCACTTTACGGCTATATTTATAATATACCCGGATTTGCTTCTATGCGCGCATTGCACAGAATAATTGGCATTCTTCTCATATTTCTGGCTATACCAGTGGCTTATTCAGCACATTGGATTTTAAGACTTTTTAAAAACAAAAGTCAATATATCTTTTACCTTCTTCTTGCATTGCTTGTAGTAGATAATTTTGTGCCAGCAAAAAACACCTATCGAACCCAAAAAAGCATAGCAGAAAGTAGGGTGGATGGGCTTCAGGAAAAGATGAAAAATTTGATGCCAGGTACTATCATTTCTTATGAACCGGAGTTCAGAGACTTGGATTTTGCTGTTCAAATAGATGCAATGCTTGCAACTCAATCACTGCACCTAATCGCCGTTAATGGCTACTCTGCTACGTCGCCAGGCACATTTACACCCTATGTGCTTTCTCCTAATAAGGAATCTAGAGAATATTGGCTTCAAACAGAAGGCGTTGATCCGAACTTGCCTGTGGTGGTTAAATAATCTAGCGAAATTTATAACTGTGCTCAGTGTACTTTGACCACGCTTTACTTCAGAGAACTTAAAAATTTCCAGACGATTCAACCCTTGAGCACCATTTTTATAATCGGCACTAAAATACTGCGCATCCCACTCTTCCGCATTTTCCGTACGCGTTCTTTCTTCGGGTTTTAGCAGAAACTGATTTTAATATCCACGAGCGTTCCCCACAGCAATTTTTTTTTACCAAGATTTCGTTTTCAAAAATATATTTCAAACTTTCGAGCCAAGAAATGCTCCTGAAGGTGTCGCCCAAACCAACTGCAACCAAAATTTTAGGCCAAGACTTTCCCGTCAACCAATTCAGACCATGAAAGGTGAGCATAAGGAAGAAAGCGAGAAAAAACAAATATGTTAGTACCACCTTTCATAAAATCGATCCATCATTTTCCAAAATGCCTTCTGATTCTCAATAAATCTATTGGTATCCTGTAAAATCTGCTCCAACTATTTTAGACCCACCAACTTCAACCCACTTTGCCAATGAATATTCCAAAATTTCGCTCTTCGTGTTAGGCAGACCGTGCATTTCACTGTGTCTCATAATTATTTCCACATCAAATAACCATTTTGTTAAAAAGGGTGCCTCTAGAATGCCTTCTAGAAAATCTGGTCTAAAGGTTTTGGTAGGCCGGTACGGTAATGAGCACTTGCGTATCAAGGCCGACTGCCCCGGTACCGCGCATATAATTGAGAAACGCCTTGTCATCTTCAATGTGCTCTATCACATCTAGCAGCAATATGAGTTGTGGCACAATACCGGTATTGCCCGCCTGAAAGCTTTCTATGGAATCGTGAAGCTCCACTGGAGCATCCTGCAATTCAATCTTTATTTGATCCTTGTTTTCACTGGTATATGCAGTATCATTGCAGTGAAATTTGATTTTGGGGAATATCCGGGAAAGACATTTTGCCATATAGGCATCGCCAGAGCCAATATCCAAACAGTGAAAATCATTGATATCGGTCTTGATGTTTCTTCCTATCAAGTCTGCCACCACTTTTACCCGCGCCCTTTCCCAAGGGTGTCGCGCCTGCTTCCAATCCTGATTGTTGTTAAGTTCGCAGATGTCCATTAGCCCATTATAAAAGGGATGCAAGTTAAAAATGAACGGTAACACTTAAAGGCACTGATAAGAATATCTCCTTCGATCTTGATGTAGATTGGTATATTCTCATCAATTTATTGACTCAGATGCACCGCTAGCGATATTCCCGCAGGTAGAGTTCCCTGTATTATGTGCAAATAACTGGTATCAGGCCTGTAAGGGATATAGCGTATCCATATGACAAGATAATTCGTTCTACTACGCAGCAAACTGAAGATAATATCATTCTCGCCGCATATGGGTAAACTTCAAAGAGATCGGCAAACTAAAACCACTCGCCGAATGGAATCAGCCCCATAATAGTGAATCTTTATATGGGGTTTTACTTCAATCTATGACGCGGTTTAACACTCAAAAATTTTTCAAATTTGATTTTAAATTCTTTGGTCTAGCGCTGTTATTCATGGGTTGCATAAGTGTTGATAAAGAAACTACGGTAAATGTTGATTTTGCCAATCAGACGGATTCCAATATTAAGGTAGAGCTTTATCCTACTTCTCCTCAGCAACCTGATACCTTGTGGTTTATTCTAACTCCTGATGCTAAAGTGACTGCCGCTTCCATGACAGATCAAGGTGAACTTGATGTTTTTATGCCGGCTGTTCTATTTCCACTTTCCGGGTATGCCGCTTCAGCAGTAGTGATTTTTGATGATTCGCTTCGCGTAACCCACTGTACCAAGATTTATAGTAGAAAAGACAGTACCGCTTTTTCAAGCAATGCCATAAAATTTGGAGATGAGCGTAATATCTTTAACCCCAGCCACTTTTTAGTCACTAAAGTCAATGCTCTTTTTTATGAAACCCTTTATTATTTTACAACGGATGATTTAGAATATGCCATTCAAATAAATGAGTAATCTGTTTTATATCGAAAACTGCTGTAACCAAGTGACACTTTAATTTATCTCTGGTATTGCACCAATCAGCTCCTTTGTATATTCCGACTGCGGGTTTTCATAAACCGTTTTGGCTTCGCCGATCTCTTCTATCTTCCCTTTTCGCATCACCACAATACGGTCTGACATATACTTGACCACCGAAAGATCGTGGGAAATAAATATATACGTAAGCCCAAAATCTTTTTTGAGATCATTTAAAAGGTTGAGCACCTGCGCTTGTACCGATACATCTAGCGCCGAAACAGACTCATCGCATACCACAAATTCCGGCTCTACCACGAGGGCTCTTGCTATGCAAATACGCTGCCGCTGACCACCAGAAAACTCATGCGGATACTTCTGAAGTGCGGCAGAAGGGAGCTCCACCCTATCCATCATCCGGCCTACTTTTTCACGCTGTTCTTGTTTGGATCCCGCCAGGCCGTGCACGATAATAGGTTCTGAAAGCGTCTGCTCTATCGTCAAGCGCGGATTCAGCGATGCATAGGGATCTTGAAATATGAGCTGTGCCTTTCGGCGAAAGGGCTTAAACTCTTTTTGCGAAAGCGGAACAATATCAGTTCCTTGAAAAACTATACTCCCGCCGCTCACTTCAGTCAACTTCAAAATTGATCTGCCTAGCGTAGTCTTACCGCAGCCTGACTCTCCCACCAGCCCCAGCGTTTCCCCTTTGTAAACATCAAAAGAAACATCATTTACGGCATGCACAAAGGCTTGTGGCTTTCCCTTCCAATCTTTTTTAATCGGGAAGCTCACACGAAGATTGGCGATAGAAACGAGCTTTTCAGGATACGTATTCGCTTCAGCACTCCTGTTTTCAAGCACAGTATAATCAGCATTGGCCAGAAAGTCACTTACTACTGGAAGTCTCTCCGGTTTAGAATCCATTCTAGGGCGGCAGGCTATCAGCGCCTTCGTATAAGGATCGGCAGGATTGTCAAAAATCTGATCTACCCTTCCTTCTTCGATCATTCTGCCTCGGTAAAGTACCAGCACCCGCGATGCAATCTGAGCCACTACTCCAAGATCATGCGTGATGAAGATCAAGCTCGTTCCATTCTTTTGGCAGAGCTCCTTCAGCAAGTCTAGAATTCGCCTTTGCACCGTGACATCCAGCGCCGTAGTGGGCTCATCGGCTATAATAAGCTCTGGCTTGCAGCTCATTGCCATAGCAATCATCACACGCTGCTTTTGCCCCCCCGAGAGTTGATGTGGATATGATTCATAGAGCAAGTCTGGGTTCGGCAATTCCACATCAGAAAAAAGGTCGATCACTTGTTGCTTCGCTGCTTTTTTTGAAATTCTATTATGCTGTCGTATGGCTTCATATACCTGATAGCCACAGGTATGAACTGGATTCAAAGAGGTCATCGGTTCTTGAAAGATCATAGCGATCTTCGCACCCCGTATAGCGTGTAACACCTGCTCGGGCTGTCCGAGAAGCGCTATGGCTTCGTCCTGGGCACGGTAGGTCACTTTTCCAGATTCTATGGCTGCGCCTTTCGGCAAAAGCCCCATTATGGCCAAAGATGTAAGGCTCTTTCCAGAACCGGACTCGCCCACTATGCCCAGAGTTTCGCCTGGCAAGAGCGAGAAACTTATGGATTCAAGGGCTTGGGTTTTTTTTGGCGCTGAGCCAAAAGTGATAGATAGGTCATCAACCCTAAGTAGGGGTTTATCAGAGTTCATCATCAAGTGGCTCAAGGAAGTTTAAGCTCACAAAAGGTTCATCAGAATCTGCCGTTTCATTGCTCAGCGTGATCTCAATAATCGTATTGGAAGCACTATTGGTAGTCCAGCGCTTTACGATCCCTATCTGCTTGGCAGAGCCAAATCTATCATTAAGGTATTCAGCGATGTCTTCAGAAATGAACTTGGCAATGCTATCCGTTTGGGGGTAAATATCGGCTTGCACTTCAAATAGTCCATAGGTATCAAAAGAATAAAATAATTCCACCGATGATTCAAGACTATCTTCGCCCAAACTAAATTCGTAGGTAAGCAAAGAATCAGAGCTAAGCGATGGTTTATGCGGCTCACCATTTTCCACCCTCCCCACACCCGCGGCTATGCTTGCCGAACGGAATAGCGTGGTGCTGTCATTTCCGAACAGAACGTTGACAAATCTGGCTTTTCCGGCAGCTTCTTCGGATATCTCTTTTTCACCAGAGCAACCTAAACCCATAACGAGCAAAGCCAAAAAAAACAACCTATACGTGCCGAATCTTCTCATCTTGGATCAAAGGTAGATTTTTGAATTTATGAAGCACATGTGCCACAGCAATTGTATCCTTTTCGCAATATATTTTAATCCGCTCTAGGTCTTTATCTTCCCAATACACCCGAGCCACGTCTGCACCGCCTATGTCATCCTTAGGGGTCGGAATATCAAATAGCGCAGTGAGTAGATTTAATGATGTGAAGTGCTTATAGTCGCCAAATTTCCAGAGGTCCATGGTATCAAGATGGGAAACTTCCCAAGGTTTTTTTCCGGGAGTATTCAGGGCGTCGGGCAGCTCTAGGCCATTCACCACCATGCGGCGCGCCATAAATGGAGCATCAAATTCTTTGATGTTATGGCCGCACAAGTATTTGTTCTTTCCAGAGAAGTATTTCTGTACCATCGCCGAAAACTCAGTGAGCAATTTTGACTCGTCATCTCCATAAAAGGATTTCACACGAAGCTCAGCTTGGGCGCCATCGCCATGCACGATAGCGGTAGAGATACAAATCACCTTTCCAAACTCGGCATAGATTCCTGCTTTATCATAAATTTCTTCAGCAGTAAGTCCGTCGCGATCTTGTGTAAAACGGGTCTTGAGCCCCCAAAGCTCTTTTAGCCTATCGGCCATATCTGCGTACCGGTATACAGCGGGTACGGTTTCGATATCTAAGAAAAGGACATTGCTTATGGCTATATCGGCTAGCATGGCGACCAAAATACATAATTATTCACTGGATTTGCCGGCTGCACTTCCTATCTTTGGGAAATGGATTTTGAATTTGAAAAAAACTGGAAGACACTCATTGTAAGGCTCGAATCACAGTTCGGCGAAGCCCTAGAGCTCGAAGGGATACTATTTTTGATCGGGATCCAAGAATTGGGGCAAGGGAGTCGTCGCTTCAAAAAGGACGAAAAGCTTAATCTTATGCATCTTGCGATATGCACGATCCTAGAGCCTTTCGGCTATTATGCCTTCTCCCATTATGACGATGATAAATGGCCGCATTATGAAGTAGTGAAAAAATTGCCTTTTCTAAAAGATCAAGAGCAGAGGCAATTAATGCGACAGGCTATACTCGCCTACTTTGAGCGCATTGCGCTTATTCCAAGATAAAAGTTTTGCGATTGGTCGTTTCTTCTACGATCTTCATGATACCTTCAAGGCCAAAAGTAGTGTCGGGACGTGCGCTCGAGATTTCAATATTTAGTATTGCAAATCCGCTCTGACCTGGCTCATAAAGGTCTGTAAAATCAAACTCGACGAGACCATTGGCGCCCGTGATGCCTTCTTCGTCGATGGCTATATCGCCCACTTCTTCCTGATCTATAGTTCCTTGACCAAAAATTCGCACTTTGGCTCCAGCTACAGGAGTTCCATTTTCAGTGACCACGGTGATCTCTGCGATGGTGTCATCTTCCTTTTCGCAAGAAGGAGTAGTCACTAGCAATGCGAGCATAAAAACAAATAAAATCGAAATGCGGGTTTTCATTATGATGTGATTGTTAAATTCGCGCTCCAGCGCAAACTCAAATTTATGAAAAATATTCAGACGGTGTTTAATAAAGGTTATCAAATTCTTGCACTGCTGGCAGCCGCGAGTTCTATCACTTTGTTTTCATTCGTTTATGATACCGGTGTGAAGAAAGAAGAAATGGTCGAAATAACGACCCGCTTCGGTTCTATGGTGGTTCGTCTCTATCCTGAAACACCTTTGCATAAAGAAAACTTTTTGAAATTAGTAGAAGAGTCATATTTTGATAGCCTTCTATTTCATAGAGTCATAGCTGGTTTTATGGTTCAGGGTGGAGATCCTGATAGCAAGATTGCCCCCCCGGGTGCAGCTTTAGGTATGGGCGGGCCTGGCTACACCATTCCCGCAGAGATTCTGCCTGAATTTATTCATAAAAAGGGTGCGCTCTCTGCAGCGCGGCAGGGTGATGCTATGAATCCAGAAAAAGAATCGTCAGGGTCGCAATTTTACATCGTACAGGGGAAAACAGTATCAAGTGGCGAGCTAGAGACCTTCGAACGCCGGCTTCAGAAGAAATCTGGCTTCGAAGCTGGGTACACCGATGCCCAGCGGGATACTTACAGCACGCTAGGCGGCACCCCGCACCTAGATGGTGACTATACCGTATTTGGTGAGGTTATAAAAGGTTTGAACATTCTTGATTCTATAGCTTCCGCAAAAGTAGATAAACGAAGCCGCCCACTTGAAGACTTGGCAATGTCAATGAAAATCATAAAGATAAAATGGCCGCAGCGTTCAAAGAAATAGAAGGCGAAATAGCAAACTTTACCGCTACCGACGAAGCATCTATAGAAGCATTCCGCATTAAGTTTTTAGGAAAGAAAGGGCTTTTGAAAAGCTTTTCTGATCAAATAAAAGATGTGCCTCCCGCCGATCGAAGAGCATTTGGCCAAAGCCTCAACGCGCTCAAAAAAACCGCCGAAGAAAAGCTTGAGTCACTTAAAGCCAATTTGGGCAGTGGCAGTGCTGATGGCGACAGAACTGACCATACCCGTCCTAGCGGCGAAGAACCCATCGGCTCAAGGCATCCGATATCGTTGGTGCGCAGGGAGATCGAATCTATTTTTGAACGCATAGGGTTCTCCATTGCCGAAGGGCCAGAGATTGAGGACGATTGGCATAATTTCTCGGCACTCAACTTTCCTGAAAACCATCCCGCACGAGATATGCAAGACACCTTCTTCATAGCGCAGAGCCCAGATATTGCCTTGCGCACACACACATCTTCCGTGCAAGTGCGCGTGATGGAATCACAGAAGCCGCCCATACGGATCATTGCTCCCGGCCGTGTTTATCGAAACGAGGACATCTCATCAAGATCGCATTGTATTTTTCATCAAATAGAAGGGCTCTACATCGACAAAGGGGTGAGCTTTGCAGACATGCGCCAGACCATCGCTTATTTTGCAAAAGCCTTTTTTGGCAAGACCGAAATCAGGTTGCGGCCCTCGTACTTTCCCTTTACGGAGCCTAGTGCCGAAGTAGATATCTACTGGGGGCTTGAAAATGAAATCGACCACCGTATTACAAAGGGCACTGGATGGCTAGAAATAATGGGATGTGGCATGGTAGACCCCAATGTGCTGGAATCTTGCGGTATAGATTCGAATATATATTCAGGTTTCGCCTTTGGAATGGGTATAGAACGCATCGCAATGAACCGGTTCCAGATAGGAGATATCCGGATGCTTTTTGAAAATGACGGCCGCTTTCTAAAGCAATTTAAAGGCGCGTGGTAGCCTCTTCCCGTCTAAGCCTTCCCGAGCTTTAGCATATTGGTCATGCCGCTCTCGTTCATCGGCATACTGGCCAGGTGGATGATGGGCTCACCTTCCTTCACAAGATTTTGCTTTTTCAAGATGTATTTGATATCGGCTATGGTATGATCGGTACTCACCATCTTGTCGTAATAGAAAGTGCGCACCCCCCAAACGAGACTCAGCTGGTTGAGCAAATCTTTATTGCCCGTAAAGACAAAAATCTCAGCAGATGGCCGCTGACTTGAAATTTTAAACGCGGTATATCCCGAAAAGGTCATGGTAATGATCGCTGCTGCCTTTACTCGTTTTGATAATCGCGTGGCGTTAAAACAAATCGAGTCTGTGATGTAGCGCTCTTCGCGGCTCTCAGCTGGTGGTTCTTCATGGTGGTATATTTGATCTGCCTTCTCTGCTTCGGTCACTATTTTTCCCATCACTTCTATGACCCGCACCGGAAATGCCCCCACCGAAGTTTCTGCGCTCAGCATTACCGCGTCGGCGCCGTCGAGCACGGCATTTGCCACGTCGTTTACTTCGGCCCGTGTTGGGGTATAGCTCTCTATCATGCTCTCCATCATTTGTGTGGCGACGATCACCGGTTTTGCGTTTTCAATTCCCTTTCGAACCAACATCTTCTGAATGAGCGGCACGTTCTGAAGCGGTATCTCGACACCGAGGTCGCCTCGTGCTACCATCAGCGCATCGGTCTCTTTCACGATATCGTCAATATCGTCTATGGCCTCGGGCTTCTCTATTTTGGCGACAACACGAGCATGTTTTTCCTTGCTGCGTATGATGTGCTTCAGCTCAATGATGTCACGCGCGGAGCGCACAAAAGAAAGCCCGATCCAGTCTACGTCTTTTTCTAGAACAAACGCCAAGTCGGCGAGATCCTTTTCCGTAAGGCAGGGCAGCGAAATCTTCGTATTGGGAAGGTTGACTCCTTTTTTACTTTTAAGTATGCCGCCATGCAAAACTTTGGCCTTTACTTCATTTTTGCCATTGGTATGGATGGCTTCAAGTATCAGCTTGCCATCGTCGAGCAAAATGCGCTCTCCTACCTTTACGTCTTTAGCAAACTCCGGGTAGGTGATGTAAAGCTTTTCTGAATCTTCCGGCACTTCTACGGTACTGAAGATAATTTCTTCACTATCTACCAAGACCCTATTATCGCCTTTTATGACTCCCACACGAAGCTTCGGCCCTTGTAGATCGGCCAAGATCGCAGTGTTGGTACCAAGCTCTTTATCTACCTCCCGTATTGTTTTTATCGTCGCGCCGTGCACAGCATGAGATCCATGTGAAAAATTGATACGGCATACGTCAAGCCCTGCAAGGATCATGGCCTTCAATGTTGCTGCATCGCTTGAAGCCGGACCTAAGGTGGCCACGATTTTTGTTCTCTTGTGTATAATCATGTGGTAAGGAGTAAGTTCTGTTTAAATTTTAGCTGCGCTAAATCTATTGGGAAGGCCATAAGCACTTGCCTTATTTTTTTTACTTCGGTTATTATCCACTTATAGTCAAGCACGAATGAGTGATCCAAGATCAACAAGTAGTCGGCCTGAGTGGCTTCTGCCAAAACTCTACTTGAGCCGCGCTTATTTTGTACCAGCCTATACTTCACTTCCGATACTTGATCTTCAAATGTGAAAATACTGTGCAGGCTTGTTTCTTTCGATTTGGCCGTAAGGCTCAGGGATTCTGATCGCTTTAGGCTCAAATTCAATGCTTTATTCAATGACCAGCACATCCGGTAGTCGCTCGTAGATGCGGCAATGCCCAAAATCCAAAATGGATAGTCTTCGGCGATATCCAACATGAATTTTTGCATACTTCTTGTCATTTTAACACGAAGCTAAAAAAAATCTAGCTCTGCGCGCCATTTAGCTTTTCGATTCCTAACCGGGCCGCATTTTGTTCTGCTTTTTTCTTTGATGAGCCTTCCCCTTCTCCGAGCTTATTTCCATTTAAAAACACCTCCGATCTGAAGCGCTTCTTATTTGCTGTGGGTTCAAATCCTATGGTCTTGAAGTTTAGGTTTTGCTTCAATCGATGTGCTTCTTCATACAGCCGGCTCTTAAAATCAGATTCTTGGTTGGCAATTTGCTTTAGGTCAGCCTGGCTGTGGAGTAAGTGCAAAATAGCGTTATGCGTTTTGCCATACCCCAAGTCAAGATACATCGCTCCGAATAATGCTTCGAGGGCGTTTCCGCCAATGCTATCTCTGGAATGCGTGGCTTGCAAATCAGTTTCGAGCAATCGGCCGATGCCGATTTTTTGGGCAAGCTTGTTCAGATTACTCCTGCTTACTATGCGGCTTTTGATCTGAGTCAACTCACCTTCTTCAGCTTCACTAAACTGATCATATAGATAATGTGCCACAGCGGCATCTAAAATGGCGTCACCCAAAAATTCGAGCCGTTCATTGCTTGATTCGGGTAGATTATGAATATTTCGAGCTGCGGACTTATGACGCAATGCCATAATGTAGAAATCAATTTTGCGGATGTGAACGTTAAGCGCAGTCTCGAGCATTCGCCCGATCTGTTTTTCCCTATCATCGCGATATGGCTTGAATAGCCGTCGAAGGATCACTGAAATGATTTAGCCCTGAAATTTTTTGAAGATGGCCGATGTATTATGGCCACCAAAGCCGAAGGTATTGCTCAAGGCAAAATCCACCTTCCGTTCTTGGGCAGTATTCAACGTAAAGTTCAACTTATTATCAATGTCGGGATCTTCTTCCTGAAAATTGATCGTAGGGGGAACAATATCATTGATGACCGAAAAAATGCAGGCTATGGCCTCTACAGCCCCTGCGGCTCCCAGCAGATGGCCGGTCATAGATTTGGTAGAAGATATGTTAAGATTATAGGCGTGCTGACCAAAGAATTCTTTGATTGCCCTCGTCTCAGCGATATCACCTAAGGGTGTGGATGTACCATGCACGTTAACATAATCTACTTGGGTAGGATCGAGCTCGGCATCAGAGAGTGCTTTTTTCATTACACTCAGCGCCCCTAGTCCTTCTGGGTGTGGGGCAGTGATGTGATGTGCATCGGCAGACATGCCTCCACCGGCTATCTCCGCGTATATGTGAGCCCCGCGCTTCTTGGCATGCTCATACTCTTCAAGCACAAGTGCACCGGCGCCCTCTCCCATTACGAAACCATCGCGCGTGCGATCGAAGGGACGGGAAGCAGTAGCGGGAGAGTCGTTTCGTTGCGACAAGGCGTGAAGCGCATTAAAGCCTCCTATACCTGCTTCAAATACGGTAGCTTCCGAGCCGCCACATATGAAAGCATCTGCCTTCCCAAGTCGAATAAGGTTATAGGCATCTATAATGGCATTGGTCGATGAAGCACAGGCAGAAACCGTGGTATAATTGGGCCCACGGAAATTATACCTGATGGATATAAGCCCCGACGCTATGTCGGCAATCATTTTAGGTATGAAAAATGGGTTGAAACGCGGTGTACCGTCGCCTTTGGTAAATTCAGCTACTTCGTCTGTAAACGTCTTTAAACCCCCAATACCGGAACCCCAGATCACTCCTACCCGATCTACATCCAGCTTTTCTGAATCGAGCCCCGCGTCTTTAACAGCCTGCTCGGCCACTACCATAGCATATTGCGCGTAGGGATCCATCTTACGCGCTTCTTTGCGGTCGAGGTGTTGGCTTATATCCAACCCCTTGATCTCACAGGCAAACTGAGTTTTAAATAATGAAGCGTCAAAGCGGGTAATAGGTGCCGCTCCACTCACGCCTTCAACAAGCCCCTTCCAGAAATCTGTTGGGTTATTGCCTATAGGCGTAAGCGCGCCGAGACCTGTAATCACCGCCCGCTTTAGCTCCATATCTTGCTCTTTTACTTCGTATTGTTCTGAATGTAGTCAACCGCCTGACCTACAGTACCGATCTTCTCGGCTTGATCATCTGGAATGGCTATATTAAATTCTTTTTCGAACTCCATAATAAGTTCTACTGTGTCCAAAGAGTCGGCTCCAAGGTCGTTTGTAAAACTTGCTTCTGAATTAACTTCAGATTCGTCAACACCTAATTTATCGACGATAATCTTGGTAACTTTTTCCTGTATGTCTGACATAACTGTGCAGTATTAGTGTTTAATTTTCGGTCTGCAAATAAATGAATAAAACGAGTATTATCAAAATAGCTATTTATATTCTACTAACACACTGTTAATTGGCTTTTTAGAAATGTTTGGCACCTCACAATCATCACTGGCATAACCCACTGGTATGAGCATAAACGGCCTTTCATTGGCCGGACGGTTTAATAACTTGCCTAAAAAATTCATTGGACTCGGCGTATGAGTAAGCGACGAAATGCCTGCATTATGGAGCGCTAGTAATAGAAAGCCCGTGGCGATGCCTATGGACTCGTTCACGTAGTAATTTTGCGTTCTCTTATCGTCTGGCGTCATATCATAAGGTTTTTTGAATACTATAATAAGATAAGGAGCACTTTCGAGAAATGGTTTTTCATGGCTAGTACCTAATGGTTTTAGGTCATCGAGCCACTCTTCGTTCATCCTTCCATTATAACTTTCGTATTCTTCCTGCTCTGCAAGAATTCGAATTTCCTTTTTCAAGCTTTGATTTGACACCAGACAGAACACCCAAGGCTGCTTATTGGCACCCGAAGGAGCGGTATTAGCTGCAGCCAATGCATTCTTAATCACTTCATAGGGCACAGCACGATCACTAAAACTGCGTACACTTCTTCTGCCCTTCAACAATTCTAAAAAATCGGTGCTACGCTCGCACATTGCTCGTTCTGAATAACGCTCCGGATGATGCGCCAGAAAGCCCATTTCTGAGACGGGCGTATTAGGTGAATCGGGCTCCATAGATTAGTTTTGGAGCGTAAAATATGGAATTTTCATGTACAATCTCGCAATCTTCGCTTCGGGTACCGGCTCGAATGGCGAAAAAATAATGCAGTGTTTCTACAAAAGTCCGGTTATTCATGTAGTCGCAGTTTACACCAATCAAGAAAACGCAGGTATAAGGGAGCATGCGACAAATTATAACATCCCCTCGTACTACTTTCAAAATGAATATTGGGCGCAGCACCCTGAAGTAATCGTTATGCATCTCGAAGAAAAGCGGGTAGACTTTATTATACTGGCAGGTTTCCTGCGATTAATCCCAAATGCTATCTTAAATCAATTTTCCGATAAAGTGATCAACATCCACCCATCTCTGCTGCCAGCCCACGGGGGCAAAGGGATGTATGGGATGCACGTGCACAGCGCTGTTAAAGCTTCTGGAGACAAGGAGTCGGGAATGACGGTGCACTTGGTAAATGGAGAATACGATAAAGGGCGGATTCTTTTTCAGGCTAAAACACGTGTAGAAGAAGATGATGAAGCAATAGAAATACAGCAAAAAGTCCTGGCGCTTGAACATGAATGGTACCCAAAGGCCATAGCCCAGTACATCATTGAAGAATACAAGCCATGAAAATAGAGATTTACACTGATGGCGCTTGCAGCGGCAATCCTGGCCCGGGCGGGTACGGCATAGTCATGCTCACCGATAAAGGCCACTACAAGGAATTTGCCGCAGGATTCCGAAAAACCACCAATAACCGAATGGAGCTTCTTAGCGTGATCGCGGCGCTAGAGAAGCTCAAGGCACCCTCTGAGGTAACCATATTTAGCGATAGCAAATATGTGGTAGATGCGGTCGAGAAGGGATGGCTGAAAAAGTGGGAAAGAAAAGGTTTTAAGGACAAAAAAAATCCCGACTTATGGAAGGATTACCTAAAACAGGCGGCGCTCCATAAGGTCACATTCCAATGGGTGAAGGGACACGCGGGAAACAAGCACAATGAAATTTGCGATAAGCTCGCAGTCGAGGCGTCAAAAAAAGAGAACCTTCCCGCCGATTGCGGCTATGAGCAAAGCAAGGGAAACATCATATTCTGACTATCCCATCAAGACGATGTCGAAATCAACTAGATCGACAAACAGTTGAATGCGATGATCGAGCTGCTCTTCCGTGACGGAAAGCAGACGCTCTGTTCCAAATTTTTCTACCGTGAAGCTTGCCATGGCCGAACCAATAATTACGGCCCGCTTCATGTTTTCAAAAGATAAATCCTTGCTGCGGGCGAGATATCCTATAAAGCCACCCGCGAAGGTATCGCCAGCTCCAGTAGGATCCATTACATTTTCTAAGGGCAATGCTGGGGCGTAAAACATGTTCTCTTTATCCATCAAAAGTGCTCCGTTCTCCCCTTTTTTAATAATAAGATATTTAGGACCCATTTCAAGTATTTTCTGTGCTCCTTTTACTAGGCTATACTCCCCGCTCAATTGACGTGCTTCTTCATCATTTATTGCCAATACATCTACTTTTGCTATCACCGCCTTGAGTTCTTCCAAAGCAATATCCATCCAAAAGTTCATGGTGTCCAATACCACCAGTTTAGGACGCGTTTCGAGTTGATCTATTACAGACAACTGCACGGTTGGAGCGAGATTTCCAAGCATCAGAAATTCACAATTTTTATAGCTCTCTGGAAGTACAGGGTCAAAATTTTCTAGAACATTCAGCTGCGTATCAAGCGTATCTCGTGAGTTCATATCATAGTGATACTTCCCTTCCCAAAAGAAAGACTTTTCTCCTTCCTTTACCTGCAGTCCATCAAGGTTTATACCTTTCTCTTTCATGCCATTCAGAAATTCATCTGGAAAATCGTCGCCAATGACTGATACCAGATTAATATGACCAGAAAACTGAGCCGCCGCAAGGCTGATGTAAGTGGCTGCGCCGCCTACGATCTTTTCTGATTTACCAAAAGGGGTGCTAATCTTATCAAAGGCTACTGTGCCCACTACCATCAAACTCATACTAGAAAATTTTTTCGCAAAGGTATTGGTTAATACTTAGAATTGCCGTAATATTGCACCCCAAAATTAAGGTTTCTTTGCACACCTTCCGTTGTAAAAGCCTAGATTTTAGATGTCTATTAATTCATCCTTAGCTCAGTTGGTTAGGGCATCTGATCCCGATTCGTCGGGAAGGGTTCTTGACACGGCAGGGGGCGTTGTTTGAAATATTGGAAGTTTTACATTCCCCCTTAGCTCAGTTGGTTAGGGCATCTGATCCCGATTCGTCGGGAAGGGTTCTTGACACGGCAGGGGGCGTTGTTTGAAATATTGGAAGTTTTACATTCCTCCTTAGCTCAGTTGGTTAGAGCATCTGACTGTTAATCAGAGGGTCCTTGGTTCGAGCCCAAGAGGAGGAGCCCCAAGAACCAAGGCATCTGATCCCGATTCGTCGGGAAGGGTCCTTGGTTCGAGCCCAAGAGGAGGAGCCCCAAGAACCAAGGCATCTGATCCCGATTCGTCGGGAAGGGTCCTTGGTTCGAGCCCATGTGGAAAAGCCCCAAGAACCAAGGCATCTGATCCCGATTCGTCGGGAAGGGTCCTTGGTTCGAGCCCAAGAGGAAAAGCCCCAAGAACCAAGGCATCTGATCCCGATTCGTCGGGAAGGGTCCTTGGTTCGAGCCCAAGAGGATGAGCTAAGCCACGCATCGCGCGTGGCTTTTTTGTATTGTACCTTTGATAATGAAGCATTTCGTATATATTTTATACTCTAAAGGGATCGACAGGTACTATATTGGTAAATCGGAAGATGTAGACGCGCGACTTGAATATCACAATTCGACTATCAATCGTATATGGACGAAGCGCGGACAGCCATGGGAGCTTAAAACAGTTATTGAGTTTGAGAATTCAACACTAGCTTCAAAGGCCGAAATCTTTATTAAAAAACAAAAAAGCCGTGTTTTCCTTGATAAAATCATTGGAAATGGGTGGATCGATTCACTTTAGCCCAGGGGCCTAATAGGCTTACTACAAAATGCTTGGTGGGATGCTTAAAAAAATTCTGGCAACGGTGAATGGTGTTTCAGGTAGTATAATCCCTTAGTGACATGATTGTTGCCAGGAAGACAGAATTCTTTGGGCACTTCGGGATTTGAATTATATTTGGCGGCAGCAATAAAAAGTGCAAAATGGAAAACAAACTTATTTTAGTACCCACTGATTTTTCTAAAGTAGGCCAAATGGCTTTGAACCATGCTGCAAAAGTAGCCGATAGCGCTCGCGCAAAGGTTATACTGCTCCACGTGGTTCCTAAATCTGATATGCTGGAAGAAGCCCGTGAAAAGCTTTTGCTCGCCCAATCTATGGCCAAAGCAGATTATGGTGCTGATATAGAAGTCACCGCGAGGGTTGGAACCATATTTGAAGATATAGGAGAACTGGCAGATGAGCTTAAAGCCACGCTGATCATAATGGGAACACACGGTATGCGTGGGCTCCAGTTTATAACCGGAAGCCGGGCACTGCGTATCGTAACGAGCACCAAAATTCCATTTATCATTGTTCAGGACAGAGAAATCAGAGAAAATGGATATGACGACATTGTTGTTCCCCTAGACCTGCATAAAGAGACGAAGCAGAAGCTCTCGCTAGTGGCTGACATGGCGAAGTATTTCGAGTCTCGCGTGCATATCATAGTGCCCGGAGAGACTGATGAATTCTTAAAGAATGCTGTAGCCCGAAATTTGAAGTATGCCGAGACTTTCTTTGACGAAATGGATATACCCCATACTTCACGCATCAGTACTACGAAGAGTGATAATTTTGATGAAGCTATTGTGGCCTATGCTTCTGAGATAGATGCAGATTTAATTTCGATCATGAACCTTTCGGAGAACAGTCTTTTTCATCTGATAGGTGGCAATTATGTGCAAAATATAATTACCAATAAGGCTCAGATTCCCGCATTGCTGCTAAATCCTAAAGAAGTAAGTACAATTTCCGTTTTTGGGGCTTATACTGGTGTAGGGTAGGATTATGCTAGGTATGTTTGAAGCCCATTACGAGCATATCGTCCACTTGCTCATACTTCTCTCCGGTCGGGTTTCCCATACGCCATGACTCCATGTTGTTTGCTATGCGTTCATGCTGATCGGCTCCTTGGTGTTCAGCTATGCTCACGAGCAATTCTCTAAAAGGCTCGTAGTAAAATTTCTTTCCCTTGACCCCTCCGAATTGGTCTACATAACCATCTGAAAATATGTAGATCATATCTCCTTTTTGAAGGTCAAACTTATGATTTGTAAAGCGTTGGCCTCTATATTCAGGTGCGCCGATCACAAGCTTATCTGGTTTAGTAACGATCAGCTCCTTATTGCGAACAAGATAGAGTGGATTGAAAGCTCCGGAGTATTCTAGGGTCGACCGTTTTCTATCGTAAATGCAGAGCGCCATGTCCATTCCATCTCGACTTGATTCATCATGCTCCATCCTATTCATGGCGACTGTCGCGAAATCGCTTAAATCAGTGAGAATATTTGCTGGGTTCAAATTTGGGTTTTTAGCGATAGCATTAGTGAGCGCGTTATGGCCAACCAAGCTCATAAATGCGCCCGGAACCCCATGACCTGTGCAGTCTACGGCAGAGACTATAACTTTTTCACCCATTTCTTTTATAAAGTAGAAATCACCAGAAACAATATCCTTTGGTACATAATAAATGAACGAGTCTGGTAGCATCTGCTTGACTTGAGCGGTAGAAGGAAGGATGTTTTCCTGAAGCCTTTTTGCATAGCGGATACTTGCAGTTATGCTCTCTAAGAGTTCTTTAAGCTGCCTATTGCTTTTATCTATCGTTCGAGTTCGCTCTTCTACTTTGAGCTCGAGTTTTTGTTGGTTAACGTTCAACTCATTGCGCATGACCAATAAGGCATTACCCAATACATCTTCATCGGATAGCGGTTCAAACTGCGTTTCAAAATTACCTTCCCCCACTTGATTGGCGAATGCCGTAGTTCGCTTCAGGCCTCTAATGAGTTGGTCTAGTGCGAGACTCATCTCCCCCACTTCATCTCCGGTGTGGACTACGGCTTGGGTAGGAAATTTTCCTTGGCCCAGCTCAAGAAGCACATGCTTTAATTTTCCTACTGGCCGGGTTATGCTCAGGGCTGTAAAAATAGCGATGATAGCACCGAATATCAATAAGCCGATCCCCATATTCTGCAAGTAGTTTTCCAAAGTCTGGAATTCTCCAAGCATTATTATGCTATCTGAGTTGGTGTTATTGCGCTGCTCTGAGATCAACTCATTAAGTTGTTTGATTACTTCTTTAGCCTGTTGAAAAATCAGCCCTTCTTCTTCTGCTATCTCTCCCATGGCAAAACGCACGCTGGGATCGTCATAACTTTGCATATTGCTGAGTTGAAGCTGAACTTCGCTGTACATTTCCAGAAGTTGATCCAGCTCTTTGTAGATGCGTTCCTTTTTTAGTCGCTCACCTTCGGTCCACGATGTGCTTAAGCCGTCTATAGCTTTCTTAGATTCTGGGATGTCGTTTTTGATCAGGTTTACGAGCGTCATCTTTTCTTTCGTGTCTTCACGAGAAGGTACGAAGGCCCACATATTGATGAGTGTGCGAGATCTCAGTACTACGCTTTTAAGGCTTTCTAACTGAGAAACGGAAGGGTTATAGACTTTATTGATTTTATCGTTAATACCTCGGGCTGTGCCCAAGGTGCCATAGGTTAAGATGAATATAACCAAAGTACTAATGAGAAGGACGGCAAAACCCGCACCTATTTTTCTGCTGATCGTTAACCTAAACTTCATACCCTCTCTTCAACTTAACGAAGTTGCTTTTGATATTCAGCCTCTTTAATTTTCATTTCATTCTCCTGCTCTTCTTTGTCGAGATTGAAGAATATCCATCGCAGGCCGCGTATGGCTTCAATTTTATCGGGGTCTATTTCGTAAGCCTTCATCATAAATGGCAGCGCCATTTCAATACTTTGCATACTTTCAGACTGTATTTGAACCACATCGTAGATGTCCGTTTCTGTTTCGTATAAGCGCTCAAGCGCAAATGCTCCCTTATTGTAATACGATACACTGAGTGAGTAGTTTGCCGGCCAATTTTTATCATCAATTTCCAGTACTTTAAGCAAGTAGTCATTGGAAATGGTATAATGCTTCAGATTTAAATCCCTATCTTCTTGATAGAGCTTCCGGTGCACAGTAGACATAGCCAAATAAAATTCTATATCGGCATCTTGCATAGAAGAGTCAGGAAAAACATAAAGCACCAATTCTTTATAATTCTCGTAGTAACCGATCGCTTCACCCACGGTGAGTGTATCTCTCTCATCTATTATATCTGAAGCATCATTATAAAAAGATGGCGCTAAGAATATGAGTGCCTTTCTATTTTGCTCCACCAGCGTGCCGGCTTCGTCAAGCTCCGTTGATTTCTTGAAACTCGATATAGCTTTCGCCCGTGCTTCACTCCCTCGATCAGCCTTATCGATTTTTGCAAAAATATCTTTGTAAATGAAAGCACGAATATGCCAAGCTACTTTATTGCTGGCTCCCTTTTTGGTCATTACCACTTCATCAATAATTGTAGCAGCCTCGGTCAGCCTTCCTTCTCTATAAAGCAAGAAAGCCTTTTCCATGCTTTCGTCACCCTGGCTCATCACCGCTTGCGGAAGTGAAAAAAGTAAGAGTATGGATATGTAAATGAGTTTTTTCATGGCTATCATTCTACACTTTTAGCTAAACTCTTGATGGTATTTCCTACAAACAGTTTGCGGGATGCAGCGTTTTTTTGATCTAGTTCAAAATCAAGCCTATTATCATGGAACATAAAGTTTACTGCCGCGCCTTTGCTCAATGCACCCGCTTTATCTGCAATAATCAATGTAGATTTTCCTGCCAGCGCTTGGGCTATTTCTGGAAGCATGTCGCTATACTCTCTACCCACGTACAATATATTACATCTACTGATATTTAAGGTTTTAGACAATTTCTTCACTTCTATTTGCTGACTGCCGATCTGCTTTGAATTGTATTTTTTAATAAGCTCTTGGTAGATGTTTCCACTACCCATAACCGATATTACAAAGGTTCCTGTCTTATAGTCTTGTGGCCAGTCTACCCCTTTGGCTATATTATAAATATAGCTTGCCTTAAATATGGACTGCGTATCCTTTTCGTCCATTTCTGGTACTTGTTGACCGAAACAGCAGAAAGAGCTTAGAACAAGAATAATTGGTGCAAATATTTTCATAGTACACCATTTAAGGTGCTCTGCTAATGTAAAGTATTGTGTCTACTCTGTAAACCGTCTACTGCTATTTCTTTTCAACGTAGCGATCTGAATAAATTCAACGCTTAATTTCCTACGTAAATAAAGCGATAAGGGTTCTCATCGGAGTTATTAAAAACAGAGCATAGGGCATTCTAGGTGTCTTTTCTTAGTGAGTACTCTTTGGGGTAATCGCTAATGCCCCCTTCCCACCAACAAATCCAACTATAGGCCAAGGCTTGATTACTTAGGTTTTGATTGTTGATAGAATGAGAAGAAGTCTTTTCTTCCGACCTACGTTTTATTTACCTTAACGGCACTAATTATGGGAAAGAAAAAAACGAGAAAGCCGCAAGGCAAATCAAAAGGAACCAGTAAGCGAACCATGACGTCGTCCATCATGTCGCTATTTAGGGAAGAGCCGTCTAAAATACTGAACCACAAACAAATCTCTGCAAGGCTAGGGGTTACCAATCCCGAAGAACGCAAAAGCGTATTTTCATTATTGAACGAATTGGTGGGTATCGATCAGTTGATAGCACCGCAAAGCGGAAAATTTAAACTAAACCCAGATCAATTGGCAAAGCTTCAAGGTATCATAGATTTTACCAAATCGGGGGCAGCGTACGTCACTATCGAGTCTTTAAAAGATGACATCTACATATCTGAAAAGAACACGGGAGTAGCACTGCACGGTGACTTGGTAGAGCTGTCAATACTCGGCGGAAAACGCGGAAAACCTGAAGGAAAAGTGCTGAGCGTATTAAGCAGAAGCACCCAACAATTCGTGGGCATCATCGAGATCAGCGATAAGCACGCTTTTCTTATTCCTTCAAATCAAAGAGTACATGTCGACTTTTTCATCGATTTGCGCAAGCTAAAAAAAGCAAAAAACGGGCAAAAGGTTGTAGTCGAACTCAGCGGTTGGGACGATCCTAAAAAGTCTCCATTTGGCAAAGTGGTCTCTGTGCTTGGTGACCCGGGCGACAATGACGTAGAAATGCACGCAATCTTGGTTGAATTTGGCCTGCCCTTCGAGTTTCCTGATGGGGTAAAAGAAGCTGCTGACAAAGTGGATGTAACCATTTCGGAAGAAGAGATAGCGCGCCGGAAAGACCTTCGCGATGTGATGACGTTTACGATCGACCCCCATGATGCCAAAGATTTTGACGATGCCCTAAGCTTGAGACAGTTAGACGACAATACCTATGAAGTGGGGGTGCATATAGCTGATGTTTCGCATTACGTTTCGCCGGGATCTATATTGGATACCGAAGCCGAGAACAGGGCTACATCAGTATATCTGGTAGATCGCGTAGTTCCTATGCTTCCAGAAGTGCTTTCTAATTTCGTGTGTTCTTTACGTCCTGATGAAGATAAGCTCTGTATGTCAGCCATATTTCATTTTGATAAAGGTGGAAAAGTAACTAACGAGTGGTTTGGAAAAACCATTATTCGCAGTAACAAGAGATTCACCTATGAAGGGGCACAGGAGATAATAGAAGGAAAGGATGGTGAGTGCAAGAAAGAAATCTCACAACTGCACACTTGGGCTAAACAGATGAGAAAAGACAGGCTCGCACATGGGGCGCTGGAATTTAGCGGTGTAGAAGTAAAGTTTGAACTTGATGAAAATGGGAAACCGATAGGGGTATATCACAAGAGCATGAAAGAAGCCAACTTCTTAATTGAAGAATTTATGCTCTTGGCAAATAAGCGTGTAGCCGCGCATATCGGTATGCCAAAAAAGGGCAAAACGCCCAAAACTTTCGTTTATAGGGTTCACGATTTACCTGACCCGGAAAAACTTCAAAACTTAAAACAGTTCGTAGCCAGATTAGGATACAATTTGAAAAGTACCAAGCCTGAACAGGCTTCTAGAGCGCTTAATGAACTCATGGAAAAGGTGAAAGACAAGCCTGAAGAAGATATTGTCAAACAAATGGCGATTCGCACCATGTCAAAAGCCATTTATACCACCGAGAATATTGGCCATTACGGTTTGGCGTTTGATTATTATACCCACTTCACATCGCCCATACGCAGATATCCCGATGTACTCGTACATAGACTGCTTCACGCATACACCTCTGGTGGCAACGCCCCTAAGGGCGATGAGTTAGAGCGCCTCTGTAAGCATTCTTCAAAAATGGAAAAACGCGCATCAGATGCTGAGCGCGCTTCCATAAAATACAAGCAAGTAGAATTTATGCTTGATAAGATTGGACAGACCTTCGAAGGTAGTATAAGCGGTCTTGCTCGTTGGGGCCTCTACGTGGAGCTCGACAACACCAAGGTAGAAGGTATGGTTCCACTTAATAGCCTTACCGACGACACCTACAGCTACGATGAGCGGAAAAACCAAGTCGTGGGCAGTAAGTATAAAGAAGTATTCGAATTTGGCGACAAGGTGAGAGTAGAAGTAAAAGGTGCCGACCTGGTGTTGAAGCAACTCGACTTCCGCATGGTTTAAACCAGATTAATCCGGTTGCTCAATTCCTCCTTGTATGATCCACCTATGGGTATCACCTTCTTATCATTCTCAAGAATAAGGTTTGGTTGCTCAATAGCAGCAATTTTATCCAATCTTACGATAAACGATCGGTGCACCCTCACAAATTCTTCGGAAGGAAGCTTCTTCTCAATATCCTTCATAGTAGAGTGAATGGTATATCTACTCGTGAGTGCGTTTATGACCACATAGTCCTTTAATGCCTCCACAAAATAAAGGTCGGCCGTCTTAAGCTTAACCAATCTGCTATTCGACTTCACGAAAATGAAGTCTTTGGTATCCTTATTTTCTACCAGAGAATATAGTAAATCCCGCTCCTTGCGTACTTCACTTTCCTTAAGGTGCTTATAGATGGCCATTTCAATGGAAGTATGAATATCTATTTCCTTGAAAGGCTTGATGATATATCCGTAAGGCTCGGTTACCTTAGCCTTGGCTAAGGTGCCTTCATCCGCATACGCAGTCAAAAATATAACCGGTATGCTCAAGGATGCTCTAATCTCTTCAGCTGCATCGATACCGGTCATTTCTCCCTTTAGCATTATATCCATCAACACGATGTCTGGTTGTAATTCGAGCGCCAATTCTACGGCCTTCTCCCCTGTTGATGACGAGCCTACTACGTTATATCCTAACTTCTTAAGGCTGTGCTGTATATCTTTTGAAACTATGCTTTCATCTTCTACGACGAGTACGTTCGTTTTTGCCATGATTTATTGTAAATTATTGTTTGTCAAAGGTAATTAAATATTTTGTGCCTCCTTTCAGGTCAACATGGATCTCCGCATCCAGTTGATCTACCAAAGTGTGCACGAGTTGAAGTCCTAAGGAGTCAGAATTTTTATGATCTAATCCCTCCGGCAAGCCTCGCCCATTATCCCCTATTTCAAGCCTTATCTGATTATCTTGATCAGATATACCCATGTAGATCTCTCCTTTCGTCCCTTCTTCAAATGCGTATTTCAAGGCATTGGAGATAAGTTCATTGGCTATAAGCCCGCTTGGTATGGCTTGATCTAGCGAAAGGAAGGTTTTGGTTAGCTCAGTTTTAAGCTCAACAGTATCTGAATGAATGGCATATGAATGCACTAAGTTTTTGCACAATGCCAGCATATAAGAGCTAAATTCGATGTGCGAAAAATCTCCGGTCTGGTACAGTGACTCATGAATAAAACTCATAGATTTTATTCTATTCTGGCTTTCGCGCAAAATATTAAGTGAGTTCTCATCCTTGACGTACGAAGTCTGAAGATTTAATATACTGCTTATTACCTGCAAATTATTCTTCACCCGGTGATGAACTTCCTGGAGAAGGATTTCCTTTTCAGAAATACTACTTCTCATTTGCTCTTCAATCTGCTTTTTGTCGGTAATCTCATAAGTAAGACAGGATATTTCCGATACTTCCCCCCCTTCTTTGAAAATAGGACTTAAAAAAGTTTCCATCCAACGCTTCTCTCCGTCTTTACCCATCAGCACCCCTTCAAACTGCTGGCGGGTACCAGTACAAGCCAATTCATAGAAACGCTTCAATTTTACGATAGACTCGTCTTTCACGCTATTGCCCAACGTAGTAATGAAATTATTGCCAATGCCTACATAGCTCCCTAATAGATGATAGTGGTTATCGGCAAATGTTTTGTTGAAAGAAACAATGCGCATGTCTTTATCTACCGTCCATATAAGCATGGCCGTGCTATCAAAAATGGCATTTATTTTTGCAGCCTGCTCCTTCAGCTTCCGTTCTGCGACTTTTTTAAACGTTACCGTTTGCGATAGGCAGGCCACTTCCCATACTTCTCCATCCTCGTTGTAAATGGCCGATAGTGCTACATCTTCTATATGCGCTTTTCCATCTTTATCAGTTACCACTGCTTCGTATTGCAGCTTTGATTTTTCTGAAAGTCGGCGCAGTAAGGTTTTCCATCCACCATTAAAACTCACCCCAATCTCTCTACCTATTTTCACGCCATCCATGCCCAAATTGACATCTACCTCAAACCGTTCCTTAAGTTTATTCTTGAAAACATCATTAAACGAAGTGAGTTTTCCATCTATATCTAAAGACCATATCATTCGATTGGCAGCGTTGAAGATGATTTTAATCTTCTCAGACTGCTCATTCATGATGCGCTCCGTTTGTTTTTTTTCTGTTACATCTACTCCCATACCCGCCACCTCGGTCACCTTTGATTTATCTTTTCCGGTATGTATGGGTCTCAGGTATATCTCCCTGTGAAATATTTTGCCGCTTGGATCTTTGGTTTTTGTTTGAAAAAAAGCATTTTTCCCAGATCGGAAGACTTCCTTGTACTTTTTCTCCCAAAAATTATGATAGGCATCCGAAGCAAATTTATCTTTTGGAGTTGAATCATCTAAGGTTATCTTAGGGCTCTTGCCATATAAATTTTTTATCGTGTCGGAGTATTCCTGATTAAAAGATGTGAGTTCGGTTTTTCGGTTTACCGTCCAGAGCATTATTTTTCCGTTGTCGAAAATGGCCTGTATTTTTGCAGCCTGCTCCAGCGCCAGTTGCTCTGCTGCTGCGGTAGAGGTCATGTCGCGCATGATACTACGCAAGATTTGTGGTTTTCCTTCTTCGTATTTTAGGTTATCCCGGCTCTCTACCAAAAGGGTCTTACCTTTTTTTGTGCGCAGCTTCCACACCTGTGAGACACCCGTGTGACCGGAAAATGCTTTACTGAACGATGCTTTGAATTGCTTCAGTTCCGGTGGGTCAATAAGGTCGAAAATACGAATCGACTGAAGGTCTTTTTTTGAATATCCCAAACATTTGCTCCATGATCTATTGGTATAAATAAACCGTCCCGATTTATCTACACCATGTATTAAATCACTCGCATTTTCAAACAGATCTATATAACGCTCATCTTTTACGGTTACTTTCATCTGCCATGCTTTCAATTCAGCATTATCCCGGAAACTGCATAAATATCCCACTTTCTCTCCGCTACTTGTTCTTAATGGTGAAACCCCAATAAAAACTTCATGGCTTTCCCCTTTTTTATCGATCAATACGGTCTCTCCTTCGTATCGGTCTTTCTCATTTACATGGGCTATTATCTTATCAAATGCCTTCACATCTTTAATAATTTTCCCCATTTGCTTAGAAAGCAATTCAGCTCTTAAATAGCCTAATGTTTGCGCACCACGGTCATTACACTCCGTTATGCTGAGATCTAAAGAGCAAGAAAATATATTATTTAGGGAACTTCTGATAATGTCGCTCGCTAATACCACATCCGTTTTCTTTTGCATCGCTTCTGGTTTTCCACTAGCCCCCATAATAACTTTAGTTGGATTGTTTTTCATTCATGGACAAATGAAAATTAGAAGTCTTGGCTATTTCAAGTACAAATTAACAGATTTTTAAATATAATCAACTCCCGCTTCTTGGCAATCATATGGTGCACGGTCAGTGGCTTATAATGTCACAACACTTCTTCATCATCTTTATCCGTACCATCCGCAACGATCACCTTAGATCCATTAATTTTAATTTCTTTTCCATTCTTATACTTCACTTCCAACGTTTTTGCTCCATCTTCACTATAGGTCGCCCAGTTTCCTACCCGAAGCCCGCTACTGTATTTACCTTCTTTCTTTAGTTGTCCATTGGGATGATACCATTTATGCTTGCCCGTCTCTAAACCTGCTATATACTCTCCTTTAAAGTTCAATTGTCCGCCGGGGTACTCATAAATCCATTCTCCCTGCCGCTCGCCATCCAAATAGGCTCCTTTCTCTGTATGGTCTCCTACATGGTAAAACCATTGGCCTTCACGATACCCATTGACATACTCCCCTTCCGAAATTATATTTCCATCTTCATCCTGCTCTAAAGAATGGCCATCTTCTTTACCTCGGCGGTAGTAGTCATTTCGTCTTAAAACACCGTTGGGATGATACCACTTCCAATCTCCTTGTGGTAAACCTTCATCGTACTTGCCCCTATGCTCTATTTTTCCATTTTTAAAATAAAATACCCACTCGCCCGTGCGTTCGCTATTCAAATATGCGCCTTTGGCGAGTAGCTCCCCAGACTCAAAATAAAGCTTCCAATCTCCTTGGAAATTACCCGGTCTATCTACCAGTCCTTCGCCTGTAAGTGTTCCCCTATCAAATATTTGACCTGATGCAATTTCGCCTTCTTCATCATATATTCTATGCGTACCTTCTTTCTTTCCATCCACATAGCCCCCGCTCGATTTTACAGTTCCGTCTGAATAGAAAGTGTTTCTGATATCAAGTATTATCGACTCTTCGCTGTCCCGCACCAACACATCATCACGATACTTTTCTAGGGTTTTCAAATCACCTCTGGTATCGTATGTTTTAAAAACACCATTTTTCTTGTCATTCATGAAGTATCCCTCCATGCTAATCACACCGTTTGCATGAAAACTAACCCATGGTCCGCGTTTATTGCCATTCGTATCTTCTCTATTTACCTTGTCAATTCTCTTCAAGTAGCCATCAGCATACTCTATAAGACTTATCACTCTTCCGTCAAGGGCGTACTCAAACCCACTGCCGCTTTCTTTTCCTTCTTCGATAGGTATTCTCCTGAGTACTTCGCCGGTGGGATAATATTCAACGTACTCGTTTACGCGTCGATCATTGGAATAATACTCTCTGGTTTTCAGCACGCCATTCTGGTAGATGTCAGTAACCCCGTTTTTCTTACCATTCTTGTATTCACTTACTGATTTTTTTTCTCCGTTTTCGGCATAGAAAACCCAAAGGCTGTCAAGCTGGAAATCTGATCTATTCCCTTCAGACTTGATGTTTCCATTGGGATAAAAGGTTTTCCAGTATCCGTCTGGTTTACCGTCCAAAAGGTACCCTGCGCTTGATATAACTCCATTATCATATTTGTATTCTGTGTACTTTCCTTGTGCAAGGACGGCATAATCTAAGCCCAACGCAACTGTCGTCAGAAGCAAGGATCTTAATACATTATCTTTATTTAAATATTTAAAATATGATGTAATATACATGTCAGTACTGTTGGTTTTTCTTTATACAGATGGGCCGGTTTGCGACTTGTTCAAAGTTAGTAACACTGAGTTAACAATTGAAGAATTCTCTAGTTTATCATACATACTACAATCGTGAAGTCTTTTAACATCGCGAAAAATCATAACTGCTTTTCATTTGTTCAAGAGATCTATAAAGTAATGCATCAAAATATGTTGTTTACTTATGGATTTATTTGATTCTTTTTTAATAGTATTTCATTTTATTTTGTCAAGCAGGTTTATACCGGTATGATCCTAATATTCTTATGGATTACTTATCCACGTGTTATGAGTAAAACGGAACTATAAGACGGTATAAGTGGATAATTTAAACCTTGATCATAAGGTAATTAGGATTAATGGTTTGGCTTATGTTCAAAAGTTAGAATGATTATTATTTATACATTTGCGTTCAATTTTTAGTATGAAAGAGATCGCAATTGGTAGTGATCATGCGGGTTTTGAGCTCAAAACTACGCTGATCGAGAAATTAAAAGTTGTAGGTTTCACCTGTATCGATAAAGGTACGTTTTCAAGTGAAAGGGCAGATTATCCTGATTTTGGACATGCTGTGGCCAGTGAGGTTATAAAGGAAAAGGCGGGAATGGGAATAGTTATTTGTGGAACTGCCAATGGTATTGCAATGTCTGCAAATAAGCATAATGGAATAAGGTGTGCTGTTTGTTGGACTGCGGAGATCTCGGAATTGGCAAGGGCACATAATGATGCAAATGTATTGGCGTTGCCAGTACGGTTCATATCAACTGACGAAGCTTGGGAAATCGTAAATGCGTTTCTGAGCACTTCCTTTGAAGGGGGCAGGCATGCGTCAAGAGTGGCGAAAATAGCTTTATAGAAAGACAATGTTTAATGGTCAGTGTAAAGCGTGGACTCTGAGCAGACGAACAAAAAAAGCCCTTCCGGGGTAGAAAGGGCTTAGATCGTTATAACGGATATCCAGTTATAAGTCGAATTTGATTCCTTGTGCTAGCGGTAGATCGCTGCCGTAGTTGATCGTATTGGTTTGTCGACGCATATATATTTTCCAGGCATCGCTCCCTGATTCCCTTCCGCCGCCAGTTTCTTTCTCGCCTCCAAAAGCACCGCCTATTTCTGCACCCGATGTGCCTATGTTGACGTTGGCAATTCCGCAGTCTGAACCATTTTGTGAAAGGAAAAGTTCCGCTTCACGCATGTCGGTGGTCATGATGGAAGAAGATAGGCCTTGAGCAACCCCATTTTGCAATTGGATGGCCTCTTGGAGGGTGGCATATTTCATAAGGTATAAGATGGGAGCGAATGTCTCGTGCTGGACAATCTGGAATGAATTTTCAACTTCTGCTATGGCGGGTTTTACATAGCATTGGGATTCGTATCCTTCACCAGTCAATACGCCACCATGTACAAGAACGGATCCTCCTTGATCTATCACAGCTGTGAGTGCATCTTGGTAGGCAGTCACAGCATCTTTGTCAATCAATGGGCCTACGTGGTTGGTTTCGTTAAGTGGATCACCAATTTTTAATTGGTTGTAAGCATCTACAAGGGCCGATTTGAGCTCTTCGTAGCGGGACTCGTGAATGATTACTCTTCGGGTGGACGTGCAACGTTGGCCGGCTGTACCTACTGCTCCAAAGACGATACCAGGAAGGGCGATATTGAGATCGGCATTTTTGCTAATGATCATTGCATTGTTACCCCCAAGTTCAAGGAGCGTTTTACCGAGTCTTTTGGCGACAGCCTGAGCAACTATTTTACCCATACGGGTAGACCCTGTGGCGGAAATCAATGGGATGTTAATGTCGTTTGTTAGGAGTTCACCTATTGTATGGTCTCCGTTCACAAGGCAACTTATACCTTCAGGTAGGTTGTTGCTCTCTGCTATGCCCGTGAAGATGTTTTGGCAAGCAATAGCACATAAAGGTGTCTTTTCTGAAGGCTTCCAGATGCAAACGTCGCCGCAAACCCAAGCTAGTGCGGTATTCCAACTCCAAACGGCGACCGGAAAGTTGAATGCAGAAATTATTCCTACCACCCCAAGTGGGTGGTACTGTTCATACATACGGTGCATTGGGCGCTCACTATGCATAGTGAGACCATGAAGCTGTCGTGAAAGACCAACAGCAAAATCACATATGTCAATCATCTCTTGAACTTCTCCGAGACCTTCTTGGTAAGACTTACCCATCTCATAGCTAACGAGCATCCCCAAATCTTCCTTGTACTTTCGTAATTCATTGCCATATTGTCGTACTATTTCGCCGCGTTGAGGGGCGGGCGTGGTTCGCCAAGAAGTGAATGCTTTTTTGGCCGATGCGATAACCTTTGCATAGTCACCTTCAGTGGCTGTGGTTACGCTTGCTATAGCTTCGCCATCTACAGGTGAGTAGCTGGTTAGCATATTGCCAGATCCGAAAGATTCTTTTCCAGTGGAGCAGCCTTTATTTTTTGAATTTATTCCGAGCCTATTAAGAACGGGTTTGATATCTGCTTTTTTTGAAGGGTTCATTAATTCCATAATAAGTTTTTGCGAAGGTAGGGGATTTATTAGTTAAGAGAAAACATGTATAGTTCTAATAGTGAATGATTTACGAAAATCTACGGCTAATCGCTTTTCATCGATACGATAAGGTGGATGGACTCATGACGCAGTTAAGTGGATTTTTGGGGCATCTAAGGAAGTTTTTGGAAGATTAGCGTTTGGCTTGAATAGGAACGCCTGGTGAGTTTTGCAATTATGTTTGAAAAGAGTCCTCTATAAATTCCTGAGAGCATGCTTCCCTTTTTATATTGTTCGCTTAAGAGAGAGACGTAGGTGGCATCGAGGGGAAGGGAATGGGTCTGGATATATTTGAACCCAGCGCCTTCTACGAGGGTAATCAGATGGGCTGGAGTAAAATGCCAAAGATGGCGGGGGACGTCGAGCGCCGCCCAAAATTCTTTGTAGTGCATTGAGTCGTAGCTGTCGATCATGGGTACGGCTATAGCCAGAATACCGTCGGCAAGTAGGCTGGAGCGATGGCTTTCGAGAATTTTTTCAGGGTTTGGAATATGTTCGAGAACGTGCCACATCGTGATACAGGCAAATTGCTCTTTGTCATGGTAGTTTAGGGTAGTTTGAAGTTTGGTACCTTCTGTCAGTGCATTTGCGCGGGCAATCTCTGATGGCTCAAACCCAATGGCGCGAATCTTTTTGTGGTTTAAATACCGAACGAAGGCACCGGTTCCTGCTCCATAGTCAGCCCATGTTCCACGTGAAACATATTTCCGCAAGGAGCGGAATTTTATATGGAGATTAAGTTTTTGTAAACCCAAATAGAGTTTATTCACGAGCCCTTTATTACTAGTGCTGTGCGAAATATAATTTTCTGATTCATAATACCGGCCGAGTTCTGAATCAGAGGGCCTAGGATCTGTGAAGATGAAGCTGCAGCTACTACATTGTCTAAGTTCAAATTGTTCTTGTGATATGCTGTGATCCTTAACTTTTAAGTAGGTTTTTATATCTCCACTCGCGCAGATCAGGCAACGCGTTTGGGTGAAGGCCCTAGGTATATCTTGAGAGTGTTCCACGTGAAACTATCTACCGAGCCTTACGAGTAGAACAGAGACATCTGACGGGGATACCCCACTGATTCTCGCTGCCTGACCAATAGATTTGGGTTTAATCTCCTTGAGCTTTTCTTTGGCTTCAGAACTCAGGCTTTTTAAAACATCGTAGTCAAAGTCTGGATGCAGTAATACGTCTTCTAAACGAATCATCTTTTCAGCCATCTCCTGTTCCCGATCTATATATCCTTCATATTTCATAAAAATCTCGGCTGAAGCTGAGACTTCATTTCGCAAACGCTCATCTAAACCATCAAATGCATCTATCAATGCAGTGCGAAGCGGAGCGCTCGCAGCTATCAAATGCTCAGTAGAAACATTGGGCCGCGTTATGACAGACGCTGCTTTCACCTGCTGCTTAACCGGACTAGAAGAAATAGATTTTAAAAAAGGATTGATCTCGTCTGGCGTAATACCAGTCTTACTGAATATACTCTTGTAGGTAGAAATAGATTTCTGCTTTAAAATTACACGTTCGAACTTCGCATCAGACGCCAGCCCGATTGCGTGACTTTTCGCCGTAAGGCGGAGATCAGCATTGTCTTGTCTCAAAAGAATGCGAAACTCAGCCCGTGAAGTGAACATGCGATAAGGTTCTTCCGTGCCTTTAGTTATTAAATCGTCAATTAAAACCCCAATATACGCCTCACTCCGCTGCAGTGTAAAAGGCGCTTTGTTATGCACCATTTGATGCGCGTTGATTCCCGCCATAAGTCCTTGACAGGCTGCTTCTTCGTAGCCAGTAGTTCCATTTATCTGACCTGCAAAAAATAAATTATTATGAATTTTAGTCGCGAGCGTATGTGTAAGTTGGGTAGGTGGAAAATAATCATATTCTATGGCATAGCCAGGGCGAAAAATCTTTGCGCTTTCCAAACCAGGGATCAAATGAAGCGCCCTAAGTTGAACATCTTCTGGAAGACTTGAGCTGAACCCGTTGAGATAAATCTCTACGGTGTTACGACCTTCTGGCTCTACAAATAGTTGGTGGCGGTCTCTTTCGGAGAAGCGATTGATCTTGTCTTCAATAGAAGGACAATAACGCGGACCGGTTGAGCTGATTCGCCCATTGAACATAGGCGATCTATCGAAGCCTTCCTTCAACGTGTCATGCACATCTGAATTGGTATAGGTAATATAACAGGGAAGTTGATCTCTAACCGGAACCGTATCTGAATATGAAAACTTGCCAGGGTTAGAATCTCCAGTCTGTATTTCCATTTTTGAATAGTCGAGACTTCTGCCATCAAGCCTCGGGGGAGTGCCAGTTTTCATACGGCCACTTTGAAAACCTAGCGCGACGAGTTGCTCGGTGATGCCTCTTGATGCACTTTCGCCAGCTCGTCCACCACCGAAATTCTTTTCGCCGATATGTATCAGGCCATTTAAAAATGTACCACTGGTAAGTATGACAGATTTAGCCCTTATCTCAATACCGAGTCCTGTGCGAACTCCGACTACTTGGTGGTTGTGGAGAACCAAGCCAGTTACCATATCTTGAAAGAAATCTACATTAGGTGTCCTCTCAAGCATCATGCGCCACTCTTCTAGAAATCGCTGACGGTCATTTTGTGTTCGCGGGCTCCACATGGCCGGGCCTTTAGATAGGTTAAGCATTCTAAATTGGATAGCACTGCGATCACTCACTATTCCAGAGTATCCTCCAAGAGCATCTATTTCGCGTATTATCTGACCTTTGGCAATACCACCCATCGCAGGGTTGCACGACATTTGACCGATAGTATTCATATTCATGGTAATAAGAAGTGCGGAAGAACCCATATTAGCGGCCGCCGCTGCTGCTTCGTTGCCTGCGTGGCCTGCTCCTACTACTATTACGTCATACTCTTTCAGCATTTTGAGAAGGTGCTCTTGAATATTAAAAAGTGCGCAAAGATAGGTAATAATCTTCTTTTTCAGTCATTTGCGTTTTCTCTTCAGCCGATCTATCACTATAACCACATAAGTGTAAGATACCGTGTATCAACACTCTATGGAGCTCTTTAGAAATAGGTGCGTTGTATTTTTGTGCATTCTCTAGTATGCGATCATAGCTGATCAGTAGCTCTCCCGAAATGACTTCTCTTTCAGAATAGTCGAAAGTGATGATATCCGTGAAGGTATCGTGATTTAAAAATTTTTGGTTGATCCGTAGTAATTCTATGTCGGAAAGGATGTTCACGTCGACATTACCTAGCTTTTTCCCTTCATTTTCAATGGATGAAACGAGCCATTCAGAAATCTCGTACTGATTGAGAACCGGGAAGGAATCTAGATGGCCATTAAAGCTTACTTCCAATGGGGAAATAATTTATGCTGTAATAGGAACAGGACTGGAGAGATTGTGGAACTTAATCTCAACTATTCGGCCTTCTTCGGAGAATGAAATATCGTCGGAAAGGTTACGCATCAAAAACACGCCTCTACCATTGGGTTTTTCTAAATTTTCTGGAGATGTAGGATCGGGAACATTATCGTAATCAAAACCAGGGCCTTGATCTTCTACGGTAAAGGAGAAATGATCTTTTTCGGCTTTGTAGCGCAATACCACTTCCTTATCGGGATCTTGCTTATTGCCGTGGTAAATGGCATTATTTACAGCTTCTGTCAAGGCGATCAAGATGTTGCCATAATACTCTTCAGCTACTTGATATCGCTCGCAAAGGTCATCGACCAACCGTTCTACTATTGTTATATTTTCACCTTTCGAAGGAAAAGAAATGCGCTCCATAATGGTTCAATTGATATTGATTGAGATCTTGATCTTAGCTGTCAAATTTAAGAAAATATTCATTTACCCGATCTTTATAATAGGGCTTCAAATCAGGGGGCACAGTTCGCAGTAATTCAACATCTTTCGCTTTCCTGCGGTTATACTCCAAATATTGTTCTGGGTTACTGGGTGTAATTGCGCCCGGACTTTTGCTTTCACGTTGATTATCGTATTCCCTTTCCCTTGCAGCTTTTTCTGATTCAAGCAGGCGGGTCAATATATCTTCTTGCCGCTTCAGGGTTTCCCGCGATATATCTTGATTTACGAGGTCTTTTTCGGTCTCTTCCATCTGTTCCGCGATATTTTCTAATCCTTTACCTTCTCCTTTACCCTGCTGATTTAGCTCTTGCGCCATCTTCTCAATTTCTTTTCTGATCGCCGCTTGTTCTGCCGCCATTTTTGCGATCTCTTTGCTCATGCCTTGCCCTTGTCCCATACCAGGTTTTTCGCCACCGGGCTTTCTTCCTTTTTCCATAGCTTTTTGCATCTCTTCCAGCTTCTTACCCATCTTTTCCTGCATTTTGCTCATCTTACCTTCAGATGGTTTTGAGCCTTTGCCACCTGGTTTTTCACAATTTCCTTTGCCCGGCATCTGGTTGGCCATAGCCATTTGCATTTGCTGTAGGGCTTCATCTAGAAGCAATGCCAGATTATTATAGCTCGTCATCACATATTGTTGATCATTTGCCGCATTGGCGGTGCGGCGTTCTCCAATATTAGCCAGCGCACTCGCTATATTTTGGTTCACTATCCCTATTTCCTTATTTACGATAGAAGATAGCTGGGCAATTCTTTTGCTTAGTGCAAATAAGGAATCTTCCACCATCTGACTGTCATCCTCAAGTTTTTTCTGTTTTTGACCTAAGTCGACATATTTCGGATCATCCCTATCTATTAATTTTAGCGATTCCATTATACCTTCTTGGTCGAATGATAATTGGATAATATTCTCGAGCAATGCCCGCAAAGCATCCATATCTTCTTCCATGTTATCTGATTGGGAGCTGCTCATGGCTGCCTTCATCTTCTGTCCCAGCTCGTCCATCTTATCAGCGGCATTTTTTTGAGACTCTGAAGCTTTTTTCTTTTTATTTTGATCGAGCTGCTCTTCAGATTTCTCCATTTCTTCACTGATCTCCTTTTCCATCTCATCGGTTTCCGGCATGTCGGTTGGCCGTTCTAGCTCTCCATTTTTCTTTTCCAGTTCGTCGAGGTCTTCTTTTACTTCTTCAAATTTTTTCTTCAGGTCTTCCTGCTTTTGTTTCAGGTCTTCTTTTTCAGTCTCCCCAGTAGCGCTCTCCTCGCTAAGCTCTTGCTGTTTTTCGGCCAGCTCTTCCAGTTTTTCCATGGTCTTCTCAAACTCTTGTTCAAATTCCATTTGTTTGAAGATTTCAAGGGTACGGTCCAGTTCTTTTTCAAGCTCTTCTGAGCTCATCTCCATGTCTTCGAGCTGCTCACGTATTTTATCCTGATCGAGCTCTTTCATCATCTCTTCAAGCTTGCGGTACATTTCCTTCATCTCATCGCTCATCAGCTCGTCAAACATCTTTTCAAGCTGTTTCTGCTTATCCATGATATTTTCGCTTTGCTGGAGATAGTTTTCTTGTTTCTGCTGCGACTCTTTGCGGTCTTTTTTAAGTTCATTTACATTTCGCTCTAAGTCTTTTTGTTTCTTTAGGAGGTCTTCCATTTTCTTCTTATCCTGCCATGTCATTTCGCTCTTTTGGAGCAGGTCTTTATTCAGCTCTTTTAACTCCTTTTTAAGCTCAGCAGCCTGTTCAATGCTCTTCTCTATTTTCTCTTTTACTTTTTCGGCGGTCTCTTTACGATCATCTTCCAGATCGCCTAGGGTGGGAGCTTGAAAGGATCGCTTGGCAGACTTAGTTGACTTTGAGCCATTTATACCGTCATTATCCCATACTTCGAAGTAGTAGGTTATTTTATCGCCTGCTTGAAGCCCGGCTGCACTAAAGTCTGCGTAATGCAGAAACTCTTGTCCTTGATTTCCCGAGATAGGGATTGCCTCTTTCGTTATCGTTTCTGTTCCATCTGCTTTACTCGTAGTGCTGTGAAAATAAAGGTTTCGAATGCCATGATCATCGCTTATAGCTCCTGCAAAGTATACCATACCTTCCGAGATAGTGTCCCTGCTTTCTTGCACCTGCACGCGGGGATAGGCATCTTTGATCACTTCTAGTCTATAGTCAATCGTGTCTTTGCCACCTACCACAGTATTTAGGGCAGCCACCCGATAGCCTTCAGATTGCATAGCCCGTTTTCGGAAAGAGAAGCTGTTTTTATCACCGTTAAGGCGCACCGCTGTATCGCGAAAAGCGATCAATAAAGATTGGGCATTCTTTGTGTTGAAATTCCAGGCTACTTCCGTTCCCTCTGGCACGCGCAGGTGGCCGGTGTTATCTATGGTATTATTGTCCAGATTGAGATACTTGGGGTAAGAGAAAGAAACTTGAAATTTTAGTACCGACGGGGTTGGAAGAACGTTTAATTGATAAAATTGGCTTGAAAAACCATCTGCCATAAATGCAAATGGCACGTCGTTTCTCACATTTCTAAAGATATAAGTGAAAGTTCCCGTACCATTTTGCTTCATTTTAAATGATTTACCACCCAGGTCTATGTTCATTTCGCTGGGTGCATAATCGCCCTTGGTGACCACGGTGACTTCAAAATTTTCATTCAGTGGCACTTCCAGCTTTTCATTTTGCAAAAGGAATTCGAAAGGAGCTTCAGGAGTAAAGGAAGAATTATAAGAAACGATCCGCTTCCCACCATCTGTAAGTATGGCGGGAGCAATAATCAATAGCAGTATGGCCAATATAACAGGGGGCAGAACATATTTTAGGTAGCGTCTATTCTCACCAAAGTCTACTGCCGATGTGAATGGAACGGGCTGTAATTCCTGAATACGCTGATCTATGCTGGCCGCCAAAAGAGAAGAATTTGCACCTGCTACATTGGATACTTGCTTGAGCTGTAGGGTGTTTAAGAGTTTATCTTCTACATCGGGAAAATGCGCGCCGATGATACGGGAAGCCTGCTCAGGCGAGATGAGCTGTCCCATTTTGAGCAGCCGAAATGCCGGTATGAGAATGTACTTGACTAAAAGTACGACCAGTATGGCCGCCAAGGAGAAAAAGAGAACCGCTCTTACCGCAGAAGAAAACCGACCGTAATACTCTAATATAGCGGAGGCTAAAAAGGCAGCGAGCCCAATGGCCACAAAGTAAAGCGATCCACGAATGATTTGATTTATATAATATTTACGGGTAAAGGCATCCAGCTTTTTTAACAAAAGCCCATAAGACTGTTCCATAATGTAAAGTACAGTCAGAATTAGGCCGACTGCGAGTTTGTGAAGTTAATGAATGTTAAGGTTCAATGAAAGCCCGCCCTGGTGTATCTGCTCATGGGCAACTTGCGCTTTTTCCTGTCAAGTAAAATAAGCTCTCCCGATTCTACTATTTTAAAACCTAAAGCCTGTTGAATAGATACCATGTCTGATTGGCTCAGAGAAGGTGAATAGGTATTCAATATTACGGTTCCTGACTTGGTAAGGATTGCCTTTACGGCTAATAAAAGATCGGGCAAGTGTTTTTCGAGCTTCCAGATTTTATTTTTTCGGGTTCTCCCATATACTGGTGGATCGAGTATGATCAAGTCATAGCTGTTTTTGCGTTTTCCTTCTTTGCTGACAAAGTCTAGCGCATCATCGCATACCCAATGGATAGAATCGATTTGCGAACGTCTGGCGTTTTCGGCGGCCCGATTTAATGGCAGATTTTGATGCATCAACGTGATAGACATCGGCACCGCATAGTGCACCGACTAGGCTTGCGGCACCGGTATATGCAAATAAGTTGAGAACCCGCATTTCTGGGATTAGATTTTTGGCCAAGTATAGCCAGTGTTTTTCCTGTTCCGGAAATATTCCTACATGTTTGAACGTTCCCGGAGTGAGCATAAGATTGATGGCCTGGTTTTGTAAGGATATTTTACACTCCCAACGCGCTATTTTATCTTGTGCTATATCCCAGCTCCACGTTCCTGCTTTGGCACCATCGAAGCGTCCATCCCTGGCATCGCTCCAATACTTTCGGCTAAGGAGAGGCTTCCCGTTTGCCAGATTTTCTGGACGGTCTACCGTTATTTCGCCAAAGCGCTCTAATTTCCGGCCTGAGCCGAAATCAATCAGCTCATAGTCCAATCCACTTTCCATTTGGCGAAGATAAGCCAAGCTACCTTTGTCGCGTTTTCATTTATCTTTGCTTCCAAAAATCAGAAATGAGCGAACGAATTCGCGTCAGGTTTGCACCGAGCCCTACGGGGCCTTTGCATATGGGAGGCGTAAGAACAGCACTTTATAACTATTTATTCGCCAAAAAGCAAGGCGGCGATTTCCTGCTTCGGGTAGAAGATACCGATCAAAACAGATATGTGGAAGGCGCCGAAGACTATGTAGTGAAATCACTGAAGTGGTGCGGTATTGTGCCAGACGAAGGGCCGACCTTCGGCGGAGATTATGGCCCTTATAAGCAGAGCGAACGGAAGGAAAGGTATAGGGCTTTTGCCGATACATTAATAGAGAACGGAACCGCCTATTACGCATTCGATACGCCCGAAGAGCTTGATGAAATGCGCGAAAGGCTCAAAAAGGCAAAGGTGGCATCGCCGCAATATAATTCTATAACCAGAGAGACCATGCGTAACAGCCTTACGCTCGGTAAAGACCAGGTAAAGGAACTAATGGATAAGGGTGAGCCTTACGTGATCAGGTTTAAAATGCCTAGAAATGAAGAAGTGCGGGTACACGATCTCATACGTGGATGGGTGGTGGTAAATACCAACCAGCTGGATGATAAGGTGCTTTTTAAAAGTGATGGAATGCCTACCTACCACCTTGCCAACATAGTAGATGACCACCAAATGAAGATCACCCATGTAATAAGGGGAGAAGAATGGCTGCCCAGCGCACCGCTCCATGTTCTTCTTTACGAAGCATTTGGCTGGAAAGCCCCAGAGTTTGCCCACCTGCCGCTACTCTTAAAGCCCGATGGCAATGGAAAACTGAGCAAGCGCGACGGAGATCGTTTGGGCTTTCCTGTTTTCCCGCTTGATTGGACAGATCCCAGCACGGGAGAAGAATCTTCGGGATACCGCGAGCGGGGATATTTTGCCGGAGCTTTTGTGAACACACTCGCCCTGTTGGGCTGGAATCCTGGCACGCCACAAGAGATTTTTTCAATGGAAGAGCTTATTGAAGCCTTTAGCCTAGAGCGCGTAAGCAAGTCGGGAGCTAAGTTTGACCCCGATAAGACCAAATGGTTCAATCAACACTATCTGCGTACCCATTCAGATCAAGAACTCGCAGCAATGATAGAAAGCCAGGTAAAAGAAAAAGGTTACGACAAAAGCTTAGACTACCTCGCAAAAGTATGTGGACTTATGAAAGAAAGAGCTTCTTTTACAAATGAAATCATCGAAGAAGGACATTATTTCTTCGAAGCCCCGAGCAGCTATGATGAGAAAACCGTATCTAAAAAGTGGAAGGCCGAGACTCCTGCCAATATGACCAAGCTAATGCATAAGCTTGGGGGCTTAGACAGCTTTGGCGCTGAGGCCACGGAAACCGCATTTAAGGATTTTTTGGAAAAGGAAAGCCTTGGCATGGGTGCGGTACTTCCAAACTTGAGATTATTGATAACAGGATACGGCGCGGGGCCTGGGATGTTTGACACCATGCATATTTTAGGTAAGGAAGAAAGCCTGCGGCGCATGGAGCGCGGAATAGAAGCACTCGGCTAGATGCAAACGATTGAAGTAAAAGGCATTAAGATATACGCCTACCACGGCTGCTTGGCCGAAGAAGAGCGCATAGGCGGTAACTATATAGTAGATGTCCGCGTAGATGCCGACGTATCAAACTCCTTCCATTCCGATAAGCTTTCGGACACTATTGATTACGTCTTGCTCAATAAAATAGTGGCGCAGGAAATGAGTCGGCGATCAAAGCTTATAGAAGAAGTAGGATACCGTATCATCCAGAAGATCAAGGCTTCCGATGAGCGTATAGCAAAGGCATGGATAAAAGTCAGAAAATTAATGCCGCCTATAAATGGCGATGTAGATGAAGTTTCTATCGAGTTGGAAATATGAATCGGTAAGATAATGGCAGAGATATATGCCTTTGCAAGGTATATTTCTTACTTTTGGCATCCCTCGAAGAAAGGGTCGCGTGGCCGAGCGGCTAGGCAGAGGTCTGCAAAACCTCGTACAGCGGTTCGAATCCGCTCGCGACCTCCAGATAACCCCAGTTTGTATTGATACAAATTGGGGTTCTTTTTTGGATTTAAGTTCTGTGCCAGAAAGCTAGCGGCGGATGAGAACCGCGCGGTTCGCACGGTGAAACCCTCACGGCTTCCATTAAATGACAAATAATCTGGCCGTACTCCGCTAGCGACCTCCAGATAACCCCAGTTTGTATCAATACAAATTGGGGTTCTTTTTTGGATTTAAGTTCTGTGCCAGAAAGCTAGCGGCGGATGAGAACCGCGCGGTTCGCACGGTGGAACCCTCACGGCTTCCATTAAAAGACAAATAATCTGGCCGTAACGGTGGAACCCTCACGGCTTCCATTAAAAGACAAATAATCTGGCCGTACTCCGCTCGCGACCTCCAGATAACCCCAGTTTGTATTGATACAAATTGGGGTTCTTTTTTGGATTTAAGTTCTGTGCCAGAAAGCTAGCGGCGGATGAGAACCGCGCGGTTCGCACGGTGGAACCCTCACGGCTTCCGTTAAAAGACAAATAATCTGGCCGTAACGGTGAAACCCTCGCGGCTTCCATTAAAAGACAAATAATCTGGCCGTACTCCGCTCGCGAATAAAAAGCCATGGAAAGTTAAATTATCATGGGTTTGTTGTTTTGTAATTGTTTGATAAAGTGATAGTGATGGATGAGAGTGGCCCGATGGAAAAAGAAAGCATCAAAGGAAAGTCTACTATTCAATTATCAAAAGCTATGGAGAAACTGAAATGAAAAAAAGCACCTCGATATACGAGATGCTTTTAGTGACCCGGGAGGGAGTCGAACCCCCAACCGTCAGAGCCGAAATCTGATATTCTATCCAGTTGAACTACCGGGCCGATTGCAATGCAAAGCTAATACCTTTCTCGAAAAAACACGGAGCTACCCATAATTTTACCCTTTCGCATATAAAATCACGTAATTTGCCGTTTAATTGGCGAATGTCCTATTGCATGAATTACTTGAAAACCATTTTTCTACCACTTTTAGCTGTAGTGCTCAGTATCAATTCAGCTGCCCAGTCCCCGCTCGGATCATGGAAATCTTACCTGAATCATTCCAGAGCCGTGGATATTGATTTCTTGGAGTCGGAAGTATATGTCGCCAATCAGAATGGCCTATTTATTTATGATACCCTTGACCATAGTACGAGCAGGTTGAGCCGGATCAATGGCCTATCGGATATTGGAATAGTGCTACTAAGAGCATATCGGGAGCGCGGACTTGTTTTTGTAGGCTACCAAAATGGGAACCTGGATATTATAAGTGACCGAACGATCACAAATTTCTCTGATATCAAAAACAGTCAGGTGGTAGGCGACAAATCGATTCGGAACATCTCATTTTTAGGAAAGATCGCCTACATATCTACCGGTGTTGGCATTCTAAAACTTGATATCGAAAGGCGGGAAGTAAGCGATAGCTACACCATAAGCCCCACCATAAATGTGTCAGTAAATGAAACCGCCCTCCTAAACGATACTCTCTTTGCGGCCACAGAAGAAGGTTTGTTCGCAGGAGCGCTGAGTTCCGATCTCACCATCTTCTCTAACTGGAAACATATTGAAACGATTCCGGGAGCCGATGATAATGTGTTAAACGTAACCGCTCATAATGGACGTCTCTACCTTAATCAGCCTTCTTTAGAATTTCCAGGGCTATATATTCGGGATCCAAATCTTTCGACCTGGAGTTATATAAACGGGACTCCTTTTATTTCTGATGTTCGATCATCACCCGGTGGGCTTACGCTATCCCTTGGGTTTTATGCAGAATTGAAACAAGAAAATGGTTTTACTACCAAGACTAGCCTAAATTCTTTTGGAGATAAGCCGATTGAAATAAAGTCCGTGGTGGCGGATACGTTGGGAAATATTTGGATAGCAGACGGAAGGCTGGGATTGGTGAGGTCGAGAGATGGAGAATCGTTTGAATTTATTCTTCCTGATGGGCCTGCTTCCAACAGGGCTTTTGATCTTGATTTTGACGATGGGATATTGGCAGTAGCCACAGGAGCTCCCGTAAGCCCTGGGAATTGGAATAATGGATTCGTTCTCGAGGGGTTTTATGTTTTAGAAGAAGGCGTGTGGAAAAATTATACAAGAGAATCTTATCCTGTTTTACTGGATCAATTATTTTTTGATGCAGCGCGCATTTTCATTGATTCTGAACAAGATGAGACTATTTTAGTAGGCTCATTCTTCAGTGGGTTTTTGGAAGCGAATGATGGAATTATCCAAAATTTCTATTCCGCTGACGGCACATCATTAGGAGAGCGACGGGAGTATCCAAGATCAGATGGTTTGCCATGGGTGGGGGTTGCTGGCTTTGCCCGTGATGGAGATGGTAATCTTTGGGTCGCAAATTCTTATGCCGATGAGCCGATGTCTGTCCGCACCAAAGACGGAACCTGGAAAAGCTTCTCGCTTATATCAGGTAGTGAAGGTCTTGGTGTCAATAAGCTTCTCTTCGACATGCTTGTAGATCGGCAGGGACAGAAATGGTCCGATAGTAAATAGAGGCGGACTCGTGGTATTTGATGAAGGCAATTTAGACGACGACAGCGATGATCGCACCCGCCTAATGCGCGCTCAATTGGGCGCAGGAGACCTTCCTTCCGATGAAGTGCTGTGCATAGAAGAAGATTTGGATGGTGAGATTTGGGTGGGCACCGACGCGGGCATTGCAGTGTTCTATTCACCTTTCGATGCACTAGAGGAAAATTTCAGTGATGCCAGAAAGATTCTCGTTGAACAAGATGGCGTTTTTCAATTTCTCCTCGAAGGTCAATTGGTCTCGGCGATAGCCGTAGACGGAGCCAATAGAAAATGGCTGGGAACAGTAGACGCAGGACTTTTCTTAATGTCTGAAGATGGCACAGAGGAGATCGCACGCTTTACCACCGAAAACTCTCCGTTGTTAAGCAATAATATTAGGGATATCGAGATAGACCCAAAGACAGGAGAAGTTTTTATAGCAACCCAAGAAGGGATCGTTTCTTATATCTCAGATGCCACTGCCGGTAACGGTACCAATGAATGTACAAAGGTTTATCCTAACCCGGTAAGGGAAAACTATAGCGGCCCCATCTCTATAACCGGTCTAAAGCGCGATAGCGAGGTACGGGTGACCGACGTACGGGGAAACCTTATTTTTAAAAGCGTTTCAAATGGTGGTACCGCCATCTGGGATGGAACCAACACCAATGGCGCCCGTGTAGCTACTGGAGTCTATTTCGCACTATCTTCCGATACAGAAGGAGAGTCAACCTGTGTGAGCAAAATACTCGTAATTAAATAAAATGCCTACGAGCAGCGAGGGGATCGTACTTAGAAAAATTGCCTATTCCAGCTCATCTAGTATTGTAACCATTTATACCCACGCTTTCGGCCAGACACCTTTTATGGTGCGTGGTATTGGTAAAAAGGGAGGTAGGTCGGCCGCATTGCAACCGCTTACCAGAGTGGTGCTAGTTTGTAATTTTCGCGAAAAAAATCAAGTGCAGACCCTTACTTCGCTAGAGCTGAAGAGCGAGTCATCTCAAATTCTGAACCCGCTCAAGGCATCTATAGCCCTGTTCTTGGCAGAGATACTTTTAAAATCGCTCAGAGAAGAATCGGCAGATCAAGAGCTGTACGAATTTCTGGACAGCTCGATAGATTATTTTGTAAACGATCGTTTTTCACCTAATTTCCACCTTGTTTTTCTTCTGAAATTATGCCGTTTTTTTGGCTTTTTTCCTTCTGGCCACTGAGACCACCGACCGGCCTTATTTTGATCTGTTAAACGGAACGTATGAAGGAGATAGGTATAAGTCTCTGCATATGCTCGATGCAGGCCAAAGCCAGATTTTAGATCAGTTGGCCAAGGTAGCGTACAGTGATGTCCCAGCCCGCATAACCAATAGCAATAGAAGGACGCTGCTGCACTCTATCGTAGAGTATTATCAAATACACCTTGAAGGGATGGGAGAGATAAAAAGCCTATCGGTGCTTTCAGAACTTTTTTCGGAGGGCTAAATGAACTCCGATTTATGCCCGAAAAACTGGTAGGGACTCTTAGGCCTTCGTATTTTGCACGCTCAAGTAAATCACTTTCATTGGAAAACCCTGATATCAACAAAACCAGTATTTGGCCTACCGCTAAAAAGGAAGCCGAGAAAAAAAGCATTCATAACCAAGAGCTTATAGATAACTATTCGTGGTTACGCTTCCGCGAAAATCCAGAAGTAGTGGAACATCTGAATGCAGAAAACCGGTACGCAGAAGATGGGTTGAAGAGCATAAAGGAACTCAGGGCCGATTTATTCGAAGAGATTAAAAGTAGAATTGCCCAGAACGATAGCTCCGTGCCTTACCAAAGCAATGGCTACACTTACTATCAGCGATATGAAGAAGGATGGGAGTACCCTATCTTTTGCCGAAAGGCAGACTTTAATGATGCCGAAGAAATCATGGTCAATGCCAATACTGAAGCAGCAGATCATTCCTATTATCATCTGGCTTCGCTGGATGTGAGCTCAGGAAACCAGCTTATTGCATTTGGAGAAGACCTTACAGGCCGCCGCATCTACACGCTCCGCTTCAAAGATTTACGAACGGGGGAGCTTTTGGCAGACCATCTAAAAGGCACCACTGGAAATACCGTTTGGGCGGCAGATGATAAAACAGTTTTTTACACCGTTCAAGATGATTCTACCCTGCGCGCTTATCAGATATATCGGCACACCCTAGGCACCGATCAAGCCGCCGATGAGTTAATTTATGAAGAGCACGACGACACCTTTTACTGTCAGGTATTTTTGTCGAAATCACGCGCCTATGTTTTTGTCGAGTCGCGAAGTACTCTGACATCCGAAGTGCGCTTCATGCCTGCCGACGAGCCGCTCTCAGGGTTAAAGATTTTTGCCGAAAGGCAGCGCGGAAGAGATTACTCAATCGAGCATTTAGAAGAAACATTCTACATAAGGCATAACGCAGCAGGAGCCGATAATTTTCAAGTTTCTAAAACGCCGATCGATGCCACGGGGTCTGAGAATTGGACGGATGTTATCCCACATCGCAGCGCATTTTTCATTGAAGATTTTGAGCTCTTTAGCGACTATATGGTAGTGGAAGAGCGCAAGAACGGACTCGTACAGTTGCGTGTGATACCTTGGTCGCAACCAGAAGAAGAGTACTATGTCTCATTTGACGAGCCTGCTTTTTTGGTTCATATTTCTACCAATGAAGAGCTAGGGACAGCGATCTTGCGATTTGGTTATTCATCGCTTACCACACCGCTATCGATTTACGATTATGATATGGCCTCGAAGCGCCGTGAGCTCAAGAAGCGACAGCCCGTATTGGGGGATTTCGATCATGAAGAATATACATCAGAGCGGATTTTTGCTGATGGTCGGGATGGAACAAAAATTCCGGTTTCAATCGTTTATCGTAAAGATTTTCAAAGGAATGGTGAATCCCCGCTATTGCTATACGGGTATGGGTCTTATGGACTTTCGCTTGACGCATATTTTAGCTCACCAAGGTTAAGTTTGCTCGATAGGGGATTTGCCTTTGCAATAGCTCATATACGCGGAGGGCAAGAGATGGGTCGATCGTGGTATGAAGACGGCAAATTGCTCAAAAAGAAGAATACATTTTACGATTTTATTGATTCGGCAGTTTTTTTGATTAAGCACCAATACACGTCGACCGATCACCTTTATGCTATGGGCGGCAGTGCCGGCGGCTTGTTGATGGGCGCGGTAGCAAATATGCGTCCCGATCTTTGGAATGGGATAGTGGCGCAGGTGGCATTTGTAGATGTGGTAAACACGATGCTTGACGAAACCATCCCGCTCACTACTGGAGAGTATGACGAGTGGGGAAACCCCAACGAACCTACTTACTTTGAATACATAAAAAGCTACTCGCCCTATGATAATGTAATAGCTCAGGACTATCCCGCTATGTTGGTCACCACTGGGCTGCACGACTCTCAAGTACAGTATTGGGAACCTGCCAAGTGGGTAGCTAAATTAAGGGAACTACGCACCAATGATAGGCCGCTCTACTTGGTCACCAATATGGATGCCGGGCATGGCGGTGCTTCCGGTCGATTTGAAAAGTACAGGGAAGTAGCACTGGAGTATGCCTTCTTAATAATGCTCGAGACCTAGGTGGTTTCCACCACTTGCTCTATACCCAAAATATCATCAAGCTCTAACTTGAGCATTGCTTCGGGTTTGGCCAAAAGGCTTTTTTGAGATGCCATGATTTTTTTATGCTCAATATAACTCGCGAAATAAATGGCTTTTTGAGTTTCAGGAATATCTTCCCAGAGCACTCCAAACACTTCTTTTCCGGAGCGAAGCTTTATTTTGCAGTGGTGGTGAAAGTAGGTTTGGAGATCGAGGTAATTCATAGCTTATGACCGAACAATAAAGATGATTTAATTTTCGTCTAAAAGCAAGATGTATGTCGATCGATTTATTCACATTTTAAAAACCAGCCTATTCCTGTGGGATACTGGCAGATTTTAAAATGGCTTCGAGTTCGCGAAGAAATTCACGTTTCTTAAAGTTTGGAGCAAAGGCAAATCCTGAAATGGAAATAACCTTCTCGTCTTTCTTCGTCGTAGTGCTCAGATCTATGAACGGGCCACCCATGAAGTAGTTTTCAGTTTTCCAGAGGCCACGGGTTTCTACCGCATACTTATTATCCTTGGTAGTCACCTCGCTCGTAGGCGGGAAGCGGTATTCGGTGGTCATATAAGTTCCTTCTTTCGGACCCGGTATATACTTTTTGAGCAGGGAGTCACGCACTTGCATCAATGCGCTTGGCTTCAAGGCAGTGTCTGAAAGGTAGGGATAGGTAAAGATGATAAGCCCTTGGGTGATCTCATGCGCCGTATTGCCCTTGTATTTAATCCTATCTCGCTTGAGCCAAATGAATTCAGCCCCTTCTACGGCTACTTCAAAGTCGCTGGGCATGTTAAGGCTTATGCCAAAGTCTTGTTCAATCTTTGCTTCGAGCTGGTCATTTCCAAACTCTTTATTATAATCTTGTAAACGGTCTACTTCCGTTTCGTTGATGGTTTCGATAAGCTTTGGAATATCGGTGCGCAGGAGCGCATAGTAGCTCTCTTTATCTACAGCACGAATGGTAAATACGAGCTGTCCGGAGCTCCATCGTGATCTTTGAAAAGTGATTTTATCCTGATTCTCGGCATCTGCACCGATTACCACTTGAATAATATTGCGGTGCAACCGGAGCAAGTCGTTCATTTCGCCGCTGGCGAAGTGCAATATGGAAAAAGAAGCTTCGGCCTGTGGCAATTGTGGATAGGGGGCTTCCAGGTATTTCCGAAGGCTATCTCCCGGATTTTGCATCCATGGTTTTTCATCCATTACGACCAATACTTCCCCGGGCGCTCCAGAGAAGCGAGGCAGTCTTCTGGCACCATCATCACTGCAATTAGAAAAAAGAAATATTCCAAAAAAGCTGATGATTGCCAGACGCATTCGTCTCATGATGAAGGGGGGATTTTAATTTTTTGACCCGGCTTCAACCGGTTATAATTCATATCGGCGTTTAATACTTTCAGGTCGTTTACACTGATCCCGGGGTATTTCTTAGCGATGTCCCATAGGGTATCTCCAGACTGCACGACGTGCAAACGCGTCGCCCCATTGCCATCAGATTTCGTGCCAACAGCTGCTGTAGTTTTTGAGGCCGCAGCCTTTTCTTTTTGGCTGCTATTACTGGCCGTAGCCATTTTGGAGCCATAGATTTTCAGCTTTTGGCCTGGGTAAATATTGTTTCCTCGTATTCCATTCCATTCTCGCAGCTGGCTCAGCCCTACACCATTACGCTCGGCGATCACGCCCAGCACATCGCCCCTTCGCACGGTATAGTGTGTAAGTAATTCTGGAGTAGGTTCTTTGGTCTCTTCTTTTTCTATGGCTGGCTTATACCTTCGCAGGCTATCTTCGTTAGCTAGGTAGAGGCCTACTGCTGGCAGTGGGAGGTATACCGCCTTGCATCGGGGTGATTCGGGAATAATCCCATTCTTTATACTGGGGTTGATGAGCTCCAGCTGAGTTATTGGGGTATGGGTGAAATAAGCCAATTGCTCTAGCGTTAATGCGCGACATACATTGACGGTGTCTATTTCTTCATGGATAAAATCTGGCCTGATTGGATATAGATTATGCTCTGCACTATGGTTCATCACATAATTTACTGCAATGAAGGCTGGCACATAGCTTCTTGTTTCTCGCGGCAGGTATGGTCTGATTTCCCAATAGTTGCGGTGGCCGCCTGAGCGTCGAATGGCTTTATTTACATTTCCTGGGCCAGAGTTATAGGCGGCCAGCACCAGGTTCCAATCGCCGTACATCGCATAAAGCGCCCGCATGTATCGGCAGGCGGCAATGGTACTTTTATACGGATCGCTACGCTCATCTACATAAGAGTCAACGTCGAGACCGTATATACGGCCTGTGCTATACATAAATTGCCAAAGACCTGTCGCACCAACGCGTGATCGCGCTGATGGGTTGAGCGCCGACTCCACCACTGCCAAGTGCTTAAGCTCCAGCGGAATGTTGAATTGATCAAGTTTCTCTTCAAAGAGTGGATAGTAAAGTTCGGCAAGGCCAAGCACGCGGGAGGTGAGCTCCCGCTTCCTGTTTGCGTAAAGGTTGATAAACCCTTTCACGTAGTTATTGTATTCCAGATCCAAAGGTGTGGCCATATTGAGCAATCGGAGGCGGTCTTCGATGATCGAATCGGGGTACTCGGGAATAAAATCAGCCGCAAATTTATAGACATTCAAGCAAGCCGTATCATATTCCTGCGGGAGCCAATGAATGCGCTCATCAAGCCAGAGATTATCCATCCGGGCCAATACAGGGTCATCTGGAAAAATTTCGAAGACTACGGTATCTCTCGCCAGAACCAAGGTGGAGTCGCCTGGGCCGTTTGCAAAGAGAGTCGAAACCGCAACACAAAGCGTTAAGGCTGTGGGAATTAAGGAGTAAAAAATTTTGTTTAGCATCAAAGGAGTTTAAGGGACTTGTTTTCTACGCCCTTTGACAGGGAAAGTTAGCCCAAAAAGCAGAAATAAAAAAAAGTCTTAACTACTTTTAAACGGAAATTTCTGCCCTTTGATTGTTCATCATCCAATTTGAGAATCCCAGAAGCAATTTCTCATTAAACCGAGCGGCCATAAATTGGATGCCAAACGGCATCTGAGCCTCGGGGTGGATGCCCAGTGGGAGCGATATTGCGGGGGTTCCTACCAGGTTGGCATGGACGGTAAAAATATCTTCTAGGTACATCTGAATGGGGTCATCTGTTTTACTGCCTAGCTTAAATGCAGATGAAGGAGTGGTTGGCGAAAGAAGCAAATCATAGTCCTTCAGTAAAGCTTCTGTTTTTTGGGTGATGAGCCTTCTTACTTTTTGTGCCTTTGCGTAATACGCCTCATAATATCCAGAGCTGAGCACAAAGGCTCCTAGCATTATACGTCGTTTTACTTCGGCCGAAGCCTTCAGATCGGCTTTTCACGTAGGTAGACTCGATGTCGGTCGCTTTATCGCTTCTATGCCCATAATGAATACCGTCATACCGAGACAGATTTGAGCTCGCCTCGGCAGTGGTGAGCACATAATAGGCGGGCACCAGATATTTAAGCTCTTCGATATGAACGGGTTTGAGGGTGTGACCGGCTGCACGAAGGGAGTCCATGATGGCTTCGGTGCGCTTTCGCACTGCGGGGTCCAGCGATTCGTTTCTGATACACTCTTCTACATATCCTATGCGGAGCGGCTTTTGCTCGGTGTCTAATGTGGCATAAGAAGCAAGTTTTTCGGAGCTGCTCGTATTGTCCATCGCGTCTCTGCCCGACATTACTTCAGTAAGCAGAGCGGCATCGGCCACGGTATGTGTCAAAGGCCCGATCTGATCAAAAGATGAAGCAAAGGCGATCAGACCGTGACGGCTAATCCGCCCATAAGTAGGCTTCAGCCCCACCACTCCGCAAAAAGATGCGGGTTGGCGAATAGAGCCTCCCGTATCACTCCCCAGCGCCGCAAGGCAACAATCGGCTGCTACAGCCGCTGCTGAACCACCGGAAGAACCGCCGGGAACATATGCTTTATCGAGTGGGTTTTTAGCTACTCCATAAGCCGAATTTTCATTGCTTCCGCCCATTGCAAATTCATCGCAATTGAGACGGCCTATGATGATTGCATCGGCATCTATCAAACGCTGCAGCGCGGTAGCGGTGTAAAGGGAGTTGAAACCTTCAAGAATTTTAGAAGCAGCTCCCAACCTATGATCCTTGTAGGCAATATTATCTTTGATGGCTACTACCATTCCCGCAAGGGCGCCGGCACTTCCGGAGTCCATTTTTTCTTGCACACGAATAGCATTTTCTAGCGCTTCATCGCCAAACACTTCAAGAAAAATATGGAGATCTTTCGAAGCTTCGATATTATCCAGATAAGCCTGAACCAATGTGGTAAGACTTAATTTCCTAAGGTCAATAGACGCTTTTATAGCGGCAAGCGAGCGGTGCTGTTCTATCAAAGCTTAATCTTACTTCTTTTGAGCACTGTTCTCGCTGTCGTTATTGGAACTATCTTCTTTGGTGGCATTTTTGAACTCCTTCATGCCTTGGCCTAAACCGCGCATCATCTCCGGTATCTTCTTACCTCCGAAAAGGACAAGAATAAGGATTACGATAATCACTATTTGCCAAGGGCCGGGAATACCTAAAATTATGGTCGAAAGCATAATCTAAATTTTCTACAAAGGTAAGCATTTAGGCATTGTAGCGGCTATTGTTTGAAAATCCACTGTGCAGGATCTTGTTTGGAGGTACCGCCCTGATCTACTTTCCATATCTCGAGGTGGCTTTCGGTCTTACCGGAAGACTCGTCGGTGAGCACGGTGCCTAGCGATTGCTTTATTTCTACTTTTTGACCTTTGGTAACGAATACGTCTTTTAGGTTGGAGTATACCGTGCGGTAGCCTCCGTGGTTTATGATCACGTTTTGTCCGGCACCCGGAATGCTGAATACCGCCGAGACCGTTCCTTCAAAAACCGCTCGCACAGATGCACCGCCATTCGTGGCGATATCAATTCCATTATTGGGCACCGTGATGCCAGCCAAGACGGGATGCGGGTTTTGGCCAAATTTTGCAGTGATCACGCCCCGCTCTACCGGCCAAGGCAGCTTGCCTTTATTCTTTTCAAAATTTGCCGAAAGGGCTGCAGCCTCTGGGGTGAGTGAAAATACGCCCGCATTATTTTTCTTCGATGAGCGAATCTCTTCTTCGATAATGCGTTGAATTTCTTTATTCAGTTTCTCGCGCTCTTTCTCTTGTTTGCGTAAGGTTCGCAGAAGCGATTTTTCTTCTTGCTGAAGATTGGATACGGTAGTTTTCTGCTCATTTACGTCAGAAGATAACGCTGCGCGGGTGCTCTCTTCATTTTTTATAAGATCGTCTTTCTCTTTTATTTCAGCGAGCAATTGGGTGTTGAGCCTGCCCAGTTCGTTTTTTGTCTCAAGAATCTCTGCCGCTTGCTGCGACCTGTATTTTGCATATTGCTGAAAATAGCGTATACGCCTGATGGCCTGAAAAAAATCGTGGGAGGCAAAGATGTACATCAACCGATCTTGCGAGCTCTGCGTGCGCTGTGCCAAGCGTATGAGTTTGGCATAATTTGCCTTGAGCTCTTCTATTTCTTTCTCCAGCTTCTCGGCTTTTGCGCGGTTACTTTCTATCTTTTTGTTGGAGAGGGTTTTTTCATTTTTAAGGCTCCTTATCAGGTCTTCACGTAAGTTGATTTTACGGTTCAACAAGGATACTTCGCCTTCCAGCTTATTGCGGGTATCGCGCTTCTCTTGCAAGAGCTTATTGGTAAGTGCGATCTCCTGCGATATCCGGTCGCGCTCTTTTTGAAGGTCTTCCTTGTCTTTTTGTCCCTGCGCTTGGCTCGATGCAAAAATCAATAAGAAACAGATCAAAGCAGTCGCCAGATTTACTGGCGGCTTACATCGGCGAGTAAGAAGACGGGATTCTGAAAGGGTAGGATTGATCTTCATTGACCTTGATTCGGGAGTAGCGTAGTTCAAATTTAGACTTTTCACTTGGGGTGCGTACTTCTATATCTACATCGAGCGGAAAGGGAACGCCATTTACTATCTCAAAATTGTTGTAATCTATTTGGACGGAACGCTTATAGAGCAGGTCATCGATATTGATGCGGGCAATTCTAAAATCTTCGGCGCGAATGTAATAGCGTTTTATGATCAGGTCGATATCGTCAAATTTCTCCGAAGCCTTATCAAATTTTTTCTTCTTGGTGATATCTCCATAGGCGGTGACCGTGTCTCTTTTAGAAGGCTTTATGGCGACATCGACCGATTTTTTTAATTTGCGCTTTACTTTGGTTTGCAGCACATAATAGAGGTTATCTACGATAGACGTGTACTTCTCATCGGGCTCTATTTCTACGGCATTTCCGGTAAGCAAATTTTGTATAAAACTGAACTCAGTGCTGTAGCGCATTACGCTGTCTATAGAATTATAGCTGCCCCGGGAATATTCATTTTTTAGCTTGTCGATAAATTTCAGACTGTCGGGATCGATAATAAGTCTGGCGGCCTCTATGCCAAGGGCCGGTGTGATGCTCATCCAAATTATGCTGTCGCTCTTCATTCGCATATTGACCTTGAAGGATCCATTCTGATCGGGAGAGCTAGCAGAGACGCTAAGCTTTGCGCTCAATGTCTCAAAACTAAATTCGTTTTGTTCGATCTGATCAAGAATGGCATTTTCGCTAAGCGGAAAAAGGGGACTGCGCTCTATGGCCCGCTTTGTAGTGCAGCTGGCCGATAGCAATGCGACGAACACCAGAACTCCCAAAAATTGAACGACCCTTCCCAATCTACTTGCTTTCAAGTTCCATCATTTTTGGCTTGATATCTTCTCGATTTCCACCTGCATCAAGCGCTTTCTGCCAATAGAGCAAAGCATCTGCATTTTTGTTCAGTTTCTTGAGCACATCACCTTTATGCTCCAGCACGGTCGGGTCATTTGCCCCACCATTCTTAAGGGCTTCATCGATCCAAAACAGTGCATTTTGATAATTTTCCCTTTTATAAAGCACCCATCCGTAGGTGTCTTGGAAAGAGGCTACATCGGGGCTGAGGTTATTGGCCTTTTTAGACATTGCTTCGGCATTTTCCAAGTCGGTATCCCGTAGTGATAGGTAGTAAGCAAAATTATTGAGTACCACCACATTCGACGGATCGAATTTTAGGGCTTGCCTATAGGCCTTGTCAGATTCTATATGGTTCTTGGCTTCATGATGCGCATCACCCAAGGATGCATAAAATTGACCCAGCAATTTAGGATTATCAATCACTAAGTTTTTGCCTGTGCTCAGCGATTCTATGGCATCATCTGTCTTTTTCTGCTGTAGCAATGCCACACCGTTAAAAAGGTAAAATACTGACTGCTGAGGAAATAGTTCGATAGCCGCTTCACTTTCACTTGCAAGTGATTCAAAATCATTGAGCTGAGAATCGAGTGTAAGTATCTGTTGCCAGATAGGAGCCCGGTTTGGATCAATTTCTACGGCCTTCCTGAATTTTGAAAGAGCGGTTACCAGGTCTCCCGTAGAGATGTAGATATCCCCTTGAATGGAGTAGGTCTTGGCATCGTCGGGATGCGCTTTCTCCATGGTCGAAGCCAGTGTTTTTACAATTTTTTCATTTTTCTTAAAGTCATTTCTCGATAAGTAGCCCAAGAGAATATTTACTTTCACATCTATCCCGAGATCGGCGGAAGCGAAGGCGCGGATCAATAGATCATCTGCCCGCTCCATATCACCTTCGCGCTGTAAGGCATCATGAAGCGATAGTAGAACGAGTCCGTTATCAGGATCCATGACCAGCATCTGCTCATAGAGTGCTTTTGCTTTTTGAGCGTCTCCAGACTGCTGGTATATTTCTGCTTTCATCCCATAAAGACGTATCTCATCAGGGTTTTCGGCTATGAGCTTATCTACTTCAGTGAGTGCCTTATCGTAATCGCCTTTTTCAACATAGATGATCTGACGCTGCATGGCCAGCTCTTCATTCACTCCGAGTCGTTTTTCCAGTCCATCGTAGAGCTCTAAGGCATCATCATATTTGCCCTGAGCGGAGAGCATGGTGCCTAAGCTGAAATAATGCTGGTACTCATCTGGGAAGTCTTGAACCAGCCGCTTGAATATGGCTGTGCTCTTCTCCATCTGCCCTGTCTCTGCATAGAGTTGAGCCAAAAACTGGGCATACCAACTGTTTTGTGTATCGGTCTCATATGCATCTTTGGCATAGCCCGTAGCTGCTTGAAAATTATTCTCATCGGCCAGCATCCGGGCTATTTCATATTTTGAGACCGGGCTAGAAGGGTCTATTTTTAAGGATTCATTAAAGAGACGGAGTGCTTCATCGCGGTTTCCCAAAATCTTAGCGCGGCTAGCATCCATGAATAAGTTGGAAAATTGTCGCTGCTGTTTTTCGGTGAGTTCTGTTCGGGCAGTATTTTCAGATCTTTCGTTTCCGCCAGTATTTTGCTGTCCTGCGCAAGCACTGAGCGTGGCAACAATCAAAATGCTCCCTATGATTTTTATCAAGGCTTTGTTCATCCTACCACGTTAAAATCTCCGATACTCAAGCTATCGGCCTTTTTTTCAACCTTGCTGCTATTTCCGATCATAGATTGGGTTATCACAGCATTTTCTATCAAGGCATCTTGCTGAACGATCGTCTCTGAGATCACCGAACGCCTTATGATGCTGCCCGCCCCTATAGATGCGAAGGGGCCTATAATAGATTCTTCGATTGTAGCATCTGCACCGATGAAGCAGGGGTTTATGATAGTGCTGTTGCCAATGTTGGCTTTGGGACTGATCTCCGATTTGGGATATTTAGAACCCAGCACGCTCGTATTGGTGGCTATGGTTGCTGCCGGATTTCCGCAGTCCATCCATTCATCTACTTTGCCCGGGGCAAATTGCTGTCCTTGCTCGGTGAGCCTTCGCAATGCATCAGGAAGTTGATATTCGCCACCTTTTTGTATGTCGTTTTCTATGAGATGCTTGATCTCGCGCGCCAAGTCTTCACCCTTTTTGAAATAGTATATACCGATCATGGCAAGATCGCTCACATAGGTTTTCGGTTTTTCTACGTAGTCGGTTATTACGCCACTATCATTCACTTTTACCACCCCAAATGCTGAAGGATGATCGATTTGCTTTACCCAGAGCACTCCGTCTTTTGAATTGTCAAGACTGAAGTCGGCGCGGAACAAGGTGTCTGCAAATGCTACGATCGTTTTTCCCTGAAGGGCTTCTTTGGCGCACCAGATAGCGTGTGCAGTGCCCAAAGCTTCATCCTGATAGGCTATTTTTCCTTTTGCACCAAGTGAAGCGGCAACTTCTAAAAGGTGTTGCTCGGCTTCGGCGCCAAAGCGTCCGGTCACGAAAATTATTTGATCAATGGGATCGGTCACCAGTGCAGCGATATCTTCTACCAAGTGCTGTACGATTGGTTTGCCTGCCACGGAAACCAGCGGTTTGGGTACGGTGAGCGTATGAGGTCTCAGGCGCTTGCCCATTCCCGCCATGGGGATAATTATATTCATTTTTTATGTTGCAGTTTTTCCTGTACTTCCAAAGCCGCCCTTTCCGCGGCCAGTATCTTCGAGGGATTCTACTTCTTCAAATTTTGCCACCTCGTGTTGCGCCAAAACCATTTGCGCTATGCGGTCGCCATCGTTGATGGTAGCTTCTACAGCCGACAAATTTACCAATAATACCATCACTTCTCCGCGGTAGTCGGCATCGATGGTGCCCGGAGCATTCAGCACCGTAAGCCCTTCTTTATAGGCCAGCCCACTGCGCGGCCTTATTTGCACTTCGCAGCCCGGTGCGATAGCCATAAAAAGCCCGGTCGGTATAAGCTTCCGCTCCATAGGTTGCAGGCTGATCGGGGCATCTAGATCGGCTATCAGATCGGCACCCGCGCTAAGCGCCGTTGCATATTTTGGCAGCGGGTGTTTTGATTTATTTATGATTTTGATTGCGGTCATTTTAAAATCTTCGAAAGGGATAATTTCTCCATTTTTAACACATAGAGCAAGTATAGAGCTACTGCCAATGCAGCCGAAACATATCCGGCCACTCCTTCCAAATCAAGGAGCCGGTGAATGAGAAACAGGCCAAAAGCCACGGCGAGCAGTAATACTATGCTTTTTTTATCGTAAGGAATAGGATGGTGTTTTTGCCCAAGATAATAAGACAGTACGAGCATCACAAGATATGCTGCAAGGGTGGCATAGGCAGAACCGTAAAACCCGAGCCGTGGCACCAATACCATATTGATCAAAATGGTGATGGCTGCGCCCGAAAGCGCGATAAGCATGCCATATAGGGTGCGGTCGCTCAGCTTATACCAAAAGGAGAGGTTGAATAGGGCGCCGAAACAAAGGTATGCCAGAAGCAAAATGGGTATTACCCCCCGCCCTTCGCGAAATGCTTCACCAATAAGTGTCAAGGCTAGACTTTCGAAGCACAGCAAGCTGAGCGTGATGAAGATAGCCACGATAAAATACCATTTCATAATATCGGCCTGGGTTTTATCACTTTTGTCGCCCGCTTTAAGCGAAAACACGAAGGGCTCAGCCGCAAATCTATAAGCCTGAATGCCGATACTCAGCAGCATGGCCACTTTATAGCAAGCCCCATATATGCCCAGTTGCGCGGCTGCTTCTTCGGGTGGCAATCCCGATAGCGGCTCAAAAAACAGACGGTCAAACGTTTCGTTGATGATACCTGCTAGCCCCAAGAACAGAAGCGGGAGCGCATAGCGAATAAGGCTTTTGAAAAGCTTTAGGTCGAATCCGAATTTTATGCTCCCCATCCACGGCAGTAGAAATAGAAATTTTAAAACACTGCTTATCAAGTTGGCAATGAATATATAACCGATCCCTATAGCCGGATCAAAATGAGCCGAGATAAGCGCATGAAAGGGTAGGCCAGGATCAGCTAGCGCCTTTGGGCAATAGAGAAAGAAGAATAGATTGAGCCCAATATTGGCGCTGATACTGAGTAAGTTTATTCCCGCAAAGGGAAGCGCCTTATTGTGTAAACGAAGTCGTGCCATGGGTATCGCGGTGAGGGCATCCAGCCCCACTATCCATCCGAAGTAGGCGATGTATTCTGGATGTTCGCCATAGCCAAGGGTTTCCGATATAAAGTCAAGGTTCAAATAGACCAGTATTCCAAACACGATGCTGGTGGTACAAATCGCCAGGGTTCCGGTACTGAAGACTTTATTTTGATCGTGAAGGTTTGCGGCGCGTGATGCAAAGCGGAAGAAGGCGGTCTCCATTCCAAAAGTGAGCAAGACCACGAGGAAGGCTACCAGTGCGTATAGCTCGGTCACCGCTCCATATTCGGCTCGCGAAAAAACACGTGTGTAGAGTGGTGTCAGAAAAAAATTCATGACACGTCCTACGATGCTGCTCAGTCCGTAAATCGCTGTTTGGCCTGCCAGCTTGCGTATGGGGTTCATCGAAGTGGAGCGGGTTTAATGTCCCGTAAAGGTTGGTTTTCTCTTTTCGAGAAATGCTGTAGTTCCTTCTTTGAAATCATCGGAGCCGAAGCATGAGCCAAAGGCCTGAATTTCGACGGCATAGCCGTCAGTATTTTCTAAATATTGGGCATTAATGGCGCGTATTGCAGCACCTATCGCGACGGGCGAATTTCGAATGATTTTTTGGGCTATTTCCATACATTTCGGCATGAGCTCTTCGAGTGTGGTGAGGTGGTTTACCAAACCCATCTCATAAGCTTGCTTCGCATTCACCATTTGGGCAGTAGTAATCATTTCTAGCGCGCGGCCCTTGCCGACCAATTGCGGAAGGCGCTGCGTACCGCCATATCCCGGTATCACGCCAAGCGATACTTCGGGAAGACCAAGCTTGGCATTCTCAGAAGCCACTCGGATATGGCAGGCCATGGCCAGTTCTAGACCGCCGCCCAAGGCAAAACCATTTACCGCAGCTATCACCGGTGTGCCCATCTGCTCTATCGCATCGAATAAGGTTTTATGACCTTCGGCACTCAGCTTTTGACCCTCTTCGTTGCTGAAATGAGCAAACTCTGAAATGTCGGCTCCAGCCACAAAAGCTTTCTCTCCGGCACCGGTGAGTAGCACGGCTCGTACTTCGCTATCATCATCCACAAGTTTCATAGCCGCCGAGAGCTCCGAAATTACTGAGCGATTTAGCGCATTTAGTTTTTCTGGCCTGTTGATAGTGATGGTAGTGACGTGGTTTTCTGTAGAGACAAGAATATTTTCGAAATCCATGGTGCAGTAGTTTACCACAAATGTAAGGGAATGAGAATATTTTAAAAACGGGAGCCCGATAAATGAAATAGAAGAGTGAAATAGAGCATAGATTAACCGCGAATGTCTGATAGATCGGTTATTTTCTGCTTGCCATTGGATCATAGAAACCGTTATTTGGTGAAGATATTCACCAAATAACACCAGTAATTGGTGAGTGTGTTCACCAGAAAAAGCTTTATTTGGTGAATATGTTCACCAAAAATGGCTATATTTGGTGAAAATATGGAGTTTAACAGACAGATAGCACCGCGTATTCTCGCTAAATTTGGAAAGGGAAAGGCCATTCTGCTTACTGGTCCGCGGCAAGTGGGCAAGACTACATTGATAAAACACCTGCTGGCTGGTAAGTCCCATCTCTTTCTAGATGGCGACGATCCTACGGTACGTGAGCTCCTTACAGACCCAAATACCGAAGCCTTGCGCGCGCTGATTGGCAATAATACCGTGGTCTTCTTGGATGAAGCGCAGCGGATCTCCAATATTGGACTGACCTTAAAAATCATCGTAGATCAGATCAAGACCACTCAATTAATCGTAAGTGGCTCATCTTCATTCGACCTTGGAAACTTGCTTCAGGAGCCGCTCACGGGAAGGAAGTGGGAATTTGAGCTCTTCCCGATCTCTTGGGCGGAGTACGAAGGGGCAAGAGGGTATTTAAAGGTAGAGCAACAGCTAGAAAACCGGTTGCTCTATGGTTTCTACCCCGATGTGTTAAACAATCAGGGTGAGGAGAAGGAGGTTTTAAAGAGCCTTTTGAGTAGCTATCTTTTTAAAGACATTTTCGCTTTTGCCGGTATCCGCAAGCCGGAGTTATTGGAGAAACTCGTGGCGGCGCTGGCCTGGCAGATAGGAAATGAAGTAAGCTATAACGAGCTGTCCCAGCTGGTAGGGGTCGATAAGAATACAATCTCAAATTATATTGACCTGCTGGAAAAGGGATTTGTGGTGTTTCGCTTGGGCAGCTTCAGCCGCAACCTGCGCAATGAGATCAAATTTAACCGCAAGATTTATTTTTACGATACCGGCATACGCAATATGGTGATCAATAATTTTAGTCCGCTGGAGCTACGACCCGATAAAGGCGCCCTTTGGGAGAATTTTCTTATTGCCGAAAGGTTGAAGCATAATAGCTATACGCCCAATTATGGCAAAATGTACTTCTGGAGAAATAGCAATCGGCAAGAAATAGATCTTGTAGAAGTGGAAGGCGGTACAATCAGGGCCTTTGAGTTCAAGTGGAAAAAAAAGAAGATTCTTCGGATTCCAAATTCATTTGCGGAAGCCTATTCCCCAAGTGTCAAATTTCTTGATCGCAGCAATTTCAGGGAGATTTTGGGATAGGGGTTTTTGAGAAAGATGTGGCAAACTTTTTTCGCTTGGAGCAAACTAGGTCAGATTTCAGTAGGGCTTTTTAAACCCAATAATTTCTAGATGATTACTCTTCATTTATTTCCCAAAAATCCACGTTCAGATAAACCAACTCCGTATCATTACTTCGGGATGACTGAATTAGATCACCGCGCTCTTTTGCTTTTTTTAAGGAACGCTTGTAATTAGCGGACCAAACAAATATCACGGTGTAGGCCTTGCCAAAATCCGAAATGGCTAAGTTTTTATTATTACCCAATGATCTCACATGGCCATAACGTTCTTGAAAGGTGGGCAAACTATTATTCATGAAGATCATCTCACCATTAGCATAGGTTTGAGCTAGGGATTCTACTCTTCCCTGACAAAATCTATTTATACTATCTGGACTCATGGAGCTGTATTTTTCTTCACTTACATTAAAATTGCTGTAAGCGTTTCCGAGAGAATCGTAAATCTGCATTGATCCAATTAACATTGGAATACCATTAAATTTCAAAAAATCAGATTCAACATTTGAAAGGCGGTAAACTAAGTTAACGTCTATTTTGGTTTCAGAAGCAACCGTGATAATTTTTTTACTAGACTTTGATTCGCTAACCCCAAAATGAGAGATTGAACAAGAACTCGTGAATACTGCATAGACTAGCACGTAGAAGTACTTAATCAGATTTTTAGTCATTCTCTTAGGAAGTTACACTAATCCTGCGATTAGGGAATTAGACCCTGCTATTTAATAACATTCTATTTTATGGCTTGTAGGGACTGCCAGTGTGTTCCAAAGTGAAAATTTAAGATATCGAAATTAAGATAAATGAGACAGATATGGATTACACTACGTCCATATCTGTCTCTTTCGAAGATTGTTCGATCTGTGGATTTACCGGACTTTCATCTTTATTGCACGAAGAAAAAATTAACACCGTAGTGGCAAGGACTAGTTAAAAGTAATTTATTGAAATTCTCATTGTTTCTTGAATTTAGTAAAGGTTTAAAAAGATTTGGCTATAATAGGCGATGCATCATCCCAAATAACACCTATAATGTCTATAAAAATCTCGGGGGTTATGTTAACTGAATGTTATCATTTGGTTTAGTGCAATATTTTTTATCCAACCGAAGTTTAGGAACTTCTATGGGCGATCAAATTTAGACAGATATTTAGCCAATTCAAATTAGGTTGATACAAGTTTGTTCACCCATGGCCAAATCCCGTCAATTTGAACATTCGTATACTCGGAAAACAGGTTATGTTTATGCAGGCTATTTCTTGCGCACCCCCGTATTCCATTGTTTATTTTAGCATCGAATGAAAAGAATAATTTTCTTGATCTTCCTGATCTATTCTTTTGCGTTGACTGCCCAGCAATCCAGCAAGAATGGTTGGTATCTGCCTACTTACGATACGGTTAGGGTTTTTCTGGTTTTCGTAGAGATCGACTACGATACCCTTTCACATCTCGATGGTACCGTCAGCAGCGATGTCAATTGGCCACCTCGCGCACTGCCCCATTGGGCGCCCACCGTCTTTGATCCGTATCCATTGGCGGAAGCCCAAGGCACCATGACCCAATATTACGAAGAGTGCTCGCTTGGAAACTTTACGGTGCTTGGCGATTATTTTCCAGAAGTGATCACGGTGCCCTATTCCGAAATAGTGGATGGCCGAAGAAGTCTTACCGGCCATATCTCGAAGGCATTGGATGCGCGCGAACCGCTGGTTTCCCAAAATGGGTTGGGGATAGCAGACTTTGACTTATGGGAAGACGCCCGCAAAGCAGGCACTCCCAAAGAGAAGCGGGTAGGAGAGGTGAGTGGCCTTGACCACGTGATGATCATCATACGAAACTACCATAAGCAACCTCGCGCTACCGGACGGGCATCGCAGAGCGGAGCCATTAAAGTGAAGGGGATGCAATGCGATACCTATTCCATGTTTGGTGGTACCGAATCCTTGCCTTTTGGAATATTGCGGCACGAGTTCAACCACCTTCTTATCGGCAGTAATAATTTCCACTCGGGAGGTGGAAATTCAGCCGGTTTCCAGAGCTACTTTCCTTTTCTACAAGGCGGCTGGAGCATGATGGGAGCGGCCCATAGTAGCCTTACCACCTGCTCGGGCTGGGATCGACTTTGGCTGGGCTGGCAGGCCAAAGGAAATGAGCATATCATAAGCGTACGTGACGAAGATGGCGGTGAACAGGATGGCGACCTGAGCGATTCCGACGCGGGAATTTATATCCTTCGGGATTTTGTGACCACTGGCGATGTGATCCGCATCAAGCTTCCCTTCATTCCCGAAGAAGAGTATCAGCAATGGCTGTGGATTGAGAATCACCTAACCGAATCTAAGAATGGATCTCCTTTTGATCGTTTTCAATACCATATGTATGACTGCCTTACCGGCGCCGAAAGTGGACTCTATATGCACATGCAGGTGGATGCCGACACCCGCGAAGGTCCCAATATATACGGAAAGGTAAAGGCCGATTACCTGCGCTCCGTGCTGGCCGATGGCAACTATGATTTACACTGGGAGGCAGAGCCGCTCGAGCTTGGCTACTGTGTGAACAATGAACCTTACGTACCCTATTTTTGCGATCCGGATTTTGAGAATGCCCTTACGGGAAATCACAGCATCGAATTTGCACAGTATTACGATCAAAACACGACCGAGCTAAACGCCAGTACATCAAGGATACTGGGCACTAGAAGGGAAGGGAACGTCTACGAAAGGATAAGTTACCTTGGCCATCCGAGAAATGGTTTTCGCGAAAGCGGCAATTCCCGGATCGGCATCGGAACCAACCCCAGCGCCGCGAGCATGCTTACATTGGTCAGCAGCCGCAAGCCGGCCAGAGATAACTCCAAGAATAACCGCAAAGTCTATCTGAACGGAATTTCTGTAGAGATCCTTGAGACGCTTTCCGATCATTCACTAAAGGTGAAAATCACCTTCGCCGATCACGAGATGATGCAAGACCGAAGATGGTGTGCGCCCGAAATGATTTTGAACAATCACAATCCCAAAGGAGCAGACCTCAATGTAAAAGCACTACTCAGACTGAACCGTGGTGAAACGATGACGCGTTTTGACCATCCCGACTCAAGCCTGGGCAGGCATTACTTTACTGACCGTACAATGCTGGTGGTAGCCGATGGCGCCGAAATCAAGGTGTCCGGTCAGATACGCATCGAAAAAGACAGTGAAATGCTGTTTAAGTCTGGCTCAAGACTTAAATTGGATGCGAGCGGAAGAATCGAAGTTGGGGAGAAAGCAAAAATCAGGGTAGAAGAAGGGGTGAAAATTAAGGGGCGGGGCTTGATTCACATTCCAAAGGGAGCTGTGCTCAGCTGCGGGTCGGCCAAGACCTTCCGCCGCTTTGGTAAGCGGGCTTATGGCAATGGGAAGGTGATGCTAGCTAGCCCGCGGGAGCCATAGATAGAAAGTGCTGCCAACTTCAGGCTCGGTTTCAAACCAAATGCGACCGCCAAAAGACTCGATGCTATTTTTGGCCATAGCCAATCCGAGACCCATTCCGCGCGACTTGGTCGTAAAATTAGGTTCAAAAATTTTCTGCTTTTCCAGCTCGGGTATACCTTTTCCATTGTCCATTATAGCCAGCTGAAATCCAGAACCGTCTGGGATAAGGCTTAATCTTATAGTCCCCTCGCGATCATCGGGGATCGATTGAATAGCGTTTTTGATCAGGTTATTAAATACGCGAAGCAGCTGCTCTTTATCTCCCACTACATCGGCTTTTGCGTTGGCGTCGAAGGCTATGATTATCTCAATGCCGTCGGCATTTTGGAATAGATCTGCAGCATGGAGCAGAAGGCTGGGCAGCTCTACTATCTTCAGATTGGCCTTGGGCATTCGTGCAAAATTGGAGAAGGCGCTGGCTATGGCGCTAAGGGCGTCTATCTGTTCTACGAGATTGGCCGAGAGCCGCTTTATCTGTTCTGCATTTACTACTTTGCCCTGATCTACGGTGCGCTCTAGGTGCTGCACGCTGAGCTTCATGGGAGTGAGTGGATTCTTGATCTCATGTGCTACCTGCTTTGCCATTTCGCGCCAAGCCGACTCTCTTTCAGACTGTGCCAGCTTCTCTGCATTTCGCTCCAGCTCTGCTACCTTTGCATTGTATTCTTGCACCAGTCGCCCGATCTCATCAGAGCCACTATAACCGATCATCTTATTCGTCTTGCCCAGATCTATGGCCGAGAGGCTTTCACGAATGGCGCGTAAAGGCTTGGTAATCCATTGGGAAACGAATAGCCCCACCAAAATAGAAAGCAAGAATAGCAGCACAAAAATATTGATCACAGAAACCAGAAAGCTGGATATCTCACTTTCAAGATCTTGTTGCTTAGCGAAATATGGAATGTTGAGATAGCCAAGCAATATGCCGCGCTCACTGTAGAAAGGGGTATAGCCGGAGAGGTAGCTGAGGTTTCCGATCTGCTCATCGTGTATATATTCTACCTGATCAAGATAGCTCACATGGGCAAAGGCCGTTGGATCTATTTTTCGCGAAAGCAATCCTTCATTATAAAGCCGCATTTGACTTGAAGATAGTAGATTGCCATCAGGGTCATAGAGATTTACATCGGCGAAGAATATATAAGAGAATTTAGAGAGCAGCCTGTTCAGCATATCTGAGATGTCGTAAGTGAGCGTCTCTTCTTCTCCTAGCTTGCTCTTGAGCTCCAGCAATACGGATTGCAGCTTCTCGCTGATGAGCCCTTCATTCTTCTCATTATATTTCTCGCCAATAAAATACTGCGTGGCATACGCAAATAATAATAAGGTGGTAAGCGTAAGGGTGACGAGCAGCCCTTGTATTTTCTGATTTAGATTAAATGTTTTTCTAAGCCGAAATTTTGCAAGTATTGCCAGAAAAATACAGATGCTCAAGCCCGCACCGAGCATGATGAAGAGATAACTGAAGGTGGTGGCCCGATCTAGGTAGCTGGTCATAGGCTTGGATAAGATCACCAGTGTAGATTTATCCACTCTAGATACCAAGTGTTCATAGCCGCGTTTTAGAATATATTCTTTGCCAGCTTCTACGCGGTCAAAATTTCCGGGATGCGATTGAAACGAAAATCCGCCAGCACTATTGAGCAGCCTGCCATCTACGTAGCGGGCTGTAGCATAGGGTATGGGGTCTGTGCTGGCTTTAGATTTTGAATCTATAAGCAGGGATGGGAAGCCAAGCTGCTGCGGAAACAGCTTCGATTTCAGTTCAAAGATCAAAATCCCATCGGGCTTAGCCGAAAGGCTATAGTTCAAAGGCAATAGCGCGATATACGTCGCGGCATCATCGGCATTGTAGATATAGTATAGGCTCTGGCTCATCTCGGATGCCTGTCCGTAGCGATCTATTCTTTTTTGAAGTTCTGAGAAGGTTATGGGGCGCACGGAAGATAGCTTCCCCCACACGCTGCTATCGGATAGGAAAGGATGAAGGGTAATGTCGTACTTACCCCAATATCCTGTAAAGTAACGGGATACGATAAAGTCTTCTAGCGTCTCTCGGGTATGGAGCTCGTTTTCTTCAAATACTTTTTTGATATCGGCGTCGCGGATGAGATCTTCAGCGAGATCGACGAATAGAAGTTCAGCAACGGGATCATCATCAACAGCCATCTTATCGGCCATAATCTGCCTTTGGGCATGCTCGCGTGACTGGCTGTATTTTAAGAAATTATGCGATTCTAAAAGCGCAAAAAAAGCGACCCATATGATGATCACGCCGAGATTCCAGCCGCGCTGTCGCTCGTAGTACGTGAGCAGAAGCAGACCCAAAACCATTACTACTGGCCAGAGAATGAAGAGCAGGTCTTTTACGCCCAAACCATGAGAGATCAGCACGTGCGCCAATGTGGCAATAGCTAGAATGAGCAGGAAAACGGACGATTGCACTCTGCTGGCTTTCGCAAAATTGACCAGCGAAGTTGCCCCTACCCATACAGCGGCGTAAAGCATTCCGACAGAGAGTATGGCCAAAATGCTGTACCGGTTCAAGCCAGCTATCCCATTGATGTCAAAGGGAATATTAGAGTTGAGCACTATCCCCTTGGCCAGGCTATTGACCCAAGCACTGAAAAGGAGTAGGATGCCAACGCCGAGAATGAGTATGAATCGGCTCCAACCCGCATTGACCAAAACAGGAGCGGAAGCCCTAAATCGCAAAAAAAGGCTAAGCCCGAGAATCAGGATCGCATTCATGCAAAAATCGGCGAGGGATGGAAATATTAAGGACGATGCGTATAGGGTGGGATTGAAAAGCTCGATCTGGTCTACATATCCGGGCCAGCCGCCTTTTAGGCTCAGATACCTCAGCAGGATCAGTACGGCGAGCAGAATGCTGTACGATAGAATCGGTGAGCGCCGCCGGGCGTAAGAAAGGGAAGACTTTACCAAGGCAAAGGCAATGAAAATTCCGCCTATTATGCTAAGCAAAATATAGGTGATTGGCTTGGCTGGTGATGGAGCCCGAAGATCATCCCAGATGAGATAAAACGGCTGCTTATCGGCCAGTAATTTTACGCTCTTGGCGGCCGGCTTCGTACTTATTTCTACGAGTGATGGCTGCCTGAAGTCTTTTTGGAAGGCATTGTTCAGGTATACATTTTCGTAAGCATAGGAGTGCTTTAGGAGAATAGCACCGCAATATTCATCCACCCCATCGGTGAGGTAGAGCAGGCGGTACCAGCCATTTTCAAATTTATAAATCTCTCCGCCGAGCGAAGCCGCCCGCAGCAGGCCTACGGGTGGCAAGGCGTTATGTGTCCAAAGCGCCAGCTGATCATTATGAAATACGGCGAGCATGATCCCTTCATTTTCAAAAAGATCCCGAAAAAACTCATTGTGTCTCAGCTGTGTTCTCTTGGCGCCTTCTTCTCTTATTTCGAGTTGCACATCCCTTATTAAATCGAGCGTGCGGTTGGTTTTCTGATCTAGCGTCAAAGCGAAATCCACGCTTTGCGAAAGCTTATCGGTGCTGCCATTGAATAGGGCAGCAAGGTATGGCGCGCTAAGCACCATGCCGATTCCCAGCAGGAGGAGTAAGAGATATCGCAAAGGTTTTGAAATCATCATGCGCAATGGCGCGAAGTAACAGAAAGTGAGCCAAAAAAAAGCCCTGCAATTTGCAGGGCTTTAAGTACGATAAAAATAGTGGGTTTTAACCATTTAAGGCTTCGGCACCAGCTACTATTTCAAGAATTTCATTGGTAATGGATGCCTGACGCGCCTTGTTATAGGTAAGTTTCAGGTCTTTCAGCATATCCGAAGCATTGTCGGTAGCCTTGTGCATAGCGGTCATACGGGCACCATGCTCACCGGCGTGCGAGTCGAGAATGGCTTTATAAAGTTGCGTCTTTAAAGACTTGGGGATCAGTTCTTCCACGATCTCCACTTTGCTCGGTTCAAAGATGTAGTCTACTTTGTTGGTAGCATCTTCGGGTGTGGCTACAGGCGGCTCGATAGGGAGAAATTGCTCTACCATCAGGTTCTGCACCGCAGCATTTTTAAAGGAATTATAGATCAGGAACACCTTATCTACCTTTTCATTCGCAAACTTATCCATGATGCTTTGCGCAATTACAGACGACTCTTCAAAATTCAGATTATCGTAGATTTTAAAAGGTTCGTTTGGGTAGCCGGCACCGGTTATATGTTCTGTTTTTTTAAATACATCATTCGATTTCTTCCCGATAGACATTACGCGCACCTTGGCATCTTTATGATCGCCTATTAAGACCTTTACCTGCTTGATCACATTATTGTTAAAGGCTCCTGCCAATCCTCTGTTAGAAGTAATGGAGACCAGAAGAATATTCTTCGGCTCGCGTACTTTGGCATAAGGATTTTCTGATACATCGAGAGCTCCGCTTAGATTTTGAAGGATCTCCTGTAGCTTCGTAGCATACGGACGCATTTGCGTAATGGCATCTTGCGCCTTTCGGAGCTTGGCCGCAGAGACCATCTTCATGGCAGAGGTAATTTGCCTGGTAGAATTTACCGAAGATATTCTCGATCGTATCTCTTTTAAGTTTGCCATCCTTTGTCAAATTCGGTTTGCCGTAATGCTTACCGGTCTATCAATTAGTATTTTGAAGTAAGATCTTTGGCTACAGCTTCCAGTGTAGAAGTCACTTCGTCGGTGAGCTTGCCTGCTTTCAGCTTATCTAAAGTGCCGCGGTGCTTCTCATCCATGAAAGAAAGAAACTCAGACTCAAATTCTTTTATCTTGTCTACCGGCACTTTTCCAAGTAATCCTTTGGTACCCAAGTAGATTATTGCGATTTGCTTCTCTACCGTCATCGGAGAGTTTTGGGGTTGCTTTAAGATCTCAACGTTTCGTGCCCCTTTTCCAAGCACGGCCATAGTTGCTGGATCAAGGTCGGAGCCAAATTTAGCGAAAGCCTCTAGCTCACGGTACTGTGCCTGGTCAAGCTTCAGCGTACCTGCCACCTTCTTCATAGATTTGATCTGCGCATTACCCCCTACACGCGATACGGAGATACCTACGTTGATAGCAGGCCGTACCCCAGATAGGAATAGATTCGATTCTAAGAATATCTGACCATCGGTAATCGAAATGACGTTGGTAGGGATGTATGCAGAAACGTCGCCCGCTTGGGTTTCAATAATTGGCAGCGCCGTCAGTGAACCTCCGCCTTTCACCTTGCCTTTCAATGATTCGGGAAGGTCATTCATCTGTGCTGCTATCTCATCAGAAGCGATAACTTTTGCCGCGCGCTCCAGTAGACGGGAGTGAAGGTAGAATACATCGCCCGGATAAGCTTCACGTCCTGGAGGGCGACGAAGCAATAGCGATACTTCGCGGTAAGCTACGGCCTGCTTGCTGAGGTCATCATATACTATGAGCGCTGGTTTGCCAAGGTCGCGGAAGTACTCTCCGATGGCTGCTCCTGCGAAGGGCGCAAGAAACTGCATTGGGGCAGGGTCTGATGCATTTGCTGCAACGACTACCGTATAAGGCAGGGCACCATTTTCGTCAAGGGTCTTTACAATCTGCGCGACGGTAGATCCTTTTTGGCCAATCGCTACGTAGATGCAAAATACGGTCTCGCCGCGGTCATAGAATTCTTTTTGATTGATGATCGTATCGATCGCAACGGTAGTTTTACCGGTCTGGCGGTCACCGATGATAAGCTCACGCTGACCGCGGCCTACAGGGATCATCGCATCGATCGCCTTGATCCCGGTCTGGAGCGGTTCATTCACAGGCTGTCGGTAGATTACCCCGGGAGCTTTTCGCTCGATGGGCATCTCAAACAGCTCGCCACCTATGGGGCCTTTTCCATCTATCGGTTCACCAAGGGTATTCACTACACGCCCCAGCATCCCGTCACCTACGTGAATGGATGATATGGTTCCGGTACGCTTTACGGTATCGCCTTCTTTGATAGTGCTTGAAGCACCGAGAAGTACAGCTCCCACATTATCTTCTTCAAGGTTGAGAACCATTCCTTTCAATCCGCTTTCAAACTCTATGAGCTCTCCGGCCTGCACGCTTGACAGGCCATATATGCGGGCTATACCATCGCCTACTTCGAGCACGGTACCTACTTCTTCCAGTTCTGTTTCTGACTTAAATCCAGAGAGTTGCTCTCTTAGAATTGCTGATACTTCTGCGGGTTTTATTTCAGCCATAATGATTTATTTAAAGTTCGTCTTCTATGTTTTTTAAGATAAAGCCTGCTTTACATCGCTCAGGCGGCTGGCCACGGAAGCATCATACTGCTTATCGCCAACGCGGATTATAAAACCGCCGATGATGCTCTTATCGATCTTCTCGGTTAATTCTACTTCTTTGCCCAAGCCGGCCACGATCGATTTAGCTTTCTCGCGCTCCAACTCCGAAAGGGGGATCGCAGAGGTGATCTCTGCGCTCACAATGCCTTTATGGCTGCGGTAAAGGGTGGTAAATGCGATAGCAATTTCGGGAAGGAGCATTTCGCGCTTTCCCTTTGCGACCACATTGATAAAGTTGACCGATGCGCTGCCTATTTCACCACTGAAAACCTTGTTGATCACTGCAACTTTTTTCTCCGTTTTGATGATCGGGCTTTTCAGCATCACCACTAGGTCTCGGCTTGACTGGCAAGTATTGGCAATAAGCGCCATATCTGCAGCGACGGCATCTAGCTCGTTGCGCTCTATGGCGAAGTCCAATAAAGACTTGGCATAGCGTCGGGCTACCTGTGAGTCTTTTTGCATTAGTTCAGTTTTGCTTCCTGTAGGTATCTATCGATAAGCTCCTTTTGCTTCTCGTCGCTCTTCAATTCTTCGCGTATCACCTTTTCCGCTATCTCTATGCTCAGGCTGGCCACCTGTGCTTTGATTTCAGCAATGGCTGCAGATTTTTCCTGTCGGATCGCGTCTTGTGCTGAGCTCACTATCTTTTGGTATTCAGCTTCGGCCTTTGTTTTGGCTTCGGCGATGATGCCGTCTTTGGTCACACGCGCATCTTTTAGAAGACCATCGCGCTCGGCGCGGGCTTCATTGAGCAGGCTCTCGTTGCTGCTCTGTAGGTTGGCCATTTCTTCTCTTGCCTTCTTGGCAGATTTTAAGGCATCCTCTATAGAGTCTTCGCGCTCGCGGATAGATGCGAGAATGGGTTTCCAAGCCATCTTGGCCAAGATAAGCGCTACGATAATGAAGGCTATCGAAGACCAAATGACTGTACCAATACTAACTTCGAGCATATCGTTTAATTTTGAATTTTAAAATTACTGTAATCAAAATAGGGGCTGCAACCAACCGTTGCAGCGCACCTATCTCGTTTTTTCCTAGAGTACAACCAATAGACAAACGATAACCGCAAATAGTGCAACACCCTCTACGAGGGCGGCAGCTACGATCATGTTTGCACGGATGTCACCCGTAGCTTCCGGCTGGCGTGCCATTGATTCGAGGGCAGAAGCACCGATACGACCGATACCCATACCTGCTCCAACAGCAGCTAGTCCAGCTCCGATTCCTGCGAATCCCGCATCAGCGGCAGCTTGAAGTAAAATACTTAGTAATTCCATTTTGCTTTGTTTTATATGTATAGATTAATTAAAGCCTGATTAATGATGAGCTTCTTGTGTGGCATCGCCAAAGTAAAGCGCTGCCAAGAGCGTAAAAACATAAGCCTGCAAGAAGGCCACAAGAAGCTCTATGAAAAACATGAATATCATGAACAAAGTGCTGCCCACGCCTACGCCGTAGCCTGCTACGGCGCTGCTTTCGCCAAAAATTAGAATAAGGGATACGAATGCCAGAATAATGATGTGCCCCGCCGTGATATTGGCGGTAAGCCGTATCATCAATACTGCTGGCCTAATGAAGATCCCGAGTATCTCAATGGGTACGAGAATGAACTTGATGGGAAGCGGTACACCTGGAGGGGAAATAAGGTGGCCCCAATAATGCTTGTTGCCACTAAAAGTGGTGATTATGAACACAATGGATGCGAGAACCAAGGTGACTGCCAGCGTTCCTGTAATATTAAAACCTCCCAAAAATGGGATCAGCCCAAGCATATTGGCTATCCAAATGAAGAAAAAGATGGAAAGCAGGAAGGGCATGAAGCGGTCAGCCTGTCGGCCAATGGATGGCACGGCAACCTCATCGCGGATGAAAAGGATGAGTGGTTCCATGAACGATTGAAGACCTTTTGGCGCTTGACCTGCCCGCTTTTTGTAGGAGCGCGCTACGGAACCAAATATCAAGAGCAGAAGAATGGAAGTGATCAGCACACCCGCCACACTCTTGGTGACGGATATATCGAGCGGAGAATCGTTGAGCACTTCTCCATTTTCGCCAAAGCTCAGACCGCCAGAAGCATCGGCATTATAGATATGCTCATGGTACATCACAAACGCATCATGCGTGAAATAATGCTCGTCTTCGGTGCCTTCGTCGGTGGTAACCTGCGTATGCTTTTCGTTATGGTAAAAATGGGAGCTGGAGAATACCTCAAATCCATTTTCACCATAGAGAATTATCGGCAGGTAGATGGCAATGTCGCCGATCAGATGAATCTCATGGGCGTCGGAGATATGGTGAAGGATCATCTCCCCGGCATCAAACTGTTCTTTTTCTTCCAGGTGGTAGTTGTACTCGTGTTCTTCTTCAATATGATCTTGCGCGATGAGCACATTCTGGCTTCCCAGAAGCACGATCGACATAATGGTGATGAGAAAACGGCTGAAACTTGAAACTTTCCTTGGCATTGATGCGGGTTTTTACTCAGTTTGTGAGGCGCAAAAATCGACTGCAAAAATAGGTATTTTGGTATCAGAATGAAATATATCGATGGCTTTTTTTGGAATGGTTGAATTTGAACGATAAAGTGTTGAACTATAATTATTTGCGTCGTGATGATGAGTTGAACTAAGACATTCTTCTCTTTTTGACCATGCCTATTTGGTTTTTAAGTTCTCATTAAAAACATCGCACTTTGGAAGTTTTATGGGAAAAGAGCGCGGCAAATGGCTAAATGCTGATTAAAATTAATCTTGGATTCCCAATCTGATTTACTAGATTTGAAATACCTTAAAAATTATAGTTTAACTAAACAGATGCCTATGAAAACCTTTACACCAAATCGCTTTCTTAAGAAGCTCACTTTACCCTTTCTTATTTTAATCGCTTGCTCTTTTGGTAATCTCACAGCAATAGGTCAGATGCTCTTTTACGACGGTTTCAATGACGGCATTACTGCCGAGAATTGGAGCACCACTTACGGTTGGACTTCAGAGAATGGCAAGGCCATAAACGACGTAGGTGGTACTAGCAGCTTCTTGACCAGTGTTCCTTCCTTTTCCGAAACGGACTATTATGTAGAAACATTGGCTGGGCCATTTAAGCCAGGCTATTTCAGGGAATACTTCCTGCTTTTTGGTCTGGAAGATGATAGTGATAATGCTGGCTATGGCATTCGCATCGATGCTACTTTTGATAAGATAAGGCTGGTAAAGAGCACCGACAACTTTTACTTTCCAGAAGTGCTTACGGTAGTGGACACCGCCCTTTCCGAGACAGCCGATTACAATATTCGCGTGGAGCATACGTCGAATGGCGATATTGAAGTTTACTTCGCCGAAGCTGGATCGGCCTTTCCCAGCGCACCGATCATCAGTGGCAATGACCTTACCTATGGCAGCCTCGGCAGAATAGGCTGGTTGCCAAGCTCTGAAACTGCCCCCGAACTTTTCTATGTCGATTATATGCAAGCTGGAACCTTGGGCGACGAACTGTTTTGCGACAATTTTAGCGGAAGCGAAATAAGCCAATTCTGGAGAAACGATGGGACTTGGTCTGTACAGAACAATGAAGCGCTCAACAGTAATTTTGGCGAAGCACTGATCACCGAGGCTTCTTTCAATGCCCCGTCATATATTATTCAGACTACGGTAAGCAATTTGGTAACGGGATACTACCGGGGGTATAATCTGTTTTTTGGGGTGCAAGACGGCAATGAGAACTTTGGGTATGCCTTTGAGATTGACGCATACGGAAACGAAAATATACTGACCCTCGGACGGAACGATGGCAATTATTATTTTCCAACTACGCTGGATACGGAGCCATTCCCTACCGATCCAAATCGCGATTATACCTTTAGAATTGAGAAATACGACAATGGCCTTATCCAAGTATATCTTGATGAAGGAGCAGGATTTGGCGAAGAACCACTCCTTGAAGCCATTGACAATACCTATTCCAATCTCGGTCAGTTTGGTTGGGGCGTGTACACCGAGACTGCCGATGAAGATTTTTTTGTGGATGATATTTGCGCCACAGTGCCGGGAATTCAAAAAACAAGTCTTGAAAAATCGCCGCAAACTACAAATGTGCTGGCATATTATACCCGCGACATAGGCGAATATGACTTGGGTGCTATGGCAGTAGGCGCGACGCATTACGTAGACAGGAATTATACCATCACTTCGCTCCCATCTTACTTGGATGGCGCCACTTTCTTGAAAACGGCCAATAACGACAAGATGAACACCAGCGATGAAACGGTGCTTTACGCGTATTTTGAGCAACCGACTATTGCTTATGTGGCTTATGACCCGCGAGGATCGGTGCTACCGGAATGGCTCGACGGAAACGGATGGGTGAAAACCAATGACGTGATCGGCTCTACGGATATTGGCACGAGCTATTTTGAAATTTACAGGAAGAACCTGTTCAATGCATACTTCTACACAGGGCATTATTCGGTGGCGATCGGAGCTAATCTGGCACCGCCGGCATTGGGTTCAAATGCAAATTATTTTGTCGCCTTTATAAATGCTCCGATCACTGCGCGGTACGAAGCCGAAGGGGCGACGCTTTCCGGCGCTGTAGTGGCGAGCAATCATTCGGGCTTCAGCGCAAATGGGTTTGCAGATTATGTAAATCCTTCGAATGATTATGTAGAGTGGAATATAACTATTGACGCACCCAACACCTATAATTTCAGTTTTCGTTACGCTTTGGGAGCTTCGCAAGGCCGCCCCCTAGCGCTATCGATAGATGGTGCCACGGTGAGCACTCTCGCGTTTAATTCTTCAGCCCAATGGAGCAATTGGTACACCAAGAGCAATATCAGAGGTGTACTTGAAGCGGGAGAGCATACCCTACGGCTAACCGCTACAGGAAACAGCGGTCCTAATTTGGATTATCTAGAAGTGACCCCGACCAATATTACCCCAAATATTCTTATTCCAGCGGCCATAGCCAAAAATGAAAATCAGGCTGGCGAAGGATCATACGCATTTTTCCAAGAAGTAGACTGGGATGATGCCGATTGGGGTACTATCCAAATGTATCCAAACCCTGGAAAAGACAACTTCACCATTGCTTTGGCCAACGCGAATGGAACAACAATGATACATGCCTTTGATGTACAGGGCAGAGAAGTTTATAATTTCAGGCTTGCGGGTATGGAAGGCGGAGCTGCTCTGCACCAAGTCGATACCCAAGCATGGCCTTCCGGTCTTTATGTCATCTCAGTGGTTTCTGGCAGCGAGACCACTACAGCCAAGTGGATGAAGCAATAAGATTTAGATGGTTGAATACAACGCCCCCCTGCAAAGAGATTTGCTGGGGGTTTGTGTTCTATGTGAATGGGATATTTGGTTTATCGGTTAGCTCAGCCATCGTGCCACATACTAAAGGGCTAATGTAGATCGAAACATTTTGGAAAAATACTTGGCCAAAAAAGTGCAAAACCAATTCAGCGGGTTAATATGGATATGAAAAGTAGGCTATAGATACATGTTCAATAACAGCATTTTCTTACTGTCAGTGCCTTTACATTTTGAAACTGAAAATGTGCGAATGCTCCTGAAAATGTATTGGATATAGGATTGAAACAGATCAAGGGACTTAGACCCGAAAGCACCATATCAACGCGAACTAATTTTTGACAGTTGGTAAAATTATGAGCTGCTGTAAATTTTTAAAACAAAAATCTCCGAAAAGGCTGTGGCCATCCTACTCTCAACCTCTCACAATAGGAAGTATATTTCTGAGCTCAACGGCGGTGAGCAATGCATAAACGATGAAAAACCCTATGGCGGTAAACTTTAGATTCTCAGGGTCTATCATGCCGACCCCAAGCATCAAAAAGGCCGACAGGAGGAGTTTTCCGGTAAGGGAACCCATAAAATAGGCTACGAAAATCTGTGGTCTTTTTTGGTTTGCTTTCAGCAAAACCCGAAAAACGATGATGGTGACCAGCGCAATAAAACCTAGGCTGAGCCAAAAAGAAACGGGCACCTGCTGATGCAGAATCTGCCCTGCCACCGCCCATGCGGAAAGCGCACTCAGCACCACCACGATCAATACATCGCGCCAGAAGGTTTTAACTTTTTGCATTATTTGTTTGTATCGGAAATTACAATGTATATGGCTACGGCGACGCCGATCAGCGAAAGTACGATGGTAAACCATGGACTTTTGGTGCCTAGTTTTTCATCCAGCTTTTGGCCGCCCATTACTCCGGCAAAAATCACCACGCCCATTTTGAGCGCCATTCCAGAATATTTATAGAAGTCGTTTGGCGACTTACTATCTTTCTTTGGCTTGGCCTGCTTGTTCTGGCTTGGTACGCTCACGCTCTTCCATAGTTTGCTTCATGTCTTTCACTACGCCGCCGCCCATCTCACACTTACCGCTGAATACAGCACCGGGTTCGATGGCCAGTTTTTTGGTCATAATGTCACATTCTAAGCGGGCGGTGGCCTTAAGGGTCAAAATTCCGTTTACCGATATATTTCCATTAATGGCACCTTCAATATCTGCGTTTTCACAGATTATGTCGCCGTCTATCCTTCCTGTAGAGCCCACTACAAGTCTTCCTTTTGCAGTGATCGTCCCTTTTACGGTTCCGTCTATTCGTATATTGCTATCCGAAACGATTACGCCTTCTATTTCCGTACCTGCTACGATGCGGTTTAGCTTATCTGCTGAGTGAGTCTCATTGGGTTTAGCCATATCTTTGGGGGTATTGCTTTTAAACATAGTTTAGTCGATTTGGCCACTTACTTTAAGTAGCTTAAGCTGAAAAAAGCCTTGTACTCTTCCTTATTCTTATTTCGGAAAAGGGTGGTAAAGTTCTTGGTTGAAATTACAAATTTATCATACGTTTTCGCATTCAGCTCGGCCAGCACGCTGGTATTGCCATAAAAGGCATTGTAATATTCCATCGCTGCGCTTTTATTGTCAAAGCTTCGCACGATGATGATCTGATGATCTTTGTCTATGAAGCTGTTCGTGATCCTAAGATTTGAATTGCGAAAGGAAGCTGAATTGAAATCGGCAATTGTTTCTTTTATCTCTGTGGCGTCTCCATCCGTTTTCGGAAAAACAAGGGCAAAGAAATGCTCTCCGTTTTCATCTTCGGCATACATGGAAGTATTGACCACGGGTGCAGGGGCAGTGGTCGTAGTGCTATCCGTGCCCGCCTGCGAGATATCATTCGCGTCGGGCTTATTCTGCTCACGTGCGAGCCGCGCTTTGGCATCATTCAGCTCGCCAAGTAGCTCGGCAGCCTTATCGGCTTCAGGGGTGCCTTTAAATTTGGTGATGATGTCCCTCAGCAAAGTCTCATAAGCGTCGGCGTCTTTTCTGGCACCTACGGTCAGCGCCTTCACGAGATAGTACTTCGAAAGAAAATTATTATTGGGCTCTTCCTGGATTACTGTATTACAGGTGATCAGGACATCGGTATACTGCCTTCGATTATATTTTTTATAGGTCTCTTCGTAGAGTGCTTTTTCATTTTCATAGCGCTGGTTGCGTTCAGTGATAAATGCGGGATCTAAGATAAGTTTGGAGAACTCGCTATCTGGAAAATCGGCCAAAAGCACATTCTTATAATATTCAGAATTATCTTTAAACCCGGTGCCCACAAAACCACCGGACTGCTCTTTCTCTAGATAGATGCGGTAAAGCTGATAGAGCGCTTGCGGTGCCGTGGCGCTGGTATCGTAGTCGTTGGTGATACGCACGAAAGATTCTATCGCATTGTCATCATCTTTTAGGCGCTCCTTATAAAGCGTTCCGATATCATAGAGCGCCGTGATGATCTCATTATGGGCTGCCGCCAATTCTTCGCTGCTATTGGGAAGCTCGGCAAGGTATTCTTCGACCGATTTTATATCAGCGCCCACCGTTTGACCGAGGTTGCTCGGAATCGTATCGCCGTCAGGTCCGAAGTTATCGGCTATTTGTGAAAAGTCGCTTTTATTACTTCTTCTCCAGTTGTCTTCCAGCTTTCGCGAACCCCAGCGACGTTGAAACTCTTGAAATCCACTGCCCAGGGTTCCAGAATTATAGAAATACCAGGTTTTGCTGTTTCCACGACTTTTGGAAGCCGCAACAGAAGCCTGATTTTGAAGCCTTTGGAGTGCATCGAGCTCATCTTGCTTTTTCTGCTCGGCTTCTGCTTCCAGATCGGCAATAATCCGTATGATTTTTTTCTCCTTCTCTTTATCACTCAGCGATGCCAAGGCTATGATGCTGTCATTATAGGCCACGGTGTTCAAATCTTCTACCAGGTCGGTAAGGGAAGCACCCTTGGCAACGATCGATACATATTCGGGATAATCTTCAGGCAGATAAGTCGCCGTGCTGTCATAATAATTTTTAGCAAGCACATACTCTCTATCTACAAAGTAAAGTTCTGCCAACCGCAAGTAGCTCTTACCTTTTTGGCGCGGATTGCTCACGCTTTTATTGGCGGAAGCCTGTAGCAATTCTATCGCTTTTTCAATCTCCTGTTCTTCTAAGGCTATCTCGGCAAGCGCATAATAGATCTGATCGTAATATTCTTCATTTTTTTCTTCTTTGGCCATAGCCCAAAGCATGTCCTTGATCTTTTTGGAGTCCAGCCTGCGGTCAAATGCCAATGCCTGGCTGATCTTGGCGTAGAACTCCATTTCATAATCTGGCCGCAGCTCTACCACTTCAATGTACGCATCGATGGCATCGCGGGAGCGGTTGAGCTCTTGATAAGTCTGAGCCAGAATATAGGTGAGCCGCGCCTTCTCGCGCTTTTCTTTGGTGAGCAACGCTGCATCTTCTACATGGGGAAGAGCTTCTTTAAACCGATTCTGCCGTAAGTAGAGATCGGCATATACTGTGGCCAGGCCGGCTTGAAAATCTTTGGGGCGGTCTTTCGAATTATCATTTTCGATGACCGAAAGCACCGTGGTGGCCTTCGCATAGCGCTCTTGCTCCACATAAGTTCGCGCCAGCCATAGTGCAGCATCAAAGCGCGACGCCTGGCCCTTGTATTTTTTGGCGCAATAGCTGAACATTTCCTGCGCCGTAGCATACTTGCCTTTATAGTAATTGGCAATGCCCAGCATCAAGAAGTTCTCATCGATCCACTTATTATGCTCCTTCTTTTTAATATCCATGCTATGACGGTCTATCACCGTGCTGCACTTCTCAATGATCTCATCCATAGCGGGGTAGAGATTCTTCTGCTCTTCTTCATCGGGAAGTACATAGACTGGGAGCAGCGCCAGATAATCATCTTCCTTGTTCATCCAGAGCTGATCTACATTCAGTTTCATCAGCTCATTGGCATTAAAATACCAGTTATAGTAGGAAGTAGTGTTATGGTATAGCTTATTGGTGAACCCCGATTTTTTGCGCGAGCAGCCCGATATCACTAAAAAGCAGGATAGCCCGAAAACAATATAAAACCGATATGCAGATTTAGAAAGCACTATAAATTACAGAGTATTCGTTTTAACTAAAAACTTACAAAAATATTGCATTTTTTGAGAACATCCCCAATATAAGCATACGCTCCGATTAAATATTAAGATATTTACCGATCTGCTGCGATAGAAATGGCAAAAAAAACAGGACAAGAACGCAAGGAGTTTATACGTAAGCTCAAAAACCGCTACCGGATGGTGGTGATCAATGATACCACCTTTGACGAGCGGTTTTCGGCCTACCTTACGCCGCTCAATGTCATAGCCGGATTGGCGTTGATCTTTATTGTTATAACCGGTATAGTGCTGGCTACCATTGTGCTTACCCCACTGAAAGAATACATTCCTGGATACTCCGACACGAAGACCAGAAAGCGCGCGCTTGAAGCATCGCTCAAGGCCGATTCTATGGTCACAGCGCAAGCCGAGTATGAGTCCTACTTCGCAAATTTAAGGCGTATCCTTACGGGCAAATTAGAAGAAGACACCCTGAACCTTTCGGAAAATGATGAAGCAAAGGTCTATTCGGGTCTCGATTTTTCAACCTCGCGTGCCGACTCACTCCTGCGGGTTGAGATCGAAAAGGACGAGCGCTATGCGTTATCTCCGATAGCATCGGGAGCAGCAGAATTCTTAGGCCTGCCCGGGGTCCTATTTTTTACACCCCTGAAGGGCAATATCACTTCGGCTTTTGATCGTGTAAAGGGACATTATGGCATAGACGTTACAGCGGCCGAAGGAGAAGCCGTAAAGGCGGTGTATGATGGGGTAGTCACGCTCGCATCCTTCACTTCTGATGGCGGGAATGTGATCCAGATTCAGCATCCCAATAATTTAATATCCATCTACAAGCATAATTCTGCATTGCTGAAAAAAGTCGGCGATCAGGTAACTGCTGGAGAGTCGGTGGCGATTATTGGCAATACAGGCGAATTTACAGATGGCGCGCATTTGCATTTCGAACTTTGGTATAACGGTTCTGCCCTCGACCCGCAAGATTTTATAGCCTTCGAAAAGTGATTTTTCTAGAAAACCATCAAGCGAAATTTACAGAAACCTAAACCAAAAGCTAATACGATTTACTCTTTAAATTTATGGGTATCAAGTCTGTTCTCGCGAAAATCATAGCAAATCGTACTGCGATCAAGGTGGAAAAGTGGAAGAACAATGCAGTAGCGCTTCAGCGCGAAATACTTATTGATCTATGCCGACGGGCAGAGAAAACATCTTTTGGCCGCGACCATAGGTTTTCAGAAATAAAGAATTATGCCGACTTCAAGGCGCATGTTCCCATAGATGATTATGAAGGCTTAAAACCGTATTTCGACCGGCTCAAAAGTGGGGAGAAGGATGTGCTCTGGCCCGGACTTCCAAAATACTTTTCAAAAACATCGGGCACCACCTCTGGCACGAAGTATATCCCTATCACCGAAGATTCTATGGGGCACCATATCGAAGCTGCCCGAAATGCGCTATTGCTGTACATCGCTGAAACAGGAAATGCCGGTTTCGTAAGCGGCAAGATGATTTTTCTGCAAGGAAGCCCCGTTATGGCCAAGACGAATGGGATACAAACAGGCAGGCTCTCGGGCATAGTGGCGCACCATGTGCCGAGCTATCTTCAGAAGAACAGGCTTCCCAGTTTTGAGACCAACTCCATCGACGATTGGGAAACCAAGGTAGATGCGATCATTGATGAAACCATGGATCAAGACATGACCCTGATTTCAGGGATACCGAGCTGGGTGCAGTTTTACTTCGAGAAATTGCTGGTGCGAGCAGGAAAGAAAAGCATCAAAGAGCTATTCCCAAATTTTGATCTCTTCGTATATGGTGGGGTGAATTTTGAGCCCTACCGCGCCCGCTTCGAAAAGCTTATCGGAAAGAAAGTAGACAGCATTGAGACCTACCCCGCCAGCGAAGGATTCATTGCCTTTCAAGATAAGCAGGATGATAAGTCGCTGCTGCTGAATGTAGCCGCCGGAATATTCTTTGAGTTTATTCCTGCCGATAGATTCTTTGACGTTGAGCCACCGCGGCTGGAGCTCGCCGAGGTGGAGCTGGGGGTTAATTATGCCTTAGTGCTTTCCACCAACGCCGGTCTATGGGGCTATACCATCGGCGATACGGTAAAGTTCACTTCGCTCGATCCCTTTAAGATCATGGTCACTGGGCGCATCAAGCATTTCACATCGGCTTTTGGCGAGCACGTGATCGCCGAGGAAGTGGAAGCAGCGCTCGACGATGCGGCCGCACAGCAGGCTGCCGAAGTGATAGAGTTTACTGTGGCACCGCAGCTTAGCCCTGTAAAAGGGCTGCCATACCATGAGTGGTTTATTGCTTTCGCGAAAGAGCCCGCCGACCTAGGCCAATTTGCCAAGGATATGGATGAAGCCATGCAGAAGAAGAATGTGTATTACGCCGATCTCATAAAAGGAAAAATCCTGCGGCGGCTGGAGATAACAAGTTTGCAGAAAGATGCGTTTAATGCGTACATGAAAACCCAAGGCAAGCTGGGCGGGCAGAATAAGGTGCCACGCTTGAGCAACGATCGAAAGATAGCCGATGCACTGAGCCAATGGAAAGCAAAACCCTAAAGATTCTTTTTTCCCTTATTCTGGCCTTTGGCCATTTCAGCCTTTGGGCGCAGCTATCGCTGGTCACCGACAGCCATGATTTTGGAATGCTCCTGCGCGCTGATCAGAACTGGGCGGACTTTGAGATAGCCAATGCTGACAGCAAGGATGCGGTGATCTTTAGGGTAGAAGGGCCAAAGAATACCGATATCAAGCTTTCGGCAAAAACGGTGAAGGCCGGCAGCAGCGAAAAAATAAGGGTTGCGGTAAGTCCTGCTGCGGCCGGGAAGTTCAATATCGAGCTGCTGGTATATGCCAGCCCCTGGCGGAACCCTAGAGCGATCAGGTTGCGCGGGGAGTCCAGCTTTGCAGCAAATGGGCTTATCCCATGCCCCAACTTTGAGGGTGATGGCGGCAGCGGCGATAAGGAATTCCACATTTCGGTACGCGACATGAGCAGAAATCTGCCCGTGGAAGGGGCATCGATCCGTATATACCGCGATGGCCGTAAGATGGCCGAAATTGAGGCCAATCAATACGGTGAAGCATCGGTGGAGCTGCCGCTGGGGCGCTACTATTTTGCCATCGACCATGAAGGCCAAAGCCTTGATACGGCAATGTATGTGAATGCGGTGAGCAATCATCTGCTTGCGGCCATTGACAGAAGGGCATTGCGCGATGAAGCACCAGAAGCGGAGCCACTCCCGGATAAGGGTTTGGCCTATATACCAACGCAGCCTGCCCAGCCCAGTCAGCCGGCTCAGCCCAAAGCTCCATTGGCAGAAGCCCGCGATGAAACCCCTCCAGCACCGCTGGCCGTACCTTTGGCTGCCGACCTTGATTTGCGTGAAGATGAAAACGCCGTGCTCCCGCTGAGCAGGTTCAAGCAGAACAATCTGGTTTTTCTGGTCGACGTATCCTCATCCATGAAGAAAAATGGAAAGATGGAGCTGCTGAAAATCGCGATGGTAGAGTTGCTCGACGCCTTGCGCGATGTAGACCGATTTTCATTGATCAGCTATGCCAGCGATACGCGCATCATCATCGAGACCGAGGGCAACCTGGATCGCGCAGCCTGCATCGCGGCCATACTGGCGCTTGAAGCCGGCGGCAGCACCGAAGGTGCCAAGGCCATTGACAAAGCGGGGCAAGTGGCCGAGCGCCACTTTGCCGAAGGGGGCAATAACCAGATCATCCTCGCTACCGACGGAGCCTTCAACGAAGGAGTTGATAAGGCATTGAGATACGCTGATCGCTATCGCAAGAAGGACGTCACCCTATCGGTGCTCGGAATAAGATCAGGCCCTTTCACCACCAAGCAGATGACCGAGCTGGCCACGGAAGGCGGCGGCGACTTTATTGCGATCAACGAAGACCGTGACGCCAGTGCCAAATTGCTGGCCGAGATAAAAAGGAGATCTGTGAGGTAGGGCGGGTTACTCTGTTTTTCTGCCATTGAAGGAATACGACTCCCCGCGCAGTTCATATTCTGCGAAACAACTGCTGTCGGGAAAGATGGTAAAATTGCCGACGGGTTTCGTAAAATCATTTTGTCTCCATTCTATAAACCTGTGGCCAACTGCCATAAGGTTACCGGTTATGGTAGTATCGCCCAGCCCTCTCAAGTTTACACCTCCCAGATCAAACTCTTGGCAGTCCGGCTCTTTGGTGTTCGGGTCGAGGTACATAAATTCTATGGTCATGCTGTCGTTGGGTGCCGTTTCAAAAACGCCCTGGAACTTGTTCAGTATCAGAAGGTCGCATTTATCAACAATGGTAAAGGTCTTGTAGATGCTGTCCCTTCCCAAGTCCATTGGAAAACACAGCGTGTCAGGTGCTTTTTCTACCACCAAGGCAGCGGAATACATGCCAGGTTCCAGTGAAGATATACCCCTCGTTACCACGCTGTCTCCAAATCCTGTGACCACTTCTGTACCCAAATACCAAGTGTAGTGGGCATTTTTTTCAATGGCTTCCATTTTAAAACTTCCACTATAAAGATAGCTATCTTGGAAGTACCCTCCGGCATGAGGGCCAAAGAAGAACACATCGTCGAATATATTGAAGTCTGCGGTCACAGGGCTTTTCCCAAAACAAGGATCGTAGTTGGGACACTCTGGATCGCTCGGGTCGCTGCATGGGCATTCTGGACTGTCATCGTTTTTGCTGCAAGCAATACTAAAGATCACGCAGAGGATAAATAGGTATAAAGATTTCATTTCATTTGTTTTCTGACTGTCCTGTCCTGCCTAACATTGCAAATTTGAGCTAACCCTGCTGGTCTAGCTGAGGTCCTTAATACGCAACGGAAAAGTAATGAAATAACCGCAAGGAATGCCTGCACACTCTGAATATGAATAATCTCATGGATCTATTTTAGATAATAGATCTACAGCTAGTCACCTAATGAATGAAGTATGCTGGTCAATGCCTTCGGAGATGGTGCAAGGGTGAAGACAAAATTCTACAATAAACAAAACTCATATTTTGCTTACCTATCATTGAACCCATTGACGAATTATTTCCCTACCACTAGCTTTTCCTTATACGTTCTAGATCCACATTGCACTTGGATCAGGTACACGCCATTTTGTAATTTAGGAATATTTATTTGTAAGTTTTTGCTCATTTCCCCATTATACACTCGTTCTAGTACTTCTCGGCCCGTTATATCGTAGATTACTACTTTTGCAATATTCAGCTCAGAAGATCGAATCCAAACTGCATCGGATGTAGGGTTTGGATAAATTGAAATGTTGTTACCCAGTTCCGCTTGAGATAGTGTTGCGGTGGGAGAAGCCTGAGGTTGCTGAACTTTCATGCGCTCAAGCCGTGATTTGGACGCGTTATTGGCTTGGTAGGCGTTGTTGCTGCAAAAGTTCAGTACTTCGCTATTATTTGCGTAGTCAAAAACAGGGGTAGTATAAAAATCTTTTATTATCTGCAAGTGCACCCTTGGGTCTAGCGCTGCAGTTGGCGCTAATCTTATTTGGTCCAATGCTTTTATGACCAACGAGAAGCCAGCTTGAACGATCAGCGGCGCTGTGATTACAACTTCCTGTGCCGCTATGACGATTTTGGTGCCTATCACTTCTTGAACGGCAGGATGTTGAACAGTAACAACTTCATCACCAAGTGTCACCACGCCCGGTAAATATGCATCAAATGTTCCGATTGTAGGCTGATCTGACCAATTGCTCATCATACCGGGCAAGTGGTTGATGTTACTTGCTTTATCGTAGAGCCGAAAGGTGTGTATTTGGAGCGAGTTGACTTGCTTATTGCTGCTTCCTATTTGGTCAAAATACATATCGTGCATCAACTTTATGTTTAGTTGTTTGAGTTCATATTTGAAAAACTGGAGTCCAAAAGGATCATGAATGTCGCAGCCATCCGTAAATGTACTGAACGATGTGCCCGTGAATTCAAAGACTTCTTCATGTACCAATTGGAATACCATTTGATTCAATTCTTCCAGAGATACCCACTCTGATATGAATTCAAGCTTAGTTCCATTGACATCGGCAAATTTGCGATCAAGGCTCAAATTGGTGCCTAGACCTTCATCGGTGTAAGATTCAAATTCTCCTGGGTCATACAAGTATTGATCGCTAACGTCCACGGTATTGGCCAGCTTAAGTTGAACTTGAACATAGGTCTGAGTCTGCTCATGATCAAAATCAAGTGCGCCATTTAATGCGATTTTCAATTCTTCGTCAAACCTCATCTTAAAATCAATCTTCGATCTAAACTCTTTTGTGATGTAGCAATTGATCCCACCACCAAATGGTGCGGGCTCATCGTCATAGGAAAGGATATTCTCAACGGTATCTAAATCGAGGTAAAATAAAGGCTCTGGCGTCTCCAATAATGCTACTTGACCGAGCACTTCGTTGTACACTGGCAAGCGATGGGGCTCTAGGCTGGTGCCCAATGGATAGGCTGAAGGTGTAGAGCCCGGCAATAATAAATTGGAAGAGAACGTGGTATCTACAGCGCTAATAGTACCTTTATAGACAGATTCTTCGAGAGTTGCAACAGGTACTGCAGGAGGTGTAGGTTTTTCTGGCACAGGATTGAAAACTTCGGTTGAAAGAAAGCCAAAACTATCACCAATCAGTTCTTTTGCTTTATCAGCAAATTTATTTTTGACTGTTTCAGGTTCTACGCCAGGCGTAAGACCTTCCAGCGTCGTGGCGTCTTTCCAATCATCATTTGCAACCCAAGTAAGAAGTGAGTCGCTAATGAGTATATCGGAAAGACCACCTGTTAAATATTTTCCTACTTGCTTTATAGCAAACTTCTGTAGTGATGCAGCGAATGTGTTTGCTTCGTTATACGCTTCTAAGTCTTCTAGATATTTGAATTGCTTCTTCTCAAATTCTCGCGCCAGCCTATCCATATTTTGATAAATCTCAGTGCCAGGCTCATAACTGTCCACATTAATATCCGAAATATTTAGAAAATCCTTAGTGGTATAATTATCGTCAGTTATTGGCACGTCTATAGCTACCGATCGTCCTATGATATCTACGTCTAAAGTGTTGAATGATGTGAATACAAATTGCAATTCACCTTGGCTTTGGCAGGAACAAGGGTCATAAGCCATTTGAAAATCAGCAACGATCCACTGAGTAAAATTAGGAGCGTGAAACCGAGGGGCATGTACAGAAGTTATTCCAGTTGGTTCACTGAGGGCTACATCATAAGCCGAAACGTGGCGCAGAAGACCGGTAACCTTCGATAAATTTTCGCTTGGCAGGGTAAACCGAAGGTTAACATTAATGTTCGAGTAATTGCTGCCAATGGGATACCAAACATTCGCAAAAAGGCGCATCAGCCCACGGTATCTGTTGTAAAGTACGAAGTAGGGAATGTTTGATGGTACCGGATCGTAAGCTTGATTGTGATTTGCATAATAAGACCCCAAAGCGGGATTGGCAATAGAAACGGTATCTGGAAAATATCCAAGGTTCAGATAGAGCAGTTCCCATCCATCTTCCCAACCAAAAATATCGGAAGCTTGGATTTACATTGGTAGGCCGCAGGTATTGAAATTCTGTGGGCATGGCCCCTCCATAGGGATGCTGCATCTGGATCACGTTGTTCAGATTGCTGAATCCATGTGTCCAATTTACTTCATTTGGGAAGAGCTGTATCGTGCTGTTCCCAAAATACCAATCAAATCGGTTTAAGTAGGGGTTGTAGGTGTCTACTCCATTTCCAGGAAAGAAATTATTTCCCATCTGTACAAATTGATTGTTGATGGGATTGCTCGGGTCGGTGCTAATTCCTGCTATGCAGGGTTGCGCAGAGGAGCTGGTTATACATGTCAAAGTGATTAGGATAAGTATTGAAAGATGGATTTTGAAAGTTCTCATGGTTGTTAGAAGATTTGATTTTTATTAATCTGGAAGTACCCTGCCCTTGAAGTTATACTGCTCATCACTACCTACGAATTTATAATCCATCACTACCGACATATCTTCTGGGTTTATTATTAACAGTCCTCTCGGAATGCTACCATCACTTAAAGAGAATTGGGTATTTGTTATACTCCATCCATCATTTCTAACGGAATCTTGGTTATTGTTAAAATTGATCAAATAAATACTCCAATCGGTAGTATTCAATTGAGCTGGGATACCCGTAAAATTTTGTAAAGCTCTAAATTTGAATTCAAAAGAATCCGTTTCGTTGTTCACCACCCCGCGGAATGTATTTTCAATCGTGAGTAATTCACTAACATTATCAATTAGATAAAATGTCTGCGCCACAGAATCGCTGTCCAGTGCCTCTGGGTAACATAAGCTATCGGCGGGATATGTGATCACGTGGGATACCGTAATGAAGGTAGGCCGCGGTACGGCAGAGAAATTACGGATCACCGAAGTGGTCTCGAAAGTCTGCGCGCCAATATACCACTTATGGGATATTCCGTTCCCTTCAAAGGGCGATCTAAAACGAACAGGCCCGCCTTTCAATGTGCTATCATTTATCCAGAGATACTCTCCAAACTCTGGCCAGATAAGTCTGTCTTCGATAAAAAAGCGCGCATTGGGCTCTACCTTGCCAAAACAAGGATCATAATTCGGGCATTCGGGATTGCCCGGGTCGGTGCAAGGGCACTCAGGACTGTCATCGTCTTTGCCGCAACCCGCCAAGACCATCAGAAATAATATGGAATAAAGGAATAGCTTTTTCATCATTTTTGAATTATTTCACTTCTGCTTTCAACCCATCCACTTCCTTCTTAAGCTCCAATATATAAAGCGTCAGTTCTTCCACTTTTTGGGTAAGCAGGCGGTTCGTTTCACCAAGGGCGAGTCCATTTTCTACTACTTCCTCCGCAGTAGGCATTTCAGGTAGGTGTCCATTTTCCTTGATGAACTGATCGAGCTCTTCAAGTGGCATGAGCGAATAATCTTCCTTAAAAACATAGTCTGGCCATTCTGCTTTAAGCTTCACAAAAGCTTCTTCAGTTATAATGGAACCTTCTGCGTAGAGTGAATGCGGCATGGACGCGTCGCCCCTAATATAGGCCGACCCCCCAACATAAAATTCGTGGCTATCGAAGAAGTCGGCAGTCTTCACCCCAACTCTTCCGTCGGCGGTAAGTGTCATCCCAACTACGGATGTGCCTTCATTTTTAAATTCTAGATTCTTGCCTGCAACCGTTCTCCATAAGAATTGGGCTTGCCTGTCATTTCTTACCCGCGCCTTGAGGTATGCTGCTGAATTATAATATATCCCAATACCACCAGCACTCATGGCGAGCCTTTCTGTGGCGCTAAATGAGTCTTCTAGGCCGGATCGTATTTTGCCATTTAAGTCGACAGAAAAAGTCTGTGTCGGCTGAACGAGACCAACTTGCTGTAGCGTAGAGCGCATAACGTACTGAGGGGCTTCAAAAGATATTCCAATAGGACCTTGTGGCGGATTCGGTTGGGTTTCTATTGCTTGCTCAAAAAGGTCGATCTGAAAAGCCGTGGTCCGATCACCTGTTTCATGGATGTGCAGTGTATGCTCAGGTCTCTGATTATTGATACCGATATTGTCAAAGGATTGCTGCGTGCTGAAAAGTCCGGCCTGTGGAGTATAGAGTCTAGTACTTTGTCCAAAGCAAATAATGGGCGCCGTGATGGCCAAGAGTAGAATGGTGTTTTTCATGATAATTGTATTTGAATTTTTGTCAAGGTAATAAAATTAAGTGGGTTTATTCCCTTTTCATCGGGTGTTTTATTCCCTAAATCGTCTATAAACTCACTTTAAGATTTTATAACAAACTGTGCTGGCGATAATTAGACGAAATATTTGCTTTTAGATAAAATTTTATTTTGAAATTAATTAATCGTGGTTTTCTAGCTAGAATTACATATTTTACCGAAAAGTTAGATCTTATGTTTTTGGTTTTCTTCCAATCTACAGGGACGGGAAATCCATCCGAACAAACTACTATCTTTGCGCCCCATGAGCGAAAGCCCTATGAAACACATCGCCATCCTTGGCTCCACCGGCTCCATTGGCACACAGGCTTTGGAAGTGATCGAGGCACATCCCGGTGCCTTTCAGGTAGAAGTGCTTACCGCCCATTCCAACGCCGATCTGCTGGCTACGCAGGCCTTAAAGTACAAGGCCAACGTAGTGGTGATCCAAGATGAGTCGAAATACAAGGCACTCAAGGAAAAGCTTTTTGATGAAGGCATCAAGGTATATTGTGGTGCCGATGCCTTGGCCGAAGTGGTAGAGATGGAATCCATCGATATCGTGCTCACAGCCCTCGTCGGTTTTGCAGGGCTCCAGCCCACCATGCGCGCCATTGCTGCCGGCAAGAATATAGCATTGGCCAATAAGGAAACGCTAGTGGTGGCTGGCGAACTCGTGACCGAAGCCGCACAGAAAAAAGGAGTAAATATTTACCCCGTAGATTCTGAGCACTCCGCCATCTTTCAATGCTTGGCGGGGGAGTTTCACAATCCCCTTGAAAAGATTTGTCTTACGGCCAGTGGCGGCCCCTTCCGGGGAATGAGCTATGCGCAACTAAAGGCGGTGACCGTAGCGCAGGCGCTTAAGCATCCCAACTGGGAGATGGGCGCGAAGATCACCATTGATTCTGCTTCTATGATGAACAAAGGGCTGGAAGTGATCGAAGCCAAATGGCTCTTTGGCCTTGAGCCCAAACAGATCGATGTGGTAGTGCACCCACAGTCTATCATACACAGCATCGCCCAATTTCAGGACGGCAGCATGAAAGCACAAATGGGTCTGCCCGATATGAAGCTTCCCATCCAATACGCTTTGGCTTACCCCGATAGATTAAAATCGGATTTTAAGCGTTTCGACTTTATGGATTATCCTTCGCTGACCTTTGAAAAACCACAGCCCGAAATATTCCGGAATCTTGGCTTGGCCTATGAAGCTATGCACCGCGGTGGCAATGCTCCCTGCGTGCTGAATGCTGCCAATGAAATAGCCGTGCAGGCCTTTCTCGATGAGGCAATAGGCTTCACAGAGATGTCTTCCATCATCGAAGAATGCCTCGCCGAAGTCGATGAAATTAAGAAACCTTCGCTCAGCGATTATTTTGAGACCGATTCGGCAACACGCCGCATCGCATTATCTAAAATTAAAAAGCTCCAAACTACCTGATCGGTAATCCCCTTCCATGACTGAAATCTTGATTAAAGCCGCGCAGTTCATACTGAGCATTTCGATATTGATCGTGCTCCATGAGATGGGGCATTTTATTCCAGCCAAGCTTTTTAAGACCCGGGTAGAAAAATTCTATCTCTTCTTCGATCCTTGGTTCTCGATATTTAAGAAAAAGATAGGCGGTACCGAGTACGGTATCGGATGGCTGCCACTGGGCGGCTACGTAAAAATCTCGGGTATGATCGATGAGTCGATGGATACTGAGCAGATGAAGCAGCCCGCCCAGCCGTGGGAGTTTCGATCGAAGCCGGCATGGCAGCGGCTTATCATAATGATCGGTGGCGTAACGGTAAATGTGATCTTGGCCTTTTTCATCTATGCCATGATTTTATTCTCTTGGGGCAAGGAGTACATCCCAAATGAAAATCTGGTCTATGGCATCTATGCCGATTCCCTCATGCTGGATAGTGGGTTTGAGCATGGCGATAAGATCCTAAAAGTAGGCGATGTAACCCCCAAAACCCTGGGGATAGTAAATCAAGAAGTGCTCTTTGGCAATGCGCGTGCGGTACATGTAATGCGCGATGGCAAAGAAGTGATCATCAACCTACCTGCCGATATTGACCAGCAGATGCTGGCCAAGGGCGTGCAGACGCTTTTTTACGAGCGCTTTCCGGCTGCGGTAGATTCGGTATTGCCACATTCCAACGCCGAAAAGGGCGGCCTGAAAAAGGGCGATCAGATCGTTTCTGTATCGGGTATTGAAACGGGTTCTTTTTATGAATTGCGCGAGCAGTTTAGTAAAGAAAAAGGCAAATCTGCCCGTGTGGAAGTAGACCGGCAGGGAGCGCTGGTAGCCTTGGATCTAGATGTAGATACGTTGGGTATGGTAGGCTTTGCGCCCATAGCTCCCACCCAATTCTTAAAGACCGATAAGCAGGAGTATGGCTTTTTGGAGAGCTTTCCCGCTGGTATCACCGAAGGGAAGAACACATTGGTAAGCTATGTAAGATCGTTAAAACTGCTCTTCAGCTCGGAAGGGGTGAAGCAGGTGGGCGGCTTCATTACTATAGGAAAGCTTTTTGGTGCCAGATGGGATTGGTATCGTTTTTGGAACATGACCGCTCTATTATCCATCATACTGGCGGTGATGAATATTCTTCCCATACCCGCCCTTGATGGCGGCCACGTAATGTTCTTGCTTTATGAGATCATTACCGGAAGGGAACCGAACCCAAAATTTATGGAGTACGCGCAATTGGCGGGTATTGCCATCTTGATCACCTTATTGCTATATGCAAATGGCATGGATGTGTTCAGGGCTTTTTTTAGCAAATAGAACTGAAACTATTTAGATGTGGCCGGCGTAATTAAAGCTAAATTCCACTTTAAACTATGAATGCAAATGTAATTGATATCGAAGGCCTGAGAAGACTCTCGGGAAATGATGAAGCTTTCGTAGCTGAAATTCTCAAGCTCTTTGCGGAGCGGGCCACCAAAGACACCGAAGAACTGGCGACTGCCCAAAAAACAAACGATTGGAGCACCATACGTTTTGTCGTACACCGCATGCGCTCCGCCGCAGTGCCGCTAGGGCTTAAAGATTTGGTCATCCTTCTCAAAAAAGTTGAGATGGAGATCAAGGAAGAAACATTCGGGAATATTAATTCCTACCTAGAGCAGATATTCACCATAACCAAAATGGCCGTTGAAGATGCACAGCTTCAGATTCAGTCGGCTTCGGCATAGGTTCTCTCCATAAAATATGCATCTTGTGAACGAACAAAATTTAGAAAGGGTATTATTGGTCGACGACGAAATAATAACCCTGAAAATTACCCGAAAACTACTGTTAGAGTCTGGCTACGAAGTCGATATGGCTACCAACTCTTCAGAAGCAATGAATTTCTTAGGCAAAAGCAGCTATCATTTGGTGATCGTAGATATCTCGATGCCATCCATTAGCGGCTTCGACCTTATACAGCTTATGCAAAGCTTTGATTATAATATTCCGGTCATCTTCTTGAGCAATAATGATAATGAGTGGACTATTGAAGAAGCGTATAATATTGGCGCCAAGCGTTTTGTAAGTAAGGAGCGCGAGTTCAATTATCTCCCTGATATCGTTAAGGAAGTTCTGGCGAAAGTCAATTAAATTTGGGCTTTCATTCTAGCCCATTGTTGACATTCTATTTATTTCTGTTTTTTTCTTGAAAGGCAATACTGTCATACTTGGCCAGGGTTTGGCCGGAACCGTGGTGGCCATGACTTTGTTATTTCGTGGCCACTCGGTGCAGATCGTTGATGATGGCTACCGCAAGTCCAGTTCAAGAATAGCTGCCGGACTCTGGAACCCCATCGTATTCCGGATGATCAATAAAGGTTGGCGAGCAGATCAATTTACCGCAGCACTTGCTTCTTTTTACCCCAAGTGTGAAGGAGTGCTTTCCGCAAATTTTTATCATCCCATGCCCTTGCACCGCATACATTCCAGTGCGCTTGAAAAAGAATCTTGGGACAAGAAGCAGAAAGAATCCGATTTTGAAGATTACCTTCTAAATCCACCCAGCGGCCAAAGTTTTGATGGTTTTCTGGAGCCCCCATTTGGTAAGGGCGTGGTGAACCATGCCGGATATCTGGATGTAAATTTATTTCTGGAAAGTGCCCGCACTTATTTTCAAGACTTGGGAGTGTATCATCCATCCGATTTTTCGCTGCCCGAGACTGCTCCAGGCTTTTCTGACTTTAAATTCAACGAACTTCCGGTAGCGCAGTTCATCGATTGCCGGGGCTATAGCGCGGCAGATTCTAAATGGTGGTCTTACCTTCCTTTTGGGCTTTGCAAAGGAGAAATACTTACGTTGAAAATCGAAGGGCTCAATTTAAAAGAGTTGGTGAATACCGGTATTTTCATCCTTCCGCTAGGCGATGACCTATATAAAGTCGGATCTACATTTAGTTGGGAGCGCATGAATGAAGTACCCACCGAAACAGCCAAAGAAGACTTGCTAGCTAAATTGAAAAAACGCGTAACCCTGCCCATCGAGATTATCAATCAGGAAGCCGGAGTGCGGCCCACGATAAAAGATCGCCGTCCACTTCTGGGGGTGCATCCTTCCGTCACAAAGCTTTCCATTTTTAATGGTTTGGGCACCAAGGGGGTATTGCTTGCCCCTTTCTTGGCCGGGCATTTTTTAGATCATCTTCTCCAAGGCGCGCCCTTATATCCCGAAGTCGATATCGCGCGCTTTGAAAAGCGCGCGCGAAAACAAAGATTTTAGGCTAGGATATTTCAAAGCGGGTATTTGGCAATAAAATGCTTTTTACAGCTTAAAGCGAAACCGTTTGCACTTCCCATCGTATAGAGTTCCAATCCCTTAGTTTAAAAATTGGCCTGAGCTCCCTAAAAGCTTCCTTTTTTTAAGCAGAACTTAAACTACAAGATGTTAAGATTATCCCCTTTTAACGTATTGTTGCTCTTGGTGCTTCTTGCGCCCATAGGAGCCTTAGCCCAGTCACCGGCATTCGTGAGCTATCAGGCCGTAGCCCGAAATACCAAAACGGGTGTCGAGCTATCAAATACCGACGTTTTCGTAATAACCAAAATAAGGCGTGCAGGTCCCAATGGAGCCATCGTGTACCAAGAAGAGCATCCCAATGTTTCCACAAATCTGTATGGACTGTTCACACTCGCCATAGGTGGCGGAAATGCGGTGGATGGCACCTTTTCGGCTATTGATTGGTCACAGGGTAATTTTTGGTTCGATATCGAGCTCGACGCGGGTGATGGGCTTGAATCTTTGGGGGCGCATGCAATTTGTCTCTGTGCCATTTGCATTGCACGCTACTACCGCCACTTTCGTGGATGATGCCGATGCCGACGACCAAAACGAACTTATAAATTCAATTGATCTTAGTGGCAATGGCCTGCTCAGCGTCAGCGAAGGAGAGAATATACTCACTGCCGATTTAAGCAGCCTGCGTGATGACGCAGATGCCGATGCATCAAATGAGCTGATAGAAGAATTTGAATTCGACCCTGAGAGTGCAATCCTGAAGATCGGTGAAGCCGGGTTTCAGCATTCCGTTGATCTTTCTTCACTGGCCGGTGAGAGCGGCCCTGATGCCGATGCTGATCCCAACAATGAAAAAATCATCGATTGGTCAGTGAGCGGTGGCATCTATAGTTTTTCCGAAGCGGGCACCGATTATTCTATCGACGTAAACGATGGGGATTCCAATAGCTCCAATGAGCTTCAGAACCTGAGCTTGACGGGTGACATTCTTTCCATTACAGGGGTTGTCCCTTCCCTTGCGGTAAATCTTGAGAATTACAGAAATGACGCTGATGCGAATATCGGCAATGAGCACGTGAGCTCCTTCGGGGTTTCATCGGGCAATCTGAACCTTACACAATTTGGCGGGGGCACGAGCTTTTCCATCCCGCTCACAGACCTGGCCACCAACGATGCCGATGCCGACCCTAACAATGAAAAAATTACGGGTTTCTCTTCTGCTGCGGGCATCTACACTTTCGCGGAAGCGGGCACCAACTATACGATCAATACCAATGATGGCGATGCGAATATCGGCAATGAGCACGTGAGCTCCTTCGAGGTTTCATCGGGCAATCTGAACCTTACGCAATTTGGCGGGGGCACGAGCTTTTCCATCCCGCTTACAGACTTGGCCACCAACGATGCCGATGCCGATCCGAACAATGAAAAGATCACGGGTTTCTCTTCTGCTGCGGGCATCTACACTTTCGCGGAAGCGGGCACCAACTATACGATCAATACCAATGATGGCGATGCAGATAGTGAGAATGAATTACAGAACCTGAAGCATTCGGGTGGGATTCTTTCCATCACAGGGCTATCGACACCACTGGAAGTAAATCTGGAAACTTACCGCGACGATGCCGATGCAAACGTCGGAAATGAGCACGTAAGCTCACTCGAAGTAACGGGTGGAAATTTGAAGCTCGGACAGAATGGTGGCGGCACTACCTTCTTCGTCCCGATAAGCGATTTTGCTCAGGATGATGCCGATGCCGACCCGAACAATGAACGGATCGACGCCGGTTTTCCCACATTGACAGGTACTACACTAAACATTCGCGAAGGCGGGCAGATGAGCACGGTAGACTTGGCGCCTTTGCTTGACGAGATCAACCCTCCAGAAGATTGGGTTGAATCAACTTCTACCAATGCAGTTTATAATATCACCGATCGAGTGGGTATTGGTGATGCTACGCCAAGTGCTCTTCTGGACGTGCGAAACACCGCAAATCTGCCTAATATTTTGAGCGTCAGAACTAATACTGGGAGTGCGCAACTGGCCGTGACCAATAACAATGTGGGTGTGGGAGGCAGTGTAGGAGCGAGCCGCGTTCATCTCAATGGATCTGTTGGCCATTCTACTAGAGTTCTTTACTCTGGCCAATCTCATAACGTCTCACAAAGCGATTATTTCATCGCCTGTATTTTAAATAATTCGAATCCCATTAATATCACCATGCCCAATCCAACTACATGTTTGGGAAGGGTAATATTTGTCAAACGCATCCGTGATGTACCAAGTAATGCTCAAGTCAACATAAACTGGCAGGGTTTTAATGTAAACAGAAGTGCTGGACTGTCGGTTCTAAGGGACTACGCTTTTTATAGTGATAATGCGATCATAGTTATAAGCTTAGGTGCCGAAGGTTGGGCTACGGTTTATTAAATAAGAGTAAAAAAACAACCCACGCGGCACTGTTAACATTTTGACCCCGATGCAGAAAGTCATTGCTCCGATTGAACTAACTTGGTAAATTCAATAAGGATGCATGATTTTGAAAGTAAAATTGAATCTATGGCTTATAGTGTTTGCCCTATTGGCAATGCTGCAGGCCGGAGCTCAATCGCCCCAATTTATCAACTACCAAGCGGTAGCGAGAAATTTGCAAACAGGAGTGGAATTATCAAATCAATCGGTTTTTCTTTCGGTCAAGATATTGAAAGATAGCCCAAACGGAATGATAGTGTATCAAGAGAACCACGATAATATAGAAACGAATGCCTATGGCATTATCAATTTGCGTATTGGCAATGGCGACGCTATTTCGGGTAGTTTTGCGGGCATTGATTGGGCCACGGCAAGTCACTGGCTAGCCTTGGATATCGATGCCGGCAATGGAATGGAATCTTTGGGCACCATGCAATTCCTATCAGTGCCGTATGCATTGCACGCCGGCTCGGTGACCAATAGTGATGATGCCGACGCCAATCCGGAAAATGAATTGGTGACCAATTTTACATTTGATCCCGATAATACCACTCTTACGCTGTCACAGCCCGGCGGCGGCTTCACGGCCGACTTGTCAAGCTTGCTGCCCGACGTCGATGGTGATAGCGATGCTACAAACGAGCTCGTTGAAGATTTCATATTTGATGAAGATCTGGCAGAGCTCTCTATCATTCAGCAGGGGGGCTCTGTGCTTTCGCAAAATTTGGGCTCCCTCATAAACGATGCCGATGCCGATCCTAACAATGAAGCTATCACCAGCTTCACGTTCGTGGACAATGGATTACAGCTCAATGAAGTGCAGAACTGGTTCGTAAATCTCAGCAGCCTTATCAATGATGCTGATGCCGATCCTGAAAATGAGAAAATCACCGCCTTGGAATTGAGCAATGATTCTACCCTTTCCATTACCGAAGGGGCTAGCAATTTTCAAGTTGATCTATCATCCATTAGACGGGATGCAGATTGGTCTATTGCACCGGATACCAGCGTAATGCGAAACATTCCTGAAAAGGTTGTGATCGGGGCTGGCGCTTTTAATAGCTCACTGCAGATCAATACTTCCTTGGGCTTTGGATATCAGATCATTGAAAGCACCAGCTCGCCCATCACCTATATTGTAACCGAAACAGACCATATCATCGTATGCAAGGTGGCGCCACCTGCTTCTGCCCAGATTACTATAGACTTACCTGCGGCGGTAGATTGCCAAGGACGGGTCTTGATCGTGCGAAAGACGGGGACAGGGCCGTTTGTAACCAACGTTCGAATATTTTTTGGAGGGGATAACTTAGATTTTAATTCGATCTCCAATCTGAACCTGAATGAGTTTCAACCCCAAACGGTCACACTCCTTTCACTCGGTTCGGATGGCTGGACGAGAATTTACCGTGAGTAATATGAAAAGATTTCTACTTTTTAGTTTTATCGTGATTTCGTTTGGCTCTCAAGCGCAAATCGTTCTTGAGCGTCAGGTGGTTGGCTCTTATGGTCAGAGCAGCTCCCTAGGGGGCAATATCATTTTGGCAGCTACTGTGGGAGAAGCGGTGATCGCCACAGTATCGGCCGATTCTACTACGCTCACCCAGGGTTTTCACCAATCTGGTTTCGCTGGATTCCTGGACTTTTCCATTGCGTTTATAGATGCATCTTGTCCCACAGCCACCGATGGAAGCGCCGTTATTGAAGATCTTGCGGGTTGCCGTGGGCCGTATCGCCTGTTGTGGAGCAATGGATCTACTTCCAATTCGGCAGAAGATCTCGGTCCGGGCATTTATGATCTTACGGTAACCACTGCCGATTGTCAACTTACCAAAACCTTTGAAGTTTTTAGCGGCCCATCTTCGGTTTGTGCCCTCCGATTTTTTAATGCCTTCTCACCCAATGCCGATGGCGACAACGACTTTTGGGAAATAGAGAATATCGAGAATGATGAATTTGCAGATAATACGGTAGAGATTTACAATCGCTGGGGCCAGCTGGTATGGGAAGGAAAGGGCTATGATAATACCGATGTGGTGTGGGGTGGAAAGCAGCAAAAAGGCGAAGCCTTGGCAGATGCTACCTATTTCTATATCGTAAAGGTGAAAGAGAAGACCTATAAAGGATATATTGAATTGACGCGATGAAAAAAAGACTACTGGTTATTTCGATATTCTTCTGCCTTACCACCATGGTCTCAGGTCAGCAGCACTCGCTCTACAGCCAGTACCTGTTCAATCTATACATCGTAAATCCCGCATACGCCGGAGAGCTCGATGCATTGGCTACCGGCTTGAGTTACCGCACCCAGTGGGTAGGCTTTGAAGGCGCGCCCACCACACAGAATTTTACTGTCCATAGTCCACTGTCCAATAGTAAGATGGCACTTGGTCTTCAGGTGCAGAATGATGAGATCGGGGCTCGCGGGGCACTCTCGGTCTTGGGAACGTATTCTTATAAACTGAGAATGGGCCGGAGAGATCACCTATCGTTTGGCCTTTCTGGTGGAATGGTCAATTACCAATACCATTGGGATGAGCTGAACTACCGTCAGGGATTAGACCCCGTAGCCTTTGGTACCGATGGTAATAAATGGATAGCCAATTTTGATTTTGGCGCCATGTACATCACCCCTAAGGCATATCTTGGCCTGAGCGTGCTGAGTGTAAACAATGCAAAGACCATAAGTTCGGAAGCGAGCGATGCACGGCTTGATGCTATATATACGGCCATAGCAGGAAAAGTATTTACGCTAAGTAAAAAAGTGCAACTGAAGCCGAGCACCATCATCCGAAAATCAGCCGAAGGCCCCTTACAATTTGACCTGAACATGAGCGCCATGTACAAGAATAAATTCTGGGTCACCACCACCTACCGTTATCAATACGGCGCAGTGCTTTCGGCGCATTTTTATCTAAATGACCATTTTCACTTCGGGTATTCGTATGATTTGCCCTTAAACAACCTTTTGGCCGAGCAGAGCGGAACACACGAAGTTTTTATAGGCTATAATTTTTCAATCTATAAATCTGGTAAGGTCTCATCAAGAAACTTCTAATGCGTTGGTTTAACCTATTTCTGTTTCTAGTATACACCACTGCGGTCGCTGCGCAGCCCAAGGCAAGCCCTTGTGCGCAAGCAGATACAGGTCTGGGCTCCCCGCTTAGCCTTTGCAAACAGGTACGGTGTCATTTTGAGAATGGTGAATTGGAAGACGCATTCAGCATTGCCATGAAAATGGAAACCATGGAGTGCCAAGAACCCGGAGATGCACTCGCGCTGGCGGGTATGCTTGCCGCAAATGCGCGTATCGACGAAGCGCTGTCTACCCTGAATAAAATGCAGGTACCGCAGGATTTAGAAGATAAATATAACCGTGAGTACCAGCGTATCATCGAGCTCTCCGATCTGAATAGATCTGATAATGGAATCGTGATGCGAAATATGATCACATTAAATACTGCGGGCAATGAGCTCGGAGCATTCTATTACCGCGATACGCTTTTTAAACTAATCGACACCCCTTTTGAGACATCGTACTTCCCTAGGGTAAAAAATGTAAACAATAAGTTTCACTTTGAAACCGCCGGAATGGAAGAGACTTTTTTTGGAGAGTCTTTGTTTCATTACGAAAACTACGAAGAATTGGGCGCAGGGGTAGTTTATAAAGACTCCTTGATCTACATGACCGCATTGCCGCATGCTGCCTTTTCAAATGGTAAGAATGCATCTTTTTACGAAGTCATCTGTATAAACATTGCTAAGAAAAAAGAAGAAAGGCGGTACGCCCTTTCGGCGAAAGGCAGTAGCGTGATGCACCCCACGGTGCACGATAGCGTGATCGTGGTTTCTAGCAATATGCCTGGTGGCTTCGGCGGTATGGATCTCTACGAGGTCGCCATTACCAAAGATGGTTTCGGAGATTTTAAAAATTTGGGCGCCACCATAAATAGCGCTGCCAATGAAGTATTTCCATCCTATTTCAACGATACCTTATACTTTGCTACCGATCGCACCGATCGTGGCTATGGCGGGCTCGATATTTACAAGGTCGACCTTTTTACCGGTGCCCTGGTAAATCTTGGTACCCCTATCAATAGCGCCTACGATGATTTCGGGCTGCTTGCCATTAGCGATCATAAGACTTATATGGTTTCAAATCGCTCCGGCAGCGCAGGGGGTGATGATATCTATCAACTCACTTGGGCTAAGCCTACCATGTTTTTTAAGGAGCTTACGGGGCGCATTGCTACTGACGATAAGGATTTGACCGGAGTCAAGATCCAGCTCACGAGCGAAGACGGAACGCTGGTACTTACCACATCGCTAGATGAAGATGGCTTCTTTGCCTTTCCACATGTAAAAGGGTTGGAGTCTTACGAAATTGAAATTGTGGATGGCAATCTTTCTCAAGGTTCTAAGCTCTCGCTTTTTGGTGATGAAGGCGATGTGATAAAAGAAGTGGAAGTAAGCGAAGAAGGATCATTTAAATTTCAACTTCTCACTCCCGAAGATTACTTCATACAGCGCAAAATGGTGGTTGACGAAAGCGTGCTTACCATAGATATTTTGGGAATGGTGGCTTCAGAAACCCCGCAAGAAGAAGGGTTTAAAATTTACCTTGAAGATAGTGATGGAGAGCTCATTGGGGTGACCACCACAGATGCACAGGGAAACTTCACCTTCAAATCGGTAAAGCCCGATGCCCAATACGTAATTACTACCAAGGTAAAAGATCCCGGAGCTGTAATACATATCCTTGACGATGAAGGAAAGACCATTGCATCCATTGCCCCGAGCGATGGGAAGGAGTTTGCCTACGTGCGCCTTACCGATGCATCGAAGGTGATAACGCTGACCAATGAAGCCGAGAAAAAAGTAAAAGTAGCCCAAAACGAATTGTTCAACATACCGATCTTATATTTCGGACTCAATGACAGCGAGCTCACCCCCGAAAGCACCAACAGCTTATGGCGGTTAAGTCTCATCATGGATCTAAATCCCAACATTTCGCTTGAGCTTTCGGGCCATACCGATTCACGCGGTGCAGCATCTTATAATCTAAAGCTTTCGCAAGATCGTATCAATGCAGTAATCAAATACTTGGTTTCTGAAGGAACCGCCCCCAAAAGAATTACAGGAAAAGGATATGGCGAGACCATGCTTTTAAATAAATGCGACGATAAAATCGATTGCACAGAAGAAGAACATGCCAAAAACCGACGTACAGAAATAAGAATCTCCGAACGGACTGCACCCTGACCATTAACCCCCCTCTATCATGACTATAAAAACCATTAGTGCAAGCATTTCAAAATTCAGCATCCTATTACTTTTTCTCGCCCACGCGGCAGTAGCAGGTGCACAGAGTAAGAAGGCAGTGAAACTTATCTCACAGGGTATGTACGCGGAGGCTGCAAAGTCACTCCAAAGGGATTTTGAATCGGGTGGAGAGACAGCCTATGATGCAGGCATTATGCTGGCGCAGTGCTATTACCAACTCAAGGAGTATCCAGAAGCGCTCGATGTGCTCCAGACGCTTGGTGAAGATAATTTCAGAACATCTAAAGATGAGCGACTATTTGCCGACGTATTAATAGCTACCGATGATTTCTCTTCGGCCTACCTCTCCATGCTTAAGCTTTTATCTAAAGACCCGACCGATGAAAAAACAGCCACATGGCTCAATAAAATCGAAAACATCTTGGACTGGGATACTGCCACAGTACGGTCATCGGTGGAAGTACTTCAAGGATTCAATACCATATATAATGAGTACTCACCCTACATCAGTCCCGATAATCAGATATGGTATATCAATGATATCAATAATGTCCAAAGCGTCTTTCCCGCCTCTTATAATAATCAAGGTATCCATTTGTATTTCAAGGTCAAGAAACCCAACCCAGAATCCGTGGTGTTGGCCAAGCCAAGTATGTTGATAAAGAAGAAAGACTATTATTACCATGACGGGCCGCTAGATTTCTCGAAGAAATTGGATAAGTATGCCCTCACCCTACGCGATATTGACGCGCCGGCGAGCTCACCCATTTTTGGCATTTACTTCAGCGATATGTCGGGCAAGAAGACGAGCATCGATCCATTCGAACATAACGGTAAATTTGGTGTTGGCCATCCGGCCTTTTCTAAAGATGGTGAGCGGATGATCTTCTCAAGTGACCGCCCCGGCGGCTATGGCCAAATGGATCTATGGTATAGTGATTGGGTCGGCGGTAAATGGTCAATACCTGTGAATATGGGCCGGTCATAAACACACCTTTCAATGAAGTATTTCCAATTTATTTTAACAATAAAGTATTTTTCTCTTCTGACAGAACGGACATGGGCTACGGTGCACTTGATATTTACTACGCCAGCGAATTGCTTGGATTTCAATCTGTAAATAACTTCCGGGCACCTGTAAACAGTGCCTATGACGATTTCAGTCCCGCGTTCTACAACGATAGTGTGGGCTATTTTTCTTCCAATAGAAAAGGGGGGATAGGTGGAGATGATATTTACGCGTTTACCTTCTCGCCAGAGCAGGTTATCGTTCCTATCACCAACCTAAAGATTATAAATGGAGTTGTTGAAGAAGGCAGAATGGTCGATATTTATGATGAAAAGGATAAGCTCCTCGCATCAGTAAGAGTCGGTATAGCAGGAACGATCCAAGTCGAAAACCTGAAGTCGGGGATCGTATATACGCTTAAGGTGAAAGGCATTGATATAGACCAAGAATCGCTGCTTGCAGTGCGGGATAGGTATGGAAGGTTGGCAGGTAAATTTCCGCAATCTGCTAAAAACGAATTTATTTTTGAGTTGCTACAGCAGAAGGATTACCCGCTTGATAAAAAGGAGAATATCGTAGATGAGAGCGAAATCCAGTTTGAAGTGAGTGGTAAACTGGTAGCCGATGAGAAGGTAAATGTGAAAGGGATACCCGTCTCACTCGTTGCTAGCGATGGTGAAGTGATGAGCGAAACGGCCACCGAAGACGACGGTAAGTTTCAACTAAAAGGGGTCGATCCGACCAGAAAGTACACCATTCAGACGGGCGATGTAGATGGCTATCACGAAGTGGATATCTATGGCACTTCTGGAGCCATCGTGCAGTCTTTGACCCCTGTTGGAAGGAATCAGTTTGCGTATACACGCCAAGAAGCTACGCCATCTTTGCCGGAAGGCGGAGCCATGGTAAGCCCCAATGTGCTGGGCACCATAGTGGGCGAAGTAAGTATAGAGGGAGAAGGAATGAACTTATATGACGAGTCTGACCGGAAGATCAAAGAACCGGTGGCAGATGAAGATGGCTTCTTCTCAATGGGAAGCCTTACCGCGCTGCAGACTTATAGACTGGAAGTACCCGAAGTGGAACTCGGCAAATTTGATAAGCTCGTGGTAATCAGTGAAAATGGGGATACATCTCAAACTGTAAGACCCTTTGACCTGCATAGCTACCTCTTTCAATATATGGTGTATCACAATATCGACGAACCCGAAGAGATCATCGCAGACTATAACGTGATCATCAGAAATTACGAGCTTGGAGAACGCAGATTCAGGCTGAGCTCCGAAACCAACTCCCGGGTAGATACTGTAACCTGCAACGCCAACGGGGAGTTGAACCTTAAAAATATAGATCAGAACCGGCCTTATACCCTGGCTTTGCTAGGCAAGGAAACGAAGGGTAAGCTGGTGATGGAACTCTTGGACAATGATGGACAGATCGTGCTTGGTGCACCGATAGAAGAAAATAGATATTTCAGAATAAACTTCTCCAAAAGAAATGATTACACTATTGCCAAGGAGTCATTGACCGACGAGAGTGTGCTTAGTATCGGGCTTTCTGGACATATAAATGGTACGGCTGGTAAGAAGGAAAAACTGGAGATATACTCTGAAAACGATAAATTGCTAGGAGAGACCTTCACATCGGAGAACATGAAATTTATGTTTTCAGAAATTCTATTTGCCGGATCATACATCATTAAGACGGATATGCCTGGAGCAGACCGCGTAATGGCGGTGCTACTGCCCGGTAGAAAAGACTCGCTGCAGGTGAAGCGCAGCGAAGATGGCAATTTCTATATCAACATGAAAAACCCCAACAAGAAGGCCATCACCCTTGCTGACGGTGCCAATAAGGACATAGAAGTTTCGGAAGGCGATAAGTTCAGCCTTCCCATGGTATTTTTCAGTTTCAACAGCTTCTTTCTCACCGAAGAAAGCAAGGAGCTTCTAAAGCCTTTGGCAAGCCTACTTAAAAACAATAGCCATCTGCGCATTCAGATTTATGCCCACACCGATTCACGTGGGGCGAAAAATTATAATGCGCTGCTTTCTCAGCGGCGTGCCGATGCGGTGCTCGACTATTTGGTAAGCAAGGGAATCGATCCTGGCCGACTTTCGTCAAAAGGGCTAGGGGAGCTAGAGCTCACCAATAAATGTGCAGATAATGTGCCTTGTTCCAATACCGAACATGCAGCCAATAGAAGGACCGAATTTGAGATAATGCCCTTGGCTCAAGAATAATTTCTACTTTTAGACAGATAAGTCAGCGCTCCATAAAGCTCAGACGCACGATCTCAAGAGACTAGAAAATGAAAAAGCCGTTTAACCTACAGAAATGGATCGATGAAAATCGAGACACGTTGAAGCCGCCTGTCGGCAATAAAAACCTTTATCCCGAAGGCACGGATTATATCGTGATGGTGGTGGCAGGCCCCAACGCCCGAAAAGACTATCATTATAATGAAACCGAAGAGTTGTTCTACCAGCTCGAAGGTGAAATAAATGTGCGAATCCAAGAGGATGGCAAGGCTGTAGATATTCCAATTTCGGCTGGCGAGATGTTCTTGTTGCCCCCCAAAACACCCCATTCCCCATCGCGTAGCGAAGGTTCTATCGGGCTGGTGATCGAGCGGGTAAGGCTGGGAAGTGATATGAAAGATGGTCTACTGTGGTTTTGTGATAAGTGCAATCACAAGCTTCACGAGACGTATTTTCCATTGACCAATATAGAGACTGATTTTCAGCCACGCTTCCGCGAATTTTACGCGAGTGAAGAGCTCCGCACCTGTGATAAATGCGGCACCAAGATGGAAGCCGACGCGCGGTTCGTTTAGCGCACGAGGCTTACGTGGCCGGTATATTCAAAATAGTCACCTTCGGCTTCCCTGGCCACTATGCGGTAGGGGTATACCCCTGCTTCCGAATAATAATCTGAGCCGCGGCATGCTCCATTCCAGCCGGTATTGATATTCTCCGACACGAAGATGAGCTCTCCCCAGCGGTTATAAATTTCCATTTTGAAAGATACGATGTCAACGCCTTGCGCTTTGAATAGATCGTTGAGCCCATCGCCATCGGGGGTAAATGCATTGGGCACGTAGAGCACACCATGCACGGCCACTTCTACCGAGTCTATTTCGTTACACCCATCGGGACTCGTGATATAGGCGTAAAACTGGGTAGTCTCTTCCGGCGATGCAAAGGGATAGTTGCAATCCGTGCAACTCAGGTACGGGGAATATTGCCATGTAATCGGATACACGCTAAAGGACTCGAGCTGCACTTCATTGCCAAAGTAGATGACTCTGTCGTTTCCAGCTCTCACTATGGCGCGCGGGTATAGACTTACTTGGTGCGAAGCTGATGCAAAGCACCCCAGCGTATCGTATCCGGTTACGGTGATCACACTTCGGTTTTCAATTTTTGCAAGGGTAGTGTTCCCTTCCGCACCATATACCAAGCTGGTAGGTTGCCATACATATAGGTCTGCGCCAAATGCAGTAAGCTCAAATGGCTCCCTATAGCATGCGATAGTATCTGCGGCAATTTCAACCGCTATCGCATTTACCAGTACTTCTACCTCGAGCAGGTCGCTTCCGCAGGCATTAGCCCCCGTAACCGTGTAAATGGTAGAGACCGCGGGGCTCGCCACGGGATTGGCAATACTGGCTGAGCTTAACCCTACCGCGGGCTCCCATGCGTAAGAGTCTGCCCCTTGCACGAAGAGCGATCTGGGTTCACCATTGCAGGAGATGTAGCGTGCCGCACCCTGCAAGGTTGGAGCTTCGGGCAGTATTTGCACTACCACGGTTTCCGTCACTTCACATCCTTCGGCGGTAGTGATGAGCACCGAGTAGTTTATATTGTTCGTAGGGCTCGCCACGGGGTTGGCAATATTCACGTTGCTCAGCCCTGTGGCAGCCTCGATAGATAGGTTTCGCCCCCACCGGCTTCGAGCTGTGCCGATTCTCCCGGGCATACCTCCAGATTATCAGAGGCCGTTACATCAAGGCTTCCCACCACCACGATGACCTGAGCCGTATCGCTTCCGCAAATGGTAGAGCCCACCACTTCATATTCGGTCGTGGTAGTACCATTAAAGAATGGACTGGGATTGGTATACGAAGTCAGTCCCACGGCCGGAATCCACTGCCAGGTCTCCGCACCTTCGGCCATGAGTTGAAGGGTCTCGTCAGGGCAGATCGGCTCTGGACTTTCTATGCTCACATTTGGCGCCGAAGCCACTTCTATGGTAATGAAAGCACTATCGGGAGCTAGGCAGCCTTCGCTATCTTCTGCGTAGAGTTTTACTTCGTAGGTGCCGGGGGCATCAAAGCTGTAGCTGAGTTCTTCAAGGGTGCTGCTGTCTCCATTGTCGAAGCTCCATAAATACGTGTCGGCACCTTGGCTTAGGTTCGATAGGTCAAAGGTACTCCCGGGGCATATCAACGGTGGAGCATCGATGCCTGCCTGTGCCGATACGGATGAAAGCTTGAATTTCATCACGGCAAGATTACAGGAGATAGATCCATTCTCTTGCGACCAAACGCCCGGCTGGGTTGGGAAATCGCTATTGCCAAAGCAGCCTGCGCAGACGGCCTGGTACACCGTGCCATTCTTATCAAACCTGCTGGTGCCGCCATCTACATGTTCAGCACTTTGGCTTCCGCCAAAGAAAGAAGCATATACCAAATCGGCCGCATTCTGTCCGAGCACCATGATGTAAAAATCATCTCCGTCGGTACTGCTCTGAAAGGCATCGTTGGTAGTGGGAAGACCTTGGGTAGAGCCACCGCTGCCATTGAGCGCTCCGCCCCAGCCCGAGATGTAGATCTGGCCACAATTGCTCACTAGGAAAGCCGAAGGAGAAAAATCAATCGAGGAAGTTCCCGAGCCTACGCTGGTGCTCCATAGGGTAGTGGCCAGGTCGGGACTTAGCTTATGCACATACTGGCGGCTATTGGGGTTGGTGTAGATATCGGGCGTTTGTGGGTATAGTCCTTGGGTTTGGCCTACCACATATACATCGCCGGCCACATCTATCTGCACGAAGTAATTTTGATCGAAAGAGTTGGTGCCGTTGTAGGTACATGCCAATAGCGTAGAGCCATTGGCCGAGATATGTCCAATATAGCCATCTACGGCTCCCCCCAAAAAGTCGGGTTCTATCGCGCCTGCGGTCGTGGGTAGGTCGGTAGCCGTGGTGCCACCGGTGAAGTATACTGAGTTATCGGCGGCCAGCTGAAGGCTTATGGCCGACTCTACACCCGAGCCACCGGAGTAGGTAGCCCAAACCAATGTATTGAGATTAGGGCTGAGCTTGAAAATAATCCCTGAGAGTACCCCCGTGAAGGTGCTGGCATATCCGCTTACCGTTGGGAAATCGGTAGATGCCGTGACCGATGCCACGTAGGCATTGCCGGCATCGTCTACCACGATTTCTCCGCGGAAGCGGTCGCCATAATTATAGTCTAAAACGGTACCCGTACCAATGCCATCATTTCCCGTGCCCCCCATATAGGTGCAGGCCAGCAATTGCGAGCCATCGCCGCTGAGCTTGGCTATGAAGATGTCACTGCCATTCTCGTAGGTGAAGCCCGCGCCACTTATATTGCCGGGTCCGCCCAAGAAATCGCTTTGGTAGGCCGTGGCACTCGTAGGCAAATTTGATGAACCGGTCGAGCCAAGAATATAAAGCTCATTGGCGCTATTGGCCACGATAGAATGTGGAGACTCATTGCCCGATCCACCCAGATAGGTACTGTACTCCAACGAACTGCCATCGGGAGAAAATTTTGAGATGCCGCAATCTATCACGCCCGAAGCAAAGAATATCTGATAGGCGCCCGAAGTGACCGGATAGTCGAAGCCGAAGGTGATACTGCCCGCATACAGTGCCCCATCTGAATCATAGCTGGCCGTAAAGCCAAATGAATTACTGCCGCTGCCGATATACGTGGAGAATGAGATTTCTGGGTCTATGATCAATTTACGCGCGCTGTCATACTCTTCCGGAAAAGTGTAGGTAAGAATACCATCATCCAAAACAAAGGAGCAGGGCACGGGCAAAATTTCGTTCTGCGCAGAAAGCTGGTAGGCAAAAGGAGCGAGTTCTTTGAATTGCCCTACCGATGTCTCCATAATCAGGGCTCCATCTTTAAGAAAACTGTTGACGGCTCCAGAGATCTCCACGGCAATCAGGTCAGGGTTGGCTCCGGCTGCGACTTCAAAATCGTATTTAAAATTGCCCGAGCTACATCCAAAAATGGCAGCTATTCCGGGGTATACGTTCGGGATTTTGACCCGCTCGTAGCCATATACATCGCGCGTCCATCTCGCAGCATCATTGCCAACGAAAAAATGTTCTGGAAAAGAGCGCTTGCCACTGGTGATGGGCGCGCCAGAAAAGTCAGCACCCCGAAATCCCATTTTAAGGCTATGCATATTTGCGGAAGCGGGCAGGGAAGGATCACCTACCCAATCGTGCAATTTTTTATAAAATCCATCTTCGACCAGGACAAAGCTCAGCCCCGACCGATCAATATAAGTCGCGCCGCCGTTGAATTCTGCCCTATAGAGCACGCTCTCATGCCACTGCCCTTTGTTTTCGACCAGGTGTTGGCCACTGCCAGCGCGGACAGAGATTGCCGAAAGGCAACCCAAAACGGTAGCAATTAAAATGCGCATCAAAGAATGCATTGGATAAAATTACAACTTATTGACGCAAACCATCTATAGAAGTTGGTAAAGCTTCTGTTAAGTTCTCGCCGGACACGGTATAATTTCCAACTATATTGCAATCCCAAAGAGCTATACCAAATACATTTATAAGCAGTAACTTTGCCGCTTCTTTTCAAAAAAGCCCAATACTTCCATGAGCGATCCCATTAAGCATGAGTGTGGCATAGCACTGCTAAGGCTTAAGAAACCTTTGGCGTATTACCGAGAGAAATACGGCACATCATTCTACGGTATCAACAAGCTGTACCTGCTTATGGAAAAGCAGCATAACCGTGGGCAGGATGGCGCCGGAGTGGCTAATATAAAGCTGAATACGAGCCCCGGTCAGCGCTACATAAGCCGGTTTAGATCGAATGGGCAGCGACCTATCCAAGAAGTATTCGATCATATAAACTCCCGTTTTCGCGAAATAGAAGAACAGGATCCTGCCAAGCTTAACGATGTAGATTGGCTCAAAGAAAATGAAGGCTTCACAGGCGAACTTTTTCTAGGGCACGTGCGCTACGGAACTTTTGGCAAAAACAGTATCGAGAGTTGCCATCCCTTCCTGCGCCAGAATAATTGGAAAACGCGGAACCTAGTGGTGGCCGGAAATTTTAACCTTACCAATGTAGACGAGCTCTTCGACCTGCTGGTAAACATAGGCCAGCACCCCAAGGAGAAATCCGATACGGTAACGGTGATGGAGAAGATAGGGCATTACCTTGATGAGGCCAATGAAGCGTTGGTGCACCACTTCAAGTCACTCGGCTACAGCAAGAAGGACATAACCGAAAAAATTGAAACGAACCTTGATATCGCCCAAATCCTTCGCCACTCGGCCGAAGATTGGGATGGCGGCTACGCCATGGCAGGGCTCTTAGGCCATGGAGATGCCTTTGTGCTGCGCGATCCGAATGGGATAAGACCGGCATTTTGGTATGAAGATGATGAGGTGCTCGTAGTGGCTTCCGAGCGCCCTGTGATACAAACTGCCTTTGACCTACAGGTAGCCGATATCCAAGAGATCCCACCGGGGCACGCGCTTATCGTAAAGCATGACAATACGGTGCTTCTGGAAGAAATACGAACGCCCGAGAAGCGGCTTTCATGCTCATTCGAGCGTATCTATTTTTCTCGCGGAAGCGATAAGGATATCTATCAGGAACGGCTCAATCTGGGTCGCTCCCTTGTACCAGATATCATGAAGAGCATAGATGGTGACCTTAAAAACTCTGTGTTCAGCTTTATTCCAAATACGGCCGAAGTAGCTTTTTACGGAATGATGAAAGGTCTTGAAGATGAGCTGAATGAAGAGAAGCAAAGGCAGATCATAGCGCTGAACGGAGATCAAGATCCTGAGAAAATCCGTGCTATACTTCAGATGCGCCCGCGCATGGAGAAGATCGCCGTAAAGGATGCCAAGCTGCGCACCTTCATTACCCAAGATGAAGCCCGTGACGATATGGTGGCGCATGTCTATGATATCACCTATGGAATCGTAAATCCGGGAGAAGATAATCTGGTAGTAATAGACGATAGCATCGTACGTGGTACCACGCTAAAGCAGAGTATCATTCGGATACTGAGCAGGCTTTCGCCAAAGAAAATAATCATCGTTTCCAGTGCCCCACAGATTCGTTTTCCCGATTGCTACGGTATTGATATGGCCAAGCTGGGCGACTTCGTAGCCTTTCAGGCAGCTATAGCTCTGAATAAAGAAAGCGGCAATGAAAAGCGGATTGAAGAGATCTATAAAAAGTGCAAGAACCAGGAGAAGCTGCATAAATCCGAGATCAAAAATTACGTGAAGGAGCTCTATGAGCCTTATGCCTACGAAGCTGTTTCCAAAAAAATTGCCGAGCTGCTCACCCCCGATAATACCCCCTGCGAAGTAGAGATTATTTTTCAAACGATCGAAGGCCTTCATGCCGCCTGTCCCCAGAGCCTGGGCGATTGGTATTTCTCTGGCGATTATCCCACTCCAGGTGGAAATAGAGTGGTAAACCGCGCCTTTATCAACTTTTTTGAAGGGAGGAACGAGCGGGCTTATTGAGTCGCGAGTGGACAGTCTCAAGTCGCAAGTCTCGAGTCTCGAGTCTCTAGTCGCGAGTCGCGAGTAGTGAGTCTGGAGTTACGATTGGTCAGTCTCGAGTCGCGAGTAGTTAGTCGCGAGTGGCCAGTCGCGAGTAGTGAGCCTAGAGTCTCTAGTGGTGAGTCTCGAGTCGCAAGTCGCAAGTGGCCAGTCGCAAGTGGCCAGTCGCGAGTAGTGAGCCTAGAGTTACGATTGGTTAGTGCGGACTTCCAAAAGGGCGCTGGTTTTTAGTCTTCCATACGGACTCCCAAAAGATCGATAGTTTAGATCATCTAAGGTGATTTGTTTTTAGTCGAGATATATAATTATGGAGCTAGCAAGGTTTTTGCGTAAGAGGATTCGATGTGATAAGATCGATAGCTGAAATTCCAACCTTGGAAAGTCCAGCTTGAAGCTTAAGGCTTGGGGCTTTTTTATCCAGAACGGAGAGCAGGATCTCTTTTTTGAAATGCTTCAAGCTGCCAGCCACAAGCTGCAAGCTAGAGCAGCGTGAAAACCAAGTGGCAACGCCGTCTAACCATCGAGATTCGATGAGTCGCCCTAAAAGAAAAGTAAAAATTCAACTTTGAAAATCCCAACCTTGGAAATTCCAGCTTGAAGCTCAAAGCTTGAGGCTTTTTATCCAGAACGGAGAGCAGGATCTCTTTTTGAAATGCTTCAAGCTGCCAGCCTCAAGCCACAAGCTAGAGCAGGGCGAAAACCAAGTGGCAACATCGTCTAACCATCGAGATTCGATGTAATTAGATAGCAGAAATTCCAAATTTGGAAAGTCCAGCTTGGGGCTTGGGGCTTGCGACTTGCTCCTTGCCCCTCAAACGAAATCTTGGAAAGTCCAGCTTGAAGCTAAAGGCTTGTGGCTTTTTTATCCAGAACGGAGAGCAGGATCTCTTTTTGAAATGCTTCAAGCTGCCAGCCTCAAGCTACAAGCTAGAGCAGCGTGAAAACCAAGTGGCAACGTCGTCTAACCAGCGAGATTCGATGTAATTAGATTAATAGCTGAAATTCTAAATTTGGAAAGTCCAGCTTGGGGCTTGGGGCTTGCGACTTGCTCCTTGCCCCTCAAACGAAATCTTGGAAAGTCCACCTTGAAGCTAAAGGCTTGAGGCTTTTTTATCCAGAACGGAGAGCAGGATCTCTTTTTGAAATGCTTCAAGCTGCCAGCCTCAAGCTGCAAGCTAGAGCAGCGTGAAAATAAAGTGGCAACGTCGTCTAACCAGCGAGATTCGATGAGTCGCCCTAAAAGAAAAGTAAAAATTCAACTTTGAAAATCCCAACCTTGGAAAGTTCACCTTGGAGCTAAAGGCTTGTGGCTTGAAGCTTTTTTATCCAGAACGGAGAGCAGGATCTCTTTTTGAAATGCTTCAAGCTGCCAGCCTCAAGCTACAAGCTAGAGCAGCGTGAAAACCAAGTAGCAACGTCGTCTAACCAGCGAGATTCGATGTAATTAGATTAATGGCTAAAATTCTAAATTTGGAAAGTCCAGCTTGAAGCTAAAGGCTTGTGGCTTGAAGCTTTTTTATCCAAAACGCATCGAAGGATCTCTTTTTTAAAAGCTTCAAGCTGCAAGCTAGAGCAGCACGAAAACCAAGCGGCAGCATCATCTAACCAGCGAGATTCGACGAGCCGCCCTCATAGAAAAATAAAAATTCAACTTTGAAAATTCCAACCTTGGAAAGTCCAGCTTGAAGCTAAAGGCTTGTGGCTTGAAGCTTTTTTATCCAGAACTACTAAAAAGTCACACTCCGCTTCAAGCAATGAGCCGCTTAAAGTTGGTTGTTTAATGGGCGGCAATACCGTCCTGATCGCTTTTTTCTACCACTTGGTTCTTAATGGAATGGAGTCTGGGCAGCAACCGGTCGATAAGGGCTTTAAAATTTGCCATCTCACCAGCGGGGATGGGCTCACTGGGCGGCAGGTCTTGTTGATAAGGGTCTACTTGGTTTCCATTTTTCCAAAACCTATAGCACACATGCGGACCCGTAGCTAGGCCGGTAGAACCTACATAGCCTATTACTTCTCCCTGGCTTACCCTATCGCCTTTTTTGGTGGCGCGCTTACTCATGTGCAGGTATTGGGTGGTGTAGGTCCCATTATGCTTGATCTTCACATAGTTGCCATTGTACCTTCCATAAGCCGACGCTATTACGGTGCCATCGCCAGTAGCGAGAATGGGCGTGCCCGATGGGGCGGCATAATCGGTGCCGAGATGAGCCTTCCAGCGTTTCTGCACGGGGTGGTAGCGCTTTAGCGAATATTTTGAAGAGATGCGCGAGAACTTGAGCGGTGCTTGCAAAAATGCTTTGCGCAAGCTCTCGCCGTCGGCATCGAAAAAGCTCACTGCCCCAACCTGTTCAAATCGAAAACTCTGAATGGCTTCCCCGCGATGGCCAAATTCGGCCGCCATGACTTTCCCAACACCCATGGGCTTATCATCTACGTAGGTCTCTTCGAACACCACTTTGAAATAATCCCCTTTTTGGATGCGGTAGAAATCGACCGTCCAAGCGTAGATCTCATTCAGCTTTGCGGCAAGCTCTACCGGCAGTTCGTTATCTGCGATGGTCTGGTAGAGCGAACTATTGATCACTCCCCCTGCTTCGCGCACTTTTCGCGTTATAGGTTTCTGGCCTACGTAGGCCGCTATGGTATCATTTAATTTATAGACCACATAATCTGCCGGACTCGTTTCTACGATAAAGAAACAAGCCGTTTCGCCGCTGTCCTTTGCGCAAAACATAGCATATTGATCGCCTGCTTTGAGCTTCCGTACGTCATGCACATCCTTGGCCACCGTTTCTAGCGATGCGATATTGCCATAAGGCACGCCGTAGCCGAGCAGGATGTCTGAGAGAAATTGATTTTTCTCGATTTTGCCATCATATATTTTATAAGACTTTTCGGGTATGCCGTAGCGCTCAGGTACTTCCGCGACGGAGATGGGCTCCGTGCGTTCTTCTATTGAAGACGGCTCTGCATCATTTTTACAGGCAGAAAGGAGCATGAGCAGAACGAATGATGTTACCAATGCTTTTTTGGCTCTACACTTCATAATGACGAATATAGATATTGACTTTTAAATCAACGTATTCGAGCTATGGGATTAGCCAAATTTTCATAGTCGGAGAGTTCCATTTTAATCGATCCTACCAGTACTTTAGCTTTCGCCAAAACCGGGATTTTATTCTTATCGTCTGTAATCCAGACGGTCATATCTTCTTCTTTTTCAAAAATCCTGCCTTCTTGCACCACCGGTACAAATTTTAAACACCGGTATGTTCCCATTCTGATTTCGAGCTCTTCCCTACCCACAAATTTTATTTGTAACGGGAATACTTCATCGTCCACAAAAGTGGGGATGGTAAAGAGCTGCCCTTCTTTTACATCGGTAAAGTCGAAGGTGCGCGCAAAGTAAAAAGACGAAAGCATATCTTGCGAAAAGGGGGGGATTTTATAGATGTTTCCTTTATTGGTTTTTACCGCAGCCTTATGCTGATAGAATTGATAGTCTTGCTTTTTCTCATAGCTCCCTTCCCGTATGTCCCGATAGAAGAGCCAAGGGAAAATCCCATTTTTATCGATAAAGGTCTCGTAGCGATCGCGTACCTTAAAAAACCAGTTAAAGGCTCCGAGCGTTTTGCCTGTCCCTACCACGTGGTATGCGCTGCGCCCCAAAAACTTCTTATCCGTTTTCTTGATTTCCAGCTCCGCTTCGCCCGCATCGATCAACCCGTAATGCAATACGAACTTTAGGCGCTCACCTTCTTTAAAAGCGCTGTTGGTCACGGTGGTAAGATCTATCACCGGCAGGGTATCCATGTTGGCCATAGGCGGTTTCTTCTGAGCATTAGCGTGGAGCGCGAAGCAAGTCAGGAAGAAGAAGATGTACCAATTTTTCATGCTAATCAATAGTCAAAATCTGTTCCAAAGGGGTGAATGTTAATTTTAAGAATTGATGTTCAGCGATTTAAAATACAATATTTACGATCCGCTTAGGCACCACAATCACCTTTTTCGGTGCTTTGCCTTCTAGGTATTTCGCCGCATCTGCGGAAGCAAGAACGGCCGCTTCCACTTCTGTCGGGCCTAGCTCGGTAGAGAGCTCCAGCTTAAACCGCATTTTTCCATTGAAGGAAACGGGATATTCGAATGAATCGTCTATCAAGTATTTCTCTTCATGTTTTGGCCAGCGAGCTTTCGTTATAGACCCTTCATTTCCAAGCTGATACCATAGCTCTTCGGCAAAATGCGGGGCATAGGGGGAGAGCAGAATAAGCAGGGGAGAAAGAATCTCACGGTCAGTGCATTTCTCGGTGGTAAGTTCATTCACGGCGATCATCATGGCGCTTACCACCGTATTCCACGAGAGTCTTTCCAGGTCATCGGTTACCTTTTTGATCGTTTTATGCAAGGTTTTAAGGGCTGCCTTGGAAGCCGTTTTTTCCGTTACCGAAAATGAATTTTCATCTTCGTGAAAGAGACGCCAAAACTTGCGCAGAAAATTATGTACTCCGCTTATACCCTGTGTATCCCAAGGTTTTGATTGCTCTACCGGCCGAGAAACATTTCGTAAAGCCGCAAGGTATCGGCACCGTACTGCTCACAGAGATCATCGGGGGTGACCACATTATACCAGCGCTTCGACATTTTTTCTACTTCATGTCCGCACCGGTACTTCCCATCGGCATTGAGTATGAACACAGCATCGGCATACTCCTTCCGCCAGCCTTTGAAGGCTTCGATATCCAGCTCATCGTTATGAACGATATTCACATCGGTATGGAGCGCAGAGAAGGTATATTCCCATTTTACATCGGAGAGATCCATGCCGTGATTCTCTTCAAGCAGGTCATGCAGAATGGTGGTTAAACGGTGCTCTACATCGTATCCAAAAATATTCATCTTGCCATCTTTGGCCCAATCCTGATAGATCTCTTCCGTCACGAAAATCTCCGGAAAGGATTTCGCGCCAGGTATCCCGGCCTTTTCGTCTAGCCCCGGTATGAAGTACGATGCCAGCTCTAGACGGTACACCATGCTGGAGCGGCCAAGGATCATACCTTGGTTGATCATTTTTTGAAAGGGCTCATCGAAGGGTATGAAACCGCGGTCATATAGAAATTTGGTCCAGAAGCGCGCGTATAGAAGGTGGCCGGTGGCATGCTCGGCGCCACCCATATAAAGATCTACGGCACCCCAATAATCTATCTTCTCATCGGCCGCCATCTGCTGCGTATTGGCGGGATCCATATACCGGATAAAATACCAGGAAGACCCCGCCCAACCGGGCATGGTATTATACTCCATCGCATCGCCCTTGAAGAGGGGCCAGTCTGTTTTTTTGGCTCTTGCCAATGGAGGTTCACCGGTACTCGTAGGCAAGTATTTATCTACCTTGGGAAGGGTGAGTGGCAGCTCATCATCGGCGAGCATTCTGGCGATGCCATTCTCATAATACACCGGAAAGGGCTCTCCCCAGTAGCGCTGCCGCGAAAAGATGGCATCGCGAAGGCGGTAATTTGTTTTTCCATAGCCGATGCGTTTTTTCTCGAGCTCTAGAATTACTTCGTCGGTAGCTTTTTTTACGTTCATACCGGTCAGGAAACCTGAATTTTTCAGCAGACCGGTCTTTTCGGCGTAAGCTTCGGTCTCGATATTCTGCCCTTCAAAAATATTTGGGATGGGAATGTCAAATGTCTTGGCAAAGTCCATATCCCGCTGATCTCCGGCAGGGACGGCCATTACAGCACCGGTGCCATAGCTGGCCAGCACGTAATCTCCGATCCATATCGGTATGGAATCGCCCGAAAAAGGATGTTTTGCGTACGCACCGGTAAAGACTCCTGTCACTTGCTTCACATCGCTCTGCCGGTCGCGCTCACTCCGCGCCATGGTGCGCTTTACATAGGCCTTGATTTCTTCTTCTTGATCGGCTGTAGTGATGGTCGCTACCAACGGATGCTCAGGGGCGAGCACCATAAAGCTTACGCCAAAGATGGTATCGGCGCGGGTCGTAAAAACTTCTATTTGGGCTGCATGGCCTTCCACATCAAATTGGATGGAAGCCCCGCGCGACTTGCCAATCCAGTTGCGCTGAATATCCTTGATAGAGTCCTGCCAGTCTACCTTTTCCAAACCTTCTAAAAGCCTGTCGGCATAGGCGGTGATGCGCAGGCTCCACTGCTTCATGAGCCGCTGCTCTACAGGGTGGCCTCCGCGCTCACTCAGGCCGTCTTTTATTTCGTCGTTGGCGAGCACGGTTCCAAGGGCTTCGCACCAATTCACCCAAGTATCCGATAGATAGGCCATGCGGTAATGTGCGAGAATGAGTTCGCGCTGCTCCGGCTTTATGGATGTCCAATCGGTGGCGGTAAACTCTCCTACGAAATATTGCCCGAAAGGCAAAGTACTAAGATCTAGATTTTTATACCAATCCCGCTCCACGAAAGCATCGACGGCATAGCTACCGTTTTTGGCGAAAGCGGCTTCCAGCTCTGCTATGGGACGTGCTTTATCTGCTTTATTGTCGTACCAGGAATTATAGAGTTCTTTGAAGATGAACTGTGTCCATTTATAGTAGTCGGGATCGCTCGTGCGCACCTCCCGTGTCCAGTCGTAATTAAAGCCGATGCGCTCTAGCTGCTGGCGGTAGCGGGCTATATTTTCGGCGGTAGTGATGGCAGGGTGCTGGCCGGTCTGGATCGCATATTGCTCGGCAGGCAGACCGAAAGAATCGTAGCCCATGGGGTGGAGCACATTAAAACCCTGATGCACCTTATAGCGCGCCACCACATCTGAAGCGATATAGCCAAGGGGGTGGCCCACATGCAGACCCGCTCCCGATGGATAGGGAAACATATCGAGCACGTAGTATTTCTGCTTCGTTTCATCTTCCGTGACGTGGTAAGTGCCGTTTTCAGCCCAGTGCTTTTGCCAGCGTGCTTCTATTTCCTTAAAGTCGTAATTCATGCGGTGCTCTTTTCAAATGCAAAGTTATTTTTTCTGATTGGGGGTTTGGCTTATTGCGTTGCGATTTATTAGGAGCGATCGTTGACGAGATTTTGAACGGGGCAAATGCTCCAGTACAAATCTTAGTTAATGTTAATTTGAGCATTCTGATTTTAAAAAGGTCTATCTTGAGCGTCTGTTTGGATTTAATCAATACTTATGAAATTTTCTCTTGTTATATGGGTGGTAGTGGCTTCGTTTTATTTTTCGTCAGTTAAGTCTCAAGTGTCCGAAGTGGAAACCCAAAAAGATGATTTGGTAGCTGACAATAGCTCGGTGGTGGGCTATAAGAAGATTTTCGAATATGGCATTTACCACTCCCATTGGGCGCTGGTAAAGGATAATAGGAAGTATGGATTTATTGATGATTCAGGAAAATTGGTGGTACCGGTCAAGTATGATGAAATCCAAGATTTTGGGGTTTACAAATCCAAGATCGCACGGGTAAAAGTCGATGGGCTCTATGGGTTTATTGATGCATCTGGATATGAACTTGTAGAACCCCAATACTCCGAAATTCAGGATTACGGGATTTATCAGAGCGGTTGGGCGCGTGTTAAGAAGGAAAAGAAATATGGTTTCATCGATGGATGTGGGGTAGAAGTAGTGCCATGCGTGTATGATAAAATAGATGATTTTGGTATAAACGATGCAGACTATGCCAAGGTAAAACGTGAAGGCAAGGAAGGGTTCATAAATAACAGAGGGGAATATGTGCTTGAATAGGATTATTTGGCGGAAGCCTATTTAGCAGTGAAGGTAAATACCAATCAATCATCTTTGATACTATCAGGAGCACCCCATCCCCAAATATTCCTACTTTTGCCAGCCCATGTCAGCCAGTCCCGATAAGTACGCCAAGAAACGCGCGCGCTCCAGCGCCATCTCTACCGTGATAGGTATAGCTCTTGTGCTATTCATGCTGGGCATACTCAGCGTGTTGGTACTTAATGCCCAAAAACTCTCTAACTATGTGAAGGAGAGTATTCAGGTGCAGGTATTCCTAGAAGAAGATGTGAAAGAAGCGGAGATTTTAAGGCTTAAAAAAGAACTCGATGCTGAGCCCTTTACACTCAGCACCACCTATGTGAGCAAAGAAGAAGCGGCAGCCATCCTTTCGGAAGATCTAGGGGAAGACTTCGTATCGTTCTTAGGGTATAATCCCTTGCAGGCCGCCGTCGATCTCAGGTTGCAAGCCGCCTATGCGCACCCCGATAGCATCGACGCTATCGCGCAGAGCATCTCTTCCCGCACCCGCGTGGCCGAAGTAGTATACAGTCCCAACCTTATAAGGCAGATCAATCAAAATGTCAATAAAATAGGAATAGTGCTGCTTGGCTTTAGTGGCTTATTGCTGCTCATCGCCATCGCCTTGATCAATAATACCATACGGCTTACCATCTATTCCAAGCGATTTATTATACGGAGTATGCAGCTGGTGGGGGCTACGCGTGGGTTCATCCAGCGCCCCTTTATTCTTAGTGGAATATTGCAAGGCATCTACGCCAGCTTCATAGCCATACTGTTCATATTAGGGGTACTCTATGCAGTAAGGCACGAGATACCGGGCTTTTTTGAAGAGCAAGACCTTCTAATGTTTGTTAAACTCTTTGGGGTTGTGGCGCTTCTGGGCGTTGTTATCTCAGGGATTTCTACGTTATTCGCAGTAAGGCGCTACCTCCGCATGGATGCCCGCAAAATATATTGATTATGGCTATAAAAGAAACTACTAAAATAGAGTCGGCAGAAGGGGAATCTTTTGCGATTGGCAAACAAAATTATCGCTTTATGCTTATCGGCATTGGCGTGGTAGTGCTCGGTTTTTTATTGATGCTCGGCGGCGGTAGTGAAGACCCCGAAGTATTTAATGAAGAGATTTTCAGCTTTAGGCGCATCACGCTTGCACCCATAGTGGCCATGATCGGCTATGGGATCATATTCTACGCCATCCTTCATAAGAAGAAGCAGGCCTAAGCATTCATGAGTCTTCTAGAAGCTATTATTCTTGGTATTATCCAAGGACTTACCGAATTTTTGCCGGTGAGCAGTAGCGGCCATCTAGAATTGGCCAAGGTGATATTTGGTCAAGAAACGGTAGGGGATGAAAGCATGCTTTTTACCATTGCCCTCCACGCGGCCACCGCCTTGAGCACAGTGGTGGTATTTAGAAGAGAGATCGCTGAGCTGCTTCGGGGCTTGTTTCAATTTAAATGGAACGAAGAAACGAAGTTTGCCTGGCTGATTTTGATCAGTATGGTTCCTGTATTTTTCGTAGGGATTTTTTTCCGCGAGCTTATCGAGTCTTTTTTCTCTGGCAATATCATTCTGGTAGGGGGCTCGCTCATCTTTACCGCAGCCCTGCTCTATAGCACTACGCGCATCCCAGCCTATGAAGGCAAGGTGACCCCAAAACGCGCTTTGCTGATCGGGTTCGCACAAGCCGTTGCCGTGCTCCCCGGCGTGTCCCGATCGGGATCGACCATTTCGGTGGCGCTGCTGGTAGGAGTAAGCCGCGAACGGGCGGCAAAATTTTCATTTCTCATGGTGCTGCCCGTGATTTTTGGCGCCATGATTCTCGAAGCCAAAGACTTCATAGAGATCCAACCCGACCGGACCATAGATAATATGACCTTGGCTGCCGGATTCATCGCTGCATTTATCGCCGGGGTTTTTGCGTGCAGCTGGATGATAAGGATCGTGAAGCGCTCCAAGCTCGACTATTTCGCCTTCTACTGTCTGGCAGTAGGGCTTATCGCTATAATCTACGGACTCGTATGACCACAGCCGAAATTTCAGCCTTATCGGGACAGGACTTTTTAGATGGACAGCTTTTGCTTATTGATAAGCCGCTGGAGTGGACCTCTTTTGATGCGGTCAAGAAGATACGCTACCTTATCAGAAAGCGATTTGACATCAAAAAGATAAAGGTGGGCCATGCCGGCACCTTAGACCCGCTTGCCACAGGTATTCTGGTGATCTGCACCGGTCGGTTTACAAAAAAGATCACCGGGCTTACCACCGAAGATAAATCCTATATCGGAACTTTTACCCTCGGTGCCACCACAGCATCGTATGATCTGGAGTCGGAGATAGAAGATCACCGTCCCTTTGAGCATTTGACCGAAGCCGATATCCAAAGCGCCGCCGCTGACCTGACCGGTGAGCAGATGCAGGTACCACCTGTTTTTTCGGCCAAAAAGGTAGATGGTCGCCGCGCTTACGAGATGGCGCGTGAGGGGATGGAAGTGGCCTTAAAGGCAAATGCGGTAAACATCAAGAAGTTTGACGTTGACGCATCGGAGCTGCCCGTGGTCGGTTTTTCCATAGCCTGCACCAAGGGATGCTATATCCGCTCTATAGCGCGCGACATCGGGGTGTCGCTCGAGGTAGGAGCATATCTCTCTTCCTTACGGCGAATGTCTATCGGCACATACCAGGTGGTCGATGCGGTAAGTCCGGGTGCGTTTGAAGCAGCTCTGTTTGGGTGAGGGTATCTTTTTAGTAGCGAGTTTAGAAATACACTTGTCATAACAGCTTTTTCGATGTGCTTACGCAGTGACTCTCGAATCGTATTGATAAGCACATCAGGTCGACCGCTTTTTGCGGTGCGTATGTAGTGGTTTTAAATGCTACAAGCTCTTGGAACGGAGAGACCAAGAGATTCTTGAATTTCAAATTGTATCGAGACACGAAGCCGTATTTTGATTTTTTAAAGATCATCCAATAATAGTTATTCTGCGGCTTCCTGTCTCGAACCACCGCGGAACGCTCGCAGCAGTTAGGCGCGGCACTACATACGCACCGCAAAAAGCGGTCGACAAGACGGACGTCTCGAACCACCTCGCACCGCTCATGCCAGCAAGGGCAGGCTCCATATATGACGAATGCTCCGTATGGATGAACGGCTCAACCCTAGATTTTAAAAAACAAAATAACTACCTTTGCCCCCGCATTTTTTTTTACCTAAACTACGCCCTGAATGAAGCTGTCGAAGTTCAAGTTCAAACTCCCACCCGAATTAATAGCAAAATACCCTTCTCCAAACCGTGATGAATGCCGCATGATGGTGCTGCACCGCAAGGATGGAAAAATTGAGCATAAGACCTTCAAAGACATCATCAACTATTTTGATGACAAGGACACTTTTGTGATGAACAATACCAAAGTCTTTCCGGCGCGCCTCTACGGTAATAAGGAAAAGACCGGTGCGCAGATTGAAGTTTTCCTTTTGCGGGAGCTCAACCGCGAGAGCCTTCTATGGGATGTGCTGGTAGACCCGGCACGAAAAATACGGATCGGCAACAAACTTTATTTCGGGGAGAATGATGACCTCGTGGCCGAAGTGATCGATAATACGACTTCCCGCGGCCGCACACTGCGCTTTCTTTATGATGGCCCTTACGATGATTTTAAGGCTACCATGACCCGCCTCGGGCAGACTCCCATCCCCAAGTATATGGAGCGCGAAGTGGAGCCCATCGATGATGAGCGCTACCAAACGATATTTGCCAAAGAAGAAGGCGCCGTGGCCGTGCCTACTGCCGGACTTCACTTTAGCCGTGAGCTTATGAAGCGCCTTGAGCTTAAAGGGGTCAGCTTTGCAGAAGTCACCCTTCATATCGGTCTTGGAACCTTCCGTCCGGTAGAAGTAGAAGACCTTACCAAACATAAGATGGACAGCGAGCAGATGAAAATCGTGCAAGAAGCCTGTGATGTGGTAAACCGCTCTAAAGACAATAAAGGCAAGATCTGTGTCGTGGGCACCACGGCGATGCGCGCTGTTGAAACTTCCGTATCTACCGACTCGCGCTTGAAGCCCTATGAAGGATGGACGAATAAATTCATCTTCCCGCCCTACGAATTTGAGATCGCCGATGCGATGGTATCCAATTTTCACGATGCCGAGAGCACGTTGCTCATGCAGGTGGCCGCCTTTGGAGGGTACGACCACGTGATGAAGGCGTACAAAGAAGCGATCAAAGAGAAATACAGCTTTATGGCGTATGGCGATGCCATGCTAATCATCTAAATGCAAGGTCGGGCGGTAATCATTGTGGCTGGGGGCACGGGCACCCGAATGAATTCCCCCACCCCTAAGCAGTTCTTGCCCCTTTCGGGGAAACCCGTTTTAATGCACACCTTCGAAGCCTTCCATCGGTTCGATCCAGATATGGAATTTGTGCTGGTGCTCTTCAAAGGACTCGAAGACAGCTGGAAAGGCCTTATCGAAAAGCACGGTTTTACGATGTCTCATACCGTGGTGACCGGTGGTAGGGAAAGATTTCATTCCGTAAAGAATGGGCTCGATGCACTTTCGCCCGATGTAAAGCTGGTAGGCATTCACGATGCTGTCCGCCCCATGGTTTCTCAAGGCACGATAGCCCGGTGTTTTGAAGCTGCTGCGGCTCATGGCGCAGCCATTCCAGCTGTGCATGTGGTAGATACCATTCGTATGGTACAAGGCTTTGCTAGCCATACGCTTCCGCGAAAAGAGCTTAGGGCCGTGCAGACCCCGCAATGTTTCCAAAAGGAAATAATCGCCGCTGCCTACCAAACGGAATATCAAGAATTTTTTACCGACGATGCTTCGGTGGTAGAACTTGGCAACCAACCTATAAAATTGGTAGAAGGCAACCGCACCAATATCAAAATCACCACCGCCGAAGATATGGTGGTGGCGGAGGGGTTTATGAAGTTGGGGTAGAAACCTTATTAAATGTTTCAATACATCCAAAAAACGGTATAAAGCAATTTTAGGACGTTTTTACAATTCGATGAGTAAATCTGCCATCGGGAGTCTCGATGCGCATTAAATAAACACCATTTCTAAAGTTTCTTAAATCCAATTGAATCTTCTCTTCGCTTGGAGCGAAGTGAATGAGTACCTTGCCAGTCAAGTCGTGGATTGTCGCCTGCGTAATTTTTGTATTTGAACTTAGCTCAATCCACCCAGAAGTTGGGTTTGGGTAGATTGAAATATTGGATTCGGATACTTCTGACACGGACGTGACCATAGAGCAAGGTCCAAAGTCATCTCCACCTTTCCATTTGAAAATTTCAAAATTGCCATTACCCTGATTGAAAAAAGGGTTGGTTGGCGAGTTCGCTAGGGGCATGTACAGCGAATCATTAAATACGAACATGTCTGGTATGACCTGCCCTGGTGATTCTGTTCGAAGCCCGCACCATTGTGCGCCATCCCAGCGAGCCACCCCTTCTACGTTAAGGTCACCGGCAGTCGAGAAAGCACCAGATGCAAAAAGACCACCTTCATAAACTTCCAAGTCATATATTGCGAAGTCATTGATCCCTCCGCCGAGTGATTGAAAAGATGTGCCATCCCATTTCACGATGCCATTACTTACGTTTCCTTCATCTTCAATGATTACTCCTGCTACATAAAGGCCATCGTCCAGAACGGCAAGGTGCCGTATGTCGGTATACAGCCCTGACAGGCTTGTGCCAACTTCTCCCCAATTACCATCTTGATATACGAGCAGTTCGGTATCGTTTACATCTGGCGATTTTCCGCCAAGGTAAAGGTCACCATCGTACATCTGGAAAGCGTTTACGCTAATGTAATTGGGCATTTCACCAAATGGGTTGTTCGGGATATTAGACCAGTTGTTTCCATCAAAGCGCGCGGCCATTGGCATCTCTTGATTATTAATATTTCGAAACTCACCACCCACGTAAAGGGTGTCATCGATCACTTCAAAAGCTGTAACCTTACCATCGAGTTGGGTGATATTAAGATTATCCCAAACTTCACCATCGTAGCGAAAGAGATTGCCAGCGGCAAGCTGATAGCCAATGGTGTCGTTAAGCGTTACTGCATCCGTACCGACATAAAGTGAACCGTGGTAGACTTCCATCGCTAAGATTTGATCGCTATAATAGGCACCTAAAATATGGTAGCCGGTAGAGTCATATTGCATGAGCAAGGTATAATTGCCGAACTGTGTTTGTATACCAGTCAGGTATACGCGCTCATTTACTGAATCTACCGCTGTCACTAATCCAAATGGGTCACCGTCAATATATAACTGACCCCAAGTACTGGGGACATTGGTATGTTCCCACCACGCATTTGTCTGAGACATTGCATTAATACTCAATATAATATAGACAGAGCAGATATAAGTTTTAATCATTGTTTTGAGATTTTGGTATCGTGGTAGCCGCCACTTTCGAATTTGACATGCAAGAAGTAGAGCCCAATAGCAAGCGCGCGCATGTCAATGGTATGTGTTGAGCCCGCATTTATATTCCTGATTTCATCGATCAACACCCCATTTGCAGCGTAGAGCCGCACTGATTGAATGGTGGTGGCTTCATTTTTTAGGTATAGGAAGTCAACCGTAGGGTTTGGGAAAACAGCAAGATCGCCATTATCTATTTCGGTGGTTTTCAAAGGTGCGCAATTCTCGTAGTCATCTCCACCTACCCATTTGAACAGCCCTGATGGGTATAAGGTATTGGAAAAAGGGTTTTGTACCAGCCGTGCGTACAAGGTATCCCTAAATGTGAACATGCCAAAGATCGGTCTTTGTTGATTGAAGGTATACATGGCGCACCAATCGGAACCATCATAACTGGCGAGTTGATTTACTACTTGCTCCCCGATAAATTCCATACTGCCGCCTGCATAAAGCCGGCTCGAAGTACTCTCTAAAAAGTTTGGAAGTGAACCGTACGAAACATTGTTATTAACGTCGCGGAACCATGGGTAGGGTGCAGAAATTTCTGCTCCATCCCACCGAATTAAAGAAGAGTGCAAAGGATTATCTTGTAAAAAGAAAAAATCACCGGCCATGTATAAATGATCCTGCCAAACTTCAAGTGAGCGGATCACAGATGGCTCCGTATATGTGTCATCCAGCTCTACCCATTCTCCTTCGCGCATTACGCGAATTGCATATTCTTCATCTTGGCCATCGTCTAGCACAAGTCTACCGCAGGCATAAAGCTCATCTTGATAAAATATTAGATCATGTACCCAGGTGCCTTCTTGGAAACCACCTGCCGGAAGTGGTTCCCAAGATTCTCCATCGTACCTAGCAATCCTATCCATTGGCTCACCGTCGATAGTTGTAAATGAGCCCGCGGCGTAGATGTATTCCTCATCAGCTACAACCGAATAAACAATGTTATCAAATTCGCCGATCGATACCCATACTTCATTTTCAAATTTAGCGAAATCATGTAATTCTTCGTCGCCATTTATTTGCCAGAAAAAACCACATACATAAAGTTCATCGTGAAAAATAACTGCATCGGTAATGCCTGACTGTACGGTTGCTATCGTGGTAAACTCATTACCATCAAATTTCGCCAATAATCTATCATAAGTACCACCTTCCGTAAAGGGATTTTGGGCATACACTTTTCCAAACACATAGGCCACATCAGCCAATGTATCTTCTATCCCAAACAAATTAGGCTCATATTCATTTGAAAATATATAAGGAAATTCAACTTGCTCCCAGTTATCACTTATGCCAATGAATTGGGCTTGAGACGAATATGCAGTATAAAACATAATCGGAAGAATCAAATATTTAATCATTGCTTTACAAATTTTCTGCGGTACTTTTCTGTTTGAGATTTTATTTCGAGAATATAGGTTCCATCCATTAATTGATTACAGTCTAAATCAAACCGCTTCAAACCAGAGATATTTTTATATAGTACCCGCCTTCCAGAAATATCATAAATTTTGGCATCCTCGATTAATTCTTTCTGACTGGCTACGGTTATTGATGACATCGTTGGATTGGGGTAGATTGAAATATTGGATTCGGATAGTTCTGACACGGACGTGACCATAGAGCAAGGTCCAAAGTCATCTCCACCTTTCCATTTGAAAATCTCAAAATTGCCATTACCCTGATTGAAAAAAGGGTTGGTCGGCGAGTTCGCAAGGGGCATATACAGCGAATCATTAAATACGAACATGTCTTGTATGACCTGCCCTGGTGATTCTGTTCGAAGCCCGCACCATTGTGCGCCATCCCAGCGAGCCACCCCTTCTACGTTAAGGTCACCGGCAGTCGAGAAAGCACCAGATGCAAAAAGACCGCCTTCATAAACTTCCAAGTCGAATATGGACAAGTCATCGATCCCTCCGCCGAGTGATTGAAAAGATGTGCCATCCCATTTCACGATGCCATTACTTACATTTCCTTCATCTTCAATGATTACGCCCGCTACATAAAGGCCATCGTCCAGAACGGCAAGGTGCCGTATGTCGGTATACAGCCCTGACAGGCTTGTGCCAACTTCTCCCCAATTACCATCTTGATATACGAGCAGTTCGGTATCGTTTACATCTGGCGATTTTCCGCCAAGGTAAAGGTCACCATCGTACATCTGGAAAGCGTTTATGCTAATGTAATTGGGCATTTCACCAAATGGATTGTTCGGGATATTAGACCAGTTGTTTCCATCAAAGCGCGCGGCCATTGGCATCTCTTGATTATTGATATTTCGAAACTCACCACCCACGTAAAGGGTGTCATCGATCACTTCAAAAGCTGTAACCTTACCATCGAGTTGGGTGATATTAAGATTATCCCAAACTTCACCATCGTAGCGAAAAAGGTAGCCTGCCACAAGCTGATTGATCGACATATCGTAAAGAGTCACGGCACTGCTACCCACGTATAACTTACCGTGATAAACGATCATATCATAAATTACGTCAGTAAAATACTCGGCTAAAACCTGGATGCCGGTAGAATCGTACTCAAGAAGGAGCGAAGTTCCAGACGAAATCTCAGTACCAGCTAAATAGACCCTCTTATTTAGAGAGTCAACAGCTGAAACTATTCCAAGAGCTTCAAAATCTAAGAACAATGTATTAAGGTTAGATTGAAAATCCGCACGTTCCCACCAAGGATTCGTTTGAGATAAAGCACTTAAATTTAGACTAATACAAAAGAGGAGAAATAGAATTCTTTTCATTGCTTTATGAATTTACTGCGGTACTTTTCTGTTTTAGATTTTACTTCGAGAATATAGGTTCCATCCATTAACTGCGTACAGTCTAAATCAAATTGAATTAGTCCAGAGATGTTTTTATGTAATACTTGCCTGCCGGAAATATCATAAATATTTGCCTGTAGGATTAACCCTGTCTGACTGGCCACAGTAATTGATGACCTAGTTGGGTTAGGATATATAATAATGCCCTCAATCTGCTCGAATTGAAATGATGTATTGGTCGTAGCTCCTTCATCGCATATTACTGAAAAAAAAGAGTTCGTACCACTTAAGTATAGGTTGTCAGAAAATAAGGCGCTACCGCCATTATCGTCTAACGGAAATCCTTGATTTGAGCTATTTGAGCCAAAATCTCCAGTAAATAAAATTTCATCAAAATCATTGAATTTTAAATCTGTTATTTTTTCATTTTCAATTCCACCAAAAAACGTAGATCGTGACAAGAAATTTGAAGAAAGACTCGAAATAAAAGAATAAATCAACCCATCCGAACCTCCCGATGGGCTGGAATTATAAAAGAAACTAGCTGCTCCACTTGACAGCTCATTCGGAGCTGCCGCTTGGCCACCAATAATCAGTAAGTCGGGAGTGTCATTTTCGAAGGTTTTAAGCTGAACTGATAATGGGATGTTTCCAGCATCAGATCCATCACCGGCAGTTACGTTGTTCATGAAAGTGCCCCATGTTTGATGATATGTAATCCTATTTAGTCCGAAAATATATCCATTACTGCTGGAAGATGAGTTCGTTGGCCCCAGCATATTTTGATTAAAATTGAAGTCTCCATTATCCACCATCAACGGAAAGGATGGTCCGGAGCTTTTAGTTTGTCCGATCGCGTAGAGTTTGTTTGAAGCTACACTAAGCTGGTTTCCGCCAAGCAGTGTAAATTCTAATTTAGTGTCAATGTTATCGCCTCCCAAATAGGTCGAATACATTATTGTTTGACTTTGTGAATTGATTTGAGCGAGGAAGTCATCTGAAAGCCCGTTCAATACATCATCGAAAAATATTAAATTATCATTTGGATTTGGGTTTTCCAATTGAAAGTCGGAGCTAAATGTAACGCCCTTAATCCAAATATTACCATCTTCATCAAGTTGCAAACCTCTAGATTGCTCTGCGCCAGAACCACCTATAAATCTAGTCCAAGATAAAGTATGCGATGAAGTGAACGCCGTAAGAAACACATCGTTAGGCCCACCATTAAACGCACTGTTTCCTGTTCCTTGGGGAAAGTTAGAGCTTGAAGCCACCCCAGTGATGTATATAATATCTTGAGAGTCTATTGCGATATGTTCACAATAATCGCTACCTCCGATTTGAGGTTGCGATGCGCCAAGATATGTAGACCATTCCAAGCTTCCCGAGTTGCCGTTGTATTGGAAAACTATTCCATCATATGCATTCGCGCCTGCTTGGCCATTTCCGCTATAATTGTAGTTCGTAGCATTACCGTTGCCTTCGATAATTAAATCATCCGAACTTGAACTCCCAACACTATAAATGTTTCCAATACTGCTTATGGCAAAGTCTGAAATAATTGTTTGGTTAGAACCTCCAAAATAAGACATCCAATTTAAAGAGTAGTTAGCGTTTAACTTGAAAACTGCCGTGTTGAAATTAGTAGATGTGTATGGTGCAGTTCCTAAATTAGAAAACGCGAATGATCCCGGCTCTATATCGACTCCACCAAAAACTAGGCCTTCATCGTTATACTCTACGCACTTGCCTTTAGCAGACCCAAAGCCACTAAAATAGGTACTCCAACATAATCCCTGTTCATCGTAACTGCTACCCCCACCACGGGCAAAAGCGATCACGAGTGGAATATTGGTGTCATAAGTTCCTAGACTAAAGCTTATAGTATTGCCAGTTAAGATATACTGCGGACTCCAAGACAGTGAAATGATTTGCCCTGAGCTACCTATTTGATAAGCTTCCGGCGCTGGCAAAGTCTGAAATCCACATTCAGTAGAAACTTGAAGTTGACCAGATCCGTTTATGCTTGCATTCGTCTGTCCCGTGAGTTGAAATTTCAAATTGCTTTTCTTAGCACCTTTCTTTAAAACATAATAGAAGTTGGCTCCTCCATTATTGGCATTCACAGTTAAGTCAATTTTACTCCAAAGCTCCGGATATACGACCGACTCATAGTTATGAATGCGTTCACGACCATCAGGCACATGAGGTAAATAGAAGTTTTGAAAAGATCGAGAAGCGTCCTTATGATAGGGCTTTACTGCATTGGCATTAACTGGTGTGAGGTCAAACCTACATAGAGAATCTACGTCAGTAGTGTCTATGCCTTTCTTCAATATGTAGGAGAAAGAAGAATTGGAGAGAAACAGATTTGCACCTCCATCCTGACCATAGTATTTTACTGCGCTGACAGAGTTTCCATTCAGATCATTGATCTGGCCTTTGTTTATGGTAAAGCCTGTCTTTAAATCGGTCGGAATCGATTGGCCGAAGGGGTCGGTTACCGTAGCTTCTTTATATTTTAGAGAGAAATATTTATAGTTTTGACCCGTTCCATTTTGACCCGCTATTACGATGTCGCCCTCGTTATCTACAATAATGTCTGATGGCGTATCATTTCCATTACTTTCATTGTTGTAGGTTATGTTCCAAACTTCATTTCCGTTCGCGTCATATTTAACGGTATAAACATCTTCGTTGGCTCCATTAAAACTAGTTCCGGTCACGATTATATTTTGTTGGGCGTCCAAGGTAATTGCTTTGGCCGTATCGGCGGCATTTCCTAAACCATCATAGGTTTTAAACCACATTTCTGTGCCATTAGCGCTGTATTTGACCGTGCTATAATTCGTCCCACTTTGAGCGGTCTGAGAGTGACCTGTTACATAAACATTTCCAGAATTGTCAACGGTTACGCTATTGGCCATATCGTCAAAGGCCCCTGAACTATTAAAGCTTTTGCTCCATACTACATTAAGGGTGCTGTCTAACTTTAAAGTCCTAAAGTCAAAACCAGTACCACTATTCACAGCTCCACCGGTCACATAAATATTTCCCAGGTCATCTCTGCTCAGGTCAGCAATTCGGTCTATGCCATCCCCTGTTCCACCTGAAATGATCTGACCAATTAAATTGCCAGTAGAATAATCAAGTGTTTGAACACAATAATTCCATTTATTAGGATTTACTTCCGTCCCTCCAGCAACGTACAATTTTCCACCACTATTATAAATACTCGTGATTGCATCATTCATCCCTAAGTTGTCCCATGCGTAGCTCCAGAGAAGTGATCCAGAAGATGAATAGGATAATGCGAGATAATCAGATTGATTTTGAAAGCTAAAAGTAGCTCCGCCTAAATAGACATTCCCGCCATCACTTGTTATGCCGGAAGCAACGTTATAAACAGAATTCGGGTGCGAATAAATGTCGCTCCAGAGTAAAGCCCCAGAATTGCTATACTTGAGTATTAATGTAGCGTAGCTTCCGCTAGCACTTATTTGCGACGCGCCGGCAATGTAGATGTTGCCCCCAGTATCGAGATATATATCTGTGGCACCATCATCAAATCCAGTATTATCAAAGGTTTGTGTCCAATGTTCTATGCCGCTAGGGCCGTATTTGGTAACTAATACGTCATAATCACCATTGGAAGTAATGGTAGCGCCAGCTTGGTATACATTTCGATTGGCATCGGTCTTTGCCGTACTCTTAACGAAAAAATTTTGAGATCCTTCGGTCTTTACCCACTCTTCATAGACGTCTTGAGCGTAAACCGACGAGCAGAGTAAAATACAGGCGAGTAAAAGGATTACTGTAGATGGGAAAAACGAAGTAAACTTCGACGAAGTTAATGTTGGTAAAGATTTCATAATTTAAAGGTTTAGTTAAGTTATTCGCCTAAGTTAGTAATAAAACCGACATAAAAATTTTATTCAACGTTAAGTTTAGGTTAAGCTTGGTCGAATGGTATGGTTGGTGGGGCATCTAGCCAAAATAGTATCGATGAACTTTTCTGCTTTACTGCCGTATGCATTTCCACCATGAAATCCCGCTCCCTAAAGATTATTCTCTTACCAGCTCTATTGCTGGGATCGCTGATTTTTATCATCGCCTTTGGGAGCAATAAAGATGCGCAGGCACAAGGTTTTGTGCAGCCAATCAGAAAGTCACTTATCGTAATAGGCTCCCTTACCGATGCCACCACTTTATTGCGTGGTGCAGATGTCGCCGCGCTCAACGATCTGGATTTTGATGCAGTAGGGGAGACGGCCGTTTTCGGCTTTAGCGATGCCACCCATTGGTTGAAGATCCGCGTCTTCAATACCGGCAATACCTTGGAGAATAAAGTGCTGGAAGTGGCCAATCCTATTCTAAACGCCTGCAATCTCTATGAAGTAAAAGGAACCTGCTCCATCCCACTTTTCGAATCGGGCGATGACCTCACCTTTGCCGAAAGGCCTATGCCACATCTCAGCTATCAATTTCCAGTGGTCTTGGAGCCAAACAGTACCCGGGAGTTTTTGCTTCAGGTTTCCACCAAGGGGGAGCAGCTGCAACTGCCTATCGCATTATTTGACCGGGAAGAGATAGCCCAGCGCGATGAGAAAGACCGGTTGATACGGGGCGTTTACTTTGGGATCATACTCTTCGTGCTGCTGTTCAATATTTTTATCTATTTCGTAATCAAGGAGAAGTCTTCGCTCTATTACGTGCTTTACGTATTTGGCCTGCTTATGCTTCAGTTGTCGCTAGGCGGATTTGCATTTCGCTACCTCTGGCCCGAGTCGAGCTATCTGGCCAATGTGGCCAACCCCTTTTTCGCATCGCTGAGCATTTTTGCATTGATCCGATTCGTACAGACCTTCTTGAACCTGAGCGAGTTCTATCCGCGGCTGAATAAGGCCTTTAATTATACCGGCCATATCGTGGCGCTGAACTGCCTGCTGGCGCTCATTTACACACCGCTTACGTTTAAGATTTCAGTGCTTGCCATTAACTCGCTTGCGCTGCTGCTGAATATTGCGATTATCCCGACGGTGTTGCTGGTATTGCGAAAGAACTTTAAGCCAGCACGTTATTTCCTGTATGCCTTTATCGTATTGGTGCTTAGCGTTTTTGTATTTATCATGGGAAATTTTGGAGTGTTCAACAGTCCATTCTATGCTTCCTATGGATTGCAGATCGGCTCGGCCGTGGAGGTGATATTGCTCTCATTTGCAGTCGTAGATAAGTTCAAGATTTTTCGGGACGATGCCTATACCCGGCTGGCCACCATCAATACTATGAAGGTGAAGGCCAATGAAGTATTGGAGCGCACCGTGACCGAGCGCACCCGCGAAGTGGTAGAGCAGAAGCAGGTGGTAGAACAGCAGAAAGAAGAGATCATAGACAGTATACGCTATGCCGAGCGGATACAAAAATCGCTACTGCCCACGGCCAATGAAATAGCCGGTCTCTTTGCAGAAAACTTCGTGCTTTTCAAACCGAAGGACATCGTAAGCGGTGATTTCTACTGGTTTGGTGAGACTAAGGCCAAGAATCCTTGGGGCGCAAATACCAAGCACCTATTTGCTGCGGTAGACTGCACGGGGCATGGTGTACCGGGTGCCATCATGAGCATCATAGGGCATAATTCCTTGGAGCAATGCCTTTCGGAAAAATCGGTGCAAAACCCCGCCGATGTGCTCAACTATCTGAACAATGAAATAATGCGCAGCCTACAGCACGATCACAGCGGCGAGCAGAATGTGAGCGATGGGATGGATCTGATATTCTGTGCCTACGATCCCATTTCGCGCCAGTTGGAATTTGCCGGCGCCAAAAACAACCTCTACATTCTCCGAAAGGGCGAATATATAGAAGTGAAGGGCGACCGGAAGTCTATCGGTATGGATCCCATACATGCTGAAAATGGCTTTACCAATCACAGCATTGGGCTGGAGCCCGATGACAGGCTTTATACATTTACCGATGGCTACCCCGATCAGTTTGGGGGGGCCGATAACAAGAAATTCAAGGCCAGGACCCTTTTGGGACTTATCGCCGACCTGGCGCACTTGGGGATGGAAGAGCAGCGTGCGGCATTGCAAAATCAATTTGATGATTGGCGCGGTGCCAATGAGCAGATTGACGATGTATGTGTACTGGGTATTCGGGTGGGCTGAGCAAGGCCACCTCGTAGTTCCTTTCCGTACCTTTGCGCCAATGACGCATAAAGTGGACATTCGAAAACTGAGCGAAGCAGAACTGATCGAGAAGATGCTCGCAATGGGCGAAAAGAAATTTCGCGGTAAGCAGGTCTATGAATGGCTTTGGGCAAAACGGGCGAGAAGCTTCGAAGAGATGACGAGCCTTTCCCAAAACTTGAGAAAAACGCTTTCCGAACATTTTGAGATCCGTACCCTGACCATCGCCGATAAGCAGGTGAGTAGCGACGGGACGATAAAATATGCCTTTCGCCTGCACGAAGGCCACGTAGTGGAAGGGGTGCTGATACCCACGGGCAACCGCACGACGGCCTGCATCTCATCACAGGTGGGGTGTAGCTTGGCCTGTAAGTTTTGCGCCACCGGAAAGCTCAAGCTGATGAAAAATCTTGAAGCCTATGAGATTTACGATCAGGTGGCAGAGATCTACAAAGATGCGGAGATATTGCGCAGCAAGCCGCTCTCAAACGTAGTGTATATGGGCATGGGCGAGCCCCTGCTCAACTACCGGCACGTGACGGAAAGTACACATCGCATAGCAGACGATATCGGGCTGGGGATGTCGCCCCGCCGCATGACGATCTCTACGGCCGGCATAGCCAAAATGATAAAACAACTGGGCGATGACCGGGTGCGGTTTAACCTGGCGCTCTCGCTGCACGCCGCCAACGATGAGAAGCGTAATAAAATTATGCCCATCAATGAGTCGAATACGCTCGAATCATTGGCGGAAGCCTTGATTTATTTTCACGCCAAGACCGGCACACGGGTTACTTACGAGTATATCATATTCCGCGATTTCAATGATACCCTTCAGGATGCCCGTGAGCTGGCCGAGTTTTGCAAGCATGTGCCCTGCAAGGTGAATATCATCGAGTATAATCCCATAGATGATGGCGAGTTCAGGCAGACCGATCCGGAAAAGGTAGATGCCTTTGCAGCATTTCTTGAAGACAGGAACATCGTAGTAAATTTGCGCCGCAGCCGGGGTAAAGATATCGATGCCGCCTGCGGCCAATTGGCCAATAAGAATAAGGCGGTGCTGAAGGATTAAAACCCAAAACCAATCTTTGCACCCACCTGCACTCCAAAGCGGTTTTCATTTAGCGGTTCCACACTATACGTTTCGGGGTCATTGCGGTCTAGGGCGCGCACGATTAGAAAATCTTTGGAGCGCAGCCCCAGTGCCACGTAAAAATCTACAAATAGATTGCTCGATAGTGGTATGGCTTGGTAGCCAAAAGATAAGGAGTAGAATATAGACTGTCGTCGGTCATCAAAATCACGGTCGGTAAGGTCGCCCAGGCTATCGATCACGGTATAGTGGGTGCGGTAGTCTCTCAGGCTTGCGCCAATGGCAAAATACGGGCCGAAGAGTTCTTCGCTGGCCATGAAATACCTCCGCAGCGATGCAGAGAGTGCGTGGCTAGTCTGGATGTCGACATTCCGCCCGAAGTCATCTAGGGTATAGTCGTACCAACTTGCGGCATAGTTTCTGCGAGTGATCCCGATGCCGGCTTCGGCGCTATAACGGTCGGAGATAATGCGTTCGTAATAAATGCTGTAATCACCGAAAATTATTTGAAGGGGATCGATTTTAATGGCATTCCGCACAGCGTATACCGAGTCGGGCGCATAGGCATCTTCCCCTTCGAAGCCTTGAGCGGAAGCAGCGGTGCCCAAAAAGGGGAATACTGACAATAAGAAAATATATTTGTAGGAAATCCCGGTGCTCAAAAATGAAGGTAATTATGAAGGATGGTAAAGTTAAGCGGAATAAATGGATCGGATTTTTCAGGGTTCCTTTCTTCCTTTGCTGGCTCGTCCTTCTCCCGCTATTGGCGGAAAGCCAAACCGGTAAGCTCTTAAAGTGGAGGCCGGAGATCGAGAATAAAAAGGGGTATGGGCTGCTCGAAGTATTCGGTTCCGATAGCGGGTTTTTCTATGCCCTGCACGACAGCGGCAGGCGGCGCGAGGGGTATCAGATCCAAAAGATAGGTACCGACAGCCTAGACCTACTGGCCACCAAAACCTTTGCCTTTACAGAGGTGAAGGGCGAAAAGCCAAGCTATCAGGGCGTGATCATACTGGGGCAAAAGACCTATTTCATAACATCGACGGGCGATAATAAAGCCGATAGCATCACCATTGCCGCCTTTAGGTTGGAGCCTGATCTCTCGGTTTCCAAAACGCCGCTTATTCTGGCCACGGCACATAGGGAAGCCATGGATCGCCCCGGTGCCATCCAGCTCTATCATGACAGGGAGGAGACAGTGCTTTGTATCATCGTGTCAGTGGCGGCCGAAACGGCCAAGAATGGCAAGTTTGAGCTGCGGCTCTTTGATACCGATCTGGCGCTATTGAATACCAAGCAGCTCGAAGTGCCCTACGCCAAAAACCGGGTGACCTATGAAGATGCGCTGATAGATAGCGCCGGAGGCATATATTTGCTCGCAGGTATTCGCGACAATACCCTTTCCGATATGGATGGTAAGCGGAACATAGGCCGCGACTTTTCACTTTTCAAGTATAATTGGAGCACGGATGCGCTCGAAGAAAAATCCCTTTCACTTGGCACCAAATGGCTTTACGATGTACGCATATTCTTGAATGACAGAGCCAATATACAGGTGGCGGGCTATTATAGCAATATGATAGACCTCATCATGGCGGGCACCTTTTCGCTGGAGCTGGGGCAGGATGGAACGGTTATAAACCAAGGCCTAAGCCCCTTTGCCCGTGAGTTTAGGTCGCGGTTCAGGCCCAATTCGAGCAGCCAGGTAGAGACGGAGCTCGGCAAGTTTAAGCTGGATTTTTTGCATATTTATGATAGCGGCGTAACGCAACTTATCTCCGAAAAGAACTATACCGAAACATCGACCGTGTTCAATCCCGGCACCGGTACCTACTCGGTGGTGACGGTGTATAATTTCGATCAACTCTTGGTGAGCCAAATTAGCGCCGACAGCAAGATATTGTTCAATGTAGTGATCCCAAAATTTCAATCTGCATCGCGCCAGCCCAACCAATACAGCTCCTTCACCAGCTATAGCCGAGACTCTACCAGCTATGTGGTCTATAATGACAATGAGCGAAACCACGATCTCAACCTCCACGAAGAGCGCTCATACCGCCAACTCACTGGAGCGAATAATGCCGAAGCCATCCTGATCATAATATATAACAACGGAAGCACCAAGAAGCTGCCGCTCTTTGCGTCGGCTTCCGAAAAAGTGATTTTCAACCCCAACTTTAGGTACGAAGCGGCCGATGGATTGATCCTCGTGGCAGGCAATGGGTTCGTGACTAAGTATTTCAAGCTGAAGATCGACTAGCATAAACACCTTTTTACTGATTGATTATTCGGATATTTGCGGTCAATGGTCGAAGTTAAAGACATCAAAGCTTCTGTAGCTCAGGAGATGGCAGAGTTTGAAGTGCGCTTTAAAAAGGCCATGAAGAGCAAGACCCCGCTGCTCGATAGAATTACCCACTACATCATAAGGCGAAAAGGGAAGCAGATGCGCCCCATGTTCGTATTCCTTTCGGCAAAAGCCTGTGGGACCATCACCGATGCCACCTACACGGCGGCATCGCTCATCGAGTTGCTGCACACCGCCACGCTGGTGCATGATGATGTGGTAGATGATGCCAACCTGCGCCGTGGCTTCTTCTCTGTAAATGCACTGTGGAAGAATAAGATAGCCGTGCTGGTAGGGGATTTCCTACTTTCCCGCGGGCTGCTTATGAGTGTGGAAAATGGAGAGTTTGAGCTGCTTAAGATCGTAAGTACCGCTGTACGCGAAATGAGCGAGGGCGAGCTTATGCAAATGGAGAAAGCGCGAAAGCTGGATATCGATGAGTCGGTATATTTTGAAATAATTAGGCAGAAGACTGCTTCGCTCATAGCGGCCTGCTGCATGAGTGGCGCCCACTCAGTAGGTGCGAGCGATGAGCAGGCGCAGAATATGCACCGCTTTGGCGAAAAGGTAGGGATCGCTTTTCAGCTAAAAGATGATCTTTTTGATTATAATCTCGATGGCGATATCGGCAAGCCAACCGGCATAGACATCAAGGAAAAGAAGATGACCCTACCGCTCATCCATGCCCTCTCAAAAGCGGATAGTAAAGATAGACGCTGGCTTATCAAAACTGTGAAGCATCACAATACCGATCCCAAAAAGGTAAACCGGGTGATAGACTTCGTGGCAGAAAGCGGTGGTATGGAGTATGCCCGCCAAAAGATGTACGCCTATAAAACCGAAGCATTGGAAATTCTTCATAATTTTGAAGAAACCGAAGCAAGAAATGCGCTGGAGTCATTGGTAAATTATACCATCGAGCGCAAAAAATAAAAAGATTCGCTATGAAGTACCTATGGATTCTGGCCTTCTCTGGGCTGCTCACGGGCTGTGGTTTCACCGTGCATAATCCTGAAGATGGCACTACGGGTGCCGCCCCTGAAAGCCAGTCGGAAGTGAAGGCCGTAGAAGAACACTACCCCTCTGGAACAATCAAGATCAAGGGCAACGAGCGGGACGGAAAGCGCATTGGAAAATGGGAAGCCTATTACCCCAATGGCTACCGGTGGAGCGAGACCAGCTATAAGAATGGCATCAAGGAAGGTGATGTAGTGGCCTATTATAAAAATGGGATGATGCGCTATGAAGGGAATTATTATAATGATGAGCGCAGCGGGCTTTGGACGTTTTACGATACATCGGGCACCACGCTGAAGCGGATAGACATGGACTTGAATGCCACCATGCCCGACTCGCTCCGAAAATTACTGAGCCAATAGGCCAACGAAAGAAATCAAGCCAAATTGATAAGCCGCGATAGCATAGACCGAATTTTTGAAGCCGCCCGCATAGAAGAGGTGGTGGGCGACTTCGTGCAGCTCAAGAAGGCCGGCTCAAACTATAAGGGGCTCAGCCCCTGGAGCAATGAGAAGACCCCTTCTTTCGTAGTATCGCCTGCTAAGGGTATTTATAAGGATTTTAGCTCTGGCAAGGGTGGTAACTCTGTTTCATTTCTGATGGAACTGGAGAATATGACCTATCCTGAAGCACTGCGCTTCCTGGCAGCCAAGTACCAAATCGAATTGGTAGAGACCGGGCAGGACGATACGCAGCGTGAAGAAACCCAAGTCAGGGAGACGCTGGCACTCATTAATTCGTATGCCGCCGAATATTTTGAGCACGCACTTTGGGAGAGTGAAGATGGGAGGTCTATCGGGCTCAGCTATTTTCGCGAACGCGGATTCAGCGATAAGACCATCAAGACCTTCAGTCTCGGCTATTCGCACGAAGAGTCTGATGCATTTTTAAAAGAAGCATTGGATAAAGGTCATAAGAAGGAGCATCTCATCCAGCTCGGCCTTACCAAAGAAGGGCAGTATGGCGCCTATGATTTCTTTCGCGGGCGGGTAATGTTTCCGATACGGAATGTGAGCGGGCGCTTTATAGCCTTTGCCGGTCGCACCATGCGCAGCGATAGCAAGGTGAAGTACCTGAACTCTCCCGAGAGTGAGCTCTATGACAAGAGCAGCAGCCTTTATGGGATTTTTGAAGGCAAGCGGCACATCATCAGCGAAGACCGATGCTTTCTCGTAGAAGGCTATACCGACGTAATCTCCCTGCACCAGGCCGGGATAGAATATGCCGTAAGCTCATCGGGCACTTCACTCACGGCCGGCCAGGTGAAATTGATAAAGCGCTATACCAGCAATGTATCGCTGCTCTACGATGGCGATAAGGCCGGCATAAAGGCTGCCTTGCGCGGTATCGACCTATTGCTCGAAGAAGGCACCCAAGTGAAGGTGGTATTATTTCCAGAAGGGCATGACCCCGACTCCTACTCCCGCTCGGTAAGCAGCACAGAGCTGGAGCGCTACCTGAAGGAAGAGGCCATGGACTTTACAGACTTCATGCTCCACGTGCTCATCGGCGACGATACCGATCCCGTAAAAAAGGCCGAAGCCACCCATAGGATCGTAGAGAGCCTTTCGCTCATCTCCGATCAGATAGCCCGCAGCATATACATCGAGTCGTGCAGCAAGAAGCTCGGCATCCCCGAGCAGGCATTGTATAACGAGCTCAACAAGATACTGCGCCGGCGGCAACTGAAAAAGTCGGGCGTGGATCCAGAAGTGATCGTAAAGATCGAAGAAGAAAAGAGCCGCCAAGAGAAAGATGTACCCACCAATGACCCCATCGTATGGGAGAAGGAGCTTACGCGAATCATGCTGCTCTATGGGCAGGACGAGATCGAAGTAGAGATCTTAAATGATGGCGATGAAGAAGAGCTGATCAAGGTGGCCGTGGCCGAATACATCCTCCATGAGCTGATCACCGACGATATCGAGTTTGACTCGCCCCTTTATAAGCGGATCTTGGCCGCCTTCCGAACCCATTTTGAAGAGCACGACCGATTTCCAGAGACTTCTTATTTCGTAAATGACCCCGACCCTGCCTATAGCCAAGCTATTGCGGGCATGGTGACTTCGCCTTATGAGCTCAGTCTCAATTGGGCTTCACAGCACCGTATATTTACCGACACTGAAGATCAAAATTTGCGGCGCACGGTATTCGATCCTCTAATGCGATTGAAGCTGAGCCGAATAAAACTCTTGACCCTTAAAGTGGAAAATGCGATTAAAATAGCCGAAGATGACGCGCAACTTGATACCTTGTTGCGCGAGAAAATGAAGTTGGATAAAATGAAGTCTAGGGTAAGTGAGTTTTTTGGTTCTACCATAATTTGAAAGTTTTACTAAAAATTTGGCCTTTGCCGTGAGCGAATTATTCAAATATTCCTTTTACGAAACCGACGTTATAGATATAACCGTCGGTAATATTCTCATTCTCTTGCTGATCATCTTGACCACGCGGCTTTTGCTTCGCGTGTACCGGATATTTGTCCATAAGAAGATCAGGGCGCTCGATGTGTTTGACCATGAGCGGGAGCAGATCCTGCTTCGGGTGGGCCGGTCGGTCATCTTGGTATCTGGGGTGGTGGTGGCCATCGTAAGCCTAGGGCTGTACGAATTGCTCGAACTTATTTTTGCCTACGAATTTTTCAGGCTTTCTACCGTCCCCATTACTATTGGCAAGGTGCTGTTAGTGGTCGTTATCGTAGTCTTCACACGTATTTTGGCGAGGCTGGTGCGTATCGTGCTGCGAAAGAATTTCTCGCGAAAAACGTGGATAGACGAAGGGAAAGAATACACCATCTATAAGCTTACCAAGTACAGTCTGTACGCCTTTGGCCTGCTCATAGCATTCACGAGTGTGGGCATTGATATGAAGCTGATCATAGCGGGTGCCGGTGCGCTATTGGTGGGTATTGGTTTTGGACTGCAATATCTTTTTTACGATCTGATCTCTGGGCTTATCATCCTTTTTGAAGGGCCTGTGAAGGTGGGCGACGTCATCGAAATAGATGGGCTTGTGGCGCGGGTGCAGCAGATTGATATCCGCACATCGAAGGTGATGACACGCGATGGAAAATATATAATCATCCCCAATTCAAACCTGATCGGCGAGCGGGTGGTCAACTGGACGCATGGTGCCATCCTTACCCGGTTCCATATCTCTGTGGGCGTGGCCTATGGCAGCGATACGGCGCTGGTAAAAGACATTTTATATAATTGCGCGCTCAAGCATCCCGATGTGAGCAAGAATAGGGAGATCATCGTGCGTTTTGATGATTTTGGCGACAGCGCTTTGGCATTTTCGGTGTTTTTTCTGGGCCAAGAAGACTTGGGTGGTAGAGACCCTTCAGAGCGAAATCCGCTTCGATATCGATCGCCAGTTCCGTAAGAACAATGTGAAAATTCCTTTCCCACAGCGCGATTTGCATATCATCCAGCCAGATGGTGGCGCCGCGGTCGAAAAACAATCGGACGGGAATTTTCTGACCAAGCAGCGCGATCCAAAAACCGATGAACCGGGTGGGTAAGCATTCCAAAATCACCACTTCGCGGCTCGTGCTGCGTCCTGTGGCAGCCGATGATCTAGAGTCTATCCACAGCCTCCATTTACTACCCGAATCGAATGTATTCAATACTATCGGAGCTCCTAATGATAAGACCATTACGGCGGAATGGTTGAAAGAATGGATCCGTGGCAATGAGCTTCCCGATAGAGCGGCATACACTTTTGCGATTATAGCGCCTTCCGGCAATGAGTTTATAGGGCTTTTAGCTTTGAATTTAAGGCCTGCGCGATACAGTAGTGGCGAGGTTTGGTTCAAGCTATTTCCAGAATACTGGGGGCAGGGCTATGCCACCGAAGCATTGAAACTGATTATAAAGTATTCATTTGATATTCTTGGCATACACCGTATCGAAGCAGGATGCGCTGTAGGAAACAAGGCCAGCATTCGCGTACTTGAGAAAGCCGGAATGAGAAGAGAAGGCCAAAAGCGCCAGGCGCTTCCGCTGCCATCTGGTTGGTCTGATAATTATGAATACGCCATCCTGAAAGGTGAAAATTCAATTTGATCCCTTCAAGTCAATCGCATAGTTTCTGGATTTTGCAAGTAACGGGTCAATAAGCCCATAAATTGAGTTTCTGCAAAATACAGCTCCATATTCGATAACCTATCATCGAACTAAACCCTTACCAATTTGGTTCCATAATAGGTTGATATACTCCCGAATTTATGCGCTACCATTCTGGGTATCGCTAAACCACCGCAAAGAATCCTTGTTACACTCATCCAATACAATGTAACCGTGTACCAAAACAATGCCCAATCCTATGATGCCATAGTTCTCGGAGCAGGCGGTGCTGGTCTCTTGCTACTCCATGAACTCTTGAACTGTGGTTGGCTGGAAAATCACAAAGTTTTGGTTGTCGAGCCAGATTCCAAATCAAGCAATGACCGAACATGGTGCTTTTGGGGGCAAGATGATAACGTGCTCAGCCGGCGCTACTCCGATATAATCTCACATCGATGGAGTCAAGTCGACAATGGTCTAGGCCGGATCGAGCCACTCCGACCATTTACGTATTCCCAGATCAGGAGCAGTGATTTTTATTCATTCGTGAAAATGCATATTCTCCCACATGTCGACTGGGTAGCCGAAATGGCAGATCGGGTGACGGAATCGGATGAAGGATGTTTCGTGCATCTTAGCGGATGCGTCTACAGGGCGGGTTACGTCTTTGACGGCCGGCCGGTAAAACAAGAAGGGCTCCAAACAGGCTTAAGGAAAAATGATATGTTGTGGCAATCTTTCCTTGGTTTTCGCATAGCCACCGAAAAACCACTTGATGAAGAGACCTGCACCTTGATGAATTTCAATGTTCCACAGCATGGTGCAACGCATTTCATGTATATTCTACCAACAGCTGAGCACGAAGCCTTGGTCGAGTTTACGCGGTTTGGCAAGGACTGCCTGGATCTGAAAAAGGCACATTACGTTCTCGACGACTTTATAGCGCGCAATATGGGCGCGTCTGAGATTCTCGATACAGAAACCGGCAGAATACCCATGACCTTGGGGCTGAATGCCAAGCGGCGGAACCATGAGAGCGGGTCAACGCTCATTCCGATAGGAACGAGGGCAGGAGCTGTCAAGAGTACCACCGGATATGCATTCATGAATATGGCCAATCATGCCAAAGCTATTGCTGACTCCCTATGCTCAGGCCAGCAAATGCCCACTGCTTATCACCCTCGGAGGCTGGCGTTTTACGATAAGCTTCTTTTGACGGTTCTGATAGAGTCACCAGAATCGGGAAAAAAGGTTTTTCAACAGCTCTTTAGAAAAAGTAGAACGGCGCCTGTCCTTCTATTCCTTGACGAACGCACTCATTTAGTACAAGAATTGAAGATATTGAGCAAGTTGCCATTTCGTCCATTTCTCAAAGCATTATGGTCTACCACCTGCGATAGTGCGGGGACTTATTTTTCGGCGTCAAAGGAGGCAGTAAATCAGCACTCCCCAAGCTTCATAGATGGAATTGTAATTTTAATAGCTTTAGCGCTGGTATCATGGAATCTCCTATGGCCCGATGGTCTCATGGCCGCCAGCCCTTGGATCGTGCTGGCAGGATTGATTTTTCCGGGTATCCCGCACGGTGCAGTTGATCATTGGGTTGCCTTTGGAGCAGATTTTCAATGGCGAAAGCTCGGGTCATTTGTATTGCGATATATTTCCCTGATGGCGGCTGTCGCCTTGCTTTGGTTTATTCAGCCATGGCTGGGGCTTTTATTATTTCTACTTTATTCTGCCTGGCACTTTGGCGAAACCGACTTAAGGGATTGGAAGGCGTTCAGCCCGGCTGCCGCCATAGCTTGGGGTCTTTCTCTCTTGGGGCCTTGCTTTTCAGCCATTTTTATGAACTTGCCCCCTACGTGAAATTTTATGGTATCACGGAGATATACAGCAATCTAGAGCCTTATCGGAAAATGATCCTGGCCACTTTATCGCCGATCATGTTGATTTTTGGCTTTTCCTTGCCCCGATCTGCGCTCCCGAGATGGGCGATAACATCGCTGGTGATATTTGCGGGGTTCTTTCTACCTCTGCTCCTTGCCTTTGCTATTTACTTTATTGGATGTCACAGTATGAGAGGTTGGAGCCATCTTCGATCAAATCTTGAATCCTCCAATAAAAGGCTCTTAATCCAAGCATTGCCTTTCAGCTTGGGTGCATGGCTTCTTGCCATCGCCGGGTTCTCAGTTTTTTTCGAATATGGCCTTGAGCTCGAGACCGTCTGGCCATTTGCTTTTGCATTTATTGCCGTGATCAGTGCGCCCCACGTATGGATGATGAGCAGCATGTACAGGCAGAAATAAAGCAAAAATCAATTGTTTTCGGCCCTATACCCAGAAGGGTTTTTCGCTTCGTTCAAGATTCTACAAGATCAGATCTTTGGAAACAGTATTGATGCTTGCTCTTTGGTTTGAACGAACTTGTTTTGCACCGTTCGGGAATTCGATATGTTTTGGTTAAGATGATTAGCCAGATATTTTTCTTAAAATTGGACTCTATTATACTACTAGTAAACTAAAACCAAATTATGGACGCTCAGAAAGTAGATCTCTATATTTTACAAAATGCCAAAAATTTTGAAAGCCACCATATCGCACCCCTTCGTGAGAAGATGATACAGATGGATGATTCAAGTTGGGTGAGCCTGCTTACCGTTGAACTGAAAGACCCTACCATCATGCTTCTGGTATCGCTATTGGCAGGTGCTTTTGGAATAGATCGCTTTATGGTGGGCGATACCGGTTTAGGCATCATCAAACTGCTTACCTGTGGCGGCCTTGGTATTTGGACTATCATAGACTGGTTTCTGATCATGGGGGTGGCCGAGAGAAAAATATGGAGCGCTTCCGTGAAGTGCTGAACTAATGGCGCCGGGACAGCGAAAAATATACGGTTGGTTTTTGGCGCTTAGTGCGGCAGGCACGGCATGGATTATTTTTCAGCTTTCCCAATCCCAACCTTCGCAAACCACAGTGGTACTCTGTCCTATCAAGTTGGTCACGGGAAGTCCCTGTCCTTCATGTGGAACCACGCGCTCAGTGCTTTCCATTTTACAGGGCGATTTCCAGGATGCTCTTTTGCTCAATCCGTTGGGTTATCTCGTGGCGCTTGGTCTTTTGATCGTCCCTGTTTGGATAGTGCTTGACCTTACGGCAAAAAGGCATTCTTTTTTAATGGCTTTTCGGAGCATGGAGCGCACCGTGCGCGTGCCGTTCCTTTCGGTCGTGCTTATTAGCGCGGTTCTTGCCAATTGGATTTGGAATATTTATAAAGGAAATTGATGCACAAAGCTGAATTTGAGTATAAGCCCTCCCATCACGAGCGCGAGAAAGCTTCCAATAGCTACCTGATGTCGCTCGTGGCCATCGTGGCGGGGTTGCCCTTGCCAATCGTAAATCTCTTGGCCACCTTTTTCTTTTGGATCGGTAATAGAAAGGGAACCTATTTCGTGCGTTGGCATTGCGTCCAGGCCTTGCTCTCCCAAGTCTCCTTGCTGGCCGTAAACAGCATTGCCTTTTGGTGGACAGTCTCCATCATCTTTGGCGATACAGCCATATCAAGCCAATATATCGGGTATGCGATCGTGATTTTATTAGTAAACCTGATCGAATTTATAGCCACCGTTTACACCGCCATCCAGACTAGAAAAGGTATCCACGTTAGCTGGCTTTTTTATGGCGGCCTGACCAATAAACTCGTGAAAGCAAGCGTATGAAAAAGAGCTTATTGCAAGGTTTATTGCTCCTCAGCGGATTTCTCGTTTTATTGTTCCTGTCCTTTCAGGTCGATTGGATGAATGTATTTGGAGTGAACGCGAAGCGTGACAAGACGCAAGAAAAATTGGGCGCCTTGATATGGGAAAGCATGGAGCAATCGGGCGATGTGATCGCTGACCCACAAATTTTGGCAGCCGTAGACTCCATACTCACACGCATCTGTGACCGAAACGGCATAGAGCGGAGCGAACTAAAATTACATTTGCTCCAGAAAGATAGGGTGAATGCCATGGCGCTGCCCGATGGCCATCTCGTGGTATATTCAGGACTTATTAACGAGACGTCAAGCCCCGAAGAGCTGGCGGGAATCATCGCCCATGAAGTGGCACATATTGAAGAAAACCATGTGATGAAGAAGCTCGTGAAGGAGATCGGGCTCTCCGTGTTGGTGGGCGCCGCGGGCGGCTCAGCAGGTGGTGAAGTGGCCAAGACCGCAGCCAATACGCTATCTTCTTCGGCCTTTAGCCGCGACTATGAGAAGGAAGCCGATATACGCGCCGTAGATTATATGATAAAGGCCAAAATAGACCCCCGGCCGCTGGCCGATTTCATGTATAAGCTCTCTCTTGACGATCCAGATTTCTTGGATAATCTGGCTTGGATCAGTTCCCATCCCATGTCAGAAGATCGTGCCCTTTATCTCTTGGAGTATATCGGGTCTAAGCCGGCCGACTTTGAAGGAGTCATTGACGATGAAGCTTGGCAAGCGCTGAAAACTTTTGCCGCAAGGAAAACTGAACCATAGATTTACTGAGAAAAATTTCGCTGAAACACCCTCTTAAATTTATTTATCGTAATATTGCGATCAATTAGGGTCAGCATGGGTTTAGCGAAGCGTGAATTATTTACCGAAAGTCAGAATGAGATTGCCCTATTGGCAAAAGCCTTTGCACACCCGGCGCGCGTGGCCATTCTTCAGCATCTATTCAGAATACAAACTTGTGTATGCGGCGACTTGGTCTTGGAGATTGGATTGGCACAAGCCACGATCTCTCAGCATTTAAAAGAGCTAAAGCAAATGGGGCTTATCCACGGAAATGTGGAAGGGACCAGCGTATGCTATTGTATTGATCGGGCTGCTTGGAGCAGGATGAAAGGGACCTTGCATCGATTTTTAGAACAAGAAATAAATCAGACCGGTTGCTGCTGAATGAGCACGGCGACTGGAAATACGAATCAAAAAAAGAACTATTATGAGAATTTCAGAATTAAAAGCGCACCTGGGCAAGGTAGAGAAAATAGCTTTTCTCACGCCCAGCGGAGCTTACGTACCGAGCCATTTTCACGTGACCGAAGTGGGAAAAATCACCAAGCACTTCATCGATTGTGGCGGCACGGAGCGAAAAGCCGAAGTGGCCAATCTCCAACTCTGGAGTGCCAATGATTACGACCACCGGCTGCATCCCGAAAAGATCCTCAGCATTTTGGAGCTTTCGCAGAAGGTTTTAGAGATGGGAGACCTAGAGATCGAAGTGGAATACCAGACCGATACCATTGCAAAATTTGGGCTCGACTTCAACGGATCGGAATTCTTGCTCACCACGAAAAAAACCGATTGTTTGGCCATAGAACAATGCGGTATTCCTGAAAAAAAGGCCAAAGTGATTTTATCTGAATTTCAAACTCAGTCAGGTAATAGTTGCGCTCCGGGTTCAGGCTGCTGCTAAATAAATTTCAAGAAAATGAAAAGAGCAAAATCAACTCTATTTTCAGAAATAGATGATTTAATCAAATCATTAAATCCTGAAACTATCTTGAGCGAACGTAAAACAGTTTTACAGCCATTAACTGATTTTATCCAATCAAAAGTTTCAAGTAATCAAGAAGTTAGAATCAACTTTATTTGTACTCACAACTCACGGAGAAGTCATCTATCCCAAGTTTGGGCACAAACAATGGCAAACTACTTCACTATCAGAAACTTCTTTTCCTATTCGGGAGGAACCGAAGCAACGGCACTTTTTCCAATGGTTGCCGAAACCTTGGAAAATTCAGGGTTTCAAATAAGCAAAATTTCAAAAAACGAAAATCCAGTTTACAGTATCAAATATGCCGGCAACGAGCATCCAATCATAGGATTTTCAAAAAGATTGAATGATGATTTTAATCCCAAATCTGAATTTGCAGCAATTATGACTTGCTCAGAAGCTGATGGTGGCTGTCCTTTTATTGTAGGTGCTGAAAAACGTATTCCAATAAATTTTGAAGATCCTAAAGTATTTGACAATACACCAGAACAAGCAGAAAGGTACCATGAAAGAAGTCTGCAAATTGCGACTGAATTATTCTACGTTTTCTCCCAGATCAATTCATAGAAATGGCGTCGAAAAAACTGAATTTTCTTGACAGGAACCTAACACTTTGGATTTTTGTCGCTATGGCCATAGGAGTTGGGATTGGGTATTTTATTCCAACATTTTCAAATAATATAAACTCGTTCAGTAGCGGAACTACAAATATTCCGATTGCAATCGGTTTGATTTTAATGATGTATCCACCTTTGGCGAAAGTCAATTATTCATTATTGCCGAAGGTATTCAGAAATACAAGGATCCTTTCTATTTCGCTCATTCTTAATTGGATAATAGGCCCCGTTTTAATGTTTGTTTTGGCAATTACATTTTTACGGGATTATCCAGAATATATGGTCGGACTAATTTTAATTGGTCTGGCACGTTGCATTGCGATGGTTTTGGTCTGGAACGACCTTGCAGAAGGAAGTAGCGAATACGGTGCAGGTTTAGTTGCGTTGAACAGTATATTTCAAGTGTTTGCATACAGTTTTTACGCTTGGATTTTTATCACAGTCCTTCCACCCTATTTTGGTTTTGAAGGAGCGATTGTAGATATTTCAATTGGCACGATTGCAGAGAGTGTCGCCATTTATTTAGGGTTTCCGTTTCTAATGGGAATTTTAAGCAGATTGATTTTGGTAAAACTGAAAGGAGAAGATTGGTACACCAATAAATTCATTCCGACAATTTCGCCAATAACCTTAATTGCGCTATTATTTACCATTGTAATCATGTTTTCGCTAAAAGGGGAATTGATTGTTGAAATACCAATGGACGTTGTGATTATCGCAGTTCCGTTGCTTATCTATTTTACATTAATGTTCATCATTGGCTTTTTCGTTACCAAAGCATCAGGAGCAGAATATGATAAAACGACAGCGGTAGCTTTTACAGCGGCAGGAAATAATTTTGAGTTGGCGATTGCAGTGGCAATTGCAGTATTTGGATTGAATTCGGGACAAGCTTTTGCAGGAGTAATTGGTCCTTTGGTTGAAGTTCCTGCATTGATTTTATTGGTTCGAGTGTCGTTTTGGTTGCGTAAAATCTATTTCGGAAAGTCAAAGGCCTAAAGCTTGATCACATCTTTTCTGGGGCGTATTGCGCTTTTCGGAATCGGTGATGTTGATCTTACGACTTGTAGGTGTCACAAGCAATGGTTTTTAGCATTGAAAGCAGAGCAGAGCCTCAGAGTATCTACGCATTCACCAATACGGCATATTTCCTATCGGCTTCGGTTATTTCATAAACTCCTAAAAAGCTATTGTCCCTTGATCGGGACTGCGCATGGTTTTCTGGCTGGTATATATTCCGAAACCCACGGTACCGAGTGTTGGCCAAATCATCATACTGCGAGTAGAAGCCGGCCAGCCTGCTGTAGTGGACGAGTGTCAACGTGGCATCAAAAATGATGCAGCAGGAATCGAAGGTGGGTCATATCTATTGGAGTTTATCGGTAACTTTTGAAGTCGCCGTCTTCCAACAAGATCGTTTAGTAAGCCCCGTCATCAAATAGAACGCTCATTATATGGAGGCTATAATGTATGGTTTCTAAGCTTTTCAAAACCGCTTTTGGCGAAAAGGTACTGGTAATTTAAATTTCTAAAAGCACTACCGGTTCTGACTTGCAGGAAACGAAAATTAAGCTAGGCAGAAACAAAAATAATAGCTTTCGAGTTTTTTTCATGAACGATGAATGGAAACTTCGCTCTTGCTCGCGACTTAAATCACGATTCAGAACGGAATAAAACAACAGGAATACCCAAGTAAATCAGGCTTCCACAAATTTGATATTTTCAATCGAACTATTGCTACCTCTGCAAATCCAAATGCGCGCCTTCTCCCATCTAGCAGCCAAAGAAGCGTAAAGAATTTCTTACCGTCTCATTGGTTCGCCGCCCGGTCCATCGGTTTTATTCATGCCAAAGGTCAGGTTTACACCTACCGAAACACGAATGTCATTGGGATTTGAAAAATAGACGATCTCTGAGCTTTCGTCAGGTTTATCGCTATCGGTGATGGTAAGGCGGGTAAGGCTGGCAAAGCGGAAATTCTCAGCCAGGGCATAGATTTGAAAGAATCCGGCATTCAGGGAAAGTCCGGCACCCAGTGCCCCGCTAAAATCGGCGCGTTTGGTATAATGTACTCCTGCTTGCACCACCTTCCACACCTTCTGGTTATAGCCGAGGCTATAAGAGAAGGGGACAGTGCTCTTGCCCAATCCGTGAATGATGTTGCCCCACGCCCTACCAGAGCTGTAGCCATTGGCGTACAGCTCATATGAACCGCCATAGCGCAGGTATCCATTGAGTGCAGTGCTGAAAGCTTCTTCCGTTCGCTCAAACTCATAGGTGTTCTCCAAGTCGTCGAGCAGGGAATCGAGTTCGCTCTGAAGGGCGTCGTTAAATTCGGATCCGGTGATGAAGATAAACTCGGTAAGGTCTACCCCGCCATAAGCGAAGCTGGCATCATCAGTGCCGTATCGGGCTACGTCTGATCTCCATTTTATAAAGCCAAGGTCATTTGCGGAAAGCTCAAACTGCAATCTCTCGGTAGGGCGGTATACGGCGCCCAGATCAGCCCCGAAGCCGAAGTTTTTGAGTCCAAACCCATACTGGGCCGCATCATCTTGAATTCCTTCTTCGCCATCGGTAAGCGATCCGTAAATGCCCGCAGTATTTACGATAAAGCTTCCTGATGATTGCAGCTCATACGTAAGCGGATCGGTGCGAAGCCTGAGCGATGATTCTTCGGTCTGTATGCGCTCCATGCCGTAAAGGTATTTTGCCGTAAGGCCCAAAGACCATTTTTCATTCAATGCGTAATTATAGCCGATGCCATACTCGCGGTAATGTATCCCATTCAATTCCAGACTGCTGAAATCGGCGGTATTATCTTCAAATTGGTTGGCGCTGGCATTTCCATAAACAGCAAGTCTGAAAATATCTTCGGGGATTGCCATTTCAAACTGCACGCGCTCTGCCGCCCGAAGGTGGAAATAATGCTTCTTGATGCGAAGCCCTACATGCAAAAGTTCGATACCAAGCCCTTGGGTAGTAATGGCAGTCCCGTTGACACCGCTCAGTATGGTCTCTACATTTACCGATGAATTGCCACTGGCATCGCTCCGAAAAAGTTCATTGGGCTTGAACCAATTATTGCCGTGCTCCATATGGATATTGCTCAGCGCCGGAATGCCGATATTCAGCGATCCCTGTGGCCTCAAAGCTGGGTTGGCGTAAATCGATTGGGGCAAGAAATCGAATGCTCCGATCTGGCCGCTTTGCTGGGCGAATAAAAACCCTGCGCTTAACGCGAAAAGAATGCTTAGCGTATTTTTCATGGTATTAATCGTTCAGGTTTAAGGTCGCCTTTGCGGAAAGCTGCACATCAAAAAAGTCATTGGAGTAGAGCCGTATGGGATGCGACCCATTGGCGGTGGTGCCGCCCACGACATCGATGATGATGTGGGTGGCATCTTTAAGTTGCAGAATGCGATCACGCGGTATGGCAATGTCGGTAACCTGCCTCGTGCTGCCCGTCGCGCGACCATGGTTGGGGCTTCCCACGGGAGCTTCGAGATCTACCGGGGCAGAAGTAAAAATAAAATTGGGCTCATCAAAAAGGGACTCGATGGGTTGGAATAGGGAATCGGTAAATATGATCTGAACGCCCGTATTAATGGGCAGTCCATTATCTACGATCAGGCGTATATCGAGCGCTTCTATGGTGGTCTCCTTTTCGGTGTCGCTGATGAGATCGCCAAGGGTCACGGTGGTGGTATCTACAAGCCGGAAGTCGGAGATGGAACCGTAGATGGGTATCTCGAGATCGTAGCTTATCGCGAGCTCATCCTGATTGGAGATGAATGACGATGGCTTCTCTTGTGGGTTCACATCGAGCGAAAAATCACTGAAGAGCCTATCTGGCTTGAAGGCCAAAAACTCGGTAACCGTAGGGCTGATATGCTGATTTGAAATAGTGATGACGGTTTCTTTAACTTCACCCGGTGAAGGGGCAGGATCAAGCACGGGGCGAAAAAGGATGTTTTCGCCATTGGCAGTCATCGTTTGTCCGGCCGAGTTTGTGGCTGTAATTTCTTTAATGTCCAGACCAAGCTCAAGGCCAAAGCCATTGAGAAAGTTGAAATCTATTTTCGGATCTTCGATGCGAAACTCCCCATTGAATGTTTCCGAAAAGAGATCGATGTCTATTCCTTGAGGGTTCAAGTCTATGCTGCGGGGCGCTATAAAGCCGCCTGCCGATGCGATGGAGAAATCGGTGAAACCCAAATTAACGGTTATCTCTTGCGTTTCGATTTCGCCACCATCGTCATTACTGAACGTAAATTCATAGCGCACCCGAAAACCATTTGTAAACTGATCATTGTTTATGGGTAGCAGAAGTAGATCGGTGAAGACGGTTTGATTTTCAGCACTATTATTGCTGCCCTGACCGGTAAAGGGTAGGTCGATAATAACGGTATTATCCGGGTTTACTACCTTAATGGAACCCGAAAAGGGCAGGTCTCCCGAACTCGATATGGCAGCAGAGAAAAGTCCGGTCACGAAACGAATGGAGTCGAGCCGATCGCCAGCTTGGCTTTCAAAAGACAAGATGCGGTCTTCTTCAAAAGTGACCGATCCCGTAAACTGTACGGGGCCGAGATCGACTTCATCAAAGGCAAAGCTATTCTCGTAATTCTGAGATCCCAGGTCTAAGATATCGGCAATGCTCAACCTTTGCAACGAGTCGGAATAGATCAAACTCAACTGGCCGAAGCTATCTGTAGAAACGAAGCCGTCTTCATCAAAATGATCGATGATCCGCGACGCTAGAATATTGGCTTTGGCTATGGGTATCCCTATTTCGGGATGTATATTATAATTTAGATTCCGCACATCCACTTCGTCTTTCACACATCCCACTAAAAGGATGGATGCCAGCGCCGTAGCGGGAAATAGTTTTGAGAGGTTCATTGGCTATTATTAAAAGGGCTATAAATGGTTATACCTACGCGTTTTCGGTGTTTAAGTTGCGTGAGATTGGGAAGGCTTAGAAGTTTTTTTGGTTATTGGAATCTTTCATAGAATTTAAATTCCTTGCCCACGACCAGTTGAAGTCCGTACGGATCACCAAAGACCAATAATTTGAGTCTATCAATACAGTAGGGTGGCTGGATCAAAGAGTTCGATAGCAACGCGCGCGCAGTTTTAAAAATCAAGGAGTCCCGCTCGAGCGGGACGACTGTTTTTTGAACAAGTGCAAGACAGATAGCGGACTCTATGGACAGACTAATTAGTCCGTGGATCCCCATCATGTAAGGTGTCCAAATGGTAAACTTAATGATCTTATTTCGGTGGTACTGGCTAGCACAAAACTTTTTCCATAGCTTTCTGACATGATTATATCCAAGAATAGATCTAGAGAAGAGCGTTGGGTCATCATGACCGAGTTGGAAGGGGAGCCTTTATTGCACCATTTCAAGATCTCGAACCTTGGAAATGTTGTAAAAATAAAAAAAGCCATAGGGCCTGAACTATTGTTTGAGCCGAAAAATATAAGTGGTTATAAGTATATCTCCTTTTCGACCCATGATGGGACGCGCCAGACCATTTATTTGCACCGCTTGGTCGCATCGTTTTTTGTAGAATCGCCCGGAGACTCCCATATATTCGTAATTCATATGGACTATAACCGAAGCAATAACTGCTGGGATAATTTAAAATGGGTAGAGCGGGAGGTATTTTACAAGCACCGCTCGAAAAGGGCTGGCCGTCCGCGCAAGGTAAAACCAGCCGCCGGTGCATAGCGCCATACCGACAGTCGGCACCGAATTAAATGCTTGTGTAATCCAGCTTTTGAAAACCTATCGCGTCCCGCACATCGCCCATTACTTCGCGGGCAGTAATCCGTGCTTTCGAGGCACCTTTGCCCAGTGCAGCTTCTATCCGTTCGGGGGCGCCCATCAGCTCTTGATATTTGGCGCGTGGTGCCGCAAACTCCCTTACCAAAACTTCAAATAAGGCCTGCTTGGCGTGGCCGTAGCCAAAGCCGCCAGCCTCATAATTTTGGCGCATCCCGGTAGTTTCTTTGGCGGAAGCCAGCAGCGAATAAATCGCAAACACCGTGCAGGTATCGGGATCTTTCGGTTCATCTACCCCTTTGCTGTCGGTCACTATTTTCATTACCGATTTTCGGAGCGCCTTATCTGAGTCAAAAATATTGATGGTATTGCCATAAGACTTGCTCATCTTTTGGCCATCGGTACCGGGCACGTACATGGTCGCTTCCTGCACTTTTACGTTTGGAACTACCAGCACTTCGCCGGCCATTCGATTAAAAGCGCTGGCTATATCGCGGGTGATCTCCAGGTGCTGAACCTGATCTTTGCCCACTGGCACCTGCTCGGCGCGGTAGAGCAATATATCGGCAGCCATCAATACCGGATAGTTGAACAATCCTGCGTTCACGTCGCTCAGCCTATCACTCTTATCTTTGAAACTATGCGCATTGGCCAGCATGGGGTAGGGGGTGAAGCAGCTCAAATGCCAAGTGAGCTCGGCCACTTCGGGTATATCACTCTGGCGGTAGAAGGTGTGCTTTTCGGTATCTAGACCACAGGCCAACCATGCGGCAGCGACGGCCAGTACATTCTCTCGCCTGGTGGTGGCATCTTTTATGGTAGTGAGCGAATGCAGGTCGGCGATGAAGAGAAAAGCATCGTTGCCGGGGCTATCGGCCATCTGAATGGCAGGCATGATGGCGCCAAGGAGATTTCCCAAATGGGGAATGCCAGTACTCTGAATGCCTGTTAAGATGCGTGCCATATCTTCTCTTTTTTGGAAATGCGAAGGTAGAAAAAACGAAAAAGCCCCGACCTTGGTGGTGCCGGAGCTATTCGATGGTGTATCCTTGAATTGTTGAACTAGCTTTTGAGAAAATCTATCAAGGTCTGATTGAGCTTTTTGGTATGCGTCACGTAAAGTCCATGGGGCGCATTGTCAAACTTTTTATAGGTATTCTGGGCTATCCCTTTGGCGGCTTGGTCACCTGCGGTCGCTATAGGCACTACATTATCGGCGGTGCCGTGCACGATCAGCGTTGGCACATCCACGTTTTTGAGCTCGGGGCGAAAATCTGTTCCCGCCCACGACTTGGCGCATGCTATGGTGGCATGTTTTGAGGCCATCATCGCCAGAGACCAGGTATAGTCCAGCATACCTTCCGAAACGGTGTCTTTATTATCATCGGCATTGAAGTAATTCTTCCCAAAGCCGCGAGCAAAGCCCGGATAGTCGTCTTGCAGATTTTCCATGATGCCGCTCAGGGCATCTGCCGGCACTCCATCTGGGTTATCATCTTTTTTCGCCACGAGCGGAATGATCGAAGAGATAAGGATGGCCTTCGAAATCTTGCTGCTACCAAAGTCGGTGAAGTAGCGCACCACTTCGCCGCCACCCATGGAGAAGCCACAGATCACGACATCGTTGAGGTTAAGTTTTTCAATTAGGGTGTTCAGATCGCCCGCCAATGAGCTATAATCATAATCGCCCCATGGCTTTGATGATTGGCCGAAGCCCCTTCTATCATAGGCTATACAGCGGTATCCCGCTTCGGTGAGTGCCGCGATCTGCCGCTCCCAAGTGCTGTGGGTAAGCGGCCATCCATGTATCAAGATGATGGGCTGGCCATCGCCATAGTCTTCGTAAAATAATTTGGTCTTGTTTCCTTTTTCACTGTGTGCAGTTTCTATATATGGCATCTGTTCTGAATTTTTTTTTAATGGATAGTTCAAGATGTATGCCGCTGCTATCCGCAAATGGGCTGAATGCTCGATGTATAGAACGGCTGTGAACTGCACTGCCTGCTTGGCAAAGATTTTGGGTTGGCTCTTCCAGAAATCTATGTGCATATTTCCCGTTGGTGAGTATTTTTTTGCGCATTGCCTCGCGTGCTAGAATAAAATTCAATTTGCCAAAAGCGCTACCAGACCTGATCGAACAGTTCCACTTAAATTGGGAATGGTTAATTTTGTCGCATGAAAGTAAATGATGCGCTTATTGATAAACTTGCAAGCCTCGCCAAGCTGGAGTTCAGCGCCGCCGAAAAGGAAGGTATCAAAGGAGATTTAGAGCGAATGCTCGATTTCGTAGAGCAGCTAAATGAGCTTGACACGGAAGGGGTAGAGCCGCTCATTCATGTAAATACAGAGAAGAATGTACTTCGGGTAGATGCCGTAACCGAGAGCCTTACGCAAGCAGACGCGCTGAAGAATGCGCCAAATCACGATTCCTTTTATTTCAAAGTGCCTAAAGTCGTAGAGAACAAAGATTTATAAATGGTAAAAGCACCCCGCTAAGGGTGCTTTTTTTTAGGGTTTTAGGCGGGTCTATACTTTTATGAAAAGCCCTGCGGCAAAAGAATAAACATCGTCGGTCGTATCGTTATCAAATATTGGCAATAAACCGATTTGGGTAAAGAAAGTCAGCTTTTTATATCCTACGCGCACCACAGCATCGGCAGCAAATCTATTGAGCCCAAGCTCGCCCTTGATACTGGTTTTATGATCATCGCCGTCTATTTCGAATTTCTGCTTGTACATATTTTCAATTCTTATTTTTCCCACTACACCGGCAGAGATATGAAAAGACCTGTCTTGATCTAGCGAAGTGTTAAATTCCAATAAGGCCGGCACAGCGATATACGTAGCGCGTAGCTTGTTTTTGGTCACGTTCTTGTCTCCCGTTGGCACTGAAAACAGGCTGTCTCCCTGAAAAACAAATTCATTGTCGCCATTGAATTTATAATTATAGATCTGAAAACTTAAGCCTGTGGCAAAGCCTACATAGTCTTTTATGATCCTGCCTTTCACCTGTGCAAAGTTGAAGGCGATATAGCGGGATTTTCCGTATTCGGGTTCTAGAAATTCTACATCGCTGCTGAGGTTAAAATCGCGGGTCTCACCCAAAATCCCGTTTACTCCGATATCGATTCCGTTCCAATAGGTAAGTTCGTATGATTTTGACTTGGCGGAATTCTCGCTCTGGCTCCAGTCTGTGCTGTCCCTAGTGATGATCAAGACATCCACTTTCTTGAATTTTATTCTAATGGTATCAGAATAACTGCTGTCAGGATTTAAGGTACGAACAGAGGCCGCGACTTTCCCGTCCTTCATTGCTATTTCCAATTGTTCAATGGGTTTTGCCAGAGAGTCCGCTTTCTCCGCGGTTTTCTCTGGGGTTTGTGCTGCAAGGGTTCCGGTTATAAGAATGGCGATTAAAAGCAGTGTTGATTTCATGGTTCGTTTTTAAGTTCTTTAAATTTGGGACGGATGGGTCGATCAGAAAGTTACAGCCTACCTCGTTCGTGATCTGCTCACGCTAAAACTACCTACCCGCAATGTATAGGTCAGGTTTTCAATTCCTTCGGCACTCGACTTCTCTTTGGTTATTTCGGCATCAAAAAATTCTCCCGCTTTATCGGCGGCACGCTTCGCAAGTGTCAGCGCCATCTGATCACGTGCACTATCCGGCACATTTAATCTATCGGCGAGTATGCTTTCGGCATATTCGGGGATGGTTTGAAATTCGCTATTTTTCTTGCTCTTCGCATGTTTGGATGGCAGCGTGCGCTCCTCTTGCGCTGCGGCGGCTATTTCATTCTGCGGCAAGGGCTGGTCTAGCGTAATGACTTCGAAGACAGGCTGTTCGGTTTCTATGGATTCTATCTCATCGATAGGCTCCAGTTTGGCGACCCGATTTTCTTGTTTCAAGGCTGGTTTCGAATTTCTCGAGATTTCACTGGGCTTGGCAGCTTCGGCATATTGCGAAGGATCGGGTTCGCGGCGCTCCCATTCAAACAAATCAATTTCTTGGGGCTTTTCTTCTGGTTTTACATCTGTTCCGGCGCTATCTAGTGGAAGGTTCGTTTTAATCGAGTCTTTGTTTTCCGACTCCATCACTTCCTTGGTTTCATCGAGCCTAGGAGCGCTTTTCTTTTCTGCCACGGGTATTTCGGTAGTGTTGGTTTTCTGCCAAGCAAAGAAGATGAGCAGCAATACGGCTGCGGCTGCTGCCAATCGGTAGAACCAAATAATGCCCATTCGAGAATCTTTTTTCTTAAGTCCATCCCTATTGCCATAGAAAATAGCTTTCGCTGGTTCAAGGCGTAACCGGTCGGCAAGGGCGAGATCTCTAGTGCCATTTTTCAGGCGGCCTGCGTAGCGTTTCAAAACTTCCGATTGCGTATCGCTCAGCAGGCCTTCCGTTTTGGCGGCAAGCCAATATTCATAATTGAACGGCGTGGGATGCTCTTCCAATTCCAGATGATAGAGTTGATCTTTGCCTGTGCAATGTGAAGAAGCTTTTACGGCAAGCGATTTCCATAAATCATATTCGCGGCGATAGGTTTCTTCTTTTAATAATTCTTTCAGTTGCGATTTATCTACCACATTAAGCTCGCCATTCTCATCTGCAAAATAGAGTTGATCGCGCAGTTCTGCATTATCCTTGAGCCCACCGAGATCACCGCGCTTCAGTGCGCTCCACGATTGATCCTTGGTTGACGCGGCCTTTAGCACCGGTAAGTTGAGATCGGCAGCGATGTCTTCTAGCTCGGGATGGGCTTTCATAAAAGTCTCAAGTGCAGCCAGTTGATTTGAGCCAAGCGTTCCTTCTGCCCGGTCGAGCAAGAAGGCTTCGTAATTTTCTTTCGTTATTCTATTCATAGCACAGCCTCCATACTTCCGATGTATTGACGCAGGGCTTTTCGTGCCCTGAAAATATAAACTTTGACCTGTGCCTCACTGAGTTTACAGATTTCGCCGATCTCTCGATAATTATAGCCTTCATAATCGCGCAGCAAAACCACACTTTTTTGAATTTCCGAAAGGGTTTCGAGTGCTTCGTGCAGCACTTCGTTCAGGTCGGTATATTGGGTGCTATGGGCTAATTTCATGACTTCCACTTCTTCAAACCGGCCTTGTTTTTTATCCCTTCTTATCATATCGATCATGGTATGGTAGCCTGTAGAGAAGAGGTAGCTTTTTGATTTTGCCGCATCCACTTCTTCGGCTTTCAGCCAAAGCTTGGCAAAGGAATCCTGCACGAGGTCGCGCGCCTTTTCGGTATCGCGTATATGCTTGAGCATAAAGCGGTAGAGACCATCTGCATGGTCGTCAACGCATTTATTATAATCGTCAATACTCATGGGTCGTAAGCAGTCGGTTGATGGTGGGACGGCCTGGATGGCGGAAAGTTACAGGCTTTCAAAAAGATGGAATAATAAGGTGTGAGATTTGATGAAGGCGGTAGATGAATGGTAGGTTTAATACACTTACATACAGTCTCCTATGTCTATGATAGATCGATTAGGATATATTTACTTTGATGGGAGATTAGCAATGCCAATAGAGCCTTGAATGATAAGCATCGCTTGAACAGTAAACTTGGCCGGAGCCAACTTTTCTAACTACAGAAATTTTGAGTCCAAATGGAATTCTAATGATTTATCGGGAAATAAAATATTTTCTTTGCTATACTTTTTAGGCGCATATGTCATCCAATATTCTTCATCGATTCAATCATTGGTACCGTAGGTTTCGTATCAGTCATTCGCCACAAGTCAACCTAGTCCGGGGTTTTTTTCTCTATGTTTCAGTTGGGGTGCTGCTACTTTGCATTCCTTGGGTGCATAATAATCCGGCCGGTTTTGTAGACCATCTTTTCATTGCTACATCTGCCATTTCAACTACTGGATTGGTGACAGTAAGTGTTTTCGACACGTATAATCTTGCTGGTCAGATCATTGTGATGCTGCTCTTTCAAGTGGGCGGTATTGGCTATATGACCCTTACTACCTATTATTTACTTTTCACCACCAAGCGTATTACGCGATGGCATCAGGGCATAATCGGAGCCGAGTTTACAATGCCCGAAACCATCAAAATCGATTATTTCGTAAAGAGCGTTGTCATCTTCACCATAATCATGGAAGTAATTGGAGCGGCTTGTTTTCTCTACGTGTTTCGTAATGCCGGGCTAGACATGGGGGATGCAGTATGGTATAGTATCTTCCATAGTGTATCGGCCTTCTGTACCGCAGGGTTTGGATTGTATAATGATAGTTTTGAAGGCTTCAGAAATAGCGGGTTTGCCAATGCGATAATAGCAGTACTCGCGATAGCAGGTTCTCTAGGTTTCATAGTCATTACTGATATATGGATGTATATGACCCGAAGGCAGAAGTCCATATCCTTCACTTCCAAGATTATTCTCTATGGTTTTTTGATCCTTCTTTCGGTTGGCACATTGACCATTTATGTGAGTGAACCATTGATGGGTAAGGAGAGTAGTATGCCACTTCTCAATTCATTTTTTCAGGCCATGACTGCAATGACTACGGTAGGTTTCAATACCGTAAGCACAGGTGCGCTTTCGCTACCTATGCTCTTACTTGTGATTTTTTTGATGTATGTCGGCGCTTCTCCTTCCGGTACCGCGGGGGGTATGAAGATTACCACGCTCTTTGCAATGTTTGCTATTTTAAAAAGTCGGCTACTGGGTCATAAGAAAATTAAATTTTTGAACCGGAAGATTCCATTCGAACGTCTCTTTGTGGCTACATCTACCTTCATACTTTATACAAGTCTCATTTTCGTTTTTACGTTTTTCTTGTCTTTCGTAGAGCCTGAACCCTTGGATAAGATTCTCTTTGAAGTCGCTTCGGCACTTGGCACGGTGGGGCTCAGTACGGGTATCACAGGAAGTTTATCCCTTCCGGGAAAAATTATGATCATCATACTGATGTTTATTGGTCGCGTGGGGGTATTGACGTTTGGATTTGCACTCTTGAAGCGTAAAGAAGATCAGGATGTACGACTCGTAGACAGTGACTTAGCCGTTTGAAAATGATTTATAGTTTTCCATGATAGCAGAAATTCGATTTATAATCTTGACCATTTTTGGTTTGGCTTTTACAGCCAATGGTTTTGCTCAGCTTGATTCTACGTGGAATGCCGATCCGATTTTTAAGCTTTCGGGCTTCGTAGATGCATTCTACGTGTATGATTTTAATGAGCCTTCCGGCAATGAGCGTCAGCGCTTTTTATTCAATCACAATAGACATAACGAGTTTAACGTAAATCTCGCATTGCTCAAGGCAGAGCTAAGCCATGATCGCTACCGCGCCAATCTTTCGCTACAGGCGGGCACCTATCCGAATGACAATTACTCTGGCGAAGATGCAACGCTGAAAAATATCTTTCAGGCGAGTGTGGGAATCTCTCTCGACAAGGCATCGAAATGGTGGATCGATGCCGGTATAATGCCTTCACACATTGGCTTTGAAAGTGCCATAAGTTCCGATAATTTGACGCTCACGCGATCGCTGCTAGCCGAGAATTCTCCTTATTTCCTTACCGGAGGGCGGCTTACGTACACAGCAGGTCCTAAATGGAGCTATACCCTTTGGGTAAGCAACGGATGGCAAAGAATCCAACGGCTATCGGGCAATAGCATTCCGGGTGTGGGAACCGGGATCACTTACACCACCCAGAGCGGAGCCACCTTAAATTGGAGCACTTATGTGAGTAGCGAATATCCAGATAGTACCCGCCGCTACCGCTATTTCAATAATCTCTATGCCAAACTTTCTATGGGCAGTCGCACTAAAATTATTGCTGGTTTTGATATCGGCGCCCAGCAATCGGCCAAGGGAAGCGAGCGCTATGACATCTGGCTTTCGCCAATCATCATTGCGGAGTACACCCTTTCCAGCCAATGGAGAGCCGCTATAAGAGCCGAATATTATCAAGATGAAGAGAATGTGATCATTACCGCAGGGCAATCGCTAGGTTTTGAAACGGCAGCTTTCTCTGTGAACATTGACTACCGTCCAATACCAAATGTGGCTTGCAGGATAGAAGCGCGCCAGCTACTCTCCGAGCCTGGCCAGCTGGGCGATGAGTCAACCATTACGGACTCCGATTTCTTTCTGAGTTCCAGTATTGCAGTGAAGTTTTAGGGTAGGATGGTGCTATTCTTGTGCTGTTGAATGGTCAAGAAAATCGCAGTTAGAACCTATTGATTAGCTTTAGATTCATGTTTAGGTAGTATGAAATATTCATTTCACTTTATTAAAAACATTCTCTTATTCATACTAATACTCCTTACCACGGCGAGCTGCAGCTTGGTGTACAGAACGCTATTGGGTATTGACATTACTCCAAAGTGGGTTAGTGACGGCAGCATTTTAAAACAGGGCAATAGACGGGACATACCCGAAGCAGACCATTTGATGCTTGACACGGTTTCTTTTCGACGTGCATTAATCGAAAATTTTAGAAATGACGTGGATGCCATGATCTTGAGCAGGGGAGACTCGACGGAGTACTTTTTCACACGAAAGATTCTCAACGACGACTTGCAGCCTGCACAGTTTCGGTTATTTGAATCCACAGGCACGGAGACTTTCAAACTAGTCAATTGCTACATCGATCCGCCTATTCCGCTCAATTGGAATGTAGATGGTTGCTTTGATTCTTTCCCCCCCAAAATCGATATAGAATCGCTTAACGTGCATCAATTCGATCTTGATTTTATCTTGGCGCGTGCTCATTTTGTAGATGGATCAAGGGTGACCTTGGAAGAATTGCCGAAGGCCGATTATTATGGTGTCATATTTTGGAATAGTTTCTTCAAGCGACCTTCAAACCGATTGATCAGTCAGGTGAGAAAATATATCAAACGATCTGGCGCCGATGTGCATCTCATTTATATCAATAATCACAGCCATGAGCTTTGGTATATGCTTGACGCAGAAACTAAGCTCAAGGTGAAAGGTGCGTATGAAGCTGCGGGTGAGTTGGAAGAAGAAATTTCCGCTGAGCCAAAATCAGATTGACCCACGAACTCACCTCCCGTAAATAAGAATCTTTTTTTCATCTTGATCGTAGATCCATTTCGCTCCGAACGTCATATTCTCTGTAAAGGTAAGGGGCAAAGTATTTCTTCCTCTTGAATCGATCCAGATGCTTTCTTCTTCATTCTTCAACAGTATGGAATCGGCATTGAATTTTTCAAAAATCTGGAAATAGTCCTTTCTACGAATCACACGCGTAAGTTCGAATTCGGAGTCAAACTCAATCTTCATTCCGCTTTTGTTTGCAGCATAGAAATGGTCAGGCTGGTGTATAGAAGTATTTAAAAAAGCAGAGTCACCGCGCACGTATCCGGGTGGATTCATAATTTCATCGAAACCCAGCTTGGCGCCATATTCGGTAGCGTACACTTTCTCTTTGAAAATGCTGAGATCGGATAGCCGGAATTCTATGATTTTGGTGTCAAATGCCATCATTATGGTTGAATCCTTGATGAGATAATCGCGGATAGGTTCTTCTAATTTCAGCCCCACCAAAAGTTCTCCTGTTTTAAGATCATGCCTTTCTATGCCACTATCGCCATAGATCGACATGCCATCTGGTGATACTGCGCGCCCATTAAAGACGGCATATATCGCACCGGCTGCAATGAAGCATTTGCTGTTTCCAAAAAGTTTGTCGTTAAACGGGGATTCCCAAACCCGAATTCCGTCCATATCAAATTTATAGAGCATCTTGCCTCCTAAATAATAAATATGGCCATTTTCTGCAGCCCAAAAGGTTTGCGACCTTCCGGTCATGTCGGGTGTCTTAAAATTGGATGGAATGATAAGACTGCCTATAATTGCTCCAGTGATTCCAAACATCATACCCCCCACCAAAGCTCCGCCTGCACTTCCCACGGTCGCGTAGCGCTTGTCCTTAAAATAAAAACCTTCTCCGGTTCGCATATCGGTATAGTCGATGCCATCTGCATAAGCAAGCCAGGCGGTATCACCAAAGACCTGGAGCGCTTCCATTTCTTGGTCTTTTTCCAATACTTTTTTCCAGCTGATTTCTCCCGTCGATGGCTTGATGCCAATGAGTTCGTCTTGCGTTATGTAATTTGGGGAATACCCTATGATCAAATCTCCTTGAACCGCGGATGTTTCATACTGTCCCTTCCAGATTTTTTCTCCATCCCGCCAGTTATAAGCAGTGCTGAAGTACCGACTATAGATCACAGGCAGGGTATCGGAAAGGATAAAACCATCTTTTTTAATATTGAACGGTATTTCCCATAGCACTGCTGCATCACGGATCGAATAGGCAGTAAATTGTCCTTTCCGGTTTGGTCTATCTGGCGTACCTTCATGCGAAAGGATGTAGACCATGCCGTTCTTTTCATCAAACTTATAATCGAAAATCGTCTGGCTAAAGTCAAGAATTTGGGCATCTTGGCGTACGTCTTGACCCACCCATTTAAGATCTTTCTCCGCGGTGTGAAGGGTCAGAATGGGTTGTGCAAAGGCCACGTCGCCAGCGATGCATACGAAGAGCAGAAAAAGTAGTCTCATCTTATTTCTTTCGGTTTTTTCCAAAGAAAGGGAATCTTTCTAAACCTAAGCTCGAGAGAAGGTCTATTCAGAGGCCCCTTAGGCTTTTTACAGACCTATGAAACGACATGGATTGGATTTTTTCAACGGGCTACCTAAGGCCTTTAAGTTTGGCCCACATTGGCTCGGCTTTTAAAACCTCGTTGTAGATAGGGCAGTTCACATCGTGGGCGCCCTTCAGATACCCGGTGCTCATCAAGAATTCATTGGTGATCTCGCCACCGGTAAACTTGAAAGTTTTCTTGAATAATTTGACCCACTCAGCCTTTGTCAAAAGATGATTCAGGTCTAGCCACGCCTTAAAGCTGCCATATTCTTTTTGAAGCGCTATAATTTTTTGGGCATTGAATATCGCCGCGTTGATCTTCAGCTTATTGCGAATAATGCCAGCGTCGGAGCGTAATACATTAATCTCTTTTTCGCCAAACTGTGCTATCTTTTCGATGCTAAATCGGGCGTAAGCCTTCTGAAAATTCTCTTCTTTGTTCAGTATGGTGGTCCATGAAAGTCCCGCTTGGTTGATCTCTAAAATCAGCCGTCCAAAAAGCGCATCGTCCGAACTTATGGGAAAGCCATAAGCGGTGTCGTGGTATTTCCGGTGCACCGCGGCAAACGCTCCGGAATGTATAGCTTCACAATAGGTTTTTGGTTTTTCCATGCTGCGAAGGTGGTCAATACTTTTCTTGAGTTAAAATTTAGCATCATGGACTGGACTGGGTAAACGCAAATTGGTACTTGGATCGGATCGGCCAACGATGAATTGGAACAGCCCTCTTTAAGAGAAAAAAAGGTTAAAAAAAATCCACCCGTACAGGTGGATCTTTATGATTCTTAGCGTGTAAACATCTTAGAAATATCTCGGGTTTTTGGTCTTCACTTCATTTCGGAAGAAATCATAGGTCAGCATTATCTCATGGGTTCCACTGTGGTAGTCGGCGAGGTCATTAGTGCCAAAATCATAGGAATAACCGGCCTGTAGGTGATCGGTAAACTGGAAGGATGCTATTGCAGCGACCGACTCCTGAAAGCGGTATGCCGCACCCAACCAAAGCTTTTGCTTAAGCAAAAACATGGCCGATACATCAAAGCTCACGTCGGCACCATTTACCACACGTACCACGGTAGAAGGCTTGAACATTACACCCAGGCTATCGCGGCTCAGGCTAAATACGTATCCCGCCATGAGGTAGTAGTGGCGGTTATTGAGATCCTCGAAATCGCTCCCACCGTTATTGCCACTGTTCAGCTCATTTTCAATTATCGTCGGGCTCGATAGCCCCACGTATCCGCGATTGCCGTAATAATAAGCGCCAAATCCAAAATTGGGCAAAAAATTGTTCTCCACATTCTGATTGAAGGCAGGATCATTGGCATTGATATTATCCAAGTCGCGCAGATCGGCCTGATAGATTCCAAATCCCGCTCTTAGCCCAAAGGAGAGTTTTGACTTCTCTGTAACCTGAAGACGGTATGCAAAATCTCCCCATACGCCAGTATTGTTGGTAGGGCCTATGCGGTCATTCTGCACCGTAAGCCCTACTCCCAGCTTTTCATTGGGCAGCGGGCTATGCAGGCTCACTACTTGCGTAGAAGGAGCTCCATCTAGCCCCACCCATTGCTCGCGCCATACGGCCGATGCGGTGAGCGCGTCCCGGCTACCTGCGTAGCCAGGGTTTATTATGAGTTGATTCCACATATACATGGTATAGAGTGGCTGCTGCTGTGCCGAGGCTGCGCCGCCACACAGTATCACCGTAAGGAGCAATGTGAGCTTCAATAGTCTGGGTTGATTCATGCTTTTTATTTTAAGAATGATTAATTATCGGTTCAAGTATATAAATCCTTTTTTGATTTCGCTTCCATCGCCGAGGTCTACTACGTACCAATAGGTTCCTACCGGTAGTGCATCGCCAGCATTTAGGCCGCTTGCAGCAGTTCCATCCCAGTTATTGGTGTACGGTCGGGCTGTAAATACTTCTGCTCCCCAACGGTTGAAAATGATCAGGCTATTGGCAGGGTATTGATCTATTGCCGAGATCACCCATGTATCGCCTATACCATCAGCATTTGGCGAGAAGCCTTCCGGAAAAGTAAGCACACGGTTTATACAATTATTATTAGCCACGTTAAGCGTGAAGGTCGTGGATATATCCCCGCATTCAACGCTATTTACGGTATATGTAAAATCGTAGTTCCCAGCTGTTTCGGGATTGAATATTCCGCTTACCGTTGCTCCCGATCCGTTGGTGAAGGTACCGCCGGTGGTGGCTCCTGCCAAAAGTGAGATTAGATTAAAGCTCGGATCACCCTTGCATATGGCCACTGGGCTAGTGACCGCACCCGAGCTGGGGCCTTGCGAAACCGTAAACGTGACTGAAGTAGAATCGGCATCGCACGGTACATTCTCTGTGATATAGGTATATGTAACCTGCCCCGGATCTGGAATCGTGGTCTGATCGGGAATGATGGTCCCGTCTGCATCGCTCCAATCCCCTGTGAGGTCGGGCAACATTAAAAAGTCAAATAGATCAAGCATTTCTCCAGCACATACATCGGCATCTCCTAGAGATACGCCAGCATCGCTGAGTGGATTTACCGTAAGAGCGAGTTCTGAAATTCTGGAGCCACAGGCCATATTTGAAATCTCATAGGTAAAGTTCAGCGTTTCTACTCCATTGATCGCCTGCACATTGGATACGGGATCTCCAGCTTCGTCAAACCACTGTCCCACGGGTTGCTCCCCTACTATAAAGTCAAATAGATTTACCGTTCCAGCGTCGACACATGCAGCAGGGTTTTCTACCACGGTGCCAGGATCGGGTTCACCGATTACATTTATGGTCACTGGCTCGCTCTCTGCCGGACAGGGATCAGTGATAACGGTATAGGTAAGTGTAAAATCTCCCGGTATGGTTGGGATATAAGTCTCCGATATCTCCTCTCCATTGCTATCTGTCCATACACCGCCAGGCTCTTCGCCATCTAGGTAGTCAGTAAGTAAAATCGATTCGGCATCGATACATATTTCTGTATTTACGACTGCTGTGCCCGGTGTAGGTGGAGCTACGATGTCAACTTCTGTAGTGGTCACGGTAGGGCAGCGACCTAGTGTAGTGAAGGTCACTTGATAGGTGCCGGCTGAGCTCTCCGAAGTAGAAATAACGCCGCTATTGATGTCGATATCCAATCCCGGCAGATCGGCGGTAAATTCACCAGCGCTCACCCCTTCTACCGCTACTTCTTGCAAGCCATCCGATGTGCAAAAGCTCGTCTGCGCATAGCTTATCTCATTGGTAAAAAAGCAGGTAAGGGTTGGGTCATTTTCACCATCTTCGTTGGGCTCACCATTTCCATTGGGATCGGGATTGGTGCCGTCATCTGAAAAGTCCTGCCCGTTAAAAGGCCCGTCAAGACCGTTGTTGGTGCCAGAATTTTTACTGGTCGCAGTTACCTGATTGAAGTAGCCGTCTTGAGTGGCGTTGTTCATATCCACCCGTATGGTCAGGGTGATCGCATCGGCAGCATTGCCTGGTATGGAGCCTGTTCCTGGGAGTAATCTCCTATCAGTTTCACCGTCGAAAGCTGGGTTGAGTCCACCGGTCAATATCCCGAATGAAAGTTCGGGAGTTCCGATCAATTCGGCCGTGGCACCCGTGGGAAGTCCACCATTGATATTTTCGATGATCTGAATATTCTGGCTTGGGCTTTCTGCCAAATTTTCAATAAATACCTGATAGGTCAAATCAAAAATCCTGGAGCCCGGTGCAGTCTCGGAAAGATCTTGCAATGCCTTTGCCGCACCTAGTGTCGATGGACAAAATGGAATGTCGAAATTTCTCGATCTGAACATAAAACCACAGGTAAGGTCGATCCCATCTACCGAATAATTGCCGGCAAATTCTGGAAAGAGCGTATTGCCCGTGGCACCCACTATGGCATCGCCATTGAAATACCACTGGTAGGTGTCAAAGCCGAATACCTGCAGCACCGCATTGCCCGGTATACAGGGATCTACATTTGAAGTACCGGAGCTCAATCCCACAACAGGTTCGAGCGTGAAACCGCTAAAGTACCCAGCTGTTCCCACTTGATCGTCACGGGTGAGCAAGGCCACATTCATGACCGAATCGCTTTCTATGATCACATTATTTGAAGGTGGGTCGAAAGCATAGGTCACCCAGTCGGCATTTCCGGTCACGGCCTGTGCACCCGTGAGGGGTGTGGTGCTCTCGTTTACAAATATGGAAGTTCCGGCCTTGGTGATAATATTTATCCGTCCCTGTCCATTACCTCCCGCCAAGCTATTCACAAAGGGAAGATTTACTTCTTTGGCACCTATACAGTTAAGCGGGGGTATAAAATTCAAGCCCACCGTGGGGCCGATGCTTGAGCTAGAGCCAGAAAGGGTCTGGTACATATAGACTTTTTCGGTAGCCAGTATGTAGAGGTTGTCATTTGCAGTGAACTCAGTAGTAGGAACGATAAAAAACTCTCCTTCATCAAGCACGGCAGATGGGGTCGCATTGTCATTGATGAATACTTCGGTACCATCTTCGGTGGCCACCACCATGGGTCGCTCCGTACTGCTATCGCCAAGGCCACGTACCAAGATATATTCCTGGCCTACGATGTCGGCAGGCACTATCTGGTCAGAACCAATGCACTGACCACTAGAATTGCCAGAAAGCCAAGAACCTGTATTGCAGGCTATGGGCTTTGTAGATGTGATTCGGGTACCGTTTGAGTTATTGATGGTCGCATTGTCATAATCTGCATGGTCTACACCGATTACGTAAGATTCAAAAGCATCTAGGGTCACCGTAATGGGCTCTCCTGGTGTCTGTCCGATATAGCTTATAGGATCTTTTATGAGGTCAAAGGTTACTTCGGTATTATCTTCCGTAGCCATTACGGAGATGAAGTGACTTCGTCTAAAATTGTTCCACGAAGCGCTACCGCTCCCGGTATTATAAATGGTGTAAAGGTGACCGGAATAAAAGCGGTTTCCCAAAGCGATTTGGCCTTTACTCGTCAGAGACGTACCCTGAGAACCAGATTTATGCCGCATATTGACAAAGAAAGGCTGAAAGCTCTCGAAGTAAAGGCCTTGCGAGCGTATGGGCATATTCAGGCTATCACGTGGTACTACGTTCAGCGGGTATACGCTGGTAGCGACATTTCCAGTGGCATTGCCCAAAGGCCCCAACTGATATTCTTGAGGGGAGTTTCGGGAGATCTCAATAACATTGATCACTTCTCCATACCCATTTCTAATGGTCACTGGGATGGTATCTTCAGAAGGGGTCGATAGGCTTACGAAATGCCTGCGGATATTAGATGTTCCCGACTGATCTTCGACTTTGGCAAAAAACGGCGGTATGTAATGCTTGGTATCCAACTGTGCTGCCACTTCAAGTTGAAGAAGCATTCCAAAAAGTAAACAGAAGAAAATTTTCGTTCGTAAAAAAGGGGTCATAATAAAATTTTAATTTTCTGATTCAAGCAGTTGTTTTCTTTCAAATCTAAATTTTAAGAGAATTTCGTGCGTGCCCTGACTGTAATTTTTTATATCAGACGTAGTAATATCGTAAGAGTAGCCTAGACTCAGATAATTCAATAGCTGATACCCGGCAAATACGGCCGCGGCATCATTGGTTCGATACGTCCCGCCTATCCAAAGGTTTCTTTTATAGGCTACTCGCGCCGATAGGTCGATCTGGGCGGGTATAGGATCAACATATTTTACGAGTATAGACGGCTCTATATCAATTGTTTCGCTCACGTTGAATTTGTAACCCCCTGTAAAATAATAGTGAAGGTTCATTTTTCCATCTCCATCACCCGGAAAAAGGTCGAGTGAATTATTCAGTATTTGCGCAGCAGAAACGCCTACATAATACTTATCAGCATAATAAAGCAATCCTGCCGAAGCATCGGGCTTGGTCTCTGATTGCATGGTAGAAGTAAGGGCTTGGTCTCCGGCTTCACGCGTGGTGATCTGTGTGCCATCAATGCTGAACTGGGTTATACCAAAGGAAACCCCCATGGCCAACTTTGACTTTTCAGTCAATTGAAGATGGTAAGCGTACTGCCCTTGAACACTGAAACGGCGTGTCGGCCCCACCACATCACTAAAGAACGTGCCGCCAAACCCCATTTTCTTAGATTTTGATGGCGCATCTATCGCGAGTAGCGAAGTGCGCGGCGCATCATTGATACCCGCCCATTGCGAGCGGTGCACGGCCACGGCATTGAAGTATTGATCTGACCCTGCAAATGCCGGGTTGAAGCTATTTCCAAGCCATTGATATTGTGTAAACTGCTGTACCTGCTGTCCATTGGCTGCTAAAGCCAAGAAGAATACTGCAACGCTATATATTATTTTCCTATGCATCACCTTGTTATAGTTAGTGGCCCCGTAATCGGATCGGGAAATCTAGGATCATTCAGGTTTATGGCGTAGTAATAAGTTCCCATTGGAACCGCTTTACCCTCGTAGGTGCCATCCCAGGCTTGGCTCATCTGATAGCCATTGACCTGATAGAGTTCTATGCCCCACCTATTAAAAATCTGAACGGTATTGCTTGGATAAAGCTCAATATTATCGATAATCCAACGATCGTTTATACCGTCGCTATTTGGCGTAAAGCCCGAAGTGATCAAAACTTCTGGTACTATGTATACGAATACGCTGTCCGTCGAGCTGCACCCATTCTCATCAGTGGCTATCACGGTAAAAGTCGTCGACTCCAGCGCAAAGCCTGTTGGGTTTGAAGCGAAAACATCAAATGATCCGGTTGCATTTGGCGACCATGCGTAGGTCGAAGCATTGGTAGATGTGGGGCTTCCGCCAAGGGTGAAGTTTTCTTCCCTAAAGGCTTCAAAATCCACTCCCGCATCTACATCGGGGCCGGCTCGAAGATCTACGATTAGCGTGTCGGTGTCTTCACAGATTCCATTAGACCCAGTCACGAAGTAGGTGTTCGCACCGGCATCTCCTGAGATGCTCAGTGATGAGTCGGTGCTTAGTACGGCCCCGTCGATGTCGCTCCAAATAAATAGATCGAGACTTTCGCTAGTGGCAATAACAGAGAAGGGCAGCGCACTCAGGCAAAGCGTTAGATCGTCTCCAGCATCGACATTTACCAGGAGGGTGAAGCCAATTTCAAATTCTGCCATCGCCTCGCAACCATTCGCGTCGGTGATCAGCGCATTATACGTGCCGATCTTAAGGCTGTCAATAGAAAGTTGGGATGTGCTGAATCCGTCTGGGCCTGTCCACAAGCCACTATAGGGCGCAACACCACCAGAAATTTCAATTTCTATAGATCCGTCGTCCGAAGTATTGCAAGTGGCATCCACAAGCGAAATCGTATTTATGATAATAGAATCGTTTTGGATGATCTCATAATTTTCTGCAAGCGTGCAACCAGCAGAATCTGATATTAACAACGTATAATCACCCGCCAATAAGCCATCAAGCTGACTGCCGCTGGCGGCAAAACCATCTTCGCCCGTCCATTGATATACATAAGGCGCAGCACCACCCGTCGCAATAGCAGTAATGCCTCCATCGCTACCACCGAAGCAGTTTACCTGGCTCAACGATGTTGCCACCATCAGGGGCTCTACTTCGATGAGCTCGATCGAAGCAGTTGTTACGCAGCCGTTTGCATCTATTACTTCGTAGGTATAGGTTCCGGTTTCAAGACCGAAAATAGCGGGTGTAGATGCGGTAAAACCATTTGGCCCCGTCCAAGAGACACTATAATCTGGCATTCCGCCTGATATGAAAAGACTGATACTTCCGGCGCTACCGCTAGCAGTGCAGCCCACCGAAGTAATGCTTTCGGAGACCAGAAGTGAATCTGGCGGTCGGACTTGAAAATCTTGGGTCTTGATGCAACCTAGGCTGTCTAAAATGGAAACGGTATAGTCGCCCGGGGCGATGTCTGCTAGATCTTCTCCTATAAATGTAAACCCATTATCGCCGCTCCAGTTGATGAGGTATGGACTTGCCCCGCCGCTCACGGTAAGATCGATAGCCGCTGTAGAGTCTCCGATACAAAGGGTAGGGGTAAGGACTGCCAATGTGTTTATTTCATCGTTCTCCATTACATCTACCGAGTCCACAGCTTGGCAACCGTTGGCATCTATAATGGTAAGTTCGTAGAGTCCCGCTCCAATATCCACCAAATCTTCTTCGGCAGACGTGAAGCCGTCAGGCCCTATCCAAGCCGCCGTATAAGGCTCTATGCCGCCGGTTATTTCAATTTCTATGCTTCCAGAGCTTTCGCCAAAACAGGTGATTTCTGCTGTTGCGGCAATCGCGATAGAATCCGGGTCAAGCAAGTTAAAGCTTTCCGAATAGGTGCAGCTATCGGCGGCGGTAATTACATAAGTATAAATGCCTGTGTCAAGATCGGAGATACTCGCTTCGGCAGAAGAATATCCATCAGGGCCTGACCACGTCAAGGTAAATGGTTCTGCCACACCAGATATGGTGAGTTCTAAAGCTCCATCGGCCGCTCCGGGGCAAGATATCCCTGTGATTTCGGCCAAGATTTCTGAATTGGGATTGCTCAAAATAATCGTGGTATCAAAGGCGCAACCATTATCATCGGAAGCGGTAAAGTCATACGCTCCAGTGGGCAAAGAAGAAATGGAAAGTGTAGGGCTTAGACTATTCCCATCTTGATCGGTCCAGCTGATGAAGTAATCGCTGCTGACCACACCACCCGTGAGGGTGGTAGTGATAGAACCATTAGAATTGCTGCAATCGGGATTTACGATCTCGAAGCTGGCCACGATAGCAGGATTTTCGGTTATCGTAAAGGTCGAAGAGCTTACACAATCGGTAGCGTCGGTAACTATAAGGGTATACGTCCCAGCAGCTACATCGGTCAGCTCCTGGGTATTGGCGGTAAAGCCTTCACCATCGCTCCAGCTGAAGGTGTAGGGAGTGATACCGCCGCTAATGTTAGTGGCGATGGCTCCAGTGAGCTCGCCACCGCAGACCACATCGGTTACCGCGCCGGCTACGGAAATGCTTTCGGCTATCCCAATCGTTACAGAGTCAATAAGCTGACAGCCATTGACATCGGTTATGGTATAGCTATAGGTGCCTTGAAGTAGGTTTTCAATGGTCTCGGTGCTTGCAGTAAAGCCATCATCTCCCGTCCAGGCAATGGTGTAGGGTGGGGTTCCCCCCGAAAGTACCAGCGCGATCGAACCATCTGAACCATTGCAAGACTCGCCGGTAGCGGTCACAGCGGCCGAGATCGGAGCAGGATCACTTACCGTAAATGTTGCACCGTATATACAGCCGTTATCGCCGGTAGCGGCTACCACATAGTCTCCCGCGGGTAGATCAGAGATATCTTCATCGGTAGAAGTGAATCCATTCGGGCCGCTCCAAGCATAGCTGAATGGCGCGATACCACCATCTACACTAATATCAATTGTTCCTTCGGCACCCCCTACGCAGAGCGGCCGGGTAATGATTCCGGTTACGTTAGCATCTTCATCGCTGAGCACAAAGGTTTCAGAAATGGAGCATCCCGCTGAATCGGACACCGAAATCTGATAGGTGCCAGCCGTAATATTATCAAGGCTTGTAGCCGTGGCCAGGGTGTCGCCCACAGCGTCGGTCCAAGCGTAGGAAAGAGAGCCTGTGCCGCCACTGGCCGCTACCGAAGCTGACCCATCGGCCTGCTCACAGGTGCTGTTCACCAAGGTGAGCTCTAGTAGGAGGCTGTCGGGTTCGGAAAGGATAATGGAGTCTCTGATCACACACCCACTGGAGCCCGTTACAGCCAGTACATAGGTGCCTGAAGGCAGATTTGAAATGTCTTCGGTATTGGCGGTGAAGCCATTATTAGCTGTCCACGCAAAGTTAAATGGTTCTGGACTGCCAGATAGGGGAGTAACCGTCGCATCAATAGCTCCAGTGTTTTCTCCTGCACAAGCGGGCGAAGTGCCGCTTAGCGCGATATTAAAGTTTGAGCCGTTATTGAGCGCGATGGTGCTATCGGCCATGCATCCATTTACATCAGTGATCGTAGCTTGGTAAGCACCTGCCGAGAGGTCGGTAATGGTGCTGCTGGCCGAAGTGAAACCATCGGGTCCGCTCCAAGCTATTAAGTAACCGGGGCTTCCGCCCGATAGGTTGAGTGCAATGCTTCCTGTATTATCGCCGGGGCAGCTTTCTACTGTGATCACTGCTGCAATAGTGATGGCCGGTGGGGCAGCGATTTCAAAAGTTTCTGTGGTCAGGCAGCCTGCGGCATCGGTAATCTCAAGTTGGTATATTCCCGCTGTAAGTCCTGTGATGGTATCATTGGCGGAAGCAAAACCGCCGCCGCCTGTCCAAGCGTACGTATAGGGTTCAACGCCACCGGTAGCAAGGATAGAAATCTGGCCATCACTTGAATTTGAGCAAGAAGCATCGATAATGTCGGCGGCTAAGTTTATGGTCACTCTTTCGAGCAAAAGGGTAGCTGAAGCCGTACATCCGTTATCATCTATTACCAGTATGGTATAACTGTCGGGTGCAAGGTCGCTCAATGAAGCCGTGGTTCCAATTTCGGTGCCCAATCCATTCGTCCAACTATAGATATAATCGGTGGCGATGGTACCGCCCGACACGGATACCGATAATGCTCCATTGTCTGCGAGGCAAGACGGTTGGGTAATATCTACATCAAGCAGTATGGAGTCCGGCTCTGTGATTTCGATAGTTTCAGAATTGGTGCAACCGGCATTATCCATAGCTATGATCACATAGGTGCCGGCAGCCAGATCGCTTATCGAAGGGTCGGTAGATGTAAATCCGTTAGCCCCATTCCATTCAATACTTATGGGCGTGGTGCCACCTGTTATATTCGTGAGTATCGACCCATCGTCGGCATCTTTACAGGATATAGCCGTGGCGACTGCGCCTATCGAAAGGGAGTCGGGCGAAATAACGGCAAAGGTGGAATCAAAAGAGCAATTATTGCTGTCGGTGATATTGAGGGTGTAGTCTCCGGGCTGGAGATCATCTATTATAAGAACACTTGCCGTAAAGCCATCAGCACCTGACCAAGAGATGGCGTAAGGCTCTAGGCCACCAGAAACTTCTACGTCTATTGCGCCATTATCATCACCAAAGCAAGTGATTGGAGTCACTGAGGCATTCAGGGTGATAATCACCGTTTCAGAAATCTGGAAAGATTCCGTTTTCACACAGCCGCGGTTATCGGTGATGGTAAGTTGGTAGCTGCCAGCGTTGAGATCGGCAATGCTTGTCTGCATAGAAGTAAATCCGGCTGGCCCAGACCATTGAATGGTATAAGGCGCCGTGCCGCCGGCGATAGAAGTTGATATGGCACCGGTATTATCGCCCGCACAAAGCACGTTGGTGGTGGTGGCATTCGATAAGATTTCGGTGGGTTGAGTAATGTTAAATGTACGGGTGGCTGTACATGATATAGCATCAGTTACGACAAGGGTGTACATCCCGGCCGGAATTCCGCTGAGGTCTTGGGTACTTGCAGTGAAGCCCTCGGGACTCGTCCAAGAATACGTATACCCAGGCGTGCCGCCACTCACTATGGCATCTATAGCGCCATTGCTTCCGCCAAAACAGGTGACAGGTGTTCGTGGTCCGGTAATGTTGATTTTGGGTGGCTGAGTGAGGTTTACATTGGAGAAACCACTACATCCATTGGCATCGGTTATTTGCAAGCCGTAGGAGCCTGCTATGAGATTTGAAATGTTTTGACTGGTAGCTATAAAACCGGCCGGCCCGATCCATAAGAATGTGTACGGAGCTTGACCCCCGCTAGGAGTGGCGGTTATAGCTCCGTCGGCTGCATTAAAGCATGTAGCATTTGCGGTAACGAAAGTCGCAGTAACGGCTGCCGGTGTGGTTATCGTATACGTTCCTGTCGCGGTACATCCGTTGCTATCGGTTACGATTACAGTGTAGCTGCCAGCGCCCCTATTTGAAATATTTTGATTGGTGCTGGAGAAAGAAAGTGGGCCTGTCCAGGCAAATGTGAAAGGCGCCATTCCGCCCATGAGCGTAATATCTATTGCCCCATCGTTATTATTGGCGCAGCTAGCTGAGGTAATGCTTGCCGCGATCGTGATGGGTGCCGGATTGGCAAGTTCAAAACTGATGTTGGCCATGCAGCCGTTCGCGTCTTCGATAGTAGCGCTGAATATTCCGGATGTCAGACCGCTTATGTCCGTATTGCTTGAGCTAAAGCCCGATGGGCCAGACCATGACACCATATAGGTGGGAGTGCCGCCAGATACGGTAAGGTCTATTGCTCCATCATTGCCATTGGTGCAGGTTACTTCTGTAGTTGCCCCTTCGAGCAGTAAAGAATCGGGGGCGCTGATGGCAACGGAATCAAGCTTGATACAAGCATTACCATCCATTACTTCAATAAAATAGGTGCCTGCAAGCAGGTTTGAAATGGTTGCGCCCGTTGCGGCAAATGCATTTGGCCCCGACCAGCTATAGGAATACCCTGGAGTGCCCATACTGGCCGTTGCTGTGACGGAACCCGTATTTCCTTCAAAACAGAGTACATCTATGGGGGTAAAAGAAACCGCGATTTCGGCGGGTTCGGCTATCGTAGCGCTCAGGGCAAAGATGCACCCTTCAGCATCTGTGATGGTGAGGTCGTAAGTACCGGAACTTAGGTTTTGAAGGTTTTGATCGGTGCTGGTGAATCCGTCGGAACCCGTCCAACTAAAATTATAAGGGGTGGTACCCCCTGTCACCGTCACCGTTATGGAACCTTCGGCCACGCCGAAACAGGTATTGTCGACTTTTGACGATGACGCATTGAGAACTGGATTTTGCGTGAGCGTGAAGGACTCACTGGCGATGCAATTATTGGCATCTTCAAGACTTACGGTATACGATCCGGGCAGTAGGCCGGAGAGATTGCCTGCTGTAGAAGTGAAACCCGAAGGGCCTATCCAGCTGAGCACATAAGGTGGCGTGCCACCTGTGGTGTTTAGGTCTATGGTACCATCGGCAGCGCCAAAACAGGTGATATTGCCCAGAACGGCATTGAATTCGATGGGTGCGGGAACATTTGTGAATACGTAGGTAGTATCGAATGTACATCCCAGTTGATCTTCTATGTTTAGCACAAAGGTGGGGCAGAGCATGGAGGCAGTAAATCCGGCTTCACCACTTGACCAGTTGAGGGTATAGTTCCCATTACCACCGATTACGATGGGAGCTGCAGTACCATTACATACATCGGAACAGAGCGGGTCGGTAGCATTCATTCCAAATACGGTGAGCGGTCCAGGTTCATTTACGAATACGTCTACATTGCACGGTACGGCTCCCTGTCCCATATCGATCACGATCACTGTATAGGTTCCTGCGCCAAGGTTAGACCATTGGCGTGTCATCGGCCCGCCTATCCACTGGTAGGTATAGGGCACTACCCCATCGGTAGGTTCTAGGATAGATGCGACACCATTGCTAAACCCATTGCAGGTAGGCGCAGTGGGATTGGGTACAATGGTAAAAAACGGACAGGAGCCGGCGCGCGCCGTACTTTCCAGTTCGGTAAGACCGGCACCGATTTCAATGTTTTCTTTTCGGGTGAGTGGTGGCGGGATGGAATAATATCCCTTGCCCTTTAGCTTCAGCGAAATAGCGTTATCAACGATTGTGGCGTTTGAAAGGACGGTATTTTCCGAAACCCAGATTTCCGATTTCTTTGCGGAAGCAAACTGCACCTGCTCTGTACCGGTTACGAAAAGAGAGTGGACGATCAGCTGCTTTGGAACAGAAATTTGGATGGCGGCATGTTCTGCGGCAATCCACACATTATCGTTTTCTGAAGGAATGCGATTTGCCGGAAGGCCATCTACCGACCAATGGATTGCGTCGCTCCACGCGCCCGAACCACCGCTCCATTGAAAGAGCTGGTTATGCTGCGCGGTGGCTTGAAGCGCCAATAGCGTGGAGCAGATGTAGAGAATAAAGGTCAACTTCGTTTTCATGGCTTAATCATAAGCGTTGCATGGCACAAATCCCACTTTTTGGCTACGTGGACATGCGCTGATTCCGAGAATGATCTCGTGCGAATTGGATGATCCAAAGCGCACTTTAGAGTAGGTAAAGTCGTATGCGTAGGCCAAGGTGAAATAGTCTAAAAAGTTAAATTTCAGCATGCCCGCCACTGCATCTTCCGATCGGAAGGCCACGCCCAGTGCCACTCTATTATCATAGTCGGCCCAGAAGTTTACGTCAAGCGACGGCTTTGAGTTACCTGTGAATTTCAATTGGGCTGCCGGGATATAGCTCATCCGCTCTCCAGATTCAAAAATGCGGCCTGCCATAAGGTTGAAATTGGGCTGGAGCTGGGTGTCTGTGCCGATATCGTCAAAGGTGGGATTGGTAAGGTGGGCGCCGCTCAGGCCTATGAACCAATATTTGCTGTAAAGCCATACCCCACCACTTATATCGGGAAATACGAGCTCCGAATCAGAATTCTGAAGCACGGGATCGCCGGCATTTGGCACCGTAAGCTGAGATACATCAAGTCGGTATTGCAATGCTCCTATCCCTACGCCAAATGAGATTCGCACTTTTCGCGAAAGCGGGAGATGAACAGCATAGGCGAGCTGCGCAGAAGTAGAGCTGGTAGGGCCTACATTATCACCTTCTATGCTTAGGCCGGCGCCGTGTATCACCCCACGATCATTGCTTATGGCGTCGATGCGTTGATGGGCATTTACGAATATAGTGCGTGGGTTATTCTCAAAACCAACCCATTGCGTACGGTAACCGGCGCGGGCATCGAGGCATTCTTTAAGGCCGGCATTGGCTGGATTGATGGCAAAGGCATTGAAAAGAAAATTGGTGTACTGGGCATTTTGCTGAGCATAGGCAGTACCGAGGCTGGAGAGAAAGAACAATACAGAAAGGCCAATTATTCTCATCGCAATATCGTAACAGAACCTGTGTAGGGCTCTAGGTTAAAATCGATCGGGTTCAGTTCGATTACATAATAATAGGTAGCCGCGGGAAGGTCGCCGCCGCCCCAATCGTTTGAATAATTGGTGGCTTGAAATACTTTTGATCCCCAGCGCGAATAGACATTGATCTGTGCATTCGGCCATTGCACGATGTTTCTGATTTCCCAAGTGTCATTGATGCCATCAGCATTTGGTGTAAACGCGGTAAAAGGGATTATTGCCGGTCGTATAGGGACGAGTACTTGATCGGTAAAGTCGCAGCCGTTGATGGTCGTTTCTACCGTGTACTGCTCCTGCGTGTCCACTCCTTCTGGGTTGGCAGTTACCCTATCGCCTTCATTACCGTTTAGTGCAGCACCGCTCCAGCTGAAGCCGGTCAAATTTTCATCGGCCGTGAGCACCACCGTTTCCCCAACGAATAAGACTTTTAGATCTCGGTTTTCATCTGATTCGGGAAACCAGTCGGCCATAAGATCATAGGTCACCGCAGGACCGGCCATAGAGAGCTGCACATCACACTCGGCCGCGCCAGTGGCGGGCGGCGCTTCTTCGATGCCGCTTACCAAAATATAATACGTGGTAGATGGCGCTAGAGATTCTAGGGTATAGGATGTGGTAGATTGCACTTGCGATTCACAAAATATAGGGTCTGAAAAGGTCGATTGATCACAGAGATTTGGTGCGCTGAACACTGCAAGATTGATTCCCTGTCCTAGTGCGGTATCGACGGTGCAATTGAGATTTTCGAGCGAAAGGGTCGCTGTGGAGTCGGCATACTCAAGATCGGGAAATTGCACCAAATCGAGTGTTTCGAAGCTAAAAAAAACGGCATTGGCCGGCATGGAGAAACAAAAAGATGCGGGCAGATCGTTCGGTACCCCTTCGGCGGTATTTATACTGATGCCTTCAGACTGGCCGCAGAGCGCTTCAGGATCGTTGCAGGTTTGCCCGTAGGCAAAGGCACAGGAAAGCGAAGCGCATATAAAAATCAACACCTGCAAAGGTGAGAATCTAGTCATAAGGGGGATTATGATTGAATAGCTAAAGATACGGTTATGGTACCCAATAAGGTTTCAACCTGCTACAGTTTTCCACAGGGGGTTGTGGGGAAGGTGACGGTTGCGATTCATTTTCAGTAAAGTAGGTGGGTGGGTACGCCTTTCGGCAAAAGGCTGGCGCATCCTCGCGTCTCGATGCAATTTTAGATTTACCACCTTTCCACTCATTCAAGGCTTCTGACTCAATTATTATCTGCGTATATTTGATTTCTGCACCTAGTATGTCTGTTGAAAATCATGTTTAGAAACTCACTTTTTCCTGTTCTCTTTTTGTTGGTGCACCTAATCTGTGATGCACAGACCAACAGGGATTTGCTTTTCGGCGAAACATGGTATACAGCGGAAGGCCTTGTGATGACCTTTGATAGCCGTAGTGTGACGTGGGAGGGTGTGAAAGTGGAAGATTGGTTCTTTGTTGATGATGTTGCTGTTCGTTACCAGAACAGAACAGAACTTGTGGATGGGCTGACGCGAAATGTCGTTTATGCAAATTATCAGGCAAATAAAGATTCATTGGTTCTCGAATTTATCTACGATATGGGTTTCTGGATGTGTCCTCCATTGCCAAGGGTATATCCTGATATCGAAGGTCAGAAGCCAACACTGGTTTTATACACAGCGGAGCATTTTACGAAGAAAGAGCCATTGCACAACTTTATATCGATTCAAATCGATAGACATTACCATAGAGTGAACATAGAAAGCAACGGGGAAATTAATTTAGTGGTTAATGCGCAGCTGAAATTGGCCGATCGTCCGGTTTACGGGGTTTACAAAGGAGCTTTGGATTCAATCCAATTGCGCGTCTTAAAAACCAAATTGATTGACTCCGGATTTTTTCAATCCAAGGATATTAGGTGTGCAGGACATATAGTCTGTGGATTTTCTAGCGAATTCACCTGCCGTACTTCTAATTATCCGTTTACGCGACGCGAAGAAGATGTCCCTGATGGTAAATTGTACCAGTTAGTCCATGATATGTTACTAAGTGCCGAGTCATGGGAGCGTAACGGGATGCAATATTACGGAAGGCAAGGTGAACTTGAAGAGCCTTTGGAAGAGTTAATTCTGGCTAGGAAGCCGGAAATGCCCGAAAAGCTGCGTATTGCGGTCTCGGGTCCTATTCGCTTTATCGAAAAAGTAAGCACACTCGATAACACCGCTTATGTTTACTCAGTAAAAGTGGATACCGTTTACGGAGACCCGGATTATGATCCTAGCTATCAGTCAAGACCAACCAAATTCTACCCGAGCGTTAAACATTTATATAATACAGAGTTAATTGTGGTTTCTGGCTTTCCCGTTTCAACTGTTTCTAATTATTCCGGACTCGTACTCACTTATAAAGCGGTTCAAACGCTTACGTGGCAATCTGGCCATACGGGGCGTCCATATGCCTACGCCTCATACTTTGAGCTCCAAGAAACTTTTCAGGTGGATGGAGTGGCTGTACGTTTTTTGCGAAGCAAGTGGGATTATCGAGACAAGACTTTTGAGCGCTTTCCGCACTATCAAAAGTGGCCTCCTTCGAATTTAGCCTCTTCGAATTTTGAATTCAAAATTTCAAAAGCTGTTCGGAATGCACAAGGGCGCAGCTCTTTCATCTATAGAGACCGGAGCGGGAGGATTCTGCCCTTAAAGTAAAGCTGTGCTGAATACTTAGGGCCTGCTGATTTTCAGAAACAGGAAACTTCCAAGAATCGGATTTTGGCGACGGCCAATCCTGATTTTTGTTTCCACACTGATTTTTCGTGCATATTTGGCCCAACAGTAATCATGCTTGACCACTTGGTGGCCAGTCCGAAGGGGTTTATAAGACAAAAGCATTTTTCGGCCACTTTTCCCAGAGTTATCACGTTCATTAAAAAAGATCGCAGCTATCCAGCTTTCTGAAGTGTCCTGGCGTCTGGCACTGATGCAGTTTAGGTTATATCCATTTTTCCCTTGCCCAAATTTGCCTTCTATCAGGTTACGCTGATTGCGCTCTTTTCTTTGCTTTTTTTTTGGTAAGGTGAGCGTTCTATTTTGGGCGGTCGTCCATGTGGTTTTCCCACTATTCTTTTTCCTTTTTCTGTCATATGCTTTCTGTTCTCACGGGTCATATAAATCCCATCTGCCAGCAGCAGTTCTGGATATCGGCCATACGTCTTCAGAAATTCTTCCACCTGCATCGGAAGCTCGGTACTTTCGTTGTATGCATCCCGGCTTATAGAATTTATTTTGGACATGCCATTGCATTCGCTGGCGTTGATCTTCGCCCCAAACTCAACTTTGGCCTTGCTTTTCCCCCTTACAATGGGGCGCACATACGGCTGGTATACACTTGTTATTCTGTCCGGGTGGCTTCGCCCGTTGTTTTCGTACATGGTTTTTTGTTGTGCGTAAATATGCTGTAACACCCAGTATATGCGCTGGTCGCGCTTGGTCAATGGCCATCTTGTGGATTGTGTGCCGAGAAGATCAACCAGGTTTTCCATGGTTTTGATGTCTTTTAACGTAGTGCAGCTGCTTTCGTATCGCTTTGCGGATGGTTTTGCGGCTTTTGTTTTTCTTCTTGGAAATGTTCAAATAGTCCTTGCGTGCATTCCTGCGGTAGGTTCTCGGTTTGGCACCCGTGCACAGCTTTTGTTCAACGTGCCTTTGTTGAACGGCAGCTTTGGCGTGGGTGTATGTCCCGGAGGATCTGTTCTGGGGTCGTTTTCGTCGGGTTCGTTCTGGTCTGTTCTGTCTGCCATTATGCGTTTGCGTCCGTGCACAAGTTCATCTGATCTGGCAATGACTGCATCATGAAAGGCATCAAAAGAATCCGCTCCCATTCGTTTTCTGATATCTACAAACAGGGATGCGTCAAAAGGATCTTCTACCTGAAAGGCCTTGTAGCCACAGAAATACTGTATGTAAATGTTTTCCGAGATGGTGCTTATTGTCTCCCGGTCGCCGGGCTTTTGCTTGTGTTTGATTATCAAGGCACCGATGACAAGCCTGATATCAACGCTTTGCCTACCGCTGTTGCTGTCCAGGTTGCGGGCATATATTGCCGCCAGCTCGTCCCAAGGGATTGCTTTTGCCCTTTTTACCCAGCGGTTTTCGGGGTCAAGGGCGCGCTCGAAGGGATGTTCAAAACCGGCCAAGGTGAGTTGTGATGCGGGCGTGTATCTGATCATATATGCAAGGGTTTATACTACAATATCGGAAAAACCTTGCACTTGCGCCCATTCACGCGTCCTGACTTATCAACATACACAGCTGATTATCAACATGTATAGCCTTATTTTGACGAAAATCAGCAGACCCAAAGTAGGTGGGTGGGTACGCCTTTCGGCAAAAGGCTGGCGCATCCTCGCGTCTCGATGCAATTTTAGATTCAAGAATCTCTAGTTCACTTCGCAGTCAAGGCTTCTTGTACTTAAAAACAGTATACGTCTACCGCGAAAAGCGGCGCGCTTATACGACCTGACAAATATCTAAGCTTTGAAGTAATTGACTCACCTAGAGCGTAAATCACTTTATATATATTTAGCATAACTGGCATATCCCGCCTTCTCAAATTCAAATGAATCCGAGAAGCGCAGTGAAGGATTGTCAGAACGCATCAGACAGTAAATCACATCGTCGTAGTATTTCCTGAACGAAAGCATTGCGTAAGCACCAAGGCTGTTCATCAGTCCCTGTTTGCGGAAATCGGGATGTACGCCATTGGTTTTTACGAGTAAAGTGCGGTGCTTGAGAAGTGGATAATGCGTCTCAAAAACAGGTTTTTCACTCAGGTTCAAAGGTGCATAATTCGGGTAAGCCAGATTGATGGCCAATAGCTTTCCGCTGTCACGATCTTCCAATAAAAACGAAGAATGTGGACAAAGCTGCGCGGCAAAATCGGCATTGTACTGCACGCGGAATTCGGCTATGGGGATGGCTTGAAATCCGGGGTTCAAACAAAATATAAGATGTATCAATTCAAAGATCTCCTGTTCCCTTTTTATCCAAACATCTCGGTTTATCGAGATAAATTCAAAAGGCAAATCTTGCACGTTTTCCAAAAGCCCTATTTTGCTTCGGTACACTTCGGGAACCACGTTGTTGTGGATACGTCGGCTCTCGTAGTTGTTGTGAATTTCAAATCCGAGTCTCTCCAAATATCTGGGGTAATACTCCGGATTGACGGGTTCGCGGTCGAACTGACCCCAAGAAGGAGCGTCCAAACGCAAGCGGTAGCGGTGGAAGGTGTTGAAATTAACGGGCCTTTCGATGCGGTTGTAGCCCCGTCGTTTTGATTCGGAAAAAAGCAATGCAAAAGCTTTTTCGCAGGCTTGGAAATCATCCACCGTTTCCCAAAAACCGAAATATGCCGTGGATTCTCCTGGTGGGAAAATCCCCAATAGACGAACGTTTTTTTGATCGGTAATGAGCATCAGATCAAATGATTTTATGGCAAATTTCAGGAGTGTTTCGATTTGCTCCCTTTCTTCTTCCGGACGGAAATTCAGGTCTTTGTAAATCGCATCTGGCAAAGCATAAAAGTGCTCTGGGAAATGGTCTTTTATCGTGATTATTTCCATCATTCAATTTCTATTTTTCCGGTGTTGGCATCCATTTTTACACGGCTGCCGGTGTGCAGGTTTTGGGTGATTCCTGGCAAGTTGATAATGGTGGGAATGCCCAGCTCGCGCAACATAATTACAGAATGTGAAAGGGAAGATCCTTTCTCGATGATCACGCCGCGGCAACCCGTGAAAAGCGGTGCCCAGCCCGGATCGGTGCGCAGGGCACAGATTATTTTCCCACGTAAATCATTCCATTCGCCCGGTTCCTTGATGCAGACCACTTCCCCTTCTGCCATGCCGCCAACTGCAGGTTCACCCTGCCAATTGCCATCGGCCAATTGTCCCGATTTTGCCTTTTGGTTCCTTCCGGGAATATACACCCGCGTGGGAATTGGTAGATCTTGCCAGGACAGATATTCCGCTTTTCGCTTGTCAATTTCCGCAGTGGAAGGCGGATTTTCACCGGCCAGAACCAACTTCATTTCCGATAGGGTAAGATGGAAAATGTCTTCCAAAATCTCAATTTTATTTTCGGCTTTCAGCAAAGCGCCAACCCGCAAAAAAAGGCTGCGGTACATCCCAAACAAGCGGGTGCGCTCCAGGCGCAAAGTTTCGCGTCGGTAAATCCCTTCCCGCAATTTCCCAAGGTTTAGGATTTGTGATTTGCTGTTCTCTTTTTTGGTTTCCGGCGCAATCACTTCCACATCACTGTGCAAATAGTTTTGCAGGTATTTGTAAAAAATGGCTGGAGCTACCCGCATGGTGGTGGTTTCGAGTTTCAATTCGCCGATGGTACGATCGCCATATTGATGGATATACTGCTGTATGGATTGAAATGCTGCGGGAAACGATTCGGAAATAATCTCATGCAAATTGGGTGGAAATTCCAAAATCAAAGCCACGAGCTCTTGGTTTTCACCCAAAGACTTTCCAAGTTTTTGGAGTTCCGTAACGGGGGCAAGTGAAGGCAGGTTGCCATCGCCGATCAATTGGTTCTGGAGCCAGGTTTCCGGATGATCCATTCCGGATTTTCGCAATTGACGGTGTACTTTTCCATTTTGCATCATCACGTAGAAGTCGTTGACAATGGGCACATGCCAGCGCTGGAGCAATTTTTTATTTAATTCATGATACCATTTACGGCAGCCTACCATCGTGAATTCCGAAGGCCCGGAAGCATAAAAATCTTCAAATACTTTTTTGAATTCATCTTGAAAAATTACGGTATCTTTTTTCAAGCTGCGAAAGGCCAGCAGAAGGCGTCCCATATTCAAAATCAGCTTGGGCAGTTTGGTGATCATTTCCCGAAAGGGCACACTGCTACTTGTTATAAAATCTACCGGTTCTTCCAGCCCCATCATGCGTTCCATGTCGGCTTTATTTTGCCGAAAGGCCGGTAGCAACTGCAAACCACGGTACCAATTATTGATATTGTAATAAATATTCCCATGGCATTTTTCCAAAAGATGAGATACCACTTCATTATTTGTAGCCACCGTATTTGCCGAAAGGCCAAGCGCACGCATGGTTTGGGTGTAAACGCTCTTGTAGGCGTTACGGGCAAAGGTGTAAGTCAATTCGGTGGTGGCACCGCAATAACTCTCCTGGATATTGGAATTGTCAAGCACCCGCTGATCGGCTGTGGGCGTGGTGATGGGGCGCATTTGTACAAACCAAATCACGCCATTTGCGATGCAGAACTCAATATCCTGCGGATGGTTTTGCGCCTTTTCGAGTTGCATTCCTGTGCGAAAAAGAGACTCCAGTAATTCCATTCCCGGAAGGGGCGCATCCTGACCTAAATCAATGAGATGACCGGAAGCTTGGTCAAAAGCCACTTCTGTGGGATCGACATTTCCAGCCACAAGCTCGTCGCCATAACCCGCGATAAGGTGCGCCATCAACTCATTGGGGTACGGCGGATGGGTGGTGAACAGCACGCCGCTGAATTCGGCCGCAATTTCCTGCTGGATAATAACGGCGGGAAGCAGCATTTGCACGATGCCTTTTTCGCGCTGATAGGCCAGCACCCGCTCCGACCAAATGCTGCCCGCAACGGTGTGAATGGCTTCGGTGAGCGCCGCCCGCGAAGCCACGTGCAAGACCGTATCGAGCATGCCGGGATAGGCGTGCTGCTGCCCATCTTCGCCCACCGCCGAAGAGCGAACGGCCAGCGGATAGGCATTTGCCGAAAGGCCGCGCAGCCAATTATCGATCATTTTTTCCACGTCCGGGCTATGCCAATTTGGGTGGATTTGCCGGGCAGAATGGTCTATGCTTTTCGCAAAAACATTTGCGCCAAGCACCATAAATGGCGGCACCTGGCACCCCGCTTTTTGCAAATCCCGCAAGCCCGCTGCTTTACCGCCTTCCTGCTGCCGGTTTTTCTGAAAAAGGAAACGAAAGGACATCAGCGTAGCATTTCGGCGATTAATACGAGATAACTCATTAGCATGTAGAGCGATACCGCTTTCTCCCCTTTCCGGAAATGGGGATCGACCCGCGACTTTAATCCCTTGCGGTATAAGATGATGACGCCCAAAAATACGAGCCCAAGCAAAATGTACGTGTATGGATGCAGCCCCAGAAAATGGAAGAGATAGAAGAGAAAAGCCAGTCCCACGGCCAGCAGCGCGATGATGGTGAAGACCGAACGGCGCAGGCCAAGGCTTTTGGAATAACTGTCGATTCCGGGCCGCTCAGCTTCGGGGGCATGGGTTTTTCGCGCAAGCTCAAAGCAAAAACCTGCGGTAAGGCTGAGTATCATCAAGAGCCACAGCGCCTTGCCGAAATCGCTGCGGTAGGCAAACCAAACCCACGCGATGATGGCGGGCATGACCAGCATGTGGCTGATGGCGTAGATAAGCAGGCGTGGACGCAGCCAGGCACCGGCGAAAAATTCGTAGCGCATCAGCAGGCTGTACGCCACCGCCAGCCCCCAGGCGATGGTGCAATAAGTGCCGGAATAAAGCGACCAGCCCAGCTCCACCACGGTGCTGGCGATGGAGATGGCAATGAGTCCGCGCAGGGTGATGCCACCCGATTGCAACACGCGATTGGGATGGTTTATAAGGTCTATTTGGAAGTCTTTGATCTCGTCCATCACCCGCAGCCGGAAGAAAAACGAAATGACCGACGCAATGCCCCAAAGTACCGACCAACTTGGCGTTTCACCACCACTGGCCACGCTGTAAACCGCCCCAAAAAGGATGGCAAAAAGCATCATATTTACCGGTGGAAAACGCTCTTGCAGGTAGGCAAGGAGATTTATTCGTTTCATTCCGATAAAAATAGGATATTCATCGCAGCCAGATGAAAGCATTGTTCTACATCCTTTTTCGCAGCCGGTTTTACTTGCTGCTGCTCACCGGCATCTTGCTGGTGCTGAGCGTACAGCCCTTGCTGCGTGCGCTGGTGGTAAATAATTCTCTGGAGATTTGGTTCGACGAAGATGCGCCCGCACTTGAGACCTACCGCGATTTCAACCGGCATTTCGGCAGCGACGAACTCCTAATAATCGTGGCCACCGCCCCGAATAGCTGGCTGGATACCACGGCCATAGCGGGATTGAAGGCCATGTCGGTGGCGCTTGAAGCCCTGCCCGAAGTGCAACATTTGCATTCAGCGGCCAATACGAAGGCGCTGCAATTTACGGGTATCAGCATCACGGGCAAGCCTTTGATGGACGGTAGCAATAGGGAAATCGAGACCCGGCTGGAGCGGATGCCGGAGCTCAAAGCCCAACTATTCAACCCGGATTATACCGCCACCCGACTGATTGTGCAGTTTCGCGGCGACCTGCCCATGGACGCCATTCGGGAACAATTGATTGAAAAAGTAAAAAGCACGGCAAGCCAGCATTGGCCGAAAGACCAACTCGCTTTTGGCGGCGTGGGCGTTATTTTTTCGGGGCTGAACGCCCTTACTGAAATCCAGTTTGGGTGCTTCGTCGGGCTTGCCTATCTGCTCATGCTCGTACTGCTTTGGATCTTGTTTCGAAGTTGGCGTGTGAGCCTGCTGGCAATCAGCACCATGAGCCTTGCCACCATCTTCAGTCTGGCGCTTTACGGGCTTTGCGGACACCAACTCAACCTGATGACGGTGCTCATACCGATGGTGGTATTGCTGCTGAGCACCATGGATGTGATCCACCTGCTTTACGCCTGGTTTCGCATGGAAGGCAGGGGAAAAACCAAGCTGGAAGCGGCATTGCGTGCAGTTTGGAAGCCCTGCCTGTTCACCACGCTCACCACTATGGCCGGTTTTCTGGCGCTGCTTTTCAGCCCCATGGCCATTTTGCAGCAATTCGGCCTGTTCAGCGCCATCGGTATTGGCCTGAGCCTGCTTTTTACCTGGTTGCTTGCAGCCTTGTTATTGCCTGGCTTTTCGCCAAATAGGGTTCCACGCAACCTGAAAATTTCGGGTTCACTGACCCAATCCCTGAAAGCCGGAAGGTACATTCTCCGTCCGCTGCTACTCATCTCGGTTTTGGCATTTTCTGCGGGTATTTTCCTTCTGGAAAATGACACCTACACGCTTGGCTACCTGCCCGATTCGCACGATGTGGTGGTCGATCACAAGCGCATCACCGAAACTTGGGGAGCCTATATGCCGCTGGAATTGATGATCAGCACCCGTGATGGATCGCCGCTCACGGGTGGCCCCGCTTTGGAAGAATCCATCGCACTCCATAGGCTGATTCAAAATGCGGGCTATCCCAATCTATTCGGATACCCTTCGCTGTATCTCGCGGGCGGTAGGGCTTATGGGTATGCCGACGACAGTATTACAGTGGCTTCCGCCAAAAACATTGAGCGGCAAGTCATGCGGCATTACCCCGAATTATGGAATGCGTACATGACCGAAGATCGCAGCATTGGGCGCATGACCCTATTTGGCGAGATGCGCACTGCGGGCGAATTGGACAAAGATGTGAAGGCGCTGATGGCCAAAATCAACTCCCGTCCCGGCACAGATCTCTTGGTAGAACCGGCGGGATACCTGCCGCTCTATGCCGAATTGGTGCCATACGTCACATCCAGTCAGGTGCGGAGCTTGCTGCTGGCGGCGCTGTTTATTGGTCTGCTGATGTGGCTTTATTTCCGCCGATTGAAATTGGCCTTGATCGCACTTTGCACCAATGCCTTTCCGCTTTTGGGGATGTTTGGCTTGATGGGTTGGCTGGGGATTCACATCGATATCGCCACAGCGTCCATCGGCGCCATCGGGTTGAGTTTTTGTGTGGACGATGCCATTCATTTCACGGCTGCCTGGCAAGCCCAGCGGAAAATTGGAAAATCTGTTCCCGCCGCCATCGATGCTGCGTACCACCACACTGGCCGCGCCATTGTGTTTTCGAGTTTGGTGCTTTTTGCCGGCTTTTCCGTGATGCTCTTTTCACCGCTCAAAACGGTGTTTTTGTTTGGGCTGCTCACCTGCGTGATGGTGGTGCTGGCACTGTTCGCGCAGTTGGTGGTTTTTCCGTGGTTGGTGGGGGTGGTGTTTGGGAAGGATTAGGATAAATTTTTGAGATGGTGTTGGATGGTTGGTGGGATTGGGTAGATTTGGGGGGATAATGCTGATTTGGACATTCCAGCTTATGCGGTATGATAATATTGCTAGAAGCCGGGGGGCAAGGTATCGCGGCAAGTCGTGCGCAATTAGAAGATGAGACCACTAACACTTTTTCTGACGTTTTTTTTTTGGCTGTAGTTCATCAAGACACTATCCTCCATCGACGTTTTCCATGGACGGTCGAAAATACAATAGCCTTATTGCTGAGCGCTCGACGAAATATAAGACAGGGGAAGTCTCAGGCTGCATTGCTCAAGGACAGATGGATCTGATTTTACGCACAATATTAACAGATACGATTGAAGGACTTTTATTAGATAGCAGAAATAAAGAACCCATACCCTTCGCAACAGTCAAAGTGTTTCAAGAAAGAAATAGGAATGCTTTTACAGTTGCCACAAAATTCGATGGTAAGTTTAAATTTAAGGCGCTTCCACCGGCTGATCGCATTGTTGTTGAATATGCTGGTTTCCACCCATTGAAAGTAGAACTGGACAAATTGCATGATTAAAGAGAACGCCCACAATGATACCTACGAAAATATGCAGGAACTCTTAAATTCAAGTAACTATCTTTAGACATAAATTACTGTTTAAAAGCATAAACGTGTTCCGAAACCTACACGTTTTTTTAACCTAAGAGTCACAACCACAAAAAGCAATGAGGCCCTTCATTTCCATATCAATTTTGCTTCTTTCGATCAACATCGTTTGCGCGCAAGACTACAATAAGAAAAATCAATAGGGTCAAAAAACAGGTTAATGGGTTGAATATTTCTCGGATTGACTCAAAATGAAATTTCCCCTAGATCGATTTATAGCTTTTGGTTTTCAGAACAATCAGCATTCGAAATCATTGCTGAATTGAAAAATGGAAGAAACTTAATTCGTAACGTAGTAGATTTTTGAAACCAATCTTCTTGATAAGATTATTCGATCGTATTGAAGTAATCATCATCGAAAATTGGACAACGGAATTAGAGATATAGACAGAAATAAACGGATTTCAGAATTTGGGTGAATCCAGAATATCCGTATCGACAAAAACACGCTTCATTACTTGTACTTCTCTGTTAGATAATTGGCATAGGCCTTTTTATAATCCTTTTTATTATCGAGCGTTATTAGGCCAGTAAGGCTTTTAATGACTGAATTGACTTTCCGGCTTTTCGATTTATCCGCAGTTATTGATGCGAGATAGTTTTCGATAAGTTTTGACAAGCTCGTATTTGTCTCCCGGGCGTAACCCTTTGCCCGTTCAATGATCTCTGAGTTCATTTTTAGTATAAGCTTTGCATCCATCCCATGAAGTTCTACGCACGAAAATAGTCAATTTGAACATATAACTTAGATCGGTCTTTTTGAATTCACTGGAAGCATTTTTAAGCCGTGTATTTGGCCTTCCAGAGATTCCTCCAGATTCTGGTCACCATCCCCCTACCCTGCCAATCTCTGTTAATCAGTCAATAACACTACACGCTTTTCCGTTCAGCGCCAAAACCTTCCTATGTCCTACGTTTTAACCTCACGCAATCCAAGATCCATTCGCGCATTTTTATTGGGCAAGGTCGCGCTCCCATCTGTGCTGCTGTACCGCAACCTGTTCAAGGGCTACAAAACGGCTTGGGGCGAAAACAGGGAGTCGCTAAAGAAATGTCCTACGGGTTCTGTTGGCAAGGGCTTGTCCGATTTTCTTTTTCAAAACGATGTTGACCTGGAGCCCAAAATGGAAAACCATGACTTCTTCCATGTGGTGTTGGGGTACAATACCACTTTGCCAGAAGAAGCCGCCCTGCATTTCTTCCTGATCGGAAATGGCAAGGGATCACGCTATCCATTTATTGCGGCCTTCGTAGGCTTTCTGTTTTTTCCCGAGTACTACGACCTGTATATCGATGCCTACCACCGCGGACGCTACACCATACCCTTTGCGCATTGGGACATGAAGGCGTTTTTATCTGCTGACCTAGAAAAATTTCAAGCCTCGGTTGGGCTTCCCGATAGGAAGATATAGCCGCAGCGCCGAGCTGATATCTCATGATCATTCTGTTCAGAAAATGTTCCACTTTCGACTTTTTTTCTTGCCGCTTGCAAAGTCGATAGAGCGAATTTGAATTGGCGATTAAGTCAATCGGAAAAGTTTTCTAATGGGCTGAATATATGTTCAACAGTTATCTTCGTTTCGATTGCCAATAATTCGTAATCAATTGACAGGTATTGCCGAAAGAAATTCCTTTTAAATTTGACTAAATTTGAAAAGCATACGCAATTGCGCTCCAGAGAAAGGGTCGGAAGTATCAGTGAGCGTTCCAAGTTGATCAATATTTTTTAGCTATTTCATGAAAGAAAACGAAATACCAATAATTGAGCTATTCTCAGATGGGGGCGCCGAGCCCAACCCCGGTAAAGGTGGCTTTGGTGTAATCCTTTCGTATCAAGGAAGGCGCAAAGAATTCAGCCAAGGGTTCAGGCTCACCACCAACAACAGGATGGAATTAATGGGGGTTATTTTTGGTCTTGAGCAGTTGAAGAAAAAGTCGATCGTGACAGTATATACCGATTCCCGCTATGTGATAGACGGAATTACCAAAGGCTGGGCAGAAAAGTGGAAGTCTAAAAACTGGTACCGAAAGAAAGGTTCGCTTGCCATCAACCATGATTTATGGGGTCGGCTTCTGGAGATCATCGCCGTACAACAAGAAGTAAAATTCCACTGGGTAAAAGGTCATGCCGGCCATACCGAAAATGAGCGCTGCGATGAGCTCGCAGGCTTAGCCTTAAAGGCAAATAATCTACTCGAAGACGTGGGATATCTGCCCCCGGATAAAACGGACACCGCAGCTAACGCGAAAACTTTTGACGCTCCGACCAAAAAAACAAAAGTCGAAAAGGAAGGAGATCTTTGTAGGAAATGTGGCACTCAAGTGGTAAAAAAAATAACCAAAAAAAGGAAGATAAAACCAAATCAAAACTACTTCTTTGAGTACTATTTTTTTTGTCCCAACTGTCGGAATATCTATTTGGTAGAAGATGCGAAGCGGCAGGTTGAAAGCAAAGGCGATACGCTTTTTGAATAAGGACCATCGCTCCACTACCCTACATCTCCATTGGCAGAATGCCTAATTCTCGAACCTTATCTTTGCGCTCCAATACAATGCAAATGGCGCATCATACTTTTCAGTTGACCGAAGGCAATACATTCATTACACTTGATAAGCTCTTGAAACTGATGAGAGTGGTGGGCTCGGGCGGTGAAGCCCATGCGGTAATACAAGATGAAATGGTCATGGTAAACGGAAAAGTCGAAACACAAAAACGAAAGAAAATGCGCACAGGCGATACAGCAGAATTCAATGGACAGACCATTGAAGTCAAAGCATAAAGAATTGCATTTGTCGGCAAATAGAAAAAGATAGGCGGCGTTCTGCTGGCATAGTTTATTTCACTAAAAGGTGCAGCCATCAGAGAATCCTTTAAAAGAAAAAGCCGGCCTGGTAACAGAACAAAATCTGTGAGAATTGCTTTGTTTTGAAGCTAATTCGATTAAGTTATAGCCGCTCCGAATGAATTAAAACAGAAAACATATTATGATTGAATATTTAAAAAATATATTGGAAAATATGCCCGAAGGCTGGTTAGGCCTTACCACGCATCGGCTCGATATTTATAACGAAGATTTGGCCAAAACGGAGTTTCTCGATGGCTTTGAGCGCTTATTCGAACTGGGAATTTCTGATAAAGCAGCACTTGAAAAATTACCTACGGCCTATGATTATATCCGCTTGGGGCATCCATTATCGTGCATCCTAGAGTGGGCGCTTGCTAAAATAAACAGCTCGAACAGAAATAATGTGATCAGCTTCGCTTCTGCTACGGTGCCTATTCTCGCTGTTTTGAGAAAAAACAAAATAGATTTCAGAAAATCACGCATAGCATATACAGACGACTTGCCTGCAAGTTTTGTTTTAGAGACCATCCGCCGGGTGTATGGGTATGATTTTGAAGCAGTACAGACTGAACACCCCGATGCGCTACCAAAATATGACGGGAGTACCATTTTTATCGCCCATCAAGACGATCTCACCATAACCAATTTGAGCTCCAGTGTTGACTTCTATGTCAATATACATTCACATTTTGGCAGCGTCTTATTCGTAAATGTAGAAGATAGCGATCCGTTTATTTCAGAAATTCAACATGTACGTAGAAGGGAGACGGTGGCGATGACCCCTTATGACGCATATCTTGCATTAGAGCAGTTGGTTGGGCATTCTGCTTTTGACGGTAGGTCAACAAATATAGCTTCGGCAAAAGCCAAAGTTCTCGAAAGTATAAATACCATTACGGGCGCTTATACCAAAGCGCTGCTGGGTTCGAGCGGGCTGTCCATCCAGTACGCCATTATGATGGGGCTTATCCATGACGCGCTTGAAAATCACGGTGGAAAGGCGATCAAATTTATCGTTCCGCCCAATTGTTACGGCGGCACGAATGATCAGGCGCGGCGTGTGGCCGCTTGCACCGATCGCGTTGAAGTAGTAGACCTTCCGGTAGATAGGGACAACGACATGGTACGAAGCATTGACCGGGTTTTGGACCAGATAGCCGGAGAAGACGCCGTGCCGTACATCATAGCCGAGATCCCGACCAATCCGAGATTGGAAGTGCCGGATCTGGATAGTTTGAAAGCGGTGCTCAGCAAAGTCCGCAAAACCGAAAAAGGGAACCCAGCCATTGAACCCGTTTTCATCTTAGATCAAACTTTCTGCCCCAATGTTCACTTTTTGGGTGAAAACGAAACGCTGGCGTGCGTGCCGTCCATCTCCTATGCCAGCGGATCAAAATTTCCCAGCGGTGGACAATGCACTGCAGGGTATTGCGTGGGAAATAAAAAAGCCGCCGCCTTGATGGGCAAGATCGAAATGCACTTAAAGCTATGTGATAATGAAGCCACAAGTCATCAAATGGAGATTTTGGCCAGCCAGCTTCCGTCCATGAAGCAACGTATCGCCGATGCCTATCAAAACACACGCGAATTTGTAAAATTCATCAATGAAACCTTGCCCGAAGCAAAGGTCAACTTCGTATCGCCGGCACTCGCAGCGCAGGGGTTTACGCCTTCGGTATTTTCGCTAGACCTGCCCACCCACGGTGCTACCGATGAAGAAAAGGAGTTGAATAAACGCACATTGAACCATCGGCTCATAGATTTAATGATCACCAAAATACCCGATGAAAGCAAGTATTGTGTGAGCTACGGCCAACTCAAAGGTTGCTATTGGACGATACCTGCTACATCTACCCAAGGCACCACCAAGGAAGGCGACAAGGACTATATAGTGAGGGCTTCGGTATCGCCAAATCTTGACCTTGAGCATCATAAGCAAGTGTTTGCCGACTTCGTTGATACTGTGGAAACCAATGAAAAAGACGCGATTCGCTATTCGAGCTAAAATGCTTGGACATTCAGAAATCAAACGATGAGCGGAACCGATAGAGCCAATATTTCCATAGGGAAAAGAGTGGCGATCGTATTAAAAAAAGACCAGCGTACAGGAGCCTTGACGGAAGGAACGGTAAGCGCGATACTTACCAGATCTGCCAATCATCCGCATGGGATAAAAGTGCGGCTGGAAGATGGCCAGGTCGGCAGGGTGAAGGAAATGATCTAAGTATACGACCTCGGTACTTGCGTCAGTTTTATGATAAGGGCATCTCTGAAAACCTAAGAGGATTCAAACAGTTAATTGTCAGTTTTATACTCATTGTTTTGTGGTTGAAATTATCGATATTTTTGGCGAAAGGAAACTTCTCAATTCTACTTGATCTAGCCCAGCCAGCAGCTTTCATCTAGCCATACGCGACATACATGGCAGCATCTTACTGCGCTTTAGCCCAGAGCCAGTATCCATCTCGGGCATCCTTATGCAGTATAGCCTTCCGGCAAGTTTGGCCAAGGGTGCCGCCTGCATCGCTGAAAGTTGCACCCCGAAAGCGACTTTCGTATAGCGAATACTGCTGAGTAAGCATTTCCAATTATCTTCTTTTGTCAAGTGATCGGATTTGAGATGGGGCCGAGCGCTTTTTATTCAGAGTCTGTCCATAAAGTCCGCTATCTGCCTGGCACTTGTTCTAAAAACAGTCGTCCCGCTCGAGCGGGACTCTTTGATATTTAGAACTGCGCCTTGCCACCGCAGGGCACACGTGTGGGATGTCGAACATTCGAAACCAGACCCCCTACGCCATTAGCAGACTCTAGTTAATGCGCTGCCAGAACGCAGGTCGCCTTGTCATTCAGAACGGAGTGAAGAATCCCTATACCGGTGAATGGTTCTTGGTGATTGGTTAGTGTCTGTCCATAGCGTCCGCTATCTGCCTTGCACTTGTTCTAAAAACAGTCGTCCCGCTCGAGCGGGACTCCTTGATATTTAGAACTGCGCGCGCGTTGCTATCGAACTCTTTCATCCAGCCACCCGACTGTACTGACGGACTCTATTTACAGTCTACCCATCCGATCAAAAATCGTTATCTAGAATTGCGAAATACTATGCGCGTATTTCATTTGAAAATATCAAGTAAACCTTCTTCTAGAACAAATTCAAAACGAAATATTACTGGCTGAACTGCGGCAGCACCGTAAGCTTTTATTTATATCTTATGGCCGTTCAAACAGACTTGATTAATCGTAATAGTAGCTCATTTTATAAAAATCATAGCGTGCAAAAATTCAAAAAGATTTTAGGGGTAATCTTTTACATAGCTGCCGGTGTAGTGGCGTTATGCTCCATACTTTCCATTTTTAGGAATATGGAAATAAGATATCTGAAAATGCTCGACTTTCCACGTATCCAATTATTCCTATGTTCAATTTTTTGCCTTGTTTTAATTCTAATCTCTGTTAGAAAATGGAAATGGAAGCACACCCTGATTGCTGCAGCCTTGACATGCGGTGTGGTCATAAATCTCACATTCTTGATATATTATACCAGTCTGGTTAAGGTGGCTGTGCCGTGGGCAGAAAGCATGAAAAACGATGATGGCCAATTGAGTATTTTATTGACAAATGTGCAAATGTCGAATGACAGGGCAGAGCCATTATTGGAGCTCATCAATGATAGAAGCCCTGATCTGGTTTTGGCAATGGAAGTAAATGAACGGTGGGATCACGAGCTGACTAGGTTGGCCACGGAATATCCATATAGCCATAAAGCGGTCAATGAATTTGCGTATGGAATGGTTCTATATAGCAAGCTACCATTGAAAGAAAAAAGAATCATGTATCTGAACAATGACAACGTGCCTTCTTTTGAGTGTGAGCTGACCTTAGTAAATGGAAAGGAAATAGCTCTGTATTGCCTTCATCCTGTACCGCCCACGCACTACAAACATCTACCAGACAATGCCGGGCAAGAAGAGACCGCGATGCAAAAGATAGGAAGGGAAGTGAAGGCTCAAGGGCTACCCGTACTAGTCGCCGGCGACTTGAACGATGTAGTTTGGTCTCGCGTGGACGACTTGACCCATACTGAGAATATTTTGTTCGATATAAGGGTAGGACGGGGGTTTTACAATAGTTATAGTGCAAAAAACTTTATGATGAAGTGGCCATTGGATCATATTTTGGTCACTAAAGAATTTCGTTTGAGACAACTGGAACGGTTACCCAATATTGGCTCAGACCATTTTCCGATGTACGCAGAATTGATTCTGTGAGACATCAACTAAGGCAAATGTTGAATGAATTCTCAAACCAGAATATTCCGTTCTGAAATGAACATGATTTTCGAATATCGCTAAAGCCATATTGTCAGAGCAAAAAATAGCTCTTCAACTTACGGAGCTTTAAAACGAATTGCTTGAGAACAACGCATTGCATAAAGCCAAACAGCCTTGGTATTGATTTTGATCACTGTTCACGATACTGTATAACCTTTAAATTATTTTCTGGCTTCTCCAAATTCTCATTGGGTGTTGTACAATGACAACTCCATTAAGGTAGCTGCATCTAACGGTCTATTTCAAAAAAAGGCTTCAACCGCATAGATCATAAAACAAGGCATATCGATAACGATGCGCTCAGCGTACCCAAACTTACCTGCGCTCCCGCCGCTAGATTTACTTTTCTTTATCACGCTTCCTAAAGAAACCACGTAGTAACCAGCTCTGCTGCAATGCTTCAGCATCTTCTTGGATGGCCTTGGCCGCTCCAGCGCTATTTGCGGCTGTCCTGCGCAGATTATTGGCAAAAACCGTATCCGATAATAATACGCCCACGCTATTATCGCCGGAGTCTATTTTGGCCACGATCTCAGCCAGCTCACGGCTTATCTTGGCGCTGTTATCGCCCGCTTCCTTTAGGTTGGCCAACGTTTGCTCATAGCTTCGGGCGAAGGTGGTATCGTTGATCAAGGTACTTATCGCTCCATCCTTATTTGCTTTGGCTTTTGCCAAAATCTGCTGCACATCACCAGTTATTCTATTGGCATTGGCGCCACTTCTTTCGAGCTCGGCTATCGTATTTTTCATCTGCATGGCCATCACCGTGTCGTTCAATAATTCGCCTACTAGCCCTTGTCCTTCATTGATCTTGTTCATGGTTTTTCCAAGATCATCTGTGAGCGCCGTGATGCGCTCACCAGCTGTTTTTATCGTGCTCATGATATCGCCCGATTCAGCATTGGAAGCGCTGGCTATATAAGCTCCGTCTTCGATGGTCACTCCCGACGAGCCTGGCACGACTACGATCAATTTATTACCAATAATCCCTTCCGAACTTATGTAGACCGTAGCATCGCTATCGATAAATTCGATCTCACGGTGATTGATTTTCATTATTGCAGTGACCGATGTATCGCTCGACACCCGCACATCGGTCACCGTGCCGATCTTCACTCCCGACAGCCATACGTTATTTCCTTTTCGGAGCCCTTCGGCATTTTTAAAATCGGTGTGCAAATGAATGGACCGTGTGAAGTAGCTATCGTCCTTGCCGACATAAAAAAGCCCCAAAATCAATAAAATGACTCCGAGCACTACGAATAGTGCCAACTTTATATTCTTTTTTCTTTCAAGCTCTAGCATTGGTATTCTGATTATAATATTCAAAAAATTTCTTTAAATCTTCATCTACTGGATCGGCTCTCAGAGCATCGAAAGTACCGTCTTGCAATACTTTACCGTGCTTCAAATAATTAAGCCTGTTTCCCGTGCGCTCAGCGCAGCTTATATCATGGGTTATGATGATTCCACTTGTGTGGTGGGTGTCCTGTATTTCAAGGATAAGATCGTTGATTTCCATACAGGTATATGGGTCAAGCCCAGCTGTAGGTTCATCGTAAAGCATGATCTCGGGCTCTAGGATTAAGGTTCTGGCGATCCCTATACGCTTGCGCATCCCGCCCGAAAGCTCCGATGGCATCTTGTGCAATGCCGAGATGAGCCCCACATCTTCCAGCGCTTTTTCGACTTTCTCTTGCAATACCCCTTTATCGGTAATCTTCAGATTACGCCGCAGCGGAAATTCAAGATTCTCAGCCACCGAAAGCGAATCATAAAGCGCACTGCCCTGAAATGAAAAACCAATATTCATTCGCGTTTCGTTCAGCTCCTTGCTATTCATCTTTACGAGATCGCTCCCGAAGATCAATACTTCGCCTGCTTCGGGTCGGATCAAGCCTGAGATGCATTTTATCAAAACCGATTTTCCCGTACCCGACTGACCTAAGATGATGAGATTTTCTTTGGGTTTCAAGTGCATGGATAGATCGTCAAGGGTAAGTTTCTCACCAAAGCTCTTACTGAGATTATTTACTTCTACAGCGTATTGGGCGGTATTCTGTATTCTGTTTTCAGGCATGGCTATACACTTATGAGCGTAAGGATTTGTAGAAACAAGAAATCGATAATAAAAATGAAAACCATCGAAATGACCACCGAGCTTGTGGCAGCTTTCCCCACTCCTGTGGTAGCACGTTCTGAATAATACCCATTATAGCTGCTCACCATTCCGATGGCCAGCCCGAAAAAAACCGGTTTGATGAAGGGAATTACTACATCTTTCATCATCAGCGATTCCAATACTTGCGTAAAAAATAGGCTCAAGCTCGTCTCGCTGTAGATATTTACGGCTATGAAACCGCCCAAAAGGGAGAGCAGGTCGGAGTACATTACCAAGACTGGCATGGCCAATGCCGTGGCTATCACCCGTGTAGCTACTAGATAACTAAATGGCTTGGTACCCGACACTTCCATGGCATCTATCTGCTCGGTCACGCGCATGGCACTGAGTTCAGCACCTATATTGGCGCCTATTTTCCCCGAGGCGATGAGCGCCACCAGTAGCGAACCAAGCGAGCGTATGATGGCGATCGCCACCAACCCCGGCACAAAAGATTCGCCCCCAAGATCGACCAATGGAGCGATAGATTGCTTGGTAAACACGAAACCTACGATCAGGGATGTAAAGCATATCATGAGCACCGAATTGGTGCCCAGAAGAAAGATCTGTTTCCGTACTTCGGCAAACTCAAACGGCTTAGAGAAGGCGCTGACAATGACATTGCTCACGAATTTGGCGATACGCGCAATCATCAGAAAAAATCGTTCAAGAAATTTCCTGTCCTTCAGCTTTAGAAAGCCCGCATCAGCCGGCTTATCTTTTTTAGGCCTTCCGCTCATGTGATTTCGCAGGCTCTACATGTCCTTTTTCCAGCTCTTTGCATCTCCTATGATACTATCGTTTTTGGGGGTTGGCCTTCCGGCAATAAAATTTCTACTTTCAACAGCTCCTGTCGTCAAATGCCATTGGTGCCATCTGGAAGTATTCTGACGTCAATGTTGACAATATTCGTTCCAATGCTCTGGTCTTCGAGTATGCGGGAAGCCCTTCGTTGAAAAACAAGCTGTTCAGCCCATTCTAACCTTCCAACAAGTGCTACAGCATTAAATGCAATATGTAAAAACCTTCTCTGTTTATTCTGCATTGCTTTTCCCCAAACCAAAAAAACCCACCCCGAATGCTCGGGATGGGTTTTGCAAATTCAATATTTGCGGAAGCTTATTCTACGACAAGCTTGGCGGTAGAAAATTCATTTCCACTGCGCAGGCGTACAAGGTAGATCCCTGCATCGAGGTCATCAACATCTAGCTCTACGCGCTCAGAAGCACTGAAGCTGAAGGTGCGAACAGTCTGTCCCAAAAGGTTGGTAAGTGTCGCCGATTCAACCGCTTTTGGCGCTTGAATATTAATGATGGTGCTGGCCGGATTTGGAAATACTTCGAAGTCGAAGGCATTGTTCTCTGCGAGTCCTTCAGGATCGATCTGCGTAATGTCTAGGCAAAAATCTCCTTGAGCACCAGCAAATCCATCCATCATAAGCAGGTAAGTCTGCCCGCTGGTGGTTATGATCTCGATACCCGCTTCTAAGGGCTGCGCGTCAGAGTCAATGCTTGACTCTCCACAAACTATGGCCGTTTCAAACTCGCAAGCACCGCTGTAAAGCGCCATTTGCGTATCTCCATCGGTGATGTAGTTTTCAAGGTTTCCACCGCAATTGGTCGTTTGAATGTGGTACGCAAGGCCATCGCCGGTGAATGAAAACCAAACGGTGTTCTGAAGTGCCAAGGCATCTTCGGCGAAGCAATCATATCCAAATGCAGGATCAAATTCTCCTACCGTGGCTCCTGCATTGGTGTATGTGCCAGTGGCCTGTGCCTCGTTCAATTCAAAACCAAAGAAAGCGTCCAAGCTGGTTGCATTCAGGCAATCGTCATAGGCCGGTGGAGCTACGATATTACAATCGGCGGGAATGATGTCGGCAGCGCTTCGTGGCAATACCTGATAACCCTGTAGAAATGGAGATTCATCATCAAACTGACCACCAATACCAACGAGGTCGAAGCTCCCTTCGGGAACCGGCGCAGCGTAGAGATCAACATCATTGTCTATTCGAATATCAAAGGAGTCGGCACCATTGCTTACTTCTACCGTGAAGCCTGAGCCAGAACCCGTCCACTGACTTGGATCTACGATGAATACACATTCAATCTTAACCAAATCAGACTCTGTTGCTTCAGAAAGCACCGTAGATAATTCTGGCTCAGCGATGGCATTGTTCTGAGAAATCAATTCTACCGATACTGGATTGAGTTGTGTAAGGCCGTTAAACTGGGCCACAGTCCCTGTAACAAGGATGCTATCGCCTTCGGTAACTACATAGTCACTCACGGGATCGCCACTAAATACGCCCATTCCGCCGGTCTGATCCCGTATGGTAAACTGCAACCCTGCAGGTCGCAGATTAACTCCGTATACGATGCCTGCCGCAGTAAATTCTTCACCGAAATTTACCGCTACACCATCTCCATCTACTTCGGCTATGGTGGCTATATCTGTGATTACTACCACGCCGTCATTATCAAGGATGGTCACTTCCAGCTCGCTATCGCCAAATACGGCTCCGTTACTGCCATTCGTAAGGCTAAAGGTGATGGTGCGGTCATCATTTACATCCATATCTTCGAGAAGTACGAAGGTGAAAGATTGCGCATCGGTGCTGTTGGCCGGAAAAGTAAGCGTAGTAGGATCCGTAAAAGTATAGTGCGTCCCATTTACCGCAGTACCCCCTGTCACAGCTACTTCTACCGTAGTTTCGGTGGTAGCAGGATTGGCGATCGTAACGCTTACGCTGATCATTCCATCAGCTTCTGAAGGACTCAGCTCTGTGGCCGAAAGTGAAAGTCCCAAAACGGTAGAATTGGCATTTGGAGTTATATCATCCTGGTCACGTGGGGCAAGCTTAAATACATTGAAACTATAATAGGCTATCCCCACATAATCATATCCGCTAAAGGTCTCTGGAAAAAATTGGTAGATTACGTCGTCTACCACATAGTCACCTGATCCATCGTTGATTACGTACTCCCCATTCCCGATATTATCATTTACCACGGTAGTGGCAAGAAGCTCTACCAATACCGATTCGTACTCTTCTACACCTACCGTTCCGGTAGTGAGAAGGGTCGTAGCTGGAAGATCGTTGTCCAAAGAATTTACGATGATGTCGCTTACTGAATTAAGACGGGTCAACCCAAAGTTTTCTTCTACAGTAGCGGTTACGGTAACGCTATCTCCGAGTACCACATTGGCAGCACTCTCGCGCACGTATATCCCGCTCCAGGCTCCAATTCCATCTTGCATCCAGAATCCATTGCCATTGGTAGCGGTCACCACTCCATACGTGGTCACAGCTACTCCTGCCAGCGGAGAATCACCGCTCATATCGCCAGTTTCCTGAATCTCGGGGATGGTAGCTATAACGGGTTCATCTCCACCGCCATTGCCTTCCGGCGAATAGGTTCCAATGGGGAATGGGCTAACGGCTGTCGCATTGGAGGTCTGCCCGTCATTCACATTAATACCAGAGAAATTCCAGTCGCCAAGATTGAAAGTGGCGCTGGTCAAGGTACCATCCATACGGTACATCCACCCGTCCAAGTATTCCCAAGGCTGGTCGCTACCGTCGGTGCCTACTACGCCCATTACGTCTACCACTACTCCGTTTTGGTAAAGCTCGATGGCATCATCTCCGTTTACCCCAAGTGCTCCCACGCCTGTAAAGTCGGCAGCAAATCCGAAATAATCGGAAAATTCTGTATCGTTGGCCGTTACATAGATATAGTCGCCGCTATCGGCTTCCAAGGCTTCAAAAGTAAACCCTGGCATACCGCTAGACATTGCGCCATTATTAGCATTGGCCAAACCATAAACGCTCAGGTCATCAATATCATTCAATACGAATATCTCCAAAGCTTTTGGGGTACCGCCACTCAATGGGCCGTCAAATACACCGGTAAGGATCAGATCGCTCTGAGCCTGGGCGGTAGTGCCCATCATAATCAGGGCAGTTAAAATTCCAAAGTAAATTTTCTTCATGTTTTTAATTTTTAGGGTGCAAAACTAAGGTATCGCTGCTGCGAATTTTGCATTTCCAAGGTTAACTATTTGTTATTAAATTCTGACATGGTACGGTTTCCGCCAATGGCGGTGAATGCCTGCACAGTTTCTGCGGCTATGGCTATCCTGTCTTCCAGGCTGGCGCGTTCTTCTTCGTTCCAGTCGCCCAGCACATAGTCTACCTGCCCGCCTTTTTGAAACTCGCTTCCCACACCTATCCTTAGGCGGGCATAATCTACCCTGTTCAGCACATAATTGATGTTCTTCAAGCCGTTATGGCCGCCATCGCTTCCCTTTAGCCGCATCCGCTGCCTGCCGAAAGGCAGGGCCAGATCATCGGTTACTACCAAAAGGCGATCAATACCGATCTTCTCCTGCTGCATCCAGTAATTTACCGCCTTGCCGCTCAGGTTCATAAAGGTATTGGGCTTGAGCAATACAAGGGTACGGCCGCGGTGCTTGGCGTAGGCCACATCACCATAGCGATCGGGCTTGAACAAAACATTGGACGCCCTCTCGAGGGCGTCCACTATTTTAAAACCGATATTGTGTCGTGTTTCGGCATATTCTGCGCCCACATTTCCCAATCCGGCAATCAGGTATTTCATTTAATTCTGAGTAATTTATTCTTCAGCCTTGGCTGCGGCGTCATCTCCACCTTCGGCTGCTCCTTCAGCACCCTCTTCGCCTTCTTCTCCTTCTTCACCTTCTTCTTCATCTTCATCCATGGCGCCACGTGCAGTTCTTACACCTACTACCACCGATTCTGGATTATGTAGAATGGTGACATTCGGAAGTACCACATCTTTGATACGCAATGACATACCGATACGAAGTTTGGTGATATCCATTACCACTGCTTCGGGAAAGTCTTTGGGAAGACCCTGTACCGAGATTCTTCTAAAGTTATTTGATAGGCGGCCCCCATTACGCACACCGATAGAATTACCTTCTATGTGCACCGGAAGCTGCATTTTCACTTCCTTGCCTTCTATCACTTCCAGGAAGTCGGCGTGGATTATACGATCAGATACTGGATGGAATTGAAGGTCTTTCAATATGGCCTGCACCTTCTGACCGTCCATGTCCAGTTCAAACATAAATACGTCTGGCGTGTACACATATTTTTGAAATTCGATAAGATCGATAGAAAAATGTTTCTGATCTTTACCACCATAGATAACGCATGGCACGCGGTCTAGCGCACGTACCTGGCTAGCATCTTTTTTCCCTACGTTCTCTCTCGGAGAACCGCTCAACGATACTGTTTTCATTTTTGATTATTTATTTGGATTGTTTAATTACGAAACGATAAAATACTTGCTGATAGATTGATAATTAATGGCGCTATGTATCACATCTGCAAAGAGATCGGATATGCTGAGCACCTTTATTTTGCTGCTTTCCCGCTTTAGCGGAATGGTGTCGGTCACGATGAGCTGGGCGATCTTGGAAGCTTCAAGCCTGTCATAGGCAGGGCCGGAGAGCACGGCATGGGTGCAAAGCGCCTTTACGCTCTTTGCGCCGTTTTCCATCATCATGTCGGCTGCCTTGGTAAGGGTGCCGGCAGTGTCTATTATGTCATCAACCAGCAGTACATCCTTACCTTCCACATCGCCGATCACCGTCATGCTCTCTATCTGGTTGGCCACTTTTCGCTGCTTATAGCAGATGGCGAGGTCTACGTTCAGGTATTTGGCGTAGGCATTGGCACGCTTGGTACCACCGGTATCGGGGGCTGCCATGATTAGATTGGTCATATCGAGCGATTCGATATAGGGCAAGAATATAGAAGATGCAAAAAGGTGATCTACAGGCACTTCAAAAAACCCTTGAATTTGATCGGCATGCAGGTCCGATGGTCATCACGCGGTCTACACCGGCTGCGGTGAGCAGGTTGGCCACGAGCTTGGCACCGATGGCCACCCTTGGTTTGTCCTTCCGGTCTTGCCTTGCAAAGCCGAAGTAGGGCATTACTGCAATGATCTTTCTGGCCGAGGCGCGCTTGGCGGCATCTATCATCAATAGCAGCTCCATGAGATTATCGGCAGGGGGCATTGTACTCTGAATGATAAATACGTCATTGCCGCGGATGCTTTCCTCGTAGGATATCTGAAACTCGCCGTCGCTAAACTTGGAGTGCTTGATGTTTCCCAACTCCTGGCCGAAGGCGCGGGCTATATTGCTGCCGATATTATCAGAAGCGCTTCCCGCGAATATTTTTACAGAATTACTCATTCAGGCCTGATTAAAAGGGGTGCAAATGTATGGAATTGTGGTGGTTTTGCAAGGAGGTAAAAACAGATAAGTCGATGCACCTGATAAGCGAATACATCCATCCCAAAGGAAATTTCATAATTTATTACACGTGTCTAATTAACCAACTAAGCATGACTTGCTGCGGTCGCCGTAATAATAACAATTTGATAACATTTCGATAACAATTTCTTAACCCCCCCCCTCGGTTATAAAGCCGACATTGCCTAAGCCGTTAAAGAAGATGCATCTCTAGACGAGTGAAATTATTATTAATCTAAATCTTATAAAAATGAAAACAATTAAAATTAGTCTAATCCTATTTTTATTCGCTCTTTTTGTGAGCAAAATTAGTCACTCAGCGACTGTTCCAATATACTCCCTTACAACAGATAATAAAGGACTTTTCGGGTACAGTTATACCCATTGGGTAAAACCTATTATAAATGGTGAAGAGCAATGGATTGGTGAATGCCATAGTCCCGGATGGACCAGATGTAGGAGGCCTAGACTCTCAAATACGGGAGCTCCGCCGCCGGGCTTTTTAGACCTGAACGATGAAGCAGCGATTGATGAGCTCGAAAGATTTGCATCAATAGAGATCGCAAATGGAAATCACAGCGGATCGCACCAAGTCCTAGTCCATGTGCAAGGTGAAACTCAGACAAGGGCTTATACGGTTATTTGGACGGCAACTCCGGTGCTCGAAAAACCCGACGAGCATACTGGAGATGGTCAAACCATTCAAATAAATATCGAACGAGATTTTGTTACGATATGATGTTTATTTGCAGCTTCGCTCCCGACATTCGTCGGGAGCTTTTTTTTATCTTTACTTACACAGTTTTCAGTCTTGCAGCCTTAGGGCAGCCAGAAGGATATCCTTTCAAAGATGTCGAACGGATCGTATTGGACTCGAACGTAACAGCTACGAATATTCGTGATTTTAAACTATTTAAAATCAACGACCTATTCGGGGTGCTTGATAGTAGAAATTTTGGAAGTTCCGATGGTCATCATCTGCAAGTATTCAATCGGAGTGGGCAACTCGTCTCATCTAGTTTATTGATGCTTGGCATGAACAAGACGAGAGAACTGAACCGATATACTGTTAGTACGGTTGCGTATCATAACGATTCAATCTACATTTTTGCCGGCCGCCATGTGCTTATCTGGAAATTTTCACATTCTGAAACGATTGAAATGGCTAGTTTTTTTGCATATGACGTTCAAATCAGAAACTTCATGTTAACTGATAAAGGGTTTTACGGCTATGAGTGTGCGGTAGGATCCACCTTTACAAAGTCTGATTATGCCCTTGCTTTGGCCAAATGCGATTTACAACAGAAAGAACTGAAAATCATCTATCAGGAAGATATAGATGATAAGTATTTAACTCATTTCAACTATCCCAAACCCTTTGAAGTCCGAGATGATGGCTTTTTTTATGCCCCATTATCACAACCTTTTATTGACTTCATGTCCTTCGACGGAAACTTGCAGTATCGCACCCTACTTCCAGAGCCTTGGATGAGATTAGACAAAAAAGAAGAAGAGGAGCTAAATAAATATGCTGGAAGAAATTCCAACAAAATTTTTGAACGAATAGGCGATAGACTTTTTAAAGGAGAGATATCTATGAATATCCGGCTTGACCTATTATCTGACGAGCACCTCATGCTCACCTACACCCCTGGAATAGAACTAGACAGCTCATCAGGGGATTTCTACAGGATCTACCGTATATTTGAAGATAGTTTGCAGTATGTGAAAACCTTTAACGCTGTAAATACGCAGCTATTTGAAATGGAAGATGGTAGCCTATGGTTTGGATTTTCAAATATAAAGGATTCCTATTTCTTTCATGAGAATGGAAAAAAATATCAGATTGGAATCGAGCCCAGAGTTCGTAAATCTGACACGAGCTTAAGCCCCGTGGAGCAGAGAAAACAATCACTTATCGCCAATAAATTTGAACTATGTCTTTTTATAGGCACCTACGACCTTTAGCCGTTTTAGCGGTCCTAAGCATTATACCCTTCACTTCTTTCTCCCAAACAAATTGGGAGATCACCCATGCCACGAAGATCGTAGATACCACTGCCACCAGAAGAGAAATTGCACCTTGTACGGCAGTGGTTATGCTAAGCAGAAACCAATGCAGTCATTGCGGAGAAGCCATGCCAGTACTTGTAGAAAAATTAATTTCTCTCGAGTACGCAGTTCTTGAAGTAAGGGTATTGGATTCCGATGTTATGACATGCAAGGATGATGAACTGGCGTTTAAAGCGCTTTTTCCCGATCAAGACTTTGTATATCTAAAAAACAACATGATCCAGATTACTTCCCAGATGACGCTTGAACGCGTTAATTATACCGTGAAAGAGACACCTGCCATACTCCTCATCAGAAATGATGAGTTCGAAAGATTTGCATCTATAGAGATCGCAAATGGAAATCACAGCGGATCGCACCAAGTCCTAGTCCATGTGCAAGGTGAAACTCAGACAAGGGCTTATACGGTTATTTGGACGGCAACTCCTGTGCTCGAAAAACCCGACGAGCATACTGGAGATGGTCAAACCATACATATAAATATCGAACGAGATTTTTTTACGATATGATGTTTATTTGCAGCTTTGCTCCCGACATTCGTCGGGAGCTTTTTATCATCTTTATTTACGCAGTTTTCAGTCACTCAGCTTCAGGGCAACCGGAAGGATATCCCTTTAAAGATGTCGAACGGATCGTATTGGACTCGAACGTAACAGCTACGAATATTCGTGATTTTAAACTATTTAAAATCAACGACCTATTCGGGGTGCTTGATAGTAGAAATTTTGGAAGTTCCGATGGTCATCATCTGCAAGTATTCAATCGGAGTGGGCAACTCGTCTCATCTAGTTTATTGGTGCTGGGCATGAACAAGACTAAAGAACTGAACCGATATACTGTTAGTACGGTTGCGTATCATAACGATTCAATCTACATTTTTGCCGGCCGTAATGTTCTTATCTGGAAATTTTCAAATTCCGAAACAATTGAAATGGATGGTTTTTTTGAATATGATGTTGAAATCAGAAAATTTATGTTGACTGATAAAGGGTTTTACGGCTATGAGTGTGCGGTAGGATCCACCTTTACAAAGTCTGATTATGCCCTTGCTTTGGCCAAATGCGATTTACAACAGAAAGAACTGAAAATCATCTATCAGGAAGATATAGATGATAAGTATCTCAAGTTTCGCACATAAATTAGTTTTTCATGCTGCCCTTGTATCGTAGTATGCTGCAATTTTGTTCAGGCTGTTTTTTTCAATAATCTCGGCCACGAATTTATCAATGTCTTCTATTGCGAGTCCGAAGACTTCAATGACTAAGTTCACAAGTTCTTGAAAAAGTCCCCACAGCCTTTGATCCAATGTAAACTCCATAAGTTTTTCTTCAGCTTCTCGAAATACTTCTCCCTTGGTCTCATAGTCACCAAAGCGCTTTTGCAATGCGAGGAGGATATATTGAGTCATTGTGGTGGTAATATCAGCAAACTGCGCTGCAAGGTCTTCTGCTTGGCATTTCCCTAGTTTCAAATACTGTTTAGACTCTTTGAAAAACACTTCGATCGACCACCGTATTTGGTATATCTGTATGGTTTTTAAATATCCCGATGTCAGATCGGTGCTCAAGATAAGGTGCCACTTTGCCTGCGTGCCAAAACGGGAAAAGAACAACTTTATGTCATGGCCTTTGTACTTTACCTTTACCTCTATATAAGTGGCTTTCAGTTTACGGCAGCGCTTTCGTGTGCTACTTAATCTGGCAAGTAGTTCTTTGGAAGTATACGCTCCCCCTTGGTACTCATATTTTGCCTTTGCCATCTTCATCATACCGACGAGTTTCACGTTCAGTTTTTGAGCTGATCCCAGCATCTTCTCACACGTGAACCAACTATCCATGAGTAGATAATCCACAGCTAAATATTTACAGGCTTTAGTGATCATTGCAATCGCCGAGCTGATTTTATCACCGTCCATTGCTGCCTTGCGCTTCCCTGTAATACTGACCCTTTCGCGCCCTGCCCCGAACTGTCTTTCAAGTACGGCAACATCCAATCCATAAGGTTTGCTCTTTTTCTTGCCTTTCTCTCTATGGAGTGTGAAATTTACGGGAAGGAAGCTTTTGCCGTCAAAATAACCGAGCAGCAAAAGCTTGAAGCCTAAGGTGTAACGCATATCTGCGTGATCCCAGAGCTTGCCGACCCCTTCCATAAGCTTGCCTTTTTTGGGCAGTACGGTGTCATCAATGATCAAACACTTTGGGCTACCATCTATTTTCTCTGTTCCTTTTTTTGCCACAAGCTTTACAAACCTTTTCACAAAGGCCGTGTGAAAGCTTTCCCAGTTTATGTCTTCTCTTTTTTTCAGCCGATAATAACTGTCTTTGCACGCCGCACTGACTTTGCCAAAGCCGCTGCCCAAGAACGAGTGGATATTGTCTTTCCCGGCAAATGGGAACCATCACCAGTACCTTCATCAGATCGCTGGCACTGTATCCCTTCTGTTTGGCCTTGTCCAATAATCTATAAACTTGTTTGAAGTCAAAAAAATTGATCCAATAAAGGAATCTTTCGAGAATAGTATCAGAAGAAGTAATTTCTTTTCCGATTTCCGAAATGCAATTTGTATCTTTGTTTCGCAGCATATTATTGTTTTGTTTGGAGACATTAATGTACTAATAATTAGTACATTATACAATAATATCGCTGCTTTTTTTATGCGATTATTTCACCTGCGAAACTTGAGTAAGTATTTAACTCATTTCAACTATCCCAAACCCTTTGAAGTCCGAGATGATGGCTTTTTTTATGCCCCATTATCACAACCTTTTATTGACTTCATGTCCTTCGACGGAAAGTTGAAGTATCGCACACCACTTCCAGAGCCTTGGATGAGATTAGAGAAAAAAGAGGAAGAAGAGCTAAATAAATATGCTGGAAGAAATTCCCATAAAATTTTTGAACGAATAAGCAATCGACTTTTTAATGGAGAAATATCCATGAATATTCGGCTCGACCAATTATCTGACGAGCACCTTATGCTCACCTACACCCCAGGAATAGAGCTAGACAGCTCGTCAGGAGATTTCTACAGGATCTATCGTATATTTGAAGATAGTTTGCAGTATGTGAAAACATTTAACGCTGTAAATACGCAGCTATTTGAAATGGAGGATGGTAGCTTATGGTTTGGGTTTTCAAATATAAAGGATTCCTATTTCTTTCATGAGGATGGAAAAAAATATCAGATTGGAATCGAGCCCAGAGTTCGTAAATCTGACACGAGCTTAAGCCCCGTGGAGCAGAGAAAACAATCACTTATCACCAATAAACTTGAGCTATGTCTTTTCATAGGCACTTACGACCTTTAGCCGTTTTAGCGGTCCTAAGCATTATACCCTTCACTTCTTTCTCCCAAACAAATTGGGAGATCACCCATGCCACGAACATCGTAGATACCACTGCCACCAAAAGAGAAATTGCACCTTGTACGGCAGTGGTTATGCTAAGCAGAAACCAATGCAGTCATTGCGGAGAAGCCATGCCAGAACTTGTAGAAAAATTAATTTCTCTCGAGTACGCAGTTCTTGAAGTAAGGGTATTGGATTCCGATGTTATGACATGCAAGGATGATGAACTGGCGTTTAAAGCGCTTTTTCCCGGTCAAGACTTTGTATATCTAAAAAACAACATGATCCAGATTACTTCCCAGATGACGCTTGAACGCGTTAATTATACCGTGAAAGAGACACCTGCCATACTCCTCATCAGAAATGATGAGTTCGAGCTGATCACATCTAATCGTATTGTTGACGATTTTGGAAGACTAAAAAAGGTAGATGCCGCGCTAAAAAGCAAATGTAAGGGATAAGCAGATTTTGCAATTTCTAAATCGGTGCGCATTAAAAGCTTAGTCAATCACAGTCTTTAAAATAATAAATCCCCAATCCAGCATGACCAGAACGGGGATTTAATGGGTAATAAAAACGCTACTATCTCGCGATCATAAACTTCTCAATGATCGCCTCGCTGCCTGTCGTAAGTCGAACTATACACACCCCATTTGGAAGTGCTGTGCCGTCGAAATTCAGTCGGTAGGCCTGTCCCGCTCGGGCTTCGTGGCTAAACAAGATTGCCACATTGCGACCGTTCATATCATAAACGGCCTCGGTAATGCGGCTCGTCGCCACCGTGGTAAAGACTACTTTATCTAGTCCTTGCGCAGGGTTCAGGTAGGCGGCATGCTCCGATACACCGGTTTGAGCCGATATCAGTAGTTCATCCACACCATCACCTTCTCCATCAACTTCACCTTCACTATCGGTGTCTTCGCAATTGTGGATAGCTATTGCACCATCTATATCATAGCCATTCAGGCTGGGGCTCGATGCAGCATTGGTGATGCGCACTGAGCTCAAGGAGTCGAGGCCGGAAGTACCGATATCAACACCGCCATTGCGGCATATCATATTTCTACCAGCTTCCCACATGCACCAAAAAGTACGTTTTCTTTCCTCTTTGCAGCAGCACATATTTCCCAGAAATCAGATCGGAGGTAGAGACTTGATGCCCTTCGGCTACCTTTTCTTTATTTACAGAGATAGAATTTTCTTTCAATGCGCGGCGGGCTTCTCCCTTTGACGAGAGGAAACCGGTGGCTTCCGAAAGCAGATCTACAATGTCTATAGATCCTTTGAAAATTCCCCCTGGCACATCGGCCTGCTTCACGCCGTCGAATATTTCCAAGAAATCCCTTTCGGAGAGCTTCTTCAGATTTTCGGAAGTCGATTTTCCAAAAAGGATATTGCTCGCTTCGATCGCCATCTCTAAGGCATGATCGCCATGTATGCGAAGGGTGAGCTCTTCGGCCAATGCCTTTTGCATAGCTCGCAGATGCGGGGCTTCGCTATGCGCGGTCTCCAACATTGCGATCTCTTGCTGCGATTTTAAGGAGAATACCTTGGTGAAGTTCACCACATCATCATCGGTGGCATTCAGCCAAAACTGGTAAAATTGGTATGGGCTGGTCTTTTCGGCGTCCAGCCATACATTGCCCCCTTCCGACTTGCCAAACTTGGTGCCATCGGCCTTCTTTACCAAGGGTGCCGTGATGGCAAAACAGTCATTGCCGCCCATGCGCCGTGTGAGCTCGATGCCGGTGGTAATATTGCCCCATTGGTCGCTTCCGCCCATTTGGAGCTTTACGTTACGCTTTTTGTTGAGGTAGAAGAAGTCGTATCCCTGAATGAGCTGGTAGGTAAACTCGGTAAATGACATCCCTGTTTCAAGCCTGCTCTTAACAGAATCCTTGCTCATCATATAGTTGATGGTGATATGCTTGCCGACATCGCGAATGAAGTCGAGAAAAGAGAACTCCTTGAACCAATCGTAATTATTGACGATGATGGCATCGGTAGCTCCATCTCCAAACGTAAGGAATTGCTCAAGCTGTTTCTTTTGGCAAGCGAGGTTATGTTCGATCACTTCGGTGGTAAGGAGCTGACGCTCAACAGTTTTCCCGGAAGCGTCCCCCACACGTCCGGTCGCACCGCCTATCAATGCTACGGGCTTATGGCCGGCACGCTGTAGGTGCACGAGCAGCATAATGGGCACGAGGTTTCCGATATGGAGGGAATCGGCCGTAGGGTCGAAGCCTACATATCCCGATGTTAATTCTTTTTCTAGTTGCTCCTTGGTGCCGGGGGTCAGGTCGTGAATAAGACCACGCCATTCTAGCTCTTCGATCAATGCCATTTCAATCAATTTGCCGCGAAGATAGTTTTTGGCTTTCAGTGAAGACAGCTTTTGGCACTTAGTTTTTATTGGTCTGTAGGTCTATGCCAGATTTTGGGTATCAGATCGCCGAACCAGGGAGGATAGTGAAGCGGGAAAATATTTCCTTGACGAATCCCCATTTTGCCTTAAGGCCAGCGGCCAACCTAACAAACTAATAATCAGTGTATTTTGGACACAAATCCTTAACATAAAAATAATATTGGGATTCCCTTGGAAGATTCAGAATAAACTTTAATTTCGCGCCGAATTTCGAATCAACAATAAAGACATGATTAAGAAGCAATTCCTAAAAACAAAACCGGTGTGCAAAGTTACTTTTACCCTTGCACCTGAAGCAGCGGCCGAGGCCAAGAATGTAGAATTGGTAGGAGACTTCAGCGAATGGGATGCTGAGCCGATTCCGATGAAGAAGCTAAAAGATGGTTCGTTCAGGACGAGCGTAAATCTTGATGCTGGTAAAAACTATGAGTTCCGTTATGTAATAGACGGTGAGAAATGGGAAAACGACTGGAATGCAGATGCCTATGTTCCAAACAAATACACTTTTGAAGAAAATTCAGTAGTAAGCCTTTAAGCTTCTGCTCAATCTTTTGAAGCCGGCGGCCTTATGGCCGACCGGCTTTTTTAGTGTGCCGTGCATGGCATTTAACTAGACGGTGCAAGTCCGTTGTGGGGGGTTTGTAGTTACCTACCATTAGCTTACGGCAAGGGTGTCCATTGCGAAGTGGAATCTGAAGGAAGCCTGCGGCAAATTTCCGACCCAAGTAACACGAACATCATCAGGCATATGCAACGCGGATAAGGTTGCTAAACAAACCAAAATCCAAAAGCTACACGGGCGTTGTGGTGTAAATGATGTGGGTACATGGAATGAAAGTTATCTGTCTTACCACGGGAGATCTCACAGACACGTTGAAACACTGGTATGAAACGTGGTCAAAACAAGTTTATCGTGAGAAGTCAGCAGAAGCCATAGTAGCTACTGGAACGAGCTGCGCAGAAGAGCGTAGAAGTCTCACATGATAGCGAAGGGCAGAACTTTGAGAAGTGATAAGTAAATGAATGTTACCACATGAAGGATAGAAAGCAGAAAATATCGAAAGATACCTGTCGGCAGAAGAATAGGGCGGAACCCGAAGGCTATGCAGAAGGGCAGGCTTTTATGTGGATAACTGAAAACAACATCACTAATACCGATCCGTCGGCGTATGATATGCTAGAACACATTCTTTCACCGGCCAACCTTGGCCGTGCCTATAAACGGGTGCGGAGCAATAAAGGCAAGGGTGGAGTTGATAAGATGGAAGTCCATGCATTGGGCGACTATCTTGCCACGCACAAGGATAAGTTAATAGCAGAGATACTAGACGGAACATTTAAACCTAACCCTGTAAGACGGGTAGAAATACCCAAAGCAGACGGGAAGAAACGAAAGCTTGGCATCCCCACGGTTGTAGACCGTGTTGTGCAACAAGCTATCGCACAAATCTTATCACCTGTTTATGAGAGGCGGTTTTCACCGTATAGCTACGGTTTTAGACCAAAGCGCAACCAACATCAGGCATTGAACCAATGCAGGGAAATTATCACAGATGGCCATGAACATGCCGTAGATATGGACTTGGAGAAGTTCTTTGACACCGTAAATCAGAGCAAACTGATAGAGGTACTCTCACGGACGGTTAAAGATGGGAGGGTTATCTCACTCATCCACAAATACCTACGTGCAGGAGTTGTGGTGCGCCACAAGTTTGAAACGACCGCTGATGGTGTGCCACAAGGCGGGCCGCCCAGTCCTTTATTGAGTAACATTATGCTCAATGAACTGGACAAAGAGCCCGAAAGCCGTGGACACCACTTTGTACGCTTTGCTGACGATGTAGTCATCTTTTGCAAGAGCAAGAGGAGTGCAGAACGTACACTGGCAGCGACAACACGGTTTATAGAAAACAAGCTTTTCTTAAAAGTAAACAAAGATAAGACAACGGTAGCCTGTATCTCAAGAATAAAATTCTTGGGATACGCCTTTTATAGTAGAAAAGGGGAAACACGATTGCGCATCCACCCAAAAAGCGTGGTGAGAATGAAAGAGCGAATGAGATCGCTCACATCCCGCAGCAATTGGTGGGGAAATGGGAAGCGAAAAGTAGCACTCAAACAATTTATTATTGGTTGGGTGAACTATTATAAGCTAGCAGATATTAAAACATCGCTACGCCGAATAGATGAATGGTACCGCAGACGCCTACGCAGTATTTTATGGAAACAATGGAAGCACATAAGAACCCGCATGCGGAACCTTGTGAAGCTTGGTTTACCAAAATCTATGGCGTGGCAATATGCAAATACGCGTAAAGCCTATTGGCATACCGCCAATAGTCCTATCGTTACACGTACCATAACCACTGAACGCTTAAGACTCTCGGGCTATACTTTCTTCACAGACTATTACAGGAAGGTGATGGTATAAATTGAAGAACCGCCGTGTACCGAACGGTACGCACGGTGGTGTGAGAGGACAGGCAGGGAAATAATCCCTACCTTCCTACTCGATTTTACTACCAAGATCAATGGTTGATGCATCGAGTGGTGAAGGTGAGTTATTTGGTATTCTGCTCTGATTTTCAACGTGACGGCTTAAGATAAATTGCGGTAGCTGATTTTCGCTAATTTGGCCTAAAATTTCAAGATTGAGATCTTTTCTTTTGAAACATAGCTGGCTTGGCTTTAGACGTTCGCCGGCGCTAAAGCAAGACCTTCTCAAAATAGTTCTTATGGGCTTTTTGGGTTTCAATATTCTCATTGGAGTCGTTGGCGCGAGCCTTGCTGGCGGCAAACTCATCGACCAGTTTTTTCTTGGGCGCAATGTGCTGGAAATAGCTATGGGGTTTATCCTCTATTACTTTTTGATTGATATTTTCGCTAGATACTTTTTTCAAAAATTTCCAACCTTACTGGTCAAGCCCTATCTATTGTTGCCCATACCCAGAAAGCGCATTGCAAGCTATTTGGTAAATCGATCGCTGCTAAGTTTCTTCAATTTCATTCCTATATTTCTTATCCTTCCTTTTTTCTTTATGGTAGTGCTACCGCATTATTCTGTCACCATCTGCATTGGGTTTTGGCTGGTCACGGTAATGCTTTCGGTTTTTAATAATTTTTTGGTTTTCTGGATTGCCAAAGGCGCTGATCTCAAGAATTATTATCCTTATGCCGCCCTGATTGTAATACTCGTCTTCAGCATCTCGGAGTATTATGGCTACACCCATTTCTTCTTTATGATCTCGTCTTTTGGTTATTGCCTTATCCGCACGCCGTTGCTCTGGCTTCTTCCGGTCGCGCTGGCAGCCGGCTCGTATTTTTGGCTCCGAGCCTACTTCAGCTCCTATCTCACATGGACGGATGATAGGGCAAATTCGAGCGGTTTTGGTTTTTCATTGGGTTCCAATTGGCTCAGCAGATATGGGAAGGTCGGGCAATTAATGGGGCTAGAGGTTAAGCTCATCTTTCGCACTAAGCGATCCCGTGGTTATTTGTTTTTGGGTCTGGTAATTTTATTGATCCCGCTGTATCTATTTACAGAAGATTCAATAGGTCCTTTTGCCTATATATTAGGTTCCTCTCTTTGCACAGGGGTAATCGCCCAAAATCATGGTCAACTTATGCTTTCATGGAACAGTCGCCACTTTGATTTACTCCTGAGCCGTGGCAATAGCATTCACGATATTTTTAAAGCAAAGTATTATGTGCTCGCTCTCACTTGTCTGATCTGGTATTTGCTCATGTTGCCCTATTATTTCGTTGATCCAATTTTCATGGCCTACACTACTGCGATGTTGCTCGTGAATGCGTCTTACCCCATTTTCCTGTATATGCTCCTTGCGAGTTTTAACTCAAAGGCCATTGATCCGAATGAAGAAGGGGCTTTTAGCACAAACGGATTTGGAGCAGCACATTATTTAATTGGGATCCCTGTCTTTTTCGGCCCATTGGTCATCTACTACACTGGGCATGCGCTCGGCGGAGAGCTTGCCGGCCTTTTAGTACTTGGTGGTTTCGGCTTGACCGGTGTTCTTTTTCATCGTCCGCTTATAAAGTTGTGCATCGACCTATTTATGAAAAATAAGTATAAAATAGCCGCGGCATTTAGAGATTAAGCATGATTGAAATTAAAGATTTAAGGAAGTCCTATGGGTTAAGTGATGTATTGGACATTGAAAGCCTGGCTGTTGCCAAAGGCGAAGTCGTAGGGATAGTGGGAAATAATGGCGCTGGAAAAACCACCCTTTTCAGATTGATACTCGATCTTATCAAAGCTACACGGGGGGTTGCGCTGCTCAAAGATTTAGACGTGAGCAGATCGGAAGGTTGGAAGGAATATGTGGCCGCATACCTTGACGATACTTTCCTCATTAATTTCTTGACGCCCGATGAGTATTTTGAGTTTATAGGTGGGCTTTTCGCAAAAGCAAAACCAGAAGTAATTTCATTTGTAAATCAGTTTGAACCCATTTTCAATGGAGAAGTGCTGGGCTCCAAAAAGTTCATTCGCGACCTGAGCATGGGAAACCGTAAGAAAGCTGGTTTGGTGGCCACGCTCATCGGCGATCCTGAATTGGTCATTTGGGATGAACCCTTTGCCAGCCTTGACCCGTCAACTCAGATAAGGGTGAAGAATTTGATAAAAGAGCATAGCGCCAACCGTACCTTTTTGGTAAGTAGCCATGACATAGACCATATCGCCGATGTATGCACGCGGGTGATCATTCTCGATAAGGGAACAATCGTAAAGGATGTGCGTCAAAGCACTACCAGCCGGCAGGAGCTGTTTGATTATTTTCAAGCTATTTGACCCTACTTGTCTTTTAACTTCAATCCCAGCTCTTGCAGCTGCTTCTCATCAATCGGTGCAGGGGCATCAATCATCACATCACGGCCTGAGTTGTTTTTTGGGAAAGCGATATAATCGCGTATAGTTTCTGAGCCTCCCATAAGTGAAGAGAGCCGGTCGAAGCCAAAAGCGATGCCACCATGGGGCGGGGCGCCATACTCAAAGGCATTCATAAGGAAACCGAATTGTGCCTGGGCTTCTTCGCGCGTGAATTTCAGCAGGTCAAAAATCTTGGCCTGTAGCTCCTTATCGTGGATTCGAATGGAGCCACCGCCTATTTCAACGCCGTTGATCACTAGGTCGTAGGCATTGGCACGCACATCGGCCGTAGCCGTTTCGAGCTTATCTATATCTTCTGGCTTAGGTGAGGTAAAGGGGTGGTGCATCGCAAAGTAGCGCTCTTCATCTTCATCATACTCCATAAGCGGAAAATCTACTATCCACAGCGGGGCGTAAGTACCGACCTTGCGCAGGTCGAGCTCGCGCGCCATGTGCAGGCGAAGCTCACCGATTTGCTTTTGTGTGGCAGTAAGCTTGCCGCTCAGTACCAAGAGCATGTCGCCAGGCTTTGCGCCACAGGCTTTGCACCAGCTTTCAAGCTGCTCCACGCTATAAAATTTGTCAATAGATGATTTAACGATTCCTTCCCCAAGGTATTTTATGTACACCATTCCCTTCGCACCTATTTGCGGACGCTTCACCCATTCGGTAAGGGCATCTATCTGCTTACGGGAGTATTCGGCTTGACCGGCCACATTGATGGCCAGTACTGCCTCGGCAGTGTCAAACACTCCGAACCCATGTCCCTGTGCGTGGCCTGAAATAGTATTGATCTCCATGCCAAAACGAATGTCGGGCTTATCGGATCCATAGCGCGCCATGGCGTCGGCGTAATCCATTCGCTGAAAGGCGGATAGCTCCACATCAAGTATTTCTTTGAAAAGATGCTTCGTAAGCCCCTCAAAGGTGCGTAATATATCTTCTTGCTCCACAAAAGCCATCTCACAGTCTATCTGCGTAAACTCTGGCTGGCGGTCGGCACGCAGATCTTCATCCCGAAAGCATCGTACAATCTGAAAGTATCGGTCAAAACCGGATACCATCAGCAATTGCTTAAAAGTCTGTGGCGATTGCGGAAGCGCGTAAAACTCCCCTTCATTCATTCGGCTGGGCACTACGAAATCTCTCGCACCTTCGGGAGTGGATTTGATGAGATAGGGCGTCTCGATTTCCAAAAAGCCTTGCTTATCCATATATGAGCGGGTGGCGATGGCCAACTTATGCCGCAAGATGAGCTTCTTTTGTACGGTGCCGCGCCGCAGGTCTAGGTAGCGGTATTGCATACGCAGCTCGTCACCCCCGTCGGTCTCATCTTCGATAGTGAAAGGGGGCGTAAGGCTCTTACTCAAAATTTCCATCTTTCCGGCTACTAATTCAATATCGCCGGTATCCATTTTTGGATTTTTATTGCTTCGCTCATGCACTTCACCGGTTATTTTTACCACGTCTTCACGTCCCAGCTTCCGAGCTTCTTTGCATAGCCCGGCATTTACTTCCATATTAAATACCACTTGGGTAATACCGTAGCGGTCGCGCAGGTCTACGAAAGTCATTCCGCCCAGATCGCGCGAGCGCTGCACCCAGCCGGAGAGCGTTGAAGTTTTTTGAGTGTCGGTGCCGCGCAGTTCGCCGCAGGTGTGGGTTCTATGCATCTAAGCTGATTTTGGACGCGCAAAGGTAGAATTTTGAGCCTACGCTTCTGCGAATAGGAACATGATTTTGAAATGTATCTTCGCGTTCTTATGCTCGAAGTTCAAGGAGACGATTATTTTATGAAGCAGGCATTGCGTGAAGCCGAGCAAGCCTTTGCGACCGATGAGATTCCTGTGGGTGCGGTGGTGGTGTGTGGAGGTCGGATTATAGCGCGGGCGCATAATCTTACCGAGCGGCTTAACGATGTCACGGCGCATGCCGAAATGCAGGCCATTACTGCGGCGGCCGATTTTCTGGGCGGCAAGTATCTGGCCAAGTGTACGCTCTACGTTACGCTTGAGCCGTGCCTGATGTGCGCGGGGGCATTGGCGTGGTCGCAAATACCAAAAATTGTGTTTGGAGCCTTTGATGAAAAGAAGGGCTTCTCGCAATTTTCCGATCCTATCCTGCATCCCAAGACGGTGTGGCAAGGGGGCCTGATGGGCGAAGAGTCTGCTGCATTGCTGAAAAAGTTCTTTCTCGCGAGGCGATAGGCATTATGTTTATAGGTGCCGCGGGTTTTCAAAACCCACTGGTTCTCAACCCGATCCCGACCCATTCGTTCTTACCATTCATTTCATTATTCTCATTTGGACGGCCAACGGGAGTCCGTATGTAACGGAGTGAGAAATCTCTTGTTATAAGCACGCGCACTGTGCAAAGGCTCCAAATTTTAAACCTTATAGATTTCATATTCTCTACATTGCAGGACGATTTTAGAAGCAGGCCAAATAGATATCGCCTATGCGACTTTACCAAATTTTAATCGAGCCCTTACGATGTGCTTTGTATCTTTGATCAAAATTTAAAACAATATGTACCCACCCGAATTAGTAGCACCCATGAAAGAAGATCTGACACAAGTCGGATTTCAAGAATTACGGACTGCCGAAGAAGTAGATAATACATTGAATAGCAATGAAGGAACTACGCTGGTAGTGGTAAACTCTGTATGCGGATGTGCCGCAGGAGCAGCCCGCCCGGGCATCAAGATGTCACTCACAGGGAGCAAGAAGCCTTCAAAACTTACCACCGTTTTTGCTGGGGTAGATGCCGAAGCGACCGAGCGCGCCCGTCAGTTTTTCTTGCCCTACCCGCCATCTTCACCAGCCATCGCATTATTTAAAGAGGGCAAATTAGTGCACTTCATAGAGCGCCACCATATAGAAGGCCGCCCGGCTGAGATGATCGCCGAAAATTTGAAAATGGCTTACGAAGAGTACTGCTAAGATTGGCAAGGTTTAACGATCCTGCTGTTCAGGCCAGTGCTTAATCTTCTAATTTTATTTCCCAAAAGGAAAGCATTCGAATGAGCCGTCGTTTTGCAAGAACAAGGAACCGTTATAAAGCGTAATAATAATCTTTGCTTCGTCGGTTTATACTTTTCGATCCGCACCGTTTTATAGAGCATTTAAACATTTATCAATACTGAAAAAAAATGAAAAAGAAAGCATTTATTGGTTTGGGGATTCTGGCAGTAGCTGGAATTCTAGCATCCTTTGGTTTTGAAAAAACAGAACCAGGGATTTTGGAAATTGGGGCTGGAGCGCCAAAATCTGAAATGAATATGAAAGACGTTTCCGGAAAGGAAATGAACTTGGCCGGAATGGCCGGAGAAAAAGGCTTGCTCGTGATATTCAGTTGCAATACCTGCCCCTTTGTAGTGGGCAATGGTCAGAAATCGGAAGGATGGGAAGGCCGCTATCCCGAACTTGCCGAAATAGCTGAAAGATCGGATATGGGAATGGTCATGGTAAATAGCAATGAAGCCAAGCGCAGCGCTGGCGACAGCTTTGCTGACATGCAGGTGCGCTATAAAGAGCAGGGGCTCAAAGGTTATTACGTTTTGGATGAAAATCACGTTTTGGCCGATGCCTTCGGAGCGAAGACCACACCGCACGTATTTCTTTTCGATGCCGATATGAAGTTGGTATACAAAGGCGCGATCGATGATTCGGTAGATAGCAAAGCTGGAGTAAAAGAGCCCTACCTGCGCAATGCGATAAATAGCTACCTGAATGGACAGGATATTGATCCGAACAGCACGCGTCAACTCGGTTGCAGCATCAAGCGGGTTAAAGCGTAAGCTAAATAATAATTCGATAGAAAGGGAGTCTGTAAAGGCTCCCTTTTTTTGTTTCTTCGCAGTCGTTTTTAAATCGATTGAACCCATGAATATTTTAATACTTGGCTCGGGTGGGAGAGAACACGCCTTAGGGTGGAAATTAGCCCAAAGTAAAGACTGCCAAAAGCTTTTTATCGCTCCGGGAAATGCCGGCACAGCGAGCGTCGGCGAGAATGTGAAGCTCGAACTACTGGATTTTGATGCGATTGCCGAATTTGTTTTGGTGCAAAAAATAGAGCTTATCGTGGTAGGTCCGGAGGCACCATTGGTACAAGGTTTTACAGATTATTTTCGCTCAAAGCGCGGATTGCAAGATATTCTCATCATAGGCCCTTCAAAAGCGGCAGCTGCGCTGGAAGGGAGTAAGGACTTTGCCAAGCGCTTTATGAAGCGCCACGCCATACCGACTGCTGGTTACGAGACGTTTACGAAATCTACATTGGCAGAAGCCAAAGCCTACCTCAGATCTATCAAACCGCCATACGTGCTAAAGGCCGATGGGCTGGCGGGCGGAAAAGGAGTGGTGATACTGGCCACCGTCGAAGAAGCCGACCGTGAGCTGGATGCCATGCTGGACAAGTCAAAATTTGGAGCCGCTTCGGAAACGGTGGTCATCGAAGATTTTTTGGATGGTATCGAGCTATCCGTATTTGCGCTCACCGATGGAAAAAGCTACGTACTGTTGCCCAGTGCGAAAGATTATAAGCGGATAGGTGATGGCGATAAAGGTTTGAATACCGGTGGAATGGGAGCGGTGAGCCCGGTACCATTTGCCGACGAAGCTTTTATGAAAAAAGTGGAAGAGCGCATCGTAAAACCCACTATTGCGGGCTTCGAAAAGGATAAACTTGACTATATAGGATTCGTGTTCTTCGGACTTATGAAAGTCGGTGATGACCCTTACGTGATCGAGTATAATGTGCGCCTGGGCGATCCAGAGACTGAAGCCGTGCTACCGCGTATCGATTCAGACTTATTGAAATTGCTTCAGGCTGCGGCCAATGGAAACCTGAAAGATTTTCAACTGAAAATAGCCGATGATTATGCTACGACCATTGTGTTGGTTTCGGGTGGATATCCTGAAGCGTATGAAAAAGGGAAAACCATTTCTGGGCTCGATACTGCTACGGAAGCCACTGTTTTTCATTCCGGTACGGCCATGAGCGGGGGGCGGGTAGTAAGTAGTGGGGGCAGGGTATTGGCCATTACCGGAAGGGGAGAGAGCCTGCAAGGCGCGTTGAAGGTGGCTTACTCCGCAGCCGACAAGATTGACTTTAAAGGCAAATACAATCGGAGCGATATAGGCTTCGATTTAGATTAAGGACTACTTGAGTTGTCCTTCGCTCTTTGCTTTTTTATTAAATTTTCCCTGTACGAAAAGCCAATATCCCAGTCCCAACATGATGATGATCACAAATATATTGTTCGGGTTGAGAAGTGCCGGTAATTCACCGATCGGAACCAAAATATTATCGAAAGTCCACTTAATGAATTGGGCGATCGGTGCTGTTAAGTATTGCATAGCTCGAATTTTGCTGGCCAAAAGTACAGATAAATCCAAGATATTAAAAGCCCTAAATTAGCGCCCAATGATACCCGAAATATTTGGATCTAACCGCCCGATGGTTATTACAATATTACTGCTGCCTGCTATAGGGTTGGGCTTTTTGGCCTACTATTTTGGCAGTTTTCCGGAGGTGATCAGCGAAGGGCCACTGTCGGGGATTTTCGAAAGTCTCAAAGGATCGAGAGCGCTCAGCATCATTCTTGGCATTACGGTAAACCTGGCAGCGGGGATACTGCTCAATATTCAATTCAATGCGCATAGCTTCGCAGCCAAAGAAACCTTCTTTGCCGTGCTGGTTTATTTTGCTTTTTCAGCCGTGCAGCTCGATTATTCCTTTTTGAATCCGGTGAGTTTGGCGGTTTTATTTACCCTGCTTGGCTTGCGACGGCTTTTGCGAATGTATAGGGTGCTAGATGTAACGGCCATGATATTTGACGCGGGCATATTCTTTGCGATCGCCATGCTCTTGAGCCCTGCCTTCATTATGGTGGTACCCTTACTCTGGATCGCGCTTATTCAACTGAGGTCATTTAACCTGAGGGAGTGGCTAGTGCCACTTACAGGAGTGCTGCTTCCCTGTCTTTTCATAGGGATGTACTATTGGTGGTTTGATATGCAGTTTCCATTTGATACCTATGCCATAGATTTTTCGGGGCTTAGCCAAATTTCTGATGGTACCGGCCTATATGGCTATGTTTTTCTGGTGCTCACCATTTTCATAGTGGTGGCCGGAGCGGCTATATATGGCCGCGATATGCAGACTAGCACCGTACATAAAAAGAATACAAAGAAGGTTTTCGTTTCGCTCTCCGTACTCCTATTATTGGCCTTTTTCGTCTACTTCGATCCGAGTAGGGCAAGCGCTGTCTTGGCGCTCATTCTGGCCGCGCCAGTGGCGGTGTATGGCGGTGTTTATTTTTCATCTACCCGCCGGCGGAAGCTGGGCGCAGTGATTCGTTTTGCATGGATGGGAGCTGTCTTGGCTATTTTAATTGGTACACAGCTGTTCTAATAATCCGAGCATTTTAGATACTTTTGTGTCTCAATAAAGTCGATAAAAATGAAGTTTGGTGTTGTCGTTTTCCCAGGTTCAAATTGTGATGAAGATCTTATTTACACCTTCGAGACCATTCTCGGTCAGCAGGTGGAGCGCCTCTGGCATAAGGACCGCGACCTGAAAGGTGCCGACTTTATCTTGGTGCCAGGTGGCTTTTCATACGGCGATTACCTTCGCTCGGGCGCCATAGCCCGTTTTTCGTCCATTATGGAGTCCGTTATGGAGCACTGCAGTAAAGGCGGCTATGCCCTTGGTATTTGCAATGGGTTTCAGATACTTTGCGAGGCTGGGCTCCTACCGGGTACGCTCCTTCATAACGATACGCAGAAATTTATCTGTGCCAATACTTATTTGAAAGCAGCCACTCGCAGTACGCTCTTAACTGCGGGTCTTGATTCTGATCAAGTACTAAAAATTCCGATCGCGCATGGCGAAGGTAGGTATTACGCTTCAGCCGATGTGCTGAAGCGACTTAATGAAAACGAACAAGTTGTTTTTAGATATTGTGATAAGGAAGGCCATTTCAACAAGGACAGCAATCCCAATGGATCGCTTGAGAATATAGCCGGAGTAACCAATAAGGGAAAGAATGTATTTGGTATGATGCCCCATCCCGAGCGGGCTTCAGACCCTTTGCTGGGTAATACCGATGGCAGGCTGATCTTTGAGTCGCTCCTTGCGGCGATGGAGGTGATTTAAGTTTTTAATAATTGATCGTTTGAAAACATTTTCGATTCGTATTCGTTCTTGAAATAATATCCCTTACTTGGGCTATGAAATCCGGCGGGGTGCCGGTAGCGTTTGGCAGAGCAGCATAAATTAATTGTAAGCGGCCTTGCGTTAAGTTAAACTAATAAGAAGGAGGTGTATGATGTCTGATAATTCCAAACAGGTTTTTAAATCAAATGTTACACTTGCTTTCACAGAAAGCAAGCGGTAAGAAAAGCCCTTTCTTCGGGCTTTGGATTTGATCTAAGGACCAGAGGAATAAATAACTTAAACCCTTTCGGCTGCGGCCGGAAGGGTCTTTTTTTTGGCCTATTTCGGTCCGCGACAGAAATACGGGATTTTCTCTTTGGCCTTTTCATAGCCCAATTGAAGGCTTCTTTCCAAATCAGCGCATCCATCTTGATCTTGATAGCTCAATATTTTGGTGATCCCCCTATTGAAATAAGCTTCCGCGTATTGCCCATTTAGTTCTATGGCCTTATCGTAATCTTCTATCGCTTCCATGTATTTCCCAAAAAACGATTTCACATTGCCACGGAGATTGTAAACATCGGCCGAATTAGGATTTGTCCGCACGGCATTATCAAGGTCTGGTAGGCTCTCTGCATAGCTTCCCAGCATGCTTTTGGAAAAGCCTCGGTTGAAAAGTGCATCCGTGTAATCGCTCTCTATGGCCAGGGCCTTGGAGTAGTCTTCTATGGCCAAATCCATATTGCCCATCTGTTTATTGCTCACGGCCCGGTTGAAATAGGCATTAGGAAAATCTTGATTCAAGGAGATAGCGATGTTTAGATCGCTCACAGACTGCTCGGTGAGCCCCATTTGCTTGCGGCTTACACTCCGGTTATAATAGGCTATGGCAAAGGCAGGGTTTAGGGAAATTGATTTGGTAAAGGCTTCTGTAGATTTTTCAAGTTCTTCGAAGTGTAAGTAAAATAATCCGAGGATATCGTATACAAGTTCAGAACGCGGCGCGAGTATCAGGGCGCTGTCGAGATCGGCGCGGGCGGCTTCGTAATCGTCCATCCGGGTGTAGGTGAGCGCCCGCTTCAAAAAGGCCAAGGTATCCTTCGGGTTTAGCTTGAGCATAAAATTGAAGTCTTCAATGGCTCTTTCAAAATCATTTCCTTCCAATTCGGCCAATGCTCTGGTGTTCAGTAGGTTTTTATCGTAAGGACTGAGTTCGAGAGCTTTGCTCAAATCCGATACGGCGTTTCTGTAGTCGCTTTGAAGTATTCTTAACCGTGCGCGCTGATCATAATAAATATCGCTGTACGGATTAATGTCAATGGCCTTATTATAGTCTGCTTCCGACTCGGTATACCTTCCCATTTGCTGTAAAAGCAAGGCTCGCTTCATATAAGCTTCGGCATAATTGGGGTCTACTGTTATGGCATTCGTATATTCTTGGTAAGCATTGTTGAAAGCAGCGCCGCGCTTGGCCAGTTCGGCTTTCTGCATGTATTGCATGGCTTCCTGCCGCCCTTGCGTGTAGATGTTTTGGGCTTCCGCCAAATGGCTTAGCGTAGAAAAGATAAAAAAGGCAATGCAGAGGATTAGATTTTTCATGGGATCAGGGCTGAAGGCTCAGGGTCTGAAAGTAATGAATTTTGGTTGATAAGCGGTTACACAGAGAAAACAGCACAGAGCTACGCAGAGAGAGTTTTAGAGTTGGGCTGGGTTGGTTACACAGAGTTCCACAGAGAAAAAAGCACAGGGCTACGCAGAGAGTCTTAGAGTTGGGCTGGGTTGGTTACACAGAGTTCCACAGAGAAAAAAGCACAGGGCTGCGCAGAGCGTCTTAGAGTTGGGCTGGGTTGGATACACAGAGTTCCACAGAGAAAATAGCACAGAGTTCCACAGAGTTTTTTAGGGTGGGGTGGGGTTCCATAGAGTTTCACAGAGAAAAAAGCACAGTGGGGCACCAAGATTTTTTTGGATAGGTGGTGGCTCTGTGACTTCTCTTTGGGGCTCTGTGTCCCTTACTAGATCACGAATCTCCTTATCCCATCTTTAAGTCTGGATGTTTTGAAATTTATTAGCAAACCTTTCGGCTTCTTGGCAAATTTCATGTAAGTCAATATCTGGGCTTCATCTACTGGGGTAAACCCTGTGACTGTCTTCAACTCTATTATAAGTTCATCGTTCACTAAGAGATCAATTCTATATGCATGGTCAAGGTAAAGTTCTTTGTAGAAAAGCGGAAGATACAATTGCCTTTGAACTTCAAAATCGAGTTTTTCTAATTCATAATAAAGACACTTTTCGTAAGCCGATTCAAGCATTCCAGGACCAAGATGTTTGTGGACTTCTATGGCAGCTCCTATTACTTTCCATGTCAATGGGTCTTGTTCCATATTGATCAAGGTATGTAAAATATTTTGTAAATGGGCTTTTGGGTAGGGTTACAGCGAGAGCCACAGAGAAGTCACAGAGTACCCCTTGAGCCCAAAGTTTAGACTTGATCGTCCCGCTAAAAAGCGTGATAAGCTCCTTGACTGGATGTCATAATTCAAAGCAAGGACCCACAACAAAACATCAACCACCAATCACAAACTCTGTGACTTCTCTGTGGCTCTCTGTGTCCAGAATTACATCCTACCACCCACTAAGCCACCACTCATCCGCAGCAGCTCTATCTCCCGGCTTTTAGCGATATATTGGGCTTCTAGAAATCGCGTCTCGGCATTGATGGCATTGAGCTGGATGATGCGGAAATCTACATTGGTAAGGCTGCCGAGTTCGTACTGCCTGCTGGCGATTTCCAAGGCTTGTGCTGCTGCCGCCACGCTTTCCTTTTCCAAAGCTACCTGCTTGGTGCCGCTTGTCCAGCGCAGGTAGGCCACGCGGAGTGATGCTTCTACTTCGGCATTGAGATCTTCGTAAATGAGTTCTTCGTTTTGCAATGCTATGGCGGCATTGCGGCTGGCTATGCGCTCTTGCCCACCTGAGAATAGGTTGAAGCGCACGCGCACCCCAAAGTCGGGGCCAAAGCTGCGCCGCGATTGTAGGAAACCCACTTCATTGGTCTGCCGGTTAAAGTTGTAATTGCCAAAAACTTCCACTTCCGGAAAGAGCGCCCCGCGCAGGATTTTCGTTTCGCTCAAGGCGATAAGTTCACTGAGCTGCTGCCGGTTGAGCTGGGCGTTGTTTTCACGCGCCCTGGCCATCAGTTCTGCAAGGTTGAAAGAGCTCTGCAGGCGGATGGAATCCACGGGAATGATCTTGGCAGTAAGGTCGCGGTTTATGATGCGGTTCAGGGCGATGGTGATCTCTTGGATCTGCGCTTCTTGTTGCAATACCAGCGAGCTGTCGGTATTGCGGTCCACCCTTGCCAGTTGAAAATCCAGTGCATCGGAAGCACCTACTTCCAAAGCCTTTTTTTCATATTCATACCGGGATTGCGATACTTCCAGCGATTTGCGGTAAGCCGCCAGCAGCCCCGTTTCTTGCTTGAGTTGATAATAGGAGTTGGCGAGATCGGCCACTGTCTGCTCGATGTAAAAACGCTGATCGGCACGGCTGAGCAGTTCCAGTTTTTCGAGTTGCTCCTTGCGGGCAAACATGGCCAAGCCATCGAAAACAATCCAAGTGGCACCGATATTGGCCGAAAGGGCATTGTTGGTGGCATTGTCTGCCGTTTGCGATTCGCCGCTGAGGAATACCTGTTCTGAATTCACAATTTCTTGGCGCAGCTCTCCCGTAATATCCACTTCGGGGAGCATTCCGGCATTGCCGATGGTATTGCTGTTTTGAGCGGCAAGGGCATCATTGCGGTACACGCGTATCTGATAATTTTGCTCCAGCGCCGCGTCGATCAATTGCTCCAGCGACATCTGTTCTTGGCCACTGCGACATTTGCCGATAAGGCACAGCCCAAAAATAACACCCCGAAAAAGTTTTTACGCAGCCGCATTCTGGTTCTCTTCGTTTCTGATTTCTTGCACCATTACCTTCTCTTTCTTGCTGGTAATGAGTGTGTAAAGCACGGGGATGACATACAGTGTGAGCACCAGCGAAAATACGAGCCCACCTATAATGGCCACGCCCATGGAAATGCGGCTGGTGCTGCCGCCGCCAAGTGCCAGTGCTATGGGCAGGGCACCGAGAATGGTGGCCATGCTGGTCATGATTATGGGGCGGAAGCGCTGGGCTGCCGCGTCTATGGCCGCTTCGGTAATGCTCAAGCCCTGCTGCCTGCGCTGGTTGGCAAATTCCACGATCAAAATCCCATTTTTGGTAACGATGCCCACCAGGACAATCATGCCGATCTCGCTGAAAATATTGAGCGTATGCCCAAAAAGCCATAGCGCGAGAATGGCGCCGCCGATGGCCAATGGCACGGTGAGCATGATGGTAAAGGGATCGCGGAAACTCTCGAACTGTGCCGAAAGCGCGAGATATACCAGCACCAAGGCCAGCAAAAAGGCGAAAATAAGGCTGCCGGAGCTTTCGCTGAATTCTTTGGAAGTGCCCGCCAGGCTGGTGGTGTAAGTTTCGTCCAACACATCGGCGGCTATTTTGTCCATGCTTTTAATGCCATCGCCTATGGTGGTACCGCCTGCCGGTGCCGCCGAAAAGGTGGCTGCCGCAAAACGGTTGTACCGGTAGAGCTGCGGCGGACTGCTCTCAAAGCTGGTGCGCACCAAATTATCGAGCTGCACGGTCTCGCCGGCTTGGTTGCGCACGGTTATCCCCGTAAGATCGCCGGGCTCATCGCGGGCCGATTCGCATGGCTTCGCCTATTACGTAATATTGCTTTCCATCTTTTATGAAATAACCAAACCGCTGTCCGCTGTAAAGCAACTGCAAGGTTTGGGCAATGTCGGCCACTTCCACGCCCATCTCGCGTGCTTTGTCGCGGTCTATCTCCACCTTCAGCTCGGGCTTATTGAATTTGAGATCGAGATCAACTGCATCAAAAGCCGGATTGTCATTGGCGCGGGCCATAAATTCGGGGATGATCACTTTGAGATGATCAATGGTAGGTGCCTGCACCACGTATTGGATGGGCAGGCCGCTAAGGCCGCCACCGCCCACTTGTATGGTCTGCTCTTGCGACACAAAGGCGCGTGCAAAATTGTATTTCCGCATTTCGGCGGTAAGCTCTCCGGCCAATTGCATCTGGCTTTTTTCGCGGTCGCCGGGTGGCACGAGTGTAAGCCGTACAAACCCGCTGTTGATGCTATTGGACGAACCAAAACCAGGTGAAGTAACCGATAATATCGATTCCTTTTCGGCCATGGTATCGGTGAGCTGCACCATCTGCTCCACATAGTCGTCCATCATCTCATAAGATGTGCCTTCGGGCGCTGTGGCGAATATCCTTAACCTGCTCTTGTCTTCCAGCGGCGCCAATTCGGATGGGAGCAAACTGCCCAAGCCCAAAGTGAGAGCCAATGAAAGGCCAATGATGGCGAAAGAAATCCACTTGCGGTCCATAAAGCCATGCAGCGAATGCTCATATTTGTCACCGGTATCTTTTATCCATTTGCCTATACGGCTGCCTATTTTGCTTTTAGGCTCCGACTTTTTCAAAATCCGTGAGCTCATCATGGGGGTAAGGCTTAGGCTGATGAAGGAAGAAATAATAACGCTGCCGACTACCACCACGCCAAATTCCCTGAAAAGTCGGCCTGTAACACCGGTCAAAAATATTACCGGAAGGAAAACCGCCACAAGCGTAATGGTCGTGGAAATAACGGCAAAAAAGATCTCACGGCTACCAGAAAATGCGGCCTGCACACGGTCTTGGCCTTTCTCTACCTTGGCGTAAATATTTTCCATGACCACAATGGCATCATCTACCACAAGCCCTGTAGACAGCACTATTCCCAAGAGGGTGAGTATATTGATGGAAAAATCGGCGATGTACATTACGAAAAAGGAGCCGATGAGCGAGATGGGGATGGTGATGACAGGGATGAGCGTGGTGCGCCAGTTTCGGAGGAAGAAGAAGATGACGAGCACCACCAGCCCAAAGGCGATAAATACGGTCATCTGCACTTCTTCGATTGCCTTGCGGATGCTGGCGGTGGTATCGAGCGCCACGCCGAGCGAAATATCTTCGGGTAGGTCTTTTTTGATCTGTTCTACGCGCTTCTTTACTTCGTCAACGATCTCTATATAATTAGCACCCGGCTGCGGCTGTATGGCAATGCCTATCATAGGTATGCCGCCATTGCCGCGCAGGAGGGTACGCTCGTTTTGTGGCGCAAGCTCGGCACGGCCCACATCTTTTAGCTTGATGAGCGCTCCATCGCGATCGGCTATCAGCAGGTTGTTAAATTCTTCTTCGGTGCTGAGCCTTCCGAAGGTGCGGATTACCAATTCGGTACGGTAACCTTCTATGCGGCCTGTGGGCAATTCTATATTTTGCGCCAGCAGGGCATCGCGCACGACGAGCGGGGTGAGCTTAAAGGCCGAGAGCCGGTCGGGGTCGAGCTGCAGGCGCATAGCATAGCGCTTATCGCCCCAAATGTTTATCTCGCTTACACCGTCTATGGTCTGTAGCCGCTCCTTGAACATATTTAGGCCAATGTCTGAGAGCTGGAGCAGGTTGCGCTTCTCGCTCTGCACGGTAATGGCAAAGATGGTCTGGGAGTCGGCATCGCTTTTTTGCACGATGGGCGGGTCGGCATCGGGAGGCAGGTTACGCACGGCCTGCGATACCTTGTCGCGGATGTCGTTGGCAGCATTGTCCATATTGGTACCAAGGTCAAACTCTACCTTGATGGTGCTGCGGCCATCGGCGCTTATGGAGTTCATCGTTTTAATGCCTTCCACACTATTGATCTCTTCTTCGAGTGGCTCCGTTATTTGCGACTCGATAATGTCGGCGCTGGAACCGGTGTAATTGGTGGTGACCGTAACGATGGGCGGATCTACGCTGGGGTATTCGCGTATGCCGAGATAATTGAACCCGATAAAGCCAAAGATGAGAATGACAATAGCGAAAACCATGGCCAAAACGGGGCGCTGTATGCTAAGGGATGAGAGGTTCATTTACTTCGTACTTTTTTACTCAGCTCTATCTAGCAAAAGATATATCGAAATTTTATTTTCTCTTTACTTTTTGTTTGCTCAACCGAGCGACCAAAGGAAGCGAGCTCATGGCGACCATAAAAAAACTTGAAAACCGACATAAAAAGTAAAACAAAAAAGGCACCGAAAAATCCAAATTTGAGCCTGCGCTTGACGCACAAAACCCACGCGAACGCTGCGCATCTCAAAGTTACAGAGCGCGTCTGTTTTAAAGGTTTCTGTGTTCTCAACCGCTCCGCGTCTTCGGTACGCACATTTTTCGAATTGCCACCGCACGCCAGATCCTCACATTTATAAAAATCTTCAGGACTATGTAAATCCCAGCTTTTAGGAGAATGAATAGAGCATTTCATCTTTTATGCTTTCAGCATTATAGTAATAATTTCAGACGTATTTATCAATTATTCAACTTTTCGACTTCTATTTGATTGCCCGCTTTTACGGGTGCACCCTCTTTGGCTTGCAAAAGTCCCGATACCATTACGGTGTCGCCGGGGCTGAGCCCACTTTGGATTTGGATAAGCCTTGGCAGGCGTATGCCTTGCTTTATTTTAATGCTTTTTATGGTTCCGTTTTTTATTTGATAAACGATCTGCTCGTTGAGCTGCGGCACCACGGCTTCCGTGGGCACCAGCATGGCATCGGCTATGCTGTCCAGCGATAGGGTGACTTCCGCAAAGGCGCCGGCTATCAATTGGTTTTCTTCGTTTGGCACACGGGCGCGAATGCGCAGGGCGCGGCTGCTTTCGCTGATGGCCGGCTCGGTAGCATAGACGGTGGCGCTGTAGCTGCTGTCGCTTCCGGCAATGGTAAAGCGCACCGCTTGGCCTTCACGAATCTGGGTGGCGTAGCGCTCGGGCACGTTGAATTCCAACTTGAGCATATCGAGCTGCACCAACCTGGCCACGGGGCTGCCAGCTGAAAGGTAAGCACCGGGGCTCACGCTGCGCAGGCCTATCTGCCCGCTGAAAGGCGCGCGGATGGCGGCATATTCTATCATCACTTCCAGCTCTTGCTTATCGGCTTCTATGGATTCTACTTGCAGCGAAGCATCATCGAGCGCAGATTGGCTTACGCCTTGTATGTCAGAGAGCTGTTCTTTACGGTTTACGTCTTTTTGGGCGGTGTTGAGCTGGGCGTTTAGTTTGTTGCGCTGTGCCAACCACTGACGGTCATCGAGCTTTACGAGGAGTTGGCCTTTCTTTACTTTTTCGCCTTCGCTAAAATAGATTTCCTTCACTTGGCCGGCAGTCTGCGCGCTGAGCATGGCACTTTCGGCGGGCATCAAGGCACCAGTCACACTTATGGTATTGGCCACAGGGCGCGGGTTTACCACCACATAGTCGGCGCTCATGGCACCACGACCGGAAGGGCCATTGCCAATGGGGTTTTCTTCTTCCGAGCAGGCGGCGAGTAGGGTGAGCAGTGCCAAAAAGAAGGTGTTAATTGCTTTTCTAATCACTGGATTTTTGAAATGGGGTCAAAGGTACTATCTACGGAATGATAGCAAATAGGGGAGGGAAAGGTTTAAGGAAAATTGGGAGGGGTTGGAGTGTTTGGCGAACTGAGATTTAAATGGGAGTTTTTCATTACCAACATTCAGGAATATTTCGGCTGCGTTCACTTCACCCCAAAAGCCCATACTTCTCACTCGGCGGGAACAGCAATAGCAAGTTGTTTTTTTTGATTTTGAACAGTGGGCCGCGTTCGCACCGCCTTTCGCATTCCATTTAATCAGATGGTCTACAGAGATGGCTCCCTGATCAATAAGGATGTCAAATTGTGAAATGATGGGTTTTTGTTGTGCTTCACCAGTTTGTGTTGGGAGTGCTCCAGTCCATCAATAGATTAGCTTTCGGTTTTAGGTGCTCAACAGTTTGCAAAAATGAAAACCCGTCAATTCAAATTATTCTGGGGTCAGTAAAAATTCCTTAATGCTGCGCAGTTGTTTTTAGACTTTCAAAAAACTTCTTGTTTTTCTGTTTGCTCTTCTGTATGAAATCCTTGATTTCTCGTTCAGCGTCTGAACTCAAATCTTTTTTTTCAACTACCAGCGTAATGCCATCAGGTTCTTTAATGTGTCCCATAATTTCAAACTATATAGTAATGGTTTATCAAATTTAGCGCTTCTTTCGGCTCGATTATCATTTGTGTGGATTTGCCTACGCTTTTGGCCCCTAGGAGCTTTTTGTAGTGAGCGACTAAATTTGTTTTGGAATTGAATGAAACATAGCCGAAATCGCCTTTGTCCCAAGATTGTTTACAAGCAAAGGCGAACAAATTTCCCGCAACTCCATAATAGACTTTGTTCCTGCCAATATTGAAATCGGCATTTTCAACTAACGCCACTAAAACGAAGCCATCTCGATACTTCAAACTTATCAATCCTTGGATTACGTTGAAGTTTTCTTCGATAATCAGTTTGTATACGACGGCATCACTTTCGCTTTCTGCATTCCAATCAAAATTCCAACCTGTGCTTATTGCTTTCAAATCCTTTTTCCCGATTTCCAGTATTTGTGTATCAAAGCTGTCCCCTGTGATTCTATTGACGATGGAGTTGGTCAATGTATCAATTTCGATGCTAATTTGCTGGTTGCTTTCCATTGCTTAAAGATACAAATATTGAGAACTTCATCGAATGAGGGTCACGGCGGCAATGGTGTTAGGAAATATCTCAATATTCTATTGAATATTCGTCACTTACTTTGAACAGTGGGCCGCGTTCGCACCGCCTTTCGCAATCCATTTAACAGATGATCTACAGAGATGTCACCTTGATCTATAAGCAGGTCAAATTGTGATATGATAGGTTTTTAGGTGTTCGCTACGAGCTTATATTGGAAGTGCGCGGGCGCGATGATCGATGTGCATTTGGCTACTGGAATAAATAAAGTATATCATTAATATTCCTGCACCAAAACTTCCGTCGGTATCTCCAACGCGGCACTTAGTTTTCTGATCATGCCCAAAGTTAGCTTGCGTTTTTTGGTTAAGATTTCGCTTACCCTGCTGGTAAATCCCACGACTTCTGCGAGGTCTTTTTGTTTCATCCCCATTTGTTCCATACAGAATTTAATTGCTTCTATGGGGTCAGGCATCCCTATTGGGTAATTTACTTCCTCATACTTTTCGATCAAGATCGAAAGTACTTCTGCCTCGTCACCTTCGGGCGTGTCTGATTCGGCGTGGAATATGGTTTCAAACCTAGCCAAGGCTTGATCGTAATCTTGTTCCGTTTTTATTGCTTTTATTTCCATTTCAAATAGTGTTTGCGTCGATTGAGTCGATTCTATAAAGGTAGCTTTAAAATAATGCCTTATCAGAGTTGTAACCCTTAGACATATCTAAATTACTCTCTATCGATCCAAATTTGTTGAATAAAAATCATGGTGTCAATCTCCATATACCGATTAAAAAACAGCGATTCCAGAGCCATACTTGGTTTGTTGTACCTATAGTAAATCGAATCTACCATCCGAATATTAGTGAAAATACTAAAATCGAGCTCATTATTAGAAAGTTTTTCTAGTTCGGTGATAAAAGATGTATCAGTCGTCCCGCGAGACTCAGTTGTTACCAAATAATCAACTAATTGGGCGTTCGGCAAGCTGATCGTGATTCTGGCATCTGACGATTTTTCGTCGTTTTTCAAATATGAAGCGTAGGGCTGTATTACTAGGGTGTCGGTAAAATTGGCATCAATGCTGTAAAAGTTGTGATAAATGCCAATTCCTTTATACCATGTATTCATTAAATGTTGTTGGGTGTTGAACGAATCTAAAAAAGACTGAATTTTAGTCTGGTCGTGACTTGAGGTGCCGTTGTTCTCAAGATATATTGACTGAAATGAATCAATATATTCATTCACTTGCGACCAATTTATTATCGAGTCTATATCTCCATCAGGGTTTAATCTAAATTCTGTGTTCAATAAATCGGTGAACTCATTATCATCAACTATATTTTGAAATTCAGTGGACGAAGTGTCCAGTATTATTGTTGGTATCAAATCCGTCCACACAGCCACATATCCGTTAAAGTCTTTATAAAGTTCTAAGTGAAATCTACGGTGAGATTCTCTTTCGTAGGAAGTTGAATCATTGAATATTGCGAATTTTCGTTCGATGCAATTGTAGTTCAAACTTTGGTTCGCGAGCCGTGGCCGATTAGATTTTGGGGTGCACGCCATAAAGCCGATTCCAATTAGCACCAAAGCGAAGAAGTTGAATGTTTGAAGCATTGCCGAAAGTTAATGATCCTTTAGGCATCCGATAGAGATTATTTGAACTTCTCGATCTCTAAAACTGGTCGGCCGATCCTAGCGATTGATTTTTCTATAATGGTTCTACTTTGCAACGGCAATCGCGTGAGCATTAAAGAAGAAAAAATGCGTAATGAAAGTGCTCTCGTTGATGAGCCGTTTTATTAGTCATTAAGTAGCATTTCTGAAATGTGTAGCAGAATAGTTCCAAAATCATCCATCACTTTCCCACAGCCCGCTCATACAATCCATCGTCACTTAGCATAAATTCTAGAATGGGGCGGCATTTATTCTTGCATGCCGGATAGCACAATTTGTGGCTCCGACCTTGATTATTCGGGTTTTTACCCCACCAGAATTCCGCCAACGCTATTGGTCTGAGCTGCTTCTCAAATGCAAACTTGAGAAGTTTGGGTGCAGCGCACTCGCCGGCGGCCGAAGGGGGATTGCCTTGAGATGAATCGGTAAATATTTCAAGAACGTTTTTCTGGATACCGGAAATATTGGTGAATCGGGTATTTTCAAAAAGCCGTTTCTGCAAGGCAAGGGATTTTAATCTGCGTTTGGCTCTTAATGTCTCAATGCGCAAAGGGTCGGTAGAATTTTTGATCTCTTTACCTATTTCGGTGAGTGCTCTCATGCCATTATTAATGAAAAAATCATCTGTGGAATCATCAAAGACCGATGGGACAAATTTATTTGACATGGCGTTTCCCGGAAGTTTCCCTGAGCTTGCTGCCAAATACCGATAGCTTCGATCTGGCATTTCAATGACCAGAACACCAAACATTTTACCTTCACTCAAATGAATATCGTATTTCCAGTATTTGGATTCCAAGGCAATGAAATCCTGAAGCTCGTGAGCCGCCAATTTTGCAATATCGGGAATGGACTCCGCAAAAGGGTTATTGAGTGATTCAGGAATTGACATCCTTGATAGATCTCCATTGAATGTAAAAAGCGATAGCTCGAACATAGATGCTGGCTTAAGTTGCGTTTAGATTTATGCTTAAGATTAGCGCAAAATTAGTTTTAGAGAAAATCCTTTTTTCTGGATCTGCTGATTTTGCGCTCAGCCTGCTTTTAGAGTCAGACGCTTGCGGACATTTACCAAAACATATTTTGGATCGAGAATGAAAGCGCGCATCATACAAGATATGAAGCGGCCGGGGTTTTTGAGCGTAAGATGAAAATTGGCTTGCTGAAGCAGAAGGATGGCGTGATTATGAGCATATCTTTTCAATCGCATTATCCTAGAGTCTGTTGCCCTCATAGCCGTATACTGTTTAAAGGTTGGTTCTGCACGGTTCTCATTTCGCGAATCTATGCATAGATTAGTGTATTCGGCCATTCTGAATAGGTGCCATTGATTTGACGATGTGGTAGACAAAGAATGAATACGGTATTTTACAAGTATTTTGGGAAGTATTACGAGCAATAGTCCATTTTGGGGGAGCCGATTTATGAAATCAACATCATCGCTGGGCCAATATTTACTTCTCAGGCCCCCCACTTTTTCAAAAGCCGCTTTATGGACCGTGAGCGCTGTGAAGGAGCACATGATGCGCTGTTTTCGCTGCATCAGGGATTTGCTTTCTTCGGGAGTCGCTGGCTTACCGTAGCGTTGAATCCCCATTGTGATTCCATTTTCGTTCACATATTGGCAGCTGCAGCTCACGGCGCTAACTTCAGCATTCTGATGAAGGTATTTAGCCTGATAGTCAAGGCGTTCGGGCATCATCAGATCGTCGTGATCCATAAATGCAAAAAGCTCTCCCCGAGCAAGTGAAGCCGCATGATTTATCGCTTCCGGCTTTCCCGAATTGTCAATATGGATAGCTTTTATTCTTGAATCTCTCGCAGCATACTGCGCGATTATTTTAGCCGACTCATCCGTAGAGCCATCATTGATCAGTATAAGTTCAAAATCTGTAAAGGTCTGAGCCAATACGCTTTCGATCGTAAGCGCTAAGTATTTTTGCTGATTATAAACTGGGATTATAACTGAGATGAGTGGCTTGCTTTGCATATTGATTGGCGATGTCTTGAGCTGGACTCTTTCCGTAGGTCTTAGTTAGAAAAGATATTATGGGCTCGCTTATGCGAAAATGGTCTTATGTTAAGAATGTTAATTTATCAGACAATTTGAATGCCATCATTAATTGCAGTTTTCAATCTTTAAGGTTGAAATTTTGCATACTATCTTCAAATGCGTATTGCGAGAAGTGGGTACTTACTATTGCTATTCTTGCTTTCTATGCCATCGTGAATGGATGATACGGAATTCATGATCCATTAGATTCAGAAGCTGGGTAATCTCTTGGTCGACAGGAAGCAATTTCCATAAGGACTTGTGGCATTCGAAAGGGTGAACAGCAAGATTGGAAAGGATCTTGTTAGGGCGTTTTAACAAGCATTTTTAAACCGAGAAGCAATACCGAAACGCTCAATGCAATACATAGAAACACCCCTGACAAGAACCCAATTGGAAAGCGTGTAATAGGAAGATGGTTACGAAATAGAGAATATAACCGAGTCCAAATTTGAATAATCGCTCTAGGTCATCCGTATTTCGCGTAAAAGCAACGATAAAGAATGGATGGAAGAAACGGAATAGCAGTCCTCTGCACTTACTGTTGAACATAGACATTGCTATCGAAAGTCAAAAAGCCGATTATTGCGGTTAGGATCAGGTTAAAAGCTTCTAATCCCAATTTTCATTTCTTTTTGGTCGAGATCAATGTGTTTTGTAGATAAAGAACCCAGGTTAATAAAAGGTTTCGTAAACACCTGCATTTTGTACTAAGGAGTTCTTATTGAATTTGGTGGTCATTGCGCGCTCGGACGGTATATTTTATTCTTTTTCCAAGTTTTTGATCATGCGTTCGGCATTTTTATTGTTTGGATTTAATTTCAGTGATTTCTTATAGTTCAGCAGTGCTTCCTTTCTCTTTCCTATCGTAATCAATCCTTCTGCGTAGCTGTCATAGGGGTTATATTTGTTGGGAAAAGTCTCTATGGCCAATTGGAAAATTTCAATCGCTTCATCGGGTTTATTATTTTGTAAAAAATGATACCCTGAGAGGATGAGTTCGTCTTCGGAAACGTAATATTCTGCATCTTTCTTATGCGCTTTAAAAAATGCGATTCCTTTTAGAATGCCTTCTTGCGCTATAATTCTATCCATGAAGAGCGCGATCGGTTTTAAAGGTTCATCGTAGGTTCTGTCATTCAATATGGCAAAAATGGCCTTGTTGATCCCATTGAGAAATGCATGACTGGTATTGCTGAAGAGTATCACGCAAGAATTTGTAGTGGGAATTCGTACTATCGAAGTGCGGTATCCCGATATCCTGCCACTGTGCCCAATGGTTTCAATGGTTTCTGAAGTGTTGCCAATTTGTATTTTTCTCAATTCCCATCCGTATCCATAATGGCCATCGCCATCCTGACTATGTTTGGTGGAGACCATATCCATATATTTCTTCTGAATCAAAGTTTGGTTTGACAATGCGCTTTCCCACAAGAACATATCGTCTACAGTAGAATATATGCCACCTGCTGAGTATGCCGAAGATCCATCAGAATGATCCGTATCGAAGTAATCGGAGTACCACTTGTCGTAACCCGATGACATATTTTTGATTATTGGCCTATGCCTGTGAAGGCCACTATTTTCCATCTTGAGCGGGTTGAAAATCTTTTCTTCCAAAGCTTCTTGGTAGGATTTTTTGGTCACCGTTTCAATGATGAACCCCAAAAGCGTATAGCCAGAATTACTGTAGTCGAAATCTGTTCCAGGTTCAAAATTGAGCGGTTCATAGGCAAATTGATTCACCATCTCTTCCGGCCGATTTACTTTTTTGTCACTGCGGGCATTGGGTATTCCAGAACTATGTGAAAGCAATTGATGAATGTTGACCTTATCGGCAACGGCTTTCGGATAATCTGGTAAATAGGTGGAAATGGGTTTTTGTAGATCCAATTTTCCTTCATCTACCATTTGCATGATGATCATGGCAGTGAAGGATTTTGTGAGCGAAGCAATTTGGGATTTAGTGTTGCTTTCATTGGGAATATCCCATTCCATATTGGCGAAGCCGAATCCTTTTTTGAAGATGACTTCCCCTTTATGCGACACTGCAACCGCACCATTGAAGCCGCCATAATCGTTATAAAGACCAATAATTTGATTGATTTTCTCGGCCTTCGGCGTGAAGTTTTTATCTGAATTGGATTGGCCGATGCATGAGCTCACCAAAAAAAGAAAGCAGATCTTGTATGCTAATTTCATAATCCCGTTTTGGTAAACCTACTCATCCCGATTCGGCCTGCTTCTTCTAATTTGTAAAAGAAGGGTAAATAAATGTAAAACGGTCTGCTAAGAAACGGTAGTGTTCAGGCATTCAGCGTACTATGTAGTATGAGCTAAGGTGGAAAATAGCGGCTGTAGTAAATGCTCCTGCACTGAAACAATCAATGGGAACAGAAATGTCCCTGTTCTGGGTACTTGGGCTTTTTTTCAGCCTTATTTCGCTTGCCATCACATTCTTGGCTCTAGGCAAAAGTTCAGAACAAATTAAGGGCGGATGTACCTATCACGGTCATTTCAGGCCATCTGCGTTGTATACAATAACATTGCCCGGTCGTGTCACCATCCAAATGTTCTGGCTCAAGTCAAATTCCACTTCATTGATTTGAAACCTGTTGGAGTCAATGCCGAATTCGTTTCCGCGCAAGAAGTGAAATTCATTTCCATTGTTGATTGCCAAACCCATGTTCCAAGTGCCGAACAATTTTGTTTCCTCATGACTGTCTATTGCCGAAACAAGCCAATCCTGGTCACCCCAAAGAGGGTTGTCAAAGACAACGCTATCGACAGAAAGCCAGCTTGAACCAATAAATTGATGTAGGCCGCCATTTGCTCCAACCCAAATATTATCAGGCTCGATGGGCTCAATATCGTAAATATTCATGTTTGGAATATCAGGTTCATGCTCTATTTGAGTAAAGCCTATTCTGTCATATTTTATCAAGCCATGATAAGTTCCAATCCATATGGTTCCATTCTGGTCAGAATTGATAGACTGTATTCGGTTTGGAAATAGGGTATTAGAGTCTGAGACACTTGTCCATAGGCCGTTTTCAAGTTTATAAACGTGTCCACGTATGGAGCACCACACCCGATTCAAATCATCCACGTGAATATTTCTTGACTGACTGGGATATGAATTGAGAAGAATTCGCAGGGATGATATCCATTCCACTCCGTCAAATTTGAACACACCGTCACTGGTGCCTATCCATGCAAATCCGTCTTGGTCAAAATCGATGTCGAAAACAGCGCTTATACTATCTCCAAAAGACTCATCTCCAAAAACTGCCCAAGTATCGGTAGATTGGCTGTATTCCAATAATCTGCTGGAGCGCTCCCTCGTTCCGATCCAAACATTATTGGCACCATCTAGTTTTTAATACTGTTATCTGATCTGTATCGGCCGCTTGAATCGGTGAATTTGAACTATTGAAAATTTGATAGGTTTGACTTGATGTCTTTTCGTCGGAATCATCTTTATTGCAGCCAAAGAAGGACAAGACTGCGAGTGCTAAAAACATTTTTCTCTTCAGAATGCTCTATTGTCATATTAACCAAACGATTAACCAAACTATTGACGTAAACCGCAATCGGGCTTCTTATTCCTTTACCCATTCATATAAGCGCAGGTTTAATCCTGAAATTCAGATATTTTCTATAACTAATCTATAAGGATCACTAAAAAGCTGTAACGGCCTAAAGCCGGAAAATGTAACGCGGTAGAATTTTTTATAATCAAAGCACCCTTCCCGTGAATTCAAATTTCATGCTTTCGCTTCTTTATCCCAAGTGAACTCTGTACATTATTCAATTTTATGCATCTTTACTCATAAACAGCTGTTCTCAATCCTAATTAAAAACGGCTTCAGGATATTGGCCATGAAGAATTTATCTCCTAGGCTCTGTCAAATTCAGCATAAAATAAAGAAGGAAGGTCAAAAATCTGAATAGAATCATTTGGCGGGAAATAAGCTCTATGCTGGAATGTGGATCAGCAAATAACTTTCGGCGGCGCTTTTCTCGCAAATCGTTTTGACTATAAGAGAGTTGCTGGACTTATCATTCCAGTATGATTGGCTGTGACCTTCTGGTATCGGCGGTCTGGAGTTCTATCAGATGGATGCCACGTGACATACCATTCGGAAACGAGTACCGCAACGGAATTGGAGGGCTCGCGCTCTGCGGTGTGAATCGATGTACCAGTCTCCCCTGAATATCCCTGATAGAGATTTGAAAGCTACCGGGCTGTGGCTGTTTGAAAGCTAATTCAAAGTCGCCACTTGTAGGGTTGGGATAGATCGTCATTATCTCGGCTACGTCCCTGTGCTCTTTCAATCCAAGCGGTTCCATCGAGAACTTCTTCACGATGGCAGATCGTGCTCCCTTGCCCAGCGACAGCGTTCCGGTCATATAGGCGCCATAAATATTTCCATCACCATCAAGGCTAGAAGAGAAAATATCGGCTGTCTCCAGTGAGTCGATTGCGATAAACATGGGTTCGAGATTGCTGCTGAGCACCATTTGAAAACTTACGGTACCGAAAGCAGCATTGAGATGGTCGCCAAGCACTACGAGTTTATTATCGATGATTTCGCTCTCTTCTGAGAAGTAAAAAGCACCCGTAGAATTAGTAGTGACCGAATTTTCGACAAGCAGATTTCCGGAAGGGCTAAGCTTTATGAAAGAAGCGTTGCTGGCCGAGCTGAGCGTGAGATAAAGATTGCCTTCCATATCCCGTGCCATACTCCGGGGGGCTTGTGTTGCTGAGGTAGATCCACTATAAGTCCACTCCGACGTGCCAGTTGGCAAAAATTTTGCTGCCACATATCCGAAGCCCGATGAACCGAAGATGTAGATGTCGCCATTGACGTCAATTTCCATATCCAAGAGCACTACAGCACTGCCACCTTGGTTTATCACATCTTCGTGCCAGTCCAGCGTCCCATCGGTCAGGTATTGAAATAGATGAAGGTCATTGATTTCATTCGCACCTTTATGCGACGCACCGATCACCAATTTGCCTTGAGCGGTATACTGGATATCAAAGGGCATGGCAAATGGGAAAGTAGGCGATGGGCTTTCGTAGTCTACATGCCATTGCAGGCTTCCGTCGCTGTCATACCGTTCCAAAAACATGAGCTTTTCGGTCTGATTGTAGCCGGCTACGTAGCTGTTTCCATCATTATCGGTGCAGAGCGCACTTGCAATATAGTCCGGAGCATCATCCATGTAGGTGTTGAATACTTCATTGCCATCACTGTCCAATTTCATGAGACCATAATACCCTGTTTGAATATTTTGGCCATTTTGATAAAGCCCTATGATGTTGCCATTCCCATCGGGTGCGAGGTGAAGAAATTTGGGAGCGACAGAGGGGAGTGAAATGCTGTGTTCCCAAACCACGCTGCCTGCTGCATCTATTTTGCTGATGGCGAAGGTGCCGGTCGGGGCGGAAATACCAAAGGTTGAGAGCCAGATATTGCCGTCTTCGGCTGTGATTTCACCTGGTCGGGCATCGGGCATGGGTTCTCCGCTGGTGGTTATGAAATAATCTTCTGAAAGATCGACAGTGTTAAGGCTCAGCAGGCCTGAGTTAAGGCCTTGAGATTCGGTTCCCACAGCCAAAAGATGCTGGCCCGATACCGCGATATCCCGCAGATAATTTGCCGGGGATTGATCGTAGATGGCTGTCTCGATCAAGCTGCCACTGGCGGTGTAAGATGATATCCAGAATGAGCCCAATGCCCGCATTGCCGTAAATACTTGATCATTTTGACCCAAAACTCCCTTCACAAAAGAAGAGCCATCATCGATCTCATCATATACATTGAATATTTCTTCGCCTGTGCTGCTGATCTTGACCACACGCGCCAGGAGATCGAAATTACTCTCTTCTTCAATAAATGCATAGACCGATAAATCGCCGCCTATGGAGATGGAGAGACCTTCGTTAAGCTCTCCGGTGTTAAACGTCTGCTCCCAAACAAGGTCGAAATCGTTGGTTCTTTTTTGGGTAAGGACAGATTGCTCAAAGAAACCCGTTTCTACGGTCACCAGGGTGTACAAAAACCCATCTTCATCGCTTGTAATATCTGAGAACCATTTCTCATCGTCTCCTTCAAAAATCTCCGGAAAAGTCCAATTTATATTTCCATTGCTGTCATATTGGATGGCGTAGAGCGAAAACTCGCCATCAGCGTAACCTGCCGCTGTTACATTACCATTGGGCGAAACCGTGATCGACGTGAGGTCATTTCCAAGGCTGGGGTTGAAATCATTGTCCCATAGTAAGTTTCCGTCAAGATCAAACTGTGCCACGAAACCTGAATCAAATCCATCGGGTTGATCCTCAAGGCCGCAGATGTGGAGCTTGCCATCGCTTAGCACAATATCTTTTGCCCAAGCATGGATATTTTCGGGGCCTGAATATACGGTGTGCCATTGAATTGCGCCTGCCGAATTGATCTTTGCCAAATGCACGCTGCGGCTAAAAAAAGCACCCAGAACCTCGAAACCGAGCAAATAATAATTCCCATTTCCATCGGCGACCATGTGGGTAAATTCGCTATTGTTTGGTGTGTCGATATATTCTTCCCAAAGGAGCGCCCCGTTTGCATCATAAGCCGCTACATACATATCGTATCCTAAGGCCGAAGCCGACTTGCCGGCCACTAAACTGCCTTCTTGATGCGGAATTACCACGGCCAGCTCTTCTAAGGCTAAGCCAGCTTCATTGATCAGTTCGGTGGCCCAATGTTGATTTAATTCTTGCGCAGGTAATGTTATGGCGAATGCCCAAAACAGGCAAACGGGGATGATTTTTTTCATGGTATTGAGATTATTTCGAAGCGATTATTTCTTGGGCATCGAAATGAAAACCGAAAGGTGAACAATGTTTTGAAACTTTATTCCTTCAACCTTCGGTTTGAAAGGAAGCTCAAAACCTGAATTAGGTTCTAATTAGTGTCTGTCCATAGAGTCCGCTATCTGCCTTGTACTTGTTCTAAAAACAGTCGATGACCAATGTCAACTCCTTAATTTTTAGAACTGCGCGCGCGTTGCTATCGAACTCTTTGATCCAGCCACCCGACTGTATTGACAGACTCTAATTAGGAATCAGAGATTTATAAACGGATGACCTGAAGCTGAATTGAGCTCAGATTCAAAAGAAGCTTATTGGTTAGGGCGGTCAAGTATTCAGGTCTGGGTCAAGGCAAGAATGTCAAGTATGGTGCACCTTTCCAGCCGCGCTCGGCCGGTTGATTTGACTTTTCCGGAAGGGTGGGTTCACTAGCGGCGCCAAGCGCCAGGATGGGAATTAATGCAAGGATCGGTGGGAAGCGAAAGGGAATTCAGGTCTAAAGCAATTTCATCATCCTGCCTACCTACCCATCTTCTAGGCGCACTTTCATACCATGTGGATGGCTCGCCGATTTAGTGAGAATTGCGCTTACGATACCTTTGGTCAATTTACCGGTTCGCTGGTTTGGATTTTAGTATCGGTGCGTGTGGGATATTGTGCTCTACACATAACCGCATGAAGTCGACTTACCCTACCGTGGGTTTGAATGAATACGGAATGTCAAGCAGTTTAATCTTCTAAAACATATAAGCGAAGTTCAAAGTGGCACATTGCAGTTTCCCAGAAAATTTTCTATTGGTGGTCGGCGAAAAAGACAGGAATTTATCACTCATCAGAATTACATCATATTCTTCATAGCCCAAGCCAAGAATGATGGCCGAAGAAGTTCCGCCACCGATGCGCACTCCCAGTTCGCCGCGCAGAACTGGGCTCGCTGTCTCCCACATCTGGTTAGGCTGAAGGCTCAACCCTCCACCGAAGGCTAATACTGGCGAATATTTTGATTTTAACGGGATTATTTTCAGATCGAAGGTAATGGGGATTATTGTGGCATCAACTTCTGGAATAAGCCTCAAGCCGACGGAGACTCCCATAAAGAATGTATCTTCCAGGCCGACCCCGTTGAACACGCTCAATTTAAACTGTCGATAATCTTCTAGGCCAATAGGAAAACCATAGCCAGCTTCCAGTACTGCGCGATAAAGATTCTCATCGTTTTTTTGACGTGTCCGTTCCGTTTTTTTCTTTTCTACTTCTTGGCGTGTCGGCCTATACAATTCTTTTGTAATAAGATGTATATCTGGTCTTTGCACCGTCACAAAAATGCTGTCGTAAAGGGCTATGGTCACAGTTTCGCCAGGTACGCTGTCGGTGATGGTGCCCCGCAATACTTTTGCGGTCTTCATAAGGATCACGTCTTGGTATTTTTGAGCCTTCAACGTATTTCCGATAGACGAACCGAAGATGATCAAGAACGATGTGAAAACTATTTTTCTAAAAAACATAACGGAAAATAGTAAATTAATTTTGGACGTCAACGAAATACTTGTAGAGATTCCTAGACTGATGTCGAAGTCAATGTTCTACCGCTTTCGCAGCCATGATCGTGCCCAGGTGCGATCTCTTACCAAGATCAGGAAGAGAATGAGTATCAATGGATAAAGAATATAGTGGAACCGATCGCCTTGTCTGAACGAGATACCTGAAGTTAGCATGACATAGGATATCATCGAGGCGAGAAGTATTAGAGCCGGTCTGAGCTTGGGCAGATCGATCAGTATTAGGGCTGCAGATGCCAGAAATATTAGGGTAAAAAGAATGTTTTGAATTTTTGTAGCGGCATAGAGCAAGCCAGAAACATCTGCCTCAAACGGCTTTGTGCTTTTCTGTTTGATCAATAATAAGAGTGCAGATCCCGCCGTACTGTTCTCGGTAATATTGCCGCCCCATTCTCTGAGCACGACAGTTGGATGAGAGCTCACCAAAGATTTTATATCATCATCGCAGCGTTCGATTTTTTCTTGGATGGTTAGCATTGACAGGAGTTCTGTTCTCCTTTCTTGCACTGCGTCAAAAGGTAATTCTTTGACCGAAGCGTACGTTTCAGCTCCTAGGTATTGGTACCAAGTTATTTTGCCTATAAATGAAGTGCTTAGTTTCCCATACTCTCTGTACATCGCTGCATTTTGAATCGCAATGGAAAGTATAGAGATTACGAATAAGCTAATGCAGGTTTTGCTATACTTCATTAAAGTATTTCTTGCCATAACTATGATCACTGCGGTAGAACCGAGCAGCGCTGCATATACGAATCCTGGACGTATCAAAATGAGCAGATTCAGGAGCGCCGCAGCAATCAATAAAGCGTCAATTTTCTTTTTTTGATCATACCTAAGTATGTAGTAAGCTATTGAAGTCAAGATAAATAAGGCAAGAGACTCAGTCAGCATATTGAAAATATTCGCGATGCCACCGAAGAGAAAAATCGGAATTAAGCCGAATAGGAAAGACAGTTTACGGGAGAAATAAAGTCTAAGTGTTTTATGGAACAGAATGATTGATCCAAGCCAAGCAGCAGCATTGAGTACTATCCCGAAGCCAATATATTGGAAAGTGGTAAGGTGGGGATCGAATAGTTTCGGCAATCCAGATAAAAAGGCGTAGCAAAGTGGTCTTGTGGGATGGGGTTTTAAAGAATCAAAGAGCAGCTCTGATGCTTCAATGTATGTGAGCGTATCTGGCGGTATAAAATTGAATACGAAGTCTTCTATTCCCGAAAGGGAATAGAAGATGATAACGTTCACGGTCGCAATGACGCTCAAAATAATATTATCCTTCATCTCCCGCTAAAATTTGAGTTTGACCAAGACTTCAAAAATTCATAGTGATTATTGGGATATTGTTGAAATTCATATCGGTGATTGCAATGGAATCCGATCTATTTCCAGCAATAAATCCCTTAGGTTCTCTGAAATGGCGTGGGCAGAAAATTGCTCTATCCTAAGTTGCTCCGCGCCGGCACATAGCGTATTTATCCAAGACTCAGAATGATTTACTCCATAAGATATACTGAAAATTATGGTCATATCAGTTCAATCAGATTGAGATACAAATCTCCGTAAATAGGAAAATTCAATGGTTTGATCATCGGACCATCAGATCCGATGGCGGCAGAAATTTCTTTTAAAAAGGGAACACAGTTTTCCCGTTTGATCGAGGCTTTCGCTCTTTGGAAATGATGAAGCTCTCCGTCTATTGTCGATGAGAATGAAGTGGTGGTTTCTGCGAGCTCACTTGATTCTTTGAGGCAGGAAGCGAAGGCTAGAACCAGAATGGAGAATAGGAGTGGAAGCAGTTTCATGAGCGAAAATTATAAATATTAATTTAAGGGAACTTAAAGTCGCTTGCTTCGATTTACAGAGATATCCTGTGAATTCGGTCTCAAAAAGAATTTATAAACCAGCTCGGCTCCAATCCGGGAATTAAGATGTTAATAAGTGGCGATCTCTAAGGCTTATTGTTAAAGCTTTGCCGTGCTGAAGCAAGAATATGGAACGCGGCAGATTATTTTGAAAATCAGAGTATTAATCCTGTGAATTCAAAATTTTATGCTTTCGGTTCGCGTTCAAATTTGAACTTTCCATAGGCCACTCCATTTAATGGTAACTTGCTGAAAAACAGATGTTTTGAATTCGAATTGAAATTAAGATCAAGGTTATATATATATGGCCGTTTCAGTGATGTTCCCGATCAAGGTCTCTTTTGGCAAGAATATTGGTCAAATGCAAATTCACTGCATTAATAACCATTTACCTTATGAAAAGAATATCTGGGTTTTTGTTTTGTGTCTTGCTCACAATTAATTTGGCCATCGCGCAAACGCCCGAGTGGGTTTCCAGCCGACCCAATGACCCCTTGTATTATATCGGGGTTGCTCCAGCGGCCAAGAACAATTCAAGTTTTCAAAAGATTGCAAAACGGAATGCCCTCAATGATTTATTGAGCGAAATTCGGGTTACCATCCAAGGGGTATCCATCTTAAATCAGCTGGATAAGAACGGTACTTTCAAGGAAGAGTTTGAATCGACCATCATGTCTACAGTGGCCGATGAAATTGAGAATCTGGAGCTTGCAGGAACCTACGAAGAAGAAGAAACTTACTGGGTTTATTACCGGATTTTGAAGACAGAATATGCCAGCCAGAAAGAGCGGAACCGTGAGAAGGCGCAGAAGATGGCGCTTCAATTCTTCGAGAAAGCGCAGGATGCCGAAATGACCAAGAACTATGTGACCGCCATCGATTTTTATTTGCAATCCCTGCTCGCTATCAAAGCCTATTGGGGAGAGAATATTGAAGTGAATTATAAAGGCAACACCATTTTCCTGGCCATTGAGAGCTATACCCAATTGCAGCGCCTATTGGATGAAATCAATCTTGTGCCCAATTTGAATACCATCAATTTTTCATCAAGGAATGAAAATAAACTTTTGGTGATCACCGCCGAAGACCAGAATAACCTGCCCATTGCCAAAATCCCATTGGTGGTTACGTATTTGCCGCAGCGCGACCAACTCAAGAACTATTTTACAAATGAAAAAGGAGAAGCCAATATCACTGTGTCGCTTCACAGAAGTATCGATTTTGACCAATTGGAAGTCTTGCTCAACCTTCAAAACTTCTCAAGGGGAAACGCCGATGACACCTACTATAGGTATCTGATGCAAAGTTTGCGGTGCCCGACACAGAAAATAGACCTTATCATACCCAGTGCACTCTCGGCCAATTTCGGCCGTGTGGATGGCGATCTGTTTCCCTTTAATTTGGATTATTTGACCGTAGACTTTAGTAACGCCAGTAATTACACGTACAAAAATCTCAGGCTGGTGCCGGTCAGGGCCAAGGATAATTTCAGGCGCGTATTGGGGAATATGGGATACTATATTTCCTTGCAGGAAGCGATAGATGCCGATAAGGTGGCCATCAATGAGATCAACAGGAGCGGCAAGGTAAATACTTTGTTGGTGAGAAACCTGTCTGCAGATACACTCTTTCTCATGTCTGGAGAGATTCTGATAGGTGGAAAGCAGGATCGGGTAGTGGCCAGCGATATGCTCATTGCACCGAATAGCGGGCAGGCAAAACTGCCGGTATACTGTGTCGAAAAAGGGCGGTGGAAGATCGAAAGCGACGGCACTAAATTTACCGAATACTACGGCATGGCCAATGAGCATTTAAGGGATATTATTGACCACAGTGGGAGCCAACAGGACGTTTGGAGCGAAGTGTCAAAGTCTAATAAAAAAGATGGGGTGAGCAGCTCGACCGATGCCTACACCGCGCATGCAAATAACAGGAGCTTCAGAGACCAAGAGCAGGAATATGTGAGTTTTTTTGAAGGGGTGTTTGATGGTCAGGATGATGTGATCGGCGTAATTGCCGTCACGGGAAGCCAGATTGAAGGTGCTGATCTCTTTGTGTCCAGCAGGCTTTTCAAGCAAGAATTTCGCAAACTCATCTACGCCTATCTCGACGAGGCCATCACGTATGGCGCGACGGTATCGGTAGAGAAGGGCACCATAGACAATTACGTCGATCAATTGCTGAACCCCCAGATCCAACAGCGCTTCATAGTCAAAAAAGGGCAAGCTTTCAGAAAAGGAAATCAGGCAATCCATATCTCTGTGTATTGATTGCCCGGCCTTGTGGCAAATACCTGTGCTGCTTAGGCTTCCGCCAAAATATACCCTGCTTCCGACGGCTGTTTTTTGACACATGGCTGATGGCGAATAGTCATTAAGCGGAGTTTTCGTAGCCGGTGATCTTGCAGCGAATCCTTATTTCTTCACTTGAGATTTTAATCCCCGACGGATGGTTTTAAGGCTCGACTTTCGGGCTGATGCCAATATCTGGCGCGCCAACCGAAAACATTTCTCGTTTCAAATTTCTCCAATTCACTATTATGGCGCCAGCCGACGACCGTAAGCGGCTATTCTCCTTCGGGTTGAGCGCGGTGTTTTGACAGGAGCCGAAAACCCTCACAGTATTTGCGTAAAAATCCGGACTCTTGTGATAAAAACCAGCCCACTTTATCGCATCTTGACGTACATTCGCGATATATTACGTCATGCACCAAACATGAATAAAATACTGCTTTTCACTTTTTGCACATTGATGCAGGCAGCGCTCTTCGCGCAAGAAGATACTACCTATGTAGAAGAAGATTTTGATTTCTCGGATTTTGAGTTGGCAACGGAACCGGCCAAATCCTTTTGCAACAACAAGGTACTCGGCCAGTCGCCGACCACCCTTGTTGGTGGATTTTACGATTTTATGCCCGAGCACAGCATTGCGGCCGGAACGCCCGTGGCAATTCAAAATATAGACATCTCCGATCAGGCCAGCATTGAGCAAAACCAAGGTTTGGCCTTGACCACAAACCTGCCGATCATTTCCAGAAATAACCTGCTTATCAATTTTAACCTCGTGTTTCAGCGGCAATTCTACGGTATATCAGGATCAAATGGGCACCCCCTTTTGGAAACGCTGAACAAGAATGGCCTGACCCGCATGGGTGCGCTTTTCACGGTGTTCAAACCACTGAACGAGAAGAACTTTTTGCTCGGCCAATTCGGGTTTGAGCTGAACGGGGATTATGCGCTCAACAATATTCAGGTAGAAAATACCCTGCGCCTTCCAGCGGCTTTGCTCTATGGCTGGAAGCCCAATGACCGCTTGATGGTTGCTTTCGGAATTTCTAGAACCTACCTCGGCGGAGCGCTTAATTATGTGCCCATCATCTACTACTACCACACCTTCCAGAATCAAAAATGGGGAATAGAAGCCGTGGTGCCTTCGCGGGCCTACCTGCGCTACCGCTTCAATTCGAAAAGCCTGCTTATGGGTGGGTTTAACGTGATCGGCGCCACTTACGCGCTGAATGATTGGACAGAAAATGCCGATTCTTACGCCCCGCAGGTCAACGAGCTCATCGCGGCGCAGGCCGTGGAATTGAGAAGGTCTGAAATAAGGACAGGCCTGATCTACCAAAGGCAGATTTCAGGATTTTTCTGGCTCTACGCCGAAACGGGATACCGCATCAACTACAGTTTCGACTTGGACGAAGGCGGTGATTTTTTGCGTTTTTTTGGCAATGACAAACCCTATTTTATAGAAAACGAGCTGGCTAACCAGATGTATTTTACAGTTGGTATTGCCTATACGAGTCCATAAATGTGCTACTGCTTTTTTACCAGGCGGGTCCAGACATCGGTTCGCCCAAAGACCGCTGTGCCCACGTAGCCGCGCACTTCTATCTGGTTATCGCTTGTGAGTACGATTTTGCAATTGTAGGTGTTGCCGTTTTTCGGGTCATAGATGGTACCGTCTTCCCAGATGTTTTCTTCGGCATTGTACACCAAGTCTTTCATTACCCTATAACCTTTTAGGGGCGTCGCCCGCAGGGCTTCATCGGGATTGTTCACATCTACCCTGGGTTCACCATTATCTTCGTTGGGCTCTTTGAGCCAAACCACACGCCCGTAAAACTTATTGCCGATTTTATCAATCTTTACATAGCTTCTTCCATCGCTCGGTTGCCATACACCGATCAATTTGTCTTCAGTGCCCGGCCCCGAAGCATCAGAGAAAGAGAAGAATAAAAGGGCTATAAATCCGAGAAAGAAGTTGAATTTCATAGTTAGAAATTTAGTTTTTGTTTGCAAGGGATTCCACACGGAGCTGCACCTTGGCGGTGATGATAAGTTCATCCATATGGTCTTCTGTGATGTTCAGATCGAGCACCCAGGTCGTTCCTGAATCTTTCAGGTAAGGCAATATTTCGGGGTCTTCGGCGAGGGTGAGCGTGAGCAGGTCACCTTTGGGAAGTGGGTTCAAAGTCCCTATCGTAACAAGCTCCTTATTGTCGCTTACGATTTGAAGCAGCAGGCTCTCAGTGATTTCGCGTGATGCACCGCGGAGTTCGATCGTTGCTATATCAACGTGCACCGCTTTTACGGTGCCTTCGGCAACCCCGGCTAGACCGGCCGCTTCGGTCAGCTGATCGGCTCCGGAATACTGGAGTGTGTTGGAACCTTCGAAGAGCATATCGCCGGTGAGCTCGAGCTCCATCTCTACAGTCTCAATATCGAGCTCCGCACTGCAAGCCGAAAGTGCCATTGCCATAATCGGCACAATCGTCACCCAACGTACCAGTTGAATCATTTTCATACCGCTAATATACTTTTTAGACAGGATATCCAGACATCGGCTTTGCTATTATCAGAAGGAAGGAGCTGATTATTTGTTTTTGGGATTGAGCTTAGACATCTACGAAATACAGAGTTTTTTTTGAGATTCCGGATACAGCCAGTGTGGCAAATCACCATAAGTAGCAAGCTCCAGTTGAAATCGGTTTTTCATCGCAGGAAATTTTAGGTTTACTCTATAATTTTCGGATTGTGGTTTATTTCGTGACTCATTAGTGTCTGTCCAGAGAGTCCACTATCTGCCTTTCACTTGTTCTAAAAATCTAAGATCAAGCTATTGCGGCATGACAGTCATCCCGCCCGGGCTGGGCTCCTTGATTTTTAAAACTGCGCGCGTTGCTATCGAACCCTTTGCTCCAGCCACCCGACTTTTTGGACAGACTCTCATTAAGTTCTCTTATGTAAAATGACAAAATATTTTCAGATGCTGTACAGTAGCATTTTGGTTGCGTTGAGATCGTCCAGTTATTCATTTAGTCTATAAATTTCGAGTATTGTGAGCGGTTATCAGGCAGGAAGTGTATTTTGCTTTTCTCAATGCCCATAGTGCTTGGACGGCTCCTTATAAATAAGAATTTGTATGATTGCCTTCAAGGCATGGTTTATGGAGTACAGGATTTTTAAACTATAAAAATAACACTACTGAAATCCTGCTTATGAAAACTTCTATTCTCATTTTTCTTTCAATTTTTTTTTCCGAAGCTGTGTTTTGTCAAACCAAGCTCATTGCCCACAAAAGCCATAGCGGAACTTCGGAATCGTTCAGCAAAGCTCTCGGCAATGACGACTTTGGTTTGCAAAACTCCAATTTCGGATTGCCGACTTTCGATTATCAATACAATACAAGGATTGACAGCTTAATATACAATGAAGATGGATCCGTAACGATTGTTACCAGTGTTCACGAAAATCAACTTGAGCAGAGCGGCACAAAATCGGCTGAACGAACTACCGTTCGAGAGCCCTACCTTTTTGGAAATCAGATTCTTCATGAAAGGCACTCTCTTGATAGTATTAAAAAGGTTTTAAAAAGTGAATTTCACTTTAAAAATGACATTGAAAAAGTAGTCTTTATCGGGTATGATAATGGTAGAAGCGATACGAAAAACTCTGAAGAGAACTCGATACTTCCTTTTAGCATACACATAGGTGATCGATTATTTCTAATCGGGGCATGTGTGATAGGATCAATACTCATTATCTCTATTTCACTCTTGAGACGGAAATGTCTAAGAATCTAGCATTGGATCGCTCTACTTTTCGCGTTCATTTGTTCAGGCACGGGCTGGTCTATTTGTTTTTGGTCGTGATTTTTATTCCGTGGGCCGCTCGATCTTTTAGGTGTCCAAAAGAAGTTGGCAACACTGTTCCTAATGCCTGTATTAAAAGGCATCGGGGACTTAGTATTCAATACAAATTCATGGTTTCAGGAGATTTCTTCCGATGGCAGATTTATGTGGCTCGGCCTAGTGTTAATGATGGCTTTCGCAGGAATTTTCAATACACTGATAAGTAAAATTCTTAAGAAGGACTGTGCTACTGCTTATAAATTTATTCAAATATTTCTTACTTACTTTTTGGCTTTCACCCTTCTTCATTATGGGTTAAGCAAAGTGCTCAGGATGCAATTTTATCAACCTGAACCCAATACCCTTTTCACTCCATTGGGCTTTCTTGATCAAGATATACTCTATTGGAGTACCATGGGAGTGTCAGACGCTTATAATTTATTTCTTGGGATATCAGAACTGATTGCAGCGATCCTGATCATTATCCGGTATACGCGGGTTATGGGATTGTTCTTGGCGACTTTTATTATGGTGAATGTGGTAGCAGTAAATTTCAGTTTTGATATCTCGGTAAAGGCTTTCTCTTCTATTTTGCTCCTTACTTCTATTTTACTCTTAAAGCCTGTGATTAAAGTAGTCCTAGACTTTTTTATTTTACGAAAGACCGTCTCCTTGCCAGAAATGCCGCGCATCCAGATTTTCGGTCGGAATAGAATTATCCACCAGACTTTAATCGTAATAGCAATCATTGTAATTTCTGTTCCAACTATAAAGCAGTCTATTTACCCGAATGATTCTACCAAGACACCACTCTTTCATGGTGCTTACCGTGTATTGGAATCATCAGACCCTACCTTAAAGATGATATTTGTTCATCGCGCTGGATATGTGATTTTGCAGGATTATGATTTTGGTATCACAGATTATAAACTAAAGATTAACCAAATAAAGCGTAATATGGTATTGATGGATTATGATTTGGCTGAACTCACCTACAATTATAAGTATGATGCCAGCCAAAAATTACTTTATTTAGAGAATGAGCAGAATCATATTATAGCCAGATCTATCAATTGGAGAGAATTGCCTGCTCTGCAAAGTCATTTTCATTGAGACGATAGACTGATCAAATTCACTCGGATACGATTAAGAATTGGGTTCATAAACTCACTCCCTATACCCAAAAATGCCCAATTATTTTATAGTCGAATAAAATATCTTCGACCACCTGTCCGGCACCGATATTATGGATGATAAGATTACGATCGTGATCATTTGAAATCAGCTTCGAAACGATACCGATATGGGTGATGCCGCCACCCAAACTCCAACATACGATATCTCCTGGGAGGTATTCCTTGGGATTTTGGCTCACCTTTTTAACCGTTCCTTGGCGTTCAAAAAAGGTCATAAGGTTCGGTACGCGGCGATGATCAATATTGGCATCGGTGGCTTTCAAGCCCCATATTCTAGGGTAGGCTGAAAAGTGTGCGACCATATCTTCGTGCACTTCTTTCTGTAGATCAATGCCCATTTTACGATAGGCGCGTATCACCACATCGGTGCACACTCCTTTGCCGGAAGGCACATCGCCGTTGGGGTAGGCAATGCTGAATTACGAGGGTCGTAGCTTATTTTTTCTTTGGTCAATAGAAAGGCAGCTTCCGCCAAACGGCCGCCGAAAGTATCTTGGGCAGCCACATACATCGAACCCAGGAAGATCAGGATGCAATAAAGTTTGGGAATCATGGCCTCTCTGATGTATTGGTTTATTTTTTTGTTGGGCAAATGCTAACGTAGAAGTATGAGCACGATTGCGGCAATAGCAGGCAAAGCCTGCACAAAAAATATCTTTTTTTCGACGGTGAGCGCGCCATAAATTCCTGCGATGGATACACAAGCCAGAAAAAATAGGGAGATATTCTCAAACCATATAGGGTCATTGATGAAGAAAGTCCAGATGAGCCCAGCAGCCAAAAAACCATTGTAAAGACCTTGATTTGCAGCCATGGTTTTCGTTTCCGGAAATAACCGTTCTGGAAAATTGGTGAACACTTTTTTTCCGCGGGTTTCCCACGCAAACATTTCAAAAAAAAGGATATAGCAATGAATCAAGGCAATAAGGCCGATGAGTATTTTGATAGCTATTTGCATGATTTTAGAACGGGTTTATTTCGCTTACCGAGCGGCGCTATGGAAAGATGATAGGTCAATTCTTGAAGGTAGATGCCTGTGAAATTATTAAAAATAATCTACCATGACGAGCTGGGCTTAGATTCTGCGCTGGCCAGTGCAAGCTTATCATAGCCAGCTATAAATCAAGGATTGGGTAGAAATTTATGTTTTTCCCTTTCGAGGAACGCTTCAAGGGTGGTGGGGGGCTTTCCGGTTAAATTAAAATAATGGTCGGATATTTCCGGTCTTTTTTGAATTCGCGGCAAGAAGTGTAAGAGGGTCATCACAAATGCGAAACCGGTTGAAACGCCATCCTTTTTTTTCCAGATAAAGTAAGAAAAGGGATTGACACTTTTGAACCCAAATGGGGTGCCAATGACGCGTGTCATTATTTCGGCCACTTCATAGAAATCTAGATTTTCACTGCCCGTAATATCGTATGCTCTTCCTTGATAATCATCGAAATAGAGTATAACGGTGGCTGCTGCTTCGCCGATGTTCTTGGCATCTATCCAGTTGAATTTAGCGTGACCCGAAGGCAATGTGATACGTTGGTTTTGCCGAATTTCAGCGAGAAGGGTAGTTGTAAGGTTTTGCATAAAATAGCCGGGTCGCAGAAAGATATGGTCGAAGCCCAGCGCTCCGATAAGGCGCTCAATTTTATTATGTGGAATCACTCTGCTCATTTCGGCGCCCTGCACGGATAGAAAAACAATTTGCTTTACCCCGGCCGCTTTTGCAGCTTCGAGCAATGGCTTGAAATAGCGATCTACATCGGCTAGCTGTGGAGGTCGAAGTAAAAAGAGCGTATCAATATCGCGAAGGGCGGGTAGAAAAGAAACTTCATTTTCAAAATCGAAATTCCTAAAACCTAAGCGCGGGGATTCAGGAAACTTGAGCCGATCCTTTCCAATATTCCGCACTGCTGCAATAATCTCAGCTTTTGCCGAAAAGGCACTTAAAAAGCGGATCACTTCGGAACCAATATTTCCGGTGGCGCCGGTCACCAATATCTTTTTCATTGCTGCACTAAAGGAAAGAACTAATTTTTAAATCTAGGGTACCGATCTGGCGTATTTCTTTCCGAGGAAATGCGCTCAAGGTGCAGGCAGCAATTTTGTCTACCGACTATTGTTGGCACGAACCTTCAGGAAAGGATACTTCTGGTGCAATTGATTTTTTGAAAAACAAGAAAGTCCGGCATTTACCAAGCCATTTTACACGCGAGTAAAAAGCAAAATGGTCTTAACTATTTTGGATTTTCTTCAGCGTCGGCCTTTGCGTTACTTCATGAAAGCAGATGGCATCTTTGGAATAATAATGGAACACCATACTTTTTCTAGTGCTTTTGGGATCCAGTACCGGGCTGCCGCCGTGCAGCAGATTGGCATGCCAGATAAGGATGTCCCCTTTTTTGGCAATGAAGGTCTTGGCTTTCAGGTTTTCTTCGAACCACTATCTTTTCGATGTGATCTTCATAATCTATATACGATTTATCTCCCAGTTTATGGCGCGACGATAGATTGCCGAAATCGCGGTTCATCACATACGGTAACTTATGGGAGCCTGGATAGTATTTCAACGGGCCGCAGTTTTCGCTTATATCTTCTAGCGCCACCCATACTGCTACGAGATTTCCATAAGGAAAAGTGGTCATGTGTATAGAGTCAGAATGTGCGCGCTGCCCGCTACCCCTTAGGAAATTGATGCTCTGAAACAGTTCTACATCCTTGCCCATGATGGTCTTCAAAATGGCCATGAGTTTGCTCCCGGCACCGGCATTTTTCAAAAGATCAGAGTGGTGTATGGCAAACATTATTTTATTTCCGTAGCGAAATTTCACTTCCTTGGATGCAATCAATCGCTCTATTTCCTGATTATATGTATTCACTTCTTCGGCCGAAAAGAAGTCGCGGAGTATGGCGTATCCATTTTCCGACCAAGGGAGCAGCGCTTCTTGAACTTTCCCGTCAAGCGTTTTGAAATCAGGATTATCCGGCATTTTTTGCATTGAATTTTCGGTGTCGTAAATCGGCGGGTCGGCAGCGATATCCTTAAAATCTTCACTTGATATGGATGAAAAATAAGTCTTCCTCAGTCCGTATTTTTTGTACAAAGGGACATTATGCTTCAATAGTTTCTTATTGAGCAAATTATAGACTTGATACGGTAGCTTGTAGCTTTTTAGTCCCATATGTTTAATATTTAACTCAAGTTTCGCAGGTGAAATAATCGCATAAAAAAAGCAGCGATATTATTGTATAATGTACTAATTATTAGTACATTAATGTCTCCAAACAAAACAATAATATGCTGCGAAACAAAGATACAAATTGCATTTCGGAAATCGGAAAAGAAATTACTTCTTCTGATACTATTCTCGAAAGATTCCTTTATTGGATCAATTTTTTTGACTTCAAACAAGTTTATAGATTATTGGACAAGGCCAAACAGAAGGGATACAGTGCCAGCGATCTGATGAAGGTACTGGTGATGGTCCCATTTGCCGGGAAAGACAATATCCACTCGTTCTTGGGCAGCGGCTTTGGCAAAGTCAGTGCGGCGTGCAAAGACAGTTATTATCGGCTGAAAAAAAGAGAAGACATAAACTGGGAAAGCTTTCACACGGCCTTTGTGAAAAGGTTTGTAAAGCTTGTGGCAAAAAAAGGAACAGAGAAAATAGATGGTAGCCCAAAGTGTTTGATCATTGATGACACCGTACTGCCCAAAAAAGGCAAGCTTATGGAAGGGGTCGGCAAGCTCTGGGATCACGCAGATATGCGTTACACCTTAGGCTTCAAGCTTTTGCTGCTCGGTTATTTTGACGGCAAAAGCTTCCTTCCCGTAAATTTCACACTCCATAGAGAGAAAGGCAAGAAAAAGAGCAAACCTTATGGATTGGATGTTGCCGTACTTGAAAGACAGTTCGGGGCAGGGCGCGAAAGGGTCAGTATTACAGGGAAGCGCAAGGCAGCAATGGACGGTGATAAAATCAGCTCGGCGATTGCAATGATCACTAAAGCCTGTAAATATTTAGCTGTGGATTATCTACTCATGGATAGTTGGTTCACGTGTGAGAAGATGCTGGGATCAGCTCAAAAACTGAACGTGAAACTCGTCGGTATGATGAAGATGGCAAAGGCAAAATATGAGTACCAAGGGGGAGCGTATACTTCCAAAGAACTACTTGCCAGATTAAGTAGCACACGAAAGCGCTGCCGTAAACTGAAAGCCACTTATATAGAGGTAAAGGTAAAGTACAAAGGCCATGACATAAAGTTGTTCTTTTCCCGTTTTGGCACGCAGGCAAAGTGGCACCTTATCTTGAGCACCGATCTGACATCGGGATATTTAAAAACCATACAGATATACCAAATACGGTGGTCGATCGAAGTGTTTTTCAAAGAGTCTAAACAGTATTTGAAACTAGGGAAATGCCAAGCAGAAGACCTTGCAGCGCAGTTTGCTGATATTACCACCACAATGACTCAATATATCCTCCTCGCATTGCAAAAGCGCTTTGGTGACTATGAGACCAAGGGAGAAGTATTTCGAGAAGCTGAAGAAAAACTTATGGAGTTTACATTGGATCAAAGGCTGTGGGGACTTTTTCAAGAACTTGTGAACTTAGTCATTGAAGTCTTCGGACTCGCAATAGAAGACATTGATAAATTCGTGGCCGAGATTATTGAAAAAAACAGCCTGAACAAAATTGCAGCATACTACGATACAAGGGCAGCATGAAAAACTAATTTATGTGCGAAACTTGAGTATTTAAAATTGGGAAAAGGAAAAGTGTTAGCTATCTCTGACCCAATGGCGAAGCTATAAATGTAGATATTCCATGGGAATCTTCCTGACCCGGATCGAATGGTTTTCCATTGTATCAGCTCCCGTGCCCGCAGATCTATTGATGGCGCTCACGATGGCAGGGGTTTTTTGAGCGGTGGACTTCCGGCAAAGGGTAAGCGCCCATTTAATGGACTGCGAGACCTCTTTCGAAACGTTCCAAATGGCTTTTCCGATACTTCATTAACAGGCCACAACAATCCCCAGATCAAAATCGGATTTTGCGGTAGTTATAAATGGATGATATGCCATGGGAGGTAAGCTGGCATTGGTACAGTGATTCAGAAAGTCTCAACAGTTGCAGCGGTCAACCCCTTCTTGGTTTACTTTTGAATGGTGGTAAACATGATTTATTATTAAAATCGTTTTACGCTTTCTCAAAGTCTTCCATAATCTTGGCAGCACGGTCTATATCAGACTCAAAAACATAGAGATCAACGTCATTTTGAGTAGTGCCGAAGCCGGCCAGCCGGGCTGATTCAACATTGTCTTTTATCAGGTACGAGATATTATCCTGATCTAAAAGGGATGCAACGCGGTTAATATAGATCGAACTTGCGGTAAGTAGTTTTATCTGCTCTTTCATGGCTTTCATTGAGTCTTGGTTTGTGATCATTGAATATATCAAATATACTTTTTATCAGCTAGCCCTGCAGGGAATTAATGGCTTCCTTCTCGCTCTGCCAACAAAGTTTATGCACTATAACTGCCCCAACAATCCATGCATGGAGACCCTTGCGCCCACGATTCCGGCTACTTCGCCCATGGCCACACGGTCTTGCTGCATGGTGTCGCGCTCGCGAATGGTCACTTTATTATCATCCAATGTTTCGTGGTCTACGGTAATGCAGTAAGGCGTGCCTATGGCATCCTGGCGGCGGTAGCGCTTCCCTATGCTGTCCTTTTCATCATATTGGCAATTATGGTCGAGCATAAGGCTATTTAAAATTTCGAGCGCCTTTTCAGGCAAACCGTCTTTCTTCACCAAGGGCAGTACGGCGACCTTTATGGGTGCCAATGCCGGTGGGATTTTCATCACCATGCGGGTATTTCCATCTTCGAGCTCTTCTTCTTCAAGCGCCGCCGTAAGTACGGCCAGAAATAGGCGGTCAAGGCCAATAGATGTTTCGATCACGTAAGGCACGTAGCTTTTTTTATCTTCAGGATCAAAGAATTGTAGCTTCTTGCCGCTATGCATCTCATGCGCCTTTAGGTCAAAATCGGTGCGGGAGTGGATACCTTCCAGCTCCTTAAATCCCATCGGAAAATTGAATTCTATATCGGCGGCGGCATTCGCGTAATGCGCCATCTTCAGATGATCGTGAAACCGGTAGTTGGCTGCTCCCAATCCCAAGGCATTATGCCATCTCATGCGGGCGGCTTTCCACTTTTCATACCACTCCAGCTCGGTGCCGGGCTTTACGAAATACTGCATTTCCATCTGCTCAAATTCCCGCATCCGGAAGATGAACTGGCGGGCAATGATTTCGTTTCTAAAGGCCTTTCCGGTCTGTGCGATGCCAAAAGGAATTTTCATCCTGCTGCTCTTCTGCACATTCAGGAAGTTGACAAAAATGCCTTGCGCCGTTTCGGGACGCAGGTATATGGTGCTCGCATCGCCGGCCAGTGAGCCCAGCTCGGTCTTGAACATCAGGTTGAACTGGCGCACATCGGTCCAGTTTTTCGATCCCGTCTCTGGATCGGCGATGCCCAGGTCTTCGATAAGCTGCTTCACCGCGGTGAGGTCTGCGCGGCCCATGGCTTCTTTGAAGCGGCCATTTATGTCATCTATTTTCTCTTGGTTGCGCAGCACATTCGGGTTGGTAGCCCTGAATTGTTTTTCATCAAAGGCATCACCAAATTTGGCGGAAGCCTTTGCAATATCCTTCTGGATCTTTACTTCATACTTCTCCGCATGTTCTTCTATCAGCACATCGGCGCGGTAGCGCTTCTTGCTGTCTTTATTATCGATGAGCGGATCGTTAAACGCATCTACATGGCCCGAAGCCTTCCAGGTGGTAGGGTGCATGAATATGGAAGCATCCAGCCCCACTATATCCTCATTGAGCCTTACCATTGCTGCCCACCAGTATGCGCGCAGGTTATTTTTCAGCTCCACACCATAAGGCCCATAATCATACGTGGCGCTCAGGCCGTCGTATATTTCACTGGATGGATACACGAATCCGTATTCCTTGGCGTGGCCTATGATCTGTTTTAATTTATCGTCGGTAGCTTTCATGATGGGCATATTTTCAGCGGCCAAAAGTACTTGAATAGAAATGGGTAGGCAATACCTTCCGGTAGATTGCTGCATGAACTTATTTACCTTTGTGCGATGGTTCAAATAGATGATACACTCGTTTCTGACGATGTTTTTGAAAAACGCTTCGTATGCGATCTCGGTGCCTGCAAAGGTGCCTGCTGCGTAGAAGGCGAGAGTGGCGCGCCGCTTGAAGCAAATGAAGTGGGGATACTCGAAGAAATCTATGAAGACGTGAAGCCCTATATGCGGCGCGAAGGCATAGCCAGCGTAGAAGAAAACGGGGTGTTTACCATAGATTCCGATGGCGAATATGTCACCCCATTGGTAGATGGAAAGGAATGTGCCTTCGTACAGTTCGATGGTGGCGGCATAGCCAAATGCGCTATTGAAATGGCTTTTCGCGATGGAAAGACCGACTTTCCAAAACCTGTCTCCTGCCATCTCTACCCGATACGCGTCAACGAGCTCAAAGATTTTACAGCTTTAAACTACCACCACTGGCCCATCTGTGACCCAGCCAGAACCTGCGGCGCCAAGATTGATGTTAAGGTTTTCAAATTTCTCAAAGAACCGATCATCCGAAAGTTTGGAAAGGACTATTATAAGAAGCTTGAAGCTTCAGATGCATACCTTGCTTCTTAAAAAAGCTTCAAGCTCTTGCGAAAAAACCGGCGCATAAAATTCATCCGATACAAATCCAGGAAAAAACCGCACCCGTTCCGAATCAAAGCTCAGCAACTAAATGAAATTCTCGGGCTTTTACTAAAAATCGAAGTTCACAAAGCTTGCAGCCTGAAGCTTCCAGCCGGAAGCTTTCAGCTCCTTCATTAAGGCACCCCAGCCCGCAGACCGAGCTCGCGACTAGCCCCCTCGCGACTCATAAAAACCGCCAACCCCCTGATTCCCAAATAGCACTTAACATCCAATTAATATTCTCTTTACTTTTCCACAACATTGAGAATTCATAGTCAATGGGCTAATGGACAATGGAATACTGTTAAAAAATTCCTTTCGGGTAGGGCATAAAACTTAAAATTGTGCCAGAAATTAAGGTCGAAATTTCAATTCGTATCTTTGATCAACATCCTGATTTTTGAAAAAGGCAGGCTGAATAGGAGGTGCCGATGTGCAGTGATGGCCCGTGTTGAAAACTTAGGCCGAATGTGAATAGAAAGGGTTTGAATCAAGCCAGCTTTTTTCCAAAATTTGTTGCCGGCTGTTACACCAATAACCAAGTATTTCGATTCAGAAATGCTTACCGGAAACTCCGATTAGCCTTTTAGTAAGGCACAACATATCAACTACTTAATCGTTTAATTAACTAATTTAAGGTAAAAAAAGAGATTTTATCATGGCAGAAGTGACCCCCAAAAATTCCGAAATGGACTTAAAAGAAGTGCTACCAGAAAACACCGATTTGATGGAGCCGATTTTGAAGGAAAACAACAATAGATTTGTGCTTTTCCCTATACAGCACAATGATATATGGAAGTTTTATAAACATGCGGAAGCTTCTTTTTGGACGGCCGAAGAAATCGACCTTGAGCCAGATCTTATCCACTGGGACCAAAAGTTGAATGATGATGAACGCTACTTTATAAAGCACGTTCTCGCCTTTTTTGCGGCAAGCGACGGAATCGTAAATGAAAACCTCGCAGAAAACTTCCTCGCCGAAGTGCAGTACACTGAAGCCAAATTCTTCTACGGTTTTCAGATCATGATGGAAAATATCCATTCTGAAACCTACTCCCTGCTCATAGATACCTATATCAAAGACACCAAAGAGAAGGACTATCTTTTTAACGCCATCGATACCATGGATTGCGTGAAGAAGAAGGCCGACTGGGCGCTTGACTGGATCGAGAATGGCTCGTATGCCGAGCGCTTAATAGCATTTGCGGCAGTAGAAGGTATCTTCTTCTCGGGCTCTTTTTGCTCCATATTTTGGCTTAAGAAGCGCGGCCTGATGCCAGGCCTGAGCTTCTCCAACCAGCTCATCTCACGCGATGAAGGGCTTCACTGCGACTTCGCCTGCCTGCTTTATAATGAGCACCTGGTAAATAAGCTTTCCAAGGAAAAAGTGGAGAAAATCATCACCGACGCCGTAGAGATCGAAAAAGAATTTGTGACCGACTCGCTACCTGTAAAACTGATCGGTATGAACGCCGAGCTAATGCAGCAGTACATCGAGTTTGTGGCCGACCGCCTTTTGATCGAACTAGGAAATGAGAAAGTATACAATGCTACCAATCCATTCGATTTTATGGAAATGATCGGACTGGCCGGGAAGTCAAATTTCTTTGAAGTGAAAGTGGCCGACTATCAAAAAGCCGGTGTGGGCAACTCTTCTTCAGAAGATAAGAGCTTCACCATGGATGCCGACTTCTAAGAAATCCCATTCACAAGAATCCACCTTTTAATCCCTTATTATAAAAATATATGTCGTACGTATTAAAGCGAGATGGCCGCAAGGAAGCGGTAAAGTTTGACAAGATCACCGCACGGATCAAGAAATTGTGCTACGGGCTAAACCCCGCCGTAGACCCGATCGAAATTGCCAAAAAGGTAATAAATGGGATCTATGAAGGCGTAACCACTTCGGCACTTGATAACCTGGCCGCCGAAGTAGCAGCCACCCACACGGTAAAGCACCCCGATTATGCATCGCTTGCTAGCCGCATTGCGGTAAGCAACCTGCATAAGAATACGGAGAAGTCATTTTCGGAAACGATGAAGATCCTCTACGACTATATCGATCCCAATACAGGCGAGTCGGCAGCGCTCTTATCAGACGAAGTATACGGTATCATCCAAGAGCATGCAGATCATATCGACTCTTCGATCATCTACGACCGCGATTTTAGCTACGACTTTTTTGGGTTTAAAACCTTGGAGCGTTCTTACCTTCTGAAGATCGATGGAGAGATCGCCGAGCGTCCGCAACATATGTTGATGCGCGTATCCATCGGTATTCACAAGACGGATATTGAAGCGGCCATCGATACCTATAATAAAATGAGCGAAGGCTGGTTTACCCATGCCACGCCCACGCTTTTCAACTCGGGTACCCCAAAGCCGCAGATGTCATCTTGCTTCTTGCTCACCATGAAAGAAGATAGCATAAGCGGAATATACGACACGCTAAAGCAGACCGCTCAGATCTCGCAAAGTGCCGGTGGTATTGGTTTGTCTATTCACGATATCCGTGCAAAGGGCTCATATATACGCGGCACCAATGGAACTTCAAATGGTATCGTTCCTATGCTCCGCGTTTTTAACGATACTGCCCGCTACGTAGATCAGGGTGGGGGCAAGCGCAAAGGTTCTTTTGCCATCTATATGGAGCCTTGGCATGCCGATGTATTCGACTTTTTGGAAATGCGCAAAAACCATGGTAAGGAAGAGATGCGCGCCCGTGATCTATTCTACGCCCTATGGATCCCCGATCTTTTCATGAAGCGTGTCGAAGACAATGGCGAGTGGACTCTGATGTGCCCTAATGAATGTCCTGGCCTGAGCGATTGCCATGGAGAAGAGTTCGAGAAGCTTTACCTGAAGTATGAAAAAGAGAAGAAAGGCAGAAAAACCATCAAAGCACAGGAACTTTGGTTCAAGATCATGGAGTCGCAGATAGAGACCGGGACACCTTATATGCTTTATAAGGATGCTGCCAATCTGAAGTCGAACCAGAAGAACCTCGGTACCATCAAGTCATCCAATCTCTGCACAGAGATCATTGAGTACACAGCACCTGACGAGACTGCGGTATGTAATCTGGCTTCCATCGCCCTTCCAAAATTTGTAAAGGACGGGAAGTTCGATCACGATAAGCTCTTTGATATTGCCTATAAGGTCACGATGAATCTCAATGCCGTCATTGATGCCAATTACTACCCTACCCCCGAAGCGCGAAACAGCAATATGCGCCACCGCCCCATTGGTATCGGCGTGCAGGGCTTGGCCGATGCGTTCGTCTTGTTGCGCTACCCATTTGAGAGTGACGACGCTCGTAAATTGAATAGCGAGATTTTTGAAACCATTTATTATGCAGGCCTTACGGCAAGTAAAGATCTTGCCAAGGTAGATGGAGCTTATCAGACCTACGAAGGATCGCCGATCAGTAAGGGTATCCTCCAGTTTGATATGTGGGATGTATCGCCATCGAGCCGTTGGGAGTGGGACGTATTGCGCGAAGAGATCAAAAAGTACGGAGTGCGAAATTCCCTTCTGTTGGCGCCAATGCCCACTGCGAGTACCGCTCAGATTTTGGGCAATAATGAGTGTTTTGAGCCTTACACGGCAAATATTTATACCCGCCGCGTGCTATCGGGAGAGTTTGTAGTGGTAAACAAGCACTTGCTTCGCGACTTGGTTAAGCTCGGTATATGGAATGATGAGCTACGCCAGAAGTTGATGGCTGCCAACGGATCGGTGCAGAATATACCAGAGATCCCAGAAAATCTGAAGGCACTTTATAAAACAGCTTGGGAGATAAGCCAAAAGACCATTCTTGACATGGCAGCCGATCGTGGGGCATTTATATGTCAATCACAGTCGCTCAATATCTTTATGGAAAATGCCAATTTTGCGAAGCTTACTTCGATGCATTTCTATGGATGGAAGAAAGGTCTAAAAACTGGAATGTACTACCTGCGCACCAAGGCTGCGGTAGAAGCCATCAAGTTTACGATAGACAAAGCAACGGTAGCCGCTCCTCAAGAAGCCGCCGTACAGACCGAAGCCGAACTCGCCGCCGCGCAAGCCTGCTCCATAGAAAATGGGCCCGATTGCGAGATGTGCGGGTCGTAGAGCGCTGGATTTTTTAGCTTCAAGCCCTTAGCTGAAAGCGTAGATTCTTGCACAATGGAAATGAGCCATTCGAGATGTCTTAGGATAATCTTGGATGGCTTTTTTTTCACTTTAAGTGGAGTACTGAATTTTAATCAATAGGGTAGAGCCGATCTGAAAATCCCTGCCGGAGCTTGGGGCTTGGAGCTAAATGCTTGCGGCTAAAGCCTAGGGTCTTTCGCTATAATAGGAGCGTCTTATTTAAAAACATTCTAAATTAACTGAGCTGGCTGCGTCTGACAATACCATGACAGACTTAGAGCAGTCCGTATCGACCTTTGTACCCGTTTATGATTTCAGGATCGCTGCGCAATTTTAAGATTTTTGCATTCACACATAAGACGCTACCCTTGGCGCTTGTGGGCAAATTTCATGTAGCTCCCGACAGCCTTCCAGAGCATCTCAAAAGTCTCAAAGTCAAGCTTAAGCTGAAGGAGCTGATGTATATCTCGACCTGCAATCGGGTAGAAGTGATCACCGTAAAAAATTCGGACACATTGATGGCCGCCGATCTGATCTCGGCCATGGACGTGGAGCTTACCGCCGAAGAAGCTGATCTGGCAGAAGCCAATTGTGAAGTTTTCCGAGCGGAAGATGCCGTAAAACACTTGTTTAAAGTGAGTTCTTCGCTAGATTCTATGGTTATCGGCGAGCGGGAGATTATCACGCAGGTTCGAAAAGCATACGAAGATTGCCATGAGATCGGCATCACGGGTGAGCTCATTCGCATAGTGATCCGCAAGACTATCGAGACGGCCAAGCAAGTATTTACAGAAACGGCTATTTTTAAAAAGCCCGTTTCGGTTGTTTCGCTTGGTTTCCGCAAATTGCGGGATATGAATATGCCTGCCAACAGTAGGATCCTAATGATCGGCGCCGGCAAAACCAATCGAGCCATGGCCAAATTTTTGGCCAAACACGGTTACGAGAATATTACCATCTTCAATAGATCATTCGCCAGGGCAGAAGAGCTTGCTGCCGACGTGAAGGCCAAAGCACTTCCCCTCAGCAAATTGCCAGAATACAATAAAGGTTTTGATGTGATGATTACCTGCACTTCTGCAAGTGAGTCTATTATCACGCCCGCCATTTACGATAGCCTTCGCAAGGACAAATCGAAACGAAAAGTGATCATTGACTTGGCCATCCCCGCCGACGTATCGCCAGAAGTATACCATACCCAGGGCGAGCGACTTACTTATGTGAACATCGAAGAGCTGAAGCAAATCGCCGATCGTAACTTGGCCGAGCGAAGCAAAGAAATAGAGAAATGCGAAGCCATCATAGATGCAAAATTGATGGAGTTCCACGATTTATATAAGGAGCGCGAGATCGAGTTGGCCATGCGTGAGATTCCCCGAAAGGTGAAGGAGATCAAAGACATGGCCTTGGGTACGATATACGCCAAAGAGCTGGCTGCGATGAATTCTGAGTCGCGGGAAGTACTGGACAAGGTGATTGCCTATATGGAGAAAAAATATATTTCTGTGCCCATGAAAATGGCCAAGGAAGTGATGAAAAAATCTTGATTTGACGGGAAGAACGATAGTCATCGGTTCGCGCGGAAGCGACCTAGCACTTTGGCAGGCTTATTTTATCAAAGGGCAGCTGGAAGCACTCGGGCAGAGTACGCGCATTGAAATCATAAAAACGCAGGGGGACATCATTCAGCACCTGAGTTTTGAAAAGATGGAAGGGAAGGGCTTTTTCACCAAGGAGCTCGAGACTGCCCTACGTGCCAATCAAGTCGACCTAGCCGTACATTCTTACAAAGATCTTGAGACCGACCAGCCAGATGATCTGAGCATAGCTGCCCTATCGCATCGCGCCAATCCCGCCGACTTGCTCTTGATACGAAGGGGCTATTCAGACAGCGCTGAGAAGTGGCATCTGAAGCATGGGATAAAGGTAGGTACCAGTAGCGCCCGAAGAAAGATGCAGCTCATCCTTCACCGCCCTGATCTTGAGATAGATGATATTCGTGGCAATGTACCCACCCGTATCAATAAATTGCGCGAAGGTCAGTTTGATGCCATCGTATTGGCGCAGGCAGGGCTCGACCGATTGGAACTTGACATAAGCGATCTCGATAAATTTCAGTTCGATCCAAAAGAATTTATTCCCGCCCCTGCGCAGGGCGTTTTGGCATGTCAAATACGCCAGAGCGATGAAGCCTTGGCTGGAGTGCTTTCACATATCCACAATTCCGAAGTGGCCGAATTGGTTGGTGTGGAACGACGTGTTTTGAACCTATTTCACGGAGGTTGCCAGCTACCATTGGGTGCCTATTGCACCCGATATGCCGATGGCGTTGAGCTGCGGGCTATCATGGCTGCAAAATTTGGCGAAGCACCTGCCAGCGTTCTTTTGCGGGCACCACATACCGAAGGTCTTGCCGAAAAAGCCGTAGAAGGCCTTAAAAAAAAAGCACTCGTTTAAGTCTTTTTCTGAGCCGAGACGAACCGGGGCATTTTTTCGCATCACTCATCAAGCAAGGTCGTATTGAGCTAGATAGCCGCTCGTGCATAAAGCTTACGCTAAAAGAGAATTTGGTACTGCCCGCCGCCGACTGGATTTTCTTTTTTTCCCCTTCGGGAATCGACTTGTTTTGCCGAGCCTTTGATCTGGGATCGCTAAAGATTGCTGTGGTAGGCCAAGGCACGGCCGCTCGCTTGATGGGTTTAGGCTTCACCGCCGATTTCATTCCAGGCTCCAAGGACCCTGCCATTGCGGTGAAAGAATTTGCCGAAAGGCTCGCCCCGGGAGAGATCGTGATCTCTGCTTCAAGTGATAAGGGCCTGAATAGATTGGACGGGGTCATAGCCGAGTCGCAACTGATTGAATGGCCGTTTTATGTGAATGAGCCGCAGCCTACTTTTCCAAAAACGAAAGCTGAGTTCCTGATTTTTACATCGCCGAGCAACGCTGTGGCCTACCTTTCGGCAAATGACAAAGCCGCTGATCAAAAGCTTATCGCCCTAGGTCGAAGCACCGCCGAAAAGCTGGAAGAGCTGGGCTATTATGACCTACGCGCCGCTGCGGAACCAAGCGAGAAAGGGGTGTGGGAATGTGTTTTGGGGGACTGGGATTAAGCGGGGTTTTCTTAACTAAAAGAGATTACTCTACAAGTTTTAGGCGTTTGAGCGTTCAATTTTAATAAGGCTGTGCTCTTCTATCTCTGCTGTGAACGGAGTATAAATGGGCACTTTCGTAGTTTCCAATTATTCGATGGTTTCTTAATTTTACCGATAGAACGAAATGGAGTTGGCAGAAACATTTATTATTGGTATGGCCGGTGGCAGTGGCTCTGGCAAAACGTCTATCCTGAAAGCACTCGTGTCAAAATTGCCCAATCAAAAGGTCGCCGTCATCTCGCAGGATAATTATTATTTCCCCAGAGATGCCCAGCTTGCAGACGAAAAAGGAGAGATCAATTTTGACCTTCCCACGGCCATCGACATCCAAAATCTCGAAGAAGATCTTGCCGAGCTGGTATCAGGCAGAGCTATTTCACGTAAGGAGTACGGCTTTAATAATGCCGCTGCGCCAGTGCAGGATATCCATATTGAGCCCGCTCCAATCATCATTATCGAAGGCCTTTTTATATACTATTTTGAAACATTGGCGCGCCATTTTGACATCAAGGTATATATTGATGCAGAAGATGATACAATGCTGGATCGAAGGATCAAGCGCGATTTGCGCGAGCGCGGCTATCCCGAATCTGATGTTCGCTACCGCTGGGAGCATCACGTGCGGCCGTGCTATGAAGTATATCTGCTTCCTTATCGGGAAAATTGCGACCTGATCATCGATAATAATGAGAGCTATGAAGCTGGTGTGGCCGAGCTTATTGCGCTAGTTGGGGAAGGGTCACGCGTAGAAAGTCGCTAGGGGCAAGCCACTGTGGCTTTACGCTTGAATTTCTCAATAATGAAATATATACTTTCAAAATATTTTGAAAGTTCAGAAAATATAGTATCTTTGAACTATGAAAATAGAAGATGCACGTATGGATTTTGTTCAAACTTGGGGAGCGCTTGGCTCTGCATGGGGCATCCCTAAAAGTATGGCGCAGATACATGCATTGCTGCTATCTACCAAGGATGAGCTGAGCGCCGAAGAGATCATGGAGCGCATCCAATTATCACGTGGCAATGTGAACATTAACCTTCGGGAACTTTCGAACTGGAAGCTTGTAACCAAGCAGAATATCATCGGCGAACGAAAAGAGTTTTTCATAGCCAATCACGACATCTACGCCATAGCGCGAAACATCGTAAACGAGCGCAAGAAAAGAGAGCTTCAACCTATCCAAGATTTTCTGGCCAAGTATAAGGCGGCTGCCCTGGTAGGGGAAAAGAATGATGTAAAGCACTTTCAGAAAATGGTGAAAGACCTTGAAGAATTTGTACAGCAAATCGATAAGCTGAGTGAGTTGATGGTGAAGATGAACGATAATATCTTCCTCAAGAAAATGATGAAAATACTATCCTGATTTTTTTCGTCGTAAACTTTCAATAATATCTAAATATTCTATTATGTTAAGCAATAAAAAATTACTCATCGATGCAGATTGTCCCATGTGCAGGATCTATGGAAACGGCTTTGTGAAATTTGGCTTGATAGAAGCCAATGCCATTGCCCCTTATCAAAAGGTAGCGGGCGAGTGGGTCGGGAAAATTGACCTGGAGAGAGCCAAATCCGAGATCGCCTTTCACGATCTTCAATCAGCCACCACGCTATATGGGATCGACGCTTTCATAAGTATCTTAAGTCAAAACAGACCATTATTGGGCAAGTTGATGCGTTTTGTACCGGTCTTTTTCATCCTTCATAAATTCTATCGCTTTATTTCTTTTAACCGAAAGGTGATAGCTCCCGCATCTGAAACTGGGTATTCTGTAGATTGCACGCCGGCCTACCATGCAGCGTACCGGTGGCTGTATATACTGCTCAGCGCAGTTTTTACAGGCTGGGTACTTTCGAAAATCGCCAGCCCCATTGCAGCGTATTTCGGTACAGGAACCTCTCCCTATTTTGAATATGCCATGTGCTTCGGACAGATCCTTTGGCAGGGCCTTTACGTGATGGTATTTCACAAGGTCAGATCCATGGATTACCTTGGTAACATGTCGACCGTCTCTTTATTGGGCGGACTTTTACTCCTTCCTGCACTATTGATTTTTTCTATGCTCGGCCTAAGCCCGGTCTATCTGATGATCTCCTTTGCCCTCGTAGTGGCCCTCATGATCAAAGAGCATCTGGGGCGTTCTAAAACCTTGGGGCTGCCCATCGGTGCCACGCTCAGTTGGGTGGCATACCGCATGGTAATCTTGATTTTATACATCTTATTATTTTACTAAAATGAACATCCTACTCGCAGGGGGAAGTGGTTTCCTCGGAACAGAACTAAAGAAATATTTTAAGGCCAGTGGGCATCAGGTCTCCGTGCTTTCGCGAAAACCCGGCCAGGAAGAAATAGGTTGGGATGGAAAGACACTGGGCGATTGGATAAGAGTCATAGAAGGTGCCGATGTATTGCTCAACCTTAGCGGCAAATCGGTAGATTGCAGATACACGGCAAAGAACAAAGCGCAGATCTTATCATCGCGCATAGAGCCGACTCATGTGCTGCATGAAGCAATTTTGGCGGCAGCCAGAAAACCAAAATTATGGATCAATGCGAGCAGCGCGACGATCTATATCCACGCCGAGACAGAATTGATGACAGAAGATACGGGAAGGGTGGGCGATGATTTTTCAATGAATATATGCAAGAGCTGGGAGCTTGAATTTTTCGCAAAGACCTATCCCGAAATGCGGCAGGTAGCCCTCCGTACATCTATCGTGCTGGGCAATGGTGGTGGCGCCTTCCCCAAATTAAAAGGAGTCACCAAGGTGGGTCTTGGTAGCCGGCAAGGCCGCGGCAATCAAATGGTGAGCTGGATCCATATCGCCGATTTCTGCGCGGCCGTGCAGTTTGTGATAGACCATGATGAGCTGGATGGAGCGGTAAATATCACCAGCCCCCATCCCATCGGAAACGAAACGCTCATGAAGGCGCTGCGCAAAAAATACCGCATGCCATTTGGCATTTCCCAGCCCGTGGCGCTTCTCGAAATCGGAGCCATGATATTGGGCACAGAGACAGAGCTTCTGCTGAAAAGCAGAAAGGTATACCCCGGAAAATTAATGCAAAGCGGATTTCAATTTAGCTATCCGAAAATAGAAGATGCATTACGATTTCTCAAATAGGCAAATGCCCGCCCTCAATAGAATTACCAAGACTTTATCCATCCCCGAGCCTATCTTTTACAGGATTAAATTTTAAAACTTCCGTAAAGTCGAAAGGAAAATCGATCAGAACTCCTTTAACTTTGAGTATTAGCCAGAAGAAGGATTATCGCAGCTATGGAAGTTAATTACAAGGAGATTGTAGAATCTCACAACGATATTATTTATGAGCTTAATAGTAGGAGCCGGTTTAGTTACGGCAATGCCATGCTATTGGAATTATCGGGTTATTCCCTGCCAGAATTGCTGGAGCTACACTATTGGGAAATAGTAGCCGAAGACTGGCGCGATAGGGTAGTACGCTATTATAAAGTGCAGCGCGAAATGGGGTTGCGCCATTCTTATCTTGAGTTTCCGATGGTAGGAAAGCACGGAAAGCAGATTTGGCTGGGTCAAAAAGTACAGGTGTTGCGCGACGACGATGAGCGGGTCTATGGGGTGCGCGGCATGGCTCGGGATATCACCGATAGGGTCAAGCTGCAAGAAGATCTGGCTCAAAAAGAGAAAATGATCTTTGAAGTGCAGGGCATTGCCGAGATCGGTACTTGGGAGTTTGATCTGCGCACCGGAGATATTCAATGGTCTGAACTGACCAGACGTATTCACGATGCCGCAGATGATTATGTGCCCGACTTTGAGACGGCAGTGGACTTTTACGACGCAGAGTCTAAAATAATCGTTCAACAAGGACTGGAAAAATCTATGGCTACAGGTGAATCCTCCGATCTGAAGGTGAGAATAATCAGTGCCAAAGGGGTAAAAAAATGGGTGCGGACTATCATGCATCCTGTGCGTGAAAATGGCAATACAGTGAAGTTCTACGGCCTGTTTCAAGATATCTCGATACAAAAAGAGTACGAGCAATTTCTACTGGACGAAAACCGTGATCTTACCAGATTAAAAGACGATACGATCTCTGCAGCCCGGGCGCAAGAAGAGTTTCTCTCTACGGTAAGTCACGAGCTGCGCACACCGCTGAATGTGGTGGTTAATATGGTTCAAATACTTCAAAATGAGCAACCGCGGCAAGATCAACTGGCATACCTAGAAGCGCTGGAATATTCTAGCAAGAACCTGCTCGATCTGATAAACGATATTCTCGATCTCAGTAAGATACAGCACAATGAATTGCAGCTACAGCCAAAGCCGGTAGATTTGAAAAGGCTGCTCGGCGCCATAAAGAATTCGCTCCAAGCCAGCGCCGATAAAAAGGCAATAGGATTCAACCTTTCGCTCGATGCCGAAATTCCCGATTTTATAGTGGCCGATGGCAAGCGGCTGAACCAGGTACTGTTGAACCTTGCGGGAAATGCAATTAAATTTACCGAAAAAGGTGAAGTTTCAATAGCCTTGAAAAGACTTGATGCCGATGCAACGAATGTTCAAATATACTTTGAAGTGGCCGATACGGGTATTGGTATCCCCCTCGATAAGCACAAGAGAATATTTCATAGATTTAAGCAAAGTGCCGATGATGTGCACGAATACTTCGGTGGCACCGGCTTGGGGCTCAGTATATCTGATGGTCTGGTCACATTGATGAATGGTACCATAGCCTTGCAAAGCCAGCCCGGAAAAGGATCGGTGTTTAGCTTTTCGCTAAGCCTTCCGGTATCTGATAAGAAGCGGGTGGCGGGCGCTGTGCCGCAGAGCGGAAGTAATGCCTTATCTCGCGAGATATTGCGCGGCATAAAAATAGTATTGGCAGATGATAACCATCTCAATCTGCTGGTGATTGAAAAGCTCATGGAATTTTGGGGAGCCGAGATAATAACGGTTAAAAATGGACTTGAGGCAGTAGAAGCTTTTAAGGCAGAACATCCCGATATGGTGATACTCGATATTCAAATGCCTATTATGAATGGATTTGAAGCTGGCAGAACTATTAGAGATCTCGACCCTGATATACCTATCGTGGCGCTTACGGCTGGTAATATTTCTCAGATTAGGGCAAAAACAGACGCAAGTGGGATAAATGCAGTGCTCCCAAAGCCGATAGATCAGAGTGCGTTGCTTCGTGAAATCGGCAAGCAACTTAAGCGTGATTTTTTAGCTGAAAGAAATACCGAAAAGCCCTTGCTCAAGAACGGTGCGCAAGCTCCGACCCATTGCTCATTTAATAAAATTAAAGAAATGGCTGATGGTGATCCGGCATTTTATCTTAAATTGCTGCAATCGGCTGATTTTGAAATAACCAGATTCTTGGAAATGGCTGATGCCGAAATCTATGACTCCAGCGGGCGAATGAAACCGGCAGCACATCGCCTTAAGCCAACGCTGGAGATTTTGAACTTAAATGAAATTTTAAACGCTTTTAACGGTGTAGACATACCGGGTGAGAATAATTCTGAAAAATCCCGCATGAACCTTTATATTAGACTGTCTGAAATGATAAGAAGCTTGCGAAGCGAAATTTTAATAATTGAATAGATGAACTGTATTATAATTGACGACGATACTTTCTTCACAGCCACCCTGCAAGGATTTATTGAAAAAACCCCTAGTCTCAGTCTTGTCGGTACTTTTCAGGATGCCATTGAACCCATGGCTTTCTTGAAAGACAATGAACCCGACCTTATCTTTTTGGATGTACAAATGCCCGCGATGTCGGGGCTGGAATTTTTGAATACCGTAAAAACAGAATCGCAGGTGATTCTTGTAAGTAGTAATAAAGACTACGCCCTTGAAGCTTTCGATTTTGAAGTACTAGATTTTTTGCACAAGCCTTTAAAAAGCTATGCACGGTTTTTGCGTGCAGTAAATAAAGCACAGCAAAGGCCTGCTAGCAATATCCAGCCCAGAGATGAGCGGCTCTTCGTAAAAGAAGGCAGTAATTATATCCATATCGATCTTGAAGAAATCGGCTATGTGCAAGCCTTTGGAGATTACATAAAAATTTTCTGCAAGGATAAAACTCATCTGATCTACAATACTTTGAAATCTTTTTTGCGAAGCCTTCCAAAAAACGAATTTTGTCAGGTACACCGATCGTATGTGGTGCGACTTGATAAAATAGACCGTATCGAAAGCAACACTATCTTCGTGCACGAAAAGACGATCATAGTCTCTGCATCTTATAAAGCAGAACTTTTCGCAAACCTAAAAATCATAGGTGGTCCGATCCGGAATATTTCTTGACCGGAATTTGCATCTGCATTGATCGCAGGTCTACAAATAGCTCAAATAAAAAGATAGGAAGAGCGCCCTGTGGGAGGCAAAGCTCTTCTCTCGGTCTACGCGGCCCATACGTTCTATAAGCATCAATGCTGATTGAAACCAGAAGCCCATACCTGCCTGGGTAGCACTTGAAGAAGTCGGACCGGAATCCTGCATATACTCCATATACCGCTCGGCTTCATCTACCGAAAGTGAAAGGTCACTGATGGATAATTCGAATCGGAGAAGTCCATTTTTCCCTTCTTCTTTATTCTCAGAGCGTTTTAGATTAATAGCTACCACGCTATCATTGAGCTTATGCAAAAGTGGAAATAGAAGTGAATTGAAGATTTGAGAACTACGCGCCCGGTCCAAAACAACCGTTTCTGGTACATCAATATCGATATGGATTCCAAGATTTGAGTGACTGCTAGAAATCTCTGGGTGGTAATAGTTTTTTATTTCGAGCAGCAGCTCTTTCAAGTTAAATGCGGTCTTGGTTAGGCGTAAAGTTTCATTACTTAACGCTTTCTGATCTACTATTCCAGAAAGGAAAGAATTTAGATTACTGGCAGAAAGCTTTATCTTTTCTATACTTTCTTTTTGATCATCATCCAGCTTATCAGTGTCGGCAAGCAGCATCTCAGTAAGTCCGAGCACCGCATTCATCGGGTTCATGATTTCATTTCCAATATCGGGAAATCCTAATTCCGATTCCATATTGGCGGCAGCCGCCAGCCCGCTATATTTTTCATCGATTTGAGCCATCACGAGCTTTGAGAGTTTTTTGAGAATACCCTTTTGATTGGCATCCAGACGTTTGGGTTTTGTGTCTATGGTACATAGGGTTCCTAGCAGAAAGCCCGATTTATCTTTTAGGGGATAAGAAGCGTAAAACCTGATTTTGGGATCGCCGGTCACAAGCGGGTTTTCCCTGAAGCGATCATCGAGTAGCGCATCGGCCACTTCAAAAAAAGCATATTGCTTTATGGCATGTTGGCAGAAAGATATATCGCGCTTCGTCTCTTCTATTTCGAGCCCCACTTTTGATTTAAACCATTGGCGCTCATCATCAAGAAGCGCAATCACGGCTATTGGCGTATCGCATATCTCTGCTGCCAGTGCGGTGAGTTGATCGAGCACCGCATCGGGAGAAGTGTCCATGACGCGGTACGCATTTAAGGCTTCCAGCCTTTGCGATTCGTTATGAGAAGGTGTAGTATTAAAATTCATGTACTGATTAATCTTACGCCGTCTCTTCGGTTTTCTTTCGATCCATTAGGTGAAATTCAAAATCCATTGGTTCAGTCCTTGACTTTTGAGAGATAAGGCGTGGCAATTTAAATCCATATGAAAGCATCTATGGAATGGTATACCCGTTAGCAAATCCCCATTTTATAAGGGATACAGCATAAAGAAAAACATAGAATTACTGGTTTTTTCAAAAGCTCAACCCATCCATTAAAGCATCCAATTTCAACTGATGGGCTTTAAATTTCACCTAATAAAACCCCGATAAATGGGAAAGGCGGCGTAGAAATATCGAAGCGCAGTGAATGCTCCATAAACATCGACAGCAGCTGCATGAACTAATATTATTATGAAAATTCGATTTCTATTGCCCCTTATCTTTTTGATCGCTTCTATCGATCTGCTTGCGCAGCTTGACACGCGGCATTACATCCCCCCTTTTTATGGGCGTGAAGACCGTGCCGAAGGGGGTGGTGATGACATCTACCTAATTGTGAGCACCCCAAAAACGACTCCTTTTCAAGTTAAAGTAACCGACGGTGCAGGCGTTGAACTCTCGTTTTCTCCCCTTACCGTTAGTCGTACGGCTCCCGTCTCTGTTGCGCTGAGCACAGCCACAGGAGCATCCAAAGGACCTGGCACCAAATTTTTGGTGACCGATGCTGAGCTGGCCACCGTGCTGAGTGATGAGGGTCTTGTCCTTACGGCAAATAAGGCCTTCTTTGCAAGCATCCGGGTCGATGAAGGCGCACAAGCAGGTTTTCTTACTTCAAAGGGTACCGCCGGGTTTGGAACCGAATTTCGCTCCGGCCATATCTTTAATACCACCGGCGAAGAAGGGAGGAAAGCACATGTTCTGAGTTTTATGGCCACTGAAAATAACACGTTGGTTACGGTAAGCGACTATGATAATGTCGATTTTCAAAATGTAGATGAAATCGGCGGAACCATCTCTGTATCGCTTGATGCCGGTCAGTCTTATGTCCTTGCTGCCTTTGCAAATGTCGCTCCCGACAACCTAAATAATGTAAACGGAACCAGAATATCGTCTGATAAAGCCATTGTGGTGAACTCTGGCTCATGGCTCGCCGGCTCGCCAGGGGCAGGAATGCAAGGCCGAGATATTGGGATAGATCAAATCGCATCCATTGAAGAGACCGGGTTTGAGTATATTCTTGTAAAAGGAGAAGGAACGACAAACGAGAATGTGATCGTTGTAGCACATACGGATGGAACCAATATTTTTCTCAACGGTGCCACTACGCCCGAAAATGCTACCCCACTCGCTGCCGGGGATTATTATCGACTCACGGCGACCGATTATTCTGCCAATCAGAATATGTATATCTCTGCCAATCAGCCAATCTATGTCTATCAAGGTCTTAACGGGAGCGTATCAGATAATGAGCGCCAGCTTGGATTGAACTATATGCCGCCCATCGTCTGTCTAGGTGGTACGAATGTAGACCTTCCGGATATCGATCAACTCGGAAATCCCGTGATTCAGGTTATTGCAGAATTAGGCGCAGCAGTCTCTATCACTGATGATGGTGGTACTACGACAGATGTATCCGGTATGGCGCAGGCCGTGACCGGAAATAGTGATTACGTAACCTATAAGCTCACTGGTTATTCTGGTGATGTAAGTGTGCAGAGCCCGCGCCCCATAAGGGTATCGCTCACTATTGAGAGTGGAAATGTAGGTGGTGCCGGTTTCTTTTCCGGATTTACCACCGCACCAGTTTTAGAAACTCCAAACGGGTATGATGCCACGACATGTATACCCGATAATCTGCCCGTTACCCTGACGGCATCCGGGTTTGATGATTATCAATGGTACCGTGATGGGATCGAATTGAGCGGCGAGAATTTTCCCGACCTGTCGGTAAATGGACCTGGCGAGTACACCGCGACTGGTACCATCGCCGGATGCCAATTTTCTGAGCAATCGTTTCAATTAGCCGTGAGCCTCTGTCCTGGCGATGTAGGTATTGCTAAAAATATCGTGAGTACCACCAATGTGAGTGGCTCCATATTCGATGTTGTTTTTGACCTCATCGTTACTAATTTTAGCACCACCAATCCTGCACCCAACCTTCAGATCACAGATGCCATATTGAGTGGTCTGCCTTCGGGCGCCACGGCTACCCTGCAAGTGTCTCCAGCACTCATTGCCGGTAGTTTTTCTTCTGGCGGTATAAGCGCCACCTATGATGGAGATGCCGATCAGGCCATTTTGCAAACTTCAGATAACGCCAGTAACACCGAGCTCACAGCATCTGCCAGCGCTACCATCCGTTTTACGGTTCGTGTAGATATGTCTGCCGCCACCAGCCCGGCATATACAGGTCAAGCCATCGTTTCTACCGCCGTTACTGCTCCGAATGATGGTTTTACGGCTATTGTCGACAACCAAGATTTCTCCGACGCTGGGACTAATCCCGATGAAAATGGAAATGGCAATCCCACCGAACAAGGAGAGAATGATATAACACAAGTTTGCCTGAGCAATAATAGTCTATCGTATGCCACAGCAACGTATTACAGCACTGGAACTGATCCTTTGCCCGTAGTATCCGGACTTACTGGGGGTACATTTTCCGCGCCAATCGGGCTTGCGATTCACGCTGGTGACGGTTCGATAGATCTCTCCGCTTCTATTGTTGATACCTATCAGGTCATATATGCTTTTGGTGGTCTATGTCCAGTCTTTACCTCTGTAGAAATTGCGCTCAACCCACCTGCCGAACCTACCGTAGACATTCAGATTTCCAGTAATGATTTATTGACTATCACTGGCTCGGCAGTGCTCAATCCCGGCTTTATTTTTAGCGTACTAGTAGATGGAATCACCTATACATTGGGCGATGGAAATCTCAGCATCTCCGGCACCACTTGGTCACTGGCCATCCCTTCCGGAAATGAACTATCCCCTGATGGATTTTTTGAAGTGCAGGCAACGATAGATGATGGTGCGGGTAATATTTTGACAGATACCACCACCAATGAAATCACGCTCGACACCGGCGCCCCCGTGGTTGATATTTTGGGTGAACCAGGTGCAGTGAGCAATGTGGATCCTTATACGGTTACGATTGAATTCACCGAAGATGTTTTCGGTTTCGACGTTACCGACATTATCGTTGCCAACGGATCGAAGGCCAATTTTACGAGTATCGACGCTAGCACTTTCGCGATCGAGATCACGCCCGATGGAAACGGCGATGTCACCATCGACGTACCCGCCGGAGCTGCGCAAGATGCCGCAGGCAATGATAACCTTGCCGCAACGCAAGCCACAACATTCTTTGATGACGCGAGTCCGACGGTCGCGATCACTGGAGAGCCGGCGATTGTTGCCAACACCGATCCCTATGATGTTACCATCGACTTTGGAGAATCGGTCTCTGGCTTTGACCTGAGCGACATAATCGTCGCCAATGGTTCGGCCACAGCGATCACCGACAATGGCGACGGAACCTTCACCGTAGAAATCACACCCGATGGAAACGGCAATATCACTATAGATGTACCCGCCGGAGCTGCACAAGATGCCGCAGGCAATGATAACCTTGCCGCAACGCAAGCGACAACAATCTTTGATGACGAAAGTCCTACAGTCGCGATCACTGGAGAGCCGGCGATTGTTGCCAACACCGATCCCTATGATGTTACCATCGACTTTGGAGAATTGGTCTCTGGATTTGACCTGAGCGACATAATCGTCGCCAATGGTTCGGCCACGGCGGTCAACGACAATGGCGACGGAACCTTCACCGTATCCATCACGCCCGATGGAAACGGCGATGTCACCATCGACGTACCCGCCGGAGCTGCGCAAGATGCCGCAGGCAATGATAACCTTGCCGCAACGCAAGCCACAACATTCTTTGATGACGCGAGTCCGACGGTCGCGATCACTGGAGAGCCGGCGATTGTTGCCAACACCGATCCCTATGATGTTACCATCGACTTTGGAGAATCGGTCTCTGGCTTTGACCTGAGCGACATAATCGTCGCCAATGGTTCGGCCACAGCGATCACCGACAATGGCGACGGAACCTTCACCGTAGAAATCACACCCGATGGAAACGGCAATATCACTATAGATGTACCCGCCGGAGCTGCACAAGATGCCGCAGGCAATGATAACCTTGCCGCAACGCAAGCGACAACAATCTTTGATGACGAAAGTCCTACAGTCGCGATCACTGGAGAGCCGGCGATTGTTGCCAACACCGATCCCTATGATGTTACCATCGACTTTGGAGAATTGGTCTCTGGATTTGACCTGAGCGACATAATCGTCGCCAATGGTTCGGCCACGGCGGTCAACGACAATGGCGACGGAACCTTCACCGTATCCATCACGCCCGATGGAAACGGCGATGTCACCATCGACGTACCCGCCGGAGCTGCGCAAGATGCCGCAGGCAATGATAACCTTGCCGCAACGCAAGCCACAACATTCTTTGATGACGCGAGTCCGACGGTCGCGATCACTGGAGAGCCGGCGATTGTTGCCAACACCGATCCCTATGATGTTACCATCGACTTTGGAGAATCGGTCTCTGGCTTTGACCTGAGCGACATAATCGTCGCCAATGGTTCGGCCACAGCGATCACCGACAATGGCGACGGAACCTTCACCGTAGAAATCACACCCGATGGAAACGGCAATATCACTATAGATGTACCCGCCGGAGCTGCACAAGATGCCGCAGGCAATGATAACCTTGCCGCAACGCAAGCGACAACAATCTTTGATGACGAAAGTCCTACAGTCGCGATCACTGGAGAGCCGGCGATTGTTGCCAACACCGATCCCTATGATGTTACCATCGACTTTGGAGAATTGGTCTCTGGATTTGACCTGAGCGACATAATCGTCGCCAATGGTTCGGCCACGGCGGTCAACGACAATGGCGACGGAACCTTCACCGTATCCATCACACCCGATGGAAACGGCGATATCACCGTCGATGTACCCGCCGGAGCTTCGCAAGATGCCGCAGGCAATGATAACCTTGCCGCAACGCAAGCCACAACATTCTTTGATGACGCGAGTCCGACGGTCACGATCACTGGCGAACCGGCGATCGTTGCCAACACCGATCCCTATGATGTTACCATCGACTTTGGAGAATTGGTCTCTGGCTTTGACCTGAGCGACATAATCGTTGCAAATGGCTCGGCCACGGCGGTCAACGACAATGGCGATGGAACCTTTACCGTAGAAATCACGCCCGATGGAAACGGCGATATCACCATCGACGTACCCGCCGGAGCTGCACAAGATGCCGCAGGCAATGATAACCTTGCCGCAACGCAAGCGACAACAATCTTTGATGACGAAAGTCCTACAGTCGCGATCACTGGAGAGCCGGCGATTGTTGCCAACACCGATCCCTATGATGTTACCATCGACTTTGGAGAATTGGTCTCTGGCTTTGACCTGAGCGACATAATCGTTGCAAATGGCTCGGCCACGGCGGTCAACGACAATGGCGATGGAACCTTTACCGTAGAAATCACGCCCGATGGAAACGGCGATATCACCATCTACGTACCCGCCGGAGCTGCACAAGATGCCGCAGGCAATGATAACCTTGCCGCAACGCAAGCGACAACAATCTTTGATGACGAAAGTCCTACAGTCGCGATCACTGGCGAACCGGCGATCGTTGCCAACACCGATCCCTACGATGTTACCATCGACTTTGGTGAATCGGTCTCTGGATTTGACCTAAGCGACATAATCGTTGCAAATGGTTCGGCCACAGCGATCACCGACAATGGCGACGGAACCTTCACCGTAGAAATCACACCCGATGGAAACGGCGATGTCACCATCGACGTACCCGCCGGAGCTTCGCAAGATGCCGCAGGCAATGATAACCTTGCCGCAACGCAAGCCACAACATTCTTTGATGACGCGAGTCCGACGGTCGCGATCACTGGAGAGCCGGCGATTGTTGCCAACACCGATCCCTATGATGTTACCATCGACTTTGGAGAATCGGTCTCTGGCTTTGACCTGAGCGACATAATCGTCGCCAATGGCTCGGCCACGGCGGTCAACGACAATGGCGATGGAACCTTTACCGTAGAAATCACGCCCGATGGAAACGGCGATATCACCATCGACGTACCCGCCGGAGCTGCACAAGATGCCGCAGGCAATGATAACCTTGCCGCAACGCAAGCGACAACAATCTTTGATGACGAAAGTCCTACAGTCGCGATCACTGGAGAGCCGGCGATTGTTGCCAACACCGATCCCTATGATGTTACCATCGACTTTGGAGAATTGGTCTCTGGCTTTGACCTGAGCGACATAATCGTTGCAAATGGCTCGGCCACGGCGGTCAACGACAATGGCGATGGAACCTTTACCGTAGAAATCACGCCCGATGGAAACGGCGATATCACCATCTACGTACCCGCCGGAGCTGCACAAGATGCCGCAGGCAATGATAACCTTGCCGCAACGCAAGCGACAACAATCTTTGATGACGAAAGTCCTACAGTCGCGATCACTGGCGAACCGGCGATCGTTGCCAACACCGATCCCTACGATGTTACCATCGACTTTGGTGAATCGGTCTCTGGATTTGACCTAAGCGACATAATCGTTGCAAATGGTTCGGCCACAGCGATCACCGACAATGGCGACGGAACCTTCACCGTAGAAATCACACCCGATGGAAACGGCGATGTCACCATCGACGTACCCGCCGGAGCTTCGCAAGATGCCGCAGGCAATGATAACCTTGCCGCAACGCAAGCCACAACATTCTTTGATGACGCGAGTCCGACGGTCGCGATCACTGGAGAGCCGGCGATTGTTGCCAACACCGATCCCTATGATGTTACCATCGACTTTGGAGAATCGGTCTCTGGCTTTGACCTGAGCGACATAATCGTCGCCAATGGCTCGGCCACGGCGGTCAACGACAATGGCGATGGAACCTTTACCGTAGAAATCACGCCCGATGGAAACGGCAATATCACTATAGATGTACCCGCCGGAGCTTCGCAAGATGCCGCCGGCAATGATAACCTTGCCGCAACGCAAGCCACAACAATCTTTGATGACGCGAGTCCGACGGTCGCGATCACTGGCGAACCAGCGATTGTTGCCAACACCGATCCCTATGATGTTACCATCGACTTTGGAGAATCGGTCTCTGGATTTGACCTAAGCGACATAATCGTTGCAAATGGTTCGGCCACAGCGATCACCGACAATGGCGACGGAACCTTCACCGTAGAAATCACACCCGATGGAAACGGCGATGTCACCATCGACGTACCCGCCGGAGCTTCGCAAGATGCCGCAGGCAATGATAACCTTGCCGCAACGCAAGCCACAACATTCTTTGATGACGCGAGTCCGACGGTCGCGATCACTGGAGAGCCGGCGATTGTTGCCAACACCGATCCCTATGATGTTACCATCGACTTTGGAGAATCGGTCTCTGGCTTTGACCTGAGCGACATAATCGTCGCCAATGGCTCGGCCACGGCGGTCAACGACAATGGCGATGGAACCTTTACCGTAGAAATCACGCCCGATGGAAACGGCAATATCACTATAGATGTACCCGCCGGAGCTTCGCAAGATGCCGCCGGCAATGATAACCTTGCCGCAACGCAAGCCACAACAATCTTTGATGACGCGAGTCCGACGGTCGCGATCACTGGCGAACCAGCGATTGTTGCCAACACCGATCCCTACGATGTTACCATCGACTTTGGTGAATCGGTCTCTGGATTTGACCTAAGCGACATAATCGTTGCAAATGGTTCGGCCACAGCGATCACCGACAATGGCGACGGAACCTTCACCGTAGAAATCACACCCGATGGAAACGGCGATATCACCATCGACGTACCCGCCGGAGCTTCGCAAGATGCCGCCGGCAATGATAACCTTGCCGCAACGCAAGCCACAACAATCTTTGATGACGCAAGTCCGACAGTCGCGATCACTGGCGAACCAGCCATAAAGAACTCTACAAATCCCTACGATGTTACCATCGACTTTGACGAACTCGTCTCCGGCTTTGACCTAAGCGACATCCTTGTCGCCAATGGCTCGGCCACGGCGATCACCGACAATGGCGACGGAACCTTCACCGTAGCCATCACACCCGATGGAAACGGCGATATCACCATTGATATACCTGCCGGAGCTGCGCAAGATGCCGCCGGCAATGATAACCTTGCCGCAACGCAAGCGATCACAGTCTTTGATGCTGGCGCTCCAAGCGTTGACATAACTGGCGAACCAGCGATCGTTGCCAACACCGATCCCTACGATGTTACCATCGACTTTGGAGAATTGGTCTCTGGCTTTGACCTGAGCGACATAATCGTCGCCAATGGCTCGGCCACAGCGATCACCGACAATGGCGACGGAACCTTCACCGTAGCCATCACGCCCGATGGAAACGGCGATATCACCATCGACGTACCCGCCGGAGCTGCACAAGATGCCGCAGGCAATGATAACCTTGCCGCAACGCAAGCCACAACAATCTTTGATGACGCAAGTCCGACAGTCGCGATCACTGGCGAACCAGCCATAACGAACTCTACAAATCCCTACGATGTTACCATCGACTTTGACGAACTCGTCTCCGGCTTTGACCTAAGCGACATCCTTGTCGCCAATGGCTCGGCCACGGCGATCACCGACAATGGCGACGGAACCTTCACCGTAGCCATCACACCCGATGGAAACGGCGATATCACCGTCGACGTACCCGCCGGAGCTGCGCAAGATGCCGCAGGCAATGATAACCTTGCCGCAACGCAAGCCACAACAATCTTTGATGACGCGAGTCCGACGGTCGCGATCACTGGAGAGCCGGCGATTGTTGCCAACACCGATCCCTACGATGTTACCATCGACTTTGGAGAATCGGTCTCTGGCTTTGACCTGAGCGACATAATCGTTGCAAATGGCTCGGCCACAGCGATCACCGACAATGGCGACGGAACCTTCACCGTAGCCATCACGCCCGATGGAAACGGCGATATCACCATCGACGTACCCGCCGGAGCTGCACAAGATGCCGCAGGCAATGATAACCTTGCCGCAACGCAAGCGATCACAGTCTTTGATGACGAAAGTCCTACAGTCGCGATCACTGGAGAGCCGGCGATTGTTGCCAACACCGATCCCTATGATGTTACCATCGACTTTGGAGAATCGGTCTCTGGATTTGACCTGAGCGACATAATCGTCGCCAATGGTTCGGCCACGGCGGTCAACGACAATGGTGACGGAACCTTCACCGTATCCATCACACCCGATGGAAACGGCGATATCACCATTGATATACCTGCCGGAGCTGCGCAAGATGCCGCAGGCAATGATAATCCGCCTGCTATACAAGCATTGACCATCTTTGATAACCTGCCACCAATGGTAGCGATTCTAGATGCTCCGCTCAGTGTGAATTCGCTTGACGAATTTACCGCAACGGTAAGTTTCTCAGAGTTGGTGACCGGCTTTGAACTCCAAGATATTGAATTGACAAATGCTACGCTTACAAACGTTATGGACAACGGGGATGGAACTTTTACCATCTCAATGGTCCCTGACGGAATGGGCGACATTGCTCTCAATATTTCTGCCGACGTAGCAAGCGACCTTGCCGGAAACGGTAATACCGCAGCAGAACAGGTGGTTATAGAATTTATCAGCGACCAGCCGCAAGTGGAAATTCTTGATGCTCCGGTGATTATCAATACGCAGGAAACGTATACTGTGACGATAGCCTTTAATGAAATAATCACGGGCTTTGAACTTTCGGAAATAGCAGTTGTGAACGGAGTCTCTGCCGACTTTATCCAGATGGACGACAGCACATTTACAGTAAGTATTACTCCAGATGGTGCGGGCGATATTACGATCTCAATAGCAGAAGATGTAGCCGAAAACATGTCGGGAACAGGTAATGCGGCCAGCCTGGCCGTGGTAACAATTCTAGACATGGAAGCTCCCGAAATACCTACAGTCAATGACTTCTTGAGTAATGATGGACTTCCTATACTCACGGGAACTTGGGCGGAAGGTGACGCCGTAGAACTGTCACTGAGCCTAAGCGCTCGGAGTTTTGCGCTTGGCATAGATCAAGAGCTCAGCACGGATGGGAATGGCAATTGGTCACTAGATTTGAGCAGTTCAGAAAATCCGCTGGCCGAGGGGATTTACGATGTGCTCGCTGTCCATACCGACTTAGCTGGCAATGCCAGCGAAGACAATTCTGAAGATGAGCTTATGGTGATCTATGACGCTCCACTAAAGGTACCAACAGTTAATGCGCTTACCAGCGAAAATGGAAGACCCCTGCTCACCGGAACTTGGGATGAGCCGGCAGCAACATTGCTTTCTGTAGCTGTAAATGCGATGTCTTATGATCTGGGTACATCACTTGAGTTGAACAGCGATGGCAGTGGCAACTGGCCCTTGACCTTAGTGGAATAGGAATACCATTCGATAACGGAGTTTATGATGTAACGGTCGTAAATACCAATAATTCAGGTCAGAGTTCCACCGATACTACTGAAAATGAATTGGTAGTAAACATCCCGGTATTGGATACCGATGGTGATGGAGTGCCAGACGAAATCGAAATAGGTGTCGACTCCGAAAATCCTATCGACACGGATGGGGACGGTAGCCCCGACTTTGATGATCCCGACGATGATGGCGATGGAATAAATACCACCGATGAAGATCTGAATGGAGATGGAGACCCTACCAATGATGATACCGATGGCGACGGAATACCTAATTATCTGGACGATGATGATGATAACGATGGCGCGCCAACCGCTCAGGAAGGTGAAGGCGACTGTGATGATGACGGCATAGCCGACTACCTAGATCGTGATCCTTGCGACGTGATACCGGCTATGGGCTTCTCGCCAAATGGCGACAATAGCAATAGCTTCTGGAGTATTGAGAACATAGAATCCTATCCAAATAACAATGTCTATGTTTTTAACCGGTGGGGTAATGAGATCTATACCGTAGAAGGCTACAATAACGGCGATAGATCTTGGCATGGACAGGCAAATGGAAAGCTGATAATAAGTGGTACGGATGTGCCCGACGGAACGTATTTCTACATGATAGATTTGGGGGACGGAAGCTCGGAAATGACCGGATTTATTGTACTCAAAAGATAGATCAAGACGCAATTAATTAACATAATAACGCATTAATACTAGGAATAATGAACTACCGAATAATTTTGATTTTTATGGCGTTTCTCGCTTTTGGCGAAAGCCAAGGACAGCAGCAAGTGCTCTTCACACAATACCTTTATAATATGCTCCCGCTCAATCCTGCCTATGCCGGAAGCCATGAGAGCCTGAGCGTTACGGCGCTGGCCCGCGAGCAATGGACGGGGATAGATGGCGCGCCAAGCACGCAGACACTCTCCATACACTCACCTATTCCCAACCGGAATATGGGGCTGGGGCTCACCGTAATACACGATAAAATCGGCATTACCGATCAAACTGGATTATATGGAGCCTACGCCTACCAGTTGCCTTTGGGCAATGGCGCCAAGCTATCGCTGGGATTACAGGCCGGTGCTACCTTTTACCGTACTGATTTCACGAGGGTCGATCCCGAAGATGCCGCATTTATGAACAGCGTCAGTGAGATGCAGCCCAATGCCGGTTTTGGACTTTGGTATTCTACCGATACCTACTTTGCAGGTCTGTCGGCTCCGCAGCTCATTGAGAGTAAGCTCGATAAGAATAGCATCGATAGCGACTCACACCTTACACGCCATTATTTTGCAGTGGCCGGCTATGTATTCAACATCAACTCAGGCCTAAAACTGAAGCCTACGGTTTTAATCAAATACGTGGATGGTGCTCCGCTTCAGCTTGATCTGAGCGCTAATGTATTGCTGAAAGATGTGCTTGGTTTTGGACTTTCTTACCGCTCTTTCGATTCTTTCGATGGCCTGATCCAGTTTCAGCTGACCGATCAATTGCAGCTAGGTTATTCGTATGATTTTGTGACTACTACAGAGTTGAGCCGTGTGAATAGCGGTTCTCATGAGCTAATGGTAAACTACCGGTTCAGCTTCAATAAATCGAATATTATAACTCCCAGATACTTCTAACTATGCGATATATAATTCTAACACTTATTCTGGCCTTAGCGACAAGTGCAGTCCTAATGGCTCAGTCACAGACCGTATTTAGCGAATTTGGAAACCGCGAAAAAATCGGCGACAATTATTACGACAATCTTGCATTTGAAGACGCGGTAGATGCATACAAGGATGCTTGGCACGCGAAGCCCGGCGGTGCAGTTTCATTAAAGTTGGCCAACGCGTACCGGAAGCTGAATATGCCCGCCGAGGCTGTCTTATGGTACGATATCGCGCTGGATGATACCCTGCAGGCCGATGTGAAAAACAAACTGTATTATGCGCAAGCGCTGAGCAGCAATGCCGACTATGCCGAAGCCAAGAAGTTTTATAAAGCGTATGCCGACCTTGAAAAAGACGATAGCCGTGCAGTTTCTAATATCGTATCTATCGAAAGTCAGGATAGGCTATACCGGAATGTATCTTCTGTAAAAGTCACCGCTGCAAATTTTAATTCTGAAGAAGCCGATTTCGGGCCTTCTTTTTATGACGGGCATTTGGTATTCGTCTCGTCGCGTAAAAGCGGTCGATTTATAAAGCAAACATTTGCTTGGGATCGTTCCGAATTTCTTGATCTGTACATTGTGATAGATGGCGAAGTGTACGTTATAGACCGGAATCTGAATAGCAGGTATCACGAAGGGCCAGCGGCCTTTTATGACGGTGGGAGTAAAATGATCTTGACCCGAAATCACCTCGAGAAGGGAAAGTCTAAGAAGAGCAGCGATGGTCTCGTAAAGCTCCAACTCTACACTGCTGAGAAGATTGACAGCTCCGAATTTTGGAGTAAGCCACAGCCGCTTTCTATCAATAATGAAGAGTATTCTATGGGGCATCCCACCCTAAATGCCACAGGTACAGTTCTTTATTTTGCAAGCGATATGCCAGGTGGTCGGGGTGGGGCAGACCTGTATATGAGCGAGTTAAAAGATGGCGAGTGGCAGCAACCGGTTAGTCTGGGCACTGAAATAAACACAGAAGGCGACGAACTTTTTCCACATATCGGTCCTGACGGGATGCTCTATTTTGCTTCAAACGGCCATGGTGGTTTGGGGGGACTCGACCTTTTTTCGAGCGTGCTGAATGGCCCTAAAGCAGTTCAGATTAATAACCTCGGTGCAGCGATGAATTCACAACGCGATGATTTTGGAATTCTCATGAAAGCTGATGGACAATCGGGTTATTTTTCAAGCAATAGAAGTGGCGGCATGGGGAGCGATGATATCTATGAATTTATATCAGATCGACCTTTTGGCGAAAGCTATACAGTGACAGGTACGGTAACAGAAAATCTAGAAGGAGAAGTGATTTCAGGTCGCACCATCATCTTGAAGAATAATGATGGTACAGAAACCGCCAGCACTACTAGCGACTCAAAGGGAGACTATTCTTTTGCCTTAGAGCAAGACCAAATATATGCGCTTGCGATAGCTGCTGACAGCACTTATTTTGGCGTTTTAGAAACGTTTAATACGCTCGACTCCGGTGAAAAAACAGATTGGAACGTGAATCTTTCACTTTCGAAAAAGCAAGGTTTTTACCTTTCGGGAAAAGTGCTTGATGCCCAATCAGGAGCTCCGCTTGAAGCAGTTGGAATAATACTAATAGATAATTTTTCCGGTACTGAAGTTCTCCGTGAGACTATCGATGCCCGTGGCTTTGCCCACCCCGTAAAGAATCAAAAGTTGAATGAAAGGATTAGCTACCAGTTAAAGCTCGAAAAGAAAGGTTACTTGGGAAAAGTACTTACCGTAAATACAGAATTGATGGAAGCCGGGGCTATAGATTTGAACGAAATGCTCGACCTAAATTTAGAGAAGCTTGAAGTGGGAAGTGATATCGGTAAAATCGCCAATATCCAGCCCATCTATTTTGATGTGGGCAAGGCCGAGATCAAAGCTAAAGCGGCTACAGAGCTCGATAAAATTGTGGCCATAATGAATGAGAATCCAAAGCTCCAAATAGAATTGGGCTCCCATACAGATGCCCGAGGAAGCGCAGCCGGTAACATGAGGCTATCTGATAAGCGCGCCAAGGCATCGGCAGATTATATAGTATCGCAGGGTATTGGCTCGGAGCGAATCACTGGCGCAGGTTATGGCGAATCACAGATAAGCAACGAATGCGTAGATGATGTTAATTGCAGTGAAGCGCAGCATGAAGCCAATAGAAGAACAGAATTTAAAGTAGTGGGATTCTGAGCGCCGAATTCGTATAAATTTACATAGCCAAAGTCTCCCGAAGAAGATTGGAAACAATCATCCTTGGGAGATTTTTTGAGAATGATTTAAATTGGAAGGAGCCGTTTAAGCTCAAATATAAATCCAGTACCCCCACCAAAACTGGACATGTTGACATTCAAATGAGCTCTGTTTTTTTGTAAATAATATTTTCATACTGAAATTTCAAATGCGATAATCTTATTTTTGCAAGATGACGCTCACCAAAGAATAAGAGATGCGAAAACTGCTTAATTCCCCTTATTATTTTTAGTCCTATTTACTTCTTCTTGTGACGATGATTCGGAAACCTGCACTGAAATTTTCCGAGTGGTCACCATTGAAGTGATCGGTGCTGGATTGGAGTCGCATTATACGGTGCGCGAAGCGTCTGGAGATACCGTTTCGCTGCAGGAAGATCTAATGGCTGCGCCGAATGGAATCTATCCTGTGCTGGATGATAATTTTCAAAATACCCTTCAAGGCCGCTCAGAAGGGTTTCGCTTTTTGGGGTTGGTCGGAGATAGTTTGGTGGTAGATGAGCTTTTTCAGATCGGTGCCGACGAGTGCCATATAAACTATGAAAGCGGAGATCGGCAGGTGACGCTTTAATACTTCAGGGCATCTTCATTGCAGGCGCACCAAGAGTTGGTCGCCCACTTTTTCGGAGATCGTTACGGTAGTGCCGTCCAGCGCGAGTTCGATAGAACCGTCGAAGCTCAATACTTTGGTGATGCGCACCGTCTTTCCGATCGATAGCCCATTGCTATCAAGGTGGTCGAGCAGCTCGCGGCTATCGTTTTTCACGCGGGCTATGAGCGCTGAGTCGCCGATTTTTAAGCTGGTGAGCACTACGGCTTCTCGCGTTCTGATATTGCCGGCTTTATCGGGAATAGGGTCGCCATGCGGGTCGGTCTCGGGAAAGCCCAAAAAGGCATCGAGCTTATCGATCAATCCCTTCTGCTGTACATGCTCCAATTGCTCGGCTATGGCGTGCACTTCGCCCCATTTATAGCCCAGTTTCTCATGAAGGAATACTTCCCAAAGGCGGTGCTTACGCACGATGGCGATAGCTTCTTCGCTCCCCGATCTTGAAAGGGCCACTCCGCGGTACTTCTCGTATTTGATCAGTTTTTTAGCAGCTAGCTTTTTTGCCATATCAGTCACCGTGGCCGCTTGCACTCCCAGTTCCGCCGCCAGCTGCGAGGTGCTTACCACTCCATTGCCGGTAAGGCTAAGCTTATAAATGGCTTTTAAATAGTTTTCTTCTACCTGCGTATTCATGGAGCTACGGCGATTTCACTTTTTAGAAAAGATGCTTCGTACTTTCCCTTCCGGAAATAGCGATGGATGTGTACGCCGATGAATACGAGAATGAAAAAGAAGCCCGCTGCCACCGCCATACAGCCCGAGATGGAAGCCAGCCACCAGCTGGCCAGATAGAACCCAAGCACCGATGATACCGCACCAAAGACTACCGTAAGCCAAAGCATGGTCTTGAGCTTCTTGCTTACCAAATACGCCGTGGCCGGTGGCACTACCAAAAAGGCCACTACTAGAATGGCACCTACCGCATTAAAACTCAGCACCACAGTGAGCGATATCAAGCCCATCAAAAAGTAATGCCACCCGCCAGTGGCTATGCCCAATCCGCTTGCGTAACCAGCGTCAAAACTGGTGATGAAAAATCCGCGGAAGCCAATGATGATGGCCAGAATGATCACTAGGAGATTGCCCCCTTGCAGCCAGACTGGCGAGGGCCAGAGATTTGTATCGCCAAAATAAAGCAAGTCAAAAGGTATGAACGCAATATCGCCATAGAGCACGCAGTCTTGATCGAGGTCAACATTGCCCGTGAAGGCGCTCACCAAAATAACCCCTATTGCAAAGAGCCAGGTGAAAGTGATCCCGATCGATGCATCGGACTGGATGCGGGCGCGCTTGTAAAACCACTCGATCATAAAAGTAGAAAGTAGCCCAAGGGTTGCGGCGCCGATGAGCATGAAAACCGAGTCGCGCGACTGGGCTATGAGGTAGGCGATCACGATCCCGGGCAGCACGGCATGAGAGATCGCGTCGCCTACCATTGCCATTTTTCGTAAGATGAGAAAGACACCCAGCAGGCCGCAGCTCACCGCTACAAGTATGCCGGTGAGTATGATCCAAAAGTCATTTAGGGTAAGGGTCATCACGGTCAGTTTTTAAAGCGATCGGCGCTTCTTTTTGTGCCATCCAGTAAGATGCTGAATCCCACCGAAACATAATTCATGGTATAGTTCAATCCCGTGCCAAAGGAGAAGTCGGCCTGCATATTATCCCTTACCAAATAGGCAAATCCAGCATCGAAACTGGCTTCGTGCGCATCAAGGTTTACGATGCTGCCGTAAGGCTCAAGGTATAGGCTTAGGTAGGAGCCGAGCGCGAAGTTGAAGGCCAGCGTATAGGTAAGGTCACCCCGGCCAAAGCCGAAATAATCATATCCGATATTATAGCCCACGCTCGCTTTTTTGCCGAGTTGATGTGCGATCAAAAACCGGCTTATGGATCCATAGGTTTCGCGGTTGTCACCGAAAGACCCAGATGGGAAGACGACATTGCTTAAAAATCCAATTTCAATGTTCTTATCTTCAGGGATATAGAGTTCAACTTTTGCACCTATCTCCAGATTGCTCATTCCCAATTTCGTCCTTCCGGGATTATCGCTTCCGCGAATTTTCTGGGTTTCGACTTGGCTCAGAACCCTAAGCTCCAACCCATGTGCGAGCCCGACCCGAAGCAAGTTTGTGGGCACCAGCCACCGGGTCAGTTGCAGGCTATCCGCACCTAGAAACTCAGCCAGCACCCCGCTTTCTATTTGAAGCATCCCTTTGGGCACGGTACGCGAGCTTTCCGTCTGATCGGGCCGGTCGGTGATGATGTTTTGCACGATGCATGGCGCGGTGGCGGTCATAAGAATCAATAGGGCAATGGGTTTTTTCATCAGATTTCAGGTTTCTTTTTCATTCCCGGTATTACCGATGCATGGGGATCAAGTGCGGGATATCCCAGCTCTTTGATCAGCATCTCTTCCAGATCTGGGGTTATGATATGTTCGATGGCATCGGCATCATGGTGTACATGATCTTCGGGTATGTTCATACGTACATTCAGGTAGAGCTCCCATAGCCGGTGCAGGCGCACCACGCGGCTAGCTTCATCGCGGCCTTTTGGCGTGAGCTGTAGCCTTTCATTTTCCGAAAGGATCAGTTCATTTTTGAGTAATCTTCCTATCGAGTGCTGTAATTTTTGACTTTCGAACCTGCGGGCGGCAGAGATATCGGTAAAGCTCAGGGAGCTTCTCGTGCCGCTTTCTTCGCTCGCATAAAAAAGCTTGAGCACGTTTTCATCTGACATTTTCTGCACGTGCCTGCGCTGGGTTTTGAACCTTTGGAAAACCCCCTTTTGTGGAGCAAAAATAAAAGTAAATATGGCCACGAAGCTCAGCAGAACGACGATCCAAGGCCCCGTGGGCATGGATGGTGCCGTGTAGGAAATGAGCACTCCGCCTATCGCACTGAATATACCAAAGCCCATGGCCAGCGCAAGCATACGGCTTAGGCGCTTGGTGTAAAACCGGGCTGTGGCAGCCGGCGTAATGATCAAGGCTGCCATTAATACCACGCCTACTGCCTGTATGCCGCTGGCCACGGCGAGCACGGTGATGGTAGAGAGCAAGAATTCCAAAGCCTTAACGGGCAGGCCAATGGCCGAAGAATATTCCTTGTCGAAAGCGAGCAGTTTAAGGTATGGGTAGAAGGTCAAAATGGCAGCGATAAGGAGCAGGTCGACTAGCACGAAAAGGTAAATATCGCGCGGGAGCATGCTCGCAGCTTTTCCAAAAAGGAAGGAATCCAAGCCCGTTTGATTGCCGTAATCCCCCCCTTGAATATGGGTGAGAAGCACGATGCCCGCAGCAAAAAATACGCTGAGCACGATGGCTATGGCCGTATCCGATTTTATCTTGCTGTGACGGCTTATCAGGTCTATGCTGAGCAGGCTCAGCCAGCCGGCGATAAGGGCACCGGGGAAAAGTACCCACAGGCTTTTCTCTTCAAATAGAAGGAATGAAAGCGCGACCCCAGGTAGCAAAGCATGCGCTACGGCATCGCCCACGAGCGATTGCTTCCGCAGATAGGCGAATGAACCTACCAGCGAAGAGCCGGCACCGATAAGCGCACAGCCGATGATCACCCATGTGAGATTTACATTCATGACCTATTCTATTCTTCGCTTTTCGCGCAATGGATAGCCCTTGGCCGCTACGAGATCGGCCACTTTGCTGAGCAGGGTAAGCTTGCCGCCGTAAGCCTTTCGCAGGTTTTCTTCGGTGAGCACTTCTGCTTTTGGACCGGCAGCTATCAGGCGGGTATTGAGCAGTATGATCCAGTCAAAAAACTCGATCGCGGTGTGGAGATCGTGGTGTACGAGCACCACCGTCTTCCCTTCTGAGCGCATCTCTTCCAGGAGCTGTATAATGGTTTCTTCGCTGGCTGCATCTATACCCACGAAGGGTTCGTCCATAAGGTAGAGTTCTGCTTGCTGCGCCAGTGAGCGGGCTATAAAAACGCGCTGTTGCTGTCCACCGCTCAGCTCACCGATCTGTCGGTTGCGGTAGTTTTGCATTCCCACCCGTTCTAGGGCGTGTGCGGCTATCTCGCGGTCTATTTTAGAAAGCCGCCCGAAGAGCCGTCCCTTTTTATAGCGCCCCATCTCACAGATGTCTTTTACCGTGGCCGGAAAATCCCAATCTACCGACTGGCGCTGTGGCACATAGCTCATCCGCTCCCGCACATCGTCTATGGGTTTATTGAAGATGCGCACGTAGCCACTGTCGGCCGGAAGGATGGACATGGCAGCCTTGAGCAAGGTAGTTTTTCCTGATCCGTTGGGGCCGATTATGCCTACCAGTTTTCCTTCTGGCACTTTAAAGTCGACGTCCCAAAGTACCGGCTGCTTATCATAGCTTACCGTGAGATTATGCGCTTCGAGTACGGTCATTTCAATGCGTTTTTAATTGATTTTACATTGGCATTCACCATACCCTGATACGTGTCGGCGCCGCTCGCAGCGTTTCCCAAAGCATCTGAATAGAGCGTACCCCCTTCCTTCACATCAAAGCCGCGCTCGGCGCAGCCAGCGATGACTGCCTCTATGGATCGGGACGAAATGCTCGACTCTACAAATACCGCTTTTATTTGCTTGGCTATGATAAGGTCGACCAAATTGGTCACATCGCGGATGCCATATTCGGCCATGGTAGAAATACCTTGAAGGCCAATTACTTCGGTGTTGTACGCGCGTCCGAAATAGGAGAAGGCATCATGGGCGGTGATCAATGTGCGCTGCCCTTCCGGTATTTCGGCCATCTGGGCAGCTACGGTATTTTGGAGCCCGTCGAGCATATCTCCATAGGCTTTGGATTTGGTCTGATCAATAAATTTGGGTTCTGCTTCCGCAAATTCTTCCAAGGCATATTGCACCGCTTTTTTCCAAAGCTTTACATCAAACCAGATATGCGGATCGGGTATTTTTTGATTGACATCGCCATAGAGCAGTTCCGCTGGTGAAAGGCCGTCGCCGAGAAAGATAACCCTGTGGCTCCGTTCCATTTTCTCAAGGATATCCTGCATCCGCCCTTCGAGGTGCAGGCCATTGGCCACAATGACATCAGCAGCGGCCATTAGATCAAGGCTTTCTTTGGTGGGCTTGAAAAGATGCGGGTCGGTACCGGGGCCCATGAGCGCCACCACTTCGCAGGAGTCGGTGGTGCAAGATTTAATTGCATCAGCCACTATTCCTGTGGTGCAAACGATTTTGAGCCTTGTAGATTTTTTGGTTTGCGTCGATGTGCAGCCGAAGCATAAGATCAGAAAGAACAGGGAATACTTCATAAGAGCGGCAAAGGTAAAAAATATTTAGACTACTCTAAATATATTTTTTTGGGAGTCTAATTGGAGTGGGTGGTTTTGGGTTGGTCTATGAAAGGTTCCTTGGCGTTGAGCGAAAAAAACCCTGCTTGAACAACTTATAATCAAGTGTTATTATCTAGTTTTTCTTGACGGTTGTGAGCGTCCAGCATTGCAGAATCGTATCTAAATAGAGTCTGTCAATACAATCGGGTGGCTGGATCAAAGAGTTCGATAGCAACGCGCGTGCAGTTCTAAAAATCAAGGAGTCCCGCTCGAGCGGGACGACTGTTTTTAGAACAAGTGCAAGGCAGATAGCGGACTCTATGGACAGACACTAAATATTCGATCGTGATAGAAAAATCTAAAGCCACTGAGTAATTCGTGTGGAGATCTGCAATTGACTCAAAAAAGCGCGAAATTACAATGAAATTTGCTTCAGCATGGCTTCGAAGAAAACTTGCTAAAATGGTTCGCTCAAGTCAGAAACACATAGATTGTAAATACATCATAAATCTATGTATATTTGCGGCATGTATTCTAAAGAATTATTAAAAGGAACATTATCAACGATTATCTTGAACTTACTTTCCGAAAACGGAAGAATGTACGGCTATGAGATATTCCAATCGGTCAAGGAGACTTCGGATCATAAGATTTTATTGAAGGATGGCTCACTCTATCCGGCTTTGCAAAAGATGACAAAGGATGGGCTTCTGACCTTTGAAGAAGAGTATATCGGTAAAAGGCTAAGGAAATATTACGCCCTTACATCAGCTGGAAAAAAAGAAAAATTGGTTCATATTGAAGAGCTTAAAGATTTTATACAAACCTTGAATAAATTGATTTTTCTAAAACCAAATACGATATGAAATTAACTGAAGAGCAATTTGAAAAGATCAGAGAGGCAGTAGATGCCGAAGGTTTGGAATTGGCACCACTTAGAGATGATGTAATTGATCACTTATGCTGTGTGGTCGAAATTCAGCTCCAAAAAGGCATGGCATTTGACCCATGCCTGAAGAACGCCATCACTAACTTAGCGCCCAATGGTTTGGCACAGCTTCAAAGCCAAACGGTATTTCTGCTAAACCGCGATCGGGTAGTGATCATGAAAAGAGCTCTTTATTCGGTCGGATTCATAAGTGTTGCGATCTTTGCGGCAGGAATTACAATGGTGCTGATGCGGGTATCTTCGGGTAATGGATTTTTCATTTTTGGATTCATTGCTACCTTTTTATTCTTCATCCCACTCTTGATTATAGATAGGTTTAAGGTGAGCCTGTCTAAAGCGCTTTCGGTAAGAGTGAAGCATATTATTGGGGCGTTGGCATCAATAATCACGGGCTTGTCAGGAGTTTTTAAGCTTATGCATCTGCAAGGAGCAGGCGTTCTATTGGTCTTGGGTGCCTTTCTTTTTACTTTTGGCTTCTTACCTTTTTATTTTTTCACGATGTACAAAAAATCGGTAGACCTGAATTAGCATTTAGTAATACCTTGATTTCAAATATGTTCGGATTCAGACGGACTAGGACGAAGTAGTTTTAATTCAAGTTTTTTAAATAATCATCTGATTTTTGAAACTATCATCGAACTCCGTTCATTAATGAAGCCGCTCCATCGCTGAGGCGGCTTCTTTTTAACTTCGACAATTTTTAATGCTGCTTAAATTTTTAGTGCTGCAGGTGGCACTAAAGTTTACCCTTTCCAAGCATTCTCTACACTTCCAATTTTCCTTCTTCGCCGAGCTCCATCTTTTTGCCGGTCACGGCTCCAACGCCCATCTTAAGTAGGCTCACCAGTTTGCCGTTTTTGGTATCCCAATAATGAACGTCGAGCGGCTTGATCATCAACGCCGTAACCTTCGGGTCATCTTTGCCATCAAACCAAGTGTCGTCGGCAGAGCCGTAAAGTTCATGGATAATGCTTCGGTCGCGGATGATTTCAGCTTCTCCAAATACATTGAGAAATTCCATATCCGTTCCGCCACCATAGAAAAGGTGAATTTTATTATCGGCCCGGATATGGCTGTTGTGTGAACTTTCATCCCCGCTTAGAAACCAAATATTTCCCATTTCGTCTACTTTTTTGGTGCTCATAGGAATGGCGTGTAAGGGAAGACTTGTAAGGTTCGTTGCCATAAAGACAAAGTCAATAGACTCTGCAAGCTCCTTGATTTTCACTTTAGCTTCGCTGCTGTATAAATTTTTAATGCTCATTGGTATAGGTTTTTAAGATTATCTGCGATAGCAATGGCTATCACTTACCCGCCATTTGTTCAATGATCATTCCAATACAAGTCTGAGTAGCCGGAATAGCGAATGGAGTCATCAAATGCTGTCTTGAATGTATTCGGTATTATGAAAACAAAAAAGCCGCTCCATTTCTGAAGCAGCCTTTCCCCTTATTTAAACTTATTTCCTAATAAATAGCTCTCGAAGTCCTTCGGCCAGGTCGATAGATAACGGTAAATTCCAATGCACCCCTATTTTTTGAGTAATCGCTCAAGCCCGATGTATTGATATCATAGGAGATTCTAAAAATATTGGAGTTGTGGCGCACCCCTGCGTGGATTATCGCGGCATCTTCAAGCCGGTATCCCAAACCACCGATTACTTGGTAGGGAGTTCCCGACACTTCAATATAGCTGAGCGCGGTGGCCTGAAACTGCATCGACTCACGCTGCATCATCCAGAGCACCGAAGGATCAACCACTACCTGACGGCCTGCTTCGATCCTTGCCCCAATATTTGCCATCCAGCGCATAGGGAGTTTTGATTTTTCATCGCCTATAAACGACTCATTGGGAGTGGTGATGTGAAAGAGTGCAAAGTCGGCAAATGGATTGATCTTCTTTGTTCTATCCGTTGATTTATAAGAGATACCCATATTTGCATCAATCATAAAGCGTGTGCTTCTCACGAAAGACTCCCTTGTAGGCAAGTCGCCATCAAAATTATATCCATCAAACTGGCTATCGAAGATGAGCCCATTCATGTTTACACGTTTGTAAAGTAATCCTAGCTGAGCACCCGCGGTAAGCATATACTTAGTTTGGTTGGGATCTGTAATCTGATAGGCTCCCGATACCAAGAAGTTTGAAGTGCTTATCACATTGGCTTCATCGGTATTGATAAAGACCCCACCAAATCCCATCCGGTCATTGGCTGCCATATCAAAGGATGCGGCAAAGGTGTTGAAGCTGGTAGAGAGTGAGCTCCACTGCGACCGATAGAGTGCTGCGATGCGCATGTCGGTAAATTTCAGCATCCCTGTATTTGCTGGATTGAACATGATCGGCGCTGCATCATACTGCGATATTTGAGCATCTTGAGCAGTAGTATTTTTTGCGGTACCGAAGATTATGGTTAACCCGAGTACCAGCGCGGGTATTCTATTTATTGTCGTTTTCATAGTTTAACGGAATAAGTTAATTCGTCCTGAATAATCGAAGGCGGCACCGTCTATATTGGTCGCTTTTATGGTGTATACATACACACCTACGGGCGACTGTTTTCCATTTTCGGTTCCATCCCAGCCAGTATCCTGATTGTTGGTGCTGAATATTTGGCTTCCCCACCCATCGTATACTTTGAAGTCAAGTACTGTAAATGGGCCACCGCGCACGAAGAAGACATCATTATTGTCGTCTCCATTTGGCGAGAAGCTATTGGGCAATCTCGGTGGCAGGGTGACCTGTCCATTTATGGTCATGAGGGTAGAGGTAGAATCGGTACACCCTGTCTCACCCGTTACCAAAAGTGTTACGTTATAGTCACCGGGCTGGGTATAGGTCATCGTTACGTTTTGATTTTCGGAAAAGTCCATATTGTTTCCAAAATCCCAGTTCCATGCTTGGGCAAGTGCGCTTGCATCGGTAAACCGCAGGTCAAAGTTCACAGGTGCCGGGTTGACGTTTACATTAAAGTCGGCCGTGGGTCCTTGTACCACGTTTATGAGTTTGGTGATGGTATCACTACAGCCTATGCTACTCTGCACTACCAGCTGCACACTTGGCGTGCCGGCCGTGTTATATATAAAGAGCGGGTTGCGTTCATTGGAAATATTTCCGTTACCAAAGTTCCATTTCCAGCCTGTGATCTCTCCGGCCAGCGCTTGGGTCTGATCGGTAAATTGTACCGCCGCACCCACACAGCCTGGGCTAGATGTGAAGTCTACTACGAGTGGATTATTGAAGTTGACGGTCACCACATCTGTTGCCATTTCGCAGCCACCAAGTGATGAAGCGCTTATGGTAAGCTCTACCGATCCGGCTATCTCATCATTTGGGCCTATTACATATTCTGCATCTACCTCTTGTGCTGATGGAAGGAATACGCCATCTCCAGAAGTCGTCCACTCCACAGCTTCGGCATTGGTTACGGTACCATTGAGCGGCACGGTGCCCGCGTTGCTACATACGAAGATGTCTTCGCCTGCATTGGCAGTGCTCTGTCGGTTTATGGTCACCACTACCGTGTCGGTCACTGCCGGGCAGGCTCCATTATTGGTAGAAGTAAGTATCAGTCTGGCTGAGCCGACAATTATATCGGTCGTGCCAAATACATAGTTTCCATTTAAAACGGTGTTCGACGGTGTGAAGGATCCAAAGGCATTGGTAGACCACTGTCCTTCATATCCATCGCCTTCTACCGCTCCGAATAGGCTCACATCTCCTTCCGTTTCACATCCGAAAATGTCGTTTCCGGCATTTACTACGGCCAGCGGGCGTAAGTTTATAATGACTTGGCGTGATAGATCACCACAGGTTCCATTTGATGTAGCTATGATGGTAAGCACGGCCTGTCCGGCTTCACGCTCTGCATTGGTCGGAGTGTAGAGAATGTCATCGCTGAAGTCATTGGGGCTGAAGGCTCCATTTCCTTGAGATGTCCATAGTATAGCGCTTGCATTACCCACCGTGCTGGTCACCGATATTTGATCATCTACACTGCACGCATCTATCTGAGTGGCGGCTACTATCGTGGGTACTGGATCAAATACGATACGCAGCGAGTCGGTTTCACCCGGACAGTTTGCGCTACCTGCTGCTTGCAGGTATATCGTTACTGTCCCTGCATCCCGATCGGTCTGAGACGGCACATAGCTGGTGGCAAGATTAGCATTGGAAGGGTTAAAAGTTCCGCTACCTGCGGTGCCCCATTGATATGCACTTGTACCCTCTACTGTGCCGGATACAGATACGCTTTCTACATCTTCACAAACCGTTTGGTTAGACCCTGCATTTGCAGTGACTGCTCCAGAGAATGAGATGGTCATGGCATCATTATCGGCCGCACATTGTGCGTTTCCAGTCGTGTTAAGTGTAAGCGTGATTACACCGTTCAGGCTATCTACAGATGATGGGGTGTAGAGTGCGGTAAGGGTATTTGCATTAGGTGCAAATGTTCCTGTACCACTCGTCACCCAAGTTCCGCCAGTAGCTCCGCTTACCGAACCGAGCAGCTGTATGGGTTCTATCTCACCACATACCACCCGGTCTGCTCCTGCATTTGCTACAGGAAGCGGCTGGAAGTTTATGGTCATGGTTGCCTGCCCTTCGGTACAGAGTGTATTATTCGTAGACATGAGCGTAAGCTCGACACTTCCGGCAGCGATATCGCCGGCTCCTGGCTCGTATTGTGGATTGAGCGTATTCGGGCTTGGGAAGAATACCCCATCGCCTTCAGTACTCCACATTCCGGTAGTGGTCTCACCACTTACTTCTCCTTGCAGCTGTATGAGCTCTTGGGTCTCACACACATTCTTGTCGTTGCCGGCAAATACGAACGCGGCATCACCAAAAGTCAATTCAAATTCGTCGGTCACAGAATTACAGATTCCATTATCGGTAGAAGTAAGTGAGATGGTCACCACGCCGGCCGCTATTTCGGTGGCTGTAAATTGATATACTGCATTTAAAGCGGTGGCCGATGGAGTGAATACTCCGTTGCCCGATGTAGACCAAATTCCCGTGCTTGAGCCATTTGACACTTCTCCAAAGAGCTGTATCGATCCGGCCTGCTCACAGGCCTGTCGGTCAGGCCCGGCTATTACCGTTACGCCAGTATTGATGTCTATAAAGAGAGAGTCAGCCACGGGAAAGCAATTTCCATTGCCCGTAGAGGAAAGTATCAAGAAGGTTCCACCATTATCGATATCATCTTGGCTGGCTACATAGAAGGTATTCAGATTATTCGCATTTTGGAATGATCCATTACCCGTGGTCGTCCATATCGATCCACCTGCATTGCTCACACTTCCGCTAATTTGGAAGGGTATTACATCTCCACAGGCCGCTTGATCAGGTCCCGCATCTACTTCTGGCCCATCTGTAAAGGTCACAGCTACAAAGTCTTGTGCGTTGTTACAGCTGTTTACCGCGGTCAAGATGATCTGTACGGCACCGTTTACCAAGTCACCTTCGCTAGGTACGTATGTGGTAGTAAGCGACTGTGCATTGGGTGCAAATGTTCCGGTACCAGTGGTGGACCAGAGCGCTTGATCGGCGCCAGTTAGCGATCCGTTCAATTGTATTTCTGGGTTGTTTTCACATGCTATTACATCGGCACCTGCATTGGCAGTCCCTTGCGGGAATATGTTTAAGGTAAGTGCATCCGATACGCCCACACAGTTTCCGATATTGGTGGCGGTTAGGGTAAGGGTGATCACTTGGTCGGCAAGATCTGCCGCCGAAAATTCATAGGTCGCATTGAGTGCGTTCGGGCTTGGCACGAAGTTTCCGCTTCCGCTGGTAGTCCAAGTACCGGTGTTTGACGCTCCGCCTACGAAGCCGTTCAGGTCTACTTCCGTTTCAGAAGAGCAGGCCGTAAGGTCGTTTCCTGCGGCCACTTCGGGGCTAGGGGTATAGGTGATGAGTACGTCATCTACTGCCTGGTTACACGAATTTACCGCAAAGGTGGCTATAATGCTTCCCGCTGCAAGGTCGGCCTCGCTTGGGATATAGGTTACATTGGTTACATTGGCATTGGGAGTAAAGATACCCGACCCCGATGTAGACCATGAGCCGTTTGTGGCTGCACCGCCAATGAGTCCCACCAATGAAGCGTTGGGATTATTGGAACATACCATTTGGTCAACTCCTGCATTTGCAGTTCCGGCAGGTGATATGAACACCGTCAATTGATCGGTCACGGGGGTACATAAACCATTGCTGGTAGAGGTAAGCGTGAGCACCACCTGACCTACCAATGAATCTTGTGAAGAAACCTGATAGGTGCCATTAAGCGCACCGGCATTTGGGATGAATACTCCTGTGCCACTAGTGCTCCAGATGCCCGTGGTAGTCGGGCCAGTTACCGTTCCCGAAAGGGGTACTGCAAGCTCATCTACACAGGCGAAGTAATCATCGCCAGCTTCTACTTCGGGAGCAGGAGTGAAGGTAAGGGTAACCTGATCGGTAGATGGAAGGCAATTGCCATTTCCAAAAGTGGTATAGGTAAGGGTTACGCTTCCGTTGTTCAATTCATTTTGTGAAGGGCTGTACATGGCATTTCCGGTAGACGCTCCAGGATTGAAAGATCCTGAACCACCCGTCCAGTTGGCACCTTCGGCCACGGTAAATGCTCCATCCAATTGCACGGTGGCATTGTTTTTACAAGCTGTGATATCGAGACCGGCATCGGCAATGGGTGCCGGTGTGAAGGTGATGGTAATCTGATCGGTCACAGGGTTGCACGTTGCATTTCCGGTGCTGGTAAGCGTAAGCGTTACGAATCCGGCAGATACATCGCCAGCGCTCGGCTGGTAGCTAGCGGTAAGGGCATTTACATTTGGTGTAAACGCACCAGAACCACCGCTCCACTGTCCTCCCCCGGCAAATTGTACCGATCCACTTAGGTTTATGGTATTGTTATTTGCGCAAAGCGTTACATCTGGCCCTGCAGATACGATCGGCGTAGGGTTGATGTTGATGTTTACATTGTCGCTTACCGAAGCACATGCCCCAGAGCCTGTAGTGGTCAGGGTAAGGGTTACTCCCCCATTTATAATCTCGGCATTGGAAGGGGTGTAGGTCGAGCTCGGGTTCTCATCATCTGGATTGAAGAATCCGAGTCCACCCGACCATTCGACACCGCTGGCATTGGCAAATGACCCATTTAGGTTCACCACTGCGTTATTGGCGCAGGTAGTAAGGTTTGCGCCAGCATTTACGGTAGGCTGCACATCAAAGAAGATGGTCACCTGATCGCTCACTGCATTACAGTTTCCATTGGAAATAGTAGTGAGGGTGAGCGTAACGCTTCCGCTTGCCACTTCTGCGGCAGTTGGGGTGTAAGAAGCGGTAGGGCTCAATACGTTTGGAGAAAAACTACCAGCTCCGCCAGACCATTGGGCTCCACCCGATACGGTAAAGTTGCCATTGAGACTTGCAGTAGGTGCCGTAGCACAAAGGGTGATGTCTGTACCTGCATTTACCGTAGGTGAAGGGGTGAAGGTAACCAGCATTTGATCGGTCACGGCCACACATCCTGCATTGGCAGTAGAGGTAAGGGTAAAGGTAATCTGGCCAGATACGATCTCCGGAATAGTAGGAGTGTACGTAGCACTAAGATCTGTATTGTTGGCATCATAGATTCCAAGCCCACCAGACCATTGTCCGCCGCCGGCATTGAGCACCGATCCGCTAAGATCAAAAACTGCATTGTTGGAACAGATCACCAAATCGGTACCTGCATCTACTATTGGTTCTGGATTAATGGTGACCAGCACTTGATCGCTTACCGCGTTGCAGGTACCATTACCCGTAGTGGTAAGGGTAAGGGTTACCGACCCATTGGCTATCTCTGGTGCCGAAGGGGTATAGATAGGGTTTAGGGTATTATTGGCAGGATCAAACGTTCCTGAGCCACCGCTCCATACTCCGCCGGTAGCGATAGAAACCGATCCGTTTAGATTTACTTCTACATTATTGGCGCATACCGTCTTATCTGTTCCTGCGTTGGCGGTAGGAGCTGGTGAGAACGTAAGGGTCAAGCTGTCTTTCACCGCTATACAGTCCCCATTTCCGGTGGTGGTGAGTCGCAGTATGAGCGTGCCCGCGGTCAGTTCGGCCGTGGTTGGGGTATAGGTTGCATTGAGCGCATTGGCATTGGGTGCAAAGGTTCCTGCACCACCACTCCAAGTACCACCAGTGGCTATGGTCACCGCTCCAGCAAGGCTTACGGCCGCATTATTGGCACATAAGGTCTGGTTTGGTCCGGCTTCTGCTGTCGGGGAAGGAGCGAAGGTATACGTCACCATATCATCTACGGCTGTGCACGTTCCATTCCCGGTCGAGGTAAGGGTAAGCGTTATAGATCCACTATTTATTTCACCGGCGCTAGGCTGGTAGGTCGCATTCAATGTGTTGGCATTGGGGCTAAAAGTTCCGCTACCGCCGCCCCAAGTTGCCCCGGTGGCTGTAGTTACACTTCCGTTAAGGCTTATCAGACCATTATTGGCGCAAAATTCATCTCCAGTGCCGGCATCAATCGTCGGTGCAGGTGTGATGGTGATCACCATAGCATCGGTCACTGCGTTGCAGAGTCCATTGCCCGTAGTGGTGAGGGTAAGCGTCACGCCACCATTCGTTATATCTTGTGCTGACGGGGTGTAGGTAGGGTTAAGCGCGTTGGCATCGGGTGTAAATGTTCCCGTACCACCGCTCCAGGTTCCACCGGTAGCTATGCTCACCGATCCGCTCAGGTTTACTTCGGCATTGTTTGCACATACCGTTTTATCAGTGCCTGCATTGGCCGATGGAGCCGGGGTGAATGTGATCACCACTTGGTCGGTCACGGCGTTACAGTCGTCATTTCCTGTGGTAGTAAGGGTAAGGGTCACCGTACCATTCGCAATTTCTGTTGGGGTCGGGGTGTAGAATGCATTGAGGCTATTGGCACTTGGGCTGAAGTTGCCCAAGCCGCCACTCCACACGCCGCCGGTAGCGATAGTTACCGATGCGGTAAGTACGGCTTCGGCATTGTTGGCACAGAGCGTTTGATCTGCCCCGGCATTTGCCACTGGAGCAGGGCTGAAGGTGTAGGTTACCATATCTGATACGGCTACGCAAGTTGCATTTCCCGTAGAGGTAAGCGTGAGTGTAAGCGTACCTGCGTTGATCTCGCCTTGGCTTGGGGTATAGCTGGCATTCAGGTCATTTGCATTGGGCGCAAATGTTCCATTTCCACCGCTCCAAGTTCCGCCGAGGGCAGTATTTACCGAACCATTAAGCGCGATTACGGCGTTATTGGCACATAATTCTGATCCTGCCCCAGCATCTACGGTAGGCTCAGGGGTGATGGTGATCACCATCTGGTCGCTCACTGGATTACAATTGTTGTTTCCGGTGGTAGTAAGGGTAAGGGTTGCCGAACCATTTGTAATTTCATCGGCAGATGGGGTGTAGGTTGCATTCAGCGTAGTATTGTTAAGGTCAAAGCTGCCCGTGCCACCGCTCCATACTCCGCCAGTGGCTACCGTCACCGCCCCGTTTAGGGTCACTTCGGGATTATTACCACATACGGTTCGGTCATTGCCAGCGCTGGCTGTGGGTGCAGCGGTATACGTGATTTTCACGCTATCTACTACCGCATTACAATTCCCATTGCCAGTAGTGGTGAGTTTTAGGGTCACCGTTCCGGCAGTAAGTTCTGCGGGGGTCGGCGTATAGAATACGTTTAAGCTGTTTACGCTTGGGCTAAAGTTACCGGCACCGCCGCTCCAGGTCCCACCGGTGGCTATCGTTACTGCACCTACCAGGTTGGCTTCGGCGTTATTCGAGCAAAGGCTTCGATCTACGCCGGCATCGGCGGTGGGTGAAGGGCCGAAAGTATAGGTTACCGTGTTGCTTACCGGCGTACAGGTACCATTGCCAGTAGATGTGAGGGTAAGGGTGAGCGAACCGCTGTTTATTTCACTTTGGCTGGGTGCGTAAGTAGCATTCAGGTCATTTGCATTGGGTGCAAAAGTTCCACTACCACCACTCCAAGTTCCACCAGTAGCTCCCGTAACCGAACCGCTAAGGGTAAGAAGTGGGTTATTAGAACAAAATTCTGATCCTGTTCCGGCATTTACGACTGGGGCAGGTGTAATGGTTATGGTCATTTGATCTGTCACTGCATTACAATTTGCATTTCCAGTGGTGGTAAGGGTAAGGTTTAACGTTCCGGCAGTGATTTCGGCTGGTGAAGGCGTATAGGTTGCCCCCAGCGAAGTATTATTGGGTGAGAACGTACCGCTACCACCGCTCCAGATTCCTCCGCTGGCAAGGTTAACTGACCCATTGAGATTTACCAATGCACTATTGGCACATACGGTTTGATCGGTACCCGCATTGGCAGTGGGCGAAAGGGTGAACGTGATGTTCACGAAGTCGTCTACCGCGGTACAGGTACCGTTGCCAGTAGAGGTAAGGGTAAGAACGAGTGATCCGGCTGCTATTTCGGCAGGAGTTGGATTATAAAGTGCGTTTAAGTTGTTGGCATTTGGTACAAAGCTGCCCAAGCCGCCGCTCCACGTGCCGCCAGAAGCTATGGTTACGGTTCCCCCCAAGCTTACCTGAGCATTATTTGAGCATACCGAAATCGGAGCTCCGGCTTCTACGGTCGGTGCAGCGGTAAAGGTAAATTCTACTTGATCTGGGACTGCATTACACGTTCCATTGCCGGTGGTAGACAGGGTAAGCGTGAGCGAACCTGAATTTATTTCGGCAGTAGTAGGCGTATAAGTCGCGTTGAGCGTATTTGCATTTGGGTTATAGGTACCGAGTCCACCGCTCCATGTACCACCGCTGGCTATGGTTACGGCTCCTGCCAAGGTGATGGCTGCATTATTGGCGCAGAGCACTTGGTTTGGCCGCATTGGCAGTGGGCTCATCGCTAAATGAGATAGTCATTTGATCTGCTTCCGATGAGCAGTTACCATTGGCCGTAGTAGCTAGCGTAAGGGTAACCGACCCGCTGGAGATCTCTGATGCTGTGGCCGTATAGACCGCATTCAATGTCGTGTTATCGGGGCTGAAAGAACCGCTGCCACCGGACCATTGTCCGCCGCCAGCTATCGTGATCGAGCCATTGAGCGTCACCGCAGGATTGTTTTCACAAGCGATGCGGTCGGCTCCGGCATTGGCCGTCGGGGCTGGTGTAAAGGTGTAGGTCACACTATCTACTACCGGCGAGCAATTGCCATTATCGAGGGATGTAAGTCTCAACGTTACCGAACCACTCGCAATTTCTGCGGCGGTAGGGCTATAATTTGCATTTAATGCCGTAGTGCTTGGCGCAAAACTACCGCCACCATTAGACCAGATTGCAAAGCTTGCGCCTGCTATCGAGCCGTTCAATGCGATGGTGGCATTATTTGAACATACCGATCCATTTGCACCAGCTTCTACTACTGGCGGATCGGTAAAGGTGATGGTCATTTGATCTGTCACGGCTACACAGTCCCCATTTCCGGTGGTGGTAAGTGTTAGCGCAAGCGATCCTGAAAGAAGTTCGGCGAGGGTTGGTGTATAGACCGCGTTCAATGTCTGCGCATTCGGGTTATAAGTTCCCGAGCCACCCGTCCACTGGCCACCGGTAGCCGTGGTTACGTTTCCATTAAGGGTGGTATTGGCATTGTTTTTACAAAGCGTTTGATCACTACCGGCATCGGCCGTAGGGGCATCTGTAAAATTGAGTACCACCTGATCGCTCACTGCGGTACAGCCGCCATTGGCAGTGGTGGTAAGCGTTAGGGTAACAGAACCGTTGAATACTTCGGTAGCACTGGGGAAGTAGGTAGGGCTGAGCGACTGATTGGAAGGGCTATAAGAACCCGCGCCGCCGCTCCACTCGCCGCCACCCGCTCCGGTCACGGCACCGATAAGCTGTACGGTATTGTTATTTGCACATTTGGTTTGATCAGCACCAGCATTTGCCGTAGGCGAAGGGCCAAAAGTGATAAGTACAGAATCTATCTCGGCGAAGCAATTTCCATTTCCCGTAGAGGTAAGGAATAGCTTTAGGCTACCCGCAGAGACTTCGGCTGCAGTTGGCGTATAGGTAGTGTTCAGGTTACCGGCGCCAGAACCATACGTTCCTGCGCCACCGCTCCAGAGTCCACCAGACGCTATATCTACGGTGCCGCTCAAGGTTACGGTCGTGTTATTGGCACATGCATTGATGGGCGCACCGGCTTCTACGATCGGGGCAGGGGTGTACTCGATATCCACGAGATCTTCTACCGGAAAACAATTACTGATAGAAGTCAATTTTAAGGTTACGCCACCCGAAGAAAGGTCGGCAAGGCTGGGCTCGTAAATAGCATCGAGCGTAAATTCGTCTGGCGAGAAAGATCCCGAACCGTTTGAAGTCCACACCCCTTGGGTAGCACCGCCGCTGATATCGCCAGCGAGCTGGGTTATTTTATTGGCACATACTATCTGGTCAGCCCCGGCATCTACGATTATTTCGGCCGAAAACTCAGAGAAGTAACCGAAGCGGCATCCCGAGCTGGAACCACCATTTATAAGTCCGAGCGAGAAAGGCTCGATATAATTCTTTAATAAGTTGGCATTGCCCGCAGGGATATCCGTGGTAGTGAACTGAATACGCGCTCCCATCCATTCGCCTCCCGTAGCGGGCACTACAGCGAATGCCGAAGCTGCCACGATGTTGGAATCTCCATTGAGTACGAAGCCCCCTTCGGCACCGGCTGGCACCAAAAGGTTCAAAAAGAAGCTTTCAGTGGTTGAACGCACAAAGCTTACCTGCTCCGATCCGGCACAGTTCAAGGGCGGAAGAAGCGCCATACCTACCTCGCAGCCGAAACCGGTAACGTGGATACAGTAGAACGGCTTGCTACCTACTATAGATGTGAGCGCGTTGGTAATCTGAACACGAAAAGTCTCGCCGGCAAATAATGTTGCAACGAGTATACTATCGCGGTATATCTTGGTATTATTGGCCGTAGCCACTACATAGGCATTATCACCATCTGAGACGGTGAGGCCACCCTTGTTTACAATGTATTGCTGGCCCACGATGTTGACGGGCACCAACTGATCTCCCATCAGGTCGCGGCAACCAGCTCCGGTGGGATTTACCGAGTCATCTTTTACCGATACCGCTATCGGCTTATCGGAAAGTACGGCCGATCCTGTAGGATTATTGGCAGCAACGTTGCTGGTAACCGATGCCGAATAGGTCTGCCCTTCATTGAGGGTAACGGTAAAGCTCTGAAATGCAGGCTGACCCCCATCAAGATCGCTGGTGGGATAGATGAGAATGGTAGTGTTATCTTCCGTTGCTACGATGTCGAAACTGGTGTAGGGAGTCGGAGAATAATTACCGTTTCTCCAAATATTTTGCATGGGTGTGTAAAACTCCGTGCCCAGACCATTGCGCCCTTTCAATGCCCAAATGTCGGGATTGTTTCCGGGGCTTACTTCGTAGATCGCCGTGATATCGGCTGTCGAAGAAATTTTGAGTCCAGTGTTCGAGAACGGTGTTGGCAGGCCGCGTTTCGAGAATGTTCACGAAGGCGTTCATGTTGATCGTCTGCGACTGGTTTGGCAATAGGTTTACCACGATCGGTACACCCCCATTGAAGCCTGCAACATTGGCCGGCATGGAGATCGTAACATCTGCTGGGTCGGAGCCAGCAGATAGTCGCACGAAAATCAGGCGTACTACCGGCATGCCCCTGTGTAACTTCGGGGGGTGCGAGCCAGAACTCATCGCTCGTTTGTGCATGGGACATTGCTGCGTAGAGCACGGCCCAAACGGAGAAAAGAAGGATAACGGCCAGACGAACTACTGGCGTGGAAACTTTAAGGGGATTAGGTAACATCACGTATAGTTAAGTGGGTTTTGCTGCACGTTTGGCCACATTTGGACAAGGCACAGCGGTTCGTATACGCCACTTATTTATTGCGGTTACATTTTTTTAGAAACCCTATTATTTGGGCTGTGGAGATCGGTGTGGAGCTTGGCGCAAGCCAAGCTATTGCGCGTTAATGCGTCTTGGTAAAGTCATCTACCACCACCAGTATAATGTCTCCGCTGCCCGCGTAGCCCGGGCTGAACCCTGGCTGTGGGGCGGTAAACACCTTGAGTGTGGCGATGGCGAGTTTTGGCCGTTCTTGTTTCAGATACCAATAGATGCCCCCATAATAAGCGGAGTGAAAATCGCCATTGAAGTGCAGGAAGATTTTGTCTTTTTCAAGATTTTTCAAGATCGATTCGGCCATGGTGGCATCTTTTATGGCCTGTGCTTTCGCAAAATTTTCAGCTTTCATTCCCATCCCATGGCCGCCCATCATTTCGAGCAGACCGCTATAGCCGGGGGTTTCCAATGAGAATTTTAGCGGCAGCGAAGGGATCAGTTTTTTGGCTTCCGCCGAAAGGTATTGAAGGCTATCGGCACCCTGCTTGGCCACCAGGGCTGCATACCTTCGGGGAATATTGGTAGCGATAAACGTGATCCCCGAATCATTGGCGAGCTTTAGCAGGGGCTTATAATCGGTAACATAATTCGGCCAGAGCCTGGCTTCTTCTTCAAACCGGCTGTCGGTGAGCAGTCCCGCTTGATATTCGTCGATGAGCAATTGATTGTCCCGTTCAAAAAACTCGGCACCCATGGTAAGGCCCCTCGCGATAGAAGATCCAACGCCACCCGGTATTCGACCCAATGCACGAGTGCGTCGTTATGCAGCTCCCCAAAGAGCACCACATCGCTGGCGGCCATTTTATCGATCACCTGCGCATAGGTGAGGGCAGTACCCGAAGAGTCGAAAAAGGCATGGGTGGGCTGGGCTGCGAGCGCGCTGACAATAAGTAAATTGAGAAGGAGTAGGGCGGCGCGCATGGTTTTGGGTTTTTGGTGGCTAAGGTAGGGGGTTTGGCTGAATAATGTGGGCAGGGTGGCAGACCTTGCCTGAGAACTGGATGAACAGAAAGGCAATAATCTCGGGTCGCATTTTTGTGATCTGCAAAAAATCTACTCCACCACCACCTTGGCCGTTCGTATTTTATCACCTGCCAAAACCTGTACGATATAGAGACCGGTACCAAAAGGCTCCAGATTTATAGTGGCCGTAAAGTCTTTTGGAAAGATCGATAGGATTTCCTTTCCTTGAAGGTCGTAGATGCTTAGCTGGCTGAGCGCTTCCCGCTCTGAGCGGATGATGAATACTCCCGCAGAAGGATTTGGGGCGATGGAGAAATCAATGTCGTCGGATATCTCTTTGACCGAAAGTGGGATTTGATTTACTTGATCGAGCAATGGGCCGCCACCGTTGGATGTTTTATAGATATAAGCATTATTGCCGCCTACTGCATAGCAGACTGAGTCCGTTGGACAAAATATGCTCTCCGTACCAAAATAATAAGGATCATTAATTTGTTGGTAATACCAATGCTGGCCACCGTCAATTGATTTCATAAGGAATTTAATTTCTTCGCCTTCGAAAGCTGCGGGAATACAAATAGCATACATGATGTCTTCAGTGCTCCAGCAGACGCCAAGAACTCTCACTAAATTTGGGAAATACGAGACATTGTAGGCATCTGTTGAAAGATTTCCTATGGTTACAATTCCAAAGCTGAATTGATTAAAACCAAGTTGAAAACCGTAGCCTCCAATCGCAGAGCTTATAAAACGATGATCTTTAAGCCAGCTAAATATATGTGACCCTTGATAGCTTATCGTGTCGTGGTCGAAAGTCATCCCTAAATCGAAGCTAGAAATGAGAATTGTTCCGTCAAGCCCAACGAAAATATTTTCTTTAGCATCTCCGTCCCGTGTCCCACCTCCAGCTGGGAAATTATCAAAAACATCCCACGTTTCGCCGGCATCGGTTGTTTTTGCAGCCCATCCCTGCAGATTGATTATTCCATTATTGTTGTCAAAAAAGGAAATTGCATATGGTATTTCATTTGCGAACTCGAGGCTATCGGCAATACGAAGCCAAGAGTCCCCCCCATCAATAGTTCGCATTACTGATATGGTACTTTGAAAAAAGCAACTGACATAACCCGTGTCTATACTAGGGAAATATAGTGACCGAAAGAAGTGGTTGTCAAACCATAAAGAATCCCATGCGGCACCACCATCCCTGGTCCGCAGAATAAAAGATCCTTCAGGGTTACTGCCTATTACAAACCCACTATCATTGTTCAAGAAGAACAAATCACGATGGCCGCCATTGTTTCCCCCTTCGTGAATAATATCCCATTGGGCACTCGCGCCAAACCAGAAGGTCAAAAAGCACAATGTAGCGAAGCTGGTTTTTAATCTTTTGAACATAATTTCATTATTGACCCTTACTCCACCACCACTTTGGCGGTCCTTATCTGATCGCCCGCCATCACTTGAATAATATACATCCCTTTTCCGTGGGTCTGCAAATCGATGGTAGCACCAAAATCCTGTGGAAAGCTGCTATAAACTTCCTTTCCTTGCAGATCATAGACGCCCACTTTTAAGAGCTTTTCCTTCTCCGATCGGATGGTAATTGCACCTGAAGATGGGTTTGGCGCGATGGAAAAGTTGACATCGTCCTTGATCTCTTTTACAGAGAGCGAAACTTCTTGGACAGGGTCGATCAAGAAACCACCGCCATTGGTGGTTTTATAGATAATACCACCGAAGGCCGCGTAGCAAACGGTATCATTCACACAGCTCAGATTGTCGAAACGTGAGTACGGAAAGGGTTCATCTTCCATGGTGTTTTGGGTGAACCAGTGATGGCCACCGTCAACAGATTTCATGAAATGGCCGTTGGGATTTTGGAGCGGCCAACCCGTTGCGTAGACAATGAGTTCAGAGGCAAATTCTACGTCCGTAAACGTTCGAATGAATGGGAATTGCAAGATTGTATGTTCTAAACTTAAAATGTTTCCAACACCAAGCTTAGCATAATTAAAGAATGGGAATTGCTCATTTCCACCATCTTGCCCTGTACCGCTCAAAATGAATTTATCGCCGTAAAGGTCAATTTCAGAACTGGATGCATTGTCTAAAATGTACTCGAAATCAAAAGTGGTAGCGTGATCATAGGAGTACACCAAGAAGCCACTTGAAGTACCTGCATAGATTGAATCTAGCACATCGATGCCACGCTCTCCATCATTGGGATTGTTTGTGATTACATTCCAATTCAATCCTCCATCGGTTGAAATAATTGAAATATTAGCTGCACCGATAATTATTCTGTTCGAATCGAAAGCTCTTATGGACAATTCGCTTGGATTAAACAAAGCAAGCGAATCTTGCATAAGCTGCCATGAAACCCCTGCATCAATTGATCTAAGAACACCTAACTGCGAGCTCTTTATGAAAGCTATAAAGGCAGTATCAGCCGAGGCGAAGCAAATGGATCGAAGAAAAGAATCGTCAATATACAGGGTATCCCAAGTCAAACCACCATCTTCAGTTCTCATAATAAACCCTGAGCCCAGATTAGAGTCATAGCCAATAGTACATCCAAAGTCGTTACTCACGAAGTCTACATCAAGATGCTCGAAATAATTGTTCTCGCTTTCGTAAATTTTTTCCCATTGCGCACTCGCGCCAGACCAAAAGGTCAAGAAGCAAAAAGTCGCAAACATGGTTTTCATTCCGTAAAGCATAGTTCCATTTTTGACCCTTACTCCACCACCACCTTGGCAGTCCTTATCTGATCGCCCGCCATCACTTGAATGATATACATCCCTTTTCCGCGAGCCTGCAGATCGATGGTAGCACTAAAATCCTGCGGAAAGCTGCTATAAACTTCCTTTCCTTGCAGATCATAGACGTTGATTTGCACGAGCTTTTCCTTCTCCGATCGGATGGTGATTGCACCATCGGTAGGGTTTGGGGCTATGGAAAAGTTGACATCGTCCTTGATCTCCTTTACAGAGAGGGAAACTTCTTGGACAGGGTCGATCAAAAAACCGCCGCCATTGGTGGTTTTATAGACAAAAGCACCGAAGGCTGCGTAGCAAACAGAATCATTCACACAGCTGAGATTGTCGAAACGTGAGTACGGAAAGGGTTCATCTTCCATGGTATTTTGGGTGAACCAGTGATGACCACCGTCAACAGATTTCATGAAGTGGCCGTTGGGATTTTGGAGCGGGAGACAGGTTGCGTAAATAATATCTTCTGAAACAGCTTCTAAATGGGTAATTCTAGTGAAGGGTAAAGCGTGAATTACCAGATCTGATTGAGGGGTATTACCTACGACTACTTTCCCAAAATTAAAAAAAGGAAAGTCTGGCGTGGGGCTCTGTGCTTCTGTGCAGCCCATTACTACGTGGCCATTAAACAATGAAATACTGCCACAGCTGTTGATCTGAACAAATGCAACACTATCTACCGTTTCGCCCAAATCTGATGAGTACGTTAAGAAACTTCCGGTAGCGCCTGTCAATTCGGTACCAGAAATATCCATGCTTCTAGCTCCGAAATTTTGGCTTGTTATGACAGCTGACCAGTTGTAACCGCCGTTAGTTGTGCGATAATATACTCCTTGAGCAGCTATCATACCCACAGAATCATTAAAAAACTCAATTTCAATCTCGACAGGATTTATATAAGAAAGCGAATCTTCGACTTCAACCCAGTTAGCGCCACCGTCTGAAGTTTGAAGAACGCCTAGACGTAAATTTTTCCTGAATAGGAGATAGCCCCTGTTCGATGATGGAAAATCTATAGATCGGAAGAAGTACCCTGGATAAAGTTCGCTGATCCAATTTTCCCCACCATCGTCGGTGCGCAATATATATCCTGCATTTTGGAACTGGTCCTGCCCAATCACAACACCACCTTCCGCTGAATAAAATGAAGCGTCTATGTGATTTCCATAGAGGCTATCGCTTTCGTACGTAATATGCCATTGCGAACTTGATTGAACGGCTATAATCGTAAATACAATCAGCAGTAGATTTCTCATTTTTGAATTATAATTTTTTCTTGAAAACTTCGGTTTTCGGTTTTTATTTTGACGATATATACTCCACTCGCTAATCTGGATAAGTCAATTAATGCGTTATGGTTGAGTTGAAAACTACTAATGATACGACCGTAGCTGTCTAAAATTTCAATATTTTCATTCATTGAAAAGTTTGCGTTGGCTACTTTAAAAATACCAGTTGATGGATTAGGGTAAATTGAAATACCGCTGATGTTATCGAATTTCTCACTGACAGGAAGTATATCATCCAACCTAAACATTGCAGCCCATGACGGCAATGTTCCAAATGTGGTGACAGGTAGCGCTTGATAATAATCGTTGAATGAAAATGGGTTTAATTCAAGCGTGGGAAACTCGACATCCAAATTGGGCGCGAGATTATTTGTAACAGAGCCACCGACCATATACATTCTAGTTCTGGTAGAATTTATTGCCACTGCAGAAGCACGCTCTACCGATTCACCACCAAAATATGTGGACCAAGCCAACTGGAAGCTTGCGTTAAAGTAGGCTATTATGATATCTGGTTGGGGGTATCCTGGCCCTGGTGAAGCGTGTGGCTGATTATAATAACCTGCAGGTTGCGCGGATGGCTCTTGAATGGTAATCGGAAAGCTGTTGCCATCGCTAGACGACTGGCTCACTATTGCAAAAGATCCGTCGGAATTCACATCTAGTGAAGTTGCTATTGGGGAAATAAAACCTTCAAATCCATCTTCACCGCTGCCACCAAAGTAACTTGCTTTTACAATATTATATTCGCCAGAAACATAAGGCGCAATTTTAGCGATAAAAATGTCAGGGGAATTTGCGGTATGGCTATAGCCATCAACGACAGGGAGATTGGTTGCTCCTCCGCATGAGCCTTGCCCAGTCACGCCTACAATATAAACGTTCATATTTTGATCTACATCTATATCCGTGCAAACTGCGGTACAATTGCCAGCGTAATAAGAAGAGTACATGGGCTGACCATTGATATCAAGTGCCAAAAAATAGCCTGATCTCCATGAACTATAGTCCGTATTAAATGGATAGTCAGAGTCGGCATTCAGAATAGGAGAGTTTGGAAAATCTGTAGAACCACAAATATAAACCCTGTTGAGCCTATCAATGGCAATGGCTTCCACTCGCTCCAAATTATATGCAGTTGCCCATACACGCTCATTATCTGAATTGAACATCAGGATCATTGTTTCCCCCGTGGTCAAGTTTAATGCTCCCGGTCTTGTAAAATTTTCAGTGCTGGCCGATCGCTGGCCAACTGCGTATAGGTTACCATTTAAATCAAGAGAAATATCTTGAATATACTCAACCCCATTAGGAGCGCCATAATAGGTGCTCCAGAGCAAGGTTCCGCTTTCAGAAAACCGAGCTATAAAGGCATCCAAGCAGGCAGTTGGAGAGCAGTTTATATCATCCGAATAAAACGCCCCATTGCCATCTTCGATTGGCATATTATCAGAAGACGTTTGACCAGCAAAGTAAACTGTATTTTCTACAGGGTCACAAGGCGATCGTTCGACTAAAATCGTCGTTGTCACCACCAAAGAATGAAACCCATATAGGAATGTGGTTGCTGTTCAACTTAAATATCACGGCATCCCGACCCCCGGCATAATCGCTCAGTATGGTTTCTCCCGTGCTAATAGGATAGGAATCTTCATCAACTAAGCCCGTAATGTAAATGTCATCGTCATTCGAAATTTTCACGTCAGAGAGGCTTGTAACCCCGAAATTACCATAGTACGTCGACCAGCCCAGATTCCCATAATCATCTATCAGGCCAGCACCCAGCAATCCTCTATCCAGCTCCAGCACCAAGGTATTTGAAGATGAATAGCTGCCGATCGAAAGGCCGACTTCACCGCCCGCTTGGGTATATCCCGGCTGCCAAGATTTATTGATGCGTGTACCACTGGTGGTCACCTCGTAAGCTTCGCCTTGGGGCATGATCAGGTCGCCTATGCTGCTGGCTAAGATCAACTCGCCAGAGCCGCCTATGGTCACGGAGCTTGCGCCGGCATATTCCCAGCCAATATCTGCGATGTCAAAACCGGGCTTGCAGATCAGGTAATACTTTATGCCCTTATTATTATGGCTTATCATCAGGTCTACATCCTCCCACGCGTCCAAGCTTACCAGCTTTTGGTAAGATGCCACCCGCTCGCGGCGCCCTGATGTCACAGTGGGCAGGTAATAGTTCTGGTAGAAGTCCATCTTCTCCATGGGGTAGGTCTTCATGGTGGGGTTGCGCTTATTGAAGATCATATCGATCCGGTGCACCGTGTCCATGGCCGTAGAGTCGGTATGGGCAAATACATAGCTCAACTTATTGTCGCCGACGTATACTTTGGGGTAGGATCCCTCGTCTATGAATTTCACTTCGTTGGCTGCTCCTCCTGCGGTGGTGCGCAGTATTCCCGCATTTTGGGTAAAATACATGGATGAAGGCGCGATTTCTTCATCGGGCGGGATTACTACATTCTGTTCTTTGTATTTCAGGGCAGCATATTTATAAGTGCCGGCTGCTGATTGGGTCTGTGCCGTGATAATGGCATTCTCGCCATCATGGGTAATATCCAATAGATTTTCTTCGCCATTAAAGACCCCATTGAAATCGATCTCCCAGACCAGGCCGCCACCCGGATTATACTTTACCGTTTTTATATCCTGGTTGCTTCCGTTCGAGAATGTCCCACTGATGTACACATTACCACTGGCATCGGTGGTGATGGCCTTTGCGCTATCGAGTCCATCGCCGGCATCAAGATGTTGTATCCACTGCGTCAGTCCATTGCTATTGTACTTTATGGTGGTGAATTGGGTATTACCCTGAGCCAGTTCGGAAGCCCCGGTTATGATCACATTATTTGAATTATCAAGCGCGAGCCCAAAGGCTTTATCGCTGCTCGAACCGGAATAGTTATAAGCTGCTTCCCATAGCACATTCAGGTTATCATCGAGCTTCATGGTATACATATTCGTGCCCTGGCTGGGGTGCTCGGTGGTACCGGTCACATATATATTACCGGCATTGTCTAGGGCCATATCCTTCAGCCGGTCTATTGAAGTGCCATTGGTCACGCTTGTAAAAGTATTGAGCAATGCTCCGGTAGAAGTACTGTAGGTTTGAGCCAGGTATGCCCAGCTGCTCGAGCCAATTTGGGAGCCACCTGTGATGGTCACTTTACTTCCTCCCGGTTGTATTTTAATCGCAGCATCGTGACCGCCGCCTGAGTAATCGGAGCTATTGCTCCAGAGCACGTTGCCAGATGCGTTGTACTTTAAGATGAGCACGTCGGACTGGTTGCTCAGGTTAAACGTAGCTCCTGTTATATAGGTCTCCCCATTGGCTTCGTAAGCTGCGGCCGATGCCACATTGAATATTGAGCCGGAGTGGTTATAATAATCTATCCAAATAATACCGCCCGAAGTGGATATTTGAGCGGTGAGCAGATCGGAACTGGTTCCATCCGGATTTCGTGATACTCCAGTTGCGGTCAAACGCCCTTGGCCATTTAACGCAATATCTACAAAGGTCTGATCACCACCCGTACCGGCGTTTATTTGTTCTGTCCATTGTTCTATTCCCCTTCGATCGTATTTCGTGACAATGGCGTCATAATCGCCGTTGGAATTTAAGGTGGCACCGCATTGATAAACATTTGCAGAAGCATCGGTGATCGATTTTCCTTTGAGATAGAAATCTTGGGTTCCTTTGAGCGAAGCCCACTCTTCAAATACCTGCTGGGCAGAACCAGCTTGGGAAAGAATGATCAAGATCATTGATAAAACAAGGGTTTTGGTAGTGCTAATCATGGTTTAAGGGGGGGTTAAGGGGATTAATTCATGGCTCAATATACGGTTATAGGCGGAAACATCCAAGACTTCGTCGAAAAATTTAACCTAAAGATAATATCGGGTAAGACTAAAATATGGTAGTTTGCAATGCGAATAGTACAGGCAAGATATGGGTTTGACCCGTTCGCAAAGTGCTGTCTATTAATCTTTCAGCTATCTGGGATGATTATGGTTTTGGGGCATTGAATGAGTTCTACTTTTGATCTAGGATTCATACCGCTAGCTATCTAAAAATTCACGTATTTTGTCTGATCCATTAAATTGGCATCGGCCTCAAGCAAATAGTGATTGCAGTGTTGTGTAAGACGCAGTTGTTTTTCCTGCTCCGTTACAACCTGCTATGGCATATAGTTTTTTTCATTCAATTAACTTCCTTCAAATGTAGCGGAAATTTCATTTTTGGCACGAACTTCTTGTATTACCCACAACTATTAAGTGCTAGCGTAGTGCGGGTTTCGGAGCATTTCACTGTCTATCCCCAGTGAAGTTCATGAGAAGCAAAAGCTCAACTCTCCCCATTCAGCCCGCATCACGCTTATATAGTTATTGCAGCGAGTTTTTATAATTCAATTTGAATTGATTTTTGATTAACCAAAGTTTTATATTCATTTTTCAGTGGCTCCGGTAAAAAGCTTTCGTCTATAAATTTAGACCACTTAGGAAGGAGTTTCTTATATTTTTTAAAAATATTTTCAATCACTTTTGGTTCAAGTCTGGCCGCTTTCATAGCACTTTCAAAATCTTTCCGTTTAATTTTTTTCTTCTTCCCATTTAGATTTAATGCCAGCTCTTCATCGTCTCCTTCCACAACCAGTTCAGATGCAACTAAGTCATAAGCGGGACACAAGTCATACGTCAAATTCCTTTTTAATAATGAGAAGTTTTTTAGATGCATATCGTTGTTTCCCGTTAAAAAACTGAAAAGAACTAGCTCATAATAATCAGTTACATCTAAACCAGGATTGGCTGTATACTTTTTAATTGCTCTCGCAACTTGTTCATAAGACCCTTTGTATTTATGTTCGGTTAGTCTTTCTGTTAATTGACACATGTCTTCCATGTGTGATTTTTTACCATTATGTCTATCAATCCGTTTGGTGATATAAGCTAGTTGCCCTGATTTGAGTTTTATCAGAGAATGTTGAACCGTTTTGATTTTGCTAATTTCAGCCAAATGCATGGTTAAATCTTCAATTTCGGGAAGATTGGAATATAAGGCGGTTTGAGGTTTTAAAATGTATCCCCCCCATAGTCCAATTACTGTTAACCGTTCAGGTGTATCTATTTCATTGCTTAATCCAAGTGAAAGTTTTGGTTGAACACCCGTTACCGTTCTTTTACTTTTTATCACTTGTTCTGCTAATTCTAATATTTGATCTTCTGTAAAATTGAATGCTGGAGGTGTAGCGTTCCCGTAAAAAATTTTACTACATTTTGGATGATATCCTTCTATTCCGGCATGAGTTTTTAATTCTGTCGAATTGATTTCTTTGTAACAGTATAGACATTTGTTTTCCATGACTTTAAATTGCTTCTATTGATACAGCTCCGATACAATCTTTACATGCTTTTAATAATATTTCCATTCTGTCTCTGGAATTTAATTTCCAATTTTTTATAGCGATATCCAATAACCAGCCCTCTGGTATTAACCCGTCAAAAAAAGGGAACATTGTTTTGCTTCTAAATTCTTTGTCTGTAAGAGGTAGGGTCAAACTAACAGGTTCGGCTTTTTTTGATTTTAGATAAGATTGGTCATATATAAAATGAAATCCATTTTCATCTTCTGTAAGTATGCCAACCATTTCATCATACATATATACTTTAGCTTTCTTCATCTCTTTCTGATTGTATTGGACCAAGTTCATGGCCAAATAGTGATAATATTTGATTCACTTTATCCATTTGCAAGCTTTGTTTTCCTTGTTCAAGGTCTCTTACAAATCTCAATCCTACACCAGCTTTGAATGAAAGATCTTCTTGGGTTAACCCGAGATGTTTTCTCCTTTTTTTTACAAATTTGCTTAGTTTGTTCATTTCTTTTATACCTTTTCGGGTATAAATATACAAACATATATATTGTAAATATACCTTTTCGGGTATAAAAAGTAGTTTAGAAGCGATTTTATACCATTACGGGTATAATTTAGATGTGTTGCGGTGATAGTATACCTGATTGGGTATAATTTAATTAGCTACGACGGTATCGAATAAGCGCAGTAGCAGATTTAAAGACGATTACCTGTCCGCCACCACAAAAGTTTATTAAATGCACAGACCTTGATTTTACCACAGTTCAATGTTGTATGCCCGTGCTTTCTTTTCGTTCGTGCGTTGGGGCAGCCATACTCTTTGCCAAGTTTTGGCTCGTGCTGTTGACTTTTTGCACGACTTGGCAATGTGTATGGATACGAAATGTCGGCATTGTTAAAGTGAATCAATAAAGTCTTTGATGTTGTCCCAAGTCCATACTTTGGTATTAACTCCTGCAAGGTCTGTTCGGTCGTCTGAATATGCCCAAAAACCTCTTATTTTCTTTCCTTCTTCTCTGGCACATTCAATTTCCCATTTCTGTCCGGTTGAAGTCAATGAGTTTTTACTCACCAAAACAATTACTCCGTCTGACCGTCTAATTCTCGTTCTCACTCTGTCTTTCCAATCCTTGTCGTAAGGTTGTTTTACCGACATGTCAACGTACTCGAACGGTGATTTTGTGTTTAATGATTGCCCTTTTAGAAAGACTCTTTGTCTTTCATCTTCAATTGCAAATGCAATGAATACTACTTTTTTGGCTGCCATATTTTTTAGTTTTTAGTGGTGACACATTGGTATTAATTGATAAAGTAAATAACCCAAGTAAGCGAGTTCGATAACACCAATAATTATGATGAATGTTCTGAAATAAGATATTACTTTGGTTTCTGTTCGGGTATTTGGTTCATAGTCGATTTCTTCAGTTAAAATCTTCCATTCGTCCTCAAACATGTTTGTTCTTAACTGCTTTTCAATCTTATCGATTACTTTGAATTTTCCTGTATTGAGCTTGCCATAAGAATCAATCAGTCGCTCCCATAAAAAGGACACTACAAATGAAAGAAGCGTAAGAACAAACATACCAATAGTTGCGGCAATGGTGAAGCCAAAGGTTTTACCAAGTACAAAACCAACGGATAGAATGGAAGAAGTGATTGTGAAGAAAAGGTTGTTTACTTTCATTCGACTTTCAGTAACCTTCTCTGTTGAACTGACCATCATTTTGTATTGCTCAAATTTTAGTTTGCGGTCATCTTCATATGTTTTTGTCAAGTATTTAAAGCTCTGTTGGGCATTATCAAATACTTGAAATCCTTGGCAGAATAAAATTGAATCTTCTGTTGTCTCTTTTAATTTAATGCCGACTATTTGTTTGTTTAACTGCTTTGCTTTGGCATATTCCCATTTTAATTGGTCGCTTTGGAAAGTCTCTTTACCTATTGCAAAAACAATGAAATCAGATTCATTCATTTTTTGCTCAACGATATTTTTCCAATTATCGGAATGTTCTGTCTCACGCTGAATGGCAAACGCATTCTCAGAAACTTTCAGTAAATCGTCAATAAGCGATTCTACTTCCTGATTTTCTATTGTTCTATTGCAGACAAAAAGCTTCATTATATACTCTTAATTACCTTGGCTAAATTGTCCCAAGACCATGTGATTACTTGTTTTCTTCTCAATTCTGGTGGAATTGCTCCTTGATTGTTCTTTTTTATGTGCATTCCGATTACAGGCAAACCTTCTTCTTTGGCACATTTTATTTCCCAACGTGTGCCGCTTGAATGCCAAGTGTTCTTGCTTAAAAGAACTATTATGCCATCACAGGATTTGATTTTTGAACGGCACTTTTGTTTCCAAATTTTCTCATCCCAAGGCTGCTTTACAGACATATCTACAAATGTGAAAGGCGACCGTTCATCTTTGGCTTGTTTCACCAAATAATCTCTGTACTGCTCATCTTCAATGGCAAAGCTGATAAAGATGCGTTTCTTTAATTCCTTGCCTGAATCTTCTTCATCTTCAAAAAGTGCTTTTAAAAGAAGAGCAACGGCACCCGCTCCAATAATTACAGGCCACATAACTTTCTGTTTAGTTTAAACATTATCATATTGCTGCTCTTTTATCGTACAAGTATGTTTGAAATCCAATGAATGTTTCTCTAATCGTTGGAATGTCCCCAAGTTCCTTTTTAGCGTCTCCGATAGCATTGTATTTCAAAACAAGCAAGTCACCCAATTTGGTGTCGTCTAATTCGTCAACGCCCTGTTCTACATATTGGCTCAACACGAAGTTTAAAAACTCCTGTTGTTTAGGGTCATAGTCGTTTAAATGAATTTTAGCTCTGTCTGCTCTGGCAGTTCGTTCAATGATGTCAGCATGGAAAGCGATGTAAGCCAAAACATCATACAAGTCACTATTTTCAGCGTTTAAGATTCTTTGAAATTCTTGCAGTTGTTGCTTTGCAAATCCTTTCTCTGAAAGTTCTTCAAGTAGTTTCTTTCTCGTATCAGGCTTACTCCAAATGGTTCTTAATTCATCTTCATTTTGAAAAAGTTCAGGTAGAGTTCCGAAAAGTGAACGCAAGAAATCTTCTGCTGAAATTGGTCGTCCGTCTGGACTCCAAAACGAAGTGCTTACCATGTGTTGAAATTGTCTCACTTTACCGTCAGCCAATTTTACTTTGGTCATTCTTCTTGGCGGATTATCACAACGGCAATAGCTGTAACCACAAACAGGACAAGGTTCTGGTGGCGGCTCTTGAGCACAAATACAAGGTCTTTGTCCGCAAACATCACAAGGTTGTGGCTGTGGTCTTGGTGTCGGTGTTTCAGGTTCTTCTGGTTCGCCATCCCATTCAGGGTCGCTAAAATGATGGTGTGCTTTTACAAAGTCATAAATGGTGAAATAGTCTTTACCGTCAAACAACCTTGTACCACGACCAACAATTTGCTTAAACTCAATCACAGAATTGATTGGGCGAAGCAATACAATGTTTCTAATTTCAGGAGCATCAACGCCTGTACTCAACTTTTGTGAAGTTGTAAGAATTGCTGGAATGCTTTTCTCATTATCCTGAAAATCTCTTAAATGTTGTTCTCCCAATTTTCCATCATCTGCGGTAACTCGATGGCAGTAGTTTGGATTGGTTGTTTCTGCATATTGATTGATTAAATCACGTATGGCTAAGGCGTGCAATTGTGTCGCACAGAAAACCAAAGTTTTTTCACTTTGAGTAATCAAACTCATGAAAATCTTTACTCGATATTCTTCACGCTCTTTAATTTCAATGATGCGGTTCATTTCCGCTTCGGAGTAGCGTTTGCCTTCTTCAATTTCGCCTTCTATTACCGTGTCGTCCGAAGTGAATAAATACTCGTCAATAGTCGTGTCAATTTGCTTGACCTTGAAAGGCGTTAAGAATCCGTCATTGATTCCTTCTTTCAAGGAATACACATAAACAGGCTCGCCAAAATAGTCGTAAGTGTCTGCGTTTATAGTTCGTTTTGGCGTTGCGGTCAAACCTAATTGAACTGCAGGTTTGAAATAGTCCATAATGGCTCGCCAACTGCTTTCGTCATTTGCTCCGCCACGGTGACATTCGTCAATGATGATGAAATCAAAGAAGTCTTCTGGATATTCCCCAAAATAAGGTGTGTGGTTCGGGCCACTCATAAATGTTTGGAAGATTGTAAAGAATACACTTCCGTTTTTAGGTACTCGGCCTTTCTTTTTGATGTCTGCAGGATTGATACGAATCAAAGCATCTTCTTCAAATGCTGAGAACGCATTAAATGCTTGGTCTGCCAATATATTTCTATCAGCCAAGAATAAAATTCTTGGGCTTCTTTGGCCGTCTTTGTTGATGTTCCATTTTGCCTGAAACAGTTTCCAAGCAATCTGAAAAGCAATGGCCGTTTTTCCTGTTCCTGTGGCAAGAGTTAATAAAATACGCTGTTCGTTTTCCGAAATAGCTTCCAAAACTTTGGTGATGGCATTCTCTTGATAGTAACGTGGTTGCCAAGTTCCGCTTCGGTCTTCAAACGGGACAGATAATAACTTCTCTCGCCATTCTTCGGCAAGTATCGCTGCTGGCTCATCAGATTTTGGGTAAGTCATTTCCCATAATTCGTCTGGAGTAGGATAGGTGTTTACATCACCTTCAGTTCCTTGCTCCATGTCGATTTTATAAATCTGCAATCCATTGGTGCTGTATGTGAAACGGACTTGCAAACGGCCTGCATAATCTTTGGCTTGACCAACGCCTTCGGTATAGTATTTATCTCTTGCTTTCGCTTCAATTACTGCAAGATTTCTGTTTTTGTATTGCAGAATATAATCCGCTTTATCGGGTTTGCTTCGCTGACCATGACCGATTAAACGACCTTTGTTGATAGGAAACTCCATGCGAATGCGACTGCTTTCAACAACACCCCAACCTGCTTCTTTTAAAGCTGGGTCAATATATTCTGCTCTTGTTTCGGTTTCGTTCATTCTAATACTCTCTTGTTTTCCAACCGTTTCTTGGCTTAGGAGTTACATCTCTCATAAAATCATTAAATGTAGCAGCATATCTACCTTCTTCTGGTACAATCCCTTTTTTGATTAAGCGGTCGTCAATTATTAAATATAAATCTCTGAAAAACTCCTTTGCTGCTTTGGGATAAGCATCATGGTAGCCGTTTTCTATTCCCAAATATTTCTTGGTTGTGAAACAAACCAAATCGCTTAACTGAACCATTGGGTTCTTTTCTGAATCAATTGGATAACTAAATTCTGAAATCCATTTAACCCGCTTTGCTTTGGTTGGATGAAAACGTCTGTGTTTTGTGAGTTCTTCAATTTCAGTTCTTAAACCGTCTTTTTCGTCAATGATTACCATACCCCTTGCGGTTGAACCAAGACGTTCTTTAACAAACCATTCAAAAGTAGTGATGCCATTGTCATAGCAAAGTAGATATGGCGTTTTTAGCTCTACATGTTCTTTATTCCGAATAGGTGCAACATCATAAGCATGAAGCCTGTTTTTATCAACAGCGTGAAGAAAAACCTGATGCCCACGAGTTTGTAAAAGTGTTAAAAGGTCAAGAGCTAATTTATTTCGTCTTGCTCTGTCATGACCTGCAAAATGTCCGTCTCCATTTGGACTCAATAATTCGTGCGAATGCAATTCAAAATTGTTTGGAACTGCGTTATTGAAATAGGCATTGATGATTTTCTCAAATTCACCATGCGTTTTATTCCAACCCTTATCTTTTACAATAATTCCGCCCAACACAAAGATTGGAGCTTCATCATTTTGAAGGTCTCTCAAATTACATCCTGCTTCGTCTAGATAGAAAAAATGCATATTATTCCACTTCTATTTGTTCGTTTTCAAAGGCTCTTTTCAAAACTCCTGATTTTAGTTCTTCAATAGAATCAAGCTTTGAAATGTATTTCTCACCAAGTTTTTTAGTGGTTTTGAAGAGTTGGTCAAGTTTTTCAACAATTTGCTTTTGCTCACTTATGGATATTGGATATGATATTTTCATTTTGCCAAGCTTGCTTGCATTAAATCCACCTTGGGCAGCACCAGTTATTCCTTCACTAATCTCTTTCCAATAGATTCCTGACTGGAAAAAGTAATAAATAAGTTTAGGCAAAATTTCATCTTTTGAATTGATATACAAGCGAATAAGATAAGAAGCAAAAACACCAACTGGCGGATTTTCTAACAAATAACTTTTACCAGTTGTAGCACCTGTTCGAGCAAAAACAATATCTCCTGTTTCTAATGCATATTTTTTATAATCTTCATCAGAGCATTTGCAATATGGAACAGTTTCCCAATCAACTCCATTTTCTTGTATGTCCGTTATTCTGAGATATTTTGGGCCAATTGGCTCGCTTAGTGCCTTTTCAGTATAACCGTAATTTATCTTTGAAATCTCTGAAAGTTCCTTCTCAACCCAGTTGTCATCTCTGGTGGTGAAAAGTTTGTTTAGTTCACTTCTAAAAAGTTCCTTAGAATTTTCATAGTTAGTTTCAAGATTTTTGCAAACTGTATTTATCATTGAGTAAGCAGTATCCAATTCTTCTACCATTCTTTTCTGTTCTTCAATTGAAGGCTTTATTAATGGACAATCAAGGATATCACTTTTACGCAGATTCGTTTGGTTTTCACCATTGTTGAAAGCCAAAAAATGTTCGTGACGATTAAGTTGATAATACAAATACTTTGTATCAAATTCTTTGCTACGAATACAGCATATGCGTTGGTTCAAAGAATAAGTATCGTCTTTGTCAATGATAAAACACTTGGCTAATGCTTTGCCGTTGGGTACATCACTCATCACCATTACAATGTCACCTTTGTACAAAGGGAACATTTGTTCTTTCGTTCTTTTAATTACCCTGCCTTCTTGTGAAATGAATTTAGAATTGACGACAATGTATTTTCCATCAACGTCAATGTCTTTTTCATGGGCTTTGCCATTGAAAAACTCACACGATTCTCCTAAGGTTGTTAGTTCTACTTGGCTCATGAAAACATCTCCTTTATTCCGTTTAGTATTTCAGATGTTTCTTCGTCAAAGGCTTCCATTTCTGCCAATATCTCATCCATAGAACGGAATACAATTTCTTCCTTGCCGTTTGGATTTTTTACACTCAAATCGTAGTTGCTTGTATTGATTTCAGAAATATCAACTGTCCATGACTTTTCAGAGTCGGATAGCGTTTTAGACAAGTCTTTAAATTCTTGTAGGTCTGCATCATTCAATGGCGATGTTTTTCCTAAGCTTCTCCCTGGCACACATTGGTAGTACCAAGTTTTTTTGGTCGGTTCTCCTTTGGTAAAGAACAATACAACCGTTTTAACTCCTGCACCTAAGAATGAACCTGCGGGCATATCTAAAATGGTGTGCAGATTACAACTCTCCAATAAATGTTTACGCAAGGAAACGGAAGCATTGTCGGCATTGCTCAAAAAGGTGTTTTTGATTACAATTCCTGCTCGTCCGCCTGCTTTCAAACTTTTTATAAAATGCTGTAAGAATAAAGAAGCCGTTTCACCTGTTTTGATGTCGAAGTTCTGTTGTACTTCTTTTCGTTCCTTTCCGCCAAATGGTGGATTGGCAAGAATTACATTGTAACGGTCTTTCTCCTGAATGTCTCTTATGTTTTCTGCCAGCGTATTGGTGTGAATGATGTTCGGGGCTTCAATGCCATGTAAAATCATGTTCATTACCCCAATGATGTACGCCAAGTTCTTTTTCTCTTTTCCGTAAAGTGTTTTTTCCTGTAAGGTTTTGAGATTGTCCGTGTTCTTATCCATGCGATTATACATGTACTCGTAGGATTCGCACAAAAAGCCCGCACTTCCACAAGCTGCATCATAAATCTTCTCGCCAACTTGCGGGTCAATTACTTCAATCATGGCACGAATCAAAGGACGTGGTGTATAGTATTGACCACCGTTTCTCCCTGCATTGCCCATGTTCTTGATTTTGGTCTCGTACAAGTGGCTGAGTTCGTGCTTGTCTTTAGAACTGCCGAAAGGCAGTTCATCAGTCATTTCAATAATCTCACGTAGGTTGTAGCCACTTTTTACCTTGTTGCTCAATTCACTAAAAATCTCCCCGATTTTGTATTCAATGGATTTCGGGTTGTCAATAGATTTTTGTTTGAAATCAGCCAAATAGGGGAATAGTTGGTGGTCAACAAACTTCACCAAATCTGGGCCTGTCTTGGTTTTGTGGTGGTCGAGTTTTCCTTCTGCCGTTTTGGGCATTGCCCAATTTGGCCAACGGTATTCTTCGTCCAAAATGTATTGGTAGTCTTTGCCTTCCAAAGCAGCTTCATCTGCTTTCTCACTTTCCAAATGGTCAAGGTATCGCAAGAACAAGACCCAAGAAGTCTGTTCGATGTAGTCCAATTCACTGTCGGCTCCTGCGTCCTTGTAAAGTATGTCGTCTATGTTTTTAAAAGTCTGTTCAAACATTCGTTTTTCTTATTTCAGTTTTTTAGTTTCTCATTCTGTTTTTGTCGAGCGTTGGCAAAAAATAGCTCTTTTGGTTTTTTCAGCGTTTGCCCGGGTGTCGGCAAAAACCAAATGTGCCTGTTTGTGCGTGGGCTTTTTGTATGTTGCCCAACAAATATATACGACACTGCCGCCAAAGCTTATTGCGTATATATCTTATATGTGCGAAGTGAACGATGCCCGTCCATTCCAAATGTAAACAATGGATGCTTAGTGACCAATAGCTTTTGATGGTCTTTTGACGATAGCAAGCACCATCGTATAGGTTTCCGTGGTTTAGAGCTGGCATGGCTTAGCGCATATTATGTGCAAATGGCGCTTTTCCAACTTTTCATGCAAAGTGGCAAAGCCGGAACACGGAGTGGTGTTGTGCGCATGTGCCCCAGCGCCAACTGTAAGGTGCGCGTGCCGCAGGACATGCACTATATAGAATGTTGTGGGTATGTGTTTTTTCACTTTTCAATGATCCCAAACTGCTCATCCTGTTCTGTCTTTGTCCTCCAATATCAAAACCTGTTCTTTATGAATGGTGCCGATATATTCATTTGAATGAATCACACTGCAAACCTAAACTTTTACGGTTGCCCCAACCTCACACCCACCCTTACGGAAAAAGGGTTTCGTACGCTTGGTGATTGGCTTAATTCCGAATTGGCTCTGAAGAAATCAGGTCGCAGGGACACCACGGAATAATCTCCAGCAAGGCTCATGCGGCGTTTTTTGCCGAAACGGTCTTTGAGAAATACTTGAAATCCGATATTAGCGGCAAGCTGCTGCGAGAAGAAATTATAGTCGATACATTCATTTGCAAAAAGCTGATTGAAATCGGTGTTTTCCCCTTTGCAGGTAATCCAATATCCCTTGAAGAAATACTTGGCGCCCGCAATGGTCACCACCTTCACTTTTCGCTCATCGATAAGGGAATAGCCGAAGCCAAAGAGCAAGTCGGCATTGACAGTGGCATTGCCATACTCATCGACATCATTCAACCTTCCGGTAAGGTCGACGCTGTATAAAATGTTCCACCTATCTTTTTCGGTGATGAAGAATTGAGAGATTCCCACAGGCGACCATTTGAGCTCGGGCAGGCCATTGGTCGCCAAAATATCGTTCAGTTCATCACCATTTACCGGAGATGTATAAAGGCCTGCGTAGAAGTCCGTTTTCCAAGGTTTCTTTCTTTGGGCTTCCGCGTGGAAGCAATTTATCAGACAAAGGAGCAGAATCGAGTATCGGTGCATGGTGGCAGATCAGACTACTAATTTGCGAAAAAAAGCCGAAGGTCAAATGCTTATGAACAGCTAAATTTGGTGTGGGGTTCTGAAACTTGAGAATGCTTATTCGCTTGATCTTTTCGGCCTAGAAGTTCAACTTCTCTGCCGCAAGGAACTATAAGCGGTAGGTTTTAACAGATCATTGCGGAGTGGCCTATAGGCAGCAGCATTGGCTTTACCCCCCATGCACCCGCGCTGTAGACTGATCCGTGGCATGGACTTCTCTTCGTTCGGTGTTCGCCGGCTGTCGCCCGTCCAATTCGAACCAGATCAACTCTTCCTGCACTTCCCAGCGCGAGACTTACTTCCTAAGACTGATTTTCCCTAAGGTCATCACGCAGATACTCTCGTGCTGACTTTGCTATGCCATGAGCCAAGCGAAAAATTCTGCCGCAGATGAAATCCCAGATCAGCTGAAATTTTCAGCTTTTCTCATTTGCAAATTTGTATTTGGCCTTACGTTCAAGTTTTGACAGTAACTAATTTCGAGATTATAGGCTTTTAGCCCTATTACCGCTCGAGATTTATCTACTGCTCTTAGTTCGAAAGAAATAAGATTTAGAGAAATACTTGGAATAATTTGATCATTCAACATAGTTCCATACATTGGCAAAAACTAACCGAGATGCGCCGATACAATAATTCTTCCCGTCCTATTGACTGTTTCTTTTTCTTCAAAATTTTTCTTTTCATTTTGTTCTTCGCCATTCCGGCGCGACACTCGGCCCAAGAGCCCCAGCCGATAGAAATAAGAAGGGTGGCAATTAATTTGGAATTGGCGGAAACGGTTGCAGTGCGAAACAAAACGAAAGAAGCGGATGATTTGGCCGACCGGGGAGAGTATTATTTTCAATTCGGCCAGCATTTTCAATCGGAACAGAATTTTTACGAAAGTTCATTAAAGAAAAATATTGAAAAAGCATTCTTGGATCGAAATTTTCAAGTGGAAGGCTATGGAAATATTTTTAGAGAGCTTCAGACTCACGTTCCCCCAAATTATTCCATCGGAATAGAATTAGACCACTTTCTATCCAATTATAACATAGTGTTTGGAGCAGTACGCGCGACTAATTTTCATTCAGAAATAACAGCCCGAGTCCTGATACTCGATTTAAATACAGAACAGATCGTAAGCAATAAGGAAATTAAATCAAAGTATTTTACCAATGACGAAGGCTTTGGAACTACAAAGATTGATCTCACCAATTTTATTGAAGATGCTTTCAATGTTTGGGTAGCCGACCTGCTAGCCGACACGGAAATAAGAAGTGTTTTATACAGCCCTAAAAAATCCACGACCCCCTTGCCCGATTCCGAATTGCGCTTATCTCTCAAGGGTGCACCCGAGCGCACGCCCATCCCTACAGCCACGGCAGCGGATCTATCATTTCTTCTGATGGTCTCATCCTGACCTGTCAACATAATATAAACGGCGCAGAAGAAGTGCAAGTGATTTTCTCAAACGGAATACGGAGCACGGCAAATATAGTCCGCAAAGATCCAGAATACGATTTGGCACTCCTTCAGCTTGATGGAATTACTGCCCGTCCGCTTTACCTTGCGGGAAACGCTCCGCCCCAGCCGGGTGAAGAAGCCTGGGTGATCGGCACACCGGCATCAACCGAGCTCGGCCAATCCTTGTCGAGGGGCGTGGTAAGTGGCAACCGGCTCATCGATGAGAAGCAATACATTCAAACCGATGCAAGTGTAAATGGCGGCAATAGTGGCGGCCCTTTGCTCAATGCGCAAGGCCGTATCATAGGCATGGTCAATGCCAAGGTAGTGGGCAGTGGGGTAGAAGGTCTGGGTTTTGCCATACCTGCGGCTACCATTATGGAAAGGCTTAAAATAGTTTTGGAGTGAAGTTTAGTCAGGGCTTTCACGAAAATTTGGATTGAACCAGATTCAGTTTATCCTTTTGGAATTGGCGGCAGATATTTTTCTGACCAAATAAATCTGTCCTATTAATCCTTCGTTGAAAGTGACACCCTTAAATCGAATTATGCGGAGCGTGGAATGACCAATTTATCAGCTTCCAAGTCTATCTCCGAATCACAACCTATATTTGCAAAAAAATCAATACCATCAATGCCATGGGCCGCATCCTTTTGTTTCTACTTGTCGCCTTGACCAGCGTACACTGCAAAAAAGACGAAGAAGTAAACCAATCTGAAATTGACAACGAGATCATTCTCAAATACATCGCCGACAATAATCTAGATGCCCAAAGCCTGGGCAATGGACTCTACTTCGTAGATGAACTGACCGGTACGGGTGCAAATCCCACTCCGGCATCGACCGTGAAGGTGGCATATCGAGGATATTTTCCCAGCGGACAGGTTTTTGACCAAAGCAATCCGAACGGCATTGTATTCGGCCTCAATCAAGTCATCCAAGGCTGGACCATAGGCATCCCCTCCTTTAAAGAAGGCGGCAAAGGGGTGCTGCTCATCCCATCGGCATTGGCTTACGGCAGCAACGCGCGCAATGGCATACCGGCCAATAGTGTGCTCATTTTTGATATCGATTTGATTGAAGTGCTTTGATGATCCAGTGCTTGGAATTTGCGGTGCGCAAGCCAAATTTATTAAGGATTCCGACTTAACTCTCCTATCGTGCACCGATGCGTCCTTTACTTCCTGCCCCAAGATCAAATTAGAAGCCGTGTCGGCCGGTATGTGATTCTATAACCGAAATAGCTATCCCCGTTCTTTGTCCAGCGCGCGTCGTTGTATTGCCGCAAAGGTTTGCTAGCCTTGCCTTCCCACGCTTTGGTCACCGCCCTTCGCTTATATCCTTCTTCTCTTTCCTGCTATTGGGCTGTTTTGGAACGTCCCGTTATCTGGCTTTGACCATCCAGCTCTACTTTACAAAAACGTCGGGTGCATCCAGTCCACGTTTAAGCTCTTTGAACACCACCCCATATAGCCTTTCGCGAAAGCTTTACCCTGAACCTTCATCCATCCCCCCTTTTCCCTACTTTTACCCCATGAAAAAAGTACTCGTGATCGGAAAGAGCGGCCAGCTTGCAATGGCGCTGCAAGAGCTGAGCGATGCCGCTGAATGGAAATTTTTGGACAGAAGGCTGCTCGATCTTTCCAAAACAGAAACGATATTGGGAAAGTTGAAGGCCGAAGAGTTTGATGTGCTTATCAACTGTGCGGCCTATACTGCGGTAGATCAAGCCGAAGATGAGCCCGAGATAGCCCATAAGATCAATGCCGAAGCCCTGCTCCCTATCGCCGAAGCCTGTCGCCAGAAGGATGCTTGGCTCGTTCATATCTCTACCGACTACGTATTTGGCAGCGGTCATGCACGACCTTTTCGCGAAAGAGATGCCACTGCGCCCACAGGGGTGTACGGCATATCAAAATTGAAGGGCGAAGAAAATATAGCCACAGTGACGGAAAGGCATATCATCATCCGCACATCTTGGCTCTACGGCAGCACCGGGCATAATTTCCTGCGCACCATGCTCAAGCTTTCAGAATCGCGCGATAGACTGAATGTGGTCTTTGATCAGATCGGTACCCCCACCTACGTGAATGATTTGGCGGAAGCCCTAGTAAAAATAGTGTGCGGCGAAATAGAAACTGCCCAAGCCGGGATTTATCACTACAGCAATGAAGGCGCCGCTTCCTGGTATGATTTTGCGCAGGCCATATTTGAGATCGATGGTAGGGAAATCGATGTAGATCCTGTGCGCACGGACGCATTTCCCACCAAGGCGGAGCGGCCACCGTACAGTATGCTGGACAAACAAAAAATAAAAGATACTTTTGGCCTGCACATCCCGTATTGGCGCGATGCGGTAAGGCGCTGCCTAGAAAAATTGAATAATGACTAAGACGCTTTTGGTGACCGGTGGAGCCGGTTTTATCGGATCTAATTTCATCAGCCTTTTGCTGAAAAGCATGCCTGATGTGAAGGTGGTAAACCTTGACCTGATGACCTATGCCGGCAGTCCCGAAAATCTGGATGGCTTTGGCGCAGATGACCGCTATGCCTTCATGGAAGGCGATATACGCGACCGTGAGGTGGTGGAGCATTTATTTGATCAGTACGACTTTGATGGCGTAATACATTTCGCGGCCGAATCGCACGTGGACAATAGCATAAGCGGTCCTGAAGCCTTTATCACCACCAACGTGAATGGCACATTCACCTTGCTCGATGTAGCGCGGAAAGCGTGGATGGACGGCTTTGAGATCAAGCAGGGCAGGGAAGACTGTCGCTTTCTGCACATCAGTACCGACGAAGTGTACGGCTCGCTGGGTGCCGAAGGACTCTTTAGCGAAACCACGCCCTACGCGCCCAATAGCCCGTACAGCGCGAGCAAGGCAGCGAGCGATATGATCGTGCGCAGCTATTTTCACACCTATGGCATGAATGTGGTCACCACCAATTGCTCCAATAATTATGGGCCGCGACAGCATGATGAAAAATTGATACCTACCATAATCCGAAAAGCTGTGAAAGGGGAAAATATTCCCATTTATGGCGATGGGCTGAATGTGCGCGACTGGCTCTTCGTGCGTGATCATTGCCTCGGTATCTGGCTGGCTTACGCCAATGGAAGGGCGGGCGAGACTTATAATATAGGTGGGAAGAATGAACGGACCAATATTTATATCGCCGAAAAGATCTGCACCCTTATGGATCAATATTTGCCGAAAGGCGGGCAATCTCATAAAGACCTGATCACTTACGTAACAGACCGACCGGGACACGATAAGCGCTACGCCATAGATGCATCAAAAATAACGGATGAACTGGGCTGGAGCGCTGAAGAAGATTTTGAATCGGGGATAGAAAAAACTGTAAAACACTACATCGAAAAATATAGCTAAGCCATGGAAAGCAGTATACTGGAAAAAGCCAAATTCTGGAGCAGCGATGAATTTGACCAAAAGACCCGCGAAGAAGTCCAAGCACTTATAGACAGCGATCCCAAAGCGCTGGAAGACGCATTTTATAAAGGGTTGGAATTTGGCACCGGCGGGCTGCGCGGCATCATGGGTGCCGGTACCAATCGCATGAACAACTATACCGTGGCCATGGCTACGCAAGGGCTTGCCAATTATATAAACCATGCCGACGTGGACAGCCCCAAAAGTGTGGCCATAGCGCATGACTGTCGTAATAATAGCCACTTATTTGCACGAAAGTGCGCCGAAGTGCTGGCTGCCAATGGTATCAAGGCTTATCTCTTTTCGGAACTCAGGCCTACTCCCCAGCTTTCTTTTGCCGTGCGTGATCTCCACTGCACGGCCGGTATCGTGGTCACCGCATCGCATAATCCCAAAGAGTATAACGGCTATAAAGTGTACTGGAATGACGGTGCGCAGATTGTGGCGCCGCATGATAAGGCGATCATTGAAGAAGTAAATAAGATATCCAGCCCAAATCAGGTAGCCGGCAAAGTGGCCGAAGAGCTTATCGAGATCATCGGAGATGAAATGGACCTGAAATACCGCGCTGCCATGCTCAAGGAATCGGTGCATCCCGAGATCGTGGAGCAGCAGGCCCAAATGCCCATTGTATTCACATCGATCCATGGTACGGGCATCACGCAGGTACCGCAGCTCTTGGCCGATTTTGGATTCGAGAATGTACATATCGTAGAAGAACAAGAGAAGCCAAACGGTGATTTTCCTACCGTACACTCCCCCAATCCAGAAGAAAAGCCCGCCCTAGACCTTGCATTGAAGCTGGCGCGAAAGGTAGATGCCGAGATCCTTTTGGGCACCGACCCAGATGCCGATCGTGTGGGGATTGCCGTAAAAAACAACAGTGGCGATATGGAGCTGCTGAATGGAAATCAGACGGTATCGATGCTTACCTATTACCTGCTCGCAGAGAAGAAAGCGAAGGGTAGCCTTCCGGCAAATGGATTCGTATGCCGCACCATCGTGACCACCGAACTGACCGACCGTATAGCCGAGGCTTTTGATACCGACTGCTATATTACCCTGACGGGCTTTAAGTATATCGCCGAAAAGATACGTGCGCTCGAAGGCAAAAAGAAATTCATAGGCGGCGGCGAAGAAAGCTATGGGTATATGGTGGGCGATGCCGTGCGCGACAAGGATGCCGTGGTGACCTGCGCCCTGCTATGCGAACTGGCCGCTTGGGCAAAATCCAAGGGCAGCACCTTCTTTAAAGAAATGGTTGCCATGTATGTGAAGTTTGGGTTCTATCGAGAAGACCTAGTATCGCTAGTGCGAAAAGGCAAGGATGGAGCCGAAGAGATAAAGGCTATAATGCAGGGCTACCGCGTTGATACCCCAAAGGTAATCGCAGGCTCGGAAGTGGTAAAAGTGCTTGACTACCAGCTTGATGAGATCAAAGATATGAAGAGTGGCGAACGTTCTAAAACGGGACAGCCAAAGTCGAATGTGATTCAATTTTACCTTGCCGATGGTAGCAAAGTTACCGCGCGACCATCCGGCACAGAGCCGAAGATCAAATTTTACTTTAGCGTAAATGCTCCATTGACCGAAGCCGCCGATTATGAGAAGGTCAAATTAAAACTTGAAGGAAGGATTGCCGAATTGAAAGAAGCCTTCGTCGCTTAGTTTGAAAAAGCATTTTTTACCGTTTTACTGAATCTTGAATTGGCTATGGCCATATTGAATAATTAATGAAACATTGTCTTACATCTGTTTTTCAAAGGATTGCTGCCCCGTTGCTGGCGCTACTGTTTATGGCTCTTTTCGCTTTAGAGATAAGCGCTCAAAATCCCGACACGCTCTCCTATCGCGAGCGGATGGGGAAGGCTCTTCTGGCCGACACCACAGATAATGTAGATATCCATCTCTACGGTATCACCACTCTGAGAAGCCTTGGCGAAGAAGATATGCCGCTGGTCGGGGTGACCATCACCATGCGCGATCTCTATGGAGAGACGGAGCAAGTGACCTCCGACGACTCAGCATTTTACAGTTTAGATTTAGCTTTTGATAATGAGTATCAGGTATATTTTGAATATGAAGGGATGTATACCAAGTTTTTGGAAATCGATACCCGAGATGTGATCGACATTGAGCAGGAGCGTGGCTATTTACTCCCGACCGATATGTCTTTGCAAGTAGAAGACGACTCCAGGATCGCAACGCTCTATCTCAAAAAGCCAGTTGGCAGGCTCTATTACGACCGTCGGTTGCAGATGCTCACCTGGGATTTGGATTATACCGATAGGCTCAAATCGGATGTCGATAAAATCAAGTCTAAAAAAAGAAAGTAGGAGAAGGCAAAACTGTCCGAGGGGTCTACCTCACCTTAATCTGCCTTTTCGGCATTGATGGGTAAAATTCTTTTTTACCAGTAGATCACGACCTTTCCGATAGTGCTCCGCTTCTCTAGCGCTAGGTGCGCCTTATTGAGCTCTGCGACTTTAAAGCTCAGATTGCTTACAGGATCGATCTTTTTGGCTTCAGCCATTTTAATAACCGCGCTTAGGCATTCCTGCAAAAGCTCAGGCTTATGATCGGCGATCTGGAGAATGTTCACCCCAATTATTGCCTGCGATTTTCCGATCAGCAGCAGCGTACTCAAAAACCCCGTGCGGAAGAGTAGAAGGAGATTGGCGAAGAATCCGCCCCATTTTCCCACGCGCGATGCCGCCCCAAACAGCACCAACCGTCCCCCTGCGCCAAGTAGTTTTCGATCTTTGTTCACCGATTTCCCTGCCAGTGAATTGAAGGTAGCATCCAATTTTTGACCCTTGAGCTTTGCGCGGACTACCTTGGGGTAAGCGCTCTTGGAATAATTGATCGCGTGATGGATCCCAAGCTTATTCAAAAACTCAATCTTCCTATCACTCCCAGCGGTGCCGAACACTTCGCAACCAGCGTTGAGCGCAAGTTGGCAGAGCGCAATCCCCACACCACCAGCGGCAGCATGGATCAATACCCGGTCGCCGCTTCTGAGGTTCATACTTTCGTGAAAACAATAATAGGCCGTGGTATATTGTGTCGCCAGCGCGAGCGCTTTATCTGCGGGATAGCTTTCGGCTAGGTTCCCTGCAGCCCTATAATCGGTGGTCGCATATTCGGCATAGCCACCAAACCGCGTGAACCCTACTACGCGCCTTCCTATCCACTCGCCAAGTACATCTTTACCTTGTGCTTCGACTCTCCCCACCACTTCGTACCCAAGTATACAGGGCCTGGATGGGGTAGAAGGGTAGAGCCCTTTTCGCGCGAGTACATCGGCAAAATTCAGCCCAAAGGCTTCTACTTTAATTAAGATTTCCAGGGATCCAGCGGCTGGTTTGGCCACTTCCCTGATCTCAAAGGCTTCAGTGGGTTCGCCAAATTTTACGAGGTGCACTGCTTTCATTTTTCCTGTCCTTTTATTACCAAGACCATTTCTCCCCGTGGCGGTGTGGTTATGAAATGTGCGATAAGCGATGCCAAGGTACCGCGCAATGTTTCTTCGTGCAGCTTGGTGATCTCGCGAGATATGCTGGCCGGTCGGTCACTTCCAAAAAATTCGGCCATGAGCACCAATGTGCGCGAAATGCGATGGGGTGATTCATAAAAGATAAGGGTGCGCTCTTCATCTTTCAATCCTTCCAGACGCTTATTCCGCCCTTTTTTTGGGGGCAAGAAACCTTCAAAAATAAAGCGATCGGTGGGAAAACCCGAGTTGGTAAGTGCCGGCACAAAGGCTGTGGCGCCGGGCAAGCTTTCCACTTCTATTCCTTTGGCCACACATTCGCGCACCAGCAGAAATCCGGGATCGGAAATGCCCGGGGCGCCGGCATCAGTTACAAGCGCCAAGGTCTCGCCGGCTTCTAGGCGGTCTACGATCTTTGCCAATATCCGGTGCTCATTATGGGCGTGAAAGGGGATGAGCTTTTGGTCGATTTCGTAGTGGCGGAGCAACCTTCCAGAATTTCGGGTATCTTCGGCCAGCACCGCATCTGCGGACTTAAGCACTTCAAGGGCGCGCAGGGTGATGTCGCCAAGATTTCCGATCGGGGTAGCTACTAGAATTAGTTTAGACATTCAAAGATTATATTGAGCATAAAACTAGGAGAATTATGTGAAGAGCGGTTTTTTTCTGGCATTCATAGTTCAGATAATTGGTCAAGATTCGATTTGGACCGCTAGCTCTCAGTTTTAAAAGAATCGATTTTGCCAACGAAAGACTTGATCGATTCATCATTTAGTTTCTTTACATATCTTATTTTCACGCTTGATGCCCATCAAATTTTTTACAAAATGCCATTCAATACAACCGACGATGTGCTCGCCTACACAGTAAGAATGCGAGCACGCGGAGACAGCTACCCTGACATTAAGAGATACTTCAAACCGCTATGGCCGGATGATAAGAATTTGGATCAAATTATTGATCGCGTGCGGGAGATGGAAAAGAATGGATTATTTGCTGTGGCCAAACCTAAAAAAACCTACTCAACGCGAAATTTAATGATCGGAGGGATAATAGCACTGCTTGGCTTTTTCCTGATGGTTCAATTAGGAAACCGGGGTTGGGTTTCAGGTGTTCCATTTCTTATGATCGGTGGTGGCTTAATCGGAATGTTAAAGAAGGACTGATCCGAAAAAGAAAATCCAAACCACAGGAATAGGCCTGGACTTATCTCCTTATTTGGCGTATCTCTTCATAGCCAGTGTTATAGTCAAATCTGCCAGAATAAACTGTATGATGGTTCCCATCAACTTCGACATCGAATCCGAAGGTGCCCGAAACGACTACCCGGCCCGAATCAGGACTTGATTCAATATGTCTGAAATGAAGCGCTCCCATTCCGCGGTGATCACCATTGGGGCCACGCTCGATTCGATGATCATCTAGCAGCAACTCACCATAACTATTGGTGCCATCAAGAAGAAAAGTCTCTCCTTTCAGCTGATAGAGATCGTTGGTATTTCTGATGAGAAAACCGGGAATATAAAAACCGATGCTCACATTTTTGCCATCCGAGAGCATCTGCCCTGATTGAAAGGCCAAATACAAACTATCGCTCTCGCCTGAATACTGAAAGAACATATTTTGATCTTCGTTGATGGTATTATTCGGATAGAAGTATGGAGAAGCAATCCAGACTTTTCCGTCTATGTAAGCGCCGGCAGTATTGGTACCTGACTCGGTATAAGATGGCATTCTTGGATCTACCGTATCGGCAATAAATTCTCGTTTCCCACACCCATATAGGGTAAGAAAGATAAGTATGACTAACACAAATTCCTTTTTCATTGATACCAATTATTTCCCACTTGGATTCTCACATAAAACTCTATTCGCTGTGAAGTGATGTCCTTTTGACTAGATCTGAAATTTCCGTAATCATCGATCAATCTGAACTCGAGCATTTTTCTAAAATACTTTGAATAGCGTATACCGACTGCTAGCCATTCCAAAGGATAATAACTCACTCCACCAATAGCGGCAATATCAAAATTTCTAAAGCCCTCACCAATCTCAAGCTTCTTGCTTTCTGACTCTAGCTTCTTGCTACAGTTGACCCACCCAACCCCCAGATCTAGAAAAAGCTTAGGCAAGAATTCGTAAGATGCTACTGGGCTAATAAGGATCCCCGAAAATTTATAAGTATAATCGGCATCTTCAAAATCCTGATTGAACCGACGTAAAAAAACTCCGGTTTCGATAGCTATTTTGAAATGGTCATTATCGCTATTATAAACAATAACCCCAATTCTAGGAACTATCAGGTTTTTTGAAGCTTCAATAGTTAAGGGTTCGTTGAAATTGTAAAAATCTTTCTGACTATATAGATCCGCGTATAATTGCCCAGTCGAGTTTTTTCCTATGCAAACAAGGAAGGAGAGAATAGCAAGTTTTAAGATTATACGATAGCTCATTTTTAGCTCGAAAGAGAAGCGATTAAAAGCGAAAGCAAGATAAGTTAATCCTTATAGTTCTCTATCGAATTCAAAAGTATGTTTTATCCTGCTAAGCGTTCATACAAGGTTTAAGCGATTTGCGAATCTTTAAGACGTGAAATTAAAGAAATTTGGGACGCTTTGCGATTACTATCGAAAAACTTCTTTTTTTTAAAAGGTCTCCAAAAAGTCTGTGAGCAGTTGAAACACCTTGTCATACCTCGCCCAATCCAGTTTTTCGGGAGTATCATCTACCGCATGATAAGCCTTTGCAGTGCCTTCGGTATAAATAAATATAGCCGGCACACCCGCTTCCGAAAACCAATAATGATCGCTATTGGCAGCCTTGCCGCGAAGTTTTATCTTCGGTATCTTCTCATCGCCGGTATTCAAACCGCTGAGCCAGGCCATCTCATCGGGAAAGAGCCTTCCATTTACTACCGTTATTCCACGCTCTGCCGATCCCATCAGATCAAGGTTAATGAGAAATTTGATTTTCTCGAGTTTGAACAAGGGATGCTCTACAAAATATTTTGATCCGATCAAGCCGGCTTCTTCTGCCGCAAAAGCGATGAAAACAATATCGTATTTGGGCTTATTTTGAGAATAATAGTTTGCTAGGTCAAGCAGCATGGCCACTCCGCTCGAATTGTCGCTCGCCCCGGGAAATATCGCTCCGCCGAGCATCCCGAGGTGGTCATAATGAGCCGTGAGCACGAAACAGCTGTCGCTAGACCGTCCTTCGATTTTTCCAATCACATTGCGCGCGGTATACGCTGTTCTCACATTCTTTACCGAAAGCTCCACACGCTTTGCATTCTTGCAGAAGGCAGGCTTTGCCACTTCAATGATTGCGTTGCGGTAGCGCTGGTCACTTACCGACCACATCAACTTATTGGGGCTAGAAAGGATGAGTGGCCGCTCCAAACTTGCCGCCTGTTTAAAGCTGTGCAAGGCGCCGACTTCTTCGGGGCTGTCTATTCCATCCAAGTCAACCACTGCTAAGCCCTTGCCCGGTTTTGGCAGCTTATCGATGTTCTGAAAATCGGTGGAGTCCAAGCGGTATGTGCGATAGCGGCCTGCCGAACTCCCTGACCCGGGATCAACAATATAATCCTTGCCTTCTTCGAGCACTTTTCCATCGCAGGTAAGCACAGTTTGCACCGGAAAGGTATTGACCGGAAAGCTAAATGGTTGGAAATAACTGTTGCCAATAGGTTGAAGTCCATACTCGGAAAAGGATTTTGACAGGAAGTCTCCTGCTTTATTCGAGCCATCATTCACGTAACCACGGCCGCTGTAAGTCTCACTCGTGAGCAGATCTACCGTGTGCTTTACATCTTCCAGATTTTGGCCATAGCCAAAAAATGGAGCATAAATTAATAAGATCAGCGCCCGTATTTTCATAAAAATCTTCTTTCTACAAGCGATAGAAAAGTCTTTACAGTCGGGCTTTTCATCTCCCATTCGTACCGATCACGAAGCGAATTTTGGATGTAATCATCTGCTTCTATAAAGGAATGGCTGGCATCGAGTTTTTCTATAGATCGGCCAAAAGCTTCTGCATCACCTTGAAAAAGCTCAGCGATAAATTTGAATTTTTGATTTATCGTGATCGCAGCTTTTAGTTTGGCTATTGGCTTCCGGTTGAAGGCGTCGCCAAGTGATACGGGTTGATCTTTATAGGTATCATTGATGCTATGCTCCATCTTTTTAATCTCTTCGATAGAGTCAATAAGTGAGATCTGCTTTGGCGAAAGCGCCCCATCATCTAGCCGGAATGCCATGCGCTCCACTTCCGGCGCGGGATCGTCAACGGGTCCGGGTTCCGCAACGGGTTCTGCTTCCGTCTCTTGAGCAGCGGTCATGGGTTCTTTTACATCTTCTTCCACCTTGGGTTCTGCTTGCTTATAAAGCCGTTTTTCGCGCTCTGGAAGGGGAGCGGTAGTTCGGGTGAATTCCTTGGGGCTTTCGTCGGGTGGCGGAGCATCAGCGGGGATCCCTTCATCTGTTTTATCTCCGACCATCTTCTCAAAAGCCTTAAACTGCAAGACGATAGCCCGTTCATAAAGCTGCCGCGATAGCTCGGCCATCTCATTGATTTGCTCTACGTTTAATTCTCCCGATTCAACGGTTCTGGTGAGCGCTTCCAGTTTCTTTGCAAGTTGCGGTAGGTTCATGTATGTGGTTTCCTTTTCCATAGTATAACGGCTGCGACTGTTAAATCTATATTTTAGCAGGACTTATAATTCCTTAATTTTGGCTCAGGGCAAAACTAAAGTTAAAAAGCCAAATTAGGTAGCTTAGCTGCCGGATCAAAACTAATATGTTTCTCGAAGACACCCGAAAGGCTAAAAATCGTGGCGAAGGCTGGATAGAAGTTATCTGCGGATCTATGTTTTCCGGTAAAACGGAAGAGCTGCTGCGGCGATTAAAAAGAGCAGAGATAGCAAGGCAAAAGGTTGAAATATTTAAGCCAGGAGTCGATACCCGCTATGATGAAGACGATGTGGTGAGCCATGACCGAAATGCGATCCGGAGCATACCGGTTTCGTCGGCAGAAAAGATTTTGCTGCTGGTGTCTGGAGCCGATGTGGTCGGAATAGATGAAGCTCAATTTTTTGATAGCAACCTTCCCGCTGTCTGCAATGAGCTTGCAAATCAAGGTATAAGGGTGATCGTGGCCGGACTCGATATGGATTTTAAAGGCAATCCTTTCGGCCCCATGCCCCAGCTCTTGGCCATAGCCGAATACGTTACCAAAGTACACGCCATCTGTTTGAAAACTGGAAAGCTGGCAAGCTATTCGCACCGCATAGCTGGGGGTGATGATACCGTAGAGTTGGGCGAAAAAGATCGCTACGAGCCGCTGAGCCGACGTGCTTATCTTGAAGCGCTAGAGATAGAAAAAAGAGCTGCTGCCAATGAATAAAAGGGGCTACGATTTGGAGACATTCCGCGGTTTCGTGAAGGGCACGTTTTTGCAAAAGGGCAGCGATAAGCGTGTTTATCATATTCTTACCGATAGCCGAACGGTAGATAACCGCTCGGGCATGGTGTTCTTTGCCATCAAGGGCATCCGAAAAAACGGACATGACTATATCGCAGAACTGTATGGAAAAGGGGTTCGGATATTTGTCATTTCCGAAGAGATAGACCTTAAGGATTTCCCGAATGCCACTATTATAAGCGTTACCAATGGCCTCAGTGCTTTTCAGGATTTTGCCGCCGCCCATCGGGCTCGGTTCCACATTCCGATTATTGCCGTGACCGGTAGCAATGGAAAGACAATGGTCAAAGAATGGATATTTCAGGCCTTGCAAGATGATTTTCATATCGCCCGTAGTCCGAAGAGCTATAATTCACAAGTGGGGGTTCCCATCTCGGTACTTTCGCTGGACGAGAATCATCAACTCGCGGTTTTTGAAGCGGGCATATCTAAGCCCGGTGAGATGGTTTGGCTCGAAAAGATCATCAAACCCACCATTGGGATATTCACCAATATCGGAGCTGCCCATCAAGAGAATTTTTTATCGGTAAGTGAAAAAATCGACGAAAAACTCGAGCTTTTTACTTCGGTAGATACCTTGATTTATTGTCGGGATCATGAAGAACTGCATGCACGAATAGCAAAAGCACCGGTCTTAAAAAATAAGAAACTCCTCACTTGGAGCAACGGGTCGGATGCCGATCTACAGTTAACCAAGGTTATTAAAGAGGGCATAGATACAAGGATTGAAGCCGTTTTTGGCGGTAAGCCAAAGCAGATCGTATTGCCATTCTCGCTCCCGGCATATATTGAGAATGCTTGCCAAGTATGGCTGCTTATGCTTCACCTGCACTTAGATGATGCCAGTATAGCAGATCGGCTTTCTAAATTGGCACCTGTGGCCATGCGGCTAGAGCAGCTCGAAGGGGTGCATGGTTCGGTACTGATCAATGACAGCTATAATTCAGATCTGAACTCGCTGGAGATTGCGCTAGACTTCTTAAAGTCGCATAGCCGTCGGAATGGGTATACGGCCATCGTGAGCGATATTTTGCAATCGGGAAAGGAGACCGATGAGCTTTACAGAAAAGTGGCCGCCTTGATCCGTGCCAAAGGAATAGACCGTTTCATAGGGATAGGCAAGGCCATGGTAGCAAACCAATCAGAATTTAAAGGAGCCCAAGCTGCTTTTTACGATTCTACGGAAGCTTACTTGGCTGCCATCGATAAGCGTGATTTTATCAGGGAAAACATACTCCTGAAAGGCGCGCGCCCATTTCGCTTCGAGCGAATTGCGGATATCCTTCAGGAAAAAACGCATGAGACCGTTTTGGAAATCGACCTCAACCGAATGCGCGATAACCTGAACTTTTTCAAATCGCTCCTGCATCCCGAAACACGTATCATGGCAATGGTAAAAGCATTTGCTTATGGAAGTGGGAGCTACGATGTAGCGCGGCTGCTGGCGCATGAAAAGGTAGATTATCTGGCCGTAGCATACACCGATGAAGGCATCTCACTTCGGGAGAATGGCATCGACCTGCCCATCATGGTGCTCAATCCAGAACTGGGCGCATTGGGCTCGCTGATCCGCTACCGGCTCGAACCCCAAATATATAGTCTCAATCTCCTCGACCATTTCTTGGAAGTCTTGCTCGACTATCCCGATTCACTGCCCTATCCTATCCATATAAAGCTGAATACGGGTATGAACCGGTTGGGCTTTGATAAAGGAGATACCGATACTTTAATAGCTCGGCTCGTAAAAACCGATCTGGTCGAGCTCAAGGCTGTTTTTACGCATTTGGCCGCTAGCGATGACCCCGATTCCGATGAAGCTACCGAAGCTCAGATGGCAGATTTTAAGGCTATGACCTATTTGATCCAAAAAGCTATCGGCAAACCGTTCATGCGACATATCCTAAACTCTTCGGGCATCATCCGCCACGCTGCCCATCAGATGGATATGGTAAGGCTCGGGCTTGGGCTCTACGGACTTACTTCAGCGCCCGCTTTTCAGCAAAAGCTAAAGCCGGTAAGCAGGTTGATAAGCTCCATATCACAGATACGCGCAGTAAAGGCAGGAGCAGGTATAGGGTATAACCCCAGTAGAAAGCTGGAGAAAGACAAACTGATTGCCGTAATTCCGATCGGCTATGCCGATGGCCTTCCAAGGACTTTGGGCAATGGACTGGGTTCGATTTACATCAATGGTCAGCAAGCCCCCATCATGGGCAATGTCTGCATGGACATGACCATGGTCGATGTTACAAATATCCCATGCGCAGAAGGTGATGCGGTAGAAGTGTTTGGCGATAATATGAGTATTTATGAAGTGGCCACCAAGCTTAAGACCATCCCCTATGAAGTGCTCACGAATATATCGCAACGGGTGAAAAGGGTGTTTATTCAAGAATAGGATTTCAATCCTGAGTAGCGATTTTTCTATATCCCTACCGACTAAAGAAACTTTTGGTTGGGTTCATGGCTTATGATTCCATAATTTCGGATCCTGCAAAAAACCGATTATGAAAACTACTGTTTCAACGTTTGCGCTTCTCCTTTTTACCTTCTTTTTCACGGATAGTCATGCCCAGCCCAAGCGCGTTCCAAACCAGATCTTGGTTCAATGCATTGCGGGTGCCAATCCGGAATTTGCCTTGAGCAAATACACCACATTGAATGGTGAAAATACAGGGCTCATAGTCGCTAAATTGCTCTCAAGACCAATGAATATCTATTTATTGGAGTTTGATGAGTCAAGCGTAAATGCCGGTACATTGATTAAAGCATTAAAGGATGAACCAAAATTTCAGTTCGTTCAATACAACCATTACGTGCATAATCGTGAAACTGTCCCCAATGACCCCGGAATCTCAGAGCAATGGCACCACGTGAACACGGGTCAGGGAAATGGAACCCCCGATGCTGATATTGACAGCGATCTGGCTTGGGATATCACCCGCGGCGGCAATACCGCGCTCGGAGATAGCATCGTAGTATGCATCATAGAAGGGGGCAATCTGAACCATCCCGATCTGATCGGAAATAAATGGGAGAACTACCTCGAGATCCCAAACAATGGAATAGACGATGACGGCAATGGCTATGTAGATGATTTCAGAGGGTGGAATGTGGCCGATGAAGATGATGTGCAAGTATATAGCGGCGGCCACGGTACCAATGTGATGGGAATGATCGGTGCTATGGGCAATAATAATTTTGGAACGGTAGGTGCCAACTGGAAGGTCAAGATGATGTCGGTCGCTGGTGAGAGTGCTTTTGACGAAGCTTCTGTCGTACAGGCTTATACCTATCCGCTGGTGCAGCGAAGGCTGTATGATTCTACCAATGGAGCGCTCGGGGCATTTGTGGTAGCGACCAATGCTTCTTGGGGTATTGATTTTGGACAGCCGGACGATGTGCCGATATGGAGCGCCTTTTATGATACTCTGGGCGCTGCAGGGATTCTTAGTTGCGGCGCTACCACCAATCAGAATGTCGATGTAGATGAAGTAAATGACATTCCCACTGGGGTGGAAAGTGAATATATGGTAAGTGTGACCGCTACCGATAATCAAGATGTACGTACCTTCTCGGGCTTCGGCCAAACCACCGTTGACTTGGGTGCTCCCGGCGATGATGTGTTTACAAGCTCAGGCCAAGGCGGTACGACCATCACATCGGGAACCAGTTTTGCATCGCCGCTCACGGCCGGGGTCATAGCGCTCCTTTATTCCATTCCCTGTGCCAACTTTGCGACCTTTGCCAGAGAAGATCCGCAGGGAGCGGCCGTAGCGGTGCGCGAAGCCCTCTTTCAAGGGGTCGATCCGGTGGCCAATCTCACAGCCGAGACGGTGACAGGCGGAAGGCTGAATTCGTATAATTCTATACTCCTATTAATGAATGAGTTCGGTTGCTGTACCCCACCGCTCAGCTTTAGTTATACCGTTATTTCAGATACCATCTACAGCTTTGGCTGGGAAGCCGAAGCTGATGCCACCTTCCGATACCGCCTGCTGGGCGCCGATGAGTGGACTTCCATTCCGATAGGTGCAAGCGATTCACTCAGTATCAATGACTTTGAATTTTGTAGTTCCTATGAAGTACAGGTGGGTTCGCCCTGCGCCACTTCCGGCGATTCTATTGTTTACACGGTTTCGAGCGTGATCGAAATATTGGGCTGTTGCGTAGCGCCCCAAGAGCTCGCAGGATCCGTAGATTCCATACTGAGCATCACTTGGCAAACGGCATTTAACGTATCATCCTACATCATCTATTTCCAAGAAGCGGGCGATGATAACCTGCTCCAGGCAGGGACTTCTGCAAATGGTGAATTTCAGATCGAAGGACTCGAAGATTGCACTTTTTATAATTTTCTGGTAGTTCCCGCCTGCTCCGATAGCTTGGAAGGTGGTTCGGAAATCATGTTGCGCACATCCAATTGCGGGCATTGTATCGACGCTGATTATTGCTCAGCTTTTGGCGAAAGCAGCTTCTTCGAGTACATAGAGTCCTTGAGTTTTGATGAGGTTGAATTCCTTTCGGGAAATGATGGTGGATATTCCTTTTTAGAGAATGTCAATATGACCTTCGAGCGCGGCCAGGAAATAGAAATGATATTGAGTCCAGGGTTCAGCGGTTTTGCTTTCAGCGAATTTTTCAAGGTTTGGCTCGATGCCGATCAAGATGGCATTTTTGATGATGATACAGAGTTATTATTGGTTTCTCCATCTGCCTCAAGCGATGTGGTTACCGATACCATTCTTATTCCAATCGATGCGGCACTTGGCTCCACACGCTTAAGGGTTTCCATGAAATACATCGGTGGGGAGAACTCCAGTTTAGATCCTTGCGAAGTGTATGATGAAGGCGAAACCGAAGATTATTGCGTGCAGATTACGGAGTCTACACTAAATGTGACCAATGAGAAGCCGGTTGATCTTTTTAAGCTCTTTCCAAATCCGAGTCCAGGTAGCATTTCGATAGTCGCTGCCGAAGAGTGGGCGGGTAGCGGCCAGCTCATCTTCTCGGTATATGATCTTACAGGCAAGAAGCAACACGAAAGTCTGATCTACGGCTCGCGTGCTCAAGTAGAATTGGAGCTTGGTGCGGGAACTTTCATATATACGCTTACCAATGCATCAAGCGGATGGGTGCAGCGGGGCAAGCTCGTCTTGGTTCGGTAGTACTTCTCATTTCGACTTGGTCTGAGCCGCAGGCTTCGATACGAGTGCCAGGAAAAAAGCAAAAAATGTGGCGCCAGCCTGGGTCTCCAGGGTGTCTTCGGATAGGCAGGATATAAATGCGATCAGCAATACCGAGAGCGCCAGAAGACTGTGCCGACGGCAATGCGCGCTATAAAGAAAGAGCGCGATGAAGTATAAAAATCCAATAATTCCAAAAGAAACGAAGAAGGTGAGAAATTGATTATGCGCCCTAAGCTTATACCTATCGTCGAGGTCGGGATTCATTCTGCTATGCATGGCTGCAAACTCCTGCTTCACATCGCCCGTGCCAGTGCCTAGAAGAGGGTGCTCCTTGATAAGGGCATAGGCCACCTTCCAGTAGAGAAGCCTTTGAAAAAATGAATGTCCCGCTACCTGACCCGTTGAAAGGTATACATGCAGACCAAACAAAAAAGTGTGGTGACGAAGCGCCAACCCAGATTTCCGACTGTAGATCTCATTGGGATATCCCCGCTCAATATTAAGGATGTCCTTCTCGTTAAGCGCCATTACGCCATCGTAGTCTTTCCGCAATCCTTTAGAAGTAAGGTAGCGATGTAAAGTAGCGATGCGCTCGCTGCGCTCAGGGTTGTCGGCTTCTATTTTAAATTTGCTTCGCTCATTCCAAGCTTCTATCATTTCATCGGACGCTAGGTAGCGAAAGGTATAGCTTTTGTTTTCTACTTGCGGTGCATCAAGGATGTGGTAATACTTACTGCCGCGTGCCGTTTTACTTTCCAAAGTTTCAGTTTTGGCGGAAGCCACGAAGTAATTCTGGTAATAGTCATAGCTGAAATAGACCGTCACCAATCCCGTTAAAAAGAGCACGAAGAGCAAGGCATAAGCAGTTCTCGACTTGGTCTTGAGCAGGACGTAGACGAGTGTAAACCCAAAGAGCAATAAGAGAATGGCCATTCCTGTAACCGATTGTAGGATATTGAGAAAGAATACCACATTTGCCACCACGGCGATGCTGTAGATCCTTTGAAGCCGCGACAGGGTAGGCCAAAAATGAAGTATGGCCGCGACTTGCACCACCATGAGCAGGCTGAGTCTAATATGGGATATTCCATGTACGATCTGCCTATGGTCGACCAAGGCTGCACCAAGCTGATAATAGCGGTAGGTGGCCGCGAGTGAAGCAGTCCAAACCCCAACAGACAGCGCCAAAAAAATAAGCTTCAACTGTCTCCGAGACAAGGGTATGCTGCCCAGTACCACACCCAAGATGAGAAGTGGAAGTTTGATCCTTAAATCTTTGAAGGCATAGGCGAACTCTGATGTATTGAAGAGCCAAATAGCGTGGATTGCAAAAAGGCCGATCAGCAGCAGCGCCGGTCGGTTTTCTTTGAGTGCCCGCCACCCATGGATCGGTCCGGGGGTGAAGAGCCAAAGGATGAAAAGTAGGATAACACCAATGCTCATCAATAGGTTGAGATTGGGCATGGCTGCTGCCAAAAAGCAGAGCAGGAAGGTATAAGCGCGCTTGGCGAAGGTAGAAGGTAAAGCCAAATTCTAACCGGTTTACACCGTTAAACGGGCTTTAGAATATTTTGGTATTTGCCTTCGTCGCGAAGTATCCCTTTTGCCTTCAACACCGCATCATCGGTGCTCAGGGATGACTCGATGCGCCCGCGCTGGTAGTAGTAGCGCGCCACGATCTCATTTTCAAGTATCCTGGTTATCTCTTCCTTAAAATTGAATAGATCGTTATTTTTTTTGGAACTGAGCGCGCCGTCCAAGTTCTCAAATTCGGTCTCTGCCAGCCCAAAATATTTCTCGTTTTTTGCAGTCTCCATGAGCTTCTCCAGTTCGCGTTCCGTGTCGGTGGTATAGCTGTAGTTTTTACCTTCCAGATAGGTCACAAAATCTTGATATTCGGCATCGGTGAGCCTGAAGTCTTTGGCTTTCGCAATGGTGGGATGCTCGGATGCATATTTGGTGGCGTATTTGAAAAATAGATTTTCAGAAAGCAGGCTTCCCAAGATATGCGGAAACTCCGTTTCTTCGATCGTTACATCTGGATCAATGCCCCGTCCATCCAATACCTTTCTTCCATTTCTTGTGGTGAACGCCTTTAGCAAGGAATCTGGAATGGCTTCGGCTTTGCCGTCATCATTTTTATGTGCATAGTCCAATTTTTGAATACACCTTCCACTGGGGATGTAATATTTTGCCACCGTAAGCTTCAGCTTATTATTGTATTGCAAGTCACGCGTTTGCTGTACCAGCCCTTTTCCAAAAGTGCGGTTTCCCACGATCACCCCACGGTCTAGATCTTGAATAGAGCCCGATACGATCTCAGATGCGGAAGCACTGCCTTGATCGACCAGTATTACCAAGGGTATCTCTAAATCAAGCGGCTCATTCAGCGCCTTGTGAGATCGATCCCAATCAGATATTTTTCCTTTTGTGTTTACCACTTCCTGTCCTTTGTCAATGAAGAAGTTCACTATATTGACCGACTCGTGGAGCAGGCCACCCCCATTTCCGCGAAGGTCGAAAATAAGCTCCTTCATATTATGCTTCGCCTTTAGCTCATCAAAGGCTTCCTTCACTTCTTTGCTCGCAGTGCGGGTAAAACTTGTAAGGCGTATATAGCCAATCTCTTCATCAAGCATTCCAAAATAGGGTACATCAGGAATTTTGATTTCTTGTCGTTTCAGGTTTACCTTGTCTATTTCGCCAAAGCGCTCGAAGGTGATTTCGAGCCCCGTACCCGATTGCCCTTTTAGCATTTTACTGATCTCATCCTGATCTTTTCCAGCCACTTCCACACCATCTATCATTAAGATTTTATCTCCGGCTTTCAAGCCTGATACCTGCGCGGGAAAACCTTCATAAGGCTCCGAAATAAATACATCGCCATCTACAGCGCGTATTAGGCTACCGATGCCACCGTACTGCCCAGTGGTCATAAACCGATAGTCTTCGATATTGCTTTCGGTGATGTAAGTGGTGTAGGGATCAAGTGATTCGAGCATGGCATCGATCCCGGTTTTCATCATCTCCCCAGGCTGTACATCGTCTACGTAGAGTATGTTGAGCTCGCGGTATAGGGTAGCGAAAATTTCTAGATTCTTTGATATCTCAAAAAAATTATCCTTTGGTGCTACAGCATAAATTCCAATAAATGTAGTCACGGAAAGTGCTGAGATAATAATGAACTTTTGAAAGCGCTTATGCATAGAAATTGATCTTGATTTTTTGGGCAAGTGAGTAAAGGTAACGGAGATGGGGCTCCTTGTGCTGGTCTCTGGCGGTTAATTCTTGTTAATGCCTTATTCTGCGATTCGCTTGCGCAGTAGCTTGCAGCAATGCAGGTAATCGTGCTCTATTGTCTTATAAGGTGCATCGAGAGCTCCACTGTATATTATGGCAATGAGAAGGGTTTTGGCTGAAGCGACACCGTCAGGATCGAACGTGGACAGGTTCAAGCGAAATAATTCACGAAGTTTCCGTTTGATCGTATTCCGATCGTGTGCCATTCGAAAGCGCTTCTTGGGCACTACGATAAGTACTTTTATCGTAGGTTCTTTTGCATGTGCATCACGCCATAAATATTTCAGGCTCAGGCTATTCTTCCGGATCGATTTGCCTCGTTCAAACAAGGCGTCAATATCTCCTTTCGCGCAAATTTTATGCTCCTTGCCAAAACTTAAATTGCCCATCCCCAATGCTACGAAATTTCTGGTTTGCCGCGAAGGTGGGCTACCATAAGGAAAGATTTCCACATGGCACCTTCATGTTTTTACTTGGTTTTTTTCATATAGCTCTCTATGGCCATCGACATAGAAGGAAGCCCCGGGGCGGGAGCATATACATCGAGTTGCAAGCCGGCGGCCTTCACGGCATCAGAAGTGGTGGTTCCAAAAGCCGCGATCCGGGTGGCATTTTGCTTGAAGTCGGGGAAGTTTTTGAGTAAACTCTCTATCCCGCTAGGGCTAAAGAATACGAGCATATCATAATTCACGTCGGCCAGGTCAGACAGGTCGCTGCACACCGTTTGGTAAAAAATAGCCTTGGTGTATTTTATATTGAATTTCGTGAGCAGATCAGTGATGTTCTGCTTATGAATGTCTGAAACAGGTAAAAGGTAGCGCTCGTTTTTATGCTTTTTGATCACATCGAGTAGATCTTCAAAGCTCTGCTTACCGTGAAAAATTTTGCGCTTGCGGAATAGGACGTACTTCTGCAAATAATAGGCAGTACTTTCCGAAAGGCAGAAATACTTCATCGTCTCTGGCACCGTAATGCGCATCTCTTCGCACATTCTGAAATAGTGATCTACCGCATTTCTACTGGTAAGTATAATGGCGGTATGTTCCAAAATACTGATCCGCTCCTGTCGGAATTCTTTTGCAGGAATGCCCTCAACATGTATAAAGGGTCGAAAATCGATTTTAATCTTATACTTGGTGGCAAGGTCGAAATAAGGCGACTTCTCTGATGATGGTTCAGGTTGAGAAATTAAGATGGATTTTACCTTTTCTGCCATAGACTATTTGGGCTAATAAATTGTATTCTAACCTAATGTGCTCATAAACAGCTTGAGAAGAGCTATGAAAGGCAGAATTTCAAGGGTGCAAAGGTATAAAATAATGTATACTCCTGACACGGTATAATTTAAGCTCATTATCCCGCCTTGTATGATTCGGTAGATCACGAGGCCAGCGGTCAGTGCGGCCGTGATCCATAATAGGGCTTCTACATCACCGATATTTGCAAATGTGACGATGATGGAGAGCGGCAGCAAGAGAATGCCCAATAGCTTGGTGAGCAGAAAGGAGCCAAATAGATACTCGCGCAGTAAACCTTTGTCGGTGTAGAGCTTCCGCAAAAAGAAACCCGATAATAGCCGCGCTAGATATAGGACAGCCAAAATCCCCAAGATTCTTAGGTAGAGAGCTATCCCATAGAGTTCTGACGAAGTATAGCCGGTGTACTTGAGTGCCAAATAGACCAGAAGCGCCGCCGCAACCAAGAATTGTAAGAAAAGCAGAATGGATGCACGATGCGAAAATACCAGTTCTTCGCGCATGGTCTGTCGCAAAATCTGCAAGCGTACCGCACTCGAGATGAGCCTTGGAAGCCTTCGTGCATAGGCCACCCTGACATATAGAAATAATCCGACCGCCAAGAAGAAGACCCAAAGCATCCAAGCTTCATATAGGTTTGGTGTGGTTCTGAGTATCGGCTCCAATTTCTAGTTCGGTTTAAGATTGCGCTTCATTGATCGCGAAGGTCGCATTTTTCCGGTATATCCTTAGGTCGATTTCTTACCTTTGCAGCCGAAAATTAGAAAGAATGCGTACAGACCAATATCAAGGACACGATTATTACGAGATGGATGATTTGCTCAGCGATGAGCATAAGCTGGTGCGGGATACGGCCAGGGCTTGGGTGAAGAAGGAGATGTCACCGATTATTGAAGAGTATTTTGAAAAAGGAACTTTTCCCCGACAGGTCATACCGGGCATGGCAGAGATAGGAGCTTTCGGCCCTTACATACCTGAGGAATACGGCGGGGCAGGTCTGGATCAGATATCCTACGGCATTATCATGCAGGAGCTTGAGCGTTGCGATAGCGGTTTAAGGTCTACTTCTTCCGTGCAAAGTTCACTGGTGATGTATCCAATCTGGAAGTACGGGACGGAAGAACAGCGAAAAAAATACTTGCCGAAACTTGCCGCCGGTGAGTACATCGGATCCTTTGGCCTCACAGAGCCCGACCATGGTTCTAATCCCAGCGGGATGACAACCAACTATAAGGATAAAGGCGATCACTACCTCTTGAATGGCGCGAAAATGTGGATCAGTAATTCGCCTTTTTGCGATGTCGCGGTAGTATGGGCAAAGAATGAAGAAGGCCGAATACACGGGCTCATCGTAGAGCGCGGTATGGAAGGGTTCACCACTCCCGAAACCCACGGTAAGTGGAGCCTTCGCGCAAGCAATACCGGCGAGCTGGTATTCGATAATGTAAAGGTTCCCAAAGAAAATCTGCTACCCAATAAGTCGGGGCTTGGAGCGCCGCTCGGGTGCCTTGACAGTGCCAGATATGGCATTGCTTGGGGCGCCATTGGAGCAGCCCTTGACTGCTATGATTCTGCATTGCGCTATGCCAAAGAGCGCCATCAATTTGGAAAGCCGATAGCAGGATTTCAGCTACAGCAAAAAAAGCTTGCGGAGATGATCACGGAGATTACCAAAGCCCAGCTGCTCACCTTCCGATTGGGGCAGTTGCGAAATGAAGGCCGCTCAACAAGCGCGCAAATATCTATGGCCAAACGTAATAATGTTGAAATGGCGCTCGACATAGCTAGAAATGCAAGACAGATACACGGCGGGATGGGTATCACCAATGAGTATCCGATCATGCGCCATATGATGAATCTTGAATCGGTGATTACCTATGAAGGCACCCATGATGTGCACCTGCTCATCACCGGTCTTGACATCACTGGAGAGAATGCATTCTCGTAATATTTCCCTTTTTGTAGCGTTCATGGGCCGCCCTGCAAAGGCCTGATGCCTTGCGCTATCCCCTTCATTAGTAATAAACAAGTCGATAGGCGGCAACAATAATTTTCTACTTTTGTTGAGCTATTATTAAGAAACTACCTATGGATTCATACAAGGCAGGCCCCCTGCTCAGTAAAGTTCAGTACCCCGAAGATTTAAGAAGGGAAGTCAAAGAAACGGAACTATCTCAATTTTGCGATGAGCTACGCGACTTCATCATAGATGTTGTTTCTACCAAGGGGGGGCATTTTGGAGCGAGTCTCGGAGTAGTAGAGCTTACCGTAGCCCTTCATTATGTGTTCAATACGCCTTATGACCAATTGGTTTGGGACGTCGGCCATCAAGCCTATGGTCATAAAATACTCACTGGGCGTCGTGCTATTTTTCACACCAATAGAAAGTATAAAGGGATAAGCGGATTTCCAAAAAGATCTGAGAGCGAGTATGATACCTTCGGCGTGGGCCATTCGTCCACATCTATCTCTGGAGCTCTGGGTATGGCTGTGGCCAGCAGGCTCAAGGGCGAGCTGGACAGGCAGCACATTGCTGTGATCGGTGATGGCGCCATGACTGCTGGTCTCGCCTTTGAAGGGCTGAATCATGCCGGTGCCGAAAACAGCAATATGATCGTAGTGCTCAATGATAATTGCATGAGCATTGATCCAAACGTTGGCGCACTCAAAGATTACCTTACCGACATCACCACTTCGCATACCTATAATAAGGTGAAGGATGAAGTATGGAACCTGCTTGGCAAAATCAGCAAGTTCGGGCCGAATGCTCAAGCGATAGCCCAAAAGATAGAGAATGCGGTAAAGACTTCGCTCCTTCGACAGAGCAATATGTTTGAGTCGCTCAATTTTCGCTACTTTGGCCCAGTAGATGGTCATGATGTGCACCACCTTGCACAAGTGCTCGAAGATCTCAAAGACATTCCCGGTCCAAAAATACTTCATTGCCTTACCTTAAAGGGCAAGGGATACCAACCAGCCGAATCAGGTTCGCCCACACAATGGCACGCTCCAGGCTTATTCAATAAAGATACGGGTGAGATCATAAAGGTAATCCCAAAAAGTCCGCAACCACCCAAATATCAAGATGTATTTGGGCATTCGATCGTAGAGCTTGCTGAAAAGAACGAGAAAATAGTCGGAATCACGCCGGCCATGCCTACCGGCAGTTCGCTTAAAATTATGATGGAAGCTATGCCCGATCGTGCCTTCGATGTAGGTATAGCCGAGCAGCACGCAGTAACTTTTTCTGCCGGCCTGGCCACGCAAGGAATGGTACCGTTTTGCAATATCTATTCAAGCTTTATGCAGCGTGCCTATGATCAGGTAGTTCACGATGTGGCTCTTCAAAACCTTCACGTCATCTTTTGTCTTGACAGGGCCGGATTTGCAGGTGCCGATGGCCCCACGCACCACGGTGCGTTTGACCTTGCTTATTTCCGCTGCATACCCAATATGATAGTGAGTGCACCGATGAATGAAGAAGAACTGCGCAATCTGATGTACACCGCCCAGATCGAAGATGTCGGGCCTTTTGCGATACGCTATCCCCGTGGCCAAGGGGTGATGACGGAGTGGAAAACGCCCTTTCGGAAAATAAAAATAGGTACGGGCCGAAAAGTCCGTAACGGAGACGATATAGCCATTTTATCCATTGGCCATCAAGGAAATCATGCTTTGGAAGCTTCCGGAATAATGGCAGAGAAAGGTGCCAGCGTAGCGGTATATGATATGCGTTTTGTGAAACCCATCGATGAAATCCTGCTTCACGAAGTCTTCGCCAAATTTGATAAGATCATCACCGTAGAAGATGGAAGCGTCATGGGTGGAATGGGAAGCGCGGTGCTGGAGTTCATGGCCGATCACGGTTACCAAGCACAGGTAATCCGTCTCGGAATGAAAGACGCTTTTTATGAGCATGGGTCGCAAGCCGAGCTATATGATGAAGCTGGCTTTGGGGTAACGGGAATGGTGATGGCCGCAGAAAAGATGCTTGCCGAGCACTTAGGCAAAAAGTCATCCGTACAGCTGGGCTAACCTAAAAAACCCTTTGCAGCCCCCAAGGCAGAGTACTTACGAAATACCTTCCTATACTGGCTTCAATACGAAAGTCTCCATAAATTTCGTGGTAAAATTGCCTTTCTTGAAGTCAGGGTCTTCAAAGAGCTGAATATGAAAAGGGATCGTCGTTTTGATACCATCTACGATATATTCGCTCAGCGCACGGTGCATTTTTTTGATCGCTTCTTCACGCGTTTGCGCCCTTACTATTAGCTTGGCTATCATGGAATCGTAGTTTGGCGGAATGGTATAATCGGCATATACATGCGTATCGATTCTGACGCCATGGCCCCTGGGGCGTGGTAAACCGTGATTTTTCCAGGGCTCGGACGGAAATCCATAAAGGGATCTTCGGCATTTATGCGGCACTGTATGGCATGCATCTGCGGTTCATAGTTGATTCCGCTTATTGGCTTTCCGGCGGCGATTTTGATCTGCTCTTTGATGAGGTCAAAATTTATCACTTCTTCGGTGATAGTATGCTCCACCTGAATCCGGGTATTCATTTCCATAAAATAGAAATCCCTGTTCTTGTCTACCAGAAATTCTACGGTGCCCACTCCTTCATAGTTTACCGCTGCCGCTGCTTTGATGGCAGCATCGCCCATCTTCTTTCGCAGCGCTTTGGTCATGAAGGGCGACGGGGTTTCTTCGACCAGCTTTTGATGGCGCCGCTGTATGGAGCAATCGCGCTCACTCATGTGGCAAAAGGTACCAAATTGATCTCCAGCTACTTGAATCTCAATATGTCGGGGCTCTTCTACAAATTTTTCCATGTACACCCCATCATTTCCAAAGGCCGCCTGCGCTTCTCGCTGAATGGCAGAAAGCGATTCTTCAATCTTATCTTCTTCCCATACCACACGCATGCCTTTACCGCCGCCGCCAGCGGTAGCTTTCATCATTACGGGAAGGCCTATCTCACGGGATATTTCGATGGCGTGCTTTCCATTCTTGATCAGTCCTTCAGAACCGGGCACGCAGGGTACGCCTGCTTTTATCATGGTGGTTTTGGCTGTAGCCTTATCGCCCATGCCTTCTATTTGCTCTGGAAGGGCGCCGATAAATTTTATGCCATTTTCGGCACATATCCGGGAGAATTTGGCATTCTCCGAAAGGAAACCATAGCCCGGGTGTATGGCATCAGCATTGGTAATCTCTGCAGCAGCTATAATATTGGGTATGCGGAGGTAGGACTCCGAACTGGCCGGTGGGCCGATACATACTGCTTCATCCGCAAACCTTACCGGAAGGCTTTCGGCGTCGGCGGTGCTATATACGGCTACGGTCTTAATACCCATCTCCTTGCAGGTACGTATTATACGAAGCGCAATCTCGCCCCTATTGGCAATAAGTATTTTTTTAAACATCTAAGGAAGCCTAAGTGTGGTTAAAGAATTAAAGATCTATCAAGACGGATCTACCAAGAATAAGGGCTGATCATACTGCACAGGGCTCGCATCTTCGGCGATTACCTTTACGATCTTGCCGCTTATCTCTCCTTCTATTTCATTGAAGAGCTTCATCGCTTCTATGATGCAGATCACCTTTCCGGGTTTGATGTCATCCCCCACATTTACGAAAGAATCTTTATCAGGTCCGGGAGAGCGATAGAAGGTGCCGATCATGGGCGATTTAACGGTGATGTATTTCGATTCATCATCCTTGGTTTCTTCTTTTTTGGCATCGGGGGCAGCTGCCGCTGGTGATTGCTGCTGCATGGCTTGCATGGGCTGCTGCATAGCCTGTTGGTTCATGGCCATTTGAGGCATCATTTGCATAGGCTGCTGGAGGTAAGCTTCAGGCGCTGCGCTTTTGGCTCCCTTTTTTGGAGCGGTATCACTTTTTATCGTGATCTTAAAATTGGTCTGCTCGATCTCTACTTCTGTTACGCCAGATCGGGCTACAAACTTTATTAAATCTTGGATTTCAGTTAATTTCATAATAGATCGTTGAAATTCTAATGCCTTAAATGTAATGAACTTTCTTAGTTTGGGTTATATGCCCATTTGAGGTAGATGGAGCCCCAGGTAAATCCTCCACCAAAGGCGGCCAATATAAGATTATCTCCTTTCTTTAATTGGTCTTCCCACTCCCATAGGCAAAGGGGTATGGTGCCATTGGTCGTGTTTCCATATTTCTGTATGTTGATCATCACTTTTGATTTATCCAGACCCATTCGGTTGGCCGTAGCATCGATGATTCGGAGATTGGCCTGATGGGGTACCAGCCAGTTGATGTCTTCGCCCGTCAGATTGTTCTTCTCTAAAATCTCGGCAGAAACATCGGCCATCTTGCTCACGGCAAATTTAAATACCGTCTTGCCTTCCTGAAAGATGAAGTGTTCTTTGTTCTGAACTGATTGTATAGAAGCAGGATTTAGCGAGCCACCCGCTTTCTGATGTAGAAAAGAGCGCCCACTACCATCGCTCCTCAAGATGGAATCTTGTATTCCCAAACCTTCTGTGTTGGGTTCTAAGAGCACGGCACCCGCTCCATCGCCAAATATGATGCAAGTGGTGCGGTCTTCATAATCTACTATGGAGCTCATCTTATCTGCTCCTACCACTATAATTTTCTTGTATTTGCCGGTCTCTATAAACTGGCTTGCAGTAGCCAGCCCATATAGAAAACCGCTACAGGCAGCCATTAGGTCATAAGACCATGCATTTTTAATACCGCACTTGTCCGAAATGATGTTGGCCGTAGAAGGGAAGAGATGGTCTGGAGTGGCCGTACAGCATATCACCATGTCTATGTCGTCGGCATTTACGTTGGCCTTTCTGAGCAGTCCATTCACGGCTTCTGAACCTAGATCGCTACTCGCCTTGTTGGGGTCTTTTAATATGCGGCGTTCCTTTATACCCGTGCGGCTCTGTATCCACTCATCATTGGTGTCTACAATTTTTTCAAGATCCGCATTGGTCAATTTATCTTCAGGAACGTAGCCGTTTATGGCTGTGATGGCCGCTTTTAGATTCGTCATCTAAGATTGATTTTTGTCGAAAATGCTATCGGTATAAGTGCGCTAAGTTAGAAAAGTTCGGGAAGGCATCGGCCATTGAGAAAAACTTCATCAAAAAAAAATCAGCCGTCAGGCTGATTTCGCAAATGCGTTTGGATTGGAATGCTATTCCACTTCTTTTTCCATCACTACCTTACCTTTATAGTAGAGCTTTCCCTCATACCAGTGTGCACGGTGATATAGGTGTGCTTCGCCAGTGGTAGAATCTACCGCTAGGGTAGGCCCCGTGGCCTTATAATGTGTTCTGCGCTTGTCTCTTCTCGTTTTGGAGATTTTTCGCTTAGGATGTGCCATTTATTCTCTATTTTAATTCTTTAACTTATTCAGCGCGTCCCATCGGGGATTGGCCGGTCTCTCAGGTTTTGCCTTATTTAATTCTTCCAGCTTTTTGATGACTTCTTGGTCACAGTCTTTGATCGATTTATGAACCCTTTTATTTGGAATGTTCAATACGATCATTTCATAGATTTCCTGAGATACATCTATCTCGTGGCTATCGTGACTCAGTACAAGAATCTCATCTGTTTGCTCAAAAGATTCATCTCCAAATTTTACAATGATCCGATCGGAAGGGGAATGACGTAGGTCAAGCTCTTCGCCACATCTATCGCACGGCACCTTAATGGTGCCACTGGACTTAAATTCGAGAATGAGCATATTGCTCATTTTCTCTAGCTCAAGCTTAACCTTTAAAGAAGCATCTTCAAGTAAACTATTTTCAAAAGCTTCAAAGAACGATCGGTTAATCTCAAAACTGAACACGTGTTTTCCCGTTTTCAGTCCGAAAAAGGGAATAATAAACTCCTTCATGACCACCTCCCTATATTGGGACGGCAAATGTAATAAAATAAAGGTTATGAAAAATAGTTGATTCTTTTTTTTCTGCTTATTGCATTGCGTTCATGGCCAAGGTTCTATTCTCAGATCGGGTACTGTAAATATCGCAAGCCATATAGAGCGCCTGCCTAAAGCTTTGCTCACTTGCTTTTCCTTTGCCAGCCAGATCATAAGCGGTGCCATGGGCGGGCGATGTGCGCACTATGGGCAGGCCAGCCGTGTAATTCACCCCGTAGTCTCCGGCTATAGATTTGAAGGGAACCAACCCTTGATCATGGTACATGGCGAGTACCGCATCGAAGTTCATCCAATTATTACTCGCAAAAAACCCATCGGCCGCATAGCACCCCAGTGCCAATATTCCCGACTCGCGGGCGGCCGCTATCGCGGGGTGTATGGTATCTTTCTCTTCCATACCCAAAAGACCATCATCGCCGGCATGTGGGTTGAGTCCCAAGACGGCGATCTTTGGTTTTTCAATAGAAAAGTCTACGCGCAGCGCCTTGTCGATCGCGATTATTTTATTGAGCACGGCTTCTTTGGTGATGAGCGCTGGCACTTCCTGCAGCGGCACATGGCCGGTGACTACACCCACCCGCAACTGCTCGCTGCACATAAGCATCAGAGCTTGGTCTACATTGCTATACTTGGCCAGATACTCCGTGTGGCCAGGAAAGGTGAAGGACTCGCTCTGAATATTCTTCTTGTTTATCGGACTCGTTACCAATACATTGATTTTATTGCTGGCCAAGTCTTTCACTGCCATTTCGAGCGATAAGAAAGCCAGATTTCCTGCCTGAGCAGTTACTTTTCCAGGTTCAACCACGATCTCTTCCTGGGTTATAGAGATTACATTGGCCTTTTTTGCGACAGCATGCACAGCGTCTTTAATACCGTGAAAGTTGAGTTCTTCCATCGAAAACAGCTTTTTATAAAAGTTCAACACCCGGTTAGAGCCGTATATAATTGGGGTAAAGTCTTGAAAAAGCCTATTGTCAGCCAGTGCTTTTATAATCGTTTCCGCTCCTATTCCGTTCATATCACCTAGGGTGATGCCAACTTTTAGTTTTTCGGTAGTGTTCATTAGAGTGTCTTTTTTAGGAAATGGATCAATAGGCTCGTGCCAAATCCGGTTCCGCCTTTCGGTAAATAGCCGTTAGGTGCTGGCAGAAATGCCGGACCTGCAATATCCAAATGGATCCATGGATAATCTGTAAAATGTTCTAGAAATTTTCCAGCGACGATTGCTCCCGCATTGGGGCTTGAGCCAATATTTTTAAGGTCGGCAATATCGCTTTTGAGATCTTCGGCGTAGTCTTCCCATAGTGGCAGGGCCACCGACCGCTCCCAGGCGTCTACGCTTGCTTCTTCTAACTTTTCTGACCAGCCGCTTTTCGCATTGGTCATGTGCACTGCCGAGCAATGCCCAACGGCGCGCAGCGACGAGCCCGTTAAAGTGGCCAAGTCGATGACGAGCTGAGGGTCATATTTTTTTGCGTAGCAGAGGGCATCTGCAAGTACCATTCGGCCTTCGGCATCAGTATTCATTACCTCTACGGTAGTGCCGCTCATCATGGTTATCACATCTCCCGGGGCGTAGGCATCGGGCCGGGCTGGTTATCGGTAGCCGGTATGAGCGCGATAAGGTTTATGGGCAGCTTCATTTTCGCGGCAGCGTGCACGGCACCTATTACAGCAGCTGCCCCCGCCATGTCGCTTTTCATGATGTCCATAGAATTGGCAGTAGGCTTTAAGCTGAGCCCGCCCGTATCATAGACGATCCCTTTACCGATAAGTATGATCGGCTTTCGGTCTTTCGCTGCTTTGGGGGTGTACTCAAGAATGTTAAAGGTAGGTGCTTCGCTGCTGCCCTTATTTACTGCCAGCAACCCTCCCATCTTTAACGCTTGTATTTTCGCCTTTTGCAATACGCTTACCTTGTATCCAGCGCTCTTGGCCGATTCTTGAATCCTTTTGGAGAGTTCTGTCGCCGTCAACTTATTGGCTGGCTCATTTACGAGGTCACGCGCCAAGAACACCCCTTCCATCTGGTGCGCCAGATCAAGGCAGTCGGCGGCTTTCACAGCGGTTCCTATGAAGCCGATGGTCTTTACTGAAAACTGCGATTTCTCCGATTTGTATTTTTCAAACCTGTAGTTCTTCGACCACATCCCTTCGGCTATGGCAAGTAGCTCACCTTTTTCGCTGCCTTCTATTGAAATGCTATCAACGCTTAGCTCACAGAGCAGCTGCCAGATAGAAGCGCCTAGCTTCCGGTAGTAATTGGGCCTATCGCCGTTTCCTTCATACCCCGATGCGGTGATCGTGAGCTGACCTTTTGCATATTCGTAATCAAAACCTTGCCCCAAAGTGTTGGAGCTTTTTAGGGCATTCGCTTTTTGCTTTGTATTTTTTTCTCTGGCGCTGGCTTCGGCCAATGGTTTAAGTTGGCAATGGGCATGAGTCTGAGAATTCTTTTTTAGAACTTGAAATGGATTTATCATTCGCGGGATTAGCTAAACTCACAAAGCTACATATTTATTATTGCCGGAGCGGCGCAGATTTTTGCTATTCTAGTTTATGCTATGGTTCAGGCAGATGAAAATACTTTCATCCTTTATATTTGAATGTTTTTTACCAATGAAATTTCATATCTTTCAAGACCCAAAAAAATGCCCGCTGTGAAGAAACTTCTAACTCTTTTGACCGTCACATACCTAGCTATCGGCGCTGCGCTCGCCACACATAACAGAGCTGGTGAAATCACCTACCGACACATTTCCGAGACCACCTACGAGTTTACCATTTACACATGTACCAAAACCACAGCGCCTGCCGATCGGCCTTTTCTGCCTATCGACTGGGGTGATGGCTCTGGTGCCGACAGCTTGGAGCGCTCGCAGATTATATTTGCCCCCAATGCAGATGCCCAAACCAACGTCTATGTCAAAACCCATACTTTTCCCGCCAGCGGGCTCTACAGCATTTGCATCGTTGACCAAAATAGAAACGGTGGAATTTTGAATATCAATGGTGGAAACTCTGTTCTGGTGCCTTTTGCCATAACGACCACCCTACGCATCTCGCCGATCTTTTCCCCAAATAATTCTGTAAAATTCACGAATGACTGCTTGCAGGACGCCTGTCTCTTCCAGCCGTGGATTCACAATCCGGGTGCCGTAGATTCCGATGCCGATACGTTGATATACAAACTCGTAAATGCACAGGGCTTTAGCTGCGCGGCTTTTGAGACGGGGTTCTTCGTTTTTCCAAATCAAATACCCCCCGATCGGCCGTCCCCCAATCCGGGAAATGACCTATCCATCGATCCGAATACGGGAACGATAACATGGCTGTTTCCACAAAAAGTGGGGGAATATAATCTTGCCATACTAGTAGAAGAATGGCGCGATGGGGTTTTGGTAGGCACCGTTTTGCGGGATATGCAGATTACCGTAGCCAATTGCAATAATCAGCCGCCAGAGCTCGAAGCGATTCGCGACACATGCGTGGAAGCGGGCGATCAATTAAGCTTTCAGATTTTTGCCGATGATCCCGATCTCAATTCAAATGGGACGAGGCGCGATAACGTCACGATCACAGGTTTTGGTGATCCGTTTGAAGTGGCCAGCTCACCGGCAGATCCTATTGTGCAAGGAGGGCTTCTACCTCCGGTGGTAGCTACATTTAATTGGCAGACCGACTGCAGCCATGTTCGGGTGGCGCCCTATCAGGCTGTAATACAAGCCGAAGATAATGGGGCAGGAGTGGCGCTGGTAGATATTGAAACCGTAAATATAGTCGTAGTGGCTCCGGCACCCGAAAATCTTAGCGCCGAAGCGGTAGGAAGTGCAATAGAACTTGATTGGGAAACCAGTCCATGCACAGAAGCTATTGGTTATAAAGTTTTTAGACGTATCGACCCGTTCGGTTTTATACCCAGCCAATGCGAAACCGGGGTGCCGGCCTATACCGGCTATCAGCAAATAGCCAATCTTTCTGGACTGGAGACCACCTTTTATGCAGACGAAGACGAAGCCATCTTTGGGAGACAGAATTGCTATATGGTAGTGGCCTGCTTTGCAGATGGTGCGCAGAGCTACGCCAGCAATGAAGCATGCGCAGAAATAAAATTTGAAGTACCAATTATCAAAAAGAACAGTATCGGCACTACCGCTCAAGCGGGAGTGGACACGGTATATTGGAGAAGCCCCATTGAGCTGGACTCTATCGCCTTTCCCGGGCCTTACCAATACCGCCTTTTCCGGTCCGAAGGTTATGGAGAAGTCAATGAGCAGGTATTCCAGTCGCCCACCAGTCCTGATCTAGACGCTTTGCCTACCGAGTATATATCCAATAACGGTCTGGAGCTGAATACTGCCGATACCGCGCATACCTATCGGGTGGAACTTTTCAGCAATGGCGAGCTGGCTGCGAGGTCCAATCTAGCTTCTTCACTATTTTTAGTTCTTATCCCCGACGATAATCAGATCGAAGTTACCTGGCGGGAAGAAGTGCCTTGGATCAATTTTGAGTACGATGTGTATCGACAGACCGACGGAGTTGGCGAGTTTGAGTTTTTGGCCACTACTACGGGGGTTGATTATTTAGATACCGGGCTTCTAAATAATCGCAATTATTGCTATTACATCGTTAGCCGCGGCTCCTACTTTGCCATAGAAGAAAACGATACGCTGATTAATTTTTCTCAGCGCGTATGCAGTTCGCCTTACGACCGCACACCGCCTTGCGTACCAGAGCTGGCAGCTGATGGCGATTGCGTCAGCTTCGAAGTATTCCTTGATTGGACCAATCCGAATGAAACCTGTCCCGAGACGGACGATGTAACAGCTTATAACGTATACTTTAAACCAACCGAAGATGCTGAATTTGAGCTTATCGACGAACTTCAGGGAGCGACTATTACGGATCTAGACTTGTTTTTTGAGAATAGTATTGCAGGCTGCTATGCAGTGTCAGCGCTCGACTCCTTAGCGCCCTGGCCCAATGGCGAGCTGGTGCAGAATGAATCGGAGCTGAGCAATGTGGTCTGTCTTGACAATTGCCCTGAATACACCCTGCCCAATGTTTTTACACCCAATGCCGATGGTCGGAACGATGTGTTCGGCCCCCTGAAATTTCGGTCGATTGAATCAGTCGATTTTACTGTTTTCAACAGGTGGGGCGGAGTCGTGTTTCAATCTACCACTCCCGAATTAGGCTGGAGAGGAGAGAATGAGAAAACGGGGGAGATCGTTTCTGACGGGGTATATTATTATACCTGTCGCGTATTCTCGATCAGGCTTTCCGGTCTCGATGCGATCGATTTGGCGGGATATGTTACCGTATTTGGTGAACCCGGGAATAATACAAATCGCTAAGAATTTAATGTTCACAGGAATAGTTGAGTGCCTAGGCACCATCAAAAGCATCGTCACAGAAGGAAGTAATATACACTTTGACGTAACGTCGGAGATTGGTGATGCCTTAAAAATTGACCAGAGCGTCGCGCATGATGGGGTCTGTCTCACTGTGGTGGCCGTCTCCGGTAGTGTGCATCGCGTCACGGCCATTGCAGAAACGCTCGATAGGTCGAGCTTGGCAAAATGGCGTGAAGGAAGAAAAGTAAACCTTGAGCGCTGCATGAAGGCAGATGGACGATTCGATGGCCATATCGTTCAGGGCCATGTAGATACCACTGCCGTTTGCACCAAGGTAGTTGAAGATAATGGGAGCTGGCGGTTCTATTTTGAGCATCCCAAAGAAAAGACTTTTCTTACAGTAGCTAAGGGATCCATCACGGTAAATGGTGTAAGCCTTACTGTGGTAGATAGTGAAGAAGGCTCGTTTTCAGTCGCTGTAATTCCCTATACCTATGAGCATACATCATTTGCAACGCTCTGCACGGGGGAGAATGTCAATCTCGAATTTGACATTTTAGGAAAGTATATCGCAAAGCTTTTGCAGGCTCAAAGCCTTATCTAGAAAACTTCTCCGGCTATTTCTTTCACCGCTTCGGAGCGCCCCATGGTGTAATAGTGAATGCACGGTGCATTCCGCTCCACCAGCTCTTGGCTCTGTGCTATGGCCCATTTCACACCTACCTGTGAGACTTCTTTATCCGTTTTGCAGTTCATTAGCTCGTCGGCCAAGCCGTCGGGGAAATCCACGAAAAAAGTCTTTGGCAGAAATGCGATATGCCGCAAATTGGTGATTGGTTTCAGCCCCGGTATGATCGGTACGTTTATTCCCACTTCCCGGCATCGATCCACAAAGTCGAAGTATTTCTGGTTGTCAAAAAACATTTGCGTAGTGATATACTCCGCTCCAGCATCTACCTTTTGCTTTAGGTAGTTGAGATCGGTCTTCATGCTCATTGATTCGTAGTGCTTCTCTGGATAGCCGGCAGTGCCTATACAAAAAAGGCTCCGCTCCATAGCTTTGCTTTCTTCATGTAGGAATATACCCTTGTTCATATCCGAAATTTGCTTAATGAGTTCTACGGCAAAACTATGGCCTGTTTCTTCGGCCTTGAAGGTTTTCTCACCCGCAATAGGATCTCCACGAAGTGCCAATACATTGTCGATTCCGAGAAACTGAAGGTCGATGAGGGCATTCTCCGTCTCTTCTACCGAAAATCCGCCGCAGATAAGGTGCGGCACGGCGTCGATCTCATACTTGTTCATGATGGCGGCGCAGATGCCGACCGTGCCGGGGCGCTTTCTTATACTCACCTTTTTGAGCATATCATTGGGAAATTTTTTATAGATGTACTCCTCGCGATGGTAAGTCACATTTATAAAAGGGGGGTTAAAATCCATCAACGGGTCTATTCCGTCGAAGATCGCTTCTATGCGCTTTCCCTTTAAGGGCGGCAGTATCTCAAATGAAAAAAGGGTTTTCTTACTTTTCTTTAGGTGCTCCGTTATCTTCACTCTGGCTATTTATAATGCACTCATTCCATTTTTGGAACGACTCTTTATCCTTCCATTTGGAAATGCTTCGGTTTAAGCTAACTTATGATTAAAAAATTTAAGCGGCGAAGCTACTAAACCAAATTTTAAATCAATCGAGGATATAAAGCAAAAGCCCGGAAATTGTTCCGGGCTTTTGCAGAAATATTTGTTTTTGAATTAATTGGAGCTGCTATCCAAGACTTCCACATAGCCCGTCTCTACCTTGTCTACATAGGGTATGAGTAGTTCGAAGAAATAGGTTCCCGACTCCACATCGGAAGGATCCCAACCACCGCGTACGCCATTTCTCGATTCCGCCGCCTGATATTGGTCGTAATTGTTGTTTTCAAATACCATCCTTCCCCAGCGGTCATAAACCCGCAAGCTGGTATTGGGGAAGAATTCGATATGCTGTACGTGAAAAAAGTCGTTTCGGCTATCACCATTCGGGGTCACAACGTTTGGAATAAAGTAATTACAGGCTTGACCTTCGAACACAAGGGAGTCTGTTCCCGGAAGGGGGCATACCCCAAAATCATCTCTTACCTCGGCAGTGAAAAGATACGTGTTGAGCGGAACGAATGAATTGGGGCCGAAGCGCTGCACCGGATCAAAATCCGTTTCGAGATCTGGGGTAGCGCTGGCTTCTGTGAGATTGGTCACATTCCATATATACATGCTGTCAACGCTTCCCGAAGTAGTGGCAGTGATGATCAATGAATCTTCGTCAAAGCAAAACACGGGATTTTGCGGAGATAGAAATAGATCGGGCTGCTCTACGAAGGTAAAGTCGCGGGTCACTCCATCGTCTACGCAACGGGTATCGGTGAAGGTGGCCTGATAGGTGCCGTACTGTGATGATGAGATGGCCGTACCGAGCTGATTGAAGGCGGAGAAGGAGATGTTTGGCGCTTCTGAAGACCACGTTCCATTGCCTTGTGGAGCTAACTCTACCTGCGCAAAAGTCTGAAGCCCACAGCTGATATTTCCATCAAATTCAAGGCTTATGGCCACTACATTGGAGGTGTCTATTGCGGTGTCGCAAAATCCGGAAACTGCCAGAATATAAAGTCCGGTCTCGTCAATGGTCACGGCATAATCTTCTGTGTTAAAAGGTACTCCGTTTTGAGTCCAGCTAATATTGAAGTTGCCAGCATTATCTTCTTGTGGTTCATGCATCCAGAAATATGGAAGCACCTACGCATAGTGTGGTATCGGCCACAAGGGGCGCGATGTTGGGATCGGGCCTAAAGTCTATCGTAGCATCATCAAAATAGCCACAATTCTCTTCTGTAAAGAGTACATCATAGAGTCCATAATCCTGCGCATCCATGGTATATGTAGCACCACCAAGCTGCGTAAACGTAGCGAGCGAACCGGGATTTGGAGCTGCTGTAACTTCGTATACTCCGCCCGAAACACCATTGCCAAGCTGATCGATGGGGGATAGCACCGCCGTAAGGTCACATGCGGTTTGATTTGGAAGGTCAATGAGTGGGCGGACGTAAACGAGAACTGTAGTGTCGTGGATGCAGTCAAATTCATCGATTGCCACGAAGGTGAAAGCATTGTTTCCTTCTTGCGAAGGTTGCACCGTGATGGTTGCACCATTATTTGCGATGATGTCTACATTATCTTCCCAATATACTGAGTCGATGGCAGGGCTATAGTAAATGGTTGAAGGGTTTATCTCTGGATCAAAAAATATAGACCAGTTAAAGATGAATCCATCGTCACTATTCAAATTATCTCTTACGGTGAGTGTCCAGTTACCATTGATAGGACAACCGATAAAATTTGCAAAGCTTTCTTCTGGCTGGTAAGTGCCCGGAGCCATTGCATTTTGATCTCCACCAAAAGTGTTAACCGTTACAAAATTTTGAGCGTCGTATTCTTCGCCTAACGTTCCAAATTCAGCATCATCGTTAAAGCAATAATCAAATCCAATTCCGGGTACGCCGCCTGCCCCGCTATCGTTGGCATCGCCTAAATAGATGCCACCTCCACCAAAACCACCCGGGAATAGCTGCCCAGCGGTCGTGCCATCAAATGAGTTAAAAATATTGATACTTGTTCCGTCCGGGCAAGTGAGCATCATCTCAAGGTCTCCTAAATAAGAGTGCTCCATATTCACACAAAAGTTTACGAAATCAGTAACAGATGTGATGACCTGACCATCGTCAAACTCATCAATAGTTATAGTCGTTTCGTAATTTTCGTTGCTTCCATCCGGTAAGAAAAGTTGCTCTCCTAGAATGCCACCGCCCAATATCGCAGAACTTGTGGGATCTACACCAATGAAGTCGGAACCATCAATACCACCAGTTATCTGAGTTTGAGCACCAATGCACAAGGTGTCATCAACTGCCAAGTTTGAAAAGTCAGGTCTCGGCGCGATCAACACATAGAACTGATCGAATTCTACCTTGCCAAGTGTGTCGCGCACGGTCACGGTTACCAAATAGCCGAATGGATCGGCATAAGCATGGCTGATTTCAGACATTCCCAAACCTTCATAAGTGGTTCCGTCACCCATCTGATATTTGAAATAGGAAGAAGAATCAGACTGCATATAGCCATTGCCGCCTGCATCGGAAAGGGGGTAGCTCGTAACTATATCTACACTGAAGGATTGGCTGAAACAGAGCAAGACCGCCGCTTTGGGCAAACTGTCGTATGGCACTAAAGCTGGAGACGTAACGATATCAAAATTAAAGTCTTGAAGAGGCTGTATACATGAAAAAGTAGCCGTAAATCCCTGTCCTGTGCTGGTTGCACCAGAGATGAATTCCATGGTAAGACATCCAGTGGTGCCGGTTACGGTAATACCAGCAGGATCTATCACAGAATTAAAACTTCCGAGAAGTGGGGCTCCTGTATTATTTCCATCGTAAACGAAAAGATTCGAATTTTCATCCACATCCCAGACGTCGCCAAAAAGTTCAGGGGATATAATGATTTCTGCCGGCGTTTCAGAACCTTCTTCAACACAAATAGTGATCACAAAAGATTCATTCGGACCGTAATTTCCATTATCCGCATTGCTATCGGTGATTATTACAGAGGATGCACACGAAACACCGGTCACTATCCCCCCGTCTGATACCGAAACAATATCTTGGGCACCCAACCCAAACGCTGAAAGGAAAAACGGAAAACAAAGTAAAACCCGGGTCATAGTATATATAGTCTTCATAGGTTTATTGATTTTCGCGGTAAGCGTTGAATTTTTTAGAAAAGCGGTCGTTTGATAGAAGCATTAATTTCTTGTCGCTTCCTTCGATCCCATAAAATTTTGAATTCATTCGATCCATACTCAGATTGAGCGCTAGGATGTTAAAATCATCCAAATCCTTAATTTTTACCGATCCGGCGGGCTGGAGATTTTTCTCACTTGGCAGATCTACGATTTCGTAGGCATGGTCTAGGTAGAAACTCCAGTATTCCAATATAGCCTGATGATCTTTTTGATAATCTGATATTTGCGCTTCACTAAACTTGGCAAGGAGCCTTGAATCGTAATCGCTCTGAGCCGATAGCTGAATAGCTACGACCGTGAGAAGAAGTAGAAAGACGGATTTCATAGGGGAATTTTTTAAGTTGACGAACCATCTCACAAAAAGTTGTAAAATGGCTTGACTTGCAAATATATGATTATTGCCTATCCGATTTACGAAATAGACGGGTATTCCATAATTAAGGCCTTCAAAAATCGGGTATTCTATTAATCCAATCGGAATTTCCTGTAAGGGAAACTACTTTTCTAATACCCACCTAAATCATTCTCTCATTTTACCATATCTGTACTGCTCACATTGATCTCTTGCGGTATTGATCCGAATTTTATCGTAACCATCATCTTGGTATTTCTCTGATGATTGCGTATTGATATTCAGAGCATCTTTATCCGAATATCGATAAATTTATAATTGAGTACTCGCAATGTCTTCTGTCGAAGTGCGCGCTGAACCGAATCTAACAATATTATTGATTTATCTCTCTAAACACTTTGCAGGGGGCGTGTCTGATCTTTGTCGATTTTCAGAATTAACATTGAACAATTTTCATTCTCATACATCAAAGCTCAATATTTTGAATTTAGTTAAGTGTAGCGGTAGAAGCGTTTATTTCTAAGACGAGTTTTTACTAATTCTAATGTTAACTAAATGCTATCATTAGGTTATTATTCGACCTAAGTATAGTATGAAACAGTGAAATTATGTCTATATTCGACGAATAACCCTTAAACACCATTGAAATGAAAACTGATCTTAACTTAGGTTCATATCGAACTAACAATATCAACACATTCTCAAATAGTCCAAAAGGATTGTTCGCGGTGCTTTGCGCTCTCTTTCTTGTTCTACCGTTTATGCACAACCAACTGGTGATGCTGTTCAAAGTTTGGCTCTTTCGCCACCTATTGATTGGCAACAGGAGTTTCACCTACCCGATATCAATGGCGTTCCACAACACCAAGAAGAGTGGTATTACGACGTGATAGAACTGAAAACCAATGGTATTGCGACGGGATATCTTGCTGTTGGTTTTGCGCGACAAAAGAATTTCTTGTCATTAACGTTCAATGACGCGAATGGCCAACCTTATCCTTGCTCAAGTCCAGATGTGAGCGGATCTGGAGGTAATTGCGGAGCACTGGCTTTAGACCCTGTTCCTCTATCGCGCCAGTTGGCTGTATTTTATGATCTCGATGGAAATAGAATCAGCCATACTTTATACAACTTCGGAGAGTTCTGGGGCGCCATGCAAGACGATAATGGAAATATTTATATGTTTGGAATTGGGGGCACTCCCCGCAGAATGATAGATGCTGTTGAATTTTCAACATCGACTGATCCCCACTTGACTCCTTACATTTTTTATAATCCGACCGCAACAAATTTTACCACATTGCCTTTGGAATGCGATCTTACGGACAGCGAAGGCGATCCTATTCCTTTTCAGAGGAAAGCAAATTTGATAAAAATCAACTCGAATGGCACTGTTTTATGGAATAATTATTACGGGTTAGCTGATTACAGCACCGTAAGTGAGAGCAGAAGTTTTTTCAAAACTGGACTTATCCACAATGGAAAACTTGTGATGGGTGGATATGCGAGGTATGGTTTGGGTCCAGAAAAAAAATACATAGCCAAAATTAACGCGATCACGGGCTATATTGAATGGGGCACAAATTTTCACTCTTCTACCGATGGAGATATTTTCGAAATAAACAGGCAAGGCAATTCCTATGTTATTTCTGGCTTTGAAGAAGTTATTCCTGGCAAGAATCAGGGCTTCGTTGCAAGGGTTAATGACGCCATGAATGGAGGTTTATCTGTGACATCTTTTACAAATCCAGTTTGGTACCAGAATGCTACGACTATTGCACCGAGTATTCCATCAGTAAATATTGATCTATCGATTTCGGGCAGATCAACTTCTGCGGTTTTCAGTAATGGGAAAATTTATTGGTTTCTCATAGTGAACAAGTTATTAGGGAATTACGGTAACGGGATTGCTGATGGCCTTGTGATTGAAATGGATTTCAACGGCAATGCACTCGATGTGGACAACATAGGTGGAATACGAGCTTTTGACCTGTGGCTCAGTGGGATCCCGACTTCAGACGGTGGTATTGCGTTAATTACGTCGCGCCATAGTCCGACATACTATGGCGGCACTGCTATACCAAGTCTAAATACGCCTATGGATGTCAATAATCCGACGGGATCGACTATCGGAGATTGCTTGAACGATTTTCTGAATGGTGCATCTTGCTCAATTATGAATCCTAACGACCGCTTTTGGGAAATGATGAGCACCTGTTCTTACGTGCGAAAATATAATTCCAATTTCGAGCTGGAATGGGATAAAATCTGGGACAGTTCCGACAATGCAGCTAGAGAGTGCTTTCCGGGCAATTTCAAACAGCAGGAATGTATGTACCGCATTGCTGAATCTTCTATCGATGGTGGATTGGTAGTCGTGGGAAATACAAGCACAGATCAAGATGACGCCTACATCGTAAAGCTAGAAAATGATTGCGGTCTTAGCGATTTTTATGGTGCACCCGTAGGACCCGATATACTAGCTAGTTATGGCACATTAAATGGAACGGTAACTGAGATAACAAGTAATACGACATGGAGCACTCCCAAGCAGGTGCTCGGCACAATAAGAGTAAACCCAGGGGTCACCTTGACCATTCAAAATACAGTAGTAGAGTTTACACAAGGCAGTTCCACCTATGCAGGAATAATGGTTGAGCCGAATGGACATCTGATCGTTGATAATTCCGTATTGACTTCTGGCGGGAGCTGTGATCAGTTCTGGCAAGGAATTGCAGTTCATGGCAATTCAAGTCAACATCAATACGCCCAGACCAATGGTGATTATTATCAAGGCCGCGCTACTATCAGAAATAACTCTAGTTTAGAATACGCGGCAAATGGGGTTGCTAACTGGTCGGGCACCTGGGGTGAAGTAGGTGGGATAATAAAAGTGAGTAACTCCACCTTTTACAATTGTAGAAGAGCCGTACAATTTATGGAATATCAAAACTTCTCTCAATCCAGTTCAAGTCATTTACCAGAGCGAAGTAACTTTTTCAAAACACGATTCCTTGTAGATGATCTTATCCCCATCGACCTTAATAATACAGCTCCTTTGCCGCAGGTCACCCTTTGGAAAACCGACCGCTTGCTGTTTACAGCTTGTGATTTCATAAATAGTTCTTCAGCTGCTCAGTCCGAATATTTCGGAAGTGCCATCTATAGCAAAGATGCGAATTATAAAGTGCAAGGGTACTGTAATGTGCAAGGGCCTTTTCCAGGAAACACCTGTTCTTCCTTCCAACGCAGTACCTTCGTTGGATGGCATAAAGCAATTTTGGCCGCGGGGAGCGCATCAACACGAACAATGACCGTTACGGGTTCTGAATTTCATGCCAATATGGTGGGCATTGAAATAAATGCCGCGGAGTATAGTCAAATCTATAATAATGAATTTCAAATGGGTGATCATCCGTTTGTCACTCATTCCAATTACGGCCAAGACGACGATAGAATTCATCTCGGCATTTTCACCAATACTACATCCCATTTCTCCATTGAAAACAATTCCTTTACGCTATCACCTAGCGCAAGCTTCGATGGGCGCGGTGTTTTGGTATATCAGAGCGAAGGAGCCCAAAATCAAATCTACATGAATGACTTTTCAAAATTGAAGACTGCGGTCAATGGCTGGCAAGTGAACAGGAATTTAGAGACGGAAGGCAATGCTTCTGTCGGAATGTCTGGCCTTCAATATCTTTGCAATACCAATGACTTGAATCAAGTCGATTTTGAAGTGAGCCGAACTTTCGACCCAAATGGAAATACTCAAATCAATTCTGGCATTCGCAATAGTCAAGGAAACATCGTCCCGGTTTATAAGCCCGCCGCCAATACCTTTTCGCCAGCCAGCCCAAATCCAAATATTTATACGCATTTTACGATCAACTCCATGGTCAACTATGATTATGTGCATTTCAATAACCCTCCGCTGGCCAGCGAGATAAGCCCAAATACCATGTTCATAGAGAGCACCCCTGTCAACAACAATACCTGTCCTTCCAACTTTACATCGGGCATGATCGGATCCATTAAAGGCTCTCATGTAATGCAAAAGCGGGTGCAATTTGAAGGGATCAAATATGTCTACTTGCAATTGCTTGACAATGGTAATACCAGTGGGATGCTTTCAGAAATAGCCCTTTCTTGGCCTGAAGATGCCTGGGACCTAAGGGATGAATTGATAGCCCGATCTCCCTATAATTCTGAAGCTGTACTGATCGCGGCCATTCAAAAAAACATTATGCCGCACGCTATGCTTCTTGAAGTGCTATTGGCCAATCCTGATGCACTCAGAAGCGGAAGAGTTATTTTGGAAGCTGAGAATACGCCAGTTCCACCCTTGCCACAAAATATGATAGACCTGCTGTATGCAGCGCAGAATCAATCTACCTTCCGCACCACGATGGAGCTTACGCTGGCAGCAGAGAGCATGGAGCTGCAAAGACTCCAAAAGAAAGTTCTTTTCGACAAAGCAACAGCTGACAGTACCTACCTTGCACCCGACAGTACCATATACTATCTTAGTATGGTGAAATCGGTAGAAGGAAATTACGCACGTGCTGCTGCGATGGTCGATAGGGGGTATTTTTCAAATGCCGTGGCACTCCTGGACAGTATGCGCGTCAACTATAGGCTCCAGGGTGAGCGCTATGCGGAAATGGGCTACCTACAGGATTTTTATAATTTCCTTGGAAGTGTAGATGTTAACGGGCGGCATATTGCCGACCTAACCGATGCCGAGATCGCTTCACTGCAGACGATTGCCGAAAACCAACAAGCCGGCAAGGCTGCAATAAATGCGCAGAATGCGCTCTGCTTTCACTACAATATATGCTATGATGCTGATGGTACTCCAAAAAAGGCCACTGCCATAGAGAAGCCTATTGCGAGCTATAAAGAACTGGTCGCGCAGCAGAACACTGCCATTGCTTTCCCCAACCCTGCGGATGAGTATTTGACGATTTCATATCACTTATTGAATACAAAAGCAAAATCTGAACTTACTGTGTTTGATGCACTGGGCAGGAAAGTCATTGGTATAAACCTTGGCGAAGGCTACGATGGCCAAGAACTGATCGATACCCGCAAACTGGCGGAAGGTATATACATCTTCACGCTTTCCCAAGATGGGGAAAAGGTGAGCGATGGCAAATTTATAATTGCACATTAATATGAAAAACGGCATAGCGATTCTCATCATCTTGGTCACCTCTGCGGGCAGCCTGCACGCACAGGTGATCAATTATGAGATAGACCCGGGCTTTAATTCGGGGCAATTGTTCAATAGGGGAGGAGTAAGTGACATTCTTACTACATTAGATGATAAATACTTAGCGACCGGTCATTTTTTAAATTTTTCATCACCGGCTGGTGAATTATGTTTGTTTAATTCCGATGGCACTTTTTCCCAATTCGTAGGCGGGGGAAATGTTTTTTTTTTACAAAATTATCTTGATGGCTTCATTAATTATGGATCTAATGGTTTGCAAAGGTTCAATCTTCCTTCGGAGGTCACACCTGAGTTTGCTTTTGAATTTGCAAAGCAATCTTATTCTGGCCCCCTGTCAAATAGGGGACGAGATGTTTTCATAACGCCAGATGATAAATTAGTGTTAGCCGGGCGTTTCTTCACCGATTCCACGTTGATGGGGACGGCATCTTCCCATCTGGGGCTGCGGCAGCTCTGCATGATCGATTCCCTTGGCGGGCCCGTTCCAGGTTTTGCCATGCTGCGCTGCGCGGAGCCTGTAGATGCGGAGCTGCTGACCATCGACCAGCTCAGTACGGGCGGGTATATCGTGGCGGGCAGGTTCCTTGAGATCGAAGGGCATACCACCCGGAATATGGCCAAGCTGAATGCCGATTTTACGGTCGATACCAGTTTTGTGAGCCCATTTGCATCGGGATATGAAGCAAGGACGAGCTATGTGGACTCTCAGGACAGGATATGGATGATCAATTACCAAGGCTCCTTCCTATCAAGCCCTGCCGATACGGTTCATTCCAGCCGCCTATTCGCCGATGGTTCGGTAGATGAAGGTTATAACATTCCCAATGTGACGACGATCTGGGGGACCTTTGTAGCAAACTTCCATTATGGCGCGATCCATGAAGACAGCGATGGTACTTTCCTTGTGGTAGGTGGCTTCTCCCAGATCAATGGAACTCCCAGAAAGGGAATAGCCAAAATCTATGACGATGGCACTTTGGTGCCGGGCTCCTTTGAGAACATGGGTGCCGACTCGGCCGATTGGGGCGATGTGGGAAATCCCATCTTGGGCCCTGGAGTGGGTGTGATCGAACCGCTCCCTGGTGGTAAGATATTGTTGGGGGGTTCCTTCTCATCCTTTGGCGGCGAGCCGTACAGTTGTCTCGTCAGGCTCCAGCCCAATGGCACGGTGGGGCTGGAAGAACGGCAGGGTCGCGGGGCGCTGAAGGTCTATCCCAATCCGGCTGCCACCGGTTCAAGGGTGCAGCTTGCCCTGCCAGATGGGTATGCGCGCATAGCGCGCATCGAGCTCCTAGACCTGCGCGGCAGGCTGCTTCGCGGCGGTGCCAATGGAACGGCCGTGCAGGGCGGCAGCTTCTCCCTAGGTGGCGTGCGGCCGGGAGTCTATGTGCTGCGCGCCTCGGGCAGCGGTGGGGTGTACACCCAAAAGTTGGTGGTGGAGTGATGCGTGCAGAGAGAAAATATGGCTTGCCTCCATTCTGCCTTAACCTTGGCGAAGGCTACGATGGTCAAGAACTGATCGATACCCGCAAACTGACGGAAGGTATATACATCTTCACGCTTTCCCAAGATGGGGAAAAGGTGAGCGATGGAAAATTTATAATTGCACATTAATATGAAAAACGGCATAGCGATTCTCATCATCTTGATCACCTCTGCGGGCAGCCTGCCCGCACAGGTGATCAATTATGAGATAGACCCGGGCTTTGATTCGGGGTTGACATTCAATCGAGGGGCGGTATCCGACATTCTTTATACCGAAACGGATACCTATATGATCATGGGGATGTTCTTTGGATTTAATGATGCCTACCCTTTAGCCGGAACAATGATAACCACTGAAGGATGGCAATTGGATGACGATCAAATTGGTGGCTTTTTAGTTTCTCCTTATAAAAACGAATATTTACAGCACGGCGGAGGGTTACGCAGATTCAACATTCCTGGGAGTATAAATTCCGCTTTTCGCTTTGAATTTGAGAAACAACCCTACTCAGGTCCTTTGTCCACGAAATCTCATTTTTCATTTATACTCCCCGACGACCACATCTTGGTCGCCGGGCGTTTCTTCACCGATTCCACTTTGATGGGGACGGCATCTTCCCATCTGGGGCTGCGGCAGCTCTGCATGATCGATTCCCTTGGCGGGCCCGTTCCAGGTTTTGCCATGCTGCGCTGCGCGGAGCCTGTAGATGCGGAGCTGCTGACCATCGACCAGCTCAGCACGGGCGGGTATATCGTGGCGGGCAGGTTCCTTGAGATCGAAGGGCATACCACCCGGAATATGGCCAAGCTGAATGCCGATTTTACGGTCGATACCAGTTTTGTGAGCCCATTTGCATCGGGATATGAAGCAAGGACGAGCTATGTGGACTCTCAGGACAGGATATGGATGATCAATTACCAAGGCTCCTTCCTATCAAGCCCTGCCGACACGGTTCATTCCAGCCGCCTATTCGCCGATGGTTCGGTAGATGACGATTATGCTATTCCCATCGTCACCAAAATATGGGGAAATTATGTAAACAATTATTATTACGGCGATATCCACGAAGACAGCGATGGTACCTTTTTGGTGGTAGGTGGCTTCTCCCAGATAAACGGGACTCCCAGAAAGGGAATAGCCAAAATCTATGATGACGGCTCGCTCGTGCCGGGCTCCTTTGAGAACCTGGGTGCCGACTCGGCCGATTGGGGCGATGTGGGCAATCCCATCTTGGGCCCTAATGTCTGGGTGATCGAACCGCTCCCTGGTGGTAAGATATTGTTGGGGGGTTCCTTCTCATCCTTTGGCGGCGAGCCGTACAGTTGTCTCGTCAGGCTCCAGCCCAATGGCACTGTGGGGCTGGAAGAACGGCAGGGTCGCGGGGCGCTGAAGGTCTATCCCAATCCGGCTGCCACCGGTTCAAGGGTGCAGCTTGCCCTGCCAGATGGGTATGCGCGCATAGCGCGCATCGAGCTCCTAGACCTGCGCGGCAGGCTGCTTCGCGGCGATGCCAATGGAACGGCCGTGCAGGGCGGCAGCTTCTCCCTAGGTGGCGTGCGGCCGGGAGTCTATGTGCTGCGCGCCTCGGGCAGCGGTGGGGTGTACACCCAAAAGTTGGTGGTGGAGTGATGCGTGCAGAGAGAAAATATGGCTTGCCTCCATTCTGCCTTAACCTTGGCGAAGGCTACGATGGTCAAGAACTGATCGATACCCGCAAACTGACGGAAGGTATATACATCTTCACGCTTTCCCAAGATGGAGAGAAATTGAGCGACGGCAAATTTATAATTGCACATTAATATGAAAAACGGCATAGCAATTCTCATTATCTTGATCACCTGTGCGGGCAGCCTGCACGCACAGGTGATCAATTATGAGATAGACCCGGGCTTTAATTCGGGGCAATTGTTCAATAGGGGAGGAGTAAGTGACATTCTTACTACATTAGATGATAAATACTTAGCGACCGGTCATTTTTTAAATTTTTCATCACCGGCTGGTGAATTATGTTTGTTTAATTCCGATGGCACTTTTTCCCAATTCGTAGGCGGGGGAAATGTTTTTTTTTTACAAAATTATCTTGATGGCTTCATTAATTATGGATCTAATGGTTTGCAAAGGTTCAATCTTCCTTCGGAGGTCACACCTGAGTTTGCTTTTGAATTTGCAAAGCAATCTTATTCTGGCCCCCTGTCAAATAGGGGACGAGATGTTTTCATAACGCCAGATGATAAATTAGTGTTAGCCGGGCGTTTCTTCACCGATTCCACTTTGATGGGGACGGCATCTTCCCATCTGGGGCTGCGGCAGCTCTGCATGATCGATTCCCTTGGCGGGCCAGTTCCAGGTTTTGCCATGCTGCGCTGCGCGGAGCCTGTAGATGCGGAGCTGCTGACCATCGACCAGCTCAGCACGGGCGGGTATATCGTGGCGGGCAGGTTCCTTGAGATCGAAGGGCATACCACCCGGAATATGGCCAAGCTGAATGCCGATTTTACGGTCGATACCAGTTTTGTGAGCCCATTTGCATCGGGATATGAAGCAAGGACGAGCTATGTGGACTCTCAGGACAGGATATGGATGATCAATTACCAAGGCTCCTTCCTATCAAGCCCTGCCGACACGGTTCATTCCAGCCGCCTATTCGCCGATGGTTCGGTAGATGACGATTATGCTATTCCCATCGTCACCAAAATATGGGGAAATTATGTAAACAATTATTATTACGGCGATATCCACGAAGACAGCGATGGTACCTTTTTGGTGGTAGGTGGCTTCTCCCAGATAAACGGGACTCCCAGAAAGGGAATAGCCAAAATCTATGATGACGGCTCGCTCGTGCCGGGCTCCTTTGAGAACCTGGGTGCCGACTCGGCCGATTGGGGCGATGTGGGCAATCCCATCTTGGGCCTAATGTCTGGGTGATCGAACCGCTCCCTGGTGGTAAGATATTGTTGGGGGGTTCCTTCTCATCCTTTGGCGGCGAGCCGTACAGTTGTCTCGTCAGGCTCCAGCCCAATGGCACTGTGGGGCTGGAAGAACGGCAGGGTCGCGGGGCGCTGAAGGTCTATCCCAATCCGGCTGCCACCGGTTCAAGGGTGCAGCTTGCCCTGCCAGATGGGTATGCGCGCATAGCGCGCATCGAGCTCCTAGACCTGCGCGGCAGGCTGCTTCGCGGCGATGCCAATGGAACGGCCGTGCAGGGCGGCAGCTTCTCCCTAGGTGGCGTGCGGCCGGGAGTCTATGTGCTGCGCGCCTCGGGCAGCGATGGGGTGTACACCCAAAAGTTGGTGGTGGAGTGATCACAGAAGAGTTTTGACTTTGCGCGCACCATCTTAACATGAGTCAAAACCAAAGCCCCTCTACCCTGTTTCATAACCTATGGCGCTACTCACCTTTACCGATCGTGGTATTTATTGCCGGAAGGCAGATGCATACATAGACCCTTGGAAGCCTGTAGATAAGGCATTGATCACGCACGCACATGCCGATCACTCGAGGGTAGGGATGAAGCATTATCTCGCCCATACGGATAGCATTCCCGTGATGCGCCATCGACTCGGTGATATAAAAGTTGCTGCGACCGAATACGGAAAAGTACTGGATATGAATGGCGTGAAGGTAAGCTACCACCCTGCAGGACATGCACCCGGTTCGGCGCAGATACGGCTGGAGCATAAGGGAGAGATCTGGGTGGTATCGGGCGATTATAAGCTGGGCGATGATGGCGTGAGCGCCCCCTTTGAACCGGTAAAGTGCAATCACTTCATCACCGAATCTACCTTTGGACTGCCCATCTATAAATGGAAGCCCCAGTCCGAAATCATGGATGGCATAAATACTTGGTGGGCCGATAATGGATCTAACGGAATCACATCGGTGATCTTGGGCTACTCTTTTGGAAAGGCACAGCGCATCATGGCGCATCTCGACCCGGCCATAGGCGAGATTTTTACGCATGGGGCTATTGCCAATACCAATGAAGCGCTGGCCGATGTAGACTATCACTTCCCAAAAAGTGAGCGGATAACCAGAGATACCGATCGTAAGCGGTATAAAGGAGCTATGATCGTGGCGCCACCTTCTGCGCTCGGCTCCGCTTGGATGAAGCAGTTTAAACCCTATAAAGTGGCCACCGCCTCGGGATGGATGGCGCTGCGTGGAGCCCGTCGCCGGCGCAATGTAGACCAGGGTTTCGTACTTTCCGATCATGCCGACTTTGAAGAGCTCAATACCGCTGTGCGTGAAACGGGCGCCGAAAAGGTTTTTGTAACCCACGGCTATGCCACGGTATATTCTAAATGGCTCAAGGCCAATGGGCTGGATGCCGAAGTGGTAGAGACGGAGTACGAAGGCGAGCTCTCAGAGATCGGCCAGTCTACATCGAAAGAAAAAGACGCCGAATGAAGGAATTTTCAGATTTGATCGCCAAGCTCGACGCTACCACGAAGACGAATGAGAAACTCAAAGAACTGGTAGCCTATCTCGATACCGCCCCCGATACTGACAAGCTTTGGTGCGTGGCGCTCCTTACGGGAAAAAGGCCAAAGCGGCCTGTAAAGACGGCACTCCTTCGAGAATGGTCGGCAGCTCTGGCCGACCTACCGCTCTGGCTATTCGAGGAATCTTATTACATCGTGGGCGACCTTGCCGAGACCATCGCCTTGATTTTGCCGCCGAGCACCGCTACAAATGATCGATCGCTCACCGATAGGATGGAGCAGTTGCAGCTTTTGCGGAAAGCAGAAGAAGCAGATGTAAAAGCCCAGATCGAAGAAGCCTGGATGGAAATGAACCCTACGGAGCGCTTCGTGTTCAACAAGCTCATCACCGGTGGATTCAGGATCGGGGTATCCCAAAAGCTTATGGTGCGGGCGCTGGCCAAGCATCTTAATGAAGATGAGAATAGGCTGGCCCACCGCTTGATGGGCGATTGGTCGGCGCAGACCACGACTTTCCAAAAATTGCTGGTAGAAGCTGATGGAGACGAAAACCTATCGCGCCCCTATCCATTTTATCTGGCCTACCCGCTGGAAGATGATCCCGCTGCGCTGGGCAGCCCCGAAGACTGGCAGATAGAGTTCAAGTGGGACGGCATACGCGGGCAGCTCATCTACCGAAGAGGTGAAGTATTCGTATGGAGCAGGGGAGAAGAATTGGTCACCGAGCAGTTTCCCGAGCTCGCGGCGATGGGTGCCCAGCTGCCGAGAGACTGTGTGATAGACGGAGAGATCTTGGCCTTTAAGGATGGAGCTCCACTTACGTTTAACCATCTGCAGAAGCGGCTGGGGCGAAAGAACGTGGGCAAAGCAATGCTAAAAGAATCGCCGGTGCGCATGATAGCCTACGATCTGCTCGAACTGGACGGTGAAGATCTGCGTACCACGCCGATGGACGAGCGCACGAAGCTCTTAAAAAAACTGGTCGCCGATACCGATTCGGAAACGCTCATGATCTCTGATGTGCTCGAAATAAATAGCTGGGATGAAGCCGCAGCGCTAAGGGGACAGAGTAGGGAAAAATTTGCCGAAGGGCTTATGCTCAAGCGAAAATCGAGCGATTATAAGGTAGGGCGCAAGCGCGGCGACTGGTGGAAGTGGAAGGTAGACCCGATGAGCATCGATGCCGTAATGATCTACGCCATGCGCGGTCACGGCCGCCGCGCCAATCTCTATACCGATTATACCTTTGCCGTTTGGGAAGGGGAAGAGCTAGTGCCTTTTGCCAAAGCCTATAGCGGCCTTACCGATAAGGAGATCAATGAAGTAGACCGCTTCGTGAAGAAAAATACAATCGAGCGTTTCGGTCCTGTGCGCAGTGTAAAAGCCGATCTGGTTTTCGAAATCGGCTTCGAAGGGATTTCCCCGAGCACCCGTCATAAGTCGGGAATAGCCTTGCGCTTTCCGCGAATATTACGATGGCGCCATGATAAAAAACCATCAGAGGCCAATACCCTCGATGACCTGAAAGGAATTTTGAGTCAATTTATCGGGGAGTGAGATTTATGGCTTTTGATGGTAGATTGCCCTGCCCGCGCTGCCTTTTCAACCCTGTCGGGCGCAATACCTTTTGGCGGGAGCGCTTCGCTACGTGCCCATGCCATGGTAATCTGTTCGTGGATGCCGAAGTATTGCAAATATTGCGGAGCGACATCACCCCCAAAAAAAAGCCCCTTTCGGAGCTTTCCAAGTTGGTGATCAATACGCCGCTTAATGTCCCGGAGTGATATTGGCTCTCAGGTATTCGCGGTTCATACGGGCTATATTTTCAAGCGAGATGCCTTTGGGGCATTCGGCTTCGCAAGCACCGGTCACGGTGCAGTTTCCAAATCCTTCCTTGTCCATCTGTTCGACCATGTTTTTCACCCGTTCGTTGGCTTCTACTTCGCCTTGCGGCAAAAGGGTAAGCTGTGATACCTTGGCCGATACGAAGAGCATGGCCGAAGCATTTTTGCAAGCCGCAACACAAGCGCCGCAACCTATGCAGGTGGCGGCATCAAATGCGCGGTCGGCATCTTGCTTCTCGATAGGTATTGCATTGGCATCTATGGTATTACCACTTGTATTTACCGATACGTACCCACCGGCCTGTATCACCCGGTCGAAGGCCGATCGGTCTACCACAAGGTCTTTCACCACCGGAAACGCTTTGGCCCGGAAGGGTTCGACAATAATGTCGTCGCCGTCTTTGAAAGAGCGCATATGAAGTTGGCAAGTTGTGGTCATCTTCTTCGGGCCATGTGGCTGCCCATTAATGTACATATCGCAAGAGCCACATATCCCTTCGCGGCAGTCATGATCGAATGCAACAGGGTCTTCACCCTTCTCGATAAGTTGCTCATTGAGCACATCCATCATTTCCAAAAATGACATATCGGTGCTTATATCCGAAACGGGATAGGATACTAATTTGCCTTTGGAAGTATTGTTTTTCTGTCTCCAGACTTTTAAGGTCAAGTTCATAATTCTATATTTTGATTCCCTTGCAGGATTTATTTGTAACTTCTGGTTTTCAATTCTATAGCTTCGTATTGGAGCTGCTCTTTATGGAGTGTTTCCTTACCGGGATCGCCGGTGTACTCATAGGCACTTACGAATTTGAATTCTTCATCGCGTCGCAGCGCTTCCCCTTCAGGCGTTTGATACTCTTCCCTGAAGTGGCCACCGCAAGACTCTTCACGGTCCAGTGCGTCGAGGCACATCAATTCGCCAAGTTCTAAGAAGTCGGCTACACGACCGGCCTTTTCCAGCTCGGAATTATACTCGTCGAGATCGCCGGTTACTTTTACATTCTTCCAGAAGTCGTCGCGTATTTCGCGTATCTCTTTCATGGCCGACTTCAGATCTTCGCCATTGCGTGACATCCCACACTTATTCCACATTACTTTGCCCAACCGTTTATGAAAATGATCTACCGACTTCGTTCCATTTATGGCTTTAAATTTTGCGAGTTCTCCTTTTACTTTTTGCTCTGCTTCCGCAAATTCAGGGGTATCGGTAGAAATTTTTCCGGTCCTTATATCATCGGCCAGATAGTTTCCAATCGTGTAAGGTAGAACGAAATATCCATCGGCGAGGCCTTGCATGAGCGCAGATGCCCCCAGCCTATTGGCGCCGTGATCGCTAAAGTTTGCTTCACCACATGCAAAGCATCCCGGTACGCTCGTCATAAGATTATAATCAACCCAAAGGCCGCCCATGGTATAATGCACGGCAGGGTAGATCATCATCGGGGTTTCATAGGGATTCTCATCTACAATCTTCTCATAGATTTCAAAGAGATTTCCGTATTTCGATTCCACGACTTGCTTACCGTAGATTTTCAATTGCTCATCGGTAGGGTTTTCGATGCCATGCACATGGGCTTCGGTCTTACCGTAGCGCAATATTGCCGATGCAAAATCCAGGAATACCGCTTCACCGGTTTTATTGACCCCAAAGCCTGCATCGCAACGCTCTTTGGCAGCCCGCGAAGCCACATCACGTGGCACCAGGTTACCAAAGGAAGGGTAGCGCCGCTCGAGGTAATAGTCGCGGTCTTCTTCTTTGATATCGGTCGGCTTCAGTTTTCTGCTCTGTACCGCTTCGGCATCTTCTTTTTTCTTGGGCACCCATATCCTTCCGTCATTGCGCAGCGACTCCGACATGAGCGTAAGCTTCGATTGGTGGTCGCCCGATACGGGTATGCAGGTAGGGTGTATTTGTGTGAAGCAAGGATTTGCCATAAAGGCGCCATGCTTATGTGCTTTCCAAGCGGCGGTAACATTCGAGCCCATCGCATTGGTAGATAAATAAAAGACATTTCCATACCCACCGCTGCAAATTACCACGGCGTGGGCGCTGTGTTTTTGCACTTCTCCCGTAAGGAGATTTCGTGCTATGATACCGCGTGCCTTTCCATCTACTTTCACCAGGTCGAGCATCTCGTGGCGATTGTACATGGTGATCTTTCCCTTGGAGATCTGCCGAGAGACGGCCGAGTAGGCTCCAAGCAGCAATTGCTGTCCGGTCTGACCTTTGGCATAGAAGGTACGTGATACCTGCACCCCACCAAAGGAGCGGTTATCGAGCAGGCCGCCATATTCCCTGGCGAATGGAACCCCTTGAGCTACACATTGATCGATGATGCTCGAAGAGACTTCGGCCAGCCGGTACACATTGCTTTCGCGGGAGCGGTAGTCGCCACCCTTTACCGTATCATGAAATAGGCGGTATACACTATCGCCATCGTTTTGATAATTCTTGGCTGCGTTTATTCCACCTTGGGCGGCTATACTGTGTGCGCGCCTTGGTGAATCTTGAAAGCAGAAAGCTTTTACGTTATAGCCCATCTCGGCGAGTGATGCCGCCGCCGATGAACCTGCAAGGCCCGTTCCTACCACGATCACGTCTATGAGTCGCTTATTGGCCGGGTTTACAAGCTTAATATTGTTTTTATGATCTGTCCACTTTTGGTCTATGGAACCTTTTGGGACGTTTGATTCTAACTTTGTCATAATTTTATTCTTAATAAGTTAGGTAGATATAAATGGGAATGGATGCAAAGAGCACCGGTACCACCACTGCAAAGCTATAGGCCAATACCTTGAGTGGTTTCTCCACTTTGGGCGTCTTTAGCCCCAGCGAAGAGAAGGCACTGAATACCCCATGCCATAGGTGAAAACCTATGGCAAGCATCGCCAAGGAATACCCTAACGTGTATACCAAGCCTATTGTGCCGTCTGTAAAGGCAGCTATTACTACAGTGTGAAGATCTTTATTGCCGGCAGCATCCATCGGTATTTCACCCCAATGCATCACGTACCAGAAGTTGGCCATGTGCACGATGATATAGATCAGAATGATGGTTCCAAGTATTCCCATATTTCGGGAAGTCCAATGTGAATTGGCCGAAGGTTTTGAATACGCATATTTGGTAGGGCGTGCTTTGTAATTATTGACCGTAAGTAAAATGCCATCGAAGGCGTGAAAAAGAATACTGAAATAGGTCACATAGCTCAGGATTTTCACCACCGGGTTATGCGTCATAAAATATGCGTAGGCGTTGAACTGTAATTGTCCTTCTTCGCCAGGGATGAAAAGCTGTAGGTTTCCTGCCAAATGACCCATAAGGAAAAGGCATAAAAAAAGACCAGTGGCGGCCATCCAATATTTTTTGGCCAAGCTGGAGCCTAAAATTGCTGAGTTACTCATGTATTATTCTTGTTCTGTGGGTTGAAATAGGACACAAATGTAATTCGTGCGGTGCTATAATACATACCAAAGCCCTATTAAGTGACCGTCTGCAAGATTTTAGAATTGCAAAAATATTCCTTCCTACCAGAATATTCAACAACTCAGTACTTTGATTATCAAGCGAAACTGTTGTTTTATAATCGTTATTATGCTTTTTCAGTCCATTCAATTCTCTTCTCTATTTAGATTCATTCTTTGCAACCCAAGTGCCTGTTCTTAAAACAAGGCTTCCTTTTGAAAGTTTAACTTTGACCGCGAAAACAGCTTTATGAGATATACACCGCTTCACGCAGATACCTATAAGAGTCATCGGAAGAAATTTACTTCAGGGCTCCAAGATGGGGGAATGGCGCTATTTAATTCCAACGACGTAATGCCTACCAATGCCGATGGGACGATGGCCTTTCGGCAAAATAATGATCTGTTCTACCTTTGCGGTGCCGATCAGGAAGAGACGGTTCTCCTGCTATTTCCGAATGCGAGCAACCCTGCCCATCGGGAAATTCTGTTCTTGAAAGAGACGAGCCCGTCGATAGCTATCTGGGAAGGTGATAAATTAGATAAAAAACAGGCTACAATACTTACGGGCATTGATACGATCATGTGGCTCGATAAGCTTGATGCTACCATCCAGGCGCTTATGCCCGAAGTGCGCTCCGTATATTTAAACACCAATGAGCATACGCGACAAGGCAATGAAGTAGAAACGCGTGACGATCGCTTCCGCAAAACGTTTACAGCGCGATATCCCTTGCATGAATACCTCAGGTCGGCTCCCATCATGCACCGCGTGAGAGCGATTAAAAGCGAAGAAGAAATCGCCCAGATGCAAAATGCCTGCAAGATTACTGAGAGCGGCTTGCGCAGGGTTCTCAATTTTGTGGAGCCTGGAGTAGTCGAGTACGAGATCGAAGCAGAGTTTCTACATGAATTCATTCGGCATGGCTCGCGCGGCTTTGCGTATACCCCGATCGTGGCTTCGGGGTTCAATGCCTGTGTACTCCATTATATCGAGAACAATATGGAGTGCAAGGATGGTGATCTTATTTTGATGGATGTGGGCGCCGAGTATGGCAATTACGCCAGTGACATGACGCGCACCATCCCGGTAAATGGTAAATTCAGCAAGCGACAGCGCGAAGTATATGATGCGGTGTTGCGCGTGATGCGAAAATCGATGGATCTCTTGCGCCCCGGGGTTTATCTCGCCGACTATCACCAGAAGGTAGGAGAGCTTATGGAGCAAGAGCTCGTAGGTCTTGGTCTATTGACCCAATCAGAAGTGGAAGAGCAAGATGCCGCAAGTCCGGCGTATAAGAAGTATTTCATGCATGGCACATCGCACTTTATCGGATTGGATGTTCATGACGTAGGTCATTGGCATGAGCCTATAGAAGCAGGTATGGTTTTTACGGTAGAGCCTGGGATTTACATCCGGGAAGAAAATCTGGGCATACGCCTAGAGAATGATATCCTGATCACCGCAGATGGCTTTATGGACTTGATGGGCGATATTCCGCTTGAAGCGGAAGAGATAGAGCGCCTGATGGCAGCTCGCGATTAGTTCTGAACTGAAAATTTTCTGCAATTCACATCGTACCCATCTACGATCATCAATATGTATTTTTGATTGGCCAGATGTCCTATCTGGATCTTTGTGGTGTTGCTCACCATTTCTGCTGAGCTAAGTATCCGACCATTTCTATCGCAGATGTCATAGATCACCCGATCTGTTTTGCGTTGATAAGATACATCGATCTCGGTGCCGCATGCGCAGGTTGAAATTTTTACAAGATCTTGACTTTGCACCATAGGTTTTTGGAAAGTATTCGGATACGTGCGTATGGCAAGGAGTGTTACACAATGCTACATGATCTATAAAAAAACCAGCCACAAAAAAACCCCGAAGGCCAAAGCCTTCGGGGTTGCTGAATATTTGAATTCAATAATTAGTTCTTGTATTCACCTTGAATAGTAACTGTCGTTCCTGCGCCACCTGTGACTACAGTTGCAGACTGGATGTTTAAGATGAAGTCGGTACCGTTATAACGTACACCGATTACATCGTTATAGCTAGCGGATTGTGCAACGGAAACGTTTTGATATATTGCTGCCGAAGTTCCAGCATCAATTGCTGCTGCTAGTTCTTGTTCTGTGCTGATATCCACATAGTCACTGGCATTCAAAATCACCATTTTCTCAGCTCCCATTGCACTAATGGTAATAGAAGCGTTAGTAGCGGTATTTGAATTCCAAGCCAGACCGAAATCTGATAAACCAGTTCCAGATGCTCCAGCTACGCGCATCCAAGTAAAATCAATGGGGTCAGAAAGATCAACCTCGACTATATTTTCCTCTACCATCACATCGTAAGAAACGCTCTGAGTAAGGCCAGCTGCATCTGTTACTGTAAAGGTATACGTGGTAGTACCCACATTCTGTCCGGCTGAAAAGCCAACGCTATCAACGTAAAGCTCATCGTTTGCATTAGAAATATCGTATGGAAACGACTCGCCGTTAAAGCTATTTGGAACGGGTGATATGGAATTAACACCCATTGTAACAATGGTAAATGTTTCCATATCTACATCGCCCTTACGTGCATCCCATGCAAATTTTAGAGTCTCCCCTTGAAAAACGGTAATGTCTGCTCCATTAGCAGTAGCCGTTGTAATTTCAGTAACTGATAAACTTGGACCTACAGCGAGTGGATCATCTTCATCATCAGAACAAGAAGAAAAGGCAATGAGTGCTGAAAGCGCAATGGTCAGATTAAGTATTCGATTTAATTTCATGTGTTGTTGTTTAATTAAAATTCAATTTTGGAGGGCGCAAATGTACGGCCATTTTTGTAAATCGAAGCATTCATTAATTATTTCTCTACTTCTTACCGGTAAAATTCTGAATTATAGCTAACTATAATTTTAACATTGATCTGCTTATAAGCCGCAAGTATTGAATTCGGCGACCTGAGTTGTGGCAAAAGCGTCCCGTATTGGGGAGATTATTGAAATATTCCCAACAGTCAGTTTTTTAATAACTGTCTATTTTTTGAGAAAAGCATCCCATCCCTGGGCAGTGAGCGGGTGAGATGATCCATCGCGGGTCACGATATGCGCTGCTCCGCCCCCTTCGATATGCCCTATAAAGGTAATATGTGGATTGCCCTTTAGCTTTTCATAGTCGGCCTGCTTGATGGTGAACAGTAATTCATAATCTTCACCACCATTAAGGGCGCACATCGTAGGATCGAGGTTAAATTCTTCTGCAGTGGTCACAGCCGTGGGGTCAATTGGGATTTTCTCTTCGTAAATAGTCGCTCCCACGCCACTGCTGTCGCAGAGATGGAGTATCTCAGAAGCCAATCCATCTGAAATGTCGATCATGGATGTCGGCCTCACTCCGGCAGCTTTCAGTAGATCGATCACATCCTTGCGGGCTTCAGGCTTAAGCTGTCGCTCTAAAATATAGTCATGGCCAGCCATGTCTGGCTGTACATTGGGGTTGGCTTCAAATACCGCCTTCTCCCTCTCCAAAATTTGCAAACCCATATAAGCCGAGCCAAGGTCGCCGGTTACAGCTATCAAGTCCTTATCGCCGGCACCCTTTCGGTATACCACGCGGTCTTTTTCTACCTTACCGTAAGCGGTAATGCTTATGGCTAGGCCTGCCTTGGAGCTCACGGTATCTCCGCCTATTACGTCAACATTGTACTTTTTCGCGGCAGCTAGAATGCCGGCATAGAGCTCTTCAATGGCTTCCAAAGAAAAGCGGTTGCTCAGGCCAAGCGAGATCAGCATTTGGGTGGGCGTGCCATTCATGGCATATATATCTGAGAAATTTACCACGGCAGCCTTGTAGCCGAGGTGCTTTAGTGGAGCATAGGAAAGGTCAAAGTGCACCCCTTCGAGCAGCATGTCAGAAGTCATTAAATTAAATAGGTCTCCTCCGTCCAGTACAGCGGCATCATCGCCTATACCCATAACGGTGGTCGGCTGGCTGGTCTCTATGTGCTTGGAAAGGTGCTTGATAAGTCCAAATTCTCCAAGGTTTTCGAGTTCTGTTCTTTCCATATTTAAGATGTGTCTAGGTTTAAAACGCTGAGCCGGTGATGAGGTTATCTTGAATTTTGCATCCAAGGCCATGATCCCAATCATATTTTGGCCTGCAAAGGTAAGGTTAAGGATAGAATATAGTAGGAGAGTAATAGCTGGGCCGTGGCACCGATCTAGTAATGATCTATGGCCGCTCATATTTTTGTGAGCATTCCTATTCAATAAACTCCATCTATCTTGCTATGTATTCTGACAATGGGAATAGGAGCGGCAAAGCTTGTTAAAACCCTTAATCTTCGGTATTTTTGCACTCCAATTGTAATTTATATTTAATCTAAATAACAGGGGAAAAATCGAACTTTGTTCGGTATTGTTGGTTAGGCTAATAGGTTTTCAATTATGATAAAAGTAAAAGACAGCGCCCGGGACGAGGTAAAGCGAATAATCGCTGAGAAGAGCGAAGGCAAGAACAGCTTCATACGCGTAGGCGTGCAGGGCGGTGGGTGCAGCGGGCTTATGTATGAGTTAAATTTCGATACCGAGTCAAAAGATGGCGATAAGATATTTGAAGACAACGGTATTAAAATCGTTGTAGACAAAAAGAGTTATCTCTACCTCGTAGGTACGGAGCTCGACTACGCCGGCGGGCTTAATGGCAAAGGCTTCTCCTTTGTAAACCCCAATGCCAACCGCACCTGTGGCTGTGGCGAGAGTTTCTCAATCTAAAAGACATTATGGCATCTCAAGAAGAACAATTATTACGTGAAGTAACGCGAAGTGAGTATAAGTATGGTTTTACGACCAATATAGAATCGGACAAGGCTCCAAGAGGATTGAACGAAGATATCATCAGGCTTATTTCTTTTAAGAAAAATGAACCTGAATGGTTGTTGGAGTACAGGCTGGATGCTTACCGCAGATGGCAACAGATGGAGGAGCCCAACTGGTCGCACGTTAAATATAAGAAACCCGATTTTCAGGATATTTTTTATTACTCAGCCCCCAAGCCCAAAAAGAAATTGGGCAGTCTGGATGAAGTGGATCCCGAGCTATTGGATACGTTCAAGAAGCTGGGCATTTCTATCGATGAGCAGAAAAAGCTCACTGGTGTGGCGGTAGATGTGGTAATGGACAGTGTATCTGTGGCTACCACTTTTAAGAAAAAGCTCGGCGAGCTCGGTATCATTTTTTGCAGCTTTAGTGAGGCTGTCCAGAATCATCCCGATCTGATCCGCAAATACTTGGGGACGGTAGTTCCAAAATCCGATAATTTTTACGCCGCGCTAAATTCAGCGGTATTTACGGATGGGTCTTTTGCATACATTCCCAAAGGAGTGCGATGCCCGATGGAGCTATCCACCTATTTTAGGATCAACGAAGCCCAAACCGGCCAGTTTGAACGCACGCTGGTGATAGCTGACGAGGGCAGCTACGTGAGCTATCTAGAGGGATGTACCGCACCTATGCGCGATGAGAACCAGCTGCATGCCGCTGTAGTAGAGCTGGTGGCGCTAGACGATGCCGAGATAAAATATTCAACAGTACAAAATTGGTACCCTGGTGATGCAAATGGAAAGGGGGGGATTTTCAATTTTGTTACCAAACGCGGTATCTGTGAAAAGAATGCAAAAATTTCTTGGACACAGGTAGAAACCGGCTCTGCGGTAACGTGGAAATATCCATCCTGCATCCTGAAGGGCGACAATTCAAGTGGCGAGTTTTATTCCGTGGCCGTGACCAATAACTATCAGATGGCCGATACGGGCACCAAGATGATCCATATTGGTAAAAACACGAAGAGCACCATTATATCCAAAGGTATCTCGGCGGGCAAGAGCCAGAATTCATACCGCGGTCTTGTGAAAATCAATAAAGGGGCTGCCAATGCCCGGAACTTTAGCCAATGTGACTCGCTGCTAATGGGCGACCGTTGCGGCGCGCATACGTTTCCATACATTGAAGTGGGCAATAGCTCGGCGAAAGTGGAGCATGAAGCCACGACTTCAAAGATCGGCGAAGACCAGATATTCTATTGCCTGCAAAGGGGAATAAGTGAAGAAAAGGCCATCAGCCTGATCGTGAACGGATATTGCAAAGATGTACTCAATAAGCTACCTATGGAATTTGCCGTAGAGGCTCAAAAGCTTCTCGCTATTTCGCTCGAAGGTAGTGTGGGATAATAATAAGAAGATTAAAAAAGGAATATGTTAAAGATAAAGGATTTACATGCTTCGGTAGAAGATAAGGAGATCTTAAAAGGGCTTACGCTAAACGTGAAGCCCGGTGCGATCCACGCGATTATGGGGCCGAACGGTTCCGGTAAAAGCACTTTGGCATCGGTACTGGCCGGACATGATGATTTTGAAGTCACCAAAGGTTCGGTAGAATATAATGGTCAGGATATCCTTGCCCTCGGAGCAGATGAGCGCTCTCATGCTGGCGTGTTTTTGGCTTTTCAATATCCGGTAGAGATACCGGGAGTGAGCAATATCAACTTCCTAAAGGCGGCCATCAATGAGCGCCGCGAAGCATTGGGGCAAGAGCCGATGAGCGCAAAAGACTTTTTGCAAAGGGTAAAGGAGAAAGCATCTTTGGTAGAACTCGATAATAAGCTTGCCAACCGTTCAGTAAATGAAGGTTTTAGCGGAGGCGAAAAGAAGCGGAACGAGATTTTTCAGATGGCCATGCTCGACCCGAAACTCTGCATCCTTGATGAGACCGATAGCGGTCTTGACATTGATGCCCTGCGGATAGTAGCCAATGGAGTGAACAAAATGCGCAGCGAAGAGCGCTCCTTTATCGTGGTTACGCATTATCAGCGGTTGCTCGATTATATCGTTCCGGACTTCGTGCATGTGCTATACGATGGAAAAATCGTAAAAACGGGTGGTAAAGATCTAGCGCTCGAACTTGAAGAGAAAGGATATGACTGGATCAAAAAAGACCTGGATGGAGTACCAGCCTGATATGGAGATATTGGAAAAAACAACGAAGTTAAACGCATTGGCCGAAGCCCTTGAATCAACCCAAGTGGCCACGGTACCGCATTTTTTTAAGTCGCATGCACAGCAGGCGAAGCTCGAACTATCTGGCTTAGACTTCCCCAATACCCGTCAGGAATATTGGAAGTATACCCGCACCGGCCAGATCGCTTCAAAAAAGTGGGGTTTTACCCGCGAGAGGAGCCTGCCGCACTTGCCCATTGATATTTCGCAGCTACAGAATAGATTGGTTTTCATCAATGGACATTTTAGTGATGAGCATTCGAAACTCGATGGGCCGGATGGATTAAAGATATCTAGCTTTTCAGGATCTACCGATTTCCCAATCAGCCATTTCATTGGATATGACCTGAATACCGATACGCCCATGAAAGTGCTCAATACGGCTATCCCGCAAGATGGATATAGCATTAGGGTGTCAATGAATACAAGTGTGGAAGCATTGAACGTGGTGAATGTTTTCACAGGGGAGCTCGCCATCACCCAACCGCGAAACACGGTTTACATGGAGAAAGGCTCTGCGATGAAAATGACCGAGTACGATATTCACGCGGGATCGGGAGCAACATTTGCCAATAAGGTGACGAGCATCTACCTCGAAGAAAATAGTCATTTCGGCTGCGACGTGGTGCAGATGGGTTCGCCCAATAGCTATACCATGCACGAAGTAGAAGCTATCGTAGAGCGCGACTCAAACTTGACGCTCAATAACTTCACCCTTAGTGGTAAGTGGACGCGAAACAATACGAATGCCCGGATCAAGGGATCTTCAAGCGAAGTGAATCTCAATGGGTTTTATATCCCTTCCGGAAGTGAGCATATTGATAACCATACGGTAATAGATCACGAAGAGCCCCATTGTGAATCGAATGAATTGTATAGGGGCGTGCTGATGGACAATGCGACTGCCGTTTTCAACGGAAAAGTCTTTGTGCGTCAAGATGCCCAAAAGACCAACGCCTTTCAAAGCAATGGCAACATATTGGTAAGCGATACGGCCACGGTAAATTCGAAGCCTGAGCTTGAGATATATGCCGATGATGTGAAGTGCAGCCATGGAAGTACCACTGGCCAGCTTGATGAAGAAGCACTCTTCTATTTACGCTCGCGTGGGCTTTCGCCAATGACAGCCAAGAAGATGCTCGTAGCCGCATTTGCCGGCGATGTGATCAGTAGATTGGTCAACACAGGCCTCACGGAATTTTTGGAAGAGCGGATAGCAAAGAAACTTTTAGCAGTAGAATAATGAGCCAGGTAGAGACGAAGACGATTATAGAGAATGAATTGATCCGTGCGCAATTTCCCATCCTAAAGCGGGAAGTCAACGGGCATCCTTTGGTTTATTTGGATAATGCGGCTTCTTCTCAAAAACCGCAGCGCGTGCTGCAGGCCATTACAGATTATTACTCTTTTGACCACAGCAATGTACATCGCGGAGTACACTTTTTGAGTCAGCTGGCTACCGAAAAGTACGAGGCGGCCAGAGAAAAATTGCGCGGCTTTATCAATGCGCGGTCTACCAAAGAAGTTCTTTTTACGAAAGGCTGCACCGACGGGATCAATACTATCTCATACTGCCTGAGCAAGGGATATTTCCGGAAGGGAGATGAGCTATTGATCACCGAGATGGAGCACCATTCCAATATTGTCCCTTGGCAGATGGCCGCTGCCGATACAGGCGCTAAGCTAGTGGTGGCAAAGGTAAACGATGATGGCTCGCTTAATTTGGATGACTTCTATGCAAAGCTGAATGAAAGAACGAAATTGGTCAGCGTAGTGCATATCTCGAATGCGCTCGGCACTATCAATCCTGTAAAAGAACTTACAGCCGCGGCGCATGAAAAAGGTGCGTGGGTGCTGGTAGATGGCGCCCAGACCGCTCCGCACTTAAAGATAGATGTCCAAGATATCGACTGCGAATTTTACGTATTCTCAGGTCATAAGATGTATGGCCCTACAGGGAGCGGCATCCTTTATGGAAAGGAGTATGTGCTTAATCAATTGCCGCCCTATCAAGGTGGTGGAGAGATGATAAAGACGGTGACTTTTGAGAAAACCACCTATAATGAGCTGCCCTATAAATACGAAGCCGGCACGCCAAATATCGAAGCTGGAATCGGATTGGCGGAAGCCGTAGACTTTATGTACGATACGGGCATTGAGAAAATTGGAGCGATAGAAAGGGCATTGGTTGAATATGCTACCGATCGGCTGGGCGAAGTGGAAGGAATCCGCTTCATAGGCACTGCCAAGGAAAAAGCGAGCGTGGTATCTTTCATCGTTGATGGCACGCACCCGACCGATATTGGTGCGATCCTCGATAAATTGGGTATCGCCATACGCACAGGGCATCACTGCACGCAGCCACTCATGGAGAAGTTTGGAATACCCGGAACCGTACGTGCTTCATTTGCCGTTTACAATACTTTCGAAGAAGTGGACAAGCTGGTAGAAGGAGTGAAACGCGCCGTTAAAATGTTACGTTAATGGCCGCCGCTATTCCCGAAATAGAAGCCGAGATCATTGAAGAGTTTTCCTTCCTGCCCGACTGGATGGATAAGTACGAGCATCTCATAGACCTTGGTAAAAGCCTACCGCTGATAGCGGATAGTGAGAAGGTTGATGAAAATTTGATCAAGGGCTGCCAATCTCAGGTATGGCTTAGCGCCAAAGATCAGGATGAGGTGATCAAGTTTACGGCAGATAGCGACGCGGTGATCACGAAGGGTATAATAGCCCTGATGATACGCGTGCTCAATGATCAAAAGCCCGATGCGATAATCAGTGCCGAACTGCAATTCATAGATGCGATCGGTTTGAAAGAGCATCTTTCGCCTACGCGCTCCAATGGACTGGTGAGCATGGTGAAGCAGATGAAATTATACGCCTTGGCCTATAAAACCAAACAAGAACAATAATGGATAAGAGGGAACTAGAAGATCTAATAGTGACGGTTCTTAAAACCGTTTACGATCCTGAGATACCGGTAGATGTATACGAGCTTGGCTTGATTTATAATATTGAGATATCGGACGATAACGAAGTGAAGATCGACATGACCCTTACTTCGCCATCCTGCCCAGTGGCAGAGTCGCTGCCCGCCGAAGTGGAATCGAAAGTAGAAGGCTTGGAGCAAGTGAAAAAGGCGATCGTAGAGATCACTTTCGAGCCACCATGGGACAAAGAAATGATGAGCGAAGAAGCACAGCTCGAACTTGGGTTTTTATAATGAAGGAAGACATTGCCATAGAAAATAAAGTTGCCAAAAGTGGACTGGTCATTTTGGAGATGGATCAATTTGCCAGTACCGAAGCCATTGATTCGCTCGATATCAGAGATCAGCTTTGGGAAGGCATCGCGCTGAAAGAGAAAGATTTCCGAGCCTTTATCGCTGCTATCGATTGGTCGGCTTATGCCAATAAGAATTTGGCCATTTACTGTAGTGCCGATGCTATAATTCCCAATTGGGCATGGATGCTTTTGGCTACCCATTTGGCGCCATTTGCTTCGCGGTTATATTTCGGGAGTCCCGATAAATTTAGGGCAGAGCTCGTGCTAGAGAAAATAGCTGCGTTTGACGCTACCCTTTATCAAGATGTGCGGGTGATCGTAAAAGGCTGCGGCGATAATGCGATGGATTTTTCTGCTTACGGATTGATCGCTGCCAAACTCACTCCCGTGGTGAAGTCCATTATGTTTGGGGAGCCCTGTAGCACCGTGCCGGTGTATAAGCGGAAGGGGTGATCAAATGATCCTTGTCCAGATTTAATTTTGCTTCAGAGTGCACGAAATGTTTACATTTAATGTTTAAAAACAACCATAATGGTCAGAATAACCTTCCTTTTCGTTTTTATAGTAAGTGTTTTATCAGTTCAATCAGTCTACGGCCAGGGCTTCGTGGCACCGGCCAGCGGCAATGCTGCGATTTATTTCGTCAGGGTTTCAAGTTTTGGCGGGACTACATCATTCGAATATTTTGAAGACTCAAAGTTCATAGGGATTTTTAAACGCAAGAACTATATGCGTTTTGAAGTGCCAGCAGGCAAGCATCTCTTATGGGCTTCTTCGGAAGATAAAGAGTTTCTTGAGTGTGACTTAGCCGCAGGGGAGACCTATATGGTTTTGGTAAATGTAGAGATGGGAGCATGGAAGTACCGAGTTGGGTTGGAACCCTTGACCGCCGACAACGAAGATTTTGAAAGAGCGAAAGAATTAGTCAATAGCAGGGCACCCATTATAACGCCACAGGGAGTATTGGACAAGACCCAAGCCAAACTGGAGAACCGTGGTTTTTTTGAAAACATCATGGAGCGGTATGAATCGGAATGGAAAAATTCTAAGCATACACGGATCATCTCAAAGGAAATGTTTATCCCAAAAGACAAGCTTTGACGGATTGCTACCCATCGCAGATTTTGGCATAGATTGGTTTTAGAAAATCCCAAGACCCATTTTGGTTTTTTCGGATATTTTGAAGCGATTATTTTATAAAAAGAACTTCACCACCAAGCCTCCTGCCAACCAGAAATAGCAAATAATAGCCGCCCATTTTAATAGGGTTTCGAGCAATTGACTTTTGGGCGCCATGGCGTGGCCGTGCATATCCATGTCCTTTTTGAAAAACCCGAGATAGATCAAAAAACCGCTCAAGGCCAGAAAGGTAATGTTCAAATAGAAGGAATAATCTATCTTGAAATGATCTTGATCTACGATGCTTTTCCCTGTTCCTTTTGGTAGCAGGTCGAACAGGTTGAATCCATAATGCAGCAAAAGCGAAGTGGCTATCAGGGAGGTAAATAGCAGGAACAGGATGAAGAAAGACATTTTCCAACCGTAATATTTTGCATTGATGCGCAAAACCGGAAACACCACCAAATCACTGAAAATGAACGCCATCACCCCAGCAAAACTCACTCCTTTGCCGTAGAGCAATGCCGCCAGCGGGATATTGCCCATAGAACCGATAAAGGTCAGAAATGCCGTGAGCGGCCCTACCAGCACGTGCTCAAGTAGCGTGAAAAAACCAAATTCATTTTGGCCGCCGCCGGTATTGATAAACAATGTTTCGAAAAATGAGTCGGGCACAAAAGCCGCCACAATCCCGGCAATGGTAAAGCCCACGGTTACGTCCTTCCACACCATCTGCCACTCCATACCGTATTGCATCCCCACCTTGCCCCAGCTTTCCGGCGACTTCAGTTTCTCTATAAAGGATTTTTGGCTACCGCCCATTTCTTCGGCTTTACCCAAATTTTCCTTGGCTTTTTTGATGAGTTTTTTGGGATTGACCAAGCGGATCAGCAACCAGGAAAAAAGGATCAAAAGGATGCCGCCCAAATACTCCCCGACCATGTATTGCCAGCCGAGAAAAATGGAGATTACGATACCCAGCTTGATCACCAAATTGGTGCCGGCCAATAAAAAGGCGATGGAAGAAATAAAACTCGCCCCTTTTTAAACAGGGTTTTGGTGGTGGCGAGTGCCGCGAAGCTGCACGAGCTGCTGATGAACCCAAAAAAAGTCCCGAGCAAAACACCTTTACTGTCGTCGCCGCCCATCGTTTTCTGCATCCGACCTTGTGTAACGAATACCTGTATCAATGCACTTACCACATAGCCGAGGGCAAAGGCCCAGAGCGCCATCCAGAAAAAATCGGTGGCGGTGTACGCTGCTTCGCCCCATTTTGACAAAAAACCATCCATGGCTTAAAGATTAGAATTTTACCGACAATCCGCCACCGCCGCCAAACCGATTGTCATAGCTTGCCATGATCGAAAAATTTCGCGAAAGCAAATATTCCACCCCTACCTGCCAAGTGATTTCATCACGGTAATTGGTTTTTCCAATAGTATTTTCAGTATCCAGGTCGTTCACCCAACCCACATCAAATTGATATTCGTATTCCCCATAAATAGCGGTCTTTGGAAAAATCATCAGCTCCCTTGACAATCTGATCTGTGGCCGCAGTTCGCTGTCTATCCGCACATCAAGGTTGAACATATATGGCGTGAAAAACCGGATACCGGCGATGGCCGTTGCATTGATCTCGTCATAGCTGTCTTCCATTTCATTTTCAATGTTCACCCCACCGTACACCCTGAAATAATCGTACAAAAACCTTTCATAGGTCAGCTCGCCTTCCATGTTTTGGTTCCAGCCATACTCCGTTCTCAATGCAAAAAGATTGCGGGTATTGGCGCTTACCAAATTCAGTTCGCTCATGTGCGAGGCCACGTCGACCATACCCCAATTGTAAAAATGGTTTCCTTCATTCACGAGTTTTTTTAGGGGATAAGGTTTCATCCGTGGGTCGCGTATGCTATCGTAACTCACTATGCGCGCCATGCCGCCCATCATGTGGTACAGCACGTGGCAGTGAAAAAACCAATCGCTGTCTTCTTTCGCGTCAAATTCGATGACCGTTTTTTGCATGGGTGGCACATTCACGGTATGTTTCAAAGGTGAATATTCGCCGTTGACATTTACCACCCTAAAAAAATGGCCGTGCAGGTGCATGGGGTGGTGCATCATGGTAAGGTTATTTAGCGTAAAGCGTACCACTTCGCCTTTTTTGATTTTTATTTTATCGGCTTCCGCCAATGGTACTCCGTTCATGCTCCAAATGTACCGCCACATATTTCCCGTAAGGTTCAGCAGCACTTCCCTGCGTGGCCGGTCTTTGTCAAAATCCGTTTTCCCGGACGATTTGAGATAGTCGTAATTGTATTCGGCAAACATGTCCATTCCGGGCATTTCCATTTCGCCTTCCTTCATACCATCCATTTTCATTTCCGATGAATCGGCCCCTTGCATATTATTCCTTTTAGAATGCTCCATTTCACCATTTTCCATTTTCATATCTGAACTATCCGCATCGGGCCTGTTCATTTTATCTTTTTTGGAATGATCCATCATGGAATGGTCGATTTTCCCGTGCTTGCCATGTTCCATTTTAGAGTCGGTCAATACCCTCCATTTGCATTCCCCAGTTGTTCATCATTTTTTCCGGTGCGGGATTATTGGGCGTCCATTGTGTGGCAGGAGCGCCCATGCGCATATCCATTTTGGCCATTTGCATCATCATGCCGATTTTGTCAGGCCTTTCTAGAATTTCGGCTTCCAGCGTTTCACCTTCTCCAAAGTACGCGAAAGTAGTTCCCGAGCCATCTTGCGCCATGGCACGCATTTCTATTCTCCCCTCTTCGGGAATGGTGATGATAAAGTCGTAGGTTTCGGCAATGGCAATAAATGTTTTAATGTGCTTCACTGGTACCACATCCAGCCCATCGGCAGATACCAAGACCGGATCTTCGCCACCAAAGGTCATCCAAAACTGCGAAGATGCCGACCCGTTGATAATCCTAAGCCGTACTTTATCGCCGGGCTTGTAGTCGGGATATTCCGAAGTCACTTTTCCATTGTTCAGGAAGGCATCGTAATAAATATCGGCGATATCTGCACTTTCCATTCTTTGCTTCCAAAAGTTGAGCTGGGCGCCAAATCCGCCACGGCCTATTACGCGGTTCAGCGGGGTCGCAGTTCCTTTTTTAATATTGTACCACTCATTACCGCGTTTCAAATTGCGCATTACGTTCATCGGTTTTTGGTTTGTCCAGTCCGATAGCAAGATTATTTGGTCGTGGTCATAATCTAGGGTTTTCTCTTTGGAGTCTATCTGTATGCTCCCATATACGCCACTTTGCTCTTGCAGCATAGTATGGGAGTGATACCAATAGGTACCGGATTGGTTTAGGTCAAATTCATATTTGAAAGTGGTGCCGGCCTTGATGGGGGGCGTGGTAAGGTAGGGTACGCCGTCGTAAAAATTGGGAAGGATTATCCCATGCCAGTGTACCGATGTTTCCACATCCATTTTATTCTCCACATAAATCACGGCATAATCCCCTTCAGTAAATCGGATGGTTGGGCCGGGGATTCCACCGTTTACTGTCATGGCCATTACATCTTCACCGGCTTTGTTTACCTTTTGTTTTTCAATGGTGAGCGTATAGGTAATGGTATCTTGTAGCGCCTGTCCCTGGGCAAAATCAGTAATTAGGATAGCAAAAATAAAGCTGGCCAGGGTTCTTAAAAGATGCTGCATGAAATTAGGGTTTATGCGTAGATCGGATGAAAATTATACTAAGAAAAGCGGTCGAAGCATTTTCGACCGCTTTACTTTAAAATGGTATTAAACTGTTTGACACGCCTTTTCACAATCGCGGCAAGCTTCAGCGCAATCTTTGCAATGCTGGGCTTCGTGCTGCTCGCATTCTTCGGCGCATTGGCGGCAGATATCTTCGCAGATTTCCAGTAATGATGCAGCACTGTCGCTGTCTCTTGCTACAAGCCTTGCAGTGGTATTGCAGATATCGGCGCAGTCCCTGTCCGTCCTGATGCAATCTTTCATTTTCTCGATATTGCCTTCGTCAAGACAGGCATCCGCACAATTTTCGCAGGCCGCCACGCAGTTGGCCAATTTTACAAGTAGTTCTTTTGAATCATTCATAGTATTTAGATTAGTGAATTTAGCCATAGCGCGCTAATTCCATTCCACAATCCTTATTTCAACTTGTCATTTATTCCAAGAACTTAACTTAATCTTCTCTTTAAATCACAATGAGTTAAGCATTTTTCTCTGTGTCGGTTTGGCTTTTCGGAATTCGCTAGGGCTATTTCCTTCCTTTGACTTGAATGCTTTACTGAACGCTTGAAGCGAATTATAGCCAGATCTCTTGGCGATTTCGGTGATCGCTAATTCCCCATAGCTCAGCCATTCTTTTGCCTTTTCGAGTCGCAGTGCTTGCCAATACGCTTTTATTGACTGGTCATTATGTTTTTGAAAAGAAGCCGCCAATTCGGGGTGCGGTTTTCCTAGCTTTTCCGTGAGAATGAAAGAGATGTTCTGCTTATATATATTTTGATCGTCTTTTGAAATAAGCCCGATCAACAGGTTTTTAATGCTGCCGGCTAAAATAGCTTCTTTGTCGATCAACCGTTCATAACCTTCCGCTTCTAATTTATGATCTAATAGGTTGAAAGAAGAAATGCCCACGTTCTCTACATAGCCGAGACCGACTTCAGCGTGGGTTTGTCCCAGTTCTTGAAATATGGATGCAACCGTTTTAATGCATTGCGGGCAGACCATATTTTTGATGTATATCGTTTCCATTTCAGTAGGGTTTCTCTGTGAAATTAAAAATAAAAGACTTGAGAACGGTATCTTTTTATGCTGCACGCGGGTGAATAATGTTTTTACTTTCTCTTTGCTAAGTTTTTATGCGTATCAGGCGGCTGGTATTTTTACTGCTTTAAGAAGCTCTCTTAGATTAATTAGAGTCTGGGAGCATTTCAATCCTGAAGAGATTATAGAATTGCCAATGAGCATCATGCCAACCCATTTACATATTTTTGGTGATGTAGTCACAAAGAACTGCCCACACTTTGCTCAGTGCAGGCTTGCATCTTAAAGCTCCATAATATTGAAAAGTCTCTCACAATATCTAAACGGAATTCTCAATGATTTTTTTGATGCCAGATTTTCGGCTCTTGGCGTGGCGATGATCTGCCTTACCCTTTTAATATTATGGAGCCCTGCCCAGGCTCAAACCTATGTATGGGCCAATAGCCTAAAAGGCCGCGGGACATCGACCATCGAAAATCTTGAACCCGGAATGTCTTTAGCAAACGACATCGTCTTGGATTCGCAAGAAAATCTGATCATAACCGGATATTCTACCGACACCGTGGATTTTGATCCGGGCGCAGAAGAATTATTGTTGATCACGCAAGATCAGAATCCATATTTGGCAAAGTACGACCCTGATGGCAATGTTCTATGGGCGCATGTATTTCCATCTGCATGGAATGCTTATGGCCATTCGGTAACGGTGGATAAGGATGATAATGTGATATTCACTGGAAATGGCCTCGAACCAATTGATTTCGATCCCGGTCCTGGCGAAGCTATTTTAGGGAACGAAAGTACAAATGGTGGCTTTGCCTTTTTTGCGAAATATGATCCAGAGGGAAATCTGCTTTTTGCAAAAGAATTTCACGGTGATTATGGCGCAATTCCAAATAGGGTGCGCTGCGATACCGATGGCAGCATTCTTATTGCCGGTAGGTTTTATGGATTTCTGGATATCGATCCCAACGATGGGGAATTGATTTTGGATGGCACGGATGGCGGTGGATTTTGGGCCAAATTCGACGGCGATGGCAATTTGATCTATGGCAACGCAATTACGGGCATAAGTAATTTGGGAAATATCACGGACTTGTCAATTTGCCAAAACGGCGACTTCCTTATTTCGGGCTATTTTGGAAATGCCGTGGATTTTGATCCGGGCCTGCCAGAATGGATCATGACGGCGGAAAGTGCTGCCGATCGATTTTTTGCCAGATACACGCCTGACGGAATTTTTGTCTGGGCAAAACGCTTGAATTTAAATAGCTATGGCTGTTGCGGTAACACTGAAAATATTGTGATCCGTGAAAACGGCCAAGGTGACATTTTGATAGCTGGTAATTTTAAGCAAACCGCCGATTTTGATCCTGGAGCAGGGCTGAGCTATATTTTTAGTGGGCTTTCCACTTCAGCATACTTCGCAAAATTCGATGCAGACGGAAATTACATTTGGGCAAAAGGTTTGATCGGTGGTTTCTGCCCGATCTATGATATGGAGATCGATTGCCGGGACAATATTTATTTAAATGGTTCTATTGGGTTTGCAGATTTTGACCCCTCCGATGCTTACTTTCCTTTTCAATCGAATCTATCATCTGCTTCCACCCATTTTCTGGCGTCTTATGACGCTGATGGAAATTTCCTTCAGGTAAAGCAGATTGGCGGAAGTAGCAGCGGCCCGCTTATCGCTTCAATAGCATTGAGCGATCAACATGAATATGTGGGCGGCGGTTTTCGTTACCAGGTTGATTTTGATCCCGACGAAGACGAAGAATTTCTTTCCATGGGTGGCATTGGTTGGAATTCTTATTTTGCAAAATACCGGCTTGAGACTGCCCGTATTCAATCCGACACATTGCTTTGTGATCAAATAGAATGGGTAGTGGATGCAAGCCAGCCGGGCGCCACCTATCTCTGGGGTAATGGCGCCACCACACCGCGACTTGAAGTGACAGAAACAGGGCTTTATTCTGTAAAGATTTCGCAACCGCATTGCACGACCTATCAAGACTTTTCTGTCCATTTTGATTCACTACCGCGACTGGAGCTGGATAGTCTCTTGCTGCTTTGTGATACGGAAGCTTTGGAAGTGGCTATATCTGCAGAAGGCTATAATCTTTTATGGAGCGATGGCTCGACAGATTCTATGCGGACGCTTTACGATGCTGGGCTTTATACGCTCGAAATTTATGATTCACTTTGCACCCGCACCGATACTTTTGAGCTCGCCTTTCGCGATTGTGAGGTTGAACTGACAATGCCCAATGTTTTCACGCCAAACGGAGATGGCAGGAATGATCGCTTTGCCCCCTTAAGCATGAAAGGCATTTTAGCCGGCAGCTTGTCCATCTATAACCGTTGGGGCATATTGATGTACACAACAGATAATCTAAATCTTGGTTGGGACGGTCGTTTGAACGGACGCGTGGTTTCCGAAGCGGTCTATTATTGGACTTTAAGGTACCGAACAATTCTTCCTACGGCCGAAACAAAATCGGGGACGGTTTCGGTATTTGAACGCTGACCTTATCCGGATTTTATAGGCAAGATGACTTTCAGGCCTATAACTTTGACAATGTTTTTTCAGACGGGGATCTTATTGGGATTCATACCTTACTTATTTTAGTGGTGATGGTTACGAAAGAAAATGGCTAGGTTTATATACTTGGAAGAGCAGAGTGTTTAGAAAATAAACCCATAGTCAAAACGGTTTAATTCTAGAAATACGGCTCTATTAAAATTTGTTCTGACCAGTATAACCTAATCGATATGAAAAATAGAATCAACTTCTTATTGCCGGCTTTTTTTCTATTGGTATCCATAGCTCAGGCGCAGTCTGTAGCTTGGGAAACCTTGAATACCGAAACTACCAAAACGATCAATGACATCTATTTTTTGGATGCGGATACCGGCTATATGGTGGGTAAGAATTCTCTTTTTAAAAAGACCGTTGACGGTGGGGACACGTGGCAGGATTTGCCTGTGCCGGCAATCGGCCAAGCCGAAGGTGGAGTTGGTGATATTGTTGCGGTCGAGCGGCAGGTGGGTGGTTCATTCGGGGGCTTGGCAGCGGGCTGGTCTTGGTATGGAAACAACCCCTGTTTACGGTTATCACATCCGACGATGGTGAAAATTACAGTGAAAATTTCGGTATCGGCACGCCGATTTGCGAAGCTAAAGGGTTGGATATTACTTCCCAATTTGATGGCAATGGCTATGTGCAGCATACCCTCTTTGGAGAAAGGTGTTCGGGCGGTAGCGCTTTTACCTACGTTTACGATGGGCCTTTTTCAGTTTTCGGTAGTGACACGAGCTATTTCGGTAATGGTGGTGGATATACGGGCATCGATGTAAATCCGAATACAGGCACTTTAATATTGGGACATGAAGATGGCAATCTATTAAGGCGTAGCACTATATTTAATGATGCCGATACTCTTTTCTTAGATACTACAGGTGTGGCAGCCATGGCCTATGCGGGTGGAAATATTTGGTTTGCGGCTACTTCCGATCTTTATAATAGTATGTATAAGTCACTAGATGATGGACTGACCTTTGCAGTCGATCCTTCTTGGTTTCCATCCTTCTTTTATCCTCAATTTAGGGCTATGGAATTTTTGGAAAGCGGTCTTGGACTGGCTGGTGCCGAAAGCAACCAGAATTATGGCGCCATTGTGGTTCACACTGCTATTGGATGGAGTTTTTATTATGCGGAAGAACCTATTAATACCGTGGCCATTTTAGAAAACGGCACCGCCTATGCCGCCGGCGAGAATGGACTGCTCATGAGAAGCGCCGAGCCGATCACCCTTGATGTAAAAAGCGATGAGACCGATCATTCAATCCTGCTCTATCCCAATCCTGCCAATACCTTGATCTATATCGCCAACAAGGGAAATTCCATCATTAAGGAGATTGCCATTCTAGATCATTCGGGAAGGGTTCTAAAGACTTATCCGCCAGAAAGCAAAACACTTGATCTTTCAGCTTTTTCTCCTGCACTCTATTTGGTAAAAATTATCACCGAAAAGGAACAGGTGGTTAAGAAGATTGTGGTGTATTAGGAATAGGTTTGATCCTAAAATAAAAACCTTCCCGCTTTCGCGAAAAGGTTCTTAACTTTTGGTTGTTTGATTGGTTAAACGGTTAGGGTTTGGGCTACCAATCACTTAGGCACTCCCAACCCTGATATGAAAAAAATTAATGCTGTATGATCAATTTCGCGGTAATGAGTCCATTGCCGCTTAGCATTCTATAGATGTAAACTCCATTCGGAAGGCTAGAAGTATCGTAAGCGAGATTATACCGCTCTCCTGCCTTGGTCTCCCCTTCGAAGAGCACCGCCTTCTCTGTTCCTTGCAGATCGTACAGAGCCACTCGCGTGCGACCAGTCTGCTGGGTGTCGAATGCGATTTGACTTAGATCCTGAGCCGGATTTGGCCATGCGGCCAAAGCCGACTTTGAACCATCCAGCCTACTGGCACTCAACTTCGTGGAAACTTTCGAGTTCTTGCTCAGGTCAGAACCGCCGGCGCAGCCTGCTGCCATATCGCCAAAGGACAGGGTAAAAGATTGACCATTGAGAAGGACATTATAAGCTGTGATTACACTGGCATCTACCGCGCTGATCTCCGTGAATACCTGACTTCCAAAATTGGAAACCAAAAAGCCAAGGGAAGTATTTGATGCTGCCAGGCCGGTGGTTTTTGCCGGAAGGGAACCGGTAAATTCGGCGGGAGCCATGTCATCGATCATGATCAAAGCATCTCCGCCCTGCGTGGCCAAGAACAGACTGCCATCATCCAGTATCCCAAGGTCACCACCCCTTACGTTGGCATTGGTATAATATTCAACCACGCCCGAGATCGGACTTACCGTGTAAATAGCGTTGGTGCGTGAATCGCAGATGTACAGCAATCCATCCATTGGATTGAATACGGCTCCCGTCACGCCTGTAGGAGCTTGATAAACGGCGGTGCCACTCGATAATGAGCCGTTTGTCAGGTCGTATTCCATCAGTGTTGCATTGCTTTTTCCGAAAAGGTAGAGCAGTTCGTTTGACGCGTCAAAACCAATGGCCGCTTCAAAAGGAACCGAAGTAACTCCCGATAGGTTGGCGTCGCTTCCGCTAAAGTCAACTTCGAAAACCACCGTTTCGCTCTAGTCAATCGAAAGCTGGGCATAGAAGCTGCGGAAGTTTTCACAGGTCTCCGGTTCCACTTCTTCGAAAGTATTGCAACCTGAAGCCATATCTCCAAAGGCGAGAGTAAATGGCTCGCCATTAACCATCAGGTCATAATCAAAGCCTGCTGGAGAACCATCTGGATTTAGCAGCTCGAGCGAAGAGTTGTTGCGCCTAGAAACCAATAATTGGTCAGTATCGGTCGCTGCCAATCCAGTGCTCATGTTACCGAGCGAACCAAGGAACAGGTCTGCCATCAGATTCTGCTGATTTAGTTTATACAGTGAATTGCCAAGGTTGGTGGCCAGAAAGATAGTCCCGCTCAGGTCAGTTGCGATATCACCGCCCAAGATTGGCGAATAAGAGTCAAATACAGTCACCGCATTGGTTTGAATATCTACCGAATAGACGATCTTGGTCGATTGGCTTGATAGCAATAGATTTCCATCGGCGGCAAAAGTTGCTCCGGTCAGCTGTCCTAGATTGGTACCCAAATTTACCGGTGCGCTCAACGTTGGGTTGTCCAGATGCGGATTCAAGGTTTGGTAGCTATTGGTAAGCTTTCCAACCGCGTAAAGCAGATTGCTGGCAGTGTCGTAAGCGATGTGAACTTCTCCGCTTGCGCTGGCCACGTAGGTCATCATTGCGATCTCACCTACGAGCGAAACTTCGTAAATATCCGTGAATGCACCACCGGAATAATCGGCGAGGTAATAAACGAATTCTTCACAGGTTCCGGTCGCTATTGGAATCCCTTCGCAGCCACAAGAGTTGGTGATCTGGTCATTCTCAGTATTTGGGTCGGTATCGTCGCAAGCATCACCAATATCGGCTTCAAGAGAAGGACAATCAAAATCGCACGCTATTTCGCCCGTCTCTCCACCTACGCAAGTCCCGCAATTGTCAAGGAAAGCCGTCCCGTTTGCATCGCCGTTGCAGTCGGCGCAGGTTTCGTTATCGTTTGATGGATCGCTGTCACAAACGCCACAGGCATCCACGGTCGAACCGCCATTTGGCACGCCAGCGCAATCTTCACAGGTTTCGTTATCGTTTGCTGGATCGGCGTCGCAAACTCCGCAATCGTCGAGCGTGGCGTCTCCGCCAAAGTCGCCATTGCAATCGGCCGTGCAAGCTTCCAGTTCCGTATCTCCACCTACGCAAGTCCCGCAATTGTCAAGGAAAGCGCTTCCGTTCGGATCGCCGTTGCAGTCGGCGCAGGTTTCGTTATCGTTTGATGGATCGCTGTCACAAACGCCACAGGCATCCACGGTCGAACCGCCATTGGGCACACCGGCACAATCTTCACAAGTCTCGTTATCGTTTACAGGGATGCTGTCGCAGACCCCGCAGTCGTCGAGGGTGGCGTCTCCGCCAAAGTCGCCGTTGCAATCGGCGGTGCATGCTTCCAGTTCTGTCTCTCCACCTACGCAAGTCCCGCAATTGTCGAGGAAAGCCGTCCCGTTCGGATCGCCGTTGCAGTCGGCGCAGGTTTCGTTGTCATTGGTCGGGTTGCTGTCACAAACGCCGCAGGCATCCACGGTCGAACCGCCATTGGGCACGCCAGCGCAATCTTCACAGGTTTCGTTATCGTTTGCTGGATCGGTGTCGCAAACTCCGCAATCGTCGAGCGTGGCGTCTCCGCCAAAGTCGCCATTGCAATCGGCGGTGCATGCTTCCAATTCCGTCTCTCCACCTACGCAAGTCCCGCAATTGTCAAGGAAAGCGCTTCCGTTCGGATCGCCGTTGCAGTCGGCGCAGGTTTCGTTATCGTTTGATGGATCGCTGTCACAAACGCCGCAGGCATCCACGGTCGAACCGCCATTTGGCACGCCAGCGCAATCTTCACAGGTTTCGTTATCGTTTGCTGGATCGGCGTCGCAAACTCCGCAATCGTCGAGCGTGGCGTCTCCGCCAAAGTCGCCGTTGCAATCGGTCGTGCAAGCTTCCAGTTCCGTATCTCCACCTACGCAGGTTCCGCAATTATCAAGGACGGCTGTTCCGCCAAAATCTCCATTGCAATCAGCAGTGCAGGCCGTTTCACCGGTTTCTCCACCAACACATATTTCGCAATTGTCAAGGACGGCTGTTCCGCCAAAATCTCCGTTACAATCAGCGGTGCAGGCTGTTTCGCCGGTTTCTCCGCCAACGCAGGTTCCGCAATTATCAAGGACGGCCGTTCCGCCAAAATCGCCATTGCAATCTGCGGTGCAGGCTGTTTCGCCGGTTTCTCCACCAACACATATTTCGCAATTATCAAGGACGGCCGTTCCGCCGAAATCTCCATTGCAATCGGCGGTGCAGGCTGTTTCGCCCGTTTCTCCACCAACGCATATTCCGCAATTATCAAGGACGGCGTCTCCGCCAAAGTCGCCATTGCAATCGGCCGCACAAGCTTCCAATTCCGTCTCTCCACCTACGCAAGTCCCGCAATTGTCAAGGACGGCTGATCCACCAAAATCGCCATTGCAATCCGCAGTGCAAGCTGTTTCGCCGGTTTCTCCACCAACGCAAATTTCGCAATTATCAAGGACGGCCGTTCCGCCAAAATCGCCATTGCAATCTGCGGTGCAGGCTGTTTCGCCGGTTTCTCCACCAACACATATTTCGCAATTATCAAGGACGGCCGTTCCGCCAAAGTCTCCATTACAATCTTCTACGCAAGCTTCGATTCCAGTATTTCCGTTTACACAAGTCTCGCAGTTATCAAGGAAAGCCGTGCCACCAAAATCACCATTGCAATCTTCTATACACGCTTCGAGTCCGGTATTTCCATTTACACAAGTTTCACAATTATCGATGAAGGCCGTTCCACCGAAGTCACCGTTGCAATCTGCAGAACAAGGGCTTTCTCCGGTTTCACCACCAACACACACTTCACAATTATCTAAGAAGGCTATGCCACCGAAATCTCCATTGCAGTCTTCTACGCACGCTTCGAGTCCGGTATTTCCGTTTACACAAGTCCCACAATTATCAAGAGAAGCTGCTCCACCGAAATCTCCATTGCAATCTTCAACACAAGCTTCGAGTCCAGTATTTCCGTTTACACAAGTCCCGCAGTTATCAAGGAAAGCCGCGCCACCGAAGTCGCCATTGCAATCTTCTACGCAAGCTTCGAGTCCGGTATTTCCATTTACACAAGTCCCGCAATTATCAAGAGAAGCTGTTCCGCCAAAAACCCCATTGCAATCTTCAATGCAAGCTTCGAGTCCGGTATTACCGCCTACGCAGGTGCCGCATTCATCGAGTGTGGCGTTGCCACCCACCGCTCCGTTGCAATCGCCGGCCACCACACATAGCTCAAATTCGCCGCCGAAGGAAGAATTAAAACGGAATACTCTCAAATAAACAGTCTGCCCTGATAATTCGGTCGCATCAAAAAGGCCTTGAACGCCATCGGCCGAGCAGTCGTACTCCACAAAACTTCCGCAGCTGCCCGTGTATAAAGCGTAGGTGAAGGAATTACCACTTATTGAATTTCTATTGATTTGAAATTGACCTGTAGCCGGCACTTCAAAGGAGAACCATACATCGCTACCTTGAAAAATGCCGCAAGTGGGATCGGGTGCAATCCCAGCTTCTTCGGTCGTATTAAAATTATTAAAAGTCTCAAATGTGCAGCTGCTTCCCACTTCGAGTGAGATGGCATCTACGCAATTATCATTTTCGGCTACCGTAGTATTGATGATACAGAGATCGAAATCGGCGCCTGAGCGGTTATTAAATGAAAATGCGCGCACATAGATTACTTCCCCGCCGAGCGTTGGGTCGTTAAAACTTATTTCACTATCGCCAGAACAAAGTACTTCTTCAAAATCGCCACATGTACCGTTATAGAAAGAAAAGAAAGTATTTCCACCATTGGTATTGTTTGCTTTGTTTAGTGAAAACTGACCTGATAGTGGTGCGGAAAAGGTAAACCAAACATCGCCGCCTTTATAGAATGCACAGCTAGGGTTGGACGCAATTCCTTGACCTTCGGCTGTGGAGTAGCGCGACGTGAATGAGGTGTATGCGCAAGAATCACTGAGCGCAATATTCGTTGCATTGGCACAAAGATTATTTTCCGGAACATCTATTTCCCAAATACAGAGGCTGAAATCTGCTCCCTGATCGGAGTTGAACCTAAATGCGCGCAGATAAAGATTCTCGCCGCCAAGGTCGGGGTCACTGAAATTTACTCCACCCGCATCGCAGCGCACTTCCGTGAAGTTGCTACAGCTACCGGTGTAAAGTGACCAGCTATTTCCAGTAAGTTCTATTCTAAAATTGCCCGAAAGGGGAGCCGTGAATGTAAACCATACATCACCACCATTATAGAAATCACAACTTGGATCGGGCGCAATGCCAGTGGATTCGGATGTGGTAAAGAGCGTTGAAAAATCTGCGGTAGAGCAAGTCTGTCCTACAGTTATTTCAATGGCATCGGCACAGTCGTCGTTGGCAGGTATTATAGGCTCCCAAACGGAAAGTTCGAAATCGCCACCCTGATCGGAGTTAAATTGGAAAGCGCGTAGGTAGAGCGTTTCGCCGGCTAAGCTGGGATCGCTGAAATTATTGTTGTTGCCATCGCAAGATAGCTCGGTAAAATCACCGCAAGTGCCGGAGTATAGGCTCCAGCTATTTCCAGACATTGCCACTCTAAAATCACCCGATACAGGCACGGTAAACGAGAACCAAACATCACCGCCCTGATAGAAGTTGCAGCTGGGATTGGCTGCTGGTTCGGGATTTTCTGCAGTAGTAAATCGCGAAGAGTAAGATTGGGGAGCATAGCTAGTTGGCACAGAAAGCACTATAGCATTACTGCAAAGGTCATTTGCCGGTACTTCGGGCTCCCATACAGAAAGTTCGAAATCGCCACCCTGATCGGAGTTAAATTGGAAAGCGCGCAGGTAGAGCGTTTCGCCAGCTAGGCTGGGATCGCTGAAATTATTGTTGTTGCCATCGCAGAATAGCTCGGTAAAATCACCGCAAGTGCCGGAGTATAGGCTCCAGCTATTTCCAGACATGGCCACTCTAAAATCGCCAGATGAAGGCACGGTAAACGAAAACCAAACATCACCCCCTTGGTAGAAATTGCAGCTGGGATTGGCTGCGGGCTCGGGATTTTCTGCAGTAGAGTAAAGAGATGAATAAACTTGCGGATCATATTCCGTGCCTACAGAAAGTGAAATTGCGTCAGCACAAAGATCATTTACAGGCACATCGGGCTCCCAGATGCATAGGTCAAAAGCAGAGCCATTGGCATTATTAAAACGGAAGGCACGCAGGTAGAGCGTTTCTCCAGCCAGGCTGGGATCACTAAAATTATGATTGTCGCCATCACAAAAGAGCTCGGTAAAATCCCCGCAAGTGCCAGAGTACAGGCTCCAGCTATTTCCTGACATGGTCACTCTAAAATCGCCAGATGCAGGCACGGTAAATGAAAACCAAACATCGCCGCCCTGATAGATGTTGCAGCTGGGATTGGCCGCTATGGTCAGATCTTCACCGGTCGATGCCACGCTCGTATACGATACAGATGTGCAGATGCTACCCATGGTGAGTGAAAAAGCGGCCGAACAGTCATCATTTCCCGGCTGCGCGCTGAGCGCTATCGCCGATAGAGAAGTAAGCAGGACAAGGAAAAACTGGGTGAGTGACGTCATTACTATTTGGATTGGTTTAGTGTGACGACAAAAATGATACATCCGTCGAAAAGCCTGCTCACCCATTCGGGTGATTTATTGCGGAGAAGGCCGAAATATGCCTTCAGCATGTCTCGCATTTGCCGAAAGGCGAAGAAGAATTACGGGTGCCGCTTAATCTAAGGAGTGTATTAACCCATAAGCTCGCTAATGCGAAAAATGGCGTGCGTACGATTGTTCACATCGAGTTTTTCGAAAAGATGGAGCAAATGGCTCTTCACGGTATTCACCGAAATGAAGAGCTGATCGGCTATTTCTTTATTGGTTTTGCCGGTGCGCAAGGCTTGGAGAAGCTCAAACTCACGCTGGCTCAGGGCGACGGGAAGCAGACTGTTCAGGGATGCAAGGCTCATTTTTTCGCGCGAGTCTTGATTTTGATCAAGGTGGTTGAAAATGGCAATCTCTAGCGAGGTCATCAGGTCATTGCCATCAAATGGCTTGAGGAGATAGCCTGCCGGAATGGTACGTTTCACACGCTCGAGCGTGCTTTTATCGGCATGGCTGGTGAGAAATACGAAGGGTATCTGATAGCTTTGCTTTATTTCATTTGCCAGCTCTACGCCATCCATTCCATCGCCCAGATTGATGTCGAGCAATATGGCATTTGCAGTCTTATTTTTCAATAGTTCTAGTGCTTCGAGCCCTGTATTGGCTATTCCGGCCACATCAAAACCACTTTCTACGAGGTAGCCTGCAATATCTTCTGCGATCAGCGGTTCATCTTCTACGATGAGAATGGAATATTTATTGCTCATAATCGGGTGTAATTTCCAATGGAAAATAAGACTTGAAAACCATTTTCACTGGTTGTTTCAATTTCGGCCTTTAGCTTGTTTTTGAATGCATTTATCATTTTCATTCCAAATGAAAAATTAGAGTCGGCCGTGTCAGACTTGCCTACGCCGGTATCGCAAACAGAAAGATTAAGGCGGTCATTTTCTTCGGCAAGCTTTACGGTAAGTATGCCTTCTGAATTATCGGGAAAGGCATATTTCAGCGAATTGGTAATAAGCTCATTTATTATTATTCCAAGCGGTACGGCCGTGTCCACATCGAGTAGGATCGGCTCTACTTCTATTTTGAGCGCCACCAGGTCGTGATCCAATTTATAAGCATTGAAAAGATTATTGCTCAGCTGTGTGATATACTTTTGCATATCAATGCTTTTAAGATCATGCTCGCCGTAAAGGTATTGGTGGATGAGCGCCATGGATTGCACACGGTATTTGCTTTCATTTACCGCTTCGAGGGCTTTGGCGTCCGATATTTCGCGCCCCTGAATACTTAAAAGGCTGCTTACCACCTGTAGGTTATTCTTTACGCGGTGGTGAATTTCTTGGAGTAATATCTCCCGGTCATTCAATGCCGTAGCGATAGTTTTATTCTTCTCGGTCAATATCTCCGCCATCCGTTCTTGCTTGCGGTAGCGATAGAAGCCAAACCAGAGCACTAGGCTGAGCAGGATGGCCACGAATATGAGCATGATACGCTGATCTTCACTTTCTTTTGCCTTTAGGTCTTGCTCGGCCTGCGCGAGCTGCAGCTGGGTGATCTGTCGTTCTTTTCGTTCGGTCTGATACTTGGTTTCGAGCTCATTGGCCTGTGCGCTTACTTCCAGATTGGTAAGTGAATCGTGTAAGGCGAAGTACTTATCCTTGAAGAAAAGCGCTTTTTCAAAATCTTTTTTAGTGGTGTAGACTTCCGCCTTATCGGCAAATATCCTTTTCAAATATTCTGCAGAGTGCAACTCATTCGACAGGTCTTCTGCATCTTGAAAGTAGGTCAATGCAATCTCAAGCTGACCCCGTTTCACATAGATTTCTGCCAACCCGATATTGGCTACGATCATGTCACCCTTATTATGATTTGATCGGGCGAGATTCATCGCGCGATCAAAATAATAGTAGGAAGAATCCAGCGCTTCTTCATCGCGGTATACGCTGCCCAGATTGATCATGGCATTGGCTTCGATCGATCTGATGTTTTCCTTTTGGCAAATGTGCAGGGCATCCCAAAGGTGGATCTTTATCGAATCGGTGCGCTGCATATTCTTTTCTGTGATGGCCATGTTGATGAGGCTCCCAGCTATTCCCGCGGCATTTTTATTCTTTAGGTCGATGAGGTAGGAGCGGCGGAAGTATTCGTACGCTTTTTCAAAATTGCCCTGGGTTTTAAAGATGATTGCCAAGTTATTGTACGTGTTTTCCAATCCTTTGCCATCTATGCTTTCGCGGATGGGTATGACGTCAAAATAGAGCTTCACTGCTTCTTCGAGCTGTCCGGATATTTCCATGAGAATGGCCATCATCTCGATAGATACAGCTTGCCAATACGGATCTTCCAATTCGTTTGACAGTTGCAATGCACGCTCCGTGTATTTCAAGGCACTGTCGTAGTCAAAAAAGGAATATTCCCAAGCCAGGTCGTTGTAGCTTCCCACTATTTTCAGAGGATCGGTAGATGTGGCGAGCACCATTTTCACACGATCGATCTCTTCGGATTCTTGCAGCGCCTTAGACCTGCCTAGCGCTTCGTTTTCATTTTGGAAACCATATGCTGAAAAAGCAATGATCAGGATGGAGAGAAGCAAGCATATCGGCTTTGACATAGCGAAGGATTGGCGGCTAAAGCTAAAAAATTTGTTGGGCCAATAGGAGAAGATGGAATGGAAACGGCATCCGGGAACGCGAATTTCAGCCTTTTGGGTGATAGTAGCGCCAAACACTTGACAGAAATTTGCAGTCAACAACCGTACTTAAAATCATAGAAATGAAAACTTCTCTCTTTTTTACAGGATTATTTTTTGCCTTTTCCTTTCATTCTTTTTCGCAATCGGAACTTTCACTCTTGGAAGTCGAGTATGTGCTGGGCGAGAGGTCGGAAAGGGCTGCGTCTGAGCTGCTGCCAAACAAAGCGGCCGAGTTCAATAAGATCAGCGCATATAAGAGTGTGGGCGAGTACGTCTCTTCAAATTTGGTGTATCCCGAATCATGCGCGAGGACAGGGCGCTCGGGTATCGTAAAAGCTCAATTTACCATTACTGTGGGCGGCAAGATCAGGGAGCTCGAGATATTGGATTCTCCCGATCATGAATTTAGCAAAGAAGTACGCAGGCTCTTCATAGCCATGCCAAATGGTTGGAGTCCGGCGTCTAAAAATGGTGTGGCGGTAAGCTCTCGCCAGCAGCTGAATGTGAACTTTCGGTTGAGGTAAGAATTAAGGTCTATTTCTGGGTCCTGTCGTGGATCGTGGCTGCGAGAAATTAAGGAGTAATTGAATCTATAACTAGCGAAACTTTTATGCCATGACCTAAAAAGTTTTGGCTGGAACGATGGGTTTTTCAAAATTCAAAAAGATACCGATTGCAGTTCACGCCCTAACTCGTGAATGGCTTTTTCGATGTGTTTTACACGTTTTTCAGATGCCACTGCTTTACCGGATACGTATTGGCGAATTAAAGATTCGTTGATCCCTGCCTTCCTGCCTATTGCGGATATTTTAACTTCTGGAATAAGATGGAAAAAGCCCTGCAAATCCATCTGGTATTCCCAGTTTTTTAATTTCTTTGCGGCTGCTGCCCGATCTTTTTTTTCCGCTTCTGCAACTTCGAAATAATCATCGAAGACCCCTTTTAAATTTTGCTTCAATTCCAGAAAGGAATCACCTTAGGTACTGAGGACCCTGAAATATTTTGCGTAGTGCCCCAATAGGTGCCATCGTCTGCTTTTTCTCCAAAACCTTCAATTGTTTTTTCATCTTTACTGCTTTCCCCTTCCAGTAATCATGCTGGTTTCAACGTATACCCGCCAGCGCCAAAATTGGGATTGGCCTTGTTTCAGATAGGTTGTACATTCCATTTTTTGTGAATCTTTCAATCTTCTTACTCCTTATATGCCAACAAACGCAAGGCATTAAAAACCACTACCAAAGTTGATCCTTCATGTACCAGCACGGCAGGGCCTATGGTAGCTATGCCCGAAATAGTAAGCGGAATAAGCAATACCACAACCCCCAAGCTCACCCACAGGTTTTGCTTGATAATGCCCTTGGCCTTTCTGCTTAAACCTATGGCGAAAGGCAGGGTTTCCAATTTATCTGCCATCAGGGCTATATCTGCTGTTTCCAATGCCACATCGCTGCCGGCCGCGCCCATGGCAATGCCCACGGTACTATTCGCCATTGCAGGGGCATCATTCACACCATCGCCAATCATGGCTACCTTGCTTTCCTTTTCTTTTAATTTTTTAATGGCATCCACTTTTTCTTCCGGCAGCAAGCTTCCCCAGGTATCTGTCAGGCCAATTTCCAAGGCTACGGCATCGGCCACTTTTTGATTGTCGCCAGTGAGCATTACCATGCGTTTTATGCCAATGGCCTTTAATTTTTTCAGCGTTTCTTTAGCTGCTTCCCGTGGGGTATCCATCAGTGCGATAATACCGATGAAGTCTTCATTCCTTCTTATAAGCATGGTGGTGTTTCCACCGTTTTCGAGGTCTCTTACTTTATTCGATATTTCTTCCGGCGCTTTCACATGGTCAAGATCATCGTAAAGTTCCAGGTTGCCAATATAAATTCTATCCTTGCCAAGTGAAGCTTTGATACCTTTTCCAAGCACTGCTTCCAAATCGGACGCTTGGGTAATTTCAGCATCCTTAAGGCGCTTCATCCCGTCTCTTACAACGGCTTTCGCCAAAGGGTGGTCGCTCAAACTTTCAACGGCAACAGCTATATTCAAGAGTTCATTTTCTTCTATATCCCCCAATGGTACCACTTCGGTAAGTTTGGGCTTGCCTTCGGTAAGCGTGCCAGTTTTGTCAAATGCCAAAGCGGTCAGTTCACCCAAATCTTCCAGCGGGCGGCCACCTTTTATAAGCACACCGCCCTTAGCTGCCCGGGCCACGCCGCTCAATACAGCACTTGGGGTCGAAATGGCCAGCGCACAGGGACTCGCTGCTACCAATACCGCCATAGCCCGATAGAAGCTGGCGCTGAAAGGCTCTTCAATCACCAAAAAGGCAAGCAGCAAAACACCAACCAGTATGAGTACCGAGGGCACAAAGTATTTTTCAAATTTATCGGTCAGCAGCTGCGTGGGAGACTTTTGAGTCTGCGCTTCGTTCACCAGTTTTACCAGTCGGGACAGCGTGGAGTCTTTCGCTTCTTTGATAACCTGAATTTCCAAAGCGCTATTGCCATTGATCGTTCCGGCAAACACGCGGTTTTCATCCTTGATGTCATCTTTTGCCGAGAAGTCTTTTCCCAGGTCTTCCACAGGGATTTTGTCCACTGGTACACTTTCGCCGGTGATAGGTGCTTGGTTAACACTGCTTTTTCCATTGATCACCACGCCGTCAGCAGATATTTTAGTGTTGGGTTTAACAACGATAATATCGCCAAGGCGCAGTTCTTCAATTCCGACTTCTTCGGTCTTACCGTCTTTTTTTAGCAATGCCGTTTTTGGTGCGAGATCGGCAAGGGCGGCAATGCTTTTCCTGGCTTTGTTCATGGCGTAATGTTCCAGTGCGTGTCCCAAGCTAAAAAGGAATAGCAACAAGGCCCCTTCCGCCCATTCGCCCAAAACGGCCGCACCGATGGCTGCCACGAGCATAAGGAAATCAATTTCAAAACCGCCTTTGGCCACGGTCTCAACCGCTTCTTTGGCAGTAAAAAAACCACCAAAAACATACGCACCGATGTAAAGCGAAAGGCTTACCCAAGCGGGAATAGTATCAACGTAAGAAAGCCCAAAACCAATTCCGAGCAATGCCCCGCAGATGATGGAAAAGATCAGCTCCGTGTTTTTGCCGAAAACCCCGCCATGCGAATGACCATGATCTTCACCTTCTTTATGGACATGTTCTTTTTTACTTCCTTCTTTCTGTTCCACACCGTCATCGGCTTTATCCATTTTCTCAAGATAGTGTTCAGCACTTACTTTTGTGTCTGGTATATCAAGACCTCCCTTTTTCAGTGCTTTCAGTATTTCAGCTTCATCTACTTTTGCAGTATCATACTCTACCCGCACCATGCCAGATGCCGATACGGAGGCTTCCAATATCCCATCTAAACACTGAAGGTCGCGCTCAATATGCCGGGCGTGGCGCGTGTGGCGAATGCCGTCAACTTCTATGAGTATATGTCCAATTTTTTTGGTGATTTCAGCCCCGGCTTGCTCCGCCATTTGTTGAATACGCGCAATAGAGATTAAATCCGGATCATAGTGAAAGCAGAGCTGTGGCACACCATTTTCCTTTTCATTGGACACGTGCACTTCTTCAATTCCTTCTTTGCCCTGAAGTTGTCCGATGAGCTTATTTACGCACTTATCTTTTTCATCGGGTACTTCTGGTAGAATTAGTGGTATTTTTATCTGTAGTTTTTTCATTTATCTGAAAGTATTTTCATCAGGTCTTCCTGTATTTCCATTGCCTGCATTGGCGGCACATTCGCCCCACCTGTATTTCCCACAGGAATTTTACCTACAAAAGACTTGACGCCCCCCACCAAAAGCCTGGGGATTTGGCCAAGAATTTCCCGACTGTCCTTGATGCGAAAACCGAAAACCAACATTTTCCAGTGAACCAAGGTGTGGTGCCAAGGATATCGCTGCCCGATAATGTGCGCCCGCTCCAAGTGATGCCAGGCCCCCGGAAAATCTTTTCGATCAAAACAAATACGGGAATCCCTCAGCTCCTTTTCAAAAAACAGCTTCAATTTCCCAGGTATGGAAGTGTTTATTTTCATGCGTTATGATTTGGTGCTTCGCATCTTTAACAAGTAAAGTTTGTGCTTTGATCAAAAGGTTATGTCTCATTTGATTATCAATCTCCTCTATTTCAAAAAGACACCGATTGCAGTTCACGCCCTAACTCGTGAATGGCTTTTTCGATATGTTTTACACGTTTTTCAGATGCCACTGCTTTACCGGATACGTATTGGCGAATTAAAGATTCGTTGATCCCTGCCTTCCTGCCTATTGCGGATATTTTAACTTCTGGAATAAGATGGAAAAAGCCCTGCAAATCCATCTGGTATTCCCAGTTTTTTAATCTCTTTACAGATGCCACCCACTCTTCTTTTTCCGCTTCCGCTACTTCGATATAGTCTTCAAAGGCCGATTTTAGATGTTGCTTTAATTCCTGCAAAGAATCCCCATAGGCACTAATGACACCTGGAATGTTTTGCGTCGTGCCCCAATAGGTGCCGTCATCTGCTTTTTCCACGAAAACTTTAATTGTGTTTTTCATTTTTTCTGCTTTACAATTACCTGCTACATTATAGTTTCAATTTATGCCCGCCTGTTTTAAAATTGACTTTACCGTTCCCATCGGGATGTCTTTTTTTGGATGTGGTATGGTGACCAGACCCTTTAATTCTGGATGTTTAAAGTGATGATGGCTGCCTTTTGTACGCACCAAATACCAACCTTGCTTTTCAACCAACTTTATTAGGGAACTAGATTTCACTCAACGAAAATATAACAATATTGTTATATAACAAAATAGTTATGAAATATTTTGGCTTAACCAGTATCTAAAATCCTTATAAATTAATAGCGCCACCAGTTTTTTCGGACTTTTCTAATGCCCATGTCCACCGCCTTCACTTTCCACATTTTTGGCTTTCGCCAAAAGCGTGTGTGCTCCTTCCAAAGCCATTTCCGCGTTGCTCAAATCCATTTTCTTATCCGCCGCTTTTACTGCCGTAAACCCATCTTCGCTATTGCCTTTTTCAACGGCCACCATTTCAAAGCGGTACATTTTTTCACCATCTTCCATCGCCGTTCCTTTTGAGACAAAAACAAATTGCTCGCCCCCATAGCGCTGCACTGCATTTTCCGGAACGGCGAGCGCATCCACTGTGCCGGTTTCAATACGGGCTGTAAGGTACATGCCGGGTATGAGGTCTAAGTGCGGTTCGTGCAAATGGCCGTGCACAGTTACCGAGCGGTCTTCGCGCACGGTACTTCCCACCAAGAATATTTCGGCCTCGCGCCAATTTTCAGGATCGCTGCTTGGCGCAAATCTTATCCGCTGACCTTTTTTTACTTTGGGCAGATCGTTTTCATACACCGTAAGTTCCACGTGCAGGTCGCTGGCATTGGTGATGTCCATGACCACTTGCTGCGGCGAAATATATTTCCCGATATTGGTGTGCACATCGCGCACGGTTCCAGTTACGGGAGCATAAAGATTTATGGATGAAGTTGCGTTTCCGTTGCGGACTTTTTCCGGGTTCATCCCGATCATCTCCAGTTTTGCCGCCGAAGTTTTGAGCGTAGCTTCATTGCCCAAGTACGCACTTTTGGAAGCCTGAAATTCCTTGGCCGATGACACCTGATCGCCAAATAGCGCTTCCTGCCTTTTATAGTTTTCTTCCAAGCTTTCCTTTTTTGCGAAAGCATTCAGATAATCTTCTTGAAATTGTAAAAATTCCGGGTTTTCTATCACCGCCAGAAGCTGGCCTTTTTTTACTTTGCTGCCGGGAAGCATCTCGGTGCTTTTCAAAAAACCGCCGTAGGGCAGGCTGATGGAAACATTGCCTTTTGGTGGCACATCGATCACGCCATTTACCTGCAGCTCATCGCCAATGGGGCGCATGGTGGGTTTGCCGATTTTGATGCCTGCCAAGTCAAACTGCTTCTGGGTCAGTTCTATTGTGCCAGTTTCGCTGTGATCGGAATGGTCGTGCGCTTCTTCATTTTCAGGATGTTGGTCTTCATGCGCATCACCGCTGCATCCAAAAAGTAGGGCAGTAGATACCAAGGTCATCCAAATTATGTTTGATTTTATGTTTTTCATTTCGATATTATTTTGCGCTGATCAAAGCCTCTAGCTCCGTAGCGGTTTGGTTATAATTATTGAGCATTTCCAACTTTTTGAATTCTACGTTCAGCGCCCTGTTCAATGCATCCAGGTATTCCAAATATCCGATTGCACCTTGTGCATATCCTTTCTCTGCCTGATCGAGTATGAGCGCTGCTTGCGGCACCGCAGTGGCTTCGTAAAAGTCGAGGCTTTTGCGGTTTTTTAATTCTTCTTGTTCCAACCTTTCCAATTCGGCGGTGAGCATATTCTCGAGATTTTGGCTTTCGGCCAATGCCGCTTGCTGTTGCAGCGATGCGGCCTTGATGGCTGAAGCCTGCGATGCCGCACCGAAAATAGGAATGGACAATCCCAGTGAAAATCCTGAAAACCTATCGGCAGAATCAAAAAGTACAGGTTCGCCGGTCCTATTCTGCCCCGGCCAGTTAAGCGATTGGTTAAAGTAGCCCACCATAATATCGGGGAGCAATTCATTCTTTCGCACCGTTTTTTCCGCCGTGCTTATTTCCACATCCTTTCGGGAAATGTTGAGCGCCGAATTGCTCGCGATGGATAGATTTGTTTCTGCGAATTCCATTTTTTTCAAATCACCCATGTTAAATCCGATCGCAGTTTTGAGATTGAGCAAGGCGGCCAGTTTCCGTTCTGCAATTGAGATGTCGGCTTCGTTCCGCAACACGGCCAATTGCCCTTCGGCTGCTGCCAATGCGGCATTGCTCTGATCCATTAACCCGGTGTCGCCGCGCTCAAAACGCTTTTTCGCAGCAGCTTCAAACTTCCGTAAAAGGCTGTCTTGCCTTTCCAGCAATTTGGCTTTTGAGTGGAGCATGGCCAATTCGTACCAAGCCGATTTTACCTTTGCCCTCAGTTCTATTTGCCGCGCATCAAGCCGCAGTTCGCTGCGCTGTATTTTCGAATTTGCCAAACTGTTCTTGCTGGCATAAACCGTGGGGAATTCCAGTTTTTGGGTAATGGTAAACTGGTTGTCATTTTTGTAAATACTGTTGTACTGCCCATTCATCCAACCAATGTCTGTTTTGGGCAGGTTCCAACTGCTTCCCTTGATTGCCTCGGCCTGTTCTAACTGAACCTGCCCAGCCCTTATGCCCAGGTTATTGGCCATGGCCGAATCAATGGCCTGCGAGAGTGAATTTATTTTTTGGGCTCCATTTTGCGCCAAGCCTATTTGCGAAAAGCATAAAAACCCAAGGAGCATTACCGCAACTTTGCCGGAAGGCCGCCTAACACCACGCTCGAAAAAATAGTAAAGTACGGGCAGCACCACCAGGGTGAGCAAGGTAGCGGTGAGCAAGCCGCCTATCACGACCGTGGCCAGTGGCTTCTGCACTTCCGCGCCCGCCGATGTTGATAAGGCCATGGGCAAAAATCCCAAAGCGGCCACCGAAGCGGTCATGATCACAGGCCGTAACCTATTGCGCGTACCAGAATAAATCCGTTCAAAAATATCCATCATTCCTTCTTTTTTGAGACTATTAAATTCGGCTATAAGCACGATGCCATTCAGCACGGCCACACCAAAAAGAGCAATGAAACCAACGCCCGCAGAGATGCTGAAGGGCATGCCGCGCAGCCAAAGCGCGAGCACGCCACCAATGGCCGAGAGCGGTATGGCCGTAAAAATGAGCAGCCCTTGCATGAGCGATCCAAAGGTGAAATAGAGCAACACGAAAATCAGCAGAAGCGCCAATGGCACGGCTATGGCCAAACGTTTCTTGGCTTCGATCAGGTTTTCAAACTGACCGCCATACGTCACGGAATAGCCCGGCGCGAGTACCACCGATTCATCGATACGGTTCTCGATATCGGTCACCGTGCTTTCCACATCGCGATCGCGCACATTGAAAGCCACTATAATCCGCCGACGTGTATCGTCGCGCTGTATTTGATAGGGGCCATCTTTTATTTCCACATTCGCCACCTGCGAGAGAGGCACCTGGTGGCCATCCTTTCGGGTGAGAAATATGTTTTTCACATCTTCCAAGCCAGATCTGTTTGCCACATCGAGCCTAAGCACCAAGTCAAAGCGGCGTTCACCTTCGTAAACCGTCCCTGCCTTGGCACCTGCAAATGATGCCTGCACAGCACGGTTTACATCGCGGATGCTGATGCCATATCGCGCCAGCTGCCCACGGTCGTAGTTGATCACGATCTGTGGTATGCCCGTAACTTCTTCAACGTAAACGTCTTCTGCTCCCGGCACTTCTTGCGCTATTCGTCCTATTTGATCTGCGTAGCGTGAAAGTTCGGTAAGGTCTTCCCCGTATATTTTGATGGCCACATCTTGCTTTACGCCGGTCATCAATTCGTTGAAGCGCATCTCTATGGGTTGCATAAATCCAAAAGTCACCCCCGGGATTTCTTCCAATACTTCACCCATTTTTGCAACAAGCTCTTCTTTGCTTCCGGCAGAGACCCACTCGTCACGGTCTTTTAGAATCACCATCATATCGGCAGCTTCGGGCGGCATGGGGTCTGTAGGTATTTCGCCAGAGCCAATTTTGGAAACCACAGACTTTACTTCCGGAAAGGCAGCAAGCAATTTTTTTTCGGCTTGCGTGGTGGCTTTTATGGTGGTTTCCAAGCTGCTGCCCGTCATCACACGCGTTTCGACTGCAAAGTCGCCTTCATCTAAGGTCGGAATAAACTCGCCGCCAAGCGTTGAGAAAACCCAAAGTGCCATGCCGAAAAGCAGAACGGCAAGCACTATGACCATTCCGCGAAAGCGCATGGCACCGTGAATAAGTGGCGTGTAGAGCCGCTGAAAAAAGTCCATGATGCGATCTGAAATGGTTTTTTTATCGGATATTTTCTTGCTCAGAAATAGCGCCGAAATCATGGGCACGTAGGTAAGCGAAAGGATGAAAGCGCCCAGGATGGCGAAGCTCACTGTCTGCGCCATGGGCCTGAACATCTTGCCTTCGGTGCCCACCAATGCCAGGATCGGCAGATAAACGATCAGAATGATGATCTCGCCAAAAGCCGCAGAATTCCTGATTTTGCTCGCCGATTCATACACTTCGCTGTCCATCTCTTTTTGCGAAAGCCTATGCCGCGACTTTCGCAAGCCCAAATGGTGCATGGTAGCTTCGACAATGATCACTGCGCCATCTACAATAAGCCCGAAATCTATGGCGCCCAGGCTCATCAGGTTTCCCGAAACGCCAAAAAGCCGCATCATGCCAAATGCGAAAAGGAGTGCGAGTGGAATTACGGATGCTACAATTAGCCCAGCGCGGACATTTCCCAAAAGGAGCAGGAGGATAAAAATAACGATCAGGGCACCTTCGATCAGGTTTTTCGTAACCGTTCCGATAGCCCTGTCTATGAGCTCGGTACGATCAAGAAAAGGCTCAATGGTTACGCCTTCCGGCAACGTTTCCCGTATTTCGGCTATGCGGTCTTTGATATTGGCGATGACCGAAGCGGAGTTCTCTCCTTTCAACATCATGGCAATACCGCTCACTACTTCCCCTTGACCGTTATGGGTGGTGGCGCCGTACCGCACGGCACTTCCAAGGTTTACGGTGGCCACATTCCTGATCAGCACCGGGCTGCCATTTTCGGTGGTTTTTATAGCGATGTTTCGGATGTCGTCCAAGCTTCCAACAAGACCTTCCGAACGGATGAAAAGTGCATTTTCATTGCGCTCGATATACGCGCCACCTGTATTTTCATTGTTGGCTTCTAGGGCTTCAAACACGTCTGAAATTGAGACATTCATGGCGTTGAGCTGCGCCGGCCTAAAGGCGATTTCGTATTGCTTTAGATATCCGCCAAAGCTGCTCACATCGGCCACACCGGGAGTGCCAAGCAGTTGGCGGCGCACAATCCAGTCTTGGATGCTACGCAATTCCCGGGCATCGTATTGGTCTTCATAGCCCGGCGCCGTGCCCACCACATATTGATAAATCTCCCCAAGGCCTGTGGTGATCGGTGCCATGCCAGGCTCACCGGCTTCAGGCGGTATTTGGGAGCGCACTTCGGCATGCGCTCGCTTACCTGCTGGCGTGCCCAATACACATCTACATCTTCTTGAAATACAATGGTAACCACCGACATACCAAATCGCGAAAAAGAGCGGATCTCTTGGATTTTTGGAATCGTGGCCATGGTAAGCTCTATGGGAAAGGTGATGAGCCGCTCCACTTCTTCGGCTGCAAGCGAGGGCGAAGCGGTGATGACCTGCACCTGATTGTTGGTGATGTCGGGCACGGCATCTATGGGAAGAACGGTGAGCGAAAAGCTGCCCCAGATGATAAGGGCGAGCGTTAAAAGGCCTATTACGAGCTTATTGCTGACGGAATAGGCAATGATTTTATTCAGCATTGTCTATAGAATTAATTCAAAAAACAGGAAAGGATAGGACGCACCTATCCCATGTTAAATTGAATTAAGCCCGGGGTGGCTGGAAGATGTCAAAAGGTATGCGGCTTTCTAAAATGGAGCTGTCGCCGTCTTGGAAAATGGAAAAAGCCGAAGCAATAAAGGGGAGCGAAGGTTTCTCAAAGTGAACCACACTTATCTGGCAACATTGACATAGGCAAAACGGACTACAGAAGTCGGTGTGGCTATCGGAATGCCCGTGAGCATGTTCTTCGGAAATGAATGTTGATTGGTTATTTCCCAAGGTAGTTGGCTCTATCGTATCGCTACAAGGCATAAGTGCCAGTGCGAAAACGTTTAAAGCGAGTAAGATGGAAATGCCTTTCACGGTGGTAAAGATAAGGGATAAATGGGAGATGTGGGGCTTTTGGGTTTAATGCTTCAGCCAATCCATATAATTCTCACTGTGAATCAGCTCAAATTCCGAATCTGGATAGGCATCTCTCCAAGCGACGGGTGCCTTCTGGCTGCGCTTTTTATTCCATTTTAATTCGTAGGCATGCAAAACCCCACCTCGGTCTTCCACCCAATCTATTTCTTGCTGATCGTAAGTTCTCCAAAAGAAGTTGTAAACCAGCATCCTGCTGTATTTTTGGTGTTTGATGCGCTCGCTGATTATGTAATTTTCCCATATCGCCCCGATATCGCTTCGCATTTCTATGGAATTCATATTTCCAATCAAGATATTTCTCAGTCCATTGTCGTAGAAATACCATTTTTTCCCTTTCACAATTTCCTTCCGCAAGTTGCGACTGAAGGCACTCACGGAATGCAGGATATAAACTTTGCTGAGCAGATCTAAATAGCGCTCCACCGTATTTTTGCTCATCGAGAGTTGGCGGCCTATTTCAGAATAAGATATTTCAGACCCTATCTGAAATGCCACAAGCCGCAAGAGGTCGAAAATCTTGTCCGAGTTTTTGATGTTCTCAAATTCCAAAATATCCTTTAAAAGATAGGAGTTCACCAAATCTTGAAGATATTCTTTTTGATCTTCGCTATTGGGTAAATGGATCAATTCGGGATAGTTTCCAAAAACCAATCTATGTTTAAAGTTGGCAGGTTTATCTATCAAGCTTTCCGACTGTTCTAATTCTTTTTCGGAAAGGGCAAAGAGATTGAATGTTTTTTTCCGGCCGGTGAGCGGCTCGCCGGTATACTTATTAATGTCAAATGCCGACGAGCCAGTCACCAAAATTTTTAGTCCCGCTATCTCATCAACCATTAATTTTAAGATAGCCCCAATCTCTGGGATTTTTTGTGCTTCGTCAATGATCAAGAGCTTTTTTGTGCCAAGCAGGTTCTCATAACTCTGAACACTCCGGTATTCCAGTTTTTTTCTGACGTCAATATTCTCCCCATTTAGAAGTAAGTATGGTTCGGTTATCTGTTGTATAATTTCTTTTATAAGTACTGTTTTACCAACCCTTCTTGGGCCGAGCAGCACCACTACCTTGCCGGGGATAAGACCTGCTAAAATTTGGGAATCGATTGTTCGCTTTAAAATATAGTCCATATGTTGACCAAATTTAGCTAAATTCAGTCAGTTGGTTGACTGAATTTACGTTTGGGCTTCAATCGCCTGCCAGAAGTGGGACAGAGACTATAGCACCATTTCGGTAAATAGGCGTTCAAAAGTCTGCTCCAATTCAATACTTGATCCTACATGTGGCTTCGAAGTCCGTATCGATGAGCTGCGCAGTGCCGTGAGCCATCGGAATCGGGAGGGCAAGTCTTCCAAGGCCATGCCGCCCAAACCTTCCTTGCCTTCGCAAATGGAAACGAAGGCTGCGAGATTTGATCTCATCCAAATCCAGTTCGTGCCGATAACAAGCCAACCTTGATTCATCGATGTTGAATTTGGCTTTCAGATATTTTGCACTCTTTGAAAAGAGTATCAATCCCACGTTAATAAATTCTTCCCGTTCCACTTTGGGCAGGAGGCGGACAAAGCCATAACCCTTCAAATTATCAAAAGCCCTTATTCTTCCAATTTTCCTTCCATTACCAACATTCATGATTCACTCGATATTGTTCGAACATACCAACAAGAAATTTGCTATTCGATAATGCTAGCTTATATTAATTTAACTAAAGTAGGTTTTTCGCACTTAAAATGATAGTGCTTTTTTTGAACTGAAAAAAATGATATTGTCAGCGCGTTAAGTTAATTCAAAAATCATATGACTGAAAATTCAGAACGCCTTTTTATACCTATTGTCGCAACAATTAACACCCACCCGTCATGTCATCGGGATCCCACTGCCCTTCTTCAACTATGGCGGCTCCTCGCTTTGGGGCTTTACCATTTTGCTTTTTATCCTGCTCAAGTTGGATACGGAAAGGTTGGTGGTGCTGAGGTGAAGATCTTTTGGTTAACATCCATGCTTTAGTTTCCAATTTTCTTCGTATTCAGTTGGTTGACGTAGGCTTCAAATCCTTAATTTTGAATTTAAATTCTATCAGATGTCAGCTTCAGAACAAAGAAAAGTATTGATCTTGATCAGCTCGGGTACGCTGGCCATGGCGTTTTCCATGGGGGCATCATTTTTTTTCGACATATCAGATGTGGCCTACGGTGCCGGAATGGGAATAGGCATTGGACTGGTACTTCTTGCAATTATCTTGATAAGGCGTCGGATGATTGAGGAGAAGGTGACTAAGTAGGCAGGGCTTCACTGACCTCACAGCATTATCAGGAAATCCCATCTCGACATTGCCCACAAGAATATTGGTATTTCATTTTGCAATCTTGGTGCTACTTACCGTCACAATTTGATCGCCGCTTGGCATCTTAATTGGTTCACTAAGCAAGTCAAAAAGCGGCATGTGAATATAATAACTGCTCCTGCCTTTCTTAATTTTCTTAAGCATTCCCATATCGGCCAATTTGTCGAGATATCGGGTTGCAGTTACCCGGGACACATGGAGTTCTTTGCTCAGATATGTAATTTTTGTGTAAGGATGTCTAAATATGGAGTTGATTAAGTCTTGGCTATATATTCTCGGTTCTTCCCCTCGAATTCGAAGCTTATAAGTGGCCATAAGTTTTTTGATATTTTTTATCATTTCTATTGTGTTCTTTGCTGTCACTTCCACAGCTTCGAGTATATAAAGAATCCAAGGCTCCCAATCGCCAGTATTCCGCACATGTTGAAGCAGCCTGTAATATTCCGATCTGAATACTATGATATACTTACTCAAATACAACACAGGTATGTCCAACAGTTTTTGTTGTTTCAAATAGAGAATATTGAGAATTCGTCCGCTTCGGCCATTTCCATCATAAAACGGATGAATACTCCCAAACCTATGATGTATAATCGCCATTTTTATCAGTGGATCAGTATCAAAAACTGCGTTGTTATTTATAAATTCTTCCAAATTTTGAATGAGATTTTTGATGGTATCGCAATCCTGCGGAGGCGTGTAGACTACATCGCCCGTTTTTTCATTACGCAATTCTGTCCCTGGTAATTTTCTGATACCTGCATTGTTCTGTTCAATTATTTGCTGCACATCTATAAGCAGGTTGATGCTGATGAAACCTTTCTTGCGGACTTTTTCAAAACCTGATTTCAAGGCTTCTGCGTATCTATGCACTTCCTTGGCTGCAGCTGATGTAAAACTTGACTTGTTATAATTGCTTTGATAGATTTCGTCGTGCGTAGTCACAATGTTCTCAATAGCCGAGCTATCTTTGGCCTCTTGTAAGCTGAGCGTATCGATTAGTATCTGTTCATTTGGAATAGTAGCCGATATACCTTTCAACTCTGCCAAGGCAGCCCTTGTCATAGCCAGCTTTCTAAGCACTTTTCGTGTTTCAATAGCTTCTATGGCTAAAGACTGCGGTAAAAGATCCATATTAATATGTTCAAAATATACCCAAATGTATACATATAATTTTAATATGTATAGAAATTCGTCTTTTCTATACATGTTCGCCTAAAACTAATGCCATGGAATCGCAGATGACTGCGGAGCCATTTTGGGAGGTTGCGGGTTGAAAATTTATGCTAAGTAGCTTCACCAAATCATCCTGCGGCATATTATTGTTAAGTTTTGGACTGACCCTGAAAGGGTCAAAAATCTGTGGATGGACATCCGAGCAGGTCAATGGGTTTTGGCGCAGGTTTTTGCATTGGATAACCATCAAATGATTTCGTATGCCAATCGGCAAAAACCGTGACAAAAACCATTTCGCATCTGTCCTAAAACGAATGCCGCAGCATTACAGATGGCAGCGGAGCAATTTTGGGATGCAAGCATGAAACCGAAATGTACCAGCAGATGCGCCGAGCATTTCAGGAAAGCTCAATGACCACTTGTAGTGACCAGGTTTGGTAACTGCGACGGAAGTTGTTTTGGGTCAGTGATTTAATACGTTTCTCGAAGCTAGTCTTGATGAAGAATATTGAATGTCTCAAAATTGTATCGATATCCTTTTCCGGAATGCGTCTCGATACAAATTTTCCCTGCGGTCGAATTCACTCGACGTGACATACCTTGCATCATACATAGCAATAAGTTATAGGACTTTGGTTATATGTCACTTAACTAATTTCCAGTTAGGTCGAAAATATTGATTGCTTTAAAATTGAGCCCAGCGAAGTACACGCGCTCATGTGCACCGCTAAAACCAAGTTCTGCATAACTTACACCCTTTATCGGAATGCGTCTCGATACAAATTCTCCCTGCGGTCGAATTCACGTGACGTGACATACGTTGTGAAATACACAAAAATATCGTCAACGCAAGTATCAAAAGCGTGTATCGAGATTCACAATTCCCAAACACCCACTATCCGAAAAGCCCGATAATATCTTCTTTTCCGAGTTTTTTGAGCACCCCTTCATCGGTGGTGATGATGTCGCCGGCTATGGCTTTCTTTTTTTGCTGGAGCGCCATAATTTTTTCTTCTACCGTGTTTTTGCAGATCATGCGGTAGGCGATCACTTTTTTCTCCTGCCCTATACGATAGCAGCGGTCTATGGCTTGATTTTCTACAGCGGGGTTCCACCAGGGTCCATGATGTATACATAATCGGCTGCCATAAGATTGAGACCGGTGCCGCCCGCCTTTAGCGAAATCAAGAACACGCGGCAGTCTTCGTCACCCTGAAAATGCTTTACGCTCTCTTGTCTTTGCGCCATGCTGCTTTTTCCGTCGAGGTAGGCGTATGGGATTTTCTCGTCATTGATGCGGTTTTCAATAAGCTTGAGCATAGTGACGAATTGCGAAAAAACCAAGATTTTATGGTTGGCAGTTTTCTCCTTGATATGCATCATCAAGAGATCGATTTTTACGGATTTGCCTTGATATTTTTCTTCTCCCGGCAGCAGTTCGGGGCTATCGCAGATCTGTCGCAATTTGGTGAGCCCGGCCAGAACGGCAAAGCGCGATTTGGCCACACCTTCATCTTCCATCTTTCCCAAGAGCGTGTTTCTGAATTCATTCCGGTGGGCGTCGTATACTTTCTGTTGGTCTTTTTCCAGCTCGCAGTAAAGCACTTCTTCCGTTTTATCGGGCAGCTCCTTGGCTACTTGCTCTTTGGTACGGCGCAGTACAAAAGGCTTTATGAGACGCTGTAGCTCGGCTCCTTTTTCGGCGTCGCGATTGCTGTCTATGGGCTTTGCAAAGTCATCTTTAAATGATTTGGCAGAACCCAAAAAACCGGGGTTCAAGAAGGACATTTGCGCGTAAAGATCGAAGGTGTTGTTTTCGATCGGCGTGCCGGTCATGGCCAGCCTATTATTTGCTTTTAGCAGGCGCGCCGCTTTAAACCGCTTGCTGGCGGGATTCTTTATGGCCTGCGATTCGTCGAGGATCACGTAGTTGAATTTGTACTCTTTCAGCAGTTCGATATCGCTGAGCATATGACCGTAGCTGGTGAGTATGATCTGGTGTTTTTCAAATCCTACGGTAGACCTGATGCGGTCGGCGCCATAATAGAAGTGGCTTTTTAGCGAAGGGGCGAATTTTTTGATTTCGTTTTCCCAATTGAATAGGAGCGAAGTGGGAACTACTACGAGATTGGTCTGCTTGCTTTTCTGCAAAATATGTTTTAGGAAAACGATCACCTGCAGGGTTTTTCCAAGACCCATATCATCGGCCAAGATGCCGCCCCACTGAAAGTCGTCCAAGAAATTGAGCCATTGAAAGCCATCGACTTGATAATGGCGCAATTTGGCTTTTATACCTTTCGGCAGATCATGCTGGTGCAGCTTTTCAAAGTTGAGCAGCTTCAGGTTTTTGTCCTTAATGAAGGCCGCGGTGGTTGGGTCTTCCAGATTTTCAAAGAGCTCATCTACGAGGCTGAATTTCTTTTTGGAAATTTCGAGCTTTCCATTTTTGATCGATCCATGACGGAAGATGCGCTCCAACTTTTTCAGCCATTCGGCGGGGATGAGTCCGCGGCTGCCATTGCCCAGCTCGATATACTCACTTCCCGGCCTGAAATGCTTCTTTAATTGGTCTATGCTTAGCTCCGTATCACCCCAGGCCATCTTCAAATTTATGTCAAACCAATCGGTATTGGAGGCTACGGTATACATTATTTTTCCCTTATAGGGGCTTACCTTCAGTCCTTTCAGATCACGGACTCCGAATACTTTTATCTGCCTTTCTTCAAAAGCGGCAAACATATCTAGGAAGATATTGTCGCGCATCAATTCGGAGTAGCTCAGGTGCAGATAATCGGTACGCATCTGTTGCATGATGGTAGGGTGGATTTCTGCCAAATCGGCTTTAAATTCTTCAACGGTGCCTGTATTTTGCTGAGATTCCAAGAACTTTTTATCGCGGAGTGTCCAAGTAGATTTTTCTGATAAAATATTGAGCATCAGGTTTTCTTGGTATCGGACAAAAGGCTTGAAAAGCACGAAATTTCCAATTTCTGAAAGGTAAAGCTCCTTGCCTATGGATACCGGGTTTTTCGTTTCGAGTGAATACGATTTCATCTTTTCGAGATTTACAGTATGTTTTTTAAAAGCATATTTTAAATAGTTTTCGAAGAATATTGGAAATTGGTTTTCCATCACTGCTTTCCCTTCCAGGTTCATCACGAAATGGATGTGCTTGGCATCTTCTTGATAATTTAAGAGATAAAGGGTATCCGCCGTTTTGAGGAAACGGTCATGCACCAGCTCTGCATTCTGATGATTTAGGGCGATGGTTTTTCCATTTTCCGAAAGGGTAAGATTGACGCGTATGGTACGCCCTTCTTCCGTGAGGTGGTAGGTGATCTCAGGGGAGTTGGCCTTAAGGCGAATGGGGCTAAGAGCGCCTTTTTTGACCGTATCATAGAGCGGCTGGGAGTTATAATATAGGTAGGGATGCTTCTCGAGTGCCGGCGCATTGAGCTGAAGCTGCTCCATTTGATCATCATCATCAGCATTTCTTCGATTATAAATTGACTTTGCCAGTGCAAAGGTTTCGCACATGGCAAGCAAGGTAGGGTCGGCAGGGGCTTTTAAAATATGCCTTGAGTGGCGCACCTTTCTATACAGGCTAAACCCCATCTTCATGGCTTGGCCATGCCTATCTTTGCGCGCCACGATGGGATCAATATAAAACTCGCCATTATTGAAGCCAAAGGCATAGCCTATCTCGTAGGGTTCATCAGTATTTCCATAAATGCTGGGCGCCAGATCTTTTTCGGCATCGGGCTCGAATAGTTTCGTGAGGTCGCTTTGCTGCCAATATTCCATTGACATTAGATTCCCGTATTCTGGTCTTAGTTTTAATGACCAAGCGAAGTCTCTGAACTGGATCTCGAAAAAATGGTTCCAATCATCATCACCAAAACCGAATTTATCCATGGCTTGCCTGCCTGTTTTATCCTGACTTTCTTGATCGGGGATAATCAGGTTTTTCAATGATTTCTGATCGATCATAAATAGAAGCAGGACTGCGGCGTGCTCGCATAGTTTTTCTCCTTTTTCGCCGCAAGAGCAGGAGAGTGAGAGATCGGCATCTGAGATTTTCAGGATTACCGTATGCTTTTCTTTTACTGTTCTGCTGTTCCAGCGGTGCCAGACTACCCATACGAAGGAATCGACACCGGTAACCTCCATGGGCTCCGAGTCATAGTCGCCCCACATCCGCAAGTTGCCGATATGCCTTGCGAGAAAATCTTTTCGCGAGAGGGTTGTGAAATCGGGAATGGTGTAGGGTTTATCGGCGGTTCTGAACTTTTTTTTAGAAGGCTTTATGGGTTTTTTGGGATCAGCAAGTGCTGATGCTGTGCTTTTTTTGATGCTTCCGCGATCCGTTTTTTTCGGCGTTATTTGGGTCATGGTTTCGCTGCGTCCAGAAGCTGTGGTATTGATCGCATATTCATGATCGACCAGCCAGAGTAGCGAAGCCACTTGATGCTTACATATCCCAAACCCACTATAGGGGCAGTTGCAGGTGGTTTGCTTTATGGTTTGGTCGCTCTTAAGAATTAGCATCACGTCGTAGACATCAGTCCCAAGGACTTTCACGGTAATCTCCCCATTTGGGCTTAGCTTATGATCAAAGACAAGCCCTTTCTTATGATAAGACCTGCCCCGCGATATTACTGCGCCTTCCGCCTGCCGCTGAATATATTCTTTTACGGCGAGTGCCAATGTCCCTATTGCCATCTTACAAAGCTAAGGGCTTAAAAATTTTTCAGAAAGTGATGTTCATAATTTTGGAGAACTTAATAGAAAGGGGGGCGGTGCGGGCTGCTTAGCAAAACAGAAGGATCCCGATCGCTGCGATAGGAACGGTAATATTATCGTAGCCGTGATTGCTGTGGTATTCAGCGATGCATGTTACCATAGCAATGCAAAGCGCAATAAGGGCAAAATTGAATGGCCCTGAATAGAATATATTCAGCAAAACAAGGCATATACTCAATGCAGAGATGAAAAATGCGAATGATCCAAAAATGGTTTTTTTACGTATGTTTTGGATTCCGGCCCAACGTTTTGCGTACTCGCCCACCATGGCCGCCAGAGGATCGCTAATCGAAATTACAGCAATGGGAATTAAATAAAGCAAAACACTATCCTTCCAAATGAAAATACCAAAAGCTACACCTATTGCTACGGGGAGCAAATAAGCCCCTGAAGTATCTCGCCGCACTCCATTGATAGATTGGAGTTTTTTATGTCGTTTAGCAGCATATAAAAGAACCGAAAAGATGAAGCTAAGAGCAATTACAGAAATGGCCGAGTCAAAGATCCAAACAAAGGAAAGGCTAGCTGTACCGCAAGATGCGTGGGCAATCTTTCTTGAGTCGTCGGGTTTCAAATTATACCTTTTGAAGAGCCACTCGCACCCTAATAATAATGCTATAAACCCCAAGAAGATTAGCGTAAATAAGATCAGTTCTTTCATAGAAGAAAGAAGTAACTCATCATAAACATTGCGGAGCCGCTACTAATAAAACTGTCGAATCTATCACCGAAACCTCCATGACCAGGAATTATTCTACTGAAATCTTTTACTCCAAATTTTCTTTTGCAGGCTGATGCTAAAACATCTCCAAGAAACGCAAATAAACCAATAGTTACGCCGATACTGACCGCACTAAAATTCTTGAGGTCAATTATAGAGCCGATAACGTAACCAATTGCACCAGCTGCCACCATCCCACCCAGAAAACCCGCCCAAGTCTTATTCGGACTTATAATTTTCAAAATTTTTCGCTTACCTAGCAGTTGACCAATTAATTGGCTAAAAGAATCGAAAACGACCGTGATGAAGAAAGTATAGTAAATCACCGCTCGCGGCAAAGCCGAAAATTGAATAAAGCCAAAAGCTAAAACGCCAAGAACGAATAATGAAAAAATTCCCGTACCAATCTTGGCAGTTAAAATCACCAGCCGTAATATTTCAGCTCCTGTAACTCCCAAAATCATAATGCAAATAAATTTGAAAAATCGGGAGTCTGAAAAGATCGCAAGCAGAATAACAGTAATTATCAGAATATACACCCCAAGCTTAATCCAACTTTGTTTTTGCGTTTCGATTGGTTTTTTTTGGTTGTTGAAAGCCGTCAACGCGACTCCTAGCAGACTTAGAAAAAGGAGCACTGTCAGCGAGTTATTTTCCATTTCGAGATTTAAGAACCCAATACAATCCCTTTTGGTTAGGGATCATCTGGTCTATCAGTATTTGTACAAGAAGGTGCTCTACGAAAGCCAAGATGCCCCAGATTACCATGAAATAATAAAAACCGGTATAAAAGCCGTAGGCAAAAAGAAGAAAAAAGAAAGCTCCTTGAATATATCCGCCTAATTTGCACGCATATAGATGCAGGCAAGGTGGCTTTCCGAACTTCAACAGAGAGAAGATTTCTGTCATTATGAATAAACCGATGAAGCTAAAGAAAGTATAGAAATGGGGCTCAAAATCAAAGAATTTAAATTTGAATACTCCCACTATTGCCAAGATATAGGTGCCTACATCAGCTAAAGAATCCAATCTGGCTCCAAAATCTGTTTGGAGCTTAAAAGCTCTGGCAATAACTCCGTCCAGAATATCTGTGATCAAATTGAAAAGGATGAAAAAAACGAATAGGTCTTCAATCCCGGCAAGTGCCATAAATAGAACGAACGGAAAAGAAAGTAACCGATATAGAGAAAGGGCATTCGGTACATTCAACAATTTTTTATCCATATTTCAGCTGAAATAAATCATTGGCAAAATACTAATATGATGACAACAGCGGCTCCTAAGTTATGGCTATGCATTGGTTATTTATGCAATGACAATACCTCTGAGAAAAAAAACTCAACCACAGCCTTCAGGCTTTCGAAATCTAAAAAGCGAACAACCTTTCGTCACTTATCAGCCAGAGCTTGATCAACGAAGTTTTAGAGGACGAAAAAATTAAGAAAATATAAGTTGACCCGAAACAGGATTACGCTGAATAATTTTTGCTGTTCTCTCAAATAATTGCTGTGGTATTCAAACCTAAGCCAACTAGACGGTTTTTTAAATCCTATCCCTGGGTTTTTATCCAAACCAATGGTTTCACGATTGCAGTTCCAGTCAGGTCGACCTTATTTCAATTTGACCATCTTAAAGGAGCGAGATTGGCCCCCATTTTCTATGTTCAGGAGATAGACTCCGGAAGGGAGGGAGGGCAGGGCGTAGTTTGCCACTTCATTTTCCGAAAGGAATATCTGCTTCTCGTAGACCGGTTTTCCTAGAATGTCAAAAAAGCGAAGGCTGGTGATGCTGCCCGAATTGCTCCCCGCCCGCAGGCCGATTCCATTCTCTGCATTTATCCAAGCATTCCAACCTTCCAATTGCTGCTCGCTTGCAGATAGCGACAGGAAAGAAACCGGTACCACCTTGGCACCTCCCAATGATGATGCCCTGACTACTTCTTGCGGAACCAAGATCAGGTAATAGGTAGCTTGGTTGATGGGCTGCGGAATATCTAAAGTAAGATTTACAAAAGCGGTATCTCCTGGCGAAAGGGCACCACCCATGTATTCGTAGAGGAGAAGGTCGTTCTCATCAAACGCTTGATCGGTAGACCAGTAGATATTTACATTTGAGGTCGGAAAATCGAGGTATCCCAAATTATAAACAGAAAACTCAAAATCGATGGTGACCTCGCTCGGATCTGCGGAAATAGAATCATATGCGGCCGAAAGGTCAACAAAGGGAGCGGTGTTTTCTCCGAAATAAATAGGTGTAAAATCTTCATTATTTCCATTAAACGGATCTTCAATAGAAATCAGCGCGACCCTGATCTGGTCTGAAAAATCATTTAGCGGAAGCGGAATGTCAAAGAAGTCAAAGGTATGATCGATGGTATCGCCAAATGCTAAACCTGAAAGGGTAACCGTATGTATCTGTTCTCCTAACATCCCTAAAGGCGCGCCTTCGGAGTAATAGTAGTTCAGAACGAAATCGCCACTTGTTTGCAGCCCTAAGTTAATGACACTGCTGTTGATCACAACGGTATCACCAGGAAAGAATTCTTCATTTGAAACGGCAATGGTAGGAGTCAGGTCGACCCCACTATAGGTTGGAACACAATTGCATGCATTGTCAACGAAATAGGTCATATTGCCTTGCACATAGCAAAGATCGCCCACGTTGCTGTCAGATAATGGACAGTCGAAATTAGATGATCCTTCTAAATCCACAAATAGGTAGCTGTCGAGCACCCCATCAAAGGCGTCGCAAATTGCTAATTTGAGCATATAGCTTTCGCCAATTTCTAATTCTTTTACAGCACTAATGGGAACGGTCAGTCCAGGGCAGGTGATGCCATATTCTCCATTTGTACTTTCTAGATAATATACGTTTGTTTCTTGCCAGTTTGGATTGGCTTCTTCGCAATCTTCACTAGACTGATTTACTGTTAATATTCCTGAATTTAGCGAGTTGATGCTAATTGGAATTTCAGTCTCTGGTACAAAAGCAAAGTTTTCATATACTTCTCCTTCAAGGTTTTTCTTTAAGAAAATCCCCATTTGGTCAGAAAAGGCGCTGCAAGTAAATCCGGCATATTCTGTACTTCCAAATATAAATGAGAGATCGAGCGTGTCTGACAGGGCTGTAAATTCTACTTCGATAGATACGCAATCATTCATACTCGCACCATTTAAGGCTATTGGTGTTAAATCTGGATCGTTATCATAACTATTATTAATAAAAAGCCCAAATCCGCCCACGGCTGTAATTATTCCTCCCGTGCTCAACCCAATCCCGTATTCCAAGGGAAAGTCGCTCGCATAATTATTGAAAATCCCGATGGCATTGGTGTCACCATTGAAGATGATGGAAGTGATATCCATAGCCGGGTGGGTTAATGCACCCGAGTTTATGTAGTCCAAGACATCATCAGAAGTTTCGACGGTCAGTTGCGCAGAGCAGAAAGAAATGCTGAATAAAAAGATTAGCGAAGTGTAAAATGTTTTCATGGCGATTGGTTTAGACCACTAAGCTATCGTTTTTTTGGAATAGTCGAACAGAGCTTTGATAAAATATGTGGTAAAAACCATTATACAGCTTCACGCTACTTCAGATTGAAATGAATAAAGGATGAAAAGACCAACCGTTATCTTACCAAATCCGATCCCAGCCATAGCCCGATTGCGTCCACCAGCCAACCTCGCTGCCGCGCACCACTCCGTGAGTCTTGCTGTATACGGCAGTGCTTCCATTGCCATCGTAGCTCATCGGTTGATTGTGGATATACACCGTGAGCGAGTCGTAATAATGTTCAAAGAGTGTATAATCGGTGGTGAACAATTGGGCATTGGATTCGGAGTAATCAAAGGAGGTACGCCAGCCGGTAAGTTCAACTTCTTGCTCACTGTAATCGCTGAATTTTAATCGTGAAATACCGAGTAAGTGGGTACCGGAATACAGCGCATCTGACGCTAGAAAGAGCGAGTCGCCGACAATGCTCCATGTATTTGTGTAAACAGAATCTTTCTGCCAATAGTAAAATCCTGAGTCGGCAAGCATATTTGAGCCAGCGGTTATTCGCTGCGAGATGAGCACGCCGGCATCCGATGTTTCCAGTACTTCGAGCACCAAAGTATCGCCGGTGTACCAAAAATTATCTACTGTTGGCTCGAAGTAATTTTCTCCCGACAGCATGGAGTAATAGAGCTTATCGCCAACTGTCATGGACTGTAGAAAATTTTCATTCGCTTCTGGAATTGGATTGTCGCAGCCTGCATCATCATCTTTAGAGCAGCCAGTTCCGATCGCAAAAATCAAGAGGAATAGGATTATGTTTTTCATAGGCTTATTTGTTTTTAGGGAGAGTGCAGCCATGGTTGGAATGGTTACCAACGAGTCAAAATAGGTTGCTAAAAGAAAACGGCTACTGTAAGGTGCGTATCCCGGAAGGTATGCACTTTATAGAATGGGTGTGTTCGGCTTTTATTTTTTCTTTACCCACTTGGTTTTGGATTTTAGATAGGCTTTGAGTTCTTCGAAAGTCATATTCGAGATTTCTTTGGCAATCCTTTCCTTTTCAGCTCTAAAAAAATCTACGGTATCAAATTCTTTCGTTGTTGTCTTCATGACTTATAATTTCTTTCGGTGATCTAATGTCCAATTGTTGGGGTCTTTCTCTGATGTTAATGGAATGGTATCCCCTAATTCTAAAGACATTCAAATATGTTTAAAATTGCAACTTGCGAGAACATGGGCTTTATTTATTGCGGTGATCGCAATGTGCAGAAAGTCATCGAAGCTGGTCGGTCCTACAACTTTTTCTTGTATGTAGATATAAGCAAGTTCACTTGCAGCCGCTGTCAATTCTACTTTTTCTGCGGTGGCAGCCAAAATTTTTTGAAAAGTTCTTTTAAACTTTTTCTGGTGCGTTTTCAAGTTCTGCAACTGTCAAGTCCGAGTACAAGCATGTAATTTCCCCATCACCGACCATTTCAAAGATTTGCTTGGTCTCTTTTTCAAACTCCACGTCATAAATACCTCCAAAAACGGGTGTATCAAAATACAATCTTGGCTCCATAAAGTAAAGTTACAGATTATTTGCTGCTCCGTGTTTGGCTCTGCTTTTTTCCTGATACACAACATGCGCATTAAACCTACGCTTTTGCCAAACGGCAAAACTACATACTCCATAAGCTTCCTAGTCCCCAATTTTTCTTTCTCAATTACTTCCACTACTTTTAAATCACAATCTAAACTCCAGCCATGGCTAAAAAGAAGGATCAGAACCCAAAAAAATCGAATGAAGAGCACTCATTCGCTCAGGAACTCAAGAAGCTGAAGCTGAGTGCTGAGTTTGGTGCTACATTTCCGGAAGAGAAGGAACCCGAAGAATCTGAATGTTCATCAGATGAAGACTTTCTGGCGCAGATGAAACAGTTTGAAGACGCCATGGACGATCCCGATGAAAAAGAAATCGATGAAGTGCTGGGTTTTCCGAAATTTCCTGCGGTAGAAGACCTTTCTGATGAAGAAGTCATCACCGCTTTAGAACTTGTGAATACCGCCCTTTCCAATCATAATATAGAACTCGATGTGATATACCCAACCCCCAAGCGCGAGGTCTATCGCTTCATCACCGAAGAGCTGCTTAAAGTAAAAACGTGGATGACGGGTGTGCAGGGCATGACCGCCCATTTTATTTACGAAGAGTTTTATCCCAATCACCCGGGAGATATGGGCGCGGATATAGATCAGATTCTTGATTATGTATGCAGTGGCAGTGAAGGCAAACTGCCTTGGCGTATATCACATGAGCTCACGCTTTTTGGAGAGACGGTAACCCGCGAAGCCTTTAAAGCCACCTTAGACGATCACTGCCAAGCATTTCCGGGTATGAGTTTTACGGGAGTTGATCTGATAAAGACAGATTTTGACCCGCCTGCGGCATATGCCACTGCCGATTTTAGTTTTGAACTGGATGAGTCTTCCGATTCACCGGGAGCGTTTCAGGCGAAAGCCGAATTTTATTTTGAACTGGAAGATGCGCAATATTGCCTCAAACGGTTGGTCATAGAACATTTTGGTATTAAGTGATCCTTGATTTTGAAGAATTTATTACTATGCTTTTTTGCTTTACAGCCAATAGAATTGCGCCTACCGATTGATTGCTCTTTCGTGGAATCTCTTCCAATTTCTTAACCGAGGTATGCCCTCACTTTGGCCTTGATAATATCCTTTACCGATTCCCAACTTTGGCCTTTGAGGCTTATAGGATCGGCATCATCTTCGGCATCTACGAAGTAGGTAATAGCCTGCGGCACAGTAATCATTAGATTTTGGGAGCTGAACTTTGCTTCATGAAAAGCTATGAAGTCGGCTATGCTATAATGCTCCAACAAAGTGGCTATATCCCAAAAATCTTTTTTTCGGGCGCGACCCAGTACCGCCTGAACTTTCATAGCCACGATGTCTTCGGTAGATATAAAGCGGATTCCATCTAGGTGATACGTCGATCGTATAAATGGATGTGGATGCATCACTAAATCCACTTTGGCTTTATCTACAAAAGCGAAGATACCAAAATCGACCCGTGAACTGCGGATGGCCAGTCGCTCTCCAAAAACCGAATTTAAATGAGCGGATATCGCTTTAACCGAGATCTTTTGATTCGTAAAGAGATCTAAATCAATCGAAAGACGGTGACCATATAGTAACGACAATGCAGTGCCACCAACTAAGAAAAATTCACTCAGGGCGGGAACCTTCATCAGCTCTTTCAGTACGGAAAGAGTGTCGGATTGGACTGTCTGAGTTTGTAGCATCTAAATTCAGTTATAGGTTTATCGATTACTGCAGCGGCGAGGTACATCGTTATTTCTGGTAGAAACTTGGCATTTAATAATACTTCGCCCACCTTTTCATCTCCATAATATCTTCGGCAATTGCGAATATCAGGTACATCGCCGCGCTCGAAAACGCGCTCTATCACATAGCGGAAATACCGGTCGTAATCGAGATTCTCAAAATCGACATCCCAGAAAATACATTTCTCGAATATGGGTTTTTCTTTTTCGGGCATAGGCCAAAGTTACACATGAAAATTTAAGATTTCAATGGTGGCTACTGGTGCAACAGTCGTTTTTAAGTCGGCCGACCCCCACTAATTTGGGGCACACCAAATAAGCAAGGATAACGTTTGTATTTTTGATCATTAAATAAAACCATCCCTGCTTTGACCATCATGGCGTATCGATTGAATTATTTCCAGCCGCGGAAAAACTTTTTTATTGCAGCTATCGTCCTTTTTTTTTGCGGAAGCATAAATGCCCAAATCTGGTCTCCGAGAGCCGATTATCCCGGCTCGGCGCGCGATGATGGTTCGGGCTTTGTGATCGGAGCTTTTGGGTACTGCGGCACCGGCTTTGAAGTGGGCTTTAATACCACCGCAGATTTCTACCGATTTTCTTTTGACAGTCAAGATTGGCAGCAGGTGTCTTCACTTCCCACTGGCCAAGATCGGCAATACGCCGCAGGATTTACCGACGGGGTTTCGGGCTATCTCTTTGGCGGCATACGCGGAGGCGTGTTCTTAAACGATCTATGGAAGTATGACCCAGCCGCCGACGACTGGACGGAACTCGCTCCCATGCCCGGTGCACCACGCAGCGGGTCGGCTTGTTTTGTGATCGATGGGTACGCGTACATCATCGGGGGCAAGAATGCGACCGCCGACGCGCTCTCTGAGCTCTGGCGCTTTGACCTGACCGATCAAACTTGGGAAGCACTCCAGCCCATACCGGCTCCTATCTGGCGTGCTTCCGCAAAAGCAGTAGACGGAACGGGGTACCTCGCGTTTGGCATCGATTCCGATTTGAATTATAGCAATGCCCTTTGGCAATATGATCCGACAGCCGACGAATGGAGCGCGCTGCCTTCCCTGCCAGCGGCCGGCCGCTATAATGCAGCGCTTTATAATTCTGGTGCCGACTTGATAACCTTCGGCGGTTTTCTGTCTAACGATGTTTTCCTTGCCGAAACATGGCGCTACTCGATCGACCTGAATCAATGGGATGCCACTATCCCACTGCCTGCCGCTGGTCGCCGAGGGGGCATGGCTTTCCAAGATGAAAATACGCTCTACTATACCTGCGGACTCACAACCGGCTTCGCGCGCACGCGGGAGACTTGGGGTTTCGATCTGCCCACATCCGTTGAAGAAATCGAACAAACGACGTTCAAAATAAGTCCGAATCCAGCCACCCAGTTTATTCACTGGCAGATCGCGGAAAATGCGGCACCCGCGAGGCTCCGGATTTATAGTTTGCAAGGTACCTTGCAGTTGGAGCTGATAGCCCGCCGTGGCAAGGATAAAATAGATATTAGCAAGCTGGAAGCCGGGCTTTATATAGTAGTCTGGGAATCAGAAGATGGAGCAGGCACCGTGAAGTTCGTGAAGCATTGATCATCGGTTTAGACACATTCTGGCGCTCAAAAAGGGCGCTGAGCAGCGGCTCGGCATTGGCGATGGCCCGTATAAGGTTTTTGAAGCTCTGAAGGGATATCACGGCCGAAAGTTAAACAGGGCAATCAGATCAAAAAGGGTCTGTGTGGTTTGGCCAATGTAATAAGGCCTGTGGTGAAGGGTTTGCCCCATGGGTTTTTTGCAATGTTTTCAAAATGAGCCAACCAAAACGGGTGTCCCTATCAGGCTTTGCATTAATTGGGTTCTGACCAATAACTTTCCGCGTTCAATTCCTTTGGTGTCCAGATTTCAGAAGGTCGGGTATAGATCGAAAGCCGGTTCATTTCGTTTTTTGGATTTAGGAATGAAAAAGCGATAGTTTAGGAGATGTGCAAAAACACCATGAACTATAGCTGGTTTTTGATATTTTTAGAAATTCATCTTTTCTATACTTATGGATAAAGTATTTTGCTGCCTCAGTCGGCTAAATCTCAAAAAATTCCATGTACACATCGCTCAAGCCGTCATGAAAGCCCCAACCCATATGCTCAGTACCGTTCACGATTTTCAAGGCTCTGTTCTTGAACTTTTTCAAAACACCGGCACTGTCCATTGCTTTTAATGCTTTGTGAAAAGTGTTTTCCATACTTATGTAAAAGTTCTCATCAATATCGCCGTAATCAGTGGTTAATTCCACACCACACTCTACAAAATACAAGAGCAATTCGCACAAGCCTTCACTGGATGTGCCTAATTTTCGAAAATCGCTTATGGCCTTTCGTGAGATGGAAAGCCGAAACTGATAACCACGCTTTGGAAAAAAACCTTCACGCACCTGCTCTTTGTACTTCCGTAAGATGTCTTTTTCATTCGGGTTGACGAAATATTCGAAATACTCCTTGACGGGCTTGTACTTCTTGTACAGCTCGGCAATATGCTTTATCAGCGTTTCCTTGTCAAGGTTTTGCAATTCGGCTTTTACTTCCTTTAGTCCCATTTTTTAGAGTGCTTATTTATAGCTTGATGTGCTCGATTTTTTTGGCTGAAGCAAAAGTAAACTTTCAGATAAATGTTTAGAACCACAGTACTAAGTTAAAGCATATGCGGTATGCAAGAATTTGGCGCGGTCAAGTTACTTTAGGATGAGATCAAATATCCCAACTTGGTCAAAGACATACAACCGTTAGGCCCCAATCACATATGGGTGAGCGATATAACTTACTGGAAGACAAAATCAGGGCATTATTACATCAGTTTCAATACCGATGCGTATTCCAGAAAAATAGTTGGTTATCATGTTGCAAACGCGATGGAAGCTTTACAAAGTGTTGCTGCTTTGAAAATGGCGATCAAAAAGTTGAAGCCTGGGTTCACAGGGCTTATTCATCATTCAGACAAAGGGTCGCAATACTCTAGCTCACCGTATGTCAGCACCTTAAAAAAAGCTGATATCAAAATTTCCATGACTGAGAAGGGTGATCCCTTGGAAAACGCTATTGCTGAACGTATCAATAGAATTATCAAAGGAGAGTACCTGTTCGATTATGAGATAGAGCCTCTTTCAAAAGCAAAGGAAGTCCTAAAGTCCGTTGTCAAATTATACAATGAAGATCGTCCTCATTCCAGCATCGGCAATGCAACGCCCACCCAGGTACACAACAACACAAAGGACATAGAAATAAAGCGCTTATGGAAAAACTACTATCAAAAGAAAGAAGGATGCGAAACCGTGGTGTAGGTTTTTTAAGGCAGACCTTCAGAATAGGTATAAGCAAACTCAGAACCGGAGTCCTGAGTTTACCTTATCTGATCAACGTATTCCTCGTTAGTTGCTCCTCGGCAGAGCTGATTTCCGCTTGCGTTGACAGCAACAAAAGTAAAGCTATCTTAAGACTAAATTTGAAGTGTAAACCCAGAGCAGGATCATCACTAAGAAAAAGTTAAATCTGTAAACTTTTTTTAGGACGGGTCACTCCTAGCTCTCCCAAAAACAATCTCCAACTTCCCGCATTATACTACCATGAGTTTCCTCACTGCCGGCTGGCGAAAGCTGGCTTTCGTTAATTATGAAATCGATCCGGCCATTTTAGATGCCTACCTTCCAGTGGGCACCGAACATGATCTGTGGGAGGGCAGGAGCTATGTGAGCCTTATCGGATTTATGTTTGTTGATGTGCGGCTGCGGGGCATCAGGATTCCTTTTCATATAAATTTTGAAGAAGTAAATCTCCGTTTTTATGTAAGGCGAAAGGAAGGCGATACATGGAAAAGGGGAGTAGTCTTTATCAAGGAGATCGTCCCCAAACCGGCCATTGCCCTAGTGGCGCGATTGCTCTATAAGGAGAAGTACGAAACCCGGGCTATGGATCACTCTTGGGAGCAAGCCCAGGATGAGCTTCGGGTGCGGTATCGCTGGAAGACCCGCAATGGCTGGAACCACGTAGCTATGGAAGCCGCCAAGGTGCCAAAGGCCATCGTAGAAGGCAGTAAAACCGAATTTATCACTGAGCATTATTGGGGCTATGCCCGCCGCGATGCGCAGCGTACCAATGCCTATCAGGTCACGCACCCGCGCTGGGAGGTATATGATGTGAAACACTTTGATGTAAAGCTCGACTTCTCCGAAAACTACGGCTCCCAATTTGCTTTTTTAAACCATGCCACCCCGGCATCGGCCATGCTTGCCGAGGGTTCTCCAATCACCATCGAACCCAAAAAAGTGATTAGAGGATAGACTTTTCTGTGGGTGCTCCCTGGTAGTCCGCAGAATTAGAGTAATCAGTCCCCCCGCTGACCCTGTGACTATCCCTGATCTTTAAGATCATAATCTTCTCAAGCTTCAATCCATCATACGTGTTTTTTCTTTGTTTCTTTCCGTCGTTGTTAGGGTCGCAGGGATTTACGGTTTTAGCCAAATAACGGCACTGCCTTGGTGTGGTTCAAAGGCGTATAGGGAAAACAATTAAAATAAAACCTTCACACCCATCTGTTCACAAACCCACAATCCATAGGGCGATTCTTCGTTAGAGAAAACTACTTTTAATCCGTAAACCTTATCCCTTTAAATGCGCTGCAAAACTGTATTCCAATTCATCACCTTGGCCATCCTTGTTCCATTGGCGGCAGCCGCTCAAGATCAGGCATATATTGATTTCTGGGATGATGCCGAAACCATAAAGCGTAGTGAAGGCACCTACTCCCGTGGACTCGAAAATGGCGAGTGGAAGTATTATTATTCCGATGGGGTGCTCAAGGAAAAGTCAAATTATGCCGCCGGCCGGCTCGATGGATTGGTAGAAACGTATTTTTTTAATGGCCAGCTCATGCAGCGCGGCTATTTCGAGTGGGACAAGGCTGATAGCCTATACCAGTCGTTCTACCTTTCGGGAAATCCCGAAGAAAAAGGCAGCTATGACGAAGGCGACAAAATCGGGATGTGGCGCTATTGGTACCCCGACTCTACGCTCAAGATGGAAGAAAATTATGCCGCCGCCGATTCCGTGGCGCTCATCAACTTCTGGGATGAGTCAGGCACACAGCTCGTGAAAGATGGCTCGGGACAGCTCGTAGAAAAGCACGCTAATGGAAAGCTGAAAAACCGGGAGACCTATACCGATGGCCTCATGACGGGGCTTTCCGAAACCTGGTATGCCGACGGTACCGAGCGATCTCTCGGCTATTACGATGATGGTCTCAAAGATTCGGTGTGGACCTATTTCCTGCAGGATGGCTCCAGATATAAGGTCACCCATTTCGATCGGGATACCCTCTCCGGACCCTATGCAGAATACTTTCCCGACGGCAATCTCTCCATAACTGGTTCTTTTGAGCGTGGCGAGAAGTCAGGGCTATGGACTTTTTTGCGCGACAGCGGCCATATGGAAATGGAAGGAAGCTTTGACAAGGGAAAGCGCGACGGGAAGTGGAATTATTGGTTTGCCAATGGAGAGACCCAAACTACCGGCGAGTGGAGCCAAGGACAGCGCACCGGCCAGTGGAACTTCTTCTACCCCGAAGGCAGCAAGTGGCGGCGTGGCAGCTATACCGCCGATAAGAAAACCGGCACATGGAGCACGTGGTTTGAAAATGGCCAGAAGCTGCAGGAAGGCGACTATGTAAACGGCCTAGAAGAAGGCGTCTGGAAATCATGGTATGCCGATGGACAGCGGAATGACGAAGGACAGTTTAGCAAAGGCAAAATAGAAGGGGAGTGGAAGGGTTGGAATCCCGATGGCAGTCCGAGCTATACCGGCTCATGGCTTAATGATCAGAAGGTTGGCAACTGGAAGCGCTGGTATCCCGGCGGCGCGGTTCAGGAGTCGGCATGGTATAAAGGGGGCGTGCTTAATGGCCCTATGTGCGCTATAGCGAGCAGAGCATACCCGAGCAAGAAGGCAATTATGCCGAGGGTAAGCCTTCCGGCAAATGGATTTATTTTTTTCCGGAAGGGGGCAAGATGCGTGAAGCGACATACCAAGAAGGCAAGCTCAACGGACTCTCGCTCATCTACCACCGCCGCGGTGGCGAAGTGCAAATGCGAGAGACGTATGAGAACAATAAGCGCCACGGCATCTCAACAGAGTACAGTCCACGGGGCAATGTGCTGCGCGAGGTAGAGTATGCCAACGGCTCGAAAGTTCGGGTGGTCAAGGATAATACCATGGGCAATTGAAAGGACTTTGGAGTATTTGTGATTTTGGGAAATGCTCATTCAAAAAAACTGCGGACGCGCGCTGAGCACTACCCGCCTTCCCGCCAAGGCGAAACGGCTCAAAGAACAAACAACCGGTTTTGTCACGATTTTTGCAAAAGCAAAAATGCGCGCCAAAACCTACCATCCCGTCATCTCATAGCACTGGGCTACACCCAGTGCTATTCCTATCCCGCCCTTTCAGGGCTTGTGTTTTTCAATTATTTTAATGTTGAAACCGGTACAGGTTTTACGATCATTCCGATTATCATCAAAGTTTTTGCGAGAAAAGCTACAAGTAAAAACCCGAAACCCCCTTGAACCAAAGAACGCAGAAGAAGATTTTAATTTCCAAAACTTCCAATCCCAATCAAATTTCCTGAAAAGCTTGCTGTTAGGGACTTGCAGCCATCAAAAAAATATGAAGGCCCGCGTAACCCAACTCACGACTCAAAGCTCAATCTACATTATCATGCAAATACGGATTATTGGGGCGTAAGCCGCCACGTGTGCGTCCATTCTCGTCTTTTTCTTCGGTCAGCGTGTAGCGGGATACTTCCGACTCGCTGCTATGCGGCACCCGCTCCAGACTGATGTTACGGCGCTTATAGGCCGGCTCCTTCTCCAGCTCAGTAAGTCCCTGCGGACTCTTGATACGTTCTGAGATCTCACGCAGGTTGCGCAGGCGCTCACGGTTCAGTTGCGCCGCCACTTCACTGTTCACCCGGTTTGAGATCGGACTCTCTTCGGGCTCTTCGACCATGCTCGGCTTGGCGTGCTCGTACTCATCTGCCGAGTCATCATCAAGCGTGAAATATTCGGGCTCGCCCGTGGTTTCATCTTCTGCTATTGGCTCCCTGGCTTCTTCCTTATCCACCGGCTCAGGCGCTTCCTGCTTCGGAGTTTCGTCAAATAGATTGTAGCGCTCTACAGGTTTTGCTTCAGCTTCTGGTACTGGCTCGGGCTCTGATTCTTTCAAGTAGATCTCTTCTTCTGCCGATGCCGTAGGGTCGGTAAGCTCTTGGGTGAGCTTTACTGGCTTGGTCGATTCTACTTCGAGCGTGTGGCGTACGGGCACGTCTATCTCAAAGCCCGTGTCGGGCGTAGATTTAAATCCAGTGGCGATGATGGTCACGCTCAACTTCTCGCCAAGGCTGTCATCCATGCCATGCCCCCATATCACATCGGCCGTAGAGCCAGCCGCATGTTGAATATAATCGGTGATGTCCGATATCTCATCCATCATCACTTCACTGGTGCCGTAGGTAATGTTCAGCAAGATGTACTTGGCTCCTTCTATATTATTGTCATTCAGCAATGGCGACTCCAACGCTTGCTTGGCCGCAGTAAGGGCGCGGTCTTCACCTTCGGCCGTGGCCTGTCCCATGATGGCCACACCGCTCTCTTTCATCACGGTGTTCACATCGTTCATATCGACGTTTATCGCTCCGGTTACCGAGATGAGCTCGGCGATTCCCTTGGCGGCGGTGGTCAGGATATTATCGGCTTGCTCAAAGGCCGTTTTAAGGGAAAGGTTGCCGTGTATCTCGCGAAGTTTATCATTGCGTATTACCAATAAGGTATCTACAGCGGCGCGCATTTCGCGAAGGCCTTCTTCGGCTTGGTTCATACGCTTTTTGCCTTCGAAGGTGAAGGGCACGGTGACGATGCCGACGGTGAGAATACCCATTTCCTTTGCCGTTTTGGCAATGACTGGGGCAGCTCCGGTACCGGTTCCACCGCCCATCCCGGCGGTGACGAATACCATGGTGGTGCGCTTCTCGAGTATCTCCCGTATCTCGTCAATATTCTCTATGGCCGCATTCTTTCCCACTTCGGGTATGGAGCCTGCCCCGCGACCTTCGGTAAGGCTCTGGCCGAGCTGTACTTTTATAGGCACCGGGCTGATGTCAAGGGCTTGTGAATCGGTATTGCAAACGAGAAAGTCCACACCTTTTATTCCTTGCAGGTACATATGGTTTACTGCATTGCTGCCACCACCACCTACGCCAATTACTTTTATGATGGATGATTGGTCTTTTGGGAGATCGAAATTCATATCGCTGTGTTTTTAATTTTTAATTCTTTTTAGTTTTTTGCGCTGCCTTCCGGAAATGAATTTGCCGGGAGCACCGCGGGTTTTACTGCAGACGTTTATACGTCGTCATCTTCAAAAAATGCCTGTCCCTTGGAGATCAATCTATCGAATAGGCCTGATTTATCGCGGCTTCCCACGCGTATCGGTCCGCGCCTTGGTTTAGCGCGCTTCTGCTTTTTTAGCAATAGCTCATGCCCCTTGAGTACCAGTCCGATACCGGTGGCATACATAGGGCTTCCCAGCTCATCGGCGTTGTCTTTGCCCAAGTGTTCATTGGGGTAGCCCAGCCTTGTCTCAAACCCAGATAGATATTCTACCAATTGGGGCAGGTGCTTAAGCTGTGAGCCGCCACCGGTGAGCACGATGCCTGCGATAAGATGCTTCTCATAGCCTGAGCTTTTTATCTCGTAGATGATCTGCTCTACGATTTCTTCCGTCCGCGCCTGAATGATGTTCGAAAGGTTGCGCACCGAAATCTCTTTCGGGTCTCGCCCACTGAACCCCGGTATGCACACGATCTGGTTTTCCATACTTTCCGAACTCAGGGCTGAGCCAAACTTTACTTTGAGCTGCTCGGCATGCTTGCGCAAAATGCTGCACCCCGCGGCGATATCATCGGTCACTATATTTCCCCCGAAAGGGATCACGGCCGTATGGCGAATGATACCATCTTGAAAAATAGCAATGTCGGTCGTACCGCCGCCTATGTCTACCAGCACTACACCGGCTTCTTTCTCTTCATGGCTCAGCACCGCCTCTGCCGATGCGAGGGGCTCCAGCACGAGCTCATTCACTTCGAGATTGGCCTTGCTTACACTTTTGTAGATGTTCTTGGCAGCGTTTACCTTACCGGTGATGATGTGAAAATTGGCTTCAAGCCTTATGCCCGAATGGCCGATGGGATCCTTGATGCCATGCTCATTGTCTACGATATATTCTTGCGGTAGTACGTGGATGATCTCTTCGCCGGGGTTCATCACAAGCTGGTGCATATCTTCTACCAGATTGTCAATATCCTGCTGCGAGATCTCATCTTCTTGGTCTTTCACTTTTCGGGTCAGGATACCGCGGTGCTGAAGGCTTCGTATATGCTGGCCGGCTATGCCTACCACCACTTCGCCGATGTCTACACCGGCTTTTTCCTTGGCGATATCCACTGCGCGCTGTATGGATTCGACTGTGCGGTTGATATTGCTCACCACACCACTGCGCACGCCCAAGGATTCTGAGCGACCCATACCGATGATTTCTACTTTTCCGTATTCGTTGATCCTGCCTACGATACATGCTATTTTGGTGGTTCCTATATCGAGGCCTACTATGATTTCAGGTTCTTCCATATTCCTATTTTTTTGTGCAAACTATTTGATCCTTGTATTTCAGGTTAATGACTTTGTATTTATTGAAGTTGGATGCATTATACCCTTCCGTGTAAAACACCTTCAGGCGTGCCAACTTTTGATTCATTCGTACGGCCCGGCCGAAGTGGAGCTCGTGATTTCCCACCTGTGGGTAGGCCACGAAATTTCCATTTTTATCTCTTTCGGACTGCTGTAGCTGGGTGCTCCAAAATGGCGAGCTGGTAATGGCCTTGCTATAGCGATATACTTCTGCCATTGCCACCGACTGCGCCGTGTCGGCCAGGTTTATCTTTCCTTCGAGCCATTCTTCCCTTACGGAAAATGCTCCACTCACGATGGGCAGGCGCAGCGTTACGGGTTTGGGGAGCGACATCAAATAACCTTCAGTGTCCAGAATGGCCGATACGCCGTTCTGGTCGATAAGGCGCACCATAGGACTCCGCTCCATGATGTCTATGACCAATTTTTTATCAATAGTCCCAAATACTTTGGCCGTTTTTACATGCGGTACACGTGCTACATACTCTTCAATGGCGCGGATATCGAGTTGCCGGAAGGGGCTGCCGATGGCCGGGCCAAAGGTGGTATTTACGCTTTGGCGAATATCTGACTCGCTCACGATACGGAGTGAATCGCTGCCTGAAATAGTGATCAGCATGGCTTCACAAACCGCTCCAGTGCGCATGGTACCTACAAAACTGAGTAATACCATCGCGCCGGCTACGAGCGCAACCACTCCACTGAGAGATGCTATTTTCTTAAGCTTCGTCATCCAATGCATTTTTTAAAGGTTCTACCATTTTATCAATATCTCCGGCGCCCATGCTGAGCAGCACTTCGGGTCGTAAGCTTAATACTTCATTTACAAGGTTTTCACGGTCTACCAGTTTTTTATTCACCATCTGTATCTTATTAAGCAGAAATCTGCTGTCCACACCGGGTATGGGCTCTTCTCGTGCTGGATATATCTCCATGAGCAGCAGTTCATTGAGCGCTTCTAGGCTGGTCGCAAATTCATCGGCGAAGTCGCGGGTGCGAGAGTATAGATGCGGCTGAAACACCCCCGTGATGCGCTTGGCCGGATAGAGCGACTTTACCGAATCTATGCAGGCCGTGATCTCTGTGGGATGGTGGGCATAATCATCGATATAGATCAAGTCATCCCGTCGCAGCTTCACGTCAAACCGTCTCTTCACCCCGCGAAATGTTTTGGCGGCATGCCGAAGCTTAGCAGGTGCTACGTCCAGATAGAGCGCCACACCCATCGCGGCTATGAGATTTTCAATATTGTGGAGTCCGGGATATCCCGATTCGATACCTTCTAGAAGGGTCCCTTTATAATGAAGGTTGAAATGATAATGCCCTTCTTCCACACGAAGTTGCGACGCATAGAGGTCTGCTGCGGTATCGGTAAGTGAGTAGCTGAGCTGTGTGGCGGCCGATGGAAGTTCAATTCCATATTTTACGATGGCCACACCATCGGCGTCTACCTTGCCAAGGAAATCGGCAAAGCCCTGCTGCATGGCTTCTGCCGATTCATAAATATCGAGGTGATCGGCATCGACCGAAGTTAGGATAGCCACCTTGGGGCTGAGCCTTAAGAAGGAGCGGTCATACTCGTCGGCTTCCACCACGGCGGCTCGTGCGTGGGCGCTGAGTACTACATTCGAGTCAAAATTTAGGGCTATGCCGCCCAAAAAGGCATTGATGGGGTAGTCGGAAGCCGTTAATAGATGCGCCAGCATGGCCGATGTGGTGGTCTTGCCATGGGTGCCTGCTACGGCAAGGCAGTCAAGGGGTTCGGTGATTTCGGCGAGTACTTCAGAGCGCTTCAGCAGGCCGTAGCCCCGAGATGCAAAGTAACCCAAAAGGGGACTGCCCGCAGGTATGGCGGGCGTGTATACCACTAGCGAGTGTAGCAGCGGAGCGGATAGGAATTGCTCAGAAATACTGCTCGGATCGTCATTAAAAACGATCTCGATCCCTTCGCTGATCAGCTTTTCGGTGAGTGCCGTAGGGGTGCGGTCGTAGCCGGATACGGCTATCCCCAGCGCATTAAAGTACCGCGCGATCGCACTCATGCCGATACCACCGATGCCCACAAAATAAGCGCTATGTATCTTTTCTATCTTCAATTTTTTCCAACGAGTTTAAGTACTTCACCCGCTATTTTCTCGGCCGAGTTGCGTTGCGCCATCGCAGCTGCATTGCGCCCCAGCGTTTCCCGCTTTTCTGCGGAAGCAACCAGTTCTAAAACCGCCGGCATCAATTTTTCCCGCGCCGAAGCATCGGTCACCAGTAGAGCGGCATTATTTTCTACCAAAGCCTGCGCATTTTTGGTTTGGTGATCTTCGGCCACATTTGGCGAAGGCACCAGTATGGCGGGTTTGCCGATAAGGCATATCTCAGATACCGACATGGCGCCAGCGCGTGACACCACCACATCTGCTATCGCATAGGCCAGGTCCATGCGGTCTATGAAGGTCGTGGTGTGAAGGGTCTCAGAGTCCAAATTTGCGACAAGCGCTGCCGCCTGTTCGGCATACGACTTCCCCGTTTGCCAGATGAGCTGGATTCCTTGCTTGATAAATTCGGAAAGGGCAGCGGCTATACTTTCGTTGATCGTCCGCGCCCCTAGGCTTCCGCCAATGACGAGTACGGTGGGAAGAGAATCTTTGAGACCGAAGTAGGTCGCGGCTTCCGGTTTCTTACCGGTGGTATTGATCACCATTTCGCGCACAGGATTACCTGTCATCACGATCTTACCGGATGGAAACCAGCGCTCCATGCCATTATAGCTTACGCAAACGCGGTCTACCTTTTTCGCCAGTAGTCTATTGGTCACGCCCGGAAATGAATTTTGCTCTTGGATCAGGGAAGGGATGTTCTTGCCGGAAGCCACCTGAAGCAATGGACCGGAAGCATAGCCGCCCACGCCTACGGCTACATTTGGCTTGAACTTTCGTACGATTCCGCGTGCCACTACCAGGCTCGATATCAGCTTCAGCGGAAAGCTGAGATTCTTCATGGACAGGTTACGCTGGAAGCCGCTTATCCAAAGGCCTTCGATGCGATAACCTGCTGCAGGCACGCGCTCCATTTCCATGCGGCCTTTAGCACCTACGAAAAGTATTTCGCAACCGGGCTCGGCCCGTTTCAAGGCGTCGGCTATGGCTATGGCCGGGAAGATATGTCCGCCGGTGCCGCCGCCACTTATTATGAACCTAGGCGACTGCATAGTTCTTCTTTTTAACGGTGTTGCGGCCTTTTATGGTTTCGCCTTCGAGTGTGGACCGGCTCACGCTGAGTATCATACCCACCGCTAGGCAGGTAAACCAGATTGATGTACCGCCCATACTCACCATCGGTAAGGGCTGACCGGTGACCGGAAGTAATCCCACGGCTACGCCCATATTTATAAAGGCCTGAAATACAATAAGAAAACTGAGCCCTATGACCAACAAGGATCCGAAGCTACGCTCGCACATTCGCGAAGTGCGCAAGGCGCGGTAGAGAAAGATGATGTAGAGCAATAGCAAGCCGCAGCCGCCTATGATGCTCCCGTATTCTTCTATCACAAAGGCATAGATCATATCGGAATAGGGGTGGGGCAGGTAATTTCGAGAGTCGCCACTGCCGGGGCCGCCGGGTATGATGCCGCCTGCCTGTATGGCCATCATAGCGTGCTCTACCTGATAGTTGGCTTCGCTATCTCCCGATTCAAAACTGGTGAGGCGCGTCTTCCAAGTCTCCACTCGCGGCAATAGATCGGGAAAAGTAAAAGAAAGCAATAGGAGCATTGCAAAACCCGCTACGGCAATACCAAACATTCCAAGGAGATGCTTGATGGGAATGCCACCGACAAATAACAGGGTCACGCATACCATAAATAGCATTGCGGCAGTACTGAAATTTGCCGGAAGGATAAGCCCGCATATCACCGCTATAGGAATCAATATAGGGAGCAGGCCTTCTTTGAAGCTGTGAAAATGCTCCCTCCGCAGAGTGAGCATCCGTGCCACATAAGCGATCAGTGCTATCTTGGCAAAGTCGGAAGTCTGGAAATTCTGATTGATGATCGGAATCCGTATCCACCGGCTGGCATCATTCAGGTTTACCCCCAATACCAATGTGAGCAGCAGCAGCAGGGCGGCAAAATAGATAGCGATTTGCGAAAGCCTTGAGAAATAGCGATACTGAACCCTGTGCACGAAGTACATAATCAGGAAGCCAGTGCCGAGCATAATGCCGTGCTTGAAAAGGTAGTATACGGTGTTCCCTTCGGTGTATTTATAAGCCAGGGATGAAATGCTCGAATACACAGCCAATACCGAAATAAGACCCAGCAGAAGACATACCATCCATATTACACGGTCGCCCTTCAGATATTTGGCTATTCTGTTTTTCATTCGCTCAGTTCCTTCACAGTCAGTTTAAAAGCTGCGCTTCGTTCTACAAAATTCGCATAGGTATCCTGTGCCTTACAGCTAGGTGAATAGAGCACGGCATCTCCCGGCACAGCTATGGTTTTCGCCGTTTTTATGGCTTCCGCCAAGGTGGGGCAGGCATGAAAATGATCGACCAGCTTCTCCAGCTTATTGCGCATGTCATCGCCACGACTGCCATACACGATGATAGATCGGACCTTGAGTTCCACATACTTTTGTACCAAGGCATAATCTCTCTCATGCGATGTCGTGCCGGCGATCCACACCATGGGTTGGCTTATGTATTTGAATGAATCTCTGGTGGCCAATAGATCGGCCGCGCGCGCGTCGTCCACATAGCTCACCCTGTTTATCTCGGTCACGGTAGTTACCCGGCTCGTGGCACTCTCTAGGCTTTTGCGCAAGCGGTCGCTGGCCGTTAGGAGCTTGTCTACCTGGCTTTTTTTACTTTTATGTATGGTATATTTCCCGTCTTCCATACATTAATTTTTAGGTGCACATTTGATGTTGATCAGGCTCGTCAAATATTCGCCGCGCTCCCTGAAGTTTTCAAATGGCTCGGCTGCCGGCACACTGGGCGAAAGCAGCACATTATCACCTTCCTTGGTCACAGCGAGTGCCATTTCGAGCGCTTCTTCCCAATTGCGGGCAGAAACGTAAAATTTCAAGTGGGCATTCAGAAGTTTATGGAGCTCGTCAGCGCGGTCGCCCACCGCTACGAGCACCTTTACCTGCTTTTGCAATAGCTCAAGGAAAGGCTGAAAATCTTCGTAAACCGCATTTGCATCGATCAGCCACACCACGGGCTCATCAAAGGCCATGATCGAATCGCAAGATTTATCGATCGATGTGGCTGCCGAATCATTAAAATAGCGCACCGCATGAAGCGTGGTTATATGCTCCAGGGCAAATGGCCTTATCGTGCGCAGCGATTGTTCGCGCGACTTGATAAGCAAGTCTTCGCGCATTTTTTCAATTTGGCTAAGGGGATTATTAGTCATATCTGGTTTTAGTTTAGAGTGCTTTTATTGCGCGCTTATATTGCTGGCCACGATCTTCATAATTATCAAAAAGATCGAAGCTGGCACAAGCGGGGGAGAGAAGGACTACATCACCCTTGGTGGCAGATGCATAGCTCTTGGCAACGGCGTCAGAAGCGCTGCCCGATTCTAATATCACAGGGACGATATCTTTGAAATAGTCGATGATCTTTTGATTGTCAACGCCGAGGCAGATGATCGCTTTTACCTTTTCGCGTACCAAGGGCTCGAGTATGCTGTAGTCATTGCCTTTGTCTACGCCGCCTACGATCCATACCACCTGCTCCGAAAAGGTTTCTAGGGCGTACCACGTGGAGTTCACATTCGTGGCTTTCGAATCATTTATAAATTTGATCCCGTGTATTTCGGCCACATGCTCTAGCCGATGCTCTATATTCTGGAAGTCGGAGAGGCTTTCACGTACCAATTCTTTTCTGATCTCAAAGATGCGGGCGGATACGCTGGCCGCCATTGAGTTGTACGCATTGTGCTTCCCTTGAAGGGCTAGTTCGTGTATTGACATTTCTAATAGTTTATGGTGTAGGTTTATTTTTAAGGTATTATCGATAGTATAGCCGCCATTTTCGACCGGTTCCTTTACGGATATTGGGTGCAGCTCGGCCTTTGGGGCAAAGTCTTTAAGGGCTTGCAGGACTACTTCATCATCTGCACCATAGATGAGATGATCGGTAGCGGATTGCCTTCGGGCTATGGCAAATTTTGCGGCTATATAAAGTTCAAAATCATGGTTGTAGCGATCTAAATGATCGGGCGTAATGTTTAGGATCACAGCTATGGCGGGCTTAAATTCCACTACATCATCCAGTTGGAAGCTGCTCACTTCGAGTATCCAATAAGCGTGATCGCCTCCGGCCAAAACACGTGCAAAGCTCTTCCCCACATTGCCCGCCATGGCTACATCGAGACCAGCTTTATGGAATATATGGTGGGTCAGCAGGGTCGTCGTCGTCTTACCGTTGGTTCCGGTTATGGCCACGATCTTTCCAGTGGTATGCCTTGCGGCAAATTCAATCTCTGAAATCACTTCTGCACCACCTTCGCGAATGGCCTGCACCGTGGGAGTTTCATTCGGTATGCCCGGACTCTTCACCACTAGCTTGGCACTGGCCGTAAATGCTGCGGTATGGCTATTCTCTTCCCACTTAATTCCTGCATGGTCGAGCTCTGACTTATACGTGCTTTTCAATTTGCTCGCATCGGAAAGGCGCACGTCATAGCCTAGCTTTTTGCCCAAAAGGGCCGCCCCAACCCCACTCTCGCCACCACCTAAAATCAATATGTTCATCTAGCGTAGTTTAAGGGTTACAATAGATAGCACGGCGAGCAAAATGCCAGCTATCCAGAAGCGCGAAACGATCTTCGACTCATGGTAGCCAAGCTTTTGGTAATGGTGGTGAAGGGGCGACATCAAGAATATGCGCCGTCCTTCGCCATATCTTTTTCGGGTATACTTAAAATAGGTGACTTGGATCATCACCGATAGGTTTTCGATAAGGAAGACCCCGCAGAATAGCGGAATCAAAAGCTCCTTGCGAATGGCCAAGGCAAAAACGGCGATGATGCCGCCCAGCGCCAAGCTACCTGTATCGCCCATGAAAACCTGTGCGGGAAAGGAGTTATACCACAAGAATCCGATGCAGGCGCCTACGAAAGCGCTAATGAAAACCGTGAGCTCGCCCGACTGCGGTATGAACATGATGTTTAGGTAGTCGGCAAAGACCACATTTCCGGAAACGAAAGCCAAAATGGCCAGCACCACGCCGATTATGGCCGATGAACCTGTTGCCAGCCCATCAAGTCCGTCGGTGATATTGGCTCCGTTTGAAACTGCAGTGACCACAAAGACCACGATAGGAATGAAGATCAGCCAAGCCCATTTGGCGGCATTTTCTTTGGAAAGAAACCCGAGCAACCAAGAATAGTCGAATTCATTGTTCTTAACAAAAGGGATAGTCGTCTTAATGGATTTTTGCTCTACCCAGGTGTACTGTTCGGGAAGTTCGGTACCCGATTCTTGCACTACTGCTTCTTGTTGCGTGGTAGCGACTTTCTGCTTGCTCACCACGTCGGGACTGAAGTATAGAAGGCTGCCCACCACGATTCCCACAGCTACCTGTCCGAATACTTTAAACTTTCCGGCCAAGCCCTTTTTGTTCTTCTTGAAAACCTTTATATAATCATCTACGAAACCGATGGCCCCCAGAAAGATCGTAGTCAGTATCATGATGATCACATAGATATTATCGAGCTTGGCGAAGAGCAGCACCGGAATCAATATGGCAGCCAGAATGATGAGTCCGCCCATGGTAGGAGTGCCCTGCTTCTGAATCTGTCCTTGCAGCCCAAGGTCGCGCACGGTCTCGCCCACCTGTTTTTTGCGGAGCATTCCGATCAATGACTGCCCGAAGAGCAATGAGATAACCAGCGAAGTGATCACCGCCATGGCGGCTCGGAAGGAGATATATTGAAATACTCCCGCTCCCGGCAGGTTGAAATGTGTATCTAAGTATTGGAATAGGTAGTACAGCATTAGGCCTTCAGTATTTTTAGGGTTTCATTTACCACCTGCATATCATCGAAGGGCAGTTTCTCGCCCTTGATGTCCTGATATTTCTCGTGACCTTTTCCGGCTATCAGAATGATGTCGCCCGAAGCTGCAAGGTGGCAGGCCATCTTTATGGCTTCCTTCCGATCGCTTATGGCGTGGGTCTTTTTATAATCTTGGGGCTCCACACCTTTTTTCATGTCTTCGATGATGGCTTCGGGCGATTCTGACCGTGGGTTGTCCGACGTGAAAATCACGCGATCGCTGTATTTACAAGCTATCCTGGCCATCTCGGGGCGCTTGGTCGCATCGCGGTCGCCACCGCAGCCCACTACGGCGATCACCTGCTCATTGCGTGTCCGGATATCGTTTATGGTGGTGAGTACATTCTTCAGCGCGTCGGGGGTATGGGCGTAATCGACGATGGCCGTTACCTTGTCTTCGCTCATTACGTATTGAAACCGCCCCGATACGGGATTCACATTGCTGAGCGCCGTGAGCACATCAAGCTTCTCTTCGCCCAGCAATACGGCTGTGGCATATACCGATAGGATGTTATAGGCATTAAACTTACCGATGAGCTTTGAGTAGAGATCGAGGCCATCGATATTGATGTGCAGGCCGCCAAATTGATTTTCAATGACTTTGGCTTTATAATCGGCCATTGCCTTTAAGGCAAAGCTGGTCACGGTGCGCGCCTTGGTATTCTGAACCATGATCTCGGCCTGTCGGTCGTCAAGATTGACCAATGCAAAACTTTCGGGGGCTAGGTTATCAAAGAGTATTTTCTTTGCGGCGATATAAGCATCAAAGGTTTTATGATAATCGAGGTGGTCATGTGAAATATTGGTGTACACCGCTCCTGCGAAATCTATTCCTTCTACCCGCTGCTGGTGCAGCGCATGTGAGCTTACTTCCATAAAGCAATACCCGCAGCCGGCGTCGACCATTTGCCGTAGCAAGGCATTAAGGCTTAGGGCATCGGGTGTGGTATGGGTGGCGGCCACTACGGTATTATTTATCTTATTCTCTACGGTAGAGAGCAGTCCTACCTTTTTGCCCAATAGCCTAAATACATCGTAGAGCATCGTAGCGCAGGTGGTCTTACCATTGGTGCCGGTAATACCCACCAGCTTCAGCTCGCTGGAAGGATTATCGTAAAAATTAGATGCTATGGAGCCGAGCGCCTTCCGGGCATCATCTACTTTCACGTAAGTGATGCCGGCAGTTTGAGCCACGGGCAGGTCTTCGCAAATGATGGCGACTGCTCCAGATTCAATGGCCTGTCCTATGAAACTATGACCATCTAAAAGCGCACCGCGGGTAGCTACAAACAGTGAGAACTTCGTGACCTTGCGGGAGTCGAATGCAATGCCTTCAATGGCCACATTGGTCGAACCCACCACTTCGGATATCCTGGTCTTATATAATATGTCTTGAAGCAATTTCATCTCCGTCTAGCTCTGTTCGTTTAGGATAGTTCGATTAAAATTTTTCTCCCCTTGTCCGTTGGGGTGCCGGGTGCCGCGCTCTGCTTTACGATCATTCCAGTGCCTTGCACCTTCACTTCAAAGCCGCAGTTTTCCAAAAGGTATAATCCGTCTCGCAATCCCATACCTACCACATTTGGGGTGACCCCATCGCGCATGGAGCGGCGCTCAAGACCCACTTCTTCTTCGCCGGTCTTGGTACTTACCCAATCATAGTCGTCGCTCTCGTCATTAACGCTTACATCAAATGCGGTGAAGATCTGCTTCAGGTCGGCAGAATTTCCGCTGAGCGATACCGGCACTTTATAGGCCACCGCATTTTCGCTGGGCGGACTGTCCTTGATCAGGTCAAAGCGCTGGGCGTAAACCTTATCGGCTATTTCTTTGAATACCGGTCCTGCTACCTGATTGCCGTAATAGACATTGTTTGAAGGCCCATTTACTACTACGATGCATGAATATTCGGGGGCTTCGGCAGGGAAGTAGCCCACAAAAGAAGCCTGATAGCTCACGGCCTGATCGTATTTATAGCCGTATTGCGCATTGGCTATTTGGGCTGTACCGGTTTTTCCAGCTATGGCGTAGGCGCCGAAGCGCAGGTTTGATGCGGTTCCTTCTTCCGATACCACAGTCTCGAGCATGGTCTTGGCTTTCAATATCGTTTCGCGCGATGCGATCGACTGGCTTAAGATTTTCGGTCTATTGGTGCGCACCAAGCTTCCATTCCGTCTTACTTCGCTTACGAATTGGGGCATCACGAGCTGACCATCATTGGCCACGGCATTATAGAAGGCCAAGATCTGCATCGGCGTCATCAATGTTTCATAGCCAATGCTCATCCAAGGCAGGGTCACTCCCGACCAAGATGGGTCATCTGGATCTTTGATTTTCGGTTGCCCTTCGCCGGCTATTTCCAACCCCAGCTTGCGGCCCAGCCCCATTTTAAAAAGTCGGTCTACGTAGGCGCGTGGATCTTTGGCGTAGTGGTCATTTATGAGTTTTGAGATCGCCACATTGCTCGATTTCTGAAATGCGGTGAGCACATCGATCTCGCCGTAGCCCTTATCATTGCTGTCGCGCATGATGCGGTCATAGAATCGGGTATAGCCCTTGCCGGTATCTATGGAATCGGTAAGCTCGAAAAGGCCATCTTCAAAAGCCGCCATCAGCGATGCCAGCTTAAAGGTTGAGCCGGGCTCCGTGGCTTCGCCTACCGCATAATTATACATTTCGGTATAGGTACTGTCTCCCGAAAGGGTGAGGTTGGCGATAGCTTTCACAAAACCGGTCTTTACCTCCATAAGTACAGCGCAGCCGTGGCGGGCATTGTGCTTATGCAATTGCTTGCGCAGAGCATTGGTGGCCACATCTTGAATATTGACATCAATGGTAGTGTATACATCGCAGCCATCTTCGGGCTCTACTTCATTATTATTGTCTATTGGCATCCAAACACCGCCGGCCAGCCGCTTCTCGTAGCGTTGTCCCGGCTTGCCGCTGAGCTCAGCATTATAGGCGCCTTCAAGCCCTACGGGATGCACGCCGTCCCGATTATAGCCTACCGTGCGTGCAGCCAAATTCTTAAATGGCTGTAGGCGTATGGTCTGCTTTTCAAAGATCACCCCGCTCTTGAACCGGCCGGTTTTCCAAAGTGGAAATTTCGTGGCCTGCTGTATCTGGTCATAGTCCACGCCTGCTTTTACGAGGTAGTAGCGATTTCCGGAAGTGTAAGCCGCTGAGAGTGCTTTTCGGTATTGCGCGGGCGTGCGATCTTTGAAGAGTCCGCTTAGCGCTGTCGAGAGAGAATCTATATTGGTTAGAAATTCTTTTTTGCCCAATCCGTCAGCCGCCATATCCATACGGATCTCATAGACCGGCACCGATGTGGCGAGCAGGTTGCCATTGTCGGCATAGATATTTCCGCGTATGGGTACGATCTCCCGCAGGTCGGTGGTGAGGTGCTCTACACGCTCTTCCCATTTCTGGCCGTCTATAAACTGGATGATCACCAAGCGCGCTACGATGGCCATCGCAAAGAGACAGACAAAGAGGAAGAGTACGTAGGCCTTGCTGACCATTGATTGCCGCTCGTCTTTCATTCTGTCCCAGCGTTTTCAAGGTGAGTGACCCGCAGTATAGAGGGCGGATCGGTAGATTCTTTCAGCCCCATTTTTTCAATGGCTTGAGCTACGGCAGACTGTTGTTTGAGCTGTTCCAGCTTAGCGCTAATGGATAGGTTGCGTGACTTCAACTCCAGCAATTCGGTTTCGGCCTGTACGAGCTCCTTCATATTGCTCTCGGCAAAATAGCCGTAGCCAATATAGCACACCATCATTCCCGTAAGGAAAAGTACGAAGGGGATATTGGCCTGCACATACTCGCGCGCCAGAAAGCTGCCGCTCAGCACCGAGTTGACCCCGCGCTTAAAGCCACCGCTCTTCTTTTCGCTATTTGTCTTTTTATTCTTCATTCTTCACGGCTACCCGGAGCTTGGCGCTGCGGCCTGCTGTTCAATTTTATCTCTTCATCATCTGGCACTATGGGCATCCCTTTCTTTTGGGTGAAGGGCTTGGTCACATTTCCGAATAGGTCCTTGTCCAGTTTTCCTTCGGCGTTTCCGCTTTGGAGATGTCTCTTTACCAACCTGTCTTCCAGCGAGTGGTAAGCTATCACCACCAGTCTCCCGCCGGGCTTCAGTACTTCTGCTGCCTGCACGAGCAGCTCTTCGAGTACTTCGAGTTCATTGTTCACCTCTATCCTGATGGCTTGAAATACCTTGGCCAGAAAGCTATTGCGCTTATGTTCTGGCGATAGGGAACTGATTTTTTCAATCAAGTCATCGGTCGTCTCAATCGGCTGCTGACTGCGGTGGTACACGATCCGGTTGGCCACACGGGGCGCATCTCTCAGCTCGCCGTAGCTCTTAAAAATCCTGCTCAGCTCCGGCTCACTGTACTCGTTTACCACCTTATAAGCGTCTAGCGCTGCGTCGGTACCCATTCTCATATCCAGCCTGGCGCTTCCGCGAATGGAAAAACCGCGCTCTACTTCATCAAATTGATGGGACGAGACCCCGAGGTCGGCCAGCAATCCATCTATTTTTTTGATCCCCAAAAAGCGGAGCGTATTTTTCAGGTATCGGAAATTGGACTGTGCAAACTGGAACCGGCTGTCGTCAATCGTATTGGCGGAAGCATCTGCATCCTGATCAAATCCTATCAACTTGCCGTCGGCAGCGAGCTTGGTAAGAATGGCCTTGCTGTGGCCGCCACCGCCGAAAGTCACATCTACATAGGTGCCCGATGGCTGCGCTACAAGCTCATCTACACTTCGGTGCAGCAATACGGGTAGGTGGTAGCCGAGTTCATTGTTCATTGCCTTGTCCATCCTTACCCATTACTGCTTCTGAGAGGGCTGCCATATCAACATCATCGCTGAGCATGGCGGCGTAATTTTCTTTGCTCCAAATCTCTATGCGGTCGCCCGTGCCGGCTATTTTCACATCTTTGGTAATCTCCGCGTACGCTGCCAGTGCACCGGGTATGAGCAGCCGGCCGGCAGAATCGAGCTCTACTGGCGTGGCGCCATTGTTAAACCGCCTAATGAACTGTACATTCTTGGCCACAAACCGGTTGAGCTTGCCAATGTCGGCCGATACCACCTTCCATTGCTGGAGCGGATAGAGCACGAGGCATTTTTCAAACATATCGCGATTGATCACAAAACCTTCATGCACCACATCTTGGAGCTGCTTTTTAAGGCCAGCCGGAAACATTGCCCGTCCTTTCGAGTCAATTTTACAGTCGTATTCTCCAAGTAGGTTTAGCATAGGATGGCATATCCAACGCTAAAGTAGAAAAAGTATTACCACTTTTTCCCACTTTCTCCCATTTTTTACCACTTTGTTGAAAAGTTAGGCTGAAATTCAGCACGTATAGGCTTTTGAGCAAAGGTGACCCAGCGAGAGAAAATCGAAAGTCATTCAATTCTGGGCTTTTTTCTTCAGGGATGATTTTTCTTTTGAACAGTATTCTGTTTATTGCTCTGCTTCTCGGATGCTGAACTATCCGGCTCAAAAAAGGTACATTTGAAATTTTACAAGATAGCGCATGGATAAATCGATCATCGAAGAAGGAGAATTTAAATACATAGAAAGGGGCAGTGGCCAGCCCATATTGGTGCTGCATGGATTATTTGGAGCCCTCAGTAATTTTGAATCCCTGATCGAATATTTCAGTGCCCGCTACCGGGTGTTAGTTCCCATGATGCCGCTCTACGATATGCCCCTTTTAAAAACGGGAGTGGGCAGCCTTTCTAAATACATTTTGGAATTCATTGAGAATAAAGGACTTAAAGACATGATCCTGCTCGGAAATTCGCTGGGCGGTCACGTAGCCCTAGTCACCGCAAAGGCTCGTCCTGACCTGTTCAGCGCTATGGTGCTAACGGGGAGTTCGGGTCTATACGAAAATGCTTTTGGCGGAAGCTTTCCCCGAAGGGAAGACAAGGAGTACATCCGTAAAAAGATAGCGGTGACCTTTTATGATCCGGCCATGGTGACCGATGAATTGGTAGATGTGACTTTCAACTTGGTACAAGACCGAAGCAAGCTGATTAAAGTATTGGCTATGGCCAAGTCGGCAATACGGCATAATATGCGCAAGGACTTGCCGAATTATAAGATGCCCGTTTGCCTGATCTGGGGAAAGGACGATACGATCACCCCGCCAGAAGTGGCCGAAGAATTTCTGGAAAAACTGCCCGATGCTGAGCTTTTTTGGATCGACAAATGTGGACATGCACCCATGATGGAGCACCCGAATGATTTCAACACCATCTTATCGGGATGGATGGTGCGCAAACTCGATGCGCCAAAGGTTTGAAAGGGCACATACATCTGGAAGCTTCATTCTTAAAAAGCAGCTCCAAACTGAGCGAATGCCCAACTATCAACCTGCCCGAATACGCATTTGTAGGCAGGAGCAATGTCGGAAAATCATCGTTGATCAATATGCTCACCGGCCGGAAAGACCTGGCCAAGACTTCGGGAAGGCCGGGAAAAACCCAGCTTATCAACCATTTTGGCATTCATGTGGCCGGGTCTAAAGCCGGCACGGAGTGGTATCTCGTCGACCTGCCCGGCTATGGCTATGCCCGGGTCTCCAAAGAGCAGAAGGCCACTTTTCAAAAGCTCATCCTTCCCTTTGTCGCGGAGCGTGAGAAGCTGATGTGTGTTTTTGTATTGCTCGATATCCGCCACGACCCGCAGCCCATCGACTTGGACTTCATGGAGCGGCTTGGGGTCAAGTCAATTCCATTTGTACGGGTTTTTACCAAAGCAGATAAGCTGAAGCCCGGCGCCCTTGAAAAGAGCATCGACGATTATAATGAGAAGATGCTGGGCATGTGGGAAGAGCTGCCCGAATATTTTGTGACATCTTCGTCAAGCGGCCAAGGGCGCGATGAAATTTTGGAGTTTATCGCTGAGACGAATGGGCTTTATCCGTAAATTGTTCTCGAATTTGAAATGCCACACATTCCGAAACAAGTTGGATTCTCGGGAGTAATTCTTCTCCATTTTATCGAAATCAATGCTTTAAGGGGGCTGGACTCTGCAGATTTACTTATGGAGTAGTCGTATATTCAATACCTAATTTATAATTTCTGTCAAAGCCTTGGTTAGATTGAATATCCAGAACATGCCATTGATTGGTAAAGCTTACAAATCGAAAAGAATGGCTCCCAATATTTTCATCTGTCATTCTCAAATTTGCGAAGTCTGGTTTATCCATCGCGCCATTTGAGCGGTCTACCCAATCAAATACTAGGGCAATGCTTTCTTTGTTTGGCACCACTTCTTTCTCGATAGGGATAGCAAGCAGATTACTGGAATTAGGGCTGACATATTCTCGTGAATAGATGAGCTCATCGGGCATTCCGGAATCGGTCACAGTAAAAATGCTTATTCGATAAATATGGCCTTTACGGCTGTGTTGAAGATGGGCGTAAGCCTTGGTGATTTGCGCATTGCGGGGTAACCCGTCACAAATAATTCCGAGCCCTTGAGAAATTCTTCCATAAGTGCTACCAGAAGATTTCATTCTATGATAGCCAGCTTCTAAGGCAGCTTTTTCAGAAAAAATTTCAACGGGTTCCAGCGAAAATAAAACAGGTCTCAAAAAAAGGGTATCTCCAATCTCGTCAATAGGGATGCTGAGCCGCTCATAGCCCAGACGCTCTATCGTGAGGGTTGATCCCTTGACACTTTCGATCGAGAAACGTCCTTCGGCATCAGCAAAAAACGAAAAAGAACCTGACCCTACCGAAGCGTAGGGCACAGATTCCATAGTTTGGCCATCTAAAAGAATGGTGCTTCTACTTGGTTGAGCTGTAGCGAAGGCTGCCGTAAGGAAGCAGTAAAGAAGCAAAGTGGGATGTGCCAAAATTTATATGAAATCTATTTAAAAAACATGCGTATTAGTATGTTATGCAGCTATATATGGCTGAACAAGCAAGAATAAATACGCTCGTACTATTTATCTTTAGATCTAAATTCAAACATTGCCTGCGTTTTATGGGCGCTGCACGAAGAATGTTTTCTTGAGGTGCTCTTTTCGGTTTGTAAAAATAAAGCGTCCTTCTCTTCTATCCACAGAAAGAGCGATTTATTTCATCGCAATATTAACCAATGCAGTTCTTAAAATAGTAGAATAGACCTTAAGAAATCCTTAATCCAAGCTCTGCGAGAATATAGGGTGATTTTCTGATTGGCAAACCGATCTCTTGAAAAGAGCGGAGCAGCCCCATCGGCCATCGATCTATTGGCGTTCAGCCTTCCATCCATCTCCAAAAAACAAAAAAGATTCCTTCTATCTTTACCCCATAAATGAAAGAAACTATGGCATTGACCGATCGGATAACTGAAGGAATTAAGGACGCGATGCGTGCGAAGGAAAAAAAGAAGCTGGAAGCCTTGCGGGCTATTAAGTCGGCGCTAATGCTGGAGATGTCAAAGGGTGCCGATAAGGAGATTTCCGAAAAGGTAGAAATGCAGGTGCTCACGCGCCTACACAAGCAGCGTAAGGAATCGGCCGGAATATATACCGATCAAGGAAGGGCCGATCTGGCAGAAGTCGAAGAATTTCAAGCCGGCATCATCGAAGATTTCCTTCCCAAGCAACTCTCTGAGCAAGAAGTGGAAAAGGAGATCGATGCGATCATAACCGCCACGGGTGCCAGCGAAATGAAAGATATGGGCAAGGTAATGGGGCAGGCAAGTGCAAAACTTGCCGGGAAGGCCGATGGTAAATTGATAGCCGATCTAGTAAAGAAGAAATTGGGTGCCTAAGTGTCTTTCCAGACCATTTATCGGTCTTTTCGATTGGGATGGGCTTTGAAAGAGCCGTGCTGAATCCGAAATAGATTCTTAATCAGGCTTTTACTTCGAGTTTAAATCCTACACCGTGCACATTGGTGATGGACACGCCATCATCTTCAATTAAGTATTTGCGCAAGCGGGTGATGAACACATCCAAGCTACGCCCTACGAAATAGCTATCATCGCCCCAGACTAAATTTGTGATCAGCTCGCGCTCTATCACTTCGTTTTTATGCTCACATAGCAACTTTAATATCCCCGCTTCTTTTTTGGTCAGCGTATTGGATTTCCCATCACGGAGGAGCGTATAGTTTTTTGGATCAAATTTATACCCATTGAGTTGGTAGGTTTCATCTTTGGCTTCTTCACGCACATCGGCCGCCATAGAGCGTTTCAGCACAGCTTCGATGCGCAGCAGCAGTTCTTCATTGCTGAAGGGCTTTGAGATATAATCATCGCCGCCCGAGCGAAACCCTTCCACCTTATCTTCAATCATTGATTTTGCCGTAAGGAAGATGATCGGCACCTGCTGATTGATCTTTCGGATGTCCTTGGCCAGTTCAAAACCATCCTTCTTTGGCATCATCACATCCAGCAGACAGAGGTCGTATTGGTTTTTATTGAACTGCATAAGCCCTTCTTTCCCATCACGGCTCAGGTGTACCCGATAGCCTTCGGCTTTTAGGGTATCCTGAATTACAAAGCCTAGTCCGGCATCATCTTCTACGAGTAAAATCTGAGCTTTTGTCACGCGCTACTGTTCTGTTGTTTCAAAAATAACTTGAAAGGTAGTTCCTTCTTTTTCTTTGCTCTCCACCTTTATTTTCCCTTTATGCGATTCTACCATTTGCTTCACATAAAAAAGTCCCAAACCAAAGCCTTTCACATCATGCCTATTGCCTGTAGGCACGCGATAAAACTTGTCGAAGATAAAAGGAATTGACTTTTTGGGTATCCCGATACCTTGGTCGGCGATGCTTATGATGAGCTTCGAACCTTGATTTTCGGTCGCAATGAGAATCGGAGAATTCTTCAGACTATATTTCAAAGCATTGTCTAGCAGGTTATGGATAATATTGGAGATATGCACGGAATCCCCTTTGATAGAATGCTTTGCAGCTTTCAGGTCTAGGCTTATCGACGCACCTTGGTCATCCCGCACCAGCGCTATAGATGCCCTGGCATGGGTGATCATGGTATGCATATCTAGCGGCTGAAAATTGAGCGCTATCTTTTCTTTTTCGAGAGTAGCCAATTGCAATACGCGGTCCACTTGAAGCTTAAGTCTTTGGTTTTCATCATGTATCAGGTTGGCGTAGTTTCGCACCCGTTCGGGCTGATCGGTGATGCCTTCTTTGCGCAATATTTCGCTCGAAAGGCCTATGGTCGAGATCGGCGTTTTGAGTTCATGGGTCATATTATTGATAAAGTCCGTTTTCATCTCCGAGAGTCTTTTCTGTCGCAAGATCAAGAACACAGCGTATGCAAAAAAGGTAAATACGATAAGGCTAATCAATGCTGAAAAGGCCCAGGTCGAGATTTGTTTCTGCGGCTTTATGAGATCGAAGCTTTCCTTATCGGGAAAAAACACACCGAAATAATGACCGTCTTTATCCCATTTTATCTGCGGGCTTTCGCCAATGAAGTTGCTGGCAGAAGTATCGGCATTCAGCGCCACATAATCGCCGTATACGATGCTATCGGTAAAGCAATCGTAGATGCCATATTCAAAATTCTCGTTGATATTACGCCGTTCAAATTCGCTCTTCAGCAGGCTCTCAAGCAGGTAGGGATGTACGGTATCGTTTATGGCTACGGTGAAATAATTCGGCCTGATTTGCTTCACCGATTGAAAAAGCTCTGCGGGATCGTTATTGATGGTAAGAATTTCATTGGCCACATTGGTCAGCGCGATGGTGATGCGATCATTAAATTGTTTGGACTCGGCAGTAGCCTGCGCTTGGCGAAGGTCAAACTGGGTCTCTTGCACATCAAAGGCTTTATTGAGCCAGTAGATCTGAGTCGCTATAATGCCTGCCACCGAAAACACAGCCAGAAATATCAAAATGCGGATGAGCCTTCTTCCCATAAGCCGCGAATTTAATATTTATCGATTTTACATCATGGTGTTTAACAGAATGCTAACAGAGTCGCGAGCATCAAGTCGCAAGTCGCAAGTCGCGAGTGCTTGTGATTTGAGATTGGTATTTATATGGATAGCGGTTACGGAATGAGACTTGGCATAGATGAATTGAGACGAGCTATTGTATGTGGGCTTGGAGCTTCTAAGTATGAAATTTTGTATTCCGGGTCGATGGAAATTTTGAATATAACCGAGTTCGGCATAGGCCAGCGGCTCGCCAGTGACTTCCCAAGGATGTATAAAAAGTTGAGGTCTGAAGCCTATGCCTTTATAGTTCCAGCGCTCCGTCATTGATCCATTTCGCGATAAGCGCCTGATCACAATCTGATAGAGGACCTGAAGGGGGCATTTGCTCCCAATCTACCACGCGCTCATAAAGATCGCCGCTTTCGGCCACAGATTGCGCTCCGGCATAGGTTTCCAGATTGAGCCCCGCCGTTGGGTTGGCGCCGGCATGGCATCCCGAAATGGCGCAGTTGGTAGCCGTGATTGCTTCAATACTATTGGAATACGTGATCGTCTGCAAAGTATCGCAACCGCTCAAGGGCATAGCGCCATTAGGAGCTTCGTCTTTGTCACCGCAGGCTATGAACATCATCGCCAAAACTGCGGGAGCCAAAAAAGTGTCTGTAAGTTTTCTAAGCCGCATTCGACCGGCTTTGTAAAATATGGGTGCTTACCTTGATCACATCGAGGGAATTGGCGTAAACCGTGCAATTCAATCGGATAATCTCCCCCAGAAGATCTTGCTCCGGCGTAATCAGAAGTTTCTTGAAATCTCTGGTTCTCAACCCAGTTAAGTTGTTCTGTTTCATAGCTTGATGTTCTTAAATCGCCTCGTGTTTAAACCTGTTTTGCATCCTAAAGGTTACAAACTATCCCACGCCTACACCTACATCAAACCATAAAAAAAGCCGCTCCTTGCGGAACGGCCTTTCTTAAAACATTGGGAAAGCGTGACTTACATCATGCCTGGCATTCCGCCGCCCATGCCGCCCATGCCGGCACCGGCTCCACCTTTATCTTCATCTTCCACATCAGATATTACACACTCTGTGGTGAGCAACATCCCTGCAATGGAACCTGCGTTCTCGAGCGCTACGCGGGCTACCTTAGTCAGGATCTATTACACCTGCGGCGTATAGATCTTCAAACTCTTCGGTACGGGCGTTGAAGCCGAAATCGTCTTTGCCATCGCGCACGCGCTGAACGATTACCGAACCTTCGCCACCGGTATTGGCTACGATCTGACGCAAGGGCTCTTCGAGCGCGCGACGTACGATCTTAATACCCGTGTTCTCATCCATATTGATTCCTTCAAAACCTTCTAAAGCTTTGATAGCACGGATGTAGGCTACACCACCGCCTGGGATGATCCCTTCTTCTACCGCAGCACGTGTGGCATGAAGCGCATCGTCTACACGGTCTTTCTTTTCTTTCATTTCCACTTCAGTGGCAGCACCTACATAAAGCACAGCTACACCACCTGCCAGTTTGGCCAAGCGCTCTTGAAGCTTCTCTTTGTCATAATCTGACGTGGTAGTCTCGATCTGAGCTTTGATCTGATTAACTCGACCATCAATGGCGCTCTTCTCGCCAGCTCCGTTCACTACGGTAGTGTTATCCTTGTCAATGGTGATTTTCTCACAGGTACCAAGGTCTTCCAGGGTAGCATCTTCCAGCTTGCGGCCTTGCTCTTCAGATATTACGCTACCACCGGTCAGGATGGCTATATCTTCAAGCATTGCCTTACGGCGATCACCAAATCCTGGAGCTTTGACAGCCGCGATTTTCAGTGAACCTCTGATCTTGTTTACCACTAGGGTTGCAAGGGCTTCTCCTTCTACATCTTCTGCGATGATAAGAAGTGGGCGTCCCGACTGTGCTGCCTTTTCAAGAATGGGCAATAAGTCCTTCATGCTTGAGATCTTCTTGTCGTAGATCAGGATGTATGGATTCTCAAGATCGGCAACCATCTTCTCAGAGTTGGTCACGAAATAAGGTGAAAGGTATCCGCGGTCAAACTGCATACCTTCTACGATATCCACATAAGTCTCTGTGCCTTTGGCTTCTTCTACCGTAATTACACCTTCTTTTTTCACTTTGCCCATCGCCTCAGCGATAAGCTTACCGATAGTATGGTCGCTATTGGCCGAAATGGTTGCTACCTGTTCGATCTTCGAATTGTCATCACCCACTTCGCGTGAGATAGATTTCAAGTGCTTCACCACAGCTTCTACCGCTTTATCCATGCCTCGCTTGAGATCCATTGGATTGGCACCGGCGGCTACGTTTTTCAAACCTGCAGTCACCATCGCTTGGGCGAGCACCGTGGCAGTGGTTGTTCCATCGCCGGCAAGGTCTGCAGTTTTTGACGCTACTTCCTTTACCATTTGAGCACCCATATTTTCGATCGGGTCTTTAAGCTCGATCTCTTTGGCCACGGTCACACCATCTTTGGTGATGGTTGGTGCCCCAAATTTCTTATCTATGATTACGTTTCTTCCTTTGGCCGAGGGTTACTTTTACCGCATCGGCTAGGGCGTCAACGCCTTTCTTCAGTTTATCACGTGCTGACACGTCAAATGTTATTTTCTTACTCATGGTTTTCTTAATTTAAAATGAATGTTCTGATTAGTTGCTACCTATGATCCCAAATATGTCGCTCTCGCGCATGATCATATACTTTTTATCTTCTAACTTGATCTCGGTGCCTGCATACTGACCATAGAAAACTCGATCACCTACTTTGATTTTTGGTTTTTTACCTTTCTCATCTTCTTCGCTCACCGAAACTACTGAGCCCTGAAGTGGTTTCTCTTTTGCTGTATCCGGAATAATGATTCCGCTTGCGGTTTTTTCTTCTGCCTTTGCAGTTTCGATTACCACCCTATTTTGGGATCCTGCAATCGGCTTAAAATTTACTGACATTGATTTCTGATTTTAAAGGTTTTCCCCTTCCAGTCAGAAAGTATGCCAAGCCCAAAGGCGACTTCCATCATGCACATTTTGACAGATGGGCAAAAAAAATGTCAGTGCATCTGTGACACACTGACATTCTCAAGATCTTAAAAACCTTTTTTAAGGATTGGGCACATCTTCACCCGGTATCTCTGCACCCGCATCTTCGGGCTGCATTTGTGGTTGGGTGATTTCGGTCTCATCGTATACGGGAAGGGTAGTGCCCACACTTTCTTTGCTTTGGATACCGGCAGATACCAAGCATAGCACGAATAAAGCGATGGCCAATGACCAGGTGCTCTTTTCGAGAAAGTCGGCCGTACGCTTTACGCCACCTATTTGATTGGCCGAACTAAAGCTGGAATCCAATCCTCCACCCTTTGGGTTTTGAATGAGAACGATGAGCGCTAAAAAAACGCAAACCAATACGATTAAGACAAAAATGAATATCTGCATGACTCAATATTTTAAAGATGTTCTTCTGCTTCTTTTTGAAGAGCGGCAAAGTAACTGCTTTTTTCGGGAAATTTCAACTTCAGGTTCTTATAAGCTGTCGCGGCTTTTTTATAATCACCTTGGCGAAGGTAAATCTTTGCAAGTGTTTCTGTTACAAAGGTTTCATCTTCTACCAAGCTGAGTTTCCCCATTTGTGAAGGTGAAAAGAAGGCCTTTTTTACGGGCGATATGCTGGGATTGTTTTGGACGAACTGATCGATCAGCGCCTTATCTTGTGGCGGAGCAGCCGGATTTTTCTCTTCTTTTTGCAAAAGCCACATCCCAAAACTCAATGGCCTATCAACGCCTTCCGGCGGTTCAGCAGCTTTAAGTGCCGGAGCGCTCGGAGCCGAGAACGTATCTTCGGCCTGAAGGGAGTGCATCGCGTGTTCTGTTTCCATCTCGCCAAGATGCTTGATAGCCTCCCGCATTACTTCATCTTCTAGCGGATGCTCGGAGAGAAGCTGTTTTTGCGGAAGCTTGTAGGTGCGCTGCTATCTTGCGGACTTTCTTCCCTTTCGGGAAATGGGGCTTCGATACGGTTCGGGTCGGGAGCGTTTGCTTCTTGGCTATCTTCATCAATTCGGTCTACAAGGCTCTGCTTTACCATATATTCGTAAAGCTTGGTGCGGTCTTGCACCGCGATGGCCGTGCGGCTCAATTGCTCGTGATAAGCTATATCGCCAGATTCTTTCAGGGCGATGGCCTTCAAAATCTGAAAGCTCGCCACGTAGGGATATTGCTTTGCCAAGGCATCTACTTCTTCGGGCTGCCCGATTCCGGCTACCCGATTCTGGCGTATCATATCTAGGAGCGTGGCCTTCTGCATTACCAATTTCCTAAAGAAGCGTCAAAAATATCTTGCGTGATCTGATCATTTATTTGCCGTATAAGGTCTTCTTGCACCGCGCCAAAGTCTTGATTTGATTCATAATCTGCAAATCGGCTGAAAGATTTCTCAAAATTCTTATCCCGGTCAAACGTATTTACGTACTTGATCCTGACATCGATGGTAAGCCGGTTGAGACTCGTGAACTCATCGGCCGAGACGGCGGCACTTCCTATCTCAAAGCGGGTCACCACTCCTTCATATTGTATATCACCGCGCTTTTCGATAAGGTCGAGCCGCGTTTGCGAAAGCATGAGATCCTTGAAACTCTCCGTGAGCTGGATATTATAATTGGCAGAAGCCAGAGGGGTGGCCAGCTGGAAGGTCTTTACGGAAAAACTATTGGCCTCGGCCGGAATATCGGCTCCGGTGAAGGAGTAACCCACCGTGCAACTCTCTAATTGTAAGGTCGCCAGAAGGCAGAGGATCCAGATTGATTTCATCGTTCGATATTTCAAGGATGTTCTAATTTTCTGTTTTGCAATGGTTTTCAAATTTGCACTTTGGGTCGCAAGTTGTGAGTCGCGAGTCGCATGTCGCAAGTCGCGAGTCGCGAGTCGCAAGTTGTGAGCTGAGAGTCGCTAGACTGGACTTGAGTATTATAACAGAGGTATAAGTTCAATTTAATGGCGCTAGATGCAAACTTTTAATAGTGTTCTATAATAAAGGACATCCGACATCGCGGTGAACAAAAACCATCGCCCGTTTTATTTCAACTCGTACTCTTTAATTTTTCTATACAAAGTGCGTTCCGAAATACCGAGCTCTTTCGCTGCGTTTTTTCTCCTGTTATTATGTCGTTTGAGTGCTTTTTGAATCAGTTCGCGCTCTGTATCTTCGAGCGAGAGCGACTCTTCATATTCTTCATGCTCATCAATATCCATCGCGCCATGGCTGCCACGGTTTCCGCTATGGCGGATATCATACGCACCACCCTGATCATTGGAGACCACATTGGAATGTCCATTGCCCTGCTCGGCTGTGGCGCCCTGCTCGCTAAACAGGCGCTTCAGGGTGGCTGGATGCGAAGTATTTACCGGAAGGTTTCTATTAGACCCGTCCTGTAGCAGTTCTAATACAATGGTTTTCAGATCGCTGATATCTTGGCGCATCTCAAAGAGTACTTTGTAGAGAATCTCCCTTTCGGTAAAATCTCCAGCGCTCTTGTCCTGTCCTACCAGTGCCGGCAGGTTAGACTGCATTATCTCCGGGAGGTATTGGGTGAGCACTGCGGCAGTTACCGATCTGCTCTCTTCTATGACTGAGAGCTGCTCGGTAATATTCTTGAGCTGGCGGATATTTCCCGGCCAATTATAATTCTCCAATACTTGCTGTGCATCTTCTTCGAGCCGGATGGCAGGCATGCTGTATTTTTCTGCAAAGTCGACCGCAAACTTCCGAAACAGCAACGTGATGTCTGCCCTTCGATCGCGCAGGGGCGGCAGCGAAATGGGCACAGAGTTGAGCCGGTAGAAAAGGTCTTCCCGAAAGTTACCATTTCGGATGGCCTTGTTCATATCTACATTGGTGGCAGCGATAATGCGTACATCGGTCTTGATCACTTTCGATGATCCGACGCGGATAAACTCGCCCGACTCTAATACGCGGAGCAGCCGGGCCTGCGTTTGTATGGGCAGCTCGCCCACTTCATCGAGAAAGATGGTTCCGCCATTGGCCACTTCAAAATAGCCTTTGCGCGAATCTAGGGCACCCGTGAAAGCTCCTTTTTCATGTCCAAAAAGCTCAGAGTCAATCGTACCTTCGGGAATGGCGCCGCAATTTACGGCGATGTACGAACCGTGCTTGCGGGTAGAAAGCTGGTGTATGATCTGCGGCATCGTCTCCTTTCCAGTTCCACTCTCACCGTTTATAAGCACCGAGATATCTGTTGGCGCCACTTGCGTAGCGATGTCGATAGCCCGGTTAAGTGCCGGGGCGTTGCCTATAATTCCGAAGCGCTGCTTTACTTGTAAGATGTCCATAGCTTAGTTTACTATTTCGCCCATAAGGGTGGCCGATGTGCAATCTGTGATTTTCACATTCACATAAACGCCAGGTTTCAGATCGGAACTTTGTATGATCACCATTGCATTTTGACTGGTGCGGCCAGAGAGCTCGGTTTCCGATTTCTTAGAAGTACCTTCTACCAATACTTCGTAGGTATTGCCTACGCAGGCCAGGTTTCTGATATGCGAATTTTCGCGTTGCAGCTCGATGATTTCTGCAAGCCGCTCCTGCTTTAACTCTTCGGGCACATCGTCTTCATATTTCCGCTCTGCCAATGTCTTAGGCCGCTCCGAATACTTAAAGGTATAGGCATATTCATATTGCACTTCGCGTATCATGTCGAGGGTAAGCGCATGATCTTCATCGGTCTCCCCGCAGAAGCCTGCAATGATATCTGTGCTTATGGCACAATCGGGCATGATGCGGCGTATTGCGGCTATCCTATCAAGGTACCACTCGCGGGTATAGCCACGGTTCATGCGGTATAGCACTTCACTGCTGCCGCTCTGCACGGGGAGATGGATGTATTTGCAGATATTCTCATATTTGGCCATGGTGTGCAGCACATCATCGGTCATATCTTTCGGGTGGGAGGTAGAAAAGCGTATGCGCAATTTTGGGTTTACCAAAGCCACCAGTTCAAGCAGGCGGGCGAAGTTGACCACTTCCTTTTCGGCGTCCAGCACTTCTCCTTTTTTGGAGATGTTCCAGCGGTAGGAGTCCACATTTTGCCCCAGCAGGGTAATTTCTCTATAACCTTCCTGAAAGAGATAGGCCGCTTCGCGCACGATCGTCTCCGGGTCGCGGCTGCGCTCCCGGCCTCGGGTGAATGGCACCACGCAAAAGGCGCACATATTATCGCAACCCCGCATGATGCTTACGAAGGCATTGACCCCATTGCTATTGAGCCTTACGGGATTGATCTCTGCGTAGGTTTCTTCTCTTGAAAGCAGCACATTTACCGCTTTTCGGCCATCGGTCACTTCTTCGATCAGGCCGGGCAGCTCACGGTAGGCATCAGGGCCGACCACAAGGTCTACCAATTTCTCTTCTTCGAGCAATTGCTCCTTAAGCCGTTCGGCCATGCAGCCCAGCACGCCGATCATAAAATTGGGATTCTTCTTTTTGAGTTTGTTGAAGTGGTTGAGCCGGCTGCGGACTTTCTGCTCCGCATTTTCGCGGATGGAGCAGGTATTGAGCAGTACCACGTTGGCTTCTTCGGCATTGCGGGTGGTCTCGTATCCTTCTTTGCCAAGGATGGATGCGACCACTTCGCTATCGGCAAAGTTCATCTGGCAGCCATAGCTTTCCAAATAAAGCTTCTTGCCATTGCGCATATGCACGGCATCTACCACTGTAACTTCTCCTTGCCTATTAAGGTCTAACCCCTTACGTAGTTCATTGCCCATATTGATTTTTTAAAGGACTGCAAAGGTATTCAATTTCGGGCATTACTGCCAAAATGGCGGGGAAGGAAAGATTGATGGATTTAATATTTGATTTCAGAAACTTCCGTTCATGGGGCTGTTAAGAGTATTCTACGGAAGTGGCTACCTGGTGGCCACCTGATTGGAAACTAAGGTCACTCCGATTTCTGGTTAGCTGGGCGGATACCGACCCCAAGGTGGATAGGCTCAATCGCTTAAAAGATGAACGAGCCAAAAAAGGTCTTTCACAACAAAAACTTGCAGAGCTTTCAAATACCCATTACCGCAATATCGGAAGGTACGAAAGATGTGATGCCAAGCCGTCTGCAGATGTGATTAACCGCATAGCGCAGGTTTTGGAAGTCTCTCCCGATTACCTGATTAACGGAACGCTCGAAGATCGCGCAGCCAACGGCATTTCAGACCAAGAACTTTTAAGCCAGTTCAAGAAAGTTGAGAAGTTCCCCCAAGAAAAAAAGGCGATCGTCAAAGAATTGATCGATGCCTTTATTCTCAAAACCAATTTACAGAAAGAGCTGGCGCATTAAAAAACCCTCCTGATTGAGTTTCTGGATGGCTTTATCTTTAAAGCAAATGTGCAGCAGATGGCTTGATTTAAAGTTCAGAAAATCTATTTCAATATTTCTTTCCTTCTACTCGTTCAATATCACTATTGTTATAGAATGACAGCCCCATGGGTAAGTCGTCAATACTTCTAACGATAAAATTCTTTTGAATACCACTTTCTAACTCCCAAGAATAGCAATATGAAAATGAGTTCTCTAAGCAGTAAGAGTTCTCATTGGTATAATCACAAAGTCTTTGCAGACGACTGTCTTCAAGAGAATATTCAATTATGGGAGAATTAAAATTTAATTCTTTCATCTCATCTCTGTCAAGTTCAGTTCGTACGATTACTAATTCCGTATTTACTTCCAACATATACTGTGAATTGATATAGGAAAGTAGGTGTTGATCAAATAAAGGAGTTAAAGCAAAAATAAAATCGCAATTTCCACTCTCAGAACATCTTACAACGTGGAGAACTAATACCCTGTGAGCATCCGTAGGATGAAACTTTGCCAAAAACTCTTGAAAGTATTGAATTTCATTTGGAAAACTTTCCTGACAATATGCTTGTGGACAATGCAATAGGCAAATAGAAGAAAATAGAATGAATATTTTTGATCTCATAGTTACTATTTTAAACCCGAGAAATTTCCGTTCAACCAATCACTTGTTTGGTAAGTCCGTGAATAATAATGGACACCAATTGGTGCGGCTGGATATGGCTTTACCCGATAAGATAATATCCGAGTTATGACGTAGGATGGAGTTTTTCCTCCATTTTTGGCAGAATTCATACTGTCCTGCTGACTAGGCGGATTCAACGTGGTATGCGTGTGATAACGACGGTTAATATTAACATAATCAGGAAGCATTCTTGGATCGAATAGACCATGAGTCCTACTATTTCCTGATGCATCCAACATAAAATATCGCTCATTCCCTTCTCCATCAACGAAATCAGCTCCAGCATACTCCTTACTCTGGTCATTTAGCATTCCCTGCACAAGCTCTGCTCTAGTACTAAATTCGGTTCCATTTTTTTGAATGTACTTAAAATTTGCTCTTTTGGTAACTCCATGCATTGCATGATTCAAACCACCAACAATAGCTCCATTAGCCGCACCAGCCCAAAAATTCCCACCTGAGAGCTGAGAAACTGTACCTCCTGCAAGGGATGATATTGCGGCTTGATTCCCTGCACTTAAATTCGATGTTAAAGAACCACTTACAGAAGAAAAGGCCCCTGTCGCATAAGTACCAATGTTTACATCTTGGCCAAATGCTGTGTTCACCATCATAGATGATGCACCATGGAAGCCAGCCCTAACACCTTCCTTTACCACATTTCCAAGCGCTGATCCTGTGCCCCCTACGCTTCCAAATGCTGATCCTATTCCGGCAGTCAACACTCCCGACACCGCTCCGATACCTATTGATTTGGCAAAATCGCGTCCATTCCAATTGTCGAAACCACCAGAACTCATTGCAACTGAAGCAGTATATGAAGCCGCTCCTATCAATGCACCAGTTATAAGCGCATTCGCAAGAATGCCTATGCCCACCGCTGCAAATATAAACTCCCCGTCCGGGTCGATGTACATCACCGGATTATTCCCCATCGCCAGATAAGGATTGCTAAACTGCATGGCAGGATCAGGCGTATACCACCTCCCCAACTGTGCATCATAAAACCTACTTCCAAAATCGTACATCTCAAGGCCTTCTTCATTCGCAAACTCAGAAGTCTGGAGTTCCTTGGAAGTATACTTGTTCAGATAATCGTCATGGATACCATTGAGCCCGGCGATGGCAAGGCCAAAGGGGTAATAATCATTGATCTGTCTTAGCTTGCCGCGGATGCTGGTGACCAAGATATTATCGAAGGAGACCCCTTTGGCGCTGCCGTTGGAAACGTAGGCATGGAGATAGCCATCGGTCAAGATCGGAATCTCTTCTTCTATGAGCCGCTCCAGCTCATTGGCATTGGTTACGCGAAGTGCGCCCGAACCTTCCGGTATCAACTTCATGCCGTTGTCATATTGCATCCATACGAGGTAGGCATGTGGTCTGCTCAGGTCGGTATTGTCAATTTCTGAATTCAGGAGGTCGGTGATTGCGACGCCATAATCACCCACACCGGACGCAATATCTACCAACTGCCCTTCATCGAGCTGGAGCACCCCTGAGCCGCTCGCCGCAAGCGATATGAGTATCTCGCTCACGAAGGTGGTAAGGTTATCATAGGTCACACCGGGCGCGTCTTCCGTGTAGAAATAATCGGTCGAAAGGCTCACCCTGTCGCCCCGCTTTACCGGCATCACGAGCGATGGCCCCATTTCGGTGCCATTGGCATGAGTGAGGTAGGCGATCTGCTCGTTGAGCACCACAGAGCCGGTCACGGGATATTCGGCCGGCCGCTCGTGACGCGTTTCGCCGAGATTGTCATAGTTCTGTTCTTCCACTTCCGCCCATACTTCTTCAAGCGTGGCCAAGAACTTTTGGGTCTCTATGGCATCTTCTTCCGAAATCACGGCTCTCACATTTCCAAGATAGTCTTTGATGAAATAATCGTAGACAAATTCAGTGGTATTGGAAGTATTGGCAGGTGTAGGCCGAAGCACCCCTTCTGGATGGTAGATCATATCGAGCTGGCCATTGCGGTATACGAAGTTTCCGATGTAATCCACGTTATAATCTTCTTCATCTATTGATAGTGTTCCTGAAGGATAGACAGGAACTTCCACGCGCTTTTGGAGTTTATTGCCTGCGGCGTCGTACAAATATTTTATACTTTTGATCGATCCGTAGTTTACCTGACGGGGCAGTCCCAGTTGATTATAGACGAAGCTGCAGCTTCGGTTTGCATCGTTTCTGACTCTACCCGCTTTATCATAGGTGAATTCTACCGCGCCATCCGCTCCATCGATAAAATGGGTGAGCCCCCCCTGTGAAGTGGCCAAAGCAGCATCAGTAATCTTTATGGGCTTAAATCCATTTTTGGAATACGTGTATGTAAGATCGTCCATTGGTGCTGACAAAGAACCATTGCGTCGGTTCCTCGATAAGCGTAGTATATTTCCGCCAGTATCGTATTGGACAGATTCATTGAACCAATTATCTCTCGTGTTGAAGTTACCGGGATCGTAAGGTTTATCTGCCCTATAACGGGCTGAAGTCATTTGTCCCAGATCGTCATAGGTGTATCCGTAAGCATTTTTTGAAAGGGTCGATCCATCTTCATCTGGTGCTTTCGTATTCCAGATCATCATGGATACATTGCCGTCGTACTTTATATACCCTGGCAATTCTGAACTTGGGCTGTACTCCAAAGCATTGCGGTGATAGGCCAGCTCCTGGCCGAATACGTCGTCATCGTCGTTATTGTAGGCATCGGTTATCAAGGACGGGTTATTGATATGGGTGAGCTGGCCAAGTTCGTTATAGCGGTAATCGATATTCTGAATGGTATTGCTGATGCCTTCCCTTTTATGTAGGTTCAAGGATTTTAGCTTGCCTTCCTTGTTATACCAACGCTGGCTTACCCTTATTTCATCATCACCGTCTATCTTACAGTATACTTCCCGAAGCAATTGTGACAAATTATCATAGACATAACGGGTTTTGAAAATATGCTCATCAGAAGCTGATTCATAGCGATGGTATTGAGTGGTATTTTCTACCTGACCGAATTGATTGTACTCTGTATCAATTCTGTCCCAACCGCCTTTGTGGTTTTGGGTGAAGGCCTGTATGGGACGTTTATCATCATCGTAATAGGTCACCGTCCAGAGCCAGTCGCCAAAGCTGCCAGAAATATTCAATATACGCGTGATACTGCCGGTGGCAAGGCCGCGGGTGACTTCAAGCGGTTCCAAATTTTCGCCGAAAGGTATAAAGGCAAATTCGGGAGGGAAATCAAAGTCATAATTATCAAAATAGTATACGTTCAATAGATCAGCTTCCGACACATAATCCGGATAGCATATGTTGGTGTAACCCTTGAGCGCTCCAGAGTTGCCTGCAAAAGCTTCGCCTTTAAATGGCTCATTATTAGGATCAAGAAAACCTGTCGCGCCAGCTTGCAGCGTCTCCGACCCAAGGCTGGAGCCGACTTCACCTTTAAGGATGACTCTTCCACGGGTATCGTATTTTACGAAGTCCCATTTATAGCCTTCCCGTTGTTGCTGGTCTGCAGACATGATGGGTCTGTCAAGACTGTTGTAAATAGTGTACAAACGACCTTGCCCGGGAATATGCTTGTATACCATATGTCCGTCGGCATTATAAGAATAATAGGTGACCAATTCATCGTAAATCATATTTGTACCGTAACTCGTATCACCATAAGGATTTAGGGCAAACTCATTGAGCAAGGTCATTTCTTCGACCGCCTTGGCAGGAACGTCATAGCGCAGGCGTCCGAAATCATCATAGATCATATAGCTCGTGAGCTTATGGTCTATGACGCTAGTGCCGGTAGAAATATTGCCGGTAGAGAATCTGCCGTCGGCGTCCAATACTCCATCGGCATAGCTGGTTCTTGCCACTTCGCGGCCATACGTGTCTGTATACGCTTCGTATTTATGACCTTCGATATTGGTCACCATAGATTTCCTTAAGGTGTTGGGTGCATACAATGTGCTATTCATCCAAGTACCGCCATGGTTATAGTGCCATTGTCTTATTCCGTCGGCCACAGTGTTCCAACCATATTCCATGCTAGTAGTATGGCCGCCACCCAATTGAAATTCTTGCCCCATACTTCCTTGCTCCAACGGCCGTTGTAAGGGACTGGATTCAACGAGTGTCTCTGAGAATGGATAAGATGTCACTTCGTTGGGATCGTCCCGGTTTTCGTAATAGCTTAGCTGTTCGGCTTCCGCATTTTGGCGGTATGTAAAAATGTCCGGATCCGATATTTGGGTGATGTAGGGAAGATACTTCTTCAATTCTCTTCCAAATGCATCGTATTTTACAAATTTAACGCTTGCTAATAAAAGCCCATTCTTTGCCGCATTAAATTCAAAGGCCTTCCTGAACCTTCCAAGACCATCTGTAAATGTAACGGTAGAGACTACCTTTCGATCTGATGTGACCGGAGAATTTTCCATATCGGTCTTTGAAAAACCTTCTTTCTTTGGTATTCGTACCAAATGTGCGTTATAACTGGTAATATCATTAATATCTTTTTCACGGTACTCGTGATATTCAAGGACATTGCGCTCCCGGTCGAGCATCCATTCCAATCTCCCCTTGGAGTCGTACTCGTAGGTGATCACTTCGCCACTTGGGGAGCACTTGTATTTCAATTTTCCGTCTGGATAGTGACCCATGGTTTCCATGGTGGCATCGATCTCGTGGAGGCGGAGCTCGTCAATATAGCCTGAGCCGTTCAATGTGACCAAATTGTCATCGCCAGTCCATTCAATTATTTTCTCGGTGTACGTCCATTCTCCTTCAAAAAGGCTTTTTTCTTCAATAATCGTGAAAGGCTCTGTAAAAAGGGTATTCACTGTGCCACTTGACCAATAGCTGAGTAGATAAGCGCCCGCAGGTAAATGGTCACTACTTCCTGCAATGGAATTTATCCCGCCTTCGGTCAATTTATAATAGCGGTCGCCCGTCACGGCGTAGGAAGGACCACCTGCTGCGGTTGTAAAATCAACCGTGGTTCCCCAGCCACCATGAAAATCGTTCTCGAAGCTGGTATAGCGGGATGTAGAAAGTTTGCCGTTTGTTACTTTAGCGTGGACTTTCCCTAGCTCTGGATCTTTTATTATACTCTTAAACTGAGCATTACGATCAACGGATTCCAAAATATTGGAGTTCTCATCGAAAATTGTTGTTTCTGAATCAATTGAAGGAAACAAATCGTTGTCGTACACTAGAACCAACTGAGGTGAACCCGAAACTATTTGAAGTTCTGTTTCAGACATTTGATAATCTATAATCGGCACATCCATCTCTGCAGACCTAGTATATTTAAGCCTTGGTTTACCAATGGAAAAATCTGTCTCAAAAATGGAAATTTTACTTCCAATCAATTGAACAGGCCCACCAGGTTTTTGCATAAATGTGGATGTTTCAACCGGTAAGTCGGGAAAACTGCCATAACCAAAAGAGTTATAATATTCCCAATTACATATAGACGAAGCTTCAATTTGGTTGGATGACAGTGTTTCTAAGTTATAATCACTAAAAAATTTATGTCTGGTCTCTATCGCCGTACCGTCAGATAACAGTGTAATTTCCTTATTTGGCTGTAGGGTGTTTGGATTCTCATAAAATAACTCCTTGGATTCAACAGCAACTACCAAATTGTTTTCAAATGTTTTGCTGACATTCTTTTTTAAATGAAATTTTTCGGTATTCCACGTAGTAGAATAATTGTATCGAGATTGAAATATTTGAGACTCATTTTCATCTGGATTGAAAACCATTCCAATATACTTGCTCACTTTCGCAAGTGTAATAGCCGTACTGTTGATGACTTCCGATTCATACAAATTTTGGGTTGTACGGATGGTATCTCCTTGTTGATCGATAAGCGCAGTTTTGATCGGCAACCCTCTTTTCCAGTATGGGGAAAATAAAGGTGCATATGGCTGTTCGTAGCTCCCTATATTTGGTTCAAAAGAAAACCAATTCAACGACGTTCCAGTGTCAAAATTTTCGCAGAATCCTCCCGAAGTTAAAGTGTTGCAGTTATTTTCTCGAACATTCGTATATATCAGGGGGCTTTCCCCAGCAAAATTTCCTTGAGAAATTGGAGTCGACATTACCTGGTATCCATCTGGCACATAGTTTGAAAAATAAATACTCTCCCAGTAGCTCACGAAATTAAGAGGGTCAACGAGCACACCGCTCGATAGTCCCGGAGTATCAAAATCACTATACTCATATGTTTTTCTAGAGCCATCACCGTTTCCATCCAAAGAAATTATCTCATGAACTCTTATTCCAGGTCCTTTTCGAATCCCGCTGGGATATAGCTGCACACTTACAGCATTTCCCTTTCCATCCTGGCTGTATGTATTTGATTCATAATCTAGAAAGACGGTTGATCCGGCTGTGAGATCGCGAACCGCTCCGAGTGCTCCGATCTTACCATATTCAAAGCTAGGTTCTTTATTGTTGCCTTGTGTAAAAACCGTACCATGAACGCTTCCTGCTGGTAGATCAACGTCTGGTAAGGAGTTCACATTCGATGTTTGACCGTTGAAATAACCCCAATAATCTTTAGCAGTGGAAAGATCTGTTGCTATAAAATCATTCGTAGCGGGATTATGGTACTCAAATTCAATTTGCTTTAGAATTGAGCCAGTCTCTCCAAAAAATATGATTCTGTCAAGTTCCAAAGGCGTTCCACCGGAACAACAACTCTGATGACCGTATTCAAACTTTATTCTTAGAAGTGGTTCTGTGACCCCATTGTAATAAAATTCAATATATTCCAACGGATAATGATCTTCTAAATCAAGGCGCTCTGTCTGTCTTTTTTCGAACACTACATATCCGTTGTGAAAATCGATTCTATTCAGATACTTTTTTCCAACTTCATAAATGTCAGAACAACTTGTAATTTGCCCTGTCATTGTCCGTCTTGTCGAAGGGATCGGATAGTATATTGAGTTGGATTCATCATACTCAAATTTAAAACACTCCTGATTATAGCTATTGGATATAGAAGTACATAGCCAGTTAGAAACAAATGAACCGGTATACCCTGGGTTGGAGTATTGATCAGGTAACTTGTCAGCCGGGTTGCAAATATTAGATCCGGGCTTTATTATAGCAAATTCTCTTTTGTCATATTCAGCCTTATTCCCCATTTCGTCCGAAATAACGAAGTTTTCTATGTACCGCTTTCTCAGTATTTCAGCTGTGGAACCTCCGCTGGATATATACCAATCCATCTCGACAATATTGCTGCTGTAAGGGAAATGGGTCGCAAAAGTGGATGTAATTTCAGGATTCGCTTTATCCAATATGAATGTTCCAGTGCCAACCGGAGAGTTGTACGTGAATATGTCCGGGGTCAAGTCAATCTGTCCAGCAACAATGTAAGGAAGATCTTCTTCAGACCAAGGCCCCGTTCTCGAGCGGTTATTTCTCAAATAGCCTCCTTCATCCCCAAAACCGGTAACATCCGGTATTGCGATCGCTTTGTCATCCGGAAAACCATTTGTATTTCTAGCCACCGATCCTGTACCAGTTATACTCCAACCATGCCCGACCCATGATGCAATATCGTCTGTTTTATAACCGCTGTAATTATAAGTCAATACTATAGGGAGCGGAATTCCTTTTGACTCTAATGTCAATAAGGGTATCGAGATATTGGGTTGGCCGCTTGCCATATTTACCGAAGCACTCACTTCTCTAGACTGGTTCGCATAGGACATATTCACCCTATTTTCTTGAGCAGCACCAGAAATGGTAAATAGACAAAATACCAATAAAAAAAACGTTGAGCACTTTAAAACTATTTTTCTCATCATCTTCCAATTAAAAAGCCGACTTTAAAGTCGAAGCTAGGTTTGATATTATTTTTTGAATTAAGGTCGTAGCGGAGTTCTAGGGTGGTGCTCTTCGAGCCGCCCACGGGCAGAATCGCTTTTAGGATAAGCGGTACCCCAAGGGTATATTTTGGGTTTTTTAGCTCATGGAGCAGGCGCCCAGACGGCGCTTCAATCTGGTTGATGATGAGCTCGGCACCAACGCCGCCATAAAGTACTTTCCATATCCGGTGGTCGACATTGGCGCCGGCGGTGTAATTTGAAATCAGTGTGGACTCAAAGCGCTTGTCATCGCGAAAGCCAAACCTGCTGGCATTGAAGATCGATGAGAGTTCTAGATTGAGCCCAGCGTTTTGGGATATTTTATAGCCACCGGTTGCCGTTATTCCCAGCCCATCTGGGTAATAGCCGGTGCTGTTTTCCCAGTCAAAGTCGATCCCGCCATAGAGCCTGTCCCAAAAGCGTTCGGAACTTTGCGTGTTCAACTTGATCGGCTCGGAGCCCAATTCTGGCTTTAGGCTGTCAGGCAAGGCTTTCTTCGCTTCCTTCATGGCCTTGAAAAGTTCCGATATGCTTTCCGCCCCGGCAAGCTGCTCCTGGCTCAGCAGGCCTTGGCTGCCCATGGTCTCCTTGAACTTTGCAAGCAGGGCATCTTTGTCAAAAGAAGATATGCCGCCACCGGCTGCGTCGGCATGCGTGCCAGAATAATCGGGCATCGCCGATTTCATCGCCCCTCTATATTCATCGGTGGCCTTCACGCTGCGCATGATGTTCATGTTGCCATCGGCAAAGCCCTTGATCAGTTCCTGATCGTTGGCTTTGTAGGACTTCCATAGCAGGGCGCGCTTGCGCAGCTTTCGGAGCAACCGCTTCTGCTTTTTTGAGCCTTCTCTAAAAGTCTCTTTATAGATCATCGCCCTATTGTCCATATAGATGGAATACATCTTGGTACCGAATTTGGCATTGGAGGTCTCGTGGTTTTTCTTGGCATCGGCCAGTCCTTGATCATCTATTTCGGGAACGATCTTTTGGCTCACATCTACCACCGCATCCAACTTGTCCCTTTGATGGCTTCTTTTCTGCTGGGAAGCACCGGACTTCCTGTTCCGGTCGCGCTCCATTTTGCCAAAGCTCGAATTGGCAGAACGCATCAGCATATTGGCCCTGAATTCATTGCTGTCGCAAAGGGTGTAGAGCAGTTCGTCTTCAATGGCCAAAAATTTTAGAAAGCTTTTTCGATAGGCTTTCTCGCTTCTCCGGTCGAGCAAGGCCAAGTGCTTGGTATAGTCGGATGTGAAAGAATTGAAATCCTTGATCGTCGGTACTTTGAACTGCTTCATCTGCCCCATCCGCACTTCATTCAGGCTGGGCAGCCGGAAGGATCCCTGTGCTGCGCAGAAAGCAGAGAAAAACGACATGACGATGAATAGGGTCGCTGATCGGTGCATGGGATAGATTGGTCGAAGTAATATCGGGACTAATTATCATTGCACGAAGGAAAAAACGAAAAACTATCGATTTCTTAACATTGGAAGGTCGGATTTTCTCAAAGTGTCAATTGCACAGTTAGTCTGCTATCAAAGGCTTCCAAAGCGTAGAATGGCGAAAAAGATGGGAAATGAAATTTTTACGGCGACTCCTGAGATTTAACATTTAGTTAACCCTAGTCGCGCCAAAATCGGTTCTGCTCTTCAAGAATTTTGCATCAATTTCATCCAAAAACGTTAGATCTCGGAGCTGCCCCAAAATTTTTCAACATGATTTTGATGGTTTTAGTTGGCATTTTTCTTCATAGAAAGTCCGAGCTACATCATAGCAACTCCTACCTTACTCCTAGGTTATTCCTATGACCTTCGATTTTTTATGCAGTTTCGGCAAAAACGGCAAATACCCACCCTAAGCTCCATTTTTGAAATCATGAGACACCTGATCGTGGTATATGTCTATTTGGCGGAAGCCGCACCCCTACCTGTATTGAGAATCTGAATGAAGCGCTCTGAATTTTTCACACCGCTCACATCCTTTCCTGCCCAAACTTTCACCCTACACCCCACCATTAAAATATCATTGCTTTACTTTGCCACTTCCGGCTGCTTCCGCAAAAGGGCAAAAAAGAAAGAAATATGTCAAAGAATCTAGTAATAGTCGAGTCGCCCGCCAAAGCCAAAACCATCGAAGGCTTTCTCGGCAAGGATTATACGGTAAAGTCGAGCTATGGCCATGTGCGCGACTTGAAGAAGAAGGGCCTGGCGGTAGATGTTGACAATAATTTTGAGCCGGAGTACGAAGTTTCGGTCGATAAAAAAAAGGTGATCCAAGAGCTTAAAGACCTTGTTAAGAAATCGGATATCGTATGGCTGGCGACTGACGAAGACCGGGAGGGGGAAGCCATCTCTTGGCATCTTGAAGAATCGCTCAACCTTAAAAACAAGGAAACACGCCGCATCGTATTTCACGAGATTACCAAAAATGCCATAGACGCCGCCATCGCCAATCCGAGAAAGATCGATTACCACCTCGTAGATGCCCAGCAAGCGCGGCGAATCTTGGATCGACTCGTAGGTTTTGGCATCTCGCCCATTCTATGGAAAAAAGTGAAGCCTTCCCTCAGCGCAGGCCGCGTGCAATCTGTTACCGTGCGCCTTATCGTAGAGCGGGAGCGCGAAGTGATCAACTTTAAGCAGGAAGTCTATTACCGCGTTACCGGACTATTCACGGTAAGTGGAAAAACTTTTAAAGCAGAACTCTCCAAGCGGTTCAAGACCATCGAAGAGACCCGCGAATACATTCAGGCCTGTGCCGGTGCGAAGTTTAATGTTTCGGAGCTCGAAGTGAAGCCCGCCAAGAAATCACCGGCTGCGCCCTTTACCACTTCTACACTGCAGCAAGAAGCCGGCAGAAAGCTGAGCTTTTCGGTGGCGCGCACCATGACGGTAGCGCAGAAGCTTTATGAAGAAGGTAAGATCACCTATATGCGTACCGATAGCTTGAACCTTTCAGATCTCGCGATAAATGCAGCCAAAGACGAAATATCTTCGAGCTATGGCAAAGAGTACTCGAAGCCCCGCAAGTTTAAATCCAAGGCCAAAGGGGCACAGGAAGCCCACGAAGCTATTCGCCCAGTAGATATGTCGATCAAGCATGTAAGCGGCGATTCCGGTATGGAGCGTCTCTACGACCTTATCTGGAAGCGGACCATCGCATCTCAAATGGCAGATGCCGAACTTGAAAAAACCAAGGTGACCATACAGGCCAAGGGAAGTAACAAGATTCTAGATACCGTGCAGTTTATTTCACGTGGTGAGGTCATCAAGTTCGAAGGATTTCTCAAAGTCTACCTTGAAGGCAAAGATGACGATGATGATGACGAAGAGCAGGAAGGCCTGTTGCCGGCCATGAAGACCGGCGATAATCTGGAACGCGTATCTATCACAGGTACTCAAAAATTCAGCAATCACCCGCCCCGATATTCAGAAGCCAGCCTGGTGAAGAAATTGGAAGAGCTCGGTATAGGCCGCCCGTCTACCTACGCGCCCACCATCTCTACCGTTCAGAAGCGAGGCTATGTGGTGAAAGAAGACCGCGACGGCCACCCTCGCGATTACGAAGTGCTTACTTTAGATGATAAAGGCTTTCGCGAAGCGACCAATACCGAAAAGACCGGTGCCGAGCGCTCCAAGCTATTCCCTACCGATATCGGGATCGTGGTAAATGATTTCTTGGTGGAGCATTTTGAGCGTATTCTCAATTATGACTTTACCGCTTCGGTAGAGAAGCAGTTTGATGATATAGCCGATGGCCAGCTGAAGTGGAGCGATATGATCCGTGCTTTCTACACCGGCTTTAATAAGAATGTAGAAGACACGCTTGAGAACAGTGAGCGAGCCACCGGCGAGCGCGAACTTGGTGATGATCCAAAAACCGGAAAGCCGATCATAGCCCGCATCGGTAGGTACGGCCCTATGGTGCAGATAGGTAGCCAAGATGATGAAGAAAAACCGCGCTTTGCCAGCCTTCGTGCCGAGCAGAGCATTACCAACATTACCTTAGAAGAAGCCCTTGAGCTCTTTAAGCTTCCGCGAAAGGTGGGGAGCTTTGAAGATGCCGACATTACGGCTGCCGTTGGCCGTTTCGGTCCATACCTCCGGCATTCCGGTGCTTTCTACAGTATTAAGGAAGCCGATGGCGATGATCCTTTAAGTATTAAGGAAGACCGCTCCATCGAAGTGATCAAGGCCAAGCGCAAGGCAGATGCCGAGCGCATCATCAAGCAGTTTCCAGAAGATGAGACCATCCAGTTGCTCAATGGGAGATGGGCCCTTCTTGAAGGCCGGAAAGAAAAACCTTCGGTTGCCCAAAGAAGTAAAAGCCGAAGACTTGTCTTATGCCGATTGCCTGGAGCTTATCGAAAAGGCACCTGAGAAGCCCAAGGGCAAAGCACGCAAAACCACTAAGAAAAAGTAGGCGCGCAATGTCTTGGGTCGACGATTTTTCTTATTTGCTTCAGCCTGTCGGCAATTTTGACATAGCCGAAAGCGATGCTCCGTTGCAATATAGCAAGTACATCGACGTACACGTGCCGGGACATTTTCCCGATCTATCTGAAGTAGAGCTGGCTCTGATAGGTGTGGGCGAAGGGAGAAGGTCGGCCAGTGAGAGTGTGGGTGCCGCACCAGATTTCGTGCGAAAGGCGCTCTATACCTATTTTCACCACGGCGCCGAAACGCGCATCGCCGATCTTGGAACCATTAAGGCCGGCGACCGCCCTGAAGATACCGATCACGCCCTTCAGCTCATAACGAAGCACCTTATCGGCAAAAGAATTGCTGTCATTATAATAGGCGGTGGGCAGGAGCTCACTTTGCCCATCCATGCTGCATACGAAGCACTTGAGACTACTGTAAATCTTACTGTGGTAGATGCGGCTATCGATATGGGAGCGTTTCAAGAAGAGCTATCACCCATTAATTACCTCAGCAAGATCGTGCTCCACGAGCCTAGCTATCTTTTTAACCTGAGCATTTTAGGATACCAGACTTATATGGTCGATCCGGCAAATCTTGAACTTATGGAGAAGCTTTTCTTCGATGTGCACCGCCTAGGCAGTCTCAACGCTGACATAAAGCTATCAGAACCTTATTTCAGAAATGCCGATATCGTAAGCTTCGACTTCAATGCTGTGCGCAATGCTGCTGCTCCGGGCACTGCTTCGCCAAATGGTTTTACGGGCGACCAGATGTGCCAGATGGCCCGCTACGCTGGCCTGAGCGATAAGACGACTGCGCTTGGTTTCTTCAATTATGACCCCGGGAGAGATGTCGATGGGCAGTCTGCTGCGCTTCTGGCTCAAATGATATGGTGCGCCATTGATGGTTTCAGCTTGCGCCAAAAGGAATTCCCGCTTTACAGCAAAAAGAATTTTGTGGAATACAAGGTCCATCTGCCGGAAGGCAATGATGAATTGCTCTTCTATAAAAGCAAGCGCACCGATAAGTGGTGGTTGAATGTGCCTTATTCTGGCGGCGACAATGGGAAGCTGGCAGGCATCACCTCGTGCCGTGCAGCTATGATGATTACCTGCTGGCCTGCAAGGGCGACGTGCCTGAGATGTGGTGGCGTACTTATCAAAAATTAGGTTAAATCAGCGCTATCGTGCTGCTTCTTTTTCAACAAATGGGAATCCTGAATCGTTAAAAATTTTTGCTGGTTCAGGAAAATAGTTATTTTAGCTGCGTCCTTCTGAAAAAAATTTCTTAAAATTGGGGTTCGATTTACTTGGAAAACCGCAGTACTGCATGAAAAAAATCTATCTTCTTATCCTAAGCGCCACGCTCGGTGTCTCGGCGGCCTATTGTCAACAAGACCCACAGTTCACCCAATTTATGTATGATCGCCTGTCTATTAATCCCGGTTATGCCGGGAGTCAAGATGCGATTTGTGCTACAGCTTTGGGCAGGCAGCAATGGTCAGGCTTTTCGGGACAGCCCAATACAGGCCTATTAAACATCTCAGGGCCTATAAAGTCCATTAAAAGCGGTATTGGCCTGAGCCTTTACCTCGATGAACTAGGTCCCCAGAGCACATTGGCCGCAAGGCTCAGCTATGCCTACCACCTTAAAATAAGCGGCGCTACTAAACTTGGTCTCGGTATTTCGGTAGGTGTGCTCAATAGTAGTATCAATAATAATTGGCTGGCCAGAAATTACGATCCCGATGGTACGGACCTTGGTTTTGGAAATGGTATTGGCGATAATTCCATCCCACAGAATGCTCCTTCACAGGCCGCATTCGACGCATCTTTTGGCGCCTATCTTTATAATCCTAAGTATTACATCGGTGCATCTGTGGTGCACCTAAACGAAGGCGACCTGTCAGAAATGAATATCCAGGTAGCGCGTCACCTCTACCTGATGGCAGGTTATAACTTCAACCTTTCGTCGCAGTGGACATTGACACCACATGTATTGGCGAAGACAGATTTAGCTTCTACACAATTAGACGCGAATGTGACCGTTATGTACAACAACACAATATGGGCCGGCGTAAGCTACCGTCTTGAAGATGCAGTCGCTCCTATGGCAGGTTATCAATTTGATTTCCCAAGCGGTAAGAGCACATTAAGGATTGGCTATTCGTATGATTTTACAACTTCTGAGTTGAATAATTACAGCAGTGGCAGCCACGAATTAATGTTGGGTTATTGTTTGAAAATAGCAAAACCACTGCCCAAGCGCGTTTACAAAAACCCACGTTTTTTATAAGGAGCCTGAAACCATCTGGATTAAAAATCGTAAATAGTGTTGCTGAAATCTATTTTAAAAAGGAATAAATTAACCTGCACAGTATGAAAAATCTATTGTTTTTCCTGATCATCGGGGGTACGCTTCTTAGCTGCGCCGGTGGTAACAGAGGTGAGTTAGTCGGTGTGGTGCCACGCGAAGACTGGGTACAGTATAATCCTTATGGGATGAACTATATACACTTCGGGAGCTTCATGATGGGGCCAGACGATCAGGACGTGCCTTATGCCAACGTCAATAATAATAAGCGAGTTACCGTGAGCGCCTTCTATATGGACGACACGGAAATAAGCAATAACGAGTACCGTCAGTTTGTTTATTGGGTGCGAGACTCTATTGCCCACCGCTACCTTGGCGAAGCCGGTATCGGAGAGCACGTCTACGAAGAAGATGAATTTGGTGAGATCATTGACCCGCCTATCATCAACTGGGATGAGCGCATAGAATGGGATGGCGAAGATGAGCGCGAAGAGCTCGCTGATCTCTTTCTGCCCGAATATGAGCGATTTTATCGCCGGAAGGAAATAGATACCCGAAAATTAAAGTTTGAATACTATTGGGTAGATCTAAAGGCTGCGGCCAGTAAGCAAGGCCGCGACCTTGACCTTTCATACACCAATATCAAGGGACAGAACAACGCCATAAAAGGTCATTCTGACCGAAGCAAATTCATAATCCGTGAGATCATCAATGTTTATCCCGATACGCTGGCTTGGGTGCATGATTTCACCTATGCCTTTAATGAGCCAATGACGGAGATGTATTTCTGGCACCCTTCGTATGATGACTATCCGGTAGTGGGTGTTACCTGGACACAGGCACAAGCATTTAATGTGTGGAGAACCCAATTGCTATCTACGTGGAAGCAGCAAAATGGCGAAGCCTTCGTGCAACGATTTAGACTACCTACCGAATCGGAATGGGAATTTGCCAGCCGCGGTGGTCTCGATAAGTCGCCCTATCCTTGGGGGGGTCCGTATATCAGAAATATTCTCGGTTGCCCATTGGCCAACTTCAAGCCACAGCGTGGTGATTATGTCGATGATGATGGCTGTCAAACAGTAGACGTGCGTTCGTATGAAGCCAACGGTTACGGACTGTTCTGTATGGCAGGAAATGTGGCCGAATGGACCAATACCGCATTTGATGAATCTGTTTACGAATTTTCGCATGATCTAAATGCCGAATACCAATACGATGCATTGGCCGATGACCCGCCAGCCTTGAAGAGAAAGGTTGTACGAGGTGGTTCATGGAAAGATGTAATGTATTATCTGCAAAATGGTACCCGTACATTTGAATACCAGGATACCGCCAAGAGTTATATTGGATTCCGTTCTGTAATGAGTTACCTGGGTAGAGGAAAAACAGGTAACCCTGAAGATTGGAACTAAGTATAAGCAAGGAAAACCATTTATTTATTTATTTAATTAAAACAAGGAAAGTATGAAACCAGGAAGCAAAGGTTGGAAAAAGTTTATGGCTAAACTCTACGGAATTGGAGCCGCTGTAGTAATTATTGGAGCATTGTTTAAGATTCAACACTGGCCATTTGCCGGAGCTCTATTGGTCTTAGGTCTAAGTACTGAAGCATTGATCTTCTTCTTTAGCGCCTTTGAGCCGGTTCACGAAGAGATTGATTGGTCATTGGTTTATCCCGAACTCCGTTCTGGTGAGCCTGCCCGCGAAGCGATTTCGAGCCATGACGATGAAGGTTCGATTACTGAGCAACTAGACCATATGCTTGAAGAAGCTAAAATTGAGCCTGAGCTCATAGCCAGTCTTGGCGAAGGGCTTCGAAGCCTGAGTACACAGGCATCCAAATTGAACGATATCACCGATGCATCTGTCGCTACCGGTGAGTATACTGAATCACTTCGTGGAGCCTCCGAAAAGGTGGGTAAACTTAGCGATACATACGCAGAAGCTTCTGCTGCACTTACCGGGCTTACTGCAAGTCAGGCCGAAGGAGCCAGCACGGGTGAGCACTTACGTAAAATGTCTTCAAACCTCGAACAACTTAACGGTATGTACGAGATGCAATTGAAAGAACTTCAGACTTCATCAGAACTCTACTCTGGTATATCTGAATTGATGAGAAATCTTTCAGACTCTGTTGATGATACGAAACGTTATAAAGAGAACATCTCTGAACTGGCCAATAATCTTTCTTCATTGAACACCGTGTATGGTAATATGCTTTCTGCAATGTCTGTTCCTGCACGTCAGACAGTGTAATTTTTAAGAAGGAAAATTTAAATTAGAAACCAATATGGCTGGAGGAAACGAATCACCAAGGCAGAAGATGATCGGTATGATGTACCTTGTACTCACCGCACTTCTCGCCTTGAATGTATCAAAGGAGATCTTGGATGCATTTATAACGATCAATAATGGTCTTGAAACCACTAAGGTTACCTTCGATGGTAAGCTTGGTGGCCAGTACGGAGCTTTTGCCGCTTCGTATAATGAAAACCCTACGAAATACGGTCCTGCATGGGAGAAAGCGCAAGTTTTGCGTAAGGATGCCCAAGCGCTAATAGGACGTATCGACTTGATCAAAGCTAAAACGATCGCAGAGACGGAAGGTATGGCGATGGAAGAAGTGATCGGTAAAGGTGCTATGGGCACTGACACGATCTTAAATCTGAACTTCGTAAGCAATAAGGACAATTATGATGTAAATACGAATATCATGATTGGCGCTGAACCCGATAAGCCTTTATCTGATGATAATGCCGACGGCAATAATTACCGCGCAGCTGTGCTTCGTCAAGAGCTTGAAGCCTATGGTGAGAGCCTTAAGGCAATGGTGTCGGACAATAAAGTATTGGTTGCTTCCATAGATAGTCTGTTCTCTTACCCTGCGGTTGTGAAAGATGCGTCTGGTACCAATACAAACTGGGAGTCGCTTAATTTTTATCATGTGCCACTGGCCGCAACAACTGCAATTCTTTCTAAGCTTCAATCTGACGTCCGTAATGCGGAGTCTGATGTGCTTGGTCACTTATTTGCCGATGTTGAAGCTGCTTCGTTTAAGTTTACTGAATTGAAAGCGGTGGTAATCCCACAGAAGACCTATGTATTGGAAGGGGACTCTTTCCGTGCTAATGTATTCTTGGCCGCGTATGACAATACCAATCTTCCGGAGATCACGCTTGCTCCCGAAGGCATGGAACTAGATAGCAATGCTACAGACATTCCTGGTGGCAAGGCATCAACTGTTCCTATGGGTGCAGATGGATTTGGTCGATTGGCCATTCCGGCGCGTGGACTTGGAGATAAAACTTGGGAAGGACTTATAAAGTTCAAGAAGCCCGACGGCTCTGGATTTGTCTATAAGCAGTACAAAGCAGATTATGAAGTGGCCAAGCCTTCACTGGTAGTGTCACCTATTAAAATGAACGTACTCTATCGCGGTATCGATAATCCAGTTGCGATTTCTGTACCCGGAGTTTCTGCCGATGCACTATCTGCTTCCATCAGTACTGGATCGCTTTCTAAGCAATCTGATGGTACCTACATTGCCCGTGTCAAATCGGGAAGTGAAGCGGTGGTTAGTGTTACTGCCGATATTAATGGAGCTAAGAAATCTATGGGGTCGTTTACGTTCCGATTGAAGTCAGTTCCCGATCCGGTGGCTAAGTTTGCTGGCAAAAAACCATCAGACAATACGGTGAAGCAAACTGACCTTAATGCCGCACTCGGTGTTATTGCCGATCTTGAAGATTTTGTATTTGACTTAAAATACCCGATCCGCTCGTTTGACGTTACTGCCATCATGGGTGGCGATGTGCGAACGCTGCAATCAAGTAGCAATAGACTCACAGGCGACCAAAAAGAGCTTTTGCAGCAAATGCGACGTAACCAGACGGTCATTATCGAGAATATTAAAGCAACTGCTCCCGACGGCACCATTCGTAAGCTGGGCAGTATCAATTTAAGAATCATCTAATCCAATAAACCTATGAAAAGCATAACCTGTATTTCGAGTTTTATAGCCTTTGCGGTCATCTGCTTGGCTGCTATGCCAGCGCAAGCGCAGACTGTCCTGGACGGAGCGTGGATTAAAGAGCATAACAAGACGAAACAAGTTATGCAGTATCCTTTCATCAGGGAAGCCGATGTAATGTTCGCGCGACGCGTATGGCAAGACATTGACCTTCGCGAAAAGATGAATCATCCGCTCTACTATCCATTGGAGGAATCCAATGGTATGAAAAGTCTCTTCGCAATTATTAAAGATGCACTTCTTGTAGAAGGTTCCATTACGGCCTACGATGTCGGTGTAACTGGTAAGGAAGATGATTTTAGAACTCCAATGTTGGTGAGCGATGTTAAAGGACTTCTCGAGAGAGCAGATACCACCGACACCGAAGACCCAGATACTGGAGAGATGGTACAGGTGATCACTGTTGATGTTACAGATACAGATGACATCACTCGATACCGCATCAAGGAAGACTGGTTCTTCGATAAGCAGCGATCAGAGCGCTATATTCGAATTATTGGTATAGCTCCACTAAAGGAGCGATACGATAATGGTGAGCCGACTGGAGCGTATGAAACTTTGTTTTGGTTATACTTCCCGGAGTGTCGGTATGTATTTGCCAATTGGGATTCTTATAATCGAGCCAACGATGCAGAGCGGCGTTCTTTCGATGATTTATTTCAGAAAAGAATGTTCAGTTCTACCATCATTAAGCAGTCAAACGTCTACGATCGATCGCTGGCCGATGTGTATACCGGAATGGATTTACTGTTGAAATCAGAAGAAATAAAAGAGAAACTGTTCATCATGGAACACGATCTCTGGAGCTTCTAACCTTATTTTATCATATCTATAAAAAGCACCCTATCTTTGGGTGCTTTTTTAGTTATATATCTTTTTAATGCTCAAGTTAAACCAAGTACGACTCGAATTTGCCGATCGGGTACTCTTCAATGATGTCGATATCTTCTTTGGCGAAGACCATAAAGTAGGTCTCGTAGGTAAGAATGGCGCCGGTAAGTCGACATTGCTCAAGGTGATCATGGGCTCGCAGCCTGTTTCAGGCGGGCAAGTCATCAAGCCAAAAGATTTTACCATAGGCTACTTGCCGCAAGATTTAGATTTTCTTTCAGACCTTCCGGTAAAGGAAGAAGTGCTCACGGCATTTGAAGTTACCCAAGCCATTGAGAGACGGATAGAAGAGCTCACAGAACAACTCAATATCCGCACCGATTATGAGAGCGATGGCTATATGGATCTGGCCGAAGAACTCAACCATGTGTCCGTAGAGCTCGGTCTCTATGATGTGGAGCATCAAGAAGAGCAGGTTGAGCGGGTACTATTGGGTTTGGGCTTCACGCGTGAAGATTTCGTGCGCCCGCTGAATAGCTTTAGCGGAGGTTGGAAAATGCGGGTAGCTCTGGCCAAAATACTTTTGCGTCGACCCAACTTGGTATTGCTCGATGAGCCTACCAATCACTTGGATATTGAATCTGTAGAGTGGCTGGAGACTTATCTCAAGAATTATACTGGAGGGGTAATTCTCATCAGCCACGACCGCTATTTTCTCGATAGGGTGACCAATAGAACGGTAGAAATCATAAACGGTAAAACCTTTGACTATCCGGCGGCTTACTCCAAATTTTTGGTCTTGCGCGCAGATGTCATACAAAAGCAAAAAGAAGCCCGTAAAAATCAGGATAAAGAGATAAAGCAGACGGAGCTGCTCATCAATAAGTTTAGGGCCAAAAGCAGCAAAGCGGCCTTTGCGCAAAGCTTGATCAAGAAGCTGGATAAGATGGAGACCATAGAAGTGGACGAAGAAGATGATTCTGCTATGCAGTTTCAATTTCCACCGGCTCCGCGCTCGGGCAAAATAGTGCTCGAAGCCAAAAATCTGAAAAAGGACTACGGGGATAAGAAAGTACTCGCGAAACTTGATTTTGAAATAGTGCGCGGTGACCATGTGGCACTGGTAGGTAAAAATGGCGTTGGTAAAACTACCTTGACCAAGGTGATAGCTGGGCTTACTTCCTATCAGGGTACATGCGAGCTTGGCACGCAGGTAGATCTGGGCTATTACAGCCAAAACCAAAGTGAAGAGCTCCCTTTAAAATCTACCGTACTGGAAGTAATCGACAAGGAAGCCGTAGGAGAAATGCGCACCAAAGTGCGAAGCCTGCTGGGGGCTTTTATGTTTCAGGGCGATGATGTATATAAACAAGTAAGTGTGCTCTCGGGCGGTGAGAAGGCGCGACTGGCTCTTTGTAAATTATTGCTCCATAAATATAATTTCTTGATTCTCGATGAGCCGACCAATCACCTTGATATGCGCTCTAAGGATGTGCTGAAGGCCGCTCTTAAGAAATTTGATGGTACGATGCTCGTAGTTTCCCACGACAGGGAGTTCTTGCATGGCCTCACCGAATCGGTGATGGAAATAAAAGATGGTGAGATGACCGTTTTCCCAGGCGATATCGCAGAGTTCTTGGCCAATAAGAAAGCCGCCAGTATCAAGGAATTTGAGCGGGTAAAGCAAAAAAAATCTCAAGGTAGGCCAGCCCCTTCAAAGAAAGTTTCTGAAAAGGAGAAATGGGAGCTTTCCAAAAAAGTGGGGTCTCTTGAAAAAGAGATTGAAACACTAGAAACAACTATTGCCCAAGAGAAAGGAAATTCAGGGGAGCTCGACTATACCGACCATGAACATGTGAAAACACATATGGAGAAACTTAAAGATATGGAGTCGCAGCTGCTAAAGCGGATGGAAGAGTGGGAAGAACTCTCGGAAAGACTAAATGCAGAATAGAACCATTCAGATTTACTCATCAAGAGATAGCGCTGCCTTGCGGTATGTGCTTGACTTCATATTTTCAGGATACTATGGGTTTGGACTCGAACTGGTCAGCGAGAGATCTGCGCTGAACAAGGATCAACCATGTATCAATTATTCGACCGAAACGGAAGTTGAAGGCCGGCTTCAAATTACTCCGAATGGATATCTCTTCGCAGATAATCTGGTCGACTATCCGAAGATTGAGACTACTGATTGGAAGGGGCTACCTGTATTTTATCCTACCGAAGGCGAATTTTCATTCGATATTTTTTCGGCAATTTTTTTTCTTTTGGCAAGGCCGAAGAGTATGGAAGCGCCAAGGTGGATCGCCATGACCGTTTCCTTGCAGAGCACTCCATACTTCCCTTAGAGCTCATAGAGCGTCCGCTTGTCGATGAGTGGCTCCACGCCTTAAAACAAGTTCTTTCAAACCATTATCCTGAACTGCAATTCAAGCCTAGAACCTTCACATGGTTGAATACCTACGATATTGACGTCGCTTACGCATTTGCCCATCGAAGCAGATTCAGAACAGTCGGAAGTATCATCAAGAAATTATTAAACGGAAATTTTCCTGCTATCAAGGAACAGATTCGTGTGTTGCAAGGCCGCGAGACAGATCCTTTTGATACCTACGATTTTCAAGAATCAATCTCCCGCTCCTTGGCCGATCGTACGATCTACTTCTTCTTGGTTGGAAAGCCCACTGCTTTCGATCGCAATCTACCTGCCTCAAGCCGGGGTATGAAGGCATTGGTTGATCGGGTGAAGACATTTGCAGAAGTGGGTATTCATCCGAGTTATTATTCAGAGCAGCGGCGCACGCTCCTAGCGGAATCGGCAATGCTCAGAGACTTGACTAAAGAACTTGTTAAATATAGCCGACAGCACTTTCTACGGGTCTCCCTGCCCAATACCATGCGTTGGCTTGACCAGGGCGGAATAGAAACCGATTATAGCCTAGGCTACGCTGACTGTATCGGTTTCAGATCGGGCACTTGCACTCCGCACCGTTTTTTTGATCTTGAAGCAAAATCAGTTTTAAATTTAACAATCGTTCCGCTCCACGCCATGGACGGTACATTGCGGGATTATATGAAACTAAATCCTTCGGAAGCAAGCCGTGCATTGAATGAATTGATAGGAAAAGTTAAGGCCGTGGAAGGGACTTTCGTTTCGCTATGGCATAATGACACCCTATCGCCTAGCCGCTACCCCGATTGGCGGCAGCTCTATGCGGATATGGCCAATATGATCTACCCAAAATGAAAGTGCTATTTCTAACATCTTGGTATCCAAGTGATGAGAACCCCACCTTGGGAAATTTTGTGGCGCGGCATGCGGATGCTGTGAAATCTATAGGCCACGAAGTTATAGTGGTTCACTTCCGAGTCAGTAAGTCTGCTTTCCTACCTGGGATTCATCGCTTCCAGATCGATGGGGTAGATACCTTCCAATTCACCATGCCTTGGGTCAGTGATAGATTTGGGTTTGGGCATAGAAGCCTTCTAGATCGCTTTGCCGGCTTTGAGTCCATTGCCGAGTTCAAACCAGATATTATTCACGGTAATGTCATTTACCCTTCCGGGAAATTGGCTAAAAAGTTAAAAGAAAAGTACAAGATTCCTTTGGTCTTTACGGAGCATTGGAACGTATATAATAAAGCCCGCGAGAAATACTACACGACCGAAGTGGCAAGATCGATCCGCATTGCAGTTAAGCATACGGAGATCATCATGCCCGTGTCTGAAGAGCTTGGAGCAGCCATGCGAAAGAAAGGCTATCAGGGCGATTATCAGATTGTGAATAATACGGTCGATACCCGTCTTTTCAAACTAGAAGATAAAACCGATAATAGCGTTTTTCAATTCCTACATATATCCACATTTGATAAAGGTGCGAAAAACACCCACGGGATAATCCGCAGCTTCAATGCCTTGAAAGATCAGAAAGCGCGGCTTGTCATAGCCGGCGATGGAGATATTGAAGGTATCAAGGATTTTGCCGTAAAGGCAGCCATTGATTGTTCCAGAATTGCCTTTTTGGGTACGCAAGAATATTCCGAAGTAGCCGAACTGATGAAGCAGTCACATTGTCACGTGCTTTTCAGTAATTATGAAAATCTTCCTTGTGTGATAGCCGAATCGCATTGCTGCGGACTGCCGAATATCGCAACCAGTGTGGGTGGGATCCCCGAAATGATCGATAGTACAAATGGTATTCTTGTAGCTCCGCAAAATGAATCTCAGCTTGTAGATGCCTTCGAAACCGTGATCGCCCGGTACGAGAAGTACGATCGGGATGCCATCTCACAGATAGCCCGAGCGCGTTACTCCTATCGCACCATTGGCGATAGGTTTACCAAAATATATCTGGAAGCCCAGAAAATAGCAAGAAATCGCTAGGCGACTACTCGCATCCCGGTGCAGATGCTTCGGCGGCATAGCTCAAATCTCCGCTTAGCTCAAGCGTATAATCGAAAGGCGAATCACCCTGACAGGTAAGGCGTTGCTTATTCGTCTTTAGCGGGCTGAACCAAGCATTGGCGCGGAGCTTTAGGTTACCATTATTTAAGTAGTCCATTTCTTTTATGATGAGCGAATTGGCATTTCCATTCTCTTTTCTCGCCATGGCAAAAGTAGCCGCTAACGGCTCTCCAGTGGCAGGATTTATTTTGGCGATTATAGCGGCCTTGGCACCACCGCCCTGTCCGTAGCTGGTTTGCCAACCATTTTCAGCATATTGCCTAAAGTCATCTTGCGCTGCGCCTTGGGTTCCAGTCGTGGTAAATACCATATAAAGTAAACCGGCACCATCCCAAAGCACTCCGTATCCGCGGCTGTCATCACCAGATGTTTCAAGATCGGTTCTCACCCAAGCCTGCTGTCCGTCAACATACTTCGCTATGATTGGATCTTGATTATTGGCCGACACTTGTCGGTAACCGATAAAATAGCTTGTGTTTCCCGCCGTTACGCGCACTACATCACTTTGTATCAAACTTTCGTAGGTCGCATCCGTGCCGAAGGTATGCCCTTCTCCAACGCTGCTCACAGCGCTCAATGGAATGGCTCCCTTATCAATTTCATCATCCCCATTATCTTTGGTGCATCCAAGCGCAATGCTCAGTAACAAGTAGAACAGAAATACCGAACTATAGAATGAATAGTTTTTCATAGCTGGGGTTTACGAAATTTTGGAATGGAAGGTTCTCGATGCTTTTTATTTGAGCAGTGAAATGATTGGCTCCGTTATTTTTTTGAGTTCTGCGCTTCCGGGGAGTGATTTTAGTAGGCGCTCACGTGCTAGAGCTGCCTTCTTTTCTTCAAAGCTTTCGACATATACTAAGACGAATGGTTTTCTATGCGCAGTACTTTTATTACCTCCGCTATTATGCCTGTTGAATCGTTCTGCAACATTTTCCGTAGTTCCTTTATAGAGTTTGTGATCTTTCAAAGAAAAAAGGATGTAGAAATAATGCATGGGTGAAGGTAAAAGAAAAAGGGTCGCACATGCGACCCTAAAAGTAGCGGGGGCCAGACTCGAACTGACGACCTTCGGGTTATGAGCCCGACGAGCTACCAACTGCTCCACCCCGCAATATTTTATAAGACAACTCCACTGAGTTGAATTTTCCTTGGGGGCACAGAATCAAAACTGACGACCTCCCGTACGGGCGGGCTACCAACTGCTCCACCTCGCAATATTTTATAAGACAACTCCACTGAGTTGAATTTTCCTTGGGGGCACAGAATTAAAACTGGCGACCTCCCGTACGGGCGAGCTACCAACTGCTCCACCCCGCAATATTTTATAAGACAACTCCACTGAGTTGAATGTTCTTAGGATGCACAGAATCAAAACTGGCGACCTCCCGTACGGGCGAGCTACCAACTGCTCCACCCCGCAATATTTTATAAGACAACTCCACTGAGTTGAATTTTCCTCGGGGGCACAGAATTAAAACTGACGACCTCCCGTACGGGCGAGCTACCAACTGCTCCACCCCGCAATATTTTATAAGACAACTCCACTGAGTTGAATTTTCCTTGGGGGCACAGAATCAAAACTGACGACCTCCCGTTCAGTATTTCAGCAGACCCATATGGGACGGGCGAGCTACCAACTGCTCCACCCCGCAATATTTTATAAGACAACTCCACTGAGTTGAATTTTCCTTGGGGGCACAGAATCAAAACTGACGACATCCCGTACGGGCGAGCTACCAACTGCTTCACCCCGCAATATTTTATAAGACAACTCCACTGAGTTGAATGTTCTTAGGATGCACAGAATCAAAACTGACGACCTCCCGTACGGGCGGGCTACCAACTGCTCCACCCCGCGATATTTTATAAGACAACTCCACTGAGTTGAATGTTCTTAGGATGCACAGAATCAAAACTGACGACCTCCCGTACGGGCGGGCTACCAACTGCTCCACCCCGCAATATTTTATACGACAACTCCACTGAGCTGAATGTTCTTAGGATGCACAGAATCAAAACTGACGACCTCCCGTACGGGCGAGCTACCAACTGCTCCACCCCGCAATATTTTATAAGACAACTCCACTGAGTTGAATTTTCCTTGGGGGCACAGAATTAAAACTGGCGACCTCCCGTACGGGCGAGCTACCAACTGCTCCACCCCGCAATATTTTATAAGACAACTCCACTGAGTTGAATTTTCCTTGGGGGCACAAAATCAAAACTGACGACCTCCCGTTCAGTATTTCAGCAGACCCGTATGGGACGGGCGAGCTACCAACTGCTCCACCCCGCAATATTTTATGAGACAACTCCACTGAGTTGAATTTTCCTTGAGGGCACAAAATCAAAACTGACGACCTCCCGTTCAGTATTTCAGCAGACCCGTATGGGACGGGCGAGCTACCAACTGCTCCACCCCGCAATATTTTCTAAGACCGCTTCAAAGAGCCGAATAATGCTAAACCACTACAGATTTAGGAGTGCAAATATATATTTTGTTTCTTTGACTGCAAAATTCTTTTTCAAATGGAACATAGGGCAGGATTTGTCAATCTAATTGGGAGACCCAACGCTGGAAAGTCGACCCTTATGAACCAGTTGGTGGGTGAGCGATTATCGATTATCACCCCAAAGGCGCAGACTACAAGGCATAGGATAGTAGGTATCGTAAATGATGAGTCTTATCAAATCGTATATAGCGACACTCCCGGCATGCTGGAGCCGAAGTATGGTCTTCAGGAAAACATGATGACTTTTGTCAAAGAAGCCCTACGCGATGCTGATATTTTGGTCTTGATCATCGATATCTCAGATCGGAATATGGAATTTTTCGGTTTTAACAAGGCGCTGGCCGAGATGAAAATCCCGCTTTTGATCGCCTTGAATAAAGTTGACACTCAAGACCAAGATCAACTGTTGAAAGTAGTAGAGAATTTAAAATCCCATTTTCCCGAAGCGGAAATAATGCCAGTTTCAGCGCTCCATGATTTTGGTATTGAGCATCTCAAAAATAGAATTAGAACCCTTCTTCCAGTGAGTCCGCCCTATTATGAAAAGGATGCGCTTACTGATAAATCTATGCGTTTCTTTGCGAGCGAGATTATTAGAGAGCGCATTCTCGAAAATTATCAAAAAGAAATACCCTATTCTGTTCAGGTTGAGATAGAACAGTACAAAGAAGAAGATGCCTTAGTACGCATTGCAGCAGTAATTTACGTTTCCCGAAAGTCTCAAAAAGGGATAATAATAGGTCATAAAGGCGAAAAATTGAAAAAAGTAGGAACCGAAGCGCGGCTTAAAATGGAAGATTTTATTGGGAATAAAGTATTTCTAGAACTCCATGTTAAAGTTGACGAAGACTGGCGCAACAAAGAGAACCGCCTGAAAGCTTACGGATACAAAGGATAAAATGGCAAATATAGTTGCAATAGTAGGCCGGCCCAATGTGGGTAAATCTACCTTATTTAATAGGCTCACCGAGCGCCGGGATGCGATCGTAGATGCCACTAGCGGAGTTACCAGGGATCGTCACTATGGGAAGGCTCAGTGGACGGGGGTGGAGTTTTCTGTAATTGACACCGGTGGCTATACCATCAGTTCCGATGATGTGTTTGAAAATGAAATCAAGAAGCAGGTAAATCTGGCAATCGATGAAGCCACTACCATTGTGTTTCTGCTCGATGTGACCACTGGAATAACAGATCACGATGAAGCCATTGCATCTTTTCTAAGAAAATCGGATAAGCCAATTTTGGTAGTGGCCAATAAGGTGGATACCAACGACCGGATCTTGCAGGCCAGTGAGTTTTACAACTTTGGTTTAGGAGATGTACATTGTATTTCTTCATCCAATGGGGGCGGTACCGGCGACATGCTTGACGCGCTGGTCGCAACATTTCCCGATAAGGAGCCGAGCCCCGAGCTTGATATTCCCAAAATCGCTGTGGTGGGCAAGCCGAATGTCGGCAAGTCATCTCTTATTAATTCGTTGCTCGGCGTAGAGCGAAATATTGTAAATGAGAATGCCGGCACCACGCGAGATGCGCTGCTCACAAGATACCAATCCTTCGGCTTTGATTTCTTCTTGGTCGATACAGCGGGAATCCGAAAGCGGGCCAAGGTGCACGAAGATGTGGAATTCTACTCCGTATTGCGATCCCTTCGCAGCATCGAAGAATCTGATGTGTGCCTGATAGTAATCGATGCGCAGGAAGGTATGCAAAAACAAGACCTGAACATCTTTTTTACTGCCGAAAAATATGGAAAAGGTGTGGTTATCCTGGTCAATAAATGGGATCTTATCGAGAAGGAGAGCCAGACTACAAAACAACACGAAGACAAGATAAGGGAGCGCATAATGCCCTTTACCGATGTGCCCATTATTTTTATAAGCGCACTTTCGAAGCAGCGTATCCATCAAGCGGTAGAGAAAGCAATGGAAGTTTACGATTCCCTCCGTACGCGAATCCCTACATCAAAATTGAATGAAGTGTTTCAACCCATCCTTGATCATTACCCGCCACCAGCGACAAAGGGTAAGTTTCTCAAAATCAAGTATGTGATGCAGCTCCCTACGCACAAAGCTGCCTTCGCGTTTTACTGCAACCTGCCGCAGTACGTCAAGGATCCGTATAAGCGATTTCTGGAAAACAAGCTGCGGGAGAATTTCAATCTAACGGGTGTCCCGATCAAAGTTTTTTTACGAAAGAAATAGGGGTTCAACTCGGGAGTATTTCAAAGGTCTTGCCCTATAGTTGGCTAAGGTATTTGCCAAGGAGCATGCAAATATTTCTTTTTCAGGAAAACTCTGAACATGGATTTATTGAGCTGATGACTTCCGTCAAAAACAAAAGACTGAAAAGCAGGGGCTAGCCCCGAGTTTAAAGGTTAAACTCTTTCTTGATCCGATCTACATAATCTGTTTTCTCCCAAGTGAAAAGCTCCACTTCCATCACTTTTTCTTCCATTCCAGAACCGTTGTTGCGGTAGAATTTCTTTTCTACCACCCTGTTTTCCCGACCCATATGGCCGTACGCAGCAGTCTCTAGGTAGATCGGGTTACGAAGCTTTAGGTTCTTCTCGATAAGCCCTGGTCTGAGATCAAAAAGTGCCTTTACTTTCTCGGCGATCTGGCTATCGTTGAGATCAACTTTTGATGAACCGTACGTATCAACAAATACTCCCATAGGTTCAACTACCCCGATGGCATAGGAGACCTGCACAAGAATTTGATCGGCTACTCCGGCTGCTACCAGATTCTTTGCTATGTGACGGGCTGCATAAGCTGCCGAGCGATCTACCTTGCTCGGATCTTTGCCTGAAAAGGCACCACCACCATGGGCACCCTTGCCGCCATAGGTATCTACGATGATTTTGCGCCCGGTGAGACCGGCATCTCCGTGGGGGCCGCCGATTACGAATTTTCCTGTGGGGTTTATATGATAGACAATCTCTTCATCGAACAAGGCTTGGATATGGCTTGGCAAGCTGGCAATGACCCTTGGGATCAATACCTTCTTGATATCAGCGGCGATACGCTCACACATTTCCTTCTCCGCCTTATCTTGGCTCAATTGATCGGCGGCAGTGGCCTTAATAAAATCATCATGCTGTGTAGAAACAACGATGGTCTCAATACGCTGCGGATTATGATCGTCAGAATATTGAATGGTTACTTGTGCTTTGGCGTCGGGGCGCAAATATTTGATTTCATTATTCTCTCTGCGCAATGCGGCCAGTTCCTTCAAGAGCTTATGCGAAAGGTCGAGCGCCAATGGCATGTGGTTTTCAGTTTCATTGCTGGCGTAGCCAAACATCATACCCTGATCTCCCGCCCCCTGATCTTCGGGATTACCGCGGTCTACACCCCGATTGATGTCTGGGCTCTGCTCGTGCAGCGCGCTCAATACACCGCAAGAGTCACCTTCAAACATGTACTCTCCTTTGGTATAGCCTATCGCATTGATCACATCTCGGGCTACGCGCTGCACGTCAACATACGTACCCGATTTTATTTCTCCAGCCAGCATTACCTGCCCTGTGGTTACAAGAGTTTCACACGCTACTTTTGAATAGGGATCAAAGGCTAGGAAGTTATCTAAAATAGCATCAGAAATTTGATCGGCAATCTTATCGGGATGTCCTTCCGAAACAGATTCGGATGTAAATGAATATGGCATTGGGGCTAAATTTAAAAATCAATTAAATAGTTGGGCTTTAGCAATATTTATATAGATTTCTGCCTGCCGTGCGGCCGGGTAGATACCAGTTATTCTTGCTAAAGGACGACAAAAATAGAAAAAATATGGTGCGGCGAAGGTGGTTTACTTTGTGAGTGCCTTAAAGACATCTTCTAGGCTTCGTTCTTCTTTTCGTAGCTCAAAGACTTCGGCATTTTCCAATGTGGCCAGAGCATTTAGTTTTGGGAGCACTCCGCTGCCCTTTTTGGCGTGTATGCGGTAGCTTCCTACTTTTTCTCGCTGTACTTTCTGCACTCCCACCAGTTTAGTGATTGCTTCTTGCTCAATGTCTTTGTTCAGGTAGAGCAAAATAATATCTAGCTCAGTATCATTTTTGAGCAGTGCTACAGGGCTGTCGGCTACCAATTCTCCTTTTTTAATGATAATCACCCGGTTGCAGATAGCCTCTACTTCTTGCATGATATGGGTGCTGATAAGTACGGTCTTTTCTGCACCAATTTTCTTTATCAGGGCGCGAATATCTTCGAGTTGATTTGGGTCAAGCCCCGAAGTCGGTTCGTCAAGGATAAGTACTTCAGGATCGTGGATCATGGCCTGAGCAAGGCCTACCCGCTGCCTATACCCTTTAGAAAGGGAAGAGATATGTTTATGGCTTTCGGGTGTAAGCCCCACTATCTCGATCATCTCCTCTACGCGCGCCTTTTTATTTTTTATGCGGTACATTCCGGCTACGAATAGCAGATATTCACGGATGTACATTTCTGGATATAAGGGATTCGTCTCTGGGAGATAGCCCACTGCTCTGCGCACTTTGATCGACTCATCGTAAATGTTATAACCATTCACGCGTACATCGCCCTTGCTCGGGGTTAAATAGCAGGTTATTATTTTCATCATGGTCGACTTCCCTGCTCCATTGGCGCCAAGAAACCTAGAATTTCACCTTTACTTGCAGAAAAGCTAACTTCTCTTAAAGCCGCCTGATTGCCGTAAAACTTGCTTACCCCTTTTACTTCTATTGACATAAAATGATCTTGTGGCGAAGGTAAATATTAATTGGTATCGGCTGAAAGTCCAGCTTGGCATCATTTGAATATGCTAACTTTGCCTTGCTTTAAAACGAAGCAAAACCTAGCAAACTAAAGGGATCCGCAACGCTTGAAACGGGGAAGGGTAATAAAGAGTACTGGCAGCTGGTACAAGGTGCGATTGGAAGATGGGTCTCTGGTAGACGCCAGGGTGCGCGGTAAGTTTAGAAATTCACAGGTGCGCTCTACCAATCCGGTGGCCGTGGGCGATTGGGTCATGCTGAGCGGTGAAGACGCAGATTCTGTAATTACTGAAATTGAAGATCGCGAAAATTATATCGTAAGAAAATCGGTAAATCTTTCCCGTCAGAGTCATATAATCGCTTCAAATCTGAGCCAGGCCGTGCTGGTGGCAACCTTCAGAAACCCCACTACCTTTCCGGCATTCATAGATCGTTTTTGCGTGGCGGCCGAAGCTTTTCATATTCCGGTCTCGCTGGTTTTCAATAAAATTGATCTGCTGGACAAAGATGAACTGTCTATATTGAAATCATTTCAAGGGGTTTATGAAGATTTGGGGTATAAGACCATTGCCTGCTCGGCGGTGTCTGGTGCTGGTATGGACGACCTTCGGGCATTGCTAAAAGGTAATGACTCTCTGCTTTCAGGTCATTCGGGAGTTGGGAAATCTTCGCTTATCAATATGCTGGATGCCAACTTAGACCTGCGCGTAGGAGCTATTTCTGAAGCCCATTTTACGGGACAGCACACTACCACATTCGCAGAAATGCACCCGCTGCATTTTGGGGGCAATATCGTCGATACGCCAGGCATACGCGGTTTTGGGATGGTAGAAGTCGAGCCGGCTGAGCTGGCCGGGTATTTTCCAGAAATGCGGGAGCTGCTTCCAGATTGCAAGTATTATAATTGCTTGCACATCAATGAGCCGGGATGCGCAGTAAAGTCTGGTCTCAAAAATGGCACCGTAGCGGAGACCCGCTACAATAGTTATTTGAATATGTACGAGAACCGTGACGACGATACCTATCGCAAATGAGAGCGGTAGTTCAGAGGGTGTTAAAGGCAGAAATAGCCATAGCTGGGCGCAAGCACGCTGCAATCCTTGCAGGTTTGTTAATCCTGGTAGGTGTAGAAGATGCTGATAGCGAAGATGACGCAAAGTGGCTGGCGAGAAAGGTAGCTAGCCTGCGAATATTTGCCGATGAAGAGGGTCTGATGAATCTATCGGTAAATGATGTTAAGGGTCAGGCCTTGGTCATAAGTCAATTTACTCTTCACGCGAAGACCAAAAAAGGCACCCGGCCCTCTTATATCCGGGCAGCGCATCCCGATGTGGCGATCCCGCTGTATGAGCGGTTTATAGATTTCATGCATGATGAAATAAAAGGTAGCGTGCGCACGGGGGTATTTGGCGCCGATATGCAGGTAAGTCTTATAAATGATGGGCCGGTCACTATTTTGATTGATACAAAGAATAAGGAGTAGAAAACTCAAATTTGAATTTTGACAATATTTAAGTTTAATGATTAGAATTATTTGAGTTCTGTTGCGAAGATATTATCACTTCTTTCTCCGTTTGATCAGTCCCATTTTAGCAACTAAGATGACATATGGTTTCCGCAGTGCTGATGGGTTTTTGAAAAAGAATATACGGTACGGTAGTAAAGTCTTTTTTCAAGGTAGAAAAATATAGTTATGGGTGACCACGTTTATATCGCGCCTTATTGTTCTATCGATGGTAGCCAAGGATTGAGCGTGGGTGAAGGAACCCAAATATCATCTTGGGTAGCAATTCTTACCCATAGCTCTCACCAAGCTATCAGACTTTATGGCCGAAATTATTCCGGCGATACTATGCTTGGCTGCGGTACAGGTGAAGTCTGTATTGGGAAATACGTATTTATAGGTGCGCACGCCATTATCATGCCCAGCACATCTATTGGGAAAAAGAATTTAATAAGGGCCAATAGCTATGTGAGAGGAGTGTTTCCTGATGGTTCTATGATCGCCGGAAGCCCTGAGAAGAAAATAGGTGATACTCGGGATTTGGATCAGTCGATTATCGATGCCAATCCATCAATAATGGGATATTATGATGAATGGGCCACTACTGATTAAGGAAATAAACAGTCTAAAATAGACTTTGAAGAATGAAATTACCCGTAGCGGCACCCAGCGGTGCCCACCTGCAAAACTTTTTGATTCAGATTAAACCCGAGGTTTCCCAATTTTTTGTGATTAACGATATCAAGCCAGATGTTGACTTCGAGATAGGTTTTTCGCAGGCATTTCTTTCATTGAGGAAGATCTTGCGGTTTTCTGAAACCATTCACACCATCCAACGGTCTATTGAAGTGTTCATGCCAGATGTGATTCACGCGCACCAGCTGGGTCGTGGACTTTTTATGTATTGCCACAGCATGGGGATCCGATGTTTTAATACTTCCTGAAAAGAACTTCATCTTGAAAAACCGAATTGTTCAACCTCTTAAAAACGCAGATGAATTCACAGCAGATTCGTCACGCGTAGCCAATAGAATGGTAGAGCTGGCGTTGCCAACTTTAATTGATGTTACGGTCTGTAACTATGGGGTAAATATACCATCAGCACCGTCAGGTAAAGAAAAGATCATATTTAGCAATAGATTGCATGAACCTTTATATCAGATTGATAAAATAATCGAAGCTTTCGCAAAGTTCCGTAAAACAGAGGTAGGTCCAAGCTGGAAGTTAGTTATTGCCGGCTCCGGTTCCCAGACACAAGAGCTGAAAAGCTTGACCGAAACGCTCGAGCTTAATGGTGTAGTGAGTTTTGTGGGGTGGCTATCGAGCTACGATAATCAAAATTTTTATGCTGTCTCATCCGTATTTGTTTCCATACCAAAGTCTGATGCCACTTCTATTTCGCTGCTAGAAGCCATGGGGCACGGTTGTTTTCCATTGGTTTCAGATTTCCCTGCTTCGCGCGAGTGGGTTCAAAACAATTGGAACGGCAGACTTATATCCGATAATGAAACCAATTTTTTCGACGGTATTGAGCATGACAACCTGCATCAAGCAGCCGTGGTAAACAGAAGAGCAATAGAGTATCGTGCGAACCGTCCAGTTGGAAGGGAGCATTTTTATAATCTTTGTTTAGATATGATCGAAAAAAATAATTCCCTTTCAAATTTAAAAGCTTCCAAATGACCTTGACCGAACTTCAGTCCAAAACCGATCGTTGGATTAAAACCTATGGGGTGCGCTATTTTAGCGAACTCACCAATATGGCTATCTTGACGGAAGAAGTAGGGGAGCTGGCACGTATTATGGCACGGCGCTATGGTGAGCAGTCTGAAAATGAATCTGAGAAAAGTCAAGATCTTGGCGACGAAATAGCAGATGTGCTATGGGTGCTGGCTTGTATAGCCAATCAGACTGGCGTAGACCTAGAGCAGGCCGTAGAAAAGAATTTTGAGAAAAAAACACGGCGCGACAGGGATCGCCATAAGACGAATCCGAAACTGCGGTAGCTCGTGTGTGAAGCATCTCCACTCAATCGACATCAAAAAAACCGGCGGCTATGCCATCGGCGGCGAAAAGCCCTTTTCGGGTCAGGGTGAGAATGCCAAACTTTAATTCTGCCTTGCCAGTGCTTAGCAACTTATCGATCTCGGCCGCATACATTTTAGTGAGATCGATGTCAAATCGATTTTTGATTTTTTGTAAATCCAACCCCCATTTCGTGCGCAGGCCTGTCATGATAAGCTCATTCATCTGATCGTTTTTGCTCAAGTGCTCTACAGTTTGCGGCGGCTCTGCTTTGGCAATGGCCTTGATGTAAATCGCATTATTGGCCACGTTCCAAGATCGCTCGTCAAGCTTGAAACTATGTGCCGAAGGGCCAAGCCCAAGGTAGGGCGTACCTTGCCAATAAGACGTATTATGCTTTGAATGAAATCCACGGGGTGAAAAATTGCTGACTTCATACTGCTCAAATCCGGCAGCCGCAAGCTCGTCGACCAAAATCTCAAATTGGCTGGCTGCGGCTGCTTCATCGACAGGCGCTGCCTTGCCCTTTTTCACCCATGCTCCCAGCGCGGTATTGGGCTCTACGGTAAGGCAATACGCCGAAATATGCTTTATGTCAAGTGCCACAGCCCGGGCAATCTCTTTTTTCCACCCAGCTGGTGTGAGCCCTGGCAAGCCGTAAATAAGGTCGATTGAAATATTTCTAATTCCCGCTAGTTGAGCTGCCTTGACGGCCGCGATGGACTGATCGCTCCTATGCGCCCGGTTCATCCATTTCAGCTGATCATTATCAAAAGACTGGATGCCTATACTGAGCCGGTTTATTCCATTTGCGGTGAGCATTGCCAGTTTCTCTGTGGTCAGGTCATCTGGATTGGCTTCGAACGTGAGCTCTATGGAGTCATGAAAATCAAACATTTGCCGAAAGGCCGTGACCAATTTTTTGAGCTCTTCAGCTGAGAGCAGGCTCGGTGTGCCACCACCGAAATAAAGCGTTTCTATTTTTTCTGCATCTGAATAGCCCGGAGAGAACAGGTATTCTTTTCTCAGCGCAGCCTCAGCTATGATGGCGTCTACCATGGCTGCTTTATTTTTCACGGAAGTGGAAAAATGAAAATCGCAATACGTGCAAGCTTGCTTACAGAAGGGGATGTGAACGTAAATTCCGGCCATCAGGCTTTGCTTTTGAGCACTATTCGGAAGGTGGTGCCTACGCCCGGTTCGCTTCGTTTCACAAAAATTTTACCGCTGTGGTAAGTCTCTATAATACGCTTTGCCAGCGAAAGCCCAAGCCCCCAACCGCGTTTCTTACTGGTATATCCCGGCTGAAAAACGGCTTTGTGGTTTTTGCTGGGAATACCTTTTCCGGTATCGCTGATGTCGATGTATACATTCTGTATCTCGTTGAATATGTCTACCGTGATTTTGCCCGTACCATCCATGGCATCGACGGCATTTTTAAAAATATTTTCTATCACCCAACTGAAAAGCGGTTGGTTGATCATGGCCTTAATGTCGTTTTCCTGATTGAGTTTGATCTCTATTTCTACCCTTCTGGAAATACGCGGACGAAGGTAGGCCGTGGCCTGATCCATGATGCCTTTTACGGAATGGTCTTTTAGCTCTGGGGTAGAGCCGATTTTTGAAAAGCGGTCAGTGATCATCTCAAGCCGCTCTATATCTTTATTAAGTTCGGTTATGGTCTCGCTGTCCGTGCCGCGCGATTCTAGAATTTGCACCCATGCCATGAGGCTGGAGAGTGGAGTACCCAGTTGGTGGGCGGTCTCTTTGGCCATACCGATCCATACTTGGTTCTGCTCGGCATTTCTGAATGTGCTGAAGATAAGGTAGGAGATCACCAAGAATAATCCGATGATAATAAGCTGAATGAAAGGAAAATATTGGAGTTGGGTAATGATGATCGAGTCGGTGAAGAACACATAATTTATCTGTTCGCCAAAGCTTACCTGTATCGGTTCGCCATTCTGCCGCATGGCCGCGAGTTCCCTATTCAGACTTACCGAGTCGGCAATCGCCGTAGAATCGATATTGCTGTAGTTGAGCACCATGGTCTGTGTAGAGTCCGTTACGAGCACAGGCACAGAGCCAGAGTTCATTACGGTCTCGCTGATGAAGGAATTAATAAGGTCGTCCAGGGTTTTTTCCAGTTCTACGATAATGCGTGAATCCTTGTAGTATACACGCTGTTCGATACCAGAGATGCTGAGATTGATGGGTTTATAAATGTCGGCCATAGCGCTCACGAGGCTGTCGCGCTGTGCCTTAGTAGCGATGTATTTGGGATCGATATTTCTATCTGAAGTTACATTACCATTGGAGCCTACTACAAGAACAGGGATGGTGGTGTTCTTGGAAAGGATTTCCAGCAGGAATTTGAGTTCATTGTCGCTCGCAGTGGTTACCCGGGCTGTGGCGTGCGACCAAATATTTATTTTATTCCGCTCCTCGCGGCGCATTTCCATAAAAAGCTGCTCGGTATAGTTGATAAGCGATAGCCGTTTTTTAACCGCTTCAGACCATAGCTGTACCTTCTGACGCTCTTCTTGTCTTATCTTATTTACTATATAATTTGAATACCAGAGCGATAGCCCCACTATTATAACCGCAACGAAGAGCAGAACGGCCTTCCACTGTTGCTTTTTAGAATATAAATTCATTTTTAAAACCTGTAGTTCTCAGGTAGACGTATCTTCTATAGCTTGAATTTGAAGCTAAATGTATGAATCTTTTGTTAGCACGAGCTGGGCGACACCCTCACTTGATCGATGAGAAAATTTGAGAGGCCAAGGTGGGGTTTTGTTCAAAATTAGGTTTGAATGACTTATAGATTGCTTTAAAATTTTTGTCTGTCCATCGCTCGATTATAATCAATACCTCGAAATAGGTGTTAATATTTTGAGATGGTTTGAATCTGAAAAGTAATTTTTTGTCGGTTGCCCCATGATCGGTTTTAATTCGTGGCGATAAAAGAATAGACAGCCTTGATTTCGAAATGGCTTATGCGAATACCATAAGTCTTGAACTGATCAACTTCCTTGCAAGTTTCATCTTAGAAAATCTCAAAATAATAATTACATTTGCACCAGCAAAAGTATAATTCGAGAGGGGCAGCAGCCCCTCTTTTTATTACGCATTGATTTGATCACAGAAACCGCCATCCGAAAGCTAGTTGCTGAGAAAATTGAAGATACCGACTACTATCTGTTAAGTGTTGACATAAAGCCGGGTAACAATATTTCTGTCGAGCTGGAAAGTATGGGGCCAGTCTCTATCTCAGATTGTGTAGACATAAGTAGGCAGATAGAGCATAATCTGGATCGTGAGGAAGAAGATTTTTCCCTTCAGGTGAGCAGTCCGGGTCTCGATAAGCCGCTGAAAGATTTTAGGCAATATATCAAGAATATTGGCCGACATCTAAAGCTCAAGCACTCTGATGGCCGTGAGATGGAAGGTGAGCTGCTCACCGCAGATCAAGATAAGATAGTGCTTAAAGAAGTGCGAAAAGAAAGGATAGAAGGACGCAAGAAGAAGGAGACTATTGAAGAAGACCATGTGATAACCTATCCCCAAATAAAACAGGCAAAAATTAAAATACTATTCAAATAAAGAGTCATGAGCGATACTAATTTGTTCGAGTCGTTTGCAGAGTTTAAGGAGTTTAAAAACATAGACCGTGAGACGATGATGCGCATCCTAGAAGATGTGTTTCGCAATATGCTTATCAAGAAGCACGGTACCGATGATAATTTTGACATTATCATCAACCCTGTAGAAGGTGACCTAGAGATCTTGCGCAATCGTGAGATCGTTCCCGATGGTGAGGTAGAAGATGAGAACAGCCAAATATCACTCTCTGATGCTGTGAAAATTGAGCCCGACTTTGAGATCGGTGAAGAAGCTACCGAAGAGATTAAGCTGGAGCACTTTGGGCGTCGAAGTATACTTTCGATGCGTCAAAATCTGGTTTCTAAGATCATAGAGCTCGAGAAAGACAGTCTCTATAAGAAATACAGCGAGCGGGTAGGGGACATCATCACCGGCGAAGTTTATCAGGTATGGAAGCGTGAGATCCTGCTGCTCGATGATGAAGGCAATGAGCTTATACTTCCGAAGACAGAACAGATACCACCCGATTATTTTAAGAAAGGTGATGCCGTAAGAGCGGTCGTGGCCAAAGTAGAGATGCGGAATAATAATCCGGTAGTTATCCTTTCGCGCACGGCTCCCGAGTTTCTCGAGCGCCTTTTTGAGATGGAAGTCCCCGAAGTTTTTGATGGTCTTATCACCATTAAAAAGATAGTGCGTGTACCCGGCGAGCGTGCCAAGGTAGCCGTAGAATCTTATGATGATCGCATCGATCCTGTAGGCGCCTGCGTGGGTATGAAGGGATCGCGTATTCACAGCATCGTGCGTGAGCTCAAAAATGAAAATATCGATGTCATCAATTATACAGAGAATATTCAGTTGTTGATACAGCGATCTTTGAGTCCTGCCAAAATCACTAACATCAAAATAGACGAGGAAGGTAAGAAGGCTGAAGTATTCTTGAAGCCAGACCAAGTTTCCCTTGCCATCGGAAAAGGCGGTTTTAACATCAAGCTCGCCAGTAAGCTTACCGGATACGATCTCGATGTATACCGTGAGACCGATGGAGATGATGAAGACGTAGATCTGGATGAATTTGTAGACGAAATAGATGGCTGGATCATAGATGAGCTCAAATCAGCCGGGCTAGATAGCGCTAGAAGCGTATTGGAATTAACAAAAGAAGATTTGGTTAAACGCACCGATCTTGAAGAAGAGACCATTGCCGAAATTCAGAAAATCCTGCGTGAAGAGCTTGAATAAGCCCAGTTAATGCTAATTTTTTAATTTCGTAGAACAGGAGCAACATTATATGCCAATAAAAACACAAGCCATAAGATTAGGAAAAGCCGCAAAGGAGTTCAATGTGGGTACCACCACTATTGTCGACTTTTTGAGCTCCAAAGGGTTCGAAATAGATAATAAGCCGACTTCAAAGATCGAATCTGGAGCCTATGAAGTGCTGGTAGAAGAATTTCAGGACTCCAAGCAGCTCAAAGAAAAGTCGAAGTCTGTAGGTGTGACATCTACCAAGCGTGAGACGGTAAGCCTCAAGGGCAATACACCGCCGCCGCCCAAAGCAGATGCCAAAGAGCCAGAAGAAGTCTTGATAAAGAATGTACAGGGTTCAGACCAGGCGGTGTACAAACCCGAAGTGGCAAAGGGAAAAGGCGTTTCCGTAGTCGGAAAAATCGACTTGGATAAAAATAAAAAAGCAGCTGAAACGGAGAAGAAAGAAGAAGCCCCGAAAGAAGATGCCAAAATTGAAGCGAAAGAAGAAGCGGCAACGGTAGAAGACAAGAAAACCGAAGAAGTGAAGCCGGCAGCAAACGCAGAAGCCGGAACAGAAGGTGTTAAAGCTGAAGCCGAAAAGCCGGAAGAAGCCAAGATTGAGAAGGAGACTAAAACGGAAGAAAAAGAAGCGGTAAAAGTAGAAGATGAGACGATCCGGTTCAAGCCGAATAAACTGGCTGGCCCTACCGTAGTGGGTAAAATAGACCTTCCAGAACGGCCTAAGAAAAAGAAAAAACCGGTAATGAGTACCGACCCTGGTACCGAGACCCAACAAGGCAGAAGGAAGCGTAAGCGCATTGCTCCCAAAGCAGATGCACCAAGAGCCAAGGGTGCGCCAAATCAAAGGGGCGGCAAACCTGCCAACACGGGACGCGGTGGGCCACGAAAAGAAGTGACCCAGGCCGATATTGATAGAGAGCTTAAAGAAACATTGGCCAAGCTTAGCGGCGGGTCAAAATCTGCGGGCGCCAAGAATAGAAGGCTTAAGAGAGATGAACACCGTACCCGTGCCGAAGTGCGCTCTCAACAAGAAGAAGCGGACGCCAAAGTACTTAAGCTGACCGAGTTCGTTTCGGTATCCGATCTTGCCACATTGATAGGCGTGAGTGTGCCAGAAGTTATTTCGGCATGTATGACACTGGGTATAATGGCATCCATTAACCAGCGTCTCGATGCAGAAACGATTAGTATCGTGGCAGAAGAATTTGGCTACGATGTGGAGTTCGTTACTGCCGATACCCAAGAGAGCATTACCCAAGAAGCAGACCGGGATGAAGATCTACTCCCAAGAGCACCTATCGTAACAGTGATGGGACACGTAGATCATGGCAAGACATCTCTATTGGATTATATTAGAAAAGAAAATGTAATAGCTGGTGAAGCGGGAGGCATTACACAGCATATCGGCGCATACAGTGTGGAAGTAGCTGGCGATAAGCGTATCACATTTTTGGATACTCCCGGTCACGAAGCCTTTACCGCCATGCGTGCACGTGGGGCGCAGGTCACCGACCTTGCCATCATCGTGGTGGCTGCAGATGATGACGTGATGCCCCAAACGAAAGAAGCTATAAATCATGCCCAAGCCGCCGGTATTCCTATGATCTTTGCCATTAATAAGATCGATAAGGACGGAGCCAAGCCAGAGCGTATTAAGGAACAGCTTTCTCAAATGAACATCTTGGTTGAAGATTGGGGCGGTAAATATCAAAGCCAAGAAATTTCAGCAAAGCAGGGAACCAATATTGATGAGCTTTTGGAGAAAGTATTGCTCGAAGCAGATCTGCTGGAGCTTAAAGCCAATCCTAAAAAGAATGCGCTTGGAACGGTTATAGAATCTACACTTGACAAGGGGCGTGGTTTTGTAACTACGCTCTTAGTGGAAGGGGGGACTACAAAGGTCGGTGATATTGTTTTGGCAGGCCACTATACCGGTAGGATTAAGGCGATGTTCAATGAGCGTGGCCAATCCATCAAGGAAGCCGGCCCAGCGATTCCATTTTCCATGCTTGGTCTAAATGGTGCCCCAAATGCGGGTGACCGGTTCAACATTTTGGATGATGAGCGCGAAGCCCGTGGTATCGCTACCCGCAGGGAGCAGTTACAACGCGAGCAAGGGGTGCGAACACAGAAGCATATTACCCTTGATGAGATCGGTCGCCGTATCGCCATCGGTGACTTTAAAGAATTGAACATCATACTAAAAGGTGATGTGGATGGTTCGGTAGAGGCATTGGCAGATTCACTCCAAAAGCTGTCTACCGAAAAGATTGCTGTTAACGTAATACACAAGGCCGTTGGGCAGATCACCGAAAGTGATGTTCTCTTGGCCACCGCATCCGATGCCATTATCGTCGGTTTCCAGGTTCGGCCTTCGGGTGGTGCCAGAAGGCTTGCCGAGAAGGAAGAGATCCAAATTAAGATTTACTCCATCATATACGCAGCCATTGAAGAGATCAAAGACGCCATGGAAGGCATGCTTTCAGCGCGCATCGAAGAGCGGGTTACAGGAAATGCCGAAATCCGTGAGACCTTTAGAATCTCAAAAGTGGGCACCGTAGCAGGTTGCTTCGTGACCGATGGTAAGATCAATAGAAATTCGAAAATTCGCGTTATCCGCGATGGTATCGTAGCGTATTCAGGTAATCTTGGCAGCCTCAAGCGATTTAAGGACGACGTAAAAGAAGTTGGTAAAGGATACGAATGTGGCCTTAATGTCGAAAAGTACAATGATATTAAAGTAGGGGATATCATCGAAGCCTTTGACGAAGTGGAAGTTAAGCAGACGCTGGACGATTAAATTCGCGTTTAGCTGTTCATTTGGATAGACTCTTGAATTAATTGAATTGGAAGCTTCGAGCTCAAAGCAACAAGCATCATTGTGGAAACCAAAATCAGGCTTTCAAGTTCCGAGATTACGGCCGTCGCGTCAACTTCGTTGTTGATCATGTGAAGATTGAAGTTTTCAATGTTCTCTTTTAGCCAGTGTCTGTCCATAAAGTCCAATCCCTGCGACGCCTTTGTTTTGTAAGCAGTCATCCCTCTCCAAAGGGACTCCTTAACTTTTAAAACTGCGTGTGCCTTGCAATCGCAGTTCGCCCGTATGGGCTGATCTAGCAACTTAATAGTTTGACACACTCCGGCAGTCTGTCATCAAATTAAAACATTCTGAGCGCTTCATCTCAGAATTTCTTTACAAGATCGGTACCGTACTCACCCGATGCTTTTTCTACCATAATCCGGTACAGGTCAGCCTCCAACGCCTTGCTGTCTAAAGCTGCATCCAGATCTTTGATGCGCTTGCGCAGCTCCTTCTCGGAGTTTTCTTGACTTTTATTTTCCATTATCATATGATTCCCCTTTTTTTTAAAGAACGTGAATTTTGGTTTAGCCGCTAGAATGTCCTGAGACAAGATGACCGGATCAAACGGAGCAGAAAAGCGAATGGAAAGGACATCGAATCCATCTGTTACAGTCACAGAAAAGCTCAAAATCCAGATATGATCAGTAAAGATTGAAAACGAAATAGCGAAACAGTTTGTTCAGTACATTTTGTCCCGTACTGAAATAAGTTGACCATTTTTCACCCTAAACCGGATAGAAAAATGGCAAGTAAAAAGTCGATTGGAGTAAGATCCAACCCAAGAAGAAATCGCGTTTTCAGTGATAGCTTTAAGCTCAAGAAGGTTAGAGAGTTGGAGCTAAATCAAACCAGGGTTTGCGATATTTGTAGAGAATACGACGTAAGCTCTACAGCAGTCTACAACTGGGTTGATAAATTCTCCGTTCTTAAGACGCAAGGAGTGCGACAAATAGTTGAGCCAATGAGTGATACCGCCAAATTAAAAGCCCTAAGAGAGCAAATCGCTGAGCTACAGAAACTGCTGGGACAAAAGCAGGTAGAGATTGAATTTAAGGACAAACTCATTGAGGTTGCGGAAGAAATGTATGGGGTAGACATAAAAAAAAAGCTTGGCTCCACACAGTCATCTGGTTCAGGGAAAACAAAGACAAACACAGACTAAAAATGCGTTTGATCTATCAATTTGCTAAAACAAGCAGGCAAAATATTCATCAGAGGTATCAGCGATTGCTGAACAAAACCGATGAGTGGTGCCAGATTGAATACCTGCTGCACGAACTCCGCGATGATCACCCAAAAATGGGTGCTGTGAAAATGCATTCCATGCTCTTACCCGATTACATCGGACGCGATCGATTCCTCGCACTCTACCGCGATATGGGCTTCTGTATTAAAAGGAAACGGAATTTTAAGAGAACTACCGACAGCAATGCGGTGATACGATTTCCCAACTTAGTTGACTCTATCAAGTTGACACGTGTCAACCAAGTTTGGGTGAGCGATATCACCTATTATCAGCTTGGAAAACGATACTACTACATGACCTTTATTCTCGATCTTTTCAGCAGGCTTATTGTCGGTTATAATCTGAGCAAAAGGCTCTTAACTACCCATACAACAATACCCGCTTTTAAGATGGCCTGGAAGGATTACAACCAGGATCAACAACTCATCTTTCACTCTGATGGGGGTGGACAATACTATAGCAAGAAGTTTTTACAGATAACCAAGGGGCGGATTATCAACAGTATGGCTGAATCTGTATACGAGAACGCACACGCCGAACGCATAAATGGCATCATTAAAAACGAATACTTAAAACCTTGGAATCCCCAGGATTTTAGCCAGTTGTGGACAAAACTCAAACAAGCCGTTCACAACTACAACCATCTTAGACCACATAGGAGCCTGAAGCTCAGAACCCCGGCTGATGTACACTTCGGTTATCAACAAAAACCCGGGTTACTAACAAAGAAAAAAGAAGCAAAAAAGAAAGAGTTACATTTAATAACACATAGTGAGAAAATGGTCAACCGTATTTAGTATTGGGACAAACAACTGATAACCAACAACTAATAACTAACAACTAACAACTAACAAACTCACCCATCTTCAGGTCTCAATCTTGGCAGCTCTATTTTATCTTTCACGATGTAACAACCTGGGAACTGACCAGCAATTTCTTTTTTGAATTTTTCGCTTTCGAGTTTGGTTCGGAAGTCGCCGACACGAAGTCGGAAATTAGGTGCTAAATACGAGATATAGGCTCGGGTATCTGGATGCGACCGCAAGAACTTTCCGCGGGCAGCCTGCGCTTCATCACGCTTTCCAAAGAAAATCTGAACGCGATAGCCATTGAGTTTCGTCGGGTTTTCTTTTTTGCGCTCGTCAAGCCTTTCTATTTTTGGGTCGACCACAATTTCAATCTTGCCCGGTTCCACAACTCTGCTTCCGCGAAAGTCTTTTCGGATGGTGTCTGTTGAATTGGTATTGACCGTAGGGCGGTAAAGCCGCCAATCGTCTTCCCCTTGAGCCTGCACTGACGTAAATCCGAATATAAATAAAGCGGAGCAATAAGCGATTCGGAGCATTCTTTGTTTTAACATTGTGCTTACAAACTTAAGGGAAATGGTCGGTATCGTTTAATAGATACTCCCAATGCTTTGAACAATTGAATGCTTATTATTTGAGTGAATCTTTGACCAATACAGCTCTTGAGTCTTATTTAGATTGATTATAAATTATTTATTCAGTTGACAATTTTGTGACAATAGCGGTAGCAAAAGGGATGTTTCTGTTAAATTTGCGCCAAAATTTAGGAGTGTTTTATCTGAGTTTAATATGGGTATGAAGGAGTATATAAAAGATAAAGGCCGAATTATTCGTGTCTTGTCTGTAGGGTTGACCCTTCTGGCTCTTGCCGCATATACTGGGGCATCGGCACAGGATGGAGAGAAGTTGTTTAAAGCCAATTGCTCGGCCTGTCACAAGGTTGATGCCAATATGGTGGGTCCCGCTCTCAAAGGTGTGGAAGAAAGATGGGCTGGGAAAGAAGCCTTGCTCAAAGAATGGATCAAGAACCCGGCTGTTGTCAAAGAAAAGGGTGATCCGTACGTAAAAAAATTACTTGCAGAGTGGGAGCCCAAGAGTGGCCTCATGAATGCCCAAGCGGTGAACGATAGTGAGATCGATGCCATCTTAGGTTACATTAAAGATTGGAAGCCTGCCGCCGCCGCTCCTGGTGATAAAGTTGCAGTGCCCGGCGCGGTGCCAGTAGATGCTCCGGGAGTATCGACTACCTGGCTTTTTATCATCGCCTTCATCCTATTGATTTTGCTCTTCTCTCTTTGGGGGGTTCGCTCTTCACTCGGTAGAGTGAATACATCAATGATGGATGCCCGTGGCGAAGCACACGCCGCCGAGCTATCTACAGCAGATCGGATCAAGTTATGGTTATGGAAGAATAAGGTGTTCGCTTCGGTGATAGGTATTTTGGTAGTGGTCTATTTGGCAGTAGCCGGATATGAAGGTCTCATGGGGATAGGTGTTTACACCGGCTATACCCCTGAGCAGCCCATCAAGTTTAACCATATGCTTCACGCGGGTAAGAATCAAGTGGCCTGCGTTTACTGCCATACCGGAGCTCTTAAAGGCAAGAGCGCATGGATTCCTTCTGCCAATATCTGTATGAATTGCCATACGGGTATCAATGAAGGCCAGAACAAAGAAGGTACTGCAGAGATTGCGAAGATTTATGACGCCGTAGGATGGGACTTGGAAAGCAGGAGCTATACCGGCGAAGAGAAACCTATTAAATGGGTCAAAGTTCACAACCTTCCCGACCACGTTTATTTTAATCATGCTCAGCACTATGTGGTGGGGCAGATCCAATGTCAGGAATGCCACGGTCAGATCCAAGAAGAATATGTGGTGGCAGGGCAGCACTCAGAGCTCACGATGGGCTGGTGTATAAACTGCCATAACCAGACAGAAGTAGTGATGGAAGGCAATGGATATTACGATGAAGTACAAGAAAGATTGGTAAATCACGGAAAGGAAGAGCTTAAAAACTACCTTGAAGATGGTTCGATAACCGCCAAAGAATTGGGCGGTTGGGAATGTTCCAAATGTCATTATTAAATATAAAGCTGCACGTACAGAAGTATGGCCGATACTAAAAAATATTGGGTTGGTGTGGAAGAGCTCCACAAAACAGATGCTTTCGCGGAAGCCAGCCAAAATGAATTCTCGAAAGAATCCGAATCGGTAGATGAATTTCTATCGAACACAGGTCTCTCAAAAACACAGACCAATAGAAGGGACTTCTTGAAGTTTCTCGGGTTCAGCGTGACCGCCGCTACCGTGGCGGCTTGCGAAACCCCCGTGATCAATGCTGTTCCTTACGTCAATAAACCAGAGCAAATAGCTCCAGGTATACCTACCTATTACGCATCTACCTTTTTCGATGGTACCGATTATGCCAGCGTAGTGGTAAAGACCCGCGAAGGCAGGCCGATACATATTAAAGGAAATTCTAAATATGGAATATCCGGTGGAGCAATAAACGCTCGTATCAACTCTTCGGTGCTGAGCCTTTATGACAGCGCCCGCCTTACATCGCCTATGATGGATGGGAAGAGAGCCAACTGGGATACGATAGACAAAAATCTTTCTGCTGAGCTTAAAGCCGCCACAGCGTCGGGAAAGAAAATTGTTTTCTTGACCGGCACCATCATCAGCCCTTCCACACAGGAGATGCTTGACAAATTTTCTGCTTCTTTTGGAGCCGATAATTTTGAGCGTGTGACCTACGATCCCTATTCCATTGCAGCCATCCGCAAAGCGAATGAAGCAACCTTTGGCAAACCAATTTTTCCGGATTACGATTTCTCAAAAGCAAAGACCATCGTCAGCATCTCTGCCGATTTTTTGGACTCTTGGGGTCTGAATACGCAGAATATGTCCCAATACGGCATGACCCGTAAGCCCACTGGCGACTGGATGAGCAAGCATTATCAATTTGAGAGTCGCCTCTCGCTCACAGGTTCCAATGCCGACAAGCGCTACCCTATCAAGCCAAGCCAAGAAGGTGCAGTGCTGGTAGCATTGCATGACGAAGTGGCCAAGCTCACTGGAAATCCCACTGCCGGTGCCGATATGAATGGCCTCCCGGCAGATGGCATATCCAAAGTAGCAAAAGAGCTATACCAAAATCGCGGTAGCTCACTGGTAGTGTGCGGTGCTAACGATGTCAATGCACAGACGGTGACCAATGCCATCAACTCCATGCTGGGCAACTATGGAAAGACCATCCTTACCGATCAAGAACTTTTCATAAATCAGGGAAATGATAGCGAAGTGGCCGAACTGGTTGGAGAGATGAACAGCGGCAAGATTGGCGCAATTCTAATCGCTTCCAATATCAATCCGGCATATTCACTTCCGAATAGCGATAAATTTATAGCTGGCCTAAAGAAAGTGGGAATGACCATTTCTTTTAGTGGTACAGCTGATGAGACAGCATCGCGCTGCAAGTACATGACCCCCGATAATCATTATCTGGAGTCTTGGAATGACTATTATCCCAAGACAGGCCACTCTGCATTGGCTCAACCTACGATCACTAGACTTTTTGATACCCGGCAGTATCAGGATAGCATGATGAAATGGTCTGGTCAGTCCGGTACCTATCATGACCTTATCAAATCAGTATGGCAGAATTATTCTGCTTCCGTTGGCGATGCATCCATTTTATTTGATGACTTCTGGTTCAATGCACTCCGCAATGGCTCAGTAAGCGTGCGGGTTCCAGCTGCCGACGTCCCCAGCAAGTTTTCTAAAGCATCACTAGCTTCTGCGGCCAACGGTCTTAAGAATGCCAAGGCGGCAGGTGGAGACTTTGAAGTTTCGCTTTACACCAAAGTGGGGATCGGAAATGGCTCGCACAGCACCAATCCATGGCTGCAAGAGCTTCCAGATCCAATCTCAAAGATTACCTGGGATAATTATATCGCCATGAATCCTGCAGATGTCAAGGCTCTGGAGCTGAACATGAATCTGGGTCAGGAAGAGCCTGCTTCATTGGTGCGTATTACCATCGGAGATAAATCAGAAGTGCTTCCTGTGGTTCCACAACCGGGTCAAAAGATGGGCTCGGTGTCGATAGCCTTGGGTTATGGCCGAGGTATGAATCAAGAAAACATTGGCCGTAGCGCATACAGAACCAAAAATTATGGTGGCTATGCGGTAGACGACGAGGAGAACAAAATTCCAATCGGAAAAAACCTGTATCCATTCATTGCTATGAAAAATGGCATGATGAGCTATAATCTCACGGGTGCAACCATAGAAAAATTGGGAGAAGACTACCCCATTGCGAGCACGCAGACCCAGCACACCCTTATGGGACGTGAGTCGGTGGTGAAAGAAACAACCTATTCGGTATTCAAGAGTATGCCGAAAGCAGTTTACAATCCCCCTCATGAATTGGTGGTGCACGAAGATGGTATCGCAGTCATGAAGGATGTAGATGAAGTAGACCTTTGGGAGAAGCACCCAGTGCAGGGTGTAGGCCACCATTGGGGCATGAACATTGACCTTTCTACGTGTACGGGTTGTAGCGCTTGTGTTACTGCTTGCCACTCCGAAAATAATGTTGCGGTAGTGGGCAAAGACGAGATACGCCGTGGCCGTGATATGCATTGGATGCGCATAGACCGGTACTACTCTTCTGACATGAGCCTTGAGAAAGGCGAAGAAGAAGGCAAAGGGGTGATCGATACTTACCGTGAGATGGAAGTGCCGGAGTATGAAAACCCGGCTACCGTCTTTATGCCTATGATGTGCCAGCACTGTAATCATGCCCCTTGTGAAACGGTATGTCCCGTAGCTGCCACCACACATAGCAATGAAGGCCTGAATCAAATGACTTATAATCGGTGTATAGGTACGCGCTACTGCGCAAATAACTGTCCTTTTAAAGTACGTAGGTTCAACTGGTTCAACTACAAGGCTTATGATAAGTTTGCCGAAGTAAACCCATCACAGGATTCTATAGCCCGCATGGTGCTGAATCCCGACGTTACCGTTCGCTCACGCGGGGTAATGGAGAAGTGTAGCATGTGCGTGCAACGCATTCAAGCCGGTAAGCTCGACGCCAAAATGAAGGGACAGCCCGTAGAAGATGGAAGCATAATAACAGCTTGCGCAGAAGCTTGCCCTACCAACGCTATAAGCTTTGGTGATATGAATGATGTTAAAAGTATTGCTGCCCGCGAAGAAGAAGATAGCAGAACTTACCATGCGCTTGCAGAAGTAGGAGTGAAGCCTAGTGTGAGTTATAAAGTGAAAGTGAGAAACGTTTAACCTGACCCTAATTATAGGACTAGATGCATAAAGAAGCCGCCATAAGAATCCCGCTCATATTAGGGAATAAGACTTACCACGATATTACAAACGACGTAGTAGGTCCTATTGAAAATAAAGCACCCCTGGCCTGGTATGTTTTGATTACCATAAGTGGGATCATTGCCGCTTGGGGTCTGGGTTGTGTAGTATATCTTATCTCGACGGGTATAGGGGTTTGGGGGTTGAACAAGACCGTAGGTTGGGCTTGGGATATTACCAATTTTGTGTGGTGGGTAGGTATTGGTCATGCCGGTACATTGATCTCTGCCGTATTGCTGCTATTCCGTCAGAAATGGCGGATGGCCATAAACCGCTCAGCCGAAGCGATGACCATTTTTGCCGTTATGATGGCCGCTCTTTTTCCAGGTATTCACATGGGAAGGATTTGGTTGGCATATTTCGTGTTCCCATTGCCCAATCAATTTGGCTCGCTCTGGGTTAATTTTAACTCTCCCCTCCTCTGGGATGTATTCGCGATAAGTACCTATTTCTCCGTATCGCTCGTGTTTTGGTATATCGGCCTTATACCCGATTTTGCCACTATCCGTGACCGGATGCAGAAGCCGTTGGCCAAAAAAATATACGGATTGCTGAGTTTCGGATGGTCAGGAAAAGCTAAAAACTGGTCGCGCTTCGAAGAAGTATCATTGGTATTGGCAGGATTGGCGACACCGCTTGTATTCTCGGTTCACTCCATCGTATCTATGGATTTTGCGACCAGCGTAATACCCGGTTGGCATACCACCATATTTCCACCTTACTTCGTTTCTGGTGCGGTATTCTCGGGATTTGCAATGGTGCTTACCCTATTGCTGATCATGAGGAAAGTTATGAAATTAGAGAATTATATTACGGTAAAGCATGTAGAATACATGAATATCGTAATAATAGTCACAGGTTCCATCGTGGGTGTGGCGTATATTACCGAGCTCTTCATTTCGTGGTATTCTGGGGTAGAGTATGAATCTTACGCATTTATCAATCGTTTTTCAGGGCCTTATTGGTGGTCTTACGCCATCATGATGACCTGTAATGTGGTGTCGCCGCAATTGTTCTGGTTTAAGAAACTGCGCACCAATCTTATTTTCACTTTCGTGCTGTCCATTGTGGTGAACATCGGAATGTGGTTCGAGCGTTTCGTAATTATCGTTACCTCCCTACACCGTGATTACGTGCCATCTAGCTGGTCGATGTTCTATCCTACCTGGGTCGACATAGGGATTTTTGTCGGTACCATCGGTATTTTCTTTACCCTGTTTCTACTCTTTGCGCGTTTTTTTCCAGTACTTGCGCTAAATGAGCTTAAGTCAATACTTCGCGTTTCTGGCGAGCAATATAAAAATGAAGATCACTAATGGCTACTGTTAAAAATATGGGCAAGGTAATTCATGCCATGTTTGATGATGACCATCAACTCCTTGATGCTGCTGGAAAGCTTGTTGCGAAAGGTATTCGGATAAAAGACGTCTACTCGCCTTTTCCCATTCACGGGCTCGATCCAGTGATTGGGGTGAAGCGCACCCGTATTGCGGTCGTATCCTTTATGTTCGGCTGTTTTGGTCTGTCATTGGCGCTTTTGGGTATGTGGTATTTTATGATTTCCGATTGGCCTATGAATATTGGCGGTAAGCCAAATAATTCACTTCTACAGAACATACCATCTTTTATACCTGTCACCTTTGAGTTTACTGTGCTCTGCGCTGCTCACGGCATGGCCATCACGTATATGCTGCGAAATGGAACCGTACCGGGAATGCCGGCAGTAAATCCAGATCCTCGTACCACCGATGATAAGTTTATAATGGAAATCACCGATGTAGAAAACCCGGGAATGTCATCTCCAGATGTAGAAGCGATGCTCAGAGAATATGGAGCGTCAGAGATTAATGAAAAGCATTTGACCACCCATTGATATGATAAGATCGATTAATAATTATAGCACCCTTTTATTGTTTTTCGCAGCGCTCGTGCTGAGCAGTTGCGTGAAGCGCGATCAAAGTCCAGGGTTTGAGTATATGCCCGATATGTACCGAAGTCCTGCTATCGAAGTCTATGTAGACTACGGTGAAGTGAGGGATACCCTTCGCCCGGAGCTTATGCAACGCATGTCGGCGCGGCAGCCCGTAGAGGGCACCGTACCCATGTCGGCCGATGCCATGAATGATATGCCTTATCCCTACGCAAATACACAGGAAGGCTATGAGATGGCTGGAGCCCAGCTACGCTCACCATTGGCGCAGTCTAAAAAAATCATTGATGAAGGGACGCAGATTTATGCCAATTTTTGTGTTCATTGCCACGGTGCCGAAGGCCAGGGCAATGGAGCAGTCGTAGAAATAGGGGGTCACCCTGCACCACAGGCATATAATGGTCCTTTGAAGAATTTGCCGGAAGGTAAGATGTTTCATACCCTTACTTACGGAAAAGGAAATATGGGCTCACATGCATCACAGCTCACCAAACTGGAGCGCTGGAAGGTAGTGGCTTATGTAAAAACCCTTCAAAAACTGGGAGAAGATGCTGCGGCTTCTGATTCTACCGCTGCTCCTGCAGCATCTGACAGTACTTCGATCGCATCAACCAACTGATAATTGATTAAGAAAAGACAATGAATTTCATTTTCTCAAGTAGGGCAAAAATCGTAACCTATGTTCTCATCGCCATAGGCGTGATCGCATTGGTGGCCGGCTTCTTTCTAAATGGCGAAGATCACCACGCCCGCTGGTGGTCAAACCTATTGATCAACGGATTTTACTTTTTGGGGATTTCCCTTGGAGCTTTGTTTTTTTACGCGCTTCATTTCGCTACCGAAACGGCTTGGGCAGTAGTGCTGCGGCGTGTTATTGAATCGGTTTTCTCATTCGTCCCTTATGCTTCGGTGGTGATGATCATCGTTTTTATAGGCTCTACCTTTCATTGGAACCATATTTACCATTGGATGGATGAAGGTGCGACGGCTCCCTTCGTGGCAGAGGCCAGTATCGAAACCGAACATCCAGTATACTTCACCAGCGCCGAAGAAGCCGAAGAAGCTGGACAGGTCGTGGTAGCAAATGCAGAGTTCGACTCGATCATTGCAGGCAAGACCGCTTACTTGAACAAGCCTTTCTTCTGGATCCGAACCCTGATCTATCTCGCGACTTTTATACTCTTCGCCCGATGGTTTAGGAAGCGCTCGCTCCGAGAAGATGAAGAAGGGGGCACTGCGCTGCACTATAAGGGATATATCCGCGGCGCCATTTATCTTGTGCTATTCGCCGTTTTCTCGTCAACACTCGCATGGGACTGGATTATGTCCATCGATACCCATTGGTTCAGTACCTTGTTTGGGTGGTATGTATTCTCAGGAATGTGGGTGTCAGGGATGAACATTATCGTCATTTTGGCATTATATCTTATATCAAAAGGTTATTTAAAAGACATGAACTCAAGCCACCTTCAAGACATGGGTAAGTGGGTTTTCGCACTTAGTTTCCTCTGGTCTTATCTTTGGTTTTCGCAGTTTATGCTCATTTGGTATTCAAACATTCCCGAAGAAGTGACCTATTTCATCACACGAATTGAATCTTACAAGGTTCCTTTCTTTGGCATGTTCATTATAAATTTTGCCCTTCCTATGATTATTCTCATGTCACGTGATGCAAAACGAAATCCAGGTTTTTTGATAGCCATTGGTACCGTGATATTTATTGGTCATTACTTGGACACCTATATGCTCGTGACCCCAGGCGTTCTTTTTGAACACTGGCACTATGGACTTATGGAGATCGGGATATTCTTAGGATTTACCGGTCTGTTCATCAATAGGGTTTTGAGTTCGCTCACAAAAGCGCGGCTGGTTCCAGCCAACTCGCCCTATCTTGATGAAAGTTTACATCACTCTATTTAAAACATTATTGATTAGGAATTAATTATGGAAAAATTACTCATCGTGCTGGTTATTGTGCTTGCTGTAATAGGCATTGCACAGATTGTGAAGGTGTATGAGTTGTCCGCTTCCTTGAGCGGACGCAAAGAGGAAGACTATTCACCCGTATCCAATAAAGTGAATGGAAATCTCATGCTCCTTTTCGTGCTTAGTCTTTTTGCCTTCTTTATTTATGAGCTTTTTGCCTATCAGGATATTTTGCTACCGGTAGCGGCATCAGAGCATGGTGTGGAAGTAGATAGGCTGCTGGGGTTCAATTGGATCATCATTTTTACAGTCTTCTTTATCGTAAACTTTCTCTTGTTCTTTTTCGCAAAAAAATATGCATACGATCCAAAGCGAAAAGCCTTTTATTTGGCACACAATAATACCTTGGAGCTTGTTTGGACAGTGATCCCTTCTATCGTTCTTGCCATCATCATCATCTACGGATTACGCACGTGGAATACCATTATGGATGCCCCAACAGATGATGCCATCGCAATCGAACTTTACGCTAAACAATTCGACTGGACTGCGCGTTTTTCTGGCAATGATGGATTGCTGGGTGAAGCCAACTTTACAATGATCACCGGTACCAATCCTCTGGGATTGATCAGTTACGAAAATATACCGCAGAGAGTGAAAGAGTTGAACGAGGAGATAGAAAAGACAGAGAAAAAAATTACCACCGAAGTGCTTCCAGATGACAAGGTGCACGAGCTGGAGCAAAAAATAGGAATGCGCACCAGACAGCGATCGCGCGTACTGAATTTTGGAAAGAGTGATAGAAATTTTTCTACATCGGATGATGATGTTATCGTAAAAGGAGAATTTCACGTTCCCGTGAATAGAGAAATAAACCTTCAAATGCGATCACGTGACGTAATACACAGTGCGTACATGCCACACTTCAGGGTTCAGATGAATGCAGTACCCGGCATGACCACTCAATTTACATTCACGCCAACCATTACTACTGACAGTATGCGGACGGTAGTAAACGATATGGATTTTAACTTCATACTCTTGTGCAATAAAGTGTGTGGTGGAGCCCACTACAATATGCAGATGAATGTAATCGTAGATACTCCTGAAGATTATGAAGCATGGCTTGCAAAGCAGAAGACTTTTGCAGAATCGCAGGCTCCAGCACCAGAAAGCACGGAAGCCACCGCAGCAATGAAAGGAGATGAAAGAAAATTGGCTACTAAATAGTTTAGAACGTATAGATTATGTCAGCAATTACTGAAGCACACGCAGCAGAGCACGCACACTACCACGAGAAGGAGAGCTTTGTATCAAAATATGTTTTTTCGCAGGATCACAAAATGATCAGCAAGCAGTTTTTGATCACTGCAATATTCATGGCCATCATCGCTATGATGCTTTCGGTTTTCTTCCGATTGCAGATAGGGTGGCCTGGCGAGAGTTTTGAGATCTTGAATTATTTTCTTGGAGACCGCTGGGCGCCAGACGGGGTTCTTGACCGCAATATGTACCTTTCATTGGTTACCATCCATGGTACCATTATGGTATTTTTTGTACTTACCGGTGGCTTGAGCGGTACATTCAGCAATCTGCTCATTCCATTGCAGATTGGAGCCCGTGACATGGCTTCAGGCTTTTTGAATATGCTTTCCTATTGGTTCTTCTTCATTTCCAGCATCATTATGGTAGCATCGCTCTTTGTAGAGACTGGAGCTGCCGGTGGCGGTTGGACGATCTATCCGCCTTTGAGCGCACTGCCGCAGGCTATGCCAGCTTCTGGCTTGGGTATGACTTTGTGGTTGGTGAGCATGGCGATATTCATTGCATCTTCGCTGCTGGGTAGTTTGAATTATATAGTCACCATTCTGAATCTTCGTACCAAGGGTATGAAGATGACGCGGCTGCCACTTACCATCTGGGCATTTTTTGTAACCGCCATCTTGGGGGTATTGTCCTTTCCAGTTTTGTTTGCAGCGGTGCTTTTGCTCATTATGGACAGATCACTTGGAACCAGTTTCTATTTGAGTGATATTTTCGTGGGTGGCGAAGCACTTGACCCTGTTGGCGGAAGCCCGATTCTTTTTGAGCACCTTTTCTGGTTCTTGGGCCACCCCGAAGTGTACATCGTAATCCTTCCAGCCCTTGGTATCACATCAGAGATTATTGCAACCAATTCGCGAAAGCCTATTTTTGGGTACCGCGCTATGATCGGTTCTATTCTGGCCATTGGATTCCTATCCTTCATCGTATGGGGACACCATATGTTTATGACAGGCATGAATCCTTTCTTGGGTTCGGTATTTGTTTTTACGACCTTACTTATCGCAATCCCATCTGCGGTAAAAGCGTTTAATTATATCACAACCCTTTGGAAGGGAAATATCATTTTCACACCAGCCATGATGTTTTCGATCGGGCTCGTATCAACGTTCGTCACTGGTGGACTTACGGGTATCATTCTGGCCGATGCGACCTTGGATATTAATGTGCATGATACCTATTTCGTAGTCGCCCACTTTCACGTAGTAATGGGGCTATCGGCAATATTTGGAATGTTTGCTGGGGTGTATCACTGGTTTCCCAAAATGTTTGGCCGAATGATGAACAGTAAATTGGGGTACGCACACTTTTGGCTTACCATCATAGGTGGTTATGGAGTGTTCTTTCCGATGCACTTCGTAGGTCTTGCAGGAGCGCCCAGAAGGTATTATCAATATTCTGATTATGCGATGTTCGAAGGACTTACTGACTTAAACGTCTTGATAAGCAGCTTTGCAATCATGGCGGCTGTGGCGCAAATATTATTTTTATTTAATTTCTTCTACTCTATTTGGAAGGGACAGTTGGCACCACAAAATCCCTGGCGTTCTAATACCTTGGAATGGACTACACCCGTAGAACATATTCACGGCAACTGGCCTGGAGCTCTTCCTGTAGTGCATAGATGGCCATATGATTATAGTAAGCCCGATAAGGAGCTCGATTATGTGCCACAAACGGTTCCACTTGACGAAAATGAAATAGAGCATTAAGCTTTGAGAACTTTCAATCTAGCCACGCCCGCCACGGGCGTGGCTTTCTTTTTCGTGAACCCACTATCTTGTTTATCTTAGCCTGCGATGGAGTCAGAAGAATTTAATCTACGCGAGTCGGCATCTGCATCTGATGCGGAGATAGATAGGGTTTTAAGACCAAAGACCTTTGATGACTTTTCGGGACAGGACAAGATATTAGAGAACCTTCGAATCTTTGTGACTGCCGCTGTAAGGCGGGGAGAAGCCTTAGACCACGTATTATTGCATGGCCCCCCAGGGCTCGGCAAAACTACCCTTGCAAATATCATCTCCCAAGAGATGGGGGTAGGCTTTCGGGTTACTTCCGGTCCCGTGCTCGATAAGCCTGGTGACCTGGCCGGCCTGCTCACCAACCTTGAAGAGAATGATGTGCTCTTCATTGACGAGATCCATCGGCTTTCTCCGGTGGTAGAAGAATACCTCTATTCGGCCATGGAAGATTTCAAGATCGACCTGGTAATCGACACAGGTCCCAATGCGCGCTCTGTAGAGATAAGCCTGAACCCCTTCACTTTAGTGGGCGCCACGACCAGATCGGGGCTTCTTACTGCACCCCTTCGCGCGAGATTTGGGATCAACTCCCGGCTGAGTTATTACACCGCCGACATACTTGCCACCATACTGAAGCGAAGTGCTGATATCTTGAATATCCCGATCGAGAATAGTGCTGCCAAAGAAATAGCTGGTCGCTCACGCGGAACGCCCAGAATAGCGAATGCCCTGCTTCGTAGGGTCCGTGATTTTGCGCAAGTGAAAGGATCGGGTATTATTGATCTCGACATTGCGAGAATAGCGCTAGAAGCACTCGAAGTAGATACCTATGGCCTTGACGAAATGGACAATAAGATATTGGCCACTATCATCGATAAATTTAAGGGTGGGCCAGTGGGTCTAAACACGATCGCCACGGCAGTGGGAGAAGACTCGGGTACGATAGAAGAAGTGTATGAGCCATTCCTTATTCAAGAAGGATTCTTAATGCGCACGCCAAGGGGCAGGCAAGCTACCGAAGCGGCGTATAAGCATCTGCGCCGCACCCCCCATCAAGACCAAGGATTTTTGTTCTAAAAAAAAAGCGCTTCAAAAAGAAGCGCTTAGGGTAGTATCGAATACTTCGATGATGATATCGTGGTATGCCAAACCAAAAGTGGCCAGGCACCACGTTTTCAAATCTTGTCTTTCATGGGGATTTACCCACTTAAATGATTTCTTTAATTCCTTCTTAAAAAGTCTACGGTCAAAGCTTACTTTTTGAAGAATCTGCTTACTTAATTCTAACATAGTCTTAGCAGTTTAATTGGTTTCGGGTTTGAAGATACATTTTAAACGCCGACTTTTCAAAGTTCTTGCTCGAATTGTGTACGATTAACACAAATTTGATTTTGATCGAATCAGAGATTCACCGAATGGATTCAGACTAAGTACCTAAGGAATAATATAGATAGAAACCCAAAGACGTATTGTACTGTCGGCCCACCAATCGGCTGGTTCCTGCCTTCACCTTTCTTGCGAATGGCAGAGAGCGATTGATCGAGCCGGATTTCTGCTTTGAACTTTTCCGTAAAGCGGTAGTGCACGCCTATGATTGCTGCCAACTCGAAGGGCTCAAAATCTGGATTGTTCTGAATTTCACCGTTCAAATCTTCTTCCCTACTGGAGATCAAGGCCGCCAAAGATGGACCGGCGAGTACCCCGATTTTGTCATTCACATTATATCTCGCATAGATAGGCACCTGTACATAAAATAAGCGCATCTTGTATTTTTCTAGATCACCGGCTTCTGGATTGGCGCGCTTGACGCTCCCTTTCTCCACGATATTCAATTCGAGACCGAGATCAAACTTATCAAACGCAGCGGTGTGTACACCTAGGCCGCCCATGACCCCAAGCTTGTCGAAACCACCTAGGCCATCGCCTTGCACCTGCGTGCCAGCCAGGCCAGCGTGTATGTCCAGCTTAAAATCGGCTTGCGCGAAGCATCCGCTACTTGTTATAAAAACCCAGATTGCTGAAAAACTCAGCTTATGGGATAAAATGAACCTCTTCACACTGTATTATTTCTCTTGTATCTGAATGGTGAAGATACGCGAATAGATAACAGTTTTCGGCTACCCAGTCTGGGGCTATCGGCAATGAGTACAAAAATCGTTGGGCCGTATTTGGTTCGAAGCTGGCGTTTGCAGTTAGCGCAGCTTCACCATAAAGGCCATTTACATTGCCCCGAAACACGTGGTCATGGGTAAAAGGGAATAGCGATAGGGTGCCATCTTTTTGCCCTTCGATGATGCCATCTTCGAGAATTCCAATAGTAAGATTATAATCTCCGGTCAACTCTAAAAGCGGAGCGATGGCCACTTTGAAATCGATCGTTGTACCTGTGCTATTTACAGCTACATCCCTAAATCGGATAAACGCCTGTGGCTCTTCTTGAAGGAGCTGATCCACGCGGTCGGCAGATTCGCCAACGGCCTGTATTTCGCCGGTACCAAAGTCCTTTCTATTTACCAATCCATTGGGGAGCCCGGGAAGTTGAAAAGCGTTGGTATAGGCTTCGCCGGCATCTGTCCGGAAGTCGGTTGAAAATGGTTCAGGCGGATCGGCTATTGGCGCCGCAAATTCAAAGGTTACGTGCAATCCCACCACGGTGATCCGCTCACCCCATTGCGTTTTTAAATTGGCACCGGTAGCGATGGCGGTAGCACAATTGCTACATCTAAAACCGGTAAAGTCTTCGAGCATTACTTTGCTTTCGTAATTTTCAAATACGCTTTGATCGTAGAACACGAACCCATTGACCACTGTGCCCGTGTCAGTGCCTATTCCACCGCCAGCATTGGTGGTGTCATTGGCGATGCTGTCACGGTAATCTTGGTCGCAAAGCCGCTCATCCACATAGGGACAATCGGTTTTATCGCAGGCTGCAAAGGCCAGAATTATTGCAAAAAGAAAAAGAATCGTCGCTGCTCTCATAATTTAAAAACTACTGGTAAGGCTCACGGTAAGGCCATTGGAAGCTGGAACCACCCTGCATACACCGCCCACACAAAATACCCCAGCCCGCTGCCGGCCGTAGCCCACTGTGATGCGGTTTGCGCCATTTATATAGCCCGTCGTAATAACAGGAAAGTTTAAATCGTCGCCCGAGTCATTTCCATAATTGTATTGATTGAGCGCTGAGAAAAACCAATGCGGGGTGATGGTATATTCCAAAACCAATGCGGCCCAATCTTGCAGGTGCTGATTGGTGCGCAGCAACTGCGTTTCAAATCGGAGATTATGGCCGCGCTTTAAATTAATGGTGCCTTCAAAAACAAACAGGTCGGCATAGATCGTTCCCTTGGCGGGAATATTATCATAGTCATAGGCTCCTTGAATTACGTCATTATCATAGACAGTATTCATGTAAAACAAGCTTCCTTTAAATTTTTTTGAAACTTTTCGTGTCAGCTTTACATTGAAGTCTGAATAATAGGTTTGATCGCCCACACTGAAGAGAATCGGATCCACTCCTTCGCGATTGGTGGCCAAGCCTTCCACTGCGGGCAGGTCGGGCGACATAACGCGCGTATAGCTGGCTTCTAGTTTCATACCGTACTTGCCACCTAGGCCAGTGCCGCGCTGGAAGGTATAGAAGAGATCGCCCCTGAATGAAACCTCACCATTCGGTTGGGTAGCATATGGGTAAAGTTGCGCCAATAGATAAGTCTGTAAAACCGATGTGGCTGGCAGGTAATTGACCCAGCTATCAAAAGGGCCACTGTTGCGCTGGCTTTTCAAGGCCATATTTGCCAGAGAGCTCACAGTGCCCGATATGCCAAAGCCTCTCTGCGAGTAGGTGGCATTTAAATTTATTCCCTGACCGAACTGAAACAGCCCTACCACTGGATCGAGCGAATCGGGTATATCTATTATTTGCGAATTGAATGAAGATGGATTGATCCCTGTGCGGGCGTACTCTCCGGTAAATTGGAATCCACCGTTTATGTATTTCAGTCTTGCGGCGCCCGCGCCTACATTTTCTGGATAGTCATAAACGGAGCTTCTGTTCTCTTCAAATTTGCTGACAAAGCTTCCGCCAATAATCCATTGCGACTTGAGCTGAGCCGCCGAATCGAGCAGCTGATTCAGGCTAAATTCGATATCGGCGCCACGCACTATTCCGGCACCGTTTTGAAGTCCATCGTCAAAGTTGAAGCGCTGTTTTCCGTAGAGTGTCTTTATGACCACTCCATCGGTGGGGCGGGCTACCACACGAATACCATCTAGGGCATAATCCACTCCTAGCCCACGATCTTCCCAAGCCCGCAGAACCATTCCAGATCCAAACTGCTCATAGAAATTGCCTGCGGTAATTTCGATTTTATCGGATTTGTATTTCGCATAGCGGTATCCAATGCCGGTTCCGCTCCACGGTGCACCTGCGGGATAGCCCACGAACGCCGGTACGTACGTTTCAAAACGGATTCCCGCTTCGATTTTATTATTGGTGTAGATCAGGTTTCCAAAGCCTTGCATTGCGACTTGTTCATCGGGCACTACGGCAGATATGGCACTGTCTTCCTGATAGTATTGAGCGTCGAGCGAAAAATTACCGGTTATCTGTCCGCCTTTTTCATTTTGGGCTTTTAGGCCAAAGGTGAGCAATGATAAGGCAGCCAGCAGAAAGCAATACTTCATCTCAGTCCTTAATTGGAGATTTCTAAAATTTTATCGTAGAGGTCGAGCTCATCTCCGGGACTATAATTATTATGATCCCATACGATTTCCCCTTTTCCATTTACCAAAAAGGTATGTGGAACATTGTTTACGCCCATGGCGCGCTTAAAGTCTTGATTGGTATCGATATATACTTCGTAATCCCAAGCAGATCCATTTACATAGGGAAGCACGCGCGATTGGCTCCGTGCGTCGTCAATAGAAATGGCGATGAGCTTGACACCTGTTTCATCTTGCCAGTCGGGATATAGATCGGCGATGGCGCTAAGCTCGCGCTTGCATGGGGAGCACCAAGTGGCCCAAAAATTAATGACCATAGGCTTTCCATCATTGGTCAGATCGGCCATATTGAAATCTTTGCCTTCGAGCGATTTTACGATGGCTGATGGGATGGTCTTTTCTTGCGCAGAGATCTGAAATGCAATGCCCAGAAAAAATAGCGCTAGGGCGATATTCGGGATTTTCATAATGGAAATTTAATTAAAAAGAAACGTCCGGGAAAAATCCCGAACGTTTCTTTTAAAGGGTTATTATGATTATTTACTGATGGTAAACTTCTTTACGCTTTGCTGGCCGTCGATGGTCATGACAAGCAAATAGATACCTTCAGGATGCCCTGAAACATCTACGCTTCGAAGATTAGAGCCAGCTGGCAAAATTCCAAAATCTTGTGATGAGATCAACTGACCTACAATATTGTGCACATCAAGAGTCACGTGATTCGAGCTGTTCAATTCAAATTGCACATTGAGATTATCACGCGTTGGGTTTGGATAAACTGTGTAAGACTCGAGACTTTCAATATCATCTACGCTCAGTGCATTGGCAGTCATGTTTGCTTCATCATCATGTCCGAATGTGCCGCCAGATAAAATTACAGTCTCGGCGTATACATCAGTTACTTTATATGATCCGTTACCATATTGGCAGCAGATGCCATCTTGGAAATAATCATAAATTTCAAACGTGAAACAGTCATTGGCGGGAAGCTCAAATTCGGTGGTATAGGTCTGATTGGCAGCGTAAGCCCCTTGTCCGTTTGGAGCATTTGGGACAGCTTGACTTGCCACGTTATTGGTTCCTACCGCCTGATTGCCACCTTGTACTAGCATCTGGCCTGATTGATTCACTATTCTCCAATAGGTCTCAGCCCCATAGGTGTCAGTATTGATCTCAACTTCTATCAAATTTGCGGTCTCGACGGGTGGAGCCAATGAAGCAAAGACTTCATTGTCATCTGCGAATTCGTCAACAGATTCATTGGGTGTTGATATGGCAAAAGTTACATCTGAAGGCTCAGTCAGTGCAGCAAAACCTAAAGCAACTTCTTCCACTTCGTATGGCGCCAAATTACCTGTCCAATCGTAGGTGGCAGAAAGATCGCTTCCTGTAGAGCTGATTGAAATTGTTGCTGAAGTTAGATTTGATGAACCTAGATTTTGAAGGTTAACTCTCATCTCAGGATTGTCGCATGTTCCCGATTCTCCTGTATAGCTAAGAAGTGCACCATTATTCTCTCCATTTTGACTTAGGCAAGTTCCTACTTCTGCGTATATATTAGGTGAGGATGCTTGGCCTAACTCGAAAATCTGACGGTTAGGGCAGATCCTTATAATAAATGGATAGTATGCTTGATTAAAAATATCTCCAATATTGGCACCAGCCATAGGGTAAGGAGTATTGGTCACCCAGTCCCATCCTTGAGTTCCAACCCCGCCGTACATTAATGAATCTGCTGTGTTAGGATCAGTCTCTATGGCAAAAACCATCACTTCGTCGGTCCGGTCAGGGCCGTAATTATTCCAAACAGTTTTTAAAGCTCCGGCGTTGGGGTGGTTTGTTCCAGTATTATGGTAGTTCCAACACGGCCCGCACCACTCTGCAAAAAGGTCAAGAATCACTGTTTTACCTTCATCTAAATAAGAGAATATATCGTGCTCAACCCCGTCAAGGTCTGTGAAAGTGATATTCTCAGTTAATAAACTACCATCTGCAATTTGTGCTTGAGAGGCGTTGATTCCAAAAAATGCTATTAAAGCAACAAGTAAAAGTTTCTACATGATTAATATGATTTTAGTTTTCATTTAAAAGTATAGGATTAATTCGATTTGACCGATTTATATTGGAATCCCTCCACTCAATCGAAGGTAGATTATTGAACTTCTAAATTTTGTTAAGGTTTTTTAATCCTTACGAAAACCTAATGAATTAAGACGATACGAGTGTTTTTATGGTATTCGAATTCAGTTTATGCTCAAATAAAGCTTGGAATCCCGATGGGATGATAGGATCGTTTAAAGCGGGAAGAATGCTATATTTTTGTACTTTCGTATGATAAAATTAAACAGCGTCCTGCGCTACTTTAAAAAAATAGAAATTATGCTAAAAATCTACGCTTCGATTATTTTTTTCTCAGTTTTTGCATTTGCCAAAGCCCAAACGTACATAGAACCCCCGATCGTAGAAGTCTCGGATATAAATTTGCAAGAGACGGTAGCTTATTGATTTGTTATCAATGACTCTGAGTTTTACAAAAATTATTCTTGGGAGCGAAATGTGATTCAGATTACAGATGGATGGGCTAGTGCTGTTTGTGATAAAAACCAATGCTATCTTAGTGGCACGAGCACCGCAAATTTTTCAATGGCTTCCCAAGAGCAAGGAACTATGGATGTTCACGTTTATCCTGACAGCATTGAAGGTAGTGCCATCATTGAAGTGACTGTTACCAATCAGACCGATGCGGAAGACACCACAACAGGGCACCTATTACTTCAACCAACCCCTCTCCGTCCCAGAGCGACTCACCAATGCCATCAAAACATTTCCAAATCCAGTCTTGGATGCCATCAACATCGAAGCTGGCACCGATGTGAGCAGGATCGGTATCTACGATTTGAAAGGATCTTTGGTCAAGCAGGTTTTCACCAATGGTGGCAATCGCATCGAAGCTTCCGATTTAAATTCGGGTGCCTACATCATAAGAATGTGGGATCGCGATGGGGTTTCACTTTCGACAAATGCCGTCGTGAAGCAATAAAAATCATCCATTCATCTGAGATCTTCATATGAAATCTTTCAAAATCTCGGCCACCCCTTCGGTGGCCGTTTTTCGTACGTGCCGTAGATGGCTGATGTCGGTATGGTCAAAGCTTCCAGGGTCGATAAGGATTATTTCGGTTCTTGGCTTTGCGGCATATATCAATCCTGCGGCGGGATAGACGTTGAGCGAAGTGCCCACGGCTATCACGATATCTGCTTCGCGGATCAGTTCAAGTGCCCTGTACATTTCGGGTACCGCCTCGCCAAACCATACGATATGTGGCCTAAGCTGATGTCCTTGGGGACAGCGATCTCCAAGCGATATGCCATGCGCGGGCATTTCGGTCACGTAGCCTCCGCTTCCCGAACTCTTGCATTTGGTCAGTTGGCCGTGCAAGTGGAGCACATCGGTGCTTCCTGCCCGCTCATGCAAATCGTCAACATTTTGGGTGATCACGGTCACATCATGTTTTTGTTCCAATTTAACCAAGTCAAAATGGGCTTTATTGGGGGCCGACTTTCGCATATCGACCAAGCGCTCATTATAAAATCGCAGTACCAGATTGGGATCCGCCTGCCAAGCTTCGGGTGTCGCCACATCTTCCACCCGATGTTTTTCCCATAGTCCATCATTGTCCCTAAAGGTCTTAAGCCCACTTTCGGCACTCATGCCCGCGCCTGAGAATACCACAATCCGTTTTTTATCCATTACCAAAATCTATTTCACACCTTGATTTCCAAATATAGATGATTACTTTTAGCCGCCAATTTAAAAGATGCTTACCACGTGTTGTTCCGATCTTGCTTACGCAAATGGGGCATCGCGATTATTTTAACCTATGATTGAATACATCAGCGGTGACCTAGTAGACCGAACTCCCACTTACGGCATTATTGAGACCGGCGGCATGGGGTATATTTTTCAAAATAGCCTTAACACGTTTGAAAGCCTGGCTGGAAAGAAATCGGCCAAAATCTTCATGCATACCTCTATCCGTGAAGATGCCCATGTACTCTTCGGATTTTCTGATGAAGCCGAGCGCTCTATGTTTCGCAGCCTCATATCGGTCTCGGGAATAGGGCCGAGCTCGGCCATAGCCGCTTTATCTACGTTCAGGCCGGCAGAATTGCAGCAAGCCATCGTGCATGGAGATGTAGCCAGTCTCAAGAAAATCAAAGGGGTAGGAGCCAAGTCGGCAGAGCGTATTATAGTGGACTTGAAAGACAAGATTGGCGCGGGAGATTTGAATTTCGATAATTTTGGAGGGCAGAGCAATACCTTGCGATCTGAGGCGTTAAGGGCTTTGCGCAATCTTGGGTTTGACCAACATAAAGCACAAAAAGTAGTCGATAATGTGCTTGATAAGAGCGATGGATCGCTAAAGATTGAAGAATTAATTAAGCAAAGTTTGAAGAACTTATAGTTCTGAAAGTATAAGGTGTGGGTTTACGGTTTCGATATACTTGGCAAGCACTTGCCATAGTCTTCTTATTGTCCTTAGTATGGACGGGCTATGCCGTAAAACCCGGTACGCGCCCCGATGTGGTCAACCTTCCGGAACTGACGGTGATGCCTGTAGACAGTCCCGAAACACCCCTTACCTATCCAATACAAGATGAGATCAATCCCTTTGGCGGAAGCGGAAGGATAAATCTTACCGATCCCAGCAATGTCAAGAACGATATCGAATATGATCCCGCTACAGGGCAATACTATTTTTACCAACGGATAGGTGATAATATAGATTATCGAAACCCCACAGTCATGACTTTTGATGAGTACATGGACTACATCAATGAAAATTCTGTTAAAGACTACTGGAAAGAAATACGCTCTGCCGATCAAATAGCGAGCGATGATGGCGATGATGGCCCAGACCCTTTCAGGCCGAGCCTTCAAATCAATAACAAAGCTTTCGACCGTATCTTTGGTGGCAACACCGTAGACATCAGGCCGCAGGGTACAGCCGAGCTTACCTTTGGAGCCAATATCAACAAGAATGAAAATCCGCAGATACCTATCAATCAGCGCCGTATAACCACCTTTAATTTTGATCAGCGCATACAGCTCAATGTGGTCGGCCAGATAGGGGATAAGCTGAAGCTGAGTACCAATTACAATACTGAAGCCACCTTCGATTTTGAGAATCAAACCAAAATTGAGTATACCGGATACGAAGACGAGATCATCCAAAAGATCGAAGCAGGTAATGTAAGCTTACCGCTTAACAATACCCTTATCTCCGGAAGCCAAAGCCTTTTTGGGGTGAAGACAGAGCTTAAGTTTGGACGCCTTACCGCTACCGCGCTCCTTTCGCAAGAGCGTGGGCAAAAGAAGGAAATCAATGTGCAGGGTGGTGCCCAAACGCAAGATTTCGAGATAGGCATTGATAATTATGAAGCCAATAGGCATTATTTCTTAAGCGGTTATTTCCGGAATGCTTATGACAGGGCTCTTCAAAATTTGCCAGTGGTGAACTCAGGTGTGCAGATCACGCGAATAGAAGTTTGGGTGGTAAATCAAACAGCCAATGTTCAAAACACTCGAAACATTATTGGTTTTACCGATCTTGGTGAAGGCGAACCCTTTCAAAACCCGGCTTTGCCCATCGAAATTGGGGATTTTCCATTAAATGATTTCCCGGACAACGGGCAGAACCAACTCTATAGCATAGCGGCTGGTAACCCCCAGATTCGCGGATTTTCACAATCGTCGGGTGCGCTTTCAACGCTTGGGCTTTTCAATGGACGTGATTTTGAACGACTTTCAAATGCCCGCCAGCTGACTCCAAACGAATATACCTATAATGCCAGGCTGGGTTTTATCTCACTTAACCAGTCGCTGAATAATGCTGAGATACTTGCGGTAGGCTATCAGTATACCTTAAATGGCCGTACCTATCAGGTAGGTGATCTTTCAAATGATGGCTTTACTGCCCCCGATGCACTTTTTCTTAAGATGCTCAAGTCTACCGTAGTAGACGTGCGCAGCCCGCTCTGGGATCTTATGATGAAGAATGTTTACTCCCTAGGTGCCTATCAGGTAAATCCAACAGATTTTCTTTTCAACGTGTGGTATAACGATCCGCAAGAAGGGGTCGACGTTCCGGTCATTCCGCTGCCCGAAGTGCAGAACATACCGCTGCTGCAAATATTCGAGCTCGATAAATTAGATCAGAACAGCAACCCCCGTTCCGATGGCCGGTTTGATTTCGTAGATGGCGCGGCTATAGAAGGGGGTACCATCAATGCGCAAAATGGTAGGGTCTACTTCCCTGTTATTGAACCCTTTGGAAGTCACCTGAGCGAACGCCTTACCGAAGAAGGCCTTACCGCACAGCAGATAGAGCGCATCGTGTATCCCCAGCTTTACGACAGCACGAAGATCGTAGCCCAACAGAATTTTCTCTACCTGAACCGCTTCAGCTTGAAAGGTAGGTATCAATCGGCATCATCGGATGAGATCGCGCTTAACGCCCTAAATATCCCACAGGGTGCCGTTAGGGTGACGGCTGCGGGCGTTCCGCTGGTTGAAAACCAAGATTTTACCGTAGACTATAACCTAGGAAGGGTGCGGATCTTAAATACAGGTCTACTCGAGTCACAGACACCGATCAAAGTTACGGTAGAGAGCAATACCCTGTTCAGTATTCAGACCCGACGGCTTATGGGAGCGCGATTCGACTACCGCTTCAATGAGAATTTTACGCTGGGCTCTACTGTGATGAACCTCAATGAGCGGCCGCTTACGCAAAAAGTCAATATTGGCGATGAGCCAATGAACAATACCTTGGTAGGATTTGACGCACATTATCAAGATGAGTCTCGGCTCCTTACAGACATCATAGATGCCATACCCTTGATAAGCACCAAGGAAACCTCTACTGTAGATGCCGCCCTTGAGTTTGCACAGCTTTTTCCGGGGCATAATAAAGCCATTGGCCAAACTGGAAATGCGTATATCGATGACTTTGAAGGAACGGTATCGCTCATCGACCTTCGCAACTTTGCTTCATGGGGGCTTGCTTCCATTCCGCAAAATCAAATGGAACTATTTCCTGAAGCGAGCCTTACCGATGATCGCACCCTTGGTCATAACCGTGCAAAAACATCTTGGTACGTGCTCGACCCGCTCTTTTTCAGAAATGATGCCATCACCCCTGATAATGTCAACGCTGACCGGCACTACCAGCGGGAAGTTACGGAGCAGGAAGTTTTCCCAGATAGGGAGCTGCCCGCAGGAACGCCTGCAAATATTGCCACCTTCGACCTTAGCTTCTTTCCCGAAGAGCGGGCCAGTTATAATTATGACGCCGAGTCGACCGCGCTTTCGGCCGGTATAGACCCACAGACAGGGGCGCTAAATGACCCTTCTAGCCGCTGGGGTGGAATACAGCGTGCTATCAATACCACCGACTTTGAGCAGACCAATGTGGAGTTCATACAGTTTTGGATCATGGATCCTTATAATACCGATAACAGGGATTTCTTGGGCACATCGGGAAATCAAGGCGGCCGCCTGATCGTAAATCTGGGCAATGTCTCTGAAGATGTGCTGCGTGATGGACGGATGAGTTTTGAAAATGGACTCCCGCTCGATCCCAATAATCCCAATGGCTTCTTAACAGACACTACCGCCTGGGCGAGGGTGCCGGTTACGCAGAGCATCGTAAACGCATTTGACAATACCACCAACTCAAACGCTTCGCAGGATGTAGGTTTTGATGGATTCAATGACGCAGGCGAACGGGCCTATTATACGGAATATTTAGATCGGATCGCCGCCTTGCCGGGTGTGAGCACACAGGTGCTCAGCGCTACCAATGCAGATCCATCTACCGATAATTATCGGTTCTTTCGCGATCCGTTTTATGACAATAATAATGTAGACATTCTAGAGCGGTATAAGCAATTCAATGGCTTCGAAGGTAACTCGGTGACCACTCAAGATAGTGATGCAGGCTACCCGCAGCAGGCTACTATCCTTCCCACCAGCGAAGATATAAACCAAGATCTTACACTCGCCGAAGCGGAGTCTTATTATCAGTATCAAATCAGTCTTCCCGATCCACAGCTATCGCCAGGCAGCTGGCAGGTTGGTAATAATTACATCACCGATGTGACCAATGGAATCGCTGCCGATGGCCGGGAAGTGCGCTGGTATCAGTTTAAGATTCCAGTGCGGGAAGGAAGGGCCATAAACAATATTCAAGACCTTCGCTCTATTCGCTTTATGCGTTTGATCGCCAAAGGATTTGACACACCATTGGTTTTGCGATTTGCACGCCTTGAGCTTATACGCGGGGAGTGGCGGCGGTATGCAGAAGATCTTCGTCGCGGAGAGTACATTCCCGGAAGGCCAGATGCCACCGAGTTTGATATCCTTGCGGTAAATATAGAAGAGAATAGCCAGCGTACCCCCCTCAATTATGTGACCCCACCGGGCATATCGCGTGAGATTGATGCCGGTACGGCCAATCTCAGAAGCCTCAATGAGCAGTCACTCGTACTCCGGGTGCGCGATCTCGGCGATGGTGATGCGCGCGCAGCTTTCAGGAGCCTCGATATTGATATGCGGATGTACGGCAATCTGGAGATGTTCATTCACGGAGAGTCGCTAGACCCCAATAATCTGCTGGAGTATGGAGATGTGACTGTGTTTATCAGGCTGGGCACCGACTTTGATCAAAATTATTATGAGTATGAAGTTCCCGTTACGCCCACCATGCTCACGTCGTCGAGCACGCCAAATAATATCTGGCCGGAAGCCAATAACTTGAAAATTGATTTTGATAAATTGCAGGCTGCAAAAAATCGTCGTAATCAAGAAGGGGTCCCCAAGAGCGATTTCTATGTAGAAAATGACGGAAGCCGGCGTATCACTATCAAAGGTAACCCTGTGCTGAGCTCCGTGCGCACCATAATGATAGGTGTGAGAAATCCCAATGCCAGTGGAAATCCCGAGTATGGGAATATCTGGACCGATGATGATGGCCGCAGCGAGAGCGCTGAGATATGGGTGAACGAGCTGCGCCTTTCTGATTTTAACAATGAAGGCGGTTGGGCAGCCGTGGGTAGGGTGAATACACAGCTGGCCGATTTTGGAACCCTTTCCCTTGCGGGAAATATCAGTACCCCAAACTTCGGGTCGCTGGAAAGCCGCGTAGCTGAGCGCCCGCAAGAGCAGACCATGGGCTACGATGCCAGTTCAAACATCAACCTTGATAAATTTCTTCCCGAAGAGAGCGGCATCAAGATACCTATGTTTATGAGCCAGGCAGAGCAGGTGGTCATCCCCCGCTTTGACCCGCTCGCGCCCGACCTTGAGCTCGAAGAGATTTCACGTGGCCTATCGAAAGAAGAAAAGAAAGAATTGCGAAAGCGCTCACAGACCTATACCCGCCGCCGCAGCGTGAACTTTACCAATGTGCGCAAGGAGCGCACCAATCCCGATAAGAAACCTCGGCCTTATGATGTCGAAAACCTGAACGCCACCTTCGCATATAGCGATCGGGAATATTACGATATCAATACCGCCTTTGATAACCAGCGACAGTTTAGGGTAGGTTTAGGATATAATTTCAACGCGAAGCCAAAAAATTATAAGCCTTTTGCCACCAGTGCCTTCCTTCGCAAATCAGACTATCTCGCATTGGTGCGTGATTTCAACTTTACGCTTATCCCAAAGAATTTCTCTTTCCGATCTGACATCGTAAGAACATATAATGAGCAGCAGTTCAAGAATAATACGACAGTATTTGACTTTGAGCAGCCCACGCTCTACACCAAGACATTCAATTGGACGCGCACCTACGATGTGCAGCACGACCTCACCAATTCAATCAGGCTGACTTACAGCGCCAACAATTTATCTTTCATAGAAGAGACCGATGGAAAAGTAGACCGGGATGATAGGGACTCATACAATAATTACCGCGATACAGTATGGGAGAGCATTTTGAGCGGCGGTAACAATGTGACATTCAATCAGTCGGTTTCTGCCAATTATAAGCTTCCCATCAATAAAATTCCAATTCTCGATTGGGTCTCTTCCGACCTTCGTTATACGGGTTCCTATAATTGGCAGCGCGCCCCGTTCAGTCAAGACACCCTTGGGAATACCATTCAAAATGCCCGCAACATTTCGCTGAATAGCCAATTCAATTTTCTGACCCTATATAATAAGGTGGGCTATTTTAAGAAAGTAAATCAGAAATTTCAGCGGCAGGGGAGGGGTAGCGGTCGCTCGCTCACACCGTCGCGCGCCTCTGATAAGAAAAAAGATGATCCAGATGACGACGACAAGAAAAAAGAAAAGGACGAGAATAGCATAAATGCTTTGGATTATGTAGCAAAGCTCTTTATGAGCCTGAAGAATATAAGCGTGGTATATAGCCAAAACGAAGGTACCTTCCTACCGGGTTACGCCCGCACGAGTAATTTGATAGGGATGGATCCTGGGTTTAATGCACCGGGTATCGATTTCGTATTAGGGCACCAGATCGGCAATTTTAACAGGCAGGCCGCCTTGCGTGGCTGGCTGGTTGACAATGAGTTCATCAACCAGCAATATCTGGAGTCCTATACGGAAGATTTTAATTTACGGGTCAGCCTTGAGCCATTGCCCAACCTACGGGTAGAGTTCAACGCTGTGCGCAGCAAGTCACTTTTCGATGGAAATTTCTACCGATTTAATAACGACCTTCAGCAATATTTGGAAGAGAGTCAGTTCCAATCGGGAAGTTTCAGCATTTCGCTTTTGGCAATAGGCACGCTCTTCGATGAAGTCGACGGAACTGAAAGTGATGTTTTTCAACAATTTCTCGATAATAGGGACGATATCTCCAATCGTTTGGCACGGGAAACGGGTTTGAGCGAAGAGAATTCGGGTAATGGAGGGATTTACGCAGATGGTTTTGGGCCAAGTTCACAGCAGGTAATCATACCGGCATTCGTAGCAGCTTATGCTGATATAAGTACAGATGATGTGAAACTGACCTTAGAAGAATATACTATACTCGATGCAATCAAAAACCCAAGTTGGAACGTAAACTATGACGGGCTCTCAAAAATCCCGGCCTTGAAGAAGTACTTTAGGAATATCACCATAAGCCATGCCTACCGAAGTACGTATAGTGTGACCAACTTTACCACCAACTTGAGTGCTGGTACCGATGTATTTGGTAATCCGCTAAGGGATAATTCTGAAGATCGCAACTTTATACCGCGCACTCAAATAAACGCGGTCACAATATCAGAACAGCTCAGCCCGCTTATCCGGGTAGATGTAACTTGGCAAAATTCCCTGATCACGAATTTTGAAATCAATAGAAATCGGACACTCGCTTTTAGCACGGCCAACTTCCAGCTCACCGAAAATAATAGCGATGAATACGTGGTAAGTCTCGGATACCGGTTTCCCGATGTGGAGATCAAGATAGGTGGCAAGAGCCGGAAGAGCGACCTGAATGTACGCGCCGACCTGAGCATCCGCGATACCGAAGTGATTGCCCGAAGGGTTGATGAAGGCACCAATCAGATCACATCGGGCCAAGACTTGATTTCCATCAAGACAGCCATCGATTATGTGATTTCAGATAGATTGAATATCAGGGCATTCTATGACCACCAGATCAATGAGCCAAAAGTTTCTATTTCCTTCCCTACGTCGAATATAAATACTGGTATATCTTTGCGCTTTACCTTAACACAATAAAAAACTTGCTTGATGAACTATCCCGAAAATTTGAAATATACCAAAGACCACGAATGGGTTAAGATAGAAGGCAATACAGCCACTGTCGGTATCACCGATTTTGCACAAGGTGAGCTCGGAGACATCGTTTTTGTAGAAATTGAGACGGAGGGTGATGAGCTTGGCAGCGGCGATGTGTTTGGTACCATCGAAGCAGTAAAAACGGTCTCGGATCTCTTCATGCCGGTGGCAGGAAAAGTAGAATCTTTCAACTCTGCGCTAGATGCAAATCCCGAATTGGTCAATGACGATCCCTACGGAGAAGGGTGGATGGTAAAAATCACCTTCGAAGAAGGCGCAGACCTGTCTGAATTGATGGATGTCTCAGCCTATAAGGAGATCGTTGGCTAAGTCCGGGAATAGCGCTTCTGTAAAGTCAAGATACGCCTTCCACTATTGGCCGTCCATAGCGTGGTCGCTCCTTATTTTTTTGCTTTGCAGCCTGCCCAGTGATGAGTTGCCCAATATCGATTTCTGGACGTGGAACATCGAAGATAAAATCGCCCATACGCTCTTTTTTGGAGGTTTGACCATCCTTATCGCAATTGATCTTTGCCGCTTCAAGTCTTTAAATATAGTCGGCGGTAAAGCGTCGGTGATCATAGCGCTCATAGCCATAGGTTTTGGAGCCCTGATAGAGTTTTTGCAAGCTTTCGTTTTTACATCTCGCCATGCAAGCATCGCCGATTTTATCGCAAATTCGATCGGGCCATTGGCGGCTTGTTCATCGCACGCTGGCTATTGAAGTCATCGCTCGTACGTCGGTTTTTAAAGGGTTGAATCCTTAATTGAAAAAACGATCAAGTTCAGGTTCAAGACTCGGCCTTTCGGCAAATTTATCGTGTTCTAATCACCTGAAGCCCATGGGCGGTATGTGCTTCCGCAAATTAACATTTTGCGGCACCGTGTTTGCAAAATCTGAATCCATAACCAAGAGGTCGAAGGATACTGACCGGCGCGCATCGGTCTTTTAGGCACTCTGCTAAAACTAAAATCATGGATTTGAAAAAAAATCGAGCATCCAATCTCGAACGACTTCGCCTACCCCTTTTCTTCTTGGGGCTTACTTTCGCAACAGCTGTTACACTCTCCGCATTTGAATGGCGCACTTTTGAAGAATACACCATCTTGTCTGAAGGTGAGCTTCCGCTCAGGCTGGCCGATGAAGTAATCTTCACCGCCGTGGCCGAGAAGCCCGCCAAGCCAAAGCCACCAGCACCGCGACCTGTGGTAGATACCTATATAATCACCAAGATCGAGACCAAACTGGACATCGGCCTTGATGTGCCCGATCTGGCAAAAGATGGCGAGCCGACAGTCATCGAAATTCCTGCCTTGGTAGAGACCATAGCCGAAGATCCTATTTTCGACTTCCCGCAAGTCTATCCCGAGTTTCCGGGTGGTGAGCCGGCCCTTTTTGCCTATCTCGGTTCGGGTATACGCTATCCGGCGCAAGCCAGAGATGCTGGAGTGCAAGGCACGGTATGGGTAGAGTTTCTGGTAGATAAGGATGGCTCCATCACCGATGTGCAAATACTCCGCGGTTCAGGCTACGGAATGGATGAAGAAGCTCTAAAGGCCATAAGCCGGATGCCGGCATGGACGCCCGGCCGCAGTGGTGGCCGACCCGTGAAAGTAAGGTTCCGACTGCCAGTGAAATTCTCATTGCAATAAGAGTATAGGGCTCGGGCCATGCCAAATGGAATAGCCTTTTAAAAATTTATTTTCAAGCTTAAATTGAAATTTTCAATAATGTACCTTCCTGACCCGGCCTGCCGATATTCTAAACTTTGTTTTGCGAATAGGTTTTTTGCGCAGATACCCACTCGAAAGTACGGGTTCACGGACATTTCATGATAAATTGAGAATCGAATACTGAAAATACTTTCACCATTATTAAAAGAACTTTTATATTTTCGCCTACCGGCATTAATCGAATAGAACCATGGAATTAAAGAAAAGTACCGAAGCTAATATTGAAAAGAAGCGTATTCCGCTTATTATCATAGGATTACTATTCTCTACTGCGATCGTTTTGGTAGCCTTTGAATATAAGACCTACGAGACCACCGTCACGCAACTTGCAGAGCTCGACATTGACTTGATCGAAGAAGAGATCATACCCGTCTCACTCCAGCAACCGCCACCACCGCCACCGCCCCCACCACCCACTACGGTGATTGAAATAGTGGAAGATGAGAAAGAGATCGAAGAAGAGCTCATCATAGAAGATATGGAGATCGAAGAAGACACCGAAATCGAGTTTATTGAAGAAGTGACCGAGCAGGTAGAAGAGGTTCAGATTTTTACCATTGTCGAAGAGATGCCTTCATTTCCTGGAGGGGAAGCTGCCCTTATGAAGTACCTTGGAAATAATATAAAATATCCGGCTATTGCAAAAGATGCTGGAATACAAGGCACGGTCTACGTGACCTTTGTAATTAATGAGAAGGGAGAAGTAAAAGACGCCAAGGTATTACGGTCTATAGGTGGTGGAACAGATGAAGAAGCGATCCGCGTGGTAAATGCCATGCCGAAATGGAAGCCGGGCAAACAACGCGGTAAGCCAGTGAAGGTGCAGTATAATCTGCCCATCCGCTTTACGCTTAAATAAGCTTGTCACAAACTATGTAAGAAGCGCATCCGAAAATGGGTGCGCTTTTTTTGCGCATTCGCATTATGCTATATTTGGAACCAATCTAGACCCTATTGGAACTCAAACTCTCTTCTACGATCGTAGATCAAACCGGCATCATAGAGCGGTGCGCACGTTTTAAATCGCGCAGTATTAAGACAGAAGCTAAGCAGCAGGGCCTTAGGCTGGCGCTTAGCATGATAGACCTTACCACGCTCGAAGGCAAAGATACTCCCGGCAAGATAGCTCAGCTCTGCTATAAGGCTAGGCACCTTCACGATGAGCTTTCTGGATTGCCCACGGTCGCGGCCATTTGCGTATATCCATCTATGGTGGCTGTGGCCAAAAAACACCTTGGAGACTCCGGAGTAAAAGTGGCTTCGGTGGCTACCGCATTTCCGGCAGGACAAAGCAGCCGTGAGCTCAAGCTCTTGGACACCCGCGAAGCTGTAGAAGCGGGCGCCGATGAAATCGACATGGTAATATCGCGCGGAAAATTTTTGAGCGGCGAGTACCAATACGTATATGATGAAATAGCAGCCGTGAAGGAGGCTTGCGGCCCATCTAGACTAAAGGTGATCTTAGAAACCGGAGAGCTCGTGACCCTCGATCACGTGGCTCGTGCTAGTAGGCTGGCCATTGATGCCGGAGCCGATTTTATCAAAACATCTACCGGTAAAGTGAAACCAGCGGCCACCATGGAAGTAACCTTGGTAATGCTTCAGGTCATCCGGGATTATTATTTCGAAACGGGTAAAATGATCGGCTTGAAGCCCGCAGGTGGAATATCTAATGCAAAACTTGCCCTGCACTATCTTATCATGGTAAAAGAAACCTTGGGCAATGAGTGGTTGAGCAATGAGTGGTTTCGCTTTGGCGCAAGCTCACTGGCAAATGATCTTTTAAAGCAACTTATAAAGCAGAGCACCGGTGCCTACCAATCAGGTATCTATTTCGCACAAGACTGATATGACGCAAAAAAACAAACCGGTAAATTGGGATCTAGCCCCTGCTCCTGAGAGCGTAAGTCAAATTTCGCTCTTGAAAAAGTACGACCTTTTCATCGGCGGAAGCTTTACCACACCTAAGAGCAAGGCTTATTTCAAGACCATAAACCCCGCTACGGAAGAAGTGCTGGCCGAAGTAGCCAAGGCTGGTCAAAAGGATGTAGACCTCGCCGTAAAAACCGCGCGAAAAGCATACGATCAAGTATGGCAGCCTATGCCAGCAAAGGAACGCGCCAAATACATTTTTCGCATTGCCAGGCTGCTCCAAGAGCGGGCGCGCGAGTTTGCTATAATCGAATCGCTCGACGGTGGCAAGCCCATCCGTGAATCGCGCGATATGGACATTCCACTGGCAGCAGCACACTTTTTCTACCATGCCGGCTGGGCCGATAAGTTGGCCTATGCCTTCCCAAACCGAAACCCTAAACCCATCGGAGTGGTAGGCCAGATTATACCTTGGAATTTTCCGCTGCTTATGGCGGCATGGAAGATAGCTCCGGCGCTGGCCTGCGGAAATACAGTAGTACTCAAGCCGGCGGAGACCACGCCGCTCACTGCTTTAAAGCTGGCCGAACTCCTGCGGGATGCCGGCCTGCCCGATGGAGTCGTGAATATTATAACGGGCGATGGAACGACTGGCGAACTATTGGTAAATCATCCTGATATTGATAAAATCGCCTTTACAGGAAGCACGGCGGTAGGAAAGAAAATACAGCGTAGCCTGGCCGGAACGTCAAAAAAACTGACCTTGGAGCTTGGGGGTAAGGCAGCCAATATCGTATTCGAAGATGCCGCCATAGACCAAGCTGTAGAAGGCGTCGTAAATGGTATCTACTTCAATCAGGGCCATGTATGCTGCGCCGGTTCGCGGCTGCTGGTGCAGGAGAGCATAGCACCGCTATTTCTGCGCAAGCTAGAGCACCGCATGAATACCCTGATTATTGGCGACCCGCTCGATAAGAATACCGATATCGGGGCGATCAATTCAAAAGAACAGCTTCAAACGATTGAAAAGTACATCGCAATCGGCAAGAAAGAAGGACTGGAAATAATACAGTCCAGAAATACACCACCCAAAAAAGGATATTGGTGCCGGCCTACGCTCTTTACCGGAGTGGCTCAGAGCAGCATTATAAACAAGGAAGAAATATTCGGGCCGGTGCTTGCCATGCAAACGTTTCGCACGGTAGATGAAGCCATAGATAAAGCCAATAATACCCCCTTCGGCCTCTCGGCGGGAGTGTGGACCGACAAGGGCTCCAAAGTCTTTAACCTTACCAGCCGAATGAAGGTGGGCGTGGTTTGGGCCAATACATTCAACAAATTCGATCCGGCATCGCCTTTTGGCGGTTTTAAGGAATCGGGTTTCGGTCGGGAAGGTGGTCTTCACGGCCTCTCGGCTTATTTAAATCTGGACTGATGGTTAAGAAGAAACAGGTGAAAGATCCAAGTTCAGGCGGCGACGGTCTGCATATCGCCAAGACGTTTAAGCTTTTTATAAATGGAGCCTTTCCGCGGTCAGAAAGCGGTGCGTACACCAAATTAATGGATGCCGAAGGAAAATTTTTAGCCAATATAAGTAAGGCTTCGCGCAAAGATTTTCGCGATGCTGTGGTCGCTGCCCGCACCGCTCAAGGTGGCTGGGCCGACAGGACTGCGTATAACCGAAGCCAAATAATCTACCGGATTGCTGAGGTGATGGAGCAGCGGCGCGCAGAGTTTATGGCACAGCTCATGGACGTAGGTCATAGCACCGACAGAGCCGGGCAGGAGTTTAACCGCGCCATTGATAAGCTGGTGCATTACGCCGGCTGGTGCGACAAATACGTACAGGTATTCAGTTCGGTCAATCCAGTATCGGGTTCTTATTTCAACTTTTCTATGCCCGAAGCCATGGGTGTGATAGCTTCTATAGCGCCGGGCGAGAGCGGACTTGATGGATTGGTGCAGGCAGCGATTCCCGCCATTTGTGGAGGGAATACGGTTATAGCATTAGCATCGGAACTTTACCCTACGGCAGCCATCACCTTTGCCGAAGTGCTCGCCACTTCTGATGTGCCTGCTGGGGTGATCAATATTCTGACCGGTACCAGAAAGGAACTCATGCACCATTTTGCATCCCACATGGATATAAACGCGGTGGCCTTCTGGGGAGCAGCCCAAGCTGATGCTATAGAAGTTTCTACCCACGCCGCCGATAGTGTAAAGCGCGTTTTTTACTATCCCAAAGCAGCGTTTTATGATGGCCACCCAAAGCAGATTATGGATCTGCAGGAAATAAAAACCACTTGGCATCCGATTGAGAATATTTCGGGGTCGGTGTCGGGTTATTAGAGATCAGGTCAAAATTATCAGTAAAACTGCCGAGCTAAAACTTTTTAGCTTTGCAAAAAAATCCAAGATGTCTAAAAAAACGGCGCTTATCACAGGTGTGACCGGTCAAGATGGAGCATATCTCTCTGAACTCCTTCTTAAGAAAGGCTATATAGTGCATGGTATCAAGCGACGTAGCTCGCTGTTCAATACCGATAGGGTAGACCATTTATACCAAGATCAGCATGAAGCCAATGTCAACTTCTTTCTTCATTTTGGCGATCTTACCGATGCATCGAATGTGATCAGGATCATTCAAGAAGTGCAGCCCGATGAGATTTATAATCTCGCCGCCATGTCGCACGTGCACGTGAGCTTCGAAATGCCGGAATATACCGCCAATGTAGATGCACTCGGAACCCTTAGAATCCTTGAAGCGGTGCGTATATTGGGACTTGAGAAAAAAACTAAAATCTATCAGGCTTCTACTAGCGAGCTATACGGAAAGGTGCAGGAGATACCCCAATCGGAGACGACCCCTTTCTATCCGCGCAGCCCTTACGCTGTCGCAAAACTATACGGATTTTGGATCACCAAGAACTACCGCGAAGCATACGATCTTTTTGCCTGCAACGGCATTCTCTTCAACCACGAGAGCCCTTTGCGTGGGGAGACTTTCGTGACCCGAAAAATAACCCGTGCCGTAGCCCGCATCAAGCTTGGCCTGCAGGACAAGGTGTTTATGGGCAATATCGATTCGCAGCGCGATTGGGGCCATGCCAAAGACTATGTGGAAGGAATGTGGCGCGTGCTCCAGCAAGATGAACCAGAAGATTTCGTGCTGGCTACGGGAATTACCAAAACGGTAAGGTACTTTATAGAAAAAGCTTTTGCCGAAGTCGACATCGAGATCGTGTGGAAGGGTAACGCCGAAAACGAAAAAGGCTACGACAAGAAAACCAATGAAGTACGTATAGAGATAGATCCTAAGTACTACCGCCCTACCGAAGTAGAGCTCCTAGTGGGTGACCCGACCAAGGCCAAAGAAAAACTCGGTTGGAAGCATTCATACTCGCTCGATCAATTGATCGCAGAGATGGTAAAATCGGATTTGGAGCTGTTTAGCCGCGATAAATATTTGCTGGAAGGTGGCCATAAAGTAATGACATATAACGAGTAGTGAACAAGAAATCAAAAATATATGTGGCCGGTGCCCGCGGGATGGTCGGTAGCGCGATAGTGCGAAAACTGCGCGCGACTGGATTTCAAAATATCCTTACCAAGCCTTCTTCAGATCTCGACCTGAGAGACCAAAAAGCGGTCAATGATTTTTTTAATGCAGAGAAGCCCGAATTTGTATTTCTGGCTGCCGCCAAAGTAGGTGGGATACTCGCCAATGATACGTATCGCGCCGATTTTCTCTATGATAATTTGATGATCGAAGCCAACGTGATCCAGGCGGCCCATGCATCGGGAGTGGAGAAGTTGCTTTTTCTCGGTTCCAGCTGTATCTACCCAAAACTCGCCAGCCAGCCTCTTACGGAAGAAGCACTGCTCACAGGATTGCTTGAGCCGACCAATGAGCCGTACGCCATTGCCAAAATAGCAGGCATCAAACTCTGTGAAGCCTACCGCGATCAATATGGTGCCAATTTTATATCGGCCATGCCGACGAATCTCTACGGGCCAAATGATAATTACGATTTGAAAAACTCGCACGTACTGCCTGCCTTGGTGCGAAAGTTTCACGAAGCCAAGGAAGAAGGCAAGTCGGAAGTGGTAATTTGGGGCACGGGAAGTCCGCTCCGTGAGTTTCTACATGTAGACGATTTGGCGGAAGCCTGTGTATTTTTAATGAATGAATATGAAGGACGTCAATTCTTGAATATTGGGACAGGTTCAGACATCTCTATAAAAGACCTGGCCTTGATGATAAGAGATATTGTAGGCTTCGAGGGTGAGCTAAAGCTGGACACCTCAAAGCCAGATGGTACTCCGCGAAAATTAATGGACGTTTCAAAAATAAAAGCGCTAGGCTGGAACCCTGAAATAGACCTGCGCGAAGGCATTGAATCTGTGTATAAAGTCTACACGGAAACCAAGGCAAATGTGGACGCACAAGACTAAATTATCGCTCATTGCGATGATCCTGTTCATGCAGTGCTTTTCGCAAAAGCTTACTGCTCAAAACTATTATCTACCCATTGATAATCAATCCCTGATGAGGCAATACCGCGCCGGCCTGCCAGCGCAGGAAGGGGTGCATTTTGGTGCCAAGCCCATCTTGCGCGCTTCGGCCGATGTGAACCGAGTGGCCGGCCTGGCGCCCGACACGGCCGACTATTTTTATTGGATCACAACTAAGCTCTTTAGCGAATCGCTTATTGAAGTTGAGAAGAAAGATTTTTTGCTCAGTATAAATCCACTTTTTGATTTCTCTTACGGGCAGGAGATCCTTTCGGAAAATGGCGAAAAACAAAGTCTCTACACCAATACACGTGGATTTACACTATCGGCCAAGATTGGCAATTCGGTTTATTTATACACGGATTTTTTGGAGAATCAGGCTCGGTTTCCCGATTATTTGAATCGATTTGTAGACTCGCTCGAAGTGGTGCCGGGAAGCGGCAGGGTAAAAGATTTCAAAGTTTCAGACTTTGATTACAATATGGCCAGCGGCTATGTGGCAGTAGATGCCGCCGACTGGCTTTCGCTCAGCTTAGGACATTCCAAGCAGTTTGTCGGTCATGGCTATCGGTCGCTCCTGCTTTCAGATAATGCGTTCAACCTTCCATTTCTATCCTACACCACACGGTTTTTTAAAGGAAAATTACAGTATCGATATACCATTTCCTTATTGCAAAACTTGCTGCGACTGCCTGCCGGCGATACCCCCGAGTCTATCTTCCAGCGCAAATTTATATCATCGCAATACCTGAGCTATAAGCCATGGGGCAATGTGGAGCTCGGCCTGTTTGAATCTACCCTTTGGAAGCTGTACGATCGAGCAGAAGGAACCCAGCCCTTTGAAGCTGCTTCGCTTAATCCGGTGCCGCTACTGAATGCTGCACTTTACGGATTTGATGATACACTTCGCAATGTGCAAGTAGGCTTCAATGCCGCTTGGACTATTTTTGATGCGGTGCAAGTATATGGCCAGGTCTTGCTCGATGATCCTTCCAGCTCGCGCTATGGCTATCAGCTCGGTGCCCGCTACGCGGGACTCTTGCAGCATTTTGACCTGCAGGTCGAATATAATGCGGTAGAAGAAGGCACCTACCAGTCTAATGCGGTGCTGCAAGCGTATTCGCATTATAATCAACCTTTGGCGCATCCATTTGGCGCAGGCTTTACAGAATATATGGGGATGGTTACCTACTACCGAAATCGGGTTTTTATGCGCTTTAAGTATATTCAAGCTACATTTGACGAAACCGGACGCGATATTCTCGAGCCATACGCATTGAGAAAAAGCAACCCAACAGAAGCGGTCTCCTATCAAAACGTGGAAGCGGCATACATCTTCAATCCTAAAACCAATATGCAAGTTTATGCAGGTTTTACCAATAGGACAGAGGACCGGGCGCTACCCCAACTTGAAAATCAGTTCTGGTATTTGGGTTTTCGAACCAACTTAGCGAATATCTACACAGATTTCTGATATTTGATAGTTAATTTTGATCTTGTGAAAGAAATTATACTCGGATTCTTTACGTCATTCATAGTGGTGCTGCTCGCCACGCCATCGCTGATCAAGGTGGCCAAGATGAAGCATCTTGTAGATGAACCTAAGGAAGATCGCAAGCATCACGCCGCCAGCGTTCCCACTATCGGTGGGATCATTATTTTTGCCGCCGTGCTTTTCTCCTACGCGCTCTGGTTTCCGTGGGATAATCTTTCTTACCATGGCAGCCCAGCGCAGTTTGCAGAGTCGGTGAAGGAGTTCAAATTCATGATTTCGGCAGCCATTTTGATCTTTTTTATTGGCGTGAAGGACGACATCATAGGCGTAGCCCCTTTTAAGAAATTGATAGGCCACGTGATCGTCGGATTTATTTTGGTATTGATGGCCGATATCCGGATCACCGGTCTGCATGGGGTATTTGGGATCGATCAGCTTCCATTTGCCGTGAGCGTGTCACTCTCTGTATTCACCTATATCGTGATCGTAAATGCCTTTAATCTGATAGATGGCAGCGATGGTCTGGCAGCCGGTATTGGTTTCATTTCTTCCTGCTTTTTTGGGGTTTGGTTTTACACTTCCTATCAATTTGATCTCAGCTTGATGTCCTTTGTGCTCGCCGGATCTCTGGGGGCATTCTTGATTTTTAATTTCAGTCCGGCGCGTATTTTTATGGGCGATTCGGGCGCATTGTTTATCGGTGCTTTTACCTTTGTGATGGCAATAAAATGTATCGAGACCAATACCGCGCTGTATCCATCTATCGTAGATGGAATGTCGGCGCCGGTTTATGCCATGTCCGTATTGGCCTACCCGCTAATCGATACGCTGAGGGTGTTCACGATCCGTATTTTGGCAGGGATGTCGCCCTTTCGCGCCGATCGAAACCATATACACCATCGGCTGCTCGACAAGGGTATTTCACATGGCCGCACAGCGCTTATCATGTACGCTATTTCGATTGCGGTCCCGCTCCTATCCTTGTTATTCGCAGGTCAAGATATCACTATCACTTTCTTTGCAATGTTCATTATCAGCATTGTAGTAGTTCATGCCGTTTTTTTGTTTCGGATACAGAAACCACAAAAATTTGCGCATTCGACTCCTTGATTTTTTTGTTGGATGTGGATTTTTTCTGCTGCCTGCACTGGTTTTGGCGCAAGCCGGGTCATACTGGCCCGATCGAGATCTACAGGGTAATTTAGATCGCGTGATCATGGGCGATGGGCAGCGCGATCATCTCTCGGTAAGGCCTTATGCGGTGCGCGATATTCGATCTGCGGTAAATAGCCTGTCCGACTCGGCACTCGTTTTTCCAAACAATGGAAATGGCTTTTGGGCAGCCCCTGGAGAGAAGGAATGGCTTTTTGATTTTACTCCCCTGCTTATCGCAGAAGGTGGCTATAGCTCAAGGCGAAAAGGAGTGTTTACCACTGCTCCTGGCTTAGCGCTGAACTTACGCCATGGCGACAAGTGGAGCTTCTATGCCGATGTATTTGGCGGCGGCACCAGGTTGCCAGAATACCAAGAAAGTTTTCTAGATACTACGGGCGTGCTGCCATCTCAAGGCAGGGACAGGGCCAATGCCGGAAATCCAGCCCTCTTGATTCCTACTGCACGGCTCAATTACGCTCCAACTGAGCATTTTCAATTTGAGCTGGGCTATGGCCGAAATTTTCTCGGACAGGGCTTCCGCTCACTTTTTTTAAGTGATGTGGCTTTTAATTATCCCTATCTGAAAATCGAAACGGATGTGTGGAACTTCAAATACATCAATATTTACTCGGCGCTTCAAGGTTCCAAACCAGCGGAAAATCAGAATCCAACGCAGTTTCAGGCGAAGTACTCCACAACACATTATCTAAGTTGGGCGGTTTCACCAAGGTTTAATATCGGTCTTTTTGAGACTATCATTTGGCAGGGTAGGGATACCCTGAGCGACCGTGGCTTTGATCCAAACTATCTCAACCCGATCATATTTTTTCGGCCGGTAGAGTATTCGGTAGGTTCTCCCGATAATGCACTTTTAGGTTTCGACCTTTCATTTAAAGCTTCAAAGCAGATATTGATCTACGGGCAGCTTCTTTTTGATGAGTTTTTATTGAGCGAGTTTCGCGATCGCACCGGCTGGTGGGGCAATAAGTGGGGTGGGCAGATCGGGGTCAAGACCTTTGATATCTTCGTGGCCGGGCTGCGGCTTCAGGTAGAGTTCAATACTGCCCGGCCTTTCACTTACACCCATGGGAGTGTACTCCAGAATTTTGGACATTATAACCAACCATTGGCACATCAATTGGGCACCAATTTTTATGAAGGTTTGGTCGCAGCGTATTTTGAGCGGGGAGATTATTTCGGAAAAGCCACGCTGGTCTATGCCGATTTTGGGCGAGACCCAGACAGCCTGAATTTTGGTGGCGATATTTATAAGAGCTATATCAATCCGTCGCAACAATATGGTAATACGATAGGGCAGGGGGTAGGCCATAGTCTTTATTTTCAGCAGGTCGAAGGTGGCGTGATTCTTAATAGGGCGTTGAACCTAAGGGCTTCGCTTATTTACACCTTTCGCCATGAGCGCATAGAAAAAGCCGCCGACCGCTCGGAGCATATTTTTGGAATCCGGCTTGCCACCAATCTATACAATAAAAATGATGCTTTCTGATGCCGTTTTGGCTCAGCCGGGGTAGACCTTTTACTTGAAATGCCTATCTTTGCGCCCGCATTGCAAACCTTTTATGATCGCTGAATCGGCACAAACAAGTAGCATCAAAACCATTTTGCTCAAGCTCGGAGCTTATGCCGCTTTTACTAAGCTACGCCTGACTTTTCTGGTCGTGGTCTCATCGGCTATCGGCTACGGCATCGGGGTATCGGTATTTTCTTGGGCCGATATGTGGTGGCTTTCTTTCAGTGGGTTTTTAGTGACCGGAGCCAGTAATGGCTTCAATCAGGTGATCGAAAAGGATGTGGATCTATTGATGAACCGCACCAAGAACCGACCGTTGCCCACGGGCGCCATGAGTCCGACCGAAGGTGTTATAGTGGCGTCTGTTCTGGCCATCATCGGGGTTGCAGTACTATACGTCTGTTTTAATACGCTGGCTGCCGTACTGGCTGCACTGGCACTTTTTACCTACGTATTCATATATACTCCTTTGAAAGGTTCGTCAAATTGGGCAGTATTCGCAGGGGCTTTTCCTGGCGCCATTCCGCCCATGCTGGGGTATGTGGCCGCCACAGGAGCATTTGATCTCTACGCGGGGCTTCTTTTTGCAGTCCAGTTTGTATGGCAGTTTCCACATTTTTGGGCCATAGCCTGGGTGGCCGATGATGATTATAAGCGCGCTGGCTATCAACTTCTTCCATCCAAGGGCGGCAAAAATGCCCAAAGCGCTTTCCTGACTTTTGTCTATACCTTGTTTCTTATTCCTGTGGCACTTTTGCCTTGGGGCTTCGACCTTAACAGCACCGTTACTGCAGTACTCGTTACGCTGGCCGGTATTGGATTTGCATATCCGGCTTTAAAACTTTTTCAAGATCGGACCGATAAAGCGGCGCGGACAGTGATGTTTGCATCCTTTTTTTACTTGCCCTTGGTTCAGGTACTTTATTTATTTGATAAACTATTTTAGACATGGCAGAAGTGATTGCAGCAGGGGGGAGCCAACCTGAAATGATTAAAGAGCGCACCAGCAAAATGGTGCTATATATTGGTATTTTCAGCATCATCATGCTCTTTGCAGGGCTCTCTAGCGCTTATGTGATTTCATCTTTCAGCGAGCTATGGGTCAACGTGAGCTTGCCCACCGCATTCTATATCTCCACAGCCATTATTCTCGCGAGCAGTGGCACCATTCACCTTGCAGTTAGGGCATCTAACGGCGGCGACGAGAAGCAGGCCGAATTACTGCTCGGCATCACGCTTATTCTCGGCTTGGGCTTCGGAGTATCTCAATTTTACGGCTGGAAGGAGCTGGTCAATAAAGGCAGCTATTTCTCAAGCCACGTAGATGGGCTTAACGGCACCTATGGCAAAGATTTTACGATTACCTACCAAGGGCAGGAGCTTATATTTTTCGAAGGCGACTATTATTTTCCGAATGATGAACGCCACGAGAAGCCGCTCATGGACGAAATAGCGATTTACGGCAACTCTTCCAGCAGTTACATCTATTTGCTGAGTTTTGTCCATTTACTGCATATTATTGGTGGCCTTATCTTTTTGTTGGTTATTTACCTTGTCGGTAAATACGGAAAGAACGCACATATAAGCAATCTAAGGCTCCGGCTCGGTGCCACGTATTGGCATTTTGTCGATGGACTTTGGCTCTATTTATTGATCTTTTTGCTATTTATTCATTAAACTTGCACCAAATTTTTTAAGGATGGCTGGAGAAGCTTCGAAAACAATCGACAAAACAATTCTTTGGGGCGGTGGTCGCTCGCCTTTTAGCGTAAGTTATGGCAAAATGATGATGTGGTTCTTCCTCGTCTCAGATGCACTTACCTTCTCAGGGCTTTTGGTGGCTTATGGTTTTGCCCGTCATGCCTACACTGGCGCATGGCCCATAGGTGAGCAGGTATTTCATTCCATGCCTTTCCTTTCGGGAAATTTTCCATTGCTCTACGTAGCCTTGATGACTTTCATACTCATCATCAGCTCCGTTACCATGGTATTGGCAGTAGAAGCCGGTCATCGGCTCGATGATAAAGGAGTGATCAAATGGCTTGGGCTTACGATAGTTGGCGGTTTCTTCTTTTTGGGCTCCCAAGCTTGGGAGTGGAGTCACTTCATACACGGTACCGCTGGATATATCGTAACTGCCGAGAATGTAAAATACTATCTTACCGAAGAGATCCCACACGGAATGACCGCTGCAGATGTAGAAGGTTTCGGCCTGAGTGAAGGACATGCCGTGGGTCACGCCGAAGGTGAAGAGCACGCAGTGATCAGTGGACAGAAAGCCATAGATATGTACGATGCCCGGGTACAACATGTACAAGGTGCCAACCTGATCATCAATGAATACGGACCGCCGCAGTATGGTGGCTTCTTTTTCTTTATCACCGGATTTCACGGTTTTCACGTATTCACGGGCGTGCTTATCAATATTATTATTTTCATTGGGGTGCTCAAGGGTGTCTACCGCCGTCGGGGTCATTATGAAATGATTGAGAAAACCGGTCTTTACTGGCACTTTGTAGACCTCGTATGGGTATTCGTTTTCACCTTCTTTTACCTTATTTAATAAAGCTTTATGGAACGCGACGACCTTATAGTAAATGACTCATATTCGATGGATGCCCACCATGATGAAGCGCATGGTAAGGATATCCGAAAGAAAATATATTTTGTAACCATACTCCTTACGATCATTACCACGGTCGAAGTACTATTGGGTGTATTTATAAAGCAGGGTACCGACTTGTGGCCTATCGTGAAGTACTCCTTTATTATTATGACCCTGGTGAAAGCGGCATATATAGTTCTAGTATTTATGCACCTTGGCGATGAACGAAAGTCGCTCCGGTATGTTATATTGGTGCCATACGTCATATTTATCGTCTACTTACTTTTCATCGGTATCTCAGAGTCGACGCACATCAATGAACTATGGCTTGAATTTAAGCCATAAAAATGAAGGCAGCACCGCGAAACGTAAAGTTTTTAGTTCTTTTAGTATTACTCGTAGGTCCAGGGCTTGTCTTGATTCTACTTTCTAAGGGCGATCATAAATTTCAATCGCTTCCTTATTACGGTGAGCGCGATGTGGAGATCACGGGGTCATCGGTAGATACCATCTATCATGTGGTACCCGATTTCAGTTTTGTCAATCAAAATGGCCGTAAAGTAAGTTTCGCCGATTTTCAGGATAAAATTATAGTCGCCGATTTTTTCTTTACCACCTGTCCCACCATTTGTCCCATTATGACCAAACAGATGGTACGCCTACAATGGCGATTGGAAGATTCTGTATTTGACGATGTTCACTTCCTGTCGCATACCGTAAATCCTAGTCATGATTCGCCTGAAGTATTGTTACAGTACGCAAAGGATAATGATGCTGATCTCAGCAAATGGACTTTTGTGACCGGAGATCAAGAGGTGATTTTTGATCAGGGCTTTAATGGATATATGATCAGTGCCCAAGAAGATGGTTCAGCACCGGGTGGATTCCTCCACTCATCCATGTTCGTGCTTATCGACAAGGACAGGCATATACGCGGCTATTACGATGGTACCAGTTCAAAAGAAGTGGATGACTTGGTAGATGATATTAAAATGCTGAAGAAAGAAGAAAGCGAAAAGAACGCAGAAGTATGAGCGGAGCAAATGCACAGCAGATAGAGCGTAAGTTCAAGCCTTGGGTCATTGCGCTAAGCATAATAATTCCTGTGGCCGTTGCGGCGGTATTTACCATAAAGATAGATGGGTATGATACCAGCTTCCTGCCCCCTATTTATGCTACGACCAATGCACTGACCGCTGTCTTTTTAATCTTGGGGCTTATTGCAATCAAGAAAAAGAAGAAGGCGCTCCATCAAAGACTTATGACTTCGGCCATAGCCATGTCGGTCTTGTTTCTCGCGCTTTATGTCGTATACCATGCTACGAGCGAGAGCACTCCCTATGGGGGTGAAGGTGCCATGCGGACGGTTTATTTTATATTGCTCATCAGTCATATCTTGCTGTCGATAGGCATTATCCCCCTTGTGCTGATTACTTATGTGCGTGCGCTTGCCCAGCGGTTTGACAAGCACCGGAAATTGGCGCGCATCACCTTTCCGATATGGCTCTACGTTGCAGTGAGCGGCGTCTTGGTCTATATTATGATTTCACCTTATTATATGTAGTATTTTCAAGAAATGAAAAAGTTTTTTTCCACCTATCGCTTTCCACTATTGTTCACCGTGATGCTCTTGGCATATTCGGGTGCAGCGAGCGCCCAATGCGCTATGTGTAAGGCTGTGGCAGAAGACAGCATTAATGAAAATGGCTACGGCATCGCAGCAGGGCTCAATAATGGAATCCTTTTTTTGATGGGTATTCCATATATCCTTCTGGCCACCTTGTTTTTCGTGTTCTTCCGAAAGCAGATTGCTGGATTCTGGAAGTCCTTTAGCGAGATCCACGGGTAGGTCGGCTGGTCATGTGAATGGTTCTTGGTGCACCGTGCCTTCTCTCCAAAAGTCTTTCGTCATTGGTCTTTAGATTGATCTGATCTGCTAGGTTCTGCTCCGCAGGGTATCGACCCTGCGGCCCACAATTTTCCAGATCTGTTCCGCGGGGTATCCACCCTGCGGCCCACTGTTTTCCAAATCATACCCATGATGCGGCAATCGAATTTTTTTGACCGGCGTCTTCTCATGAAGTCATAACCCAATACATTGCCGCGGGGTCGATACCCCACGGAGCGAGTCATGTGGCAATTTTTGACAGTATACCTTTACTGATTCAACACCATCATCAAATACCCCTAATGCCAACTGGCTTTTCAAGGATCTTCAAAAACTTAATTCGCTGAAAAGCCAATCTTTCTTAACTTCAAACCCATAACCATTTCTAAATTTCAGATTAAATCGCAGGCTTATGAAACCAAATCTACTTCTCGTTACCGTATTCTTTATCCTTCTTACCACTGCCGGTTTTGGCCAGTTTAATATTGATCCCAGTTGGCTGGCCACTACCACCGATATCGATGGTGTCGAACACGATGTAGCTCAGTATATCGATGATGGAAAATCGGTTTTCATTTACGCCTTTTCCCCTTCTGCCGGAAGCTATCAGAATTTCTTGAACCATGACTTTACTGATCTATACAATACTTATGGCCAAGCAGGGAGCCAAGACATTGTGGTGCTTTGTTATGCTTTTGGGGTCGATCTCAGTGGCTTATCAAACTTGGACTACAGCGCGCAGCTCGGGGCTTCCTATTCTAATGTGAGTTATGTAGATGGTAATCCCGCGCCGATGATACTGATGGATGTCAATGATACTATACCGTTTGTAGAAGGTGATGAACTCTATCTGTTCTGTGCCGATGGATACCAATGGAACCCTGGTGCCACGGATACAGAAGCAAAAATGGATTTTCTCAGAACGAACTGTTGCACAGCCTTGGAAAATTTTGATCCCGGTCTCACGGGTTTATACCCAAACAACGACTGCAACTACGGCTCTGCTTATACCGTCAACAATGGAAGTCCAGAATTTCTGAATAATATAAATATTGCGGCTTATATCAATGGCCAATGGATGGAGAATTTTAATCTAGAAGTGAATTTGGATGGATGTACCCAAACGGATTTTTTTTACGAGAATGACCTTGTGGGTGGGGACGATACCCTTCGACTTGAGATCACCGATGTGAATGATGCCCCAGAAAATGACACCGTGGAGACCATACTTTCATCTTTTACCAATGTTTCGGGTCATTTGCGGCTCGAATATCAAAATCCATCGGGCTCTGGCTTCGCGACGCTCTGGGGACAGGGAATTATCAGCCCCGAGAATGTATGGCTCGAAAGCAGCCAGTCCATAAACGTATACTTCGCCGCGGGATGTTACCAAATTTTTGTCAGTACTAATCCTGATAATTTTACCGAATCTGTCGAGCTGTATGAAGTGCATCCAGATCGGACCCTTAGGGGATACCCTTCTCAGCGGGTCTCCGTTTACAGAACAATCCCTATATCTAAATTTTACGGAAGTAAGTGATCCCTTGGGAGAAGGCCATGTGCAGGAAGACCTTACGGGAAATAGTGTGTATGACCCGTCATCTGCGGGTCTGAGTGGAATCCCTGTCACGCAGGGTATAAATACCACTTTTACCAATGCCGACGGTTTTTTTGCGCTGCCCTATCAGTCTAATGTGCCAGTAAGCATTAGCTACGACCAGACCCTATGGCCTGTGATCACTACTCCAAACCCCAATAACGCTCAAAGCTATGACTGGCCATTGTTCTTTGGACTCTCGGCCGATGATCCTGTCTATGAGATCACCAGTCAATTCTCAAGCGGCACTCCATTTATATGTGGCAATAATTTTAATCAATCCTTTACAGTTTTTAATACCGGCAATCAACCTACAACGGCGCAAGTCGTTTTTACCTTTGACCCACTACTGACCTATCTCAGCGCAGTACCAAGTCCTACAGCAGTAAATGGCAATGAGCTTACTTTTGAATCTTCCGAGATTGGCTACGGCCAATTTGAACATATTCAGATTACCTTTCTCAATGATACCAGTCTCTTTGGTGAGTTGGCTCAGTTTTCTTACGAAATATTTACAGCTGGGGCGGGCGGCATGCTGGTATCAACAGATTCCGGTTCTACTATCGATTCTCTCTACTGCGCCTACGATCCGAACGATATTTATGGATTTCCATTGGGTGATGGGGCTCCAGGGTTTATAACTGCTGATACACCGCTTGACTATCGGATCAGGTTTCAAAATACGGGCAATTTCCCTGCCCAGATTGTAGTGGTAGAAGAGTACATTCCCGAAGAGCTCGATCTTTCCACCCTTGTCCCGGGCTGGTCATCGCATGAGCACTATGTCACTATCGACAGCGAGAGCCGAATTGCGCGCTGGACTTTTCCCGACATTCAGCTGCCCGATAGTGCCAGCGATCCCGATGGGAGCATAGGCACTATATGGTATAAGATTGATATGGCCAGCGGGCTTCAACTAGGCGATGAAATAAATTGTACTGCCGCCATATATTTCGATCAAAATGCGGCCGTGATCACCAACACCTCGCTCCATACCATAAGCCAGGTGCTGAGCACCGACCTTAAAGGCAGATTTACAACTACAAGCGTATTCCCCAATCCAACAGCTGGTAGGCTGGATGTAACGTCGTCGGTTCAATGGGAATCATACGAGATTTATGATATGCTGGGTAGACGCATAAAAGCAGGTAAAATAATAGCAACAGCTTTCCGCATTGATCTTTCCGAATTAGAAGGTGGCGTTTATACCCTCCTTTTACTTGAGCCCCTGCGATCTGCTATTGAAACACATAAGATTTTGAAGCGATAGGCTTTATGGTGATTGGATTTCCATGAATCATGCCCGTTTTTTGGGGGGATTCCCATCGGTCAAAAGTCTTGCCTCGCAGTACCTATCATCCAGTAAAAATTTACTTTCGCTACCTTGCTACCATGAAAAGTCTGGCATTTATCGTTCTAAATTTTTGGTCGGTATTCCTCTTGGCACAGAACAGCCCATTCATCCATCTCGATCAATTTGGCTATCGCCCTGCCATGCAAAAGGTTGCTGTGCTGTCCGATCCCGTAATTGGGTTCAATTCAGATGAGACGTACACCCCCGGAGCGGTGCTCGAAGTACGTGAAGCCGCTACCGACGCTATTGTTTTTACCGCCGCCCCTGAGATTTGGAATGGCGGAGCCTTGCACGATCAATCCGGTGATCGCGGTTGGTGGTTCGACTTTTCAGAGCTTACGGATCCCGGTACGTATTTTATTGCCGATCCGGCAACGGGCGAGTCTTCGGGGCTTTTTGAAATATCGGAGTCGGTATACCAACCCATCTTAAAAGCAGCCGGCCGAATGTTTTATTATAACCGCTGCAATGTCGAGAAGCTTGCAGCAAATGCCGGTGTTTGGAACGATGGGATAAGCTTTAGCAATCCACTTCAAGATGGGGAATGCCGATTTATAGGTGATCCCACGAATGCATCTCTTCAGCGGGATCTTAGCGGCGGATGGTTTGATGCCGGCGACTACAATAAGTACGTCCCTTTTACGCACAGTGCGGTGCACCTTTTGCTATCTGCCTATGAAGAGAATCCTTCGGCATTTGGTGACGACTGGAATATCCCTGAGTCGGGAAATGGCATTCCCGATCTTCTTGATGAAGTGAAGTGGGAACTCGATTGGCTCGTGAAAATGGTCAATTCCGATGGATCAGTTCATATTAAAATGGGCAGTCAAAATTATGAGCAGAACAATGCATCACCGCCAAGTGCCAATTTGGATCCGAGATTTTATGGCGCCACCTGCACCTCTGCTTCGATCACCGTAGCCAGCGTTTTTGCCCATGCAGCCAAAGTCTACGGAGCTATTAATGGTACAGAATCTTTTGCGGCAGCGCTTTTTGGGCACGCTGAAAACTGCTTCGCGTATGCCGAGCCTTTCGTTATAAACGGAACCTTAGAAACGGAATGCGATGATGGCAGCATTGTGGCCGGCGATGCCGACGTCGATGTGGCGGGTCAAGAATCAAGGTTTCTAACCGCCGCCATCTACCTTTTTGAAGCAACCGGCGAAGCGCTTTACCAAAATTATATTCTTGATCTCGTGGGCAGTCAAGAGCAAATCTTTGACGGTTTTTGGGGTGCTTATAATTTGGAGAACACCGATGCCCTTCTACTATATGCCGGTTTGAATACAGCGGATAGCGCTACCGGGCAGTCCATCTTAGAAAGTCTGGAGCTGGCTGTGGCCAATGATTATAATGGCTTTTTCGGATTTTCTGAGACCGATCTATTCCGGGCATTCATGCCGGAATGGTCTTACCACTGGGGGTCAAATATGCCCAAAGCGCTCTACGGAGCCTTCAATCGTATGTTGGCAGTAGCTGGCTATGGCGATCCTGAAATGCTTCATCAATATGCCGATGAGACCATCCATTATTTCCATGGCATCAATCCATTGGGTATGGTCTACCTTTCTAATATGTACGATTTTGGTGCGGAGCGAAGTGTAAACCAGATTTACCACGGTTGGTTTCAGGATGGCTCCGATTATGATGACGCGCTGACTTCGCCCATTGGCCCTGCACCCGGCTATGTGCCAGGTGGCCCAAATGCATCGTTCTCCTATGCAGCGCTTTCGCCGCCTGCTGGCCAACCCCTCCAAAAATCATATCTCGATTTCAATACCGATCTGCCGAAGCAGCATGGGAGATTTCTGAACCTGCCATCTATTATCAGGCAGCCTATATCCGGCTATTGGCCCATGTGGCTCGATCGAGCCCGTTTTTAAGCGTCTCTAATAGCAATGACGTTTCTTCTTTCAATATTTATCCAAACCCAGCCAGCCAATACGTGCAGGTTCAATCACGCGAACCCGTTCAAAGCATCGAAATCTTAGGTGCCGATGGGCGCAAAGTATTGGAATCGAATCAGGCTTCTGGATTTATAGCCTTAGATGGAATCGATGCGGGCATGTATATCGTAAGGGTGAATAGGTTGGGGGTAAAGAAACTCGTGGTTTATTGAGTGAACTTTTGACGATGGCTAAGCAGAAAGCAAGCTTTTGTACCACTGATCGGGATGGCTCCAAGCAGCATTAAATCATTTTTTCTAGCTTCAAGCATTGAAAAGTTACATCTACATCATCTTGGCGTTGATCAGCTTTGTAGCCGGGTTAAAGGTTGGGGTTCCAGCCATCCTGCTCGCAATCTTGCCAGTGATATTGTACGCCGCTTCGCAGCTACAATTCTTGAGCCCTCGCGCCACTACATACGCACCGCAAAAAGCGGTCGACGTGACGGATATGGTATAGAATGAAAATCGTAATAAGACCCAAAGCGGTTAACCCGAAGTAATTATTGCGCTAAGCTTATAGTTAACGTAACACTAGGAGTTTTGATTTAGACCCCAATGGTCTTGGAGACCCTCGGGGCCTCCAACCGCCCATCCGCCGCTACAATGCCTAAGCCTTCGCGCTACTAAATACGCACCGCAAAAAGCGGTCGGCGTGATGGACTGTCGGCTATAAAATTGTATCGAGACCCAAAACAGAGATTCAAGGCCGTGCCCTATCCTATTATTTCGGGTTGATAACAGACGAAGGTTTGCGAAAACGGATGATTCAGACCCTTGGTTTCACCATCCTTGCACCATTCTTCCTAATTGGAATACCTGTCTATAAAACCGTAAAAAGACCATTCCTTTTCAATGCCCCTTTTTCCCAAAATTATCGCCATTTTTGCATCCTAAACCTTTGGGCTTCGGCCTTGTTCCCACCTGTATGCATAGAAGCAATACCGCCCTACTTCGAGAGCAATTGACCAAGCGGATTTTGATACTCGATGGTGCCATGGGCACCATGATACAGCGCCATACGCTTACCGAAGACGATTTTCGCGGAGAGCGGTTTAAAGACCATCCCCATTCCCTGAAGGGAAACAACGACCTGCTCAGCCTTACGCGTCCCGATATTATAGCCGATATCCACAGCCAGTACTTTGCCGCTGGTGCCGATATTGCCGAGACCAATACCTTTAGCGGCACCACCATCGCGCAGGCCGATTATCACCTGGAAACTGCGGTATACGATATCAACTTCCACAGCGCCAAGATCGCCCGCGAAGTGGCCGATATTTTTACGGCCAAAGAACCGCACAAGCCTAGGTTTGTCGCCGGATCCATGGGGCCAACCAATCGGACGGCCAGCATTTCTCCCGACGTGAATGACCCCGGCTTTCGCGCCGTGACTTTCGATGATCTCCGCATGGCCTATACCCTACAGGCCGAAGCGCTTCTCGACGGTGGCGTGGATATACTATTGGTCGAGACCGTATTTGATACGCTCAACGCAAAGGCCGCCCTTTTCGCCATAGGCGAAGTGCTCGAAGCGCGTGGCAGCGATGTTCCCGTTATGGTGTCGGGAACCATTACCGATGCCAGTGGCCGCACGCTTACAGGGCAGACTACCGAGGCTTTCTTGATCTCCATTGAGCATTTTCCCCTGCTCTCTATCGGCCTCAACTGTGCCCTGGGTGCAGCTCAGTTGCGGCCTTATTTGAAAGTGCTCTCTGAGAAAGCACCATTTGCCGTGAGCGCACACCCAAATGCAGGCCTTCCCAATGAATTCGGAGCCTATGACCAAACCCCTGAAGAGATGGCAGCCGAAGTGGAAGATTTTTTGAAAAATAGATTTTTGAATATTCTCGGTGGTTGCTGCGGAACTACGCCAGAGCATATCGCGGCATTGGCCAAGCTTGCAGAAAAGTATAGCCCCAGGGCACGCTTTGCCAGTGAAATCATTGAAACGACCCAAGCATAAGGAATGATGAGACTGAGTGGGCTTGAAGGCCTGTTGATAAGACCCGAATCCAATTTTGTAAATGTCGGTGAGCGCACCAATGTAACCGGCAGCCGGAAATTCCTGCGGCTCATAAAAGAGAATCTCTACGAAGAAGCCGTCCAGGTGGCATTGGAACAGGTAGAAGGCGGTGCCCAAATACTTGACGTAAATATGGATGAAGGAATGCTCGATGGCGAAAAGGCCATGGTGCGGTTTCTTAATCTTATCGCCGCTGAGCCAGATATAGCGAAGGTTCCAGTTATGATAGACTCTTCAAAATGGAGCATTATTGAAGCTGGGCTGAAATGCGTGCAGGGCAAGTCGATCGTAAACAGCATAAGCCTAAAAGGGGGCGAAGCCGAATTTATCTACCAGGCAAGCCGCATACGCAAATATGGCGCTGCCGTAGTGGTCATGGCCTTTGATGAATTGGGACAGGCCGACAGCTTGGAACGCAGGAAGGAAATCTGTGGCCGCTCCTACAAGATTTTGACAAGAACGGTAGGCTTCAACCCCGATGACATCATCTTTGATCCCAATATATTTCCCGTTGCCACTGGGCTCGATGAGCACGTAAATAATGCGCTCGACTTTTTTCGAGCCACTACATGGATCAAAGAAAATCTCCCCAGTGCCAAGGTGAGCGGCGGCGTGAGCAACGTATCCTTCTCCTTCAGGGGCAATGATACTGTGCGCGAAGCCATGCACAGCGCCTTTCTATACCACGGCATCAAGGCAGGGTTGGATATGGGTATCGTAAACCCTTCTATGCTGGGCGTATACAGCGATATCGAACCCGACTTATTGAGTAGGGTAGAAGATGTATTGCTTAACCGTCGCAGTGATGCTACCGAGCGCCTGCTCGACTATGCAGAATCGGTGAAAGGGAACAACAAGGCTACCGAAGCCAAGTCGGAAGAGTGGCGGAAGCTCCCCGTGGCCGAGCGGCTGGCACATTCGCTGGTAAAAGGTATCGACGCCTATATCGTAGAAGATACCGAAGAAGCTCGGCAACAGCATGAGCGGCCGCTGCATGTGATAGAAGGCCCGCTCATGGATGGGATGAATGTGGTGGGCGATCTCTTTGGCTCAGGAAAAATGTTCCTTCCCCAAGTGGTTAAAAGTGCCCGGGTGATGAAGAAGTCGGTGGCCTATCTCTTGCCCTATATTGAAGAGGACAAGAAGCTTTTTAACGATACATCGACCGCTGGTAAGATACTGCTGGCCACCGTGAAAGGCGATGTACACGACATCGGAAAAAACATCGTGGGCGTAGTGTTGGCCTGCAATAATTACGAAGTGATAGATATGGGCGTAATGGTGCCGGCCGATAAGATCATTCAGCGCGCCATCGAAGAGAAAGTAGACATCATAGGTCTGAGCGGTCTCATAACCCCGAGCCTCGAAGAGATGGTAAACGTAGCTGCCGAGATGGAGCGCTTAGGGCTCGATATCCCGCTGCTGATAGGCGGCGCCACCACATCTAGGGTGCATACTGCCGTAAAAATAGAAAAGAATTATACCAAGAGCCAGACCGTTCATGTGGCCGACGCATCGCGCTCGGTTACCGTGGTAGAGCGCCTACTGAGCTCCGGCAAGGGCGAGTATATAGGCGAAGTGCAAAAAGAATATGAGAAAATACGCGTGCACCACGCCAATAAAGAGCAACGCAAAGAATACCTTACCTACGAGCGGGCGGTGAAGAATAAGCTGGCCATAGATTGGGATACCCATCCACCGGCATCGGCACCGAAGTTCTTGGGCGTCAAGAAGGTTGAAGAGTATTCCCTTCGCGAGATAGCTTCCTATATCGACTGGACCCCCTTTTTTCAGACCTGGGATCTGCATGGCCGCTTCCCGCAAATATTAGACGATAAGGTGGTAGGGGCTGAAGCCAAAAAAGTATACACCGATGCGGGCGAGATGCTCAAGGAGATCATTACCAATAAATGGCTCAAGGCCAATGCAGTACTTGGGATATGGCCAGCCAATACTGTAGATGGCGATACCATAGAAGTCTATGACCCTTCCGGAAATGGGGCTTTGATCCACAGTTTTCAATGCCTTCGCCAGCAGGTGAAGAAAGCGCCTGGGCAGCCCAACCTTTCACTCGCCGACTTCATAGCGCCGAAAGACTCGCGAAAGGTAGATTATATAGGTGGTTTTGCCGTGACCGCAGGAATCGGGATCGAGAAGCATCTGGAGCGCTTTCGCCTTAATCACGATGATTATAATAGTATAATGCTCAAGGCTTTGGCCGATAGATTGGCGGAAGCCTTTGCGGAGCTCATGCACGAGAAGGTGCGGAAAGACTTCTGGGGCTATGCGGAGCGCGAAAGCCTCAACAAAGAAGAATTGGTGAAGGAAAAATATCAAGGCATTCGACCTGCGGCGGGCTATCCTGCCTGCCCCGACCATACAGAGAAGCCAGGGCTATTTAATTTGCTCAAGGCAAAAGAACTGACGGGGATCGACCTTACAGAAAATTATGCGATGTACCCCGCTTCATCGGTATCGGGTTTATACTTCACGCATTCCGATTCCAAGTATTTTGGTGTGGGCAAAATCGCCAAAGATCAGGTGACCGATATAGCTGGCCGCAAAGGGATTGAAGTTAAAGATATGGAAAGATGGCTCGGTTCTAACCTGAATTATTAACCGATTGTATATTTTCGCAGCCGCGAACAGATCAAAATGCTAAGGGCTTTAATAACCGTGTTTTTCTCTCTTGTTTTGGTTTTGGCTCAAGGCCAGACAAAACCGGTGCAACTTGGCGAAACGGCATCGGATTGTCGTGGGGCGCTGCTGCTCAATGATACCGTAGTAGGTCCGGTCTTTTCGCCGAAAGGCTTCGGAAAGCAACTCGAGATACGTGACTATGAATTGGGAGACCCCTACTTTATAGAGCGTGAGCATAATACAGTATGGTACCGCTTTATAGCGCCGTACGATGCCATCTTTACGTTTGATCTGATTCCCATCCGAAAGGATGATGACTTTGACTTTATGCTCTTCCAATACGATGGGCCAAACTTCTGCCAAGATATAGCCGATGGCAATAAAATTCCAGTGCGCACCAACATATCCCGAAAGAATATAGAAGTAAATGGCCAGACGGGACTCTCTGCCAGCTCTACTGATGATTATGTGCCATCAGGGCCGGGCAGTTCGTACAGCAGGCCGCTTCAGGTGCGTCGCGGCGAAGTGTTCTATCTGCTGGTAGACAACCCCTTTCGGGAAAACGAAGGCCATACCATCTACCTTCATTATAGAAAGCTGAACCCCAATACCGATACCACCCAAGAAGGCGAGCCAACCTACGAAGTCCCATTGCGCAAGCTCATCGTATCGGTGACCGATAAGCAGACGGGTGCCCCGATAGCTTCAAATGTATTCATCGAAGGCCTGCCCGATACCATCCCGTCGCGCTATCCCGTAATATCGCAAGTGCGGCTCGATGTAGTGAGCTACCGAACCTATAGGATCAACGCGGTAAAAAAGGGATATTTGCTGGGCTCTACCGAGATCATACCCAAAAATGACTCGCTCTACGAAGTCGACCTTAAACTGAAAAAGATGGAACTGGGTGATCGGATAAATTTGGAGAACATCAAGTTTGACAGTGATAAAACGGTGATTTTGGATAAGAGCCTTCCGGCGCTTGATCAGCTCAAAGAATTTATGGAAATAAACGAATCCATTACCATTTCCATTCAAGGGCATGTGAATGGAGAGAGCAAGCGCAATAAGCGTAAGTACCGCAAGCTGAGCGAAGCCCGTGCCGAAGCGATCTACGATAAGCTGGTAGAAAAGGGAGTGTCAAAATCGCGCATGAACTACGAAGGCGTGGGCAATGCCAAGATGATCTATCCCGTGCCGGTCAATAATCGACAGGCCGAAGCCAACAGAAGGGTAGAGATGGAGATCACCGCACTCTAGCGCCACTTAGCCGTATCGGCAGCCGCTTATCAATTCATCTCGATCTACATTTCTGAGCTTTCTATCTTTAGGCTTTCATAGCGAACCCATGAAACGATCTATATACGTATCAATACTCATACTGGCATTGGCATCGAGCCAGCTCAACGCCCAGAAAACCTGGGATTTGGAAGGATGTATAGACTACGCCATCACCAATAATCTCACCGTGCAGCAGGCCAAGCTCGATATCGAGCGCTCTGATATTAACCTGACGCAAAGTAAGTATGGGCTGCTGCCAAATCTGAATGCACAAGCTAGCTACGGCTATAATTTCGGTCAGCGTATCGATCCTTTTACCAATCAATTTGCATCGCAGCAGGTGGCCACAGGAAATTTCTTCATGAGCTCTACGGTCGATCTCTTCAATGGCTTTTCAAAAATCAATACGATTAAGCAGAATAAGGAATCGTTTGAAGCCAGCAAATACGATCTGGACAGGATACGAAATGATATCTCCTTACAGCTCTGTCTGGCCTATCTCAACATTCTCCGCGCCAAAGAAAATGTAGCTATTGGCCAGCAACAGCTCGCCCTTACCGATAAGCAGGTGCAGCGCATGGTGGTGCTCGTAGAAGCCGGCCAAGAGCCACAGGGCAGTCTGTACGATACCCAAGCTCAGCAGGCACAAGAATCATTTAACCTGATCACGGCCCAGAATGCGCAGGCCATTTCTACCCTAAACCTTACCCAGCTCATGCAGCTCGATCCGCAAGAAGCCGAAGATTTCGATATCGCGAAGCCCGACCTGTCGGATGAAGGTGCAGAGCTGCTTTCAAAATCGGCCATGGACATATACATTGCGGCCAAGCAAAATATGCCACAGATTCAAGCGGCCGAGCGCCGTAGGGCTTCCGCCGAATTTGGACTCGCCGCAGCGCGCGGAAATCTCTATCCAAATCTTAGTTTGAGTGGCTCAGTGGGCTCGGGGTATTCTGGAAATAACCGTGTGGTAGTGGGCGGCCCCACCGAGATAGAGCAAGTGCCGATAGGTAGGGTCTTGGGGAGCACACAGATCGTGGTGACCGATCAACCGGTTTTCAATTTCGAGTCAAAAGGATTAGGTGATCAGCTCAATGATAACTTCAACCAGAATATTCAGCTCAATTTGAGCATTCCGATTTTCAATGGGCTGTCGGCACGGTCCAATCTCAACTTTGCCAAAGTAAACCAGCTCGATGCAGATATCGCATATTCTCAAATCTCAAACCAGCTTCGCTTTGATGTGGAGCAGGCCTATGTAGATGCCAAGTCGGCCATGAACAGCTACTTAGCAGCTTCAAAATCAGTAGAAGCGCTCAAGGAATCGTTTAAGTATGCCGAAGTGCGTTTTGAGCAGGGCGTCATAAACGCAGTAGATTTCAACAATATCAAAACGCAATATGCCAACGCCCAGAGTTCGATGACCAATGCAAAATACGATTTCGTATTCCGCACCAAGATTCTCGATTTCTACCTTGGCAACCCGATAACGCTTTAAAAAAGGTCTATTATGGCAATCAGCAAAACCACCAAACGATGGATATGGATCGCTGCGATACTCGTGGTGGGTCTAATCATCCTGACCATTGTCAAGCGCAGTGCGGGAGATGAGCTACGCGTCACCACCCAAAAAGCGGAGTTACGGACGATTGCCGAGACGGTGATCGCCAATGGTAAAATCCAGCCCGAGACCGAAGTCATCATATCTTCGGAAGTATCTGGCAAGATATTGGAGCTTCCTTTTAAAGATGGTGCCAAAGTAAAGCAAGGAGATCTACTGGTAAAGATCAATCCCGATCTAGCTCAGGCCGCCCGCGATAAGGCCGTGGCGGCGCTCAATAATGCCCGCGCCAATAAGGCCAGCGCCGAAGCCAGGTTGCTACAGGCCAAGGCACAGTTTACCAATAATAAAGCGATACGAAAGAGAAATCAAACCTTGCTTGATCAAGGCGCCATCTCTCCGGCCGAATTTGATAATGTCGAAGCCAGTTTTGAGACCGCCGATGCCGAAGTGCAGGCAGCAGAGCAGAGTGTAAAAGCCGCCACCTATTCCATCGAGTCGGCGAGTGCTTCGGTAAAAGAAGCCAGCGACTCCTATGATCGCACCACGATTTATGCCCCGATGGATGGCACCATCTCCAGCCTGAGCGTAGAAGTGGGCGAGCAGGTGGTAGGCGCGATGCAGATGACGGGTACGGAGATCATGCGCGTGGCCAATCTCGAAGTCATGGAAGTGCTGGCCGAGGTAAATGAGAGCGACATCGTGCGGGTAGCTTTCGGCGATACCGCCGAGGTCGAAGTCGATGCCTACATCGATCGAAAATTTACCGGCGTGGTTACCGAAATCGCCAATTCGGCCAAGTCGACCGGACTCTCTGCCGATCAGATTACCAATTTTGAAGTGAAGATCCGCATCGTGAGAGCATCGTATGATGATCTGGCCGGCGGCGAGCTATCACCATTCCGCCCCGGTATGAATGCCACGGTAGATATCCGCACAGAGAAAAAATCGGGTGTGCTCTCCATACCCATCGAGTGTGTGACCACCCGCCTAGATACGGCTTCGGGCAAGGAGCGCTCTACCGTAGAGCGTATGGTGGGCAAGACCGATACGGACGATAAGGATCCGATCACCGTGGTATTCAGCGTAGATGGTGAGCTGGCCACCGCCCGGGCAGTAGAAACGGGGATCCAAGATGATATGTACATCGAGATTCTCTCAGGTCTCAAAGAAGGGGAGAACGTGGTTTCGGGGCCCTATGATTTGGTCTCGAAGCAGCTTCAGGCCGGCGATAAGGTGACGGTAGTTTCTAAAGACAATCTATACGACAAAGACTAGTTTGGCCTATATCCTTTGCATCGAGACGAGCACGAAGGTCTGTTCGGTTTGCCTTTCGGCAAGAGGTGAAGTGGCCGCCATCGCCGAAGACCGCTCTGCTGGATATACCCACGCCGAAAAGCTTAATACGCTCATCGCTGAGGTGATGGCTGGGCTTCCCGATGGTTTTGACGAGCTGGAGGCTGTGGCAGTGAGTGAAGTGTCCCGGCTCTTATACCGGTTTGCGCATCGGCGTTTCGGCCGCAAAGGGCATTGCTTTCGCGAAGAATATTCCCCTGCTTGCCGTCAACACCCTTCAAGCCATGTGTTCTGCACTGGCAGATGGCGATAGGCAGACTTTGCTCATCCCCATGATAGATGCCCGAAGGATGGAAGTCTATTCTGCGGGCTATGACGGCAGCGGGCGGCAGGTCTTCCGCACCCGGGCAGAAGTGCTCGATGAAGGGAGCTTTCCCGAAGCAGAAGGATTCAAGATGGTAAAATATTTCGGCGATGGCGCCGAAAAATGCCGCGCGCTTCTCGATCCAAAAGGATTCCAATTTATTGATGATCAATTTGCATCTGCCCGGGGAATGGCAGCTTTGGCCAACGGCAAATTTCTGGAAAATGACATTGTCGACACCGCCTATTTCGAGCCTTTCTACCTAAAGGATTTTGTAGCTGGAAAGAAGAAGGGCTAGAGGTGGTTACTTTGGGTTCCTATGCAATTCTGTCCGATATATCCGTCACGTCGACCGCTTTTTGCGGTGCGTATGTAGTGGTGCGAAGGCTTAGGAATAGCAGCGACGGAGCGGCGGTTGGAGACCCCGGGGGTCTCCAAGACCCGTGGGGTCTGAATCAAAACTCTTGGCAGCCGTTGCCTATAAGTAAAGCGCAACAATGGTTCATGTTAACCGCTCCGGGTCTCGATGTAATTTTCATTCTATACCATATCCGTCACGTCGACCGCTTTTTGCGGTGCGTATGTAGTGGTGCGAAGGCTTAGGGATTGTAGCTGCGGAACGGTGGTTGGAGACCCCGGGGGTCTCCAAGACCCGTGGGGTCTGAATCAAAACTCTTGGTAGCCATTGCCTATAAGTAAAGCGCAACAATGGTTCAGGTTAACCGCTCCGGGTCTCGATATAATTTCCATTCTATACCAAATCCGCTACGTCGACCGCTTTTTGCGGTGCGTATGTAGTGGTGCGAAGGCTTAGGGATTGTAGCTGCGGAACGAAACAGACCCCACGGGTCTTGGAGACCCGTGGGGTCTAATGCGTGAAGCTCCACAAGGTATTTTCAGTTGTAGAAGAGTTTCAATCCTGCTATTCATTTTGAAACTTAAACTTTAAATATCCCGAAGTATGCGTTTGTATCCATTTCAATGGTCGTGAAGTAAGAACGCATTGTCGGTGGCGGGTCTCGATACAATTTTCATTCTATACCATATCCGCTACGTCGACCGCTTTTTGCGGTGCGTATGTAGTGGTGCGAAGGCTTAGGGATTGTAGCTGCGGAACGAAACAGACCCCACGGGTCTTGGAGACCCCCGGGGTCTAATGCGTGAAGCTCCACAAGGTATTTTCAGTAGTAGAAAAGTTTCAATCCTGCTATTCATTTTGAAACTTAAACTTTAAATATCCCGAAGTATCCGTTTGTATCCATTTCAATGGTCGGGAAGTAAGAACGCATTGTCGGTGGCGGGTCTCGATACAATTTTCATTCTATACCATATCCGTCACGTCGACCGCTTTTTGCGGTGCGTATGTAGTGGCGCGGGGGCGTAGGGATTGTAGCTGCGTAGCGGTGGTTGGAGACCCCGGGGGTCTCAAAGACCCGTGGGGTCTGAATCAAAACTCTTGGCAGCCATTGCCTATAAGTAAAGCGCAACAATGGTTCAGGTTAACCGCTCCGGGTCTCGATACAATTTTCATTCTATACCATATCCGCTACGTCGACCGCTTTTTGCGGTGCGTATGTAGTGGCGCGGGGGCGTAGGGATTGTAGCTGCGGAACGAAACAGACCCCACGGGTCTTGGAGACCCCCGGGGTCTAATGCGTGAAGCTCCACAAGGTATTTTCAGTTGTAGAAGAGTTTCAATCCTGCTATTCATTTTGAAACTTAAACTTTAAATATCCCGAAGTATGCGTTTGTATCCATTTCAATGGTCGGGAAGTAAGAACGCATTGTCGGTGGCGGGTCTCGATACAATTTTCATTCTATACCATATCCGTCACGTCGACCGCTTTTTGCGGTGCGTATGTAGTGGCGCGGGGGCGTAGGGATTGTAGCTGCGTAGCGGTGGTTGGAGACCCCGGGGGTCTCAAAGACCCGTGGGGTCTGAATCAAAACTCTTGGCAGCCATTGCCTATAAGTAAAGCGCAACAATGGTTCAGGTTAACCGCTCCGGGTCTCGATACAATTTTCATTCTATACCATATCCGCTACGTCGACCGCTTTTTGCGGTGCGTATGTAGTGGTGCGAAGGCTTAGGGATTGTAGCTGCGGAACGAAACAGACCCCACGGGTCTTGGAGACCCCCGGGGTCTAATGCGTGAGGCTCCACAAGGTATTTTCAGTTGTAGAAAAGTTTCAATCCTGCTATTCATTTTGAAACTTAAACTTTAAATATCCCGAAGTATCCGTTTGTATCCATTTCAATGGTCGGGAAGTAAGAACGCATTGTCGGTGGCGGGTCTCGATACAATTTTCATTCTATACCAAATCCGCTACGTCGACCGCTTTTTGCGGTGCGTATGTAGTGGCGCGGGGGCGTAGGGATTGTAGCTGCGTAGCGGTGGTTGGAGACCCCGGGGGTCTCAAAGACCCGTGGGGTCTGAATCAAAACTCTTGGCAGCCGTTGCCTATAAGTAAAGCGCAACAATGGTTCAGGTTAACCGCTCCGGGTCTCGAGGTAATTTTCATTCTATACCAAATCCGCTACGTCGACCGCTTTTTGCGGTGCGTATGTAGTGGTGCGAAGGCTTAGGAATTGTAGCTGCGGAACCAAACAGACCCCACGGGTCTTGGAGACCCCCGGGGTCTAATGCGTGAAGCTCCACAAGGTATTTTCAGTTATAGAAGAGTTTCAATCCTGCTATTCATTTTGAAACTTAAACTGTTAATCCCGAAGCATATGTTCACACTCATCTCAATCGTCGGGAACTGAGAACGCATTGTCGGTGGCGGGATGCGTGTGACATAAAACACCAAACACCCACCACCAAGAACTATTTCACTTGCTTTTCTGTCGCGTTGGCCTTTTCAGCTTCGCGCGACTTTCTGGCTTCGGAAGGAACCATTTCGCGGCGGGCGCTGGTGTTACCGGCTTTTACCAATTTCATCTCGTCAATGAGGTTCTTCGCGCCACCCATTTTGTCAATGATAAAAAGCACGTAGCGGATGTCGACCGAAATGGTGCGCTGTATGGAAGTCTCAAAATTGATGTCGCCGCTCATCGCTTCCCAGTTGCCATCGAAGGCCAGGCCTACCAATTCGCCTTTGCCATTTATAACTGGGCTGCCAGAGTTTCCGCCAGTTATGTCATTGGTGCTGATGAAGTTCACACGGAGCTTTCCATCTTTGTCAGCGTATTGGCCGTAGTCTTTTGCGGCGTAGAGCTCGCTGAGCTTGGTGGGAACGATGAACTCATCATCATTCGGATTTTCCTTTTCCATGACCCCTTCCAGCGTAGTGTAAAATTTATACTTCACGCCATCCCTGGGCTCGTAGTCACGCACATTTCCAAAAGAAGCCCGCATGGTAGAATTGGCATCGGGATAAAAATCCTTTTCGGGCATCATCTCACGGAGTCCTGCCTGAAAAGCCCTGTTGCCTTTGGCCAATAGCTCATTTGCTTCAGCATTGGCCGCAGCCTGCCCGCGATATATGGCAAACATATCATCGGCGATCTCTTTCATCGGGTCTTTTTCAAGGGTTTTTCCATCGGGCTTTTCTATGAAGGCGCTGATCTTACCAAGGTCGGTAAATACACTTTTGCCGTAGACCTTATCGGCAAATTTCATCCATTTGCCTTCGTATTTATCTCCTAACTCGCGCAGGTACTCGGGCTGCTGGTCGGCGACTACGTTTTTCGCGTAAAGCGCCTGCGTAACCGCAAATAATTTCTTTTCGGTGGGTAGGTTTATCCCTTCAAAGAATTCGGCTGCCATAATTTTGAGCTGATCCTTCATGGCTTCCTTGTCGGTGCCGGCTTCCATGGCCATGTATGGCTCAAGCTGCTGCGACATACGGTAGGTGAAGAGCACGGCGTCGGCACCTAAAAGCCCACCTTCTACCACATAGGTGCCGCCTATTACGGTATTGTCTTTCGCTGCAAAGCCATCTTTGATCATTTTCAAGGCATCGCCATACTTCGCTTTCCGATCGGGTTCCGCATCGGCCGACCGTTGAAACCCGGCTTCGAGTTCTTCCTTAGTCCCTTTCACATCCAGCTCAGAAAGCTGCTCGCTCTGGCCGATGAAATACTTCCAGTAATTGGCGATCTGTGCATATTTGGAAGCGTACTTCAAGCGCACGGCATCGCTATCTTTCATATCCTGACGTAGCGCGGCCAGTTTCGCATCTCGGATTTCTACGATCGTAGGGTTCTTTTTATCAAGCGCCTGTTCGATACCAAATGAAGTAAGGTAGCGATCGGTGCTTCCAGGGTATCCAAAGGTCATGGTAAAGTCTCCTTCTTCTACCCCTGCGATAGAAACCGGTAGAAAATGCTTGGGCTTCAGCGGAATATTGTCTTCACTGTATGGAGCTGGCTTTCCGTCGGCGCCCGAGTAGACGCGAAACATGGAGAAGTCGCCCGTTTGGCGCGGCCACATCCAGTTATCCGTATCGCCGCCATATTTACCGATCGATTCTGGCGGTGTTCCCACCAGCCGCACATCTTCATAAGTTTCGTACACGAAAAGGTAAAACTCATTGCCCACATAAAAGCTTTTTACTTCGGCATCATAATCATTGCCTTCTTCGGCTTCGGCTGCTATCGTTTGGCTCATTTCCGCGATCTTCGCGTTCCGCTCCTGCTCCGAATTGATCCCTTCCAGCTCCTTGAGCACGCGCTCGGTCATATCTTCCATTCTCACCAAGAAAGAGACGAAAAGACCTTCGTTTGGTTTTTCCTGATCGTAAGATTTGGCCCAGAACCCGTTGGTCAATATATCATCTTCTACCGTGCTGTTCTCACGAATGGCATCGTAGCCGCAGTGGTGATTGGTGAGCATCAGTCCATTGGGGCTGATGATCTCGGCCGTACAAAAACCACCCATAGATACGATCGCATCTTTAAGGCTGGAATTATTGACGCTGTAGATCTCTTCGGGGGTGAGCTGGAGACCCATTTTTTGAAGGTCGCGTTGATTCAATCGCTTGATCAACATCGGGAGCCACATTCCTTCGTCGGCCTTTACCGGAAGGGTGGCAATTATCATTAAAAGGGTCGCTGCAAAAATCCTGATTTTCATACTACGGTTTATATAGGTGGGGCAAAAATAAGAGAATAGACCGACTCCCGAAATTATCGGTTGGTGTAATCATAGGTAGTGATCACGATGAGATTTTCTACTTCATCGCGCCGCAGCTCAGCCGTGAGCCGCATGGTATTGCCTTCATAGACATATTCCTTGCGGTAGATGAGCCCGTCGTTTTCATAGCGGTTTTCTTCAATGATATTGCCGGCTTCATCATAGCTATACTTGAGCGTGTAGGGCTTCTTGCCATCACTTACCATCTTTTCGGCCAGCCAGCCGCGCTCATTATAGGTGTATTCTTCTTCGTACCGATTACTGCTGAGCACGTAGGAGCGGGAGTATTTTAAGAGATAGGTATTGGCATCGTAATAGCGTATCTCCTTTAGGTAGGGCCTTCCCGAAGCGTTGAAGAGGGTGCTGTGCAGCTGGTTTTCATATTGGGCGTAGGAGTAATTTTCTGAGGTGATGTCAGATTCATTGGTGAAGCCATTGGCTTCGCTCAGGTTTTGAAATCGCTCCGATCGGCCATATTTCCGGGATACCGGCATGCCGCTATCGTTATAGATATAGCAATAGCTGAACATGCCCGCGGCATCGTTCTTTACTTCACAGTCCAGCCGGTCGCCTACATATTCGTAATAGGTGATGGCCGTATCGCGCAGTCGCTTATTGATCTTTGAAAACATTTTGATTCTCCCGTTGGGGTAAAATTGATAGGTCTCGCTCTGAAAACTGGTGCGTATGCGGTCACCGTCTTTTTTAATATCGATCTCAAGCCTAATCTCTTCGATGTCATTATTTGAGATGAAGCGCGGGTTGAACTTTTGGCTCAGGGCAAATTCTTCGCCCGATGGGGGGGAGAGTAGCTGGGCAGTAGCGCTTAAATAGCTCAGGCTTAGCGCCAATAAGGCCAGCGTGTTATTACGGAAGTTCGACAGATTTCTTAATTTTTTCAATCTCCATACTGGCTTCGGCAGCGGTATGGGCGGGTGCCAGGCAGCTGCGGTTTTGACAAATGTACGTCAGCGTATGGCCTTCTTTATGCCGATCTTTGAAAATTGCCAACGACGAACTTTTAATAGCCGCGGCGCGGATGCTCAAGGGGAAATAGGTCAGATCAATTTCTGCCGCGATTTCAAAAGCCCTTGCTCCGGCCACCACGATCTCGGGAGTGCCTATGCCATGCATCAAAAGGAGCTCGCTCCAATGTCCATAGCCTTCGCCATATTCTTCTATCTGCTTGTAGACGCCTTCCAATAGTCGGTCAGAGATTTTTTCATATTGGTTGTTTTCGAATAGGCCGGCCAACTTTTTTAATAGGTTTGCCATTACGGCATTGCTCGAAGGTATCACATTATCGCTGAGCTCTACCGGTCTGCTAATTAGGTCGGTCTGCGTATCGGCCGTATAAAAAAACAGTCCTTTTCGGGAATCGTAAAACCGATCTATGGCCAGATCGCAAAAGAATTTAGCGCGCAGGGCGTCTTCTTCGTTAAAACTCGCTGCATAGCGCTCTAGATAGGCTTCCGCCAAAAAAGCGTAGTCTTCCAGAAAGCCGATCTTTTTGGTTTTCCCTTCTTTCCAGCTATGGGCGAGATGGCCGGTATCGGGGTCGAAGCATTCGGTTTCGATAAATCGAAGGATGCCTTCTGCTTTGGCCATGGCACCGCCGATATCGGCATAGCGGCCGGCTTTTATGAAACCAGTGGCCAGCATTGCATTCCAAGAGCAGATCGTCTTATCGTCGGTGGCAGGTCTCTCCCTTAGAGTCCTAATGGCGAGTAGTTTATGGTTCAGTTCGGCAAATTCTCCTTGTGCTTCTGGGCTTCCTAGGGCACTTTCGGTGCTGCGCACGGGTATGAGCTTTCCTTCCCAAAGCGCCTGACCATCGGTATGATAGTGATCTGCGAAGGCTGGGATCTCTGCGGTTATACTTTCAGGAAAAGTATAAAATGCTCCTTCCTTGCCTTCGCTATCGGCGTCGAGCGCACTGAAAAAAGCCCCGGCGCCATTTTGCATTTCGGCTTCGAGCCAATCGTTTATGCCTTGGCAGACGGCTTTATAATGTGGCTTCCCGAAATATTTAAAGGCTTCGGCATAGAGCCCAAGCAACTGGGCATTATCGTAAAGCATCTTTTCAAAATGGGGCACCTTCCAGTATATATCGGTGGAGTAGCGCGTGAAGCCGCCACCTACTTGGTCGTAGATGCCACCCATGGCCATTTTATCGAGCGTGAGCTCGACGTGTTTTAGCACTGCTCTGTTTTGCTTTAAGGCTCCGTAATGAAGCAGAAAGAGCAAGTTGCACGGCAGCGGAAACTTGGGGGCTTTATTCGGTCCGCCATAAATCGGGTCAAAGCGCTGCTGCCAATTTGCAATTGTATTTTCGAGGATAGAGTTGGGTAGCTTGCTCCCTTTCTTCAGCGCTGGCATGGCTCCGCTCACCTGCATGGCTTCGGCCACCTGCGCGCCATACTCCAATGCTTTTTGGCGATCATCACGCCATAATTTTGCCAATTGCCCCAGCAATAATATCCAATTTTCCTTCGGGAAGTACGTACCCCCGTAAATGGGCTTGCCTTCGGGGGTGGCGACGCAATTAAGCGGCCATCCGCCCTGCTGCTGCATCATCTGTACGGCTTCCATATAAACTTGATCTACATCGGGGCGCTCTTCGCGGTCTACCTTGATGCAGATGAAGTTTTGGTTCATCAGATGGGCAACAGCTTCGTCTTCAAAGCTCTCGCGCTCCATCACATGGCACCAGTGGCATGCGCTATAGCCTATGCTTATGAGTAGCGGCTTGTCTTCGGCCTTTGCTTTGGCCAGGGCATCATCGCCCCAGGGCAACCAGTCTACCGGATTATGCGCATGCTGGAGCAGGTAGGGGCTTGACTCGTAGATCAGCGCATTGGATTTTGATTTGCCTTTTGCAGCCATGCGATTTAAAAATCGGCCCGATGCGCATACTCAAAGTCAAACTTCTTACTGATCAAGAAGGACTTGGCGCGTATGTCGCCTTTTATCTGGATGTCTGCACCACGCTTGATGGCCGCTCCCAGAATAATGGGCAGCAGCTGCGCTTTTGCTTCATCAAAATCGGCACGGATGCTTACTTCTACATAGTCTTCAAAATTGGCAGGGATGGTAATATTCTTCAAGAGTTTGGCCTTGCCGGCCTTGCGCCCTTCCAGATATACATCGGCATCGGTAGAGACGATCTTTATCTTATACGAATTCGGATTATACACTTTTACCGCTCCATTTAGCGTTAAGCCATTCTTATCGAGCTTCTCTATGCTCAGGGCTCCGATCTCACGTACTTCTACGTCGCTATAATCACATGAAGTGAATAGTGCTACGAGTAAGCCGACGAAAAGGAACTCACGCAGAAAGCGCTGCAAAATGTTTGAAGAATAGCGGGATGGTTTCAATTCCTTTATAATAATTAAAGAGTCCGTAGTTTTCATTGGGCGAGTGGATTTTATTGGAGTCCAGTCCAAATCCCATCAGAATGGTTTTGAGTCCAAGGGTTTTTTCAAAAAGGGAAACGATAGGGATGGAACCCCCCCCGCGCATGGGTATTGGCTTTTTGCCAAAGGCTTCTTCTACGGCCATTTCGGCGGCTTTATAGGCTACCGAATCGGTGGGGGTCACTGCGGGCTCGCCACCATGGTGCGGTTTTACCTTCACCTTGATGCCGTCTGGTGCGAGGGTTTTGAAGTGATCTGAGAAGAGCTTGGTTATTTTGTCGGAAGACTGCCCCGGCACGAGGCGCATCGAGATTTTGGCGTAGGCCTTAGAAGGCAATACCGTTTTGGCACCGGGCGCGGTGTATCCGCCCCATATACCGTTTACATCAAGTGTGGGGCGTATGCTGGCGCGCTCTAGGGTGGTATAGGTTTTCTCGCCAGCCACATCATCTATTTCCAGATCGGCCTTATACTCTTCTTCGTCAAACGGAGCAGCATTGAGCCCTATGCGCTCTTCGGGGGTAAGTTCGATCACATCATCGTAAAAGCCGGGTATGGTGATGCGGTTATTCTCATCTTTTAGGGATGCGATCATTTCTGCGAGCGCATTGATCGGATTTGCCACTGCACCGCCGTAAATACCGCTGTGCAGATCCCTATTTGGCCCCGTCACTTCCACTTCTACGTAGCTCAGGCCGCGCAGACCCATAGTAATGCTCGGCGCTTCGTTTGAGAGCATGGCAGTATCTGAGACCAAGACCACATCGGCCGAGAGCCGCTCCTTATTGGCTTCCAGAAAAGGGCCGAGGTTATCGGATCCTATTTCTTCTTCACCTTCGATCATGAATTTGATATTGCAGGCCAAGGAGTTGGTATTCATCATAGACTCAAAAGCCTTCACGTGCATATAGACCTGCCCCTTATCATCGGCCGCTCCACGCGCTATCACGAGTCCGTCTTTCACCACCGGCTCAAAAGGTGGCGAGTGCCAAAGTTCTAGCGGATCGGCAGGTTGCACATCATAATGTCCATAAACCAAGACGGTGGGGAGTTTATCGTCAACTATCTTTTCTCCATATACGATGGGATAGCCCTTGGTCTCACAAACTTCTACCTTTTCAGCCCCTGCTTCTATCAATTTGTTTTTGATAAAATCGGCAGCTTTCAATACGTCGTCCTTATACTCGGCATCGGTGCTCACGGACGGGATTCTCAATAAATCTACAAGCTCGTTCAAAAATTTATCCTTGTTCGCGTCAAGATATTGGGTAGTCTCGGTCATAATTTTACTCGTTTTTTGAAGATGCCAAATATAGTAATTCAATTTGCCGCAATCATTTGATGGCAGTTCTAGGGGAAATATGTATTTTCGAGCCGTTTGTTTCAGGCAACTACCAAGCCTTCATGTCGTCACAAATCTGCGAGGTGATTAATTCTTGAAGAACCAATTATGACCAAATTTCTACATTCTAAGCTGATTTTTATTTTCAGTATTCTCATTTCTAGTACTTTATCTGCGCAGATTGCAATTGATACCACCCTAACCCCGACCGAATTGGTGCAACAGGTTTTGCTCGGGAATGGGGTCACCGTATCGAATATTACATTCAATGGAGGCTCCGGTGATATCTTGAGCAAGCAGATAGCCCGCTTTACAGGCGGCAGTAGCGTGGTGGAATTTCCAGAAGCGGTGGTGCTTTACACTGCTTCTACCACTGATTTGGATACGGCTGCGGCCAATATAACATTTCCTTTTCCAGACCCTGAAGTTGAGAATGATCCCGACCTGATTCAGATATCGAATCAAAATAATATAAATGACTGTGCGATTCTGGAATTCGATTTTGTTCCAAACGGCGACTCGCTTGTGTTCCGATATGTATTTGGATCGAACGAATATCCTGGCTTTACCTGCTCCGGTTTCAATGATGCTTTTGGTTTTTTCATTAGCGGTCCTGGCATCAATGGCCCTTTCTCAGACAATGCTATGAATATTGCGTTGGTTCCCGACACCGATATCCCTGTCGCTATCAATACAATAAATTCTGGATCCGCTTCTGGCGGTAATGATCAGCCTTGCTTAGATGCCAACCCCAATTTTGTAAACGATAGCATATATTTTGTTGACAATGGCGATCAACCCGATGGTGACGTATTGCTTCCTGGTCTTACGGTTACACTTACGGCTTTTGCCAATGTGATATGTGGCGAAGAGTATCATATCAAATTGGCCATTGGTGATGCTTCTGATGGTGCGCTCGACTCTGGAGTCTTCCTCGAAGCGGGTTCCTTCACATCCAATAGTGCCGTTCAGGTGAACCTTGATATTCCAGTTGGAGTAAATGATTCAACACTCTACGAAGGCTGCGGTGAGGCTGCGCTTCAATTCATCCGGCCAGCAGCGAGTTCGGGTATTGAAGAAACGGCCTTTCTGGAAATTTCCGGAACTGCACTTAATGGTATAGATTTTAGTCCAGCGCTTCCCGATAGCGTGGTTTTTCCCGTTGGGATCGACACGGTTTCCTTTGTGCTCACTGCTCCCAACGACGCTAATTTTGAAGGTGTTGAATTCGTGGATGTGGTCATCACCAATGTAGCGTCATCCTGCTCTGGCGCTACCCTAACTTCTAATTTTAGATTTTATATCAATGAAGATGATCCCCTCGTCGTCACCGGCTTTAATGATACGTTGGTAGATTGCAATGATGCGGTTTTTCTGTTCCCTACCATTACGGGAGGTTATGGCAATTATAATTATAGCTGGTCCAATGGTGCATCGAGCGATAGCATCAATGCATCGCCCGGCTTTTCTACTACTTACTTTGTCACCGTGAGCGATACATGTGGGGTGAGCGGGGTGCAGACCAGCTTCGACGTGGAAGTGCCGGCATATCCTCCCATTCAATTTGACCTTGGGGAAGACTTTGAAGTCAATGAATGCAATGTGACCATAAATCTCACGGCCGACCCGGTGGGCGGCTTTGGAAATTACCAATACCAGTGGACGGCGAATGGATCGCCCACATCCAACTCACAAAATCTGACCTATTTCTTGGAAGAGACCACCGATATAGCCCTTACGGTAACAGATGATTGTGGAGCCACCACTATCGATAATGTGCTGGTCACTGTGCCCGATGTAATTGTAACAGCTTATCTGCCCGATACCTATACAGCGAGTTCCTGCTTGGATGACTTTCTGCTCCCCGCCATTACCGATGGTGGTATAGGGCAGCGGAGCCATCTCTGGATTATTGATGGCGATACGGCAATTCAGACCCTTTCCAATTTCTTTGTCTACAATCCTGCGATGGGTCAAAATGTGCGGATCATCGCCGAAGATGAATGTGGCAATACAGCTACCGATAGCACTTTTGTAGTCTTCGACTTTCCAGATGTGGTGATAGAGACCTCTCGGGACACTGCTATTTGCGAAAAAACGGGTGCACTCCTCGAAGTTGATATTCTCGAAGGCTCAGGCAATTATAAGATCAACTGGGGCGGATCGGACACGACCATCTATCGGGTGTTTCCAGAAGGAACGGTATCTTATCCCGTAGTGGTGACCGATACCTGTGGCATGCGCGCCGAGAAATCTGTGAAAGTGACCGTGAGGAATGTCCGCGCCGATTTTGATTACCAATACCTTGAGTATTATGGATTGCAGCTCACGAATTATTCACGTGCTGTAAATCCTACCTATTTCTGGGATTTTGGCGATGGCAATAGCAGTACCCTTGCCGATCCAAGCCATTTCTATACCGATGTAGATCCATTTACCATTGTACTTACCACTACCGATGATATTGGTTGTCAGGATACCGTAAAGTTAAATACCATTCCGCCGATTGAAGTCTTCATTCCCAGTTCGTTTACACCAAATGGCGATGGGATCAATGACCTTTGGGGTGTAAAGGCATCCAACCTCTTTGAATTTGAAGTGCGGATTTTTGACCGCTGGGGCAAGAAGGTCTTTCAGTCCAATGATATTGACCAGAAGTGGAACGGATCTAACCAAAACAACGAGTTCCAGTCGCAGATGCAGATCTATAATTATGTGATCCGCTACAAAGGAAAAAAAGAAGAAGATACCAAAGAACTGACCGGAAGTATTACCATAATCCGGTAAATACTATATTTAACCCCTTTTTAAACCAAGAATTATGAAAAAATTTCTCTTTTTACTTGCGATAATTTTCGGAGTTTCTGTGCAGATGGCGCAGGCTCAGATTGTGATTGATAATTCATTCACGGCAGAAGATTTGGTTAACGACTTTTTACTTGGTGAAGGGGTGAATGCCACCAACATCACTTTCAATGGAATGCCAGGAAATACGGTAAGCGTACAGCATGGATTACTGTCGGGTACGTCTAATATATTATCTTTTGATTCTGCTATAGTAATGGGCACCGCGGATGTAGAAGAGTTTGCAACTGGAATGATAAATGCTTCGGGAGACTTTGTAAATGACCCTGATTTGGTTGAAATTGCGGGTCAGGATATTAATAACGCTGCCATTATTGAATTTGACTTTGTTGCATCTAGCGATTCTGTTAAGTTTAATTACGTCTTTGCATCTACAGAATATCCCGGTTTTACATGCAGTAATTACAATGACGCATTTGGTTTTTTTCTAAGTGGTCCGGGCATCGCGGGCCGATTTACGAATTCTGCGATCAATATCGCATTGATACCTGGAACCGATACACCCGTGGCCATCAATACAGTAAACTCTGGTATGGCGAGTGGCGGAAATGCATCTCCTTGTGAACAAGCTAATCCTAATTGGATTGAAGATAGCCAGTACTTTTTTGATAATACTGCACAGCCCGCCGGAGATATTCAATTTCCCGGTATGACTGTTACATTATCCGCTTTGGCAGATGTCGAGTGTGGAGGAGAGTATCATATTAAATTGGCCATTGGAAATGCATCAGACCAAGGACTTCAATCTGGAGTTTTTCTTGAAGCCGGTTCCTTTGCCGCCTTCGGTGAAGTATTCGTAAACTTATCTCCGACCATTGTGGGAGCGACGGTGGTCAATCCAGATTATGCAGATGTTTTGGTTGCGGGATGTTCTTCCACGCGGGTCGAACTTGTTCGTCCAGGAGGCCTTACGGTGCAAGATATCACAGTGACTATAGGTGGATCGGCCATAGAAGGTACAGGGCCAGGTGGAGATTATATTTTTACGGAAGATCCGATCTTTAATTTCCCGGAAGGGGTAGATACCATCGTTTTTGCCATAGAGACTGTCTGGGATATGATCCCCGATGAAAATGAAGAAATCATTATCAGCATTACATATTTGGATGGTTGCAATGATACGATTACGAGTTCAGCATCGCTCCAATTTGTTGATCCTTATACCTTATTATCGGCTACAGACGATGTCGTAGTATCCTGTCCTGCAGATTCTACGGTTATCATGGCCGAAGGGGTAGACGGGATCGAGCCTTATATCTATGATTGGGGCAACCTTGGAATGGGTGGAGGAGTCTTGGCTCCTGTTCCGGCCGATTCTGCCTATTATGTGGTAGAAGTAACCGATATCTGTGATTTTGAGATTAAGCTCGACAGTGTCTTGGTGGTCAATAATATTCCCGAACCACTTACGGCGTCTATCAATCCCTTTGTACAACCCGAATGCGCCAATCAGCCGGTAGACCTTGCGGCTACGGTTGAAAATGGAAATGGTCCCCCCTATTTTTTTACGTGGTCTGATGACGTAAATACCGCATATCCGGGAAATGATGCTGTCGTAGTTCAAAATATCAATCCGGTGATAGATTTTCACAGGGAATCACTGGGTGTTTATATGACCGTATTCGACAGTTGCGGTACCACACTTAGTGATTCTGTAATGATCAATTACCCATTTTTTGATCCACTTACGGCTACCTTCCCGCAGCTTACCGACAATTGTCCAGACCAGCCCGTAGAGCTTAGGTCTTTTATTCAAGGCGGAGCCGGCGATGAAGAGATCCTTTGGGGACTGGAAGGAGGGGCAAGCTTTGCCATGGGAAGCAATGGCAGCACGCCATCTACCTTTGTGGTGCCCGCAGGTGGCGTCAATAATTTTGGGCTCTACGTTACCGATAAGTGCCGCCGTGCCGGATGGGACAGCTTCAGCATAACCGAAGGCAGCAGTGAGCTTGATCTTGCCGGTGATGCCTTTTACGAAGACTCGCTCAACGTGATTTTGCTAGACCGCATCATGAACGTGATCACTCCAAATGGCGATAATCGAAATGACTTTTTCATAATCGATGGAGTCGAAGCCTTTGACGATGCCCGGCTGGAAGTCTATGACCGCTGGGGCAAGCTCATCTTCGAGACCGATGATTACGACGCTGGCAAGCCCACCCCAAAACCAGACAATGCCTTTGATGCCGATGGCTTTGAAGATGGAACCTACTTCTACATCATCAATGTAGACAGCGGCGAATGCGTCGAGTCGGGTTATCTGGAAGTGTTGGGGTCGAATAATTGAATGATCCCATGGCATCTTTTCGTGTGTCACATAATTGAATGTCGGTTTGGCATTCAGAGCGACAGCAGCCTGCCCCGAACCATCGGGGAATCTCTTTGAGTCACTGGTTCTGGGATAGTCAGAGATTTCTCACTCCGTTCGAAATGACAAGGAATGTTCGAAATGACAAGGAATGTTGGAAACGACAAGCATTGTTGATTTGTCATTCAGAGCGACAGTGGCCTGCCCCGAACCATCGGGGAATCTCTTTGAGTCACTGGTTTTGGGATGATGGGAGATTTCTCACTCCGTTCGAAATGACAAGTGATGTTCGAAATGACAATGAATGTTGGTAATGACAAGGAATGTTGATTTGTCATTCAGAGCGCTAGCGTCGAATCTCCTTGAGTCACTGGTTTTGGGATGATGAGAGATTTCTCACTCCGTTCGAAATGACATGAAATGTTGATTTGTCATTCAGAGCGCTAGCGTCGAATCCCTTGAGACATTGGTTCTGGGATAGTCAGAGATTTCTCACTCCGTTCGAAATGACAAGGAATGTTGGAAATGACAAGCATTGTTGATTTGTCATTCAGAGCGCCAGTGGCCTGCCCCGAACCATCGGGGAATCTCTTTGAGACACTGGTTCTGGTATGATGGGAGATTTCTCACTCCGCTCGAAATGACAAGTGAGGTGCGAAATGACAAGGAATGTTGATTTGTCATTCAGAGCGCTAGCGTCGAATCTCCTTGAGTCACTGGTTTTGGGATGATGAGAGATTTCTCACTCCGTTCGAAATGACAAGTGATGTTCGAAATGACAAGGAATGTTCGAAATGACATGAAATGTTGATTTGTCATTCAGAGCGCCAGTGGCCTCGCCGAACCATCGGGGAATCTCTTTGAGTCACTGGTTCTGGTACGATGGGAGATTTCTCACTCCGTTCGAAATGACAATTAATGTTCGAAATGACAAGCATCGTTGATCTGTCATTCAGAGCGCCAGTGGCCTGCCCCGAACCATCGGGGAATCTCTTTGCGTCACTGGTTCTGGGATAGTCAGAGATTTCTCACTCCGTTCGAAATGACAAGTGAGGTGATACCTTTTATTGTCAAACCGTCTTACGCCTAAATCTGAATTGTTGAAAACTATTGGAACACATAATTATTTCGTCTATATGCTTACGAACAAGCTTAAGACAGTGCTTTATGCATATTTCGGACATCATTGTGCCACCCATTTCGCTCCATATTGTGCCAGCCATTTCGTCAGTCATTGTGCCACTCAGAATGAACTAAAACCATTCAAAATGGACTCTATTTCGGAGTTCATTGTGCCACTTTACTAGATCTGGCCTACATAGATCCAATTTGATTTCGGGGATCATTGTGCCACTTTTCATCATTTCTCCATAGCCTTGCTAATAAAGGATATGGCCGGACAAAGAATAGAACTGATGGATTTAAGACAATTGATACAACTCAAAAAGAAGGGTATAAGTAACCGGAAAACGGCAGAAGCCCTTCAAGTAAGCCGCAATACGGTCAATAGTTATGTGGCTGTTTTTAAGGCACATTCGTGTAGTTTTGATGAGCTTCTTTCTTTAAACGACAAGGACCTCGCAGAGCTTTTTCCGCAAGCAGATTATAAAGATGCCAATAAGTACAAGCAGCTTGCAGCGGAGTTCGATTACTATGCAAAAGAACTCACCAAGACAGGCTGCACCTTGCAAACACTCTGGCAAAGTTATCTGGAGCGATACCCGGAAGGCTATCGTTACACCCAGTTTACACAGTATTTTAGACTGTGGCACAACCGCCAAAATCCAAGTGGGATACTCATCCACAAAGCGGGTGAACAGCTCTTTGTGGACTATACCGGAAAAAAACTCTCTTATACAGATCGCAATACGGGTGAGATAATAGCCGTAGAGGTTTTGGTTGGTATAATGCCCTGTAGCCAGTACACTTTTGTAGCATGTATGGCAAGCCAAAAGCGCGAAGATTTTATAGGTGGCATAAACAGTGCACTACAGTATATAGGTGGCGTGCCGAAAGCCATTGTTACAGACAATCTGAAATCGGCGGTAAGTAAGACCCATAAATACGCTCCCGAAATCAACAAGACCCTTCGGGACTGCGCGCTGCATTATGACTGTATGATAGACCCTACAAGACCTTATCATCCCAAAGACAAGGCTCTGGTAGAAGGAGCGGTAAAGCTGGTATATCAACGTATTTTTTATCCCCTTTCAAAACAGACCTTTTTCAGTATCAGTGACCTTAACAAAGCCATCAGGGAGCTTCTTGAAAAGTACAATCAGTTCAGCTTTAAATATGCTGAAACGACCCGTGAACAACGCTTTCTGGAGCTCGAAAAAAATGCAATGAACCCTTTGCCTCCATATCCCTACGAGCTACGCTATTACAAACGCGCCAAGGTGCAGAAAATCTGCCATATACTGCTAAGCGCCGATAAGAACTATTATAGTGTACCGAGCAGATATATAGGGCATTATGTAGAAGTGCAATACAACAAAGACACCGTAGAGATCTTTTACAACCGAGAACGCGTGGCCTCTCACAAGCGAAGCTTCCGTAAAGGGGCCTACACAACCCAAAAAAACCACATGCCTACAGGTCATCAGGTATTTACACACTGGGACCCGGTAGACTTCACAAATCGCGCAAGCAAAATAGGTACATACACCCAAGCATATATTAAACGCCTTTTCGATCAATCTGATTATCCGCAACACGCCTGCAAGCAAGCCCAGGGAATCTTGGCTTTGGCAAAACAATACCCACACCAACGTGTAGAAAAAGCTTGTCAGCGTGCCTGGGAATATCCCCAATCATCTTATAAAACCATAGCGAAAATACTCGAAAACAAAACCGACCAAATGGCAGATCAAACAGATTATAAGCCAAAGGAAACAACGCCACACGCAAACATACGTGGCGCAACAAGTTATGCTTAATACACTCCATTTTAATAAACACAAAACACAATGAACACCTTCAACACAGTAGAGAAAATGAAATCTATGAGCATGCACGCCATGGCCGACATCTACAACCAAGCCATCACCCAAAACATGCACAGCGACATGGAACAAGACGAATTTACTGCCTTACTGGTAGATAGTGAATGGGAAGACCGGCAGCACCGGAAAATAGAGAGGCTCATCGCCAAGGCCCGGTTCCAGATCCATGCATCGGCATCAGATATTAACTATCAAAGTTCGCGTAAACTTGATAAGATAATGGTACAGCGTCTTTTAAACCTCACATTTATGAAAAATCATGAAAACATAATCATCACTGGTTCTACCGGGGTGGGCAAAAGTTATATCGCCCAAGCCATTGGCAATCAGGCCTGCCAGATGCTGCAAACAACCTATTACTTTATAGCCAGCAGGTTCTTTGATGAAGCTCGACTGGCAAAACTTGAAGGAACTTACCTCAAGAAAATAAAGAGAATAGCTCAGGCAGACCTCTTGATTATGGACGACTTTGGACTTACACCTATAGAACAATCAGATCGCCAGGTATTGCTCGAAATGATCGAAGAACGCCATCAAAAAGGATCAACTATTATCGGTTCGCAGATACCTGTATCCGGATGGCACGACCTGATAGGCGAAGGGACCATTGCTGATGCCATACTGGATAGACTGGTTTATTCATCGCATCGTATTGAGTTACAGGGAGAATCACTACGCAGCACACAGAAGTTGTCAAAATGACATATAAACCGTAAAATTATACTTGAAAAGTGGCACTATATCCTCCGAAATGAGTGGCACAGTATGACCGAAATATCCACTTTATACTGGGATGACCAATGACCTGAAGTCTAGGCTTTATTGGCATGCCCATCCCACAGCTGGGAAATTGCATTTCACAACAAGATATAAGTGCTTTTTTCTGGTCTATTATGAGCGTTTTCAATTTGTTGAACAGGCTATACACAGGGAGAAACAAATAAAGGGCTACTCAAGAAAGAAAAAGGATAATTTAATTCTCGCTTTCAACCCTGAACGGAATTTTTTGAATGATCAAATTGGATAAATGAGATTTCTCACTCCGTTCGAAATGACAAGGAATGTTGATTTGTCATTCAGAGCGCCAGTGGCCTGCCCCGAACCATCGGGGAATCTCTTTGAGTCGCTGGTTCTGGGATGATGGGAGATTTCTCACTCCGCTCGAAATGACAAGGAATGTTGATTTGTCATTCAGAGCGCCAGTGGCCTGCCCCGAACCATCGGGGAATCTCTTTGAGTCACTGGTTCTGGGATAGTCAGAGATTTCTCACTTTGTTCGAAATGACAAGTGATGTTCGAAATGACAATGAATGTTGGTAATGACAAGGAATGTTGATTTGTCATTCAGAGCGCCAGTGGCCTGGCCCAACCATCGGGGAATCTCTTTGAGTCGCTGGTTCTGGTATGATGGGAGATTTCTCACTCCGTTCGAAATGACAAGGAATGTTCGAAATGACAAGTGATGTTCGAAATGACAAGCATTGTTGATTTGTCATTCAGAGCGCTAGTGGCCTGCCCCGAACCATCGGGGAATCTCTTTGAGTCGCTGGCTCTGGGATAGTCAGAGATTTCTCACTCCGTTCGAAATGACAGAGAATGTTCGAAATGACAAGGAATGTTTGAAAGGACAAATACTATTCGAGATTAGAATAGCGGCTTGATGAAAGCATATCAATCTTGCCGGCGCTAAGTTGAATCTTAATTTTTCAAAAGTTTACGCACCCACCGTTCAAGATGGATCAGATCCCCAGCTCTACCAAAAAAACAGCTCCGCTGGGGCTATTGTCACGAACTGATATTTTTCCGTGATAAAGGCCTACGAGTTCTTTAACGATGAAAAGTCCGAGGCCTGTGCCCTTTTTGGATCGCGTGTCTTCGCTGCCGGCGCGGTAAAATTTATCGAAGATCAGCGCCTTTGCTTCTGGCGTTATGCCCGGGCCACAGTCAGAAACCTTCAATCGTACTACACCGTCTTCTTCTAAAAGCTGCACACTTACCTTCGTGCCGGCGCCATACTTCAGGGCGTTTTCCAAAAGGTTGGCCACGATCGAATCAAAATTTTGATCATCGATATGGCCATAGACATTCTCGGCGATGTCTAGGTCTATAATAGGTTGCAGATGCTGACTGGATATGATCCGCGCCACGGCCTTCTCGGTAATCTCCGAAAGGTTGTTTTGGGAGTTTTCGGCTGTTTCTTTTTGACTTTCAATACGGGTGGCCAGCAGCACATTGTCTATAAGCGAATGCAGCCTGCCCGTATTTTCAAGGGCATTGCCCTGTAGCTGAGATCGCTGGCCGGCATCAAGTCTATCCCTTTTCTCCAAAGTCTCTAGGCAGAGCTTGATTGCGGCAAGCGGGGTTTTCAACTCGTGGGTGATGCTAAGCAGAAAATTACGCTGTTGGCGTACCAGCCGTATCTCGCGCTTTATGGTGCGCTGCATTATAAATACCCCGACCAATAATATCAGGAAGAAAACGGTTCCTTCGCCGATGATCATCAGCATCTTTTTTTGCGCTAAGCTGGAGCCGGAATCGCCATAGAGTTCGCCATTGAGCCGTACCAAAAGATAGGCCGACCAGCTGAATTGAAAAATGATATAGGCAGTAAGCAGATAAAAAAGTACCGATACCCTTTTATCTGCTTTCGTATATGCCATAAGCTCAGGGTGCTTCGTGCTTATTGATTCATTTTGAAGTAGAAGGTCTTTACATTCCCCCTGTCCAGATTATTGGTAGCACAGATAAATTCCATCCCCAAGGTGGTCATATAATTGAGCACATCGGCTTCTGTTTGAAATTCTTGTGCCGACTTCTCCATTTGGTAATACATCTTTTCGCTGTAGCGGGCAGACATTTCATCAACCTTCGCATTCGATTTTTGCGGCTTTACGCTCACCTTGTCGCCATCTATCATCACATCTACCACCATATAAACGGGATTTGCCATTTCTTGGGTCTTCGGGTTTTGCTCCACCTTGGCCGTTTCTATGCGGCTGTACTTCGATGGTTCGGTGCTCGATTTGGTAGTTGTTTTGGTTTGGGCAAGAAGCGTGGTACTTGCCAATAAACTGATTATAATTATTAGATTCTTCATAATTGAATAGTGTAGATTTTTTTTCAAAGATATGGATTGCACCGTTGGAAGGCAATTTGAAGACTTTTTAATTTCACTACTTTTGAATATTATTTTTTTAGATGGGTCTGTATAGATATGCGCTTCAAAACTTGCCTAGACCACTTTTGATCAGGGCGAGTTATGCTTTTAGGGTTGTGGCCCCACTACTGTTCAGAGGGGACAAGGTAGAATGTCCGATCTGTAAAAGAAATTTCAGCAAGTTCCTTTCTTATGGTAGCAATGAAGCCTTGCGGCAAAATGTGCTCTGTCCGCATTGCTTGAGCCTTGAGCGGCATAGGTTGCTCTGGATCTATCTTAACCAAAGCACCAATTTTTTTACGTCTACCCACCGGATGCTCCATATCGCTCCGGAACAATGTTTTTACCATAGGTTCAAAAAGCTGAAGAACCTGGATTATGTCACCGGCGATCTGCTATCCCCATTGGCCGAGCATCATTTTGATCTGCATTCCATTCCTTTTGATGACGCTAGCTTCGATGTGATTCTATGCAACCATGTACTGGAGCACGTAGATGATGCCAGCCAATGTATGCGCGAACTCTACCGCGTGCTGAAGCCGGGCGGATGGGCCATAATGCAAGTGCCTATTGATTATTCAAGAAGTGAAACCATCGAAGATCCATCGATCATTACAGAAGCCGATCGAGAAAAGCACTATTGGCAAAAAGACCACCTACGCTTATTCGGGAGAGATTATGGACTATGGTTGCAAGAAGCTGGGTTTTCCGTAAAGGAAGATCACTATGTTGAGAATATTGATGCGCAGCTAAGAAGCCGGTTTCGATTGCAAAAGGAAGAAATCATTTATGTGGGGAGTAAATAAAAATCCCGCTCTTATTTCTAAGAACGGGATCGAAGTGGTGATGGACGGAATCGAACCGCCGACACAAGGATTTTCAGTCCTTTGCTCTACCGACTGAGCTACATCACCCCTTTTGCAGGGCGCAAATATAATAAAATTCCGATACTGAAATAGATGGCTGAAAGCAGTCCGAAAAAAACCGACATAGTCATCGACATTGGGAATACCCGAATGAAGGTGGCATTATTTATCCAAGGCAATCTGGATGGGGTTCTCACGTTTTCAAACCGGCCAACCGGCAGGTGGCCGAGCTTCTGGAGAACACACAGGCCGAGCGTGGCATCGTAAGCAATGTCACCAATATCAGCGATACGCTTACCGAACTCTTTAACGACAAGTTAAAAATCACAAATTTCAACGGACATACCCCCATACCCGTTCGTCTGAGCTACAGGACCCCCGAAACACTGGGCACTGATCGGATCGCAAATGCCGTGGGTGCACAAAAATTATATAGTAACCAAAATGTGCTCATTATTGATTTCGGTACCTGCATTAAGTACGATATTCTCACCAGCGAAGGCGTATTCATGGGCGGTGCGATCTCTCCAGGTATACAGATGCGGTTTAAAAGCATGTATCAGATGACGGGTAAGTTGCCCAACATAAAAGAGTGGGATGGGCTGGAAGAAGAATGGCCCGGACAGGATACCCGCTCCAGTATGGTGAGTGGGGTGATACAAGGGGTGCACGCAGAAATACTGAGGTATATGGACATTGCCGGAGAGCATTACGATAATTTAACGGTGGTGGCCACCGGTGGCGACTTTGCTTTTTTTGATAAAGTCTTTAAAAATATCATCTTTGCAGCCCCGTATCTCACCCTACACGGCCTGCACGAAATATTGCTGTATAATGTTGAATAGGATTTTCCTATCTTTTTCCTTTTTTTTGGTCTCCGTCTATTCATTTGCGCAGACCGATCTAGCATCTCCCTATACCATATTTGGTGCGGGTATCGCCCACCACCGGCAGACGGTGGCGCAGGCAGGTATGGGTGGCACCGGCTTGGCGCTGTCCGATCCTTACCGGATGAATATTGCCAATCCTGCTGCGCTGGCATTTCAGATAGAGCCTGTATTTGAATCTTCTGGAAAGGGGACACTCTCCACATTCAGTACCAGCAATTCCAGTTTTGAAAACCGAAATTTCATTCTCAATAACTTGGGGATCAGCGTACCGCTAAAAAGGGGGAAGTGGGGGCTCGCGCTAGGCATTGTTCCTTATACCACTGTAGGGTATGATGTGGTGTCGGAAGCAGCAGATCCTAACTTCCTATCGACCGGGATAGCCGAATATTCTGGTGATGGCGGGCTGAACCAGTCTTATATCAGCATGGGATATAAACTCTTCGATCGGGTTGATTCGGTGGGCAATGTCACCAATTTTGCCCTAGGCGGAACATTTAATTTTAACTTTGGGACGATTGATAATAATCGGGACGTTACCTTTCCAGGCGATCCTGCTTCACGCTCCTTTCGCTACCGCGAGAGTATTCTGCTGCGTGATGTGAGTTTTGATATCGGTGCTCAATACCACACCAATATCATTAAGCGCACCGAGAAAAACCTTCGGTATATGAAGCTGTTGCTAGGAGCGACTTATTCAATGGGCGCCAACCAATCTGCTGAAAAAACGGCCTTGGCCTATAATTATTCACGTAGCATTCTCCTTCCCGATGACACCATCTTTGTCGAAAATGCCCAGAAAGGTTTCATCCGCATCCCTACCAAAGTCGGACTGGGCATGGGGCTGGACTATGTTTCTTCCAAGCGCACCCGAATCAGGTTTGCACTTGATTATACCACCCAAGAGTGGTCTGATTATGCCCAAGAGTTTGGCGATGAAGCCAATACTTTCCAGTTTCAGAATAGCCAGCGGCTGAGCGCAGGAATCGAGTACACCCCAACATTGGAATCCAGCGACTATATTAAAACGATAGAATACCGCGCCGGTTTCCATTATGAAAAATCTAATCTCAATCTCCGCAATACCGATATTACCGACGTTGGCATGAGTTTTGGTTTGACCCTGCCGCTGCATCATCGGCGCGGTCTTACCAAGTCGGCCTTTCACGTAGCAGGTGAATATGGAAATTATGGAACCACAGATAATGAACTCATTAAAGAAGAATACTACCGCATCTTTGTCGGCTTCTCATTCACGCCGCATTTTAGAAATAGGTGGTTTGTACAACCCAAGTATGATTAATCAGAACAGAAAAATGAAAAGAGTAATTTTTAGCCTTTTGGCAATCCTCGCCTTTGCCCTTTCGGGAAATGCGCAAGACGACAACCAGTCGAAGTATGGAGAAACAGAAGAACAGATCAAAAAGTGTAAAGAATGCCTTTCGCTCTACCGCGAATACCGCGATCAAAAGCTTGATAAAGATGCCATAGGTTTTTGGAGATGTGCCTTCCGCACCTGTCCCGAAAGCGCCAAAACGCTTTATACCGATGGCGCCAAGTTTTATGGTGATATTCTCGATGGTATTTTTGAAGACAGCACCAAGCTCACCCAGCGCAACGCTTATTTGGATACGTTAATGATGATCTACGATAAGCGGATCGAATATTTTGGTGAAGAAGGAAAGGTGCTGACTTATAAGGCCAATGACCTTTTCAAATATGACGAGTCGAAATCGGTAGAAGCCAATAAAATGCTGAAGCGCTCTATGGATTTGGACGGGATGAACAGTGATGCCATCGCCGCTTCCAAGTATTACCAGACGCTTTATGAAATGTATAAAATAGATAAAGCCACCAAGTCTGATCTACTCGTGGAATATATGCCCGTGTTGGAAATTCTCGATTATAACATCGCGCGGCTCGAAGATGAAGGCAGTAAAGAGCGCTATGAGAAAGCCAAGACCAATCTGGATGCCTTCTTTGTAAAAATTGCTGAGTGCGATGATATCTACCGCATATTGGGTGAGCGCCTTGCCGAAACCCCAAATGATATAGACCTGAATAAGAAAGCACTTGCTGTAATGAACAAGCGGGACTGCACCGACAGTGAGCTTTTCTTGCAAGTAGCCGAGCGCGTATATAAGGATAAGCCTACTGCTCCGGCGGCCTATTCTATCGGTATTCAAAAGCTGAAGGCCAAAGACTATAACACAGCGCTCAAGTATTTTGATGAAGCCATACAGCTATGCGGTGATTGCATAGAATTGAATCAATACTACCTTCGGGCAGGCCAGGTCGCTTCCATCCAAGGGCAGGGTATGAAAGCTAAGAGCTATGCAACTAAAATGATAGGCACCGATCCAAACAATGGAGATGCCTACATACTTATCGGCGATGCCATCGCCTCATCTGCCAGTTCGTGTACCGAAGGAAAACTCGGTGCTGCGGGTGCCTATCTTTTGGCCACCGACTATTATGCCAAGGCGCGCTCGGTAGATGCATCTGTTGCCAATAAGGCAAATGAAAAGATAGCTAGCTATAAAAAGTATTTTCCTACCAGTAAGAGCCTTTTTGAACGCTCTATGAACAATGGCGAATCATACCGGGTAGAATGCTTTGGCGAGAGCACTACAGTGCGCTCCAGCGATTGATTTGAAAAGAACACAGCTTAATATTCTTGTGAAGGCATCGGCTATACTTTTAGCCGGTGCCTTCTTTTCTTGTACCGACAATAGTCTCGAAGAAGTATTGGAGTTCAGCCAAGATGAAGAGATACCAGCGCGCAGCACGATCGATGTGCATTATACCCTCACAGATTCGGGAAAAGTCAAGAACACCTTGGCTGCTGGCAAGCTCGATCAATACCAAACTGCCGATACCGCTTACAGCATCATTTCAGATGGGTTTGAATTGGTATTCTTTGATGATCTCGGCCAGTATGACGGCATGCTCACGGCAAAAAATGGAACTATAAATGGGAAGACCACCATAATGGTAGCCCGTGACTCGGTGGTATTCAAGAATAAAATGGACGAGACCCTCCGCACCGAAGAGCTTACCTGGTATAAGGACAGTGCACAGGTGATCACCGATAAATTTGTGACCATAGAGCGGGCAGATGTCACCATTTATGGAAAGGGCTTAACTTCGAACCAGAATTTTACCGAGTACAGCATCAATAATGTGACCGGTTCATTCTATTTAAATACAGAAGATGAGAAAAGATAATGACGGGAATGACACCAGTTCTGGGCTCCGCAAAGTGAGTTTGGTGATGGAAAAGTTTTGGCTCGTACTTGCCATACTTTCCCTTTTTGTAGTATGCTATATCTATATTACCGAAGGGCTGAGCAAGACGAATGTTCAATATTTGGTATTCCCCTTGTTGGCAGGGGTAATGTATGGAGCGCGCACCTTCATGCGCCGAAAAACCGAAGGGCACCATGATGCTTGATACTATGATCTCCCTTTCCATTTCCAGATGAGCCTTTTCGTACTTATTGGTGTCACCCTTTTGTTTTCAGCCTTCTTCTCGGGTATGGAGATTGCTTTTCTTACGGCAAATAAGCTTAAGATAGAGCTCGAGAGCAAGCAGGGTGCTTTTTCGGCACAGCTCCTAAGTGGTTTTCTAAAACAGCCTTCCCGCTTTATAGGCAGTATGCTGGTAGGCAATAATATAGCTTTGGTCTTCTACGGTATTTTTATGGCGCAACTGCTAGAGCCTGTTTTCTTTAGCTGGGGGCTTTCGGAAGTATACGTGCTGCTTTGCCAGACCATCGCTTCCACGCTGGTGATCTTATTCTTTGGTGAGTTTTTGCCCAAAACGCTTTTCAGGATCAATTCCAACTTCGTGCTCAACCTATTTGCCGCGCCGCTCAAAGTGCTTTATGCTATTTTATGGCTCCCCATGTTTGTGATGGTAGGCCTGTCAGAACTGGTTTTGCGCTATATATTCCGGGTTGACACCGCCAAGCAGGAACTCGTATTTGGAAGGCTTGACTTGAGCAATTACGTGCGGGAAATGACCGAAACGGCCGAGAATACCGAAGAAGAGCTGGATCACGAAATCCAGATTTTTCAGAACGCTTTGGATTTTAACAAGGTACGCGCGCGAGACTGCATGGTGCCGCGCACAGAGATTACGGCCATATCGGTAGAAGATGAAGTAGGCAAGCTGCGCGAGCTTTTCGTGAATACCGGATACTCAAAGGTTTTGGTATACCGCGACTCCATCGATAATATAATAGGCTATGTGAACAGTAATGAGCTCTTTCACAATCCCGAGACGATAAAAAGGCTTATCGTGCCAGTGATCATCATTCCCGAGACGATCTCGGCCAAAGAAGTGCTAGAGCTTTTTATAAAGCAAAACAAAAGTATAGCCGTAGTAGTAGATGAATTTGGCGGCACCAGCGGCATCCTTACGATCGAAGATATTATAGAACAAATTTTTGGAGATATTGAAGATGAGCACGATAGAGAAGAATTTCTCGAAGAGCGTATCGATGACGATACCTTTAATTTTGCCGCAAGGCTAGAGATCGATTATCTGAACGATAAGTATAAGCTGGAACTGCCAGAAAGCGATGAGTACGAGACGCTGGCCGGTTTCATCCTGCACCACCACGAGCATATTCCCGAGCTGAACAGTATAATTACAGTAGATCGTTTCAAGTTTAAAGTCACGGCTGTGACCAATGTCAGGATCGAATCTGTATTGCTGGAACTTATGCCGGAAGAATAGTTCATTTCGATCGGAGATATTTGTATATTCGCACCCTTCAAAAAATAGTGATTCAATGGCAGCTATAGGAAAAATCAGAGAGCAATCGACGCTCTTGCTAATCGTAATAGGTGGGGCTATGGTAGCCTTTGTACTCGGTGATATATTCTCAAATCGCGGCACCGGCGGCACCGATAGATATATAGGTGAAGTATACGGCGAGGAGATTAATCTAGTGGATTACGAAAAGCGCGTAGAAGCGCAAAAGCAGAGTATGGCCAGCATTGGCCAGCCTGTTTCGACTTCTGCCGATCAGCAGATACGCAATCAGGTATGGAATAATATGATCCAGGAGAAAGTGATGTATAACGAGATGAACAAGCTCGGACTCCGATTGGGTCAAGATGAATTTGACGATATCCGCTTTGGCGAAAATATCCGTTCTGAATTTGCCAATGATCAGAATTTTAAAGACCCTGAGACTGGCCAGTTTGATCCGAAATTGGTACAGAATTACTTCTCGTTTTTGCAGCAGCAATATCCCTTGTTTTATGAAAACCAAGTGAATAGAATAGTGAATGAGCGCCTTTATGACAAGTATAATACGATGATCAAGAAAGGGCTCTACGTGAACACGCTAGAGGCCAAGGATGAGTATTACCGACAGGAACAAAAGGCGAGCTTTAATTATGTGGCTAGGGAGTTTACCGCCGTGCCAGATAGTACGGTAGAAGTGAGCGACTCGGAATTAAAAGCCTATTATAAGAAGCACGAAGATGATACGCGTTTTGACCGCGAGGCTGCGGCCACTGTGAAGTATGTCGTCTTTGATGTGGAGCCCAAGCCCGAAGATGAAGAAGCCATCAAGGCCGACCTTGCCGCGCTAAAAGGAGATTTTAAAAATGCCAAGAATGACTCGCTCTTCGTATTGAAATATTCGAAAAGCCGAAATGCGGCCAAGACGGAACTAGATACCAAGAACAATCCGGAGCTGGAAGCCATGGTGGCCGGCGCCGTAGAAGGTGACATCGTAGGGCCATATAAGGTAGGTACCAATTATGCCATCGCCAAAATCACCAAAAATGGAAAGGAAGAGCAGGCTACCGCACGCCACATTTTACTCTCTAACCAGACAGAGCCCGATATGGAAGTATTGAAGGCACGTGCCGACAGTATTAAAAAGGTGATACAGCAGAAGGATAATTTTGAAGAGATGGTCACTGCTTTTAGCGAAGATCCTGGATCGGTTCAAAATGGGGGTAAATACGAATGGTTTGACCGTAAAACCATGGTAGAGCCCTTTACCGAAGCAGCTTTTGACAAACCGTTGAACTCCATTAACATTGTGGAGACTACGTATGGCATCCACATCGTGCAGCCCTTAGAGCTCCGCGATGCCGATGTGCTTGAAGCGCTGGTAGTCGATGATCCTATTGTGCCCAGCAATCAGACTTTTAATGAAGCCTATGACCAGGCCAATGAATTTTCAATTGCCGCAGGAGATAAGGAAGGTTTTACTGCTTTGGCCAAAGAGAAAGGGCTAGAAGTAAAAGAAGGCAAAGAGCTGAGCACGCAAACCAGGAACCTACCCGGCTTGGTAAACTCTGTGGAAGCGATTCGATGGGCGCATAATACAGAGAAAACCAAAGTAGGTCAAGTGAGCCCGCCTTTTGAGTTTGACCGAAAGGTGGCTGTGGTGTTGCTTGAAAAGCGAAGGAAAGGTGGGAAGGCTTCTTTTGAAGATGCCAAAGAAGAAATCAAGCCCGACGTGATCCGCGAGAAGAAGGTAGAGATGTTCAAGAAAGAAATGGATGGTAAAACCATCGATCAGATCACTGCCGATCTTGGCCTCTCTTCTAAGCTTGCCAGCAATATATCTGAGAAGCGTCCAAGCCTTCCGGGTGGAGCGAGCGAGCCTTACCTGATCGGTTACGCCCTATCCATGCAGCCCGATGCAGTGAGTCCCCCGCTAGAGGGTAACCGTGGGGTTTATGTGATAAAGCTAGTAAGCAAGTCGGAAGTAGAACCGAGAGAAGATTATGCTACCTACCGCGAAGAGCTCGGTGGAAATAAAGAGAATGCCGTAAAAACCTATAGTTCGGGTGTATACAAAGCCTTAAAAGAACAAGCTAAGGTGAAAGATGACCGATCGAATATGTTCTAATCGCAATAACGAGTTTAATCATTTAAATGGCGTCTTGGGCGCCATTTTTTTTGAGTGGAAATTTAAGTCTTCTGGAGGGGTAAAATTTGGGGATTACGGAGAAACTTAAATCCAGATTAAATTGCGGTGGTTTTGCGCGCGCGCTCTTTCAATGAAGTTGGTTTGGGAGGTAAGCGCCCGACCATCCCATATTGCCCAATCTCAACCCCTGCCTGATCTTTGTCAAAAATAATATTGATGAAGTTACAAGAAAAAATGTTTGCCCTAGTTCAAGCATGGCACAAAAGTGGATTGACCAGACAGAAATTTATATCTGGCAAGGCTGTTGGCATAGCAAAGTTTGATTATTGGATCTGTAAATACCGTAAAAGCCAATGCAGTTTAAAACAGAGTTTACCAGCTACGCACTCACCCGAAGTATTTAAATCCTTTGCGTTTTCAGAAGAGCCCCGTGAAGCCGATGCGCGATCCATAAGTATGGAAATCGTCACTCCATCCGGCGTGCGCATAACCATTTACCAGTGATGCTTGGTCTTGACGGATACCGAAAGGTTTTTCTTTACAGCCAGCCTTGCGATATGCGCAAAGGTTTTGATGGTCTTCATGGCATGGTGCTAAATGCCATGCAGATGGATGTGCGCTGTGGTGATCTCTTTGTGTTTGTGAGCAGAGACCGCAATAAAGCCAAAATACTCTACTGGGATACCGATGGCCTGATCCTCTATTGCAAGCGGTTGGAAAAAGGGACTTTCAAACGTCCCACAGCCCGGCTTGACGCGCCAAACAGCGAGCTCACCAAGGAAGAACTTTACATGATTTTGCGTGGGATCGATTTTGAGAAAACCAAGAAAAGAAAGCGGTATTTATCCCATTGAATTGTTCATACCATTGAGCTGAAACATCAGTGCGAACAGGGTGTTTGGCGTATATTTGGGTATGCAACCGCCGCTCGAAAAACTGTCAAAAAATGAACTGATCCAACTGGTGAAGGATGGGGATGTGCGGCATGAAAAAACACAGACCGAAGTAACCCGTCTTAAATTTATAATCAACCAATTGAACCGTATGCTTTTCGGTTCAAAAAGTGAGCGCTTTGAAGGCGATGAACATGCCGGTCAGCTCAACCTTCCTTTTGAAGAACTAGAAGCAGCCAACGAGAACACCACCGACAGCCCGGTAAAAGAAACCATAACCTATACCCGCGAAAAGAACAAAAACCACAAAGGCAGAAACCAACTGCCCGATGACCTTCCGGTACACGAGATCGTAATAGAACCCTTGGAAGACACCGCCAATCTCGCAAAAATAGGCGAAGAGCGCACCGAAATACTTGAGATAGCACCAGCTAGATTCTTCAAACTGGTTATAGTGCGGCCAAATATGCCTTACCGAACGGTGAAGGCATTGTGTGCGGCGACCTTCCATCACGCCCCATGGATAAGTGCCTTGCCGGCAATGTATTGTTGAGCTCTATTCTGATCAACAAATACGTTGACCATCTACCGCTCTACCGTCAACAGCAAATTTTTAAGCGCTCCGGCATACAGATCGCCCCTTCCACGATAGATGGTTGGGTAGCGCGGCTGGGCGCGCTGCTCGAGCCGCTGTACGATGCAATGGTAAATGTGGTGAAAAACGACGGTTACATTCAAGTAGATGAAACCCCGACCCGTGTAATGGACAAAACCAAAAAAGGGAAATGCCACCGCGGATACTACTGGGTCTACCACACCCCACCAAAAAAAATGGTGGTGTTTGATTACCAGCCCGGTCGTGATAAAAATGCACCGCGGGCCATGCTCGCAGATTTTAAAGGCTACCTCCAGACCGACGGTTACCAATCTTACGCACAATATGGCAATAAAAAAGACGTGACGCACTTGGCTTGCTGGGCACACGCGCGCCGCTATTTTTTCGATGCCAAAAACCAAGACAAAGAACGTGCGGAATATGCGCTGGAGCGTATCCAAAAGCTATACGCTGTAGAGCGCGCGGCAAAAGACATGGCTCCCGAAGCACGTAAAGAACTTCGCCTTGAAGAAGCACTGCCGATAATCAACGAACTTGGTAAATGGATGGCGAAAGAGTACAAGGCCGTTCTTCCAAAAAGCCTTATCGGCAAAGCCTTTTCATATTCCATCAACCTGTGGGGCCACCTGCAACACTACCTGTACAACGGACTGTTGCTCATGGACAATAATCTTATAGAAAACTCAATAAGGCCAAATGCGCTGGGAAGAAAGAACTACCTCTTTGCCGGATCTCACCAGGGCGCGAAGCGCACAGCTATGTTCTACACATTTACCGGTACCTGTAAAATGAAAGGCGTAGAACCCATGGCTTGGCTTACCGCTGTGCTTGGTAAAATAGCTGACCATCCGGTAAACAAACTTTTTGAACTCTTCCCAGGAAATCTCGACCTACCAGAGAAGTTGGCCAGCTTTAGCGAACTGGAAAATCAAGGGGTGTAGTTGGTCGGGTGCTTACTGCTCATGGACAATAATCTTATAGAAAACTCAATAAGGCCCAATGCGCTGGGAAGAAAGAACTACCTCTTTGCCGGGTCTCACCAGGGCGCGAAGCGCACAGCTATGTTCTACACATTTACCGGTACCTGTAAAATGAAAGGCGTAGAACCCATGGCTTGGCTTACCGCTGTGCTTGGTAAAATAGCTGACCATCCGGTAAACAAACTTTTTGAACTCTTCCCAGGAAATCTTGACCTACCAGAGAAGTTGGCCAGCTTTAGCGAACTGGAAAATCAAGGGGTGTAGTTGGTCGGGTGCTTACTTTGGGAGCAATCTGATGAAGCTCCTATCGAGGTCGGTTCTTGGATTCGCTGGAAGCCTATCGAATAAGAAGGGTTTTGGCATGCAATCGTCTGAATTCGGCTCATGTTCAGTTAGTAGCGTAAAGGAATACATGAATGTCGTGGCGAAAACCATCTATGGCGGTCGTTCTGAATCCGAAGTATGATCGAACTCAGGTTCCAACTTGATATCAAATCATTCACTATATAATCTGATCAAGGACAATGCTTTAGCAAAGAGTGGAATTATTTTTTAAAAAAGCCCCTATCGAAAGTCCTATTTTCGAACTTTCTCTTTAATCATCCTACGCCTGATTTGATATAAGGCCGCCAATATCAATCCTAGCCCTATTCCCATCCCAGAGCCATAGGCCACATCAGAAATATTAAAGAACTGTGACGCGCACTGTGTCGTCCTGAAAATGGTTGACTGATTATTATTCAAAAATACTCATGATTAAACAGCTTCCAAGATTGGTTTTGGAGGCTGTTTTGTTTTCCATGTTTTAAGTTTAGTTCTCTTTTGATTATGTGCTTGGCTTGGAGTTAGGTATGCGATTGATAAGTGCGGTCTTACTTGATTGTATAACGCGATTGACTCTGCCACCTGCTTTTCTAATATCTCATAGTTTTCGAAAGAGTTGTCTAATCCAAATTCATCTTTCAATATTCCGTTCACTCTTTCGGCTACTGCATTTTCGTATGGATCAGATTGTTCTGTCATACTTATGCTGATTCCATTATTTTTTAGCATTTGAGTATAGATCTCACTGCTGTACTGTAAGCCTCTATCCGAATGGTGTATGAGCGCTTGGTCGTATTTCCTGTTTTCAATTGCCTTCTTTAAAGCCGATAATGTCGTGGCAGCCATCATATTGTTACTCAACGCATATCCAACTATTTTCTTCGAATAAGCATCCGTAACTAAGTGCAGGTAATAGTGGTCTTTGTTAACTTGTAAATAGGTAATGTCCGCTACCCATAGCTGCTCTGGGCGAGTGAGTTCTATTTCTTTAATGATATTCGGATACTTTCTCATCCAATGCTTTGAGTTGGTTGTTTTGTGGTACTTTTTTCTTTTCGATATCAGTAATGATCGCTCTCTCATAAAATCAAATAAATGATCTCGACCTATGTGCTGATCCAGTGGCTTATTCTCGTTTATGAGGTAATGGATCTTTCTCACCCCACACCTTGGAAGCAGATGACGTATGCGTAAAATATTGGCCTCTAATTCTTCATCATCAGAAACCAATGAATCTTTTCTCTTATAGTAGGATTGCTTACTAAAACCAAACAATCGGCATAACTCACTGATATTCAGATCGCTTCTACGCCTTATTTCTTGGACTGCCTGGTGTCGTACTTTTTTATGATCTTAATATCTAACTCACGTTCCGCTATAGAAATAAACTGCTTGTAAGCCATCAGCTCCGCTTCCTTTTTCTCAAGTTTACGCGTAAGCAAACGCTCATTTTTCCGAAGTTTAGCCTCTAACTCTTTGATGTACTGTTTGTCCTGATCTTTCATTGGTCGACCTTTACTAAGGTATCTTGGATGGTTCAATTTACCATATTTTTTTAACCAACGCGGAATGCAAGAATTACCCGCTATTCCATACTTACGCTTCAATGTGGCTTTTGTATATAAGCCCGATTCATATTCCCGTACAACCTGTTGTTTAAATGCTTTGCTGTATACTTTTGGGACGGAAACGTTTCCTTCTTTTTCTTTTCCTGTTAACATATTGACTCATTTTTAGTCAACTTTTTCTAGGACGAGACACACATGGAAAAAACCATGGCCAAGGTACCTGAGCTGATCAAAATCAATACTTTTCTTTTCTGTGAAGGGGTCATAGTCTCATAGTTTAATCTCAAAATTAAGGTTTTTAGACTTGCCTGCTCGATCTATTTCCACACCGACTTTGGAAACCAAGACGATTTAGCTTGATACCGAATGCTTAACAGCCTGCTATATAATGGTGTACATTGTACACTTATTTAGAATGATTATTTTTAAGGTCAATTACTAAAGATTATTAAAAAAACACAAATCAAAGATTTACCTTAGAACAAATAAAATTCCTTAGAATATGGCAAACGTATTATGGTTACAAGGTGGCGCGTGTAGTGGGAACACGATGTCTTTCCTCAACGCAGAAGAACCCACAGTAGTAGAATTAATAACGGATTTTGGGTTGAACATTCTCTGGCATCCTTCCACGGGTCTTCAAATAGGTGACCAGGTGAAAGAGCTCTTACATGATATTCTTAATGGGAAAGTCCAGCTCGATATACTTGTGTTTGAAGGTTCCATCATTCAAGGGCCCAATGGTACTGGTTCTATGAATTTCTTTGCGGACAGGCCTCAGATGGATTGGATCAATGATCTTTCCAAGGTAGCGGGATACGTGGTGGCTATTGGAGATTGCGCCACGTGGGGCGGAATTCCAGCGGTGCCCCCAAACCCGAGCGAATCTACCGGAATGCAGTTCCATAAAACCAAAAAAGGGGGCTTTCTTGGAGCCAACTATAAATCGAAAGGTGGCCTGCCCGTAATCAATGTTCCCGGCTGCCCAGCGCATCCTGATTGGATTACGCAGATTCTCGTGGCTATCTCTGTGGGACGGATCGGTGATGTGCTTATTGATGATTTTCACCGTCCGAAAACATTTTTTACCGATTTCGTCCAAACAGGATGCACCAATGTGGTAAACTTTGCGCAAAAGGTAGATGGTCATTTCGGGCAAAGGGGTAATGGCTGTCTCTTTTATGAAGTTGGTTGCCGTGGGCCGATGACGCATGCGAGCTGTAATAATATTCTTTGGAACAGGCAGAACAGTAAAACACGTGCAAACCATCCCTGTTTGGGATGTACCGAACCAGGGTTTCCGCACCATGACCTTAAGAAGGGAAGCGTTTTCAAAACAATGAAAACCTTAGGGTTCTTCCCGAAGGAAGTCCCCACTGGCCGTACCAAACTTGGCTACTATGTCGAAGCTGGCTTCCACAAGGTGATGCCTACCAATAAGCATGCTACAGCCAGTTCTAAATAATCTTTAAAAAACATAATATGTCAGTTCAAGAATTAAATATATCACCCGTTGGTCGTGTGGAAGGCGATCTCGATGTAAAAGTCTTTATCGAGAACGGAAGAGTGACCAAGGCGCATACCCAAGCGGCAATGTTTCGAGGTTTCGAGAAAATAATGCAGGGCAAAGACCCACAATCAGGATTGATCGTTACGCCGCGTATTTGCGGTATATGTGGTGGCTCGCATCTATATTGCGCTTCTTCTGCACTCGATACCGTGTGGAAAACTACCCTTACTCCCAATGCCTTATTGCTCCGTGCCATCGGACAGGCGACCGAAACTTTGCAGAGTATTCCAAGATGGTATTACGCCATTTGGGCTACCGACATGGCCAATAAAAAATTTGCACATCATCCGCTCTATCAAGAAGTGGTAAAGCGATGGTCGGCCTATGTAGGTGAGACCTTTCAGATTGGTTTGACCGCAAGTGGCTTGCCAGTTCAAATATATGCACTCTTTGGCGGCCAATGGCCGCATTCCAGCTATATGGTGCCAGGCGGGGTAATGTGTGCACCTACCCTAAAGGACATTACCCGGGCGCATGGAATTTTGGTCGAGTTCAAAAATACTTGGCTTGAAAAAGTATGGTTGGGATGCTCGATAGAGCGCTACATGGAAATAAAAACCTGGGACGACATGATGGCTTGGGTAGAAGAAAATGACTCTCAGCGCAATAGCGACCTAGGTCTGCTTATGCGCGCAGGCCAGCAATTTGGCATAGATAGCTTTGGCAAAGGAGTGGGCAAATTCCTTACTACCGGTACTTATTTGCATAAGGATATGTACAATAAACCAACCATCGAAGGCCGTAACAAGGCGCTGATCAGTCCTAGCGGATTTTTTGATGGAGAAAATTACCATGAGTTCGACCACCTGAAAGTGAGCGAAGATATTAAGCACTCATGGTATACCGATCAAAAAGATGGCCTGCACCCTTGGGATGAACCCATCCCAACTGCGGTTGAATCAACCACATTGGAGCATACCGATGTGACACAAAAATACAGTTGGTCTAAATCGCCCCGCTACATGGGTCATGCCGCAGAGACCGGTCCACTCGCAAGGGTAATAATGAATGCAAATCCCAAAAATCTTGAACACCAGATCCGCGACCCACTCTTTGGCGATATCATGAAGCAAAAGGGAGCCAGCGTTTTCACGCGGGTTCTCGCGCGCATGCACGAAGCTCCTAGAATTTATAATTTTATCCAAGAGTGGCTAGGCCAGATAGACCTCGATGGACAGTTCTATGTGAAGCCCGAAGAAAAAGATGGTAAAGGTTTTGGGGCGACAGAAGCTGCGCGCGGTGCTTTGGCACATTGGATAGAGATCAAGAATGGAGTGATCAAGAACTATCAGGTTATGGCGCCAACTACTTGGAATGTAGGCCCCGAAGATGCCAAAGGACAGTCTGGCCCTATAGAGCAAGCCTTGATGAATACCGAGATTGAAGATCCAAATGATCCGGTTGAAGTGGGAATGGTAGCCCGATCATTTGATTCTTGCTTGGTCTGCACCGTTCATGCCCATGACGCCAAGAGTGGGTTGGAGCTGAGCCGTTTTAAGCTTTGATAGATGTCCGCAAGCATTCTTAAGTAGCTGATCTGATTGCTAGAGACGCTCGGCAGGGAAAGGCGAAGGGTTGATCTATTTTATTGGACGTATGCCCAATTCAGAATGGTTGAATATCTCTGTCATGCAATTATTGGCCTAGTAGCGGAAAGGTAAAAGACATAAAGTGAGAATGCAATGAGTGATTTGACAGAACGTCAAGAAACAGAAAAACGTGAAGAACTGCTGATTCCTGAAATTGCAATAATGGGTTTTGGAAACCCGGTGCGAAGTGATGATGCCGTTGGGATTTATGTGATAGAAGAATTGCAAAAAAAGCTAGGTGCTCAAGAGAAGATTTCATTTTTTGATATGGGCACTTCGGCATTTGAAGTCCTATTTAAGTTGAAAGGTCATAAACGCCTGATTTTAGTTGATGCCGTTTTGAACTCCAATGAGCCCGTGGGCACCCTGTTTAGAGTGCCTGCGAGCGAAGTAATGGAAGCACCAAAAGAAGACCCAATGGTTTTTCTGCATGGTATGAAATGGAATCAGGCGCTTTCTTATGCACAAAAGATTTTTCGTGAAGACTATCCCGAAGTAATCGACGTGTTCCTAATATCCGTCGAAAATACCAGGCTGGAGATTGAACTGAGCGATGCGGCAAAGCAGGCTGGAGATGAATTGGTAGACTTGCTCTTGGTTGAGCTAAAACCCGCTTTATAGCGTGGATGGGCTTACATTCAAATCTTCTCATTTTATTTTTGGATATGGCTTGGCTTATCGGGTTTTTGGAGATGATACTTTTGTATTTGTAGTTTACGTTCCGGAGCAGGGTCTCTTTTTACTCTCGCCAGTGCACAGTGTTTGGTTCAAAAAGCTTTATAAGCCAAAGCAATTCTTTTTGAAAACCCGGAACCTTAATAATGATAAATCGCTCGACATTCAAGAATTGATCATTGACCATGATCTGGATGTAAAAGAAGGAGATATGAAATACGATTATATAGAGAAAACAAGCTTGCTCAAGATCGCGTTGTAAATCGAAAACAGGAGAAGGATTTCGCTTTGGGATTTGTGCCAATAGATCTACATTTAGAATGAGATCAGGTCCAATGAAACAAAAGATAGAACTAACGCTTTTATTATGTCAAAAAAAACCAAAGATCCTGACCGATGGCTTATAAATGCCGAAGTGAGATCGCGCGTCACCGAGGTAAAAGGCCGATGGGAAGTTGATTTGATATTTATAGACACATCGGATCCCAGCCATATCTTGGTGCGGTCTATTGCAGATTATCACAGCGAAAGAATTGCGTTGATCTACGCAGAACAAATGAAACTAGCTGCCGCTCGGGATGAGCGCGGCACTCAAAAGGTAGAAGAAAATGCTTACGGTATTAACAAGAACTGACCATATTGAAGAAGTGCAGGCTGCAATTGACTCGGTTGAGCGGTTGAGTGAGCTGGTAACTGTACAGAGTGAACTTGATTTATTGCCGCCAGCCGATAAGACCTTGGTGGTTAGAAATAAGGAGATCATGGTTCCCTATGAATGGTTTGAAAGGGAGCCGCCCTATGTTTTACCAAATCTGCCTTATTCAAAAGAAAATCTTCTCGCTATCGTTTTTTACAAAATCGGAAATGCGCAGAAGGCCTTTGAATATTTGCAGGGTGGCGATGGCTTGTTCCATCACTTGGAAATAGCCAGTCACTTACAATTTTCCTATTCCATTGACTCGGATATGCTAGCCTTTGCAAAAAAAACATCTTCCCATAACTATGCTATAGTAAACCACTTTGGAGCTCTGGGCGATCAAGCAGATAGGGAGAAGACGATCGATGCTTACGCCAAGGCCATAAAGGAAGCGCCCAATGAAGAACTGAAAGTTTATACGGCTAAGTATTATTCTGATCTGCTTATTGATTTGGGAAGGTTTGAAGAAGCTCTGCTATTGATTCAGAACGTGGAAGGCTTGGCGATTTCAGAAATGGCGCTAAATGCGATGACCGTCCAAAAAGCTTTGGCAAAATTCGCAGCTATCGAACTGCCTTTTGCAACAGGTGCACTGGATGAATTGAATATCCTTTTCGCGGCTTCAATCGAATTTTACCTGCGCAATAAGCTAGATGTAAATGCGGCTATTCTGATGATGAAATCGGCCGAAGTGGCTGGCTATCGAAACCGTTTTGCGGAATCGAAAGACTTGATCAACAAGTCCATATCTATTTTCAAGAGAGAAGACCTTACCGAATTTCTTGGTCAGGCCGGTTTGCAGAAAGCAACCCTTCTCTATAATTGGTCAAAAAATGGCCAGCCCCAATACTATAAGGCGGCCATCAACGCATTTCAAGACACTTTAAAAGTTTATAAGCGCGACAGCCATCCTGAGCATTTTGCCGATATTAAGCACTATCTAGGAGTCTTATATTCTGAGATTCCTGTTACTGCCGATGAAAAGGGCATATGGTCTGCATTCGCAGCGTCGTCATTTAAAGAAGCTTTAGAGTCATTTGATAAGAATCAAACACCCTACGAATATGCGATGGTGTGCCATAACTACGCCACAGCGCTAATGAGTTTCCCGCCGGCAAAACTGCACGATAACCTTAAAAAAGCGGAAGGCCTTTTTGATGAAGCGCTAGATGTGCGCACCGCTTCAAAGCACCCTTTTGAGCGCGCGCTCTCGCTCATGAATAAATTGGAACTGTATTGGCAAATGAATAACGAGAACAAAATGGATGAAGCGGCACAGGTTTCAAAAATGTCCGCGATTGCAAAGGAAATCAAGACCTTGACTTCCGAGAAAAAAATACTTGACAAGGTGGATGGCCACCTATTGGGAATTAAAAAACTCAAGTCCCTGATCTGATCGAAATATGCACGAAGTATCCATCGTAAGAAGCATTATAAAAACATTGGAACAGGAGTTTGAAGAAGAAAAAATGAACCGTATGAAGGCCATTCATATAAAGGTGGGCATCCTTTCCAATATTGAACCTAGATTGCTCCAGAATGCCTACGAAGCCCAGAGCCTTTTCGAGTCCAAGGTATCAAAACATACAGTTGCATTTGGAACCTACACCTTTAAAAATCCAATGCGAAACCTGTAATACCATAACCCAAGTGGAGCAGTATAAATTTATATGCGGTAATTGTGGCAGGCCCAGCAAAAATGTAATTCAGGGGGAAGAGTTGTTGATACATAAAGTTGAGTTTGACGATTGATTGTGCTGTATCCGCTTGCAATACCATCCCTAACAAAAACTAAAGTGTACAGCCAAATCATTATATTCAAAATCTGAAAAAAACGTTGAAATGGAGAAATCGAACAGAGCCGCGCGCGGCACAGTGCAATGTGAGAATACCAATATTAACTTGCTCAAGGCCAATGATTATGTGGCAGATATCATCCGCAAAAAAATGTCGGAAACCAATACGCTTCTGATAAATATCACATCTTCGGCCGGAAGCGGTAAAACTACTCTGATGGAAGAAACCGCCAAAAAATTAAAGAATAAACTCAATATGGCTGTAATGGTAGGCGATTTGGAGACTGAGCGCGATGCTGACCGGATTCGCAAAACTGGAATTTTTGCCCTTCAGATCGTTACTGGCGGTATCTGCCATGTCGAAGCCCAAATGGTTCATCAGATTTTAGATCGTTTTGACTTAGAGAATATTGACTTGCTCTTCATTGAAAACGTAGGCAACCTGGTCTGCCCCGCTTCCTTCGATTTGGGCGAAGACTACCGCGTTACCCTTATGGCCACCACCGAAGGGGACGATAAACCAAAGAAATACCCTAAAATGTTCTTGACCAGTGATATGATGCTGGTGTCCAAGGCCGACCTGCTTCCATACGTACCCTTTTCGGTAGATGCCGTGACCAAAGATGCACGTGAAGTAAACCATGAGATAGAAGTGATGCAGATATCATCAACCACTGGCGAAGGAATCGTTGCTTGGTGCGACTGGCTGCTCGAAAAAGTGAAAAAGAAGAATACAGTAGAAATGGCTTAATGGCCTTTCTAATCACGATCACAGGACAGGTACAAGGTGTGGGCTTTCGGCCTTTTGTCTATCGCTTGGCCACAGAAATGGGTTTGCTTGGCCACGTCGGAAATTCAGAAAAGGGGGTATCTATAACCATTGGCGGCAGCAAAAAAACAGCCAAGAATTTTCACGATCGTGTACTTTTAGAAAAACCTACCAATGCCGTCATCTCAAGCTCTTCCTTTCGGAAAATAAAGGGGCAGGACTATCCGGATTTTAAGATTCAGCCTTCTCAGAATGATGTAGCTATTCAAACTCCGCTCACGCCAGATTTTTCGATTTGCGAAGCGTGCAAGGCCGAAATCTCCGATGCCAATAATCGGCGGTTTGAATACGCCTTTACTACTTGTGTAAACTGCGGTCCGCGCTATGCCATCACTAAAAACTATCCATTTGAGAGAGCAAACACGAGCCTTGATTCTTTCGAAATGTGCGCGGCCTGCAGGGCGGAATATGTAAACCCGAACAACCGGAGGTTTCATTCCCAAACCAATTCTTGCGTAGATTGTGGAATCAATCTTACGCTCGAAAATGGGAGTGGCCATCCATTGAAGTTAGATCAAAAAGAGATATTGAGTGAAATTGCCAAACAGATAGTAGATGGAAAAATCATAGCAATAAAAAATACTTCCGGCTACCTGCTCTGCTGCGATTCATGGAATGGAGAGACCATAAAGCGCCTGCGCCGGCAGAAGGGCCGCCCCTCAAAACCATTTGCGTTGCTCTACCCGTCTTTTGAAAGGGTGGAAGAAGATTTTTCGCTTTCGCATAATGAACGGAAGGCTTTGCAATCGCAGGTGGCGCCTATCGTCATTCTCAATTACAGAAAGGGGAAAACCGATTTGGCAGTTGCCGAGATCGCCCCAAATCTGGATCAACTTGGTGTGATGCTCCCCGCTTCGGCATTACTCGTTTTGCTGATGTCAAAGCTCGATTTCCCAATTATAGCGACAAGTGGAAATATTCACGGCTCCCCAATTATAGCCGATCGGGCCATGGCTAAAAAAGAGTTGAACGGGGTAACCGATTTTTTTCTGCACAATGATTTGGAAATCCGGTTTCCGCAAGATGATTCGGTAATGCGCTTTGCAGAAAATCAGCGCATCGTTTTGCGGCGCTCCCGAGGCTTGGCTCCCGGAATATCGCGTATTGAGCTCAGCTATTCAGATCCTGTTTTGGCCATGGGAGCCGATTTAAAATCTGCTTTCTGCATAATGCCAAACAAGCAGGTGTACGCGAGTCCTTATTTTGGCAATCTGGAAAACTATGACGTGCAGCTGCGCTTTCTGCAAACCTTGGAAACATATCAAAGACTATTTGGCGCCAGGCCAGAAAAAGTGATCATCGACCAGCATCCGCAATTTCATAGTTCCAGAATGGGAAGTGAGATTGCCGAAAGACATGGAGCAGAACTGATCAGCTTGCAGCATCATAAAGCTCATTTTTACAGTATTTTGGGTGAGCATGATTTGCTGGATTCATGCGAAAAAATAATGGGATTAGTTTGGGATGGCGCCGGCTACGGGGAAGATGGAAATATCTGGGGCGGGGAATTTTTCACGTTTCATGAAAAAAAGATGATGAGGAGTGCTTACTTCGAATACTTCGATTGGATACTTGGAAATAAGATGTCCATGGAGCCAAGGTTGGCATTATTAAGTCTGCTTAAGGAAGAAACTCAAGAGAGTATTTTTCATAAGTTCACCGAAGTCGAGTGGGATATTTGCCGAAAGGCATTGGAAAAAAACACTTTGAAAACATCGTCTCTTGGCCGTATTTTCGACGCCATCGCTTCACTTCTTGATCTTTGTGATAAGAATACTTTTGAAGGTGAAGCGGCCATGATCCTTGAAAATGCTGCAGCAAAATATGTTGGTGAGAAACCCTTAAATTTTCTGGAAGGACATGAATCTCAAAATATCCCCGCGAAATTAATTCTCACTGAAGTTTTCAAGGCAAAAAAATCTGGGGTCGCGATACCTAGACTTGCCTATTCATTCATCTATACATTGGCCATAACCGCAATTAAAATTGCTAAGCGCGAAAACTGTGGCACGGTTTGTTGCAGCGGAGGGGTTTTTCAAAACAGTCTGCTTGTATCTCTGCTTATTGACTTGGGCAAAGAAAATAACCTTACCTTTAAGTTTCACGATCAGTTATCACCAAATGATGAAAACATCGCCTTTGGTCAATTGATTTTTGCAGCCATACACCAAGCACCCAAAATAAAACACTGATAACTATGTGCCTAGCAGTACCCGGAAAGATAAAGAAGATAGAAATGCGCTATGGTGGAATGGTGCGGATGGCGACCGTTTCTTTTGGCGGAATCCTAAAAGAAGCTAGCCTTGAGATGCTCCCCGAAGCGAAGGAAGAAGACTATGTTTTGGTTCATGTAGGAGTGGCCATTAGCAAAATCGATGAAGAAGAAGCCGAGCGCAGCTTTAAGTTTTTGGAAGAGCTTGGTGAATTGGGCGAGCTTACCGATGTCGACGATTACCTTCCCAAAAAAGACCGAGCACTATGAAGTATATGTCGGAATACCGAGATCCGGAGATGGCAAAAAAATACTTTGCCGAGATAAAAGAAACCGTCACACAGCCTTGGAATATCATGGAAGTTTGCGGTGGTCAGACCCATGGACTTGTGCGTAACGGTATCATAGATATGCTGCCCGATAAGATCACGATGATACACGGGCCTGGCTGTCCGGTATGTGTTACGCCCTTACACCTTATCGATAAAGCCATTCATCTGGCATTGGAAAAAAATGTGATACTCTGTTCTTTCGGGGATATGCTCCGCGTGCCTGGGTCGGAAATGAACTTGTTGGAAGCCAAGGCGAAGGGTGCCGATATCCGAATTTTATATTCTCCACTCGATGCGGTTAAGATAGCCCAGGACCATCCCGGCCGGGAGGTGGTTTTCTTTGCTGTAGGTTTTGAAACTACGGCTCCTGCCAATGCCCTTTCAGTCATTCACGCAGACCGTGAAGGTTTGAAAAATTATTCCATACTCGCATCACACGTGCTGGTACCACCAGCCATGAAGGCGGTGATGGATGATCCCGAAAGTAAAATAGATGGTTTTTTGGCTGCCGGCCATGTATGTACCATTATGGGGATCAGTGAATATCACCCGCTGGCTTATGAATATGAAGTACCCATTGTGGTGACGGGGTTTGAGCCGCTTGACCTTTTGCAGGGTATCTTGATGGTAATCAGACAACTGGAACAAAAGAAGGCAGGTGTTGAAAACCAATATTCCCGTATTGTGAAACCCGAGGGCAACATGGCCGCCCAAGCCACCATCTTGGAAGTTTTTGAAGTCCGCGACCAGCTCTGGCGAGGAATAGGTGAAATACCGCAAAGTGGATACAAAGTGCGTGCAAAATACGCGGCTTTCGACGCCGTTGAGAAATACAACGTGGATATCGCCGAAGCGCAGGAAAACCCAGAATGTATTTCTGGACAGATTATGAAAGGGATCAAAAAGCCTTTTGAATGTAAGCATTTCGGTAAGAAATGTGTCCCTACCAATCCGCTTGGCGCCCCCATGGTGAGCAGTGAAGGCGCTTGCGCTGCGTATTACCACTATTCAGGCATGGCCGAAGTGGGCTGAATGAGTTAAGTCATAGTACGAACGTCATTTTAATAAAAAGACAGAGTTATTATTTCAAGGAGTTTTTTCCGAAAAGCCAAATAAGAAACACCAAAAACCAAGAATGAAATTTTCCTGCCCCATGCCCAAACTCGATTTCGATGTGATCACGCTGGGCCATGGCAGCGGTGGGGTGCTCACTAATAAGCTTTTGGACTCAGGGGTTTTCGACTTGCTCAGCAATGATATTCTGGATGAACGCCATGATGGAGCGGTCTTCGAACTTTCTGGCCGTACCGCTTTTTCTACCGACAGCTTTTTGATCTCGCCTATCTTTTTTCCAGGGGGCAATATCGGGGAATTGGCAGTGAATGGCACGGTGAACGATCTCGCCATGTGCGGCGCTGTACCAAAATATCTTTCGCTCAGTTTTATTATCGAAGAAGGTTTGAAGATGACAGAGTTTTGGGAGATTCTCACATCTATTAAATTCGCTGCCGAAAAAGCTGGGGTACAAGTGGTTACTGGCGACACCAAAGTGGTGGAAAAAGGGAAAGGCGACAAAATCTTCATTAACACATCTGGTGTAGGAAGCCTTCATGCCAGCGCGCAAATCTCGGCCAAGCGAGTCGAAGTCGGTGATAAAATAATCGTTAGTGGAAATGTGGCAACACATGGAATGGCCATTATGTCGGTACGTGAAGGGCTCACTTTTGAGACTTCCATCCAGAGCGATACTACCAATTTGAACCATACCGTCGCCAAACTATTGGATATATTCGGAAGGGACATCCACCTCCTTACCGATCCGACTCGGGGCGGCGTGGCCACGGTTTTAAAAGAGCTTGCGCAAAAAAGAAAATTGGGCGTGGATATCATAGAAAGTGATATTCCCATTGATCCGCAGGTGGCCAGTGCCTGTGAGCTGCTTGGCCTTGACCCGCTCTACGTGGCCAATGAAGGACTCTTCATCGCGGTGGTGGAAAGCCAAATCGCCGAAAGTCTTCTCCAAGAATTGCGAAAGGATGAAAATGGACTTAATGCATCCATCATTGGTAGTGTCGGCGAAGCACATCCCGGGCAGGTCATACTTCAAAATTCCATGGGTGGCCGCCGGGTGATCAGCATGCTCCCTGGGGAACAACTCCCTAGGATTTGCTAGAAAAGTTTAGAAAACAAGTATTTGAAGTGACTCTGATTTCGACGTACGCCAATCGAAATTCTAAGCTCCGCACTCCGCTGATATCCACACGGCGACATTAAATTTTTACGAATTTATTTTCTAGCGCATAATCAAGGTCCGTTGATAGTTGAAGTGTTCATTTTTTTGGAAATAAGATTGCCGTAGCGTCGATGCCCTGCGCAGCATCCGGATAGAAGTCTTTTTTTTCATTGCCTTTGCATTTTAGAAAACTCTCGATTGCTGTCCACAATACCTAAATTCAAGCTTTTGGGTAAGTAAGGGAAATAACTCTTATACATAATCAGGGGTACTGCCGACAATAATATTGATTTTGAATTGTTCAGAAATTTATCACCGAAATTAAGATTTGAAGAGATTTTGAAAGGTAGTCATCCTATACGCATTGAGCACAAATATGACGAGGTTTTGAATATTCAACCAAAGACAGCTAAATCAAAATCTTCCCTAGTATAGCAGCTAAGATCTACTCTTGTAGAATATCGATTGAAATTAACCAGGCATGAACAAATGCTATAAATACGCGAGTGTTATATCGTGGAGCAAAAATGACGATTCATTTATTGCCGAAGTACCTGAACTTTGGGGCAGCGCAGCAGGTGGCGAAACATACAGGAAGGCCTTATCAGATGTAGAAACTGAGATAGAAGAATGGATAGAAACGGGAAAACCTAAAGGCCGGGGTATACCACTACCCAAAGGCAAGCTAATTTATGCATAAGCTTTGCATTGAAAAAGGCGGCGAGATTAATCTCGCTGTTTTCGTTTATTGTTTTGCCCGTTCATCAATTCTATTTTCCATCATCCCGATTCAATGATCCGATAAAGAATCAGACATTCTATATTTCAACAAGAAAAGCAAAAGAAGGCACCAGGGTGGCTATAATGAGAAGTGTAACGGAATATTCCAAGAACTATGGGTTCCGTATTCACTGCCCAATGCTCCGCAGGGCATCGATCCTTAAAGACATCTTCATGTCAGCAAGAAATCTCTATTTGCCCTTCATATTAATTGTATTTTGCGCTTCTGAATTATGGATTTATCTTCTTTAGGCACTCATTTCAAGAGTCCAAAAATCTTCAAGAGGCCGGCCACAAAACCGCTCTTGGCACCTCGGGGGGTGCACATTCACGAAGGTCAGTTGTTTGTATCTGATACCGGCCAGAACAGGGTTTTCATTTGGAATTCTATACCGGGCGCTGAAAACCAAGAACCGGATCTTACCTTGGGTCAGTCGGCTTCCAGCGGGTCAGGCCGAAATTCGGGAGGGGGTGTTTCCCCTTCTTCGCTGCACTACCCTTCGGGAATCTGGAGCGATGGCAAAGTGCTCATCGTGGCCGACGCTTGGAACCACCGTGTGCTCATTTGGAAATCTATTCCAAAAGAGAATGGTGCCCCTGCAGATGTGGTGATTGGCCAAAGAAATTTTGATCAGAACCAGCCCAATGTGGAAGGCATTGGAAAAGCCCTATCAGCCAAAACCCTGAACTGGCCTTACGGCGTGTTTTCGGATGGAACATCGCTCTGGATCGCCGATACTGGCAATAGGCGCGTACTGTTTTACCAAAGCATCCCGAGCGAAAATTTTGCTGCCGCCGATGCAGTGATCGGAAAGCCCGATTTTAGCACGCGCGACTATGAAAACCAAGAACCGATCTGGCCCTACTCGGTAAAGATTGGCGCTCTGGGCGAAGTGGCGGTGGCCGATACGCAGTTCTACCGCGTCTTGATCTGGAAGGATCGAGCATCATCTTTTTCCAACCCTGCCGATGCCATAATCGGTCAGGCGGACTTCAGCGCCTGCGGACAGAATCAGTTTGGTCTTCAGCCGAGCCAGAAATCACTGAACTGGTGCTACGATACCTGCTTTTATAAAAATGGGCTTTTGGTAAATGACACTGCCAATAGCAGGATACTCTGGTTCGACCATTTGCCGAAAGGCAATAACCCCAGAGCTACCGCAGTGATCGGCAAGCGTGATTTTACTACAGGAAGTGAGAACAAGGACACGATGCGCGGAACGGAAAACGCCATCTACTGGCCTTTTGCCATCGCCACGGAGGGTAGTTTAATGATCATTGCCGACACAGGAAACCACCGATTGATCACGGGCGAGCTGCTGATCTAAGCGCTCAAGTAGGTCCAGTATAGCCCTACGAAAAGGGTGAAAAGGCCACTCACCAGCCTGATGGAATTGAAGGAAATATGCCTTGACTGCTTCGATTTGAGCACGATGCGGCCTAAGAAAAAGGTATAAATCGTCATGGCCATCACCGTTCCTATCGCAAATCCACCAACGTATAGGACACTTTGATCCTGCCTTTCAAAAGCCAGCGCCGGAAGCAAAAGCAAAAAGTGATTGATACCTGCCATTCCATGCACAAATCCAATCCCCAAGGATGAGTAGATGCGCTTACTGCTTTTCTCAATCCGCTGCCCCGGCGATGCATCATGCTGGTGATGCACTTCTGCGCCGATCCTTTGATAATTGGATAGTCCGTTAGCCAGATGAAGATGCCTGGGGGCTGTGATGGCATTGCCACGGTAATAGCTGTAAAGCGCCCACAAACCCAATAGGATGAGCAGTATTCCTACGAGCAACTCACTATTGGCGGAGATAAGCCCAACAGGGATCAGGTCTTGAAATACGATGTAGAGCATCCCAATAAAGAGCATGGCAGAGATATGCCCGAGCCCCCAGACCGAGCCTATGCGCCAAGCCTTTCTCTTGGTCTCAATAGCAAGCGGCGTCACTGCAGCCAGATGATCCGGTCCAGAGATCACATGGATGGTAGAAGCTATAAGCCCTGCAATAATTGGCAGTTCGGTCATGCTGGTCAAGGAATATGGATACAAGATATGGAAAATACTCCAAGGAGAAGGCTATGGGTTGAGCCATTGTTTTTTTTAAAATTCAGTTGCAACTTTCCGCTACAACCGATTTCAAGAATTTTTCAATGCTCCTGCGATATATGCCGATTTCTTTTCCGGAAAGGTAAGGGCTCAAATGTTAGAGTCATACGATCAAGAAAAGCGTTTCAATTTTTGATAGTGCTCTATATTTCTTAGCCCAGTGATGCTGCAATAATCGGTAGCTCTGAAATGTTTTTTACAAGCAAGGCTATCTTGCTTTCGACCATCATCAAATCATTGATCTATAAAATCGATTATCACCTGGTTTTATCCCTGCTCACCCGCTTTTAGGTTTATGTTGACTTCGACGATGGTTCCTTGGAATTTGGCCGGGGGCTGATAGTTTTTGCTCACGGGCGAGCCGCTGTCTTCACCGATCCCGAAGGTGTCTATTCCGTATCTTCCGGCAACGGTCTGCTCTACGCGGGCTTCACCTACTTTTTCGTCATTTACATAGAGGGTAAAGAGGCCACCCTTGCCAGCACCGCCACCATCGTAAGCAAAGTCCAGCTTTATGGATGCCAGTCCATCCTTGAGCTTTTTGGCCGATTTGATGCTGGTGACTTCTTCAAAGAAGTTGTACTCAAAAACCGGATGGCCATCCTTGACATAGAGCACGTAACCGCCACCGAGTCCGCCGATGGCATTGAGCACACCGTCCTTGGCACCAGCACCGGTCTGCACGATGGCTTCCATGTCCCAGGAAGTATTTTTGGTGTTTGGAGCGGCAGTTTCGGGTATGCGGGTCGCTCCAGTATAGAAAGTAAATTGATCCCTTCCTTTAAGGGGTGATGGCTTGGGCACTGCCAAGCGCGCAGAGCCACGGTCATCCAAGGGGAAGACGTGATACTTCTGGGCTTCTTCTTCCCACATGGCCTTAAGCTCTTCAAGTTTTTCGGGGTGTTGGGATGCCACGTTTTCCGCTTCGGAAAAGTCTTCGTTGATGTTATACAACTCCCATACTTCATTTTCAAATCCCGGTGCAAAATCCTGTCGCCAAGGGAAGGTATGCTGATGTGCAGCGACCCAACCATCATGGTAGAGCGCCTGGTTTGCAAAAATCTCAAAGTATTGGGTCTTCCTTATTTCTGGAGCATCGGTAGCGGTAAAAGTGCTGCGAAAAGACTTTCCGTCCAGCGGTCTTTGCGCAATGCCATCCACTTGCTGGGGCATCTCAAGGCCTGCGGCATCAAGAATGGTAGGTGCAACATCTATCACATGCAGAAACTGCGATCGCAACCCCCCTTTTTCGGTGATCACTTTCGGCCAAGTGACCACCATGGGGTTGCGGGAGCCGCCAAAATGGGATGCCACCTGTTTAACCCATGGGAAGGGGGTATTGCCGGCGCATGCCCAACCTACGGGAAAATGGGGTTCGGTGGTGGGCCCGCCTATCTCATCTGCTTTTTTGAGATTTTCTTCAATCGTGCTCGGGATTCCATTCAGCGCCTTTATCTCATTGATCGTACCCTGCATTCCCCCTTCAGCACTTGCGCCATTGTCGCCCACAATGTACATGATGAGCGTATTGTCGGCGTCCGGCAGCTGGGCTATAGCCTTTAAGAGCCGACCTACTTCGTGATCGGTAAAAGCCAAATAGCCAGCAAAGTTTTCGTAGAGTAGGGTATAGAACCTTTTTTCATTTTCTGCCAGCGTATCCCAGAGAGCGACGTTCTCGTTGCGGGGCGACAGCTTTGCGTTGGCTGGAATAATTCCCATCTTCTTCTGGCGGGCATAGGTTATTTCGCGCTCCTGATCCCAGCCGTGATCGAACTTGCCTTTAAATTTATCGCTCCACTCTTTAGTCACGTGATGCGGGGCGTGCGCGGCGCCAGGGGCATAATACATGAAAACCGGTTTCTCTGGCGAGATGGACTTTTGCAGCTTCAGCCATTTTATGGCCTTATCGGTCATATCGGTCTGGAAATGATAGCCTTCTTCGGGTGTTTTCTTGGGCTCTACCGGTACCGTATTTTCATAAATTACGGGATAATATTGATGCGTTTCCCCTGCATTGAAACCGTAAAAATAATCGAAGCCAAGGCTGGTAGGCCAGCGGTCAAAGGGGCCGACGGCACTGGTTTCCCAATCGGGGGTATTGTGGTTTTTGCCAAACCAGGCAGTGTTCATGCCATTGTATTTTAAAACTTTGCCCACCGTTGCTGTGCTTCTGGGTATCATGGTGGTATAGCTGGGAAAGCCTGTGGCCCACTCGGCGAGAAAGCCGCTCCCTGCATTGTGATGGTTTCTGCCCGTTATGAGCGCAGCCCTTGTGGGGCCGCAAATGGCCGTGGTGTGGAAGCGGTTATAGCGCAGCCCCTCTCCGGCAAGTGAATCTAAGTGTGGCATAGGAATGGAGCCCCCGAAGGTGCTGGTCATGCCAAAGCCCACATCATCAAGGAGTATGACCACTATATTGGGCGCTCCCTTTGGTAGCTCTGGCAGGTCTGGGCGAAGCCATCTCAGACTCTTTATAAGTGCGGCCTATTTCGCCTGTGAATTCTGGGAAAGGGTGGGGCAGCGATGATACGCTTTTGGCAGAGTCAGATTTGGATGAATTTTCTTTCGGGTTGGTGCAAGCAAAAAGTGAGATAGCTGCCAATAGCACGAATAATCGGTTCATAGGGCTAGAAAGTTAGATTTGACTTACTGTAAAAGTAGAAACTCACCGCATTATTCCAAAGAAATGAGTTAAAAGAGCGGAGGTGTTTTTGGAGCCGGCAGGACAGATACCCACGGCATTGGATCGGATGGTGCTGGTTCTGGAGATGATGAATGGCGGGATGGTAAGGCTGCAGGAGGTTGGGTAATGGCGTGAATTTTCAAATCCATTTCGGAAATGGACAATTAATAGCCGAACCCTTCTGCCATCGTATTTTTACCAGATAATCAAAGCGGTAGAAACAATTTCTCTTGCCCATTTTGCCACTCTACCACTCACATTATCGATCACAAGGTCTTGAACAATGGCGATTGTCGAGAGAAGCATTTTGCCATCGGTAGTTTTGTGGAAGCGGTTTCTTTTTTTTCTGGCGCGAGATGGAAATTGATTTTTCATCATAGAAGAAACCTGCTTCCCATATTCTTTTCTTTGGCTTGTCTGAAAATCCAATAGGCATCAATTTTAAAACAGCATTTGGTTAAAATTGCAGAAAGTCTCACACCCTATTTAACTATCGAAGATGTGTATGAACACCTTTCACTCCTCGCCGACATTGACGAATCTGAACAACAGGAAAAAGATGGCGACGTTTTAACCCAAAATCAAGTTCAGGAAGCTTCTGGGGAATGGTTGAAGTAGCATGGTCAAAAGATCCGTTCAGTACTCCTTTGATATTTCATTTACCGATCAAAAGACTTCATTTGATATTAAATTTATCAGAAAGCTTTTAAAAATTCCTTTGGTGTAAGCACTTTTAGCTGCGATCCCTTAAAGTCTTTCGTATTGCGGGTGATTATCACATCTAGGTTATGCCCTTTAGCTGCACAAAACTGAATTGCATCTTCAAAATCTTTTATTTCTGAATCTAAGGCTTCCTTAACAATTTTCCGGTCAACACCGAGTACATCAAATATTTCTAAGATATCCCTTAAAAATGCGATGGACTTCTCATGACCCGACTCCTTTTTCGCTACATAGTAAATATCTGTTACAGTCGTTGCGGAAATTGATCCTGCTATCGCTCTTTCGTCAATGAGCTTGAAAAGCGACCGGGCATCGGCATAATAAGGAGTGCGCTTTAAGGCAATGTCCAAAATGATATTAGTATCAAACAGAACCCGCTTCACTTGTACTTTTCTTTAAGGTAGCTGTATTTCAAAGCATCAACATCATCAACCCCTTGGTTTCGCAAGAAACCCGACCATTGCTCCACAAATTCCATGGCAGACTTTCCGGGAATGTGACCTTTCTCTGACTTGGCTACGATGGTCAACTCTACTTCCTTGTCGAATAGCTCAGGATTCAAATCAACTTTGATCTGACCCTTTTTTGAAACCCTCACATCGTATTTATAGACATTCATGATGTAGTTATTTTTATAAAGATAAGGAATAATATGGGCAAGGAAATTCAGTGCCATGAATAAAAAAGCTATCTGGAACAACGGCATATCCCTATTTTACAGATGAAAACCGCGAGCGACTTGCAGAATTTGATGAAATGATCAAAGCGGTGTAGCGAAAAAAAAATATTGATGCGAAAAGCTGGGAAGCTGCACGTAAAATTGTGATTAATTCGTAGGTTAGGATTTACTCATACATAATAGCAGAAGTCACTATCCCCCGCGCCCATTCTTCCACTCTACCCTTCGGATCATCAACAACAAAATCTTGACCAATCCCAACTGTTGTATTAAGCATCCTATCGTTGAAGGTTTCCCGAAATCGGTTTCGTTCTTTGTGTCGTGAGATAGAAATTGGACTTCTCATCATAAAAGAAGTTGGGAAGTTTCCACAGCAATTTCCATGACCTGCCTGATAATCCAATACGTATCAATTGTAAAATACTGGGTAACCCTTGAATTTATCTTAGTATCTTCACGTTATGAAAGCATCAACTTTAAAAAAGCATTTGATTAAAATTGTAGAAAGTCTCACACCCGATTCAACTATCGAAGATGTGTATGAACACCTTTCACTTCTCGCCGATATTGACGAATCTGAACAACAGGAAAAAGATGGCGACGTTTTAACCCAAAATCAGGTTCAGGAAGCTTCTGCAAAATGGCTGAAGTAATTTGGACTAAAAAAGCTTTTGGCCAGTTCGAGCGAGCAATTTACTATTTCAAGAGAAACGTTAAGATATTGAACACGTCAGATAGGTTTTAAAACCACATTGGCGCAAGTACTTTTGCAGGACATCTTGTTTGTTAAACCATCCTACAATTCAACCTTAGCAGCAATTAAATTAGCAACGGGGGTAAAAATATCAATTTCGGTATCTTCAGTTTCGATTGTGACGATAAGGCTATACCTAACAGGGTCATGGTATTTTTCAAGCTTCTTTCTTGATTTGTACCAACCACTTTTGGGATAAACCGCAAGGTATTTTCTAGTCGAAAGATCAGCTCCATTTGTATCTAAGAAATCTTTTTTCACAGATCCTTTACTTCTAATTCTCTCTTTAATAGACCATGGCTCAGAAGTTCCATCAAACGTTTCGGTGTCATCGTTCTCATCTGCTGCCGCAGATATGCGTCGTTTAAAATGCGCTAAATCTTCTGTAGGCTTGATTAGTTTAAAATCCAGATTATGAGAATGATATGAAAAGCTTTTCGAGTATTGTTTTGAACCTGGATTTGGTTCTATAAAATAGGACAACGTAATTGTTATACGCACGTTATGCTCTGCAACAATATCACGAAGCACTTCTTCCGGCCAAGGTATTTCGTACAAATGAAATTCATTGTATTTGACCGTACTGCCATCAAGCCGATACGGACGAATTTCATTTTCGCCAATTATGGTAAGCGCATTGTCCGCACTTTGTAACGCTTTGGACAGATTTGGAACCCCGTAACCCACGGAACTTATCAATTTTTCCCGATTTTCTTCTCTGCTTATGTCCAAATCCTCTTTCATCGCCTCAGTCCATTCTGACGTGTGAATAATGAGCCCCCTAATTGTTTCTGGCCAAAAATTCGGATATTCAGTCATCAAATCAGCCGCCATCTTTGCCGCCAATGCTGCTGCGGCACTCGTTCCGTTAAATGCGGTGAACAAATTATTTCTAAAATCTTTGTTCAAAGATAGTAGGTCTAATTCGGGATGGTTTGTGAGGTGAACACCATCCGTTAAATAATTTCCGGCCTCTAAAACAATATCAGGTTTATTTGCCCATTGTTTGTCCCATATTGATGAAGTAGAATTACAGGGAGCCATCGCACCTCGCTTAGCCAATACATCCTGAGTTCCAGCTTTCGTTTTATCCTTCAAGGTAAATCCTCCCACAGTTATTGCATTGTATGCCTGACCGGGATCCTGTATTGTTTCTTTGAAGTTTAAAGTAGGATATTCACTTTGCATCTTTATGGCAATATTACCGCTACTTACTATTATCAATTGTTTGTCTGCGCTTTCATGAAAATTACCAAATGCAATATCATCGATAGCAGCCGAACTTGATGAGGGACGTCCGTTATCTATTATTCCCGAATTTGTAACAGATATGCAATAAATGCGCTTATTCTTTGGCCTGTCTATGAAAGGCGTATTGCAACCATCTCTGTACACCACCCCAAATAATTCAGAATTAGTAGCGGAACTGGGGTGTATTATTTTAAACGACTCTACACCATGGAAAATTTCATAGGTTTCAGTACTACCCAAGAGATCAGTTAAATCTCCATAAAGCACCAAACCAGCCATGCCCGTACCATGGCCAATTCCGGATTGGGTGTCAGCAACCCCCCATGCAGTCTTCCATGAGTAAAGATGGGTATCCTTCACTATTTCTTTCAATAATTCATGCTGATTCGTCACACCGGAATCTAACAGACATACGAATACAGACGATTCATCAATTGTTATTTTTGTTCGCTTTAGCACATCTTGTGCATACTCTTTCTCTGTGTCAAAGCTTATACTATCGGCCGTAATAAAATCATTAATCTCTTGGGGTTTACGCAGCTCTGCCAGACAATCGGAAAGCAGAAGACTATCAATTAATTGTTGTTTCGTGGCTTTTACAAGGCGCACGGCATGTTCCACAAATTGCAATTCTGTTTGACCTACTAATGCACCTACTTGAGCCAAGCGCCCAAATATCGCATCTCGCTTATCTAAAAAATCGGACTTCCGAAACCACACCTCCCACCATATCTGATCATTCGTTTCAGGAAACTGATGGAATTGTCCGTCAGTCCAGAAAGCCTCTAAAGTAGCAAGCTTTATATCTTGGATATTAAATAGAAGCTTCGCATTTTTGGGCTGATCCGTCTTTTGCGAATCCTTATCCGGATTAGAAAACGCTTCTATCTTGTTTAAAAATGTAGAAACGCCGCGTTCATTGAGCATGACCAGCACTTTGTAACGTATTACGTTTTCATCTTGTGAGTTTTTCTCAATGGATATACTGACTAACCTATATTTGGGTTTGGCACTCCCATCATCGAATTGATCAAAATCAAACTTAAAGCCCCAATCAGAATAAAAAAGCACATAAACAACATTGTCCTGCGCTAATCCCTCATCGATCGCAACGCTTTCAGGCAAATCAAAACGCTGGCGAATAGCCTCAAATTCACGCTTCATACGAGCTGCATGTCCTGCTCTTGCTTTAGAACTATTCAGAGATATCCCACCTCCGCCAACCTTTTTTGGATAAACATAATCTTCAGATGTAGAAAAACGACTTAATCCTGTAAGATGCTTATGGTTCGGAGAATCAGCCATGCTTATTTTTTACTCTGTATGGCCGCAATCAAATCATCTATCTTTAAGGTGCTTTCACCTTGTATTAGCATTTCTTTAACTGTATCGTCGCAGGCCTTTGACAGATCACTGTAATTAAGACCCACGGCCAATTTAGAAACTTCATTCATATCCTTCTTATCAGAAAATTTAAAAACCTTCAGGTTCTTTTTAATCGCAATCAAAATTTCTTTCTCATCCGGTAAGGGGTAGGAAATAACATCGTCAAACCTTCGAAATAATGCTTGATCTAATGATTCAGGAATATTAGTCGCAGCGATAATAACGCCATTACTTTCATCATTCTCAATATTAATCAAAAAGCTATTCAACACTCTTTTTATCTCGCCAACATCTTGACCCTGATTCCGGTGACTTCCGATTGAATCGAATTCATCAAATAAATAAACGCCGCGATTTTCGACCATTGCGTCGAATATAGCTTGAAGCTTAGCTATTGACTCACCGAGGTATTTCGAAATAAGACCATCTAGTCGCACAATGAAAACAGGTAATCTCAATTCTCCGGCAATGGCCTGTGCAGTCATCGTTTTTCCTGTTCCGGGAGGCCCGGTCAGCAAAATCTTTCGTCTAGGTTTTAAATTATACTGTTGTAGAAGTTGCCAGTTTTGCTGCTCCTTAATTAGTTTGTACAAAGATTTTGAAACATCATCTCGTAGCACCATATCCTTCAGCTTAATTTTAGGATTGAAGGCCTGAAGTAGGCCTCTTAACTCCTTTTTTGGTTGAATTATGGATATGGTTCTTCCTGTTTCAATATTGGTTGCACTTCGGGATTTTCGTGCATTCTCAATAAAAAGCTTCAATTCTTGAGCCACATTGGTATGCCCCTTCCTCGCTTCAGAAGCAGCAATTTGAAGGGCAGAAGAGAAAAATCTATCATCATCTCCTTCACCAAAAGATTTAATTAAACTTTTTATTTGATCTTGCGCAGCCATTTACCAAACATAAACATTTTTGTGATTTGACAGAGACAAATGTACAATAGACCGACGTAACGTATTTACGTTGTATTTTTTGTTTGGAATTGATGCAAAGAGCTGGGAAGAAGTAAGTAAAATTGTGCTTAATTCTTAAGTTAGGATTCAATCATGCAATTTTGTGGTCGTCAGAATCCCCTCGCCCATTCTTCCACTCTCCCACTCGTATCATTAATCACAAAGTCTTGACCAATCCCAACCGTTGACAAAATCATTTTATCATTATCAATTTCTCGGAACCGATTTCGGTTTTTGTGAAGCGAAATGGAAATTTCTTCGTCATAAAAAAAGCCGGGCAGTTCCCAAAAAGATTTCAGTCTATTCAACTATTATCTGTATGCGTTTTTCAACTATATTTGATCTCCATAATCCTGACCGCGCAATTATTTTAATCAATACAAGATGAAACATACCCTCGCTATTCTCCTCATGCTATCTTTTCCAAGCCTCGTAATTGCTCAAGAGATTTCAATTTCTGAAATGATTGATTTCTACTTTGAAAGGGATTGGCAAAAAACCAATATCGATTTGACGGCAACTGGCTGGGATTTCGACGGGGTTACGGCTGGGAATGAAGAAGAGGGAAGTTACAATATTATTATGTGGACATATGGAGTAAATAATTACAATGATGTGGTCAGATTATTTAAATTACCAGATACCCCTTCAAGGGTTTTTTTTGCTACCTTAAACCTTTCTGTTTACAAAGAATTAATGTCTCAACTACCGTCTCATGATTTCACGTTGCTGGATACCGAATACGGTGATTACATCTCCAGCACCACATACCAAAACAACATATTCAAACTTGAAGTAGCTTTAACAGATCAACCTCGTGGTGTTTCGTATAGCTTTTTGTTGAATAAAAGATAAGCTACATCTTCTATACTCTGTGTGAAAAACACTCGAGTGAAAAATAGTATAGAAGTCTAAATGTTTATAAATCGCAAAAATTTACTTTTCCCAAAATTCATTTGGAATGGTAAATGACCCTCCTGACCGAACTGGAGTAGCAGCCTTCTTTAAACCTTGTTTCACTCCATCCAATTTTTCAATGATCTCATCAGGATAAGGATCCTGAATATATATCTTATCCTTATCGGTATCAAAACCTTCGAATATTTGACGATCTACTTCTCTATTAAAATTAGGAAAGGAGTAGCCAATCACTACCACCGCATCAGCAATTTTAACTCTTTCAGCTGCACTTTGTCGAGCTAAAAGAACACTATCTGTATTCGGCTCCCATGCAAAATTCAATTTACTACTCTCATTACTATATACTCTTGGATAACTCGGTTCAATTGGTGCCACCGATTCCGGTCTATGGGTGCCAGTGATTCCGGCTCAAACAGTGCCAGTAAACCTATCTGAAATTAATTTTCATTCCGGTTCAAATGGTGCCAGTATTTCGGTTCAATCAGTGCCACTTTAGAAGATCAAGGTATAAACAGTTATCTCGCGACTAAAAATTCGAGATGGCACATAAACTTGATCCGATGGATTTAAAACAAATAATCAACCTTCATTTAGATGGTGTTGAGCACCCCTAAATGGTCGGACACGATTACGGAAAGAAATTCGTAATTATGGACGTGAAAACGACTGAAAAAGGAACCAAGAAGTTCACCAAAGAAGAAAAGCTGGCTATCCTGAAGGAAGCCCGTGAAACAAGTGTAAAGGCCACACTGGAGAAGTATTCGCTCTACCCAGCTACGTTTTACTATTGGAAAAACAAGTATGATGACCAGGGCGCGGACGGCCTTGATCACAGTGCGGTAAAAGAGAAGCTCAGGACCGTCAAAGCACTTGAGAAAGAAAACCGGATGCTCAAAGAGCTACTCGCGCAAGAGAAACTTGAGAACGCGCTGAAAAACGACTTGCTAAAAAAAAAGTATCCACATCTGAGAAAGTTGCTTTAGCACGGCAGCATATCGGCAAAGGTCTTAAGCGTGACACAGTACTTGCCCTTATAGGCTTAAGTAAGCATAGTTACTACTACAAGCCCAAACCGGGTACCAAGGGCAGAAAGCCATCGACTCATTGCCCGCAGCTGCAAGACGATGGAAGCATTGTTTTAATATCCAATGAGGCAGTTGTAGATGAGATGGCCGACATCAAATCTGACCCAGAAACGGATTATGGCTACAAGGCAATGACAGCAGCGTTGATGTTGCTCGGGTACATCATCAACCGCAAGAAAGTATACCGATTGATGGATCAGTGGCAGTTGCTTCATGAAGCCAGGAAGAAGGCGCCGCGTCCCTATGCCAAGTACAGGAGGGTTAATCCTACTGGGCCACTTATGGTAATCGAAATGGATATAAAGTTCCAGTGGGTAGCCTCTCACCAGCGCTATGCCTACATACTGACTATCATCGATTGCTTCACCCGTAAAGTTCTACATTGGCAAGTGGCTTATTCGATCAAAAAGAATCAGGTAATCTCTGCTTGGCAGCAAGTTATCCTCAACTATTTACAACCGCATCAAATGCCCAACAAAGAAATCACCATCGAAGTGCGCAACGACAATGACAGCAGGTTCGTTGCCAAAGAGGTACAAAAGTACATGACTGATAATCATCTTAACCAAGTCTTTACGCACCCCTACACACCTGAAGAAAACGGGCACATCGAAAGCTTTCATGCTATTTTGGGGAAGTCACTTAGCAGAAAAGACTTCTCCACAATCACTGATTTGGAGGTTCATCTCCACGGTTTCTATGACATTTACAACACGATAAGACTTCATGGAAGCCTCGATCACCTATCCCCGGTAATGTTCTGGAATCTATGGAAAGACGGACTCATTGAGTCAATACCGCGTAAGAACAAACCTCTCAAACACAGGCTGAAAGTGCCACATTATCAGCTATCGGGCAATGGGAGCTTGAGGGCAGCATCTGGCATGCCCGAAGGGCAACAAAAACAAACGCAGGCCATAGAGATATGACCTGCGTCTTCAACCATCGGTATAAAGGTCACCATCGGTTGCATCTGGCACAACAAAATTAGTACCTTGTACCACTCATTTATTAACCCTATCGTAATTTGTCCGATTTATAGGGGGGCAAACCAGATGGTTTCAGTAACCGTAAAACTGCCAGTACGCTAGGTATAGGGCGTAATACCGTAAACCGCTATATGGCACTCTTTAAAGCATGTGAGCATGATCTGGCAGTGCTCAAAGAAATGGACAATGCCGGGCTGGATGCTCTTTTTCCTCTGCACACCACCATTGACAATGAGCGCTTCAATGCATTGATGCTTTACTTTGAAAAAGTCAATACAGCACGTGGCCACCCAGGCTTCACTTTTTTATACCACTATGTAGAATACGGGCAGACCCATTCTGAACCATATAGTTACACCCAATTTATGGAGCATTATAACCGTAGGTATGCCAAGACAAAAGGTTCTATGAAGCTGGAGCATATCGCAGGGCATGAGATGCTTGTTGATTTTGCCGGAAAAAAGCTGCACATAGTTGATAGAACAACCGGAGAGCTACTACCGGTAGAAGTTTATGTAGCTATTTTGCCTTGCAGCCAGTACACCTATGTAGAGGCATGCCACAGCCAAAAGCGGGAAGATTTTATAGGGTGTACCGCGCATGCCCTTTCTTTTTTTGGCGGGGTGCCAAAAGCCATTGTCCCAGATAATTTAAAGTCCGCAGTAACGCGCAGCAGTAAGTACGAACCAGAGATAAACCGGTCGTTCAAAGATTTTGCCATGCACTATAACTGTGCGATAAACCCCACGCGCAGCTATGCCCCGCAAGATAAAGCGTTGGTAGAAAACGCTGTAAACCTTGCCTATCAACGTATTTACCACCCCATGCGCAACATGGCTTTTTTCTCCCTTAAAGAATTGAATGCAGAGATCAGAAAGCACCTTGAACGTTACAACAACCAACTTTTCAAACGAAAGAATGCCAGCCGCAAAGAGCTGTTCCAATCTATGGAGAGAGCGCATTTTAAGCCCTTGCCATTAATGGCTTATGAATGTAAGGATTACCGGCGTGCGAAGGTGCAGAAAATAGGGTACGTGTACTTTTCGCCCGAAAAAAACCACTACAGCGTGCCTTACCGGTATAGCGCGCTTGTTTGGTAAGCTCAAAGTAGCCAAGGTAGATGGTACGTATCTCAAAGAAATGAAAAAGCTCAATAGAGTACAGTTACTTATACTAGATTACGTTGGTTTACAGGAACTTGACAGCTTTGCACGTGAAACACTTTAAAGATAAGACATGACAGATATCAACAAACATCAACCATAACAGCGTCCCAGCTTCCGGTATCAACTTGGTTCGATATAATAGGAGAAGGTACCATTGCAGAAGCCATATTGGACAGGATCGTGAACTCTTCGCACAGAGTAGAGCTCAAAGGTGAGTCCATGAGAAAAGCAATTAAAACAGTAGAATCAAACGAAAATAATTAGTACAATTGCAGGTCTTCTAAATTGGCACCATTACTCCGAAATGAGTGGCATCGTCCGACCGAAATAGCCAAATCGATCGTGACGGGATAAATTAATTCATCTAATTTAATTTTTTTACAGGTAATCTGAATACGAAAAATTAATACATCTGTGAAATTGAATAACATGAAATCAACATTCTTCTTTATTTTATTTACAGTTTTAGCTGGCTGTTTAGAAAAGAATCCAACTGATGGCTCTCCACTTGAATACAATGATTTGAATCAGGGTGTCGAAACTTTAAGGGGAAAGGTGAAAACAATAGTAACTAAAAGATTTGTCGGAAAATATGTGGATGGTGATTTGGTAGAGGACGAATTCAAGTATTTTGAGAAGAAAGAATTTGATAGAAACGGTTTTAGTAAATCTAGAATATCTTATGGTCTATTTGTTCTCAAAAGATACTTCCAAAATATACTTCTATAACTTTTATAAGAATGATTCGATTGATTTGGACAAAAGAATCCCAAATTTTGGAGATCAAGATGTTGTAGTGAGATGGTTCAAAGACTTTTTGAAGGTTAAAGATTGTTTCTACAGTGATGGACAGAAATTACATGAATCTATCTTAAGGTATAAAGACAATAGAAAACTGATAGAAAAGAGAATTAGATATTTCGAAAACAGTATGGCTTCTAAGAGAGATGAACTCATAATCTATGAATACAATCAGAAGGGATCGGAAATTGAGACGAATTCATACAACAATGGAAAGTTAGAATACACGAAACTCGAAAAATATGATGGGGATCGTCTAATATGGTCAGAATCTATTCATCCTCCTGATGATCTTGGAAACAATTCAATAGCCCTTCGATACCTTGGAGGTGTTTATAAGGTGAACTATGAGCATTTTCCATCAGGTAAATTAAATAAACGTATTTCTAAAAAAAATAACAGGATTGATTCGAGAATAGTTTACAATGAGGATGGTACTTCGGAGAAGGTGATGAATGGAGCTGAAAACGATATTCTTATGATTTCATCATATGAATTCGATACAACTGAAAATTGGACTAAAAAGGTTACCGAAATCACCAACTTTGGAATGAGTACAGGTGATTATAGGGATAGAATTACTATTCACGAAAGAAGAATCGAGTATTATTAATCATTTTAAAGTCTCATTTATTTTTCAATTCCACTGAATATTTACATCATTGGTATGGCAAACTTAAAATGGCGAAGGTAGACGGAACGTTGGATATTCCGGTGATGCTGACCCCCCATTCCGGTCATACTGACCCCCTCAAAGATATTGGTCAAAAAGATAATTTCCTGACAATGTTACAGTTTTTTTCTAAGACTTTCTCCGTAAGCACCCGACCATCCCATATTGCCCAATCTCAACCCCTGCCTGATCTTTGTCAAAAATAATATTGATGAAGTTACAAGAAAAAATGTTTGCTTTAGTTCAAGCTTGGCACAAAAGTGGATTGACCGTAAGCGCCCGACCATCCCATATTGCCCAATCTCAACCCCTGCCTGATCTTTGTCAAAAATAATATTGATGAAGTTACAAGAAAAAATGTTTGCCCTAGTTCAAGCATGGCACAAAAGTGGATTGACCAGACAGAAATTTATATCTGGCAAGGCTGTTGGCATAGCAAAGTTTGATTATTGGATCTGTAAATACCGTAAAAGCCAATGCAGTCTAAAACAGAGTTTACCAGCTACGCACTCACCCGAAGTATTTAAATCCTTTGCGTTTTCAGAAGAGCCCCGTGAAGCCGATGCGCGATCCATAAGTATGGAAATCGTCACTCCATCCGGCGTGCGCATAACCATTTACCAGTGATGCTTGGTCTTGACGGATACCGAAAGGTTTTTCTTTACAGCCAGCCTTGCGATATGCGCAAAGGTTTTGATGGTCTTCATGGCATGGTGCTAAATGCCATGCAGATGGATGTGCGCTGTGGTGATCTGTTTGTGTTTGTGAGCAGAGACCGCAATAAAGCCAAAATACTCTACTGGGATACCGATGGCCTGATCCTCTATTGCAAGCGGTTGGAAAAAGGGACTTTCAAACGTCCCACAGCCCGGCTTGACGCGCCAAACAGCGAGCTCACCAAGGAAGAACTTTACATGATTTTGCGTGGGATCGATTTTGAGAAAACCAAGAAAAGAAAGCGGTATTTATCCCATTGAATTGTTCATACCATTGAGCTGAAACATCAGTGCGAACAGGGTGTTTGGCGTATATTTGGGTATGCAACCGCCGCTCGAAAAACTGTCAAAAAATGAACTGATCCAACTGGTGAAGGATGGGGATGTGCGGCATGAAAAAACACAGACCGAAGTAACCCGTCTTAAATTTATAATCAACCAATTGAACCGTATGCTTTTCGGTTCAAAAAGTGAGCGCTTTGAAGGCGATGAACATGCCGGTCAGCTCAACCTTCCTTTTGAAGAACTAGAAGCAGCCAACGAGAACACCACCGACAGCCCGGTAAAAGAAACCATAACCTATACCCGCGAAAAGAACAAAAACCACAAAGGCAGAAACCAACTGCCCGATGACCTTCCGGTACACGAGATCGTAATAGAACCCTTGGAAGACACCGCCAATCTCGCAAAAATAGGCGAAGAGCGCACCGAAATACTTGAGATAGCACCAGCTAGATTCTTCAAACTGGTTATAGTGCGGCCCAAATATGCCTTACCGAACGGTGAAGGCATTGTGTGCGGCGACCTTCCATCACGCCCCATGGATAAGTGCCTTGCCGGCAATGTATTGTTGAGCTCTATTCTGATCAACAAATACGTTGACCATCTACCGCTCTACCGTCAACAGCAAATTTTTAAGCGCTCCGGCATACAGATCGCCCCTTCCACGATAGATGGTTGGGTAGCGCGGCTGGGCGCGCTGCTCGAGCCGCTGTACGATGCAATGGTAAATGTGGTGAAAAACGACGGTTACATTCAAGTAGATGAAACCCCGACCCGTGTAATGGACAAAACCAAAAAAGGGAAATGCCACCGCGGATACTACTGGGTCTACCACACCCCACCAAAAAAAATGGTGGTGTTTGATTACCAGCCCGGTCGTGATAAAAATGCACCGCGGGCCATGCTCGCAGATTTTAAAGGCTACCTCCAGACCGACGGTTACCAATCTTACGCACAATATGGCAATAAAAAAGACGTGACGCACTTGGCTTGCTGGGCACACGCGCGCCGCTATTTTTTCGATGCCAAAAACCAAGACAAAGAACGTGCGGAATATGCGCTGGAGCGTATCCAAAAGCTATACGCTGTAGAGCGCGCGGCAAAAGACATGGCTCCCGAAGCACGTAAAGAACTTCGCCTTGAAGAAGCACTGCCGATAATCAACGAACTTGGTAAATGGATGGCGAAAGAGTACAAGGCCGTTCTTCCAAAAAGCCTTATCGGCAAAGCCTTTTCATATTCCATCAACCTGTGGGGCCACCTGCAACACTACCTGTACAACGGACTGTTGCTCATGGACAATAATCTTATAGAAAACTCAATAAGGCCAAATGCGCTGGGAAGAAAGAACTACCTCTTTGCCGGATCTCACCAGGGCGCGAAGCGCACAGCTATGTTCTACACATTTACCGGTACCTGTAAAATGAAAGGCGTAGAACCCATGGCTTGGCTTACCGCTGTGCTTGGTAAAATAGCTGACCATCCGGTAAACAAACTTTTTGAACTCTTCCCAGGAAATCTCGACCTACCAGAGAAGTTGGCCAGCTTTAGCGAACTGGAAAATCAAGGGGTGTAGTTGGTCGGGTGCTTACTCTGAATACACAAGTGTCCAACAACGTCGACCCTCTTTGCCTAACATTTTCTCGTATTTCTCATTTTGTTTTATCCTGTCTCCAACCTTCTCTTTCAAATCAGCTTGTGTCCAATTTGGTTCTTTACCTCTTAGTTGACATACCAAATCAATATCCAAGTCGTCATGTTCATTGATTGGCTTTATCATTGTTCCAAGCATGAAAGAGCCTTGTGGCAGAATTTCGGGCTTAAAAGGAGCAAGTATAGAGTCTGGTTTCGCCAACCAATTCCCAACTGCTCCGTAGCTTGTTACAGCAGCATCATATTCTGTTTCTGAAATATCCAAGGTGTTACCAACCTCTTCTAATATAGTATGTAATTGTTCTCTTTGTTGATTTGTAATCATATCGTCTTTTCTCTTTAAAACTTTAGATTTAGACAGACAGTCAATGACTTTTTTCCATCTGTCCCGTTAATAATACTTTTGTTTCGACAAAGAAACGTTAAAATTCTTGTACTACCAAAGAAACTTCTGTACGTTTGACGAAACGTTTTCAACATTCTTTTAACAATCGCGCATGGGAACTACCTTAAATACCCAAAAATTTTCAACAATGGTAAAGTCCAAAAGGGGAAATATTGGACTTAGAGCTTTAGCTGCACAAATTCAAATAAGCGCTTCAACATTATCGAGAATAGAACAAGGAAATCTTCCAGACATTGAAACATATATGAAAATATGTGAATGGCTCGAGGTCTCACCGGAATACTTTACGATTCAAACTGAATCGGAAGATAAAGCACGAACCAATGTCGTTGCCCATTTAAGGGCTGATAAAAGTTTACCGCCTGAAACGGCGGAAGCTCTTATCCGCATGATAAACTTGGCTTACGATGCTTACAAAGAAGAGTAAATTCATAAGGGGTTTTAAAACGAAAGCTGACAAACAATCTGTTTCGTTACGAGAAGAGCTTGGTCTTAAAGAATATGAACCAATCTGTGCTTTTGATTTATGCAAACACTTGGGCATAAAAATACTTACTCCAGAAGAAGTTCCAGAGTTTTTGCCGTCCGATATAAACCGTATGGATTCCGAATTGTGGTCTGCATTAACAATTAACCTTGGCAAAGGAAAAAATTTAATAATTCATAATCTTAAACATTCGCCCCAACGCCAGCAGAGTAATTTGATGCATGAAGTTTCTCATGTCCTATGCGGTCATAAAGCATCTAACGATCCTATAGTTCTTATGCTTTCCGGGTTTCTCCGAAATCACAATAAAAATGATGAAAATGAAGCCGAATGGTTAGGTTCTTGTTTACAACTACCGCGACCAGCATTAGTATGGGCGCTGAAGCAAGGAATGAGCCTTGGAGAAATCGCTGATCAATACAACGCGAGCATTGCAATGGTTCGTTACCGAATTAATATTACTGGTGCCAAAAAACAAATACAAAGATCCAAATTAAAATATGGGTAAGTTTTTGCTTTTGGTTCATTGTTTAAGGTTGTAAGTACCACTCGGCTCAGCCGCCATCCGAACCTCCCCTTCATCACCCATTACCCGCACCTGCCCATTCATAAGCATAGGCAAAAGCCAATCCCGCAGCTCATTCAGCGTTCTATTTTCAATTTCACATAATTCTTGTCGTTCAAAAATTGACTTTACTGTTTCTGTATATTCTTTTACTACTGCTTTTTTAGGAAGGACTGTTGTTATCGATCTCAAAACACTTGTAGAAATCTCCTTGAATGTCGATCCAGACGCATACTGCTCAATAGTTTTTATAGAATTCTGGATTGTGTAAAAGATATATGATATAGAAAATCCATTAGTCGGAACGAAGGACTTGAAGCCTTGATTTGTTGTAACATCATTCCCCGCGATAGCCAAATATCCAATTGGTGCACGAGAACTTAACAGGATTGTGCCTTTAGGCATTATTCTAAGTGAAGCACTTTTCAGCCCTAACTCACTTACACTCAATTCTCCTTTGGTAATAAACTTGTTCCCTTTATTATCTGAAAGGTCTTTTGGTGTAATCCACGCAATTCCATTTGAATCAAAATAATCATCTCGGCTTGTTGAAGGTGTACTGCCGCCAATTATTTCTCCGAGATTGTCAAAGGTTCCATCATCTCACCCCTCAGGAACTTCCCTATTCAACTCCTTATTAAAAACCATCTTACCACCCGAAGATTTATAAGGCTTGCCTTTAAGCTCGGGACGACCCATAGCAGCCGCCTGAGCTTCTGAAATCGGAAAATCAAACTGTACAAACCAATAATCGTAAATCAACTTTGCCATCCCTTCCAATTCCGAATTGATACGGTTGTTTAAGTCGATTTTAGCGTCGAGATCAGAAAGAACTTTGGCAATTTTTATTTGCTCACTTTCAAAATGAATAGTTAAAGGAATTGAATTTAAGTTATCCTTTGTAAGTTTAGGTTGTGCAGATCCCGTTACGAAAGGTTTAAAATCAACTAAGTTTAAATAGTAGTAGAGATATTTTGTATTAAATCCAGGTTTAGCTCGAATAATATGCGCATGGTTATTCACCCAAAATTTTCCGTTAACCAAGTTACAGACTGGACTATTTTGAGATTTTAGATTTTCTCCATCTTCAGCAACTAAAACATACTCTCCATCAAAAAGATATTCTTCTACATAATCAATTATGCTTTGTGCTCCATAATACGGATATATTTTCTTTAATTCTTTCCGTTGTTTCGCTGACAGCGGAATCCTGATGTTGTCGAAATTTTCAGTTGCATCGGAAACTGTGACTAATTGAAAATCATTCATTTTTTAAACTCTCTAAATTATTGTGGATCTCATTTTCCAATTTCCGAGAATCCTTAAAATATCCCCCAAGCGTCTCTTCAAACTCACTTAGCTTCTCCCCAAACTCCTCCTCCGTAATATCCACATACTCAATCTTCACTTCAAAATACTGCGCGGCACTCAAGCTGTAATTCTTAGCAGCAATATCATCATACGTCACCACCACGCTAAAATCATCTTCAGCTTTCTTTGCGTTAAACACTTCAATAATCCGATCTTCTTCCACATCGCTGAGCAAGGTCTTTTGATTCTTTCCGTCTTTTACTTTGGTGCCCAGGTTTGATGCATCTATCAATACCACATCGCCGGTATTGGCCTTGTCGATAAAGAGAATGCTGACATTGGTGCCTGTGGTGGCAAAAATATTGCTCGGCATGCTCACTACGCCCGCCAGCCATTTTTCTTCGACCAACTTTTGCCGTATCTTCTTGTCTATACCGCTTTGGGCGGTAATAAATCCGGTTGGCACTACTACTGCTGCTTTGCCCGTATCGGCCAGGTTATGCATAATGTGCTGGATAAAAAGCAGGTAAATAGCCATCTTGTCCTTGGCCTTATTTGGCTCTTTGGGAATACCGGCAAAAAAGCGCTCGCCATTTTGCTTGGTATCCAAACTATCGCGGTAGTCGCTAAAGTCGAGCTTGAATGGCGGGTTGCTAACTATGTAGTCAAAGGTATCGGGCCAGTCGCTGCTGCTGTATGGCGCAGAAATGGTGTTTCCGGCAATGATATTGGGAATGGAATGCACCAGATTATTTAAAATAAGATTAAGCCGCAACATGCTCGACGATTTCTGGCTAATGTCTTGCGCAAAAATGCTGCAGCGCTCCTCGCCTATTTCATGCGCCAAGTTCATTAGCAAGGTTCCCGAGCCCGCACTTGGATCGTAGCAGGTCTTGCTCCCCGATTTATCGGTAACGAGACAGCGCGCCATAATTTTCGCAACAGCGTGGGGCGTATAATACTCGGCATATTTTCCACCGCCATCTTTGTTGTAGTCTTTAATCAAGTACTCAAAAATAGTCGCGAAGAAATCGAACTTCTCTTCAAAAATATGCTCAAAACTAAAGGGGATAAGTTTGTTGATAAGTGCCTTGCAAAAATCAGCGCGCTTAGTAGCATCGTTGATATAATCGCTCAACCTTTCAAAAAGTGCAATCTTTGATCCACCAGCGGTTTGCACCGAAAATATTTCAGAATTTTGGGCTGCAATATCGCGCAAAGTATCGTCCATTAAGGTGTGAAAATTTGGCGTATCTTGCTTTGTGTACAGCGCGGTAAGCAGGTGTTCTGGTTGCAGCACGGCTGTATTCGCACCAATTTGCATCATCAGCTTCTCGTACTTATCTGCCGGGTAGGCGGCCAATTGCTCATATAGGTTTTCGGCACTTCCCAAAGCGGGGTCAATGGTTTTAATATCGCGAATAAACTTATCGTTCATCAGCTTGTACTGAAACATCTGAACAATGATTTTATACTCATTTCCATCGTTTCCCAATCCGTAATTGGCACAGACATTTTTCAGTCCGTCAATAAGTTCTTTCGTCTTTTCTTGGTATGCTATATTCATGCGGCTGCTCCGTTGTATTCATTCAAATATTCCCTTACCACCAGCTTGTTTATAAAGCGGGTTTCATCGGCAGTAAGGTCTATGTGGTGTTTATTTTCAAATTGTTCTATCACTTCTTTCATCAGCATGCGCTCTACAAAACCTTCGTTGCTAAGCATGCGTGCGTTTTGCAAAATCTGCAAATCAGCGGCTTGTTTCAAGTCATTGAGTGCTTCAAAAAGTAGGGCTTCTTTTTTTGTTGGCTCGCCCTTTTCCATCAGGCGCTTGTGTATGCGCGCGTATTTGGCATCGTTGGCGTATTTGGCGCGCAGCAATCTGTTTTTTCGGTCGTCTTCTTTTGCTTCCGCAAGTATGGCTTTTAGCGCTTCAATATTCGCTTCCATTTCATCTTTGGTCACTTCGTTCAAGTTTTTCTTCTTGAAAAGGCGCTCCAGTTCTTCCTTCAGCGAGATAAATTCGGGCGAGCGTTGGTCGAAATTATTGGATAGCATTTCGCGCGTTTTCCGCAAAATGTCTTTGAGTGCATCGGCAAGCACCATTTCTTCTTCGCGCACTTTCGTGAAAGCAAAAACCACATTTTCCAATGCCACATTTAGCAAGTTGGTTGTGGTATCGCCACTTTCCAGTTGTGCTTTTTGATTGATTAATGCCAGGCGCGCTTCTGCCACCCCGGCCAGTTGGGTCAGTTTCCTGAAATCGAGTTTCCCGAGCAATTCGTAATTTCCTGTAAGGCGAATCAAATTGTACAGACTACGCGCGGTGTTGAGTGCTTTCACAAGTTCGAGCATCTGCTTGCGGTCGTTTATCTCGCTTACCTGCTGAGAAAAATTTTCGGCATTGATGGTATCGAAATGAAAGAGCGCATCTTTAACTTCATCTATCTGTTCTTCAATCTCTTCGGGTTTTAAAAACAAATCAGAATAATGCTGCAAATCGTCGCCCAGTTCAGATTGCAATTCGTCAAAATACGCCTTATTGGTTTTATCAAATTCCCTTTGAATATCGGCAAAGTCAACCACATAGCCGTACCTAAAATCTTTGTACGTTCTATTTACGCGGGTAAGGGTTTGCAATAGATTATGCGATTTTACCACCCGTCCCAAATACAGTTTTTTGAGTCGGCGCGCATCGAAACCCGTAAGCAGCATATTGTAAACGAAGAGCAAATCTATCTTTCCGGCTTTAAAATTATCCACCCATTCTTTTCGGTCGCTTTTGGTGCCAACATCATGCAAAATAACCGCAGCGGTATTTACCTTGCGTTCTGCTTTTTGCTTTAATTGGTATCGCTCTTCCGGTTCTGCAGCCATAAGCATTGGTACAGCTTCTTGCTGCAATGCGTACTTCTCCATAAAGATTTTGTGCATAGCCTTTGCTTGATCTGATGAATCGCAAACCACCAAGGCGCCAATGGTGTTGTCGTCAAACCTGAGACGTGAATTTTCAAAATCTTCTACAATGTATTTCAGCAATGCTTCCGCAAATTTCGGATGCGCATAAAGTTCTTTCTTGCTTCCTTCGCCACGCAAAATCTTGATGTCTTCAAGCGTTTTTGTAAGCGTTAATTTATACTGTGTTTCTATCTCCTCGCGAATCAAGCGCAGCGTGTAGCCATCTTTTATCGACGCGTTGTAATAGTATCGGTGAATGTAATTTCCGAAAAGGTCTTTCGAGTTAAAATCTTCACCAAGCAATGGCGTTCCGGTCAAGCCGATTTTTATCGCATTTGGGTCAGACTCTTTCAAATTGGCCAGAAAACTTCCTTTGGGATTGTAGCTGCGGTGTACTTCATCGAGAAAGTAAATGCGCTGAATACCCAGATTGTAATCCGTATTGCGAACCACATCGGGATCGTCTTTGAATTTCTGAATATTGACAACCGTAATTTCCCGGCGCCCGCTATCGTTATGAACTGCCAACGTTGACTTTATCTCGGCGGCAAATTCAGATCTCGAATTGACACGCCGCACTTTCAGTCCACGGGCTTCAAATTCGGCGGCAGCCTGGGTAAGTAAGTCCAGCCGGTCAACGATAAAGTAAAATTTCGGCACTACTTCCTTCCGCCGATAATAGTCAGTCAGGTGGTGTATATTATAAAAAGCCAAGGCTGTTTTTCCGCTTCCCTGCGTATGCCAGATGATTCCCTTGGTTATGCCTTCATTGAGCTTTTCTTCAATGGCTTTGGTTGCAAATATTTGCGGATAACGCATCACGTGTTTCTCCAATCCATTCACTTCATCCACATACACAATGGAATATTGAAGCATAAATTTGAGTCGCTCTTTGCTGAAAAGCGATGTGCAAATCCGATTGGTAGGCGTATCCACTTTTTTATTCGTAGCAAACTCCGCCGAATCTTTAATACTCGACAGGTTATTATCCTTCAGAATTGCATTTTCGAGCGCGTCATCAATCACCGGCAGGTTAGGCGATTTGTAGGCATCATCTTCTTCCCGAAAATAATTGAACCCCGGCTTTTTGTATGACGGCGTGGCGAAATAAGCACCTTGCAATGGTTCGATATCTCCGTCATCGTATTCCATATTATTTGAGAATACCATGAGCTGGGTAATATTGATAAACATTCGGAATTTCTTATTCTGGAATCGGGTGTAAATACGGTTTCGCTCAGCCAGAATCCCTTCGCGGTTATTGGGTTTTTTTACTTCAATAAAAACAAGCGGCATTCCGTTGATCAGCAATGTAATGTCCGGCCTAAAACTCTCATCGTCCTTTTCGCAAGGCAGTTCGGTAACGACGTGAAAGGTATTTCGATCAAAATTCTCAAAATCAATCAGCTTAATTCCAGTTTGCTCCTTCAGCTTTCCAAAAAACTCTCGTCCTAAGTCTTCATTTTCGAGCATTAGCGAAAGATCGCCGTAATACCTTTTTATATCATCTACCTCAACATTTAGATTGATCCGCTTCAGACTCTGTTCAAATATTTCAGGAAAAACATTCGTCTCCTTATCCCACAGCGCACCCTTTAGCGAAAGGTATGTGTACCCCAACTTACACAGGTGTAGGATGGTTGGAATTTTTACGCGGGCATCTTCGTTAAGCATTTGGCTACAGCTTAATCATTTGCGGAACCATTCCCCGAAAGGTGAAAATATGAATTGTCTCTTTTCTCATTGTACTCTGATGGCCGCAGCGGGTAAATATACTATTGTTGCTGAACAGATTCAATAGTGCAGCGCCCGCAAACTTATTGCGCCTTGATGCCAAGATGATTCATGGATTAGGCATCAGGGATTTGTTGGAAATTTGTATTCCTTGGTCGCAGTTGTGCAAGCGGTTCTTGCACAATTGAGCATCCGGGAATAGGCTGGGAGTAAAGCTGCGCTGCCGCGTCCGTGGCTATCAAAGATGGGAATTGTGGCTAAGCGCACTTTCCGCAATTTGAGAATGATATTGATTCGTTTTACGAAGGCAGTGAAAATTTATTGGCATTGCACTAAATAGAAGAAACCTGCGCATATTGAAAAAATCGAAGCGCGGCACTTTCCTTCAAAGCGGGCTATGTTGGAACATTTGCAGGAACGCCACGGCGTGGGTACGGGCGGGTGCACCTTCGACCGCGACCTGAATAAACTCCGGACGCAATACGGTATTGAGATAGCCTCTTCGGAAAGTGAAAGGGGCTATCACCTGGATAAGGAATTGAGTTTGGACTTGATGGCATTTATGGAATTCTTGAAATTGGTAAACACATCGGAGATTCTTGGCAGGCAAATTCGCGGAGCCGGGATGCCCTCAGGTTTATTGCCTTCGACAGCCAGGTAGGGCTTGATGGTATAGCTCAGCATTTTTACAAACAGTTCGGTCAAGAATATGCCTTGGAACTCTTCTTCCTTGCTCTGCCTGTTGTTTTCTTGAATGGCCGGATCGTGAAAATAGCTGGTAATCGTCTGGTAGGCTTTGCCGATCGCGGCGGTATCTTGCTGCTTTAGGTATTTCTTGAAGCCGGAAGTTTGGTATAATGGCATATCAGTGTCTCACTAACGATGGATGGGCAAGGTGAGATATGTGTGGGTAAGTGTACTGATTGCTGTCTTTTGGGCTATGAACCGGTGTTCAGTTTATTGCGTCACCAATCTTAAACATACCTTACAACAGTTCGAAGAAAACGTAATTTATTCTAACTTTGGGAAAACCTTTCGGTATGGATATTCAAACATCAAAAATAGAACTGGTCAAATTGATACTGAACATCGACAATGACAGTTTTATTCAAAAATTGAAAGCTTTTATCGTCGATGAAAAATCGAATTTTTGGAATGAGTTAACGCTAGCGGAACAGGTAGAAATAAAACGTGGTATTGACCAGTTAAACCAAGGCAAACGCATTGCTTACAAAGATGTGCTGAAAAAATTATCTTGATGGAAGTTTTTCTGTCTGAACTCGCCGAAGATAAACTGAAGGCCCTTTTGGTCTATTTACTGGAAGAGTGGGGCTTGAAAGTAAAATCCGATTTTTTTGCATATTTTCAATCCAAAATTGAGCAGATTTCATCAAATCCTCAAAGCTGTGTTAAGTCTGATGAACTCGGTGGGTTATATTAAGTGTGTAGTAACCAGGCACACCACATTCTTTTATCCTGTTGACTTCAAGGAAAAAGAAGTCATTACACTTTTCGATACAAGGCAAGATCCTGATAAACTATACGATGAGCTGGTTTGATCCATAAATACATTTCAATAGACCCCAAGTTTTTAAAGAAACAAAGTGCAATCTAATCCTTATTTACCTCCATCTCCCAAATCAACCACTATTCCCCTCAATCACCGAAAGGATATTCCCTGCCGGGTCTTTGAACCAAGCTATCAGCGGGCCTTCATTGTGTGAAATCCCTTTGGCATTAAAGCCATAAAAGGTTACGGTAGCATTTGATAGTTCGACCCTCACCTCAAAACCACCAACCTCTCCGTATCCATCCTCAACAATATAAATAGCAAGATGGTAAAACCCCAGAGCGATGAGCCGCCATAGCTGAAGAAGGGCAGGGGGATGCCGATCACGGGTGCCAGGCCTATGGCCATGCCGATGTTGATGAGCAGGTGCATGAAGAGAATGCAGGCCACGGAGTAGCCGTAGATGCGGGTGAATACGGAGCGCTGCCGCTCGGCAAGGAATACGAGCCGGAGCATGAGGGTGATAAATACGGCTATCACAAAGGTGCTGCCCAGAAAACCCCATTCCTCGCCGATGGTGCAGTAGATAAAGTCGGTGCTCTGCATGGGCACATACTTGAATTTGGTGAGCGTGCCGTCTAGGTAGCCCTTGCCGGCAAAGCCGCCAGAGCCTATGGCCGTCTGCGATTGCTTTACGTTGTATCCCGCCCCCTGCGGGTCTTCGGCGAGGCCAAGCAGGATGTTGATCCGGATCTTTTGGTGGGGCTCCAGCACCTTTTCAAATACCTGGTCGAGGGTGGCGATAAAGATCAAGCTCCCCACTGCCGTGCCTATAAGCAGGGCGTAGTTTTTTGCGCGAAAGCGCGGCAGCACAAAGCGCCGTATGGCCAAGAAGATCAAGGTGGCCGCAATGGCTATGAAGATCATCAGGAAATAATGCCCCGCCATCTCGAGCCCCAAAATGTCGAGCGTCGTGGCTTTTAGCACCAGCGAAAGCACAGAGAGTATAATGGCCAGCAGACCGAGCAGGAGGATATTTCCCGAAAGGCCTTCGCGGTAAAGTACGAGCACGTAGGCGGTAAATACGAGCACCGTGCCGGTATCGGGCTGGAGCATGATCAATGCGGCGGGCATGGCGATGATGCCGATGGTATAGAGCCTTGTTCGCAAATTTTCAATGCGGATATTGGGCTGGCTCAAGAAGTAGGCGATCATCATGCTCGTGCCGAGCTTTGCAAACTCGCTGGGCTGTATGCCGAAGCTACCAAAGCCAAACCAAGCCTTGGCTCCATTTACTTCCTTTCCGAATATCAGTACCAGGATGAGCAGAAGGGTGGTAACGCCATAGACCACTGGCGATGCGCGCCGCATAAACTCCCCATCAAAAAGTAGGATCACAAAGGCCAGTATCGATGCGGTGACGATCCAGATAAACTGCTTGCCATACTCCTGCGTGGTATCGAAGATGGAAGGGAAGTCAGCATTGAAACTCGCGGAATAAATATTGAACCAGCCCATCAGCATCAGCGCTGCGTAGAGCAGTATGGTGAACCAATCGATCGATTTGGCGATATTTCCCTTTCTTCCCATTTAATGATTATGAAGTAAGTCGGCATCGAGCATCCGTTTTTCGATATGCGGTCTTTGAATGGTATCGGTAAGGTATTGCTCCATCATAAGGCTGGTAATGGGTGCTGCCCAGGTAGATCCAAAACCTACATTTTCAACATACACCGCGATGGCAATCTTAGGATCATCTTTTGGCGCGAAAGCGATAAAAATAGAGTGGTCCATTACCGTGGGGGTTTTGCGCTGTCCCCGTCTTGCCACATACGTCTATATCGGGGCTAAAGCGCACGCCGCGCCCAGTCCCGTTTTCTATTACCTGGTACATCCCTTCTACCACCTTGTCAAAGTGCTGCCGGGCTATTCCGGTCTCATGCCTTTGGGTATAGGTGGTGTCGGTGAGGGGCTCGCCGCCGATCTCCTTGATGATATGGGGCGCATAATACCAACCTCGATTGGCTATGGCCGAAGTGAAATTGGCCACTTGGATCGGTGTGATGCCGAGCTCTCCCTGACCGATGGCGAGTGAAATAATCGTAAATCCATTCCACCGGTTTCTTCCGTAAAACTTATCGTAATAGGTAGTTTCGGGTACAAATCCGTTAATTTCGCTGGTCATGTCCACGTGAAGTTTAGATCCCAATCCAAATAAAGAAAGGTGTTTTCGCCATTTTTGATAGCTTTCTTCGCTGGTGGGATACTTATCTATAAGCCTTTTGAAGACGTTACAGTAATATGCGTTGCAACTGGTCTGTATACTGAACCGAAGATTTACTGGTGATGAGTGGGCGTGGCAGCCCAGCCTTCTGCCGGCATAGTAGAATCCTGAATTACAGGAGAAAAGTGTGTTTTCATCGATCACCCCTTCATCCAGCCCCATCAAGGCTTGGAGCAATTTAAAAGTAGACCCCGGAGGGTATCGAGCCATCAATGCCCGATTAAATAATGGTTTGAGCGTATCTTGGCTGAGCGCTTGATAATTTTTTCCGCGTACCCTGCCCACCAAGAGATTCGGATCGTAATTGGGGTTGGTGATCATACAGAGTATCTCGCCCGTGGCAGGTTCGATGGCTACTACGCTTCCGCGCTTGTTCTTCATAAGCTTCTCGCCATATTCCTGTAGGTCAAGATCTATGCTTGATGTGAGGTTTCTACCGGCTTGCGCCAAAGTGTCGAGCCGTCCCCCTTCGTAAGATCCTTTTTCATTATTGTGCACATCCACAAGAATAAAGCGCTTGCCGCGTCGACCGCGCAGGGCTTCTTCATAGATGCTTTCCACTCCATTGGCACCAATATAATCGCCGCGCTCATAGTACCCATTCTCTTCGATAATCTTTGGCGTCACTTCGCTCACATATCCCATGGCGTGCGCTGCTACCGGCTTCGGGTAGTAGCGCAGCGTTCTCGGCTGCCCATAGAAGCCGGGGTAGAGATGCAGGTTCTCGGCTACTTCAACGTACTCGCTAGATGGGATCTGCTTCTCAAAAATGGATGGTTTGTAGCGGCTGAATTTTTTGGCTGCTGCCAATTTAGACCTGAACTCTGCGGTATCTATTTGCAAAAGATTGCAGAAAGCCAATGTATCAAGATTTTTCACGTTTCTGGGCACTATCATCAAGTCATAAACGGCGGTGTTTGCAACCATCAATTTTCCGGTGCGATCGTATATCAATCCACGCGCGGGGTATTCAGTGATCACACGCTCAGAAGCTCGGGCGGCCATTATTTTCCACTCGTCGTCTACCACTTGCAAGAAGAAGAGCCGGAGTGAAAAGATGAGCCCTACCACGATAAATATGAAGACGATAATAATTTTCCTATCGCTCAGATTCATTCTTACTTCGTAGATTTTTTTGACATTACCAGATACTGACTGATCAGCACTAAAATCAATGTAAAGCTGCTGCTCATCACCACGCGCAGGAGCGTGGTAAAGAAGCTTCGCAAAGAATACATCTCAACGTAAAATAGCCAGAAATGGTGTGCAAAGATCAGCACGGCGGCATACTTTAAGAACCAAGAGATGCCAAGATCTTGAATAGAAGGGCGCTGGCCAAATTCGTACCCATCGCGCGGTGCAATGGCCGAGAGAAATACGGGACGCAGGAAGGCCAGAAATACGCAGGCCGAAGCGTGAATACCAAAAGTGTTGGTAAACATATCGATAGAAAGGCCGAGTACCAAACCCAGGAGCAGCTCAAGCCACCTCGGGGTTTCTATGGGCAGCATGAGCAAAAACAGTAGGTAGAGATAGGGCATCGCCATACCCTGCCATACGATTACGTCATTGAGAATCAATCCTTGCAATAACACGAGGAATACAAAGCGAATGGTATTTGAAACAATATCATTCAGCATCGCCTTCGGGGTTTGATTCGATGTCGAGCTGTTCTTCTCTCAATAGGTTTTCGACCACATTCACATATCTGATCTTCCCAAATCTATTGAAGAGCTTCACCCTGATCTGGTGAAAATTGGTGCCTTCTTTTCCTTCTACCGCCGATACGCTGCCTATGGGTATCCCTTTCGGGTAAATGGCAGAAGCACCGCGTGTAATGATGGTGTCGCCCACCTGTACATCTACATAGCGCGGCACATCTTGCAAGAATGCATAATTAAAGTCATCGCCTTGCCATCTCAGCAATCCAAAATTGCCGGTGCGCTCCAGTTCGGCGCTGGCGGTATACTTAATATTGATGATCGGTATCACGGTGCTAAAATGCTCAGAAACGTCTTTTACCACTCCCACCAAGCCTTTGGTGGTGACCACCCCCATCCGCGGTTCTATCCCTTCGCCGCGGCCTTTATTAATGGTCATGTAGTTAAGCTGCTTATTGATGGAGCTATTTACTACCTGCGCAGATTTATAGCGGTACTTGCGCTCACGCAAGGTATCGTTGATCATTACGAAATGATCATTGACATTTACGAAGTTTGATTTTAATCGGTTCCGAAGGGCTTCATTCTCTGCCGAGAGCTCGTCGTTTACACGCTGTAGCTCAATATATTCAGTTATGTTGCTCTTCCAGCCATAGATAGTCCCCACCACTTTATTTGATGAGTTTATGAAGCTCGCGCTGTGAAAACTATTGTTCTTGAATATGAACCAAAAGCAGAGCACTTCCAGCCCTACGAAAAATAGAAACATGTGGTATTTAACCAGGAATTGGATAAAATTCCGCATGGTCTCGGTTCAGTTTAGGGGGTTAGTCGCGCATCAAGAATTGGAAGCGGTCTATATTCTTTAGGGCTATTCCGGTGCCACGGGCTACTGCTCGAAGGGGGTCTTCGGCGATGTGCACGGGCAGTTTGGTTTTAAGCGATATCCGCTTGTCGAGTCCGCGCAGCATGGAGCCACCCCCTGCTAGATAGATTCCGGTGCGGTAAATATCTGCCGAAAGCTCAGGCGGGGTTTGCTCAAGGGCACTTAAGATGGCTTCTTCGATTTTTGAAATGGACTTATCAAGGGCGTGGGCTATTTCGGTGTAGGAGACATGAATTTCTTTTGGAATACCGGTCATAAGATCACGGCCACGTACGGCAAAGTCTTCTGGCGGATCTTCAAGGTCTGTGATGGCAGCGCCGACTTCTATTTTGATCTGCTCGGCAGTGCGCTCACCTACGAGTATGTTGTGCTGGCGGCGCATGTATTCTTCTATGTCGCTGGTAAATTCATCTCCCGCCACACGTATGTTTTTATCACATACGATCCCGCCAAGGGCTATTACGGCTATCTCGCTGGTACCGCCACCTATATCGATGATCATATTTCCCATAGGCTCTTCTACATCGATACCGATACCGATCGCTGCGGCCATCGGTTCATGTATGAGGTATACGTCTTTGGCTCCTGCATGCTCTGCCGAGTCTCTTACGGCTCTTTTTTCAACTTCGGTTATGCCCGAAGGGATGCAGATCACCATACGCAGCGAAGGGGTAAAAAAGGAGCGGCACGGCTTGATCATTTTGATCATTCCACGTATCATCGCTTCGGCCGCTTGAAAGTCGGCTATGACTCCATCTTTGAGCGGGCGTATCGTTTTGATATTTTCATGGGTCTTGCCATGCATCTGTTGGGCCATACGCCCTATGGCAATAATCTTGTCGGTAGATCGATCCTTTGCCACGATAGATGGCTCATCTACTACTACTTTATCATTATAGATTATGAGTGTATTGGCGGTGCCAAGATCGATCGCAATCTCTTGGGTAAAAAAATTAAAGAAGCCCATTTATGAATTTCAATGCTTAAGGGGTTAGTGCTTAAAGTGTCTTATACCAGTAAATACCATCGAAATCCCGTTTTCGTTACAGTAATCGATAGAAAGTTTATCCTTTATTGATCCGCCGGGTTGCACTACGGATTTTATTCCTGCCTTATCGGCAATCTCCACACAGTCGGGAAAGGGAAAAAATGCATCAGATGCCATCACGGCACCATCGAGATCGAAGCCAAAAGCTTTGGCCTTGGTAATAGCCTGCATGAGGGCGTCAACGCGAGAAGTCTGTCCTGTACCGCTGGCCATCAATTGCCCATTTTTGGCGAGCACAATGGTATTCGATTTAGTATGCTTGCAGATTTTCGAAGCAAATTCCAGATCGCTTTTCTCTCCTGGGGTGGGGGCTTTGGTCGTAGCCAATTCAAAATGGGTCTGTCGGTCGGTTTTTTCGTCTTTATCCTGCCATAAAATACCGTTCAGGGCAGTACGCACACTTACCGAAGGAAAGTCGCTGTCTTTTTGCACCAAAATGATCCGATTCTTTTTTGACGTTAAAAGGGAGAGGGCGTCATCATCGAATTCGGGGGCAATGACCACTTCACAAAAAAGCTCGTTGATCAGTTCGGCCGTTGGATGGTCTATTTTCTGGTTGGCTATTAAAACCCCTCCAAATGCAGAGACCGGATCTCCCGCCAAGGCATCTTCATAGGCTTCCGCCAATGTAGAACGGGTAGCCACACCGCAGGCATTATTATGTTTCATCACCACGAAGGTAGGCTCGGCATCTTTAAACTCTTCCATCAAATTCACAGCCGCATCTACATCAAGTAAGTTATTATAGCTTAGCGCTTTGCCATGTAACTGGTCAAATATCTCTGAGAGGTCGCCATAGAACCGACCGCGCTGGTGTGGGTTTTCGCCATAGCGCAAGGATGTAAACTGCGATTCGCTCACCTTCAGTGACGCCGACTCTTGGCCTTCGCTAAAAAAGCCGTAGATGGCCGCATCGTAATGCGAACTGATGTCAAAAGCTTCGCCTGCCATTTGCTTTCGGAAGGGAAGGTCGGAAGATCCATCTTGCTCAGTGAGCACGGTAAGTAGATCAGGATAATACTCGATACCCGGTATGATGAGCACGTCCTTAAAATTTTTGGCGGCAGCCCTGATCAATGAAATGCCACCTATATCGATCTTCTCAATAATATCTTGCTCGCTGGCACCCGAAGCCACGGTCTCTTCAAATGGATAGAGGTCTACAATGACCAAATCTATAGATGGTATCTCAAAACTTTCTAGCTGCGCCACATCTTCGGCATGCTCACGCCGGTTCAGGATGCCACCGAAAATTTTAGGATGCAGCGTTTTCACCCTTCCGCCCAAAATACTGGGGTATTCGGTAAGGTCTTCTACGGCTTGCACGGGCACTCCAAGATCTTTTATGAACTTCTCGGTACCACCTGTACTATAGATGGTTATGTTAAGTTTATGGAGTGCATTGACCACGCTTTCCAGCTTGTCTTTATGATAAACTGAGATTAATGCCGATTTTATTTGCGTCAAGAGAAGATGTTTAAGGGAAAAGAATAGTCACAATGTTAGCAAGAAAAATCGGTTCAAAGTCGCGATATGCCTAGCGATTGGGTATTTGTTGATAAAATAAAGCGACTGTTAATAACGCTGGTAAAATTGATTTTACACGAGCGGTAATGCTGCTGTCGATCAAAGACCGTAAATTTGGGTTCTATGGCAATAAGCCGTGGTCAGATTTCGACTTTTGAAGAGACTATTTCGATTAATAGGAGAAGGGGCTAGTTTTGCCATAAATGCGCTTTTGGTGAGCAGGTTGCGATCGCTGTTGTCGCTGCTGGGCATTACGATCGGCATTTTTTTAATTATTTCGGTCTTTACGCTGGTAGACAGTTTAGAACGCAGTATTCAAAAGAGTTTTGAATCGCTGGGAGATGATTCTGTATTTATTGAAAAAATGCCTTGGGGTCCTGAATCAGAAGGCGAGTACGCCTGGTGGAAGTATATCCAGCGCCCGGATGTATCGCTGAAGGAGACGCAACAGCTGGGCGAGCGCATGAATTCGAGCCGCGCGGTAACCTTTATTGCTTCATCGCGCAGGAATCTTGAAAATGGGGGCAATACCGCCGAGAATGCTTCGGTAGTAGCGGTGACCGAAGGCTTCGAGAATTTTTTTGCCGTCGATATTGGCGTAGGCCGCAATTTTACCGGACGTGAATTGAAGTCGAGTGCCCGGATTTGTATCCTCGGTAGCAATGTGGCCGACCGTCTTTCCAAAGGGACCAATTTGGTAGGTTCCGAAATAAAGATCGCCGGCTTTACCGCCAGGGTCATAGGGATTTTAGAGAAGGAAGGATCGGGCCCTTTGGGCTCAGGTACCGATGAGTGGGCCATCGTGCCTGTGCGCTTCGGCAGCCAAGTGATGCGCATCGACCGCTCCCGCACGCAGATTGGTTTAAAGCCAAAAGCAGGGGTGACCGTGGCCGAGATGGAAAATGAAGTGCAAATGAATATGCGGAGCATCCGAAAACTGCGCCCTGGTGAAGAGCGTAATTTTGCCGTCAATAAGTCGAGCATGATCAATCAAGGGCTCGAACAATTATTTGGATTGCTGAATGTCGCCGGGCTTATCATCGGTGGGTTTTCGATCTTGGTGGGCGGCTTTAGCATTGCCAATATTATGTTCGTCTCGGTACGTGAGCGAACCAATATTATAGGGATTCAAAAAGCCCTTGGGGCAAAACGCTCGTTTATACTCTATCAGTTTCTTTTCGAAGCGGTGGCTCTTTGCGTTTTTGGCGGTCTGATAGGTCTCCTTATTATTTATGTCGCAGCCAGTGCAGTAAGCTTTTTCACTGATTTTGAACTGGTGCTCACGCTCAAGAATATAGTGATCGGGATCGGCTTTTCCGCAGTGATCGGTCTGGTATCTGGTGTGATACCTGCACTCATGGCTGCCCGCATGGAGCCCGTCGAGGCGATGCGCTCAAATGCTTAAAAATTAAATGCCAATCCCAGTGAAAAGGTAAACTGGTCGGTGCGCGACTCACTATTGCTATAGCTAAAACTCCCTTCCTGCGATATTTCTATCGATTCTGGATTGATGTATTGCGCACGGTCACCGCGGAGTTTTTCAAAGCGGCCTTCCAAGTAGAGCCCCGGAACCAATCGGTATTGTAACCCAACTGCCCAGCCGGTGACCCATACGAAGTCGCGATCGGTAATATCTGTGGTCGGCACATCTTCCATCCCATCCATGGTGAGCTTCGACTTTACGGAGTAGGTGCGCATTCCAGCCAGCAATTCGCCGTAAGGCCGCACCTTACCATTGAAGGGTCGCAGGCGGCCGTGTACATAATAGGTATAGGCATTGCCCTTCAGTTTTAGGTCGCCTTGGCTTAGGTTGCCTTGCTCATCTGCTATATATACATCCCTTCCTTCGGCGCCCACTTCGTTCCAAGCAAAGCCACCACCTGCTTCGATGGGCAGCTTGAAAACCGGAACCGAAAGCGAAGCGTTCACGCCGTAGGGCATTCCTTTATAAAAGCTAGAATACTCGCCACGCGGTATAGCGAGCTGGGCTCCTGCCGAAATGGTAGGGGTACGCAATGGCCCTTGGGCAAAAAGCGCGAATGATGAAAAGGTAAGAACGGCAAGGGTTATGGGTCTAAGCATGACGTAAAGGTTTCTCTGATTTTTCCAAAGGTTGTGCCAAATACGCAAAATGCTAGGGGTAAGGGGTTTATACCGGAAGCGTGCTACCTTCTAAAATGGGTTTCAAAGCCGCGAGTGCATCGCCAATGGTAAGGACATTGGTTTTTGACAAGCGCAGATTATCTCCTTTTTCGTACATTTTATAACCCTTCGGATTGCTCTTTATAAACTCAAGCACTTCGGTAAATGCTTTGCTCTGATAATAAGGAGAATCTTGCTTTGACAGGAAGAAGCCAATGAGCATTCCAGATTTTAGCGTAAGCTTCTCAAATCCAATATCGGCGGCAAGCCAGCGCAACCGGATCGTATCGAAAAGCGCCTTGGTCTGGTCGGGGATAGCTCCAAACCGATCGGTAAGAGAGATGCGGTATTCTTCCAGTTCGGTATCGCTGTTTATATTATCCAGATCGCGGTATATGCTCAGCCTTTCGGCAATATCGGTTACGTAGCTATCGGGGATTAGGATTTCAAAATCAGTCTCTAAGATACAGTCGGTCACATAGCTGCCATCGCTGTCGAGTTCCTTCTGGTAGAGCTCTTTAAACTCATTTTCCTTGAGTTCGCGCATGGCTTCGTCCAGTATTTTCTGATAGGTTTCAAAACCGATATCGCTTATAAAACCGCTCTGCTCACCGCCTAGCAAGTTTCCCGCACCGCGTATATCCAAGTCGCGCATGGCGATGTTCATCCCACTGCCCAAGTCGCTGAATTGGGTCACGGCCTGTAAGCGCTTCCTCGACTCGCTCGATACCACCGATAGGGGCGGGGAGATCAGGTAGCAAAAGGCTTTCTTATTGCTCCTGCCCACGCGTCCGCGCAATTGATGCAAGTCGCTCAGGCCAAATTCGTGGGCATCGTTGATTATTATGGTATTGGCATTTGGAATATCTATTCCCGACTCGATGATGGTGGTAGCTACAAGCACATCAAAAGAGCCTTCGATAAAATCGGTCATCACCTTTTCCAGCTTCGGCCCTTCCATCTGCCCGTGGCCTATGCCTATGCTTGCTTCGGGGCAGAGCCTCTTTATCAACTCCCCGATCTCATGGATGTTTGAGATCTTATTGTTCACGAAGAAAACCTGTCCGCCGCGGCTTATCTCATAGCTCACCGCATCGCGTATCACTTCTTCGTTAAAGGTGAAAAGCTCGGTCTGAACTGGAAATCTATTGGGCGGCGGCGTGCTTATAATGCTCAGGTCGCGTGCACCCATCATCGAGAATTGAAGTGTGCGCGGTATCGGCGTAGCAGTCAAGGTAAGGGTATCCACATTTGCCTTGATCGTTTTCAATTTATCTTTTACGCCTACGCCAAATTTCTGCTCTTCATCAACCACGAGCAAGCCCAGATCTTTAAATTTCACTTGCTTTCCTACGAGCTTATGGGTGCCCACCACGATATCTATGGTGCCATCGGCCAGTCCGGCCAATGTCTCTTTTTGCTTTTTGGCAGTCACGAACCTATTGAGCAAGCCCACCTTGCACGGGAAGTCTTTTAGCCTTGCGGCAAAATTTTTCTGATGCTGAAGGGAAAGAATCGTTGTAGGCACCAGCACTGCTACCTGCTTGCTATCGCACACTGCTTTAAAAGCTGCGCGGATGGCTATCTCTGTTTTTCCAAAACCCACGTCGCCACATACCAGTCTATCCATCGGCGATGGAGACTCCATATCTTCCTTTACCGCCTGCATGGTCTTCTCCTGATCGGGCGTGTCTTCGTACATGAAGGAGGCTTCGAGCTCCGTCTGTAAGTAATTGTCTTCAGAAAAGGCATGTCCCGTCTCCGCTTTTCGCTTTGCGTAGAGCTTTATAAGGTCGTATGCGATCTGTTTTACTTTGCTCTTGGTTTTGGCCTTAGCCTTTTGCCACGCTCCACTGCCCAGTTTATTGATGGAAGGTTTAGTGCCGTCCTTACCGGAAAATTTGCTGATGCGGTGCAGGGAGTGAATACTTACATACAGTATATCATTGTCACGGTATACCAACCGGATTGCTTCCTGCTCTTTTCCGTTTACTTCTATCTTTTCCAATCCCGAGAAAGTACCCACACCATGGTCGATATGGGTCACAAAGTCGCCCGGCTCCAGCGTGCTCAGCTCCTTCAACGTCATGGCTTCTTTATTCTTTTTAAAGCCTTCTTTCAAGTAGAACCGATGGTATCTTTCAAAAATCTGATGGTCGGTATAGCAGCTCAGCTTTAGGTCTTTATCTTCAAAACCTTCGGCTATCTCATCCAGCAATGGAGTGAATTTTACCTTGGCTTCAAGGTCTATAAAGATCCGTTCTATACGCTCTAGCTGCTTTTCATTGCTCGAAAAGATGAAATTTTCGAACCCACTTGCGCTAAGGGCATTCAGGTTTTCGATCAAGAGGTCGAAATTCTTATGGAATACCGGTTGCGTGGCTTGCTTAAATAGAAACCGGCTATCGCCTTCCTTTATGCTACTTGAGATGTTGACGTTTCGAAAGCCCAAAGCCGCCTTTTCAAACTTCTCGCCAATTAAATATTTATCGGCAGGGGCAAGGTGGCTCAGCGGCGATTTGATTTTTCCAAATTGCTTCTCGGCAGCTTCAAAAACCTGATCGAGCCGATCTTTGATATAATTCAGATCCTTGTACCACAGCACCGTGTCTTTATCCAGAAATCCCAGAAAGCTTTCTTTAGAATCAAGCAAGGTTTTATGCTGGATGTTTGGGATGATGGTAAATGATTTTGATTCGTTTATAGAGAGCTGCGTGACAGGATTAAAGCGCCGGAGCGACTCTACGGTATCTCCAAAAAATTCGATCCTATAGGGATGGTCTTCGCCAAAAGAAAATACATCAACGATACCCCCGCGAATGGAAAACTGTCCGGGCTCGTAGACGAATTCAGAACGATTGAACTCATATTCGGTGAGCAGCTCATTGATGAAGGCGATGGAATATTTGGCATCCTTTACCAGCTCAAAGCTATTGGTCTTGAGCTGCTGGCGGGTTACCACCATCTCGGCAATCGCTTCGGGGTAAGTGGCTATAATCCGCTTAGAGCCTGAGCTTTGAGCTATCGCTTTGAGCACTTCGGCGCGGAGCACTACATTTGAGTTATCTACATCTTCTATCTGGTAGGGTATACGGTGGCTCTCCGGATATAAGAAAGTCTCGATCTGATGGTCATGGCCGGTGAGCAGCGCCATGTCGTTTTGAAAATAAGCGGCTTCTTCCTTTTCATTGAATATAAAAAGGTGGTCGCGTTGATCTTTGGCTATGATCGACTCGGCCACGAAGGCCAGCCCAGAGCCGATCAATCCCTGCACGGTAATTTTGGCGTTGGCATTATTAAGGGCAGCTGCTACTCCGACGGCTCGTCTATCTCCTCGGTATCTTTCTACTATTTCGGCAATCTTCATTCCTGGCTAAGGGTCTCTACTTTTTTGCTTCAGCTATAAATTCTTCTACCATTTCTACCATTTCCATTGAGCCTATGTAGAGGGGGGTGCGCTGATGCAAATGCTCGGGCTGTATTTCCATAATCCGGTTTACACCATCCGATGCCTTGCCGCCTGCCTGCTCTACGATGAAGGCTAGTGGGATATTTTCATACATCAAGCGCAATTTACCCTGCGGATTGCTGCCGGTAGAAGGGTATAAATAAATACCCCCTTTGATAAGGTTCCGATGAAAATCGGCCACCAGCGAACCGATATACCTGCTCGTGTAAGGCCTGTCGGTAGATTCATCTTCTTCTTGGCAATATTTGATATATTTTTTGACCCCATCTGGAAATTGCTTGTAATTTCCTTCATTGATAGAGTAAATACGTCCTGTATTTGGAATTTTCATATTGGGATGCGAAAGGCAGAATACCCCTATCGAAGTGTCGAGCGTAAATCCGTTCACCCCATTGCCGGTAGAAAAGACCAACATGGTAGATGAGCCATAGATGATGTAGCCCGCAGCGACAAGGTCAACCCCAGGTTGTAAAAAGTCTTCTAGCTCAGCCACAGTGCCCGGCTTGGTCTTACGGCGATAAATGGAAAAAATGGTTCCGATAGATACGTTTACGTCTATATTGCTCGACCCATCGAGGGGGTTCGATCAGCACCACATACTTGCCCCACATCGCTTCACCTTGATCGAAAGCGATGAAGTCTTCATTTTCTTCGGAGCCTATTCCGCAGACTTCCTGCTGCGCCTTTAGCGCATTTATCATTTTATTATTCGCGTATACATCAAGCTTTTGCTGCGCTTCGCCCTGAATATTATCATTTCCGGCTTCGCCTAAAATATCATCTACCAAGCCGGCTTTGTTTACTTCGCGGTTTACCACTTTTGCAGCAAAGCGTATCGCGCTCAATAATCTGGACAGCTCTCCCTTTGCAAAAGGAAAGTCGGACTGGCGCTCGATGACAAACTCGCCGAGCGTAGTTAATTTTTTCATGGCCGCTTTTTAAAAGGTGTGCAAATATCGGCATTTTGCCGTCGTATGAAAATTCGGGTTTATGGATCTGCTTTAGCGATAAATCTTTCCTTTGTATCGTGAAAGAAAATGTACGTATCCGTCCCGCCGAAGAGATCGATTGCCCAGCGGTTTTTGAACTTATCAAGGAGCTAGCCCTGTTTGAAAAAGCCGCAGGCGAGGTAGATATCAATGCCGAAGAGCTGGCCAGAGATGCCTTTGGAGACGCCAAGATCGTTCAAATCTTTGTGGCCGAAATCGATGGAGACATTGTGGGGGCAGCATTGGTTTATGAGAAATACAGCACCTGGAAGGGGCGCTGCCTGCACCTTGAAGACCTTATAGTGCAGGAGTCGGCACGTGGCGCCGGCATAGGCTCTCTCCTTTTTCAGGAGATGATCAAGCTTTGCAAGTCCTGCGACTATAAGCGTATGGAGTGGCAAGTGCTGGACTGGAATGAGCCCGCCATCGAGTTTTATAAAAAATACGGAGCCACATTTTTGGATGATTGGACCGACTGCCGACTTACCGCAAGCGACATAAAATCTTTTGACCTATGAGGGTATTTAAATTTGGGGGTGCATCGGTGCGCGATGCAGCCGCTGTAATAAATGTGGCCACGATTTTAAAAACGTTCCCAAAACAGGATCTAATAGTAGTGGTAAGTGCTATGGGCAAGATGACCAACGCCCTCGAAGATGTGGTTTCTGCCTACCGCAGTCAGGATGAAAGCTTGCCCCAAAAGTCAGAAGCGATTTACGATTACCATGCACAGATATGCGATGATTTTGGATCGGGAACAAAAGAATTAACAGAAAAACTCGACGCTCTCTATGCAGAGTTTAAGCGACAACTGGGGCTGCCGCCGAGTGATAACTACGACTATGATTACGATCAGATCGTAAGTTTTGGAGAGCTTTTTTCGAGCACCATCCTTTCCGGCTATCTCAATGCGGCGGGTGTTGAAAATCAATGGGCCGATGCACGCAGCCTTATACGCACGGATAATGGCTACCGTGAAGCCCGCGTAAATTGGGAAAAAACAGAAGCCCTCGTTGGTGCAAAATGGAAGGAGATAAAGGGGAGCAAGCACCACGCGATCATGCTTACCCAAGGCTTTCTGGGGCATACCGCCGAGCGGAATACCACCACACTGGGACGCGAAGGCTCCGACTTTAGTGCGGCCATACTGGCCTATGCCGTGCAGGCGGGCTCGGTGACCATCTGGAAGGATGTGCCAGGAGTGCTCAATGCGGATCCGAAATACTTCAGCGACGCAATCAAGCTCAAGCGGATATCGTACAAGGAAGCTATTGAATTGGCATATTACGGGGCTTCCGTGATACACCCCAAGACCATCAAGCCCCTGCAAAACAAAAAGATAGTGCTCCACGTCCGTTCATTTATGAACCTGGGCGATGAAGGGACTACCATAGATTCAAGCACCTTCAGCGATAGCCTTGTGGCAAGCTATATCTTCAAGGTAAATCAGGTTTTGATCTCCTTTACCCCGCGCGATTTTTCATTTGTGGCAGAAGAAAATTTAAGCGAGCTCTTCCATATATTTTCCGATGCACGGGTCAAGATCAATCTCATGCAGCAATCGGCCATCAATTTTTCGGTCTGTGTGGACAATGAATCTGAGAAGCTCGATAAGATTATCGCGGCCAGCCAAAACGATTACGAAGTGCTCTATAACCATCCCTGTGAGTTGGTTACGATAAGGCATTACGACCAAGAGACGATTAGCAGAATGCTTATAGGCAAGAAGGTGCTGGTAGAGCAGCGGAGCAGGAGCACTGCACGACTGGTGCTGATGGAAGCGTAGAGAAAAAGGGTGCGAAAACAAACGCTTCCTATTTCCGGTTCCCAAACTTAGCCAGAATCTTATCGGCAAGCACGGCAGCCAATTTTTCGTAAGATTCTACTGTCCAGCCTGCTACGTGTGGGCTCAAGAGCACCCGATCACTTTTGGCCAAGGTTTTGAAATCGGCGGGAAGGGCATCAAAATCAAGTTTTTCAAAAGTCTTTTTTTCAAATTCGAGTACATCCAAGCAGGCTCCTTTGATGGCTCCGCTCTCTAAAGCATCCAGCAGGGCGGCCGTTTCTACATGTCTTCCCCTCGCAGTATTGATGAGGTAGAAGGGTTTTTGAAAGCCAGCGATAAAGTCACTATTTACATAATAATCAGTCTCATCGCTTAAGGGAAGGTGAATGGAGATCATATCACAATGCGCCTGGAGCGCGGCCATGCTTGATTCCCTTACATAGCTTGGCGCGTAGCCCGACTTATATTTATCGTGTGCCAAGATGGTGCAATCGAAGCCTGATAATTTTTTGGCGAAAGCCGAACCCATATGTCCAAACCCAATGATCCCCACCGTCTTACCGGCGAGCTCTAGCCCCCTGTTTTGCTCTCTGTTCCACGCTCCCTTGCGCACTTCGGTATCGGCGGCTTTGAGTTTGTTTAAAAGCATGAGCAGCATTCCGATGGCGTGTTCTCCCACGGCGTCCATATTTCCTTCAGGCGAATTGAACACGGTGATGTTTTCTCTGGCAGCAGCTTTCAGATCTATATTTTCCAGTCCGGCGCCAGAGCGGGCTATGAACTTTAGCGTGTTGGCTTCCGCCAAAAAATGGGCATCGATCGGAATACGGCCGCGGATTACGAGGCCATCAAAATCTTTTATTTTCTGGCAGGCTTCATCATAAGTGCAAGAGAGATCTGATGTACAGCTAAATCCATTTGCCGAAAGGCGCGACTCAAGCAGGGGATGCACGCTATCTAAGAATAAGACGCGCATTTAAATATCAAAGAAGTACTTGGCGTACATAAAATAAACGCTGAGGCCAATAATATCATTCATGGTAGTGATGAAAGGGCCGGTGGCCAATGCAGGGTCGATCTTCACCTTATTCAACGCGAGGGGTACGGTGGTACCGAAAAGCGCCGCAATGATAATGACGGTAAAAAGGGCAATGCTCACGGTATAACTCATGGCGAGCGAATCGAGAAAAAGAAGCCCATAGGCCAAGATCACTCCACCGCAAATGGCTCCATTGAGCACTGCAACGAGAAGTTCTTTAAGAAGTTTTGCCAGAATGCCATCTGTTCCAATGCTCTTATTGGCAAGGCCTTGCACTACAATGGCCGATGACTGTACGCCCACATTTCCACCCATGGCTGCGATAAGTGGCACGAAGAGCATAAGGGCGGCCACTTCGGCCAGCTGGGCTTCAAAGATACCGATCACCTGCGCCACCAATACCCCGCCAAGCAGCCCAATGAGCAGCCAAGGCAGGCGCGCACGGGTGAGCACCCAAATGGTGTCATCGCTCTCTACCGATTCTGAAATACCTGAAGCCAACTGGTAGTCGCGTTCGGCTTCTTCTTTGATAAGGTCTACCACATCATCGATCGTGATGCGACCTAGCAGGTGCATATTCTCATCGACTACCGGCAGCGCCACCAAGTCGTATTTTTCCATTACGATGGCGCAATCTTCGCCCGTGGTATCGGGGTGGACATAGTGCGGCTGGTCGATGAAGATATCTGCAATGGGCGTTTTAATCGAAGCGGAAGAAAAGAGTAATTTTTTCAGCGAAAGCGTTCCTATCAAGCGGTCTTCTTCATCGGTTACGTAGATGGTGTAAACTTGGTCTACCCCTTCGGCCTGCTTGCGCATCTCCCGGATACCGCGGGCTATAGACCAATTACTCTGCACGCTTACCAGCTCTTTGGCCATGATACCGCCGGCGCTGTCTTCCTGATAGCGCAGCAGGTCGCGTATGTCGCTCTTCTGCTCTTCGTCGGTGATATGCGATATTACTTCTATCTGTTTTTCTTCTGATAGCTCGGCCAGCACATCTGCCGCATCATCAGAGTCGATATTGTCTATCACCTGATGGGCTATCTCTTCGGAAGTAAGGGTGGAGAGCAGTTTCTCGCGATCGTCTTCATCCAGCTCGATCATCACTTCCGCTGCCTTTTCGTTCTGAATAAGCCTGAAAAGGTAATTGGCTTCGGCCGTTTTTGTTTTTTCGAGAATCTCGGCAATATCGGCAGGGTGCAATAGTTCGAGCTCCGCCTGGATGTAGCTGTCCCTGCCGCTGGCTATCGCGTCGCGCAGGTCGTCAAGGTATTGTTTACTCAGCTCAAAAGGCATCTGCGATGGGGGGATTTTAGGTTTTGTAAAAGTAGCAAAACGGATACAGGGCGCGGGGTCTACCCTTTTAAATTTCTTTCATGGATTCTACCGAACTTGCGATGGCTATGAATTGGTCTACATCGAGCTGTTCCGGCCTGAGCTTGTACTGCGCTTCCATACCTTCTGGTACGGCGCCACCGGTAAGGGAAGACAAGCTATTGCGTAGCGTTTTACGGCGCTGGTTAAAAGCCGTTTTGACCACGGTTTTAAAAAATTTATCAGAGAAAGGCAGTTCTACCCGATCATTACGGACGAGTTTCAGCACGCCGCTTTTCACCTTTGGCGGTGGGTTGAAGCAATCTTCATCTACTGTAAATAGATAGGTCACGGTATAATAACATTGAATCAAAACGCTTAAAATGCCATATACCTTGCTGCCTGCTGGCGAGGCCACCCGCTCTGCCACTTCCTTCTGAAACATCCCCACCATCTGGGGGATCAACCCCTGGTGCTCAAAAATGCGGAAGAGTATTTGGGAAGAGATGTTATAGGGAAAATTTCCCGCAAGGGTAAAGGGCTTACCGCCAAATAATCCGTTCAAATCGATCTTTAAAAAATCAGCTTCGATGATGCTTTTGCTGAGCTCGGGATGATTTTCGTAGAGGTAGGCCACCGACTCTGGGTCGATCTCAATAAGTTGGAGTGCTTCGAAGTTTTGCTTTTGCAGGGAGCGCGTGAGTATGCCCGTGCCGGGACCGATCTCAAGCACCCTGATTTCGCCATCAGGCTTATCGATAGCGCTGGCAAGTCTATCGGCGATGCTCTGCTCGGTAAGAAAGTGCTGCCCCAGATGCTTCTTGGGCTTTACATAGCTCATGGGGTTTGGTGTATGATATGGAGCAGGGTGCGAAAGGAAGCGATCTTTTGACCAAAATGTTTTTCGTGATCAGCCCGCAGCGCAGGTGCATGGTCGCGCATATAGGTATCGTAGTCTTCCCTGTTTTTGGCAAAATATTGAACGCTATAAGCAAGTCCGCCTGCTTCTTCGGCGAGTATTCTGGCCAGCTTGCTTTCCAAGAAAAAGCCGGTCTTCATCACATCGGGAATGTGGGTTTCCACCATCCATTTGAGCCACGCTTCGTGGGCATCTTCATCAATATTTACGGTCACGTTGTAGAGAATCATATCGGCAGCGTTGGGAAGCCGCAAAGGTAGCGATCATTCGAGCATCGCAAAATTTGGTGATTGCCCCTTGCGCCAGCTTCCTGTATTTTCGTAATTTTAGAGTCGCTATGGAAATCAATCCGGTCGTTCTGTCCATTCCCATCTTCTTCATCCTTATTGGAATAGAAGTGGCTTATGGACATTTTAAAGATCAAAAAATATACCGGCTCAATGATGCGGTGACCAATATTAGTTGTGGTATCGTAGAGCAGCTCACAGGGGTCTTTGCCAAAGTATTTACGGTGGCGGCCTATTATTTCGTGTACGAGCACTTTGCTGTTTTTGAGCTTTCCAATGCGTGGTACTGGATTTTCTTATGTTTCTTGGGCATTGATTTCTGCTATTATTGGGCACACCGTGCCAGTCATGAAGTAAATCTCTTTTGGCTCGGCCATGTGGTGCACCATCAGAGCGAAGATTATAATCTCTCCGTGGCGCTGCGGCAAAGTGTTTTTCAGAAAATGTTCACGTTTTACTTTTACTTTCCATTGGCCATCTTGGGTTTTAAGACAGAGTGGTTCGTGCTAATAGGAGCGTTTAATCTACTCTACCAGTTTTGGATCCATACCGAAGTGATCAATAAGCTGCCACGCTGGTTTGAGTTTGTGTTCAATACGCCGTCCCATCACCGGGTGCACCATGGCCGCAATCCCAAATACATAGACCGAAACCATGCTGGCAGTCTTATGCTCTGGGACCGGATTTTTGGAACTTTTCAGGAAGAAGAAGAGCGGCCGACCTATGGGATTACCAACCCAACCAATTCATGGAATCCGGTGATGGCCAATATTCAGCCATTTATGCGGCTCTACCATGAGCTCAAAACCATTCGCGGGTTTGGCAATAAATTCCGGTTTACCTTCGCGCCGCCAGGATGGTACCCAAAGGAGATGGGCGGCTTCCGGCCACCACGCGAAGTAGAGAAGGATACCTATAAGAAGTTTGATGTCATCGTCTCTTCCCGATTGAATTTTTATTTGTTTTTTCAATATCTATTGATTCTGGGCGCCACGGCTTTTTTTCTCTTCAACCTGGGTGCATATTCTATTTATGTCCAGCTTATATTTGCAGGGCTCATCGTTTTTTCGGTTGCCGTGTTGGGTAGTTTTTTTGACAATAGGCGGCAGGCAGTACTTTTGGAGATTGGGCGGTTTGCGCTCTCCATTGGCATGGGTATTTATCTCTATTCTTCGGCCTATAGCGGTCTATGGCTCCCTATTGCCTTAGTTGCCATTGCACTGTTTTCAATAGTGAGCATATTGCAACTCAAGTTTCACAAAGTAGCTACAGTAAAGTGAAGCTGCCTTTTATTGGGTTTTATCTCATTCTTCTCGCGGTACATATCTATGTAGGTGAGCAGGGCTTCGCTATTGCCGCAAATCTTACCAAACCATTACTTCTCGGTTCCATCATCCTGTTTTTCCTTTGGCAAAGCCGTAAAACAAAGCATTCAAAATTTAAGGGCCTTATGCTCTTAGGATTCAATTTCTCACTTATTGGAGACGTTCTTTTAATTTTTCAAGAAGATGATACTACATTTTTTATGGCTGGCCTTGGGTCTTTTTTGATCGCGCATCTGGCCTATATCTGGGCTTTCACCAAAACCTATATTGATCAGGAGATCGCGCTTATCAAACGGCAAGGTTGGGTAATGGTGCTGGTTATCGGCTATGGACTATATTTCTTCAATCTGCTCAAAGATCATCTCGGTGGGTTGTTCGGCCCAGTGATACTCTACGTGGCGGCTATCACGCTGATGCTTCTACTTGCGCTAAATCGTTTCGAACGGGTGAATACTTCGAGTTTTTTGCTAGTAGCTACAGGGGCAACGCTTTTCGTGGTTTCTGACAGTATTTTGGCGTGGAATAAATTTATGCGTCCTGTGCCCTACGGCCACTTGCTTATCATGGCCACCTATGGCTTGGCACAGTTGGGCATTCTGCTCGGGAGTAATGCACAATTGGAAGATCAGCATCAATATCGCAATTCTCTATAAGACTTAGGCTTGGTCAATCTCTTTCGCAGGGATATGGTTCTACCTTTGCCGCTTCGATGAAAAACGAGCGCCTTCTCCTTATCCTTCTCGCCGGCATCAACTTCACCCATATCATGGATTTCATGATCATGATGCCTTTGGGGCCGCAATTCAAACGCATATTTGACATCGGCCCTGCGATGTGGAGTGCGGTAATATCATCGTACACGATTGCCGCGGCCGTCTCGGGAATACTGGCCATCTTTTTTCTCGATTTTGCCGACCGGCGGAAGGCACTTTTATTTATGTACCTGGGCTTTATCATCTCTACCGTCTTGGTCGGATTTGCCAATACCATAGAGCAATTATTGGTAGCCCGAGCCATTACCGGTCTTTTTGGTGGTATCATCGGCGCCCTTGTACTGGCCATAGTGGGTGATCTCATACCCAACGAAAGAAGGGGCAAGGCGGTGGGAATCGTAATGACCGGCTTCTCTGCGGCGGCATCTCTAGGCGTGCCGCTCGGTTTATTTCTCGGTACTAAATTTGGCTGGCATACGTCATTTTTTATGATTGCTGGGCTCTCGACGGTTTTCTTTTTGATTGCTCTTAAAGTGGTGCCATCCATCGGCGCACATCTAAACGCTCCCGGCAGTCTCGCCCGTCGTTCGTGGAATGGGGTTTTGAGTGTGGTCACGGATACCAATCAGCTGAAGGCATTGGCATTCATGGTTTTGATCGTGTTCGGCCAGTTCAGTATTATCCCATTCATATCGCCTTATATGGTGGCCAATGTGGGTTTTGAAGAAGTAGAGCTCACCTATATCTATCTGACGGGGGGTATTCTTACGGTCTTCACTTCTCCTATTTTTGGAAAAATTGCTGATAAGCGCGGGCGGTACCAAACCTTTGGGGTCTTGATGCTCGTTTCATTGATTCCTATTGTGGCTATTACCAATATGACGCCATCGCCGATCTGGGTGGTATTGATATTCTCCACGCTCTTTTTCGTTTTTGCGGCAGGCCGTATGATCCCCGCATCGGCGGTGGTGATCGGCACGGCCCATCCCAATCACCGGGGTACTTTTATGAGTGTCCGGTCAGCGGTGGTGAGCGTAGGACAGAGCATTGCCGCCTATTGCGCCGGGATCATCATGATCGAACTCCCCGACGGAACCTTTGAAAATTTCAATATCGTAGGCTATATCGGAGTGGGGACAAGCATTCTGGCTTATTTCGTGCTGAGAAAAATCAAGGATAGATATTGAGTTTCCCTACTTCTCGGGACTTTCTGGTAAGCTGTCAGGGTTGATCTGCGGTTACCGCGCGGAGTTTTGATATGAGTTTCAGACTCATTGGGAAATCGAATTTTGTCACGATTTTTGCAATAGCAAAAATCCGCGCCAAAACCTGCCGCATCGTCCGTTCATAGCACTGGGCTCCACTCCGCGCAGCGCTATTCTTATTCCGCCCATTCAGGGCTCATATTTTTCAATGATTTTGATGATGGATCTTGAACAGACATGAGGTCTTGTAGTTTTGGCAATGGATGTTCAGCTTGAAGCTTTGCAGCTTGCGGCTGGAAGCCTCCCAAACAAGGCAACCGGTCTGCGTTCCGAACACGCGACTCAAGACTCGCAGCCCGCGACCACTTACTACGGCCGTGTTCGCTAATAGAATACTTCCTACGCTCCTGAATCGAAGCCCCGAAAAGCTTGAAGCTTACGGCCTGAAGCATCTCAAAAAGGCAGCTGCCCCGTATCGCGAACAAGCGACTCACAGCCCGCGACCAAAACCGTCACGGCACCTTATTAGGTTCTATCTCTCTGAACTCCTTTTCGGGAGCGTCGCCACGGATGGCCCTGAACCTTTTTCGGGCTTCTACCACATAAAGGCTTCCTGGAAAGTCTACCATCAATTGCTTGTAGTATTCCTGTGCTTTTGACGTGTCGTTGAGTTTGGTTTCGTAAAGTTCGGCCAGTCGATATAATGCATTATCTGCCGAGATGTCGAAATAATGGTCTGAAACCACTTGAAGGTAAAAGTCTGCTGCAACATTATATCGGCCGCGGGCTTCTGCTATTTTTGCGCGCTGCAATAGGATCTCGTCAGACAATGCGTGGCCTGGAAAGCGCACCAAGATGCTATCCATTCGTGTCAGCGCCTGATCATATTTTCGCTGTACGGTGAGCAGCTCGGCCTGTGCAAACATTTCCATGGGTTCTACCACCGTATCGAGGTTCATATTATCGGTGATGAGCAGGCTCAGCTCCATGGCGTCATTGCTGATAAGCTTTGAAGTGCTGCCTTTCAATACATCAAGTTGCGCTTGAGCCCATGTGAAGTCGCCGTCGTAATAGCTGATCTTTGCATTCAAATATTTGGCTTCAAAGCCTAGAATGTCATTCTTAAAATCTTTATCAACCTGAGAACAGAGCAGGGATGCATCCCAGATATAATCTCTCGCTATAAGGATTTTTGCCAATTCCAATTTGAGTTGGGCGCGCACTTCTGGTGATAAATCTGGCGTTTCCAGCGCTTCATTGAGCGTGATGTTGGCCGCCGTCAAATCAGAAAGGTAATAGGCTTCAAGATTGGCCCGCTCTTGCTGGGTAGCAATGGTTTCCTTGTTAAAGCCAAGTTCGGCGAGCACCGTATTATAACTCATCCGCAAGGCGCGAAGGGCAGCGGTATCGGGCGGAAACTGACGCTTGAGCTCTTCAAAAGTCGAAGTGAGCACTCCACTGCGGGCATAGGCGTAATACGGATTCTCAACTCCCTTATCCACAATGTATTGGTAGCTCTTTCTGGCCACATCGAAGGCTCCATTATTAATGCAAAGATTGGCCAGATTGAGCAGGCGCTGCCCATTTTCGCCGAGCCGCTTATCAATTGCCTTGAGCTGCACATAGGCCGAATTAAATTCTTTTTGCTGTAAAAATAGCCACGTGAGCATCTCGCTGTAGACGGTGGTCTGCGGTGTTTTTTGAACCCTTCGCAAAAGCTCGGTTCGCAATAGGTCAACGTTCTCCGTATCATTCTCAAAATCGATGCTCCTATTCAGCGCATTTTGAACGGTTTGAAGATAGGCATCGTTAAAGGCCAAGAGGTCGATGTACTCACTTATCATCCGCTCGGTATTGCCCATGGTGCCATAGAGACCTGCTATCTCGTAGCTGAAAGGATATTTATCATTTAGTAATTTCTTGCCATATTGATAGGTCTCCAAGGCTAGCTCAAGCTTATTGCGCCTTAAAAATTCATTGGCCGTCCGTATCACCATGCCTTGGCTTTGTGGCAAATCATTGATCGCTTCTCTGTATGCTTCTAGCGCGTCTTTCTCTTCACCCTGCGCTTCGTACACGGCTCCAAGATCGATATAGTAGACGTTAGAGTTATACTTTTTCTGTTGTTTTTTTACGAGCTTTTCAGCGTCTTTGAGCATCCCCAACTCGGTATAAGTCGTGAGCAAGCCGGAATAATGTTCGGCTGTTTGGTTTTGGTCGTAAAGCTTGTCATAATATAAGAGCGCCTTCTCATATTCTCCCGACTCCAAATAATACTTGGCCAATTGCCCATCAGAAGTGCCTTGGGCTTGGGCAATGCTTATGGAAAAAATGAAAAAAAGAAGTAAAGCTAAGGAGTGGATTTTTATCATGGTATCTCTTTTCGGGCAGCTAGCAAACTGTCTACGCGAGGTTGTAAGTTAGTGATTTTTGTATCAATCGATGCGCGGATGCCCTGAAGGTTGGCCGTCTCATTGATCACTTTCATTGCGGCCTCCCGCTCCGATGCCAGCATCTTCCGAACGAGGTTGGTATCTAAAAGATTGTATTCAAGGTCGTGTTTCAAGTCTACCAATTGAATCCGGGTGAAGGTCAGCTCATCTTGGAGTTGAGCGTATTTTTCGGGATACCCACCAATGGTCTTGCGAAGGCCGCGGTAATCGCTCATCAGCATGGCGGCGCCGCGCGGGATAGAATCACCTTTTTGCTTATAGCTATTCTGCACCGCGCTCAAGGTTGATTTATATTTAGCGCCGATGCCGGCTATGCCCGCGGTATCTATACCGTTGAATAGGCTCTGTGCCGAATCAATCGCCGCTGTCAGCTGGTTTATTTTGGCTATTTCTTTCTCATAACCACTCTCATTACAGCTGGTCAATAGCGCTGCGGACATCAAGCTTAGTGCTATCCATTTTATGTTCTTCATCTTATATTTTTTCAAAACGGGTGAATGGCCGGAGTGCGGCTGGTATAATTATACCATCTTTAGTCTGGTTATTTTCCAAGAGTGCGGCCATTATTCGTGGAAGCGCAAGTGCAGATCCGTTGAGGGTGTGTACGAGATGATTTTTCTGATCCTTATCTCGATAGCGGCACTTCAAGCGGTTACTTTGATAAGTTTCAAAATTGGATACGGAGCTCACTTCGAGCCAACGCTTTTGAGCGGCTGAGTATACTTCAAAATCATAGGTGATCGCTGCCGCAAATCCAAGGTCGCCACCACAGAGCCGGAGTATGCGGTACGGAAGCTCCAGCTTTTGCAAAAGGGACGAGATATGGGCGATCATGCCATCGAGAAGCTCTTGGCTCTGCTCAGGACGTGCGATCTGTACGATCTCCACCTTATCAAATTGATGCAGGCGATTCAGACCACGCACATCCTTGCCGTAAGAGCCGGCTTCACGCCGAAAGCATGGGGTATATCCCGTGGCCTTCAATGGCAATTCATCTTCGCTCAATATCGTATCCCGCCAAATATTGGTGATGGGCACTTCTGCAGTTGGAATCAGGTAAAAATTATCCACTTGGGCGTGGTACATCTGTCCTTCTTTATCGGGTAGCTGGCCCGTTCCGTATCCCGAACTTTCATTGACCAATAGGGGAGGGATTATTTCTTCATATCCAGCGTTACTGGCTTCATCGAGAAAAAAATTGATGAGCGCGCGCTGTAGTTTGGCTCCCTTGCCCCGATATACGGGAAATCCTGCTCCAGTTATTTTTACGCCGAGCTCAAAGTCGATGAGGTTATACTTGCTGGCGAGTTCCCAATGCGGGAGTGCACCAGCGCTAAGGGTGGGCAGCTCGCCATGCGTAGATACCGTCTCATTATCATTTTCACTCTTTCCCTTCTTCACCACGAGCTGTGGTGCATTTGGAATGCCGTAGAGTGTTTGTTCCAGCTGGGCTTCTACATCGCTCTGCTCCTGCGCTAGTTTCTGGCTTTGCTCTTTTGCGGTGGCAACTTCAGCTTTTTTGATCTCTGCTTCATCTTTATTGCCGGCTTGCATCAGCGCACCTATCTGCTTTGAAGCTTGATTTTGTGTGGCGCGTATTCCATCGAGCTCTGTTTGTATGGCTTTCCGACGATCGTCAAGTACGATGGCCTCATCAATAAGTGCAGTATATCCTTGTGCGCATCTTCGATCTAGCCGGTCTACGGCTTCTGAGCGGTGTTCGCGCAAGTAGTTCATTTCAAGCATCTGAAGTAATTTTCAGTTTCAAAATTAATAATAATCCAGCCTTAGGGGTAAAAAAAAACTCCCGTCGATACAGGAGTTTTAAATAGATTGAGCATCGGCATCACTAGCCTTTTGGCACTACCGACACAAATGATTTATTCTCACCTTTCTTGCGAAATTCTACTTCGCCATCGGCAAGGGCATATAAGGTATGGTCTTTACCAACGCCTACATTAAGACCTGGATGGTGCTTGGTACCACGCTGGCGTACTATTATGTTTCCTGCTATGGCGTTTTGACCGCCAAATATTTTAACTCCAAGTCGTTTACTTTCCGACTCACGACCGTTTTTTGAACTTCCGACTCCTTTTTTATGTGCCATGGTTTCTTTTTATTTTAATGTTTTTATTGACCGCAAGGGTCTAGACTTATTCTTTTTCTACTCCGCCTTCTAGCTTGTCCTGCCATTCTTTCAACTTATCAAACTTGCCATCGGCAGCCATCTTGGCTTGCTGCGGCCACGTCTCAGGGTTATGACTCGCAAATGCTGAACCGGCTTCTGCCAAAAGTTCATTGAGTTTTTCTACCGATGTTTCGGAAAGATCTTTAAAAGAAACAATGCCCGCTCCGTTCATGAGTTCTGCGATCTTCGGCCCTACGCCTTCTACCATCTTGAGGTCATCGGCTTTTGCTTTTTTGGCTGGGGCTGCTGGCTTCGCTTCAGCTGTTGCTTTCGCTTCTACCTTTTTGGTTTCTGCTTTTGGTTCTGCGGCTTTCTCTTCTTTCTTCTCGGCAGTTTTCTTCGCACCGCCCAGCGTGATGCCATCAATAGCAATCTTGGTCAATTGCTGGCGGTGGCCATTTCGGGTCTGGTAACCTTTTCTTCGCTTTTTCTTGAAGACGATTACCTTATCGGCCTTTACGTGCTCTATTACCTTTGCGGAAACAGATGCACCTGATACAGCGGGGGCGCCAACATTCATATCGTCGCCGTTTTCAACGAACAATACTTCACCAAACGTGAGCTTGTCGCCTTCCTTGTTTGGAAGTCGGTTCACGAAGATGTGCTGGTCTTTTTCTACTTTAAATTGCTGCCCCGCGATGTTGATGATTGCGTACATAGCTTGTTTGGCGTGTTTAAATTAATCCTAAAAAGGGGCGCAAATATACATATTCTTTTCTGTGGGACAAATATTTTTCTATTTCCTGTTTATCAGCAGAACCCCTGCGAGCATGAGTCCGGCAAAGCCCATTTGCTGTAAAGCGATGCCTTCACCATCTGCGAGCCCCCAAACTATAGCTACTAAGGGGATGAGATAGGTCACCGAAGAAGCAAAGATGGTATTGGTATCCTGTACCAATTTATTGAAGAGGATGAGCGCCAATGCAGTGCCCACAATAGCTAGCAAAGCCACGGCGCCCAGTCCCTGCCAGGCTCCTTCTATCTGGGTAAGGCGGGAGATGAAGTCTGAACTGAAGAGCACTGCGATACCCAGCGGACTCACCAATACCAGCGCTAAGCCGGTGATAGCTATGGCCGGCTCATGCTGCAAGAATTGCTTTATGGTATTCAGACTGATGGCGTAGCAAAGGGTGGCTACCAGAACGAGTGCGGCATACCAAACGTTAAAATCATTTTGAACACCGCCTTCCGTATAAAGCAGCAAGCCCACAGATGCGCCAAGGCCGAGAATCAACCCAAATATCTGAAAATTGGTAATGCGCACCTTAAATATGAATAATGCGATGAGCAGACTGAAAAGGGGCACCGTAGCATTCAGCATCCCAGCCAGGGCGCTGGGTATCTCCGTCTGTGCTGTGGCGAAAAGAAAAGCGGGTAGGGCATTGCCACATAGACCAACGATAAGATAGTATTTCAGCTTCCCATTTTTTAACAATTTGCGCTTTCGCAGCGAAAATGGCAGCATGAAAAGTGCCGCTATAATGATGCGCAGGGCACCCACCTGTGCACCTGAGAAGAGCTCATCGCCAGAAGCAGTGTATAATCCGCGCTTGATGAGTATGAAGGAGCTGCCCCAAATCAAGGCCAATACCAATAAATAAAACCATTGCCGAAGGGAAGCCAATATTGTGATTTTGCCGCGAAACTACGATTTATTGAAGCGGATGCTCTTATTAATTTTGTAGTTTTGTAGGACTTATAACCCGTTTAAATTCTAATTATGAAAACGTTCTTAACCACCGTTCATATAGCAGCTATCTTATCAATGGGACTGTTTTATGCTTCTTGTGCATCAGAATCTAGTTCAGATATTTCGCAGGATGACACTGTAAAGGTTACTACAGTCGAAGTTGAATCTGCCGATTTCGACAAATACGTGGCCAATATTTCTATCGAAGGCATGTCTTGTGAAATGATGTGTGGAAGCAAAATATCTTCAACCCTCGCCGCTCTAGATGGCGTTAAAAATACGGAAATCGACTTTCAAGCAGCCGGTGAAGCTAACTTTGCAATAGTAGAATACGACGCAAAAACCATCTCTGAGCAAGAAATGATTGCCGCAGTGCAGGGCATAGCCGGTGGCATTTATAAAGTGAATGCCGTGAAGGTGACCCATCACAAGATGGCCGCAGCAGAAATTAAAAAATCAGACCGTTCAAAAATGCTCAGCTATAAGCAGGCCGATGCTCAATACCGACTGCCCAATATTTTCAGCGCATTGGCATTCGTGCTGCGTTAGGAAAATTCAATGTGCTGGAACCTTCGCCAGGGTAGCGGGTTTAGCTATTGTAAATAATCTCCATGCGATCAAAGCTTTTTAAGCTTTCTCTAGTTTCTTTGGTTTGTGTTTTACTGGTCATTTTGGCCGGTAGCGTAGTGCGCATGACGGGTTCTGGAATGGGATGTCCCGACTGGCCCAAGTGCTTTGGCTATTACATCCCACCTTCGGATATTGAGACCCTTACTTGGCGCGCCCACAGGGATTTTCAAGAGGGCAATATTATTATCTATAACGAGAGCTTGCTTGTGGCTTCCGCCAATTTTACATCGGGAGAGCGTTTTGAAGCAGCAAGATGGGCACCCTATACCAAGCATGATTATGCAGCCTTTAACCCCGTTCATACGTGGATAGAATTTATAAACCGATTGATAGGAGCTTTCACAGGTCTCCCTGTTTTGATCCTTCTGGTTCTCTCGATTTTTTATTTTAGGAGAGATTTCATTACGTTTATTTTGAGTCTTTTGGGTTTGCTTCTGCTCGGGTTCGAAGCATGGCTCGGAAAGGTAGTGGTAGATGGCAACCTAGTGCCGCATCAGATTACCTACCATATGTTTGGCGCTGTAGCATTGGTTGCAGTCTATGTTTTCCTAGCTGTCCGATTAAAGAATTTTCAATTCAGCTTTCAGGCCAAGCGCGATAGGTTCATAGTGGGCTTGGGCGCTTTGGGTTCAACGCTTTTGCTCTTACAGATTTATCTCGGTACCAGCGTACGCGAAAATGTAGATGCGATCGGTAAGACAGCGCTGCTTGCCAGACCGTCTTGGCTAGAATCGTTGGATGTGGTTTTCGAGTTTCATCGTAGTTTCAGCTTGATGGTTCTCGCAGTGATCATCTTTTTTTCTTTTCGGGTTATTCGTTCCCGCACGGTGTCTACGCTTCCGCGGATATTGGGAGTACTCATATTTCTGGAAGTGCTCGTAGGCATGGGATTGGCTTATTTTGATCTCCCGGCCTTTTTACAGCCAGTCCATTTGCTTTTTGCCGTGCTCGATTTCGGGCTCATCTTGGCCACACTTCTTATTTATTTGCGCAAGACGAAAGTCTTGGTGGGTTAAATTATATTGAAACACAATGCCCGTTCAGGGCAACGGTAGGACAAGATTTCTTGGTCTCTCTTCGGCTATGGGGTTATAAGCATGTCATATTAGACAGAATTTCTTGAACGGTATCTTTTATTGCTTGGGACAAGAATAAATATAAACCCCGAAGGTGTGAAATGATTGTAGAAAAAACCCCGAAGGGGTGACATGATTATGGAATTCGGCAATTATAAACGTAACAAAACCCCGAAGGGGTGATATGATCATAGATTTGATGACACGACGGCAGAACCCCGAAGGGATGACATGATTGTCGCTGATTTCATACCAAACAACCGAACGAAATCTCCACGGACCAAATCCAAAAAAACCAAACCATCTATCACCCTACTTCCACCGGAAGGTAGAGATGAGATGGTCGATATCCCGGGTCACAAATGCGAGCGCCGGAGCAATGCTATCCGGATTGGGACGGCTATTGAAGTAAAGCGAACCCCTAATAAAATGGTTCACGCTGTCGGTGAGATAAAACTGGTAGGGTGAAGCAACCTTTCCGCCAAGATCGTATGTGAGTCCATATACCTTTGATTCTCGATTGAGGACCATTCGCGAGTCAATGCTATTGGCCATGATACCATGCTCGTATGCCAGCCCGCGCGACTCTTCCAGCAGCTCCCGTAGATCTCCGTCTATAGCGCGGTAGGTGAAGTGGACTTTCGCACTAAGCGAAGGATAGCTGAGATTAAACCAGCAGGGATGCTGCGAGTCTGGAAAAAGCTCTAACCGGCTGAGCGAAGAAACTTCAAATTCAAAAGGGCAAGGGATGCTGTCTTTCGCAGTATAGGAGTCTTGTGGTATGTCGATCCTAAAATAGCCGATGGGCTTCGGGACTCGATCATCATCCGTACATGAAGTCGACAACAAGAGACTCACGACTGCTCCCAAACGAATTATTTTTTCAATCCTTGCGTTCATCTTCACTTTCTACGACATCCTGAACCGTAACTTTCACTCGTTTAATGCGGCGTTTATCGGCGGCTTCGATGGTCAAGACATAGTTTTCAAACTTCACCTTTTCATTCTTGGTAGGTATTTTGCCTGAAAGCTCAAGGATAAAGCCTGCCAAGGTATCCGACTCCCCTTTGGCATCTTCAAAGTTATCCCCTTCTATTTCCAAGATTTTATATAAGTCGATCAATGGCGTTTTACCTTCAAATATATAATTGCTGTCATCGAGCTTTGAGTAGAATATATCTTCATCATCAAACTCATCGGTGATGTCGCCCACTATCTCTTCAATGATGTCTTCGAGGGTTACGATTCCAGATGTGCCGCCATATTCATCTACCACCACGGCCATATGTACCTTTCGCTCTTGAAATTCTTTGAGGAGGTCATCTAGTTTTTTATTTTCAGGAACGAAATATGGCGAACGCAGCAATGCCTGCCAGTCAAGCCCTGCTTTTTCTGAATGGGGCAAGAGATCTTTAAGGTAGAGTATACCAATTACCTGGTCGAGCGATTCCTTATACACCGGCACACGAGAGAAACCTTGATCGAGCAGCTCGGCAAGGAGTTCAGTAAAGTTGGTGCCAAAATCAAAAGAGACCACTTCGGTGCGCGGTGTGAGTATCTGCTTCACATCGGTATTTCCAAACCGCACGATCCCTTTTAGGATTTTTTCTTCATCGGCGCTGGACTTATCGTCGCGCGTAAGCTCTAGGGCGTGCTCCAATTCATCAACCGAATATTCCGACTGTCTTTTTTTGACCCTTTTGTTGATCACATTGGTGCTGTGGATGAGCACCGAGCTAATGGGATAGAAAATTTTCAACAGTCCGCTCAGCGGCAATGACATGAACTGGCAGAGCACCATTGAATGACTGGTTGCGTAAACTTTGGGAATCACTTCGCCAAGCAAGAGAAGTAAAAAAGTGACCACACCTACTTGTATAGTTAGGCCGACCCAAATCGGGTATTGACCAAAATTAAAGCTGCCGTCTATAATGAATGAGCTGAGCACAACGATAGCTATATTTACAAAGTTGTTGGCTATAAGAATGGTGGCCAAAAGGCGCTGCGGCCTTTGCAAGAGATCGAGTACGCGCTGGGCGCTGCCCGATTTCTCATTTTCCAAAAGATCATTTTCGGCAGGACCGAGCGAGAAATACGCCACTTCTGAACCCGATATGAGCGCTGAGCAAATAAGCAGCACTGCCGAACTTACCAGACCGATACCTATATCAAAACCAATAGGTTTAAAGATGGAGAGAAAACTAAGAAGGCAGGCTAAACTGGGAGGTTCCAACAAGGGTCTGGTTCGTTATTAGAGATCAGCTCAAAATGGCAAATCGTCATCTTTCTCAGCGCTATGGGTTGCTGCAGCCGACTTCGTTTCTTGCCCACCTTCCGCGGTTTTGGTGGGTTGATCATCATTATTTGACCCACCTACCTTTCCGAGCATTTGCATGGTATCGGCAACGATTTCTGTGCTGTATCGCTCTACATTGTCCTTGTCGGTATAGGAGCGTGTGCGCAGTTTACCTTCTATGTATACCTGCTTTCCTTTGCTCAAGTATTTTTCGGCTATGTCGGCGAGTTGGCGCCACATCGTAACGTTATGCCATTCGGTCTGCTCTACCCGCTGCCCTTCTTTGGTCGTATAAGATTCAGAAGTGGCTATGCGGATGCGGGCGAGCTTAGCGCCACTTTCGAGCGTTCGTATCTCTGGATCCAGTCCAAGGTTACCTACCAATATTGCTTTGTTAATTCCGGCCATAATAAATTCAATTTGCAAATATAGTTGAATTGAGCAGGCTTTCAGATGATCTCCACATCTTCTAAATATTTATGGATCAACCTAGGCACGGCCATACGGTCTATATTCGATTTTTCTACGGTGAAATATATGGATTTCAAATCGAACTTACCACTTATCTTAAATCTCCAGAAGCGCGCATTCAGCCGTTGATGGGATAAGATGTGGGTATAGGCTTTCTCCGGACTGTAGGGCGCAGAGTCGATGCTGGCGCCTTCGAATTCTTCGCGCACGAACTTGGTCATGTATTCCGGACTTGCCTCATGTACGCTTTTGGCTTCCGCAAAATCATGGAGACCTTGCCAAATATCTTTATCAGTTCTTTTTTTGAAAATCATGCTTGTGTCGGTCTCGATCACAGCGTAGTCAATGGCGCGGTCTATGGCTTTTGCGCTTTTCTTCTTCACTGGGCGAAGGGTTATTGTATCGTTCTCAAGGGCCATGCATTTTTCCCGAAAAGGACAGCCTTCACAGCGTGGATTTCTCGGTGTACACACCATCGCACCCAGCTCCATGATGGCCTGGTTGTGGAGATCGGGTCGCTCACGATCGAGCAGTTCATCGGCCAGCGACTGTATGAGTTTCTGACCGGGACTGCCATTTACCGCAAGGTCAACATCATATAGTCTCGAGACCACACGTGCCACGTTGCCATCTACCACAGCGTGGGGTAGCTTGAAGGCAAAGCTTGCGATGGCCGCCGCGGTATAAGGCCCTATTCCTTTTAGGGCCTTTATGGTTTCATAAGTATTTGGAAAGGTGCCATCCCACTCGCTTGAAATAATGACGGCGGTGGCGAGTAGATTTCTGGCGCGGCTGTAGTATCCCAACCCCTGCCACTTTTTGAGCACTTCATCTTCCGTGGCCGCGGCCAAGTCTTGTATACGGGGATAGGATTCTACAAAGTCAAGGTAGTATTTCATTCCCTGCTCTACCCGTGTCTGTTGCAGGATGATCTCAGATAGCCATATATAGTAGGGGTTCAGGGTATTTCGCCACGGCAGATCCCGCGCAGAGCGTAAATACCATGAAATCAACTTCTCATCATTATCCATCGTCTAAGACTAACTCGCTTGTAGCAAGAAATGACGAATTTAGCGAAAAGAACTTTTACAGGTAGTTATATTCCAGTATCTTCGCCGCGTCTTAACAGAAAATTCACAACTCACGCCTAAGCTTAATTAATATGACAAAAGCAGATATAGTATCGCAGATTGCTGATCAAACCGGAATAGAAAAAGTGGCCGTACAAACCACTGTTGAAGCATTTATGAACTCCGTAAGAAAGTCGCTCACTGACGGCGATAACGTCTACTTGCGCGGTTTCGGAAGCTTTATAGTAAAAGAGCGTGCCGAAAAAATCGGAAGAAATATCTCGGCCAAAGAACCAATTGTAATTCCAGCACATAATATCCCTGCCTTCAAGCCTTCTAAGAGCTTTGTAGAAAAAGTAAAGAAGAATGTGAAGGTGAGCAAAAAAAAGAAAAAGTAATCTAGAAGGAAATGAAGCCGCGAACGGTTCAAATAGTGCTTATCGCGGCTTCAATACTTCTTGTGGTCGCCCTTGTTTTTTCGCCTAGATTAATTTCTGAAGATAGGCTGAAAGTAGAAAAAACCCCCACCAATGCTAAGATCGAAGAAGCGGTGGCGTTGGTTCAAAACGGCGAAAACCCTATGCAAGGGATTGGAATGCTAAGAGAAATATTGGCAGAGGATTCAACGAATGTTGATGTGCATTGGCACCTTGCACAATTTTCATTAACTTCGCGCCAAATTGAGAACGCAGTCTTTCGATTTCAGAAAGTTCTGCAATACGATTCCAAGCAAAAATATCCGGAAGCTTATTTCTGGTTGGGTCAATCTTACATTGCTTTAGAAGAAAACACAAAAGCCATCCCGCTTTTAGAAAAATATTTGACTTTTCAGGGCGATACAGCAGTGACCATGCGAGTGGAGCAGATGCTGATGCAACTGAAGGCCGACACATTATAAACGAATTAAAATTATCGAATATGCCAAGTGGTAAAAAACGCAAGCGTCATAAAATGGCTACGCACAAGCGGAAGAAGCGTCTCCGCAAAAACCGTCACAAAAAGAAGAAGTAAGGCTTAATACGCCCTATTCTTATTGATACAGCTGCGCAGCGGCTGTATTTGTGGTTTTAGACACCCTAACACATTTATTTCGTGAATCTTGAGCTAGTAATTAATGCCAAGGCCAACGAAGTTGATATTGCCTTTCTAAAGGACAAAGTCCTTACAGAACTTCATAAGGAAAAAGGAAATCAAGATTTCGCCGTTGGCGATATTTATCTTGGTAAAGTTCACCGGGTTATTCCTAGCCTTAACGCCGCTTTTGTCGATGTTGGCTATGAGAAAGATGCATTCTTGCATTATCTGGATTTAGGGCCGCAGTTTCGGTCTATGAACAAATTTGTAAAAGGCACCCTTGCCGGAAAGCAAGCTACAGCCGATCTTACAAATTTCCCCCTTGAAAAGGATATAGATAAACACGGCAAGATCAATGATGTGGTTTCAGGTAGCCAGCACATTCTGGTGCAGGTAGCCAAGGAACCTATCTCTTCAAAAGGCCCCCGACTGACGTCGGAAATAACACTCGCAGGACGCTACATCGTCCTGGTGCCCTACGGCGATAAAATATCGCTTTCTCAGCGCATCCGCAGTACCGAAGAGCGCACGCGGCTTCGGCGGCTTATGCAAAGCATTACCCCCAAGAATTTTGGGGTAATCGTGCGCACCGTTGCCGAAAATAAGAAGGTGGCCGAACTTGACGCCGATCTGCGCGACCTGCATACCCGCTGGAAAAAGATACATGAGAACCTTAAAACGGCGAAGCCACCAAAACGCGTTTTGGGTGAGCTCAACCGAACTTCAACCGTGCTTCGTGATCTGCTCAGCGCCAATTTCACCAGCATTCATGTGAACGATAATGAGATAGCCGAAGACATTAAGGAGTACATGCGCAAGGTGGCGCCCACCCAAGAAAAGATCGTTAAGGCTTATAAAGACGAAGATCTCTTTGAGCGATTCGGTGTAAACCGCCAGATCAAATCAACTTTTGGAAGGCAGGTAAACCTTAAAAGTGGTGCATACCTGATCGTAGAGCATACCGAAGCCATGCACGTAATAGATGTGAATAGCGGTAGCCGAAAAGGAGGGGAGCGCGGCCAAGAGCAGAATGCCTTGGAGACCAACCTCGAATGTGCCGAAGAGATAGCCCGCGTATTGCGCCTTCGCGATATGGGTGGTATCATTTGTGTCGACTTCATAGACATGGGGCAGCGATCACATCAAAAGATGCTCTACGAGAAGCTGCGTGAATGCCTAAAGGACGACAAAGCGAAGCATAATGTACTGCCGCCCAGTAAGTTTGGCGTCGTAGAGATTACCCGCCAACGGGTGCGCGAAGTAACCGATATCTCTACCGAAGAGAAATGCCCTTGCTGCGAAGGCACGGGTAGTGTGCAGGCATCGGTACTCATCACAGATACTATTGAGAATAATCTCCGTTACCTGATCGATGAATTTAAATTGAAAAAAGTGGTATTAAAGACCCATCCCTTTGTGGCGGCTTTTTTAAAGACCGGCTTAATATCCATGCGCAGGCGATGGAGCATGAAGTATAAAGTGAACATCAGGGTTATAGAAGACAATGACTTTCCGTTTCTCTCTTTTAAATTCCTAAATGAGAAAGGAGAAGGGATTGACGATTGATAGTCGTTTAAGAAAAAGTATTCGGATTAAAGAGCTCAACAATGAGCTCTTTTTTTTTCCAGATATTTTGGCGTCTGTGTGCTCGAAGGGTGCGGTTTTTCAATTCGGCTGTCTGCCAGTTCATTAAAGGTTTCCTCTTGTACCTCGGACAAGGATTTTCATGTAAAATTCATTACAGAACCTCGCAAATGGATGATAGGCGACTTTCTTGTTCAGGAAGGCGAATTTTGGAGCTACGCGGCAGTAGATTCTATGAATAGCTCGATTGATAAACTGATCATAGATTTACTTAGCATTACCGATAACGAAGGATGGGAGCATTTTCAATGAGAAGGAATAAGACCTTGTTCAAATTCTACTTGTAACTCTTAATATCCGGATTGCGCTGTAAACCATTGATTTATTCGATCATGAAGTAGTTCAGAAGCTAAACGCTCAGTTTATCGAATATCATTGAGAGTCTTAATTTCATGAGCATTTGGGATGCTAATCATTGCCAAACCAATTTATTATGACCACCTTCGATCTATCATGGATCGCAAATACCCCCCTTTCGAAACCCTAGATAGAATCAAAAGTTGGTGCGATAGGCAGGAGCGCGCACATAGCGAAGTTCGGGCGAAGCTCTTCTCATGGGGCGTGCACGGCAGTGAAGTAGAGCAGTTGCTTACCGAGCTCATCTCCGAAAATTACCTAAATGAAGGGCGTTTTGCTACGGCTTTTGCCCGAGGCAGATTTAGAATTAAAAATTGGGGCTGGATTAAAATCGTTTCCCATCTAAAAGCCAAGGGCGTATCCGACGCCAGCATCAGGCTGGCAAAACAAGAAATAGAGCCAGCACAATTTCAGGAGTCTATAGATCAGCTAATTGAGCGCAAGAGCAATTTTATAAAATCGGCCAATGGAGCCGATCGCTATAATAAGCTCCTTCGCTTTGGTGTATCAAAGGGCTATAGCTATGATGAAGTGAAGGGAGCTATAAAACGGCTTTTGGCGTCGAATTAGGATTGAGTTTTTCTTCTATTTTTAGTGTCAGCCATCTTAAAATCATGACTACCTTTGCGGCATGATAACGATAGATCAAATCAACGACTTTGTCGGACGCCAGGAAGCGTTAAGGGGGTATCTTTGACATCCCCGGCAAACTTATGGAGATTGCTGAAGAAGAGAAGCATACGCTGAATCCCGACTTTTGGAACAATCCCAAAGAAGCGGAGAAAGTGGTGAAGCAAATCAGAAATAAAAAAGTGTGGACGGACTCTTTTCAAGAGGTCTCTACAGAAATCGAGGACCTGAAAGTGCTTTTTGAATTTTTTAAAGAAGGAGAAGCTGAGCCCAGCGATGTGGAAAGTCAGTATAAGAAGGCTGAGATTGCACTCGAAGAACTGGAGTTTAAGAATATGCTCTCTTCCGAAGAAGATGCCTTGAGTGGGGTAATGCAAATAACCGCAGGTGCGGGTGGCACGGAGAGTTGTGACTGGGCTTCGATGCTTATGCGCATGTATATGATGTGGGGGCAGAAGGCCGGAATGAAGGTGAAAGAACTCGATATGCAAGAAGGCGATGTGGCTGGAATAAAAACGGTTACGCTAGAGTTTGAAGGCGAGTTTGCCTTTGGCTACTTGAAAGGAGAGAATGGCGTGCACCGTCTGGTGCGCATCAGTCCGTTCGATAGCAATGCCAAGCGGCACACGTCCTTTGTGTCCGTTTATGTCTATCCCCTGGTAGATGATACGATTGAGATCGATATCAACCCCGCCAATATCAGCTGGGAGACTTTCAGATCTGGTGGTGCTGGTGGGCAGAATGTAAATAAGGTGGAGACCGGGGTTCGCCTTAGGCATAAGCCTACAGGTATCGTGATAGACAATACCGAAACCCGCTCTCAACTTGGCAATAAAGAGAAGGCCATGCAATTGCTAAAATCCCAGCTTTATGAAGCCGAGATGAAAAGGCGCATGGAAGCCCGCGATGAGATAGAAGCTGGCAAGATGAAGATCGAATGGGGTTCTCAAATACGGAATTACGTAATGCAGCCCTATCAAATGGTAAAAGATGTGCGCACAGGCGTAGAGACTTCCGCCATTGGCGATGTGCTCAATGGGGAGATCGACGAATTCCTAAAGGGCTATCTGATGGAATACGGAAGAGCCAAAAACCAAGCTTAATATGTCAGCATACCGCATTTATCATAATACGCGCTGCCGCAAATGCAGGGAAGCATTAAAGTTTCTGCAAGAGAAGGGCCTAGATCCCGATGTGACGCTCTACCTGAATGAAGTGCCTACGACGGCCGAGTTTGAGATGCTTCTCGCTAAGTTGCATCTAACTGCTCGTGAAGTGGTGCGCACCGAAGAAACACTCTATCGTGAGAAGTATCGGAACAGCAATTTTACCGATAATGAGTGGATCACTATCATGCTTGAAAATCCCAAATTGATCCAACGGCCTATCATTACCAAAGGACATAAAGCCGTAATCGGGCGAAGCTTAGAAAACCTAGAAAAAATAATAGAATAAGATGGAATATCGAATAGAGAAAGATACGATGGGCGACGTGAAGGTGCCCGCCGAAAAATATTGGGGTGCCCAGACCGAGCGCTCACGAACCAACTTTAAGATCGGTGCCGCTGCCAGCATGCCTATTGAGATTATCCATGGCTTTGCATACTTGAAGAAAGCAGCGGCACGCACCAATACTGCGCTCGGGGTGCTGGCCGAAGAAAAGTCTAAGGCGATCGGCGCAGTGTGTGATGAGATTCTAAATGGAGAGCTTGATGATCAGTTTCCGCTGGTCATCTGGCAAACGGGCTCTGGTACACAGAGCAATATGAACGTAAATGAAGTAATAGCAAATCGCGCCCATGTCATTGCAGGTGGTAAGCTCGGTGAAGGTGAGCGAAACATCCATCCTAATGATGATGTAAATAAGTCACAATCGAGTAATGATACCTTCCCCACCGCCATGCACATCGCATTGTACAAGGTGATTTCGGAAGTAACCTTGCCGGGGCTGCATAAATTAAAAGATACCTTTCAAGCCAAATCGAACGCCTTTTTGAATATCGTCAAGATAGGCCGCACCCATCTTATGGATGCTACGCCCCTTACCCTTGGGCAGGAGTTTTCGGCCTATGTATCACAGATAAGTCACGGGATCCGTTCCTTAAATGCTTCGCTCGATCATTTGGGTGAGCTCGCCCTTGGCGGCACCGCCGTGGGCACTGGGCTGAATACCCCCAAGGGCTATGACGTAAAAGTGGCAGAAGAGATCGCTTCACTTACCGGACTTCCATTTCGTACCGCCGAGAATAAGTTTGAAGCGCTGGCCGCACACGGAGCATTGGTGGAAACCCACGCTGCGCTGCGTCAAATTGCGATCTCATTGAATAAAATTGCGAATGATATACGCATGTTGGCATCGGCGCCCGCAGCGGAATTGGTGAGATCAACATTCCAGCCAATGAGCCGGGCTCTTCGATCATGCCGGGGAAGGTAAACCCGACTCAATGTGAAGCCTTGACCATGGTATGTGCCCAAGTGATGGGCAATGATGTGGCAGTGGGTTTTGGCGGGGCTCAAGGCCAATATCAGCTCAACGTATTTAAGCCTGTTATGGCGGCCAGCTGCTTACAGTCGGCAACCCTTCTTGGTGAAGCAGCCCTTTCATTCGACCTCCACTGCGCAAGCGGTATTGAGCCAAACCTTGAAGTGATACAGCGCCATGTTGACAATTCCTTGATGTTGGTTACGGCCTTGAATACGCATATCGGCTACGATAAGTCGGCCAAGATCGCCAAGACTGCGCATCAAAATGGGACTACCTTAAAAGAAGAAGCCGTGAACCTGGGATTTCTGACCGCCGAAGAGTTTGATCGATGGGTCGTTCCAATGGAAATGACGGGACTTTAAACCGCTTTCAAAAAAAGTCCGGAACAACTAATGCTCCGGGCTTTTTGTTCCCTGAATTTGGTGAAAACCGATACCACCATCACACAAATTTTTGGTCGCGGCTTACCTTTAAATCGTTAACGATCTGCTTGATGTGCTGCTCTTCCGATTTTGGGCAGATCAGAAGTACATCGTCAGTATCTACGAGAATAAAATCGTTCAGGCCATTGATCACCGCCAGTTTATCTTTCGGCATGTTAATCATATTGTCAGATGAGTTGGACAGCCGCACTCTTTTGCCTATTACGGCATTGTTTTCCTTGTCTTTTTTTATTTGGGTAAATAAAGATCCCCAAGTTCCAAGGTCGCTCCAGCCAAAATCGCTCAGCACCACATTTACATTTTTAGCCTTTTCCATAATACCGTAGTCGATCGAAATACTTTCGCTGCGCGCATAGACGTGAGCTACCGCTTCAGTTTCCTTTGGCGTTCCGAGTGCCGGTATGAGCTCCGAGAACAGGTCATTGAGTTCGGGCAGGTGTTTTTCGAAGGCATTTAAAATAGACTTTACCGTCCAGATGAAAATACCAGAATTCCAGTAAAAATCGCCGCTATGAAGAAATTCCTTGGCCAAGTCGATATCTGGTTTTTCAGTAAATGTCTTTACCCGTTTTACGTCGGCCAGCGGAGATTCTGGTTCGTCTTCAAACTGAATATAGCCATAGCCGGTATCGGGACGCGATGGTTTAATTCCTAGCGTGACTAGGTTTGAAGAGTTTACCGCTTGGTCTATCGCATTTTGGATGGTAGCTTCAAATGCTTTCTCTTTTAAAACCAGATGATCAGATGGTGCCACGATCATACACGCGTCGGGATTCTGGCTCAGTATTTTCTTACTGGCGTAAGCGAGGCATGGGGCAGTATTTCTACGTGTCGGCTCCAGCAAGATATTCTCTTCGGGGAGCCCTTCAATCTGACCCTTAACTAGTTGCTTATAAATAGAGCTGGTTACTATCAGGATATTTTCTTTAGGGCATATTGCCAGAAAGCGCTCAAAGGTTTGCTGAAGCAGGGTAGAGCCTGTACCCAGCACATCGTGAAATTGCTTTGGTAGATCTGTACGGCTCATCGGCCAAAAGCGACTTCCAATACCGCCGGCCATTATCACGCAGTAAATGTCTTTTTTTTGCATCAATTTAATTTTTCTAAGGCTATTTTGAGTTTTTCGAGTGCTATGGCGACTTCATCTTTTCCTGCGGTGCCTACGCTGAGCCTGTACCAGGGTTCCGCCGCTGTGGCGCCAAATGCACTAAAAGGCACCAGGCCAATCCGGCTTCATCAAGAATGTAAGAGGTGATATCCTGAAGGGTTTCCAATTTATGTCCATCCCCGGTAGATCGATCCAAAATATCAATTTTGACGGTAAGGTAAATAGCCGCTTGCGGTACGATGGCATCTACCGCTAGGCCTGATTTTTTCAGTGCCTTGATACCATTATAGAAACCAATAAGCCGCTCGTGGAGGGCGCTTTTAAAATCTTTTAGATAGGCATCTACCTGTTCCTTGTTTTCCAGGAAATGTGCCACCGCGACTTGCTCAGGTTTGGGCGCCCACGCACCAATATGCCCCAGAATAGACTTCATCTTATCGATAATGTGCTGCGGCCGAATGCCCATCCCACACGGACACCCGTGGCGGCAAAGGCCTTGCTGATGCCATCAATATATATAGTGTACAGGCGCATTTCATCATGCAGGGTCACAGGGTCATAATGCTTGCTTTCGCCAAAACAGAGCTGAGAATATATTTGATCATAAAGTAGGTAGAGCGGTTTTCTATTTCCCTTGCGTCGACGGTTTTCTTCAAGTACCAGTTGGCATATAGCGAGCAGATCTTCTTTGGCGAAAATAGTCCCCGTAGGATTTAGCGGTGAGCATAGCGCGATGATACCAGCATCGCGAATAGAACTCTTCAGCGACTCGGCGGTAGGCATGAAATTGTTTTCGGCCGTGGTGACTACTGCTATTTGGCGACCTCGTGATAGGGTAGTATAGTGATTGTTATTCCAACTGGGCACCGGAAATATCGCCGGCTCATCTTGGTCAATAATAGCTTGATAAGCAGCATAAATAAGTGGTCTTGCTCCGCCTGCTACTAAAAATTCAGATGCTTTATACATCAGGTTTTGGGTGCGATCTACATATTTTGATAATGCCGATCGCAAAGTCAGGATGCCATTGCTCGGTGGGTAATTCGTCTCTCCATTGCGATAAGCTTTTACGATTTCATTTAGCAATGCTTCGGGAATTGGAAATATGGAAGGATCAAAATCACCGATCGTATAATTATGGATCACCGCTCCACGTTCAATTTTTTCCCTGATCTCACCGGCCAGCTTTATTATTTCTGAGCCTTTAAGTTCGGTGGCAAGTCGGCTCACCATTCTCAATTCTTCTACAGATGTTGAAGTTGCCATGTTTCTTTTTAGATGTGCTAAGGTAAGAAGCTAAGTTTATAAAAATATTAAGCCGATACGCTTTCAGTAAGTGAAACTTGCGCGCGCTCAGATATCAGGTATTTACGGCCATCGAGCATATTGAGACAGAGAAATCGGGTACGTTTTTTACCTAATATTTCGAAAGTCTTCTGCTGGAAGATAAAACGATCTCCAAGCTTTAAATCTTCCAGCATAATGCCTTTTACACGATCGTAGCCTGCGAGTGCCCGCGAGAGTTTTGGACAGCTGCAGCTTGAAGCAGAAGGATTTGAAATATGGTACTTTAACGCTTCCTGAACAGCATCGGGAAAGATGCCGCGCTCAAAAAAGGGTATGAGCATTTGCCTATAAATAGATTTCCATTCTGCGCCATGTGGCATTACATCGCCTTTATATTTTAGGTAGCAGCCCAAATGTGCAAACTCATGGATGGTGGTGATGAGAAAGGCATATTTGTTAAGATCGGCATTAACTGTGATCTGTGCAGGTTTTCCCAAATGGGGCGGTCTGAAATCGCCAAGTTTAGTAAGCCTTGGCTTTTTGATTTTAAAACTCACTTTCAAATCTACAATCCAGCGGGCTATGATATCGGCTGAATCTGCTGGAAGCTTGGGAGCGAGTTTCCCAGCGATTTGCTTGATAGCTTCGGGACTGCTCATGTCATTATTTGCTGAACATAAGCGTTGCCTTCAATGGCACTCGTCCATTTAGGGCAAGTATCGCATTTCTTTTTTTTATTTGCGGTACATCCGCCCAGCAGCAGTGCTGTAAATACAATGGCTACCGATAATCTCCACGTTTTTCTCAATCCCTTCATATCTTTCAAAGCTAGTAAACGTAGAAAACCTATGAAAAATTAATTTTGCACATTGCCGTTGCAAATTTTTAGGATAGTACATTTACAAAAAAAGAGATTTGGGTAATATCAGCTTTCATGTCGGAAGATATTTTCTTCTTATCAAGCGCGCGCTGGCCAGGCCGGAGAAGTTTAGCATATACCGCCGGCTATTTGTTAAGGAAGTAGACAGTATTGGGTTGAGCAGCCTGGGCATTGTGATTTTGATGTCGCTTTTTATGGGCGTCGTCATTGCGCTTCAAACGGCTTCGAATATTGATAGCCCCCTACTACCGGCCTACACCGTTGGTTTCACAGTCCGCCAAAGTGTTATTCTAGAGTTTTCGCCAACCATCATTGCGCTTATCCTTGCGGGAAAGGTAGGCTCTAATATCGCATCTGAAATAGGCACTATGCGGGTGACCGAGCAGATAGATGCCTTGGATATAATGGGTGTAAATTCGGCAGCTTACCTTATCCTGCCAAAAATGCTCGCAGGGATTTTTATCCTTCCTTTCCTGATCATGATCAGTATGTTTCTCGGTATATTTGGCGGCGGGCTTATTTGCAAGCTTACTGGCATCATAAGTATTCCCGACTATATCTACGGTATTCAATATGATTTTAAACCCTACGATGTGGGCTATGCAATGATCAAGACGGTCGTTTTTGCTTTTATAATCACTTCGGTGTCATCTTATTACGGATACTATACGAAAGGGAGCGCCCTCGAAGTAGGTCGCAGCAGCACGCAGGCTGTAGTTTATAGCAGCATTCTCATTCTCATTTTCAATTATATTCTAACTCAATTGCTGCTGATTTGATAGAAGCTAAAAATATTTCCAAATCATTTGGCGATAAGCAAGTCTTGAAAGATATCTCAGCATCTTTTAAGCAAGGTCAAGTAAATATGATTATTGGTCAGAGCGGCAGTGGGAAATCAGTATTGACCAAATGCCTAGTGGGGCTTCATAAGCCCGATGACGGTCAAGTGCTTTATGACGGAGCCGACTTTGTGCCAATGGATATTGATGAGAAAAAAGAAATCAGGAAGAATATCGGTATGCTTTTTCAAGCAAGTGCCCTTTTTGACTCCATGACGGTAGAAGAGAATATCATGTTTCCACTTACCATGTTTACCGACATGAAAAAGAAGGAGATGGTGGCTCGTGCCAATCAATGCTTGGAGCGCGTGAATCTTGAGGGAACCAATAAGCTATTTCCTGCCGAGACGAGTGGCGGTATGCAGAAGCGTATTGCCATAGCAAGAGCTATAGCCATGAAGCCTAAGTATCTTTTTTGCGATGAGCCCAATTCGGGTCTTGATCCACAGACGTCGATCGTGATCGATAAGCTCATCAGCGATATCACTCTCGAGATGAATATTACTACCGTAGTGATCACCCATGATATGAATTCGGTGATCGAAATAGGTGATCACATCATGTTCATATATCAAGGCGAGAAGTGGTGGGAAGGAAACCGACGCGAAATACTGAGCACCACCAATACTGAGTTGAACGATTTCGTATACGCTTCCGAGTTTATGAAGACCTTGAAAGATCAGCTCAAATAGAGTTTTGCTGATAATTCTTGGCAGAATTCCACTATCCAAAAATTTTATTTGCATAAAAAAACCGGCTCGAAATTTCGAGCCGGTTTAATTTTATCTGAATCATCGAGATTACTCAACAATCATTTTACGTGTCAATCTTCCATCTTCGGTTACTACCGTATACGTATAGACTCCTGCTTCAAGGTTCTTAGCATTAAAGATGTAATCGGTAACTCCCGCAGGACGTTGACCTAAAAGCTCTTTCTGTACCAAACGACCGTTGATGTCATGGATTTCAAGACTTACTTCACGTGCATCTTTCAATCTAAAACTCATACGAGTAACATCAACGAATGGGTTGGGGTAGTTTTGAAGAAGCTCTACGCCATTAGCAATGCTGATTTGGTCTATTCCAAGAGTTGATGGCTTTTGAGTTCTTAAGCGAATCATCGGAGCACCACCATCATCGTAAGGTGGATCGAAGTTTCCTAACACAGTCCACTGATTATTTGGATTTTCTTCTACGAGGTTATTAAAAAATAACCCAGAGAAGCTCTCTTGAGAAAACTCATAAGCCAACCACGCAGCAAAAGTACCAGGCGTTGTATTCGGAAATCTAACTTCGGGCTGGTAAATCTCACCGGCTTCAACTAGCACTGGAGAAGGAAGCACCCAACGCGCCCATACCAGCGTATTTGGATTTTCATCCTGATCCCAACGATTAGATTCTTCTACGATGAAATTGGTTTCATCATTATCAGGATTCACCCAATCTGTATTAGAATAAGGGGATGCGGTGTCACCAAAGAACATCTGAGTTTCGTAAGTATCGCTTTCGTCAAGTACAGCACCACGTCGGAGGTTCACATTTAACTGTGTTCCAATAGGCGTAGTCCATTCATTACCATCACTTTTCAGAACAACAAATTCTATTGCGGTAATAAGAATTTCATCCGCTTCATCTGTATTGAAATGGAATCTGTTCACTACACTACCATTATCAAGATTGTAGACTCCAGCAAAGTTTGTAGTCGTGTTTTGAAATGTAGCATAGTTTTCAGGCTCAACACCTGAATCATCATTTAAACTGAAACCTCTATTTCCGCCAACATTGTCACTTTCGTTGAAGTCTTCTTCGTTTTGAGTAACAACATAGTTTACTAGATAATTTCCTGTAAATGGCGGTGTAGCCATATTGAATACATCTGGAAAAACTTCTCCTGTAGAAAGGGTATCAGTAACTCCTGATTCAATACTGATGGGTTCTGACGTAAACTCTTGAAAGGTTGTGCCATCAGGATTGTTAAGACGAGCCGTAAGCACTACACCTGTTTGAATTTCAGTACCATTATTAGTTACTGCTGCTGAAAAAGTAAGGGGTCGAGTCGAATAATTTGGTGAACGCCAGTATTCAAAACTCGACACATATAGCGAATCACTAATTGGATTGATGGTATCATTTATGTAGCGATCAGCAAGTAGAATATAATCATTCCAGAAAGTCTTGCCAACGATTAGATCATTAGCAGGCGGCTCTGAAACTACTATATCATCTATCATCCAATAGTAGTGACTGTTTGTAAATTCACCATTCGCCGTGGTAGTAAGCTCTCCAAAGGGCCAGCGAAAACGAAGTCTAACCTGTGTCAAATCATTAGTAGAATTTAATATAGCCGATATGTCAGCCACACTAGTTCCAGCGAAGGCATCAACATCATCTGAATTATTATAAGTAAATGCGTACCCTTCAAACCATGTATTTCCGTTATTCACGCTTACGTCCACGAACAAATTCATATTAGCAAATAAGCAGCACAAGCGAAAATCTTGTGCAAAACTAATAACACCGCCCTCAGCACCCGTCATATCAAAGGCCGGAGAAATTAAGAACGACTCAATTGGAATATCCGTGGTATTGGGGCCAGCCGGATCATTTGGACTTGTGCTAGTTGAGTTGAAAGCATCTGCATCAAGCATCATAAAACCATTGGCATTGGTTTCGGAATCAATCGTAGGATTCGTGGCGCCATAATAATTAGGAATTGCGCTGTAGGCCGGGCTATTGATTACGGTGGGATTATACCCATTAGGTGCTCCCAAAGGAAAGGTATAAAACCATAGGTCGCCTTGTGCACCGCCAGTAACCCATGCCTGTCCTTCCTGACCATCCAAACCATTCGACCAGTCTTCAGAGAAATAAACATTTTCGGCGTCTCCTTTAGCAAGATTTACTGACCCTTTTTTATAGTCTTTTGACACTGCCATCGACTTATTTGCAACGGCAGGACGCACGAATACTTCATTTGTATTAACGGTCTTTTTCGAGACCTGGGCAAAACTACTTCCAAAGAGAAGCGCAGAACCCACTAATAAGTAAAACTTTTTCATTGATTTGATTTTATGTTAAGAAATGATTTAACTACCGCGAATATAACGGTTCGTATTGATTTGTTAAATAAAAGAATTTGAAATTATTGCTAAGCTACCTTAGTAAGGCGCAAATATAATTCCAAAGGAAAAGCAAAATGAAATTGAAAGTATTATAACATTGATTTTCAGATACATGTATGTTATTTGAAGCTTCCGTTTTGTCGTGTCTCTCCCTTGAATTTAACTTACCCTACCACGATGTGGGGATTATTTCAGACAGTTTTAGATACTTCGATATCGATTTTGCGCCTTAAAACCTACGCAAGTTGCTTTTCTGATGCATCAAAATTGGTCTCGTAGTCGCTTAAAGGTGGGCAAGCGCACATGAGGTTTCTATCACCGTACGCATTATCGACCCGAGCCACAGGTGCCCAAAACTTTGCTCCTTGCGAATGGCCAAGCGGATAGACTGCCTTTTGCCTTGAGTAGGCATGTTCCCATTTATCGGCGGTCGCTTCTACAGCAGTATGCGGAGCATTTACCAATACGTTGTCATCTTTGGGATAAATCTCATCTGCAACTTCTTGAATTTCCTGCCTTATGGAAATCATGGCTTCACAAAAACGGTCAAGCTCTTCTTTCGACTCACTCTCCGTAGGTTCTATCATTAGCGTGCCCGCTACCGGAAAGGAGACCGTGGGCGCATGAAAACCATAATCGATGAGCCTTTTAGCGATATCTGAAATATCAATTCCACTTTGCTTAAAAGGCCTGCAATCTAGGATCATCTCGTGGGCTACCGTATTGTTCTTTCCAGAATATAAAATCTGGTAGTCCTTCGCCAACTTGCTCTTTATATAGTTAGCATTCAATATGGCATACTTCGTAGAAAGCGTTACCCCATCGCCGCCCAGCATCTTGATATAGCCATATGATACCAGCAAGATCAACGCGCTACCCCATGGTGCAGAAGATACTGCCGTGGTATTATTTATACCTCCTGTCTCTACTATACTGTGCCCGGGTAGGTAGGGCACCAAGTGCTTTGCTACTCCGATAGGGCCCATGCCAGGTCCACCACCACCATGCGGGATGGCAAAGGTCTTATGCAAGTTTAGATGACATACATCTGCTCCGATAAGTCCCGGACTGGTAAGGCCAACTTGCGCATTCATATTTGCTCCATCCATATAAACCTGTCCGCCATGTTGATGGATCAGCTCGGTGATATCCATGATGGCCTCCTCAAACACACCATGCGTAGAAGGATAAGTAACCATTAATGCCGATAAGTCCGAACTATGGGTTTCAGCCTTATTGCGCAGATCTTCTAAATCGATATTACCATCATCGTCGCATTTTACGACTACCACTTTCATTCCGGCCATCACGGCACTGGCAGGATTGGTACCGTGCGCGCTGCTCGGGATCAGTGCAATATGTCTATGTCCTTCCCCTCTACTGAAGTGGTAATTCCTGATCACCATCAGGCCGGCATATTCGCCTTGAGCGCCACTATTGGGTTGAAGAGAGACTCCGGCAAAACCGGTGATTTCACAAAGCATACGCTTCAATTCTTCAAACATTTCTCTATAACCCGCCGTTTGCCCGCTTGGCGCAAATGGATGGATATTGGCCCATTTAGGCCACGTGACCGGCATCAACTCACTGGCTGCATTTAGCTTCATGGTACATGAGCCCAGCGAAATCATACTATGTGTAAGTGAAAGATCTTTATTTTCCAATCGCTTTATATACCGCATGAGTTCCGTCTCGCTATGGTAGCTATTAAAGACGGGGTGCTGCAAAAACGTCGATTTGCGCTCCAGCACTCCAGTGATGGGTGACTCGACCGTAGCAGGGATTTCAAGAGTAGAGTCCAAAGCTGCCGCTTCTTCAAATACAGATAGAATGTCGTCAAAATCTTGACGGCTTATGGTCTCATCCATACTTATGCCCACGTGGTTGGAATTGAAGTAGCGCAGGTTGATGTGATGGTTTTCAGAGAGCTCTTCGATTCCCACCTTGGTAATCCCTTCAGGGAGCTCAATGAAAAGAGTATCGAAATAAACTTTTGAAGCGACATTATACCCGAGAGCTTCTAGGCTTTGCGCCAATCTTATGGTCTTGTTGTGAATGTCTTTTGCAATGGTTTTGATCCCTTCGGCGCCGTGATAGACCGCGTACATAGAAGCCATGATGGCCAGCAACGCCTGAGCGGTGCAGATATTTGAAGTGGCTTTATCGCGCTTGATATGTTGCTCGCGCGTCTGCAAGGCTAGGCGGTAGGCTTTCGATCCCAACCGATCGGTACTTACTCCGACTATGCGTCCAGGCAGGTTGCGTTTGAAGGCCTCGCGTGTCGCAAAAAAGGCAGCATGTGGGCCACCAAAACCCATCGGCACGCCAAATCGCTGGCTGTTGCCTACTACGGCGTCGGCACCCCACTCTCCGGGAGGGGTGAGCAGTGCCAAGCTCATCAGGTCGGTGGCCACCACTACTAGGGTATTATTTTCATGAGCGGCATCTACAAATGATTTATAATCATGTGCCGACCCCGTCGCATCAGGATATTGTATCAAGGCTCCAAATACCTTTTCATTCAAATTAAAATCCTTGTGGTCACCTATAATAAGTTCAATCCCCATTGGCACAGCGCGGGTTCGCAAAACATCAATAGTTTGTGGAAAGCATTGTGCTGAAATGAAGAATTTATTGGCATCACTCTTAATTGCTTCTTTTGACCTGAGCGCATAAAACATGGTCATTGCTTCTGCCGCAGCAGTAGCTTCATCGAGGAGCGACGCATTGGCCATCTCCATACCTGTAAGATCCATCACCATGGTCTGAAAATTAAGCAAGGCTTCGAGCCTGCCCTGAGCGATCTCACTTTGATAGGGGGTGTAAGCGGTATACCACCCTGGATTTTCCAATACATTGCGCTGGATAGCAGGGGGCACGATGGTATTATAATAGCCCATACCTATATAAGATCGGTAGAGCTTATTTTTATCAGCTAATGTTTGCAGCTCCCGCAAATAGAAATGTTCACTTCTTGAACCGTGAAGATCCAAAGGTTTCTTGAGTCGGATCTGCTTGGGGATGGTCTTGTCTATTAAAGCATCAATAGATTCAACACCAATGGATTCGAGCATTTCTGGAATATCATGATCTCGCGGTCCAAGATGTCTTTTGGGAAAATTTCTAAGTGGCATAAAAGCAATGGATTTATGGCTTGATTTTAAGGAAGCAAATATACAAGAGAATGCAATATCTTTCTATGTGTATTCTTAGTGCCAACAAGATTGGTTTGTATTTTGTTTTGAACCTTGCTGAGCTATCTTTGACCATCCCGATGATCTTGAAACCATTTTTTTTCACCCTTCTATCCCTTGTCGCTTTAAATTGTAGAGCACAAGCGAAATCTGTTTTACTCTTTACTAGTGGGAGGGAGCTGGAAGTATATCAAGTAGATGACAGCACCTATGTGCCTATCACCTATAAATATGACTCTAAATTTTTCAAGAAGGAACGCATCAATAGCGTTGCTGCAAGAAAGGAAAACACGGTTTATAGCCTCGGTTTTTCTTCGCCGAAAGCACAGGAAATCCCCATTGTTTTGAAAGAAGGCAGCACACTCAGGGAAGATGTTTTTGCTATCACCAATGCAGATGGCACGGAGCACCTTTATTATTATTTCGATGAGATAGAGGGCGATGGTCTAGCGCTTCCGCAAATGCGTGCCCTGGTGTATGGCTCGCGCGATGCTCGGAACGCCATACGCGCTAAGGGTTGGTTTTACAGCGGTCTGGTAGTAGGGGCTGCCACGGGTTATGCCTTGCAGACAAGTGTTTTCTCCCTTGCCGTTCCCCCAGTATTTGCTTTAGGGGCGCGCATTCCCACCGTTCGTATCAAGGAGCGTTATATACAGGATCTGTCTTACCAATATAATGAAGATTACGCATCGGGCTTTGGGTCTTTTGCCCGCAGCAAGCGCACTGTGGAAGCATTAAAAGGTAGCGCCATCGGCACATTGCTCGGGATTGTGGTGTATAGTGTAGTGTCCAATAATGACTGAGAAAATTTTTGATCATTTTGCCGAGCCCGCTCATTTTCCCTTTTATTCAAGCAGCTATGGAAGGCAATGAGCGTAATAAATATTTCATTTTATATTGGCTGGGCGAAACCAATATTTTGATCGCATTGGCATCTGCAAGCGCTGCCGCTGGCGTATTTGCCATGTTTGAGAAGGTTCCGGAATGGCATCTTATCATCTTTATTTTTTCTGCCACGCTCTTCACCTATAATATGCAGCGATGGCTCGGCGACTTCATGCATACCAATAATTTTATGCCTGCCAAGCGCATAATGATGATCGCTGCCATATTCGGTATGCTCATTACGGTATGGCATATCACACCTGTTGAATTAATCGTTTTGGGATTTTCGGGAGCTTTATCCTTTGCCTACGCGCATCCTTTCATGATGTTGGGTGGGGTCCGTAAGAGCTTACGCCAAATCCCATATCTCAAAATTTGGATCATCACATTGGCTTGGGTCTTAGGGGTAGTTCTCGCACCGATGCTCGGATTTTTTGAATGGACGGGTTGGAGCGATACCTTTCAGAGCATTCTGTTTTTAATTCAGCAAGGGTCTTTTGTCCTTGCCTTGACCATCCCCTTTGATGTACGCGATTTGAAAACCGACGACTCTTCCTTCAAGACCATTCCTATGATATGGGGAAATTCCAGAGCTGTTTTCTTTGGCGGTCAGCTCTTGCTATTGAGCTCGGTATGTAGTTTTCTGAATTTTCTCACCGGCCTATTTTATTTTGAGTCGCTCTTGATGCATCTTGCCGTTTGCATTGGCAGCTGGCTGCTGGTGCGAAAAGGTAAGCGCGAGCGGAGTCCTGTCTATTATAGCGTGGGGTTGGATGGTATGCTTTTTCTTCAAGGACTGCTCTTGGTGACGGCCTTCGCTTTTATTCATTGACTTCGGCTTTTTCAAAGATCAGCGTGAGGCTCTCTTTAAATGCATTGATGGCATGGTCAAGATCGCCCTCGCTATGGGCGCGAGAGATGAAGCCCACTTCAAATCCCGAAGGTCCAATGTATACACCGCGCTCAAGAAGCGCCCCATGCAATGCCTTGAACGATTTCATGCGCCCAGTATCTACTTCTTCACTGTTTGCGATGGTTTCTTTTTCTGTAAAGGCCACCCAGAATATGGAGCCGATGTGGAATATCTTAAAGGGAAAATGCTCTGCTTTAGCAAAAGCGGTGATCTCTTCTGCCATCCTTGTTGTTTTGTCTTCAAGCTTCTTGTAAAATCCGGGTTCAAGGCAGGCTTGTATCTGCGCTTTTCCAGCAGCCATCGCTACTGGGTTTCCGCTGAGTGTTCCGGCTTGGTACACCGGCCCGTCGGGAGCTACACAAGACATTATTTCTTCGCTCGCCCCGTAGGCACCTACCGGAAGGCCACCACCTATTATCTTTCCAAAGGCTATTAAATCTGGTTTAATGCCGTAGAGTCCGGCAGCACCTTCGAATCCCACCCGAAAGCCCGAGATCACTTCATCAAAAAAGAGCGGTATATTTTCTCTTGTGCATACATCTCTTAAAAACTGAAGAAATTCCTTTCCTTGTAGCAGCAGCCCGTTATTGGCAGGGATGGGCTCAATGGCGATGCATGCTATCTCGTTTTTGAATTTTTTTACCGCCGCTTCTACGGCTTCTCTATCATGCAGGGGTAGTACGATGGTCTCCTTGGTGTAAGCTTCTGGCACTCCTGCAGAAGATGATGTACCGAGAGTGGCCAGCCCACTACCAGCTTTTACCAAGAGTGCATCAACGTGGCCGTGGTAGCACCCTTCAAACTTTACTATCTTATCTCTTCCGGTATAGCCGCGCGCCAGGCGTATGGCCGACATGGCTGCTTCTGTTCCCGAGTTTACAAATCTTATTTTTTCGATATAGCTATGGTTGGCAATGATAAGCTCTGCAAGTTCATTTTCGAGCCGGGTTGGAGCCCCAAAAGAAGTGCCCAACTTCACAGTATCGCTTACCGCTCCTACCACTTCGGCGGGTGCATGGCCTAAGATCAGTGGGCCATATGAGCAGCAGAAATCAATGAATTTATTACCATCGGCATCATAGATGTACGCCCCTTCGCCACGCTCTATGAAAAGGGGGTTGCCACCTACAGCCTTGAATGCGCGCACAGGGCTGTTTACCCCACCGGGAAAGAGTGTTTTGGCTTTTTCAAATAATGCTTCAGACTTCGATCTATTCATAGCTTTCCTGATTTTGCTCTTGACGCTAATGCCAAATGCCTTAATTTGGCCACAAATTTACATTTATTAAAGCCTTTTAAGAAATGCCATTAACTGCAGAAGATGCACGAAAGCGTGATGAGAATGATGTTCTTGCCCCTTTCCGATCTCAATTTTACTTTCCCGAGTCCCCTGCCGAAGATTGTATTTATTTCACTGGAAACTCATTGGGCCTGCAGCCAAAGTCCGTGCGCGAAGCCATTTCTGTGGAGCTTGATGACTGGGCCAAGTATGGCGTAGAAGGACATTTTGAAGCTCAGAACCCTTGGTATAGCTACCATGAACTGCTTATGGCACCGGCAGCTAAAATGGTAGGGGCAGAACCGCATGAAGTGGTGCATATGAACGGCCTTACGGCAAATATTCACCTGCTCATGGTGAGTTTTTACAAACCTACGTCCCAGCGATACAAGATTATTTGCGAAGCCAAAGCTTTCCCAAGCGATCAATACGCATTGGAGTCTCAGGTGCGTTTTCATGGCTTCGATCCGAGCGATGCCATTATAGAAGTAACGCCGCGCGACGGCGAGCACACCATCAAGATGGAAGATATTGAAGCGGCCATAGAAGCCAATGCCGATTCGCTCGCACTGGTGTTTTGGGGCGGGGTGAATTATTACACGGGTCAGTTTTTTGACATTGCCCAAATCACATCTGCCGGCCACGCAGCAGGTGCAATGGTAGGGATTGATTTGGCACACGGCGCCGGCAATGTGCCCCTCAAGCTTCACGACTGGGAAGTAGACTTTGCCGCTTGGTGCACCTATAAGTACTTTAATTGGGCCCCGGATCGGTATCTGGAATTTTCATCCATGAAAAACACGCCCGCCGAAAGGAGCTACATCGATTTGCCGGATGGTGGGGCCATACCAAGGAAAACCGTTTTAAAATGGAGCCCGGATTCGAAGCCATTCCCACCGCCGAAGGTTGGCAGCTCAGTAATGCCCCAATCTTTGCCATGGCTCCGCACCTCGCTTCACTGCGTATGTTCGAAAAGGCAGGCATGGATAGGCTCCGTGCCAAAAGTGTGAAGCTCACAGCATACCTTTCGGAAAATATAGAACAAGCTGCCGCAAACAATAACGCCCAAATAGAACTTATTACTCCCATAGATAAAAATCAGCGCGGCTGCCAGCTCAGCATATTGGTGCATGGATATGGCCGGCCACTTTTTGATATTTTGCAATCGCGCGGCGTTTTTGCAGATTGGCGTGAGCCAAACGTAATCCGTGTGGCTCCGGTGCCGATGTATAATTCCTTTATGGACTGCTTCCGCTTTGGAGCGCTGCTCGATGAAGCTTTATTAAAATTAAAGAAGAAATGAAAACCGCAATCGTAATAGGCGGTGGTCTCGTAGGATCGCTGCTTTCTGCCAATTTATCCCGACATGGCTACACGGTAAAGCTTTTCGAACGCCGTCCCGATATCAGGGGCGTAGAACTTAAGGCTGGAAAATCCATTAATCTGGCACTCAGCACTCGGGGGTGGCGCGCCCTCGATTTGATAGGTTTATCAGATCAGGTCAGGAAAATAGCCATACCCATGTACGGCAGGGAGATACATGATCAAGAAGGACAGGTGAGTAACCAGCCTTACGGCAAAGAAGGACAGGCCATCTATTCTGTATCACGCGGTGAGCTCAATAATTGCTTGCTCGACAAAGCGGAACAAGCGTATAAGGTGCAGACCTTTTTTGATTGGAAATGTGAGCACGTGAATTTCGATAATACAGAAGCAAATTTTGAACATACCGAAACAGGCGAGAAGCTGGTGCAAAAAGCCGACCTTATATTTGGTACCGATGGAGCTTTTTCGCAGGTGCGGGCAGATATGCAGCGCACACGTAGATTTAATTATGAGCAAGAGTTTATAGCCCACGGCTACCGCGAGCTGCTGATGCCGGCAAACGAAGATGGCAGCCATAAATTAAAGAAAAACGCGCTTCACATCTGGCCGCGTGGTGGCTATATGCTTATCGCCCTGCCCAACCTTGATGGCAGTTATACTTGCACACTCTTCATGCCCTATGATGGCAAATATTCCTTTAAGGCATTGGAAGACGATGCTACGGTAGATAAGTTCTTTAAAGATGTTTTTCCCGACTTTTATCAGCTCATGCCAAATCTGGTGCAGAATTATAGGGAGCATCCATTATCCGATCTTGTAATAATACGATGCTTCCCCTGGCAGAAGAATAATACGCTCCTGCTGGGCGATGCTTCCCACGCCATAGTGCCATTCTACGGACAGGGAATGAACTCAGGCTTTGAAGATGTTTCGGTACTCGATCAATTGATGCAGAACTATGACCATGATTGGAACCGGATACTACCCGAATTTCAAACCTTGCGCAAGCCAGATGCCGATGCAATAGCCGAGCTTGCGATGCGCAATTATGTGGAGATGCGCGATCAGGTGGCCGATCCAAAATTTATTCTCCGCAAGAAGATTGAATCAAAGATATATTCCAAGCACCCAGAGCAATGGATGCCGCTCTACTCCCAAGTTACTTTTAGCCATAAGCGCTATAGTGAAGCACTCGCCACCGGGCTTATTCAAGATGAGATAATGGCCGATGTGATGCGCCATTCGGAAATTGAGCAAGACTGGGATAGCGATCGTGTTGAATCGGATATTCTTTCAAAATTATCGCAAGTGAAGAAGTAACAAAAGTCAGTTTTTCGCGTATTGAAAGAATTAGGTTTGTTTCTAAAAATCCATTCTCTATGCGAAATTGCCTTATTGTTATCACTGTTCTACTTCCTTTTTTTGCTAATGCGCAATCTCAAAGGCAGGATGATATTTTTCCGGGTTTTGGGAATTTCGAGCGTCGTGGATGGCTCATTTCACCTTCTGTAAATTACACGCTCCATCCGTTTAAAAATTCCAGTCAGCGGCTCTTCATTAATGGAGATTCGGTCTATGATATCGCCTATAATGCCGTTGGTAAAATCGGACTCGGGTTCGAAATTGGTCGGTTTCAAGCCATTGACAATTCCCGTCTCATAAGCTATATCGACTTCAGCATTGGGCTGAAAGTGCTCAACGGAGCAGAATCTTTTGAAGCCGTACGTGATGTAAGCGATGGCGCATCACCGAACACCCTTTTGGGAGAAGGAAAATTTAGCCATAGCTATATCACAGCCAGTTTTAATGCTACCCACGCGAAGTCTCTCTCCAAAACGATTTCAATCCAGAATAGTGTCGGAGTCAATGGTGATTACCGTATGGCCGACAGCTTTAACTACGAAGGCGACAACCTTCCGCTAAATCTGGCCGATCCAGGCCGGCTTCTTATTCAAGCGCACTATAAGCTCGGCTTTGGATTTATGATGAGCAAAAACATTTTGGTCACCCCTTCTATCGAAACGCCGATCCTCACATTTTATGAGTACGATGACCTAAAATCGACGCTCGAAGTATTTCATTCCCGCTATCGGCCGCTCATCTTTAGGGTCACTATTATGATGCTCGACAATAAACCGGACAGGAAATGTCCCAAGAAGAAAAAATCCCGCAAGAATAGCGAGAGCCTATTTGGATCTAAAGGTGGCAAAAGTCCTTGGTAGCCTAACTCCCTATTTCAAAAATGGATTGTATCTTTTTTCATGCCCTATGGTCGTTGGTTCCATATGTCCTGCATAAACTTTCGTTTTTTCCGGAAGGGTAAAAAGCGCTTTTCGAATCGATTCCAATAGCGTATCCATATTGCCACCGGGTAAATCTGTGCGGCCGATGCTTTCTTTAAAAAGCGCGTCGCCACTCAGCACGATGCTAGAAGCGGCATTGTAAAACGCCACATGTCCAGGGCTATGGCCGGGGACATTCAAAATTTTAAACGTCTCATTCCCTAATCCGAGTTCATCGCCATCAAAGAATATAGGGTCGGGCGAAGGGCTATAATTGAGTCCGTACATCTCTGCCGATCTTGCAGCCATGGCGAGCACGGGCATTTCTCCTTTGGGTATTTGAAGTTTGATGCCATACGTATCTGAAACGAACTTATTGCCAAATACATGGTCTATATGGCAATGGGTGTTTACCAATGCCACGGGTTCCAGTCCTTTTTCCGAAATGAAGGTTTGCAGCTCTTTCTCTTCGGCATCGGTGTAGCAACCAGGGTCTACGAGCATACAGGGTCCTAAGGCAATGAAGGCGATGTAGGTATTCTCTTGAAATGGATTGAACGTAAAGGATTTTATTTCTACCATGTTCTTTGTAGTAGGGATTTTTAGTGCTGGCCTGTTATTAATAGAGCCGAATATTAATATGGCTCCCGGTAAAATAATCAAGAATCATTTTGGTTATATTTACCTCTTCAGCAAATGCAAAGGTACAATTCAAAAATCCTTCTTTTTATAGCTCTTCTTTTTTGCGGAAGCAGCTACGCACAGTTTTATCAAGGTTCTCAAAATGAGTTTGGTAAGAACAGGGTGCAATACCGCGATTTCTTATGGCAGCAATACCGTTTTAAAGAATTTGATACCTATTTTTACGAAGGTGGTCAAACTCTTGCAGCATTTACCAGCAAGGTGGCCAAGAAAAACATTCTAGCCCTTGAAGATGTATTCGACTACACCATTGATGACAAGATTCAGTTCATCGTCTACAATACCCACTCTGATTATAAGCAGAGCAATATTGGTCTCAATAGTAATGAAGAGTCGAATATAGGCGGTACCACGCGCATAGTGGGTTCAAAGGTATTCGTATACTTTGAAGGTGATTTCGTCTCCTTCGAAAAACAGATCAAAGATGGTCTTGCGCGGGTGCTCATAAATAATATTCTCTACGGTGGCAATTGGCGTGATGTCATAAAAAGTTCCACCCTTCTAAACCTTCCCGAATGGTATATCGAAGGTTTGATTCTCTATGCATCCCAAGATCTTGATCCGCTGGATTATAGTTTGATCAGAAGTGGCGTCATGAACGGAACGTATGAAAAGTTTAACAGGCTCGAAGGGCATAAATCTCATATAGCGGGCTATGCGCTATGGGAGTACATCGCCGAAGTATATGGACAGAATATTATTCCCAATATTCTCTATATGTCTCGGGTGAGCCGGAATGTGGAGAGCGGGTTTTTATTCGTGCTAGGAAAATCACTGGAGTCTATCACCAACGAATTCATAGCCTATTATAAAGACAAGTATGCGGAGCAAGAACTTAGTACCGTGCCGATTTCACTCTCTGAGCTACCCATTAAAGCCAAGAAGGACAGGGTATACACCCAGTACGAAGTAAGTCCCGACGGGCGATATGCTGCATATGTGAGCAATATCATGGGGCAGTACCGTCTTTATCTCTACGATATCGAAAATGATAAACGAAAAAAATTGCTGAAAGCTGAGCATCGACTAGAGCGAATTACAGACTACAGCTTTCCGGTGCTGGCGTGGCATCCTTCGGGTGGCGCGCTCTCATACATTACCGAAAAGCGCGGTAATCTTTATCTCAATTCGTACGATGTAGACAGTAAAAAAACGAGTCAGCGCGAAATTCTTCAGCTCGATAAAATCCTATCCATGGAGTACAGTCCCAATGGGCAGCAGCTGGCTTTCAGCGGAGTCAATGATGGGCAAACAGATATCTATTTATATTATAATATTGGAAATAGGCAGGAGAACTTGACACAAGACGGTTACGGCGATTTTGATCCGAGTTTTTCTAATGATGGTAGTCGTATACTCTTTACTTCAAACCGTCCGGACGATACCCTTCGTGTGGGTGTGGTGCCAGGATCAGTCCGTGACAATCGCGATGTCTTTGCCTATAATCTGAAATCGCGATCGCCGTACTTGGAGCGTATAACCGATACTCCAGATCTCATTGAGCAAGATCCTTACCAGTACGACAGTATCCGATATACTTTTCGGGCAGAGTATAATGATGTGATGAACAGGTATGTGGCCACCTATGATAGTACGATAAGCAGGATAGACACTACGATTCACTATCGCTATTTTACCACTGCCGCGCCACTCACCAATTACAGTGAAGGGCTCTTGAATTATTCCGCCCATCCGCGATCGGGGCGGTACGGGTCTATGGTATTTTCAGGGGGTAAGTTTCACTTTTATACGGGTACCTTCCGGGAAGACGCATTTTTGAACGGTGGCGGCTCCTCGCCGTCAGGCCGTAACGATAATAGAGAAGATGGCGATGCACTAGGAAATAACGGAAGTGATGACCGCATAGTAGAAGAGCTGCCGGTGCGAGTGCTTCCGCAAAAAGAGATCGCCGAAGATGAGATCGATATTGATAATTACCGGTTTGAAGGAGAGCAGGATTTTGCTTATGATAGGGAGACGATCACCATTACTGAGCTCAAAGACGAGACCAAAATTAATGCCAAGGATAAAAAAGGAATTTCGCGGCTTGATTCCCTAGCGTTGCCGGGTGCACGAAATTATAATGTCAATTTTACCACCGATAAGGTTTTGGCGCAGTTGGATAATTCCTTCATGACACAGTTCTATCAGCCCTTATCTGGTGCGGGCAATCTAAATCCTGGGCTGAGCTTACTCATGAAGTATGCTACGAGTGATCTTTTCGAAGATTATAAGATCGTGGGAGGCTTTCAAGTATCGGGCAATTTAGATAATAATACCGTAATGCTCATGGGAGAAGACCTATCCCGGCGCACCGATAGAAGGCTGCAACTATACCGACAGCAACAGCGCGTGCGGGTGGCCAATTCAAACGATCTTGCAGAAGTCATCACCTACTCGGCGGCCTACCGCCTCAGCTATGCCGTAAATGAAGTGTTCAGCCTGCGCGGCTCGGTCTTGGGGAGAAATGATCAAACCATAACCCTCTCTACCGAACCCAATTCGGCACGGGCACCAAATACCAGCTCTAACTTTGTAGGATTAAAAGGTGAAGTGGTTTTTGATAACACCATAAGCATGGGGCTCAACTTAAGGCGCGGAATGCGCTGGAAGGTATGGGGCGAATATTATAAAGACCCTCTCGATTTCAGTACCGATTTTATGACCATGGGGCTGGACTTCAGACATTATCAGCGCATACACCGAAAGCTAATTTGGGCCAATAGACTGGCTTATAGTACTTCATTTGCCAAAGAGCGGCTTGCCTTTTACCTTGGTGGAGTGGATGAGTGGCTCTTTCCAAAACAGGATAATTCCCTTCCGCTCGACCCAGACCAGAATTATCAATTTCAAACAAGGGGCAGCCCAATGCGTGGTTTCTTTGCCAATGCCCGAAACGGAAACAGTTTTGCTGTGATCAATTCAGAGCTGCGCTGGCCGGTGTTCAGCTACTTCTTCAATAAACCCTTGAAAAGCGATTTTCTTGAGAATTTTCAGATTATAGGCTTTGGAGATATCGGTTCTGCGTGGACCGGGCTTCAACCGTATAGCGATGAGAATGCCTTCAATAGCACGGTACAAGAAGCTGGAAATCTTACCATAGAGATCCAGAATAATCGGGATCCTGTCGTCTACGGCTATGGCTTTGGCCTTCGCAGCCGCTTTTTGGGATATTTCGTACGGGTCGATTGGGCATGGGGGGTTGACGATGGTCAGGTGCTCGACTCGGTGTTTTACTTATCTTTAGTCATGGACTTCTAGGCTTTTATACTTGGCTTATTCCACTTTCTTAGATTCTTTAACCTTTACACCTTTTTAAATTGCCATTAACTCCCACAGAAGTGCGCACAGGAATTGCCAAACATTCCGAAAGCACTATTGCCATCCGTAGACATCTCCACTCGCATCCAGAGCTCAGCTATGAAGAAAAGGAAACGTCTGCTTATATTGAATCGAAGTTGAAGGAATGGAACATCCCCTTCCATAAGGGGGTAGGCGGCTACGGAGTAGTAGGCCATATCGGTTCCAGCAATCATAAGTTAGTAGCCTTGCGTGGCGATATGGATGCGCTCCCTATTCAAGAAGAGTCAGATGTGCCATATAAGTCGCTCCACGCGGGGGTGATGCACGCCTGCGGACATGATGTGCACACTACATGCCTACTCGCTGCGGCTCAATATTTGAAGGAAATAGAAAAGGAGATCGAAGGTGGCATCCGGCTTATATTCCAGCCTGCCGAAGAGCGGCTGCCGGGCGGAGCATCGCTTATGATAGCAGATCAGGTTTTAAAAAATCCCGATGTTGAGCTGATTTTTGGTCAGCACGTATATCCAGATATGGAAGTGGGCAAAGTGGGCTTCAGGAGCGGCAAGTACATGGCATCGGCCGATGAGATATACATTACCGTGCATGGCAAAGGCGGCCATGGAGCGCTGCCGCATACCTGTATTGATCCGGTGGTGATCTCTGCGCACCTGATCACTGCCTTGCAGCAAATGGTAAGCCGCCGCTCATCGCCCATTATGCCTACCGTGCTAACTTTCGGAAAGCTGGAAGCCAATGGAGCCACCAATGTGATTCCCGATAAGGTGGTGATGCAAGGTACCATGCGCACCTTCGATGAATCTTGGAGAATGACCTTGCACGGGCTAATCCAAAATCTGGTGGTAGGACTTTGTGAGTCCATGGGTGCCACGGTAGAGCTGGAGATCAAAAAAGGGTATCCCTCCCTCGTCAATAATCCTGAGCTCACCGAATGGTCAAAAGGGGTGGCAGTAGATCTACTTGGCGAAGCAAACGTAGAGGAGCTTGACCTGCGCATGACAGCCGAAGATTTTGCTTACTTCGCTCAGGCGGTACCTGCTTGCTTTTATAGGTTGGGTACGTCAAATAAGTCCAAGCATGTAGGCGCTCCGCTTCACACTAGTCGTTTTGATGTGGACGAATCGTGCCTTGAGATTGGTGCAAGCCTTATGGCATCTTTGGCCCTGGGAGCTCTCACCAGATTATAATAGAAAATTACTTGGTTGTCAATTGGCCACCTCGCTCATAAATTTCACCCGCATTAATCTCAACTGCTCTTCTGTGAAATCGCCATCAAATTCGGCGTAGGCTTCATCCAGGTCATCGGTGTCGGCTTCCATAAAGTATTCGTAAATATCCGATTGCTCATCTTCATCAAGCATTTCGTTGATATAATAATCTATGTTAACCCGGGTACCTGAGCCTACGATGGCTTCTATCTCGGTGATCACGTCTTCGAGTCCCTTGCCTTTGGCGCGCGCTATATCTTCGAGTGGCACCTTTCGGTCAATGTTTTGGATGATGTGAACTTTCAGCCCCGATTTATTGACTACGGATTTAACGACGAAATCTTGTGGCCGTTCTATCTCATTTTCATCCACATACTTCGCGATAAGCGCAAGAAATTCTTTGCCAAACTTCTTTGCTTTCCCCGATCCTACGCCAGCGATATGGGTCAGCTCTTCGATAGTGATCGGGTATTGTGTGGCCATCTCTTGTATAGACAGTTCCTGAAAAATTACGTAGGTGGGCAGTTGCTTTTTGGCACTGATTTGCTTTCGAAGGCCTAGCAGCATCTTAAAGAGCACTTCATCGGTAGATGACCTTACTCCATCACGTGCGTTTGATTCATTGGCATCGTCTACATCGCTGTAGTCATTCTCTGCCACGAGCATGAAAGAATGCGGTTTTTTAATAAAGTCTTTTCCTTTCTCCGTAAGGTGAAGCGTACCATATGTTTCAATTTCTTTCCAGAGCAGGTTTTTTACGGTTGCCTGTCGTATGGCGGCATTCCAAAATTTTTCATCTTGGTCTTTTCCGGCTCCGTACACTTCCAGATCGTTATCATGGTAGGTGCTTACTTCGCTGGAGTCACTCCCCATCAGCACATCTATGATATGCTTGGCTTTATGTCTTTCTTTGGTTTCCAGCACCGCTTCCAAAAGGAGTGAAATGGACTCCTGACCTTCAAATTCTTCTTTCGGGTAGCGGCAATTATCGCACATCCCACCGCATTTTTCACTATCGAATTCTTCTCCGAAATAGTGAAGGATAAACTTCCGCCTGCATGTACTGGTCTCTGCATACGATACTATTTCATGCAGGAGCTGTCTGCCTATTTCCATTTCAGAAATATGCTTTCCGTGAAGGAATTTCTCAAGCTTCTCAATGTCTTTATGACTGTAGAAGGCAAGGCAGTTCCCTTCTCCACCGTCGCGCCCCGCTCTACCCGTCTCCTGGTAATAGCTCTCAATGCTCTTTGGGATGTCATGGTGAATCACAAACCTGACATCTGGCTTATCTATCCCCATCCCAAAGGCTATGGTGGCCACAATTACATCTACTTCTTCATTCAGAAATGCATCTTGGTGCCTGCTGCGGGTGGCGGCATCCATACCTGCGTGATAAGCCAGTGCTTTTATGCCGTTTACCCGAAGGGCTTCGGCGATCTCTTCTACCTTTTTACGGCTCAAGCAATAGACGATTCCCGACTTGCCTGTTTTGGTCTTTATGTATTTTATGATCTCTTTGGCAACTTCCTTTTTCGGACGTACTTCATAATAGAGATTTGGCCGGTTAAAGGAAGCCTTAAAGATATTCTCATCGGTCATGCCTAGATTCTTCCGAATATCTTGCTGAACCTTATCGGTAGCTGTTGCCGTCAGGGCGATGATAGGAGCATATTTTATCTCTTCTATGATAGCGCGTAGCCTTCTATATTCAGGTCGGAAGTCATGCCCCCATTCCGATATACAGTGGGCTTCATCTACGGCAAAAAATGAAATTTCCGTTTCGCGCAAAAAATCAACATAGTCCTGCTTGGTAAGGCTCTCGGGAGCCATGTAGAGCAACTTGGTGATGCCGGATGTCACATCGTCCTTCACATGTTGGATTTCTGCCTTGTTGAGCGATGAGTTTAAGAAATGGGCTACGCCATCATTATCGCTCACCGCGCGTATGGCGTCTACTTGATTTTTCATCAAGGCGATGAGTGGTGACACCACGATGGCGGTGCCTGACCTCATAAGCGCGGGCAGCTGGTAGCAGAGAGATTTACCACCACCGGTGGGCATGATCACAAAGGTGTGGTGACCACTTAAGATACTTTCTATAATCTGCTCTTGCTCACCTTTAAACTTTGAGAAACCAAAGTATTTAGAGAGTGCCGGTTTAGGCGAAAGCGTTTCGGTAATCATTGGGTAAAATCTAAAATAAAAAAATTGTACGTGGCAACAACTTGTCCACCAATACAATTTAAGGATTAAGGTAATATAAAATTAAAGATTGGCAATAAGCCTATCGTTGAAATACTCAAAAGAAATTCATTTTGTTTCGATTATGCGTCATTATGGAATGTGAAAGATCGTGCTTCAACGTGCTCCAGCGCCTGTAATTGTTTTAGTTTTGCAGATTTTAAATGCAAAACCGTTTTTTTAGATGAGCGATACCGATCAAATGTCATTTTTAGAACATTTGGAAGAGCTGCGTTGGAGCGTGATCCGATCTGCCATCGCGATATTGACTGTTGCGATCCTTGCATTTATATTCAAAGATATTGTATTTGACCAAATAATTCTAGCACCAAAGCAAGCATCATTCGTTACATATCGTGCCTTTTGCCGATTATCTCAATTTATTGGTTTCGGCGATGTGCTTTGCATTACCTCCGATTTTGAGCTACAGAATATTACCATGAGCGGACAGTTCACCAGTCATCTTGTGGTATCTATAATAGTGGGTATCATCGTCTCCTTCCCCTATGTGTTTTACCAAGCATGGTCATTCATAAGTCCTGGGCTCAAGGCCAATGAGCGTAAGTCCGCGCGTGGTGTGGTGTTTTTCACTACCCTGCTCTTCAGCTTGGGCATCAGTTTTGGCTACTTTATTATCGCACCCCTTTCGGTGCAGTTTCTAGGTAGTTATAAGGTGAGTGATCAGGTAGAGAACATTATAGCGCTTAACTCGTTCATCACCACCGTGACTTCTACCACCCTGGCCAGTGGCGTAGTCTTTCAGCTGCCTATGGTAATTTATTTTTTGGCGAAGGTGGGGTTGGTAACACCTTCCATTCTGAGAACGTATAGAAAGCATGCCCTTGTCGGGGTCTTGATCCTTTCGGCCATTATTACCCCACCCGATATTGCGAGTCAAATTTTGGTATCTTTACCTTTGATTTTTCTTTACGAGGTGAGTATCCAAATAGCCCGCATAGTGGGTAAAAACAAAGCAGTGGAAAGCAGTATTTCAAAAAATAACTATAGCTGATAAAGCGCTTTTTGGCCTAAAACGCCTGCTACTACATGCCATCTTCGAAATCCATACCGTTTCTTCCATTCAGAATTATTGTAGTTCTGCTTCTCGGTATGTTCACGTCAAATGCTTCCGCCCAGAAGACCATCATCAATGGTCGGGTATACGACGCCGAGACCAAAGAGTCCATTCCCTTCGTAAATATTGCCTTTAAGGATTCAAAGATCGGAACAACCACAGATCTGGACGGAAACTTCAGGTTGGAAACCTATTATGCCACAGATTCTATTCTGGCCAGCGCAGTGGGCTATAAGCTTATGGCAAAAAAAGTCAAGGCAGACAAGGAGCAAACGATTGACTTCCTGCTTGATCCAGGTACCTTTAAGTTGAATGAAGTCGTGATCAATGCCAAGGATTTTGAAAATCCCGCACATATTATTCTCCGCCGCATTATTGCCAATAAGCCGGTAAACAACAAGGCAAAGCTTGGGGCATATCAATTTGAGACCTATAATAAGATTCAATTTGATCTGAATAACCTATCAGAGAAGTTTACCAACCGCAAAATATTCAAGGACTTTGACTTTATATTCGAGCGCATCGACTCGACGAAGAGCAAGGTAGCATTGCCATTTTTCATGACAGAAACCTTGTCAGACTTCTACTTTAGGCGCGATCCGAAAGGTAGAAAAGAAATAATCCATGCCACCAAGGTCTCAGGAATTGAAAATGAAAGCATCTCTCAATTTTTGGGGCAGATGTACCAAGATGTAAATGTCTACGAGAACTCGATCAGCATTTTTGGCAAAAATTTCGTGAGCCCGATATCAAATTATGGCCTTGTATTTTATAAGTATGCTCTCGTAGACAGCATGTTCATCGATAATAAGTGGTGCTACCGGTTGGACTATACCCCCAAAAATGAAAATGAGCTCGTCTTCACGGGTCACCTTTGGGTAAATGATACTACCTACGCTGTGAAGGAAGTAGATGCCCAGATATTGCGGAGCGCCAATATCAATTTTATCACCGACCTTAAAGTCTTGCATAAATATGACGAAGTAGAGCGGGAGGTATGGATGCTCTCCAGCGAAGAGCTCATCGCCGATTTTACCGTAGTAGAAGGAGAGATGGGCTTTTATGCAAAGCGATCGGCATCCTACCGGAATTTTAAAATCAATGAGCCCAAGGATCCTGAGTTTTATAGCGGTGCCAACGCGGTGATCGTCGAAAGCCAGGTCAACGAAGAGAGTGAAGACTATTGGCGCGACGTGCGGCATGAAGAAATCACTGAAAATCAGCAAGCCATCTACGATATGGTCGATAGTCTGAAGGCCAATCCGGTTTTTATGACCTATATAGATGTGGTCAACTTCCTTATTCAGGGATATCGCGTGCATGGTAAAGTAGAGATCGGACCGGTATTTACCTTCCTGAGCTATAATGATGTAGAAGGCTTTCGCCCAAAATTTGGCCTGCGCACCAGTAACGATTTCAGTACCCGGCTCCTACTAGAAGGTTATCTGGCCTATGGGATACGTGATGAGCGATTTAAATATATGCTTGGCGCGCAGTATTTTTTGAGCAAAAAACCACGACAGATTATCGGAGCCTATTACTCCGAAGATTTAGAGCTGATAGGCCAAATCCCCAATTTCTTTCCGCGCGATCATTGGGTGCAGACCTTTACTTCGCGCAATCCGCAGAACCGGCTGATCTTGAACCGGCAGGCTCGGATATTTACCAGCAGGGAATGGTTTACAGGTTTTTCTACAAAAATGGAATTCAAGCATCGGGTGCTGGCCGCGAAAGGCGATTGGGCATTTGAGCGACAGCAAACTTTGGGCATTGATGGCCAAGTGGTCGATATCAAAACCGTAACCACCTCGGAAGTATCTCTTGGCGTGCGCTTCGCATTTAGGGAGCGTTTCGTGACCGGCGAGTTTGAGCGGGTGAGCCTTGGGAGCCTATGGCCCATCCTTGAGGCCAATCTAGATCTAGGGGTGAGCGGCGTTTTTGGAAGTGAATATGCCTACCAGAAATTGACCGCCAAGGTAAGTGATAAGATTCCCGTGGGGCCATTTGGCAATACCTACTACACTATAGAAGCCGGTAAAACTTGGCAGGCATTGCCCTACGTACTCCAGTTTGTTCATCCGGGTAGCGAGAGTATTTTTTATAATGATCAGGCTTTTAATACGATGAACTATTTTGAGTTTGTGAGCGATCAATACGTGTCCATGCGGGCTGAGCATCACTTCGAAGGGCTGCTATTCAATAAAATCCCGCTTTTTCAAAAGTTAAAGTGGCGTGAGCTCATCGGTATCAATGGCATTTACGGAAGTTTTGACGAAGCCAATAGAGATCAACTTCTCCTTCCCGATCTTACCTTTGCATTTGGCGATAAGCCTTTCGCAGAAGCCTACGTGGGCGTAGAAAATATATTTAAGTTTATCCGCATCGATGCCATCTGGAGACTTACCTATTTAGATAATCCACGCACCCAAAAATTTGGCGTGCTTATTGGGTTCGACATACAATTTTAATGGAAGGAATATGATTCTCAAGGCAGCCGATCTCATCAAGAAATACAAGAGCAGGACCGTAGTAAAAGGAATATCTGTAGAAGTGGGTCAGGGTGAAATAGTAGGCTTACTAGGGCCAAATGGAGCCGGAAAGACCACAACATTCTATATGATCGTAGGCTTGGTCACCCCAAATGCGGGGCGTATTTTCTTAGATGAAGTCGATATCACCGATCAGGCGATGTACCAGCGGGCGAAACGCGGTATCGGATACCTCCCGCAAGAGGCGAGCGTATTCCGAAAGCTAAGTGTAGAAGATAATTTGAAGGCCGTGTTGGAGATGACCAAGCTCACTAAGAAGGAGCAGCACATGAAGTTGGAGACATTGATTGAAGAATTTGGGCTGGGACATGTGCGCACCAATCGGGGCGACTTTCTCTCGGGTGGCGAGCGTCGCAGAACAGAGATAGCCCGCAGCTTGGCCACCGATCCTAAATTCATTCTGCTCGATGAGCCATTTGCCGGGGTAGACCCAATAGCTGTTGAAGATATACAGTCTATCGTTTCACAGCTGAAGACCAAGAATATCGGCATTCTCATTACCGACCATAATGTGCAGGAGACCCTCTCTATTACCGATCGTGCCTATTTGCTCTTTGAAGGTAACATCCTCAAATCGGGCACCGCCGAAGAGCTCGCCGCCGATGAACAGGTACGTAAGGTATACTTAGGAAAAAACTTTGAACTGCGAAGGAAGGTTTTCGACACCAACTAGGCCACCATCTCCTTCAGTGAAAAGCTAAACTTCTCCATGATCTGGTTGGCCAGCAATTTCCTGCAGGCTTCTTCAACCTTCTGGCTGGCTTCTTCCTTCGATTTTGCAGTGACCGACAGGCTTATGTGCTTGCCTATACGTACGTTGGAGATTTCGGAGAGTCCGAGGTTTTTCATGCTCGATGTCACTGCTTTTCCTTGTGGATCGAGAAGCGCTTCAAGGGGCATAATGTCTATTTCGGCAGTAAAGTCCATATCAGGAAGGGATAATGTTTTTGATGACTGATAAAAGTAGATACAAAAGTAATATTATCGGAATAGCGGCAAGGCCAAAAAGCAAGAGCAGGGGAATCGCCGACGCGATGAGTATATAACGAAATTTATTTGGGCTCCAGCCAAAAGAGCTGAATTTCAAAGAGAAAAACCGAATCTCGGAAACCATCAAGAAGGAGAGTACTAGCGACAGAATGATAATGGCTGCCTGAGAACCCGAAAAAGCAGCAAGCACTTCGCCTACCATCCCATCGCGATCTCCATAGACCGCTACGATCGGAAAAGAAATCCAGATCAGTGCATTGCTCGGTGTGGCCAGCCCTATGAAATCAACCGATTGACGCGTGTCAAGATTGAACTTGGCCAGCCTGTATGCGGCAAACGGCGCAATGATGGCAGGCAGAAATGCAATCCACACAGGATCGGGGTCAAATGCGCCACATAGGTGCATGGCTATGAATGTTGGCGCCAAGCCAAAGCTTATCAAATCGGCCAGCGAGTCGAGCTGCTTGCCCATCTCGCCACTCACCTTCAGCAGGCGCGCCGCAAAGCCATCAAAGAAATCGAAGCCGGCACCTGCTAGGATGAGAATGGATGCCAGCCCAAGACGATCTTGTGAGGTAGCATAGATGGAAAAAACACCACATAATAAATTGCCAAGGGTGATGGCGTTAGGAATTTGAGCTTTCAAGTTCATTGCGCCGAAATTAACCATTCAGCGTGCAATTTTTTAAGGGAAACCCAGTTAAAGGTGGGAATTCTATAGTATTTTCGACGCATGAGGATTGCTACCATCAATTCAGCAAAGGTTATTTTGCTGATGCTCTTTATTTTATCGCTGAGTTTCGCCTATGGGCAGACCCGCAAGTATAGCAACGAATTTCTAAGTATTGGGGTCGGCGCCCGCGCGCTCGGTATGGGCGGTGCCAATGCTGCCAGTGTGAGCGACGTCACAGCCGGCTATTGGAATCCGGCCAATCTGGTAGACATCAAGGCCGACTTGGAGATAGCCGCCATGCATGCCGAGTACTTCGCCGGAATCTCAAATTACGATTATGGCGCCATCGCCAAGCCTATAGACAGCACGAGCGCCATATCCCTTTCGGTCATACGGTTTGGGGTAGACGGCATTCCAAATACCACACAGTTGATCGATGCCGACGGAAATCTGAATTACGATCGCATTACCACTTTTTCTGCCGTAGATTATGGGTTTGTGCTGAGCTATGCGAAGAAGTTAAACGTGCCCGGACTTTCGCTCGGGGCTTCTGCCAAGGTGGTGCACCGTATTATAGGTGATTTTGCTCGGAGCTGGGGTTTTGGAATCGATGCCGGCGCCACATACCGGCATAAAGATTTTCGCTTTTCACTCATGGCACGCGACATTACCACCACTTATAACGCTTGGAGTTACTCACTAGATGAAGAAACCCAACAGGTATTCATCGCTACGGATAATGAGCTTCCCGAAAATGGCCTTGAGATCACGCTCCCAAAGTTTATACTCGCGGCTTCGTATAGAAAAGAGCTAAATAAATTTGCAGTTTTGGGCGAAATAAACGCCATATTTTCAACTGATGGACAGCGTAATGTGCTCGTGAGCGCCGACCCCGTGAGTATCGATCCGGTAATGGGGATAGAGATCTCATATATCAACCTTATTTATCTGCGCGCCGGGCTTGGAAATATTCAGCGTATCAAAACCTTTCGGGGCACCGAAGAATATACCATCCAGCCCAACATCGGTATCGGCCTACAGCTGGGCAATTTTGCACTTGACTATGCCTATACCGACGTAGGGGATCGCTCGGCCACCTTGTATTCCAATATATTCTCCCTTAAATTCAGGGTCTTCAAACAAACCGATATTTGAGAAAACTTCTACTCCTGGTCGTCCTAATTTCTGTCTTTGAGACAATTTCAGGCCAGCCTTTTGGCAATGAGTGGATAGACTATGACCAGAAGTATTACCGTTTCAAAATCTCGGAAACCGGAGTTTACCGAATCACTTATCAAGATTTTCTGGCTTCAGGTATTCCTATAGCCCTTATAAATCCCGATCATATCAAATTTCTAGCTCACGGAGCCGAAGTACCCATATTCGTAGCTGGTGCCGCCGATGGAGCCTTCAACTCAGGTGATTATATCGAGTTTTTTGCGGAAGCAAATGACGGCCGCCATGATCGTACGCTCTATGACGAGCCTTCGCAACATGCCAATCCAGATTACAGCCTCTATAATGATACGGCGCGCTACTATATCACGTTTGATGTAGCAGGAGATCATGCCCGTATTTCTGAGACCAATAATGGAGGCGTCGATACCTTCCAGCCGCAGCCTTATGTTTGGTTTCGGTCGAAGCAGGTATTCTCAAACCGCTATTACGACCAGCCCAGCCTGCTGGAGTCACCGCCGGCCAATGATCCCAACTTCCGGGTGTCGCTAAGTGACTATGCCCGCGGCGAAGGCTGGCTCAGCACCGTGTTTGGATATAACACCGGAAATTTACAACCCATAAGGCAGATCGACATTGCCACGCCCGCCGCCTATCTTGGAGCTGGGGCGCCAAGCGCCAAAGCAGCTGCGACCGTGGTAGGGGTGAGCGATATATTCGTCAATGGAGCAGACCATTTCATCTCGATCAAGGTTGGCATAGGACAGGTGCTCGCTGTAAATCAGCAATATGAAGGATACCGGGTCAATAATTTTGATTTCGCTATTCCACCGCAAGACTTAGGGGCTGCTACCACCAACCTTACGTTTACTGCTGTAAATGGACTGGGTATCACCCGTGATGAACAAGCATTGGCTCAGGTGCAGATCAATTATGCGCGCCTGCCCGATCTGGATGGAGCAAATCTGTTCAATTTCACCTATAGGTTCAATCCGCTACAAGCGAAGACACGCTTCGACTTCTTAAATATTACGGGCGATAATCCGCGGATATTCGCACGTGGAAGCAATGCAGAGCGCATTTCCCTGACCAATGAAGCCGGGGTATTCAAGGCGTTGATTTCCAATGATGCGAGCGAGCAGAGCTTTGACTGCCATCTGGTGACCGATCAAAGCGTGAAAACAATAAGCGGTATAGCACTCGTCGGCAATAATGGTTTTTTTACCAATTTCGGGCAGACGCAGGTCGACTCCGCCTATGTGATTCTGACCCATAAAAGTCTGATCGCCCCTGCACAGGAATATTCGCTCTATCGTCAATCCCGATTTAATACGGTGCTGGTAGATGTAGACGAGCTCTATGATCAATTCGGCTATGGGGTTGAGAAAAGCGGCCTTTCCATTCGGAATTTTTCCAATTATATCTTGCAGACTTGGAGCTCCACACCGCAATATTTGCTGCTTCTTGGCAAAGATGTGCGCGATGCCACCATCAGCAATACCGTGGTGGGCACCCGCCGGAATGCGGTGAACTTCGAGCGAAATCTCCTTCCTTCCATTGGCTATCCGCCGAGCGATGTATACCTTACCGCTGGGCTGGCCGGAACTTTTCTGGAGCCGGCCATCCGAACTGGCCGGGTGAGCGCCCGCACCCCCGAAGAGTTGTATTGGTATCTCAGTAAAGCCCAGACCTTTGAAAGCCAAGAGCATGCGCTTTGGATGAAGAATGCGATGCACTTTGGGGGCGGCACAAGCATTCCAGAGCAAGTGCGCTTTGCTTCCCACTTGTCCAATTATGAAATGGCTTTTGAAGACTCTAGTTTCGGGGGCAATGTTTCTACCTTTTTGAAGTCGGGATCGGAGCCCATACAGCTGAATGTAAGCGATGAGATAACCGAGCTCATCGAAGCCGAAGGCGTGTCACTGATGACATTTTTTGCACATGCCGGCAGCGAAGGATTTGACCAGACCATAGATAATCCGGCAAATTTTGAGTGGAATGGACGGTACCCCCTGCTTCTCGGAAATGGTTGTTTCAGCGGAGATTATCATGCTCCCACACCATCTAGCACGAGCGAGAAGTATACCATCTTGGATCAAAAAGGTACCATAGGCTTCATCTCTTCGGTGGGGTTAGGGATAGAAGGCGACCTTCACGCTTTCAGCACGGCATTTTATGATCAGCTTTCGCTGGAAAGCTACGGCCAACCCATCGGCGAGCAGATCAGGGAAGCCATACGCGACATACAATATGACTCCGTACTGCGCCGCTACCTATGTCTAGGTATGGGGCTTCAGGGCGATCCCGGTATTATCTTAAACTCTTTTCCATATCCCGACCTAAGCATCACGGCCGATGCTATTTATTTCACCCCTGCCGACATTACGGCTGAGGTAGATAGTTTTACTGTAAATGTGATCGTGAGCAATCTGGCACGCGTCACCAATCAAGATTTTGACCTGAGCATAGAGCATAGCACACCCAGTGGAGTGGGAGATTCTACCTACGTGATCACAGTGCCCGGGCTGGCCTATGTCGATACCTTCGCCTTCAAGCTACCGGTAGATCTTCAATCGGGGCTGGGGCTTCATAGTTTTGATGTTTTCGTAGACCTGCCGGAAGATAATATCCGCGAGCTCGCTGGCTTTGAAGTGTCCAATAATCAGGTGGTGGGCAAGGAACTATTCGTTTCTAGCGGGGGCATCGTACCGGTATACCCTTACGAATATGCAGTGGTGCCCCATCCCAATCCAGTGTTGAAGGCTTCTACCGGCAATCCTTTGGCCGCAGCCACGACTTATCGCATCGAGCTTGACACGACCGACCTTTATAATAGTCCGCTATTGCAAACCACAGAGATCACACAATCGGGTGGCTTGGTAGAATGGCAGCCGACTGTCAATGCTTCGGACAGTACCGTATATTTTTGGCGCTGCCGCGAAACAGAGATGCAGGATGCGGTGTGGCGAGAGAGTTCCTTCCAGTACATTGATGAAAAGAGCGGTTGGGGTCAGTCCCAATTTTTTCAATTTAAAAACGATAATTTCTTGTCTACCGGGTATAACCGGGCGGAGCGGCAGGTAGATTTCTTTACGGGAACCGTATCATTGACCAATAATGTGCTCGGCAATAGCGCGGGTTTTGGCAATAATATTTTGCTGAATACCAGCGAGGTCGAATATGGCGCCTGTTTTTCGAACCGCTCCATCCATTTGGCCATTTTTGATCCGGTATCTTTCGAAGCTTGGGGCACCAACTATAATGGTCAAAATCCCGATCATAATTTTGGCAATCATAACGAGACGGGCAATTGCCGGCCACGGGTGGAGTATTATTTCATTTACCGGCAGGAAAACCCGCAACAGATGCAGGCTCTGGCCGATCTCTTGCTTTCTGAGACCATCCCCGACGGGCATTATGTGGTGCTCTATACCATCAGAAATGTCTCCTACGATGCGTGGGAGGCCACCCCCGATATTTACACGGCGTTTCAGAGCTTGGGCGCTACAGCAATAGGCGCCGAAAATGCACAAGATAATGTGCCCTTCTCACTTATAGCGCGAAAGGGTGATCCTTCTTTTTTGTTTGAGCTTTATGGTGACACGCTGAATGATGTACTCAATAATGTGGTACAAGTCCCCGCCAGCGGATCTACGGGTAAACTGGTGTCGCGAAAGATAGGCCCAGTAGTGACTGGGGCACCGCCAGCTGGCGCACCTACTCATCCGATGAAGCGGCAGGCGATACTACATCGTTCAGGATTTTGGGCATCGATGCCAATGGAGCCGAGTCACCAATACCGGGAGCAGAATTTTCAACGACCAGTGCCGACATACCGCTCGCCGGGCTGGTAGATGCCGCCCAATATCCGTTCATTAGGCTTGAAGCCGATCACCGTGATGTGACCTTTACCACTCCGCTTCAGATCAGGCGCTGGCACGTGCTTTATGACAAGGTGCCCGAAGCGGCAGTTGATCCCAATGCTCATTTTCTGTTTGACAACGATGAGCTACAGCAGGGGGAGCAAGGCTCGATATCTGTGGCTATTGCCAATATTTCTGATGTTCCTATGGATTCTCTATTGGTGAATTATTGGATCGAAGATGCAGATCGGAACAGGATCGATCTCACCTATGGCCGGCAAGACTCGCTGCGGGCGGGATCGGTGCTTCGCGATACCGTCTATTTTGATACCCGCAATCTGCTTGGGCGCAGTACCTTATGGGTCGAAGTGAACCCGCGGCCAGCTGGCTCCACCAAGTATGATCAGCCGGAGCAAAGTCATTTTAATAATCTGCTTCAAATTCCCTTTGTGGTAACGCGCGATACGGAAAATCCGCTGCTCGATGTCACCTTTGATGGTATTCACATCATAAATGGTGAGATCGTATCGCCTCGACCTGAAGTATTGATCTCACTGAAGGACGAGAATCCATTCTTATTGATGAACGAGCCACAGGATACGGCTCTTTTTAAAGTCTTCGTGGCGCAGCCGGGTGGCGATTTGGTACAGACTTATTTTGGCGATCAGATTTCGGAAGGGAATATGCAATTCATACCCGCCGATGATAAAAATAGGGCGAAGATTCTCTATCGCCCCACGCTAGAGCGCGACGGCGACTACCAGCTCTTGGTCCAGGCCAACGATAAATCGGGTAACCAGTCGGGGAGTATCGATTATAAAATTGATTTTGAAGTGGTCAATCGATCGAGCATTTCGGAAGTGCTGAATTACCCAAACCCATTTTCTACCAGCACGCAGTTTGTTTTTACCCTCACAGGCTCCCAGATACCCGATGAGTTCAAGATCCAGATCATGACCATAAGCGGTAAAGTGGTGCGTGAGATCATGCAGTATGAGTTTGGAGCCATTCGGATAGGTCGTAATTTTTCGGATTACCGATGGGACGGCCGCGATGAATACGGCGATAGGCTGGCCAATGGAGTCTACCTCTACCGGGTATATGCCAGGGTAAATGGCGAGAGTTTAGATAAGCGGGATAATGGTGGGGCGCAGTATTTTACCAAAGAGTTTGGTAAGATGGTGATCTTGCGGTGAGCGGATTAGCCGCAAGCTATGGCTGCGGTGCCAAGATCATGTCACACTTATGATTGCGGGAAGTCAGTATGGGACTGGGTTGGCTCTTCGATTGAGCTCAGTCAAGGGTCAACCATCTGATCCATCTGACCACGGGGAATTTTCATGGGGGTAGGGTTATTTCAGCTTCTCAGAAAAATTGAGCATAGTGGAATATTAGGCAGTATACTGTTCAGATAGCCTTTATCAATACGTACTTTGCCCAATAAGATAAGGCGAAAGCCCGATGCACCGTCAATCTTTGTTATTTTTGCCAACTCATTCAAAAAACAATGTCCATGGATCAATATGATGTGATAGTAATAGGCTCAGCCGGCGGATATGTATGTGCCATCCGTGCTGCGCAACTCGGTTTTAAAACAGCTATCATAGAAAAGTACGATACTCTAGGCGGCACTTGTCTCAACGTAGGCTGCATACCGTCAAAGGCTATGCTCGACTCTTCTGAACATTATTTTAAGGCTGCCCACGAATTTGAAGAGCATGGCATCGGACTTAAAGACCTGAAAGTAGATCTCGCACAAATGATCAAGCGAAAGAACTCTGTGGTGGAGCAGACCACCAAGGGAATAGATTTTCTGATGAAGAAAAATGAAATCACTGTCCTCCATGGCATGGGTTCCTTCGTAGATAAAGAGACCGTAAAAGTGAGCGGAAGTGAAGGCGATACTACCATAAAAGGAAAAAATATAGTGATCGCGACCGGCTCCAAGCCCAATTATTTTCCTGGAATGGAGCCTGATAAAGATCGGATCATTACAAGCACCGAAGCATTGGAGCTGAAGGAGATACCTGCGAAGATGATCATCGTGGGCGGTGGAGTGATCGGCCTTGAGCTCGGATCGGTCTACGGCCGTATGGGTTCAGAAATCACAGTGCTCGAATTTCTGGACACCATCATTCCTACCATGGACAAAAGCCTATCAAAAGAGCTGCAAAAAGTTCTGAAGAAAGAAGGGTTTAAGTTTAACTACAAGCACAAGGTGCAAAAGGTAGAGAATACCGGAAAAGGAGTAAAGGTGACAGCCCTCGATAAGGATGATAAGGAAGTGACCTTTGAAGCTGATTATTGTCTTGTGTCTGTGGGTCGAAAGCCTTATACCGACGGTCTCGGACTGGAAAATGCCGGTCTCGAAACTGATAAGCAAGGGCGTATTGAAACAAATGATCACCTGCAAACGAAAGTCAGTCATATCTATGCCATCGGCGATGTGGTAAAAGGCGCCATGCTCGCGCACAAGGCCGAAGAAGAAGGCGTTTTCGTAGCTGAAACCATTAAAGGGGAGAAGCCGCATATTAATTATCGGCTCATTCCCAATGTGGTCTATACGTGGCCTGAAGTGGCTGGCGTAGGCTATACGCAAGAAGAACTGGAAAAGGCGGGCAGGGAATTTAAATCGGGGTCTTTTCCGATAAGGGCCTTAGGGCGAGCGCGTGCCAGCGGGGATACCCATGGTTTGGTAAAAATACTGGCCGATAAAGAAACCGACGAAGTGCTGGGCATACACATGATCGGGGCGCGTACCGCCGACCTTATCGCCGAAGCGGTGGTAGCCATGGAGTTCAGGGCGAGTGCCGAAGATATAGCGCGCATGAGCCATGCCCACCCCACCTACGCCGAAGCCGTGAAGGAAGCTGCGCTGGCCGCCACCGGAAATAGGCCGATACATTCTTAATCAAGAGCCCGCTAACAATTGAGCCCCCTTACTGTTTCTAGCACATGAAGAAGAAAGTTGGCGTACTACTCATAAATCTCGGCACGCCCGATAGTCCGAAAGTAGGTGACGTGCGCCGCTATCTTTCGGAGTTCTTAAACGATCCGCGTGTGATCGATGTGCCGTGGCTTTTGCGAAAGATTTTGGTAAACCTGATCATCGTACCCTTTCGAGCACCGAAATCGGCCAAGATTTACAAAGCACTCTTTGAGCAAAGCGGTGGCGAGTCACCGCTACTCGTGTATGGTGAGAGCCTTGCGGCAAAATTGAGCCAAAGCTTGATGCATGATAATGTACATATCGAACTCGCCATGCGCTATGGCAATCCCAGCCTTGACGATGTATGCGCCAAGATGGAAAAGGCCGGCTATGATGAGATCATCGTATTTCCCCTATTTCCACAATACGCATCGGCCAGCACCGGCTCTGCACTTGAGAAGGCTATGCGGCTCATCAAGAATTGGTATGTGATCCCTGAGGTTAAAATAATAAGCCAATACTATGAGCGCGATGGATTTATAGACACCATTATAGACCGCGCCAAGAAGTATAATCTTGACGATTACGATCATATTCTCTTCTCTTATCATGGCTTGCCGGTGCGGCAGGTCGATAAAGTCTATGAAGATCGGCGCTGTGCCAATCACGACTGTGAGTCTGAGATAAATGACGAAAATAAGTTTTGCTATAAGGCTACCTGTTTTGCCACCACCCGGCTTATCGCTGCCAAGCTCGGGCTAAAGGAAGAAGACTATACCGTATGTTTTCAATCGCGGCTCGATAAGAAGTGGTTAGAACCCTTTTCTGATAAAGTGGTGGAAGAGTGGGGGCGCAAAGGAGCCAAGAAGCTGTTGGTCTTTAGTCCTGCCTTCGTGGCCGATTGCCTCGAAACAGCCATCGAAATAGGCGATGAATACCAAGAGATCTTCGAAGAGCACGGCGGTGAGAAAATTCAATTGGTAGAGAGTTTAAATGATCACCCGCTGTGGGTGCAGACCTGCGAAGAGATCATAAGGGAGCGGCTATAAATCTGGTTCCATTTCAAAGTCTTTACTTTAGAGAAAAATATTTGCAGAAAGCTCAATTCCATACCGATGATAATAAAGTGCTGGCGAAGCTCATAAAGGGCAGCCGCAGCATAGATTATTTTGCTTTTTACATTACTTCAGAACGTGATTTTAAGGTGGCTTTGGGCGCAAAGCGAAAGATCTCCCTGCCATCGGCCAAAGGAGCTTTTGATCAATTGAGAATATTTCAGGCCGAATCTAAATCCCGCATCGCTGGTTTTCTTGGTTATGATCTGAAAGGCGATCTGGAAGGATTGGTTTCTGAGAATCCAGATTTTATGGGTTTCCCCGAAACTGTTTTTTTTGAACCCGAAGCGTGGATCAGCTTTAAGGATGGGCTTACCGAGATAGCATCTCAAAATCAAGCCTGGATGCACCGCATTCAAGAGATGATAGGTAGGGATGAAGAGCTGGTGGGCGCATCACCGGGCGAGTGGAAGCTCAAGCCATCCATAAGCCGCGAAGAATATATTGCGGCCGCTGAAATAATCAAAGGTCACCTACAGCGCGGAGATATTTACGAAGCCAATTATTGCTTTCAGTTTGGCGCCGAGCAGGCTTATTTTGATCCTGCCCATTGCTTTTTGAGATTGCTGGGTCTTACGAAGGCGCCATTTTCTGTTTTTGCAAAATTTGCTGGCCAATTCATCATATCGGCTTCCCCAGAGCGGTATTTAAAGAATACGGATGGCTTACTCATCTCTCAACCTATTAAGGGCACCGCTAGGCGTGCAACCAATGCAATGCTTGACGATGAATTGAAAAAATCGCTGTGCAAAGATCCCAAAGAGCAAAGTGAGAATGTGATGATCGTAGACCTCGTAAGGAACGATCTCTCTCGGGTGGCAGCGCGCGGTTCTGTGCGGGTGGCAGATCTTTTTAAAGTAAAGACTTTTGAAACCGTGCACCATTTGGTGAGTACGATTGAAGCCCAGCTCGACACCGTAAAATACGATCATTGGGACGCCATAAAAGCGAGTTTTCCTATGGGCTCAATGACGGGTGCCCCCAAAATATCGGCGATGCAACTTATGGAGCGCTACGAGAATTTCAAGCGTGGCGCCTACTCGGGTGCCTTCGGATGGATGGACGTGAATGGCGATTTTGATTTCAATGTGATGATCCGCACGCTGCTGTATAACGAGAATACCCGAGCACTATCGCTTTCCGTGGGCAGCGCTATCACCATTCATGCCGACCCCGAAAAGGAATATGAAGAATGCCTGCTCAAGGCGAGCGCATTGCTAGCGGCTGTTTCTCAATACCATAATGTGAATGAGCCTGCTCCAACGGTTTAATAAAGCGCTGAAGGCGAACGGTGTAAAGCCGTCTTCCCAGTTGCTGCTGGCATTGAGCGGCGGTATGGATTCGGTGGTCTTATTCCATCTCTTGCGGGAGTCACGCTATACTTTTGCTGCTGCACACGTCAACTACGGCCTGCGCGGCCAGGCCAGCGATGGTGATGAAGCTTTCGCAAGGACGCTCTGCGGACAGCATGGAGTTGAGTTCTTTACAGCGTATCGTCCCATCCACAAAGAACAGATGAACGAAGGCTTACAAAATGAAGCCAGAAACATCCGTTATGCTTGGTTTGCGGAGCTTTGTGAAGTACATGCCTTCGATCTTGTGCTCACGGCACATCATATGAACGACCGTATTGAGACCTTTTTTATGAGCCTTCTGCGCGGGTCGGGGCTCAAAGGACTGAAATCCATTCCCGCAAAAAGCGGCAATATCATCCGACCGCTGCTCCCTTTCGATCGATCGGAACTGCAGCAATATGCGCGCTATCGTCAATTGGAATGGCGCGAAGATGAGTCCAATCTCACACTGGATTACCTCCGCAACGAGATCAGGCATGGACTTGCCCAGCAATATGGAGCGCTCTCTGCGGTGGCCAATGAAAACGCTGGGAAGTCTATCGGTTTTTTGGTGGAAGCCAATGATTATTTCGAGCGGGAAGCAAGAACCTATATTGACGGTCTGGATATGGAAAACGGGATTTTCGGCATTTCAGATGAAGGATGGGCCGAGCTGTTCCGTCGTAAACCCATTCATAAATATGTCTTTGATCTATTGGGTTTCAGTGCCGAAAAGATTCCAATGCTTGAGCAACTCGGCAAAAGTCAGAGCGGCAAGTTTTTGGCCGGCGCTGCCTTCACCGTTTACCGCGATCGTGGCAGGTTTATGTTCGAGTCCAACCGATCGGCATTTCGCGGAAGCGCCGAACTGATTACGGAATCGGGAGCCATCGAAGCGCCGATCTCCCTGAGCTGGGATAGGATGGAGGCCGCTACGGCCCATACTGCAGATCGTAGGGTGATTCAGCTCGACCGGTCTAAGCTGGACTTTCCCCTACGCGTGCGGGGATGGCAAGATGGGGATCGGTTCGTGCCGCTAGGGATGAGTGGACAAAAGAAAATAAGCGATTTCCTGATCGATCAAAAAATCCCGATACCCGAAAAAAACCGGATTTTGGTTTTGCTCTCTGGCGATGCCATTTGCTGGGTGATAGGTCATCGAGTCGATGATCGGTTCAAGGTGGATTCATCAACCCGCGCTATCGTGAAATTTATATTGACCTAGCCCGCGCTGAGTATGCAGATAGAGAAAAATAAGGAGCAAGCTTTTCGGCTTTATCTACTGTTGGCGGCGCTCTTTGTTACTGCGCTGGTCGCGTGCAACCTTATTGCCAATAAATTTATATCGGTCGATCTGGGCTTCAAGACCTTTGTGATTTCAGCGGGGGTTCTCCCTTACCCGATCACTTTTTTGATCACCGATATACTATCCGAAATCTATGGCCACCGGCGCACCAACCACGTGGTCTTTGTTGGTTTTGCGGCATCGCTCTTCGTATTGCTCATCCTTTATTTGGGCAACGTTTTTCCGGCTATTGCCACCTCGCCGGTCTCTGATGAGTACTTCAGTGTAGTATTCAGCAATTCTTGGCGGGTCATCCTGGCGAGCATGGTGGCGTATCTCATCGCGCAACTCGTAGATATACGGCTCTACCATTTTTGGAAGCGGCTCACCCGTGGGAAACACCTTTGGCTACGCAATAATGCATCTACCATTTTATCCCAGTTGGTAGATACCACCTTAGTGGTTGGGGTCTTGTTCATCGGTCAGCTCCCTCTTGCTACCATGGGCAGCTATGTGCTGGATGGCTGGCTTTTTAAAGCACTTTGCGCCTTGATAGATACATTCTTTATTTACGCTATTATAGGCTTAATTCGCAAGCGGTTTAAAATGAAAGACCAAGATGAATTGGAGTTTATTTAGATCACCGGTCTGCTTTGGCTTATATTTCTGCTGAGCGTTTCCAAAGGGATGTGCGTTTTATTGATTTCTTGGTACAGGCGCTTGGCGTAGTATTCGTTTTACCGTAGATTCAATCCAAAAAAACCACGTAGGTTTACAAGAATGATTTTGCAATCTCTTTTTAGGCCCTTGAATTTCCATAGCTTTGATGCGCTAATAGCCAAGCAATACCAGATGTTGAATTTCAAAGGACTTCTTGCAGCAACCCTGCTCTGTCTTAGCGGTGCGTTTTCGATATATGCACAGGTTTACGATCCTGTAAAATGGAGTTTTTCTTCCGAAGTGCTTTCCAAATCGGAAGCTCAGCTCATCTTTTCGGCCAGTATCGAGAAGGGTTGGCATATCTATGCTACCGAGCTGCCGAGCGATCAGGCCCTTGCCCACCGTTTTTACCTTTACCGAATCAGACGATTTCAAGGCAAAGGGCAAGGTCGAGCAAGGTAAGTTTATCACCGAGTTTGATCCAAATTTTGGCATGGATCTGAATTATTTCGAAGACAAGGCAGTATTTCGCCAAAAAATTAAAATAAAATCAGATCAGGATTTCAAGGTTAGCGGCGAGCTCTCGTTCATGGCCTGCGACGCTGAGAAATGCCTTCCGCCCGATTATATTCCTTTTGAGATTTTGGTGATGGCTTCCGCCAATGTCGATGCCAAAGTTGATAGCCCGGAAAAAACAGCGCCCAATGGGTTTTCCAATTCGGGATCCACCTTATCCATGGGCGGTGAGACTCAGATCTACGATCCCGTAGATTGGGTTTTTTATATAGAAGATGAAACTGATACTACCGTGACACTCGTCGCAAAAGCAGAGATCGATTCTTCTTGGCATCTCTATTCATCTACCGTCGATCCTTCGGTTGGCCCTATTCCTACTGGTTTTACCTTTGCCGATACTGCTGCCCATGCTGCGTATGGGCCTATTATGGAAGGTGATCCGGAGACTTCTTACGATCCGAATTTTATGATGGAGCTGGCATTCTTTGAAGGGTCAGCGTACTTTAAGCAGAAAGTACGAAAGCTTTCGCCAAAGCCTACTAAGCTCGAGGGTTTTCTAACCTTCATGGTATGTAATGATGAGATGTGCCTGCCGCCCGATGACCTTCCTTTCTCCATTGATGTAAAAGCCGGTGTCGAACAGTCTGAAGCCGAACTCATCGGAAAAGAGAAGAAAAGCGATCGCGGCAATTGGGGTATTTTTCTGATCTCATTTCTGAGCGGATTCGCCGCTTTGCTTACCCCTTGTGTATTTCCGATGATACCGATGACGGTGAGCTTCTTTACCAAGCAGAGCAAAAACAGGGCTGCCGGAATCAAAAATGCGATTATTTATGGGCTGTCCATCATCGTGATCTATGTATTGCTCGGCGTGGTGGTCACGGCCATTTTCGGGGCTTCGGTGCTTTCTGAGATGTCGACCGATCCTTGGTTCAATCTGGCTTTTTTCTTCCTGCTCATCGTATTCGCCATCTCCTTCTTGGGGGCTTTTGAGATTACGCTTCCCAATTCATGGATCAATAAGGCCGATTCCAGGGCCGATAAGGGTGGCCTGATCGGAATCTTCTTCATGGCCTTTACCCTAGCGCTGGTATCGTTTTCGTGTACTGGCCCTATCGTGGGCACGCTCATTGTCGAGGCGGCATCAAAGGGTGGTTCGGCCCCAGCCATCGGCATGTTTGGATTTTCGCTGGCCATCGCCCTACCGTTTGCACTTTTTGCTGCCTTCCCGGGTTGGCTCAATTCCTTGCCACAGTCTGGCGGTTGGCTCAATTCGGTCAAGGTGGTACTCGGCTTTTTGGAACTCGCACTTGCCTTTAAGTTTCTGTCGAATGCCGATCTAGTACTTCAATTGCATTGGCTGGAGCGCGAGGTTTTTCTTGCTATTTGGATCGTCATCTTTGCGTTCCTTACGCTCTATTTGCTTGGCAAGCTCAAACTTTCGCATGATAGCGATCTCAAGCATATCTCCGTCACCCGGCTATTGCTGGCAGTGGTCACGGGTATGTTTACGGTGTATATGATCCCTGGATTATGGGGTGCGCCACTTAAATTGATTGCTGCCTTCCCGCCGCCTATGGAGTATAGCGAGAGTCCGCAAGGAGTTGGCTTTTTGGGCGGTAGCACCTCCGCTCCAGAAGCACATGGCAGCGATCAACACCTTGGCCCGCAGGGTATTTACGTATTCCATGATTACGATAAGGGTATGGCTTACGCCAAAGAAGTTGATAAACCTGTGATGCTTGATTTTACGGGTTGGGCTTGTGTAAACTGCCGTAAAATGGAGCAGAACGTTTGGTCTGATACCGAGATCAAGCGCAAGCTTTCGGAAGAGGTCGTACTCATCTCGCTTTATGTGGATGAGAAGGTAGATCTCCCATTAGAAGAGCAGGTAATGGTGGAGCTTACTGGCGGCAGAACCAAGAAATTGCGTACCGTGGGTAATAAATGGGCAGCTTTTCAAGAGCTGGAATACGGGGTTAATGCACAGCCGTTTTATGTATTGCTCGACCACGATGAGAAGCAACTTATCGAGCCTGCCAATTATCAGGACTATGGTGAGATTGAGCTCTTTGATGATTGGCTAGAGCGCGGGCTCGAGAAGTTTGACTGATATTTTCGGTAGCGCCTTGTCGGTTCGGGCAATGGTTTTTGACATAAGTCTTGATATCCATTCGTTTTACCCTTTTTTCTGCGGTAAATCCATGTGGATGGGGTTGAAGTAGTGTCTTAAGTATTCACCGTTCGATGGTCAGCTTAGCGATTCACGGCATTTTCATTTTCAGCAGTATTCCGCAATAGCGCCAATATCAAGGCGGGCGTCATTCATCTCTTTTCAAAAGGATATTTAAATCCCCATTTGCGGCGCATTTCGTCCATCAGTTTCATGATGGCAACGGTTTCTGAAAGTGGCATGAGGGTGCTTTCGGTTTTGCCTTTAGCGATGCAGCGCTCCACTTCTTCTACCTGATAGATAAATCCATTTGCGTCCATCTCCACATCGTGCTGCTTACCGCCATCTAGCGTATTGGTGCCGCCATGCCTGAAAACGGTAAAGTGCTGTCCCCGTTGAAAATCAGGGAATTCGATATAGCCTTCCGAACCGTAAAAGGTGGCGCAGTTTTTCATGTAGAGATTAAAGCTGGTGGTGATGTTTGCGAAAGCACCGTGGCCAAATCGGAACATATAATTGGAGACTTCATCAACGCCCGATTCACTCATCCCTGCCATTGATCTCACTTCTACCGGCAGGCTACCGGCCATGAAGCAAGCCTGCGAGATGGGGTAGATTCCCATATCGAGCGTCACACCGCCGGCCAGATTGATGTCACGCAGTCTATCGTAGTATTTGGGTGGTGTAAAGCCGCCAAAGGTGAAAACCATATTTTTGAGTTGACCGATTTCTCCCTGATCAATAAGCGATTTGATCTGGCCTACACTGGGCAGAAATCGCGTCCACATCGCTTCCATCAAAAAGCAGTTTTTCTCTTTTGCCAAAACGATGAGCTCTTCGGCCTGAGTGGCGTTTACGGTAAAGGGTTTTTCGATGAGCACATGCTTACCGGCATTTAAAGCGAGCAGGGCATTCTCATGGTGAAAGTTATGCGTGGTCGCGATATAAATCACATCTATGCTGGAGTCGTTTACAAGCTCAGAATACGTGTATGCCTTGCTGATTTTAAATTCTTCGGCAAAGGCACTGGCTTTTTCGGGTGTTTTAGAAGCCACGGCTTCCAGCTTCGATCGGGCGCTGATGCCAAGGGCTTCGGCCAATTTATGGGCGATAATGCCGGCACCCAGTATACCCCATTTGAGTGGTTTTTCCATTTCGGAAAGGTAATCACCCACATTCGATTATCGTCGGACTGGGAAATCAGCAGTGCCGATCGATTTTTGTAAATATCTGAACTCCGGTATGCCCATCGGATTCAACTTGGTTAATGATGTTTTACCGCCTTGGCGGAAGCCCCAATAATCAGACTACATAAGGATGGATGGATGAGGGTGGCCTAGAATACTGCCCTGCGCTTTCTGCGCTTCGTTACACGGCCACGGCCTCGGCCAAATCTACTCTTTGACAATTTATAATAAGCACTTACTACGAAGGTAAAATAAGCATCGTTATCATTATTGTCGCCGCGCTGCGCTCCAGTAAATGTAGAGTTCAAGGGAATCTCACGTCCATTTTCATCGACGTAAAATCCCAAACTGGGATCGGCGAAAAAGGCTGCCAGCTCTCCCTGACCTTGTCTGATCAAATCATTGTCATAGTAAACCGTGCTCACATCATCGATATAATCTGTGAAAGTGATGCGGTGCGTAAGCTCTGCTCCGATCGTCCATTTCTTGTCGAGCTCATAGCGGTAGCCTATCCCAAGGGGAAGTATCACGGTAAACAAGGAATATTCTTCAGCGCTTCTTGCTTCTGGCCTTCTGTACCGTACGGTTTTAGCGCATACCAATCACCGGCGAAGTTGGCTTTGGGATTGAAGCGTGCGGCACCAATACTTGCCGTAAGATAGACCGATGAGCTATGGCGTGTTTTTGTGGCGACTCTATTATAGCGGCTTACATTAGAAAATTGAAGGACGTCAAATTCAAGTCCACCAGAAAATTCGAAAATGGTAGATCGAAAAGAGAGATTACGATTTCTCCTGAAGATTTCTTCGGTAAGCGCGTCGTTACCACCTACCAGTGCAAAGCCCAGCTGTGCCTTGGCATAGATCCGCTGGCCGAGTTGGTAACGATAATTGAACTGGAGTGCGGGTTTCGTTTCGGCAAATTCAAGATCGTAAACGAAATCGGTACCTACCTGGTCGCGCCCGCCAAGCTCACCGAGAAAATTGGACACACCGACCCCGAAACTGATGGACTGCCGGTTGCTCTTCCAAAAGGTGTTCTGCCCATTAAAATATTGCCCGAAGGCAGAGCCGCTGAGCGTTAGAAATAAAAGTACGGCACTTATTCTCACTGGATTCTATGCTTTTTAACCGTTTTCAAAGGCGTCGCAAGATACAAAAATTGACTATCTGGTGCCATAGGTCAATGATGGAAGTCTACCAAGTAGTCGGTGCTACTATCTATCCCTACGATTTCAATGCGATAGGTTTTATGTCTTCCGCCAAAAATCATCCAATTTTTGGCGGAAGCTCAGCCCATTTCTTTTAGAAAAATGCTGGAACAATGCCATAGCGCCATTCCTGCGCATACCGCCACATTAAGCGAGTGCTTGGTGCCGTACTGTATGATCTCAATGCACCCGGTAGATTTTGCAATGACCGATTCCTGTACGCCATCTATTTCGTTTCCGAAGATCAATGCGATCGGTTTCGATGGGTTTGGATTAAAATTTTTTAGGGCTATTGCATCTGATGTTTGCTCTACGGCATATAGTTCGATCTCTGCTGCCAGCAATGAATCTACCGCCATTTCGGTCGATTCAAAATATTCCCATTCTACCGACTCTGTGGCGCCCAGCGCACTCTTGTTGATCTCGCGGTGCGGGGGCTTGGCCGTAATGCCGCAGAGCAGGATTTTGGTACATCTGAATGCATCGGAAGATCTGAATACACTTCCCACATTTTGGGCGCTGCGTACATTGTCAAGTACGACATAAATAGGCGCTTTGCTGCTCGCTTTATATGCTTCTGGCGAGAGCCTGTTCAGGGCTTGGTTGGGTGTTTTGGTGTTCATAAGAAATAATAAGTGGCCTGTGAAGGAATATCGAAAGCCAGGTTTTTAGTGGTATTTTCGTGGTTATGGCAGATACCATTGAGAAAAAGAAAGCGGTAAAGAAAGACCAAAGTAAAGAAACCCCTTTGATGAAACAGTATCTGGGGCTCAAGGCCAAATATCCAGACGCCCTGCTGCTTTTCAGGGTGGGCGACTTTTACGAAACCTTCGGACAGGATGCCATCAAGACATCAAGCGCCCTTGGCATCGTGCTTACCAAGCGCAAGAATGGCGCGGCGGCACATATCGAGCTGGCCGGTTTTCCACATCACTCGATCGATGTATACCTGCCCAAACTGGTGCGGGCGGGATACCGCGTAGCCATTTGCGATCAGCTGGAAGACCCGAAGATGACCAAGACCATCGTGAAGCGCGGCGTTACCGAACTGGTCACCCCCGGCGTAGCTTTCAATGATCAGGTTTTAGACCATACCACCAATAATTTTCTCGCTGCCGTGCATTTCGAAAAAGACAGGGCAGGGCTAAGCCTGCTCGATATCAGCACGGGCGAGTTTATGGCGGCCGAAGGTTCAATGCCCTATATCGAAAAGCTGATCCAGAGCTTTAAACCGAGCGAGGTGCTCTACCAGCGCAATCACGAGTCGCGCTTTATTTCATCATTTGGCGGCAAGTTCCACACTTTCCGCATGGATGACTGGGTGTTCACCACCGATTTTGCCTATGATAAATTACTTGCCCATTTTAAAACAAAGTCGCTCAAAGGATTTGGCGTAAGCGAAATGCACCTAGGTATCGTAGCCTGTGGTGCCGCGCTGCAATACCTTCAAGATACGCACCATGAGAAGCTCGGGCACATCACACGTTTGCGCAGGATCGAAGAAGACAGTTATGTATGGCTCGACCGCTTCACCATACGAAATCTAGAGTTGGTAAACCCTTCATCAGAAGGGGGTTCGTCGCTGCTTTCGATTATAGACCGCACGATATCACCCATGGGCAGCCGGCTTATGAAGCGCTGGCTCGTGCTTCCGCTAAAGACCAAAAAAACCATCGTACAGCGCCACGAAGCAGTAGGTTTTCTGCTTTCGCAAAAAGAGACCACCACTAAGCTTGGTTCTCATATTGAGCAGATTGGCGATATAGAACGCCTGATCTCAAAGGTATCGGTGGGCAGGATCAATCCAAGGGAAGTGCTACAGCTGGGCAGGGCGCTAAAGGCCATGGTACCCATCCAAGAGATTCTTACCCTTACGGGAAACGAGACCCTAGAGCATATCGCCGAGCAGCTCAACCCCTGCAATAGCGTGATAGACCGCATACGCCGCGAAGTTCAGCCTGAAGCCCCCGTACAGTTGGCCAAAGGAAATGTAATAGCCAAAGGGGTAAGCGATGAGCTTGATGAGCTGAGATCCATTAAAACCCACGGCAAGGAGCGCCTGCTCGAGATACAGCAGCGCGAGAGCCAGCGCACCGGAATTCCATCGCTTAAAATCGCCTTCAATAATGTGTTCGGCTACTACCTTGAAGTACGCAATAACCATAAAGATAAGGTGCCCGAAGAGTGGGTGCGCAAGCAAACCTTGGTCAACGCCGAGCGGTACATCACCGAAGAGCTAAAGGGCTATGAGCAAAAGATACTCGGCGCCGAAGAGCGGATCCAAGAGCTGGAAAGTCAGCTTTTTACCGATTTGATTCTCGATCTGTCAGCTTTTGTAGAGCCGGTTCAACTGAATGCCCGTCGTATAGCGCAGCTCGACTGCCTGATTTCCTTCGCCCGCATAGCCGATGAGAACGCCTATAACAAGCCGGTAATCGATGAGAGCGACATTCTCGATATCAAGGATGGCCGCCACCCGGTGATCGAGCAGCAATTGCCCATAGGTGAAGCGTACATCGCAAATGACGTATTCTTAGACCGCTCTACGCAGCAGATCATGATGATCACCGGGCCAATATGGCGGGCAAGTCAGCGCTGCTGCGCCAAACGGCGCTTATCGTAATCCTTGCGCAAATAGGGTCTTATGTACCCGCAAAAGCCGCTCGGATAGGAACGGTCGACAAGATTTTTACGCGGGTGGGGGCGAGCGATAATATTTCATCGGGCGAATCTACTTTCATGGTAGAGATGAATGAAACGGCGAGCATATTAAATAATCTTTCTGATCGCAGCTTGGTATTGCTTGATGAGATCGGGCGGGGTACGAGCACTTATGATGGAATATCCATCGCTTGGGCCATCACCGAATATATACACGAGCATAAAAAGACCCGTGCCAAGACACTTTTCGCCACCCATTACCACGAGCTCAATGAGATGGAAGCGCTTTTTAAGCGCGTCAAAAATTTCAATGTCAGTGTAAAGGAAGTCGGCGATCGCGTGCTATTTATGCGAAAGTTGAAGCAAGGTGGCAGTGAGCATAGTTTTGGTATCCATGTGGCACAGATGGCCGGTATGCCTCCCAAGGTGGTGAGCAGGGCAAATGATATTATGGCACGGCTTGAGAAGTCACATTCCAGCGATCTTCGCGCGCTGCCCGGCAGTGGCGAGAAAGAATCCATGCAGTTGAGTTTTTTCAAGCTTGATGACCCTGTTCTTGAAAAGATCAGGGATGAGATAAGCAGTCTGGATATCAATGCCCTTACTCCTGTAGAAGCGTTGATGAAGCTGAATGAGATCAAAAAAATCACAGGTAAATGACATTGATTTTTTGAGAATCGAAATTTATCTTTAGTTTTGCAATCCAATAAACGCGAGAGTAGCTCAGCTGGTAGAGCACGACCTTGCCAAGGTCGGGGTCGCGGGTTCGAATCCCGTCTCCCGCTCAAGAAAAAAAGCCACAACCGGTAGGTTGTGGCTTTTTTTAAGCCCAAAAATTGCCAAGCTCGCTTGAAGCAATTTTTGGGCTTAAAAAAAGCGACCGCGACGAAGGAGCGGTCGGGCTTTTTCACTTGAAAGCACCCCCCCCTTGGGATCATCCGCGACGCAGGAGCGGATAATCCTTCTCGCGATCGTGCGGAACTTGCGCACGGCGTGAGGGCGCGGGCGCACATCAAGCCGCCGCGGGCGAATATTAAGCCGCCGCGGGCGTATGGCTTGCCGCCACAGGCGTGATTCGTGCGGCCAATACGTATATCAAGTAGCCATAGGCGTGTTTCATGCAGCCATGGGCGATGCCCATGGCTGAGATCTATTTCGCCCCTTCAGGGCTCTGACTGGGGAGTTCGCGTAGCGGTGATTTAATGATATGAAATACGAAGAACGAATCGGGATGAAAAGGTCGGATAGTGGTCGTTCGAAGTGTGTAGCCGAGAATGATTGAGTAGTACGAGTGGGGTGCGGCAGACGCGTGATTCGTGCAGGCAGGGGCGTATATCGTGCAGCCATGGGCGTGTTTCATGCAGCCATGGGCGTTGCCCATGGCTGGATCTATTTCGCCCCTTCAGGGCTCTGACCGGAGAGTTCGCCAGCGGTCATTTATTGATATGAAATACGAAGAACGAATCGGGATGAAATGGTCGGATAGTGGTCGTTCGAAGTGTGTAGCCGAGAATGATTGAGTAGTACGAGTGGGGTGCGGCAGACGCGTGATTCGTGCGGCCAATACGTATATCAAGTAGCCATGGGCGTGTTTCATGCAGCCATGGGCGATGCCCATGGCTGGATCTATTTCGCCCCTTCAGGGCTCTGACTGGGGAGTTCGCCAGCGGTCATTTATTGACATGAAATACGAAGAACGAATCGGGATGAAATGGTCGGATAGTGGTCGTTTGAGGGGTGTAGCCGAGAATGGTTTAGTAGGATGAATGGGGTGCGGCCAACGCGTGTTTGGTGCGGCTAATGCGTATATCAAGTAGCCATGGGCGTGTTTCATGCAGCCATGGGCGGTGCCCATGGCTGGATCTATTTCGCCCCTTCAGGGCTCTGACTGGGGAGTTCGCCAGCGGTCATTTATTGACATGAAATACGAAGAGCGAATCGGGATGAAATGGTCGGATAATGGTCGTTTGAGGGGTGTAGCCGAAGGCAACTCGAAAACTTCTCAGTCCACTTTCCAGCTCACTTTTTGTCGGAAGACAATTTGCAGAAATGCTGGGCCAGCTCCGATTGATAAGTTTCGAGTATTGGTTTAAGCCTTCAGAAAAGCCCATTGAAGTTCATGCCCGAATATATCCCGAAAGTATTACATTTGCCCCCTCGCCCGGATGGTGGAATAGGTAGACACGCAGGACTTAAAATCCTGTGGCCATTGCGGCCGTGCGGGTTCGATTCCCGCTCCGGGTACCACCGAAAAATAGGTCGGACGTACCGCGAAAAGCATCTCCTAAGAGATGCTTTTTTGCTTTTTTAAAACGCCGTGTACAGTTTTGTTGCGCATCGGTATTTCGTGCCGTTTTATATTTACTTTTGAAAACAAAACTACATCCCATGAAAGCGATATTGAATACGCTATGCCTAGCTTTTCTTTTTACTTCCTGCTCCACCATCTATAAGTGCGGAGAAGCGAAACCAGAAAAATTTTCGGCCAGCAAGCGGGTCACCGCTGTGGTCAATGAACGTGATTCTCTCTGCCAGCGTACCAAGGTTTTGCAAGATGAGCTTTCTGCAGAGATGGATGCAAAAGAAAATCTTCAGAATGCCTACAATAAATTGCAGGATGAAAGCTCTATGACGGAAGAAGAGATGAGCGCCCAGCTCAAGGATAAATCACAGCAGCTTGCCAATAAGGAAAAAACCCTTGCCGAACGGGAAAAAGCACTTCGAGAAATGCAGGCCATTATAGCGCGCCAAGATTCGATCACGAATCGTTTGAATTCTATTTTGCGCGACGCGTTGCTTGGCTTCAAGGCCGATGAGCTTTCGGTAGAAGTGAAGAATGGAAAGGTGTACGTATCGATGTCCGATAAACTTTTATTCAAATCGGGAAGCGCTTCGGTAGAAGATAAAGGGAAGGAAGCCATCGACGCGCTGGCAAATGTGCTTGGGAAGAATAAGGAAATCGACATCCTTATCGAAGGACATACGGATAATGTGCCTATTAAGACGAGTGTGTACAAGGACAATTGGGATCTTTCTGCGGGGCGTGCAACATCGATCGTACGGCTGCTTGAAGCAAAAGGTATCGAACCCAAAAGGCTGACCGCCGCTGGCCGTGGAGAGTTTCAGCCGCGTGCATCAAATGATAGCGCAGAAGGCCGTGCGCTCAATCGCCGCACCGAGATCATCCTTTCTCCAAAGCTTGATGAGCTGATGAGTTTATTGGGCGGGAGATAGAATTTAGTTTTTCGTGATCTATACGGACTCCTAAATGGGCGACCGCAGGGAGTCCATGCGAAACTCAAAACCAGCCCAAAGAACCAGCGGTTGTCTATTTAATTTTAGTGATTTTTAAAGATCCGAAGCGGTCGTCCATGGAATATTGGTCGGCGTGTTTTCTCAAAAACCCATCGGTGGCCTTCCGGCAACCGCCCCAATCGTGGTAATCATCTAGAATGATGCATCCACCCATAACCAAATTAGGCCAGATTCGTGACAGACACGTTGTTACAGGCTCGTACCAATCGACGTCTATATGAGCGAAAACGACGGGCTCATGGAGATGCATCGTGTCCTGTACCAGACCTTTTATAAGTGTGATGTTTTCCTTATCCGGGATCACATCGAATGATTTCAAATTACCGATAACCTTGTCGAATAAATTTTCTTCGTAACCGTAATAGAGATCAGGTCCCAGTCCCGTTGAATTGCCTTCTAAGATGGTTTGATACCGCTCACCCACATCATTCGGATCTTCTTTGGTGGGGGGTGGGATCATTCCAAATACATCGTACACCTTAAATTCAGATGCTTGGAGCTTCAGTTTGGAGATGAGGATGGAAGACCCGCCCAGTGCGCAACCCGCCTCGATCAGTTTTCCTTTTAGCCCGGCTTCGTTCATGGAGCGGATGGTGTAGACGATATTCGCCATTTTTGCGGAAGAAAGGTAGGTCAGGTTCTTTTCTCTCAGTTCAATAATCAATGCCCGATCTTCATCAGTCAATCTTTTAAGGAGACTTTTTTCTTTCTTTTGGACCGCATAGGTCTTTACGCTTCGAAGGATTTTTTTGATCACGAGAGATGTTTTGACAGAAATGGTTGTTTTGGCTTTCTGATAATTTCGGCGTCCAAAGTACCCAAATTTTTGAACTATACCGTTTTAGATAGCAAGAGCTCTGGTCTACCCAATCCTCTCCAGCGATTGAATTGGGTGACCGGAAGGAATGCCTTTGAACGAAATATGGCCAACAGATGTGCGTATGTGCGAATAACGGAAATGAGCATGTGCGACCGAAGGGAGTCGGTATGTAAGTCTTTTGACCGCGTGGACCAATTACAAACGGTCGACCAACGCATCCATCGCGTCACCTACCACGAGGGTTTCCACAAATTCGCGGAATACGCCCTCGCCGCCACTTTTGGTGAGCACGTGCTTACAAAGCTTTTGGATGTAGTCCGGAGCCGACGCCGGACAAGCAGAGATCCCCGCTGCTTTGAGAAGCTCAATGTCGTTCAGGTCATCGCCGAGATAGGCCACTTCAGAGAAGGTAATGCGCAGCTCTTCGCACAGCTTTTTGGCTATGGAAAGCTTATCGGTAGCTCCTTGAAAGAGATAGTCCAGCTGAAGCTTCTCAGCGCGCCGTTTTACGATCTCGGTCGTCTCGCCGGTGAGTATGCCCACTTTGATATCGAGCATCCGGCACCACAGCACTCCGGCACTGTCATAGGTGTTAAATTTTTTGAGTTCATTGCCCATTTGGTCGTAATACATCCCGCCGTCGGTCCATACGCCGTCTATGTCGGTGAGCACGAGTTTGATAGGGCTCATTAAAAGATGAAATAGGATTGCATTGCTGCAAATTGGTTGCGCTCAAGGCGAATGGCGTTAAGGCCGAAGGCTTCCTGTAGCGCCACCGTCTCACCCGGAAAACCGGGGTCGTTCAACTCGTCGAAGCCTATTACGCTGCCCTTTACCAAATGGGGCTTGATCAACTTCAGGCATTCGATGGTTGGGGCGTAAATATCAAAGTCAAAATATGCGAAGGCAATGATCGTCTGCGGATTGCGCTCTAGGTAGGCTGCCAATTGTTTTGGTGCATCGCCCTTACAAAGCTCAAATTTATTGATGTGATTCAGTGGACTCTCGGCCTGATTGGTCTCGAGCACTGCCTGTAGGTGGTCTTCATAATTGGCGCTTACGCCAAATGCACCTTCTTCAATATACTCGGCCTGCCCATCTTTGGCTTCGGTGCCAATAAACCCTTCGAACGTGTCGAAGCCGATGATCTTCCGGTTATAATTGAAAGGTTCGTAGATGCCGCGCAGGTTGGATAGCGTAGCAAGATTTTGTCCCCAGCGGGTTCCAAACTCCATGATTACGCCGTGGGTACCGAGAAACTTCTGGTATAGATCGTTCAGGAATAGCGCTTTAGAGAGTTCTTGTCGGCGCTGGTAGAGTCCCACTTGTGCCACACGCTCAGCGGGCGCCACCGGACTTTGCTCAAAAAGTTGAGCCTGTATCTGGCGGTTGTCTTTTTCTTTTTCTGAGGCGAGGGTTCTTAATTTCATTCCAAATCTTTTTGATAGATTACTTCGTTGACCGCAATTTTGGCGGAAGCCTTCTTGCCTACCACATCCATACGTTCGCTCCACTTAAAACCATCGCCGGGGCTTAAAAGGTGTATGTCATCGGCCGTTATCACCTGTCCTTGCTCAATTTCCTTATTGGTGGCCACCGATCGCTCCAACTTATTTTTGGCCACATCGACCCCATCGGCAATAAATATTTTCTCTTCGCCCATCTCCATTTCGAGCAGACGTATGTCGCGCACCATGCGGTTGAGCCCATCGGGACCGAGCGAGCCGGCCTGGTCGGTACCCTTCATGCGGCGGTCTAGCGTGATATGTTTTTCAATGATCTCCGCACCCATGGCCACTGCAGCCACGGGCACCGATATGCCGATGGTATGATCGCTATAGCCGATGGTATAATCGGGATATTTCTTCTGCAAATAGGTGATGGTCCGCAGGTTTACATTCTTTGGTTGGGTAGGGTATTGCGATACGCAGTGCAGGATGTTTATCTTTTCGTGCTTCGCTGCAATGGTGCCCAGCGCTTGATCCAGCTCCTTATCTCCGGCCATACCGGTAGAGAGGATGATGGGCAGTTGGGTCTCTGCCAATGCTTCGAGCAGGGGCAGGTTGGTAAGGTCGCGCGAGGCCACCTTGAGGTAGTCGGGGCTGAAGTGCTTCAGTATGGAAAGGCATGAAGGGGCGCAAAGTGTTTCCACAAAATCGAGTCCCAAGCTCTTGGCGTATGCAAATACTTCGGCGTGTTGTTCATCACTCAGTTCCAGCACTTCGCGGTGGGCGCCATAGGTGGCGCCAAAAGAATTGGATCCTTCGTAGGGGCGGCTCATCTGGCTATCGCTCAGCTCATAGCGCAGGTCGCGCTTGGTCATCTTCACCGCATCGAGCCCTTTGAGGGTTATGCCAAAGAGTTCTTCTTCAATGGTGCGGGCGGCACCGTCTACGATCAATTTTGCAATATCGACAGAGCCATTGTGATTTTGTCCTATTTCTCCTATCAGGTAGGTGTGCATTTCTCGCTATACTTTTTTTGCGAAGGTAGGTTTTTTGGAGAGCTTTAAGCGTTTACTTGGTTCCTAGCTGCCAGTCCCTTCTGATTAGGTGCGGTGTGCGGGCTGGGTCTTTATTTGAATTGGCTTCAAGCTGCAAGCCCCAAGCTCCAAGCTGATCTTTCCAAGAACGATTTATGGAACCATCAATTTAAACACCGAAGTAAATCCGATTAGGGCATTCACTAAGAAATCATGATGTTGATTCGTGATCTGGTCGGCGCCTTATTTACTTGGAATGAACCTAAATCGTCGAAGCCGAATATAAAAGATCAAGCCGAATGTAAAAGAGCGAAGGCTTTGGGAAAAAAAGCTGCAAGCTGCAGGCTTCAAGCTTCAAGCTGATCTTTCCAAGAACGATTTATGGAACCATCAATTTAACCACCGAAGTAAATCCGATTAGGGCATTCAATAAGGGGTCATGATGTTGATTTGTGATCTGGTAGGCTCGTTATTTACTTGGAATGAACTTAAATCTGCACAGCCGAAAGTAAAAGATCAAGCCGAATGAAAAAGAGCGAAGGCTTTGGGAAAAAAAGCTGCAAGCTGCAGGCTTCAAGCTTCAAGCTTCAAGCTGATCTTTCCAAGAATGATTTGTGGCGTCACCAATTTAATCACCGAAGCAAATCCGATTAGGGCATTCAATAAGGGGTCATGATGTTGATTTGTGATCTGGTCGGCGCCTTATTTACTTGGAATGAACTTAAATCTGCCCAGCCGAAAGTAAAAAATCAAGCCGAATGAAAAAGAGCTGCAAGCTGCAGGCTTCAAGCTTCAAGCTGATCTTTCCAAGAACGATTTATGGAACCACCAATTTAACCACCGAAGTAAATCCGATTAGGTCATTCACTATGGGGTCACACCATTTATTTGTGATCCCGTTGGCTCGTTATTTACTTGGAATGAAAATAAATGGTCGAAGCCGAATGTAAAAGATCGAAGCCGAATATAAAGCGCGTCGGCCTCGGGCGACATAGCGGCCGGAGGCTGTATGAATCAAAAAAGTACAGCGACCGACAGAAAGGCGTTTACGTTTGCATCCTTCATGCACTACTTTCTGATCGGGCGCGTGCTTTTTTGAGAGCGCGTGGGCAGCATTATGTGGGCCCTTGAATTTTTGTTCCTTTTGCTTCAAGGCAAAAGGAAGTAGAAATGTGACAACGAAAATCAGGTCTTGGGAAACAGAAACTGCAAGCTGCAAGCCCCAAGCTGATCTTTCCAAGAACGATTTATGGAACCATCAATTTAACCACCGAAGTAAATCCGATTAGGGCATTCAATAAGGGGTCATGATGTTGATTTGTGATCTGGTAGGCTCGTTATTTACTTGGAATGAAACTAAATCGTCGAAGCCGAATGGAAAAGATCCAAGCCGAATATAAAGCGCGTCGGCCTTGGGCCACATAGCGGCCGGAGGCTGTATGAATCAAAAAAGTACAGCGACCGACAGAAAGGCGTTTACGTTTGCATCCTTCATGCACTACTTTTTGATCGGGCGCGTGCTTTTTTGAGAGCGCGTGGGCAGCATTATGTGGGCCTTCGAATTTTTGTTCCTTTTGCTTCAAGGCAAAAGGAAGTAGAAATGTGACAACGAAAATCAGGTCTTGGGAAACAGAAGCTGCAAGCAGCAAGCTTTAAGCCCCAAGCTGATCTTTCCAAGAACGGTTTATGGAACCACCGAATTAAATCCGATTAGGGCATTCAATAAGGGGTCATGATGTTGATTTGTGATCTGGTAGGCTCGTTATTTACTTGGAATGAAAATAAATGGTCGAAGCCGAATGGAAAAGATCCAAGCCGAATATAAAGCGCGTCGGCCTCGGGCGACATAGCGGCCGGAGGCTGTATGAATCAAAAAAGTACAGCGACCGACAGAAAGGCGTTTACGTTTGCATCCTTCATGCACTACTTTCTGATCGGGCGCGTGCTTTTTTGAGAGCGCGTGGGCAGCATTATGTGGGCCTTTGAATTTTTGTTCCTTTTGCTTCAAGGCAAAAGGAAGTAGAAATACATTTATGACGGAAAAATAAATAGTGTTTCCCCAGCTTCGCCATTAAGGGCAGGCAAGCTGGTTTATCCATGCATTGCGGTTAGTTTTGTTTTCGCGTGATACCTGCTTCGAATTGGGCGGGTAGCCGCACGTTTGATTTTCGCACGGGGCGATTATTGTCGCATGGGGCGATGCCGCCATGCTCGTTCTATTTCGCCCCTTCAGGGCTTGCATTTCGACGAGCGACAGCGGGATTGCAATACAATGATTGTTGCGTTAATCGAATCCTATGACGACCGTTGGAAAAATATTGAAAATATGGTTCAAATATGCTGATGGTGTTTCATTAAGTTGAAAGGCATTGCTCCGTGGCAATAATCTCTAGCCGGTGCATTGCCGTTCCCATCAGTTCATCAGCCATGCCATCCGTCGATATTCATAATATCCTATCTTCGTACCCCTATGAAGGTGGCCATTTCACAATCCAACTACATACCCTGGAAAGGTTATTTTGACATGATCGATCAGGCCGATATTTTTGTGCTCTACGATGATATGCAATATACCCGCAGGGACTGGCGCAATCGCAATAAGATCAAGACGGCGCAAGGACTTCAATGGCTCACCATCCCGGTAGATGTGAAGGGGAAGTATCTTCAAAAGATCAATGAAACCCATATTTCCGATTCTTCCTGGGCGGCTAAGCACCTAAGGGGCATTGAGCTTAATTATGCCAAAGCAGACCAGTTTGACACGTGGTTTCCACAGATTGAAAACTGGTATGAAGAAGCCGGCCGTTTTACTCTTTTGAGCGATGTAAACCGATTTTTCATTAGTAAAATCTGTAGCGTTTTATGCATTGACACTGAATTGGTGGATTCCAGAAAATTTGATATTCAGGGCGCTAAGACGGAGGCGCTAATCAGTGTGCTAGAGCAAATAGAGCACGCTACAGAATATATCTCCGGACCTGCCGCTAAGGCGTATATGGATCTTGCCCCCTTCACGGCAAAAGACATCGACGTAAAGTGGATGGATTATGCCGGATATCCGGAATACGGTCAGCAGCGCGGTGCCTTTGAGCATGGGGTAAGCATATTTGATGTGCTGCTGCACGCTGGTGCTGATAAAAAATGGATCAAAACGCAATGAAGAACGCTTCCAAAATAGTATCGGACTATTATTCCGAAAAGATAAGGCAGCATGGCACATCACCGGAAGGGGTGGACTGGAACGGCCGGGAATCTCAATTCTTGCGTTTCGAGCAGCTGAGCAGGCTATTGCCCGAAGGGGATGGCAGCCTCGCCGATATAGGCTGTGGATATGGGGCTTACGTAGATTACCTGAGCGCCACGGGGCGGGGTGACTTGAGCTATTCCGGCTATGATCTCTCACCCGAAATGATCAAGGAAGCGGTTAAAACCTATCCGCTCCATAGCGGTAAATTTAAGGTGATAGACGCGATCGCAGATATCCCGAAAACCGATTATGCCATAGCCAGCGGTATATACAATGTAAGGCAGCATCTTGCTGACGATGAATGGAATGTATACATAAAAGACTCATTGAGACAGATCTATTCAATCGCCAATAAAGGTTTTTCATTCAATATCCTAACATCGTATTCTGATATAGATAAGCGGCGCGAATACCTTTACTACGCTTCGCCCGAAGAGTTCTTTGGCTTCTGCAAAAAGAATTTCTCGAAAGATGTAGCCTTGCTGCATGATTATGGGCTTTATGAATTTACTATCATTGTGCGGAAATGAAAAAGCTTATAATTTTTGGAACAGGCGATATAGCGCAGATTGCCCACGATTATTTCGAGCGGGATACCGACTATCGGGTCGGATGCTTTTGTGTGGATTCTGCTTTTCGCGAAAGCGATACCTATCTCGATAAACCGTTGATGGGTTTTGAAGAGATCGGCACCAGCCACCCGCCGGAGCGGTATGACATGTTCATAGCCCTGAGCTATGCCGAAATGAATAAGTTGAGGGCAAAAAAATACGCCGAAGCAGAAGCAAAGGGTTATCTGCTGGCCACCTATATCAGTCCGAATTGCAGTTACTTAACCAACTATCAATGTGGGAAGAACTGCTTTATTTTTGAAGATAATACGATACAGCCCTATGTGAAAATAGGGGATAATGTGACCATTTGGAGTGGCAACCATATCGGCCATCACTCAGAGATCGAATCACATAATTTCATTAGTTCGCATGTAGTGATCTCGGGACATTGCCGTATTGAGTCTTATTGTTTTCTGGGGGTCAATAGCACGCTGGCCCATCAAGTGACCATAGCCCCTGAGTGCCTGATCGGCGCAGGAGCGGTCATAGCGAAAAATACCGAAAGGCAAGGCGTCTATGTAGCACCGCGCAGTGTGAAACTTGAAAAGCCCAGCTCAGCATTTAAACTCTGATGGAAATGCCCTTGATCTCTGTCGTCTCTCCGGTGTACAAAGCCGAAGGCATCGTACCTGAATTGGTGAAGCGCATAAAGGAAGCCCTTGCGGAGATCACGGAAAATTATGAGATTATTTTGGTCAATGACGGCAGCCCAGATAATTCTTGGAGTGAGATGGTGCAGGAAGCCAAAGTCGAAATGCGGGTGAAGGCTATAAACCTAAGCCGTAATTTTGGTCAGCATCAGGCTATCACCGCCGGCCTGTCCAAGGCGCGCGGAGCTTATGCGGTGCTTATGGACTGTGACCTTCAAGATCGACCTGAAGATATATGCATGCTTTTGGATAAGGCACGGGAAGGCTTTGAAGTGGTTTTTACAAAGCGCAAGAGCCGCGCCCATAGCCGTACCAAGAGTTCTTTCAGTAAAATGTATAACGCCATTCTACTTTGGCTTACCGATGGAGCCTTTAATATAGATACCGGCTCCTTGCTGCTCATGTCTCAAAAGGTGAATCAGCAATTCTTGAAATTACAAGACCAGGATCGCCTTTATGTGCAGATGATTAAATGGCTGGGCTACTCCCATACTTATGTAGAAGTAGAGCATGCAGCATCTGCCCGTGATAAGACATCTTACACCTTTTCAAAATTGGTGACGCTTGCGCTAAAAGGTGCTGTGGCGCACTCCAATAAATTATTATTTCTGGCCATTGGCATGGGAGTGGTGTTCGCGCTGATTTCTATTATTTCGGCGATCTCTATTGTCCTAGCTGCATCGGTCATTCAATTTGATCCCGGTTGGCCGAGCCTTATCTGCGCTATACTTTTTTCTACCGGAGTGATTTTGATAAGCAATGGGATTTTAGGTATCTATCTTTCCAAGACCTTTGAGCAAGTGAAGGCACGGCCGATTTTTATTATTGACGAAGTGCTGAATGATGCTCCAGAACTGGTCTAAGCAAGGTTTGATTTTTCCGCCTTCACTCGCACAGGGGGCGAGTCATCTAGCTGTGCCCGTGGTATGGCCTATGGGCGATGTGCTCCGCGTGTTTTACTCTTCACGCACTATTGACGGTAAGTCGCAGCCTTATTTTTTAGACTATTCACTTCTCGAAAACCAGATCATCAAGCATTCGAAAGGAGCAATCTTACCCATCGGCAAGGTGGGAACCTTTGACGCTGATGGGGTGATGCCCACCACTATCATCGCGCATGATCGGCAGTACCATATGTATTATATCGGATGGAATATAGGAGTTGATGTACCCTTCAGAAATTCTATCGGCATGGCCACCAGCCGCGATCTCACCCATTGGACTAAAGCTTTTGAAGGCCCCGTATTAGACCGTGCTCCCGGCCGACCCTATTTTACCGCATCTTCGGAAGTCGTAGCCCACAAGGGTCAATACTTTATGTATTTTTTGAATTGTATAGGTTGGGATAAGATAGGAAAAGGGTATCAGCATCGCTACCATATTCAGTTGGCGCGATCTGGAGATGGAGTGAATTGGACAGACAGGGGCGAAGTGGCAATAGGTTTTGCCAGCAAGCATGAATACGCCATCTCCCGTCCCTGCGTGATCAAAGAAAAAGAGCACTGGCATATGTGGTATTCCTACCGAGGCTCAAAAGAGATAGTTGGCTACCGAATAGGCTACGCCACTAGCGCGGACGGCGTGAAATGGCATCGGCGGGATGATGCCATTGCGTTGCATACCGGCACCGAAGCATGGGAGGAAGCTATGCAATGCTATCCCTGCGTATTCATGCATCAGAAGAAATATTATATGCTTTATAATGGAAATGGTTTTGGCAAAACAGGCATCGGCATGGCAGTACTTGAAACTGACAGATTATGAAGATCGGATTTAATAAGCCCTACCACACCGGACAGGAATTGAAATATATCTCCGAGGTGATGAACGGTGAGCACCTCTCAGGCAACGGCCCCTTCACCAAAAAATGCCAAACCTACTTCGAGGAGCGCTATGGCTTCAAAAAATGCCTGCTCACCACCAGCTGTACCGATGCGCTGGAGATGGCTGCGATACTGGCCGAAATATCCCCCGGCGATGAGGTGATCATGCCGAGCTTCACCTTTGTAAGTACATCAAACGCATTCGTGCTGCGCGGCGCCAAAATCATATTTTGCGATAGCCGAAGCGACCATCCCGGTATGGATGAAGACCTGCTCGAAGGCCTTATCACATCCCGCACCAAGGCCATCGTACCCGTGCACTACGCCGGCGTGGCCTGTGATATGGACAAGGTTATGGCATTGGCCGAAAGGCATAATCTCATCGTAATCGAAGATGCCGCCCAAGCCATCGATAGCTTTTATACCGGAGCCGACGGCATCAAGAGAGCCCTTGGAAGCATAGGGCACCTCGCTGCCTTCAGCTTTCATGAGACCAAGAATATTATCTCGGGCGAAGGGGGAATGCTCGTGATCAATGACGGGGCTTACTCGCAACGCGCCAAAGTAATATGGGAGAAGGGAACGAATAGGGCTGCCTTTTTTCGGGGCGAGATTGATAAGTATGGTTGGGTCGATGTCGGATCTTCCTTCTTGCCATCTGAACTGATAGCCGCTTTCTTATGGGCACAGCTCGAGAAGCTCGATGCCATTCAGCAACGGCGATTAGAGATATGGAATGTGTATCAAGAAGCGCTGAGCAAATGGAGCGGTGATGAAATCCTGCTTCCAAATCTGCCGCCTTTTGCTACCAATAATGCCCACATGTATTACCTCGTGATGCCCAGTTTGGCCCAGCGCACTGCCCTTATCTCTTATTTGCGCGAAAGTGACATTACAGCGGTCTTTCACTACCAGAGCCTGCATAAGTCGCCCTTTTACAGCGTACTGCACGGTAGCGGGAGTCTTCCAGAATGTGAGCGCTATAGTCATTGCCTCGCGCGCTTACCCTTCTATTATCAAATCGAGCAGGACGTGGTACTCCATGCACTGCAAGGCTTTGAACGTGGCTCGTAGTAAATATCGTTTCAATGTCATGCGTCAGGCAGTATTCCCACTTGTGGCTGGGTGGGTCGTGGTGCTATGCTACGTGCTGCCCTACTTCATCTATGGTAAGAGCCTGCCGCTGGTGGTGCATGATAATCTGGACAGTAATCTGGTATGGATCAAGGTACTGCTGGAAGGCGGCCATTTTACCGATTTTGACGCCACTACCGTCTCGCCCATCATGAATGGCCTGCCGGTAAGTTCGCTGGCTCCAGTGTATAATTTTTCCGCTTTATTGATCGCCACGTTTGGCCTGTTTTGGGGTTATGTAGCGTGCAAGTCGCTTATGGCCATGATGGCCTATGTTGGGGCGTGGCTCTTAGTGCGCAGGTTTATTATGCCTTTTGGCAATACTTGGGTGATCACCGCGGCGGCGGTATGCTACGGTGTCCTTCCCTTCTGGGGATTTGGATTCTCAATGGCATCGCTGCCCTTTCTTTTTGTAGCATTTATGAGCATCAGGCGGCAGGGGTTGCAGGCACCCGCATGGGCTTGGGTCATATTTGCTTTGGGCGGTTTCATCTCCAGTCTTATTTCTATTGGCTTCTTCTTCATTGCCTTATGTGGACTTTGGGCAGTCTACGATGCGGTATTCGGGCGGCATAAGCTGCTCCCATCTTTGCTTGGACTCATCCTGCTCAGCATCTCATATAGCCTGACGCACATTCGGCTTTTTATCGGGTTTTTTGGCGAAAGCCATGTCTCGCACCGCATAGAAATAGAAAGCACCTATACCTATATCGGGCTGATATTTAGTAGGTTTAATGATGTTTTTATCGAAGGCTGGTATCATTCCGCTTCCTGCCACACCTATATTCTTATACCCATTTTAGCCTGCTTCTTCTTAGCCTTTCGGCAAATGCGGCAACCGATACTCTACCTCAATATCTTAGAATTCTTGGTACTCTCATCGCTCTGGTTTTCTATCATCAACTGGTCGGGACTGGCCTTTATTATGGATCCCCTGCAAGCGATCCTGCCCCTCCAGTTTGGCCGGTTGCAATTTCTTCAGGCCCTGGCATGGATCATAGCCTTTACGCTGGCATTGCACGTTCTGGTGCGCGTAAACCGCTTTGGTACCTATGCTGCAATGCTCATCATAGCCGGACAGGTGGTCTATCTGTTTACCCTGTTTGAAAATAGCAGTGAAAATGAAAATATCTCTTTCGAGCACTATTACGCCGAAGCTTTATTTGCCGAAGCACGCGAGCAATTGGGCGATCCTTCCACCTACCGCGTACTCTCGGTGGGTATACCGCCAGCAGTGGCCTTGTATAATGGTTTTTACACGCTCGATGGCTATGTGCCCGACTATCCACTGGCCTATAAGGAAGAGTTTGGGCGGCTTATCCAAGGCGAGTTGGAGCGGGATGCAGCGCTGGCCAAGGGCTTTGAGGCTTGGGGTTCACGGGCTTATGCATTCAGCGCAGAGCTGGGTGGTGACTATACCGTTTTAAAGGGGCAGGACATGCGCATTGAGCGGCTTGAACTGGATAGGTCTCTCTTCCGGGAAATGGGCGGCAAGTATCTCTTTTCGGCCGTGGCGATCTCCGATCCCGATTTTGATTTGGTTGCGGTTTTTAAGGATGATGGGAGTGCTTGGGATGTTTTTGTTTATGGGCTTGAATAGGCAGATTTGCCACGCAACAATTATCGAATATAATGGCATGGGCCTGCCCCGCGATGATTTTCGCATGGGGCGATGCCGCCATGCTAGTTCTATTTCGCCCCTTCAGGGCTTGCATTTCGGTGGAAGACCTGAGCTGGAATTTTAAATGATCATAGAGTTATGGCATGGGGGCTGCCCCGCGATGATTTTCGCATGGGGCGATGCCGCCATGCTCGTTCTATTTCGCCCCTTCAGGGCTTGCACTTCGGTGGATGACTTGAGCTGGAATTTCAAATGATCATAGAGTTATGGCATGGGGGCTGCCCCACGATGATTTTCTTCAAGGCAAAAGGAAGTAGAAATGTGACAACGAAAATCAGGTCTTGGGAAACAGAAGCTGCAAGCTGCAGGCCCCAAGCTGATCTTTCCAAGAACGGTTTATGGAACCACCGAAGTAAATCCGATTAGGTCATTCACTATGGGGTCACACCATTTATTTGTGATCCCGTTGTCTCTTTATTTACTTGGAATGAACTTAAATTGTCGAAGCCGAATGGAAAAGATCCAAGCCGAATATAAAGTGCGTCGCCCTGGGGCCACATAGCGGCCGGAGGCTGTATGAATCAAAAAAGCACAGCGACCGACAGAAAGGCGTTTACGTTTGCATCCTTCATGCACTACTTTCTGATCGGGCGCGTGCTTTTTTGAGAGCGCGTGGGCAGCATTATGTGGGCCCTTGAATTTTTGTTCCTTTTGCTTCAAGGCAAAAGGAAGTAGAAATGTGACAACGAAAATCAGGTCTTGGGAAACAGAAGCAGCAAGCTGCAAGCCCCAAGCTGATCTTTCCAAGAACGATTTATGGAACCACCAATTCAACCACCGAAGTAAATCCGATTAGGTCATTCACTATGGGGTCACACCATTTATTTGTGATCCCGTTGTCTCGTTATTTACTTGGAATGAACTTAAATCGTCGAAGCCGAATGTAAAAGATCGAAGCCGAATATAAAGCGCGTAGGCCTAGGGGCCACAAGGCGGCCGGAGGCTGTATGAATCAAAAAAAGCACAGCGACCGACAGAAAGGCGTTTACGTTTGCATCCTTCATGCACTACTTTCTGATCGGGCGCGTGCTTTTTTGAGAGCGCGTGGGCAGCATTATGTCGGACCCTTGAATTTTTGTTCCTTTTGCTTCAAGGCAAAAGGAAGTAGAAATGTGACAACGAAAATCAGGTCTTGGGAAACAGAAGCTGCAAGCAGCAAGCTTTAAGCCCCAAGCTGATCTTTCCAAGAACGGTTTATGGAACCACCGAAGTAAATCCGATTAGGTCATTCATTAAGGGGCAGCATTATGTGGCCAAGGATTCTTTTTTTCTTTTTCATCGGAAAAAGGAAATGAATGGGAAAGCCTTCCGGTTTTGTCACGCTTTTTGCGAGAGCAAAAAGACGCGCCAAAACCTACCATGTCGTCGTGCCATAGCGCGGGGCTCTACCCCGCGCTATGGTTATTTCGCCCCTTCAGGGCTTGCACTCCGATTTGAAATGAACATGGATCTATCAAGGATTTTGCGTCAAGTGCCAACGTCAAGTTTCATGGATGCGAGGATATTTTTGATTTTAAATATCAAACCAATACGTCGTCGCGACCTAGCGCAAGTAGCCACCTTCGCGCTATGGTTATTTCGCCCTTTCTGGGCTTCGTTAAGGATAAAAGACTTGAAGTTGATCATCGAAGCCGAATATAAAGCGCGTCGCCCTGGGGCCACATAGCGGCCGGAGGCTGTATGAATCAAAAAAGCACAGCGACCGACAGAAAGGCGTTTACGTTTGCATCCTTCATGCACTACTTTCTGATCGGGCGCGTGCTTTTTTGAGAGCGCGGGGGCAGCATTATGTGGGCCCTTGAATTTTTGTTCCTTTTGCTTCAAGGCAAAAGGAAGTAGAAATGTGACAACGAAAATCAGGTCTTGGGAAACAGAAGCTGCAAGCTGCAGGCCCCAAGCTGATCTTTCCAAGAACGGTTTATGGAACCACCGAAGTAAATCCGATTAGGTCATTCATTAAGGGGCAGCATTATGTGGCCAAGGATTCTTTTTTTCTTTTTCATCGGAAAAAGGAAATGAATGGGAAAGCCTTCCGGTTTTGTCACGCTTTTTGCGAGAGCAAAAAGACGCGCCAAAACCTACCATGTCGTCGTGCCATAGCGCGGGGCTCTACCCCGCGCTATGGTTATTTCGCCCCTTCAGGGCTTGCACTCCGATTTGAAATGAACATGGATCTATCAAGGATTTTGCGTCAAGTGCCAACGTCAAGTTTCATGGATGCGAGGATATTTTTGATTTTAAATATCAAACCAATACGTCGTCGCGTCCTAGCGCAAGTAGCCACCTTCGCGCTATGGTTATTTCGCCCTTTCTGGGCTTCGTTAAGGATAAAAGACTTGAAGTTGATCATCGAAGCCGAATATAAAGCGCGTCGCCCTGGGGCCACATAGCGGCCGGAGGCTGTATGAATCAAAAAAGCACAGCGACCGACAGAAAGGCGTTTACGTTTGCATCCTTCATGCACTACTTTCTGATCGGGCGCGTGCTTTTTTGAGAGCGCGGGGGCAGCATTATGTGGGCCCTTGAATTTTTGTTCCTTTTGCTTCAAGGCAAAAGGAAGTAGAAATGTGACAACGAAAATCAGGTCTTGGGAAACAGAAGCTGCAAGCAGCAAGCTTTAAGCCCCAAGCTGATCTTTCCAAGAACGGTTTATGGAACCACCGAAGTAAATCCGATTAGGTCATTCATTAAGGGGCAGCATTATGTGGCCAAGGATTCTTTTTTTCTTTTTCATCGGAAAAAGGAAATGAATGGGAAAGCCTTCCGGTTTTGTCACGCTTTTTGCGAGAGCAAAAAGACGCGCCAAAACCTACCATGTCGTCGTGCCATAGCGCGGGGCTCTACCCCGCGCTATGGTTATTTCGCCCCTTCAGGGCTTGCACTCCGATTTGAAATGAACATGGATCTATCAAGGATTTTGCGTCAAGTGCCAACGTCAAGTTTCATGGATGCGAGGATATTTTTGATTTTAAATATCAAACCAATACGTCGTCGCGACCTAGCGCAAGTAGCCACCTTCGCGCTATGGTTATTTCGCCCTTTCTGGGCTTCGTTAAGGATAAAAGACTTGAAGTTGATCATCGAAGCCGAATATAAAGTGCGTCGGCCTCGGGCCACATAGCGGCCGGAGGCTGTATGAATCCAAAAAAGCACAGCGACCGACAGAAAGGCGTTTACGTTTGCATCCTTCATGCACTACTTTCTGATCGGGCGCGTGCTTTTTTGAGAGCGCGTGGGCAGCATTATGTGCGCCTTGAATTTTTGTTCCTTTTGCTTCAAGGCAAAAGGAAGTAGAAATGTGACAATGAGAAGCAGGTCTTGGGAAATAGAAGCTGCAAGCAGCAAGCTTTAAGCCCCAAGCTGATCTTTCCAAGAACGATTTATGGAACCATCAATTTAACCACCGAAGTAAATCCGATTAGGGCATTCAATAAGGGGTCATGATGTTGATTTGTGATCTGGTAGGCTCGTTATTTACTTGGAATGAAAATAAATCGTCGAAGCCGAATATAAAAGATCCAAGCCGAATATAAAGCGCGTCGGCCTCGGGCCACATAGCGGCCGGAGGCTGTATGAATCAAAAAAGCACAGCGACCGACAGAAAGGCGTTTACGTTTGCATCCTTCATGCACTACTTTCTGATCGGGCGCGTGCTTTTTTGAGAGCGCGTGGGCAGCATTATGTGGGCCTTTGAATTTTTGTTCCTTTTGCTTCAAGGCAAAAGGAAGTAGAAATACATTTATGACGGAAAAATAAATAGTGTTTCCCCAGCTTCGCTATTAAGGGCAGGCAAGCTGGTTTATCCATGCATTGCAGTTAGTTTTGTTTTCGCGTGATACCTGCTCCGAATTGGGCGGGTAGCCGCACGTTCGATTTTCGCACGGGGCGATTATTGTCGCATGTGGCGATGCCGCCATGCTCGTTCTATTTCGCCCCTTCAGGGCTTGCATTTCGGTGGAAGACCTGAGCTGGAATTTTAAATGATCATAGAGTTGTGGCATGGGGCCTGCCCCGTGATTATTGTCGCATGGGGCGATGCCGCCATGCTCGTTCTATTTCGCCCCTTCAGGGCTTGCATTTCGGTGGAAGACCTGAGCTGGAATTTTAAATGATCATAGCGCTACTCAAATTTGAAAGGCTTCATTGGGGAAGGTCATTAACTTCCCAAAATATCCAGATATGCATCTTTCAAGGCTTCTACCGAATATTTTGCCATTACGCGTTCTCTGCCTGCTTTGCCCATTCTTTTCCGTAATTCAGGATCCGTTAAAAGTTCGATCAATGATTCCTTCCAGACATTACTTTTCCCCAATGGCATTGCTTCTGCCACAAAGCCTTCCGTACCGTGGCAGACTATCTCGGTATTTACTCCTACGGCGCTCACCACCGCCGGAATTTCTAATGCCATATACTGCAATGCCTTGAAGCCGCATTTCCCTCGTTCCCAATCAGTATCGAAAAGCGGCATGATTCCAATATCCATTTCGAGCAGGTCTTGCATTTCTGTTTCCTTATTCCATTTCCTAAACTCAAGGAATTCTGGAACTATGGCGGGACATTGATCAGCAATCAACAAAAAACGAAAGGGATGCTCATTGAAAACTTGTTCCAACAAGGGAAACAGTGGAATCAATTGTTTCAAGGTGCTATGTGTTCCAGTCCAACCGATGGTAGGTCTCATGTCTCTGGCAGCGGGTCGCGAGTGGTTTTGTTTCATGGATTTGTATTTGTGTTCGGATCGCCTTCTCGAATTTTGAGCATCGGTAATTACGCTCGAAATGTTTTGACGAAGCTCATCGGCTTGATGCCTGTGGCCTGCCGCTTCAAGTTCTTTGCTTTCATGAAATAGACCTATGTTGTGCAACCCCAATAAATCAATGGTGGTTGGAACTATGCGTACGTCATCGCAGAATGGTCGTGCGTAATTGGCCAGAAATTCATTGCCGGCAAATACAGTCGTGCTCCATCTGATAATTCTTGCGGTCTTGCCATGATTCTTTAAGCGCCCCACCCATTTGGCATTGGCTTCACTGCTGTTCGGCAACCATATCGCATCATCAAAATCAAAGATGATCGGCTTTCGAAAAATTTTGGCAACTGCCCATTCAAACCACGGCGACCCAATCGGGGCGGCTTCGCGATGAATAAAAACGATGTCATAACGATGGATTGATAGGAGGGAAATAAAACGCTTGAGTATAGCACCGACTGTTGCAATGAGCTTTTTCAAAATTCCAGCCTTTTGATAAATAGCCGGCCATTGATCATTGCTCCAGAAAGGCACTTGAGCATACTGAACATCCAACAATTCTAGGTACTGCTCGAACCGAAAACGTTGAGAAGGAGCCTTTCCTTTCGGATAAGGACAGATAATTATTGTCTTCTTTTTCATTCAACCGATGGTTCATTGATAATTGAAAATTGACAATTATCGGGTGTAGCTGACCTTCTCGCTCCTGTTTCTCTGAATTCCTTCAAAATCCTACATTCAATTTCTAAGATCTATGAACATCAAATACCCCATCATCCATTATCCATTATCAATTATCAATTATCAATTGTCAATTATCAATTGTCAATTATCAATTATCAAATCCCCTTGCTCGACTTGATTATCGCAATATGAAGCCTAAGTAGCTCTTTTAAATCAGTATCAATAGTTTGATAGATTTTGGGTTCCAAATAACCGCTCTGCATCATAAGATCCAACCAATATTGCGCTTCGTTGGCCTCCTTTAAGCCAATGGAGAGCTTGTGAATAAAGTCAGCCTTGCTCTGAGCGTGTTCAGATTCACGAACCATGGCTCCAATGGCAGTACCCGACCTTAGAAATTGCTTCGATAGGACGTATTCTTTTTTATCCCTAACCACATCTTTATATAACGCAACAACCTTCAAGGCAAATGCAAAACTCTTGTCCTTAACCACATTTTCCTTCATATCCCCTGTTTTATTCCCAATCATCTATCTTAACTAACCCCCAAACATCCATCATCAATTGTCCATTATCCATCATCAATCGTCCATCATCAATCGTCCATCATCAATTGTCCATTATCAATCGTCCATTATCAATTATCAATTTTCCATCATCAATCGTCCATCATCAATCGTCCATCATCAATTGTCCATTATCAATTGTCCATTATCAATCGTCCATCATCAATTGTCCATTATCAATTGTCCATTATCAATTGTCCATTATCAATTGTCCATTATCAACTGTCCATCATCAATCGTCCATCATCAATCGTCCATCATCAATTGTCCATTTTCAATTGTCCATTATCAATTATCAATTTTCCATCATCAATCGTCCATCATCAATCGTCCATCATCAATTGTCCATTATCAATTGTCCATTTTCAATTGTCCATTATCAATCGTCCATCATCAATTGTCCATTATCAATTGTCCATTATCAATTGTCCATTATCAACTGTCCATTATCAACTGTCCATTATCAATTGTCCATTATCAATTGTCCATTATCAATTGTCCATTATCAATCGTCCAGTATCAATTGTCCAGTATCTATTATCAACCGTCAAGTAGCATATCCGGGAAAAAGCTCCGATTTCCCCATCAATCTCTCAGAGTTTACTCTTTCATACCGAACTCTCTTCGACTCAGAAGCCTTATGGCGAAGGATAAAGAGCGCGGCTACAAAAAACGGAACCGCCGGGATTTTATACCGTGATAGTGCACCAAAGTTATAGGACGAAAAGCCTACTGCGAAGCCAAAGAAAATGGCGAAAACTACGCACATCAACAAAAAAGAGTCACCCGAGATATAGCTGTATACCTTGAAGTGAACCAACCTTTATGATAGTTAGCACCGTAAAGAGTAAGAAGAGCAGGCTCTCAATAGCTTGTGCTAGCATTCCCGCATTTTTTACTTCCCAGATATATGGCCTGAAATACGTTACATTCACTGCGGCTGGGAATATCTTAAGCAAGCCCTGCCATGAATTTTCATCGTATTCTCCTAGGGTATAGCTTGAGCCTCTGCCATTCTCTTCAGCGGTATTATGCCCTTCTTTGTAATGCCACCCTTGCATGCTTTGTGCGGTGTCCACAAAACTATCTACCGAGTACCGCTGATTATACTGTGCCATGAAATTAAGGGTGTAGACCATCGCCACAATGGAACCTGCCCCGATCAATGGAAGCACAGCTGCTCGGATGTAGGTATTTCTAATTTTATCACGCAAGTGTACAGTGCGCCAGAGCGCTATCGCGGGCAAAAGCGAAATGAGCACATAAGGCTTTACAATGAACATAAAATAAGATGCTGCACCAATGATCACCAAGGATTTGATTTGCCAGAATTTGCCCGAAGCAATTTGATTGACGTGAAAGAGAATAAGGCCAACTGAACAAAAAATGAGTGAGTCTTTTCCGATGCCCGAGCCCCAAAAGAAAACGGAAGGCACGAAGAGGGCTGCAAAGGCCATTTGCTTCTCTATCCTAGGAAACTTCTCTACCAAGAGCAAGAAGAAATGCCAAGTGCCCCAGTAGGTGAAGAGTGCCACCAATAATGTACTGGAGAAATAGCTGCCAAAACCAAATAGGTTGAACAGCGACATGAAATTCACCACATAATATTCCTGTTTTGCGTGAAAGGACATATGCAACAAAATATCCAAAGCTCCAGAGCTGATATTTTCAAAGCGATGATGAAGTACTTCCCAATAGGCTGTTGGACTTATAAATAATGCTTCGATCACCTTCGAGCTATCCCTGAAATAGGCGCGGGTATCGCCTCCATATTCAAAATAATAGGTATAGACCAGAGCAAAGGCAAGACCTCCCAACAGCTTAGCCCAAAGCCCCTTCATAAACCACTTTCGGTACAGCGGATTATAGCGATGCTTATTTAAAACCCGCTTACCGATAAAAAGACAGAGCGGCAGGTAAATAGCGATGAGCAGTATATCCAGGAAAGACATGACTGCGAAAATAAGCTTTAAGCTTTTAGCTGCAAGCACACAGCGTCACCATCACGCTATTGGATCCTTCCAAATAGCTTGCACCTACTACATAGGTTCGCAACTTCTAAAAGAATGGGGCAGGCTATTTAAATCGTCTGGGGCGTCTAAGGCTCAAGTTCCAAGATTGCCCGGAACCCCTTTTGGGCAGACAAGTTTTCTCGCCCACAGGAGCTTAACTTCATCGCGGCAAGTCATCTGAATGGATCAAACCTCAACATCCTTATGCCGCCTTGTTGAAATCTTGATTCACACCTCTTGGGATAGAATAATACAAGCCCTTCGGGGCGCAATCACTATTGCAGCACTTGTCAACCCGTTAGAAGCATACTCTTCACAAATTTGAACCGTGTATCCACATCTCTTGGGATTGAACAAAGCAAGCCCCCTAGGGGCGACAGGATTATTGCGGCGTGTGCAAACCCGCTGATCAATGTTCCACCCCGCAATCATCCGCCGGCAGACAAGGCTCCTAGAAGCGGAAAGATTAAATTCCGGCTGGGGTGAGACCTTGAGTAGATTTGGATGTGTTTGGCATTTGATTTATTGCTCCAAGGTTTGCAAAAAAAAGGCTTTTCGACCTTGGACAGTATCGCGTGTTCCTGTCTCGAACCAACCTACGAACTAAGAATTGCTGGGCGCGATGCGTCTGCACTTCTAAGTCCGTAGCCCACTCGTCATGACGGAGATTCGGTATGACGGATAACCAATATCCTTATGCCGCCTTGTTGAAATCTTGATTCACACCTCTTGGGATAGAATAATACAAGCCCTTCGGGGCGCAATCACTATTGCAGCACTTGTCAACCCGTTAGAAGCATACTCTTCACAAATTTGAACCATGTAGCCACATCTCTTGGGATTGAACAAGGCAAGCCCCCTAGGGGCGACAGGATTATTGCGGCGTGTGCAAACCCGCTGATCAATGTTCCACCCCGCAATTATCCGCCGGCAGATAAGGCTCCTAGAAGCGGAAAGATTAAATTCCGGCGGGGGTGTATAACCTTGAGTAAATTGGGATGTGTTCGGCCTTTGGTTTATCGATCCCAGATTTGCAAAAAAAAGGCTTTTCGACCTTGGACAGTATTGCGTGTTCCTGTCTCGAACCAACCTACGAACTAAGAATTGCTGGGCGCAATGCGCCTGCACTACTAAGTCCGCAGCCCACGGATAACCAACATCCTTATGCCGCATTGTTTTAATCCTGATCCCCATCTCTTGGGATTGAACAAGGCAAGCCCCCTAGGGGCGACAGGATTATTGCGGCCCGCACTTCTAAGTCCGCAGCCCACTCGACATGACGGAGATTAGGTATGCGGGATAACCGACATCCTTATACCGCATTGTTTAAATCTTGATCCCCATCCCTTGGGATTGAACAAAGCAAGCCCCCTAGGGGCGACAGGATTATTGCGGCGGGTGTAAACCCGCTGGTCAATTTCTAAGTCCGCAGCCCACTCGTCATGACGGAGATCGGGTATGACGGATAACCAACATCCATAATTTCGACCCTTCAATGACTCCGACCCTTCAATTTTCGGTCATTCAATAGGGCGATCATTTGATAAAACATCTATTCAATTATTTACCGAGAATTCACGATACCTATCGAGAAATTATCGACCGGGAATTTTCATCCTTTTTAGCGAGAATCGCTACATAAATCTCCGCATAGGCAGCCACCCCTTTCTCCAACGAAAAGTATTCTTTTGCACCTTCGCGGATTTCTTCCGGGTTCAGTTGGATCAATGCATCCCATTGATCGGCGATCTCTTGAAAATCAGAATCGTCAAATCCGGTGGCTACATGGCCGGCATTGTACCTTCGGACTATCTCGCCCGTATCGCCCACATTATCATTGCAGATCACGGGTATACCCATGGCCATGAGTTCGCCTTGCTTGGTGGGGCTCGATGCCTTTTTGGAATAGGCCGGAAGGATAAAAAATACCGAAGCCGCCATCATGCTCATCAGGGCTGGCACTTCTTTTCGCTCGGCGGCGATTTGAATAATATAGGAGCGGGAGATGTTGAGCAATGCGGCGCGCTCACGCAGGCTGTCGAGGTTATCGTGCGAAAGGATCAAGAAGCGAAGTTTAGGCCGGGACTGGAGCAGGTGGCTATAGAGATTGAGCATCTCATCGGCCATATACCAAGTGCCCAGGCTCCCTACGTAGCCCAAGTATTCCAGTTTGGGATCGATGCCATGCACGGCACCGAGCCATTGGCGCTTCTTGGCGGTGATCCGGTGCAAGTCAAAATGATCGAGATCGGTACTGCAGGGGATGACCGATGTTTTTTTGAGCACTGCAGCGGTGCGATCGTAATTATAATAATTTTCATTGCCCCCAAAGAGCGGATTTTCATTAAACCAGTTCTCCAATTCAGCCTTTCCTGCATGGGTAAGGGATACCACCGCCTCGGCTTCTTCGAGAAAAGTCCTTTCCTTAATTTTGAAATAGCGGTATATAGCTCTGTAGATAGGGTTGTCGACATTCCATATATTTCCATCTACCCGTTCATCGGCCCAGAAGCCCCTCATATCAAAGATAAAGGGGATAGCAAATTTCTTTTTTAGCCGTAGGGCAACGATGGGGGTGAGGTAAGAACGGCAATGAATGAGTACAAAGCCTTTTTTTCGATGCAGCTTTTCAGCCAGCTCTTGAAGGCCTTGAATGTCGTAGAGCGTTGACAGAATGGGCGGGTTCTTGGTATAGCTCAACGGATGCCAATCGATATTCGACTTCTTGCATCGCTCCTGAATACGTTTTTTAAGATTTTCAAAACGCCCCGTTTTTTCGAAGGAGATAATGGTGAATCGATAGTCAAATTCGGACAGTCCTTCCAGATAGGGGAGGATTTGGCTTTGTCCGAGGGGGTCGGTGAGCCCGTCGTAAGAAAGGTAGAGCACCCGTTTGTTCATTGCGGGTTCAAATATAAGGCGATAGTGCTTTTAAGGCGTATACCCTGTTGTAAAGAAATGAACGGTTTTTATAGGTTCGGTAGGCCTTTAAATTATTGCCGTACGCTGCTTTGTATTGGGCCGGTAGGTTGGTGTGGTCAAAGAATTCGGGAGCATCTGTTAACCAAGATTCCAATGGTATTGAAAAGCCCCATTTCTTCCGGTAAATCAATTCATTTGGGTAATACTTTTCGAGGATCTTTTTAATGGGGTATTTGGCTTCTCCGTTCTTGGTTTTGATAGCGGGGTCAATGTTTATGGCGTATTCCACCAAGGTATGGTCAAGGAAAGGTACCCGCACTTCAAGGCCGTGGCGCATGCTTGCGCGGTCTACTTTTACCAGAAGGTCGTCTTTTAGGTAATTGGTAAGGTCGAAGAAAGCTTGTTCTTCAGCAGGAGTCAGTTTACGGGGAAGTGATTTGAATATGTCGGGGTTAAATGGATCGGTGAAAGCGGCGCCGGTCATTGCTTCAATCTCTTTTGCTGAAAACAGGTTTTGTTCTTGGGAGAAGATGTGGGCGTGTATGTTGTCCCTGTTTCGAAAGTCGAATACGTTTGCAGCCCTTCTTGATCGTCCATCTCCTTTTAAACGCAGAGTGGCGGCAATTAGGCGTCCTAAGGTTGCCACTCTTGGTTTGGAGAAGCGTTCTGCCCAGTTGTATGCCCCGTAACCCATAAATAGCTCATCGCCCCCATCGCCACTGAGTGCCATTTTTACGTGTTGTGATGCAAACTTGGAAACTGCGCTTGTAGGAAAGATACTGGAATCAGCGAAGGGTTCGCCTACCAAGCTCAGGCCTTCTTTCAGGCTTTCCATCACTTCTTTTTTGGACACGGTAATGTGGTGGTGCTGTGCTCCGATATGCGTAGCCATGGCTTTTGCGTAGGGTGTTTCGTCAAAAGCAGCGTTTTCAAACCCCACATTAAAAGTGTTGACAGGGCCTGGATTTATTTCCACTGCAATGGCCGAAATTAGACCCGAGTCGGCTCCACCACTTAAAAAAGCACCGAAAGGTACATCTGCCATAAGGCGCAGGCGCACGGACTCGCGGAGGCGTTCATGCACTTCGCCAATGATCTTAAATTCGTTGGACTCTACATCCCCTCGGATGTGGTCTGCTGCTTTCCAAAAAATATGTGTTTTGATTTGGCCATCTTTGAACTCCGCCCAGGACCCGGCAGGGAATTTATAGATGCCCTGGTAGGCGGTCAGCGGTTCGGGGATATAGCCCCGGTGGAGGTAAGTGGCCAAAGCATCGGTGTTGGGCGACGTCGGGGGCAGGGCAGCGAGGATGGTAGGGAGTTCGCTGGCAAAGACCAGGGAGCCTTCATCGATGGTATAATACATTGGTTTGATGCCCAAACGGTCGCGAAAGAGGAAGACCTTTTCGTCCAGGGTATCGTAAATGGCCAAAGCAAACATGCCATTGAGTTCGGATACAAAGCTCGGCCCAAGGCGTGCAAAGAGCTCAATAATGACTTCGGTATCACTACCTGTTTTAAGCGATAGGGCGTGCTTATTTGCCAAATCTCTGTGGTTGTACACTTCGCCGTTATAAACCATGATATACCTGCCGTCTGCGCTGTGGAAAGGTTGGTTAGCGGCTGATGACAGGTCAATAATCGAAAGACGGGTGTGTATTAATCCGAAGTGATCGTTTTGGGTGATGTAAGATCCAAATGCGTCAGGACCTCTATGGCGGAGCTGACTAGTGCATTGCGTGATCTCTTGTCCAGTCAACGGACGGTTAGTGAAAATACCTGCTATGCCGCACATTCAGAATTTATGAGTTGGTGTAATTTAGACTTCATTTAAAATTTCTGCAAGCTTCTTTACTTGGTTATCTGTCTTAAACTTGTTTATCACATTGTAATTGCCAGTATACTTAACCAGTCCGTTTGCAAGCCATTCATTAAAATCCAGTTGTAACCTAATTTTAACATCTTCGACTGTATTCAATATTCTCCCAGCTTGCGATTGTGTTATTAACTCATGCAGCGCATCATTGTCCGAAGGGCACAAATAGATATTTTTACGTAGAGCAAAATAGTCCATGAGTTTCGCGGTGTAAGTGCCTTTTCTGTCAGGCATTCCACATAAAAGAACAGAAGATGATTTGGCCACTTGTTTCATTAAATCTTCTTTCGGTTGTCGCTCAAAAGTTTCGAAGAGCTCATTTCTCTTTTGAAATGCAGTTTGAACACGTTTTACCTGATTTGGATCATTGGCCAGACCGTAAAACTTGAGCTTTGTACTTATTCCTTTGTTGGCTTCCGAAAAAGCCAAGAAACCTTTGATGAAAATCTCAATATTTTGTTCTGGGTATAATGTCCCAATATAGGCTACAGAGAAATTATTCTCTTTTTCCAATGTTGTGTAGTCATAAAAGTCTTCGAACCCATTTTGTACAATTCCAATAGGCTTGCTGTGGGATATGATTGAGTTAATGCTTTCTGCGACACCAGTAGATACTGTTATGATCTGATCTGCGGATTGAAGCCATTTTTTTTCAAAAGGTTTATCGAGATATCTGAAAAATTGAGCTTTCAAAGATTTTTTATCGTTCGTTTCAGATGTCCATGGGTCGCGATAGTCTGCTATCCATTTGATCAGAGGGTGCTTTCGCTTAAGAAGATAACAAAATCGAAATAGAATGAATGGTTTACCACTTGTAAGGACAATTCCCGTGTCAGGGTTTTTATACAGGTATTCGTCTGCATATTGAAACATATTTTTGAATGCGACAGATCTGAGACTGAAATTTTGACCAATCAATTGAACAAGAGAAAAAAGCTTGCCAATTGTATTCGATTTGGTGCCATATTTAGATACAAGCCGGTCCCTAATAGTCCCAAAGTAAGGAAGCTGCACAAGTGTGTACGTGTCATATTTCTTTACTTCAATATTTGTTTCCTTGCTTAAGCCTGTGAATTTAGATTCATTTTTGTTCCAATGTCTTGTAATAACTACAGGATAGAAACCATGGAGATGTAGTGATTTTACCCAAGATGCGACTCTATAACTTCCAGCAAAGTTGCCAGGAACGAAATAATAAGTTAGTACAAGAATCTTCGTTAGACTGTTCTTCAATTGCTTCGTATTCGTGGGCAAACAAATCTAAAAGTAGATTTAATGCTTCGCATAATTATTTCTATTTACTAAAAGGGATTTAATTAAGTGTTTTGCTCTCAGGTATTTGGTTTTTAAAAGGCCTTTGTGATTGTTCAGGAGTTGATCAGCCATCGTGGGTTCGATGAACAAACTTCGGTCCACGCAATAAACTGGTTTTCCCGACACTCTGCTTATACTCAAAGACTGATTGAAAGAGCTTTCAATAAAAAGTTCCGATTCAGATGCATTTTTAAAATAAAAGCCTTTGTGATCTGTCCCGGCGTCTATTTTAACCCTTTCGGCCTTATTTGGCAAATCGAGCAATACTAACTTGCCGTATTCAATTCCGTTTATTGAAAGCCATCTTTCCGTTTCTTCCCTGTACTTTTCTAGGCGATTCGAAACAATTGCATACACCTTCTCTGTAGGTTTATACAAGGGATTTGCATTTCTAATGAATTTTAAATAGTTCTCTCCATCATCATTGTCGTCAATGGTACAATCTTCACAAAGTACACCATCCATATCGATACATGTCTTTGGAATCAGTTTGTTGTGGAAAATGCCCCATTCAAAAAGTTTACGGCCATTTAATTCTTGAATGCAAATGTCAACTGATTTAATTCCCGGTCCGGAACCATATACCACAAGTGTTTTTAGGTTTTTACGGTATGCTTCAGGAATTTTTGAAACTGCCAGACGCAATGATTCTCCAGAATAAATGCTGTCGTCTACTAGTAATACGCTCGTTGCTTCACTGGGAAAATTAACTGGTTTCCTTGTTTTTCTTGTGATACCTCTTTGAATCGGCCTGTTGGCGATGAAGTTTTCCAAGTCTGTGCAATCGGCATTTAGGAATGCTGAAATAACATAAGCCGGAATCATGCCGCTTCTTGGTATTCCTACAATGAGATCGAAACTATGAGCATGAAGGTTGGGTATGCTTGTTTTTACATCTTCAATAAGGTCGTTATAGCTCTTAAATACTAGCTTCTCCATTATTTGAGGTCAATTAAAACAATTGTCTAAATCTTCTAAGAAAAAATACCGTCCCCCATCGAATGTCTCCGAAATTATTCGGGAAATATCCGAAAGAGAAATATACGAAGGCAAGGTAGTGCGTTAATAATGGACCTAAAGGAACAGGTTTTGAACCGTAATTGTACACACATTGATGCAGAAATGCTCTGAATTTTGCAATTCTGGTGTTTGGACTGATTCCCTGAATCCAAGGAATCATCATTAAATCAGTCTTTAATTCTGTATAATCCACTCTGGACGTTAAGCCTGTGCCTGTGATTCTGTAAACACACATGTTGTCAGGAGTATACCAGATAGGACCATCCAAGGCTACCAAGGGAAATAATGCCCGTTCATTTGAAGAGATGTTTATTGGAATCCCGTTATACCTTGTCCATATTTGCCGCTTAAAAATAAAACTGGAAGTATGAAATTTTCGATGCGACAGCATGTCTTCGAATTCATAGTCTAGTTCAACTCTTGCTCCAAAAAGCACCGGTTGTCTATTTTGAATAGTGTAAATTTTAAAAGACTGGTGAGCCGCACCAGCATGATGTGGATGATGTGTAAGAAACCTAACCTGTTTGTCTAATTTTAGATTGTCTGTCCAAAAATCATCACCATCGCATAAAGCCACCCAAACTCCCGTGCAAGCGTTAATTGTTTCTACAAAATTTGGAGTTAGACCAATGTTTTTTGGGTGTGGTAAGACTTTAATAATTGTTGGGTATTCTTCTTGATATTTCAGCACAATGTCGCGCGTATTGTCTGTGCTGCAATCTTCTCCAATCAAAAGTTCCACCCTGAAATTCACTTTCTGGGCCAGAATGCTCTCGATGCCTTCCACAATGTAATTGTCTACATTGTAGGCAATCATGGCCACGCTTACCAGCACCGGCTGGTCTGTGAAGCTCAATTCCTTTAATGGCTTTAAAGATTGGTTGGCCATGTGCTTATCGGGACAGCCTTAGTTGCCGTTTTCCATTACCCGTTTTGAGGCTATAAAGAAAGGGAATCGTGAGGTAGCGAGCAAAGTTGGCATAGAAGTAATACTCAACATTCCAGAAAGCTTTGCGATATTGCTTGTCTATAAACCACATAGAAGCGAAGTTCATGGCGGTGTTGCAAATTCTGAAAACTAAGAATAGGAGATATCCAAAAAAGCCTTTGATTTTATAATACAGGAGTGCATTTGAGAGGTGCTTGTGGCGCTGAGACCATGATGTACCCTCTCCGCTGCCCCCGTCCAGATGGATAGCGCTTGCTTCAGGGTAAAACACTAATTCGAAACGGGCCTTTCGTATTCTATGACACAATTCCAATTCTTCAGAATACATGAAGAAATCAGGGTCAAAGCCACCGACTTGATCTAGCACTTTTTTAGGTATAAGCATAAATGCTCCACCAATTCCTTTTATTTCCTTGTCTGCCAGCGGCCAGAGTTTCTGCAATAGCAAGTTTTGTTTCCAGAGATAGGTAAAGTCTCCGACATGGTGCCATACAGATTTTTGGTTCGTTTCGTCTTCATTGAGTAATTGGCATCCCAGGACTCCCAGATTCGGAATTCTTTGAGCATGGTTTAAGCAGAGATGTAAGGTGCTAGAATTTAAAATAACGTCGGAGTTAAGCAGCAAAATGTACGCTCCTGATGCCACTTCGACACCTAAGTTATTTGCTCTACCAAAACCGATATTCTCAGGGCTTTCAATCCATTTTATTTGAGGAAAGTCCCGCGTGAGTGCGAAGCCGGCTTCGTCTTGGGAATCATTGTCCACAATAATGACCTCAACCTGATCGTCCCGTAAGGATGCCTTATAAATATGATCAAGGCACTGGGCCGTTAGTTCGGGGGTTTTGTAATGGACAATGATAACAGAAACAAGCATATTTATCCTTTGAACAGGCTTTGTTTGATAGATCCGAAATAAAACCTCATGTTCGCTCCTATCTCATTTTGAACGCGAGCGCGTTTTAGGATTGTTAAGAAAGCTCCAAAAAATTCCTGTCGCGAGAATTGTACTTCAGCCCTTTTAAGCAGTGCATGATGATAGCCCTGAATATTGGGATTAAAAAGCTCGCCGCTCTCTATCAATGAAGGTTTGTCATATGAAAAGATCGGGTCAACGATAGAAGTATTTCCTGTACTGCTTATACCCTCTTCAGAAAATGAAGCAATGCATAAATCTACATATTGCGTTGAGTATCTCTTTGCACCAAAGATGGCCAAGTTTAGAGCATAATCAGCAAAGATATTGTAGCGGCAATCAAAGCATCCCAACTCATCAAGTACTGATTTTCGATATATAGCGGCTTGGTGTGAAAAGTTATACTGGGACAACTTGTTGTAGTCATAAAAACCGTCAAATTCCTTCTTAGATTTTGAAAGGAATACATTTGCGTAGATTAAATCTTTATTGGTTTTTTTAATGCATTCGAGAATATTACCAAATTCAGGAAGTAGGTAGTCATCCGAGCCTAAAAAGTAAACATATTCCGTTCTAACCTTATCCAATGCCCGATTCATTGCATCATAAACGCCATGATCATTTTCACAATAAATAATGAGCTGTGGATAGGCTCTCTCTGCTTGGGACACTGAGCTGTCCCTGCTCATCCCATCTTGAAGGATCACATAAAAAAGTGAATGGTCAAATGAAAATACCGATTTTAAACATTCCCTTAGCTTTTCGCCCGGATTTAATGATGGGATAATTATTGACAGACGCTTAGAATTCATATCCGAACAGTTCGATATCTAGTTCAAAGGACTTACGAACGAGTTGAATTGTTTCGTTCGAATAGAATTGCTTGTAAGAGCCCTCATTCGATCGATTTTTATGAGGTAGCTTAGCTAGGGGGATACCAATATTTCGACATATCGTATCGATTGATTTTTGAAGATGTTCAAATCTACCGATATAATTTACGAGCAGGGTACCGCTCTTGTCGCAAACAAAATCTGCTTGCAACCTTACTTCATGTTCACATCTCCACCGAATATACTGATCAAACCCATCCATTTGTTTAATAAAGGAATGCTGATGATGAGATGTATTTTTAAGCATATACATATATAATGATACCTGCCAGTCCCAAGGGTTTCTTATAAAAGCGAATGAGAAATACTTCTCGTAGCTTTCCCCTAGTTCTTGCTTAATCTCTGAAGCTTTTGAATGTGCAGGTAATGACCTTGAAAAAAATGATGGATATATACCACGTAGATATTTGATTCTCTTCAGTGGATTTCTGGATTTATTCGAATAATCGGCAAATGGCGTCAACACGGTTTTGATGCTCGTGCCGGCAGTTTTATAGTTGTGAATAAAGATGAACTTTTTACTGTGCGAAATTAGCATCTCTTATAAAAGCAAGATTTGTACAATTTAGACACTAGTTTATAATCCTTGGTAACCAAATAATTATGTATATCTGATTTGATTAGATCATCGATACTTTCGTGCGCACACTCCACGACAAGCCATTCAGGATGAAAAACATCCCAATCATTAGAAGTCAGCACATCGTAATCAAAGCCTTCAACGTCGATTGACATCAAATCAATGGTTTGAGCAGGTGCTAATAAAGAAGGCAATAGATCCCTGAGGGGTTTCACTTCAATTTCAATAGCATCAACCGGTTTAACTCTTTGACGCTGTTTAACCAATTCTTCATCGCAAGTGTTATTTGCGGGATGTTTGTAGCGATAATACCTTAATTTTTGCTCTTGAGATGCAACTCCCATTTCAAGAAAAACATCTTTGGGTCGGTACTCATTAAAAATCTTTTTGACATCAGGGTTGGGATCTATGCAAAGTCCTGTCCAACCTCTTTGGTATAATTTGTAGGTATTGGAAAATCTAAAAGGATGGTGGGCCCCAATATCCACGTATAGGCCTTTTTCTTGCCTTTCAAATATTCTATGCAGCAGCATATCTTCCCCTTCTTGGGAAAACGAGATGGAGGAAAATTCCTTCCCTGGGAAATACGCAAGTGATTCCTTAACTCTTTTAGGAATTAAGGACTTTAGAAACGATTTCATTCTACCTCAAATTTGAATTCCGGTTGCACTATTCCTTGAATCACATCACTACTGCCAAAATTGTAAGCATTTCCATCCATTACTTCGAAACTGAAAGCGTTTGTAGGCCAATCCATTATATCCGTTCCCGCTCGAAGGAAAAGGCCTACGGAATATCTTCCTTTTTTCAGCCGTAAGGTTGGTAGAATGAAGCAATACTTTCGGCCTTCTTCAAAATTTAACTCATTCATGCCCAAAAACATGTTGCTCAAATGATAAACGATATTATGCTCTTTATCCCTGATGACCATAGCTAGCAGGAGGTTGTTATATGCAGACGATTCTGTTGATCTGAGTTGATATTCAAAACGCACTTCAGATTCAGGTCTCAGGTCACCTGCGATCTCTACTGCTGAGAAAGATAATTTAGTGCCGTAATTACTTCGGTTAGCTCCTGTCAAATCAATATGGCGCTGATCAATCAAAGATGTTTCTGATGATAAGTAAGTTTCAATTACTTCGGTTGTAGGTCCACTGCTTATTTTCTTACCATTTTCTAAAAGTATGGCCGTCTTGCAAAGTTTTCGTATTGCAGGTAGATTATGACTTACGAAAAGAATTGTTCTACCACTATTGGCAACTTCAGACATCTTGTCGATACATTTTTGCTGAAAACTTGTATCTCCCACGGCTAATACTTCGTCAATAACCAATATTTCAGGTTCAAGGTGAGCTGCGACGGAAAATGCAAGCCGCAGTTGCATGCCGGAAGAGTAGTGCTTTAGGGGGGTATCTAAAAAATTTTCCACACCTGAGAAATCTATGATTTCATCAAATTTTCGGTTGATATCTGCCCGAGGCAGTCCCAAAATCGATCCATTTAAGTAAATGTTTTCCCTGCCTGTTAGTTCAGAATGGAAACCGGTGCCTACCTCTAAGAGGCTGGCAAGGCGACCACGTAATACAATTTCGCCACGGCTAGGAGGTGTAATTCGCGACAAGATTTTAAGTAGGGTAGACTTTCCAGCACCATTGTGGCCAATAATCGCCAAACTTTCTCCTGCTTCTAATGAAAAACTAATATCCTGTAAGGCCCAGAAATCTTCTTTATTCTTTGTTGGTTGAAACAAGCGCGCAAATTCTTCACTGAGGCTAGTAACAGCATCTTTTCGAGCTTGGCGAGTATATTGTTTCCATAGACCATTTACCTCCAATACGGGTTTCATGAGCGCGAATTTAGGAGATGGGAATGAATACAAGTCAAAACTGACAAAGGGTTAGGCAAGATCGGCAAAATAGGACTCGGTTTTTCGAAAATAAAAGATACCCCCTAACAAAACCATAAAACCTGAAAGGGAACTCATCGCGACCAAAGAAATGTCAAGCGGATAATCTACCAGTGCATTTCGTAAGAGAGTAATAGGCGCATACATGGGATTAATGGCCAAAACCTTTATCAACCACGGGTAGTCTCCAAGCATGGAAGTTGGATAAATCACGGGAGTAAGAAAAAGTAACGTTTGGATTAAAAAAGGAAGTATATAACGGAAATCTCGATACTTCACATTTAAAGCGGCAATTAAGGTACCAAGCCCAAATGTAGCAATGACGGTCAAGATTAAACTCAAGGGAAGGACATAGAGCAACTCCCAGCTTAGGCCATAATCATAATAGAATACAATCCCCAAATACACGAGAAAAGCCATTAAGAAATCAAAAACCGCCACCAAGATTGAGCTCATGGGAATAATCAATCTCGGAAAGTAAATCTTCTTGATAATGTTGGCATTTGAGACCATTGAGTTTCCGGCACCGCTTAAGCCAGAGGAAAAAACATTCCACAACATAAGTCCTGAAAAAGAAAAGAGTGGATAGGGAATTCCATCGCTAGGCACCTTCAGAGCCCGCCCGAAGAAAAGCGAAAAAATAACCATTAAGACCAAAGGTTGAAGAATGGCCCAAGCAAAGCCTAAAAAGGTTTGCTTGTATTTCACTTTAATATCTCTCCAAGTGAAGAAATAGAATAGCTCACGGTAGTTCCAGAGTTCTTTAAGATCCAAGCTGGTTTTCGATGGAGGGATGATTTTATATTCCACAAGGCAAATCTAAAAGAAAAGACTAGCACTATGTCGCCTTTGCAAATTTTAGGGCAACTATCATTGTAAGTGCTAATTAAACCGTATTTTCAAAAAGGCCAATTTTTAGGTGTTTTTCGAAATCACCTTTTTATTATGACACAAAAGTGACCTAGCGACTTTTCAGGAATTTCTATTTTGTAGGAAGACCCGTGTTCCATCATGAACAAATCCACAGCTTTCTTTGCTCCTGTTGAGAAGAAATCATAATCATCAACGATAATAACACCTCTAGGTTGGACAACCTTATTTAAATATGCCAAAGCAATTTGAATCGGTTTAAAGAGATCAAAATCGACATATGCAAATGATACGCTTTCGGGATATTCTTTAGTATTTATACTGTCTTGTATAAACCCAGGTATGATATTTAACTGCTCTTTTGGAAACTTAATTTTTTCGAGCTTTGTAAGGGCTACACTGGATGGATACGCCATACTGCCTGCATAATCAGCCATATTGCCAAAATTAAAAATATCATCTTTTAATTCGTCTTCGGAGGTAGGGTTCGATAATCCTTCGAAAGAATCAACAAGTACAAGTCTTTTCTTAAGATCCTCATCAAGGAGAAAGGCCCCTAGCAACCTTGACGTTGCTCCTTGAGCGATTCCAAATTCACAAACATCTCCTTCAATACTTTTTGTTTGATAGAGTGAGTTCAATATGGCAAGTCCCTCATAAGGAGAAGTCCCAATCAAGTTTTGAAGCGCTTCAGCCACGTTTGTAGATAATTTAGAAGGTAGCGAAGAAAATTTAATATCCTGACACAAAAAGTAAAACTCTTTAAATAATTCAAGTTGCTTGCGCTCAATATTTTGCAGATCTGCTAGCGCTTCATTTCTAATGATGCTGTATCCTTTTCTTTTAAGTGTACTTGAAATGATTTTTTTCATTTGGAATTTCCTTGAATTCAAAAAATTTCTAATTAAAAACTTTAACAAACTTAGGTTTTTTGGAGCTCTTCCTAAGCCATAAAAAAGAGTAAGGTAAATCCTTCCTCGCTTGCTCTCTTTAATTGCCATCTGTGTCAGATGACAGTTGTTGGCAAGATCTTCAATGTCTGTCTTTTCTTGCGAAATTGACACTTTATTGTAATGTACTCCACTGCCATCTGTTCCAACATTTCTGACCATCGACTTACCGGGTGTCAAGCATAATCCATGATTTAAAAAAACGGTAACATTCCAATGAACGGCCCATGTAATTATTTGCTTCGAAATGTTCGCTTCAAGTTGTTGTTCAAAGTTAACAGCGTTATTAAAATTCCATAAATTGTAGTCTGGTGCTGCTCTGAGTTCTTTCAAAAGATTTTTCGAATCATGGCTAAAGTTCTTCCATCTGCCAGCCCAGGTAGCCCAACCCCAACAATTCATAAACCTTGAAAAAAATGTCTCAGGCAAGAAATTCTGAAATCGAGTTTCCGGAAGATATCCATTAATGTGCATAACCTCTGGCTTATCTTGATATAAAACTAAAGCATCATTCATGTATTTCAAAAAGCCATGAGAAGCCTCAATATCATCCTCAACAACAATTACTTTTCCATACTTTTGGATAATCCATGTAACACCTTCAACTATATTTTGAGCCAAACCAAAATTTGAATTTCTCAGAATAACATCTTTGCCTAATCCTACCCATTGAAAACTGTTTGCTATTTCTATAACTGCTTCGTTGGATTCTTTGTCTGCTTCACTTTTACAACCATCAACGTAAATGAATAAGTGCGTATTTTCTGCTAGTTCGTTCTTATTCAAATTATTAAGACACATTTGCAGGTGATTGGGTCGATTGTATGCAAAAACGACAACTGGTGCTGCTTGGAAACGTTCAGAGGACATGAATTTATTCTCTCTTTTTTTCTTCATTCAAACGACTGTATAGAGCAAGGTATTCATCAATAGAATCAATTCTGCGAAAGTTCTGATTTATTGTTTCGGATGCTCTTCTTCCGATTTGGCGATACTTTGTTCTGTCATTTGATATTCGATTAATTGCATCAATGAAATCTTTTTCATTATCACAGATTTCTCCATTTTGAAACAACTCTAAGTGCTCTTTAAAAACAGGTAAATTATTGTAGAGCACGTAACAACCACAAGAACTGGCTTCGACTGGAAACTGACCAAAGCTTTCTGCTTTTGATGGAAAAAGAAAAATATCACATTGCCCCATAAGTATTGCTAACTCTTCCCGTGAAATAATGCTACCATGGTTTTTAATAATGTGATATGGGTTTTTGCTGATAAAGGGTTTATCGATTACATTTAAAACGAAAGGAAATTCTATTTTGTCAATTGTTCTCAGGGCAAGACAAGTGTCTTTAAAGGGACTTTTAGCATTATAAAATAGAATAGTAAGTTCGGTAGTGTCTTTCCTTTCAAAATATTGGAAAATGTTGTGATTTACTCCATTGTAAATTACTCCAGCTTGAATTTCGGAATTGTAGACAAATGATTTTTTAAACGACTTGTAATGTGTCTTTGATGGTGCAATTAAATGGATTTTGTGCGCATAGTCCTGAAAGAAAGATTTTTTCCAGCTCATAACGCTTTTCCTTCTGTCGAAATAAGGAGCGTTTAGTGGGTAAAATTTATCTGTTCCTGAATCTGGCAATCCCTTTTGATATAACTTTCCGCCAAAAGTGGCTGCTTCTCCCCCTGTGAAAGGAGCCATATCATGCATCGTCCAAACTATTATTTTTTCTTGAGCTACTCTCTTAAGACAGGACAAGTCAAAATAACCTCCATGAAGATTGTGTAAATGTACTATCTCAGCTTCTCTATAGGCCTGTAACTTTCTCAATCTGAAATAGGTGAAATTCCATCTATCCTGCAATCCCAAAAAAACACGGAATCTAGATTGAAAGCCAATCTTAAACCAAATCTTCCTCAAAAACGTATACACTACGTCAATTCCCAATGGAGGCAATTCAATCACATTTTCTTCTTCCGTTCTTTTATATCTTACGATCAAGTAGTACCTTAGCTTTTTTGACAAGTCGAGAGCAAACTCTTCAGCCCCTCCTCCAAGATCACTTGTATTGATATGAATTACTCTATTATCCATTGGTAAAAAATATAGATTGTTCCTAACCAAATGATCCTAAACCATTTATTCCTTATAGCGCAGTGCCATATTGGTTGATAATAAAATAGGTGTCGATAATTAATAAAGAGCAAGTTCTATTCAGCGCAAATATCCTCTTTCTTTGTTAAACTAACCGACGGACGGTATAATAATGAAACGCCTTTTCTTTATATCGCTTTTTGTAACAATTGTAAACTTGGTCTATAGTCAGGACCCTCAAGATATTTCTTCTCTACTATTCTGGTATGATAGTGAGAATGTTGAAGTCATAAACAACTCTGTCAGCTCTTTTATAGATTTATCCGGAATTAATAATTTGACGCAATCCAATGCAAGCAGAAGGCCTATTTATGCCTCAGATGTTTTCAATGGCTTTCCTGCCGTCATCTTTGGCACTACCCCATCTCAGAACAATATGATTGCAGCTAACAGTTCTGACCCAGGTACTGTTGCCTTAGTGATAAAGGTTAATCAGTATACGTCGTATGGAAATCTATTTGATAGGGGGGGGGCTTTTGATTCGGGTGTGGCAATACGGTCAAATGGATTAGAAATTAGGGCTTCTGATGACCCAAGTAAGAGAGCCATTTTTCAGAGTCCCACATTTGATTATTTAATGATCGTTATCAGAGAAAAGATTGGTGGTAATACTTTTCCCATTCGGGTCAATGGATTCAATACAGCAGTGTCTATGGATGGAGAATTTCTCCCAGGGAATTATCAATTAGGGCGATCGACTGCATCCGGTATTTTTGAACTTTATGCCTTTTTATCTTTCGATACGGTTATTACTGAAGATGAAGTAATTCAAGTAGAATCATATTTACAGAATAAGTATGCGCGACAAATTGAGCTAGACGCGGTTACCTATTTATCACCTTCCGATAATTGTTCAACTCAATTGACGGCCCCTGCAGGTTTTTCAAACTATATATGGAATAACTCGAGCTCAGGTCAGGACTTTATAACGACGGAGTTAGGTTTTCAATCAGTTCGTGCTGATACTGATCTCGGAATGACTACAACTGATAGTACCTTAATAACTTTCTATTATGATCAGTTTCCTGAGTCCATAGATGTTTGCGAAGATGATTCTATAGAATTTCAGCTTCAAACTCAGGAAGGTTTCAATATTATTTGGTCTACAAGCGAAATAGGTAACAGTATTTTTTTAGAACCCTTATCTATTTACTGGGCTGATATATCGGACGATGTTGGTTGTGTCTTGAGAACTGACAGCATATTTACTCTTGTAGATGAATATGGTTCATCAGTTGGTATAAGTGGGATGAGTCCCTTCTGCCTCGGCAACGAACTCTTCCTCACCTCCGGATTCGCGGAAGCGGAAACCTACCTCTAGTCCACCTCCGCAACCACTCCCTTCATCACTCCCCAAACCTCTGGCACCTACTCGGTGGAAGCCATCAATGCCAATGGGTGCATCGGGCGCGACACCGTAGATGTGGCCATTGTGGGTACTGCACCCACTGTTGCATTTGACATCGGGACGGCCTGCGCGGGCAATGCGGTCACCTTTGCAGATGCCACATTGCCGGAAGGCAGCAGCATAACAGGGCAAGAATGGCTCTTCCCCACAGGCGGGGCAGCGGGTGCCGTGGTAGAGAACACCTTTCCGGCCACGGGCGACTACCCTATAGCGCTGGAAGTCACCCTGGCAAATGGCTGCACGGGCATAGGCCGCGACACGGTCACGGTAAACCCGCTGCCGCTGGTATCCTTCAATTTTGATGAAGTGATACCCTGCGCTGGCAACGAAGTGGCCTTTGAGAGCCTGAGCGGGGTGCCGGGCAATGGCAGCATAGCTTCATATAACTGGAGCTTTGGCAATGGCACCACCGACACGGGGCTGGTGGGGAGCACGGTATTTGAAAGCTTGGGCGCCAATACCGCCCAACTCGCCGTGACCACCACCGCCGGCTGCAGCGACTCCCTGCTGAGCAATGTGGTGGTGCTGGGCAGCCCCATAGCCGATTTTGATGCCGCGGCGGTATGCCTGGGCCAGCCCACGGTATTTGAAGAAAATGTAGACATCTCGCAGTCGGGCGGGGTATTCTACAATTGGCAGTTTGGCGATGGCTTCTTTAGCAACTTCCCCAATACCAGCCATGTATATGCCGCTCCGGGGCTCTACGATGTTACACTCCGCGCCACAGGCAATGATTTTGGCAGCGCCGGTTGCCGTGATGAGATCACCAAGCAGGTGCTCGTATACGCCCCACCCACGGCAGCGCTCACGGTGATGGATGGCTGTGTGGGGGCGCCACTCTTGCTCACCGACATCAGCAATGCGCAGGTGCAGGGCGCTGTGGCCGATGCCTTTACCAACCGCCAGTGGAGCGCCACCCGAGATGGGGTGACCACGACCATTGGAAGCGACTCGGTGCAGGTGTGGATACCCGAATTTGCCGGTGGCTATGTGATCAATCTTGACCTTACCACCGCTGCCGGATGTACAGCAGGCGCTGTGGCTACTGCCGTGGCGGCAGAGATTCCCACGGCGGCCTTTACCCTCGAAGTGCCCACCACAACACCCCCGCTGGCTGTGGCCACGGCCAATTCATCTACCGATGCCACTGGATTTCAATGGCGGGTAGACGGCCTGCAGGTGAGCACCGACGCCGCGCCCGAACTGTTCATCGCCGAAGTGGGCACCTATACCATAGACCTGATCGCTACCAATGGGCTGGGCTGCACCGATACGGCAAGCAGGTCGCTCACGGTGATCAATCCCGAAGTAGAGCTTGGGCTGGTAGATGTACGCTACACCATCATGCCTGCCACGGCGGCGACGGGCAGCCGGCTGGCCTTGCGGGCGCTGCTGAGCAATGGGGGCAATGTGCCCATACGCGACTTCTTGGTAGATGTGCGGCTCGGCCTTTCGGCAAATGTGGTGGAACGCATGACCTTCGACCTTGCTGCCGGCGAGGTGAAGGAGTTCAGCCTACCCATAAATTTTGAATACCTGCCGGCACGGGACCTGCCCTATCTATGTATGTCGGTATCCGATCCCAATGGGGTGGGCAGTGCAGAGCTCAATCTCGACAATAACGATAAATGCATTGGCCTCCAGAAAGATGAAGCCATATACATCGACCCTTATCCCAATCCCACTTCCGATAAGCTCAACCTCGGCTTCGTGATGCCCCGGGCTACGGTGCTCGCCCTAGAAGTTACCGCCAGCGATGGTCGCCTTATCGAGCGGTTTGACTTAGACCTGCCGGAGGGGTATTCGCTGATCGAGGTTAGCGTGCGGAACCTCAGCAAGGGGATTTACTTTTTGAATTATGGTAGTGGGGCTACCAAGCGGTTTTTGGTCTATTGAACCCATTATTTCTATGCGGCCAAGGCATGCCTTTGTGTAGGATTTGCGAAAGAAAAACAAAGATTTCATTCATCCGAACAATAAATCAACGGAACAACTAGGATCAATCCGTATTAGAAAAAAACTATTTTCGCCGAGCAAATTCTGAAAGAAAACGATTATTAGGCCGTGCTTGCTCACGACTCACGACTCACGACTCACGACTCACCTTCAAGTCCCGACCCCATCGGGAAACTCACGACTCACGACTCACGACTCACCACTCACGACTCACGACTCATAACTCACCTTCAAGTCCCGACCCATCGGGAAACTTATAACTCCCCTGAAAGTCCCGAAACCTGCGTACGCACTCGCTACGATCGTCGGGAAACTCATAACTCACGACTCATAACTCACGACTCATAACTCACGACTCATAACTCACGACTCACGACTCACCACTCACGACTCACCACTCACCACTCGAGACTTCCCTCCGGAGCTCCCTATCTTTGCACCTTGATGGAATTTAATTTTGGTACGCTATCCAATGGATTGCGCATAGTTCATAAGCCCACTGCCAATGGGCAGGTAGCCCACATGGGGCTGAGCATTAACGCCGGTTCGCGCGATGAAAATCCCGATGAGCAGGGGCTGGCCGATTTTCTCGAGCATTGCCTATTTAAGGGTACCAAGAAGCGGAAGGCCTTTCATATACTCAGCAGGATGGATAGCGTGGGCGCCGAGCTCAATGCCTACACCACCAAGGAAGAGACCGTTATCTACGCTTCTTTTTTACATTCGCATTTCGAACGGGCCATGGAGATTATTTCGGATATCGCCCTGCACTCCACATTTCCCGAAAGGGAGATCGCCAAAGAGCGCGACGTGATCGTAGATGAGATACAGAGCTATCAGGATAATCCGGCCGAGCTGATCTTTGATGACTTCGAAGAGCTGGTCTTCAAGAACCATCCGTTGGGGCGCAATATTCTCGGCACAGAAGACACTGTCCGGGCATTGAAGTCAAGCGATATACATGCCTTTATGGGGCGGCGCTATAAGCCTTCCGAAATGGTGCTCAGCTCGGTGGGCAACCTTGATTTTGATAAGATTTTGAAATGGGCCGAAAAGTATTTTGGTCAGCTTACCGCAAATGGATCCGCGACCGGCAGGCTACCCTATGACGCTTTTGCCATAGAGCGAAAAGTGGTAGAGATGGATACCTTCCAGGCCCATCTCATACTCGGTGCCGAGAGCGTCGATAATTCACACCCCTTGCGCACGGCTGCCATCCTGCTCAATAATTATTTGGGTGGGCCTGCCATGAACTCTAGGCTGAACATGAACATTCGCGAAAAGCATGGCATCGCCTATAATATCGAGTCATCTTACACCCCTTACAGCGATGTGGGGCTTATGACGATTTATCTGGGCACCGATAAGAAATCGATCGAAAGGAGTGAAGCCCTCGTGCACAAAGAGTTGAAGCAACTGCGGGATAAAGGGATGACCACCACCACGCTACACCGTGCCAAGCAGCAGCTCAAAGGGCAGTTTGCGCTCTCGCAAGAAGGGGGTGGAAATACCATGCTTTCTATTGGCAAGAGCCTGCTGGCAAAAGATTTGGTGCTCTCTACCGCCGAGCTGATCGCCAAAATAGATGGGGTGACCACTTCCGAGATCCTGCAGGTGGCCAATCAAAGCTATGCCGAAGAGAAGCTCAGCGTATTAATCTATCAATAAAAGAAAGCTATGGAATTTATAGATGCCACACTGGAAGCTTACGCCGAAAGCCACACGACGGGCGAGAGCATCCACCTGCATAACCTATACCGCGAGACCCATCTTAAAATATTGCAGCCGCGGATGCTGAGCGGCCACCTGCAAGGCCGGTTTCTAAGTATGATCGTGGCGCTGCTGAGGCCAAAGAATATTCTGGAGATCGGCACCTATACCGGTTATAGCGCGCTCTGCTTGGCCGAGCATTTGCCGGAAGGCGGCCAGATAGATACCATCGATATCAATGAAGAGCTCCAGCCCATCATCCAAAAATACCTGCGTGAAAGCGGCAATGAATCAAAAGTGACCTGCCACGTGGGCGATGCGCTCACCCTTATACCCCAACTTGAGAAGCCCTATGATCTCGTATTTATCGATGCCGATAAAGAGAATTACTTGCCTTATTATCAGCTGGTGATCGACCGGTTGGCCAGTGGCGCCATCATCATAGCCGATAATGTGCTTTGGAGTGGTAAGGTGCTTGATGAGAGTGAGATAGCGCGCGATCCAGATACGAAGGCGCTGGCAGAATTCAATACCTACGTCCAAGGTGATGACCGCGTAGAAAACCTATTGCTTCCCCTACGGGATGGCCTGATGGTAATCCGAAAAAGATAGATGAAGCCCATGATCGACCTTCGCAGTGATACCGTAACCCGCCCTGGCAGGGAGATGCTCGATGCCATGCTTACCGCAAAAGTGGGGGACGATGTATTCAAGGAAGATCCGACGGTCAACCTATTGGAAGCCCGCGTAGCCGAGATTTTTGGCCATGAAGCCGGACTGTTTTGTCCATCGGGTACGATGACCAATCAGATTGCTATCCAAGCACATACCCGTCCCGGCGATGAAGTGATATGCCATGAGCTATCGCATGTATACCATTATGAAGGCGGCGGCATAGCCAAGAATGCGCTCAGCAGCGTGAAGTTGGTGCGCAATGATACGGCCACCATGCATTCCGATGAAGTGGATGCTTTGGTAAATCAGGATCAAGATTGGCTCGCGCGTACTTCGCTCGTGGTGGCCGAAGATACGAGCAATCGTGGCGGTGGAAAATGCTACATGCTTGCTGAGCTTCAGGCGCTTGCTGCGTATTGCAAAGCAGGCAGTTTGGCATTTCACCTCGATGGTGCCAGGGTGTTCAATGCCATCGTACGGCAGGGGCACGATCCGGTGGTTTATGGCGCTTGCTTCGATTCCATTTCGGTATGTCTTTCCAAGGGTTTGGGCGCTCCGGTAGGTTCGGTCTTGGTGGGACCGGCCGATTTTATTGCGCGTTCGCGGCGCATCCGTAAGGCTATGGGCGGTGGTATGCGGCAGGCAGGATTCCTGGCTGCGGCGGGGATTTTTGCGCTAGATCACCACATAGATCGACTCGCAGATGATCACCGGCGGGCGGCGCGGCTGGCAAATGCATGCCGCTCCCTGGGGCAGGTAGATCGCGTGATCACTCCAGAGACCAATATCGTGCTGGTCGATGTGGTGCCGCGGCAACCGGCATCGGTCGTTTTAGAAGCCCTTGCAGCCAGTGGGGTTTTGGCAGTGCCTTTCGGCAAATATAGAATCCGGCTGGTAACGCATCTCGATATTTCCGATCCAGATATCGATGCCGCCATAAAGGTTTTGGGCGATGTTTTGGGGTGACCGGTTTTAAGGCCTTATGGCTGCGCCATGAGCGCCATGAGCTCAATGGGAAAAATGGACACAGAGTGCACAGAGAAAAGAAACGCATAGAGCCACACAGATCTGCACAGAGCAGGGATGCGATGCCGATTGAATCGGCAAGCATTATGGCTTCGCTTATGGGTGGGACAATGATTTATTGATCCCAACCCCACCCCGTCCCACACGGATCCCATCCGATCAAAGGGGTGACATGATTATAACTTTTAATCCCTCCCCCCTAAAAACCGGAGCATAAACAAGAATAGGTTTACGAAGTCGAGGTAAAGATTAAGCGCTCCCATCAAGGCCAATTTCGTTCCTTCTTCCGTGGTGGCATCGGTTACTTCGCCTATCTTTCTGATCTTTTGCATATCATAAGCGGTAAGACCAGTGAATATAAGAACGCCGATTCCGCTTATGATATAATCCATCACGGCGCTATTCATAAACCAGTTAACCACCATCGCGATAATGAGCCCGATCAATGCCATATAAAGGATGGATCCCATTTTAGATAGATCGGTATCGGTGGTATAGCCAAGCATCGCCATAGTGCCAAAAGTGGCCGCCGTAATGAAAAAAGTGATATAGATGGAGCTGGCCGTGTAGGCTAGGAATATAAAGCTTAAGCTCATACCCATAAGTAGGGCGTAGATTACGAATACCGATAGCATGGCCGTGCTCGAGAGCTTATTAAAGCCAAATCCCATAAGCAATACCAAGCCAAAAGGGGCCAGCATCACCACCCAGCCCAGCGTATTCATACCGCCAGTAGGGTTGAAAAGATAGGAAAGCAAGGTTTCATTGGTGCCAAACCAATAGGCCATCACACCCGATATGGCGAGCGCCGATGCCATGTACACCATCACATTGCTCACGAAGCTCTTTGCGAGCGTCCCAGATCCGATGGTTGCGGTGTCAGGCTTGTTTTGCCAATTCACCATGAAATTGTCGTTGTTCATTTTTAGTGGAGTTTTGCGGATATAAGATTAATAAATTCTGACCGGGTTTCATCATTTAAAAATGCACCGTGGAAAGCCGAAGTCGTAGTCTTTGAATTTTGCTTCTGCACCCCGCGCATTTGCATACACATATGGCGCGCTTCTATCACTACGGCCACACCAAGGGGCCTGATGGTTTCTTGAATGCAATCACGAATTTGATTGGTCAGTCTCTCCTGCACTTGCAATCTTCGTGCAAAAGCATCTACCACGCGCGGTATTTTGCTCAACCCGACAATTCGTCCGCTTGGGATGTAAGCGATATGTGCCTTTCCAAAAAATGGCAGCATATGGTGCTCACAAAGACTGTAAAGTTCAATATCTTTTACCAATACCATTTGGCTATAGTCTTCTTCAAACATGGCCGACTTTAATATAGCCACGGGATCTTCATTATACCCCTTGGTGAGGTATTGCATCGCTTTGGCAACCCGTTTCGGGGTATCTATTAGGCCTTGTCTCTCAGGGTCTTCGCCCAATAAGGCTAAAGTCTCTGCGTATAGTTCTTTGAGCCGCGCTGCCTTGGCAGTTTGTTCAGACCCGTTTTTTTCAATTTCTAAATCTATCATTCTCCGAAATATTCTGCGAAATTATTTTCCGTCTCGTGTAATCTAACAGAATGCAGAATGCAGTTGTTCAATTCGATGGGCTTTTTTATCTGGTTCCAGATCGCTACTGCCAAATTTTCAGTACTTGCCATAATCCCTTTCAGGAAAGGGACATCAAGGTTCAAATTCTTATGATCCAACTTTTCCAAAACATGCTCGTTGATGAGCTGGCTCAGTTCTTTTAGATCCATCACGCAGCCCGTCTCTGCATCGGGAGTGCCCTTCACCGTCACGAAAAGTTCGTAATTATGTCCATGCCAATTTACATTGGAGCATTTGCCAAAGACTTCAAAATTCTTCTCCTCTGACCATCGGTCGTTCCACAATTTATGGGCGGCGTTGAATCGTTCTCTTCTTGTGATATATACGGTGGCCATTGCCAAAAATTCTAAGCGGCAAATATACAATCTTATTTTCATAGGATAAAGCCCTGAAACCCCTTTGAAATCAATATATTTGGCGCACAAAGCATAGACAAAATGATCGTAATCACAGGTGCGGCCGGCTTCATCGGTAGCTATCTAGTAGGAGAGCTCAACAGCCATGGATATGAAGATCTTATCCTGGTCGATGATTTCTCCAAAACCGAAAAGGCGGCTAACCTAAAGGGCAAGACCTTTACCGAAAAGGTCGATAGGAATGAATTTCACGCCTGGCTGGATCAAAATCACAAGATGGTTTACTTCATCTTTCATATTGGCGCCCGCACGGATACCACCGAGTTTGATAGGGCTCTCTTTGACCAGCTCAACTTAAATTATTCCAAGAAGGTGTGGCAGCAATGCACCGAGTACGGTATTCCATTGGTCTATGCCAGCTCGGGGGCTACCTATGGCCTGGGTGAGCATGGCTATAGCGATAGTCATGATGTGGTAGAAAAACTGGTGCCGCTAAATCCTTATGGCGACTCTAAGAACGACTTTGATAAGTGGGCGCTCAAGCAAGAGAAGCAGCCTTATTTCTGGGCGGGATTAAAGTTTTTTAATGTGTACGGCCCCAATGAATACCATAAAGGGAGAATGGCTTCGGTTATATTTCACGCTTTTAAGCAAATAAAAGAGAAGGGGTCGATGAAGCTCTTCCGCTCCCATAATCCCGATTTTAAGGACGGTGAGCAGCTGCGCGATTTTATTTATGTAAAGGATGTGGTCTCGGTAGGGTTGTTTTTTATGAAAAACAAAAAGATGTCTGGGATATTTAATCTTGGCACCGGACAAGCACGCACCTTCCTGGCACTCACCGAAGCTACCTTTGATGCAATGGGACAAAAACCAGACATTAGCTTTATTGATACCCCTGCCGACATCCGCGATAAATACCAATATTATACGCAGGCCGAAATGGCCAAACTGCGATCGGCCGGATATGAGAAAGAATTTATTTCTCTCGAAGAAGGGGTGAACGATTACGTAAAAAATTATCTGATCAAGGAAAAGCACGCTTGATGGCGGTTTCAGCACGTCTCACCATCTATTGCCGGAAGGCAAAGGCACGCGGAGAAAATTTACAGCGAATTTTTTAATTCTACCAAAAAGGCGCGTACCCCTTCCAGCTTGGTTACCAGCGCTACATTGTCTACCACATCGTCTTTATTGTCCTTCAGCTTGTCCTTGGCGCCTTGAAGGGTATAGCCGCGCTCCTTTACCAAGTGAAAAATAACACGCAGGTTTTCCAAGTCTTTTGGGGTAAATAGCCTATTGCCTTTCTTGTTTTTTTTGGGTTGGATAATGTCAAATTCCTTCTCCCAAAAACGGATCAGAGAGCTATTGACTCCAAAAATCGAAGCCACTTCGCCCATGGTATAAAAAAGCTTTTCTATCTGGGGCTCCTTGTAGGCCATTAGTCAAACGATTGATTGGCGTGGGAAGAAAGCTCTATCATTAAATCGTATTCACTGGGGCTCAAGTCGTTGAAATAAAAGTTGGCAGGATTTATCTTCTCCCCATCTTTGATCACTTCGTAGTGTAGGTGTGGGGCGCTGCTGGTTCCGGTATTGCCCACCAGCCCGATCACATCGCCGCGTTTCACCTTCTTGCCCGGCCTTACGCTGATCTGGCTCATGTGGGCATAAAGCGTCTCATATCCAAAACCGTGATCGATGACCACGTGCTTTCCATACCCGCGCATGGAGTTGGTCACTTCCCTTACTTTTCCATCGCCTGTCGCGAAAATCTCGGTTCCTGTGGGCGCAGAAAAATCCATTCCCCAATGCATTTTGCGCAGCTTATAGATCGGATGGATGCGGTAGCCATATCCGCTGGCCATGCGTTTCAAATTCTTATTGGGCACCGGTTGTATGGCAGGGATAGAAGCCAACATCTCTTCCTTATTTCGCGCCAGCTCTACCACTTCGTCAAAAGACTTGCTCTGGACGTACATCCGCTTCGCAAGTCTGTCCAAGCTTTTATTGGCGCGCACTACCAAGGCAGAGTTTTGAAATCCTTCGAGCTCTGAATAGCGGTTTATACCGCCTACTCCAGCCTCTCGGGCATTTTGCGCGATGGGCTCGGTCTCCAAGATCTGACGGTATATATTATCGTCGCGTCGCTCTATATCTTGCAGTACTTCAGCAAGTTGATCTATATCCCGATTCAGTAATTTATATTGGGTTTGGAGCTGCTCATTCTCCCGTTTTAAGCTGAGCTCCTTGGGAGAGTCTATGAAGGTATAGGCTATGGAAAGCACGATACCCGAAAAAAATAGCCCTACCAATAAATAAGTGAAGACCTTTTTCAGCCGGTCACGAATGGTGAGCTGAATTTTTTCGTAATTGAGCGTGTTGGGGTTATACTTGTATTTTATTTTTGCCATCCAGCTTAAAGGGGGTTGGGGCTTAAAACTATTAATCGACCTTTGCGGCGCGAAAAAGTCTTTTTAATTACGCAATAAAGAATACGAAGTTAGAATTTTCTCATCAATGAAATCAGCCGAAATACGCCAAAAGTTTTTAAGTTTCTTCGAATCCAAAGGCCATGAGCTCATAGACTCGGCGCCCATCGTACTTAAAAATGATCCCACACTGATGTTTACCAATGCCGGCATGAACCAGTTCAAGGATATTTTCTTGGGCAATGAAGCCGCCAGTAAGCCGCGGGTCGCCGATACCCAAAAATGTCTTCGCGTAAGCGGTAAGCATAATGACCTTGAAGAAGTTGGGGTAGATACCTACCACCACACCATGTTTGAGATGCTCGGCAATTGGTCCTTTGGGGAGTATTATAAGAAAGAAGCCATATCATGGGCTTGGGAGCTGCTTACCGATGTGCTCGGTATTGATAAAGAGCAGATGTATGTGACCGTTTTTAAAGGCGACCAAGATGATAACCTCGATTTTGATCAGGAAGCATTCGACATTTGGAAGCCGCTCATAGGCGAAGACCGCATCATAGCTGCCAACAAAAAAGATAATTTTTGGGAAATGGGTGAAGTCGGTCCCTGTGGGCCGTGCAGCGAGATACACGTCGATACCCGCTCGGAAGCAGATCGCAAAGCAGTAGATGGCAAGACTTTGGTAAATCAAGATCATCCCGAGGTGATCGAAATCTGGAACCTCGTGTTTATGGAATTGGAGCGCAAGGCCAATCGATCGCTCATCCCCTTAAAGAGCAAGCATATAGATACCGGAATGGGGCTAGAGCGACTGAGTATGGTGCTCCAGGGCAAGCAGTCTACCTACGACACCGATATTTTCGGTCAGCTCATCAAGAAGATTGAGGCCGAGACGGGCGCGGTATACGGGCGCGGCACATCAAAGCGCGATGTGGCGATACGTGTAATGTCCGACCATATCAGGGCCGTGGCCTTCGCCATTGCCGATGGGCAGCTCCCGTCCAATACGGGCGCCGGCTACGTCATACGCCGTATTTTGAGACGTGCCATCCGCTATGCCTACAGCTTTTTAGGTGTCAAAGATCCTATTATGTACCATCTTTCTGAAGTATTGGTGCGTGAGATGGGTGGCTTTTTTACCGAACTCGAAAAGAATAAAAAGCTTATCGCGCAGGTGATCAGAGAAGAAGAAGAATCCTTCTTGCGCACGCTGGCCAAGGGTATCGAGCTTATTGATAAGATCGTAGCCGAAACCCCGGACAAGGTGATTTCGGGCGAAGTGGTTTTTGAGCTTTACGACACCTTTGGGTTTCCTGCTGACCTCACGGCGCTTATCCTTTCGGAAAATGGAAAAACCTATGATGAGAAAGATTTTCAGCAGGAGCTGACGGCTCAAAAAAACCGATCGCGAAAAGCAGCCGCACAGGAGACGGGCGATTGGGAAGTGCTGGATTCCGATAGTGGCGCTACCACTTTCGTAGGCTATGATAAGCTCGAAGCCAATATCCGATTGCTGCGCTACCGTAAAGCCACCCAAAAAGGAAAAGACTTCTATCAGATGGTTTTCGATCAGACCCCTTTTTACCCGCAAGGGGGCGGCCAGGTGGGCGATCAAGGCTTTATAGAATCGGGAGCGGTGAAGCTGCCCATCGTGAATACCTTTCGGGAAAATAATCTAGTGGTGCACGTTACCAATAAGTCGCCCGAAGCACTTATGGGCGCCATAAGAGCCACGGTAGCGAAACAACGAAGGGCAGAAATTGCCAAAAACCATTCGGCTACCCATCTCTTGCACTTTGCGCTTCGCAAAATACTGGGTACCCATGTAGAGCAAAAGGGATCATTGGTAGAGAAAGATTATTTGCGGTTCGACTTTTCGCATTTCTCTAAAGTGGGCGATGAGCAGATCAGGGAGGTAGAGCTTGAAGTAAATCGACTGGTACGGGAGAATATCGCTCTCCAAGAGTCGCGCGATACGCCAAAAGAAGAAGCCGCTGCTATGGGTGCGATGGCGCTCTTTGGCGAAAAATACGGCGATAAGGTCAGAGTGATAAAATTTGGTGATTCGGTAGAGCTCTGCGGCGGTACCCACGTGCCGTATACTGGCGAGATCGGGTTCTTCAAAATCAGTTCAGAAGGATCGGTAGCGGCGGGTATCCGCAGGATCGAAGCTATAACCGGTGCGGCTTCTGAGCGGTTTCTATTTCAAGAGATCGATATGCTGAATGAATTGCGCGGCGTCTTAAAATCACCACAGCGGCCGCTGCAAGCCGTGACTGGAATGATCGAAAATCAAGAAAAGCTGGGTAAGGAACTTGAAGAACTAAAGCGGGAGAAGGCCGTGGAACTGAAAAAAGAACTGATCCGAACCAAAGAAGATGTAAATGGCGTCAACTTTATTGCGGCCGTAGTAAAGCTGGACAATGCGCTGATCAAAGACCTTGCTTTTCAGCTCAGGCAGGAAGTCGAATCACTCTTTATGGTTTTGGCAACGACCGAAAATGACAAAGCCACCATATCGGTGGCTTTGTCTGATAGTCTTATAGGAACGGATAAATACGATGCGAATAAAATCATACGCGAACTTTCAAAATATATTCAGGGCGGTGGCGGTGGCCAAGCTTTCTTCGCAACGGCAGGGGGCAAAAATCCCGACGGCGTGAACGAAGCGCTTCAAAAAGCCCGTGAAATATTAGGCTAGTGCCGGTGAGCTGGCGCCAACTGCCGAAGTTCCGTATACAGGGCCTAAGTATTCGGTATCGTAAGAGAGACCGAGATTAAGGATGTAGAATCCGTTGAATACGATTACTAAAATATAATCTACCAAGGTGCGCTTTCCAAAACTATTGCAAAGCTCGATATATACCTTTGGGATCATGTAAAGCTGACCGTATACCGGGATCAGGAATAAAAGGAGATGCTTTGCCGGACGGCCAACGATACGAAGGAAAACGATAAAATTCCAGATAGGAACAATGCTCGCTATACCGGGCTGGCCGGCCTTCTCGTATAAGCGCCATTGAGCTACTACACCGATAAAGGCAAAGAAAATTGCGATGACAAAGATGCCATCACCAAATTGGCTGTAAAGCCCTAAAAGTAAATCTTGAAAAAATTGTAATACGCCGTTCATGACTTTTAATATTAGTGAATGTTAATTTGATTTATCTAGTTGGGGTTATGTGTATTTAAGACGCATACCTTTTTAAAGGGTTGCCATTTTTTTATTTTTTGGCAGCCATACGCTAGCTTATGATGTAAAGAGAACGACTAATCGATGCGAAAAGTTACTATCCAGACCCTAAGTTTTCACATCGAAGTGTTTAAAGGGCCGATAAACACCCGTGGATAGTTATTAACAGTGTTGAAAAACTTAATCGGGTGGCTATGTTATTCCAATAGTATATTTCCTTAATTTGTCGTCTTATCTTCGCAGTTCGTGGATTTCGGCTTATTGGCGTGCTAAAACAACTTCTTACCATACTCTTCGGTTGCCTGTCCTTGCTATGCATGGCACAGGAGATAAATGTCATAAATAATTATGGCACAGGTGATAGTAATCTTTCTGAAGAGAACTATGTACTGAAGTCGGTCACTACACGCACCTTTGTGATCAATGAGTACGAGCCGACCAATACCGGCATTCGGAGCCATATAGAACAGATGGCCAATTATGGGCTGAAGTCTTATACAGACGATCTTATGCACGTGTTCAATGGTAGGGTCGAGATCGTTGCCAGCCCGGATGACTTTATAGATGAAGCTTCGCAAATCGTAAAAAACGCAGTCTGGATCCATGATCAGCCATTTTCAGAGCTCTTCGAAGGATTTAGCGATCGGGTGAAAGAAAAAGTAAGGCAGATTAAGAGACTCGACGGTTATACGGTGCGGAAAGCGCCTTATGAAACAGATCCTGCCATAGATGGTACTATAGGTCTATACAGTTTTCAGCTCCTCGTGTATAATTTGAAATTGCAGCTGGCGCAAGAAGTAGTTCAGTTTTTGGACGGCTTCATGCCTCAGCGGGATGAGCGCGATTTTGGAGATCCCAATAATAGGGTTTTACAGGTCAAAGACTTTACTATCAATCCGGTAAGAAATAATATCTCTGATCTGGCCGATTTGAAGCCTGCCGATATCGACTTCTCCGACCCCGAAAAGGATGAAGGCAAATCAAACAGAAGAAGAAGGAAAGATTCGAAAAATGATGCGCTCACCGATCGGATCGTAGAGTTGCTGGAGTCAAACAATAAGATATTGGCCAATTACGACCAGCGATTTGGAAATATCCAGCAGCAGATTGATGAGCTGAAGCGCCGGCCTTCCGGCAATAATGATGATGTAAAGAACGAGATCGCCGAGCTGCGGAAGCTCATTACGCAGATAGCCGAAAGGGAACCAGCCGCTGTCGGCTCGCCCAATCCAATCGCAGCTACCCTTCCGGAAATGGTAACGGTAAACTTTGAGAAAAACGAATACCAAGTTACCTTGTCCCAGCAAGCACTGTTAAATCAGATCGTCTTGAAGATGCAATCCGGCGGCAGCCGAAATGCTCAAATCATTGGCTACGCCGATAAGATCGGGGATGCAGCCTTCAATGCGAAACTCTCAAAACTGCGTGCCGAAGCGGTGCAGGCCTACCTGATGTCACAAGGTATTGCGCCAGCTCGGCTTCAGGTTAACTTTTTTGGTGCTACGGAAAGCAAGTCCCAGAACCCCGCCGATCGGAAGGTGGAGATCCGGCTGGTAGCCAATGGTATTTGAGCATTCGGAATTTGTACTTACTTAATTAGAGTCTGTCAATACAGTCGGGTGGCTGGATCAAAGAGTTCGCTAGCAACGCTTGCGCAGTTCTAAAAATCAGTAGTCCCGCTCGAGCGGGACGACTGTTTTTAGAACAAGTGCAAGGCAGATAGCGGACTGCTATGGACAGACACTAACCAATCACCAAAAACCAATCACCGGTATAGGGATTCTTCACTCCGTTCTGAATGACAAGGCGACCTTCTTTCTGGCAGCGCATTAACTAGGGTCAGTCCATACAGTCGGGTGGCTGGATCAAAGAGTTCGATAGCAACGCGCGCGCAGTTCTAAAAATCAAGGAGTCCCGCTCGAGCGGGACGACTGTTTTTAGAACAAGTGCAAGGCAGATAGCGGACTCCCTATGGACAGACACTAACCAATCACCAAAAACCAATCACCGGTATAGGGATTCTTCACTCCGTTCTGAATGACAAGGCGACCTTCTTTCTGGCAGCGCATTAACTAAAGTCTGTCCATACAGTCGGGTGGATGGATCATTAAATTTGACAGCAACGCGCGCGCAGTTCTAAAAATCAAGGAGTTCCGCTCGAGCGGGACGACTGTTTTTAGAACAAGTGCAAGGCAGATAGCGGACGCTATGGACAGACACTAACCAATCACCAAAAACCAATCACCGGTATAGGGATTCTTCACTCCGTTCTGAATGACAAGGCGACCTTCTTTCTGGCAGCGCATTAACTAGGGTCTGTCCATACCGTCGGGTGGCTGGATCAAAGAGTTCGATAGCAACGCGCGCGCAGTTCTAAAAATCAAGGAGTTCCGCTCGGGCGGGATGACTGTTTTTAGAACAAGTGCAAGGCAGATAGCGGACTCTATGGACAGACACTAACCAATCACCAAAATCCAATCACCGGTATAGGGATTCTTCACTCCGTTCTGAATGACAAGGCGACCTTCTTTCTGGTAGCGCATTAACTAAAGTCTGTCCATACAGTCGGGTGGATGGATCCTTAAATTTGACAGCAACGCGCGCGCAGTTCTAAAAATCAAGGAGTTCCGCTCGGGCGGGATGACTGTTTTTAGAACAAGTGCAAGGCAGATAGCGGACTCTATGGGCAGACACTAATTAGTAAACCCAACCCGCGATCATGAGCCTTTGAAGAGATCACAGCCCAGCAAGCATCTGCGCTGCTACCGTTTGAGATCGAACTTGTCTTTAAGAAGTTTTCTTCAGGATAGTGGTAAATTAGACTGCTCCAATGCCGCAGCATTGCAAAACCTGCGGAGCGATGTGAGATTTCCATTTGAAAATGCCAAACGGGACTGCTTTAATGCATCAGCATCCGCAATGGTCCGTAGCGTGAGCTATTACCTTTTTGCGGCAGCCTTCTCCCAAAAATTATTATTCCCTATTATTGCGCGTAAAATATAATTTATGAAAGCATTTGTTTTTCCCGGACAGGGCGCGCAATTTCCAGGAATGGGAAAAGAGCTATATGATAATTCTGGATTGGCGCAAGAGCGCTTCGATCAGGCAGATGAGATCTTGGGTTTTTCGATTACCAAAATACTCTTTGAAGGTAATGCCGAAGACTTGAAAGCTACAAAGGTCGCCCAACCGGCCATCTTTTTGCATTCAGTGATCTTGGCCGAAGTGCTGGGTAACGACTTCGTGCCAAAAATGGCGGCAGGCCACAGTCTGGGCGAATTTTCGGCGCTGGTGGCTGCTGGCGCCATCGACTTTGAGTCGGGGCTTAAGCTGGTGGCTCAGCGCGCCAATGCCATGCAGTCGGCAACGGAGCAAACTCCCGGTACCATGGCAGCAATCCTTGGGCTCGATGATGAAGTGGTGGAGCGCGTTTGCACCGAAATAGAAGGTGTGGTGGTTCCTGCCAATTACAATTGTCCAGGTCAATTGGTTATTTCTGGGGAAGAAGCCGCTGTGAAACGAGCCTGTGAAAAACTTACCGAAGCAGGTGCAAAGCGGGCTTTGCTACTGCCCGTGGGCGGGGCTTTTCACTCTCCACTGATGGAGCCCGCCAGAAAAGACTTGGCTGCGGCGATTGAAAGTACCATGATAAAGGTCCCGATCTGTCCGATCTATCAGAACGTTACTGGCCTGCCCGTGACAGATCCCGCTGAAATCAAAAAGAATTTAATTCTCCAGCTCACTGCGCCCGTGCGATGGACACAAACGATGAATAAAATGATAGGCGATGGAGCCACGGCTGTAGTAGAAGTCGGCCCCGGCAAGGTGCTTCAGGGATTGTTCAAAAAAGTAGATCGCAGCTTCCCTACATCTTCGGCCGAGCTTAAAGACTCCAGTAATTGAAAGATTTGATCTTTCCGTTATAGATTCCTTTCAAATCTACAAATACCCCCTGCTTGTCAAGAATAGTACTGAAGTATGCTTCATCCAGATCGCTGTACTCATGGTGATTTACGGCAACGATCACCGCATCGTACGTCGGGTCGGGCTTCTCCGATAGGTCGTATCCATACTCATGCTTTATATCTGCGGCCGATGCATGCGGGTCGATCACATCTACATGCACCCCAAACGATTGAAGCTCGCGCACCGTATCTACCACCTTTGAGTTGCGTATGTCACTTACATTCTCTTTGAAGGTAGCGCCCATTACGAGCGCCTTTGCCCCTTGGATATTCTTGCCTTCCGCTATTATTTTTTTAACGGTCTGCTTGGCTACGTAGCCACCCATTGAGTCGTTTACAAATCGACCAGAATTGATAATCTGTGCGTGATAGCCTAGCTTCTCGGCCTTGTGGGTGAGGTAATAGGGGTCTACGCCAATGCAGTGACCGCCTACCAGTCCGGGCTTAAAATTGAGAAAATTCCATTTAGTGCCAGCCGCTTCGAGCACTTCATAGGTGTTGATACCCATGCGGTTGAAGATAATCGAGAGTTCATTGATCAATGCGATATTCACGTCGCGCTGCGTATTCTCAATGATCTTTGCGGCTTCTGCCACACGTATCGAGCTGGCGCGGTGCACTCCGGCATCTACTACCAGCTCATATACTTTGGCTATGGTATCAGAAGATTCTGCATCGCACCCTGCGCTTACTTTCACGATGCTCTGCAGGGTATGTACCTTGTCTCCGGGATTAATACGCTCCGGGCTATAGCCTATTTTGAAATCTTCTACTCCCTTCAGCCCTGAATGCTCTTCGAGCACCGGCACACAGTCTTCTTCGGTACAACCGGGATAGACGGTGCTTTCAAAGACCACGTAATCTCCTTTTTTTAAAACTTTGCCCACGGTCGCAGATGCGCTAAGGATGGGTCTTAGATCGGGATTATTTCCCTTGTCGATGGGGGTGGGCACCGCGACAATGAAAAAGTTGGCGTCGCGCAAATCGTCAATATTTGCTGTAAAGCGGATATCTGAATGATCAAAGTCGGATGCCGCCAGCTCATTGCTGGGGTCGGTTTTATTTTTCATCTGCTCCACCCTTTCTGGGTTGATGTCAAATCCAATCACAGAAATCTTTTTGGCGAAAGCCAATGCAATTGGAAGCCCCACATAGCCCAAACCAATTACGGCGAGTTTTTTCTCTTTGCTGAGTAATCCTTCGTACATACTACTTTATTGCTGAGTCGCGCACTTTATAAATGCGTTCGATGATGTCTACCACTTTCAGTCCTTCGAGCGCATTGGTGGTGGCTACATTGCGATTTTTAAGGGTGTCTATCACGTTTTGAATAATAAAATGATGATTGGCCGCGCTGCCCTTGTAGAATCCATAATCATTGGCCGGGCTGGCTTCGGGCAGCTCGGGCATCTCATAATTTTCTACATGGCAATACTCTACATTATTCATGTACTGACCGCCCACTTTTACGCTGCCCTTGCTGCCAATGATGGTCATGCTGCTCTCCAGATTCTGATTCCAAACGGAAGTAGAATAGTTTAAGGAGCCTATGCCGCCGTTCACAAAGTTGAAGCTCACTACACCGCTGTCTTCAAAGTCGGTGGTTTCCTTGTGGTTAAAGTCGGCAAAGCGGCCTTGAATATTTTCAATATCTCCAAAAAGCCAATACATGATATCAATGAAATGCGAAAATTGTGTAAACAGGGTGCCGCCATCCAATTCCTGCTTACCTTTCCACTCCGACTTTGAATAATAGCGTTCATCTCGGTTCCAGTAGCAGTTGATGTCTACCATGTAAATCTCTCCAAGGCGCTGTTGGTCAATTATTTCTTTTAGCCAAACCGATGGTGGTGAATACCTGTTTTGCATTACGCAGATCACGTGCTTGCTCACCTGCAGTGACTTAAAGATCACTTCTTCACAATTTGCTTTGCTCAGCCCCATTGGTTTTTCACATACCACATGCTTCTTGTGGTTGAGCGCCTGCAAAGCTTGGCCGGCATGAAGTCCATTTGGGGTGCAGATATTTATCACATCCAGTTCTTCTACTTCGGCCAGCATTTCGGCCATATCTTTAAAGAAAGGCGCTTCGTATTCTTCGAGCTTTAGTTCTTTTCGGTCACGTATATCGACCAGCCCCGCAAGTCTCGCTTCCGGATTTCTCAAGATCATCTCTGCGTGGCGCTTGCCGATATGGCCGCAGCCTACTATGGCGAAATGAATAGGTTTATCGCTCATACTTTTTTGACATTTTCATCGGTAAGCTGATACCGTTCGCCACTTTCGGCACATTGGGCTTTTCCATTTTCATCAAAGGAAAGCCGCTGCCCATATTCGCTCATCCATCCTATTTGCTTAGCGGGATTGCCTACGATCAGGGCGTAGGCTTTTACTGCTTTGGTCACGACCGCTCCAGCTCCTATAAATGCAAACTCCCCTATATCATTGCCACAGATTATAGTGGCATTTGCTCCTATGGTTGCTCCCTTTCTTACACGTGTTTTTGAGTATTGGCCGCGACGGTTTACGGCGCTTCTCGGGTTGGTCACATTGGTGAAAACCATGGATGGACCTAAGAAGACATCATCTTCGCAGATCACACCGCTATAGATGCTCACATTGTTTTGAACCTTTACATTTTCGCCAAGTTCTACATTTGGCGACACGACGACATTCTGACCCAAATTGCATTTTTTACCAATTTTGCAAGGCGCCATAATATGTGAGAAATGCCATATTTTGGTGCCTTCGCCAATGGATGCACCATCATCTACCACTGCCGTTTCGTGGGCGAAATAGTCCATTAGCGACGTATATATTTGTCGAATTGCTTATGCTCTTTTTTATAAAGATCCTGATGATCGAGCGATTTAAAGTAGTCTAGTGTAATTTTCAATCCTTCACTGCGGTCTACCTTGGGCGCCCAGCCTAAAATCTCTTTTGCAAGGGTGATATCGGGGCGTCGCTTCTTTGGGTCATCATGGGGGAGCGGCTTATAATCGATCTTCGTTTTTGCTCCCGTAAGCTCGATGATCTCATCTGCAAATTCTTTAATGGTTATCTCATCGGGATTTCCAATATTGACCGGTTCGCTCTGCTCCGAAAGGAGTAGACGGTATATGCCTTCTACCAAATCATCTACATAGCAGAAAGAGCGTGTTTGTGAACCATCGCCAAATACGCTAAAGTCTTCGCCACGCAGCGCCTGTCCGATAAATGCTGGCAGCACTCGCCCATCATTGAGCCGCATCCTCGGGCCGTAGGTGTTGAATATCCGTACTATTCTAGTCTCCAGACCGTGAAATCTATGGTAGGCCATGGTAATGGCTTCTTGAAAGCGCTTGGCTTCATCGTACACCCCGCGCGGGCCTATGGGGTTTACATTTCCCCAATACGATTCATCTTGCGGATGCACTTCTGGGTCGCCATACACTTCGCTCGTGCTGGCTACCAGTATTCTGGCTTTTTTGGCTTTCGCCAAACCAAGTAGGTTATGCGTGCCCAAGGAACTCACTTTAAGCGTTTGGATCGGTATTTTCAAATAGTCGATCGGGCTGGCGGGCGATGCGAAATGCATGATATAGTCCAGCTCTCCAGGCACATGCACGAAGTTGCTTACATCGTGATTATAGAAGGTGAAGTCTCCATTTGGAAATAGGTGCTCAATGTTTTTGAGATCTCCCGTTATAAGGTTATCCATTGCAAGCACTTCATAGCCTTCTTTTATGAAGCGGTCGCAGAGGTGGGAACCTAGAAATCCGGCAGCACCGGTCACTAAAACTCGTTTTTTCATGATCCCTTTTGATGAACTGTTTCGCGGCCTATGCTCTCGTAATAGAATCCGAGCTCCAGCAATTTGCTATTCTCGTATAGATTACGGCCGTCAAAGATCTTCTTTGACTTGAGTAATTCGGACACTTTGTCGAAGTCGGGGTTTCTGAACACCGACCATTCCGTGGCGATAAGCAAAGCGTCGGCATCTTTTAGTGGCTCGTACATATTTTCGCAGAAGTGGACTTTCTCCCCGTACATCTTCTGCACATTTTCCATCGCTTCCGGGTCAAATGTTTTTACAGTGGCGCCGGCCTCGAGCAATGCGTCAATCATGTAAAGCGCCGGAGCCTCGCGGATATCGTCGGTGTCTGGCTTAAATGCCAATCCCCAAAGCGCAAATGTTTTTCCCGAAAGGTCACCTTTATAGTGCTTCTTCAACTTCTCAATGAGCGATAGTTTCTGGCGATCGTTCACGCGAAGCACGGAGTCAAGGATTTCAAAATGGTATCCAAATTGGCTTCCGCTCTTGGCGAGAGCCTGCACATCTTTTGGGAAGCAGCTACCGCCGTAACCGATACCAGGGAAGAGAAAACGCTTGCCGATACGGGTATCCGTGCCTATTCCGGCGCGTACCATATCTACGTCGGCGCCTACCATCTCGCAGAAGTTGGCGATCTCGTTCATGAAGGTGATCTTGGTGGCCAAGAAAGAATTGGCGGCGTACTTGGTAAGCTCGGCAGACTTCTCGTCCATTATAATGAGCGGATTCCCTTGGCGCACAAACGGCTTATAAAGATTCTCCATCACCTTGGCCGCGCGCTGCGAGCTGGTACCTATTACCACACGATCTGGCTTCATAAAGTCTTCTACTGCAAAGCCTTCTCGGAGAAATTCAGGGTTTGACACAATGTCAAATTCAACCGAGGCGTGCTTTGCCACAGCCTTGTGTACCAGATCGGCAGTGCCCACGGGTACCGTGCTCTTATCAACGATTACTTTATAGTCCTTGATGATTTTTCCAAGGTCATTGGCCACGCCGAGCACGTAGGAAAGGTCGGCCGAGCCATCTTCGCCCGGAGGGGTGGGGAGGGCTAGAAAGATGATTTTCGCATCGGCCACCGCTGCATTCAGGTCGGTGGTAAAGGTAAGCCGCCCTTGGCGGATATTACGCTCAAAAACAGTATCGAGATAGGGCTCGTAGATCGGCACTTCGCCATCCTGCATTTTTTTCACCTTCTCAGCGTCTATGTCGACGCATATTACATCATTGCCGGTATCGGCAAAGCAAGTACCGGTCACGAGGCCAACATAGCCTGTACCTACAACTGCAATTTTCATTTCTTGGATTTATTTATGAATTCGATAACTGTACGGGTTATGTGCGTGAGCTGCTCATCATCGAGCTCAGTCTGCATAGGCAGCGAGATCACATTCTCGCATAATACCTCGGTCACTGGAAAGTCACCCGGCTTATACCGATCATCTTGATAGGCTTTTTGCATGTGCAGCGGCACCGGATAATAGATCATGGCGGGTACATCGCGCTCCATCAAATAGGTGCGCATGGCATCCCGGTCTACCCCATTCAGTATAAGCGTGTATTGATGGAATACGTGGTCACTCTTATCACAGCGGTCGGGGATATTCAATTCGGGCACTTCGCGGAAAGCGGCATCGTAAAAATCGGCTACCTTATTTCTCGCTGTGGCATAGTGGTCGAGGTGGCGTAGCTTGATACGAAGTATGGCGGCCTGGATGGAGTCGAGCCTCGAATTTACCCCGATCTCATCGTGGTAGTATTGCTTGGTCTGACCATGGTTGGCCACCACTCTCAGCTTGGCAGCGTACGCATCATTATTGGTAAATATAGCGCCACCATCTCCGTAGCACCCTAGATTTTTGCTTGGGAAAAATGAAGTCGCACCTATATCCCCAATCGTTCCGGCCTTCGCCTTTCGCCCGTCATGGTAAGCATAGGTAGCGCCGATCGCCTGCGCAGTATCTTCGATTACGAAGAGGTGGTGCTTTTTGGCAATATCCATAATCTCTTCCATCGGGGCGCATTGTCCGAAAAGGTGCACAGGGACTATCGCCTTGGTCTTTGCGGTGATGGCGCTTTCTATCGCGTCAATATCAATGTTAAAGGTGGTGGGATTTACATCGACCAGCACCGGGGTGAGCTGCAAAAGGGCTATTACTTCGGCAGTGGCTACGTACGTAAAATTGGCTGTGATCACTTCATCACCAGGTTTTAAGCCCAGCGCCATCATGGCTATTTGCAATGCATCTGTGCCATTGGCGCAGGGTATTACGTGTTTTACTCCGAGGTATGCTTCAAGCTCGGCCTGAAAGGCTTTCACTTCCGGCCCATTAATATAGGCTGTCGATCGGATTACGTTTAGAACGGCAGTATCAATTTCTTCCTGAATTTTGTCGTACTGAGACTTCAGATCGACCATCTGAATTTTCTTCATGAAAAGGCTTAAATTTGCGACTGCGAATATAAGTATTTAAAGATACCACTGCTCTATGAAAGCTATTGGTAAGACAAGCCCCCATCCATGAAAATTTACCTGTTCTCAATTGCTTTTTATTTGGGTTTTTTCAATATGCGGGCGCAAACCGTGGTAGATAGCATTTTGCCCATGCACTTGTTTCAGTTTCACGGTGGCTTTCACGAGCCGGGAGGCGATATGGCCGAGCTCTACGGAACCCATGCGTTTATTGGGTTTTCGTATGCTTACAAAACCAAAAACAACTTTCTGCTGGGTTCAGATTTCAGTTTCCTATTTGGTAATAATGTCAACGATCCCAATGGTCTTTTTCGTGAGCTGCGCCTTTCAAATGGCGGGGTAGTGGGTATTGATGCCGAGTTTGTCAATTTTTTGGTGCAGGAGCGCGGCTACCTTGCAGGACTTTATATTGGTAAGATTTTTCCGATCATAGGGCCCAATCCCAACTCTGGGTTGGTAGTGAAACTGGGGGTAGATTATTTGGAACACCGCACGCGCATAGAGACCCGCGAAGATGAATTTCCACCGCTTGAAGGCGAATACTTGAAAGGATATGATAGAAAACGGGCCGGTTTTGCACTCTATGAATTTATAGGTTATCAGCATTTCAGCAATACTCGTTTTGCAAATTTTTATGCCGGTATGGATGTTTATCAAGGCTTCACCACTGATTATCGCTCGTATAATTTTGATGAAATGAAGCCTACCGACGGTAATTACTTCGATGTGTTGCTCGGGTTTAGAATAGGTTGGGTCATACCGGTTTATCGCCAGACGGCCACTAAGTTTTACGTAGATTAGTGCGCGTTTTCTACACGATTGGAATTTATATTTACGGTTTTGCCATCTGGGTGGCCGCATTTTTTAATGCAAAAGCAAAGCAATGGATCAATGGCCGCCAAGACTGGAAGGTTCGGTTAGCCCAATATCCCGATGTGAAGGGCTGCGTATGGTTTCACTGTGCATCGCTCGGCGAGTTTGAGCAGGGGCGACCCCTCATCGAAATGCTCAGGTCAAAGCACCCCGATCGAAAAATTCTACTCACCTTTTTTAGTCCTTCGGGATACGAGATACGAAAAGATTACGGTCTGGCAGATGTGATATGCTATCTCCCGCTCGATACACCGCTCAATGCACGATATTTTTTGAAGCATTTTAATCCTTCGCTGGCGGTATTCATTAAATATGAAATTTGGCATAACTTCCTGTGGCAGGCTTCAAAGCAGGCGATACCTGTGATTATTGCATCGGGGATATTCAGACCTGGGCAGATCTATTTCAAAGCTTACGGCGGTTGGTTTCTCAAAAGCCTGAAGCGGCTTGATACGATTTTTACGCAAGACGAGCGTAGCGTCGGTCTGCTCAAGGCGAAAGGGATAAGCCATGCACAAGTCGCGGGCGACACGAGATTTGATCGGGTCATTGATTTGGCGGAAGCCGCTCCAGACATTCCCGAAATAGATGCATTTAGGGGAAACTCTTCCTTATTGGTCGCAGGCAGCACGTGGCCCGAAGATGAAGCTTTGCTGTTGCGATTTTACGCAGATCATACAGGTTTTAAGCTCATCATTGTCCCCCATGAGATTGGGCAAAAGCATCTATCGGGGCTGCTCAGCCAAGTGAACGATGCGGTGCTCTGGTCTGAAAAGCATAAAATAAAACCCTCCACCCGGCTCTTAATCGTAGATACCATCGGCATGCTGAGCAATATTTATCAGTATGCGGATATAAGTTATGTGGGAGGGGGCTTCGGAGCGGGGATTCACAATACGCTTGAACCGGCCACTTTTGGAGTGCCCGTACTTTTTGGGCCCAACTATACCAAGTTTAACGAGGCCAAAGAGCTGGTCATGCAGAATGCTGCCATCGCCGTCCATGATTATGCAGATTTGAAAAATGCACTGAATAGGCTGCTATCCGATGCGGAAGCCCGGAACGCCATGGGCTTGCGCTCGCTTGAATACGTGAGGGGCAGCGGTGGGGCTACGACATTGATATTTTCAGAAATGGAGCGCTATCTCGTTTGAGAAATTGCCTTGCCACCGTAATTGGACACCTTGATGCGATCGGCCAAAAATTGGATCCCGCACGTGGCCAGAACGGCGAAAGCACTAAACTTTGCAGTGTTCATAACGATGGCGGTATCTTGCTGGCCGATCCAAATTCCGAAAAGCGCCCATACCACGGTAAGAGCAAAGACGTAGTCTTTTTTGGCGATCAATACGGTAAGCCCCAAAACCGCGGCTATAATGATCATTACCATCGCCAATAGAGGCTCTATATTTTCTAGCGCTGGGAGAGAAATAGATTTTAAATAGGCCGCTACATTCACAATAGAAGCTACACAGATCCATCCAAAATACATACTGAACGGCACTTGAAAAAAATACCTGCGGGTGGTGCCAAGAGATCGCTGTAGCCTGTAAAACAAACGGAAGATAGCAATCAAAGTAGCTAAAATAATGGCCATGATCAAGACCGAAAAACCGATATGCTCGTTCTGAAAGGCTAGCAGCCATAGCACATTGGCCACCGCATTAACCAAAAAATACGGCCAGACCAATTTGTAAAATCGCACTTCCTTTCCCTTGGTGAGCTGAAAAAAAGCAAATACCGCCAGCGTAAGGTAGATCAGCCCCCATATCGCAAAGGCGTATCCGGCAGGTGTTATTAAGGTCTGGTACTTATTGCTGATCTCTGCCATCGTGTTGCCGCCAAAAGGAATGGCATTGGAGAGAAAATTCATGACGATGATCAAAAGCACGGCTAACACAAAGGCCCATCGCTTGACAATACTGTATATAAAAGCTGTCTTCATATCTTTCTGATTCTGACTAAATAGTACGCGATTTTGGTTAAAATGTTGAAATAGACATTTGCCGCTCTCAGTTCTCTAAATAATTAAATCTTTGCAAAGCTAAAAAGCTTTAATCCTTTTTGATGAAAAAGACAGTTTTATGGGTGTTTTCCCTAATTGCAGTGCTTTCTATCGCTTTCTATTTCTTTCTCTATCCGAAGCTCGAAATAGTCGCTGGCTACAATGCCAAAGTGCTGTGCTCTTGCGTGTTCGTATCGGGTTTAGATCAAGCTACCGCTGAATCGGTAGAGTTGAATTTTACCATATTGGGCATTGCATCCAATAGGGTCGATACGGATGCAAAGAAGGTTTATTCGAATGTATTGGGGATGTTTCCAAAAGTGGCAGTATTCCGTGAAGGGCTGGGATGTGTCCTAAACAATGACTTTCGAGAAGAAGAAATTGCTGCCCAGTTGAACGGGCTCTCAAATATCGATTTTGCTGAATCCAATTTTTCAGCGCAGCGGGTAAAAGGTTCGGAAGCTATGCAGGCCGCTATTTCGAAGGCATTTGATGCGGACGGTGAAGATTCAAAACAGACGCGGGCCATTGTGGTGCTCAAGGATGGTAAGCTTTTGGCGGAAGCCTATGGAAAAGGCATCCATAAAGACATGCCGCTATTGGGATGGAGCATGACCAAGAGCATTACAGCTACCCTCGCTGGCATACTGGCAAAAGATGGATATTGGAAGCTTGACGATAAAATGCCAATAGATGGCTGGGAGAAAGATGAGCGCGATAAAATCACCCTTCGTGCCATGCTCAATATGGTATCTGGATTAAAATGGGCCGAAGATTATGGCCGCGACTCGAAGATCACAAAAATGCTCTATACCAAGGGTGCCATGGGCGCCTACGCGGCCTCGGTGCCGGCCGAGTCCGATCCCGGGGCTACGTGGAATTATTCTTCCGGTACCACCAATATTATTGCCATGAGCTTGAGTGATGCCTTCGAGAGCAAGGCTGATTATTGGCAGTTTCCGTACGAACGTTTATTTGCTCCATTAGGGCTCAAGTCATTCTTGCTCGAAACCGATGGCTCAGGGCACTTTGTGGGTTCTTCGTATAGCTACGCCACCGGTCGCGACTGGGCAAAGCTAGGGCAGCTATACCTCAATCAGGGCAATTGGAATGGACAGCAAATCATCGATACCACTTGGGTAGATTTTGTGCGAGAAGCGGCTCTTGCAAGCGACGGTGGATACGGCGGTCAGTTCTGGTTAAATCAAGCGGACAGATTTCCAAACTATTCAAAATCAGCTTATTGGATGGGCGGGTTTCAAGGGCAGCAAGTCTCCATACATCCCGAAGAAAAGGTCGTGGTGGTTCGTATAGGGGTCACCTATGATAAGGAAGACTTCGATTTTAATGAGATCATCGGTGGAATTGTTGCGGCCGCTTCCCGCGAATAGAAATCACTCGAAGAGCCGCCGGTCGAAGTCGAAATTTTCGATCGTGTTGATTTTGACTTCCTTGAATTTGGGATGAGAAGGGTTCAACAAGAAGTTGAAATCTCCATCTACCACTGCCGAAGGAACTTTGAGAATAAGGCTTTTACCGCCTGCGATAAATTTATTTCCGATTTTCTCTGTTTCCATTCCATGTGGAGCGCTCCTCCATCCTTCGTTCAGCGCTCCGGCTTTTATTTCTTCTATGGAAGTATCGGGAATATCAAGGCTTATCAGTCTATAATCAAGCGGGATATTTCCCAAAGGAGTTCGAACGGCAATTTCTACGCAGCAGAGCGATCTGGATTGGGAAGTATATAGAATGGCAGTGCCGCGGCTATTCCACCTGCCGCCGTAAAGCTCCGCGCCCCGTCCAGAAAGATCATTTGCGTGGGCGGCCTTTGCAAGGCGGTATACCTTCATGCCATTACGCCATGGGCTATGCGGCCGAGCTCATCGCTTACGAGCTGAATACCGAATGAACTGTCTAAAAATGACTTGGGACTTTTGGAGCCCAAGGATACCAAGGGCGTAGAAAGCCATGAATTAAATTTTGGGGCGGAGCCGAATACTTCTACCCCTTGCTTTTGGAGCAGGCTTATCTCGATGATTTTTTCGGACTGGAGGGCATCGAAGCTCTTTTGTTCTTTTTTGTAGCGCTGCATGGAGCGATCGGAAAGATGAAGAATCGATGCCCACTCGGCCCATGTAAATGACATAAGGCCGACGATATACGAAAAAACCGGAAAGCTTATGCCCTGGCGTACCCGTTGAATAAATGAAGTGAGATCATTGGACATCAGTGAATGGTAAACGGCCACGGGCTCTGATGCTAGGTTTTGATTTTTCATTTTGAAATTATTCTACAAATATACGCATCTTGTCGTTAAATTTACGACAAATGTGCTTTTGTTAAAAAATAAAGCCCCGCCAATTCAATTGACGAGGCCAATAAATTATATCTGACTCTGCTTAATAGCAGTAGTTCCCTTCATTAATGAGCGTCTGGGCTACTTGCTGGCGGGCATCTTTGGTATTGAAGTTTTCATATTTCGTGAATCGCTTCAAGCCCATTAGCATCATGCGCTGCTCGTCTCCTTCTACAAAAGAATTAATGGCATCTTTGGCTGCCTTGTTCATTCGGTCGGCGGTATCATAAAGCCATGTTTTGGTCATGGCAACTTGATCTGCCGCCGCTTCTTCACCTTTCATTTCTATGATTTTCATGGTGCGGAGCAATGCCGATTCTGAAGCGTAGGTCCAGATAGCAAGGTCTGCAATGTTCATGAGTATCTCCTGCTCTTTTGATAGGGTCTGAGCTAATTTTTGTGCGGCAGCACCGGCCACCATGAGCACTATCTTCTTGAAGTTTTCTACCAGTTTTCGCTCTGCGGCAAATGCTCCGGAATCATCGCTTGACTCTGGTATGGACATCAATTCATTGGCTACTTTCATAGCAGGCCCCATCAGATCGAGCTCTCCCTTCATTGCTTTTTTCAAAAGCATGTCTACAGTGAGCATCCGATTGATCTCATTGGTTCCTTCAAAAATTCGATTGATCCGTGCATCGCGGTAGCCACGTTCTACGCGGGTCTCGGCCGAGTAGCCCATCCCACCGTATACCTGCACAGCTTCATCGGCTACGAAGTCGAGTCCTTCAGACCCAAATACTTTCATCATGGCACATTCGGCGGCATATTCTTCAATGCCCTTTAGAAATGCATCGTTTTTGCTCATTCCGTCGGCTTCTAGGCTCGTTATGGCATCTTGTATATTCTGTGAAATTCGGTAGCAAGCCGATTCCAATACATAAGATCGGATGGCCATCTCTGCCAATTTATGCCGTATTGCACCATATTTTGCAATCGGACGACCAAATTGATTGCGCTCATTGGCGTATTTTACAGAGTGGAAAATACTGTCTTTCATTCCGCCCAAAACACCACCGGCCAATTTTATACGACCGATATTCAATATGTTGAGTGCGATTTTAAAACCCATTCCGCGCTCATTGAGCATATTTTCAACGGGCACCTTGCAGTCGTTGAAAAATACTTGTCGAGTCGAGCTTCCCTTGATTCCCATTTTTTTCTCTTCGGGATTCAGGGTTATCCCACCCATATCTTTTTCTACGATAAAAGCGCTCAGGTTTTTATCATCATCGATTTTTGCGAAGACGATAAATACATCTGCAAAGCCAGAGTTGGTAATCCACATTTTCTGACCGTTGATCACGTAATGCTTCCCATCTTCGGTGAGCTTGGCCCGGCTCTTGCCAGAGTTGGCATCAGATCCTGAGCTCGGCTCCGTAAGGCAATAGCACGCTTTCCACTCGCCGGTAGCAAGTTTTGGGATGTACTTTTGCTTTTGGTCTTCGCTCCCGTAATAAAGGATGGGTAGGGTGCCGATCCCAGTATGTGCCCCGTAGGCCACCGAGAAGGCATGTCCGCCGCCCAATGCTTCGGCAGCGAGCATGCTCGACTTAAAGTCAAGCCCCAGACCGCCGTACTCTTCGGGTATCGTTACGCCAAGCATCCCCAGCTCTCCGGCTTTCATCATGGCATTTTCCATAAATCCTTCTTCCATGCTATCCATTCGATCTAAGTTGGGATAGATTTCGGCTTTTAGAAAGTTGATGCACATCTCTGCGATCATTTTATGCTCTTCGCTCCACTCTTCGGGAATGAACACTTCATTAGGTTCGGTCTCCCGGATTAAAAATTCTCCACCTTTGATGGCTTTCTTTTCTTTTACAGCTTCCATAATCTTAATTTTTTTTGCTTTAATTCAATAATTCAAAAACCCCCGCGGCGCCTTGGCCGGTTCCTACACACATAGTAACTACTCCGTACTTATTGTTTCTACGGCGCATCTCATTGAATAGTTGTACACTTAGCTTCGCACCGGTGCACCCAAGGGGGTGGCCCAATGCGATGGCTCCACCATTCACATTCACAATATCTTTATCAAGCCCCAGCTCTCGTATTACAGCGAGCGACTGCGAAGCAAAAGCTTCATTTAATTCAAACAGCTCGATATCTTCTAATTTCAATCCGGCTTTTTTGATGGCTGGTGGAATGGCGTAGATAGGGCCGACACCCATGATTCGCGGCTCTAATGCCGCGACATGATAGCTCTTTAGTTGAGCTATTGGGGTAAGATTATGCTCTTTCAAAAACTTCTCAGATACGATCAGCGTAAAGGCCGCTCCATCTGATGTTTGAGAAGCATTTCCGGCGGTGACCGATCCTTTGGCATCAAAAACAGGTCGAAGCCTGCCAAGTGCTTCCATATTGGTGCCACGGCGTGGCCCTTCATCAGTGTCTACCGTATGGGTTTGCGTACTCCGCTTACCATCTCTTAAGAATACTTCTTCTACTTCAACGGGCACGATATCATCCTTAAATTTTCCTGCATCGATAGCAGCTACAGCGCGGTGGTTTGACTCCATGGCAAAAGCATCCTGATCGTCGCGCGATACCTTGTACTCTTTGGCAACAGCCTCGGCGGTGAGCCCCATACCCCAGTACCAATCCGTATTCTCGTGTGCCACGCGCGCATTTGGTACCAGACGCCACCCGCCAAATGGGATGGGCGACATGCACTCGACCCCACCGGCAATGATACAATCGCACATACCTGAATGTATTTTTGCGGAAGCGATGGCTATGGTTTCTAGTCCCGAAGAGCAATACCGATTTACCGTCATGCCGGGCACCTTCTCCGTATCGAGCCCCATGAGCGAGATCATCCGGCCTATGTTCAGTCCTTGTTCTGCTTCGGGTGTAGCATTGCCCACGATCACATCCTCGATCAGATTTACATCCAAATTCGGATTGTCGGCTATGATTTTTTTGATCACCGTCGCCCCAAGATCATCTGGACGCGTAAAGCGGAATACTCCGCGTGGTGCTTTTCCAACTGCTGTTCTGTATGCTGATACTATATATGCGTTCATTTTTTTTTTTGTTTTTGGTTTAAGTTATGAGTTATGAGTTATGAGTTTTCAGTTAGTGGTTAATAGTTTGTGTAGGGCGCCACCTTATTTAAAATTACTGGTTCTCACCGTGATTCAATGAATCTCATCTTTAAATACTCTTATTAGGGAAGGTCTCTTTTATCGCTGCTTGCAGTTTATAAATCATTTTCTGGATATATTCAATCGCGTCTTGAAGATCGGTTTTGAGCCTTCTTACTCAGAAAGCCTATTCGATGGGCTATTTCAAGTTGGGTGCTGAGTTCACAGACGAGCCCTCGAACTATCCCCAGAAAGTCGTAAAATCACGCTGGCCATTTCGTCCAGCACCTTCTGAAATATTGCTGGCAATTGATACAGCCGATCTTTTGATTTGATCCGTCAAGCCGTACAATTCTTCCTTGCGAAATTGCTTAACAATTTTATAAACCGTGACGGCCAAATCAACCGACTCCGACCAAACGGTAAGCTCTCTATAGTTTTTCATAGTTTAAAGTCCATTCTTTAACTTTTACTTAATAACCAACTCACAACCCACCTGCAAGTCCCGAAACCTGCGTACGCACTCGCTACGAGCGTCGGGAAACTCCCAACTCATAACTCACAACCCACAACCCGCAACTCATAACTCACAACTCACAACCCACAACTCATAACTCACGACTCATAACTCACAACTCCCAACCCAAAACTAATTCCGCAGCACTTTCCCTTTTTTGACCATGCTCTCTAGACGCTCCAGTGTTTTGCGCTCTTTGCATAGGGAGATAAATGCTTTTCGTTCCAGTTCCAATAAGTAATCTTGACTTACCTCGGTAATTTCCGAAAGGTCTCCTCCGGCCAAGACATGACCCAGTTTTTCGCTGATCAACTTGTCATGCTCGGAAATGTAATGTCCCGAATGCATGCTATTGGCACCAACGTACACGATGCCTAGGGCTTCTTTTCCGAGCACCTTAGCCATTCGCTTTACTGGTTTAGTATATCCTTTTTGGTGCAGCATCAATGCAGATTGTTTGGCGTAAGCCAACTGATCATCACGGTTTACCACCACTTCATCGATGCCTTCTCTTAGGTAGCCAAGGGTAAATGCTTCTTGTGCTGAGGTAGAAACCTTGGCCTGACCGATGGTAAGAAAGCGATTTCTGAAGGTATTGATACGGATATCACCATCGCGCATCTCATCGCCAGCACGGAGCGCAAACTCCTTGGTGCCGCCGCCGCCGGGTATTACGCCGACGCCAAACTCAACTAATCCCATATAAAGCTCTGCATGTGCCACCACTTTATCGGCGTGCAGGCATAGCTCACAGCCACCACCCAGCGCCATATTATGTGGTGCCGCCACCACCGGAATGCTTGAATAACGCATTCTCATCATCGCATTTTGAAATGATTTTACAGCATATTCGAGCTCATCATATTCTTGTTCTGCAGCCATCATGAAAATCATTCCCACATTAGCTCCAGCGCTAAAATTATCACCAGTATTGGAAACCACCAATCCGTGATATTCAGCTTCGGCCATATCTACCGCCTTATTTAAGCCTTCGATCACATCGCCGCCTATGGTATTCATTTTGGTGTGAAACGCTATATTGAGAATCCCATCGCCAAGATCTTTGATGGTAGTTCCTGAATTTTTCCAAAGTATTTGGTCTCCGCCAATATTGTCCAAGAAAATTTGGCCTTCGAGCCTAGGAACTTCTTTATACGATTTCGACTTTTGATCGTAATAGTATTTTAATCCATTCTCAATCTTATAGAAAGAATCGTTTCCAGCGTCAAGCATTTCTTTGATCCAGCCTTTGGTCTTCACATCTTCTTGATTCATATTTTCGAGCACCTTCGCTACTCCAATGGCATCCCATTTTTCAAAAGGCCCCATTTTCCAGCCAAAACCGGCGCGTAGGCCTGCATCGATTTTATAGAGCTCTTCGGAAATCTCGGGAATCCTAAAGGATACATAGCTGAATAGACCGTGGAAAGACCTGCGGTAGAATTCACCGGCTTTATCTTTTCCGTCGTAAAGCATGGGCAGCCTTTTGGCAAGATTATCAACAGGCTTGGTCATTTCTAACGTGGGAAAGCTCGCTTTCTTCTGCTCTTTATACTCAAGTGTTTTCAGGTCGAGTGAAAGAATGTCCGAGCTGCCATCGTCGTTCTTTATCTTTTTATAAAAGCCTTGTCCCGATTTGCTTCCGAGCCATTTATGCTCCACCATTTTCTGAACATATTCGGGTATGGCAAAAACATCCTTATGCTCATCATCGGGACAGTTATCCTTTACACCATTGGCGACATGCACGAGGGTGTCCAGACCTACCACATCGGCAGTTCTAAACGTAGCCGACTTGGCATGGCCTATCACGGGGCCCGTAAGCTTATCTACTTCTTCTACCGTAAGCTCCATATCACTGATGATGTGGAAGAGATCCATGATGGAAAATACCCCTACACGATTTGCAATAAATGCTGGCGTGTCTTTACAGAGCACCGTTTCTTTGCCGAGAAAGCGTGAGCCATACTTCATCAGAAAGTCAATAATGGCGGGTTCTGTGTTCGGCCCAGGAATGATTTCCAATAAGCGTAGGTATCGCGGCGGATTAAAAAAGTGTGTGCCGCAGAAGTGCTTTTGAAAATCTTCGCTTCGGCCTTCGCTCATTAAGTGTATCGGAATACCAGAAGTATTGGTCGTGATTAAGGTGCCTTCTTTGCGGTATTTCTCAACTTTTTCAAAGACTTGCTGCTTGATGTCGAGCCGCTCCACGACTACTTCGATGATCCAGTCTACATCGGCTATTTTCTTCATATCATCGTCGAAATTACCAGTGCTTATGCGGTCGGCAAAAGCTTTGTCGTAAAGCGGTGAAGGATTGCTCTTGATGGCTTCTTGAAGGGAGTCGTTCACGATTCGATTGCGCACCTGCTTGCTCTCAACGGTCAGCCCTGCTTTGCTTTCTTTTTCATTGGGTTCTTTGGGTACGATATCGAGAAGCAGTACTTCCAGCCCTACGTTTGCAAAATGCGCAGCGATGCGCGATCCCATTACACCGGAGCCGAGAACGGCTACTTTTTCTATTTTTCTATTGCTCATATTGGTCTAAGGTATTTCGTTAAATTTTTAATTCTTTTTCAGAAAATATTTCTTTATTGTCCAGCAATTTATTAATCTTTTCGGCAACCGAGAAGAACGTTTTTAATTCAGTTTTCTCGATATTCTTTTGGAGATAATGATTGAGATTTACCACTACATCACGAGCAGTTTCTCGATATTTTTCTCCTTCAGGGGTGAGCTGAATCAATACCATCCGACCATCTGCAGGATCGGCCTTTTTGGTGATCAAGCCATTTTCTTCCATTGATTTCATGGCACGGGTCAGGCTGCGCGATTCTATTCCCATCTTAGGGCCGAGCTTGGTAGAGGGCGTTCCATCCTTGTCAATGTTTAATAAGGTATAGCCCACCGACATGGTGCCACCAAACTTTGCAGCTTCCAAATTATAGATGCGCATGATCTTCATCCAAAGCCAGCGCAAGTGAAAATCTATGGTAAGTTCGGGCTTCATTAGGGCGTGTAATGTACATAAAAAAAGGTATGCACGCATACCTTTTTAGAAAATTTGATTTATTGTCTCGATAAATTCAGTTCATCTAGCACCACGTTGTTTTTGTGAGAACAGAAGATGCTGAAGATGACTTTTTTTCATTAAAAACGCAGCCCCATCCGTAAGGTGGCAATATTTGAACTATTGATGCGAGCTGTGAATCCGCTCCCAGTGTCTTGTTTTTCTATGATCGTGGACGGTGGGCCGATTGTATTGGTGGTAGTGACTTCGCGGGTTATGCCACCTGAAAATTGATAGCCGAAGTACGACACTGCGCTCAGCTCGATTCCAGCAAAGAGTCGATCGGAAAAGTAATATTCAGCACCGGCGTGCAGCGCTGGGCCGCCACCTAGTTGAACTCCGGAAGTCTGCTTTATAATCCGCCTATCGGGAATCAAGGCTTTCTGTTCGTACTCATTTTCCCTAAGGAAATCCAAAACTTGTGCCCTTAAATCCCAAGCCCAATACAGGCTCCATTTATCGATGTTCTTATGATATTCCTTACCTGCATATAGCGAAATAGTATATCGCAAAATTGTTTCACTGCGTACATCAGGATTTTCGTAATCCCGGGTATTTTGAAAAAAGTCGACCGACCCACCGAGACGTGTTGCTTTCTTCTGCGATTGATAAGCTCGGTAGATGATACTTGCGCCATTCAGGTTTAGACCTCCATTGCTATTATCAGAAAAGAAGTCTCCAAGGTAATCGAAAACAGGGTTGACGCTTATGGCGATATTTTTATCTCCTGCCTGAATTTCTTGAAACTGGGCGTGCCCGCAAATGGTAACTCCCGCAATGCATAAGGATGTGAGTAGGATTTTTTTCATGTGATTTGACTTTAGTATTACCGCTGTTTACAAGGTTCGTACCGAAATTGGCAAAAATGTCAAGGTATTGACAACTAAATTTTTAGCTTTTAAAAGAGCAGGTTTTCGAAGTACTCAATTCGGTGGGATTGTCGGCAGATTTTTTAACCTATCCTTAGAGAGCGAGTGCCGAAAAGACCGCGATCGCAATGGCATTGAAAACCTTGGAAAACATAGTAGCCTTCTCCCTATCCAGTTCTGCGCACCACTTGCTATTGTGTGGGTATGTCACGCTTCGTATTTGCAGAATCACTATGCCGGAAAGCAAGATAAAGACAAGAATACTTCTACACCCACTCGGCCAGCTCCATCCACCGTTTGGTATGTTCTTCTATTTTGGCAACCACCACTTCCAGCTCGGCGGAGATTTTAAGCAGTTCTTCGTTATTATTGGTGCTCGAAAGCTTTTCGGCAAGCGCTTCTTTTTTGGCTTCTAGCTCTTCGATCGATTTCTCTAGTTTCTCAAATTCCAATCGCTCCCCATAGGTCAGTTTGGTCTTTTCCTTTTCAGATCCTTCCGACTTCGCTACTGTATATGGCATGATTGGAAAGCAGGACCTTAAGAAATAGTCCTGTGGATCATTTTAGTGAATGAGCCAGCTGGTGGGCGGGGAACACAAATGTAAAAACCTGATACGTTTGGGTATAAAACCTGGTGAAGCCCATGCTTAGAGCCGCAGGCGAACTTAGCGGATCGCTCTCATGAGCACCTTCAAAAAATAGACCTGCAGCGAATAGATACCAAAAGCAAATGGCAAGAAAAGGTTACTGGGTATACCCACAGTCGCCGGCCGCTTGCTACAACAAACCGTTTTACAGGTAATGCAATTGCAGTTCGATGTAGTGTTCCTGCCCAATAGTTATGGCTTCAGGCCGAGCAAGAACATGCATCGAGCTGTACAAAAAGCGCAGGAATACATCCAAAAGGAATACCGGCACATCTTTGATACCGACCTCAAATCATTCTTTGATGAAGTAGACCACTGCTATTTGTTAGAGCTACTTTACCGAAAGATCAAATGCCACCACACGCTATGGCTTATCCGCAAATGGCTACGCGCGCCCATACAAGTAAAAGGCAAGCTGGTAAAGCGCAGAACGGCGAAGCCCTCACGAACGACGAAGTCCTCACGAATACCATAAAATCGAAAGTAATATTTATGAGTAATACCGATTAAAAAATAGACAAGGCATGAGTAAAAGGCATACCGCAGGGAAGCCCGCTAAGTCCGCTTTTGAGCAACATCATGTTGCACGAATTAGACAGAGAGTCAGAGCGGGAAGGCCAGCGATTTGTCCGCTACGCAGACGATTTTAGCATCTACGCTAAAAACAAAACCGCGGCACGCGACATTGGCAACAAAACCTATAATTTCCTAAAGAACAAGTTGAAATTGCCAATCAACCGAGAACCGAAGCGAAGCGAGCTCATGGGCACCTTAAAAATATACACTTGCGAATAAAAAAGCGGACTTCGCAGCCCTACAACCTTCACACTCTTGGGATTTGGATTTGTGCCTACCTACCGTAAAGGCGATCGTGGCAAATACCAATTGGTAGTATCAGAAAAGGGATGGCAAAGCCTTAAAGCCAAGCTAAAGACCCTAACGCGCAAAACCACCCCGATGAGCTTCGACGAGCGCATTGCGCGCCTAAACGAAGTAATACGGGGGTGGGTAAATCACTACCGTATGGCAAATATCTATGCCAAATTACAAAAGGTAGAAGGATGGTTGCGCAACCGTCTGCGCTACTGCATATGGCATTATTGGAGGGCAGAGCGTTAAGAAATAGTCCGGTGGACTATTTTAGCGATTGAGCCAGCTGGTGGTAGGAGAACGTAAACGGAAAAACCTGATACGTCTAGGGATTAAACCCGACCAAGCGTATGCATGGAGCCGCACCCGAACTTAGCGAAGCGATCTCACGAATACGTTTAAAAACTAATTGTTTTATGAGTAATGGGAGGCTGGGCAGTAGCCCAACTTAGCGCCAGCGGTCTCACGAATTCCTACCTTTCAATATAATGATATGAGTAAAGCCCAATTCTAATCACTACCATAACATTGGAAAGGCTTGTGAAGCGAGGGTACTTATCAGCCGCAGGACTCTACAACAGTATTGCTCCGCAACGTAACGAACCGCTGTATACGAGAACCGCTTGGCCTGTCCTGAGCTTGACGAAAGGTACAGTGGTGTGAGAGGCGCACTCCGTCCCTAGTTAGGGGCGGAGCCGTCTACTCGATTGGGGCAAGTATTCTCTTTTTTCTTCAGTAGCTTATCGAAAGAACTATTGCGAGTCCTTCTTTGATTTTTTCTAATACGTCTGCGTCAACAATTCCTATTTTCTTTACAAATCTCTGTTCGGATAATGAGCGGACTTGGAAGCAATCAGCCGAGGATGCTTTAGTTAGTTTGTTCTTCTTGCTAGGATCAAGTTTTACCATCCATGGCGCTGCAGTATATCGCACTTTCCAGTCGGTCAAGGGGACTATAACTTTTAACGGCAGGCGTCCAATGGTGTTGTCATTCACTACGATTGCAGGCCGTGTTTTTTTGATTTCAGCTCCCAGGGTGGTTTGCCCCCCTATAAATCGGACAAATTACGATAGGGTTAATAAATGAGTGGTACAAGGTACTAATTTTGTTGTGCCAGATGCAACCGATGGTGACCTTTATACCGATGGTTGAAGACGCAGGTCATATCTCTATGGCCTGCGTTTGTTTTTGTTGCCCTTCGGGCATGCCAGATGCTGCCCTCAAGCTCCCATTGCCCGATAGCTGATAATGTGGCACTTTCAGCCTGTGTTTGAGAGGTTTGTTCTTACGCGGTATTGACTCAATGAGTCCGTCTTTCCATAGATTCCAGAACATTACCGGGGTTAGGTGATCGAGGCTTCCATGAAGTCTTATCGTGTTGTAAATGTCATAGAAACCGTGGAGATGAACCTCCAAATCAGTGATTGTGGAGAAGTCTTTTCTGCTAAGTGACTTCCCCAAAATAGCATGAAAGCTTTCGATGTGCCCGTTTTCTTCAGGTGTGTAGGGGTGCGTAAAGACTTGGTTAAGATGATTATCAGTCATGTACTTTTGTACCTCTTTGGCAACGAACCTGCTGTCATTGTCGTTGCGCACTTCGATGGTGATTTCTTTGTTGAGCATTTGATGCGGTTGTAAATAGTTGAGGATAACTTGCTGCCAAGCAGAGATTACCTGATTCTTTTTGATCGAATAAGCCACTTGCCAATGTAGAACTTTACGGGTGAAGCAATCGATGATAGTCAGTATGTAGGCATAGCGCTGGTGAGAGGCTACCCACTGGAACTTTATATCCATTTCGATTACCATAAGTGGCCCAGTAGGATTAACCCTCCTGTACTTGGCATAGGGACGCGGCGCCTTCTTCCTGGCTTCATGAAGCAACTGCCACTGATCCATCAATCGGTATACTTTCTTGCGGTTGATGATGTACCCGAGCAACATCAACGCTGCTGTCATTGCCTTGTAGCCATAATCCGTTTCTGGGTCAGATTTGATGTCGGCCATCTCATCTACAACTGCCTCATTGGATATTAAAACAATGCTTCCATCGTCTTGCAGCTGCGGGCAATGAGTCGATGGCTTTCTGCCCTTGGTACCCGGTTTGGGCTTGTAGTAGTAACTATGCTTACTTAAGCCTATAAGGGCAAGTACTGTGTCACGCTTAAGACCTTTGCCGATATGCTGCCGTGCTAAAGCAACTTTCTCAGATGTGGATACTTTTTTTTTAGCAAGTCGTTTTTCAGCGCGTTCTCAAGTTTCTCTTGCGCGAGTAGCTCTTTGAGCATCCGGTTTTCTTTCTCAAGTGCTTTGACGGTCCTGAGCTTCTCTTTTACCGCACTGTGATCAAGGCCGTCCGCGCCCTGGTCATCATACTTGTTTTTCCAATAGTAAAACGTAGCTGGGTAGAGCGAATACTTCTCCAGTGTGGCCTTTACACTTGTTTCACGGGCTTCCTTCAGGATAGCCAGCTTTTCTTCTTTGGTGAACTTCTTGGTTCCTTTTTCAGTCGTTTTCACGTCCATAATTACGAATTTCTTTCCGTAATCGTGTCCGACCATTTAGGGGTGCTCAACACAGGGTTGGATCTAGGTTGATGAGCCAAATTTCACCTTGTCTCATAAAAATTCTCAAAATCAATATCCGTAAAGGCTGTCAACTCTTTGTCCGAGCGATAGTCATGCATTAAATTATCAACGGCCTTGTCTATGCGCGCTTTCAACTCAGCTTGTCGAATGGATTTAAGCGTTTGTTCAATGACCAACATTCGTTTGCTGAGAGGCAATCGTTCAATTTCTCTTAAAAGCTCTTTTGTCCCCATATCTCAAAGATACGAAAAAGACCCGTGAAGCTCATCCGAGTAAGTACTTCGCAACCCTTTGCTTTTTATTTGCCCCAACGCTCAGAGTAAGATGTCGTAAGCGACGGTAGGAGCTTATGCATTTTACTCAATGTTGGCAAATCGTATTTTTTATTTTAGTAGAGTAATAGTGCCACTAAAAACCTTTTCTCTAAGACTATTTCTGGCCGTTATAGTATAAAAATAAGCTCCAGGAGGGCAATCAATTCCATTAGGCGACTTACCATTCCAGGATTTGTTGATATCATTTGTTTCGAAAATCAATTGCCCCCAGCGGTTGAAAATTTGAATATTAATTGCGGAAATATTAATGCCCTCTATGTAGAAAAGGTCATTTAATCCATCGGCATTTGGTGTAAACACATTTGGAATAGTTAAGGATATTTCACAATCTTCGAAAGACACATATAATGAATCCGTGAATCTACACCCATTCAATTCTGCCATTGCTATAAACTCCCCTTCGTTCCGAATGGTAATGGGTGAAGACGTTGATGGAGTGACCCACCAGACCAAAGCATCTTCAATTGTGTTTATCTGAAGAACTATCGACTCTCCGTCACATCGGACGATATCTTCGCCTAAATCAAAAAATGGAGTAGGTTTGGAAAGAATTCTTATTGTGTCAGAATTAGATAAGCATCTGTTACTAACTTCAAGCCAATATTCACCGGGTTCATTTATTACAATACTAGTATCCGTAGAACCATCTGACCAAAAGTAATTTTGACCAACTTCGCTGGTGTATGAGAGAGTCTTAGACTGCCCTTCGCATATCGCGCCAATTCCAGCAAAAAAAGTATTTTCTATTTCACTGTGGTAATCAACATATATTGTATCGCGCCCACAGCCAATGGAATCATGGACTTCTAAGAAAAATTGACCTGGTATTAGCCAACTTGGGACACTATAAACCGAGTTTGTAGATCCATTTTGCCATAAATAGCTTACTTCTGATAAATTAGGATCTAAAACTAGATTTTCGCCAGCACACAAGGATGTGTCACTCCCCAAATCGAATAATATTTCATTGTAGGTAACATCCAGCGTGTCCGTGAAAATACCACAAGAATTGGTTACTTCTACCCAATAGGTGCCTTCTTCGCTTAAATTGTATTCAGACTCAGTTGCCCCATCTTGCCACAAATAAGTAGAATATGGATTGGTCGCAGTAAGCATTAACGTGTCGCCAGGACACAGGTTGGTGTCAGCTCCAAAGTTTAAATTTTGATTTTGCGTGACAATAACCACATGATTAATTCTTCCCAAATTGCTGTCTTCGTAATATGTGGTATTTGTGATAGGGCTCGCATTGAGAATAGAGTCCGTCGAAATAATTAAGTCAGGACTATAACTATTGGCCCATGAAAACAGTGAATCGCCTTGTGAAAGAAAAGATACATTTTCGCCCACACATATAGTATCGAATGTAGCTTCTACAGGTTCAAGCGATACATCATCTATTAATACATTTGGCCAATCAGGATTATTATTCCATGGATTAGACTCTAATCCTGTGTTCATGAGTGGTGTATCAGAGAAATTCTTAAAGTTTCCGATAGTAATAAATTGATAATTAGAACTAGCAATGAAAGTTTCATTGTAAACCATCCAATTTAATGTATCAGAGATAAAATTGTCCGCTGGATTCATTAATTGAGGATCACCAGCTATACCTGTATCTGTAGGTGACGGTGGTATATAAGCGTTATTAGTAAGCAGAACTCCAATACTACTTGTACTGAATACAGAACTATCTGTCAAATTCAAATACATTTGGATTTCATATGACTCCCCGATTTCCAAAGGACTATATAATTGAACTGAGATGTACTCAGCATAAAAAAAAGGAAATAGGTCGACTGAAGGTCCAGTCAATATTATCCCACAGAAGGCATCCCCAGTTCTGGGTTGTTGATATCCGCTTTCATTTTGTGGGACACGGACCAACTGTTCTCAGAACACCTATTATAATAATCAGCTGTAGAATTGCCAACAGGGTCAAACCAAAATTCACATGCCTGAGTTACTTGGTGAAGTCCTATTGGGCACATGATGGTATCTTCAAAACTGGGGTTGGGCACTAAATTTTGTGCAGAAATATAGTTTGCTGTAAGCCCAAACAGCAAAATAGATAAAACGTTGATAGTTGTCCTCAAGCCATATTAAATTTCAAAGTCATCACCTTAAATTACAGTAAATATTGTCTCTTTCAAATTAAAAATCATTAACGGTCGACTTTCCGAAACAAATGGTAAATGTTTGCCAACGCCATGGCTATGCGCAGTGTCCCGAAGGGCATTGAGTATAGGTAATGTTGTGCGGTCGTATTTTATTTTTTTAAATCCAATTCTAATTCATTTTCATCAACGTCTAAGCTTTCAAAGTCTAATTCTTTGAGCGTTTTGGCTAAGTCAGTCAACAGTCCTTTAATTCCTTTTGGGTTTTCGAGGTCAATTTCGTTTAAGCTAACTCTCATTCCAAAAAATAAGTCTGTCTTAAAACCAAGCTCCGATTTTAGTTTTTCAATTTCGATTTCTTTTTCAGTTAAGTCGATTAGCGGGACAATTTCTAAAGTCGGCACTTTTTTATCTGTGTCAACCAAATTCAGTCGGAAGAAATAGTTTTCGATTTTTCCAAGCAGAACTGTTTCTAGATCATGAACAACACTACCTATTCCATCTATTCGGCCATAAAAGTCCAAGTCTTTAAATGCTGGACGGTCGAAATACCATTTCCTGTCAACGAGGCCATTATAGTTTTGAATCACTGCTGCGATAACTACAATCAAGGAAAACCCAAGTGAATAAAGAATAGAATCGTTTAACCGTCCAATAATTGTCGAAATTGATAAACCACTTCTAATAACTGCTGGCAGGAAAGTGAAAGGCAAGATCAGCAGGAATGAAATCGTCAATCCTTTTATGAGTGCTTTTCGTTCAGCAACAATTATGGTTAGCAGGTCTCTCATTTTTATGCCGCACAACGGTTTGAATAAACGCAGGGCGGCTTCTTCCGTGGTGTTGTAAAGAAACGAAAGGTTTCTCTGTCCACCGTAAAGCCCCTACCGGAGCGGGATTAAAGCCGGCTTGCGTTTATTTGTTGTTGTGTGGCGTTTTTAATTTTTATTCATTTATTATATAGCGGATTTTGGTTCGGCAATTGTCCCATATCTCGCTGTCCCACTTTGTAGATTCATTTTGTAACTCATTTTTATAACTTATGAGAAAGTCTTTCAAATAGCGAATAAATTTGGTCGCATTGATTTTATTATTTGTTCGGTCGTAAAGATGGCCATTCCTGACAATTTTATATTTGTCATAGCTTTCGCCTTGATGAAGGAGACCATTTCTGATTGACTTGTATATGTTCTGGTTTTCAAATTCCTTAAGGTCGTTGTCATATTCCTTACACTTTTCAAATACGATTTTGAAATTCTCATTTCCCTGTCCTATAGTCTTGTCGTTGCCTTGGATAAAAGAGGCCATGGTTTCAATTACCAGGCAGGCACTACTCATCATTAGAAATCCACTTTTATATTCATAGTGAAATTGGTCTTTTTCATCTTTTTTTCCGTCAATTTCATATTCCATTTTAATTTTAGGTTCAAAAAAGAATATTTTCAAAAACCTATCATATAATCTGTGATAAATCAATTCTGCGATTTGCTGTCTGTTTGACTCATCCTTTATAAGTTCAGCTAACTGGTCTGTTGATTTTTCTACCAATTTGTTGTTCGAGTCTATATGTCGAGAGAAGATTGTCATTCGGTCGTTTTTAATGCCACACAACGTTTAGTATATGAAAAGTAGGCGATTTCGAAGCACGAAACTTTCGGTTAAGGACAAACTTTGATACGAGCCAAAAGTCTTGAATTTACTAATGTTTCGCCTATTTTTTATATACATTGTTACCTGCTGGCCTTTTTCCATTGTCTAATACACTAATCGCAATTTCTACGATTTCCTTATAATTATTTTGGTCTTTATGAACTTTTGAGTCCACACGTAAACCATTTATTAGGTTATAAAAATAGTTAGCTAACGATTCTGGTTTTTGGGTAGTTTCAATTTCGCCATTTTTGATTCCTTTTTCTATTGAAGTAGCCAATGCAGAAATTATATTTTTCCTATTTTCAACAATAATTTCCAAAATTTCAGTATCGTGTGGTGCAAGTTCTATGGCTGTGTTTACTATAAAGCAACCTTTGTTGTCATTATCGGAAATTGTATCTCTTATAAGTTGATTTAAAAGTTGCGTAATGGTTTCTTTAAATGGATTATTACTATTCAAAACGTCTATCATTCCTTGCGATGCGGTTTGTCTGTAATGCTGTAAGGTAATAATAAATAAATTTCGTTTGTCTTTATATGCACCGTACATACTGGAACGACTGATGCCGAAGGCATCAATTAGGTCTTGTGTAGAAACTGCATTATATCCTTTTTTCCAAAAAAGATTTGTAGCCTTTTCTATAATGATTGTTTCGTCAAATTCTCTCTGTCTTGCCATAATAAATAAAAAAATACAGGGTGGAAAATTTCCACCCTGTAAAAATAATAAATATGGACTGATTTGTCCAAATTTTAAGATTTAACTTTATTGTCTAAACTCAATTCGCCTGTTCCATTTACGAACAAAATTAGAAGTCCGCCAATTAATGCAACATTTTTAAGAAAATGTATGAATTGATTTTGGTCTGAAAGTTCATTATGAAAAATCAAAGTTGCAGGAATTAAGAAAACGATAAGTGCTATTGAACCGATTTTACTTTTAAAGCCTGCACCAATTGAAAATGCACCAAACAAAAGAATTACGATTGCACAAACCAACAAGAACGGTATCATAGGCATATTTTTAGAAGCCATATATTGTTGCGTTCCTTCAAAATTGGTAATCTTGTTCAATGCCGGCAATAAAAACATTAATGCAAAAAGTATTCTGCCTATTAGGTTGATATATTTGTTCATCTCGTTTTTTTTTAAAATTAAAATTGAACCATTCCACCATCAACATAAATTTCTGTTCCGTGAACAAAAGAAGCATCATCAGCCGCTAAATATGTTACGGCTTTTGCAACTTCTGAAGATTTACCAAATCTACCCATTGGTACTTGTGGTAAAACCGCTCCTGCAAATCCATTTATTTGTTCTTCGTTCATTCCTGTTTTATTGAAGAAGTCAGTTTCTATTGGTCCAGGACTTACTGCGTTTAGGCGAATTTTTCTATCTGATAATTCTGATGCGAAGGTTTTCACGAAAGATTTCACGGCACCTTTACAAGCCGAATATACAGATGCACCTTGCATTCCTTTTTCTGTTACTACTGATGTGTTCAAAATAATTGAGCTACCTTCATTCATTAGTGGTAAAATTGATTGAACCGTAAAAAGTGTTCCTTTTACCAAAACATTAAATTGTTCATCAAAATGTTCCTCGTCAATCTGTTCGATTGGTGCAAATTTTCCATAACCTGCATTCACAAAAAGCACATCAACTTTTCCTGTTAAGGATTTTACTTTTTCAGCAAGCGATTTGAGGTCATTGATACTGCTTGAGTCGGCTACAATTCCCTTGGCATTTTCGCCTAATTCCTTTACAGTTTGGTCAACTGTATTTTGGTGTCTTCCTGTAATAATAACGGTTGCTCCTTGGTCTATAAAGTCAACTGCTGTTGCTCTTCCAATTCCGCTTGTTCCTCCTGTTATTAAGGCTACTTTGTTTTTTAACTTTGTCATTCTATTATTTTTTAAAGCACAAATAATTTTGTACTGATTAGTCCACAAAGATATAATTATGGACTGAACAGTCCAAATAAATTGAAAAAAAATGAAAATCTTTTTTACGTTTAGATTTTCATTCGGAATGTTTGTTGCTTGTGCGAGGTTTTTTCGGCTTGCAGGTAACGTTTTAGCTATGAGCAGTAGCGTCCCGCAGGGCGCTATTGCTTATAGGTTTTGTTGTGCCCAGTTTTTATTTTTTCTTCAATTATTTTCTCGGTCAAATCACGGAATGTCTTTATGTCGCCTGTTAGTGTTTCGTATCTGTCAGGGTCGAATATGTTAATCGCATTCCAAAATCCTTTCTTCTTTCTTCGGGTTTCGATTTTGTCAATCGGTTTAGTTCCTGTCAGCGTGATTTCTTCTAATACTGGTGAGAAATACTTGTCCATATAGGCTGTCAACGAAGAAGAAGGTCGTAGTTCTGTAACATCGACTCCTTTGTCCTTTAGATTCTTTTTGATTGTTAGGAACACTCCTGCTTTTAAGCACGGTTTTCCAAACAGAGTCTTTGGTTCATAAGTGTCTTTCTCAGCGTATATTGAGAGAAGTCGGCAAACTTCAATTAGTTTCCTTGTCCGTGATGGTTCTAAAACATTTTGCCATTCTTGTTGACTTATCTGAACACGAAATTCCTGATTTAGAAATTCACTCAACTTTTTCCATCCGAGTAAGTCATTGGCCCATCTCCATTCACGAACAGTCATTTCAGCCGTAATTTCCGCCCAAGGGTCAGCTTCAGGGTCAAGCGGACTACATAGTCGGTGCTGTTCCTTGAAGATTTCAAGAATTTCTTCTTCTGTGTATTTGACTTTAGTTTCGGTCATTTTTCAAATTGGGCACAACGGTTTGAATAAACGCAGGGCGGCTTCTTCCGTGGTGTTGTAAAGAAACGAAAGGTTTCTCTGTCCACCGTAAAGCCCCTACCGGAGCGGGATTAAAGCCGGCTTGCGTTTATTTGTTGTTGTGTGGCGTTTTTAATTTTTATTCATTTATTATATAGCGGATTTTGGTTCGGCAATTGTCCCATATCTCGCTGTCCCACTTTGTAGATTCATTTTGTAACTCATTTTTATAACTTATGAGAAAGTCTTTCAAATAGCGAATAAATTTGGTCGCATTGATTTTATTATTTGTTCGGTCGTAAAGAGGCCATTCCTGACAATTTTATATTTGTCATAGCTTTCGCCTTGATGAAGGAGACCATTTCTGATTGACTTGTATATGTTCTGGTTTTCAAATTCCTTAAGGTCGTTGTCATATTCCTTACACTTTTCAAATACGATTTTGAAATTCTCATTTCCCTGTCCTATAGTCTTGTCGTTGCCTTGGATAAAAGAGGCCATGGTTTCAATTACCAGGCAGGCACTACTCATCATTAGAAATCCACTTTTATATTCATAGTGAAATTGGTCTTTTTCATCTTTTTTTCCGTCAATTTCATATTCCATTTTAATTTTAGGTTCAAAAAAGAATATTTTCAAAAACCTATCATATAATCTGTGATAAATCAATTCTGCGATTTGCTGTCTGTTTGACTCATCCTTTATAAGTTCAGCTAACTGGTCTGTTGATTTTTCTACCAATTTGTTGTTCGAGTCTATATGTCGAGAGAAGATTGTCATTCGGTCGTTTTTAATGCCACACAACATCAGTATATACGACACTCCGCCTTTTCTATTGCGTATATATCGCTTATGTGCGAAGTGTGGTTGCAGGCTTCCCAAATGTAGCCGAATCGTACAAACTATCTAATGGACTGCGCATGGTTCTGTCGCTGATGGCCGTAACCCTTGTGTAAATCTCCGTGGTCTTGGAGCTCGAATGACCTAGTGCCGATTGTATGTAACGAATATTGACACCACGTTCCATCAGATGGGTAGCAAAACTATGGCGAAGGGTATGAGGGGTGCTCCAGGCGTTGCTCTTGGTTTCGTTCACCGCCTTGCGATAAACAGCCTGAACACTCTTGGCCGTATATTGGCCACCATCTTGACCTTCAAATAACCAGTAGGCTGGTTTATAGGCGCGGTAATAGCCGCGCAGCAAGATCAGGAGGTGCTCACTGCGCGAGGTGTGCCGATCTTTCTTGCCCTTGGAGTCCTTAATGAAAATATAACCGTCATCACTCCGAATATCTTTCACCCGTAGCCGCAAGAGCTCACCGACCCTTAGGCCCGCGCCGTATAGACAATGTAGCATTGCTTTGTGCTTTAAATTCGTTGGCTGGTTTATGATCGCCATCACCTCTTTCGTGCTGAGCACATTGGGTAAGTCACAAGTCTTTTTGGGTCTGGTTATATCATAATACTCCCTCGGCTTTACCAAGGTATGCTCTTAGTAGCATTTTATGGCATTGATCAGCGCGTTTTGCGCCTGGCCGCCCGTGCAGTATTTTGATACCATTTTATATACAAAACCTTCTATTTGCGCCTTGGTCAGGGTGGTCAGATCCGCGTTCGCGAAGTACTGGAAAAACCGTCGCAAAGAATTCCCGTAGGTGCGGGCAGTAGACGTACTGAACCCTTTAAGTACCATTTTCTGATGGTTGCGATCAAGTTCATTCTGGCATTGTTCGTTCAATTCAATCTTCGGCATAGCTGGCGCTGCCGCTACATTGACCTCCTTCAATCGCTGGCCAAAAAGCCGCCTCAGCTCGATGAGATTTTCTTCCGTATTGGAGATGCTCCACAACTTCTGTGAAGGATGATAAAAAGTCGTATCCAGCTTCTTAAATGCTTCGCGCGCTGCCTTGCAGATGTATGGTATTTCGACTTTGACCCGGCCTGCTCCTTTGCGCGTGTTGAAGAACCGTATGGATGGTCTGGATTTCAAATTTTCAGAAGACATACTGGGGTCGTTTTTGGGGTATCTATTTCCTTAAACAAGGAATTAATGAGGCGGTATGGCTAAGTTGAACGTCTATAAACGTTCTTAACCGTTAAGAACGGATCATAGAAAAAATGTTTGATTCAACCGTTTACAGACTTATTTCTGTGAATAGTCCTGAGAAATGGAAAATCGAATATCATCCAATTTCAGTACCGCAACCGGCAAAAACCCCGAAAAACATGGTAAGACGTTTTACTCACTCCGAAACTAAAATATCGAGATTTTTCGGTATGCTTTAAATATAGCTGACCCGGAATACGGGGGTTTTGACAACCCGTAGAAGAGCATCTCCTTCAAATGCACAATGAGATAAAAAAAACTCAAGCTGATCTTATAATTCTGGAGGTAAGGATGAAAAAGCGGGTTTGCCTTGAATTAGATGGAAGCGAAAAACTGCGTATTAAAAAAATAGTTCCAAGCTTGTTTTCAAGCTGCTCAATTCCTTAAGGAGCATTTTTGGGGAAACCCAACCTTAAACTCCGTTCCTATCTACGGACACTAAGGGATTGGCTCAATCTACACCCACTCGGCCAGCTCCATCCACCGTTTGGTATGTTCTTCTATTTTGGCAACCACCACTTCCAGCTCGGCGGAGATTTTTAGCAGTTCTTCGTTATTATTGGTGCTCGAAAGCTTTTCGGCTAGCGCTTCTTTTTTGGCTTCGAGCTCTTCGATCGATTTCTCTAGTTTCTCAAATTCCAATCGCTCGCCATAGGTCAGTTTGGTCTTTTCTTTTTCAGATCCTTCCGACTTCGCCACTGTTTTGGCGGAAGCCTTTTCTTTACTGTTTTCTGCTTCTTCTTCGGCCTTTTTTCTTCGATATTGCGAATAGTTGCCTGGATAATCGCGTATTTCACCCTGTCCGGTAAAGGCGAATAAATGATCGACCACCTTGTCCATAAAGAATCTATCGTGGCTTACTACCACCAAGCACCCATCGTAGGTAGCCAAATAATCTTCGAGTACTTGAAGCGTGTCAATATCCAGATCGTTGGTAGGCTCATCGAGCACCAGGAAGTTGGGATTGGCCATGAGCACCGTGCATAAATAAAGCCGCCGCTTCTCACCACCGCTCAGGGTCGACACTAATTGCCATTGCTTATCACGCGAAAATAAAAACCGCTCCAAAAGCTGCGCTGCCGTAAGTTTATGCCCTTTTTTAAGCTCGATTACTTCGGCTATTTCATTTACCACTTCTATCACGCGTTTATGGTCGGCATTCATTAATCCATCTTGGTCATAATGCCCGAAGCGCACGGTCTCGCCCTGTACCACCTTACCACCGTCGGGCTCGATTTTTCCCATCAGCAGCTTTACGAAAGACGATTTTCCAGCACCGTTTTTTCCCACTATCCCCAGTTTTTCATGCCGCTGAAACATATAGTTGAAACGATCGACAATGGTCACATCACCATACGTTTTGCTCACCTTGTGAAATTCTATGATCTTCGATCCAAGCCTTTCTGTGCGCACTCCGAGCTCTACCGATTGGCTGCCGGTCTTTATAGATGCGTTTGCTTTTACTTCATCAAAGGCTCCTATTCGGGATTTCGATTTCGTGGTTCTCGCCTTTGGCATTCTGCGCATCCACTCCAATTCTGACTTGAATAAGTTTTTAGCTTTATCTACCGATGACTCCAAAGCGGCTTGTCTCTCGGCCTTCTTTTCCAGAAAATAGCTGTAATTACCCACGTACCGAACGAGCTCTCCCCGTTCGATCTCCAATATATCGGTGCAAACCCTGTCTAAAAAATAGCGGTCGTGGGTCACCATCAATAAGGTAAAATTGCCAGCGGCCATCCATTTTTCGAGCCACTCTATGGTATCTAGGTCGAGGTGATTGGTTGGCTCATCAAGGATCAAAAAATCGGGTTCTTCAAGCATCACCTTGGCCAAAGCCGCACGTTTTCTTTGTCCACCCGAAGCGGCTTCAACTTTCATAGTAGTGTCCGAAATACCAAGCTGACCGAGTACTTCCTGCACGCGCGCTTCATAATCCCACGCATTGGTGCGATCCATATCGTCCATCGCCCGCTGCAGGGCGTCATTATCATCGGGGTTTTCAAGCGCTTTTTCGTAGGCGGTCACCGCCCGGTTCAGGGGGTTGTCCGATTCCATGATGGCTTCCGCCAATGAAAGTCCTTCCGGAAAAATTGGATCTTGGGGCAGGTAGCCCACGCGGATACCATTTCGAAATGTGATATTGCCCGAATCTGGCGGAGCTTCTCCTGCCATAGCTTTGAGAAGCGTACTTTTTCCAGAGCCATTGGGCGCTACAATAGCGACTTTTTCACCTTGCGCCATGCCAAATGAAAAGTTTTCGAACAATAACCGTGGTCCAAAGCGCTTGGAGATATTTTCTACTGAAAGGATATTCATAATCGGCCGCGAAGGTAGCTAATAGGCTCAGATTTTTTTACTAACCCGATTCTTCCAGCCACTTGCGATCAAGTATTATCTACGAGCTTGCGACTTTCTTGAGCAGTATCCTGATATCTTCCTCCAGCCGCTCCATATCCTTGCCACTGGTTCCGTCATAAAATCCGCGAATGTGTCGCTCTGGGTCGACAAGTATAAAGTTTTCAGTATGGATAAAATCCTGCTTGCCGCCATCGCCTTCGTCCAGCACGGCGAAATAACTCTTCCGCGCCAGGTTATAGATTTCTTTTTTTTCACCAGTCGCCAGCATCCACTTTTTTGGATCGGCACCATAGCGCTGCCCGTATTCGGCCAGTACCGCTACGGAGTCAATCTCTGGGGTTACGGAATGTGAGAGAAACATAACCGCCGGATCATCCATAAATTCTTCTTGAAGTTCAGCGATATGGCTACTCATGATCGGACAAATCGAAGGACAGGTTGCAAAGAAAAAATCGGCAACATAGATTTTTCCAGCATAGTCTTCCTGTGAGATGGTTTCGCCCAATTGATTTACCAATTTGAAATCAGCAATGGTATGATCCTTCGTAACGGCTTGTTTTTCTTTATCTACTAGCTTGGGGTTCACATCGGCAGGCTGATAGACTTTCAATACCCTGTCTTTTTTTAGTAGGGGGTAGGCTAGAACCATTCCCACCAATACTATCAGTGCGAATATGCCAAGGGTGATGAGCCAAGATTTACGTTTCAAAGAAGTGGATTTTGAAGAATAACACCCGATTAATTCTATTGTTGAAAGGCCTAGAACCCGTTTTTAAATCAGCAAAAAGACCCTGTCCTGAACATTAAAGAGTGGAATAGGTCACTAAAGCACCTGTCCAGAAATTACTCTTGGGGGTAGATGGATTCAATCAGATCAGCATACTCTGCATGGACATGCTTCCGCTTGAGCTTCATGGTAGGGGTGAGTTCACCACCTTCTATGGTGAAGTCTTTTGCCAATAGCTCAAACTTCTTAATCTGCTCCCACTGACCAAAGTTTTCATTTTTTTCTTGTACTTCTTGATCTATGCGCTCGATGACCTTATCATTCTTGATCATCTCCTCATTGCTTCCGCAGGCATAGCCTTTATTTTGGCACCAGCTTTTTAAGAATTCAAAATTTGGAACGATGAGTGCAGCTGGATGCTTTCTGTTTTCTCCTATCACTATAATCTGTTCTATGAACCGACTTTCCTTAAAGGTGTTTTCCATAACCTGAGGAGCGATGTATTTACCTCCCGAAGTCTTGAAAATCTCTTTTTTGCGATCGGTAATTTTCAGAAACTGACCGTCTACCATTTCCCCAATATCGCCGGTATGGAACCAGCCGTCCTTGTCTATCACTTCATCCGTCAAGTCTGGTCGTTTATAATACCCCATCATTACATTGGCGCCTTTCACCAGTATTTCTCCATCGTCGGCTATCTTCACGTGTACATCTTTGATAGGCCTACCGGTAGTGCCTATTCGCATTCCGTTGTTATTGGCTTCGTTTACGCTCACTACTGGAGAAGTTTCGGTAAGGCCATATCCTTCGGCTATTGGTATTCCGGCGGCATTAAAGATGCGTGCCAACTTGGGGTTTAGGGCAGCGCTACCGCTGGCCACCACTTCTACATTTCCGCCTAGGGCTTCTCGCCACTTGTTGAAAATGAGCTTGTTGGCTATCTTTAATTTAAGTTCGTATATCGGGCCATTTGCTCCATAGGGTTCATATTTCTCACCTAGTCTGACCGCCCAGAAAAACAATGATTTCTTGATCCCGGTCAGCTCAGAGCCTTTGGCTATTATTCGCTCGTACACTTTTTCAAGGAGCCTTGGTACAGCCGTAAATACTTGCGGCTTCACATCGCGTATATCATCACCTATGGTATCGAGCGATTGTGCAAAATAGAGTGCCACGCCCGTATAGATGTAGAGGTATATGATCATACGCTCGTAAACATGGCATAGCGGTAAGAAGCTAATGCCTATAGAATCGCTGTCTACCGGTAGCCGCTCCTTGCTCGAGATGGCATTGCTGGCCAGGTTATTATGCGAAAGCATGACTCCTTTTGGCTTTCCGGTCGTTCCTGAAGTATATATCAGTGTGGCCAGATCTGCTGCCTTTACGCCTTCACGTATGGTTTTGATTTTTTCTAAGTCGGGACTTTCGTCCAATAGTTCCTTCCAGTTTTTAACTCCCGGTAATTTATCGAAAGAGTATACGTGCTGAAGCAATGGGGAGTCTTTTTGAGCCTCTGCCACTTTTCCGTGTAGGTCGTCATCTGCAGCAAATGCGAGCTTCACTTCCGAATCGTTGAAAATGAAAGCGTATTCTTTTTCACTGATCGTTGGATAGATGGGTACGTTTACCATACCGGCTTGCAGGGTAGCCAAGTCGGCAATGACCCACTCGGTGCGGTTATTTGAAATTATTGCGACGTGATCACCCGGTACCAGCCCCAATTTTAAGAGCCCCGAGCTCAGCGCATTGGCTTGGTCGATGATGTCTTGGGTGGAATGGTTTACCCACTTTCCATTTTCTTTTGAGACTACAGAGTTTTTCTGTGGGTAATGCTCTAATTGGTAATCGAAAAATTCGAAGAGTCTTGTCTTATCAGCTAATAATGCCATTCTGAGATTGCGTTTTAAACGCACCAAAATAGGGAATAATTATTTTCATTGTACGCGGTACACCAAAATCTATTTGTTCCTGATCAGAAATATTCTTTCTGGAGGTTTGTAAACTAGTTAGTTGGAATGTATTCTCCCCATACATAAACCGATTCAACCTTGGTCTGGAGTACGGCCTCTTCTTTAGCCGTCATGATATCCCTATCTAAGATGATGAAGTCTGCCTGCTTCCCTTCTTCCAAGCTTCCCTTCCGGTCTTCTTCAAAGCTGGCGATGGCCGCCCAGATGGTCATACCGCGCAATGCGTCTTGACGGGTAAGTGCCTGATCCATCAAGAAACCATCTTTGGGCAGCCCTTCTTTGCTTTTTCTGAACACGGCCGCGTAGAAGGTAGCGATGGGTGATAATTCTTCTACTGGGAAATCAGTTCCGAGCGCAATAAGCCCGAGCTGATTCTTGAGCGATTTTAACGCGTAGGCTTCTTTGATCCTTTTGTCGCCCAGTCGCGCTTCTGCCCAAGCCATATCTGAAGTGGCGTGCGTAGGCTGCATGGATGGGATGATGGCATAATCGCGAAAATAAGTGCGGTCATGCTCGCTTACCACTTGCGCATGCTCTATGCGCCATCTCAAATCAGTGATTCCCTGCAGTACCTCGGCGTACTTTTTAAGCACGATACTCGTGGCAGAATCACCAATGCAATGCACGCAGAGCTGAAAATCATTTTCATAGCAAGCCTTCGCGTACCGATCAAAAATAGAGTCGTTTAAGACCTTGATCCCGTAATGGGTTGAATCGTCGCTATATGGCTTTTTCAGGAGAGCTCCTTTCGAGCCGAGTGCTCCATCGGCATAGAGCTTAAAACCGCGTGCCGTGAGCCTTTCGGTAAGTAATGGCCCTTTTTGAATGGCATCGAGCACATTTTCTTCGGGCTTGAGCATTGCGTATATACCTATTTTTAAATCACCGGTTTTTTGCAGGCTGTCTAGCAGCGCTAGCATTTGAGTAGATATTCCGGCATCAGTTACCGTGGTAAGGCCTGCCTTGAAGCAATTCTTTTCGGCTTTTCGCAATAGCTTTATCAATAAACCTTTCTCCAGCGGATTTATGTTTTCTTCTATCGCATCTGCCGCTCCATCCAATGCGATACCCGTGAATATACCTTCTTGATTTGTTAGCAGCATTCCTCCTAAGATTTCCGTTTCTGCAGTCAGTTTGGCCCTAGCCAAAGCGGCATTGTTCACCAAGGCAGCGTGGCCGTCTACGCGACTTAAGAATACTCGGTCGATCGGGAAACAAACTGTCCAATCGCTCTTTCGACGGGTAGCTGGCATCGGCCAGGTAGTGTAGTCCAGCCGCGGCCGACTATCCAATCCCTGTCAGTTTTTGAAGCAAATTCTATTACCCTTCTGGTCAGTTCATCTTCTGAGCTTACGCCAAATAGGTTGAGCTCCCCCATATTGGTGGCGTATCCTGTGAAGTGTGCGTGCGCATCGTAAAAGCCCGGATACACAAATTTTTGTCTGGCATCTACAGTTTCCTCTGTGCTGTAACGGTTCAGTATTTCCCTTTCGGCACCCAACGCTAAAATCTTTCCATCTTTTATAGCCATCGCTTGATGGATGTCAAAGTTTTCGTTGACGGTATAAATATTTGCATTGTGAATGACCAAATCGGCTTTTTCGGTCTTATAGCATGACGTTAGGATTATTGCAGCCAGTAGGAGCAAGAAGTAGATTTTAAACTGCCTGATATTCTTGGGAAGGTAGACATTCATAGCTCTATTGCTTTCTGTTGTACGCATTAAATGTTAGGATCTTTTGCTTGGGTTTTATTTGGTAATATTTGTCACCTGAAAGAAGTGTTCGCAAAAAGTAGAATACCACGGGGCAAGAAACTTTTGTCCAGCGAACTTTTCACGTGTCCGCGTATCACTCTCCTGAAAATCCCGATAAATCTGGAAACTCACCTGAAAGTCCCGACACATATGTGCGCAACTGCCGATAGGGTCGGGACAGGCTGCTGCGATCGTCGGGAAGCTCAAGACTCACCGACTTTCTCCACTAAATAGGCATTGGCTTGGGCCGTAGGTGTTATTTCCATGTCATTGATACACACATGTTCGGGTGATTCGATGATGAACCTTGCCGCTCTGGCTATGTCTTTTGCCAGTAGGGGTTTAAAACCTTCGTATACATTGCTGGCTTTTTCTTCGTCACCTTTAAATCGTACCAGTGAAAATTCTGTATCCGCGAGTCCAGGTCTTATTTGGCTTACCCTGATTCCGTAAGGAAGCAGCTCTATGCGCAATGCTTTGGTCAGTGCATCTACCGCGTGTTTGCTTGCGCAATAGACGTTACCACCGGGATATACTTCTGTACCTGCAATGGAACCGATGTTAATGATATGCCCATTTTTAGACTTTCGAATCAAGGGCATCACTGCACGGGTCATATAGAGTAGCCCCTTTACATTGGTATCGAGCATTCCTTCCCAATCATCATTCTCGCCATCTTCCAGATTAGATTTACCCAGTGCTAAACCGGCATTGTTTATCAAAATATCTACGCCCCAGTCCTCTGGTAATGAAGCCACGGCCATTTCTACTTCTGGTTTCGAGCGTATATCAAAGTTGAGCGTCCTTACATCGATCCCATTGCTGTCTTTCAGCGACATGGCGAGTGTCTCAAGCCTTTCTTTGCGCCTTCCGGCAATAATCAATCGGAAGCCACCCCTTGCCAAATCCCGGGCTATGGCTTCTCCAAATCCGGCGGTGGCTCCGGTTATAAAAACGGTTCTCATAATTTTCTCACTAGTTTTCGAATTATCGGAAATCTTCGTTGCAATAAGCTGTGATCGATCGCAGCAAAGATGAGCACAAAAATGAAAATTAATGCGGGCAGCTTATAGCGCACGAGTGCGCCAAGTATGGGCACCGTTTCGCCCGAGACTACTCCCAGTATCAGCACGAAGCTACCGGCAAATGCGAGTATGGGTAGTGAAAGTCCGGGCGGCCTTTTATAGTTCCACAGCATGATGAACAGGCAAAGAAGCATAAGTGAATTCTCGAGTGCCGCCGGGATAAATACCGCTTTCTTCCATTGCCAAGGCCAGGGTCTCAGGTATATATTAGCCAATGCCTCGGGCGCCGCGGTAAAAACATCTATGGGTTCTTCGACCCGTCTTATTTCAATGACAGACCCTGCATGGCTCAAATCTGCGATATTATAAAACGCCGTTTGTTTCAAGCCGATGAGTTCTGCTATTTTTAATCCGTCCGAGACCATAGGCCCTATCCAGATCAAAAGAACAGCAGCAAGATGCGGTATGGAAAACCAAAGCCAGAACCGCCTGCCGCCACTGCGCTTTACCAGTATGAGTCCGAGCAGGGCAGGCGCCATGCATTGGAGCACATAACCTTTGGTGATGAGCAAAATGAAAAACCCGCATGAGATCATTATTCCGTCCTTCCAGTTTGCATTGCCATAGATAAACCTGAAATAGCCAAGTAGGAAAACCCCCATTCCCAAAAGCAAAATGGGTTCCTTCAATACGCCCGAACCCCAAAACACTACGGTGGGCAAAAGGTAGACTGCAAAAAACATGGCCCATTTCTTTCTGGGGAAATAGGTATAAAATAATCTAAACAGTGCAGTAAGACCTATCATGGCTATAAAGCAAGAAAAGGCGGTATGCACGTGGTAGCTCCCCATGGAAAAGAGCATTAAGAATGCATTGAACCTTATGATGGTCGCATTATCATTGATGAAACCGGTGTAATACGCCCGCTCCATGTGCGTCATCCTGTAATAATAGGTCATGGCTGCCGGGTCATCTTTTAACCCGATACCTGTCATAAGCTTGAGGTAGGTACGCGGACTATCTTCAAAACTGGAGTGCAGGATTCTGGCATCATCGTAAAATCGAAACGCATCTCCAGTCCTTCGATGGGTATAATGATCGGTGTAAAGCTGTGCCAGGCCAAATCCGGCCATCAACTTCAGTGCAAATACTGCTACAAGGTAGGTTCTCTTAACGCCTTTAAATTCGAAAAACTCCCATTTGAAGATCAATGCTCCGAGTAGGATGGCGTAGAGAATGAAGATTAAAGATTCCACACTCTGTATTTTCTGCTAAAGTACGATTGATCTTCATCCTCCGGTGCAAAAGTATGGACAATCACAGAGCAGTAAAATATTTATACCAAAAGGTATAATACCAAAAGGTATAATACCGAATGGTATAATCTAGTCGGTTTTCTTACCTCTGTTTTCAGATCGAAATAAATAATGAAAATAGAAAGTTCTCCTTTTCAATATGGTACTACGGTGAGCAATAATTGCTTTACCAATAGGGAAGAAGAAATGGCCAAGCTGATAAGCAACCTAACCTTGCAGAATAACACCATGCTTATTTCTCCCCGGCGGTGGGGAAAATCATCTTTGGTAGAAAAGTCGCTCTTAGAAATAGGAAAGACCCATAAAAAGATTCACATCGTATCGCTCGATTTATTTTCGGTCTCAAGTCAACGGGAATTTCTGGCACTTTTTGCCCGCCAAGTTATCAAGGCCAGCTCAAATAAATGGCAAGATTGGATGAATACCGGAAAGGAGTTTTTCAAGCAAGTGGTACCAAAGTTGAGCGTAGGCGTCGATCCCAATTCCGATTTTTCGGTCAGCTTTGATTTTGCTGCACTCGATAAGTATCCAGAAGAAATACTCAATTTACCAGAGGCTATAGGCACCGCTAAAAATAGCAGATTCATCATTTGTATCGATGAGTTTCAAAGTCTTTCGGACTTTAAAGAATACCAAAAACTTGAAAAGATAATGCGCGCAGTATGGCAACGACAAAAACAGGTCACCTATTGCCTTTACGGAAGTAAGCGCCACATGATGACCGATATTTTTGATAATCCTGCAAAACCTTTCTATCGTTTTGGAGACATCATAATGCTCCCCAAGATAGAAAGGGAAAACTGGGCGAAGTTTATCGTGTCTGGCTTTAAGCGCACCAGCAAGTTTATCGCGATAGCCCATGCCAGGCTGATTGCCGACTTAATGAAAAATCATTCCTGGTATGTGCAGCAACTCTCTCACTATACGTGGCAGAAAACCAAAACGAAGGCTGATTCGGCTCATGTAAAAGCTGCCTTGGCCGAACTCGTTCAAGCCAACTCTCCGCTCTATATCAAAGAAATTGAAACCATTAGTAAAACCCAGATTTATTTACTCAAGGCCATAGCGCAGGGTGAATCGAAGCTTACATCTACCAGCGTGATACGTGAATATAGGCTAGGCACCCCGCGCAATGTCAGTAAAAATCGCGATAAGCTGATACAGAGTGACACCATACACCTTGCCGAAGGCATTTTTGAGTTTCTCGATCCCGCCTTCGAACTTTGGTTCAAGAAGGTGTACTTTAATCAAGACTTCCTCGACTTTTGAATGCTTTTCCATCTGGCAATGGCGCCTGCCAACATCGATAACTCTTCTAAGAAAACATAATAAAATCCATACTTTTGGGCCTACTATTTGAACCGACAGTATTATGGATACGCTAATAAAAGATACAGCCACCCTAGAGCAAGCCACCGATTTAGGTCTATTGCCCGAAGAATTTGAAAAAATAAAAGAAGTGCTCGGGCGGATACCCAACTTTACAGAGCTCAGTATTTTTTCAATCATGTGGTCGGAGCATTGTTCGTATAAGAACTCGATAAAGTGGCTCAAGACCCTTCCAAAAGAAGGCCCCCACCTATTGGTAGAAGCCGGAAAAGAGAATGCCGGATTGGTAGATATCGGTAATGGCCTAGCGTGCGCATTCAAGATAGAATCGCATAATCATCCATCGGCCATAGAGCCCTACCAGGGTGCGGCCACTGGGGTAGGAGGGATCAATAGAGACATTTTTACTATGGGAGCCCGACCTATCGCACAGCTCAATTCTCTACGGTTTGGATCGCTCGATGATGCACATACGCAGTGGCTCCTGCGCGGAGTGGTAAAAGGAATAGGAGATTATGGCAATGCCTTTGGAATACCAGTGCTGGGCGGCGAAGTATTTTTTGATAAGTCGTATAGCAGTAATCCACTGGTCAATGCCATGAGCGTAGGTATCATGGATGCCAAAGATATGATCTCCGCCACATCAAGTGGTGCAGGAAATCCCGTATACATCGTGGGCTCATCTACCGGAAAAGACGGAATAAATGGTGCTTCCTTTGCATCAAAAGATATCACCGAAGAGTCGGCAGCCGACCTGCCCTCGGTACAGGTGGGTGATCCCTTTCAGGAAAAACTGCTGCTCGAAGCGAGCTTAGAACTGGCCAAGACCGACGCCATAGTAGGAATGCAGGATATGGGAGCGGCAGGCATCACCTGCTCTACCAGTGAGATGAGCGCTACCGAAGGTTTCGGAATGCACATAGACCTCGATAAGGTGCCTACACGCCAAGCAGGTATGAAGCCTTTTGAAATTTTGCTTTCAGAATCTCAAGAGCGCATGCTGGTAGTAGTGAGAAAAGGAAAAGAGTCAATAGTAGAAGGCATTTTTGAAAAGTGGGATCTAAACGCGGTACAGATTGGAGAAGTAACGGAAGGTGGCCAACTTCATTATTACATGAATGGAGAGCTGGTAGCCGATGTGCCCGCCCACGACCTTGTGCTGGGCGGCGGCGCTCCGGTATACGATCGCCCCTATGAAGAGCCAGCCTACTTTACAGAGAATAATAAATTTAATATCGACGATATCGCTATACCGAAAGACTTGGCAGAAGTAGGCATGAAACTTCTCGCTGAGCCAAATATTGCATCTAAGCGTTGGATCTATGAGCAATACGATTCTATGGTAGGTACCCGCACCATGACCACCAATAGACCATCAGACGCCGGAATCGTAAATTTGAAAGGAGTAGATAGTGCATTGGCGATGACGGTAGACTGTAACGCCCGCTATGTGCATAATGACCCTAAGAAGGGTACCGCCATAGCCGTGGCAGAAGCTGCGCGAAACATCGTGTGCTCAGGTGGTGAGCCATCTGCCATCACCAATTGCCTGAATTTTGGTAACCCTTATAACCCGCATGTTTATTGGCAGTTTGTAATGGCCGTTAAGGGAATGAGCGAAGCCTGCATAAAATTTAAAACCCCCGTGACCGGTGGAAACGTAAGCTTCTATAACCAGTCGAGCCAAGGGGGCAATGAAGCCATTCCCGTATTTCCAACCCCTACGATCGGCATGATAGGAGTGGTAAAGGACAAGAATAAAATAATGTCGCTTGATTTTAAATCAAAAGGAGATCTCATCTTTCTGGTAGGTGAGTCTCAGGATGATATCGCTTCTTCAGAATACCTTGCCAAAATCCATAAAGTAGAACGAAGCCCCGCGCCCCACTTCGACATAGACCGTGAGTACGAAGTACAGCAAGCAGTGGCTGGGCTTATAAAAGAACAGGTCATTAATGCAGCTCATGATGTCTCAGATGGCGGGCTTTACGTAGCTCTTGTGGAGATGGGCTTGCCGGGTGGACTAGGCTTTGACATCACCGGCGATGCCTTCGTACGCGAAGACTCATTCCTCTTTGGCGAAAGCCAGAGCCGAATAATCGTGACCGTAGATGCCGACTGTGAAGAAGAAATAATTGAAGCGCTCTCTGCCACCAAAGTGCCTTACTCCCTGCTTGGTCATGTGACCCGCGGAAAAATGGTCGTAGATGATGACCACTATGGCTTTATAGATGATGCTGGGGAGATTTATAATAAGGTGATCGAAAGAAAAATGAATACCACTCTTAATTGATACATACATAAAAGAAACCAAAAGATGAATACGACAAAACTTAAAGGAAATCCAGTAAAACTAAAAGGCGATGTGCCCGAGGCGGGCGCCAAGGCGGCAGATTTCACCTACGTAAAAGATGATCTGAGCGAAGGGAAGCTTTCCGCCCATTCAGACAAGAATAAGGTTATAATTGCTGTGCCGAGTATCGACACTGGAATTTGCCAAATGGAGACGCGTAGATTCAATAAAGAACTCTCATCCCGCGATGGCGTGGTGGGGATCATTATTTCCAAAGACCTACCCTTCGCCTTGAAGCGCTTCTGTGCCGCCGAAGGGATCGAAAATGTCGAAGTGGCATCTGACTTTCGGGGCTCATTCTGCGATACCTACAATACCCGCATAGAAGATGGCCCTATGAAAGGCTTGAGTGCGCGGGTGGTTTTCGTGCTCGACAAGCACAATACCATAAAGTATACAGAAGTTGTGGACGATATTACCCATGAACCTGATTATGAAAAAGTGATGGAAGTAGTTGATAATCTCTAAGACATTCGCCAGAAAATAAAAGAACCGCATCATTCATGCGGTTTTTTTATTATAAATCATTTGTAGTAAAGGGCTTATGGATTTCTAATATTAAGCGTTGTCAATCATTTTTCAGCTGGTGAAAGCAGCAATATTCATATTCGTTCATTAACATAGTATTGTCAGCTTACCTTCTGGGTCGAGGTATACTATTTGTACCGTTAAAGTAACTTTGACTAATATTAAAACCTAAAAACGAAAATGATGAAATTGAACAGTATAGTTATTCTGCTATTGGGAAGTCTGCTTTTTTCTTCTTGCAGTGGTGAAAGGGGAGAAAACGAGATGGATGATGAATCGCTAACGATGGACACTGTGAATGGTGATGAATTCACAATGGAAGAAAGATCCATGGGCATTATGCGAAAAGATGGCCTAACCCTAAGTATTTATGACTCTTCACCGACCTTTGATGGAGCAAAGCTCACGTTGAACTCTCCTAAAAACGGTGATAAGTTGCCCGCGGGCAACGTAAAGTTTGACTACGCTGTAGATGGTTACGAGCTTGGTGCACAAACCGCTGATGCCTTGACCAATGGGTTGGCAAATTCTGGGAAAGGTCAGCACGTGCACGCCATATTGAACAATGAACCCTATATGGCGCATTATGAACCTGGTTTTGAAAAGGAGCTGTCGGCAGGTCGGTATATTCTGCTTTCCTTCCTTTCGCGTTCATACCATGAAAGCTTGAAAAATCCTGAGGCTTCCAGCATTATCCAATTTATGGTGGGCGATACGGATGCGGAGATGGCCGATCTTTCGACGCCCCATCTCTTTTATAGCCGACCGAAAGGAGAATACAGTGGTGCTGACGCCCAAAAGCTTTTGCTTGATTTCTATCTTGTAAATGCCAACTTAAGCGCAGATGGTTATAAGGTGCGCGCCACATTGAACGGCACAGAATTTATGCTCGATACATGGGCGGCTTACACGGTAGAAGGATTGCCTATGGGCGACGTATCCATTAAGTTAGAATTGCTTGACGGTGAAGGCAATCGGGTAGAGAGTCCATTTAACCCGGCCGAGCGCACCGTAACGCTGAAGGCAGATGAGATGAATGGATAAATCATTTCTCAATTTATACAATATATATAAGGGCGGCCAATGTGGCCGCCCTTTCTTGTGAAATAGCTTGATGATTATATGGTCTAGATTGACCTCTTTGGCAGGTTCAAAAGGTTTTTAGCTTAAAAGCGCCGTTTAGGAGCGGATTGAGTTAAAATCCTACCCATTAAATCTGAATCCCAGATTAGATTCGAACTCAAGTTAATAGCTAGTTTACGATAAGCTTTGCAGTCTTTTCTAATATGAAGCCGTTTTGAAATAACTTCACGATATAAATACCTTTTCCTAAACCATCGGTCTGGAATAGATTGCTGTCAATAAATGAACCTGATGACAAAACTTTGCCAGTGATATCTAGAATTTGAAATCTCGCTGCGTTTGTTATTTGATCGCCAGCCAAGATGAACGTATTTCCCTGTTTTACTGGATTCGGATAAAGCCTTAGCGCTTCTTGTTGCCTGCCTTGGGCAATGCTCAAAAAACAATTTGCCTCGCATTGCGACCAGCAAAATTCAAAGGTTTCGCTTTCTTCGCTGATGCTAATATTCCGCTTTCCATTTGATGCGCAACTGCCCACTACAAATTCACCATCGAAAATAGATCCGCCGTCGAAGAAATTAAATTGATAATCGCCAGCAGCTATCTGCAAAGTAGCTTGCCAGAATCCATCGCTCGTTTGGGTCATTTGGATTTCACTGGGGCTCCAAGATTGGAAGCTTCCGCCAATAAATAGTCCTTCGGGGCTGGTTTCGATACCACCGTCATTCAATATAAATATGATCTCTACTGGTGGGCAAGGATCGGGTGCCTGGCCAAAATCTATAGTTCCCGAGCATCCAGTGGCTTCAAAAGTGTAGGACAGCTCGATTGGGGCACCATTTGCAGGAAGGCCAAGTACCATAAATTGATACTCTATAATATCGGTACTCAAAGCAAAACTCTGATCACCTACCGTGAGCGTGCCACCCGGCGAAGCATTCATCGATAGATTGAAACTCAGATCAAATTGATCCAGCCCGACTTGGCAGTTGCCGATGCTGGCCATGGCAAAGCTAGGCTCAAGAGCTATAATCTCGCATACTCCGAAATTACACTGGGCGATGCTGCACGGATCGGTACTTTCACAACCGTTTTGGCCAAAGCAATCGGGATAGAATAGGGCAGGGGTGCCAGCAGGCCGGTTGCTGGCGGCACCATCAAAGCTGTACAATACCTGAAAGCTTGCGAGTGCCGGATCGTAAGAAAAGCAAGTTCCGCCATTCAGGGCACCGCTTTCATTGGCAAAGCCAATTATTTTATCGTTTTCATCTTTTGCTAAACCACCTACTATTGAAGCGCCATCGACAGCCGGATCAAGTAGATAAATGGTCTCATAGCCTGTAGCCGGATTATACTGAAACAAGCTCCCGCCACCCAGCCCACCGCCAGAGGTAGAACCGTAAATGCTGCCATCTACGGTCATGATTAAATTTCCCTTTGGCTGGCTTCCGTCGGTAGCATCTTCAAAGCTGTGAATTACGCTCACTAAGCTTGAGCTAAAATCGTACTCAAATAAAGCCCCATTGAATGAGCTACCACCAGAGGCCGCGGCACCGTAAAGATTTCCATTTATACCTTCTATTAACTTGGCTTCTATGTCGCCTGCATCAAAGAAGCTGTAGAAATCAAAGAGTTTCGTAAATATCCCGTTTTCATCTATCCGATATAGAATGCCATTGTCGTAAAGACCACCATTAATGGTGGTACCATAATAGGATCCATCGCTATGCGCTAAGATTTGACCGAAAGGAAAACGACCCATTTCTGCTCCGTCAAAATTATGGATCACTTCCACCGTTCCTTCGGGGTCGATAGAAAAGACTGTTCCGGCAGCATTTTCGCCACCAAACCTTGCGGTGCCGTAAAAGCTTCCATCGGCTGACATCTCCAAGTCTGTATTGGGATACTCACCATCTACTGCCGGATCAAAATCGTGAACAAGAACCGCGGTTCCATCCAATGCAGTCTTAAAAAACACTCCAGCATTAAATGCCCCGCCGGCCGAAGTCACACCATAGAGGGAATTTCCGCTTTGCTGAATACCTCTGGGGTTCGCACCATTCAGCGGTAGGCTGAAGTCGTGAAGTTTAGTAATCGATTGATCATCATTCAGTGAGAAGATGGTTCCAAAATTATTGGCACCGCCATTGGCCGCAGCCCCTATGGCGGTATTCCCTGATTTGACCAGGGCGGCCTTGGGATTACTTCCTGTGCCCAGATCATTAAAGTCTAGGATTTTCTGAAAAGTGCCCGACTCTGTTATCGTAAAAAGTGTGCCATACCCGCTGTCGCCGCCAAACTCGGCCACACCCGCTAGGATATTCCCTTCCAGCGGTATGAGTCCTGCCTTTGGAAAGCTACCATCTTGAGAAGATTGCAGGTTTCTGAGTTTGGTGAAAGTTCCATCAACGGTCATTTTGAATAGTGTACCAGTATTATTCGTTCCTCCTTCCGAACAGGTTCCCATAAGTATGCCCGTACTTGATTCTACCAACGTGCAAAAAGGATATCTACCTTCCGCTGTCAGGCTGCTAAGACTATGTAGCACGCTGTATAAGCCATTGGAAGGGTCGATGGAGAAAATAGTTCCTTGACCGTCGCTTCCGCCAAATTGAGTGGTACCATAGAGCAAACCATCAGAACCGAGCATCAGTCCTCCCTGTGGGTAGGAGCCATTGGCGCCACCGGCAAAGGAGTGTATCATAGTATAGCCTGAACCCAGATTATAACCATATGCAGAACCGAAGCCACCGCTACCACCTACCGAACAGGTGCCATAGATCATTTGATCTTCAGCATCGAAGGCCAATGATCCCCTTGGGTTGCCACCGTTTGAAGAGGATTGGAAGGCGTGCAAAACGCCAAACCCATCCGTCAAAGAGAAGGAAAATAGCGTTCCCGAGCCTAGGGATGATCCTGTTTGGGTGGTGCCCACAAATGTACCTTGAGATACTTCTACCAATGCGCTATTTGGATTTGAACCATCAGAAATTGGGTTGAAATGATACAGGATCTCAAAATCTCCATTGGCCAAAAGCCTGAAGATCGTACCTGACCCGAAGTCTCCGCCCTGCGAAGCAGTGCCATAGACCGATCCATTTTCGGAAACGGTCAGTTGGCTCTGTGGTCTAGTCCCTTCCGCGACATTCGAAAAGGTGTACGGCTGGGAAAAATCTTCGCCAGAATCCAGAACATTGAAAATACCGCCGATCTGAGCGCTGCCCCCATCGGGATTAACGCCCCATATTAGGGTTTGTGCCTCGGCAGGATTGAAAGAGCTTATCGCAATTAGCACGGCGAAAAACCGTGTATAGCGACCAAAGTCAAAGGGGGAAATCATGAAGTAAAAATATAGTTTGCTTGGTATACCTAGAGGAGGTGTGAAGGTTACAGAATTTTAAAAGCCAAATACACCGCCGGCCCTTACGGCAACATCTCCCGGGTAGGGCGAGTTTCTATCGCCGATCAGATCATAATATAGACCAATAAAAAGGCCGCTTCCACGCGAATTGCGCTGGCTGAAACCGCCGCCTACAAACCATACCGGAACAGTCACCCTCCGAGAAGGGAAATCTCCCGTAGAAGGATCGAAGCCTATCTGTTCTAAATTGAGCACTTCAAATTCGGATTGAAGGAATATATTCTCAAGGACAAAATAGCGGCCGAATGCGGAACCACCATATATTGAAGTGCTGAAATCGGGAGTAGCGCGGTTGTCCCTATAATATTGATAGGAAGGCCCTAAGCCAAAAGATAATCTTGGACTAACATTGTATCCTACGATCGGAGATACGCTGATGAAAGTTATCGTACCGAAACTCAGTCCTAAACCACCACCCACAAAAATTCTTTCCTTTAAAGGTAAGCCTGCATAAGGATTATTACTTTCGCCCTTCTGCGAAAAAGCTGCGGTGGAAAGAAAAATAAAGAGAAGACCCAGCGAAATCCGGACTATTTTAAAACGAAGCACCATTACTATAAATTTAGAACGAAAGTAAGGAATATGGAAGAGAGAACAGTATTGATAACAGGTGCGAGCCGTGGTTTGGGTTTGGCATTGGTAAAAGCATTTGCCAGAGATGGAACTTATAAAGTGGTGGCAGTGACCAGAAATGGAGAGAGCCTGAAGGAGCAGATCGGCAGTTCAGATGGTTCGCGGGTGGTCATCATACCCTGTTCCATAACCGAAGAAACGGGCAGAGCCCAGATTGCCAATACCTTAGAAACCCTTCCAGCGCTGCGCTGTGTGATTCACAATGCCGGAAAACTACTGTTCAAACCCTTTGAAAATATAAATAGTGATGAGCTCCATGCCGTATATGAGGTAAACGTTTTCGCTCCATTTCTGCTTACGCAAACGCTGATGCCTTATATGGATAATACCCATTCTATATATATAAGCAGTGTAGGCGGGGTAGAAGGGAGCGTAAAATTTTCTGGATTGTCTGGGTATTCTACCAGCAAAGCAGCCTTGAATTGCCTAACGGAAATGCTTAGTGAAGAGTACAAGGATACCGGCAATAGTTTTAACTGTCTGGCATTGGGCAGTGTAGACACAGAAATGTTTAGAGAAGCATTTCCTGGGGTGGTTGCTTCGAGCACGGTAGAAGAGATGGCAGATTATATCCACGGTTTTGCCGAAAGCGCCGACGCTGTGATGCGGGGAAAAATTATTTCCATTTCGAAGTCAAATCCATAAAGCTGATAATGAGAGATTTAATTTTTAATTTCATTTAAATTTGAAATTTTCTGATTGAAGTACTTGTGCAATTAAAAAATGCCTGTACATTTGCAGCCGCTTTGAACGCAAGGCGAGATTGAAAAAGACAAAAAAGCAGGGTTTACTGGCTAGTTTGAAATCTTTTCAACAAATGTTTTGGGATTAGAAAATGAGTATTACTTTTGGCGTCCCAAGTTTGAAAAACAGTTGATGAAATTTTTTTTTCAGAAATGTTTGGAGAATTAAAAAGTTTATTACCTTTGCACTCCCCAAAATGATGGGGAGATCAAATAGAAAAGTTCTTTGAAAAATTTGTAATAGCAGCAAGCCAAGATCCTTGTTAATTATATCAGGACACAAACTCACAAATTTTGTTCTTCGGAACATAAACATTTATTACAACGGAGAGTTTGATCCTGGCTCAGGATGAACGCTAGCGGCAGGCCTAACACATGCAAGTCGAACGGTAACAGGAGAGCTTGCTCTCGCTGACGAGTGGCGCACGGGTGCGTAACACGTATGTAACTTACCTCTAACTGGGGCATAGCCCGAAGAAATTCGGATTAATACCCCATAATAACAGAAATTCGCATGTTTTTCTGTTTAAAACTCCGGTGGTTAGAGATAGGCATGCGTCCTATTAGTTAGTTGGTGAGGTAACGGCTCACCAAGACTTCGATAGGTAGGGGTTCTGAGAGGAAGATCCCCCACACTGGTACTGAGACACGGACCAGACTCCTACGGGAGGCAGCAGTGAGGAATATTGGACAATGGACGAAAGTCTGATCCAGCCATGCCGCGTGTAGGAAGAATGCCCTCTGGGTTGTAAACTACTTTTATATGGGAATAAACCCCCCGACGTGTCGGGGGCTGAATGTACCATACGAATAAGCACCGGCTAACTCCGTGCCAGCAGCCGCGGTAATACGGAGGGTGCAAGCGTTATCCGGATTTATTGGGTTTAAAGGGTCCGTAGGTGGAATTGTAAGTCAGTGGTGAAATCTTCCGGCTCAACCGGAAAACTGCCATTGATACTGCAGTTCTTGAGTATGCTCGATGTAGGCGGAATATGTCATGTAGCGGTGAAATGCATAGATATGACATAGAACACCGATAGCGAAGGCAGCTTACAAGCGCATAACTGACACTGAGGGACGAAAGCGTGGGGAGCGAACAGGATTAGATACCCTGGTAGTCCACGCCGTAAACGATGATCACTAGACATTGGCGACATACTGTCGGTGTCATAGCGAAAGTATTAAGTGATCCACCTGGGGAGTACGCTCGCAAGAGTGAAACTCAAAGGAATTGACGGGGCCCGCACAAGCGGTGGAGCATGTGGTTTAATTCGATGATACGCGAGGAACCTTACCTGGGCTTGAACGCATTTTGACATCCCGAGAAATCGGGACTTCTTCGGACAATTTGCGAGGTGCTGCATGGTTGTCGTCAGCTCGTGCCGTGAGGTGTCGGGTTAAGTCCCATAACGAGCGCAACCCCTATCGTTAGTTGCCATCAGGTAATGCTGGGAACTCTAACGAAACTGCCCGTGCAAGCGGTGAGGAAGGTGGGGATGACGTCAAATCATCACGGCCCTTACGTCCAGGGCTACACACGTGCTACAATGGCGCATACAAAGGGCAGCTACCATGTGAATGGATGCTAATCTCTAAAGTGCGTCTCAGTTCGGATTGGAGTCTGCAACTCGACTCCATGAAGCTGGAATCGCTAGTAATCGCGCATCAGCCATGGCGCGGTGAATACGTTCCCGGGCCTTGTACACACCGCCCGTCAAGCCATGGAAGCTGGGGGTGCCTGAAGTCGGTGACCGCAAGGAGCCGCCTAGGGCAAAACTAGTAACTGGGGCTAAGTCGTAACAAGGTAGCCGTACCGGAAGGTGCGGCTGGAACACCTCCTTTTTAGAGACAATCTTGGTAAAATTTTAGGATCAAGGCGCTGCTATTACATTTTTTTATATAATAATATCTTCATTTTATTTAGTCCTGTAGCTCAGTTGGTTAGAGCACTACACTGATAATGTAGGGGTCAGCAGTTCAAATCTGCTCAGGACTACGGATAAAATGGGGGATTAGCTCAGCTGGCTAGAGCGCCTGCCTTGCACGCAGGAGGTCATCGGTTCGACTCCGATATTCTCCACTTTGAGAATATCGTTGCCGCTCAGACAGCGGCAACGTTATTTTTAGTCCTGAAAATGTTCAGGATTTATTTTGAAGTATTGCATTGCGCGACAAGAGCGTCCCGCCTGGGGCGGAAAGGTCATCGGTTCGACGCCGATATTCTTCACTTTGAGAATGTCGTAGCCCTTCAGACAGCTACTTTGTCCTTGTTCTAAAAACGACTGGGATAACCGTAGATTATTGGGTTAGTAATATTTCGATTTAAAAATGATTATTGATTGATAGCTCATGGAGAGCAAACCACATTGGTGGGAAGGTTTTGGTTCGATTCCAATTTGATCGCTATTCGGGTTTTTCCCGAAGGAGTTCTTTGACGTATTGGTTAAGTAGAAAATTTAAAAGTTAATAAGAGCAATTGGCGGATGCCTTGGCTCTCAGTGGCGATGAAGGACGTGATAAGCTGCGATAAGCTACGGGTAGGTGCACACAACCTATTATCCGTAGATTTCCGAATGGGGAAACCCACTACGTTGAAGACGTGGTACCCGAAAGGGGGCAAACCCGGAGAACTGAAACATCTAAGTACCCGGAGGAAAAGAAAACAATAGTGACTTCCTAAGTAGCGGCGAGCGAACAGGAACCAGCCCAAACCTATAATGTTTCGGCATTTTAGGGGTTGTAGGACTACAATGTGGACTTTAAATTTATAGTAGAACAAACTGGAAAGTTTGGCCATAGAAGGTGATAGCCCTGTAAGCGAAATAGATTTAATACCTAGTAGGATCCTGAGTAGCGCGGAACATGTGAAATTCTGTGTGAACCAGCCGGAACCATCCGGTAAGGCTAAGTACATCTGAGAGACCGATAGTGAACTAGTACCGTGAGGGAAAGGTGAAAAGCACTTCGAATAGAAGAGTGAAATAGATCCTGAAACCAATTGCTTACAAGCGGTGGGAGCTCCGATTTATCGGGGTGACCGCGTGCCTTTTGCATAATGAGCCTACGAGTTACTCCTCTCTAGCAAGGTTAATCCATAAAAGAGAAGCCGAAGCGAAAGCAAGTCTGAATAGGGCGTATAGTTAGAGGGGGTAGACGCGAAACTTGGTGATCTACCCATGAGCAGGTTGAAGCTCCGATAACACGGAGTGGAGGACCGAACCAGTAAACGTTGAAAAGTTTTTGGATGACTTGTGGGTAGGGGTGAAAGGCCAATCAAACTGAGAAATAGCTCGTACTCCCCGAAATGCATTTAGGTGCAGCGTTGAGATATAGTATTGCACAGGTAGAGCTACTGATTGGGCTAGGGGGCTTCACCGCCTACCAAACCCTGACAAACTCCGAATGGTGTAATATGTTCCTCAGCAGTGAGGGCATGGGTGCTAAGGTCCATGTCCGAGAGGGAAAGAACCCAGACCATCAGCTAAGGTCCCTAAATATACGCTAAGTTGATTTAACGAGGTCGAATTGCACTGACAGCTAGGATGTTGGCTTGGAAGCAGCCATTCATTTAAAGAGTGCGTAACAGCTCACTAGTCGAGCGATTTGGCATGGATAATAATCGGGCATAAGTGTATTACCGAAGCTATGGATCCCAATTTATTGGGATGGTAGGGGAGCATTCTAGCGCCGCCGAAGTTGGATCGTAAGGTCTGGTGGAGGTTCTAGAAAAGAAAATGTAGGCATAAGTAACGATAAGGCGGGAGAGAAACCCGCCCACCGAAAGACTAAGGTTTCCTGATCAACGCTAATCGGATCAGGGTTAGTCGGGGCCTAAGGCGAACCCGAAAGGGGTAGTCGATGGACAACAGGTTAATATTCCTGTACCTGCACTCATTAAAAGTGACGGATTGCCCAGATATTTACGTGGTGACGGAAATCCACGTTGAGCCTAGCCTTCGGGCGAAGCGAAAATAAGCAAGCGGTTCCAAGAAAAGCGAGAGATGCAGCCCGTACCGTAAACCGACACAGGTAGTCGAGGAGAGAATCCTAAGGTGCTCGAGTGATCCGTGGTTAAGGAACTAGGCAAATTAGCCCTGTAACTTCGGGATAAAGGGCGCCACGCTTCGGCGTGGCCGCAGTGAATAGGTCCAGGCGACTGTTTATCAAAAACACATGGCTCTGCAAAATCGAAAGATGAAGTATAGGGCCTGACACCTGCCCGGTGCTGGAAGGTTAAGAGGAGATGTCATCTTCGGAGAAGCATTGAATTGAAGCCCCAGTAAACGGCGGCCGTAACTATAACGGTCCTAAGGTAGCGAAATTCCTTGTCGGGTAAGTTCCGACCTGCACGAATGGTGTAACGATCTGGACACTGTCTCAACCACGAGCTCGGTGAAATTGTAGTCTCGGTGAAGATGCCGAGTACCCGCTACGGGACGAAAAGACCCCGTGCACCTTTACTATAGCTTAACATTGATATTGGATAACTGATGTGTAGGATAGGTGGGAGACTTTGAAGCTGCGTCGCTAGGCGCGGTGGAGTCAACGTTGAAATACCACCCTTTATTTGTTTGATATCTAACCCCGCAAGGGGGACCATGTTTGGTGGGTAGTTTGACTGGGGTGGTCGCCTCCAAAAGAGTAACGGAGGCTTCTAAAGGTTCCCTCAACACGCTTGGTAACCGTGTGTAGAGTATAATGGCATAAGGGAGCTTGACTGTGAGACCGACAAGTCGAGCAGGTACGAAAGTAGAGCATAGTGATCCGGTGGTTCCGCATGGAAGGGCCATCGCTCAAAGGATAAAAGGTACGCCGGGGATAACAGGCTGATCACTCCCAAGAGCTCACATCGACGGAGTGGTTTGGCACCTCGATGTCGGCTCGTCACATCCTGGGGCTGGAGAAGGTCCCAAGGGTTGGGCTGTTCGCCCATTAAAGTGGCACGCGAGCTGGGTTCAGAACGTCGTGAGACAGTTCGGTCTCTATCTGTAGTGGGCGTTAGAAATTTGAGAGGACCTGCCTCTAGTACGAGAGGACCGGGGCGGACGCACCTCTAGTGTACCTGTTATGGCGCCAGCTGTATCGCAGGGTAGCTACGTGCGGATGAGATAAGCGCTGAAAGCATCTAAGCGCGAAACTCACCTCAAGATGAGATTTCTTTTAAGGGTCGTTAAAGACGATGACGTTGATAGGTTGTAGGTGTAAAGGCAGTAATGTCAAAGCCGAGCAATACTAATTACCCATAGACTTTAAATTTGATACTAAACCAATACGTCAATTCTTATTGATTGATATAAAGCATTAAACGCTTTAGGTGACTATTGCAATGAGGTCCACCTCTTCCCATTCCGAACAGAGAAGTTAAGCTCATTAGCGCAGATGGTACTGGTTCTCCGGGAGAGTATGTCGTCGCCAATTTTTATAAAGCCCTGTAGTTTCGATTACAGGGTTTTTTTATGCTCGTGTTTTTCGGCTAATTTCTCACGCTTTACCACGCCCTATCATAGATTCTCTTAGTACTTTGTTTAGAGACCATCTGTACAATTGGTTTCTTTGGCAATTAATTTCTTTGTAAGCATTTTTTAATTCTTCTCAACATCAGTCTACACCCAACTTTCGCTTTATTTGCTGCATATATATCTCGCCTATCTGCGAGGTGGGTTTCCATCGTTGGTTAATGTAAAAGATTCACAGAGGGTGTCCAATGGACTTTTCAATGTTTTGTTGTCGATGGCGCATGCTCTCTTGTGCACTTCCGTGATCTTAGAGCTGGCTTGGCCCCAGCGCAGATCGTATGTAAAGGATGTTTAACCCCCATTTCCATCAGGTGTTTTATCCCGCACGAAAATGATAGACTCCGCTGTGTATCACGGTGTGGGACTTGGCTTTAGGCATTGCTCTTGAATTTTGTCCACCCTTCCTAAAATGCCTTCAGCCATACCACTCTTAAAATCAAATGCCCGTGGCGGGCTTATCCAGACAGGCTGATTGGTAAAGGTCAAACTATCGCCAAGCCATTGCCCCATCGAAGGGCGGAGATGCCGACCACCAGAATGAAAAAGGGCATTCCACAATGTCTGCCGCTTTCATTTACGCCTTGTTACATCTCATGCGATGCTGCGGATAAAAGAACGCTCAAACGGGTTGGGCTTGGTAATTATAAGATGGAAGCTGTATAAATTGCTTTAGGTTTTCTGCTTCTTTTTCTTGGCCGCCGGAAAGAGTATATTATTCAATATCAACCGATACCCCGGGCTATTGGGGTGCAGGTTTAGATCGGTAGGGGGGTCGCCCACCTTATGCTGATAATCTTCCGGGTCGTGGCCGGCGTAAAAAGTCCACTGCCCATTGCCAAAAGAGCCGTGGATATACTTCACGGTGCCTTGCGCCTTGCTCTCGCCCATCACCAGCACATCGCTCTTCACATATTGCTTTTTGAAAGCGGTGGTCTGACCCATAAATCCTTTCACCACGCTCATGTGGCTTTGCGTAAGCATAGTAGGCACGATGTCCCACTTTGCTGAAAAGTCGAATAGGGTAAAGAAATCTTGCGTCTGTGGGGTTCTCCCATGCACATCGGTAGCATCGATGGAAGAAAATTCATATACCAGCGGATCTTTCTCTAGCTGAAAATCATGGAATGCAAAGGTCTGCGTAAAGTCCAGCTTCGACTGAGCCGCCGGATCGGCAGGGTCGCCGTCGTACATGCTTTCGCAAATATCCGTAGTATGCGCAGCAAGGGCGATGTCGTAAGAGTCTGTACCTGAGCACATGGTAAATAGAAATCCACCGCCAGCGGTATACTCTTTGATGCGTTCGGCCACGGCGAGCTTGAGCTGAGATACTTTCGCAAATCCCAATTCTTTGGCTTCCGACTCTGCATCGCGCTCTTGCTGCTGGTACCAGGCCGCATTTTTATAACTCTTATAAAACTTGCCATATTGACCCGTAAAATCTTCGTGATGTAGGTGCAGCCAGTCGTATTTTGGCAAGGCCATATTGATGATCTCACGGTCGTAAATCACTTCATACGGTATTTCGGCGTAAGCCATTACAAGGGTCACGGCATCATCCCAGGGCATTTTTGCTTTTGGCGAATAGACCGCGATCTTCGGGGCAGACTCAAGTTTTACCGTTTCCATATTCACTTCGGGATCGGCGATATCCCGTATGATCTGAGATGCTTGCACATCGGCTATTACCTGATAGGACACGCCGCGTATTACACATTCTTCTTCGATGGTCTTGTATTGATCTATCAGGAAGCTTCCGCCGCGGTAGTTGAGCAGCCACTGTACTTCGATATTGTTTTCGAGTATCCAGTATGCGATTCCGTAGGCTTTGAGATGGTTCTTTTGGCTCTCGTCCATCTGGATCAGAATCTTTGCTCCGAAGCTTTGGGTGGAGATCAATACGATGGCGAGCATCATAAGCCACCGGAACAGATGGGGTTTAGAAAGGGGCGTCGTCATCATTGTCTTTTGCGAAATAGTCTTTTTCATTTTCATTCATTCTCGATTGCATGGTGATGGTCTCGAAGCGGTCGTAATCCGGATTATTGGGCAAACCATAGTTGGTATCCAGATTCTCAAATTTCGCAAATTCTTTGACGAATTTCAAAGAGACGGTTTCCAATGCCCCATTCCGGTGCTTTGCGATAATGATCTGTCCTGTACCTATCGTTGAATTTCCATCTTCATCTTGTGTAATATCATAGTATTCAGGGCGGTATATGAACGATACGATGTCTGCATCTTGCTCTATCGCACCCGATTCACGCAGATCGGAAAGCATTGGTTTCTTATCTCCGCCGCGTGTTTCTACGGCACGGCTCAACTGGGACAGGGCGATAATCGGTATGTTCAACTCCTTGGCGATCGTTTTAATAGAACGCGAGATCATGGAGATTTCTTGTTCGCGGTTACCGCGATTATCGCCGCCGGCGGTCATCAGCTGGAGGTAGTCGATAATGATCACCGAAATATTATGCTTTGATTTGAGCCGCCTGGCTTTTGCGCGAAGCTCAAATACCGAGAGCGATGGCGTGTCATCAATAAATATGGGCGCCTTGCTGAGTTTCTTTATTCGGGTATGGAGTTGGGTAAACTCGTGGTCTTCAAGGTTTCCTTTTCGCAATTTATCTGCTTTGATGCCGGTCTCCCCCGATATCAAGCGGTTTACGAGCTGCACCGAAGCCATCTCTAACGAGAATATGGCCACGGGGATATTGAAGTCGACGGCCATATTTCGCGCCATGGAAAGCACAAAGGCCGTCTTGCCCATACCGGGCCGGGCAGCCAAGATGATCATATCGGAATTCTGCCATCCGGCCGTAACCCTGTCCAGCGCGGTAAATCCGGTTGGCACTCCGCTCACCCCGTCTACATTGAGCTTTGCCTTTTCAATATTCTCAATCGCAATTTTTATCACATCGCTCATAGAGTCGTAATCCTTACGGATATTTCCCTGTGCCACCGTAAAGAGATCGCGCTCGGTCTTGTCGAGCAGCTCAAATACATCGGTGCTTTCTTGATAAGAATCACGGATGGTCTCAGAAGAGATTCGGATCAGCTCACGCAATATATGCTTCTGCGAAATGATCCGCGCGTGAAACTGGATATTGGCCGAGCTCGCCACTCTATTGGTAAGAAAACTGATGTAGTATGCGCCACCCACCACTTCAAGTTCGCCGCGTTCCCGTAGCTTTGCGGTTACGGTGAGTATATCTATCGGCTCCGACTTTTGAAAGAGCTCTTGTATGGCACTGTATATTTTCTGATGCGTATCGCGGTAGAAGGATTCGGGTTTTAGGATGTCTATTACGTCATTTACCGCTTCACGCTCCAGCATTAAGGCTCCGAGCACTGCTTCTTCAAGGTCTATGGCCTGTGGGGGGATTTTGCCGAGCTCGTTGTTTTGTATGGGCAGATTATTACGCGAATTCTTGCGGCTATCCGTCTTTTTTTGTGAAATTTCATCCATGCCCAAAGATAGTATTGTGCCATCAGCACATCCAGATTATGGTTCCATTCGATGTTAAAAGTTTTCAAACCAGGTTCTCAACAATTGTTGATGGCGCGTTAAGGTATTGGTTCCTTGTGCTATGTGTCATTTTCTTTGGCTCCTGCCAAAAAGCAAGTGATGAGCGCTCGCCCAGGATCACCATCGAAGCCCCATTTGAGAATGCGTCTTTCCAAACGATTGATACCCTGCGCGTATTGGCTCAGATATCAGATAATGAGAAGCTTGAATACGCCGAAGTGACCATTGCCGATCAAGGTTATAAATCTATTTCCCGTACCATAAGAGTGCCCCTTTCGGGAAATACCGCCACGCTCGATCTGGATTATTTCTTGGAAGAGCCCCTTCTCGAATCGGGAAGCTACTTCCTAGTCGTGCGTGCATTTGATGGGGAGAATAGTGGCTCGGCCTTTAAGGCCATAACCCTGAATGCCATACCGAAATCCATAGAGCGTTTTATAGCGGTCACCAAGAACAGCTCGGGCAGCAAGGTATTTGAATCGGTCGGTTTCGGCAGTTGGGACTTGGCATTACAGACTCAATTTGATATATCCGGAGCAGCCTTGAACCCTAGGCAAGATATTTTGGCTCTTTCATCGGGAGTCACTGGCGATGCCGTTTTTTATGATGTTCGGGAATGGCAAAGCATCAATAGTTTTGATGGGTTTGGGGTGCCTTCGATGCCCTATTTTCTCGGGATCGATTTTAGCACCGTTACAGAGCGGTTTATGCTCTTGCAGCGCGATCCGACCATTAGGGTGATCGATAATTTCGGCCAACAGCTTACTGCGGTAAATCTCACCTCAGGCTTCCTGCCCGTAGAGACTTTTGATTTTGAGAATGAATTTTTGGTAGACGAGCGCAGCATTTCAAATCCTGTTCGATCGTTAGTGCGATACAGTCTATCTGGACTTAAACTCGGGGCAAATGTCTTGAGCGGCGCCGCGAAGCTTGTGAGTCTAAAATCCAATACAGAATATTATGTCTGGGAAGATTCCGGAGAAGGGGCTGCGCTTAGGATATTGAATACCACTACGTCTCTATTCGGTACGGTATTTACTAGGCCGGGCGAGACCTTGCGCGATGCAGTTGAACTCACTCCTGGTTTGATCTGTTTTGCTACTGATCTTGGGATGTACCGCTACGATTATCAGTCGGGGGCGACTTTCGTGCTCAATGGGGTAGGCAATCTGGACGCGCTGGTCTATGACGTACTCGATGGGGTAATTTACGCCAGATCAGGATCGGCTCTACTCCGATTTGATTATAACGGGGGTTCCATCGGTCAAGCCAGTTTCGACGACCCGCTTATCCATTTCGCCATCGATTATAACCGATAGCGAATGCTGTTATCGATCAACGATATTGATAGTTTAACCGAAAATAGCGTTCTTAATCGGCCTAGCAGAAATTTTGGTAAGCGAGAATGCTAGCTCGTCTGCCCCATAGAAGCAAATTTCTTGATGCGCTTGGAAACAAGATCATCGGAAGTCAATTTTTGCAATGCGGTGAGATTGCTCAAGATCGCTTCTTTCACATTTTCAAAGGTGGTCTTCGGATCAATATGCGCACCGCCGAGTGGCTCCCTGATCACGCCGTCTATCAATTTATTTTTCAGCATGTCTTTCGAGGTCAGCTTCAGCGCTTCTGCGGCTTCTATCTTATGATCCCAATTGCGCCAGAGAATGGTAGAGCAGTTTTCGGGAGAAATCACGGAGTACCATGAATTTTCGAGCATCAGCACTTTATCGCCTACGCCTATGCCGAGTGCACCGCCCGATGCCCCTTCGCCGATCACCACACAGATGATCGGTACGCGCAGCTTGGCCATTTCAAAAAGATTGCGCGCTATGGCTTCGCCCTGACCTCGCTCTTCGGCTTCTAGCCCTGGAAATGCTCCCGGAGTGTCGATGATGGTGACTACTGGTTTGCTAAATTTCTCTGCCAACTTCATCAATCGCAGTGCCTTGCGGTAGCCCTCTGGGTTGGGCATTCCAAAATTACGGTATTGCCGCATCTTGGTGTTTATCCCTTTTTGCTGTCCTACGAACATTACCTGCTGGTCGCCCATTTTACCAAAACCACCCACCATCGCCTTGTCATCGCCCACATTGCGGTCTCCGTGTAGCTCTATGAAAGTCTTATCGGTAAGGTAATCGATATAGCTCAGCGTGTATGGCCGCTCGGGATGCCGCGACACTTGCACGCGCTGCCAAGGGGTTAGGTTTTTGTAGATCTCTGTACGCTTGGTTTTTATCTTTTTCTCAATGTCCTTTACGGTTTTCGATGTGTCTACATCTCCCTTCTCAGAAATTTCTTTTGCCTTATCGAGCTGTTCCAATAGCTCTCCGATAGGTTCTTCAAACTCAAGCAATACTGACATAAAATAGGTTTTTTCGGTGGTCAAAATTAAGATTTATTTGACAAGGGCTTGAATTTCGATTCAAGAAGCCATCTTTGCAAGGTGATAGTTTTTCCCAATGCCAAGATTAATCTGGGTCTGAAGGTATGCCGCCGCCGCTCCGATGGCTACCATGAGATCAGTAGCGTGTTTGCACCCATTGGCCTGAGCGACGCTTTGGAGATCATCGTTCATCCAGCTGGTCAGGGCGATGAGTACCATTGTTCTGGCTTCCCCATTTCCGGCGATCCATCGACTAATCTTTGCCGGAAGGCCATTGCCCTTTTGCGGAAGCAGCATTCCTTTCCCACGCTTAAGATCTACTTGCATAAAGCTATACCTATGGGTGCTGGGATGGGTGGCGGTTCGAGCGATGGGGTGGCTACCTTAAAGCTCGTGAATGCCTTGACAGGTCTTGGGCTATCCGACGATACGCTGCGTACCATGGCACTCGAACTTGGGAGCGATTGCCCATTTTTCGTAAGAAATGAACTCTCCGATGTTGCTGGAAAGGGTGAGATTCTGAAGCCTTTTAGCTTTGATTTTACTAAATATCAACTTGCTGTGGCCAGTTCTCAGATCCATATTTCCACGGCTGCGGCTTTCGCCAAAATAAGTCCGCGTATTCCCGACATGCCACCTTCCGAAGTGATTAGAAACCTGCCTGTAAGCGAATGGAAAACGCAATTGAAAAATGATTTTGAACCTTATGCTTTCGCGGAATTTCCCCAGTTAAAGGAGATCGTAGCATCCCTTTATGCACAAGGCGCACTCTATGCGTCCATGACGGGGAGCGGATCTTCGATATATGGAATTTTTCCGGAAGGGGATGATCTCCGTACGCTTTCAATACCAAATGCAACGGTTTGGTGCGGAAGATTCCAATCTATTTCTGCGCCTTGAAAAAGAGAAATATACTGATAGCCAGATAGATGATGTTGGGTATCCATACCGCCACTAACGGGTCAAGCCCTGCATTGGTGGCAGCCACGGTAGTCACTTTCATAGCAAAGATGTAGGAGACCGCGATCAAAACTCCGATCGCGAGATGGCCACCGATACCCCCGCGGCTCTTGCGGCTTGCTATGGAAACGCCGATAATGGTAAGCACATACGTGGCAAAGGGATAGGAAGAGCGGTGGTGCTTTTCAATTTCGTAGAATACCGTCTGGTCAGAACCTTTTCTCTGCTCGGATTTAATAAAATCATCTAGCTCGCCGGTGCTCATGGTCGATGCCACGCTGCTGCGCTGCCCGAAATCACTCGGCCTGAGCGCCATCAAAGTATCTAGGTTCATTCCCTTCTCCACTTTTTCGGTGCTATCGGTGATCGTTCGTTCATAATAATTTTCGATCGACCAGATACCCGAAGTACTGTCAAACCGCGCCCGGTCGGCCATAAGTTTATAGGACAGCTCGCCCTGCTCATTCCACTTTTCGAGTGAAAATTTATAGCCTACATTATTAATAGTACTGAACGACTCAAAATAGGCGATGGCATTGGGCTCAAACTGTCGGTGCAGGTTTTTATCATTGATCCTGAACTTCTTGCGAAGGTATTGCTCTTCAAACTCAAGCCGTGTTTTATTGGCTCTTGGCAATTGATAATGGGTGAAGTAGAGCGATACGCCCACCAGAATACTGGCGCCCACGAAATACGGAAACAGCAACCTACGAAATGAAACGCCACTGGCAAAGATCGCCACGATCTCGGTGCGCTGCGCCATCTGACTGGTGAACAGTAGCACGCTCAAAAATATTAGCAGGGAGCTGAAAAGATTACCGTAGTAGAAAACGAAATTCACATAATAATCAAAGATAATTCCCATCAGGGGTGCATCGCTCTTCACAAATTTCTCGAGCTTCTCTGAGATATCAAACACAATGGCGATGGACATGATGACCCCAAGCATGAAAAAGAAAGTCCCTAAAAATTTTTTGATGATATAGAGATCGAGTTTTTTCATGAACTTATAAGCGATTCTCCAACTTGGGCACCATTATATTCTTCCAGCTTGCAAAATCGCCGGCTATGATGTGCTTTCTCGCTTCGGCAGTAAGCCAAAGGTAGAAGGCCAGGTTATGAATGCTCGCGATCTGCGAACCGAGTATTTCTTTACTGATGATCAAGTGGCGTAGATATGCTTTTGAATAGCCCTGGTCTACATAACTTGTGCCATTGGGGTCTATAGCACTGAAGTCATCCTGCCATTTGGCATTGCGGATATTTATAATTCCCTCGCTTGTGAAGAGCATTCCGTTACGCGCATTTCGCGTAGGCATCACACAGTCGAACATATCTATCCCCAAGGCAATATTTTCCAGGATATTCACAGGAGTGCCCACACCCATCAGGTAGCGGGGTTTCTTCTTTGGGAGTATGGCAGTCACCACATCGGTCATCGCATACATCTCTTCTGCGGGCTCGCCCACCGATAGGCCGCCTATGGCATTTCCTTCCCGATCCATAGATGCGATATACTCTGCCGATTGCTTCCTCAAATCAGTATAGGTGCTGCCCTGCACGATGGGGAAAAGGGTTTGGCCATATCCGTATTTCGGATCGGTGCTGTCAAAACGATCGCAGCAGCGCGTAAGCCATCTATGGGTTAGGTGCATACTGTTCTTGGCGTAATCATATTCGCATGGGTAGGGGGTGCACTCATCAAAAGCCATGATGATGTCGGCACCGATAATGCGCTGTATGTCCATGGCGCGCTCGGGAGTAAAAAAGTGCCTGGCTCCATCGATGTGTGATTGGAAGCTCACCCCGCTCTCGCTGATCTTTCTGCTCTCGGCGAGCGAATAGACCTGATAGCCCCCACTATCGGTAAGCTGTGGCTTTTGCCACCCATTGAAGCCATGCAGACCGCCGGCTTTTTCCAGTACATCCATGCCCGGGCGCAGGTAGAGATGGTAGGTATTGCCCAGTATGATGTGCGCCTTGATATCATCGGCCACTTCATGCCGATGTACCGCCTTCACCGCTCCCGCAGTGCCCACTGGCATGAATATCGGGGTTTCTATAATACCGTGGTCGGTGGTCAATACCCCCGCGCGTGCGTTAGATTTGGGGTCGGTGGCAGTTAATTTAAATTCCAAATGGTTGTGGTAAACTTTGTTGAAAAATAGGAAGGGCGCAAAGATAAGAGTAATTGAATACGAGCTGCGAAGTTCTATTTTTACCCCATTATAATATGCAGTTTAATATGCCGGCCGACGAGGGCTTTCTTATTCTTAAAATAGTATTTCTGATAGCTGCGCTCGTGCAGCTTTTCTACTTTGCCTACTTCTATATCCGGCTGGCGCTGTATAAGCCAGCAGCGCGCGCGGCCAAGCTGCCACCGGTTTCGGTAGTGATAGCCGCGCGAAACGAGTATGAGAATCTGGCATCAAACCTTCCCGCTATTTTGGAGCAAGACTATCCCGGTTTTGAAGTGGTGGTCGTAAATGACGGTTCCTGGGACGAAAGCCATGGCTTGCTTACTGAGTTTCAAAAGCGGTACAGCAATTTAAAAATTGTGACCCGGCCTGAGAATGACCGGCACGACGGCGGGAAGAAGCTCGCCCTAACCCTTGGAGTAAAGGGCGCTCAGTATGATCGGCTGCTTTTTACCGACGCCGATTGCCGCCCCATTTCAAGAAAGTGGATAGCCGGGATGGTGACTATGGCAGCCAGTGACCGCACGATCGTGCTCGGCTATAGCCCGTATATAAAGCGGGCTGGACTGCTGAATGCCTTGATACGATTTGAAACTACAGTCACGGCATTGAACTATTTCAGTTTTGCACTTGCGGGAAATCCATATATGGGCGTGGGTAGGAACCTTTCGTATTCCAAATCCACATTTATGGAAGTGGGCGGCTTCAAGAAGCATTACAGTATTGCTTCGGGCGATGATGATCTCATGGTCAATCAGATAGCCAATTCAAGCAATACTCAAATATCAATCACTCTGGAAGCTCACGTCGAGAGTGCGCCAAAACTAGCGCTCCGCAGCTATTGGCGCCAGAAGCGTAGGCATCTGAGTACCAGCTGGCGTTATAAAACGAGCCATAAGTATCTGCTTGCATTGCCACCGATCACCTATATATTGTTAATAGGTTCGGGAATTTTTCTAATTGTTTTCCACACATGGTTGTACATTGTGGCCGCAACCATTGCGCTTCGCGTATTGTTACAAATATTTATTTTTAGCAAATCTTCGCGATGGCTAGGTCAAAGAGACCTGCTCGCTCTTGTGCCTTTTCTAGAGATAGTGAATACGGTACTTAGTGGGTTCATTCACATGGCAAATGCAACTTCAAAACAGAAAAAATGGAAGAATTAGTCTCCAAACTTTCACCTAAGGCGCAACAGGATTATAAGCTCGTAATGCGTGCGCTCAATGACGGTGAGCAAGGTGCTTACGCTGAATTGATGGAGCGCTACCGGGAGAGCATCTATTATATGTTGCTCAAGATGGTCAATAATTCAGATGATGCCGAAGATCTTACGATCGAGGCTTTTGGCAAGGCTTTCAACAGGCTTAAGCAATACCATCCCAGCTATGCATTCAGCACATGGATGTTTAAGATAGCATCAAATAATTGCATCGACTTTATCCGTAAGGAGCGTAAGAAACGCACCATGTCTATCGATACAGGTATGACCAATGAAGATGGCGAGAATGTGACCTACGATATTGAATCTGAAGGTCGTGACCCAGAAGAAGAGCTTATACGCGATCAGAAGATGAAGGCGATGCGCGAGGTAGTGATGAAGCTGAAGCCGCGGTACCGTGAGCTGGTCATCCTGCGCTACTTCAAGGAATACTCGTATGATGAGATAGCCAAGGAGCTTGATCTTCCATTGGGAACCGTAAAGGCACAGCTCTTTAGGGCAGGGAGTTTCTGAGCAATATGATGAAGCATACCAAGGAGTCGATCTAAGCGCCGCCCATGAGCGAGATCCTTCAAGCTTATTTCCCCAAATTGACACGGAAGCAGCAGCAGCAATTTGCTGAATTAAAGCCGCTTTACGAAGAGTGGAACGCCCAGATAAATGTGATAAGCCGAAAGGATATGGAGCATTTTTATGAGCGGCACGTCCTTCATTCGCTTTCCATTGCTTTTTATTGGCGTCCGAAGCAAGGCGCCAAGGTACTGGATATCGGCACGGGCGGCGGCTTCCCCGGTATCCCGCTTGCCATTCTCTACCCCGAAGCAGAATTCTTACTCGTAGACTCTATCGGCAAAAAGATAAAAGTGGCACATGCGGTGATCGAAGCTCTTGGTCTTACCAACGTGACTGCCATGCAGGAGCGCGCTGAAAATCTCAAGGGTAAATATGACGTGGTACTCAGTCGGGCTGTGGCTAGGCTAGCCATATTAGTTGGCTATTGCACATACCCGAAGTTGAAAATAGATAAGATGTACTGCCTCAAAGGGGGCGACCTGCGCGAAGAAGTAGAAGAAATAGACCGCTACCCTTCAACGGTCTATAAGCTGGATTCCAAACTGAAAGATGCCTTTTTTGAAACGAAGAAGGTGGTTTATGTGCAGTTTTGAAAAGAGAGCACAGCATCTAAGTTAAATTAAGATCAATGGGTTTTTCTCATTACGCCTCCAAACTTTGCATCTGTTGCAATTTCTGATAAAGACCGCCACTTACAGCAATCAGCTCATCGTGATTTCCAGATTCTATAATCTCACCATTCTCAAGGACTACTATTTTATTGGCTTTGCGAATGGTGCTGAACCGGTGCGCTATTACGATGCTGGTTCGGTTCTTCATCAATTGCTCCAAAGCTTGCTGCACAAGATGCTCCGACTCCGAATCGAGCGATGAAGTAGCTTCATCAAGGATAAGGATGGCCGGATCGCGCAGCACTGCCCGGGCTATCGCAATGCGCTGGCGCTGACCACCGCTGAGCTGCACCCCGCGCTCGCCTACGAGGGTGTCAAACTGCTCGGGAAAGGATTCGATAAATATAAATGCATTGGCCTGCCGGGCGGCATCCATGATCTCTTCTTCCGAAGCTTCGGGATTTCCATAAGCGATATTCTCCCTGATGGTACCATTAAACAATAGCACTTCCTGCGGCACCAATGCAAATTGAGAGCGGTAGGCGCTTAGATCATATTCTTCGATCGGTTTGTCATCAATAAGTATTCTTCCGGCAGTGGGATCGTAAAATCGCAGGATCAATGAGATCAAGGTCGACTTGCCCGCACCCGAAGGGCCTACGATTGCAAGCTGTTCGCCGCGGGAGACTTCAAAATTGATGTTTTTAAGAACCGGACTTTTATCACGGTTTTCGTAGTGAAAGCGAAGATGCTCTACTTTCAGGTTTCCTTTGAATCGCTGTGGTTCTCTCTGCTCCGTAATGTTTTCGGCATCCAGCCCGATGATCTCCATGAGATTTTCGGTGGCACCGATGGCTTTTTGGATACCCGCATATAAATCGGGAAGCGCACCAATAGATGCGCCAAGGAAAATGGTATACAGGATGAATGAGATGAAAGCCGATTGGGGCAACTCGCCTTTTTGCGTAAGCAGAACCCCCTGCCAGATCACAAAGACGATAGAACCGAATAAACAAAGTATGATGAAGGATACAAATACCCCGCGCCAGATAGAACCCTTGATGGCCAATGACTTAATCTCTCCAACACTTTTGCGGTAACGCGCCATCTCAAAAAACTCATTGGTGAAAGACTTCACGTTTTGAATCCCCTGCATGGCTTCTTCGAGAATACCATTGGAAGTGGCGGCGGCATTTTGTGCCAACTTTGAGAGCTTACGGATATAGCGTCCAAAGATTACTGCGATGATCGCCACGGCAGGTATCACGCTGAGCATGACCAAGGCAAGGCGCGGTGAGAGCCATACGAGTGCTGCTATTCCAACCACGATGGTGATCACCTGCCGCACAAATTCGGCGATGGTGGTGTTAAAAGTGGTCTGCAACTGGGTGACATCGGTAGCTATGCGGCTGGTCAGTTCGCCCACTTTATTGCGGTTATAATAGGAGAGTGGGGCGGTGACGAGCTTAGAGAAGGCCTGCTTTCGGATGTCCATTAAGGCACTCTCGGTAACGCGCGTAAAAAGCACGATGCGCAGGAAGGAAAATACGGCCTGACTGGTAAAAACAATGAGCAGTGCGGTGATGATCTGATCTATCGAGTCGAAGTTGAGTAGAGCTTCCTTTGGTTCTACTGGGCCATCGTTGCCAATGAGCTGCCCTAGAAAATAAGGAAAGAGCAGACCTGTAAGACTACTAAGGATCAAAAAGATAAAGCCAATGGTGAAGGTGCCGGAATAGGGCTTTATGAACCTGAAGATGCTCAATGCTTCGCCAATGGAGAAACGTTTTTTCTTTTCTTTGTCGCTTCCTTCTTTCCCTTTCATTCCAAAAATTTGGGCAAAGGTACGGCCTGCAAGTTAAAGGCTCGGTCATGGAATTGTTTTATTTTAAATCAAGGTTTTGAGAACCGGAAAAAAAACCTATTTTTGCGCTCCGTTTTTATAACGTATTATACCTATACTCATGAAAAGAACATTTCAACCTTCCAACAGAAAGCGACGCAATAAGCACGGATTCAGAGAGCGCATGTCTTCGCCTACAGGTAGGGCCGTATTGGCTTCTCGCCGAAAGAAAGGACGTAAGAAGCTGACCGTTTCTGACAATAAATTGCATAAGCGATAGTAATCTTAGCTCAAAAAATCATTTTAGCCGCTTCATTTTTATAATGAGCCGCCTTTTTTTGTTGAATGATGGGTAGGTTTAAGTTCTCACTTCTTTCAGCCCATGTTTTTCTGAGTGTTCATTTCAACCATTCTTATTTTCCATAAAATTGGGAAATAGGTTCCCGATTTTTATGGTAATGTTGATTGGCGTAATGTATTTTTGAATCTCTTATGATGAAAGTAGTGTTTTTTAAGATTTGTTGGGTTTAGGTATAACCCAGATTTTCCTTAGCGCTACAAAACAACTTATCTGGAAATAATAATCTTTTTAATTCCTATCCCATTTTGAGTTGCTACGCGAATAAAATAAATACCTTGTGGATATTTTCGTGTATCAATTTCTACTTTTTCTGAATTAATTGGCATTTTAAACAACTCCCTACCAGAAATATCAAGCAATCTCACTTGACCAAAATCTGAAGTTGGCAAAACAACCTGAACGACGCTACTGGCTGGATTTGGATAAACTGAAAAATTAAGTTGATTGGCTCGGTTTGGTATCCCGACGCTCATTAGCGTATCTATGGAAGGCAGATACCCAAAAGTCTCTTCTCCTTTTTTATAACCCGTCATTACGGCATTATACTCAACTGTAATTTCAATGCCATACCACATTTGACCATAAAAAGCTATAACCCCAAGACCTTCTGCTGCTATTTTCAAACCACTTCTGTCTGCGATAAATAACGGATCTGGAGTCGCAAGAATTTCTCCTGGCAATATGTTGAGCACCCCTAAATGGTCGGACACGATTACGAATTTCTTTCCGTAATCGTGTCCGACCATTTAGGGGTGCTCAACAATCGGTTGCACTAATCCATTTTGTAATACCATGATTTTTCGAAAGTTGAATTTCTTCTTCATTACTTAAACTAATTGTTTTTAAACTATCCGGTTCGCCAAGTATTTCGGAAACTGAAACAGATGTGATAGTTGCAGTCTCATCGTTACCTAATGAATCTATTTTAAAAACCCATGAATCACCAAGATTGGCTTGCGTGTGAATATAGAATGTATCAGGATTCTGAAATGCCACAACACCATTTTCGAGATAAGCTATATAACTTTGCAAGTAGCCTGCTTTTAAAAGAAAACAAGTAGTCTCGCAGGAACATTCGTTTGATGTATCGGTATCGAGAACTATTCTGACATTAGAAGAATCGGAAAAATTAGACAAATCGCTCGCGAAAATTCCAATAGGTTGATCTGAATTGGCTGCAGATTGGTAATTCAACGTTTCATTTAAATATATTGGTTGCCAGTCTTGACCAAGAGCCGCTACTGTAAGGAAGAAAGAAAAGATTAATAGTATAGATGTTCTCATGTTTTCACGAATTTGGCTGTGCATTGATAAAGATACAAAGCCTAAAATTTATTTGTTGTCTAAAATTCCGCTTATCTCGCTTTCACAAATTTCCTTAAACCCGTCCGCCCATTCTCCAATTGCACTTTTACAAAGTAAATACCAGGTTCAAGTTTGCTAACATCAATGAGGGCTTCATTATTATTAAAAGAGAAATTAAGCACCTGCTTTCCAACAGTATCGTATATTAATCCCGACGTGATAATACCACTTGGCATTGATATATGTAGTATTTGAAAAGCTGGATTGGGATATAAACCAAGCTCAATTTTTTTATTCCGCTTATCTACACCAACAGTACCCAGCTTAAGTTTTACTACGCTATGATGTGTTTCACTCATAAACTCGCTAAAAGCGCCTCCTACCAGTAGATCTCCATTTTCAACTTGTTCTATCACAGAAACCGCAGGGTGAATATAATCATCTGTATCATCAAAGGGATAATGCTCAGTAGCACCTTGTCCTTGAAAGAAATTATCCTGAATTATTCCATTTTCATTAACTACAGCAATACAGGGTTGTATAGTGTCATTGTAATGGCTAAAAGAACCATAAATTAAATAATTGCCTGGGTAAGCCTCAAGTTCAGCTGCACCCCTCGCATGATTAGGTATCCAGGTCTGCCATTCATCCGGATAAATACTTTTTAGTTTTATGGTTAAATTGATTGAGTGAATTTTAAAGTTGGTTAACGGAGTCAACTAATTTGGCCAGATTAATAAGACGCACTCAATATACTTTTTTTTAGTGAATGGTGACTTTAAATAACTAAAATTCAGATAAATATATACTTTATGGTATGAACGATTATTTATGAAGTACTAACATTTATAAGTTGAAAAGCTCAAAAAAAATGTTTCACAGTTCTTATTCAATGCGATCAATTTCAGGTGTGAAACCTTGGAAATTGAGCCAGTATATATTATGAAATACAATCTATAATTTGGGATTTACATTTTCAGAGTCAAAATTATAATAGTCGTTGTGAAATGATGTTGTTTGTTTTGTTTCTCTTCAAAATGGTATTGGTCTCTTAGCATTTCGGCTGATCAAAGCCAAATTCAGGTTGAAGTTTTCATATGGAACCAGTTCACGTAGCAGCATTCTCGGATGAAAACCCATTCCGAGTATTTTCAAAGGAAACATATTCCACACGGTTTGTATTTTGTCATATTATTACTTTTTCCGCTCCAGAAATAAGCTCTGCAGCAGATCTATCAGGATCACTGCTTTGGAGAAAATTTTCTCAAAGGTGAAATTGCGCAATTCAATTCCCGATTTTCATGATGACATGTTTATCTCTACTCAGGTGTTTATATTTACCTCGAAATGAGAATAGCTCTAGAACAGTAAAATTTTCAGTCCGTTATATTGATCCTGGGTTTTCGATATCACAATGGTTTGATCCACCCATTCTTCAAAATTGCTTCTATGTTTTTTAAAGTCAGCATATTGTGGCCGCTTTCCAAAATGTGGATATTCATTTCGGGAAGGAGCGCTTTTAATCGTTTTGCATTTTTGCTTGGGATGATCGAGTCGTACTTACCAAAGAAGGTGTAAGCGGCAATTCCATGATGTTGGAGCTGCGAAGCCAGCTCTCTTTGGTCAGGTTCAATAAACCTAAGGAAAGTCCAAACCTTATAAACCTTTTCTTGAAGCTCATTCGTCTTGATCTGACCGCGAATAAAATTCCCGCGCTTTTTGCTGATAAGCCTTAAACCGACGATCGCAGTGAGGGTCTTGAAAAGAGCAACATTATTCCGGATAAAGAAGCGGAAAGCCGACCTGCCCATTGCATAATGGCTGAAGAGCGCGTACCAGCGATCTACGATCAGGCCATCGGGAGCAATCAAGAAAAGCTGGCTTACTTTATCGGGAAGTAGTTCTGCAATCTTCATTGCGATTCGGCCACCAAGGCTATAGCCCATTAGCGCAGCTTTATCAATGCCTTCCCTGTCAAAAAAAGATTGTATGAACGCGGCGAGCTCTTCCGGTTTCAGCGGACTCTGATCTACTGATCGATCGCCGATATGGCTGCCACCGTGAAAAAAAATATCGAAAGCATAGATGCTAAAGACCTTGCTAAGGGGAGCGGTAAAAGTCTGAAAGTCCTTTTGGCTCCTGCCAAAACCGTGGAAGGCTAGTAGCGCGTGCTCCCCTTCGCCCCATCGGGCATAATTCATCGAAAGTCCCTTGAATTGAAATGTGCTCAGCTGCATACGCGGAGCGAATTTAGGGTATTTTGAAAGGAAGGTTGCGTTTAGGTTTTTAGCGGAACATTTATTTTAGTATAGTTCTTTTTGACCCCGGGGTCTCATCCGATTTTCGGTCAAGGGACTAATAGCGTATCCTAGCTTACCCAGTTTTATAAATGATCGATTTGGTTCGTTGCTTGATTCCAAGTCGCGACCCCGGGGGTCTCCAAGACCCGTGGGGTCTGATCCGAGATGAATTTTGAAAAATGTAATGATCAGTGCGGTTTGAACGGTTTGATCTATCTATGAGTAGAAGGTTCTAGATGCTGGATTCGATGTGTGTTTAGACCCCACGGGTCTTAGAGACCCCCGGGGTCTGATTTGATTTTCGGTCAAGGGACTAATAGCATATCCTAGCTTACCCGGGATATGAATTATTGATTTGGCTTATTGCTTGATTCCAAGTCGCGACCCCGGGGGTCTCCAAGACCCGTGGGGTCTGATCCGAGATGAATTTTGAAAAATATAATGATCAGTGCGGTTTGAACGGTTTGATCTATCTATGAGTAGAAGGTTCTAGATGCTGGATTCGATGTGTGTTTAGACCCCACGGGTCTTAGAGACCCCCGGGGTCTGATTTGATTTTCGGTCAAGGGACTAATAGCATATCCTAGCTTACCCGGGATATGAATTATTGATTTGGCTTATTGCTTGATTCTAAGTCTCGACCCCGGGGGTCTCCAAGACCCGTGGGGTCTGATCCGAGATGAATTTTGAAAAAAATAATGATCAGTGTGGTTTGAACGGTTTGATCTATCTATGAGTAGAAGGTTCTAGATGCTGGATTCGATGTGTGTTTAGACCCCACGGGTCTTGGAGACCCTTGGTGTCAGATTAAAATGTATGTTGAAAATCCACTGATCGTGCGGCGTGACCAGTTTGATTAGTGATTGATTGAGATCAATTTGAATGCCGCATTTAGCGGGGTTTAGTCCCAGGGTGTCTCCAAGACCCGTGGGGTCTGATCCGATTTTCGGTCAAGGGACTAATAGCATATCCTAACTTACCCGGGATCTGAATTATTGATTTGGCTTATTGCTTGATTCCAAGTCGCGACCCCGGGGGTCTCCAAGACCCGTGGGGTCTGATCCGAGATGAATTTTGAAAAAAATAATGATCAGTGTGGTTTGAACGGTTTGATCTATCTATGAGTAGAAGGTTCTAGATGCTGGATTCGATGTGTGTTTAGACCCCACGGGTCTTAGAGACCCCCGGGGTCTGATTTGATTTTCGGTCAAGGGACTAATAGCATATCCTAGCTTACCCGGGATATGAATTATTGATTTGGCTTATTGCTTGATTCTAAGTCGCGACCCCGGGGGTCTCCAAGACCCGTGGGGTCTGATCCGAGATGAATTTTGAAAAATGTAATGATCAGTGCGGTTTGAACGGTTTGATCTATCTATGAGTAGAAGGTTCTAGATGCTGGATTCGATGTGTGTTTAGACCCCACGGGTCTTAGAGACCCCCGGGGTCTGATTTGATTTTCGGTCAAGGGACTAATAGCATATCCTAGCTTACCCGGGATATGAATTATTGATTTGGCTTATTGCTTGATTCCAAGTCGCGACCCCGGGGGTCTCCAAGACCCGTGGGGTCTGATCCGAGATGAATTTTGAAAAATATAATGATCAGTGCGGTTTGAACGGTTTGATCTATCTATGAGTAGAAGGTTCTAGATGCTGGATTCGATGTGTGTTTAGACCCCACGGGTCTTGGAGACCCCCGGGGTCTGATTTGATTTTCGGTCAAGGGACTAATAGCATATCCTAGCTTACCCGGGATATGAATTATTGATTTGGCTTATTGCTTGATTCTAAGTCTCGACCCCGGGGGTCTCCAAGACCCGTGGGGTCTGATCCAGCTGTCGGTTTAAGATTCTCCGAATTTGCTCTGCTTTGCATTCAACATAAGCTAAATCTAGCTCCGCGGGGTCTGATCCGGCAATTAATCTAGCTCTTCCCGTCTACGATTTATATATCTTCACTTATCGCAATTAGGTAGAACTAAGCAATCACTCAAAAGTAAGTTCTTCACCGAGCTCCGGTTGCCTAACCCCATGCATGTATTCCAAATTTGCTTCACCATCGAATAGATTTAAAACGAACTCACGGTTTAATTTCGACGGCTTTTTCGAGAAGTAGCTCCTGAAAGAAGAATGAATATAATCCCTGAAATTGATCGTCAGCCCGTGATGGGTTGGGTTTAGGTGTATGTATAGTATCAGGTTCATAAGGTACTTTTCATTTTCTAGGCGCTTTCGTTTGAAAGGGCTTTTGAAGAAAGTTCCAGATCGCCCGGTTGCCTTATTTATACTTTTAGCATAAGCGTTGAAAAGGTTTGAAAAGGCATGTGATAGTATTTTTTCGCTTGAAGATTCACTTGTCTTCAAGAGAATGTGGAAATGATTGGTCATTAAGCAATACGCAAATATTTCGCAAGTCGGTAAAAGGAATCGATCAACCAAGGATAGGAAATAGGGATAGTTTCTTGGTTCTAGAAAAATATCATCCTTATTGATTCCTTGGTTATAAATATGGTAATAGTATCCCGGGCGTATGGGTTCGTATTTCATTATCGTTTGGTTTGCATTGACAGAGAGCAACAGGATAAGGTCAATAATACGTTTAAAAAGCGAAGGGACCGATAGGGTTTTCGTTACCGGTACTAAATTTACTTGACAATCGTCGTTTAGGTCTAGACCCCGCGGGTCTTGGAGACCCACGGGGTCTGATTCACTTGCCAGTTTTAAACGAGAAACAGTTTTCCCCCGTTCGGTTTACAGTTTAGGTATATCGGCCTTAGATTTAAGTCATTGGAATATAAGCCACTTCTAGACCCGTGGGGTCTGATCCACTTACCAGTTTTAAATGAGAAACAGTTTACCTCCGTTCGGTTCGCAGTTTTGGTATACGCTTATTCCATCGGTTTAGCCGCAGCCTGGGTATATCGGTCTTGGAATTACTTCGTTGGGAATAAAGTAAGTCAAGAACCGCCGATGTCCTGCTCCAATTTCAACTGCCGAAGTGCGCTGAAAAAACACCAAATAATCCACTATTGTGGAAAAACTCTGCCACTTCTAGGCACTTCCAAGGCATGAAAAAATGAAAATTCGACTAGTTTTGCGGACTAAATGAAGCAATCTACCGGCACATTTAGCTATTCTCTTTTCAACCGCTTGGTTAGCCGCTTCTTCTCCTTTTCCAAATTTAAAATACCCTCATGCCAAAAGATGCCAGCATACGCTCCGTACTTATAATCGGTAGCGGCCCAATCGTAATAGGTCAAGCCTGTGAATTTGATTATTCGGGTTCTCAAGCTTCCCGCTCCCTTCGCGAAGAAGGCATCAAGGTGACATTGATCAATTCAAATCCTGCCACCATCATGACCGATAAGGTAGTGGCCGATAATGTATACTTAAAACCGCTCGAACCAGAGTCGATCATCGAGATCCTTGAGCGACATAATATCGATGCCGTGCTGCCGACTATGGGCGGGCAGACCGCGCTGAATCTCGCTATAAAATGCGATGAGCTCGGAATATGGGAGAAGTATGGTGTGCGCATGATAGGTGTGGATATCCACGCCATTGATGTGACCGAAAATCGGGAAGCCTTCCGCAAGCTCATGGCCGAGATCGATATACCGATGGCGCCGCAGGCTACAGCCAATTCATTTCTGGAAGGGAAAGAAATAGCCCAGAGATTTGGGTTCCCCCTTTGCATCCGCTCCAGCTATACCCTCGGGGGAGCAGGCGCAGGCATCGTGCACGACCAAAAAGATTTTGATGCCCTGCTCACCCGTGGCCTGCACGTATCGCCCATCCATGAAGTGATGATCGATAAGGCCATGCTGGGCTGGAAAGAGTTTGAGCTGGAGCTGCTGCGCGATATGAACGATAATGTGGTGATCATCTGCTCAGTAGAGAACATGGATCCCATGGGAATCCACACCGGCGACAGCATTACGGTCGCGCCGGCCATGACGCTTAGCGACAGCACGTACCAACGTATGCGTGACATGGCCTTCAAGATGATGCGCTCTATTGGCAATTTTGCCGGCGGCTGCAACGTGCAATTTGCAGTGAGCCCCGATGAAAAAGAAGATATCATAGCCATCGAGATCAATCCACGCGTCTCTCGATCATCGGCATTGGCATCAAAAGCTACCGGCTATCCCATCGCAAAAGTGGCCGCCAAGCTCGCCCTCGGTTATCACCTTGATGAGCTTACGAATCAAATCACCCAGACCACATCTGCGCTCTTTGAGCCCACACTGGATTATGTGATCGTAAAAATCCCGCGTTGGAATTTCGATAAATTCCAAGGCTCAGACCGTGAGCTCGGCTTGCAAATGAAAGCCGTAGGTGAGGTGATGGGCATAGGTCGATCCTTTCAGGAAGCGCTTCAGAAAGCCTGTCAGTCGCTTGAAATAAAACGCAATGGACTTGGTGCCGATGGCAAGGAACTAAAAGATCAGGCCAAGATACTCGATAGCCTAGAGCACCCGAGCTGGAACAGGCTCTTTCATATTTACGATGCCATCAAGCTGGGTATCCCCTTCAAGACCATTCACGAAAAGACGAAAATCGACTATTGGTTCCTGAAGCAAATCGAAGACTTGATTCTTTTTGAAAAAAAGATTGAGAAAGTTAGCCTAGATAGTATTTCGAAGGATTTGATGACCGAAGCCAAGCAAAAAGGATACGCCGATAGGCAGGTGGCCCACCTTTTACGATGCCTCGAAAGCGAAGTTTTTGCAAAGCGCAATGAGCTGGGCGTGAAGCGTGTCTATAAATTGGTAGATACCTGCGCGGCCGAGTTTGAAGCCAAAACGCCCTATTATTACAGCACCTTCGATGATGAAAATGAGTCTGAAGTAAGCGACCGGCGTAAGATTGTGGTGCTGGGCTCCGGGCCAAATCGTATCGGTCAAGGTATCGAGTTTGACTATTGCTGTGTGCATGGCGTGCTTGCCGCAAAAGAATGTGGTTATGAAACGATCATGATCAATTGCAATCCAGAGACGGTTTCCACAGATTTTGACACTGCCGACAAGCTTTATTTTGAACCGGTATTTTGGGAACATATCTATGACATCATCCTTCATGAAAAACCCGAAGGGGTCATCGTGCAGCTCGGTGGTCAAACAGCACTTAAATTGGCTGAAAAGCTGAGCCGCTACGGAATTAAAGTGATAGGCACGAGCTACGAAGCGCTCGACCTGGCCGAAGATCGCGGCAGTTTTTCTACCCTGCTCAAGGAAAACAATATTCCTTATCCTGATTTTGGCGTGGTAGATAATGCCGAGCAATCGCTCGAACTAGCTGATGAGCTTGGTTTTCCATTGCTCGTACGCCCCAGCTATGTACTTGGCGGTCAGCAGATGAAGATCGTGATCAATAAGGAAGAGCTCGAGACTCATGTGGTCAATATCCTTCGAGATATGCCGGGCAATAAAATCCTGCTCGACCATTTTTTAAGCGGCGCCATAGAAGCCGAAGCCGATGCAATTTGCGATGGCGAAGATGTCTACATCATAGGAGTGATGCAGCATATCGAACCTGCCGGGATTCACTCTGGCGATTCTTACGCCGTGCTGCCGCCCTATAATCTTGGCGATCTGATCATCGAGCAGATTGAGACCATTACGAAGAAGATTGCGATCAAACTGCGCACCGTCGGGCTGATCAACATCCAATTTGCTATTAAAGATGATGTGGTCTACGTGATCGAAGCCAATCCGCGGGCGTCTCGCACCGTGCCATTCATCGCCAAGGCCTATGACGAGCCTTATGTAAATTATGCCACTAAAGTGATGCTCGGCGAAAAGAAGGTGAAAGATTTTAATTTTCAGCCAAAGAAATCTGGCTATGCCATTAAGATTCCGGTTTTCTCTTTCGAGAAATTTCCGAATGTGAATAAAGAGCTAGGTCCGGAAATGAAATCAACAGGTGAAGCCATCCATTTCATTGATAGTTTGATGGATCCCTTTTTTAGAAAGATATACAGTGAGCGGAATTTGTATTTGAGTAAGTAAGCAAGAGTTTTCGTCAAGCTGCTCCGCGATATTTTTAATAAAATTGAAGATTCTGCCTTGAGTGAGACAAGCGATAGCCGTAAGGCCAAGAAACTTTAGGACGGGCGATTAAAATTGAGAAGAAAATGTATTTTCGCAATCCGTCGGATCAAGTTGCTCGTATATCCCCAAGCAATGACCTTAAAAGCACCCAAAGCATTTAAAAAACCACTGGCCAAAGTTTTGGCGGTAGCATTTTTATGTGCCTACTTGCTTCTTCCTTTGGGGAAACCCGTAGCAGATGCTCTGCATTTCATGTCCCATAAGGTATCTGATTTTTCCATCGATGGCGGCCAGCAGGATTTAAACCGTCATTCTCATGATCATTTCTCGAAAGAACAGCCTGCACATCATCATCAAAAGATGTTAGATGAGCCCACTGCTCCCCTGGCGCAAGCCAAACTGCATGACCACCCGATCTTGGGATGGTTCGCATCTATAATCGACCTGCAAGAAAATACCGATGAAGGGGAGAAGGAGTTCAATGTAAAGGTAAAATGGGATAAGCACGTAAATCCCTGTTCGATCTTACTTCCAGAACTTCTAGGCGGTTTTTTAATTTCCAAATTAGAGTTTGTACTGCGGTTTTCCAACAGAGCCGCTTTAGTTCCTGCGCCACCCCCGCGCACCTAATTTCCATCCATATTTCTTTTCCGTTAGAACTGTGAAGGTCTCATTTAGAGCTTTGTCGGTATTGCTCATTTCGGGGCATTTACCGTAAGTCAAAATAGTCTTTAACAGCATTTTGATCCAGTTTTTTCTACATCCGCATCGCCTTATCTGAAAACGCTTTTTTCTGGTGGTTCGTGGAAATAGGAAATTCCCACAGGCTATTAAAATGTATGCCTTGATGGACTTTCGGTCGAGAAATTATCCGAACCAAAAAATATTAGTAGTACGCTTTCTCCACGGGTGCAGGCCTGCATGGTTCAGCCAGGCAGTACACCGAGAAATCAAAATGAAATGGATGAAAAGCCTTCCTATTTTCTAAGGTCTACACGGAAATTTCTACTCAAAAAAATAGTGCTTAACGAAACAATACCTTTATCATGAAATATTTACACTATAAATTATGCCTTGTCTTCGCCGTTTTTTCAATCGCATCTATGGCGCAGGAGACAGGAAAAATAACCGGACAAGTTTTTTCCGGTGTTGGCAATATGCTGCCCAATGCCAATATTGTCCTTAGCGGAACAGAAATGGGCACTTCAACCGATTCCAATGGCCAATTTCTTTTTGAGGCAGTCCCGGCCGGAAAGTATCGGGTCGAAGCTACTTCGGTAGGGTATCAATTTTATTCGGAGCAGGTAACCGTAAAAGCGGGATCAAACAGCAAATTGGAATTTAGCCTTGCTCCAAGTTTTGTCCAGCTGAGCCAAGTAGCAGTAAAAGGGGGCGGTTTCGATCAGGATAATAGCACCGCGACTGTAGATGTGCTTGACAGCAGGCAGATTCAATTACTCAATATCGAGCAACCCGCAAGACTTGTAGAGCAGGTGGCGGGAGTAGATCTGGGAGCGTACCGGCAAGGCGGAGTGGCCGATGTATTTTCGATCCGTGGCTTTGGTGGCGGTGGTCACGAAGGGCAGGCCGGTATTCAGATCGATGGTGTTTCGCTCAATGAAGCCGAAGGCCATGAAGATGGATACGCTGATATGAACATCATCATTCCTATCAATATTTCTCAGATGAGCGTTTATAAAGGGCCATCATCCGTATTGTACGGTAGATTTGCGCAAGGCGGAACGGTAGCCTTTGAAACCAAAAAAGGTGGAACGTATCAAAATGTAAGGTTTACCGGCGGGTCGTTCAATACCTACGATGCTCAGGTCGCGATCGGACAACCGCTGAATGTGGGCAATAACAAGCTCGAAACCAATCTCGCACTGCAGCTTTTTAATACCGACGGATATTCCACAAATTCAGATTATTTGAAAGGGAACGTCACGGGCCGCCTGGCCTATAATATTTCTGACAAGACGGATATCGCCTTATCGTTGCGCGGGCATAGCAGCGAGTGGGATGCGCCGGGTTATATCTCGCAAAGGGAATTTTATGATGACAACCTCCGGGATAAGCAAGCTCCAAATGCTCAAAACGATGGGGGTAGTAAGCTGTTCTCAAGCCAGCGATTTGATCTAAACCACACCTTCAATGATGATTTGAGATTACTCCTTTATGGCTATAGGGTGGAACAGAATTTCACGCGATTTGCCAAATTTGGCTTCGAGCCCGGCGGTCAGACAGAGCGTTTTAATACACGTGATGTCTACTCTTACGGCGGTAGTCTGAACGGTAGGGCTACGCTAGGCGCTGTGGGTCTCGACTGGATAGCCGGTGCTGAATACTACGATGAAACGACTTTCAGAAAGAGATGGACTTCGGAAGAAAGGGTGCGATTGGATCAAATTCAACAACGCACCTTCGACATACAGACCATTTCTGCTTTTGCGGAAGGGGAGTTCAAGCTGAGCCAGTATTTCCGTCCTTCCATTGGGCTAAGGTTCGATACCTACACCGGCAGGTTTACGAATGAAGATCCGGGACAAGATGGCTTTACCGCCGATCTCAACGACCTTTCCAATTTTAGTCCCAAGCTCGGTGTGCGCTCCACATTATTTGAAGGCTTTGACCTTCGGGCCAATGTTTCACAAGGTTTTTCCTTGCCAAATTCTACGAGCAAGTATGATCCCGACCTAAATCTCAACCCGGTTCAGATCTGGCAATACGAAGCAGGCATCCATTATAGGTATCAAGCTTGGCTCGACCTGAGTGCAGTGGCATTCGTATTGAATACTTCTAAAGAGATCGTTGAAAATCCGCCGGGCTCGGGCGACCTGGTGAATGCTGGAAGAACGCAAAGGCGTGGTGTAGAGACCAAGGCCACCTTGAAGCCTTTCCCAGGGCTTAACATAAATGGAACTTTTGCTTATATCACCACCGAGATTTTGAGCAACCCTTCAGAAGATCTGGTCGGCAAAGAGCTAACCGCCATACCTAGCACTACTACGAATATTCAGGCAATGTACACGTTTGAATCTGGCCTGGGCGGATTGCTCCGGTTTAGGGACGTAGGCTCTTACTACATATCCAGCCAGAATGATGCTTCTTATGATGGGTACACGGTGGCGCATTTTATGGCTTTCTATAATTTTGATGGGCGCGCAGCAAGAAAGGGACGCGTATTTTTTGAAGTAAATAATCTTACGAATGAAAAATACGCGGAGTCGGTCTTCGGAAGTGCCGAGGCCATGTCGTTTGCTCCAGCACCCATCACCAATTTCACCTTTGGGATCACCTATAATCTTTAAATCAATAATCTCAACATAGATATGAAAATCAAAGAAATCTTTAGCATTGGAATTACCCTGGCCTTCATGGCCGGCTGTCAAAGTCCGTCAGAAAAAGAAGCCGTGACCGATCACAAGGATCATGGCCGTGATGACGATCACTACCACGGCCATTCACATGCTCAGGCCACTGAAGAGCACGGCCACGCGCATCTCTTTTCTTTCTTAAACATGAATGGGGAATTTAGGATGGATCCAGAAGATGAATCGGTAAGAAACGATCCGCGGAATCCCAGCCGTATTACCCTAAAAACCACTGAAGATGCCGGCTCCATGACGCGGATGAAATTTTACGACCATAATGACGCCAATAAACTACTTGCCGACTGTGGGTATGAATTTATCGGAAGTCGGCCAGATCCGCATTATTATCCCGAAGAATCTAAAACGTCTATCTGGGATGTCTTTGAGCAGAAAGAAAACTTTGAAGGGGACTGTGGGGCTTACCAGTTTGTGATTTCGAGATCGCCCCATGGAGAGCCCATTCACATGCACCTTCGGTATGGACAGGATGTTGATGAGCTTCTTGCAATGAGCAACATGCCTGAAGACCCCGAAAATTTCAATCCTTGGTGGTCGCTGTATTGCGACATTCATAGAAATACCACGTGTGCAGATTAAGGAGTGCAGCTTATCAAATTTTTTTAATTTTAGTTTGCCGCCTTTTTAGCTAATAGTCAAAAGGCCAAGGGGTTAAATCCTTGGCCTTTTTTTATTCGTACACCGTGTCCTAAATGAGAATTTTAGTTCGTAGACTGGAAAACTCTTGAGAGCTGACTTTCTTTCGTTGCGTCATCCCACTGCAAATCTTTTTTGGCGATATTTTTGCCTTTTCTCAAAAATCTTGACAAAAATTCAATCCGCGATGCTCCAACCGAAGTTCACCGCCAAGACTCCCTTAAAAATTCAATAATTTTATCTTTGCACCTTTGAAACCCGCTTCCAGGATTTTTGGGATGCCGGATTTGAAAAAGTTCAACTTGAATTGAAGCTGTTTTGTTAAAGATAATCGCCATCATAATTGCCCTTTACTTCGTACTCCGGATTTTAGGACGCTTCTTCATGCCTAAGCAGCAGCAGGGCGGCAGCCGACAGCGACAGCAAACCCAAAGCAGGAGAGAAGGCGATGTGCGTGTAGAGTATACCGATCCCGAAAAGGCGAAAAAAAATAAAAAATCGGATAGTGGCGAAGGCGAATATGTCGACTTTGAAGAAGTGGACTAAACCGAATTTATGAAAGAAAACTTCAAGCGGTTCATCCCGCACCTTGCTGCCATAGCTATTTTCGTAGCCCTTTCTGCAGTTTATTTTTACCCCGCATTTAGCGGCAATAAGCTCCGCCAGGGCGACATCACCAATTTTAAGGGAATGGCGCAGGAGATCGAAGCATTCCGCGCCATGTATGGCGAGGAGCCACTCTGGACCAATTCCATGTTTGGCGGGATGCCTGCCTACCAAATCTCTGTGCGCTATCCTAGCGATATTATGCGTGCCATAGATCGGGTGGTCATGCTCGGCCTACCATCTCCCGCCAATTTGTTTTTTCTCTATCTCATTGGTTTCTACCTTTTAATGATTGCCTTACGGCTAAAACCGGGACCAGCAGCCGTTGGCGCGATCGCCTTCGCCCTTTCCACGTATTTTCTGATCATTCTGGAAGCCGGGCATAACTCCAAAGCCCATGCGATAGGCTATTTGGCGCCTATCCTTGCGGGAATGATCTGGACGTACCGGGGCAAATTGGCATTGGGTACTGCCGTGACCGCCCTTTTTGTCGCCCTTCAGATCAATGCCAATCACGTGCAGATCACCTATTATTTTGGCTTTCTTGTCGGACTTTTTGTCTTGGCAAAATTAATTGAAGCCATTCGTATCCAGCAGGTTCCACTTTTTGCGAAAGCTACCGGGCTTATTGCCATAGCAGGTATTATTGGGCTTTTGGCCAATGCCAATGTGCTATGGAATACCTATAATTACGGCAAGTATACCACCCGTGGCGAGACCGAGCTTACCATAAATCCTGCTGGGGCATCTAATGAATCCAATACCACCGCCGGGCTCGATCGCGACTATGTAACCCAATGGAGTTATGGCATTGGCGAGACTTTATCACTCTTGGTGCCGAATGCCCACGGTGGCGAGTCGGGAGCTCTAATAGACGAAAATACCCAGAAGTCTGATCCACAACTATACAATGCCTTGGCACGCGGCTATCAGGCTACCGGGATTTTTCCCAATACCTATTGGGGCGACCAGCCCTTTACCAGCGGACCGGTTTATATCGGTGCAGTGGTATGCCTGCTTTTTTTGCTGGGTGCATTCTTCGTAAATGGTGCAGTGAAATGGGCGCTTCTCCTAGCAGCTTTGCTTACGATAGCGCTTGCTTGGGGCAAGAATTTAATGGGGCTCACCAATTTTTTTCTCGACTATGTGCCAGGCTATAACAAGTTCAGGGCGGTAACGATTATATTGGCCATTACCGAGCTTATCTTTCCACTTTTGGGTTTTATTTTCTTGAAAAAGGTTCTGGAAAACCCGAGTCTTATTCTCGATCAGAAAAAGAAATTCCTTGCGGCTGGCGCATCGCTCGTCGCCCTTCTTCTCCTTTTTGCGGTAGCCCCGACTTTGTTTTTTGATTTTTTGAGTTCGCCAGAATCGGCCGCTCTCAATAATGCAATGGCGGGAGATGGCGCTCCAGCAGCGCTGGCTTATGGCGAGCAGCTGCAAGAAATCCGCGCTTCACTCTTTCGGAGCGACGCCCTTCGATCGCTCGCGCTGGTAATAGCCGGAATCGCTGCCCTATGGTTTATGGCCAAGGGAAAGCTGAAAGGTCTGGCGTTTGTTGGCGTTTTGGCAGCTCTTGTTCTTGTAGACTTATGGCCGATCAATAAGCGGTACCTGAATAATGAAAAGATCAAAGGGCGCTTTGTGCAATGGCAGCCCGAAGAAGCCACCAAGTCGGCATTTGATGCTACGCCCGCCGATCTGAACATCCTTCAGCGCGAGACTGCACGAAACCCCGAAGCTGCCGATGCCATCAAAAAGGCGGTCGCAGATGTGCAGGCGGTAGCGAAACAAGATCGCACCGGAAAGCCAACCAAAAGCGAGCTGGACGATGCCCGCTTTGCCGCGCTTCGATTCCACAGTAATTATCGGGTATTGCCATTGAGCGGTACTTTTCAAGACTCCCGTGCCGCTTATTTTCACAAGAGCATTGGGGGTTATCACGGTGCCAAGCTAAAGCGCATTCAAGAGCTCTATGATTTTCATATTGCTCCCGAAATGCAATCGCTCGTCGGAGCCCTACAGGATAACCCTACGCAGGAAAAAATCAATTCGGTGCTCCGAAATGCCGGGGTACTGAATATGCTTAACGCCAAATACATCATCTATAATCAAGACGCTCCACCTATTGAGAATCCTTTTTCGCTCGGCAGCGCATGGTTTGTACAAAATCTAAAAACGGTGGCCAACGCCGACGAAGAGATTATGGAGCTTGGCCGCATTGACACGCAAACGGAAGCAGTCGTTGATGCTCGTTTTTCGGATCAGGTATCCGGGTTTTCGTATCAGGAGAGCGCCGATGCCGCAATCGCAGTGCAGGAACATTTGCCCAATTTTATTAAATATATCTATGATTCGCCCGTGCCGCAGGCCGTGGTTTTCTCGGAGATCTATTACGATAATGGTTGGGTCGCCTTCCTTGATGGAGCTCCTGTAGATTACTTTCGGGTCGACTATTTGCTCCGTGGGTTGGTGGTGCCAGCAGGTTCGCATAGCATCGAGTTTAAATTTGAGCCCCAGAGCTTTGCACTTGCCAATACGGTGACCACGGCAGCATCCGTTCTCGTGCTCCTGCTATTGATCGGTGGTCTATGGCTTAATGCCAAAAAAGATGGCCAAGAAGATGAAAAGCGTCCAGAAATGGACTTGGTTTAGACCGTCTTATCTATAGTTGCAGCCGTTTTCAATCTGGAGTTGATCACTTTTAGAGCGCGCGCATCGGCCTTTCCATCGGCACGGTAGAAGTAAGCTGCAACGAAGGCATCGTACTTTTCACGGTTTATGGCAATACTACTCTTTTCGCCCAGCTGCTCTGTGAGATCGGCTTGGGAGCGAATCGGTATCCCGACCCCATCGGCGATCCAGCCCATAAGGTCGCGCCGCAGATAATCTATCACAAATAGCGGTTTGTAGAATGGAATAAATTCTGACCCAACAGTAGAAAAGGCCGTGATCAAAGCATCACAGCGTTGTAGATGGGATTGTAAATCGGAAACTGGGTCAAAAACGAAATCAGTGAAGCCAACAGCTTTGGCCGCTTTCGCGAAAAATGGATCGTCCCGCTCATGCGGATGTGGCCGTACCACAAGCTGCCAGCTTTCGCTATTTTCTTTTGCGGAAAGCAGCACATCACGGAATATCTCCTGGCGCCGCTTGGGATTGCGAAACGGTTGGCTGGCAAAGAGCAATACTTTTCGATCCTTGCTTATTTCGCTGTGCAGCGATGGCTCCTTGGTCGTAAACTTTATGCGTCCATTGGTCTTGAGCTGCCCGCTGCTATAGCCGCCTTCCGCTATCAGAAACTTGGTGAAATATTCGCCCCAAGTGAAAGTCAAGTCGGGTAAAACAGGTTGCTGTGGGTAGGCTCCAAAAATATACGCCGGATGATGCCTATGAATATTGCCATGCTGAAATGCGAAAACCAAAACCCCATTTTGGCGGGCGGCATACTGGATGGCCTTCTGCTGCGGGCTGTTCTCATCGGTCATGATGATGCCTTTCAAGGCAAATTTTTTGAAATACCGATCGAACGATTTAAATCGGATATAGCTTACAAAAACCCCAAACTTAGCAGCGCTTAATTGCTCGAAAAGATAGCGCGATGCCGTATCATTTTCATCCAGAATCTTTTTTACTTCGATCAAAACCGCTGCATAAGCCTTTCGGAATCGGTTCAACTCGCCGAATGAATCTTGGGCGCAAAAAATAGGCTAGAAAGATATCGTCGGTCGAGTTTCTCTCGCCATCGCCTACTTTCCAATTTTCTTTATTCAGCTTAGGATCAAATAGAACCTTGTTTTGAAAGGTCTGGAAATTATCATGAAGTGATCCAAACCGCCTTTTGCGCCCGTATTTATTTTCAGCATTGTTGCGCAAAATAATGCAAGCGGTGGTCGGTTTTATTTTCCGATTTCTCTGTCGAAACATGAAAACTAGCTCATCTATAATGGCTTTCAGAGGGAAGGGCTTTTTGGGAATGAGCCCTTCCACCAAGACTACTTCGTAGGTAGAAAAGGCTTCGACCAGAGATTTATTTTTGGTGAATAGTTTTCCTTTCGGGAAACGTTCAAAAAAAACCGAAATGGCAGTATTCGAAATCTCAAAATTCAGGTAGGAATGATACATCCTAAACTGAGAAAAAAACCAAGGGTTTACCTTCCACTTCTTTTCAAATGCTTGAAAAATGGAAGCATATTTGGTATAAAAACCAATCAGGCCTTGAAAGCAGCGATCATTCAGTTTTTCTAGGATTCCGGCTGTCAATAGCTCAGCGCTGCCGCTGTCGTAAACGGTTGCATTTTTAAAATCGAATGATCCCGGTCTCCAGGCTTCTACATTTTCGATCGTCAGATCATCCAAGAAATAGGAAACTGCCATATTCAGTCAGGGGAAGCTATTTTTATGACCTTGCGCCTCTAGCCAAAATTTAAATCAGTCACGAAGGTAATACTTAGGAGATCGCTGGCCGGAGAATTTTAAATATAAGCATCCTGGACCCGATCTGCTCTCCATACTTTCGGAATCAAACAGCTCGATGACCCTTTCGTGCACTTTTTGCAATGTGCAAGGGTTTGGCAGTAGGCTCTCATGGCTTTATCTGGCTCAGCAATGCCTTAATCCCGCCGGGGGCTTTGAGCAGACTTGCTATTTTCTTCACCTTTTCGCGTTCTACCGAATCGGCAATTCCGAAGTAGGCAAAAACCAAAAATAAGATGACCACTGCCGATTTGATCAGGAGCCGCCATATCAAATCTTGCCCATTGGCAGAAATGCCGAGGTAAATAAGTGCCGCGCAAGAAATAAAAAGCAATGCCAACCTGCGCCCTTCGTAAGCGATCGGATAGTCGCGCTGCGCAAAAATATAGGTGATCATTGCCATCGCTCCATAGCTTATGGCCGTAGCGGCGATGGCACCATAAAGATCATAAAGCGGTATGAGCAGGAAGTTGAGACCAATATTCAGCACGACTCCGATCAATGTGACCACAGCGTGGTATACCGTGCGCTTGGTGAGCAAAAAGATATAGGAAAAATACAATTGGAGCGCTTTGAAAATGAAGGCCATGGCGATAAAGGGCACGAGCGAAATGGCCAGCCAGAACCCAGCATCTTCATCACTGATCAGTTCGATGATCTCTTTGCTGAAAAGCGAAATCACTAAGCTTAGCAATGCGGTGAGACCGATGAAATAAGTGGCCATTTTACCGAAGAAACGATTGAAGCCAGGATCACGAAATTTCTTAAAGGCAATGGGAAGGAAACCCAGGGCAAAGCTGCCTATGATGAGCAGATTGGACAGGCTTCCGATTTTATAGGCCAGCCCATATACCCCTACGTCGGCAAGCGTACCGTATATCTTTATGATGTAGCGATCTGCTATGGTGAGCAATAGTCCGGCGAGGGTGGTGAATATCAGCGGGGCTCCATAGCGGATCATCTCAAGACCTAATTTCTTATTGAAATGAAAGGAGAAAAGCCGGAGCTGAAAGGTGAGCGTAGCCAGAAATAGCGATGCATTGGCACAAAGGATCCCGAGTATGGCACCGTATACGCCCATCTCGCGATAGGCCACAAAATACCAAACGAAGCCGATGAGCCCTAGAAGTTTTATCGCGAAGAAAAGGAGATATTTCGATGCTTCTTCCCGCAGGCGCAGCAATTGCATGGGGAGTATGGTAAGTATTTCTATGGCAATGGATATAAACAGCAGGGTGAAATAATGGGCATAATCTCGGCTGTCAAGCACCAATAAGCTTACCACCGACCGCAATGGAAATGAGATGGCCAAGAAAATGGCAGAAGCTGTGAGCAGCATGATGAGAGCAGTGGCATAGACCTTGTCTTGGTTTCGGCGCTCATCCCGCTCGCTGCCGATACGGAGCATGGCGGTCGGAATATTAAAGGCGATTATGCCTACCAAAAATTGGGTGGTGATCTCGAGCATGATGAGCGCTCCGTATTCTACATCGGTAAAAGCTTGGGTATAAATAGGGAGCAGTATCAAGCCCGTAGCCTTGATCAGCACATTGCTAACACCATAAATAGCAGTCTGCTGAAACGTTTTTCTAAGGTCTTTTATCATGCTCTGGCAAGCAATAATCTATGTACGACATGCGTATCGGGTTCGAAATACTCAGCATCAAAGGTAGTATTGAAAAGAAATAACGGCATTGTTAAGGCTATGGTAAAGTGTCGCGATCAAAACTTCTACTTTAGCGCCGTGAAGAAAGTACTCATTATCACGTATTATTGGCCGCCTAGTGGGGGTGCGGGAGTACAGCGCTGGTTAAAATTTTCAAAGTATCTACCTGAATACGGATGGGAGCCTACAATATTAACGGTTGACCCAAAATATGCCACTTACCCGGTGAGTGATGAGTCCCTAACTCACTTGGTGCCTGAAAATATAAAGGTGATACGAACGAAAAGTTGGGAACCCTTAAGAGTTTTTGGCGCTATGTTTGGCCAGAAGAAAATTCCTTACGGCGGCTTTGCAAATGTCGAAACGGATTCTCTATTCTCCAAGATCACGCGCTGGATCAGAGGGAATTTTTTTATTCCTGATGCGAGAAAAGGTTGGAATCATTATGCTTTCAAAGCGGCCAAAACTATCATTAACGAGGAGAAAGTTACCACTATTATATCTACTGGGCCGCCACACTCGACGCATCTCATTGGGCTAAAACTTAAAACAAAAGTGGGGGTGAAGTGGATCGCGGATTTTCGAGATCCTTGGTCGGGGATCTATTATAATGACCGACTTTATAAAAGTAGCTTTGCATCATCACTTGACAAACAGCTTGAATTGAAAGTCCTTCAAAAAGCAGATTTATGTATAGTGGCGAGTCCGAGTTTTGCGAAAGATTTTAACCAAAGTTTCAATCGGAAATATACAGTCATTACCAACGGATACGATAGTCCAGGGAGAGATGTATCGCATGGAGATAAGGTAGACTCTCGTAAATTCACGATTTCTTATGTAGGTACGCTTGCAGAATCGTATAGCCCTAGACAGTTTTTCCAAGCGTTATTGGAAGATAATGCCGATTTTAATTTCCAGTTCGCAGGAAAGCTCTCTCCTAATATTGAAGTAGAAATATTAAGTAGCAAGCTCAGTACTCACTTTATAAATCTTGGGTATGTCACATCAGATATTGCATTTGGAATAATGTCTGAAAGTGATCTGTTGGTTTTGATACTTCCCGCAGGGAGACATAATCGAGGTATAATCCCAGGGAAGCTTTTTGAATATATGAACTCAAAAACGCCAATCTTGGCTATGGCAGAACCGGAGAGCGAAGTAGCCCGAATTTTATCGGAAACTGGCGCAGGAAAATCATTTTCTCATGAAGATAAGGAGGGGTTTAAAGATTATCTACGGCAAATCAGAGCTGGAGATGTTCCTGCACGCAACGATAAGCTTATTGAAAACTATAGTGTACGAATTCTTACCGCAGAGCTGAGTAAGTTATTGTAGTTACGGATTTAGAGCTTACCACTATCTCAGAAGATCATAGTCCCGAATAATATTCTTAATTAGATTATGTAGGGCTTTGGTCGGTTCGTTTGATTAGTTTAACTATCTTTGGATGGTTGTTTCTTCGCTGTGAAACGTTTTATGAACTCATCGATTCTCAATCCTTCGAGCCCTAGTTATCTGGTTTATTCTCTGGACAGGCTCGCTGAGTGCATCTTAAATAATGGTTTGAGATGCCTTCAATTCATCATTCTATTTATTTTTTTCTTGTTTTTTTCAAGTTCATCATTTGCGCAGGGTAGCGGAAATGCAATCTCACTAGACGGGACGGGTGAAGCAATTAATCTCGGTAATTCGGTTGGTAATGGCACCAGGACGATCGAAATTTGGTTCAAACCAAGCGTTACTATTGACGACACGAATAGTGAGATTCAAACTTTAATCGCCAGAGATTTCAATTCTGGAAATGGAGCATCAACCAATGAATTTGCCTTGTGCTTTAATAAAACAACCTGGGGCAATGCCGGCCGACTTTCTTTTAGGCGCTGGGTAGGCAGTGAAACCCATTTGATATTTTCTGACTCAAATGAATGGATAGCAGATCATTGGTATCATGTGGCTGCTACAATTGATGAGAGTGATGGAATGAAGATGTATATCAACGGTGTGCTTCAACAAGACATAGATCCATCGACCGATGCTATTGGCGTAGCATCCGACCTTATCTCGATCGGAAAATGGGGAAGCTTGGGCATAAGGTATTTCAATGGCGAAATAGATGAAATGCGGCTTTGGTCTTCATCAAGAAGCCAAGAAGATGTGCGGGAGAATATGTGTAAAAAACTCAATGGACTTGATGGAGACCTTTCCAGCTATTATAATTTTGATGGGCCTAACGCCAATTCCGTTCAAAATTTAGGAACCCTAGGGGTTTCGGGTACTATGCTCAACATGGATATAAGTAATAAAATTCTCTCAGGCGCCCCAATTGGTAATGAGAGCGCATTATTATATTCTGATAATGGACTCGCCGGACAGAGTTTACTTTTGGCAGGGCTGAACGGCGAAATAGTTACGATAGAAGACATGATGACTCCTGCCATAGGAGCGCACATCTATAGAGTTGATGATATGCCTAGCTCCGTAACTAATCTAGGGGATACTCCAAGCTCCACTTATTTTGGGGTTTTTCTCACATCGATTTCTGGTCAATACAATTTAACGTACGACCTTAATTTGGCAGAATGTTCATGCTTAGATATTTATACCCGAGACAACAATTCTACTGTTTCATGGTCTTCATTAAGCAACAATCCTACTAATTGTTCCTTCGATTTGATTGCGGAGAGTTCTATAGAGAATACTTATCGGGGAGAGTATATTCTTGAGCCTTCTAGCGCCGGCACCATAAATGTCACCACCACCAGTCCAGGTTGCATTGGGCTACCGGTTTACTATCAGCTCGAAACATCGGTTCCGCCGGATGAAGTAGTTTCTATCGCGTGGGATTTTGGAAATATGATTTTTTCAGATTTAGCAAATCCTATAATCGAATATAGTGATGAAGGGCTTAACTCCTACGCCGTCTCAGTGGCATTTTCAGATGGATGTACTAAAACAGCCATCGGGACGGTAGTAATCTTTGATATACCTGAAGACCCCGACTTACCAGAGACAGTGATACTTTGTAATGATGAGTCGTTCACATTAGATTTTTCTGACTTCAACGCTTGGGATTCAATCGTTGGGCCTAGCGGCGATCTGGTGGAAGAGTTCACGTTTACCGATCCCAACACTTACGCTTTCAGTTTTTACGCCGCTTGTTCTAATTTCGAATATGAAATAGAGATTAGCAGTGGTTTGGCCAACTCCAATCTGCTTTCAGCATCGGGTAATGAGATCTGCTTGGGTAATACAGTCGATTTTGCCATAGCAAATTGGGATGCTTTAGACAGTAATTCGGGATTATCTCTTGATTTTGGAGATGGCGCTCAAGCTCTTGATGTAACGAGTGCAACCCTTACCCATACCTACAGCGCTGCGGGTAATTATTTGGTAAGTCTGAATGGAGATGCCTTGGGTTGCCCTATTGCCAATAATTTATCGATAGAAGTCATGGAACCCTTGCCATTTGAAATTCCAGATCAATTTAATATTTGTTCAGATGATGAAGTAACAATTGATTTAATGAGCTTCGATTTTGAGATTTTTGACCAGAATAGCGCTATCGTTGAATTTTTCCAGAGCGCCACGGCTGGGTTTTACACTTTATCGGCTTCAAATTCATGCGGTCAGATTGATGAGACGTTTGAAATAATTGTAACTCCATTCGAACCTAGAGCTATATTGAATTTCCCTTTGCTCTGTCCTGGTGGTAGTCCTGTTGAGATTGGATTTACTACAGAAGACTACTTTTTCAACTGGAGCACTGGTGCAAATTCTGCAAGAATTTTAGCAGACAGGGCTGGGGTTTATAGTGTAATTGTAAATGACCCTTCCGGTAATTGTGAAGAGACATTTAGCTATAAAGTAGAAGAAAAAGCAAGGTCAATAGAACCAATATTTAATTCTTCTGAAATTTATTTATGTGCAGAACAAGTAGGGAACATAACACCAAATAATCTCGGATACCCCTACTTATTGCCAGATAGTTCATTTGGTTATTCCTTCGCGCCAGAAGTGTCAGGTGTTTATATTTTAAGCTATAGTGATGATTGCTATAATTATGATGATCAAATAGAAGTTATTATTGAGCCTTGTCTCTGTCCGCTATTTGTACCCAACGGCTTTACACCAAATGGCGATGGTCTCAATGATATTTTTAAGGCGAAGACGGATTGCCAGCCTGTAAGATTTGAACTTTTGATATTTAACCGGTGGGGACAAAACATATTTTCTTCGAATAATATTGACCGCGGATGGAATGGCGAAAGTCCCAATGACCAATATTATGCTTCAGAAAGTGTTTATTATTATATTATAAATTACACCCAACATCTCAGGGAACTCGACATTCCAAATTCACTGACAGGTCACGTTACGCTGATACGCTAAACGAGATTTTACAGAATCGCCGAGAATTGAACACCTCCTGCTCCAACCTGTTCGACCTTATTAATCCTTTACATTTATTCATTTTGCAGAAGAACAAAAAGGGAATGGCAAAAGTGCCCCTTTAAGATCTCCAAGAAAATATAAATCTATGTATTTTGAAGTTCAGTGATGTTGGAGATATGAAGGGCTGGCGGGTCTAGCATTTAAGTGAGAAACAGCCTGGCTAGGGGTTTAGCTTCGGTTTACCTGCACCCGAATTGCTCACATCAGCTGCACCTTCTTTACCACCTTCACTCCAGCGATGTCCAGCGCTAAAAAGTAAAGCCCTGGGTTGAGCCCGGCTAGCTCGATGGTGATCTTTAGCTGATTGGTCACACCTTCCTGTGCCACCTTCCCCGTAATATCGTGCAAGGCATAGCCGCGGATGATCGTTCCGCTTTTTACTGAGATTCGATCTCTGGCAGGGTTGGGATATACGGCCGTTTCTTCTGCTAGCCGCTCTTCAATGCCCAAGGTGCTGCTCACCTGAACGTTTTGACAGAAATTATTACCGCCGCATTCGCTGTTTATCGCCAGACAGACCCAGTAGTTTCCGGTTGATTCGTAGGTATGGCTGGGGTTCTGCGCTTGGCTATAGCCACCATCATCAAAGTTCCAGATATGCGAGTAGCCGGCGCCCCCTTCGGCGGTGAAATGTACAGTAGCTCCGACTACTTCAAAATCATAGAAGCCACTGGGCGAAGGACATCGCTCAATAAACACGGTATAGACCGCTCCCTTATTTGTACCGCCATCATCATCGCGTGCAGTTCCTACCACAAGGTCTACCGTGCCATCATTATTATGGTCGCCGATAGTGGCGATGCGCGTTCCAAAACGGTCATCGTAGTTAAGGTCGCCACCGAAGTTTCCCTCTAAGCGGTTTATTTTTTTCTCATTCTTTACCGTGCCATCAGGGCGCATAAAGAGAATCCAGACAGCACCAATATCTATCCCGCCATCATCATCGCCGGGAGCACCCACAGCCAGATCTATCGTTCCATCTTCATCGAGGTCGCCAATGGCGCGAACCGATATTCCAAACTCATCGTCTATATTCATAAAGCCACCAAAATCGCCTTCCAAACGGGATAGTTTTTGTACGCCTTCCACTTCACCGTTTTCATTGCGATAGAGCAAATAGACCGCTCCAAAATTTGATCCTTGATCATCATCTCCGGGAGCACCGCAGATTATGTCAGTATGTCCATCGCCATTCATATCGGCCACACTCAGCCCCGTACCAAACTGGTCACCATCATCGAGCTTTGCGGCAAGGGTTCCATTGGTATCATCGATAGTGGCGGTTAGGCTTATGCCAATGGAAAGATCAAATGAGCATTCATAGATAGCACCGCTTCCTGCCGATGAAGCGATCAAAATCTGATCCCCGTCATGGGCGAGGAAGCTGCCCAGTGCAGAGGCACCCGCCATTTCTGTGGGTATACTCACTTCTGAAAGGGTAAAGGAAGCTCCATCACTGAGCAGCGTAAAGAGTGCGCCCGTAGCTGAAATGCCTGGAGCGCCGATCATAAAATCATTCTTCTGGTCGCCATTGAGATCGCCCATGTCCAGCACGGCGGTTCCAAAACCCGCATCGCTGATGGCATCAAAATAGCTGAAGTCGGCAGCTTTGACTGTCGATGTGCTTTCTGCCGAACCATCAAGAGCGAGATCGATAAAATAGATTGCACCGTTGCCTTCAAAAGGGGCAGCGGAGATGATTTTAGACGGAGTCGAAGTTTCCGAAACAAAGCCGAACATCCCTTGATTGATCAAGGTGGTGTTCAGGTTTCCATTTGTTTCTGAAATCTTTGCGAAGCCGGCAGAAGTTCCGGTCTGTGCATTGGCGGCAAGGGCTGCGGCCAATATTCCCATAAGTGGTAAAGCGTGTTTCATAAACTTGCAGGTTTTAAAGCGCGCTCAAGGGGAATCGGCTCTCTTACGGGTTTTTAATTGCGTGGGTTTCATAATCGGCCGATTCTGCTTCACGCGAGTAACTAATTTTTTGATCCCTAAAAGATTGAGTCCATTTTATAATTCAAGCCCTTCAGGTGAGTTCGGCCAAAAACCCGTTATTTGTTTGGCTTATGCAAAATATAGATCAGTCGGCAGCGAAAAACCGCGAAATAGAAAACCTCTTGAGATCGAATTTTGGGTATCGACCCACCGCTTCGCAAGATCGGTTGATCTATGCCATGGCCAAATTCCTTGTAAGCGATAGGCCAAATTGTCTCCTTTTGGTAAAGGGCTATGCAGGCACTGGAAAAACCAGTATGGTGAATGCATTGGTGAAAACCCTTCCCGCCCATCACTTGAAATATAGCCTGCTGGCGCCCACAGGTCGGGCGGCCAAAGTGCTGAGCGGCTATACCGGTGAGCGCGCCTATACCATTCATAAAAAGATCTACTTCCAGCAGCGCACCCCTTCTGGTGGGATGCATTTCGTGCCGGCACAAAATCTTCATACCAATACCATCTTTGTGGTCGATGAAGCATCCATGATCGGCTGGGAGAATTATGGCGGCAGCGGTGGCGGCAATCTTCTCCTCGATCTTTTTGAGTATGTGTTCAATGGCAAGAACTGCAAGCTCATACTCATCGGTGATGGCGCTCAGCTGCCGCCTGTAGGGAGCGATCTGAGTCCAGCACTCGATCTGGATTTTTTAAAGCGGGAGTTTTCGCTTACGGCCGCTATCTGCGAATTGACGGAAGTAATGCGCCAACGGGAAGACTCTGGGATTCTCGACTTGGCCACCGACTTGCGTGGTTTTGTTAAAGCCGATAAGAAAGATGATCTGCCCATCCCTTTGCCGAGCAAGGCAGATGTAAGCCCCATAGACGGTATGCAGCTCCAAGATGTGCTCGATGATGTCTTCAACCGCTACGGCGCCGAAGGCAGTATAATCATTACCCGGAGTAATAAACGCGCCAATCTATTTAACCAACAGATAAGGGCGCGGATTTATTTTCGCGAAGAGCAGCTTAATTCTGGTGATCTCGTAATGGCTGTAAAGAATAATTACCATTGGCTGGGCGAAGAGAGCCATGTGGGCTTTATCGCCAATGGGGATGTAGCTGAGGTAGAGCGGCTGGGCAGACATGAAGAGCGGTATGGATTCAACTTCGTAAATGCCACCCTGCGGCTTATCGATTATCCCGACGAGCCATCGGTAGAAGCATTGCTTTGGTTAGACAGCCTCTTGGTAGAAGGCGCATCAATGCCATCGGCGGCCTCCGATAAGCTCTATCATGGCGTGCAAGCAGACTACGCCCATCTCCCCACCAAGGATGAGCGAAAGAAAGCGATCAAGGAAGATCCTTTTTATAATGCCCTTCAAATAAAGTTTGCCTACGCTATAACCTGCCATAAGGCTCAGGGCGGACAGTGGCCAGGAGTTATCGTAGATCAAGGCTATATGACTGAAGAGATGCTCGACCAGCAATACTTTAGGTGGCTATACACCGCAGTGACCAGGGCCAGTGAGCGGCTTTACTTGTTGAATTTTAGTGAAAAAGTTTTTAGTGCTTAGTGTTTGGTCTTTAGTAGGTGGCCTGTCAACCTATTTCATGAGAGGTCACAATAACTAACAACCAATAACTAACAACCAATAACTAACTGTCCCGTACTGAAATAAGTTGACCATTTTTCACCCTAAACCGGATAGAAAAATGGCAAGTAAAAAGTCGATTGGAGTAAGATCCAACCCAAGAAGAAATCGCGTTTTCAGTGATAGCTTTAAGCTCAAGAAGGTTAGAGAGTTGGAGCTAAATCAAACCAGGGTTTGCGATATTTGTAGAGAATACGACGTAAGCTCTACAGCAGTCTACAACTGGGTTGATAAATTCTCCGTTCTTAAGACGCAAGGAGTGCGACAAATAGTTGAGCCAATGAGTGATACCGCCAAATTAAAAGCCCTAAGAGAGCAAATCGCTGAGCTACAGAAACTGCTGGGACAAAAGCAGGTAGAGATTGAATTTAAGGACAAACTCATTGAGGTTGCGGAAGAAATGTATGGGGTAGACATAAAAAAAAAGCTTGGCTCCACACAGTCATCTGGTTCAGGGAAAACAAAGACAAACACAGACTAAAAATGCGTTTGATCTATCAATTTGCTAAAACAAGCAGGCAAAATATTCATCAGAGGTATCAGCGATTGCTGAACAAAACCGATGAGTGGTGCCAGATTGAATACCTGCTGCACGAACTCCGCGATGATCACCCAAAAATGGGTGCTGTGAAAATGCATTCCATGCTCTTACCCGATTACATCGGACGCGATCGATTCCTCGCACTCTACCGCGATATGGGCTTCTGTATTAAAAGGAAACGGAATTTTAAGAGAACTACCGACAGCAATGGGGTGATACGATTTCCCAACTTAGTTGACTCTATCAAGTTGACACGTGTCAACCAAGTTTGGGTGAGCGATATCACCTATTATCAGCTTGGAGAACGATACTACTACATGACCTTTATTCTCGATCTTTTCAGCAGGCTTATTGTCGGTTATAATCTGAGCAAAAGGCTCTTAACTACCCATACAACAATACCCGCTTTTAAGATGGCCTGGAAGGATTACAACCAGGATCAACAACTCATCTTTCACTCTGATGGGGGTGGACAATACTATAGCAAGAAGTTTTTACAGATAACCAAGGGGCGGATTATCAACAGTATGGCTGAATCTGTATACGAGAACGCACACGCCGAACGCATAAATGGCATCATTAAAAACGAATACTTAAAACCTTGGAATCCCCAGGATTTTAGCCAGTTGTGGACAAAACTCAAACAAGCCGTTCACAACTACAACCATCTTAGACCACATAGGAGCCTGAAGCTCAGAACCCCGGCTGATGTACACTTCGGTTATCAACAAAAACCCGGGTTACTAACAAAGAAAAAAGAAGCAAAAAAGAAAGAGTTACATTTAATAACACATAGTGAGAAAATGGTCAACCGTATTTAGTATTGGGACACAATAACTAACAACCAATAACTAACAACCAATAACTAACAACCAATAACTAACAACCAATAACTAAAAACCAATAACTAAAAACCAAAAACCAACCCCCAGCGGTCTAAAAAGCAAAATTCAACCCAAGTGCAAATACTTCCCTAAACTGCGTTCTTGGGGCTTTGCGCTTCCGAGATTACTGTTCCTTCGGCATCTAAGGTCTGGTCGAGGACAATCAGTACGTCATCATCATATAATAATTGTGTGGTGAGAGTCGCCGACAGCCACTTGTTCACTTTCATAGTAATCAAGGTCTCCCAGTTTACATCGATATTTTGCGGGTTCTCCGTGTAGTTGGAGAAGAGGTCTAGCCGTGTCTGAAGATTTACGTTTTCAAACACGTCTTTTTGGTATGCCAACTTTATGAAGGCACCCATTTCAAAACGCACATTGTCTCCGGGATCGACACCGTAATTTTCTACCAATTCATCTACCGTCACGATAGTGATTTTTGAAGTGGCCGGTGAGAGTAAGGCTGAAAAATTTTCGTTTGGTCGGTAATCAAAACCAAGAGAGACGATGCTGTATGCAGGCGCTAGGAAGTCCGATATTTTGGGCTCGAGTTCCACCCCATCTTCTATGGTGTAACCGGGCGCAAATTGTGTACGAAAGTTAAAGAGGAAGGAGTAATACCAATCAGGATTTTTGGTTTGGTAGCCATATTTCGAAGTAAGGTCTATACGGTCATCCGTCTTTATGGGCGAGCGGTCATCTTGGCTCAACAGTCCAAAGGCAAGGTCTAAGGTCGTATTCCAGCTATTTCTTCCTTTTGCATAATTGGCAAAAAGGCTGGTGAGCGCCGTGCCCGATATACTGTTTTGACCCCCTGCAGCCCAATTGCTGAAGTAGCTCTGGCTAAAGTTAAGGCCTACGGTGCCCCCAAATTTCCAGATGGTATCACTTTCATTGATCGCTGCACGCTCTGCCTTGGCAAGCTTCTCGCGATCTTCGTCCGATAGGATTTCGGCATTGCCCTGGGCCATGCCGAAAAGCGGGAACACAGAAATGAGTAAAAGGGTAACCATTGATTTCATAAAGCGGGATTTTATATTTTAAATCTGATTTTTTCGTCAAAATTGGGTGCCTTTTTCTGAAAAGGGCTGCAAATAAATGAAATATTTTTTAAATCTTATTAAGCCGCTGCCAGGCCTTGCTGAAACTATCTTTTTCTGCCTAGGCTCAATAGGAGTACGAGCGTGGCTATGGCCAAAAGAGCTCCAAGACCAAATGCCCAGCCGAAGCGATCGGGCTCATTGCCATATATTTCGGCGGAAGCCAAGGCACCACTGAGAATACCGAACTCCAAGGCTATAAAAAGGGTAGCCATGGCGCGTCCGCGCTGCTCGGTATTGGCCAGGTCTACCGTCCACGCAAATACGGTGGGGGAATTTATTCCCGTGGCCACTCCAAAAATTAAAGCACCGAGCATAAAGACTTCAACATTTTCCGAAAGGCCTACCGTAACCATGGCCACCGCGAGCACAATGGCACCCCGCTTGAGCATCGACTCGCGGCCCAACCTATCGGATGCCTTGCCTGCAAAGAGCCGGGTGACCACAGAAGCGACCAGCATTACGCTGAAGAAAAGACCTTTATTTTCTATACCCAAATGTTCGCTAAAATCGGGAATGATGGTGAGTGCCATACCAAAACTGAACACGGTAAGCATCATGACCAAAGCCGGCGCCAGCACCTTGGGTTCGTACACATCATGCCATCCTACGCGAAGCATTGCGGGTTTAAAGGATTTGGTATCAATAGATTCGGGCATACCGGCTATGACCAAAATACTGGCTACTGCAGTAAGTGATGAGATGATGAACATACCGTCCAGGCCAAATTTTAAGGCGAGTATGCTGCCCACAGCCGGCCCAGCGGCCATCCCTACGGTACCGCTCATCCCGAATAGACCCAGCGCTTCGCCGCGATTCTTGTCGGTCACGATATCGGCCAAGTATGCAGTATCTCCAGTGGGCTTGAAGCCAGTGCTGAGCCCATGAAAAAGCCGCAGGGCAAAAAACCCCATGAGCCCGCCCACCAGTGGGTAGAGCCCGCAGCAGATGGCGCTCGCAGCAGCTCCAAAAAACATGACAGGCCTGCGACCTACCAGATCGGCCAACTTACCGCTGAAGGGACGCGAGAGTGCTGCGGTAATTGCAAAAAGGGATATGATAAGCCCCTTATAATTGGCTCCACCCAGTGAGGTAAGGTAATTGGGCAGCTCGGGAATGATCATATTAAAGCTCGCCATGAATAGGGTGGAGCTAATACATAGACTTAGAAAACGGCGCGATCGAAGTCCGGGTGAGATGAGGAAATGGCCGGTCATGACTGCAAAGGTGCATCAATCTTTTTGCTTCGAGCGCCACTATTTAGGTGTATAATTCACATAAATATGATGAGCGGTTGCCAATTTTGCAAAGTCAATACGTACTTTCGCGACCATAGACCTTAAAATGAATAATATGAAACACCTTAATGTAAGTATGGGGATATTTGTATTTGTGTTACTCGCCTTTACGGCAAATGGCCAAAACAAGCTTCCCGAAAATTTTCACTTATCTACCCTTGATAATGGGCTAGAGCTGCTGGTAATAGAAGATCCGAGTGTGCCACTCGTGACCATAGAAATAGCGGTACACAATGGTGCCTACACCGAAGCGCCGGAGTACGATGGCCTATCTCATCTTTATGAGCACATGTTTTTTAAAGCAAATAAGGAGATTCCATCGCAAGAGAAATTTATGGAGCGCATCAATGAGCTCGGGATCTCTTTTAATGGCACCACCAGTGATGAGCGCGTAAATTACTTCATCACCATGAGCAATAGCAAGATGAAGGAAGGGCTTGAATTTATGAACAATGCCATCCGCTACCCGCTCTTTCTGGAGCAGGAGATGAAAAATGAAAACCCTGTGGTAGATGGCGAGTTTCAGCGCGCCGAATCGAGCCCTATGTTTTTCCTAATGGAAGAGATGAACCATAAGCTCTGGAAGGAAAATTATAGCCGTAAGAATACCATCGGCGATCACGACATCATACTGAGCGCCACGCCCGAGAAGATGAAGATTATTAAGGATAAGTATTACTACCCCAATAATTCCATTCTTGTAGTGGCCGGAGCGGTAGATCATGACCGTGTGGCAGATATGGTGAAGTCCATTTATGGAGATTGGAAGAAAAGCGACTTCGATATTTTCGAAAAATATCCCGTGCCTGCCATCGAGCCGCTCAAAGAGTCAGAGTCTTTTGTGACGGTGAGCGAAAATGCCCAAGTGCCTATTATGATGGTATCCCTGCACGGCCCAAGAGTATGGAAGATACAGAAGCTACCTATGCTGCCGATGTATTCCACACAGCCTTGAACTTGGAGTCGAGCCAGTTTCAACGCAATCTGGTGGAGAGCGGCTTGGCCTATCAGGCAGGATCGGGCTACCAAACGCTAAAGCATGTAGGCCCTATCAACATCTTTTTTGTGCCCAATCCGGCGCAGATGACAGAAGCCGTAGCGGCTCTTGAAAAAGAAATTTCCAAATGGGCGGAAGACGACTATCTGACCGATGCACAAATCGAAGCAGCCAAGAACCAGCTGGCCATTCAGGATATTTATTCGCGTGAGAGTACCTCTGACTTTGTACATGGACTCACCTTTTGGTGGGCTTCCGCCAATATTGACTATTACGTAAATTATATCGACAATCTACAGAAGGTGAGCCGGGCCGATATGAAAGATTATGTAAAGAAATACATCCAAGGCCAGCCAAATGTAACCGGCCTTCTCGTATCGCCCATGATGGAGCAGTCTATGGGCCTATCTAAAATCGAACCGCTTAAAATCTAATTGAAATCATGAGAAAGTTAAAATCAATCATATTGTCGGCGGCAGTAGCTATGGTGGCCCTGGCTGCCAATGCTCAAGATGCGCCCGAGACTACAGAGTTTGAAGTGGAAGGAATCAAAGTGATCCTTCGCCAGTCGGTAAAAGGAACGGTGAGCGCCCGGCTTTTCGTGCAGGGAGGCGTAACCAATTACGCGAAAGCGAAAGACGGAGTAGAGAATCTTGCGCTCAGCCTAGCGATGACTTCAGGCCCTGCCAGCATGGAAAAGCAGGCATTCAATGAAGCCACCGAAGCGGTTGGAGCTTCAATGGGGGCTAGCTCAAGCTACGATTATGGGAATCTATCCCTGAACTGTGTAAAGTTATATTGGGATAAGTCGTGGGATCTTTTTGCCATGACTGTTGCCAATCCTGCATGGCGCGAAGATGATTTTGCCATTCTTAAGGAGCAGGCCATCACCGGTAGTAAGCAGAGCAAGAGCAGCCCCGATGCGCGTCTTTCTGAGATGGCTATGACCAAGGCTTGGGCCGGGACCGATTATGAGAAAATCCCTTCTGGCGATGAAGAGAGCCTAGGAGCACTTACGCTTGAAGACCTTAAGGAGCACTATGCCAAAGTGGTAACCAAGAAGAATATTTTCTTGGTCGTGGTGGGCGATATTACCGAAGCCGACCTGAAGGCAAAAGTGAAAAAGGCATGGGCCAAGCTTCCCGAAGGTACCGCTCCCAAAGAGATGTACGTAGGTACGCCTATCAGTGAAGGCCTTTATGTGGAAGATCGTGACATTGAGACCAACTACATCAAAGGGCAATTTGATGCCCCTCAAAAAGGCACCGAAGAATCGGTTCAAAATTCCTTGGCGTACAGTATCATGCGCAATCGTTTTTTTGAAGAACTTCGCACCAAGCGCAGCCTTTCTTATGCGCCTTCAGCGCGATCTACCGGCTATACAGCCTACCCGATGAACGAGATTTATATTTCAACGACCGATCCGAAAGCCAGCCTTGAAGTGATGGTAGACGAACTCAACAAGGTTCGTAAGGATGGCTTTACCGAAAAGGAGCTTGAAGGTAAGAAGCAGAGCTATATCACAGGATACTTCATGGGTCAGGAATCGAATAGTTCCATAGCTATGAGCCTAGGTATAAGTGAGATGACTGGTGGCTGGGAACAAATGGATAAATTTACCGACCGCGTATTGAACACTACATTGACCGATATAAACAACGTGGTACAAAACTACGGAGACAAGATCTACTGGTCTTACCTTGGAAAAGAGGAATTGGTAAAACCTGAGTATTTCACTCAGCCTGCCAAGACTGAGAAGATGAAGAAGTAAGCCCTCAAAAAAGCAGTTCAAAAATGCCATTGGCCAAAGGCCTTTCCAATTATTTGGGAAGGCTTTTTTTGGTCGAAAGTTTTAAGAATTGAAATTTCGTCTAGAAATCCGGCCGAGTGACGAAAAAACGCTCTGGCGCGGGATGGTAATTTCTTCTGAAGGATATAAATTACAATGTAACGAATGGACAAAAAAACGCGGCTACCAGCCGCGTTTTTCAAATCTGATTTCTCAAAATCAATCTAAATTCGGTTGCGGCGTCATTCTCAAATAAGGCTTCACTTCGGTATACCCTTTTGGAAAATGCTGAGGGATATCTTCGGTTTTAATGGAAGGGGAAACGACGCAGTCATCTCCATTTTGCCAGTTGGCCGGGGTGGCTACCTTGTGGTAGGCAGTGAGCTGCAATGAGTCGATCACACGGAGCAGCTCATCAAAATTTCTTCCTGTGGAAGGTGGGTACGTGATGGTGAGCATGATCTTCTTTTCGGGATTGATCACAAATACTGATCGCACGGTGTGCTTGCTATCTGCGTTGGGATGCAACATATCGTAGAGCTCCGCCACCTTGTGGTCTTCGTCGGCAATGATCGGAAAGTTCACTTCGGTATGCTGCGTTTCATTGATGTCATTGATCCACCCCTTATGGGAATCGAGACCGTCTACACTCAGCGCCACTACCTTGGTATTGCGCTTGTCAAATTCTGATTTATACTTGGCGACCGTTCCCAATTCGGTGGTGCATACGGGCGTATAATCAGCAGGATGCGAAAAGAGCACGCCCCAACTATCGCCGAGCCATTGATGAAAATCTATTTCTCCTTCGGAGGTTTCTGCGGTAAAGTTTGGCGCTTCATCGCCTAGTCTTAAGTGAGCCATATTGGTTTAATGTTTTAGTGATTTAAAATATTCGTTGATATGGCCGGTTAAGAGCACTACATCAATCTGTAAAATTAACAGCCCCTTTCAACTTTAGTTCCGGCGGCTCATTAAAATATGTGAAATGGAAGGGTTGTGGGTTGATTTTTTTTATAAGAACATCGTCCTTTTGGAAAGATGAAAATCAGGCTTGGTCATAGGGAAAGCTGCAAGCTTTAAGTCGCAAGCTGCCAGCGTTAAGCTGCAAGTCACAAGCCACAAGCTACAAGCTGTTCTTTCACGCATGGATATTTTCGAATAACCATTCAAAATGAACCTTCTACATTACCCCAGCGACCGCAACCCGTCGGTGAATCACCTTTAACTCCCGATACATCCCGAACCATCGTGAAACATAAAAAGCACTAAGAAAAAAAACCCTTAAATATAATTTTAATTACAGCAGGATGTGGGTTCTTTTGGTACCAAGAACCAATATGTCCCGTACTGAAATAAGTTGACCATTTTTCACCCTAAACCGGATAGAAAAATGGCAAGTAAAAAGTCGATTGGAGTAAGATCCAACCCAAGAAGAAATCGCGTTTTCAGTGATAGCTTTAAGCTCAAGAAGGTTAGAGAGTTGGAGCTAAATCAAACCAGGGTTTGCGATATTTGTAGAGAATACGACGTAAGCTCTACAGCAGTCTACAACTGGGTTGATAAATTCTCCGTTCTTAAGACGCAAGGAGTGCGACAAATAGTTGAGCCAATGAGTGATACCGCCAAATTAAAAGCCCTAAGAGAGCAAATCGCTGAGCTACAGAAACTGCTGGGACAAAAGCAGGTAGAGATTGAATTTAAGGACAAACTCATTGAGGTTGCGGAAGAAATGTATGGGGTAGACATAAAAAAAAAGCTTGGCTCCACACAGTCATCTGGTTCAGGGAAAACAAAGACAAACACAGACTAAAAATGCGTTTGATCTATCAATTTGCTAAAACAAGCAGGCAAAATATTCATCAGAGGTATCAGCGATTGCTGAACAAAACCGATGAGTGGTGCCAGATTGAATACCTGCTGCACGAACTCCGCGATGATCACCCAAAAATGGGTGCTGTGAAAATGCATTCCATGCTCTTACCCGATTACACCGGACGCGATCGATTCCTCGCACTCTACCGCGATATGGGCTTCTGTATTAAAAGGAAACGGAATTTTAAGAGAACTACCGACAGCAATGGGGTGATACGATTTCCCAACTTAGTTGACTCTATCAAGTTGACACGTGTCAACCAAGTTTGGGTGAGCGATATCACCTATTATCAGCTTGGAGAACGATACAACTACATGACCTTTATTCTCGATCTTTTCAGCAGGCTTATTGTCGGTTATAATCTGAGCAAAAGGCTCTTAACTACCCATACAACAATACCCGCTTTTAAGATGGCCTGGAAGGATTACAACCAGGATCAACAACTCATCTTTCACTCTGATGGGGGTGGACAATACTATAGCAAGAAGTTTTTACAGATAACCAAGGGGCGGATTATCAACAGTATGGCTGAATCTGTATACGAGAACGCACACGCCGAACGCATAAATGGCATCATTAAAAACGAATACTTAAAACCTTGGAATCCCCAGGATTTTAGCCAGTTGTGGACAAAACTCAAACAAGCCGCTCACAACTACAACCATCTTAGACCACATAGGAGCCTGAAGCTCAGAACCCCAGCTGATGTACACTTCGGTTATCAACAAAAACCCGGGTTACTAACAAAGAAAAAAGAAGCAAAAAAGAAAGAGTTACATTTAATAACACATAGTGAGAAAATGGTCAACCGTATTTAGTATTGGGACAAATAACCAATAACCAACAACCAACAACCAACAACCAAACCCAAAAATCAAAGATGAATAACCTCATCATACGCAGCCGCAGCCGCTTCCATGATGGCTTCGCTCATCGTAGGGTGTGGGTGCACTGTTTTGATAATCTCATGGCCGGTGGTTTCCAGTTTTCGTATCGATACCAGCTCGGCTACCATCTCCGTTACATTGTTACCGATCATATGGCCACCAAGCAGTTCTCCGTATTTGGCATCAAAGATCAGTTTCACAAATCCATCGCTGGCACCTGCGGCTTTTGCCTTTCCGGATGCTGAAAATGGAAACTTCCCGATTTTCACTTCGTGGCCGGCATCCTTTGCTTCAGCTTCGGTCATCCCTACCGATGCGATCTCTGGAGAACAATAGGTGCAACCGGGTATATTGCCATAATCGAGCGGCTCGGTATGCTCGCCTTTTATTTTTTCTACACAGATGATCCCTTCGGCGCTCGCCACATGCGCTAAGGCAGGGCCGGGCACGCAGTCGCCAATGGCGTAATAGCCGGGTATATTCGTTTTATAAAACTCATCAACTTTTATAAGGCCTTTGTCAGTGGCTATCCCGACATCTTCGAGACCTATGTTTTGAATATTTGCGGTAACGCCGACAGCACTGAGCACCACATCGCACTCCAGCGTTTCTTCACCCTTTGATGTTTTCACTTTTACCTTGCAGCCGCTCCCGCTGGTATCAACATTCTCAACTGCGGCGCCCGTCATTATCTTGATTCCCGCCTTCTTAAAAGACCGCGCCAGCTGCTTCGATACTTCTTCGTCTTCGCGGGGCACTATATTATCAAGATACTCAACGATCGTAACTTCAGTGCCGATTGAATTATAGAAATAAGCAAACTCGCAGCCTATGGCTCCGCTACCCATCACGACCAATTTTTTGGGCTGGTTATCCATCGACATCGCCTTGCGGTACTCGATCACCTTCTCACCGTCTATCTTTACGTTTGGCAGCTCCTTGGCTCGGGCACCCGTGGCCACGATGATATGATCTGCATCGTAAACCGTGGTTTTGCCGTCTTCACCTTTCACTTCTACCTTCTTGCCGGTCTTCAAGGTTCCATTACCCATCAGCACGTCTATCTTATTCTTCTTCATCAGGAATGTCACGCCCTTGCTCATTCCGTCGGCTACACCCCGGCTTCGCTTTATCATTCCACCAAAGTCTACCGCGGGCTTTTCCAGCTTGATGCCATAGTCTGCTGCATGCGAAATGTATTCAAACACATTGGCGCTTTTCAGCAATGCCTTGGTGGGAATGCAGCCCCAGTTTAGGCAAATACCACCGAGTGATTCGCGTTCTACCACGGCTACTTTAAAGCCTAACTGGCTGGCTCTTATTGCTGTTACGTATCCGCCGGGGCCACTGCCTACTACTATTACATCGTATTTCATTCTAAGAAGTTTTGCTTGAATATTAGAGGGTGCAAAAGTAGAAAAAATGCTTGATCGGTGGCGATCTTCTGCTTTTGCAAAAAACGAACAGACCTGTGTACAAGGCTTTAGACCGCAGGTGCTTTAACTGTCATCTATTTTTATACATTTGGCGAAAGCCACAGTTTTAGATGAATACCTACCGCATCACCGCCTCTCAGGCGAGCCAGCATACCTTACAGATCAGTTTTACTTTCGTAGCGCGAAATTCAAAGTCTACCATCCAAGTGCCGAAGTGGCGCCCAGGCAGGTATGAAGCGGGAAACTTTGCCCGAAATTATCGTGGTTTTAAGGCTTCCGCCAATGGCGAATCGCTCACCTACCGAAAGTCGAGCCCCAATAGATGGCAGATCCATGCCAGCCCGGGTACCGAAATAACCATTACCTATGACTGTTATGCAAGCGAAATCGCTGCGGGCAATACTTATTTTGACGGAGAGCTGTTGCTCATAAATCCGGTGAATAGCCTCGTGTATATTATAGGAATGGAGCATGAGCCGGCATCGCTCGAAGTGGTCGTGCCGAATGGATGGCACATGGTGAGTTCTTTTGACGAAGCCGAAGGAAAGCACTCGCCCACGAAGTATGTCGCTGCCGACATGCAGCAATTACTGGATACCCCGATTTTGGCTGCCCCGCATATCGATACCTACACTTACGAGATCGACGGCATTCCCTTTTATATCGACATCTGTGGGGATGGTGTGAAAGATCGCGAACAGCTGGTGCAGGAGTTTAAGGCTTTCAGCCAAAGCCAGATCGATGCGTTTGGGTCGATGCCGGTAGACCGCTACCGTTTTTTGATGCTTTTCCTTCCGGTAAAGGCATACCACGGGGTAGAGCATGAATCGAGTACGGTCATCATTCTCGGGCCTTCTGCGGAGCTTGATGATCCGAAGATTTATAAAGAACTGCTCGGCGTTTCTTCACATGAACTCTACCATACCTGGAATGTGAAGAGCCTTCGCCCGGCCGATTGGACACCCTATGATTATAGCAAATCAATGTTTTCCCGCATGGGCTACGTGGCCGAAGGGGTGACCACTTATATGGGGGATTGGATGCTTTGGCAATCAAGATTCTTCTCAGATCAAGGATTTTTAAACGAGCTTAGCACACATGTACAGCGCCATATGGATAATGAAGGCCGTTTTTACAATAGCTTGGCCGATAGCTCGGTAGATACTTGGGTAGATGGATATGTGAAGGGGATGCCCCGCCGAAAAGTGAGTATTTATGTAGAAGGTGCGCTACTCGCATTGGTCTGCGATATGCATTTGCTAAATGCTACTTCGGGAGAAGCCGGCCTGAGCAATGTGATGCGCGTGCTCTACGAGAAATATGGGCAGCAAAGGGGATTTACGGAAGATCAGTACTGGGATGAACTGGCTGCAACTGCTCCTTTTGATTGGGATCGCATCAGGCAAGATGCACTCGATGGCAGGGGCAAGCTGGAATCGCTCGTAAAAGAAGCGCTTCCCATAGCAGGACTCAAAATAGAAAGCAGCGCCAGCGATAAATCCTTCGAGACCAATTTTGGATTTAGCGCTTCGCTCATCGGTACCGATTGGACGGTTACGAATGTTCTTGAAGGCTCGCCGGCAGAGACTTCTGGACTCTGGTTTGGAGATGTTTTGGTAGAAATCAACGATGATGTCGCCGCCAAATATTTTGACCAAGAGCAAGCCGAAGCAAAAACCATCAAGGTAGCGGCCAAGTCTGGCTTCCGCGAAAAAAATATAACCCTAAACGCCGATGGTAAGATGTGGATAAAAAAATACCGCGTTGTGAAGGCCGAAGCCGCTGATAATGCTATTTTTGAGAATTGGCGTTCTTTGGGTCAGCAAACCCAACTAGACTCTGCACAATGAAACTAAAGAAATATGACATAGCCAAACCGATACCTACAACACACCTCAAAGTCCCGAAACATACCTACGCACTCACTACGATCGTCGGGAAACTCACGACTCATAACTCACGACTCATAACTCACGACTCACGACTCACGACTCAAAACCTCACCCAAAAACAAAAAAAATGACAGAACCAATCGACTACAGCGCAGAGACCACCACGGCAAAGCGCCCTACCTTCCTTACCGTACTTTGCATAATTACGTTTATCGTTTCGGGATGGACATTAATTCAAGGGGTGCGTGCACTTTTCAGTGAAAACACTTTTGATCAAGCTAGCTTCGAACAATCCATGGAGCAGGCCGCCCAAGCTATGGGTGGAGCAGATGCCAAATCGCAAGAAATGGTAGAAAGCATGATGTCGGCGGCCAATGAAAGTATGCAGGCAGGCATGGAGAATGCTACCACTTTGGCCATCGTTGGTATTCTCGCATCGGTGCTTTCCATTCTTGGTGCCTACCTTATGTTCACCCTTAAAAAATCTGGCTATTACACCTATATTGGAGCCAAGGTGATCGGGGTGATCGTTCCGCTAGCCATCATGGGGGTGAACCTTGTAACTGGTTTTATGTACGGTTTTATTGCGCTTATCGGTATCATCTTTATCATCCTTTACGGAGTCAACCGAAAGCATCTGCACTAGGGAAGCGCTGCAATAGCCGATATTTCAACCCTTGCTCCGGCGGGAAGCTTTTTTACTTCGACCGTCTCGCGGGCCGGGTAATTGGCATGAAAATAACTACCGTATATCTCGTTGATCGTGGCAAACTGATCCATGTCGAGAATGAATATTGAGCACTTGATGAGTTGTGAAAAATCAAGTCCGGCCGATTTTAGTACCGCTTCAAGATTTTTCATCACGCGGTGGGTTTCGGTTTCGATATTTTCGTCGTCCATCTTTCCCGTAGCCGGGTCTAGCGCAACTTGGCCACTGATGTAAAGCGTGTTGCCGTGCGATATGGCTTGGCTATAAGGGCCAATCGGGGTAGGGGCATTTTCGGTATAATAGGGTTTCATAGAATTTTAGTTTGCCGTGAAGGTCGGGTTTTAAGATTATCTTGCCCTGCGATTTCGAAAAATTCAAAAATTTGGTGAGCGATTTCCCGAAACAGATGTTCTAAAGAAACCGCACCCACCCCAAAACCCTACCTTTGAGCCCATGCGCTCCGAAATAGCCGCCGTATTCTCCAAAGACCTCCGCATGGAATGGCGGCAGCGCCATGCCTTGGGAAGTATTTTTTTATACGTGATCGCTTCCATCTTTGTAGCTTATATGGGTTTTAAGCAGGTAGTCGATGTAGTGACCTGGAACACCCTTTTCTGGATCATCATTCTCTTTGCCGCTTTCAATGCCGCTTCTAGAAGTTTTTCGGTCGAGACGAGCGGGCGCCGGCTTTATCTTTTCACCTTGGCACGTCCCGAAAGCGTGATCATCGGGAAGATGCTCTATAACGCCTTCTTGTTGCTCGCCATGGTAGGCGCTAGTTTTATAATCTACGCCATCATGATAGGTACGGGCCCCTTGCAGCGGGCAGATTGGTTTTCGCTCATCCTTGCGCTAATACTTGGTGCGCTGGGTCTAGCCTTTTCGCTTACTCTGGTATCGGCGCTGGCCGCACAAACGGATAATAACCTAGGTCTTATGGCGGTGCTGGGGCTACCCATCGTACTGCCCATGTTGCTCATTCTCATTCGCTTTTCCAAGAATGCGATCGATGGTTTGGCATGGTCGGTAAATTCAACCTACGCCTATCAACTCATAGCCATTTCGGCCTTGTCCTTAGGGCTTTCTTATATTTTATTTCCCTACCTTTGGCGCGAATAATTCGCAGGGATTTTATGTCTGATTATTGGTGGAAATTCCTTTCCGCTTTCCTTGTACTTGCTACCTTGGTTTTTGGTCTGAGAATACCGCTTTCGCCCGGGGTGCCTTCTGTTTCTCCTGCCCTGATCAATAATGGGGTGAGCCAGATAACCATCACCGGTTATAACACCCATTTTGCAGAAGCTGGAGACGCCAATAAAGTATGGCTTTCCAATGGCGACGCCACCTTCTGTCCGTATGAAATGAAGGTGCTTGATGAAAACCATCTTCGGGTGACCTTCAGCATCACCGAAAAAATACGCGACGCCTTCTTTGATCTTTACGTGAATAATCCAGTAGATGGTACCCTGTTCCTGCCCAGCGCATTGCTTCAGAGCAAGCTGGAAGTAACCGTAAATCCCGATGTGATGGGCAACTGCGTGGGAGAGCTCGCTGCCGGGCCCGATCAGGTCAGCTTTCCAAACCAACCCATTCTCAATGAGACGATAAGGAATATCTTTTACCACGTCCCATCTTGGTTTGCCATGATTTTTATCATGCTCATCTCTCTGATTTTCAGCATTCGATATCTGCGGAATAGCGGTGGCGCCGGCGATAGTTTTGGCGATAGCCAGGGTGGTATCGGGGCGCTGAGATTTGATCTCGCCGCCGAAAATGCCGCTCAAGTGGGACTGTTATTTTCATTCATTGGCCTGGCTACCGGCAGCCTATGGGCCAGATTTACGTGGGGCGCATGGTGGGTGGCCGATCCGCGGCTCAATGGCGCGGCCATGGCAGTGCTGATCTATTTGGCCTACTTCGTTCTTAAATCTTCGGTCACCGACCGGGAAAAGTCTGCGCGGCTCGGCGCAGTCTATAATATCTTCGCGTTTGTGATGATGCTCGTTTTTGTAATGGTGCTTCCGCGAATGACCGATTCATTGCACCCTGGCGTTGGGGGGAATCCGGCCTTCAGTCAGTATGATCTGGACGATACCATGCGCATGATCTTCTACCCAGCCATCATCGGATGGATAGGAATGGCGGTTTGGATATTTCAAGTCAAGTACCGTTTGGCAAAGTTGAATTTCAAGAAAATTATGATCAATGATTAATAAACAAGTCACCGCTTTATTTGTCTTATTCCTGACATTAATGGCGTATTCGGCACACGCTCAGGAAGGTTTGGGATGGTTGGAAAATACCATGTTTGAATCGGGTAAGATAAATGTCGTCGTGGGAGTGGTCGCCCTCGTCTTTATACTCTTGGTCGCTTATCTATTTAGCATTGACCGTAAGGTAAAGAAGCTCGAAGAAGATCCAAATAATTAAAAAAATGAAGAAGTCACATATTATTGGCATCGTACTTATAGCTGTAGCCCTCGGATTTATTCTGAGCTCAGTGTCTAAGTCTAGTTCATACGCCGAATTTCAAGATGCCTTTGCCAATCCCGGTAAGGAATACCACGTGGTAGGGACGTTAGATAAGACGGCCGATATCATTTATAATCCCGTGGTGAACCCAAATATTACGGAGTTTACCATGATAGATAATACCGGCGAACATAGAAAGGTGATGCTGAACAAGAGCAAGCCGCAAGATTTTGAAAGATCGGAGAGCGTGGTGCTCATTGGCAAAGCGAAAGGGGATTATTTTCACGCCACTGAAATGCTAATGAAATGCCCGTCGAAGTATAAGGAAGAAGGGAAGTTTAATGTGGGGGAAACCGCTTCAAAATAAAATATTTTAATGGTAGAGTATATAGGTGAGCATACCTGGATCGGGGAGCTTGGCAATACACTGATTATAATCTCGATGGTGGCAGCCGTGCTCGCCGCGGTGTCTTATTTTATGGCGCACCGCAGTAGTAGAGATTCCTATCGAAGGCTGGGCCGGGTCGCATTTTGGCTTCATTCGGCGGCACTCATAGGGGCAGCGCTCACGCTATTCTCTATGCTTTTTAATCAATATTTCGAATACGATTATGTGTGGAAGCACGCCAATAAAGATATGCCGCTGCGGTATATCTTTTCTTGTTTTTGGGAAGGTCAGGAAGGTAGTTTTCTGCTCTGGAGCTTCTGGCATGTAGTGCTCGGTAATATTCTTTTGGCCACCGCCAAAAAGTGGGAGAACCTTACCATGCTGGTCGTGGCCGGGATTCAGGTTTTGCTCGGGTCGATGCTTCTCGGGGTTTTCATCTTAGACTTTAAGGTCGGGAATAGTCCTTTTACATTGATCCGCAATCTACCCGAGAATATCGGATTGCCGTGGACCGCCATGCCAGATTATCTCCAGCGTATACCTACCTTTCAGGATGGCCGCGGGCTGAATCCCCTCCTTCAGAATTACTGGATGACCATTCATCCGCCCACCCTTTTTCTAGGTTATGCTTCTACCATCGTCCCTTTCGCTTTCGCGGTGGCGGGGCTATGGAGCGGTCAACTGCGCAAGTGGATTCGGCCAGCCATTCCATGGGCCTACTTTTCGGTCTCGGTGCTCGGTATCGGAATTCTCATGGGTGGAGCTTGGGCTTACGAAGCGCTTAGTTTTGGTGGCTTTTGGGCTTGGGATCCCGTAGAAAATGCCAGCCTTATACCTTGGCTTACCATGGTGGGTGCAGCGCACGTGATGGTGGTAAACAGGCTAAAGAACCGGTCGCTCTTTACTGCTATTTTTCTAACACTCATCACCTACATTTTGGTGATGTACGCTTCATTTCTAGTGCATTCGGGAGTGCTGGGCGATACGTCGGTACATTCCTTTACGGGAAATGGACTGATGCGGCAGCATCTTTTCATTCTCCTTTCCATCATCACATTATCTACTGTTTTATTGCTTTTGCAAAAGCGGTTCCGGTTTATTTTTGCTGGCCTCACTTTCTTATTTATTGCGCTTGGGTGGGGCTTTGACGCCAAGGTGGCAGCCATCGTGGCTTTTCTGACCATGTCGGTGATCATGATCATTGTCTCTTACAATAAGTTTTTTCCTAAGCCCGAAAAGGAAGAACCACTCCTAAGCCGTGAGTTTTGGCTTTTCATTGGTTCGTTGGTGCTCTTGCTCTCGGCGGGACAGGTGGCGCTGGAGACTTCTAAACCGATCTGGAACCTGCTCGCCCAGCCCTTCGCGGGGCCGCTGCTCGATCTCTATGAGTTTACCAATATCGAAGGGTTTCGCTCGCTGGCCGAAGGGAAGCTGGCGCCAAATTCAGACCGCATCGGCCACTTCAATAAGTGGCAGATCCCGTTTGCCTTCATCGTGACCTTCCTTATTGCCTTCACCCAATACCTGAAATACGGCAAGAATAATTTTGGGAAGTTTGCCAAAAATCTCTCCCTATCCTTGGGCGTAGCTATTCTTATCACCATTTTTGGAGCCATACAGCTCGACTATTCAGGTGATGATTTCGTGCTCGTGGTGCTGCTCTTTACCACCATTTTTGCCATAGCTTCCAATTTTGATTATATCCTGAGAATGATCAAGGGTGGCTTTGATAAAGCCGGCGCTAGTGTGGCGCATATCGGCTTCGGGCTGGTATTGCTCGGGGCGCTCATCTCTACATCACGGAGTGAGAAGATTTCCGAAAACGGAAGCCGTTTTAACATCGAGCAGCTGAATGATGATTTTAAGAATAATGAAGATATTTTGCTTTTTAAGCAAGATACGGTTCCCATGGGGCCGTATTTTGTAAGCTATATCGATCGCGAAAAGCAAGGAGTAAATGTCTATTATCAGGTAGATTATTTTGGCGCCAAGCCGCGAAATTTTGACAAAGGAGACTTGGCCATAGCGCGGGGTGCCGTATTCAGATCGCTGGAAAGCCATGTGCCGGGCAGGGATTTTATAATGGATCAGGCCAAGTGGGAGCTGGTGCAAGACCCGCGCAGTATAGATATAGATAATGTGGAGCGCTGGTCGCCCAATGTACCGGGCGAGAAGCTGTTTTCTCTCAATCCGAGAATTCAGCTCAACCCCCAATTTGGAAATGTGGCAGAGCCCGCCACGAAGCGGTATTGGAACCGGGATATTTACACGCATGTGAAATGGGCAGAGCTCGAAGTGGATTCTGATGCCACAGGTTTCCGGACTCCGGTTGAATTGCTGCTTGCAGTGGGCGATACAGCGTTTATCGGCTCTACGCAAATAAGGCTGAACGGGCTCGCCGTAGTAAAAGAAGATGAGCGGGAGAAGTATAGGGTCGGCGCCAATGACTTGGCCGTGCGTGCCATGGTAGGTGTGAGAGATGGCAAGGGCAATGTATATGAAGCGGAGCCACTGTTTATCTTGCGCGACTCTGTGCTGCAAGTGCCCGACCCAGTGATACAAGACGAGACGGGGCTGCGGTTTAACTTTGAAAAAATAGACCCCAAATCAGGCAAGCATACCTTTATGGTTGCAGAGCATACATCGAATAGGAAAGAGTTTATCGTAATGCAGGCCATTCAATTTCCGATGATCAATATTCTTTGGATCGGGTGTATCGTAATGTTTCTGGGTACTGTAATGGCCATTCGTCAACGCATAAGGGTGTCAAAAAGAATAGTGGAATCATGAGCGAAATAAAAAGGGTAGCCATAATAGGAGCCGGCAGGGTGGCAAACCAGCTGGGGACGGCACTTTTCCACAAAGGAATTGAAATAGCTGGCGTATATGGACGAGATCGGAGTGAAGCCGAAGTGCTGGCGCATAAGCTGAAGTCTAATGTAATAGAGAAGCTCGAGAAGCGCATCAATGCAGACCTGATCTTGCTGGCCATCACCGATGATGCGATCCATGAAGTGGCGGCGGGGCTTTTTGCAAAAGACTCGGGTCTCGTAGTGCATACTTCTGGCGCTGTTCCGATGAATGCCATTCCCGATAATTTTCGTAGAGGCGTTTTCTATCCCCTTCAGAGTTTTTCGTTTGATAAGAACATCATATGGGATCAAGTGCCATTTTGCTTGGAAGCAGAAAATGATGATGATTTGAATGCCCTTGGCACACTCGCCGATCTGCTATCGAGCAAGATCTACATTCTCTCTTCCGCTCAGCGCAAGAGCCTTCACCTGGCGGCAGTATTTGCCAATAATTTTGCGAATCTCATGTTTGAGTTTTCCGAAGAGCTCCTGAAGAAAGCCGATATCGATCGCTCGATTATGAATCCCCTTATCTTGGAAACGGCCAATAAGATGCTGCTCCAAAGTGCTGCCGATTCTCAGACCGGCCCTGCGTCGCGGGGCGATCTGGAAACCATAAAGGCGCACCGCGAGCTGCTCGGCAGTCAAAATATAACCCGCGAAGTATATGATATGCTCACCGATGAAATACTGAAGCGCAACAACCATGAGCCGAAGCTATAAGGAAATCCTTCCCGAGATCACCACTTTTATATTCGACATTGACGGCGTTTTTACAGATGGGCGAGTGCACCTGATGCCCGATGGACAGCTGATAAGGCAGCTTAGCGTAAAAGATAGCTATGCCATACAATACGCGCTGAAAAAAGGATATACCATGGCGATCATCACTGGTGGCAATTCGCTGGTGGTGCGCGATAGCCTTCAGAATCTTGGTATTCAACATATTTTTCTCGAAAGCAAGAACAAGTCGGTAGTATTTGATAGTTTTATGGCGTCGCAATCTTTAACCGAATCTGAAGTGCTGTACATGGGCGATGACATTCCCGATTATGAAGTAATGTCGCGCGCAGGCCTTGCCGCTTGCCCTGCCGATGCCAGCGAAGAGATAAAGCGTATAAGCCATTATATTTCCAATAGGAAGGGTGGGGAAGGATGTGTAAGGGATATCGTGGAGCAAACGCTTAAAGTGCAAGGGAAATGGTTCGATGAAGATGCCTTTGAATGGTAGTCAATGAATAGATTTCTTCAGTTTGTAAAGCTCACCCGTCCGCTTAATTTATTCATCATCGCCCTCACCATGTGGCTCATGCGCTTCTGGGTGCTGAGTCCGCTGGTGGAAGTAAATGGATTCGAACTCCAGTTTCCCCTGTCCAAGTTTTGGCTTCTGGTGCTATCTACGTTGCTTATCGCTGCCGCCGGAAATGTGATAAATGATTATTTTGATCAGCGCACCGATCGCGTGAACAAACCGAAAAATATCATTGTGGGAGTCCATGTGAAGCGACGTGTGGCCATGATGGTTCATCAGGTTTTTAATTTGGCAGGATTAGGCCTGGCCGTATATGTGGCATGGAGCATCGGGATGTGGAAGCTCAGCATCGTAAGTTTTTTTGCCGCCGGTTCGCTTTGGTTTTACAGCGTGCAGTTTAAGCGGGAGCTGATCGTGGGCAATGTGATCATCGCGCTGCTGGCCGGACTGGTACCCATCCTAGTGGGTATTTATGAAATCCCGCTATTGGTAGAAAAATATGGCGCCGAAGTCTCCGCATATTTCACCCGCGAGCGCCCCAGCGAAGATCCGGCGGTCTACTTTAAAATCATGTTCTACTTCATTCTGGGCTATGCCGCCTTTGCTTTTATGCTCAACCTCATACGCGAGATCCAGAAAGATATGGCCGATGTGAAAGGAGATATCCGCATCAAGGCGCGCACCATTCCGCTCGTATACGGGCTCAAAAAGGCTAAGGTCATCACCGCCGTGCTTATCGTGTCGTGCATTATCGCGCTCCTTATTTTACAGCAAAAGTTGGTGTCGGATAATTATTCGCTTTTCTATCTGCTTGCCGCCATCATCGTCCCGTTATTGTTCAGCCTTTGGTTTAACCACAAGGCCATACGGAGAAATCAATTTGTACTGGCGGGCAATGCCTTGAAAGTGGCCATGCTCGGCGGCCTGCTTTATAGCGTGGTGCATTATTTCATCTATTTCGCTTCCGACATTGCTTGACCTTAAAGGACATAAGATTATTTTGGCTTCAAAATCACCGCGAAGGCATGAGCTTTTGAAAGGACTTGATATTCCCTTTCAAGTGCGGACGAAAGATGTTGATGAATCTTTTTCAGAGTCGCTGCATTCCTATGAAATTCCTGAATACCTATCTAAGAAGAAAGCCGCTGCCTTCGTCGATTCCATAAGCGATAGCGAGATATTGATCACTTCCGATACGGTGGTGTGGTTGGGAGACAGGGTATTCAACAAGCCCGAATCTGAAGCTGAAGCTGCGCAAATGGTGAGCGCATTGAGCGGCAGAATGCACGAAGTGATCACCGCGGTATGTCTCACTTCCGTAAGTAGGCAAGTTGTCTTTCACGATGTTTCAAAAGTTTATTTTGGCGAATTGTCCCAGCCCGAGATCACTTCATATATCGCAAAATACAAACCCTTCGATAAGGCCGGTGCCTATGGGATCCAAGAGTGGATAGGCTATGCCGGAATAGACCGCATAGAAGGCTCATTCTATAACGTGATGGGCTTGCCCACTCGAAAATTATATACCGAACTTAAAAAATTCGTCCATGAAGCTTGACATACTTGCCATTGCGGCCCATCCCGATGATGTGGAGCTCGGAGCCGGCGGTACCGTAATCCAGTCGGTGCGGCAGGGAAAGAAGGTCGGTATTTTGGATCTTACGCGCGGTGAGCTCGGCACCCGTGGTACGGTCGAAATACGCGCTGCCGAAGCCGCAGATGCCATGAAAATATTGGGATGCACAATACGCGATAACGTGGGTCTTCCCGACGGGTTCTTGGCCAATACCCGTGAATTTCAAATGGCCATTCTCCCCTTTTTACGAAAGTACCGCCCCGAAGTGGTACTGGCCAATGCCATCAGCGACCGCCACCCAGATCATGGCAGGGCTGCCAAGCTTATATCCGATGCCTGTTTTTTGAGTAGCCTGAAAGCTATTGAGACCAAAGATGGAGAAGGAAGGGCACAGGAGCATTGGCGCCCAAAATTCATATATCACTTCGTGCAGGATCATTATATAAAGCCCGATTTCGTCTTTGATGTCACCGAAGTATGGGAGGATAAGATGGATGCCATCAGGGCGTATAAAAGCCAATTTTACGCTGGTGCGAAAGGTGAAATTCCAAATACGCCTATCTCTACACCTGAGTTTGTGGATTTTTTGGAAGGGCGTGCCCGCGAATATGGTCGCAGCATTGGCGTAGCCCTGGGGGAGGGTTTCACGGTTGATCGGTTCATCGGCGTAAATGACCTCTGGGATTTGAAGTGAAGAAAGCCCTTGGAAGCTCCGCTCCGATTTTCCTTTTTCTACATTCGCAGGTATGCAAGCGCTCAACCTTCCGGCATTTCCTTTTAAAATTACCGAAGACCAAGGCCGAAAAAAAATTTTTGATCCCATCAGGCGCAAGTATTTGGTGCTCACACCCGAAGAATGGGTGCGCCAGCATTTTTTACAATATCTTATCATTCAAAAGGGATTTCCCGCAGGCAGATTTCAGCTAGAAGTAGCCGTAAAGCACAGCCAGACCATAGGCCGCTTTGATGCCCTATCGGTAGATGATCGTGGAAACCCCCTTCTACTCTTGGAATGCAAGGCACCCGATGTGAAAATAAGTCAAGAAACATTCTATCAGATAGCGCGCTATAATGGTACGCTCAAGGCCAAGGCATTGGCAGTGACCAATGGATTGCAACATTATTTCCTGCTCTTCGATCTGGGTGAAAATAAGTTCAACTTTGTAAATGACCTACCAGAATATCAATACCTTGTCAATCAAATAAGCAAACCATGAGGCAATTTTTCTTTCTGCTTTTATTCCTGCCGCTATCTGTTTTTGCGCAGCAGCGCCAAATGCTGAATATCCAGCTACAGCACGATCTTAAAACCATGGAGCCCGACCATGTAGTGCATCTCTACCTTCGCGGCGACCTTAGCGCACTCGCTACTTATGTGCGCCAAAATGATGGCCGCGTAAAGGGATCGCTGAGCAATATCTTGGCCTGCTCCCTGCCGGCATCGGCCATTATGGGGCTGAACGATCTCAGCGGTCTCGAATTCATAGAATATCACAATAATAAACCTGAGCTGCTCGCAGACGTGATGTTGCTCAACAACAATGTTTCGCCCGTTCATCAAGGGGCAAGCCCATTGCCGCAGGCCTATCTTGGCGATGATGTGATCTTGGGTTTCATAGATACGGGGATAGAGTTGGCGCATCCCGATTTTCAAGATGAGAATGGCAATACACGTGTGATCGCACTTTGGGATCAAACCCAGGATGAAACCATCCCCTTTAGGGTGCCAGAGCCTTATGGGTACGGGCAGGAGTGGACCGCCGAAGATATTGATGCTGGCATTACCGCCCATGAAGATCAGGCTTTCGGCCATGGAAGTAATGTCTCTGGTGCGGGAGCGAGCAATGGAAATGCCACCGGTCAGTTTAAAGGTGTAGCGCCCAATGCACAAATCATCACCGTTTCATCTGATTTTAGCCGTGAGAATTGGACTTCTACCGTGGCCGACGCCATTGCATTTATTTTTGCCAAAGCAGATGCCCTTGGTAAGCCTGCCGTTGTAAATTTAAGTCTAGGCACATATTTGGGCTCCCATGATGGCCTCGATGCCCCAGCGCTTTTCATAGACGGCATGCTCGATGCAATCCCTGGCCGCTCGGTGGTGGCAGCGGCGGGCAATAGTGGTGATTTTGAAGCCTACCACCTTTCTTACGATATTCCCGAGACCGACACAGCCTTTACTTGGTTTCGCTATAATGAAAATACATTGGGCGGATCGGTCTTTTTTGAAGCTTGGGCCGATACGGCCGATTTCAACCAGACATCCTTTGCGCTTGGAGTTGATGCCAGTTCGCCCCAGTATGCCTTTCGGGGCTATTCTGCTTGGCGCAATGCAGCAACCAATCTCGATCAGTTGATCACCGATACGGTCTTCTTCGATGGGGTGATGCAAGGCGTGGTGGAAACTTACCTTGGGCTGCGCGGTGGTCAATTTTTGCTCCAAGCAAGGGTAAGTGAAGTATTCAGTACCGAATATCCTTGGCGTTTTGCAACCACGGGTGGCGGTAGATTCGATCTCTGGAGCTCAGGAGCTATCGGCACATCAGCTATCGCCAACCTTGATCTGCCCGATGCTTCGACCTATGCGCCGATGGCTAAGTATAGATTTCCCGATAATGAGAAGAGCATCGTTGATTCATGGGTGTGCAGTGAAAAAGTGGTCACCGTGGGAAATTATATAAACCGTGATTCCTTCGTGAATGTGCTGGGTGAGCTCACCACCTTTGAAGAGACGCCCGGCGCCATTTCGATCAATTGCAGCCGCGGGCCTACCCGCGACAATCGGCAGAAGCCTGATATCGCTGCTAGTGGTGATCACACATTGAGCACCGGAAAAATTGCCGTTCTCAATTCTTGGATCAATATAGCTCCCGAGAAGGTGGCGCAAGACAGTATGCATTATATCAATGGCGGCACATCTATGGCTTCGCCCGTAGTGGCCGGCGTTGCGGCGCTCTACTTTCAGCGCGATCCCGGAGCAGATTTTTTTGATGTCAAAAATGCGATCATAGCTAATGCACTGGCCGATGAGTTTACCGGCATCCTTCCAGGACCGCAGTTCGGCCATGGTAAGCTAGACGCTTTTGCCACCCTTACGGTACCTTTTGCGGTCACAGGCATTGGCGATATTTCGGCATCGGGAGTCAAGATATATCCCAATCCGGCGCAGGGTGCTGTTCATATTATAACCCAAAACGCTCAGCTCGTAAAATTGGAAGTTTACGATATGATGGGCAGGCAAATCCTTTCGCAAAAAATTGCAGCTACTTCTCATTTTCAGCTCGATACCGAAGGTTTCGGCAGTGGGCTATTCATCGTTCAAATTATGAAATCGGATGGGAGCAGTGCCCATGCCAAACTTAGGGTTGAGAAATAGCGCAGGAGTGCTTAGCTTTGCCGACCAATTTTGATATGTAATGGACTTAACTAAAATTCTTTCAATTTCTGGCAAGCCAGGACTCTACAAGGTTCTTAGCCAATCGCGCGGCGGGGTAGTGGCCATCTCATTGCTCGATGGCAAAAAAGTTTCTATCGGACAAACCCAACGTGTGAGTACGCTTTCAGACATTTCGATCTATGTAGAAGATGGCGATGAGCCGCTTGCAAAGGTTTTAGAGAAATCATATGAACGCTATAATGGCGAGCTCATCGACATTGAGCTGAACGATAATGAAAGCCTTAGGGCTTTCATGAGCGAAGTGCTTCCCGAGCATGACGAAGATCGTGTCTACATCTCTGACATCAAGAAAGTGGTGAAGTGGTATAATCTGCTGCACAAGAACAGTTTGCTCGACTTTTCGGAAGAAGAACCTACCGAAGAAGAAGCAGCTCAGGAAGGCGCAGCTCAAGATCCAGAAACAGCAGATGGCGACAAGAAAAAAGAAGAAGCCATAGCCGCTGATAATAAAACGAAAACCAAGAAAGAATCTACAGAAGTTAAGAAGGCTAGTAAATCAACTAAGGCGGACGGGCCGAAAGCAAAAGCCACTAATTCCGACAAATCCAAATCTTCCGATAAGGCTTAAGGAAAACCATAATTTCCCCATTAAAATTCGACCTTCCTATCAAAACTCACCTGAAAATCCCAAAACATACGTCAGCACCCACTCCTACCTTTAACAAACTTTCTACTGCTCCCGCTACTCGTCCTTTAAGCTAAAGGCTCGCAGCATTAATTCTGACTTCTCCCGCGACTCACATCTTGCAGCTAAAAGCTTGCAGCTTCAATTCTCACTCCTAGCGACTCGCCCCTTGCGACTTCTCCCGCGGCTTCTCCCGCGACTCACTTCTTGCAGCTTGCAGCTAAAAGCTAGCAGCTTCAATTCTCACTCCTAGCGACTCGCCCCTTGCGACTTTCTCCAGCGACTTCTCCCGCAGCTTCTCGCGCGACTCATTGCTTGCAGCTTGCAGCTAAAAGCTTGCAGCTTTAATTCTCACTCCTAGCGACTCGCCCCTTGCGACTTCTCCCGCGACTCACAGCTTGCAGTTAAAAGCTTGCAGCTTTAATTCTCACTCCTAGCGACTCGCCCCTTGCGATTTTCTCCAGCGACTTCTCCCGCGACTTCTCCCGCGACTCACATCTTGCAGCTAAAAGCTAGCAGCTTCAATTCTCACTCCTAGCGACTCGCCCCTTGCGACTTTCTCCAGCGACTTCTCCCGCAGCTTCTCGCGCGACTCATTGCTTGCAGCTTGCGGCTAAAAGCTAGCAGCTTCAATTCTCACTCCTAGCGACTCGCCCCTTGCAACTTCTCGCGCGACTCATTGCTTGCAGCTTGCAGCTAAAAGCTTGCAGCTTCAATTCTCACTCCTAGCGACTCGCCCCTTGCGACTTTCTCCAGCGACTTCTCCCGCGACTTCTCCTGCGACTCACTTCTTGCAGCTTGCAGCTAGAAGCTTGCAGCGTTATCGCCGTAATCATCTCCGATATCTCAGAAAGCAAATTTGCTAGAAGCATTGAAAAGGCAGTGTTCTTGGCTTGGAGCTAACAGAGCCAAAAGGATAATAACGAAAGCGATTATTGATTTTGTCATGAGAATAAGGGTTGAGAGTTCTGCATTATTCGCAGAGCGTTCACGTCTTCACTTCTTATGCTTGTTTTATCTGGTATAATGCCCCAATCTCAAATTAGGGGTTTGCCCGGGTATAGCCGCTTTTAAGTCATTATAAGAGTCCCTTGTCCATGGCAACTTTGATAAGTCCTGCCGTATTTCGAACATCCAATTTTTGGAGCAGATTATTTCTATGTGCTTCTACCGTTTTTATACTAATAAAGAGCTTTTCTGCTATTTCGCTGTTTATCATTTGGTTTGAGATACATTCCAATATCTCTTTTTCCCTGCGGGTCAATACTGGAATAAAGGAAGTAGAAGGCTTTCCCAAACTTTCGCTCAATAGTTTGTTCCTTAAGGCTGTAGGTAAATAATCATCGCCTCCATGCACGGTTTTAATTGCTTCAATCAGCTCTTCTTTTGATGTGTTTTTTTGAAGATATCCCAAAGCACCATTTTTCATCATGTTTTTGATAAAGCCAGATTCATTATAGTTGGAGAGTGCGACGATAGCTATTTTGGGATATTTTTTCGAGATCACTTTGCATAGGTCAAGTCCAGAAATATCTGGTAGGCTTATATCCAAGAGCAATACATCGGGAAGACTTTCTTGCAGATAATCCAGCAGCTTCTCCCCCCGGTTTACAGCCTTTACCAATTTAATGCTCTTTTGCTTCGATAGCATGGATGCAATTCCTTCGAGTACCAAATTATAATCATCAAGAATGGCTACTTTAATCATGTTTGAGTTTTAAAATTCACATCTATCGTGGTAAGTGTTCCTTGATCTGACGATTCTACATGTAATTCTGCGCCTAAAAATTCTGTTCTGGAAATTATATTATTTAGCCCCAGACCTGTTTTTTTGACCGTATGATCATACCCTTTGCCATCGTCCTGCACTGAAACATGAAGCGCACTTTCATGGAAATTAATTTGTACCAAAATTATATTGGCATCAGCGTGCTTCAGCGAATTATTTACTAATTCTTGGGTGATTCTATAGATCGCTGTTTCTAGATCGGTTGGTATTTTAACGACTTCACCATAGTTTTGAAAATTAATCTGGAGATCGCTTCCCGAAGCGATTTTCAAGCAGTATTGAGATATAGCTTCTACTATATTGTAATTTTGCAACGAAGGTGGAGCCAGGTCATGGGAAATACTTCTTACCTGTTCAATAGCATTATCGAGCATTGAAATTGCCATAGTGTATTCTTCTGATTCTTCCGCATCCAGTTTCTTTTTATCGATAGATGTAATCTTGTATTTGATCACAGATAAATCTCCGTTTATTCCATCGTGTAGATCTTGGGCAAGTCTTTGTCTTTCATTTTCTTCTCCTTCTATGAGTGCTTCCAGTTTCGTTAGTTCTTGACTTACTTTTAATGCTTCTATCTCTTTGTTTTTTAATTTTTGTCTTTGCCGGTAATAGAAAAACAAAAAGACTAACGCTCCTAGCGCCAGAAAAGCCACCAGCATAATTCGAGTAGCTTTGGCTTCATTGATCAATATGGTATTTTCCTGTTCTTTTATAGTCAGGTCTTGTTCGGTTATTTCCTTATCTTTTTGAGCGGTTTCATATTGAAATTGGAGCCTGTTTATATTTTTTATGGTTTCAATTCCTGATAAACTATCCTTTGTATCGCTGTATTTTTCATAATTGTCCAGCGCTGCGACATATTCTTTTTTTAGTCGGTATATTTTTGCCAGGCCCTTATGGGCATTCATTTTATTGGTCAGCTCAAGATTAAGGGACAAAGCCTTTTTAAAATAAGCTTCTGCGTCATTTATTTTGGACATGGCAAATAATATTTCCCCCAAGTGCACATATGCCAATTTCTTATCCCTATAGTCGTTCGTTTCAAAAATTTCTTTTGCCATTTTGGTATAGCGCTCTGCATCGCTGAAATCATTTTGCATCAAGCCTATCATGCCCATGTCTAAATAGCCATGCGCAATCCCAAAATTATGATCAAGGGATTCAAATATTTTGATAGATTTTAAAGAGTATTCGCGCGCGACATCAAAATCACCTTCGGCCGCGTACAAATCAGATAAATTACCATATATGTTGGCTCTGTCCACAGACTCGTCACTGTCAATAAAGTCTAGCGCAAGCTGGAAATGCTTCTTGGATTCACTGTATTTCTCCAGTTTATTGAATAGAATCCCTATGCTATTGTGCAAATTGCTCTGGTCGGATTTACCGGCTTCAAATTTATCCTGTTCCAGCAGTGAGAAAAACGTTCTTAACGCTCTTTCATAATCACCTTGCTCCTCATAGATCACACCATATTGAAATCCACAATAATAGGCCATCCCTGCACCCTCTCTCTATCTGGAATAGTATCTGCGTAAGCCATGTACCTATCAAAATTGACGAGCGCTTCCGCATATCGCCCCCTTTTTCTGTTCATCAGCCCTTTCTGGTACTGGGTCGTGGCTATACCGTATGAATCGTTTTCATGGTCAAAAATAGTATTGGCTGTATCTAAATGCGCTTCGGCCAAATCAAAATCAGTGTCCACTAAAGCCCAAGAGATCGCCGCATGGGCATCTGCAATTTCAATATTGCCTTTGGCAGTATCAAGCATCTGATATACATTTCGCAGAGTTTCGCTTTGAGCCGAAACGCTGTTAATAACCATGATGTTACATAGTAAAAGGATCGCAGAAATCTTGGCTGTCATATTCATCTAAATATGAGATTGGTTCGTTTAAAGGCTTCCTTATTCGAGATTCATTGGGTCAAATTATTGGCGCGACCATCAAACAATGTAGACTAAAAAGTTTATTTCACGAAGTTCTTGTTAATGGTATCAGATGGAATCAGGGAAAATACCCCATTTTAATTCCTAGGGTAAACCCTTGGTTTTTATTATGAACTAGTCGCTGGAAAGCTAAATTTAGTTCACCCCTAGATGCGGGTATCTCGAAATACGGTGTTTTACTGCTCCAAGGTTTCTTCCCCTATATTGTTATGGCTTTCTTCCCTGCGCAGGTCTTCACCAGTCACTTGCTACCTTAGATAATATTCACATCCCGTTCCAGTTCCACTCCAAATTTCTCATAAACAGAATCCCTCACCCGGGTGGAATGCGCTTAGATTTCCGATCCAGTGGCGCCGGCATAATTAGAGTCTGTCAATACAGTCGGGTGGCTGGATCAAAGAGTTCGATAGCAACGAGAACGCAGTTCTAAAAATCAGGGAGTCCCGCTCGAGCGGGACGACTGTTTTTAGAACAAGTGCAAGGCAGATAGCGGACTCTATGGACAGACTCTAATTAGGGGCGGAGCCGTCTACTCGATTAGGACGCGTTTTTTATTACTTCTAGACAGTCAATTGATGAATCATTTGCAAAGTCCATGATTGACCCCTTGCTGTCAATAATCAAATCTGCAATGGCGTTAGTCATTTGATTGAAGCTTTTTAGCCAGACTATTTTCGGTGGAGATCCCCAAATCACTGAGAATTCGTAAAAGTCAGAATCGAAGGTTACGATTAAGAAATCATTGTCTCTGGTATATTCCCATATTTCTTTGTCCGAAGAATTCTCTAATCCTTCAAGTCGAACTTGGGTTGCTGTTGGAAAATGGGATTCGATTCTCCGAAGTATTCGAAATGAAATATTTTGGTCAAACAGTAACTTCATGAAGCAAAGCCAAGGTGATCTTGTCTTGATGCTGCATAAAACAATGCTGCATTGATCATCGGCTCGGTTAACTCGGGAAAGTCTTTCAGGATCGACTCCTTAGTCATCCCATTACCCAACCAGTTGAGAATATCGGATACCGAAATCCTGGTACCAATCAAAATGGGACGTCCAAATCGTTTGTTGGGGTCGATTGTGATGTATTGTTTCAAATTCATAATTCAAATATCGGTCTTTTCTAGGTCTACATCAAATGCGCTTTAACGGTTTGGCTAAGATACGTGGGGCTTTTGAGAGGACTTTTATGTCCACCTAGACGAAACTTAGCTTTGAAGAACTAGGCTAGCTAGCCGAACTTTCCGCCCCATTTTTTCTTAGGTTTTGTGTGCGCCCAGCATAGGCAGAACCGTACTGCAAAGTACAAACAGTTCTTTAATTATCCTGAGGGTAAAAGTCGCTTATTCCCACAGTTGGCTATTTCGGTCGGGCGGTGCCACTCATTTCGGAGTAATGGTGCCACTTTAAAAGACCTGCAATTGTACTAATTATTTTTGTTTGATTCTACTGTTTTAATGGCTTTTCTCATGGACTCACCTTTGAGCTCTAATCTGTGCGAAGAGTTCACGATCCTGTCCAGTATGGCGTCTGCAATCGTGCCTTCTCCTCTTATATCGTACCAAGTTGCTACCGGAAGCTGGGACGTTATTATGGTTTATGTTTGTTGATATCGGTCATCAATGATCTCTAGGAGCGTTTCGCGGGCAAAGTTGTCAAGTTCCTGTGAACCAAAGTCATCTAGTATAATTAACTGTGCTTTATTGAGCTTTTTCATTTCTTTGAGATACGTACCATCTACCTTGGCTACTTTGAGCTTACCAAACAGGCGCGCTGTACCGGTATATATCACGCGGTGCTCTTGCATACAAGCTTGATTTCCAATGGCCTGACCTAGATAACTCTTTCCTACGCCTGAAGCTCCGGTTATAATGAAGTTTTCCTTTTTTCTATAAAAGTCAAAGCTGCCAGCCGGTTAAATGCATTTTTATCCAGGTTTCTGCTCTGGTTGTAGTTTATTTCCGGCAGGGTCGCCTTCTGTTTAAAATCTGCCTGCTGGAGTAGGCGCTGTATTTTATTGTTTTGGCGTGACTCCCATTGGTGGTCGGCGAGCAGGGCGATATATTCGTCCGGGGTAAAGCTGCTATATTGCTGGCTTTCCATGTACTGGTTGTGCAATTGCGCCATGGCGTGAAGGCGCATTCTCTTGAGTTTCTCAAGTGTTTCTGTGTTGTTCATTTTGGCTTTATTTAAGGGAATCTCTAAAAACCCAACAGAATTCAAACAATTAATTGTCAATAATATACCCATTGTTCTCCGGTTGAAATTACGGATATTTATTGCGTAATTAATTAGTAAGGCAAATATCAATCTTCTCGGTCTTTTCGATGACCATTTCCAGCCCGAAAAGCTGAACAAGCTGAACGACCCCTTCTGAAACTCAACGCCCACATGGACTGGTGCATCTTTGCCCCGGTCATTGAGAAGGCATTTTCCGATCCGGACAGGGAACGTTCCAAAGGTGGGTGCCCTCCTTTCGACCGCCTGATGATGTTCAAGCTCTTGGTATTGCAGGGCATTTACAACCTCTCCGATGACCAGATGGAATTCCAGATCACCGACCGCAAGAGTTTTCAGCGCTTCCTCGGGCTCAAGATAAGCTACAGGGTGCCCGACAGCAAGACCATCTGGAACTACCGGGAAACCTTGGTTCAGAAGGGCGTCATCGTCCTGCTGTTCAAAGCGTTCATTGTGCTTGATGTTCTTTGCTATTTGTGAGACGGCGATAGGTAGGTCTTTTTTGTATTCCTCTTTGAAAAAGAGTTTCTTTTTCTAGAGGATTTCACCTTTATTTTTTGAAAGATTCAAGTTCCCTTTTTGCAAACAGGTGATGGAAGCCTTAGGCGATCCATAAGCTAAAAGCAATTCATAGATGAAACTTTCCTTATTGAAGGCGTTCATCAGCTGTTGCAAGTTCTTTTCTATTTGAGCGATGTTCATGCTAGTTCCAGTTTCTTTAGGTGTCGCATAACTTCTCTTTCTACTTGGTCAAATTCCGGTAAATCTTGTATTTGATCTGCCATGGACGCTTGCCATCGACCTTTATATTGTGGTAATCGTTGTGCAAGTTTATTATGAAAATCTGTCGGGTCAATTTCTCTGCTTTCACATTTTGCTCTGAATTCTATGGAGTAAAAAGCAACATCCATTTCATAGATTTCCGATAAGTACCAGATGTCATAGAAATCTCGTGCTTCCATACGCTGTATTACTGAACGCAATTTTTCGACTAAGACTTCTTCAAGTGGGTAACAGAGCAATTGATGATCTTCCTGATCTGAGTAACCTAGAAAGGTGTTCTGCATTACAGGTTTAAATTGAAATTGCTCGCTTCTTGAAACATCAACTTTAACCCGTTTGTTAGCACCTATCCCTCCAAGTGGACCGACATAACTGATGTAGAAGTTGATGCCACCATCTTCATGTTTGTTATTGTCTATGATCTCAAGAGGTATATTGGCTTCATCTCTTATGTATTCAAATACTTCGGAGAACCATTCAAAGATTTGTTCATTCGAAATATCATTATTGAGCAAAGTGAAATCAAGGTCCTCCGAAAATCTATAATCATCAAAGTAGACTTTCTTCAATACTGTACCACCTTTAAAAGTTATGGTTCTTGAAAGCTCCTCATGTTGAGCAATTCCTTGCAGTATCCAAGAAAGGATATAGTCTTTCTCAATCTGCTGATCTCGCACTCCAACTTCTCGTGCTTTGTTTTGTATTTCTCCCGGCTTAATCATGTGTAGATGGCCGATTTAATGGTTTCTGTTTCTAAATTCTGTTGGATGCTCCATCGGCTAATCATCTTGCCTGATTTTGGTAGTTCAGTATCTAACAGAACATAAGAAGCTGTTTTCGCTTTCTGTAACTTCTTGGTGATACCCGATTCTATTTCGAGAGTTTCAAGAAGGAATCCCAACCGTTTAATCACTGCCTGTGATTTAAAACGCTGAGTATATTCAAGGAGCCTTTCGAATTTTATTTTGTCCTTGGACGTATATATTGCTCTTGCGACTTCAACAATACCTCCTGCATAATCAGGTTTAAATAGACAATCGACAAATGTCTTTTCAAGATCAGAGCACTCAACTTTATTGAAACTATCAATCCATATTTTCTTAGAACCAAAAAAATGTTTCTCGTTATGGTAAATGAATTGAAAAGATGTTTTCTTAATCTTTAAAGTTGATGGTCGCATCTGCTTTGCAACTACGATTTGTTCCTTTAGTGATGGTTGAGTTATTAGGTTATGTATTTGTAAAGCAGAGTAGTAGCCGATGTAATGCTTAGTTCTTTTTGTTAAATGCTCTGCGATTAAATGCCAGTCAGGCATAAAAGTTTCCGCTTCTTGCTCATAAGGTATGATGTAGTACAATCCTTTTTTTAAGCGCATCAGAAGGCCTCTTTTTACCATGTCGCTAAGAAGTTCTTTTAAAGCACTCTCATTGGAATTAGGCAAAGCTGTGATAGCCTCAGAATAATCAAAGCAATCCTTATTCATTTGATTGAAGAAAGTCAGAATCTCGTTTGATTGTGTAGATATGAACTTATGTTTCATAGTTTATAAGTCAGCTTTAACCTGACTACAATGATACAAAAAATAGTTTTTGTGTTTATCATTTGTAGCATTAAGGTCAGCTTTAACCTGACTATTGTGATATAAAACATAATTATTGTAGAGCGAAGGCGATTTGGCTCTTTTGTAAAGCTTGGGTTGTGGGTTGTGGGTTGTGGGTTGGCTTGTGTGGCTTTGCTGTCCCAATACTAAATACGGTTGACCATTTTCTCACTATGTGTTATTAAATGTAACTCTTTCTTTTTTGCTTCTTTTTTCTTTGTTAGTAACCCGGGTTTTTGTTGATAACCGAAGTGTACATCAGCCGGGGTTCTGAGCTTCAGGCTCCTATGTGGTCTAAGATGGTTGTAGTTGTGAACGGCTTGTTTGAGTTTTGTCCACAACTGGCTAAAATCCTGGGGATTCCAAGGTTTTAAGTATTCGTTTTTAATGATGCCATTTATGCGTTCGGCGTGTGCGTTCTCGTATACAGATTCAGCCATACTGTTGATAATCCGCCCCTTGGTTATCTGTAAAAACTTCTTGCTATAGTATTGTCCACCCCCATCAGAGTGAAAGATGAGTTGTTGATCCTGGTTGTAATCCTTCCAGGCCATCTTAAAAGCGGGTATTGTTGTATGGGTAGTTAAGAGCCTTTTGCTCAGATTATAACCGACAATAAGCCTGCTGAAAAGATCGAGAATAAAGGTCATGTAGTAGTATCGTTTTCCAAGCTGATAATAGGTGATATCGCTCACCCAAACTTGGTTGACACGTGTCAACTTGATAGAGTCAACTAAGTTGGGAAATCGTATCACCGCATTGCTGTCGGTAGTTCTCTTAAAATTCCGTTTCCTTTTAATACAGAAGCCCATATCGCGGTAGAGTGCGAGGAATCGATCGCGTCCGATGTAATCGGGTAAGAGCATGGAATGCATTTTCACAGCACCCATTTTTGGGTGATCATCGCGGAGTTCGTGCAGCAGGTATTCAATCTGGCACCACTCATCGGTTTTGTTCAGCAATCGCTGATACCTCTGATGAATATTTTGCCTGCTTGTTTTAGCAAATTGATAGATCAAACGCATTTTTAGTCTGTGTTTGTCTTTGTTTTCCCTGAACCAGATGACTGTGTGGAGCCAAGCTTTTTTTTTATGTCTACCCCATACATTTCTTCCGCAACCTCAATGAGTTTGTCCTTAAATTCAATCTCTACCTGCTTTTGTCCCAGCAGTTTCTGTAGCTCAGCGATTTGCTTGGATATTCCGGTGATGCTGACCCCCCATTCCGGTCATACTGACCCCCCTCAAAGATATTGGTCGAAAAGATAATTTCCTGACAATGTTACAGTTTTTTTCTAAGACTTTCTCCCTTCAGTTCTATTCTGTGTGCAGTGTGAACCAGTCGATCTAAAATAGCATCGGCGATGGTGGCCTCACCTATAATTTCATACCAGCTTCCTACAGGTAATTGACTCGCTATAATTGTAGATGATTTTCCGTGTCTGTCTTCAATAATTTCCATGAGATCCATCTGTTGCTTTTCATCTAAGTGAGCAAGTCCAAAATCGTCCAGTATCAGCAATTTGGCCTTGGCCACCTTATCAAAGAACTTTAAAAAGCTCCCGTCTATACGGCTCATCTTGGTCTTCATTAATAACTTTAAGGTATTGAAGTATAGCACCTTATTTCCTTGACTACATGCGTGATGCCCCAATGCCGAAGCAAGGAAGCTTTTTCCGCAGCCTGTGGCACCGGTAATAAGTACTGATTCTCCTTTTTCAAGATACGATCCAGTAGTAAGCTCGGTAATTTGACTTTTATTGACTCCTCTTGTTGCTGTAAAGTTCAGCTCTTCTACAGTAGCCTGATATCTAAACTGTGCACCTTTTTTAAGGCGCTCAAAACGCCTGTAGGTGCGCTCTTCTGCTTCGGCTTGTAGTAGGACTTCCAGGCCTTCGTTAAAAGACAGCTCATGGTGCTGCCTGGTTTCTACCATAGCTTTCCAGCTGGTGTGCATTCCCTGTAATCGTAGTTGTGATAATTGATTTTCAATCGTGTTCATGTAGTTATTGATTTTAAGGGTTACTTATTTATAGGTGTCTGCCCCACGGATATTGCCGTGGGTGGGCAGGGGTTTGGGCAATGATTCTTCTTGATTTTCGGTCATTCGGTTCTCCAGTATCTGTTTTAAGAACCTGTAGGAGCAGTTTTGATAATCCATGGCTATGGTACAGGCTTTATCAAAAATATGTCGGTCGGTTTTCCGGGCCAAGTTCAATACACCTTCACAGGTTTTATAAAGCTGTTCGGGATATTTATCCTGCTTGAACAAAGCATCTATGTACCGGTAAACCACATCGGAACGGCTGTGCCCGCGTTGCAGATAATACGCAGGGCTGCGTTCTTTATAATACCGGTGGTGGGAGCACAAGTGTTCTTTCTTTGTGGTATAACCGCCTTTCTTAAAACTTCTGAGATGCGTGGCAATACCATTGTCTTTGTGGTATATTTTTATCAGGGAGCGGGTATAAACCACCTTTACTTTCATGCCTATGCAGGTAAAAGGCACGCTGTAATAGTGCTTGTCCTGTCCTAGATAGATGTGGTTGTTCTTGGCTACTTTATGCTCTCTATAGTATTTAAGCTCAAAGGTCTCTGCGGGCAAAGGTTGGAGGGTGTGTTTCTCATCGGCCATAAACTTCTCTTCCCTGCAGCAGCTTTTTTGCTGCATACGGGTCTGGTTGTGGTTTTTAACCTTTTCGGCAATGGCCTGGTTCAAAGAAGGGAGATCAAAGAAAGTACAGTTGCGCAGTTTGGCATATACACGGCTGTATAGAAGCTTTACTTGGTTCTCTACGAGAGATTTGTCTTGTGGTTTTCTGGGTCGTGCCGGCGTTACTGATGTGCCATAATGGTTGGCAAAATCTTCCAGGGCTTTGTTGATAGTAGGTTCATAGGCATCTGCTTTTATAACTGCCGATTTTAAGTTGTCTGGCACCAGAGTTTGGGGCACACCACCAAGCTTTTTTAAGCAACAGCCTAGTGCATAAATAAAATCATCTAATTTTTGACTGGGCACTGCCATGGCAAAGCAATAATCAGAATACGGCAGGCAAGCTACAAATACCTGTACCTTGATTGTTTCGCCAGTATTTTTATCGGTATAAGATAAAAGTTTACCGGCATAATCTATATAAAGCTTATCGCCTGCTTTATGATCTAATACCATAGAGGGTTTGCCACTGCGCTGGTATTGCTGGATGTGGTAACAGAACTGAGCATAACTGTAAGGATGCAGATTTCCTTCTGTGTACTCCTCCCAGAGCACCATACGGGTAACTCCGACTTTATTGAGTTCTTTGCTATAGTAAGTCAACCGGGGTTTGAGTTGCTCATACCGCTCATCTTTATATGCTGGGTTTCCTGCTAGAAGTTTCCCTTCCAAAATAGGCTCTTCCAAAGCCAATAAGGCTTCTACTGGAAGGTCACCCGCTTTTGCTTTACGAACGTAATCTTTAACGGTATTTTTGCTAATTGACAAGGCCTTGGCAATGGTTTTTATTCCCTTGCCTTGATTGTGCATGCGTAGAATTTGTTTTACTTGACTCATTTCTTTTGGTTTTCCAGCCATTATTTATCTTCTGATGGGGGTTCCATCAAATGAACCAAAACCAAAAACAAGAAGAGCCAGAGGGGTCAAAATGCTCCAGAATAAAAACCCGAAGGGGGTCAGCTCACTCCGGAATAGTTTGTTTAACGAGCTCTTTTCGTTTTAAAAGAGGGGGGTCAGTATCCGCCAGAATGACAGATGCCCATAAGTTGAGCTTTAGAGGGGTCAGCTTAGTCCAGTATATCCAATTTGCTCTCTTAGGGCTTTTAATTTGGCGGTATCACTCATTGGCTCAACTATTTGTCGCACTCCTTGCGTCTTAAGAACGGAGAATTTATCAACCCAGTTGTAGACTGCTGTAGAGCTTACGTCGTATTCTCTACAAATATCGCAAACCCTGGTTTGATTTAGCTCCAACTCTCTAACCTTCTTGAGCTTAAAGCTATCACTGAAAACGCGATTTCTTCTTGGGTTGGATCTTACTCCAATCGACTTTTTACTTGCCATTTTTCTATCCGGTTTAGGGTGAAAAATGGTCAACTTATTTCAGTACGGGACAGCAAATGTGGGTTGGCAGAGAAATTTTAAAAAATGCGGAGCGAGGGCATTCAGATTATTTAGTCTGTCAGTTTGGTTGTGTGTTATATCAATTCGATTAACATTAAAGTTCAGTTTTCGCTTTTTTCCATGAAGCACAACGTTTTTCAGCTATACGCAGGCAGGGATTTTAACCACTGAACCTCCTACGAAGAACTGAACTTTAATTTTACTACCTAACTGTCCTACGAAGCACGAAACCCCTGCTTGAGTGTAGGTGATGTTGTGCAATCGTGCTTTTAATTTATCCCATTCAATTTCTCCCACACTCTCTTGTATTCCTCACCACTTAATCTTGAACCAGCAGGTCTAACACTTTCCCAAGTTTCTCGTTCCTGATTTCTAAGCCAATTATTAACTGAATCGGTTGGCTGAGAGAAAATTTCGCCATTTACTGCTGCATCGTATAACTGGCCTAAACGATTGGCAATGCTTCTTGGAATATTATTCTTTCGCATTAACACACCTTCATCTGTATTGACACCATAATGCAGGTAGGCAGGAAGATTTGCCATCCTTTTTTTATCAATCTCGGACAGATTATCCCAATCAACGCCACTTGTAGGCATACTTTGCAAAGCTGCTAAACCCCAAGTGGCGGACTGGGCTACTACTTTATATAAAGCTTGTGTAGTTTTCCGAATCGCATTATTCAAATCTTCATTGGGGTAAAACCGTTCTGCTATTCGTGATACAGATTGCCCATTAACCCAATCAATTATCAATCTAGCAATGCTTGACTGATCTAAAGGTCTTTCACTAGTACCTAGTGTTTCTATTGATTTTTTTATCTCATAGGTATTTAGCATTATTCCTACCAGTTTTTGCATACTTTGGTTCTGCTCAGAAAACAACTGATTTTTATTCCAATCGCTATTAACAAGACCTGCACCTCTTAGCCTATACATCATTTGATTAACCGAAACAGTTGAGAAACCTGTTTTGTCGGATCTTTCAGCATCTGTTACAGAAATACTTTCAGCATATCTTCTGATCTGATTTCTCAAAAATGTTTTCTTCTCGGGTGGTAACTGACGATAACCAAAGGTTCCTTGAAGTTTCTGTTCAAGCTGTGCTATAAACAAGTCTTGGGCTTCTGTCTGTTTTCTTAGATGTGAAATAAACTGCAGCAATGAAGACCATCTTTCATCGAAATAAAGCCATCTTTCAAAATCAACATCAGGTCTTTCTAAAGCCGTATCAATAATACTTACCAATTGGGATAATAAATCTTCCGATACCGTATTAACATAGCGGGTTACATTCACTAGATCACTATCATTTCTTACACAAACGCCAACCCACCCCATACTATCCTGCCCAGCACGACCAACTCTTCCTGCTAAATTCCAGAAGTCTCTAACTGGCATTGGCCCAACATATGGATAATTATAGGCACCCATAATTACAGCTGAAACAGGAAAATTAATTCCCTGGGCTATTGTTGTAGTTGCTACTAATGCCTGTAATTTTTCGCTTGACATCAAATCTTCAACTAAAAAACGAATTTCATCTGGAAGGGCAGAACTGTGAACTGCAATCCGTCTGCTCAAAAATCTTGCTAAGGGAAAATCATTTCCCAGCTCACTTCGAACTAATTTGATTAATAAATCAACATCATCATCATAACCAAAATTATCATCCGATTTCTCAAACAGCGTTTCAGCAATGCTATACGTTTCATTCGGGTCAGATGCCAAGACAATTATTGGTGATGCAGGATTTAAACAATTAGCCCCAACAGCCTTTGCAATTTTTACTTTTGACGCTCTAGCCTGAGATGCTGTTTCATCGGTAGTTCCTTGGAACAAAGGAATAGCTCCCCCAACTTCGTACGTTCCTTTATCTGTATGCAATGTTCTCAATACATAGTCATACTCTCTTTTTTGACCCTCTATTTGAATTGCTCCAATAACTCGCTCATTCGGTTGCCACCAATCCAATTCTAAATTGATAACCTGCCCTCTGTCTGGAGCCAGCCAATTAACGATTTCATCAGAATTGGAAATATCTGGTGTCATTAATAAGAAATTCGCTTCCTGACAATCGTTTTTAATTGTTGACAAAAGAAACTCAAGGTTTAAACCTCTTTGTTTCTCTTCAAGGTTGTGCGCTTCGTCCACTACTGCTAAAACCAAGGCTCTTTGTTCTGTAGTACCAAGACCTTGACGAACAAGCAGGTTCATTTTTTCATAGGTGGTTACAAGAACATCAAAAGTGGTTTGATTACCGTTTTCTTCTATCAAGTGCTGCTCAAATCCATCCAATTCAATGGCTCCACTTGCTTTTTCCACACTTAATCCAATATTACCCAAATCTCTTTTGAGTTGGTTATAAATCTGGTTAACCAATGCCTTTGTTGGAACTACATAAGCAACCCAACCACCCTGAGCTTTAAATTGATTTAAAGCCTGTAAAATCCGGTATTCTGCAATCAAGGTTTTACCGCTGGATGTCGGAAGGTTTACAACGATAGCCCGATGTGCAGGATTTAGCAATTGTCCTTCCAAAATGGATTCTTTCTGTGGATAGAGCAGCTCAAATAACCCCTTGTTATCTTGTTCGCTAATGAACCTATTGAACTTTGTTACCCAATTGTTGATGCCTCTTGTGTTATGCCAAATGGTATTCCTGACCATCTTCACAGCAAATGCTTCAAAGAATTGGTATAACAAGCTCAAACTTATATTGCCTGACTTTTGGGCATACTCACCTGAAATCTGTAAATGATAGCGCAACTGATCTTCTGGCTCTAAAGGCCTACCTTCCAATAAGTATTGTCCTAAAATATCGATGCTTTTAGCGAAATGATACAAAGAAACCAATTCAGCCGCTCCATAAGGGCGACTTTCCTCATTTACCTGATTAAGAAAGTTGGTCTCAAACTGTTGTTGTTCGATTCTTAATTGATTAATAAGACCTATAACCTCGCTGACATCTCGCCAATTTTCTTTTTTCACCAATTGCACAATTGCCTTAAAAGATACGGTCAAGATTCTATTGTTCCAGTGATCAACAAGCTCAATATTTCGTATCTGTTCTTCAAGCCCTTTTAGGTATTGCTTTACAAAATGCCAATGCTCTCCTAAATATCCGAATGCAATCAGCTTAAAAGTCTCATACACGAAATACTCACTTTCAACAATTGCAGGTAACTGACTGGCAATATCAAAATAGGTAGAGCACAAGGCTTTGAATTCGTTTGATGAATGCTCAGTATTTCGTAATTCCCAAAGTTCAATGATTCGTAATTCGCATAATTCTTTGGCTTTGATGAGCTCTTGGATTTCAACTTCATCGGGTTGAAGACTTGTAAACCGTCTTGATAATTTCCCCTTTTGTATGAGCATACCAATCCCCGCAAGCATATCTGAATATGCTTGTTCTAAGATGTGATATTTGGTCTGTATGCTCATTCGTTTTCCTCGTTTATGATATTCAACCAATCTTTTTGTTGAATCGGAAGGTAGAGAGCCAATAATTTAAGCCCAATTGGGCCCAATACGCGAGCACTCAACCTTCCATAACTGAGTGATAGATCTCTTTCATCTTGTTCAATATCACGGATCAAGACCCCAATCAGTTGGTAATTTTCAGGATTGGAATAGTATGCCCTAAAACCTGCGTCAAAATTAACTTTAAATGGATGACCCTCTGGAAAAAGACGCATTTTACTCTTTAGATAAGAAATTAAAATTTGCCGTTTTGGTCTATTGTTGTATAAATCTCTTAACTGACTTTCAATTCCATCTGCACCTGTCATTACTTGTGGAGGTCGGTTTGCCGTTTCAGATGATGTCTTTACCTCACCAAATAAAAAAAGTACTTGACCATCCGCTTCAATGAAACCGACCAAATCGGCCCCTGTTTTGTTACCTCTTGGATTACGGGCATCTCTTAATTCGTTCCAGTAGAATCGGCAAGAAAAAGATCGTTCTAGAACCACTTCGGCATATGCTTCACCAACTCTGAAGTTTTGAACTTGAATATTTTCATCTTCCAAAGCCTGAATGTCCGCCATAAGACCATCGGTTGCGTCAAATCCTGATTCATGTATTTTGGCCCTTAATTGGTCCAAAGTATCATCCCTCTCTTCACGGTCAAGTAAATTGTCTTTTACCAATCCTTGGAAATGTTCACGACACTCCTGTTCATCAAGACTAATGCCCTGATAACCTCTGCTGAGTGATTCGTTATGTTGATATTCAATTCTCAATTGTCTCGTTTTTTAGCATGTTGCACAACATAAGCATATACGGAAGTTCTCACCGAACTTCCGTATATATCACAGTTGTCTGGACGCCGTTTTCAGTCGGTAAATAACTCATAATCAGCCAAAGTTAATCCCAAAATTCAGAAATCCAATCCATCCAATGGACTCTCCAACTGATCCCAGCCTTTGCTGGTAATGTGTGTATAATTCTCCGTAGTCTTGCTGCCCTTATGGGCCAACAAGTGCTGTATGTACCGCAAGTTCCTACCTGCTTCCGGCAGGTGCGTGGCAATTGAATGCCGCAGCGAGGTAAGGTCACATTCTTCTCGATGCCAGCCGCAGTATGGTGCACTCTTGGTAAATGCCCTACCCGCGACCCGCGACTTAAAACCCGCGACCAAAAGGCCTATATAATATTCACCTCCCGTTCCAGTTCCACTCCAAATTTCTCATAAACAGAATCTTTCACTTTCGTGGAATGCGCGTAGATTTCCGGTCCAGTGGCACCCCCGTAATTCACCAATACCAAGGCCTGCTTGGCATGCATCCCACAATTGCCCACGCGCTTGCCCTTCCATCCGGCCTGCTCTATAAGCCAGCCAGCAGCAAGTTTTACTTGTCCTTCGCCGGCAGGGTAGTGGGGAATATCCGGAAAGGACTCAGCCAATTTTTTATACTGCCCTTCGTCGATCACCGGGTTTTTGAAAAAGCTGCCAGCATTGCCCAATTCATTTGGGTTTGGCAACTTGCTGTTGCGAATATTGATCACCGCCCGGCTGATGGCGGCAGTAGAATAGGTGTTCACGCCCATTTGCTTTAGCTCATCGATGATCGCCCCATACTCCACCTTAAAGTCGGGGTTTTTTAATAGGCTGAACGTTACGCTCGTAATGATGTATTGGTCTTTTAATTTTCCCTTGAAGACACTTTCTCGATATCCAAATTCACAGGCAGCAGCATCAAATACATGCAGCTCCAGGCTTTCTAGATGCAATGCTTCGAGCGATTCAAAGCGATCTTTGATCTCTACTCCGTAGGCTCCGATATTCTGCATAGGGCTGGCGCCTACATTTCCGGGTATCAGGGATAGGTTTTCAAGTCCCGCCAGGTCATTATCAATGCAGTGAAGCACAAAGCTATGCCAGTTTTCACCGGCTCCGGAGCGCACCGAAACATGGGTTTCCGTCTCTGCTATTTCTTCGATTCCGGTTATCTTGTTCTTCAATACGAGCCCATCAAAATCTTTTGTGAAGAGCAGGTTGCTCCCTCCGCCAAGAATGAGCCGCGGCATGGCGGCGAGCTTCGTATCTTGGAAAATAGATTTCAGTTCGCCTATGGAATGGAACTCCGCAAATGCTTCTGCCTTGGCTTCTATTCCAAAAGTATTATAGGCTTTCAGCGAAGCACCATATTCAATCTTCATTTGCTCTTTTTTGGCAAATCTAAAGCAATTTGTCAACTGCGCATCCTATGCCCTCCTTTCTGTACTTTTGGCGCCCCGTGAAGCGAATAATTATTTCTGTAAGCAATGATCTCAGCACAGATCAACGCGTGCGCAAGCAATGCGCTTCATTGGCCGACGCCGGTTTTGAGCTTTTATTGATCGGGAGGATGCTAAAAACAAGCCTGGCGATTGATCGTCCCTATGCGGTGAAGCGCCTAAGATTGCTGTTCAATAGCTCGGCGCTTTTTTATGCAAATCTGAATATCCGTCTGTTTTTCGAATTGCTTTTCAAGAAGGTAGATCTTCTTTACGCAAATGATCTGGACACCCTGCCAGCCAATAGTCTCGTAGCTTGGATAAGGCAAAAACCGCTGGTGTATGATAGCCACGAATTTTTCACGGAAGTGCCCGAAATACAAGGAAGCCGAATCAAGAAAGGAGTTTGGAAATGGCTTGAGAAGCATAGCGTCGCTCGCGCCGATCTGGTGATTACGGTCAATAAATCTATCGCCGATCTTCTTCAAAAAACGTATCGACTCGAGCAGGTGCTGGTGACCCGAAATATCCCTTCCGGGAAAATAATATTAGAGAAAGTCACCCGAGTTGGACTTGGAATGCCCGTTGATACAGACATTCTCATACTTCAGGGTGCCGGAATAAATCTTGATCGGGGTGCCGAAGAACTGCTCAATGCCCTGCCGCTCCTTGAAAATGTCCATCTCTACATCATAGGTAGTGGCGATGCCATACCCGCCATAAAAAAACAGATCGCAGTCCAAAACCTAGCGCGATCTGTCACATTGATCGGGAAGCTGCCCTACGAGCGTTTATTGCAATACACAGCCTGCGCCGATGTGGGTCTGAGCCTTGATAAGGATACGAATATCAACTACCGCTATAGCCTCCCAAATAAAATTTTTGACTACGCCGCCGCCGGAATACCTATGGTAGTGACCGATCTGCCCGAGGTGAGCCGCGTCGTACGCGACGCCGATATTGGAAAAGTAACCCCAAGCTATACCCCTGAGTCTATTGCCAAAACCATTAAAGAAGTGCTGGAGCTGAAGGCTAATGGATACGACTACGCAGGAAATACGGAGCGATTTCTAAAAACGGTATCATGGGAACGCGAATACGCCGAAACGATCGCGGCGATCAAGAATCTCTTTTAGCCAAGAGCCGGTAAATTGCTTGTAACTTCAGCAGGTCAAGAAAGATGAGCTGTGGATTGCTTCCTTTTAAATTTTTTCGAAATGGAGTACTCATAAATCCCAATAACCAGTGGAGCAGCCGGTCGATTCTCATCTTTTTAATTTGATTGAAGGTGGCCACTGCGCGGATTTTAGTCAAGGGAATCTTCCCATCGGCGTAGAGCTCGTAGCCGTTCTGAGCGCCTTTCAGCGATTTGCCAATGAAGGCATCCGTGACGTCAAGGCCGATGTGAACCACTTGATTTTCAATATGCTTTACTTCAATCCCCGCATTTTCGAGCTGCCAACCCAGCAGGGTGTCCTCATGGCCATAGCCACTGATGGTCTCATCAAAACCGATTTTTGAGATCAGCATTTTTCGGATCAAAAAGTTGGACGTCATAAAATGGCTCCAAGGCTCCTGTTCCCGCTTCCCCAAGCTCCTATGTTCTCGCTTTTCCCCATAGACCTTGTGAAGCCGGTATTCTTCATCGACTTTCTCGGGATAAATTCTGCTGCCGCAAACGACCTGATGCGAGAGATTTTTCAAATACGTCGAAACGAAGTCGTCGGCCACCAACTCCACATCGCAATCCAGAAAAAGTATATGGTCAAACTTGGCCTTTTTACTCAGCTGATTTTCGGATTTTAGCTCGGCCCAGATTCTTGACATTTTGAATATAATCTACGTGATCTAGAATTTGGACTTCGCGGTTTGCGTTGAGAAAAGATGTGCTCCCATCTTCTATGATCAGTATTTCGAAAGTAACTTTTGCACCTTTGCATTGGCGGTGCAGCTGGCCTGCGAGCTTAAGTATGGGATAATTAAATACAGGGATGGCTACCGATAGCACGGCTATTCGATTACGGTGGTCACCGAATTGTTCTCGCAGCGAATCACATGGGATGAAAACTTCTTCATGTGCACATAGTCATGTGTGGCCATGAGCACAGCACGTCCATTTTTACTGATGTCGCGTAGCAGCCCGAGTATTTCTTCGGTAGTGGCCGGATCAAGATTTCCCGTAGGCTCATCGGCCAATATTAGATCTGGATCATTTAACAAGGCACGCGCCACCACCACCCGCTGTTGCTCACCGCCCGAGAGCTCGTGGGGCAATTTATATCCCTTTGTGCCCAAGCCCACCTTATCGAGTACTTCTTGCATCCGCACGGTCATCTCGCTCTTATTTTTCCAACCGGTAGCCTTCAGCACGAAGAGCAGGTTTTCGTTTACACTCCGATCGGTGAGTAATTCAAAATCCTGAAAGACGATACCCAGTTTACGACGTAGAAATGGCACCTGATTTCGTTTCAATTTATTGAGATCGTAGGTGCCCACATGTCCTTCGCCCACTTTTAGCGGAAGCTCACCATACAGGGTTTTGAGAATGCTGCTCTTCCCGCTCCCGGTTTTCCCGATCAGGTATACGAAGTCGCCTTTGCTGATATCAATATTTACATCGCTGAGCACTAGGTGATCACCTTGAAAAATAGATACATTTTTAAGTTCGACAATTCTGTCCAGAGCCATTTCCAAATTTTCTGTAAAGCTAAAATAAATTCCAAAGCCAGCCGTTTCTTCACGTGTTCAATCCCTTATGGAACGGGCATATTCTTCACAAAATTGCGTTTAAAACTTTTACTGCCATTACCCACTACCACCTTGGGTTCTCCCGTATTTTTACATCTTAAATTTTGAAACCGCCAGATGCCTTTATACATCCGATATTCTGTAAGCTTTGTTTTGGCTCTTCTAGCCAGCTTCACTGCCCATGCGCAACTGACAGAGTATTTCAGAAATGCCGATCTCGCCTATTTCGAAGCAAAAGAATGGATGCAGGCCGGGCAGTACGAGTCTGCCAGAAAAGGCTTTGAGCAATACCTCGCCCAAAATCCCAATACGCAATCAGAATTGGTCGTGAATGCTACCTATTACGAAGCATTCTGCACTATGGAGCTCTTCCATAAAGACGCGGAGTTTATGATGGAAGAATTCGTCATAGCGCACCCTGAGAGCAATTGGAATAACCCCGCCATTCATAATCTGGCCGATTATAATTTTAACCGGCGTGATTATGATGATGCGATCTATTGGTTTAACAGGCTTGATGTGAGAGATCTGAAGGCCGACGAAGCAGATGAAGTGACTTTCAAGAAAGGTTTTTCTGCCTTCGAGCTGGAGCAGTATGGGCTGGCCAAATCAGAATTCTACAAGTTAAAGGAGAAGCAGGGCGTTTATTTCGCGCCCACCAATTATTATTTTGGGCATCTGGCCTATCGAGAAGGGAATTATCAAACGGCACTGGTATCGCTCGAAAGAGCTGAAAAAGATGAGAATTTTGCCCCCGTGGTGCCGTATTATAAAACACAGATCCTGCACTATCAGGATAAGTTCGATGAGCTCATCGCCTACGCCACACCACTGCTCGCGACAGGAGAAACGGTGCGGGAAGAAGAAATCGCACATTTGGTAGGTAATGCCCATTACCAAAAGCAAGAATATGCCGAAGCGGTTCCTTTTCTGGAAAAATACATGTCGCGCAATTATAATCCTTCACCCGAAGATTCATATCAACTCGCATTTGCCTATTACCGGAGCGGCTCTTTTGCAAAAGCGATAGATAGCTACGCCATAGCCACCAAAGCCGAAGATAAGGCGCTCGCCCAAGTGGCTACTTACCAGATGGCCGATGCCTATGTGAAGCTTGACGAGAAGAAGTTTGCACAGAATGCCTTTAAATTGGCTTCTGAAATAGATGAAGACCAGCAGGTGACCGAAGATGCACTCTTCAATTATGCCAAGCTCGCCTACGAACTCAGTTATGATCCCTTCCATGAAGCCATACAGGCCTTTGAGCGCTATCTTAACAAGTATCCTAAGTCTAATCGAAAAGATGAAGCGTACGATTTCCTTTTGAAGGTGCACCTCGCTACTAAAAATTATACCGCAGCTATTGATGCGCTCAATAAACTAAAAAGTCTGGATGCCGTGCAACGGGGACAATATCAAAAGGCGGCCTTTAATCTAGGGGTTTCAGAGACCGTAAAGAAAGATGCTGCCAAGGCATTCAGCTATTTCACCCTTTCGAAGAAATATCCTGAAGATGCCAAGCTTACCGCTTTGGCCAATTACTGGGCAGGAGAACTCCACTACCGTGAAGGGGAATATGGAAAGGCGGTGAGCGCTTATCAAGCTTATCTTTCCAGTTCAGCATCCTTTCAGACCGAATATTATAACACGGCCAATTATAATATCGGCTATGCCCAATTCAAGCAAGGGGAGTATCCTGCGGCACTTTCATCTTTTCGAAAATACGTGTCCGGGGCCAATATTGATACTAGGAGAAAAAACGATGCCCTGCTTCGCATTGGTGATTTATATTTAGTTACCAAATCTTATGGCTCAGCCATAGAAAACTACGAAGCGGCAGCTAAGGGTGATCATTCAAATGGCGACTACGCACTCTTCCAGGTGGCGCAGGCCTATGGTTACCAAGATCAATTTAAGCCAAAGGCCACAGCGCTCGAAAAATTACTGCGCGATTATCCAGAGACTACCCTAGCCGCTGCCGTTCAATATGAGCTTGGCGATAGCTATTTTATGGTGAATGAGCTCGATAGGTCTCTCGGCGCTTTTAATACCGTGATCACCGATTATGGCCAATCGCCCTATCGAAAAAAAGCCTTGCTCAAGCGCGGACTCGTGCAATACCGCAAGAGTGATTACGACGGAGCGATCAAGAGCTATAAGCAAGTGGTGGCCGATTATGGCGTTGACTCTGAATCAAATGAAGCCGTGGTGACCCTTAAGAATATTTATCTTGATCTTGGGAAGGTAGATGAGTACTCAAAATGGCTCAATGAGATACCCGATTACGAAGTATCACCGTCTGAGATAGATAGTTTGAGCTATCAGGCAGCTGAAAATCTGGTGGCAGATGGCGACTGCGACAAAGGTATCAAGGCTTTTCAAAATTATTTGAAGCAATACCCGAATGGTCTTTTTGTGCTTGACGCAAATTACTATCTCGCTGACTGCGCGTATCGCCAAAATAATTTCGATTTGGCGCTCAAAGGATTTGAATATGTCGCATCAAAGGCGGCCAGCCAATACTCCGAGCCGGCACTGGAAGGCGCCGCCCAGATCCGTTTTGATAGGAAAGAATATGAAGCGGCGCTCGCACACTATAAAAGCCTGAAGGGCGTGGCCACCTTTGCTTCCAATATACTCGGAGCCAGTCTGGGCGAGATGCGCGCGTATTATGCCTTGGGAAGGTACGACGAAGCGCTGGCCGGCGCAGACCGCGTGATCAATGATGCCAATATCACCGAAGACTTACTTACCGAAGCCAGGATGACCAAAGGGCGCATTCTATTTATTCAGAAAAATTACGCCGGCGCTACGCCGGTATTCACACAGCTCGCCAAAAAGGCCAATTCCAAAGAAGGTGCCGAAGCGAAATACAGATTGGCGGAAATCCACTTTTTCAAAAAAGACTTGGCACAGGCCGAAAAGTCCATCTTTGAATTGATTGAAGGCTTCCCCAATCAAGATTTCTGGAAGGTGAAAGGCTTCCTGCTACTCTCGGATGTCTATGTGGAGCGAAAGGATTTCTTTCAGGCACGTGCCACATTGAAGAGCGTGATAGACAATGTAAAAGATGCGGATCTCGTAAATACCGCTAAACAAAAAATGGCTGCCATTGATAAGGCTGAAACCAAAGCCATCTCGGCCAAGGACACCCTTCCTGGAAGGGATACCCTTGATTATGAAGATGATTATAAAAAACTGATCAATGATAAAAACTAATCGCAGATCGATGAAATCGACTTTCTTTATTCTTCTTTCTGCCCTCCTTATTTCCAATGGCGCTCTGGCCCAAGGTGGTGACGGTGGTTTTGATCAGACACAGATCATCACCGGCGATCGGGCACTCACGGTGCAAAAGGTTTTTAAAATTACTGAGCTCCCCACCGTGGTCGACATACCTGTCGAGCTATCCGTTTCCAGCTACTCTGTGATTCCCCGGCGCCCGGCCACAGCCATCTCAGTAGACACGATTGAGGCGGCGAAGATTAAAGTACGTGAGCCGCTCGAGAAGCTCTATCAAGGATTTGTAAAAGCAGGGGTAGGTACTTTTGCCACACCATATATCGAGGCGTTCTACACTTCAAGCCGTGACCGCGATCTCGCTTATGGCATTCATGCGCGGCATATGTCGGCGTTAGATGGGGTCAACCGGCCAGTTGCCTTCAGCGGTTATAGCGATAATGAGATCAATCTTTGGGGCAAGAAGATATACCGGGATCACAGCTTGAAGGCCGGTTTGGCTTTTGATCGGAATACCCGATACTATTATGGGTTCGACCCCCAAGACGCTGATATCGACAAGAAAGACATACGCCAGAGCTTCAATAATTTTATGCTTGATGCCGAGTGGAATAGCTATTACCGCGACTCTTCAAGGCTTAATCATGACATCGGTTTTGAGACCTATCTGTATAATGACCGCTACGACGCGAGCGAGTTTGGAATAAAAGCTACGGCTGATTTGCGGACGTATCGCGGAGCCCAATTCTATACCCTGAACTCTGGATTCGATTTTATCGGGTATAGTTCAGATGAGCTCGGAGCATTTGATTTTATGGGCGATACTTCTGGTTTGGCTGTGCCGGGTAGCAGTTTCAATAACGCCATCGTTCATGCCACTCCGCGCATATTGCTGCGTTCTGGCAAGCTGAAGGCTATGGTAGGGCTGGGGCTATACGGGCAGTTTGACAGTAAGGCACGCTTCCACGCCTTTCCCGATGCAGAAGTTTCGTACGCGCTCTTCGACCATATTTTTGTGCCCTACGCAGGTATTACCGGAAGGGTAGACCGCAACAGCTTCAAGTCGCTCACTACCCAAAATCCTTGGTTGCTTTCAAATAGTCCATTGTCCAATTCGGTGGTAAAGTATGATGTTTACGGTGGTATTCGCGGAAGCATAAGCGACAGGCTGAGCTTCAATACACGAGTGGGCTATAAACGGGTTACCGACACCCCGCTCTTTATAAATGATACTTTGATAAGCCTTGAGAACCGGTTTTCGGTGGTGTATGATGCCGTCAATACGTTCTCCTTGCTCGGAGAGCTCACTTATACCTATTCCGATAAGTGGAGCGCTGGACTGAGTGGTGAGGTATTCAGTTACGATACCGATAAAGAAGAAAGGGCCTGGCATCTCCCTGCTTATCGGTTTGCCCTTACGGGAAATTATAATCTTTTCGATAAATTCAAGATCGGTACCGAGATGGCCTTGGTCGGTTCCAGAGATGTGAAGTCGCTCTTTCCAGTAGCTGGAATAGATGTCGAAGCCGACGGCAACACCATTATTGCGTTAGATGCTTATTTTGATCTTTCCCTCCAGCTTGAGTACCAGTATTCTCCGAGGCTTTCGGCATTTGTTGAAGGGCATAATATTACTGGATCGAAATACGATATCTATTATCGCTTTCCCACCCAAAGGGTCTTTATCATGGGCGGAGTAAAATTTGCATTTTAGCCTAATTTTTCTTCTGCTTTTTTGGCTTTTCGCAAAGGGTGATTTCCTGCACATAAAATCCTGTTAATAAAGCCGTTGTTTTGTTGAAAAGCACTTGGTTTTAGGTCTGTGGAACCGCTGTTTTAGGGAATAAAATGCGTATTTTCGTGCAACTCAAATTTCGAGATAAATTCAACTCAATGACAGACGATCAAAAGAAAAATAACCAAGGGTATTCAGCGGGCAATATTCAGGTGCTTGAAGGACTGGAAGCAGTCCGAAAAAGACCTTCCATGTATATCGGTGACACGGGCCTTAAGGGGTTGCACCACTTGGTTTATGAAGTAGTAGATAACTCTATAGATGAAGCGCTTGCGGGCTATTGCGATACCATCAGCCTTATCATAAATGAAGATAATTCCATAACCGTAAAGGATAATGGCCGCGGTATCCCTACCGATTATCACGAGAAGGAAAAGCGATCGGCACTGGAAGTAGTAATGACGGTGCTCCACGCCGGCGGGAAATTTGACAAAGACACCTATAAGGTATCCGGTGGTCTCCACGGGGTCGGGGTGAGCTGTGTGAATGCACTTTCAGAACAGCTCATAGCCACCGTATATCGCGATGGTAAGATATGGCAGCAGGAATATAATATCGGTAAGCCACAGTATGAAGTTAAAGTGATCGGCGATACCGATGACCACGGTACGCAAGTGCATTTTAAGCCCGACACTTCGATTTTTGAAGACAATGTTTATAATTTCGATACGCTTGCCAGCAGGATGCGCGAGCTTGCATTCCTGAACAAAGGAATAAAAATATCGATCACCGATATGCGCGAGCTGGATGATAAGGGTGAACCAGTAAGGGAAGACTTTTACTCCGAAGGTGGACTTTTCGAGTTCGTACAGTTTCTCGATCAGTCACGGGAGCCGCTTATCAAAAGCCCCATTTATATGGAAGGTGAGAAGAACGGGATACCGGTAGAAGTGGCGATGGTATACAATACTTCCTTCTCGGAAAATATCCACGCCTACGTAAATAATATCAACACCCACGAAGGGGGAACCCACCTTCAAGGTTTTCGCCGCGGTCTTACGGCCACACTCAAGAAGTATGCTGAAGATAGTGGTATGCTCTCCAAGCTGAAGTTTGAAATAGCCGGCGATGACTTCCGGGAAGGCCTTACAGCCGTGATTTCTGTCAAGGTTGCTGAGCCGCAATTTGAAGGGCAGACTAAGACAAAACTCGGTAACAGGGAAGTGAATGCTCCGGTATCGCAAGCCGTATCTGAAATGCTTAGCCATTATCTGGAAGAAAATCCCAATGATGCGCGGACTATTGTCAATAAGATCATTCTAGCCGCCACCGCGCGCCATGCTGCGCGTAAAGCACGAGAGATGGTACAGCGCAAAAACGTGCTTTCTGGCACCGGCCTGCCTGGTAAGCTCAGCGACTGCGCCGACCGAAACCCCGAAAATTGTGAGATATACCTCGTCGAGGGTGACTCGGCAGGCGGGACTGCCAAACAAGGACGTGACCGTCATTTTCAAGCTATCCTACCTCTCCGAGGTAAAATACTGAACGTAGAGAAAGCGATGCAGCATAAGATTTTTGATAACGAAGAGATCAAGAATATTTATACAGCGCTTGGAGTGCGAGTGGGCACCGAAGAAGATAGCAAGGCGCTGGATACCACCAAGCTTCGCTACCACAAGGTCATCATCATGTGTGATGCCGATGTAGATGGTAGTCATATTGAAACACTTATTTTGACCTTCTTCTTTCGCCACATGCGCGAGCTGGTAGATGCTGGGCATATCTACATCGCTACACCTCCGCTCTACCTCGTAAAAAAGGGCAGTAGCGCCAAATATGCTTGGTCTGAGAAGCAGCGCGACAAGTTTGTGGAAGAGATGAAAGGAAGCGGAAAAGAATCGAGTGTCGGAATCCAAAGGTATAAGGGGCTCGGGGAGATGAATGCAATTCAACTCTGGGACACCACCATGAATCCCGAATTCAGGACTTTGCGTCAGGTCACTGTAGATAATGCTGCAGAAGCAGACCGGATTTTCTCTATGCTGATGGGCGATGATGTTCCACCACGTCGGGAGTTTATTGAAAAGAATGCAAAGTACGCGAAGATTGACGTATAAAACGACTTAGATCTATTGCTTTATTTTGGCGGCGCTATCTTCTGTGATGGCGCCGCTATTATTTTCAGTCACGAGATATATGTCCAAAAAGATTGGAAGATGATCGCTATAGCCACCCTTGTAAGCTGGTCCTTGGAAGGTACGCAAGGGAACGGCGTTGCCAGCTGCATTTTTGGTCAATAGCCATGGGGCATCAAAAACTCCAACAGCATTGGGGCGGGTAGATGTTTTCTGTCCTGTTAAAAGGCTATTGCTTACGATGAAATGATCAAGTACCCCCCACTCGCCGGCAAAAGAATGGGTTCCGAATTTATACTTGATCGGAGCGCTCAGGTTTACCAGATCATTGCCTCGGGCAGCTGCCGGATTGGTTTGAGCCTTGAGCGTTTCCACCAAACTGAGATCGTCGGGCTCGTCATTAAAATCTCCACATATCGCGATGAGTGGATTACCAAATCGCTTGTTCAGGCTATCAACTTTTTGCCTGAGCACACTCGCCACATACGCCCGTGAAGGTTCGGAGCTGAATTGACCACCATACCGCGATGGCCAGTGGTTTACGAATACATGAAGGGTATCATCGTTGGGAAGAATGCCCTTTAGGTAAAGCATGTCCCTCGTCTTTCTATCTGGATCGTCAGGAAAATGGATACGATAATAGGTATATCGGATCAGGTTAAAACGCTCGGGCCGATAGATACAGGCTACGTCAATGCCGCGTCTATCAGGAGAATCTTCATGTACGATTTGATAGCCCAGTTTTTTCAATGGAGAATGAATGGTAAGCCCTTCCATCACCCAGCGGCTCTCCACTTCGCAAAGCCCTATAATATCGGCGGGTTGCCAGCCACCCACCGCAGCTAGCGTGCGCGCCAGCCCAGTAGATTTTTTCTTGTACCGTGAGAAGGTATACCCATTTTCTCCTTCGGGAGTGAAAGCTTCATCAAAGGTCAAGCTGTCATCATTCAGGTCAAAGAGATTTTCCAAATTGTAAAATGCCAATCTGAAGCGATCATTATTTGCGGGCAGCCAAGCTTCCTGATATCTTTGAAAGAGATAATCCTGCCCCATGGCAGCGCTGCACAGCGACAGTAAGAAAATAATTGCTGTTACGGCCGGCTTCATTATTTCTCTAAAGGTTTGGGCATTCTTACCGCCCGCCAAATTAAGAAGGCACCACCTAGCACAAAAGGGATACTCAATATTTGTCCCATATTAATAGGAAGGCTGGCTTCGAAAGCTTCCTGGTCGATTTTGAGAAACTCATCCAGAAAGCGAAGGCTGAATAAAATAACCAGGAAAACTCCGAATAGAAAACCTTCATTCAGCGAATGACGCTTCTGCTTCCATAGAAAAAAGAGCAGTGCCATCAGCAAAAGGCAATAAATGGCCTCATAGAGCTGGGCGGGGTGTCTTGGGTCGAGTGCCAAGTCAGGTGGATAGGCATTGACGAAATACATCGCCCACGGCACATCCGTAATTTTTCCTATGATCTCAGAGTTCATAAGGTTACCTGTTCGTATGCAGGCACCTGTGAAGCAGACCACGATCACCATCCGATCAAATACCCATAAGTATCTGAACTTATACTTTCTACAGTATAGGTACATCGCTATTAAAATACCTATGGCACCACCGTGGCTGGCGAGCCCACCTTTCCAAACCATTAATATCTGCGATGGGTTACTTAGGTAATAGGCGGCATCGTAAAAGAATACATGCCCCAACCTAGCACCTACTATGGTGCCTATCACGATATACATGGTAAGGTCTTCTACATTCTTTTGGGTCTTTCCTTCTACTTTGAAGATGTAGAACATGATGTACTGGCTTACCAAAAGCCCGACTACAAATAGGATTCCGTACCACCGTACCGGCCAGTCTATAAAAGGTATTTCAAATGCTTGGGGGCTGACATCCCAGATAATCGCGAGTAGTTGATTCAAATCTATATTCTTTCTTGGGCGAATTTAAGGATAAGAATGAAAGTGTGTCGTCCTGAAAATGGTTGACTGATTATTATTCAAAAATACTCATGATTAAACAGCTTCCAAGATTGGTTTTGGAGGCTGTTTTGTTTTCCATGTTTTAAGTTTAGTTCTCTTTTGATTATGTGCTTGGCTTGGAGTTAGGTATGCGATTGATAAGTGCGGTCTTACTTGATTGTATAACGCGATTGACTCTGCCACCTGCTTTTCTAATATCTCATAGTTTTCGAAAGAGTTGTCTAATCCAAATTCATCTTTCAATATTCCGTTCACTCTTTCGGCTACTGCATTTTCGTATGGATCAGATTGTTCTGTCATACTTATGCTGATTCCATTATTTTTTAGCATTTGAGTATAGATCTCACTGCTGTACTGTAAGCCTCTATCCGAATGGTGTATGAGCGCTTGGTCGTATTTCCTGTTTTCAATTGCCTTCTTTAAAGCCGATAATGTCGTGGCAGCCATCATATTGTTACTCAACGCATATCCAACTATTTTCTTCGAATAAGCATCCGTAACTAAGTGCAGGTAATAGTGGTCTTTGTTAACTTGTAAATAGGTAATGTCCGCTACCCATAGCTGCTCTGGGCGAGTGAGTTCTATTTCTTTAATGATATTCGGATATTTTCTCATCCAATGCTTTGAGTTGGTTGTTTTGTGGTACTTTTTTCTTTTCGATATCAGTAATGATCGCTCTCTCATAAAATCAAATAAATGATCTCGACCTATGTGCTGATCCAGTGGCTTATTCTCGTTTATGAGGTAATGGATCTTTCTCACCCCACACCTTGGAAGCAGATGACGTATGCGTAAAATATTGGCCTCTAATTCTTCATCATCAGAAACCAATGAATCTTTTCTCTTATAGTAGGATTGCTTACTAAAACCAAACAATCGGCATAACTCACTGATATTCAGATCGCTTCTACGCCTTATTTCTTGGACTGCCTGGTGTCGTACTTTTTTATGATCTTAATATCTAACTCACGTTCCGCTATAGAAATAAACTGCTTGTAAGCCATCAGCTCCGCTTCCTTTTTCTCAAGTTTACGCGTAAGCAAACGCTCATTTTTCCGAAGTTTAGCCTCTAACTCTTTGATGTACTGTTTGTCCTGATCTTTCATTGGTCGACCTTTACTAAGGTATCTTGGATGGTTCAATTTACCATATTTTTTTAACCAACGTGGAATGCAAGAATTACCCGCTATTCCATACTTACGCTTCAATGTGGCTTTTGTATATAAGCCCGATTCATATTCCCGTACAACCTGTTGTTTAAATGCTTTGCTGTATACTTTTGGGACGGAAACGTTTCCTTCTTTTTCTTTTCCTGTTAACATATTGACTCATTTTTAGTCAACTTTTTCTAGGACGAGACAAAGCGTAAAAAAAGCCCTACCAGAACTAAATCCAATAGGGCTTTCGTGTAGCATTTAAATAGGTATTGCTTACCGGACGACGGTAATAGACCCGGTCAATTCAAATTTATCTTCTGTAGTGCTTGAGACTACTTTTATAAGGTAAGAATACACATTGATATCTGCATAGTATTCACTGCCTTCTACGCTTCCATTCCAGCCTTGGTCGATGTCTTGCGTGGCGAACACTATTCTACCCCAACGATCAATGATGGTCAATTGAAAATCGGTAATATCAACCGTATTTCCTTTTATCTTCCATACGTCATTGATACCATCTTCATTGGGCGAGAAGCTATTTGGAATATACCATAGAAGGTCGTCTTTGATAATCACTTGCTTTGTTATGGTATCCGTGCATCCATTCACATTTCTGGAGAGAAGCGTTACAGGATAAGTCCCAGAAGTATCTTTAGGAAACTCAAAGGTCGAGATGCGGAACTCAGCTTCTCCGATCACAGGATTTTTTCCGATGGTGAAAAGAGAATTCGCCACAGGGCCGGGCAGACTGATATCCTGAAAAGTAACTCGGGTATCTCGTGTGGTGGTGGGCAAAGGATTAATATTGAAGTCGGCGGTATACTTGTCGGGATTCACTAAGCTCACTGGTTCAGTAATTTCACATCCAGCAGCATTTCGGGCGATTACCGTAGTGGGCAGCACAGACCAATCCGACATTTGAATTTTGAAAACTCACCCCACTATCGAAGCTATAGTCTACCGCTCCGGCAGAACCAATCGTCACTTTCCCATCGCAAGAATTATGGCAGAGTGGGGGAGTAGAAGTGACAAAAATACTTTGGGCTTCCGGTTGGCCAATGTCAAAAGTGGTGCTGTCCTTGCATCCCAGCACATCAAATACCAGTACGGTGTATGAACCGACGCAAAGCGAATCGCGTGATGCGGGAATTAAACCCGGTGCCCCATTTTCTTTCCAGTCAAAGATATATTGTCCATTTGATACCGTTCCACCGTCGGCTACGGCAATGGCTCTCCCTGTGCATTCATCAAAGCAGCGGGTGTCTTCCGGCAATACAAAGACGCTAAGCTCATCTGCAAAGTTGATGGTGACATCATCTGATTCTGAGCAAAAAGTACCATTATTATCTGTCCAAGTGAGTGTGAGCGCTCCGCCACCGGGAGTGGTACAGGTTGCTATAGCCTGCGGATCGTTCACATCACTGAACGTGACATTTGGCGGACCCGTCCAAGTACCTATTCCCAGCGCAGGCTCGGCGCCAAGCTCGTAAACCAAGCTACAGGCATCGTCATTATTGCCAGCTTGTGCGTTGGTCTGGCAGCAAGATGCATTAGAGAATGGAAGAATGGTCAGATTCAAAAATGATTGTCCTTCACATGTTCCGTTGGTTACTGTATAAGTATAGTTAAAAGTTCCACCTTCGGGATAGGTGGTTGGATTAAATTGACTGGGCACCGAATTTCCATCAAGATCTGTCCAAGCACCGCCGAGGGCAGGGTCGCCATCAAGATAATCGGTTAGAAAGCTCAAGGATGAATTATAGCAGAGGGTAGTATCATTATCGATACCAGGATCGGAAAGCTCATCGGGTGATACCGTAACCTGATCTGTAATTACACAACCGGGCAAGCCCACTGGAAAGGCCGTTAGCGTATACGTAGTGGACTGACTTACTTCTGCAAATGGGTTTTGAATATTAGGGTCGGATAATCCCGTAGCCGGACTCCACGACCACACCAAATCATTTATAGCTACGCAGGTCACGTCAACCACAAGCGGGTCAAAGGTACCGTCCGAGCAACTCCCCGTATTTCCGGAAGTGATCACCATGGTAATGCAACCGGTAGGGCCTGAAGCTGAGAATGAAATTCCAGCAAGATTTGTAATGAATGGACTTGATATAAAAGGTGCACTGTCATCTTCTCCATCGTAAAATGTAATATCATCTCCAAAGGCATCCACTTCCCCGCTTAGGATATTGATTTGCATAAAACTTGTTCCATCACCGGGATTATCTGGGCAATAGGTAACCACTAGATTATCGTCATTTTCATAGCAATAGGTGTATTGTCCAGCATCTGCTCCGCACGATGGGGCTTGCGCGTTAGACAGGCTAGCTTCCAGTTGCACTGGGTCTTCACAATAAGTTAAGTTCGATCCTGCCGTAATTTCAGGCCCTTCTATAGCTTCGACGGTGATCGTGGTATCGAAGGTGCAATTGAAATTATTCGTTACAAAGAAGGTGTAGTCGTAGAAGCCTGGTTCGCTATATTGGGTTTCGAGTGTGTTTCCATTCTCAGATACGCTTATGATGTTTGGCCCTTCCCAAAAAGAAGAGTCAGCTTCTAGACCTACTATGGGTGTAAAGGTGGTAATATCTGGAAAGAGTGCTGGGTTGAAATCTATCCCCCACTCGAAGATATATCCATTGTCGGCAGCCAAATTATCAAGTACGCTAAATGTCCAATCTCCATTTAAAGGACACCCTACCAATGCGCACATATCATTGTCGCTTTGATAGGTGCCGGGTGGTACTGAATTGCCCGGTGGTTGTCCGAGCCCGGGAATGTTGGTTTGATCGGCAAGATTGCCATTCATCGCGCCTGGCGCCCATCCGTATTCCGAGCCTATTCCTGGATCTTGATCGCCTGTGTCAATGGCTTCACCAAGATAGGTTCCGCCGCCGCCATTGGGGTATTCCAATAGTACCACATTAGTCCCATTTGGACAAGTTATCGATGTTTGAAGATCGCCTAAATAGGAATGCTCGATATTTACAAACACTTCTTGAAGATCATCACAATTATCAAGGGTAGCCCCGGGTTCAAAAAAATCGAAAGTAAGAGTAGTGGAGTATGAGAATCCAGCTCCATCGGCTAGGAAGGTTTCACCCGCTACCACTTGCGGTGGCAGTGCGGTCAACGTAATGCTCTGCACCGGACTTCCATCTATAGTGGTCGGTTCATCCAAACAAACTGGCGAACTAAAAGAAGTATTGAATACGGGTATAGTACTCACAAGTATCTGAAGGGGTTCGACATTCAGACTCCGGCATCCATTATTGTCAATCACTGCCAGAGATACCAAATATTCTCCAGGCTCCGTATAAGCGTGTTCGATATTGGCAGAACTGGTAAGACTATCAATGGTTCCATCATCAAAATTCCAGACCCAATATTCTATGTTAAAACTGGGTTCTGCAAAAGATCCGTTATCGGCGAAGGTGATAGGAGCATCCAGACAGATCCCGATAGACTGCTCGGTTCCCATTGGGGCAGGATCCAATATTTCCGAAGCGGCGGTGGGAACAGCACAGGGTGTAGTGCAAGTAATATTACCCTCCCAACCCGGAAATGCACCAGATCCATTCACACTCGATGAGAAAGTGAAAGTAAGACAGCCTGTAGTATTATTTACCGTTCCTGTAACTGGGACACCCTGGAGGCTACTACCGGTATAGCTACCGAGTGAACCTGCAGATGTATCATCACCATCGTAGATAGCCAGGTAATCGCTGTTATTGGGATTTGGACTCACAAAGAGAGCAAAAGCAACAAAGTTGATGGAAATTACATCTCCCGGATTATCGGGGCAGATGGTATAGGTATAACTCTGGCCTGTAGCGTAGGGTGCTCCGGCGGCTCCACCATCATCGTAAAATATACCATCGCAGGTGGTAACTGTTCCATTGGTGATAGAATACTCTTGGGCATTTGCATTAAATGCAAATAAGAACAAACCTAGGAAGCACATGACTGTCCTGATTTGAATAAAATAATTGGATTTCAAATTAAATTTGGGTTTCATTGCGGTTTCTATTCTATGTCAATATTCGCCTTTTGAAGCAGAATATTTACCGGTGGGATCACCAGTAATTGGGTTGATCCATCAATCCTATAATGTGAATATTTATCCATGTAAAAGATGATCTTATAGGCCATCATATTCATATTCCCAGACTCAATAAGAGATAAATTGAGATCCGGCTCGGATGGATACAACTTAATGACATCACTTAAACTTGGATATCCATCCACACTCTTTTCGCCACTTTCCGATAGATGATAAGCATGCCTATTTAGATACGCGAGCTGCTGGTATCTCAGCGGATTCTCCTGCTCAATAGACGAAAGGTCAGCCTGAGACATAAAACTGGACAAAGCCACATAGTCCGAAGCATCCTGCGCTAGAGAAGAACTTAATCCGCTCAGAAAAATAAAAAATGTAAATAAGGTACTGAATTTCATACTGGTTTCTTCAAGAGCAATAATCGTTTAAGTGACGCATCGTTTATTGCTAAGTTGTATTATCTCACCAAGGTCACCTGTCCTTCGAGCTTGATATCTTCAAGCGAAACTTCATTCTTGGTTTCTATCTGCCATACATAAACTCCAGGCTCTGCATAGAAGTCATTTCCTCTAAAACTTCCATTCCACTTCTGCTTGATATCTGATGTTACAAATACGATCTCACCCATTCGATTGAACACCGTAAGCCGGTATTCGGTAGGATCGATATTAGTAAGAACAGGTCCCCAAAGATCATTCAATCCATTGCCATCAGGCGTGAAAGCATTTGGCACATAGATCAATGTTTGCGGTCGCACATTGATCACCTCAGAGAAGGTGTCTATACAGCCCGTAACGGGATCAAAGGCAGTAAGATCAACTTGATAAGTATCATTTATACCATCGGGAAATTTGAAGCTAGGCTCAAACTTATCTGAAGTACCCAAAGAATCAAACTCCCAAAGGTAAATGGCATTCATACCTGCGAAACTTGTATTGTCAAAGAATACTAGCGGATCTTCACTATTGATAGGGTCTGGACTGAATCTAAATGACGCGTTCGGACCGGGATCAACACGTAAAGTCATGGTATCTTTTGCAGAACAGAGTCCATTGGAAGCAGTCAACACATAGGTAAAGTTTTTCGCAAATGGGCTAGGCTCCGAAATCGTAAATACCGGGTTCGCTAAGCTCGCATCAGATAGATTGGTGGTCGGGCTCCAAGAGTAAGTGAGTCCCGGCGCAGCGTTCACACCAATATTCACCGGCCCAACATCAGAACAGGTCGTGTCACTGGTAAGTATAGGTGCGTTCTGCAATTCAACAGCATCTATAAAGGTAAATTCCAATGGATTTGCGCTACAGGTCGGGTTGCTACCATCTCTTATGGAGACCACTTCTAGGCTCAGCGCTTCGGTAGGGGTGAAGGTCTGGATAAAGTCACCTTGTATTCCATTTACAGTCACCGTATCTGAATTAAGTATGTATACGAGAGAAAATGGGGGTACGCCTTCTAAGTCTATACCCACTTCCACTTCCTGGCCGATGCAGAACACACTTGATGCGGTCTGTATCTCGGCAGTTGGAATCGGATTTACATTCAGGGCAGCCTGACTGGCCAATACTTCACCTGAGCAATTATCATCGTTTACGCTTACGATCACATAGTCACCATCTACTCCCGATTCAAAATTATAAGCCGAAGAGTTGGAAGTCAACGGACTTTGCGGGAAACCATCTACGGTGTATTGCACCGTCCAGGGGCCATTTCCGGTTAGGTCAACATTAAACGTTGCCTGTTCTCCGGCACATACCGTTCCGCCGCCACTGATGGTCGCAGTGGGAGCTTCCAATAAGGTAACATCAAGCGATCCGCTCACGGTTCCATTGCAATTCGCATCTTCCACAGAGATCAACTCATATAGACCATCTTCTTCTGCAATGATCGTGTATGTGCTGCTATTGCTGCTTAGCTGATCTTGTTCATCTCCGTTCAGGGAGTAAACAAAACTCCATGGCCCATTGCCGGTAAAGCTTATGCTCGGCCCGTCGCCAGTGCCCGCACAAATAGCCGGTGAACCAGAGAGCGTCGCCGTCGGAGTCAGAAAATTTTGAACTACCGCTTGGCCAAATCCTGACCCAGCGCAAAAACTGTCGCTCACGCTTTCTATCGTATAAGTACCTACCTGTGTGGTGGTAATGGTATAGCTTTGAGCAGAGCTGAACTGATCGGGCTGCACATCACCATTGATAGCGTACGTGAAGTCCCAACTACCGGTACCGGTAAATTCGACAGTAAGATCTACGGCTTCTCCGCTGCAAACGCTGGCCGCACCTGATATAGTCGCCGTAGGCAATTCTCTTACCGTAAGCGGAATACCAGCAGATAGATCTGTGCAATCGTCGTTGAGGTCAACATTACCTGCTAAGTCGGCATTTCCGACCACCACATTAATGAACAGATTTGATTCGCCGCTTATCTGTGAGTAGTCGAATACAAAATTACCTTCAATCGATCGGTCTATAATATTTCCGATTGTTCCCACACCACCATCGTGCAGCACATACTGAAGTATATCATTGCCATCAAGCGTCTCATCACCGTTGCCGGCTACGTCAAGGCTTTCGCCAATACATACTTCCAGTGGAGCGGTTGCGATAGTTCCTGCATCACTGATGCAATCGCATGCGTAGCTCGCGCTGCTTATCTCGACAGCAGGACAAGCGCCCGCATCATTTACAGAAATGGTATACCCATTTCCGCTGGGAATAAAACCACTGGTATAAACTCCCGTTATTGCATCAAATGTTCCACCTGCTGGCGCAAATGTAAACGGAGGCACACCGCCCGATACATTGAATTCTACCTGATAGTTCTCAGCAGTATTATCACAGATCGGGGTGGCATTTGTTACGAGTATTGCGGGGTTTACCGTTACCGTGACCGGTGTGCCCGTCACCACTCCATCGCAATATTGATCAGAGATAGTCACTAAAGTATACGTGGTCGTTACGGTAGGACAAACGAGATGATTATATCCGTTCTGCTCACCGGTAAAAGTGGTTATAGTTCCATCATTAGAATTTTGAAGACCCATATTAAAGGGTGCATCGCCGATCATATTGAAGGTAATATTCGTGCATCCGCCCAGACATATTGCGGTGGTGCCACTTATAGACCCTTGGGCGATGCAATTGCAATCGGGGGCTATCTGACTTACCGATACGTCTGAACAAATTCCTGAATCAGAAATTACAAAGTCGAAGTTTGGATTTGCCGCAAAGTCAAGGGTAGAGCAAAAGTCGGCTCCACTTGGAACGCCATTTACCAAATAGGGTGGTGTACCACCTGTGATAGTAAAGCATACCGTATACTCGGTTTGATTCGGCTCGCAAACGGCTGTTAAATCGCTTACCGCCAGATTTTCAATAATACCAACATTGTAGGTAGCTGCATCATCGGGACAGGCTGATCCGCTTACCGTGTACGTATATGCTCCAGCATTGGCAGCAGTAGCCGCAAAACTTGCCGAAGGTGTAAAGGTACCGCCTGTCGTTGCAGAAGGTTCTGGGCTCAGGATAATTTGCTGGCCATCTCCGCAATAGCTTAGGTTTGCACCAATTCCAGCATTGGCCAATTGCTCTACATTCACATTAATTGAGCCATTCGCAGTACCTGTGCAGTTGTTGTCAGATGCCACCGTCAATACATAATTTGTATTTGCCGTAGGGCTCACCGTAATGATATCCCCATCGCTAAGATTATTCAATGGACCTACAAGTGTTCCATTTTCAGTATAACTGACAGAGTATTGACCATCCGTTCCGCCATTAAGATCGAGAATGAGTGAAGTCGACGAACCAATGCAGATGGTTTGGTTGCCACCTTCAAAGGCGGCAGTTACCGGGCACGAGCAGTTAGGCGCGTTTCCGCCAATGGCCAATGCGCCACAAGGGCCATTATCGGTAATTGAAAAGCTGAAGGTAGGAGTGGTAGCGATATCGAGCAGCCCAGAGTTGAATGTAGTTCCGGTTACCGTCCCTGCATTTGAAGTGTATGGCGGATTGCCACCGCTTATGGTTGCGGACACGGTGTACTGACTTTGATTGGGCTCACACGAGACCTGAAGATTAGTGAAGGCCAGCGGAGCGTCTATATTTATGGTATAGTTGGCCACATCGCTAGGGCATTCGGTTCCGGTTACGGTATAGGTGTATACGTTTCCATCGTTGGCAGGTACAAGGTTGATCGGATTTGCTGAGAATACTCCAGATGTACTGGCGGCAGGATCAAGGATAGTGGTCAGGTTTAACGAAGAACCATCGCCACAATAGTCGTCAGTAATATCTGAACCAGCACTCACCGGCTGCTCAACAGTAATGGTTACCGAACCACTTGCAGAACCCACGCAATTATTATCAGACATTCCCGTAAGGACATAAGTCGTAGTAAAGGCAGGGCTTACTGAAATCGGACTTGTTGAGACCGTTCCAGCAGGTAACCCGCCAGCGGAGTAGTCAACCGAAAATGGCGCCACACCTTGTAAGTCAAGAGCAAGATCAACGGTTTCACCAAGGCAGATGGTCTGATTGGTAGTGATGAATGATGCTGTTGCCGGACACGAACAGTTGGGGCTCGCACCAGTGACTGTGATATCGGCGCAGGCACTTCCATCAGATACCGTAAAGCTATAGGGGGTGCCCACTGCGATCGGGTTTGAAGTAAATGTAGTGCCGGCAAGCGCTCCACCGGTTACATTGAGTGACCCAGCATCGCCGCCTTGCACGGCAAAGGTTACGATATACGTGGTCTGACTGGGGGTACAGCTTGCCGTAAGCGCATTGGTGGTGAGTGAAGGGGTCACGGTTACGGTAACATCTGCTGTGGCCGATGCACATGAATTTCCAGTTACTGTATATGTAAAGGTCTCTCCGGTACCTAGACTTGCAGGGCTTACCGCTGTCGGATCTGGCACAGCTACTCCACTTCCATCTACCCATGTACCTGGAGTGTCAAAAGCTCCTATGAGTCCGGTAGTTAGTGAAATGGGCGCCCCATCAGCGCAGGTCGTTAAAGTCCCATCGCCACCGGCATTCGGAGTACAATCTATGGATAGGTTCAGCGTAGAGCTGGAAGTACACGTTCCTGAGCTTACCGTATAGGTAAGTGCCAAGGTATTCCCGCATTGACCTGAAATATTATAAGGGTTGGCAATGACTGCATTTGTAGCATCTGTCCAAACGCCGCCCGTGGCTGGCGTCCCGCCAAGCTCAGCGGTAAGGTCTATATTTCCAGTCGATTCACAGCGGGATATCGAAGCGTCTGTTCCTGAATTAGGCTCAGGCGTAATGGCAATAGTAAGCTCAGACGTGACGTCGGGACAACCTGCTGCGGTTACACTATAGGTGTAGACCCCGGCTGTTCCTGTTGAGGGATCAAAAGAATTTGGAACGGCGCCACCGGCATTGGACGCAAGTACCGGGGGCTGGTGCGCCACCGAGTTGGCTCGTCAAATTGAACGGTGCATCCGTTGCACAAACGGTAATCGATGCATCTGTACCAGCGCTTGGTAGGGTAGTGTATTGCACGGTGATCACTGCATTATCGGTGCAAAGCCCAGAAGCAGATTGTACGCTGTACGTATACGCGCCGGCCGTGCCACCGGGAGTAAAAGTTCCTGTAGAAGGGCTTCCGCCAAAAGTCCAGGTACCACCAGTGGTGACGCCTGTGCCGAGGGCAGCAAATAAGTCGATAGGATTGGTGCCATTTGGGCAAACACTTACGGTGGCATTGGTTCCCGCATTTGGCGTTGGTTCTATGGTCACCAAGATAGATTCACTATCCGCACCGCAGCCGTTCAGGTCGGGAATGGTATACGTATATGTTCCAGATGCGGCGAGCGCGGGGTTAAGGATTGAGCCAGTGAGCCCAGGGCCTCGCTGGCGCCCAAGTGCCCGCGGTGGTTGAAGATGGTGGAGTATTGAATAACGTAAAGAGGTCTACCGATGCATCTGAGTCGCAATAGGTAAGGCCTGCGCCAGTGGCTGCACCTGCAAATACGGCGTTGAGAAGGTTCACAGTAACAGTTGATGTAAGCTGACAGGGCGCAGTTCCTACGGTGTAGGTAAAGACCGAGCCATTTGCTACGGTCGCTCCGTTTACGGTAGCACCGACTGGATTGCCCAACGCATTGGTCCAACTACCACCGGGACTTACTCCAGCGCCAAGTCCTCCAATAAGGGCTACGTTGGTGGCATTATCACATACATCCAAGGTGCCACTGGTGCCCGGATTGGGCGTTGGGATCACATTGATATCAAGCGTAGTACTATCCGCATCGCAGGTACTTGTGACTACATAGCGGTAGGTGCCGGGAGTACCTAAGCCTGGAGTAAAGAAGTTTCCAACGTTGGGAAATGCAGGGCCAGGACCTTTCCATTGTCCACCTGCTTGTGGTGTGCATCCAAGCTGGCTAAATAAATCAAAAGATGGATCAGATGCGCAGATCGTAATCGAATTGGCACAACCGGCGTCAGCATCGGTTGGGAGAATAGTGAGCGTAAGAAGTGTAGAATTAAAGCAGAGCGAATTTGCCAAACCACCCGAATATTCGAGTTGTAGAACCGTATTTGGAGCATAAAGACTGGGATCAAAAATGTTACCAGCGCTGAGGCCTATAGGCGGAGTTCCTGGAGCTAACCCGAGGTCAACCCAATTTTGGCCTGGAGTGACTGTACCGTCCAATAAGGTTTCAAGAACAAAAGGCACATCTGTCTCACAGACGCTCACCTCGGTAAATTCTCCTGTATTTACGATTGGGTAATAACTGACTTGAAGGGTGTCAAAACTTGGTTGACATGGGAAGGCACCAAGGATGTAAATAAATCTGAATCCATCTTCGTAATTGGGTATACTTTGGATATTTGTAAGAGATTGGCATGCCGCAGTTGAATTAGGGTAAAATCCAAAATTGGCTCCAGCTGCAGTTTGCCGAACCCATTGCCCTCCTGCTGATGGATTTCCACCCATTACATCAAATGGACATAAGGTTCCATCCCCTTCGCAATAATCATATTCGGTATACTCGCCGGAAGCACCTGCGGTAGAAAAGATCAGCGAAATAGTTGCTCGCGTGGTGCAGTTTGACCCATCTTGAAATACGTAAGTATAATCTCCACTTGGTGGATTCGTCGCAGGGTCTACGATACCTCCTGGTACTACAGCTAGGGCGGTAGGAAAGCCGGGATAATACCAAGTTCCCCCATTCGGAAGGGGCACTGTAGCTACATAGTCAAAAAGGTTTTTTGGAGCTGGATTACAATAGGCTTGGTTGGTCAAGACCCCAAGGTTAATATAGGCCATAGTAATGGTAGAGCTTACTATACATCCGTCCGTTCCAACTACAGAATAAGAATACTCACCTATTGGGTCGGTGGTCGGGTCAAATGTTCCATCCGGTGTTGGTGTCCAACCCGCAGGCCCTGCCCAAGTTCCACCAAGGTCGATTGGTGGGAGGAGCTCATCGATTAGATCAAATGTTCCATTATCGCAAACATTGAGCGTACCCGGGCTAGTGCCCGGCTCCGCGTCACAGCAGTTTACGGTGAGCACATTTACTCCAGCAGGAGTGTTTTCTAGATCGCAAGAACCAGCATTGCCCCAGCTTCCAGATTCTCCATCTCCTGTAAGCTCTACTTCGGGTATGATGCTTTGATTATTTAACGGATTGCCGGGACCACCGCATTCGGTGCTTAGGGTAACTTCGAAGCACATAAACCAGTATTCATTGGTACAAAAGTCCCCGAAATTATTTCCCGGATTTCCGTCCAACGGACCTCCAGAATTTACATCATAAAAAAAACCTGGACCCCATGTACTAGCATTGTTTCCAGTTCCGGTAACTGATTCGTACCATCCCCAGTTTCCACCCGCACCACCACAAGCGTCTGGTGCATCAGTGATCACTACGGAACTTTCATCGTATGCATCTGGAAAATCAAATACTATTCCGTGCAACCAGTTGGCACCATTATCTCCGTAATTGGTGATTTCCAAACAAATCTCAATAGTTTGCCCAGCATCATAGGCTCCACTAAGAGGGATCGGCGGGTCAAAAGTCCAATTGGCTGTAACATTGCACTGCGCATATCCGTTTGAAGCAGTAAAAAGGGCAAAGTTGCCTAGAAACGTAAGTAGAAGAATTCTGGTAAACTTCTTAATCATCTGTGATCGGTTTATATAAGCGTAAATCCAAAGATACAAAAGTAGCCCTTGCATCGCTAGTTTATGGAAATAAGATACCATTAAAATGGACGACAAGAGACCGCATTAGTTGCTCGTGAGAACCCAAGGTAAGATCCAAATCGGCAGCAATTGAATAACAACTGATAAATATTAGGTTTCCTTCGACAAAAGCAGAGGCATGGCCATGCTTTTTTTTCTGAAAAAAAATCAGCTTAGGATTGCAATTCTAAAATCAATAAAAAGTGGGTAATGCTTCGAAACGACTGCCCGAATTTATCATATCAACGGGTTCTCTCTTGCCAAGGGTGAAGTTTTGGATTTAAGGAGTCAGCGCCCATCTGGGGACCGCTCCATGAATATAATATCAGGACTCGCCTGTGAAAGTCTCCAAAAACATTCTCATTCCCTAAAAACCTGAGCCCGGTCCTGACCCGGGAATTCAGTCGTTTGTAACAGGCGATCTGTTAGGCTCATTTTTATAACCCTTTGCGGGCTAAAGCAAGAAACTGGAACGCGGCAGATTGTTTTTTTAAATCGAAGTACCCAACCCATGAATTCAAAATTTCATGCTTTCGCACTATTTTCAACATTGAAACCGCAATACGCCATTTCATTGAATCTTATCTCACGCATAAACAGCTGATCTGAAACCGAATTAGAACCTTGCCCAGTTTAAAAAGTCGTCTTAGCACTACTATAATCAGAAGAGCCTGTTCCCAATACGTTCGCAATTCGCGATGGCCCGGTCTAGGTTATTTCAATCGCTTGGGAGAGCGTCTGTAACAAAGGCGGAATCTCAATTTATTTCCATGACCCCATCTCGGCTCCACTTGACGACCGCGTACACACGATAAAATTTGGTATAATCTAAATAACAATTGTCCATTAACCATTGTCCAATATCAATTGTCCATTAACCATTGTCCATTAACCATTGTCCATTATCAATTATCCATTATCCATTATCCAATATCAATTGTCCATTATCTAAGCTCCAACTTTCCGCGATAAACCTTAATGGCATCATCGTTTTCTACGGTCATTAGCCAGGTATAGCTGCCTTTGTTATAAGGCGCACCAGCAGCGTTGAGACCAGTCCACCCTATAGCTGCCATTGATTCATAGACCGGAACCTGAGACCCATCCGCAAATATTTTCAAATCTTTGGCCTGACCGCTATTGATCAAGGTAGCCGGATTGAAGATCTGCTTGGCATTGAGATCAAGGGCAGTAGGAAATTTAGAACCTCCTTCGACGATCTCTATTTCTCGCGCCAGCGAGTCGGCACATCCACCACCATTGGCGGCATTTATAGAAATATTAATTCGGGTATTATCGGCTATACTGAGATTGATGAGCGCCTTATTGGTAATGGATTTCCCATCTACCATCCACTCGGCATCAACGGCATGAAGGCTTTTGTTTTCAAGAGTCAGGCTGCCTGGATGGTCTATCGATACAGCAAAGTCGGCAAGGGGTGCTTCCACCACTTCGATCATCGCCTGCACCACATTGGAAGAAATCTGACCCGTAGATGGTGAAGTAACTGAAAGCGACACATCAAAGATACCTTCCTTATTAAAGGTATGCGAGGGGTTGGCTTCATTACTGAAAAACCCATCACCGAAATTCCAGAGGTATTTGGCGTCTTTACCATAATCCTTAGAAGCTTCAAAGTCTATGATCAATCCGGTGCAACCCGTCATCATTCTAGACTCATTCTTTGATTCCGCTTCGATAATGGCCGAGCCAGTCACCGGAGCTTTTGATTTATTGTTTTTTGTAGATTTTTTCTGAGCGGTTTTGGTAGAAGGATTGCTTTCATTGGCTGCAAGCTGAGCATCTTGAGCGTTGATTTTTCCTTCAACTTCGGGCTCTACCATTTCATCTGCGAAAGCGTCTGAATTTGAATCCTTCTCTAGGTCAGAAGTATATTTCACTGTTCCGTCTTCCGCATTTCCATTGGCAGGAGTTGCAACACTTGCTTCGCTTTTGGCCTTTGCAATCTTGGTGGTGTGCCCATTTTCAGCAAAGAAAAACAGCATCGACATAAATACGATACCTGTGGCGGCTATGCCAGTGGTGATCGCTCCAAAATAACTGGAAAGAGTGGGACTTATCAAAGCCATCTCTTCTTCAAGTTCTTCCCAGTGCATCGGGTCATACGCTACTTCATAGTCGCTAAAACTATCTTTTATAGCTTGCTCAAAATTATTCAGATTGTTCGCCATTTTTCGTGGTTAATTCTTTAACTAATATCTTCTTCAGGTTTGCACGTGCTTTGGCCAAATTAGACTTGCTGGTGCCAATATTGATTCCAAGCGCATCTGCAATTTCCTGATGGGTATAATTTTCAAATACATAAAGGTTGAAAACCGTTCTATACGCATTCGATAAGCTTTCCATTCCTTTTATTACATCCCCAACGCTGAAGGGAAGTTCATACGGTTCATCGTCGCCATCATCCAAGAGGCTGTTTTCAACATCTTCGATCGATTGGTTTTCGTTCATCAATAGATAATCATTCTTGGCCTTCCGGGTAAAATCTATCGCAGTATTAACCACTATTCTTCTCACCCAACCTTCAAAAGAGCCATCAAAATTAAATTTTTCAATATTCTTGAAAACTTTAATAAAGCCATCTTGAAGGATATCCTTCGCCTGATCATCGTTCTTCGTATACCTTCGGCATACTGCCATCATCTTGCCGTAGAACAACTTATAAATGCGTTCCTGACTTTTGCGATGATTTTGCGCACAACCAGTGATCAGCATTTTGAGCTGATCTTCGCTTAAATTGTTTGCACCTAGCATTGCCTAGACGACATCATTTTGGAAGGGTTGCCATTATAGAACTCGTGAACTTTTGCAGAAAGGCTATTCATAAACCTGAACTATTGCCAATTCAAGTCGATAAATATACATTTATTCATGTGACATCATAAAATTTGCAAAGTTTTCAAATTTGAGATGACCCTAACCGGGCAACCGAAAAACAAAATGGTTCTTTTATATTTGCCTGACTGAATTAATGATTAAAAAAACCTAAGAATATGAAAGTAACGGTAATAGGAGCTGGTAATGTTGGCGCAACGTGTGCAAATGTTTTGGCAAGTAATGAGATAGCGCAAGAAATAGTATTGCTGGATATCAAGGAGGGCTTTGCTGAGGGCAAGGCACTCGACATTTGGGAGAGTTCGCCCATTCATCTCTACGATAGCCGTATCAAGGGTTCTACCAATGATTATTCAAAAACTGCTGGCTCTGACGTTGTGGTGATCACATCGGGTCTTCCGCGCAAGCCTGGTATGAGCCGCGATGACTTAATAGCTACCAATGCGGGGATCGTGCGAAAGGTGACGGCCGAGGCGATCGAGCATTCGCCAAACGCTAAAATCATTATCGTGAGCAATCCACTGGATGTGATGACCTATGCTGCTTACCTTACGGCAAAAATTGATAGTTCAAGAGTATTCGGTATGGCTGGAGTGCTGGATACTGCCCGCTACCGTTCATTTCTGGCCACTGAGCTCAATGTATCTCCCAAAGATGTGCAGGCCGTATTAATGGGTGGCCATGGAGATACTATGGTGCCATTGCCGCGCTACACTACCGTGGCCGGAATCCCCGTTACCGAGCTTATCAGCTCTGCCAAGCTCGATGCGATCATTGAGCGAACCAAGAAAGGTGGCGGAGAGATCGTTAACCTTCTAGGTACTTCTGCATGGTATGCCCCAGGTGCCGCTGCCGCGCAAATGGTAGAGGCTGTAGTACGCGATCAAAAAAGGATCTTCCCGACCTGTGCATGGCTGCAAGGGGAGTATGGGCTCAGTGATATTTACCTCGGTGTCCCTACCAAGCTTGGTAAGAATGGAATCGAAGAGATCATAGAGCTAAAGCTGAACGACGAAGAGAAAGAGATGCTTTACGCTTCTGCCAATTCGGTAAAAGAAGTGATGGAAGTTCTGGATAATATGAAGCCGATGTCAGCGTAACAGCAAAATAATAAGCTAATAGGGTAGTATTTAAAGTCCCGTTCTGTGTTTGGAGCGGGGCTTTATTGTTTTACCACTTTCGTGTAATAGAGCTTTTCACCTTCGACAAGGGATATAATATAGGTGCCGTTGGCTAAGCCAGAAAGGTCAAGTCCATAATCTGCCAAACTGCCTTTCAGCATAAGCCTTCCATCTAAACTGTGCACGGAGAAGCCGGTATTGCCCGTATTAAAGTCAGCACCACTTATGCGGATCATCCCGCCCGTGGGGTTTGGTGATGCTACGATCTTTGTACGTGCCCATTCAGCATCGCGCAGGGAAGTCAAGAAGTCTCCCATAAATAAGGATACCCCGCCGCCAATGCCCCCAGATAGGATATCGGGAATGCCGTCTCCATTTACGTCAGATACCACTGGCTTGCTCGAAAGTCCCACATCGATCCCAAAACCATTGGCGTTGATCAAGAAGAAGTCTACGTCCAGATTACCATCTATACCACCATAATGTCTGATATTCCCGGCCTGCCCGCCAGCGGCAAGGAAAGTCTCGCCATTAAACCGATAAAAATTGGGACTGCTATTGCCCACGAAAAAGCCAAACTCGACCGTAGATACCCCTCCAAGGGTATCGGTAATCAATGCGAAGCTCGGGCTGGTAGTGGAACCTTCATTCCTATAATAATTCAAGTTTCCATTTCGCTCTCCGATGATAAGGTCGAGCAGGCCATCTTGGTCAATATCAAATAGGGTAGGAGCTGCATTTTGACCTACGTCGATGGCTCCGTCGGTGGCGGTCAAAGCGCCAGATAGTGTATAAGCCGCCAGCTGGCCGGGAGCAGATGAGTTATTAAATAGGTATACCGCGCCGGTGGCATCTCCGATTATGAGCTCTGCATTTCCATCGCCGTTGATGTCGCCAAAGGCAGTATGGAGGTATTGTCCCAGTTCGAGACTTGTGATGTCGAGGTAATTATCGTCCATCAATTGATAAGATGGTTGGTTGGCCGTTCCGGTATTGCGATAGTAGGATAGGGTGGGAACATAGTCGCCGCCCGATTGGTAAAGTCCGCGGCTACCGATGATCATATCGCGCAGACCATCGCCATCGATATCGGTGAGCGAGATGCTGGAGCCTTCGCCATAATCTATGGTTTGATCTTGCAGTAAATTATCTTGCACGAATGAAAATATAGGTAGGTCATCCAATCCTAGATTCTCGTAATACCATACTGAGCGCTTGTTTTCGGCCACATTGCTATTGTTTACACCTATCACTAGGTCTCTGACGCCATCGCCGGTAAGGTCTTCGTAAAAGCCAGCGGGAAAATTGTCGATATCGACCGGTATCCCTCCGAGGTCGAAAGGAAAATCGGTAGCGATATAATCGGCGCTATCGGGCAGCACCCCATTTCGGTCATCAATGGTGATATAGGTCATGTTCCTATAGGTGACATCACCAAGGATGATCTCTGCCAAGCCGTCTTGATTGGCATCAAAAGCCAGTATCGTGGATCCCACGTGGCGACCGTCCTTGCCATTGCTCTTGGGGTTGGACACATTAAAGCTGCAGATGGATGCAAGCACATCGGGATCGGTAATAATGCCGTTGCTCTCAGAGCCTTCGGCAAATTTTCCGTAGCACCTATTGGCCAGCACTAGGGTATCGAGCCCGCAGGTGCCAAAATTTTCAAAGGTCTGGTTGAGGTGAAGTTCTACCATTGAGCCACTCACACCGAAACTCATGACGTCCAAGTCGCCATCTCCGTCAAAGTCGAATATAGCAGGTATATCTTGCGATGAAACGTAGATGCCGATATTGGCTGGAAAAGCGCCAAGCGGAAAGTAACTTCTCAAGGAATTGGTCACTAATTCAAACCCAATTCCAGATGTGGGGCTGCTAATATTCTCATATACCGCCATGACCCCACCCGACGGCCCATAAGTGAATATATCCTTTTTGCCGTCGCAATTAAAGTCGCGCAGGAGCGCCCATTGGCGCAGCACCGGAAAACTTAGAGAATGCTCCGGACGGTGCTTAAATTCTCTCAAGCCATTATTATCAATGGTCTCAAATACCAAGATCCGATCGCCGGCCTTATCAAAAATAAATAGGTCATCATTCTCCCCGTCCAGGTCGGCATCGAAGGTAGAGAGCTCTACCGCATTCAGCCCACCCGTCCATGGGTTCAGGATCTCGACGCCGTTGAGGTCGCTCACGCTGATTTGGCCGGAAGGCTGCACATTCATCTGGGCGAAACTGGAGCATGGGAAGATAAGGAGCAGGGCAAGTGAGAGTCGCATGGATTGAAAAACTTTTATGGAACAGAAGATTTTTTAGGCCGTAAAGAGCAGAATAACTATTCGGCGCAAATAGGCCTGAAATTGATACAAGCCAGAAAAACAATGCCCTACGTTATGTAAAGGGCTTTTTTCTGGGATTGGGAAATTACTCATTTAAATCTATATTTGCGGCTCGATAAAAAATCGTAATCCCACACGCATGCAAAATAAAGGCGCTATTTGGCTATTTACCATTCTTTTGGCTCTGGCCTGCCTCTTTCAGATTTCATTTTCTTTTGTCACTTCTTCTTTTGAAGGCAAAGCGAAAGAAGATGCAGCTTACCGAGTAGATTCAGTACGTGCAGCCCGAGGGGGTGAGCTTACCATGCTAGAAGAATCCACATTGATGGATCGGTATGAGAGCCAATTCCTTACGAATAATGCTAATACTGAAATATATCCGCTTTTAGGATATACCTACCAGGAAAGCAAAGAGAAGCAAATCAACCTAGGACTTGACCTCGCAGGGGGTATGAGCGTTACGCTCGAAGTGTCTATTCCCGATCTGATTATCAATCTCAGCAATAATGTTGAGAACGAGCAGCTACAAACTGCAATAAGCCAAGCAAAGGAGCAACGTAAAGATTCACAAGACGATTTCGTTTCCCTATTTGCGGAAGCTTGGGAGGATAATTACCCCGAAGGAAAGATGGCCACGATTTTTCATAGCCGCGATAATAAGGAGCGTTTTCCGCGTGAAGCGAGCAATGAGGAGATCATCGAAATACTTCGGGAAGAGTCTCGCATAGCGATCAATAATACCGAGAAAATCCTTCGTACCCGGATCGATAAATTTGGGGTGACCCAGCCCACTATCCAGAAGCAGCAGTTTTCAGGTCGCATCCTTGTAGAGCTGCCGGGTGTAAAAGACAAAGACCGTGTGCGGAAGCAATTGAAGAGCACCGCCAATCTGGAATTTTGGAATACGTATGAGAATGCAGAAGTGATCGGTTTTCTCGATCAGGCCAATACGGCATTGAGCACCTATTACTCTCCTGAGCTCGAAGAAGGCTCTACCGATATTGACGAATCCGTGGTCAATGACAGCGCTGATGTGGCAGTTCCAGATCCGACCATCGATCCCGAGACCGGTGAAAAAATCGTCCCCGACAGCGCTGTGCAAGAAGAAATGACCGAGGAGCAATTGCTTGGTCTTGATGAATCTTCAAATGATTCTTTAAATGGTGCACTCGGTGAAGAACTTAGCGAGGCCGAACAGCTGAAGCGGATACCGCTATTCTCTAAGTTAAACCCTTCCATTTCCCAGCAGGGGCAACCGAACCAAGGTTCAGTTGTAGGTTTTTCCCAACTTTCAGATACGGCTGCGGTCAATAAAATGCTTAAGGAAGAAGTCGTTCAGGACATCCTTCCCAATGATCTTCGACTGCTCTGGTCGGCAGCTCCAGACCCACGTGGTAATGTAATGCGGCTCTACGCCATCAAGGTAGACACGCGTGACAATAAGGCGCCGCTAGACGGTTCTGTGATAGTAGACGCTTCACAGCAATACGATATTACTGGACAGGTTGAAGTATCTATGCTTATGAATAGCGAAGGTGCGCGTGCGTGGAAAGAAATCACGCGGGTGGCATCATCTCAAAATCCTAAGAAAACCGTAGCGATCGTTTTGGATAATTATGTGTATTCGGCGCCTGTGGTTCAGAGCGAGATCCCTACAGGCCAATCTTCGATCAGCATGGGGCAGGGCAATCGGAATGACCAGATTCAGGAAGCACTTGATTTATCGAACCTCTTGAAAGCGGGTGCCCTTCCAGCTCCGGCCAATATCGTTGACGAGTCAGTCGTGGGTCCTTCATTGGGTCAGCAGAATATTGATGATGGATTGATGTCCTTCATCATTGCCCTTGTAGTGGTATTGTTTTACATGATATTCTATTACCGTGGTGCCGGTCTTGTTTCAGACATTGCCTTGGTGGCCAACTTGTTTTTCTTAATTGGTGCCTTGGCATCCTTGCGCGCAGCATTGACGCTGCCGGGCATCGCAGGTATCGTCCTTACTATCGGTATGGCGGTAGATGCCAACGTACTGATATATGAACGTGTGCGCGAAGAGCTTCGAAACGGACGCTCTGTAAAGGCAGCGCTTAAAGATGGTTACTCGAAAGCCTATTCGGCGATTATCGATGCCAACCTGACCACTCTCCTTACGGCGATCGTACTCGTGACGCTCGGCTCTGGTCCTATCAAAGGCTTTGCCACCACATTGATCATCGGTATTTTTACTTCGCTTTTCTCTGCTATTTTCATCACGCGACTTATTTTTGATAGCCGCTTGAACAAGGGTAAGTCGATCAGTTTTTGGATGGGGTGGTCTAAAGAAATCCTAACCAAGACCAAGATAGGTTTTATCGAGAAGCGCAAAGTAGCCTACATCGTTTCGGCCATAGCCATAGTGATAAGCATTGGGAGCATTGCTACCCGCAGTCTTAACTTTGGTGTCGACTTTACCGGTGGGCGCACCTATACGGTGAAGTTTGATCAAAATGCCGAGCTCGGAGAGATCCGAAGCACTCTGGCCAATGCCTTCTCTGATGAGCAAGGCAATAAGCTGGAGCCCGAAGTAAAAACCTTTGGATCATCAAATCAGGTGAAAATCACTACCAAGTACTTGGTCGATGACGATAGCCAAGATGCCGATGGCAGGGTAGAATCTGCACTTACAGGTGGTCTTGACGGACTCAACGATCCGTATACGATTATCGAATCCAGAAAGGTAGATCCATCTATTTCAGATGACTTTCAGACTTCGTCTACTTCGGCGGTATTGTTCTCCCTGCTCATCATTTTCGCCTATATCGTGTTCCGGTTTAGAAAGTGGCAGTATGGCGTGGGCGCGATTGCGGCCATGTTTCACGATGTGATCATTACCCTAGGTATTTACTCCCTACTTTATGGGCGGCTTCCATTTTCGCTTGAGATTGACCAGGCTTTCATCGCGGCCATACTTACCGTAGTGGGTTATTCCATTAATGATACGGTAATCGTATTTGACCGTATTCGGGAATACCTTACCGAGCATCGCAAAGAAGGCATGTCGGTGGTGATCAACAAAGCATTGAACAGTACGCTTTCGCGAACGATCAATACATCGATGACCACTTTTGTGGTACTACTTATTATCTTCATATTTGGTGGGGAGTCGATACGTGGTTTCATCTTTGCCCTTATGATCGGCGTGGTGGTAGGTACCTACTCATCGCTTTTCATCGCGAGTCCGCTAGTGGTTGATCTTACCGATAAGACCGGTGCTTCTCTTGAAGAGAAACCTACCGTGAAGGAGCAGGCCATTACTGCATAGCTTATATCTTTTTTCAATAGAGCCTCCTAAAGTCTAGGAGGCTTTTTACTTTTGTACCACTCTTATGATGGTTCCCACTTTATTATTTGGCATAAGCGGAGGGGAGATCTTTATGGTTCTCCTCTTTGTCCTGATTTTTTTCGGGTCTGATAAGATACCTGGGATAGCTAGGACGATGGGCAGAACCATGCGCCAAATCAAAGATGCTACCTCTGATATTCAAAATGACATCCAGAACTCTGCCAATCAGGTGAAAGACCAGGTAGACGATGCGATGGGCAAAGGCAGAAAAGGCAAGGATTGATAATGATCGATGCCTTTCAGATAATAGGTGGACTCATCGTATTGGTGATCGGTGGCGATACCCTCGTGAAAGGAGCGTCTGGGCTGGCACTGCGTTTTAATATTCCTCCCATGCTGGTGGGTATGACCGTAGTAGCTTTGGGTACTTCATCGCCTGAATTATTTGTCACGCTGCAAGCCGCGCTGGAAGGTAAGCCGGATATTTCTATTGGCAATGTGGTAGGCTCAAATATCGCCAATGTCGCGTTGATATTGGGGATCACTACAATCATCTTTCCTATTGCCGTGAATAAATCAGCACTTCGAATAGACTGGGTGGCAGTGATGCTTGCCAGCTTTATATTCGTCTTTGCAGGGATAGATGGATTGATAAGCCGTACAGAAGGGATCATATTTGTGCTATTGCTGGCGGGGTTTATCCTGTTCAGTTTTTTAAGGGCTAAGAAAAGTCAGCTTCCGCCCGAAATAGATGCGGCAGGCGCCAAATCAAAAAAGCTCTGGATGCTTATCCTATTTGTTGTGATAGGTATTGTAGGGTTGCTTTTCGGTTCAGAATGGTTTCTTATGGGAGCGGAAGCTACGGCCAAAAGACTTGGCGTTTCAGATCGGATTATCGCAGTTTCACTTGTGTCATTTGGCACGAGCGTTCCCGAACTGGCTGCTTCGGTCATTGCAGCGTTTAAAAAAGAACAGGATATTTCACTGGGTAATATTCTGGGTTCAAATCTCTTTAATATACTGGCGATTTTGGGAATTACATCTATCGTATACCCTATCGGTGTGGCGCCGGAGATCATGCAGGGCGATATTTATTGGATGCTCGGCACGTCTTTTCTTATTCTGCCATTGGCCATTCGGAAATTTACGATAGGCCGAATGGGAGGGTTTATTCTCTTGAGTTCTTATTTGGCGTTTATTTTTTGGGTTCTGGCGTAAGTTCGCAATTTAAGGGGGGTACTTCTTTTAAAAATCTGTTTTCGAAGGATCAGCAAGACTTATGAAGGGGGTGTTGAAAAGAAAAAGACATTTTCTAGGGTGATTGGGTCTGAATATTTAGATTTGCAAAGCAAAAAAATATATCCCGATGTCAACTATCCGTACCAAAGCTTTTGAAGATGTTCTGGACCGCAAACCCCTTCAGGTCGAGACCCCAGCCGTAAAGATTTCTGATTATTTTTCCCGCAATGTGTTCGATATGAACAAGATGCGGCAGTACCTTCCCGAAGAAGCGTTGAAGGCACTTTTAAATTCTATGAACACCGGCAACCGGATTCCGCGGAATATTGCAGAGCAAGTGGCATCATCCATGAAAGATTGGGCGATATCCAAGGGTGCTACCCACTACACCCATTGGTTTCAGCCGCTCACGGGGTCAACCGCCGAAAAGCATGATTCTTTCTTTTCGCCACTTGAAGAAGGTCGGGCGATAGAGCGATTTGGCGGTGGCAACCTTACCCAGCAAGAGCCGGATGCATCTTCCTTTCCGAGCGGTGGCATCCGAAATACTTTTGAGGCGCGGGGCTATACCGCTTGGGATCCATCATCGCCGGCATTTATCATGGGACGTACACTCTGCATTCCCACTATTTTTATCTCGTATACCGGAGAAGCACTTGATAATAAAATGCCATTGCTCAAAGCGTTGAACGCTGTCGATAATGCAGCTACGAGGGTTTGTAAATATTTTGATAAGAATGTAAGCCGGGTGATCTCGACCCTTGGCTGGGAGCAGGAATACTTCTTGATCGACAGCGCATTGTTCAACGCCCGCCCCGATATCCAGTTTACCGGTCGCGCCCTGTTCGGACATAACCCGGCCAAGGGACAACAGCTTGACGATCATTATTTCGGGTCTATTCCCGAAAGGATCAATATGTTCATGCGCGATTTTGAGACGGAAGCCCATTTGCTTGGCATCCCCGTGACGACAAGGCATAATGAAGTAGCTCCAAACCAGTTTGAAGTCGCGCCCATGTTTGAAGAGTCCAATCTGGGCAACGACCATAATCTCTTGCTGATGGATCTGCTTGAAAAAGTGGCGCGGAAGCATAATTTTAGGGTGCTTCTTCACGAAAAGCCTTTTGCCGGTCTTAACGGAAGCGGCAAGCATAATAACTGGTCGCTCGCCACCAATACCGGTGTCAACCTGCTCTCTCCGGGTAAGAACCCTAAGTCAAACATGCAGTTTCTCACCTTTTTGGTCAATACGATTATGGCCATCTTTGAGCACTCCGATCTACTCAGGGCGCATATTGCCACCGCAGGAAATGATCATAGGCTGGGTGCCAACGAAGCTCCGCCGGCCATCATTTCGGTATTTATCGGGAGTGAGCTGACGCGCGTTTTAAATGAACTTGAAAAAAGCGTGAAGGCAGGGAAAATGACCCCCGACGATAAGACCAGGTTAAAGCTGAACATTGGTAAGATCCCAGAAATATTATTGGACAATACCGATCGGAACAGGACTTCTCCGTTTGCCTTTACAGGCAACAAATTTGAGTTTAGGGCCGTAGGCTCAAGCGCCAATTGCGGAGTGCCAATGGCAGCCTTGAATTCTATGGTCGCCGATAGGCTCCATAAGTTTGCCGATGTGATCGACGCGGAAGTTACCAAAGGGGTGAAGCGCGATGAAGCCATTCTCAAAGAATTGCAAAAGCTGATCAAGGCATCCAAGAATATCCGGTTTGAAGGAAATGGATATGGGGATGAGTGGGTGAAGGAAGCGGAGAAGCGCGGACTTTCAAATATTAAATCCGCTCCGCAGGCTATAGCGCTCTTGAAGGATAAGAAGGTGGTGGAGCTCTACTCAAAGCTTAACGTGCTTACAGAGCGCGAGCTCGAAGCCCGTGTGGAGATAGAGCTGGAGAAGTATAGAATGCAGATTCAGATAGAATCTAGAATCTGCGGTGATATGGCGCTGAACCATATCCTACCCGCTGCCATTGCGTATCAAAACACTTTGCTTCAAAATGTACAGGGGCTGAATGCAGTCCTTACCAAATCGGACGCCACGAAGGCATCGAAGGTTCAGATAGGCATGATCAAAGAGATTTCTGACCGCATTTCGGAGATCACCGGAGATGTAGATGCGATGGTAGAAGCGAGAAAAAAGGCCAATCAGATAGATGATGCCTACGATATGGCGGTGGCTTACTGCGATAAAGTGAAGCCGTACATGGAAAAGATCAAGTATCAAGCCGATAAGCTGGAGCTCCTTGTAGATGATGCCATATGGCCTTTGCCGAAGTTGCGCGAGCTGCTTTTCACAAGGTAGTGGCTCTGTGGCAAGTTTTGCAGGCCGAGCGAAGTCGAATTTCTGAAATGCTTGGGATTCATACCGGAATAGGTGATCATGGAAACCAACTTTCTTATAAATCGAATTGCGAATACGAATGGAATTCGGGAAGGCTTAAATAGTAAATAAATCGATAATGGGGCTATTAAATTTGATGTTTCGCACTATTTGGACGGCATAATGATAACGGCACAACACCTCAATATCGTTTTGGAAGAAGGGATACTGCAGATCTGATCCCCATCGGACATGTCGCAAAAGCTATCGGAATGACAAAAATTGCGGAAAAAACCGGTTTAAGCCAATCAAGTTTGTATAAAGCATTGGCTGACGGAGCGGAACCTTAAATTGCGACCCTTTTAAAGGTTTTGAAAGCAGTCGGCGGAGGCAAGACTCCTTGAACCCATTAGCTATATGAGACAAAATCGCCATCCCGATTTAGATCGTTGAGCTAAGACGTTGATTTCTAGTTGCTAAGTCGTGCTTGGAAAAATGCTATCCCGAAGGGTTGGAACGTTTTCAATTCAACTTAGCCTTATTCTTGATTGCCGCTTATCGCACGAAACATTTACAATAGCTGCGATGGATTGATAAGGTTATCTGCTCTTAAAATCCAATAGCACTCAGATTAAAAAGCATCCTTCGGGATGGTTTTTGTTTTTTTCATGCGCCTAATTACCGCGTATTTCGTTACTTTCGAACTTTATTTTTATTTTCGGTCGGAATTTCCAGCATTAATCAACTGTAAAATACATGCAAATTTTAAGAACCTTTCTACTTATTACATTGGCCGTAGCCTTTGCTCCCGCGGCATTTTCGCAAGCTGAACAACTCGTAAAAGAAGCCGACAACGCCTTTGAAAATGAAGCGTATTATGGAGCTATCGACGCGTACAAAAAAGCTTATGCCAAAGAAAACGGCGCCGATGAGAAAGCCAGAATGCTCTATCAAATAGCTGAGAGCTACCGACTCACGCTCGATCTCGAGCAACAGATCATTTGGTATAATAAAGCCATTAAGGCACAGTACGATAAGCCGAAAGCATATCTGTATTTGGCGCAAGCCTACCATAAGACTGGAGACTTCAAGCAGGCCATCGAATATTACAATAAGTATAATGACAAGAATCCCGGCGATCCATTGGCCGGCATGGGGATACAGGAAGCAGAAATGGCCAAGGAGATGCGCGATAATCCTACCCGCTACATCGTACAGAACGAAATATTGCTGAACTCAGCGGAGTATGACTTTTCACCGGCTTAGGCAGACGGGGATTTTAAAACCATTTATTTCAGCTCTTCTAGGCAGGGGGCACAAGGTCTGGAGATCGATCAGCGCACCGGCGAGAGTTTTCAGGACATATTCTTCGCTACCCGCGATGCCAAAGGAAAGTGGAGCGAGCCCGAGCGACTTACCTACCGTATCAATACGATTCACAATGAAGCGGTGCCAACCCTTACGGCATCTTTTGACATGATGTTCTTCACTCGATGCGAAAGCGATAAAGACAATAATAAGGGTTGCGACATTTACCTGACCCGCCAAGTGGATAATAACTGGACCACCGCACAGCTGGTGGAGCTCAAGAATGAAGAAAGCACCGACATCACCACCGTTGGCCATCCTGCCCTTACGGCAAATGGAAGCCATTTAATTTTTGCAAGCGATATGCCCGGTGGTTTGGGTGGAAAAGACCTATGGATCGCCCCTTTTGACAAGGCGTCGCGGACGGCAGGTAAGGCTGTAAATCTCGGCCGAATATCAATACCTCGGGCAATGAGATGTTCCCCTTTCTCCGCAAGGATGGGGTGCTCTTCTTTTCATCTGACGGAATACCCGGGATGGGCGGCCTGGACATCTTCATGGCAGAGTCTACCGGCGATAATCAATGGGGCAACACCCAGAACATGATGGTTCCGATCAACTCAATAGGTCACGACTTTGGCATAATCTGGGAAGGCGACTCGCCACGGGGATACTTCTCATCCGATAGAAATGGTGGCAAGGGGCATGATGATCTATATTCCTTCAATATGCCGCCAGTGCTGTTTGCGCTAGAAGGTGTGATATATGATAAGGACACCCAGCTTCCCGTTCCCGAAGCAACCGTCAAGGTGGTTGGCAGCGATGGCGCTTCATTCGAAGCCCTTTCCGACGCTGGCGGAGCTTTTGCTTTCGACACCAAAGGCGAAGATCGGTACATCAATCCCGAAACAAATTATTCTATCGAAGTATCGAAGCCCGATTACCTCGTGGCAAAAGATCAGATCTCTACAGTGGGCCTCGGGGAGAGTACGACCTTCCTAAAAGAATATTTTATCACCTTCACCAATCCCGATAAGCCAATCGAGTTTCCCGAGGTACGTTACGCTTTCGCAAAAGCTGAACTACAGGTGAACCAAGAAGTAAACTCTAAAGATAGCCTCGACTTTCTCTACCGTACATTGGTAGATAACCCCACGATTATCATTGAACTACAGGCGCATACCGATTCACGTGGGTCAAATGCCAATAACCTTAACCTCTCACAGCGCAGGGCGCAGAGCTGTGTAGACTATCTGGCATCAAAAGGGATACCCGGCGAGCGAATGGTGGCCAAAGGCTATGGCGAGACAAGGCTTAGAATCACCGATGCCCAAATAGCCAAGATGCCGACCGAAGAAGAGAAGGAAGCAGCCCACCAAAAGAACAGGCGTACAGAATTTTCGGTACTTAGTTTTGACTACGTGCCCATGGAGCCGCAAAACAACTAGCTTAGCGATACAATTTTTAAAGCGTCCCTGCTCCGTTCCGGTAGTTGGGATGCTTTTTTTTTAGCATTATTTTTATGATAGATCAGCAGCGATACGAAGGGCGTGGGGTGAGTGCCGGCAAGGAAGACGTGCACCATGCCATCGCCACGATTGACAAAGGCCTTTTTCCGAAAGCTTTTTGCAAGGTGATACCCGATTATCTTACCGGCAGTGAAGCGCATTGCCTTGTGATGCACGCCGATGGTGCCGGGACCAAGTCATCATTGGCATACGCCTATTGGAAAGAAACCGGCGATATATCGGTATGGAAGGGCATCGCACAAGATGCGTTGATCATGAATATCGATGACCTGCTCTGCGTGGGCGTCACCGATAAGATTCTGGTAAGCTCTACCATAGGGCGCAATAAGCTGAAGATAAGCGGTGAGGTAATCTCGGCGATTATCAATGGCACGGAAGAGCTATTGGCCGATCTGAGGGCCATGGGAATCGGAGTCCATTCTACTGGCGGCGAAACTGCAGATGTGGGCGACCTGGTGCGCACCATCATCGTAGATAGCACGGTGACCGCCAGGATCAAGCGAAGCGAAATAATAGATAATGCCAAGATCAAGCCCGGAAATGTGATCGTAGGCCTCGCATCTTACGGACAGGCGAGCTATGAGAAGGAGTATAATTCGGGGATGGGCAGCAATGGACTCACCTCTGCCCGGCATGATGTTTTTAGCACTGCGGTAGGGGAGAAGTACCCCGAAACTTTTGATGCGGCAATGCCCAGCGATTTGGCCTATACCGGAAAGCATTCACTTACCGATCGGATAGACGATGTAGATAGAACCGTGGGGCAGCTCGTGCTTTCGCCAACGCGAACCTATGCGCCGATCATTAAAAAAGTGCTCGAAAAATACCGACATAAAATAGATGGCATGGTACATTGCAGCGGTGGCGCCCAGACCAAGGTGCTCCACTTTTTGGATAGTGGCCATGTGGTCAAGGACAATTTATTTGAGATACCGCCCCTGTTTAATTTGATACAGAGCAGTTCTGGTACAGCATGGCAAGAAATGTACAAGGTCTTTAATATGGGTCATCGCATGGAGCTTTACACCGACCTTGATACCGCCAGTGCAATCATTGCCATAGCAGAAAGCTCTAACGTGAAGGCACAGGTGATAGGCCGTGTGGAAGAATCTGAAGAGAAGCGATTGACGATTTCATCGCATAAAGGAATATTTAACTATAGTTGATATGGAAGAGAATGAAATGTTGGCTCGTCTGGGGGCTGTAAAAGACCATTATCAGGAAGTGGGCAAGCAGATCGTCGATCCCGACGTGATCTCAGATATGAAGCGCTACGTGCGCCTTTCGAAGGAGTATAAAGAGCTGGAGCCGATTGTGGCGGCCTATGATTCCTATAAGCTAATGGTTGAGAATCTCGCCAATGCACGTGAGATACTTCAGAATGAGAAGGATGAAGACTTTAGGGAGATGGCCAAGGCCGAAGCCGCCGATCTAGAAGAATCGAAGGCCAAAAAGGAAGAAGAAATCAAAGTATTGCTTATTCCCAAAGACCCCGAAGACTCCAAGAATGCCATTATGGAAATCCGCGCCGGTACAGGCGGCGACGAAGCAAGTATCTTCGCCGGCGATCTCTTCAGAATGTATACCAAATACATCGAATCAAGAAACTGGAAAGTAGAGATCGTCGATACCAATTATGGGACATCAGGTGGCTTCAAAGAGATCATATTCAATGTAATCGGTGAAGGTATCTACGGCAACCTGAAGTACGAAGGTGGTGTGCACCGCGTGCAGCGTGTACCGCAAACAGAGACGCAAGGACGTGTGCATACATCTGCCGCCACGGTGATCGTGCTGCCCGAAGCAGAAGAGTTTGATGTGGAAATCAAGGACTCAGATATTCGGGTAGATAGCTATTGCTCATCGGGCCCCGGCGGGCAATCGGTAAATACCACGTACTCGGCCATTCGGCTTACCCATATCCCTACGGGTATCGTGGCGCAATGTCAAGATCAGAAGTCGAAGCTCAAGAATCATGAAAAGGCACTGAGCGTATTGCGCACCCGAATCTACGAGATGGAGCTGGAGAAAAAACTTGCTGCCGACTCGAAGATCAGGAAATCAATGGTCTCATCTGGCGATCGATCGGCCAAGATACGGACCTATAATTACCCGCAGGGACGCATGACCGATCATCGTATCAACCTTACCATGTATAATTTATCGAGCGTGATGGATGGCGATATTGGCGAGATCATCGATGCACTACAAGTGGCCGAGAATGCAGAAAAATTAAAAGAAAGCGTAGCCAGTTAATATGACCCGAGCGCAATTGATCGCTTCTATCAGAGCGAAGGAAAGTTTTCTCTGTGTAGGCTTAGACCCTGATTTGGCTAAGATTCCGGCGCATTTGCTGCAAAGCAAAGATCCTGTTTTTGAGTTTAACAAAGCCATCATCGATGCCACCCGCCCTTATGCGGTGGCGTATAAACCTAATCTGGCTTTTTACGAATGCCTCGGTGCGGCAGGGTGGACGGCTTTTGAGAAAACGGTCGATTATATTGGCAACAGCCATTTCATCATCGCCGATGCCAAGCGGGGTGATATCGGGAATACATCACGTAAATACGCCGAAACCTATTTTGAGCGGTTCGCCTGCGATGCGGTGACCATAGCGCCGTACATGGGGAGCGATTCGGTGCTTCCCTTTTTGAATTTTCCAGACAAGTGGGCTATTCTATTGGCCTTAACATCCAATAAGGGAGCGGATGATTTTCAATTTTTCAAAGCCCCAAATTTAGGCTACGAACTCTATGAGCAGGTACTTCGCAAAGCAATGGATTGGGGAACCGCTGAGAACTTGATGTTTGTGGTAGGAGCCACACGCCCAGAAAGATTCAAAGAGATAAGGGCTGTTGTCCCCGATCATTTCCTATTGGTGCCCGGCGTGGGTGCGCAGGGCGGCAGCCTCGAAGACGTATGCCAATACGCGCTGAACGATGATGTCGGACTATTGATAAATTCTTCGCGTGGGATCATCTACGCTAGTAGCGGCAGCGATTTTGCGGAAGCCGCAGCTCATGAAGCAAAGCAGATTTCGGCCGAGATGAAGCGCATACTCAAGGAAAAAGGATTATATTGATCCAAATATTTGGCTGTGAATGAAGACTTTCTGCAATACGTTTGGAAATATCAGCAGTTCACTTCACGTGAATTAACGCTAAAAGATGGCAAGCCGCTCGAAGTCGTAAAAGTTGGTTTGCACAATACCAATTCGGGGCCGATTTTCTGGAAGGCCGCGTAAGGATTGGCGATACGCTTTGGGCGGGCAATATTGAAGTCCATATTAATGCCAGCGATTGGAATAAGCATAATCATCAAAATGATCCGGCCTATGACAATGTGATCCTTCATGTGGTATACACTGCCGATCTTGAGATTTGCGATAAGCAAGGCACAGCCATTCCGGTATTGGAGTTGAAAGACCTTCTCGATTATCAGACTTACCGCTATTATAAATCATGGGTGAAGAAGGCCGCATTTATACCCTGTGAAGCACTTGCGCCAAAGGTGCCGTCCATCATAAAGGTAGGCGCTGTGCAGGCCGCTTCGGTGCATAGGTTGGAGCAAAAGTCCGAGTATTGCCGTGATATTTTGAATTATTCGGGCGGCGATCTCGAAGAGACTTTTTACCGCATCCTTTGCCGCTCGCTGGGCATGAAGGTCAATGCCATACCCATGGAGCAGCTGGCCATTATTGCGCCATTCAGCTTGGTGCGCAAATGCGCTAAATCTTCCGATACCATGGAAGCTTTATTTCTTGGCCAGGCGGGAATGCTCCATTCGGCGCAGCTCAAGGGGAATGTCCATCTGGCAAGGCTCAAAGATGAGTATGCCTTCCTGCAAAATAAATTTCAGTTGAAACCAATGCCGGTCACAGCGTGGAAATTATTCAGGCTGCGGCCACAGAATTTTCCCGCTGTGCGCCTCGCGCAATTGGCCGCGATTTATGCCCGCGAAGGGGCGCTGGCGCAAAAGGTGATCGATGCCACCGATCTTGAATCCCTCAAAAAACTTTTTCTCGCACCGCTTACCACCGGTTTTTGGTTGAACCATTATACCCTCGATAAGGATAGCGAACCAAAAACAAAGCGACTGGGCAAATCGGCCATCGAGCTGCTGGTGATCAATGCCGTCGTGCCTTTCATGTTTGCACTTGCATCCTATAATCGCGATCAGACCTATCAGGAGAAGGCCATCAAACATTTGGAGCAATTGCCCGCCGAAAAAAATACGATAATTGGAAACTTTAATTATCTTGGCTTTGCAGCCGAGAGCGCTTTTGATTCTCAGGGGCTCTTGGGGCTGTATAAAGATTATTGTCAGGCGTTGAAATGTCTGAACTGCAAAGTGGGTATTAATATTTTAAAAGAACAGGATTATCATGGTTAACCATATCTATAATTTCTTTGAAGGTCAGGTATTTGGCGTGTGCGAATGGTGGGGCAAGAAGCTCGGTATTGCATCTTCAAAAGTGCGGCTCTACTTCATTTATCTATGTTTTATCACGCTAGGGTCACCCTTACTTATTTACTTGATCATGGCCTTTCTTTTAGAACATAAATCATATTTTATACATCGCCAGCGCAAGACTATTTGGGATCTCTAAGGGAGTTTCATTTTTTTAGCACAGCTTTTTTTAGTTTTTTAGCGGTCTTATCGTTTTAAAAGTCCCACGACAGGAACCTCCAAATTTTATGAAAAACCTTCTCTCCGCAGTTCTCGGCTTATTTTTTATTTCTCAGCTCAATGCCCAATTAGATGTCAAGCTAGAATTATCAAACGATAGCGAACAGATCAGTGATGGTAGGGCCGATGTTGAAATTCTGGCGGGAACGCCGCCCTATACCTATAAGTGGAGCAACCAACAGACTGCCCTTGACGAGTCTACCAGCAGCGGAATCACCGAAGGGGTAGGCTTCAGCGTTGTGGTATCTGACGCCACGGGCGCACAGGTAAAACTGGAAGGGAAGATACCGCCAGCCAGTACCGAAGAAAAGATCAATTCCGTATTCCTGCCCGTAGTAGGTGCGATGTCGTCCTTTCTTTTCTGGGATCCATTCTCGGCTATCGGTATTTACGATCCCGTGGTCTATGCCGAGCAAAGCAGGATTTTTGCGACTGGCTATAAGCGCGATGAAGTGCAGAAGATATTTTTGATGAATTGGTACGTTCCTGCCGGCACTTCCGTGCAAAGGGGCGATCGATTGGCACTCATCCGCCGGAATACGAATGACACCACTACGCTCTATGCCGCCGAAAATGGAGTGCTCAATCATTGGTTCGACGCGGGCGAAATGGTTTTTGACCGAAATGATACCGAAGCCATTGCACGATTGAATACCGCTGTGATCGGCAGTATCGACTACGATGCACCGCGGCCGCTGCTCTACCCCAATGGCGACACCCAGCAGAAGGGGATCCCATTTATTGTGGTCTGGCTGGTGCTAGGGGCTATTTTCTTTACGTTGCGTATGGGCTTTATTAATTTCCGGGGGGTAAAACAGGCTTTCGCCCTCGTGCGCGGAAAGTTTGACGATCCGGCAGATAAGGGGGAAGTATCTCATTTCCAGGCCTTGACCACCGCGCTTTCGGCTACCGTTGGTCTTGGAAATATAGCCGGTGTGGCCGTGGCAATCGTTATAGGCGGTCCGGGAGCCACATTCTGGATGATCATTGCAGGCCTGCTCGGTATGGCCAGCAAGTTTACAGAGTGTACCCTTGGCGTAAAATACAGATTGATAAACAGCAAGGGGGAAGTCTCGGGCAGCACCATGTATTATTTAAGCCAAGGGCTTAAGAACAAAAAGCTCGGTGGACTCGGAAAGGTGCTTGCCGTACTTTTTGCCATACTTTGCATTGGCGGTTCTTTTGGCGGTGGAAATATGTTTCAGGCCAATCAGGCATTCGTGCAGGTATCCAATAAGATCCCAATATTTCAGGATAACGGGGCGCTCTTTGGGGTGATTCTCGCCATACTCGTGGCGCTGGTGATCATAGGCGGTATCAAGAGCATTGCTAAAGTCACCGACAAGATTGTGCCGCTCATGGTGGGTGTTTACGTGGGTTTTGCGCTTTTGATCATCGCCCTGCACATCGAAAACATCGGTGCTGCCTTTTCAGCAATTTTCAATGGAGCTTTTGCCCCTTCGGCGCTTAAGGGCGGTGTGATCGGGGTTTTGGTGGTCGGCTTTCAGCGGGCTGCATTCTCAAACGAAGCAGGCACCGGTTCGGCCAGTATTGCCCATAGCGCATCGCGTACGAAGTATCCCATCAGTGAGGGTATCGTCGCGCTATTGGAGCCCTTCGTAGATACCGTGGTGGTATGCACCATGACAGCGCTGGTCTTGATCTTTACCGGTTTTGCTACCGATCCGGGAGCGCTCAATGGTTCTGAACTCACATCGGCAGCCTTCTCAAGCATATTCCCTTGGTTTGATTGGGTGCTGCTGGTGGCCATCGTGCTCTTTGCATTTTCTACCATGATCTCATGGTCGTATTATGGATTAAAATCATGGGGCTATCTATTTGGGAATTCCAAGAGGTCTGAATTGGTCTACAAGGCCATATTTCTGGTCTTCATCGTGATCGGGTCTTCGGTAGGGCTGGGCAGCGTGCTCGACTTTTCAGATCTTATGATCCTCGGTATGGCCTTCCCGAATATTCTGGGACTTGTGCTCCTTTCGGGAGAAGTCAGGGCTGATTTAAAAGCCTATTTTATCGGAATCAAAGACGGTACGATAAAGCGCTTTAAGGAGTAGGCTGTAAAAAAGGGACTGGGTGATGTTTACGAATGTACGTTTCTATTTTGAACATCATCGCTCAGAGCGGAATGGCGCCCTGGCCTTGTTGATCATTCTATTCCTGATCATCGTGGCCAGCTACGCATACGCTCGATTTTATGTACCACCGAAACCAGATCTTTCGCAGTTTGCCGCCACGCTCGACTCCTTGAAAGCCAGCGAAGAAGCAGCCTCGGCTGCCGAAACCCGCGATGATTCACTTTTCAATTTTGACCCTAATTTGCTCGATGATAGCGGCTATCTTGCGCTCGGCTTTACCGCAAGGGAAGTGGCCACCTTACGGAAATATCAGGGCGCAGGTGGAAAGTTCAAGAAAAAGTCCGACGTCGCAAAGCTCTTCTTTGTAGATGAAGAAGAATATGCCCGGCTCGAAGCATATATCGATTTGCCTGAGCAAACCCCGTTTGCCAAAAAGGCACGTAAAAAAGAGTACCGGAACCCTTATGAAAAGGAACCCACCGAAGAGAAGGTAAAACGGTCATCGAAGGCTGATACCGTCTCTTATTCTTACACACCAATGGTATGTGACCTGAACTATTCAGATACCACTGAGCTCAAAAAACTGCGTGGTATCGGTTCCTTTTATGCAAAAAAGATAGTCGCTTACCGCGAAGAGTTGGGCGGTTATCACTCGTTGGGCCAGCTTCTTGAGCTCTATAAAATGACCCCGGAAAAGGTCGATCTATTTGCCGATAAGGTGGTGGTAGATGGAAGTAATTTGCGGAAGCTGCGCATCAATACCCTTACGGCGCAGCAGCTTTCGATGCATCCATACCTTAGTTTTAAATTGGCAAATGCCATCGTAGCGCGGCGCGAGCAAGGTGGTGCTTTTGCAAATATGAAGGCTTTGGAGTCCACGGGTTTGGTCAATGCTGAATTAAGCGGTAAACTTGCACCCTATTTAGAATTTTAATGAATGCCCTGCGCGATCAAATAGCGGCCACGATACGGAATGTGCCTGATTTTCCCAAAAAGGGAATACAGTTTAAGGACATCACGCCGATCATGGAATCGCCAGGATTGAGCAGGGCCATCGTGACTGAATTTGCGTCTCTTTTCAAAGATAAATCGATCGACGCAGTGGCAGGAGTGGAGAGCCGCGGTTTCCTTTTTGGGCTGCCGCTGGCCATGGCGCTCGATGTGCCCTTCGTATTGGTGCGAAAAGTGGGTAAGCTTCCCGGCGAAACCGTGCGGTATAGCTATGAGCTGGAGTACGGGTCTAATGAAGTGGAGATGCATAAAGGCAGTGTGAAGCCTGGGATGAAGGTATTGGTGCATGACGACCTGCTGGCCACCGGTGGCACGGCGGCCGCTGCCAGCAAGCTCATTGAAATGGAAGGCGGCGAAGTGGCCGGATTTTCATTTTTAATTGAGTTGGAAATGCTTGCGGGGAGAAAGAAATTGGAAGGATTTAATAAACCTATTATCAGCTTGCTCAGTTATAGTTGATAGAACGAAAAAGACGATTTATATGAATAAGCAGACCGAAAACCAGAAGATGATCGCCCAAATGGTGCGCGATTTTGGAGAAAAAGAGATAAGGCCCAACCTAATGGATTGGGACGAGCGGCAGTATTTTCCTATTGAAGCCATGAAGAAAATGGGTGAGCTCGGACTGCTTGGTGTAATTGTGCCCGAAGAATACGGCGGTGCCGGTTTTGGCTATTATGAATATTATACTGCGGTGTCAGAAATAGGGCGTATCTGCGGTTCGGTAGCGCTTTCAGTGGCTGCGCATAATTCACTTTGCACAGGTCATATACTGAATTTTGGGAATGAAGAGCAAAAGAAAAAGTGGTTGCCCAAGTTGGCCACGGGCGAGTGGATCGGTGCTTGGGGGCTTACCGAGAGCAATACCGGTTCGGATGCCCTGCGCATGAAGACCACTGCCGCTAAAGAAGGAAACGAATGGGTGCTGAATGGCGCCAAGAATTGGATCACGCATGGCATCAGCGGCGATGTGGCCGTGGTGCTTGCACGCTCGGGCGAGCTGCTTGACTCTAAGGGGATCACCGCCTTTGTGGTAGAGCGCGGTACGGCAGGTTTTAAGGCCGGCAAGAAGGAAAACAAGCTCGGGATGCGGGCATCAGAAACTGCCGAGATGATCTTTGAAGACTGCCGGATACCCGAAGAAAATGTACTTGGCGAAGTGGGTGCGGGCTTTATACAAGCCATGAAAATTCTGGACGGAGGGCGTATCTCCATAGCAGCACTTTCATTGGGCATTGCCAAAGGCGCCTATGATGCGGCATTGAAGTATAGCAAGGAGCGTGAGCAGTTTGGGAAGCCCATCTCCGAGTTTCAGGCCATCGCGTTTAAGTTGGCTGATATGGCCACTGAAATAGATGCAGCCGAGTTGCTCACCCTGCAGGCTGCCGATCGTAAAAATAAAGGGCTGGACGTCACCAAGCAGTCGGCCATGGCCAAGTACTACGCCAGTGAAGTATGTGTACGGGCGGCTACGGAAGGGGTTCAGATTTTTGGGGGCTATGGCTATACCAAAGATTATCCCGCCGAGAAGTTTTACCGCGACAGTAAGCTATGCACCATAGGCGAGGGAACGAGTGAAATCCAGAAATTGGTGATCTCAAGAAATATACTTCAGGAGTAGGCTCAAATCAGAAAATAATTTATATTTGCACTCCCAAATTAAAAGAAAGAGAATATGCTTATCATACCCGTAAAAGAAGGCGAAAACATAGAGCGCGCGCTCAAGAAGTTCAAGAAGAAATTTGACCGCACCGGAGTTATTAAAGAACTGCGTAAGCGTCAGCAATTTACAAAGCCTTCTGTAGAGAACAGGCAGCAGCGACTTAAGGCTGTTTATGCCAATCAAATGCGCCAAGAACAAGAATAGCTTTACTCTTGCCCAAGATACTGAGCAGCTTCATCGCGAGATGGAGCTGCTTTTTTTTGTTCGGGTCTGATCATAGTACTTTGTTTGACGTACCCTGTTAAACTGCTGGAAGGGTTAGGCACCAACCGCATTTTAATAAACGGTTGATGTGCTAAGTGATTTTCAAATTTTACCACTATTGATGCAGTCGTCGAAAATAATTCTGCAGGTAATAGCGTGTTGTGATGAACGAATTGGATTAGAGTCCTTAAAGAGAGTGCCTCATTTCACGAGCGGCTCTTTCTTTTGTAGGTTGAATTCAGCTTTCAATATTTAAACAATCACTTGAGAATGAGCTTCAGTAATTTTAAATTGATGGCGATTGTTACTTTAATTAGTATAATTCTAGAATTCGAAAGTTTTGGTCAGCCAGGCACGCATCCGTCAGTCTTGATGCCTTTCGATGAAAATAATTTTACGATTAATCTGGATTTGAACAACATTTTACTGGTAGCCTTTATTTTTGATGATTCGACCTACTACTCTAAAATTCAAAATTTAGAATTGAAGCATAAGCTGGGGCAGGATGTTATTAATGACATACTCGTGCGTGAAATCTGGAATTCTCTTCCTTTGGGATTAGGAAGTACATTGTATTCAAGAGAGTCAATTGTTCAAGTTTCCATTATTCAACCTTCAATAGAAACAGCTGATTATATTTACCCAACTATGGATATATTCATAAAAATGGCTTACGACATGACTTGGGATTATCAAATTGAACTAGTTCATTTAGATCAATTTATTGCCGGTTCATTTTTTTATGATATGTGTTTCATTGAAACAAATAAACTTTGTAGAGTTAATGGAGATTTGATAAAGCCATTTCCTAAACTTTACGATGAGCATGGCATACTAAGCAATCTTTCAAATCAAATATTGGATTTATCCTGTATTGAAGACCACCGAATTCCAGAAAACTCCATTATAGAAATTATCACAACAACCAATTGTGATGATAAGGAAGCAATAAAACGTCAATGGGAAGAATGAAACTGAATGACTCCTTAGAAACACTTTAAATTCACTTAGCGATGCCAAAATCCTTCTATCCCAACTTAGCAACCATCGTTTCTGTAAATGCCTTTCCAGAGCAGTTGCAATTCATCGAGAACGGCCTGCAGAATGCTTTGGAGAAAATCCACTACCGCGACCTGCAATTTGTGCGCAGCGCAGACAGTTCCCACGGATATTTCAATTTGGTTTTGGTGACAGGTGAGCTCCTGAAATTGGAAATTGGATCAACAGGGTTTTCCCTCGTAATCAACCCTGGCAATGCAGGCGAAATGCTGCTCCCGGTCAATATTAATTATAATTGGCCCGTCTTGGCCTTGGTCAAGGGTTTTGACATTGCCGGGTTCTCTTACTTGCCGGAAGACCTTCAGGATATTTTCTACAAAACCCTCACCTTGAGCGGGACTGAGATCATCCTTAAGGGAGTGGGGATATTTGAAGGCAGCTTGGGATATCAGGAATTTACTGCATTTACCGACAAGGTGAACCAAACGTACAACCTAAGTGGATCAGGTGCCGTGAGCTATCCCAATGATGGAGCTCCTGAAAATATGGCTGAAGAAGTACGCACCGCCATTGTGCAAAGCCCGGGCATCGCGGACGAACCGCTTGCTGTGGTCAATGCAGTTTACCTACAATCTGCCGAGCCGGCAACATACATGGAAAACCTGAACCAATATTCGCAGGGGCTAATAGGTGAGCCGATATTGGACTATTTGAAAAAACTCATTATACCGCGCATCGATGCCTCATTGGAATTGGCTATTGGCCTTGCTTTTCCTAGAAACATATTGCTTCCACTCGATGCCGTTGGAGGCAATGAGCTTCCCGAACCTGAACAGTCAACCTTGGTCTTTGGAGCAGGAACTTTGAATTTTAGTACACATGGCGGAACAGGCTTTGAAGATGAAATGGCCGTAACCTTGAACCATCCTTCGCAGATAGGAAAAACCGGTCTCGGTATCGACATTATAGGAGTAAAACTCGATTTAAGCAGGGAAACCAATATTCAGGAAGCAACTTTGGATGGACGGCCGGAAGATTTTATTGGTGTTTACGCACAAAAAGTTGCGGTGACCCTCCCCTCAAAGTGGTTCAACTTCATCGACAACACATCCCTCCAGATAGCTGGCTACAACCTGCTCATTGGCACCGGCGGCATCTCCGGCACCATCGGCATAGAAACCGTCAACGGCACCCCATCCCCTGGAGATAACTATCTAAATCTGAAAATAGGCAACTGGGAGGTAGGCTTCAACCACTTTGCCATGACCTTCAAGCAAAATGCCATTACCGATTCTTTCATTGCCGGCAGGCTCAAGATACCCAAGCTAAAAGATGCGCAAGGCAATGACGCCGTTGTATTGGTCAAAGGCCACCTGAACGAAGCAGGTGATTTTAACCTGACCGGTTCGGAACCGGAAGGCATCCCTTTCAAGATATTCGATTTTATCACCATCAACATACTTACGGTGGAGTTAGGGCGGCGGGCAGACCCATCCAATCCGACGGACTCGAGTTTCTACATCGGCACTTCTGTAGAGATTTGGTTTGATAACCCCATAATGAGCAGGATATTGGGGGATCAGAAAATAGTCATTCCCAAATTGCGCGTCTATGACAATGGCCGCTTTGAGATCGTGGGCGGTAGCACCAGCATCCCAGCTAATATCACGCTCCGCCTGGCCCGTCGAAGTGTCGGTGACGGGGATACATTTCGGTAGCCACCAGCAGGAGAAGAATGGGGTGGTACGGAGATATAATTATTGGGGCTTCGATGGTGCCATCAGCCTTGATCCCCTTGGCATTGATGCAAGAGGTGAAGGGATAAAGTACTATTATACGGTAGACAACGATGAGCAGGCCGACAGGGCGTATTTACGCCCAACTTTCTATCACGCAATTGGAAGGAATAGCTTGTGCCAAGCATACAATCTAAAGATTGCCGCATAGAACCTTTCTGCGTTTTCAAAAAGTTGAAAATTGTTGATAACTTTTTGTAGAAGAATAGAAATCCAATACCGGTAAGGCCTGCGGGAGCGCGGATATAACAATTAGTGCGCAATTTACAAAATGGTAACATCATTGAGATAATAATCCAAAGTGAAAAACTGTTATTTATGCAATCGTAGGCCTTGAACATACTGCTATTTACCAAAATTATAACCATACCTAATGCCAAGTCTCTTTAATTTCAGCACCTTATCCATTCCAGCCCAAACTACGGGTGCAAAAGCGTTTGGCCCGAAGAGCATTACGAAATTCCGGCTTACCACATCTTTCACGCTCACATCCGAAAAAATGGCCTACGCCATGACCAATGGTACTATTTTGTTGCAAAAGCAAACAGGAAGCACTACAAAAGTCAATTTGATCTTAAAGCCTGACGATAACCTTGACTTAAAGGTTGATGTGAAATTTATCATTTATCGCGGATTGAAGATTACAGATTTCTTGACCAACAGCAATATTACTGCCGCAAGCACAAATGTTAAGACCGGCGGCACAGAGTTGCTGGATGCCATGCAGCTTATCCAACAACAGAGAGCGCCAGCCGATCAAATACCCGTACAGGCATTGTTTGGCCATAATTTGACACCAGCCATTGATGTAAACCTCGATACATTCTTTTACCAGACTTCTGCCCCAAGCTCTCAGCTATTTGAAGTATATGGAGGCATGGCGTTGGGCAAGTTTGCCAACGGGGATGCCGGAATAGAAATCGTCCTTAAAAATCCTGAATACTTTCCAGATGTACAGATGGCGCGAACCAGTTTCCATGAACTTAACGTAACCGCCGGCAACAACATTGCTTACAAATGGGAAAGGGAAAGAGTGCGCTATTTCATTGATCCCGCAGCATTTTATGGCCTACATCACAACATTGATGAAGGAATCGGCTACAGGGACAACGACGGCGATAACATAGTAGCACAGACCGATAGCGATGTTTATGAGAATATCCTTCTTCCTTTTTTCAATAACAACAAGATTTATCTCGATATCCGAAACGAAAATGGATATTCATACAATTTTTATGACAATTACAATGGCACTGGAGCCAATGCCACCAAGCAATTAAAAATCGGAAATACGACAGCCTCGCTTCTGGCCGTTGAGTATAACAATTCGGGATGGCCAATCCATATCGTGACCGGTATTGCAACGAGTGCCACGGAAAACCATAATACTTTTTACGCAGCTTTGCGCGTCAACGACAACGAAAGACCCCTTCTGGCAGGAAATTCAAAAATACTTATCCAAGGAAGCGCTCCAGACACTGATCCGGTAGTAAAGTTTTTGGACGAGCGTTTTCTTTTGCCTTCACCTGTTCCCAGTCCCCTACCTGAATTTAGCGAACCCATTCAATTGAGGGTGCCTAACTATGTCGGGCCAGCAGTCACAATCAAATAGCCACATTGATTTCACTGAAATACATTAAGCAGATACGGTTGGATGATCCTCCAGATACGTTCCCGGCGGAAAATGCCAGTGATCACTTGTTCGGCCCCATTTTGACCAAAATACCTTGGGACAGTGATGATGCAATACAATGGATAGGGAGCAACCACTATAAATATTATGACGGCCTAAACCAAGGCTTTGCCTTTGTGAGCATTGATCAGCCTATCATTGCCTTTAACCCATCGACAAAAGCTATAACCATAGGAATTGATCTTGCTGCGCAAGTGACGGAAAAGGTAGAAATTATAAACGCCGGAACAAGCGTGAATACTGGTGTGTACAACGTAATGGGTGTATCTGCGAGTGGCAGCTCGGCGACTGTTATTACCGTGCGCGAAACTTTTCCTACGGCCCTTCAATCTGGAGATACCTTAAGGCTGAAGATAGAAGTAGCCGTTACGATTGAATATGCCGCAAACCGGTTGATAGCAAAAGGTATAGACCTGACTTCCGAACCTGGCTATGCTGTGGGACAATATATCAGGCTCTACACCAAAAAAGGGGATTTCCCATTGCGGTACACCATTTCTTCTGTAGCATTTACTTCGGGCAATACTGAAATAACAATCAGTCAGCAGATTTCAAAGGAAGGGTATGGTGCCATCATGGAAACCGGCATTGTATCTGAAACCGATGTGGCATCAGGGCCAAACCCGCCGGATGGTGACCGTGTGATTTTTTATGCCGCCCCGCAGCATTACTTCCAGAAAACAGGTATAAAAGATGCCAGCTATTTCAATTACAAAGGTGCCTTGGCCCAAGGTAAATCACTGCTTTCGGTGCTAAGGGACAGGATACCGGGCTTTGAAATCGAAAAATTCAGCCTGCGGCCGCAAGGCCTCAGCCCAGTCGCTACCTTGGCGTACCCCGATGCCACGGTGGCCAGAGAAAACCTATTGATGCTCGGCCTTGACAAAGCTGAATTTGAAAGCTTGAAGACAGCTGCGCTTGCCAGTTTATCCATTTTTCATCTCCAAATGATCAAGCTCGTGCCACAAGGCAACCGCAAACGCGATCTGGACTACGAGGCGTATTATGAATATCATGCAGTAATAAGCGGATTGGACAGCAATGGGGTTTATGCCGAAGCGGCACCTTCAACTCCAGTTGTAGTGTATTCCAGGGATGGATTGATTTTTACATCTGCAAGCTTTGCCACAGCGGAAGAAGTGAATGTGGCGGAACTGAATTACGAAGAAACTTACCATTTAAATATTTCAAGCCCGCCACCAGGAACTGGATTAAAATTGGGATATTATGATCGCAAACAAGGTTTATCACCAAATAGCACTTTCAAGTACCTATATGAGACGCTTGGGACTGCGTTAAAAACAATCGTTGATGCCTTCGAAGTAGAAATTCTTTCACTTACAGCTTTAAATTTTAATGATCAAATAGAAAGTATCATTTTGCAGAAGGGAAAGCTCCTATTGGACACCGCCAAGGCTGAAATAAGAGATACAAACTCCCCTATGTACAATAAGGATGGTGCGCTTTATTTGGCGCGCCTTATGATGAGAAAGAAATTCAAGGAAAGCCCCTTGGTTTCATCTGCATTTATATCCTTGACAAGGATCAATGAATATTTGGATACGCTCGAGAAAATTACACGTGGTCTGCACCCTTCAGATTTGCCCGACTTTAGCACCCATCCCAATCATTTCCCGATTTTGATCTCTGGGTTTGACCCTTTTATGGCGGCAATGGGTGGTGGGTTGGACGCAGATGACCATTTATCTAATCCATCAGGCAACATCGCAATCAGTTTGGACGGTGAGCCTTTGCCAAATCAGAATGGAAATCCGGGTATTGTAAAATCAGTTGTTTTCCCTGTGAGATTTAAGGAATTTGATCAGGGTTGGGTAGAAAATTTCTTCAAGAAATATATTGATAATCCAGCTATCAAGATGATTATAACATTCAGCTATGGGGTCAATGGTAATAATTTCGGATTTGAAATAGAACGATTCGCTGCCAAGGTTAGAAACGATCAATTATACGATAATAATCAGATTAAGGCGCCGACAAGTGTATACATTAATGATAAAATGAAGCCTGCATTTTTAGAAACCAAGTTAGTAGATGAGACAGAATATCCCATGATTATTTCTAAGGCGATGGGCGCTCCCTTGGATCAAGTAGGTTTAGATCAAAAAGCAGATTTTAATTTAATCACTAGCGGCAACATTATTGGCATTACGATCGAAATTCCACTAAATGTTATTAGAATCATATACAATGATGACTTACCTTTTTTTCCATATGTAAATGAACCTAGCGTTGCTGCTTACGCCCAGGGAACTACCGCCAATAATATTGGTCCTGTTAAGGGTTCTGGCGGTTATTACCTATCAAATGAAATTTTCTATAGAGTATCATATTTGCGAGAAAATGGTTTGGATGTAAATAAACGTACCGGCCATATACACGTGGGATATTTGAAAGACGACCTTCATAATAATAATGATCGGAATGATATGCTAACCATAATTAAAAAGTCTATTATAAATGCTCTTTAAAAATTATTATCTATACTGGTTGTTTATTTATTTAGGTTTTTTTTGGACATCGGAAAAATCTTTCGGGCAACCTGGTAAGCCTTTTGCTATCGCCATTTCAAAAAATGAACCTTTGTTTCAGAACAATTTAGGAATAAACAATATAGAAATTAAGGTGAATTCTTTTAAGGATTCTATTCAATATAGGGAGCTTCAGAAGTTTGAAAACAAAAGTAGTAAGAACAATAATTTAGATAAAAGCTATCTGTATGGAACATTTGATGAAACCATGATTTATTTCGCGCACAATGATTATCTGTTTGGCATCGTATCGCGTCTGAATATTGGCTCGATAATTCAAATAACTTTTAAAGATATTTCAAATAAGCAGGATCCGAATATTCATGAAAATATGAAGATTTATATCCGGATGGCATACTCAACAACTTGGGACGATGAAATAAAGCTGGTGTATTTAGACAGCTTATATGTTGGTGAATTCTTCTACGATATGTGTCAGTCACAAAACTACACAAACTGCCGCGGAAGTGATGAATGGACTCCGATGATTTATGATGGAAAAGGGAGAATGATAAGTTCTGGCAGCAAAATATTAGATCTATCCTGTATTGAAGACCACCGAATTCCAGAAAACTCCATTATAGAAATTATCACAACAACCAATTGTGATGATAAGGAAGCAATAAAACGTCAATGGGAAGAATGAAACTGAATGACTCCTTAGAAACACTTTAAATTCACTTAGCGATGCCAAAATCCTTCTATCCCAACTTAGCAACCATCGTTTCTGTAAATGCCTTTCCAGAGCAGTTGCAATTCATCGAGAACGGCCTGCAGAATGCTTTGGAGAAAATCTATTACCGTGACCTGCAATTTGTGCGCAGCGCAGATGGCTCCCACGGTTATTTCAATTTGGTTTTGGTGACAGGTGAGCTCTTGAAACTGGAAATTGGATCAACTGGGTTCTCCCTCGTAATCAACCCTGGCAATGCAGGTGAAATGCTGCTCCCGGTCAAGGTTAATTATAATTAGCCCGTCTTGGCCTTGGTCAAGGGTTTTGACATTGCCGGGTTCTCTTACTTGCCGGAAGACCTTCAGGATATTTTCTACAAAACCCTCACCTTGAGCGGGACCGAGATCATCCTTAAAGGAGTGGGGATATTTGAAGGCAGCTTGGGATATCAGGAATTTACTGCATTTACCGACAAGGTGAACCAAACGTACAACCTAAGTGGATCGGGTGCCGTGAGCTATCCCAATGATGGAGCTCCTGAAAATATGGCTGAAGAAGTACGCACCGCCATTGTGCAAAGCCCGGGCATCGCGGACGAACCGCTTGCTGTGGTCAATGCAGTTTACCTACAATCTGCCGAGCCGGCAACCTACATGCAAAACCTGAACCAATATTCGCAGGGGCTAATAGGTGAGCCGATATTGGACTATTTGAAAAAACTCATTATACCGCGCATCGATGCATCATTGGAATTGGCTATTGGCCTTGCTTTTCCTAGAAACATATTGCTTCCACTCGATGCCGTTGGAGGCAATGAGCTTCCCGAACCCGAACAGTCAACCTTGGTCTTTGGAGCAGGAACTTTGAATTTTAGTACACATGGCGGAATAGGCTTTGAAGATGAAATGGCCGTAACCTTGAACCATCCTTCGCAGATAGGAAAAACCGGTCTCGGTATCGACATTATAGGAGTAAAACTCGATTTAAGCAGGGAAACCAATATTCAGGAAGCAACTTTGGATGGACGGCCGGAAGATTTTATTGGTGTTTACGCACAAAAAGTTGCGGTGACCCTCCCCTCCAAATGGTTCAATTCCATCGACAACACATCACTTCAAATAGCTGGCTACAACCTGCTCATTGGCACCGGGGCATCTCCGGCACCATCGGCATAGAAACCGTCAACGGCACCCCATCCCTTGGAGATAACTATCTAAATCTGAAAATAGGCAACTGGGAGGTAGGCTTCAACCACTTTGCCATGACCTTCAAGCAGAATGTCATTACCGATTCTTTCATTGCCGGCAGGCTCAAGATACCCAAGCTGAAAGATGCTGCGGGCAACGATGCCGTTGTATTGGTCAAAGGCCACCTGAACGAAGCAGGAGATTTCAATCTGACCGCATCTGAGCCCGAAGGCATCCCTTTCAACATCTTCGATTTCGTGACCATCAACATACTTACGGTGGAGTTGGGGCGGCGGGCAGACCCTTCCAATCCGACGGACTCGAGTTTCTACATCGGCACTTCTGTTGAGATTTGGTTTGAAAATCCCATAATGAGCAGGATATTGGGAGATCAGAAAATAGTCATTCCCAAATTGCGCGTCTATGACAATGGCCGCTTTGAGATCGTGGGCGGTAGCACCAGCATCCCAGCTAATATCACGCTTCGCCTGGGCCCCGTCGAAGTGTCGGTGACGGGGATACATTTCGGTAGCCACCAGCAGGAGAAGAATGGGGTGGTACGGAGATATAATTATTGGGGCTTCGATGGTGCCATCAGCCTTGATCCCCTTGGCATTGATGCAAGAGGTGAAGGGATAAAGTACTATTATACGGTAGACAACGAAGAGCAGGCTGCCGAAAATGGGGGCAGCCCAAACGATTATAAAGACAGCTTTCTCAGGATTCAGACCATTGAGGTCAATTTGGTAATCCCGGGTTCGGCCAGTCCAGATACGGCATCGGCGATTATTTATGGTATGCTGAGCATTCCTGAGCCAGGCGACTCAGCAGAGTATATTGGCGCAGTTTCTTTGAAATTGCCCAAGGCCAATATTGCGGCAGGGGTAAGTATGCGGTTGCAGCCAAGGTATCCGGCTTTCTTACTTGATGCCTATTTGAAGCTTCCAAAGCCGATCCCACTGGGGCCACTGGGCATATATGGTTTTAGCGGCTTGCTGGGGTATCGGTACGTGGCGCAAAAAGAGGCTGTGGGATTGGTAACCGGCGAAGATTCATGGTACGATTACTATAATTATCCGCAGCGGGGGGTGAACCTGCCGAAATTCCGCCGGCCTACAGAAACCAATGGCTTCAGTTCCCCGTTTTCTCTTGGTGCCGGAGCCCTTCTGGCTACAAGTTTTGATGATGGTCGGGCAGTATCAGCCAAAGTAATGCTGATCTTATCCGTACCTTCCTTATTCATTGTAGAAGGTAGGGCGGCCATTTTGAGCGAGCGCATAGCGCTTGACAGCTATACCGAACCTCCGTTTTTTGCTTTTGTCGCATGGGGCAATTCCATTCTCGAAATGGGCTTGGGCGCTAATTTGAATATCCCTAAGAGCGGTCGCTCTTCAAGGAAAAATACTCAAACTTTATGCTGAAGTACAGGCACAGTTTTTCTTAAACGCCCCATCACTATGGCACGTTGATTTCGGAACAGAAGAGAATCCTGTGAATGCTCGGATCATAGACATCTTCGATGCGCAGAGCTACCTTATGATTTCTGCAAAAGGAATAAAAGGTGGGGCACGGGCTTCGTACGAACTAAAGAAAACATTTATCGGTGTAGTAAAGGTGCACCTTAAGGCGTATTTCGAGATCGGCGGCTTTGTGAGTTTTGAAAAGCCGCAGATCGGAGGGTATATAGCCGCTGGCGGTACCATTGATGTGGATGTGTGGATCATCGGGATCAGCCTTAGCCTCGACGCCCTATTTTCAGTAGAAGTACCTGAACCATTCAAAATTTATGCAAAGGTAAAAGTGAGGGTTTGTGCGAAGCTTTTATTTGTCAAAAAATGCTTCAAGTTTGAAATAGAGCTCAATTGGGAGCGCAATGATGTAATTGATAGAACCCCTATCGCTCCGCTGCCCCACGTGAATACCCTAAATCAAATCGACCGAACGGATGAAGCAGTAAAAGGGGTGAATATGCTGAGCAACGATTCATTTGAGTTGAACAAATTTCCGGTGATTGAAGATATGTCATCCAATTGGGAGCCGAATGCAGCGGATATCGACAAGATTCTTCCATTAGATACCTATGTGGATATCAAAACCACCAAAGGGCTTATACCCGTGTCGGTCTGGCCTAAAATAGGTGGATATACCAATCCCCCTTCGGACTACGAAGATTTGATCCCGCCCGAAAAAATAGTTAGAGGAATGGAGATAAGGCAGGTGAAACACCAGTATTATATGGACTCATTTGATCTAAAAGCTTGGAATGGAACAAGTTGGGTGAATTACCAACCACATGTGGCTGCGCTGAAAGATGAAGACCCAGCCACGCTGGCTTCGCTTCGCGTTCAAGCTGCCAACCTCCCAATTGGCTATTGGCAAAAGTCGGGTCAGCAATACAGCGCCATCCGTTTATTGGCAACCAACCCTTTTAGCTATACAGAGCAGGGTGAGCCTGGCTGGTTCGTTCCTGAACAATACGGCATCACACCATCTTCTCTTTTTTGCGAAGGCGTAGAAAGAGCTTTCACATGCTGCGATGTACTGAACAAGCCTCTCGGCACGACTTATTATCCGCCAACGCAAATGAATGCCCATTATATAAATGGAGCGTATTTCACGCTCGAAATCGGAGAGGTAGGATACATCACTTTAAATTTCGATGGCAGTCATAATGAAGTATCGGCAGAGAATAATTTTGTGATCGACGAGACCGCCAACCCTTTTGGTTTCGATCGCTCCCTTCGTTTTGAAAATGGCAATAGTTTGGTCATATTTCTGCCATCAGTAAGTGCAGAGGTAAAATTAAAGTTGACCACTTCGGCCGAGCGGGCCAGGATTAAATTTTATAAGTCCGTACAAAATTCGAGTACCATAATATCCTACGTTTTAGTAAGTGAATTATATCTCAATCAGGCAGAATTGCAGCAGGAAGTCCACTTTGTAGATCTTAATAATGCTATATCGAAAATTACTGTGACACCAGATTATATTGATCTTGACGCTGTAAATATGGTCACCGGTCAAATTGCAGATTTAGTCGGAGTTAGTTATTCGGGATATATCGGTAATGTCACCGGATTGAATCCAACAGATCAAGCCGCTTATGACGGTCTAATAGCTGACTTGGACAGGCTTTTGGGCAATGGATGCGGAGCTAGAAAAGACGGAGCTCAAGCGCGTGGCGATAAGGAACGTGAAAACTGTGTCACATCGCTTCAAGAAATCTGCTGGCTGAGTGAATCAGACGCGCAGTATAATGAAATTATACCCGGTCAAGATGCGATCAACCAAGATAGCCAAGATATGCAGGCGGCCATACAAAATCAGGTTCAACCTATCTGGCGGCCGAATACATCCTATTATTTACGCTTCCGGCTCCGTGATATCGTAGATAATGGAGAAGCACAGAAGACCTACGATTATTTTTATGGTTTTAAGACAGTAGGCCCAGTGGGTCATTACCACCTGCATCCTGAAGTGGAGTACCTGCCCCAAGGCGCAAAACCAGAAGAATTTCCGCTCACTTCTTTGCGGCGTTATATCGACTACCGCCGGTCGTATCCCAATGCAGATGGGAACCTTCTTCTTGCAAAACCCATATTTTATGCCAATAGGCAATGTAAAATAACCTTGTTTTTCAGCAAGCCGCTCACTTCAAATATGCTGAATAAATGGTATGCATATAATGGACTACCCGACATCGAAGGAGCCTTGCACATAGCTATAAAAGACCCGATCTCTGAGGTTACTATTCCTTATCCCTTGCCTATCGACTTTGAAGAGGCATCAGTACCTGTACCGGAGAACGGGGGCGCGTGGAACAGCGATTCGGAAATGGAGCTTGGATCATTCGTACCGCTCAACATTCAGGCACTCAATGAACAGATCGAACAGGGCAATACCGATCCGGATATGGAATGTGAGCTGGTCATTGGGGAACCTCTGGTGCCATACAGTGAATTTTATCAAGCTGTATTGACAAATTTGCAACCGCAGAAATTATATACTGCCCTATTCTACAATGCTTTTGACAAAAATGCCAGTAACTCTTTAGAAACGGCAGAAAGTGAAGAGGTGCATCAATATGTTTTTCAAACTTCCCGTTATCCTAATTTTCGGATACAAGTAGAGAGCTATAAGCTGCGCGAGCTTGATGCAACTAGCGGCGGGCAGATCGAAAAAAATGCTGTATTCCCAATAGAGGTATCTGTTAGTGCTAATGAGATTTCTTCGGCATATTCACTCATTGATCCGGCCACTACTCCCGATGCAGTTGCTAAAGCCTTGGCAGTTAAATATCAACATCATTTTGATAGGGTAGTGGAGGGCATTTTTGGGATCATTCCGATCAATCCTCCGGAAACCACTGAATTCAATCTTCTGGTAAATTCCTTGAGCGATCAGGTGATCGCAATTTTGATCAAAAACCCTGAACCCTTTAACAACCCCAATATGCCACTCGTTGCAGTCTACGATACTATTGCAGTGCTCAATGGGTCTGGCGATGTCGACGATACATATAAACAACTGTATTCCAAAGATTTTTCGCAGGTGATCCTTATGCACTCTACTAAAATAATAAGCCCTAATAGCCTTGATTTTCGTTTTCAGTATAAATCGTACAATGGAGTTTCTTACAGTCCTGATGTAGATGGATTGGACTCGATTGATGATTTAGGAAATCTGCTGAATGAAGTGGTTGTTCAAAATATCGAAGTCAATTCTTAAAGAACCATGATATGACATTCATCAACAGATACATTAAGCCAGACAGTAAAAATTATTACCACACAGAAGAATTTACCGAAGGTTCGTCTGCATTCACTTTTGCAGTGGGAACAACCGATAAGATAGGGTTGGTAAGCAGAATAGGGTTGAATGGTGACCTTATCTGGGAGAAAACCTTTAAAATTACGGGAGTAAGTAGCTCGTTGATTTTTCAAAAGATAATTCAGCTAATACCGGTTTTACCTTCTGATCCAGGCTACCGCTATGTAATTCATGCGATCGCTGGCTCAACCCACTATTTATTCGGCATTAAAAACGATGGATCGCTAGCGTGGCGTAAGAAGATCAATTGGTCTTCTACGATTGTGAAGCTCAGTATCGGGGCGGGCGTAAGCGAATACGCTTTTTATATCGCGATATCTGATTCGACCAATGTTCCATTCGCCGCAAAATTGAATGGTTCAGGCACTTATATATTGCGTAAGCGCCTTAACGTTCCTGCGGACGGAGTAAAGATAAATGCTTTAAGTGTTCGTAAAGAAGGTATTACCCTAGTCGGTAAATTTGACGATAACGGTGATTCCTTGGGATTACTGATTGATCTAAATACTAGTTTGGTATTAATAGAATCCTTAATGATCAAGTCGCTTCCCTGTGAACTTCAGGACGTAAAACATGATGAGGCGAATTATGTAGTTACTGGGTTGCTGACTTATTCGCGACAGGTGTTTACGATGCGCTTCTCTGGTGTTTCAAACCCTTTCGCTTATGAGTTTCCCAACACTCCAAACAATCAATCAAGGGTTCAGCTCAGGTCGACTGGATTGATCTACGTTTTTCACTATTCCCCTACCCACGGCATATTAAACTTAGTGGGTACAGGAGGAATCGCACAGTGGCAAAAGGAATTGAGACTTGATGATGCCGAGAACGGTATATCCAAGATTCATTATAATCTTTCGACCCAGAGGCTGACCACAGATGCTTATAATTCGAAGGTTAAGTCACTAGTAGTTCAAACAGATGACGATTTTGACAGCTGCAAAACGATTAATCTCAATCGACCAGAATTGCCCGCTATAGAAATGGATGTTCAAGAATTTGGCCTATCTATAAGCAATGCTTCTGCTTCTCTGGCAACACCAACTGTTCAGACCACCGATATCGTTTCTGAAATCGTTCAATTATGCCCGGTTCCAGTGGGCATTCCGATTGGTGACCCAACATCTTTCCAATCCCCAAATTTTTATCTTCAATCGGCAGGATCTACAGGATTAGAGAGCACTAAAGGGATACATAATAGGTGGTTTTTAAGAGGTGCCCTGGGAGATAAACATTTGCCCAAGCGCGATTACGCTCAGAATACGAATAATTTTAATAAGCCAAATGATCTTGTTAAAGTTTACAGGACACAGTATCGAAAATTTGAGTTTCTCATCGATCTTTTTCAGTCGCCAACGGTAGTCGACAGTACGAACAAATTTTGGATATACCGATTTGGGCAGCGGGACATTTATGTCTACTTCAAAAATGAAACAAAGTATAACCAAGCATCGGCTTCCAATGATCCTTTCACTAATCCCGCTGGCTTCTATCAAAGTTATGGGAATAACCTGATCGAGGTTGAAAACAAGGACGATCTTTTCTTTGCAGTTCAGCTTCTTACCCAACCAAACCCTTCTAGTTCCAGCTATGTCAGAGCTGAAACGATAACTGTTCCAGACCCAATCCAGAATGCTCCGAGATTTGTTTCGAACCGAAAGAAGTTTTCGTATTCACAGTTTTCTAATATGAAGTTCATTTCAGAGAATGGGAAAGCAATAAGGTTTCAACCGAACAATTGCAGGATTGCGAAGCTTAAAATTGAGTACTATAGTGACTTCATCAAAGGGGTGAATTCCGATGTTGACTGGTTGGTAATGGGGGAGTATGGTTTGAATTTGAACAACACGGAAGTTTTTGATTCGCTTGAGCCATCTCCAAACAAGGTGAATGGAAAGTGGAAGCGTTTTAATGAAAACTCATTTGTGAAAACGGCAAACTATATGAACAGATGGAACGGATCCGTAGAGCCGGGCGGCAGAAACTTAAAGCAGATGGTCGAGAAGTATATTGACCTCAGCGATGCCGCAAATAATCCCACGGCCATTGAGTCTGTGCCAATCGGAGAAACACCTCCCCTTTCTATCGACGTTTCAAATTTGGAACTTTTGAATTTCGCGTCTATGGATTTTCATATTGCGCGGATGTTGGGGCTCGGCTCCTTAGACCTTGATCCAATAGTTCACAACGGTAGCTATGTTTACGTAGCTGAATATACGAGTTTTGCGGACTTGGAAGATGGCCTGGCCCTAGAGAAGTGCAACACATCGCTATGGGGCTGCCTACTTCGATTGCTGATCATCGATTACCGAAGCCGATCGAGATTTCGGAAATTCTCCCAGGAGTTTTTACGGGCAACGAAGGAGAGCCATCAAGCATAACAGCTGAAGATGGTTATACCCATGATGGGCTGTTCAGATATGTGAGCATCTACTCGGAAGGGGTTCCAGATAACAGTTCCAATCAAGCTTTTTTTGAAGTTGATGATGAATTTGCTGCTCATGAAAGCACTTTTGCCGTGTATGCCGGACTAGAATACCGAAAAAACAGCGAAAGCACATGGCAAAAGCCGGAGCTCTCGAACACGGAGCAATATCAAAACTTTTTGGTCTCGGGACAAGCAGCGCACAATGAAACCAAACCTTTGGTCATTCCGGATAGCGGTCTTCCCTTATTTGTCCATAAGCAAACTGTAAGTGGTACGCATTATTATCAAACCTATGGGATTAATTGGTTTTCAAGAGCCTTAAATAGCGCTGTGATAGAAGAGGTAGTTACTGATCTTTCACCAGCGAATCCTTTAGTAGCACCAACAAATGTAAATGCGCATCTTGTTCGTCTTGAAATTCCACCCCTTTTCACGTCAATAAGCGAGCAAGATCGCTATGCTGCAATTTCGGGAACTGACAAAACATTGATTCGGCTTAGCTTTGATTACCACTCGCACCATGAGCTATTGGTTCGCAAAGTACCTTTGGATTCGACTATTACCGATGCGGATATTAAGCTTGCCGCAAATGCAGACAATCCTGAAATATTGTTTCCAGATAACGAAGAAATATTTGCTGAACGGGTCGAGGTGTTCTTCCGAAACGAAGTACCAAACAATATATCTGGAAAGGCGCTGACCGTGGAGGACGATTCCACAAATGAACTGCTTTCAGTCATTACTACTGGGCCATATGACCTTGCGAGCCAGAATGTAATCGTCAATCCTGTTGTCCCGTCAGGTACTGCATCAAATTATGTCGGTGGAACTATGGTGCTTGGAGATCAAGAGTTTGTAATACACGATATTTCTGGAAGCTCTAATCCCACTGTTACTGTTTACAAAAAAGAGATCAGTGACTCCATTTTTGGTGGTAGCATCCCTTCTTCCGGTGCTGACAGTCTCTTATCACCTACCATTCCCGATGGGGGCTTTTTTATGGCTGTCGAGAACATGCAGAATGAATCGAGCTGGACGAGTCCGAACCCCTTAAGTCAAATAATTACAGTCGGAAATAATTGGCCAATTCATAGAGAGATCATTTACTCCGAGAATGACGATAATAGTATAGAGCGAAGCGTAGAAAAGACGAGGGGAATCTGGTCGGTAGGGCCAGACCATACCACGATTGTACGCATTTTAGAACCAGAAGCTGTTTTGGATGCGCAAGGAAACCCCACATTTGACACATCGGGAAATGTGATTACCACTGATATCCATAAGGGATTATATAAGATTATATTCTCCGATTTACAATTACCCCAACACGGCCAATACAGTTCTAATTCAAACTCTGTGGAGTGGTACCAGGGTGTAGTGCGAATATTTACAGAAGGAACATATCAAGGTTCTGTGCCTTACAAAAGAAGAAAGGTACTTGGAGTAGTAGGCATGGAGAATGTTGGGACACCAAACAATCTGATCATTTATGCAAGGGATGGCAGCTTTAGTGATGATGCTGATTTTGACGAGATACAAACTGGACAAGATGTTACGGTCAACTTCTATCCTAGCTATAAAATATATTTATACAAGAATATTTCCAACGGGTTAGATGCACCCAATATTCTTCCCAGCGGGGATGATGAAGAAGTGCGTTACTCAATTTTTGGTCTTCGTAGTCACGATCTGGATGAAAATTACTATTCCAAGATTGGTGTACCCGCTCTAATGTATGCCCAGAAAATCATTGAGCCATTTCAGCCTGAGCAACCAGAAGGACCACTCTATGCCACTCGACCAGACTTTTTTGGAAGATCAACATATACGTTCACGACGCAGTATGCGCAGAGGCCTTATGGAGTGCTATTTTACCGCGGTAATGACGAGGCTTTTTTAAATGCCCTTTATGAAAAAACGACGGTAATTGAAATCAGAACCGCGCTAAAACTGCTCGGCGGAAATGAAGAAGAGTACTTTACCAATAGGTGGCAGAATTTTGTAAACTTTGAAGAGCTGTCCGTAGACGGTGACTTCAAAGTCTATCCACCTTTAGGGGTATCTCCAGATGGATATAAATTCCCCAATCCAGATAAACAAGCTCTGTTTGATCGCGCCAATACCATTTTAGAAGACCTAGGGTTACCTTTGATAACTGAACCTCCGGGAACGCTGGGCATTGGTGATCCTAAAATTGCAAATTTTGCCAAAGGTGCGATCTTTCAGGCTATGAACCCGCTTACAGAAGTGCCAATTATTTACAATAGAATTTCTGCGGCGCCCAACTACATTCCCAAAAATAAGAAGCAGGTGATAAAAGATTCAAATGGCTATGCGCTTTCACCAAATAGTTCACTATTTGATATGGCTCCTATGGCGAAAATTGTAGGCAGTAGTCCACATAAAACCCAGTACACCGACTTTACCATTGATGGGACTTCGAACAATATTTATTTTTATGGCGTCAAAGAGCTTGGATCCCAGATGAAAATGGGCGAGTTCAGTGTACTGCTCGGCCCTATAAAGCTGGTCAATTCTTATCCTGCCGAACAGCCGGAAATAAAACGCATCATGCCCGTTTTAGAAAATTCGGTTTTAGGTCAGCAACCTTCTATACAATTGGAAATAAACGCTTATCCCGAGATACAAAATATCCGTAAAATCAGTGTATACAGGAGCAAGTCACTTATTGACGCTAAGTCGGTACGGACAATGGCACTGGCCAAGGTTCAAGAAATTTCCGCTCAGGAAGTTTCTGCTTCTATCTGGCAAGTGAACGATACCTTTGATGATTTGGATGAAATTCCCTACGGCGATGGGCTTTATTACAGGGTAGCAGTGAATAGGAAGGTGGAGTACCGCAACAAAATCAATGATTTAATCATTGAATACGCTCCCTCTGAAGCTTCTAAGATATCCGCGAGCGTGGTAGTGGAAACAACAAGACCACCATCGCCCATTTTGCGATACGGTTCTAAGCCGATCGATCCTACCAGAAGAACGCTGGCAGCAGTAAGGCTGTTTTGGGACAAAACCTGTTATAATGGAAAATATCATCTTTACAAGATGAATAGTCAAGGCAATTGGAACAAAATATATACCGTCCAAACTAATGAGCAAACAACGTATCTCAACTTAGAATTAACCTCTTGGCAAACTTCCGTATTGGAGACCCAAGATGAAAACGGTGAGCCCATTTACCATCATTTTAAAGTAGTGGCAGAAAACACCGCAGGTCTTTTGAGTTCGGAAGAAAATATCTTGACCATTTATAATGCAGCAGAGTGGATTGATGTTGATACTCTTCCGTTGTAAAGGGTTCTCTCCCCCAAGAAATGACGCTACGAACAGTATTCTAAATTTCGATGTGGTAAGTAGGTTTAGGTCTTATTTTGCCCCGCTCCGCAGGGTATCGACCCTGCGGCATAATTTGTTCGCCTATATTTCTTGGGCAGCTTCTTCCAGCCTGTATAAAATTATGGGATGTTGGCTTATATTCAACTATCACAAGGCTCAAAAGGGTATCGACCCTTCAATCAATCATTTAAAGAATTGCAATCTGCCGGATATGTATTTAGTCTTTGCTCCGCGGCGCTTTTTCAAACAGAGACAGACAAAACTCCTTAATTTATAAACCATTATTTTGGGGTCAAAATAATTGCCCTTTTCGATTTTCTTATGCTTCATGAATTCTTGGATTATTTAAAGTTTGAGCGAAGGCTTAGTCCGCATACGGTAAAGGCATACCGTACGGATCTCGATCAGTTTTCTGTTTTTATTTCGCAGTGCGCAGAAGAAACCGCTTTGGCAGCAGTAGATCGTGTGGTGGTGCGTTCGTATATGGTCGCGCTTATGGAAGGAGGGGCGAGCCCGCGGTCGGTGCACCGAAAGATTTCAGCGCTTCGCGCATATTTCAAATGGCTGCGCAAGTCCGATCCTTCCATCGCCGATCCTACCGCTACCCTTATCATGCCAAAACTTGCCAAGCGCCTGCCCACCTATGTAGAAGAATCGCAGATGGCAGAGCTTGATCTGGAAGGGGTTTTTCCGGAGACTTTCATCGGTACGCGTGACCGGCTGATCGTAGAGCTGCTGTATCAAACCGGTATGCGAGGTGCCGAGATTATCGGGCTAAAGATGAAAGATCTTGACCTTGAAAGGAATAGTGTAAAGGTGCTTGGCAAACGCAATAAGGAGCGAATAATCCCGATCAGCCCATCCTTGGGCAATCGACTCGGGGAGTATCTCCAAGAGCGGATGGATTATTCAGACAAAAAAGGCGTAACAGAATTATTTATCAACAAAAAAGGCAATTCCTGCTATCCCAAGCTTGTTTATAGAACCGTAAATACATACCTTGGAAACGTAAGTTCATTGAAGAAGAAAAGTCCACACGTCTTGCGGCATAGTTTCGCTACCCACATGCTGAACAGGGGAGCAGATATAAATGCCATCAAAGAACTGCTTGGACATGCATCGCTCGCGGCTACTCAAGTGTATACGCACACGAATATCGAAAAGCTAAAAAACATACATCGCAAAGCCCATCCCAATGGCTAGGCGGTTTTTGCAAATCTAAAAATAACCGTTATGCAAGTAAATGTTCATTCTATCCAGTTCAAGGCAGATGTTAAATTGATTGATTTCATAAATGCCAAAATTGAAAAACTTCAGCAATTTGACCACGAACTTATCGGTGCCGAAGTATTCTTACGGGTTCAAAAAAACCATGATTCGGGCAATAAGATTGCCGAGATAAAGCTCAAAGCCCCCGGCAAAGACCTTTTCGCCAAAAGGCAGACAGCTTCCTTTGAAGAATCTACCGATCAGGTGATTGAAGCATTAAGACGTCAGATCAGGAAACAGAAGGGGAAGCGGGCGTTTGCCTGATGGGGTCGTGAGTGGTTAGTCGCGCGTGGTTAGTCGCAAGCGGCAAGTCGCAAGGGGCAAGTCGCGCCTTCGGAAGCTACAAGCTGTGAGCTTCAAGCTGGAAGTTCCAAGATTTCATTTGAGGCGCAAGGGGCAAGTCGCGGCTTCAGAAGCTTCAAGCCACAAGCTGTGAGCTTCAAGCTAAAATTTTGAAGCTAAATTTATATTATTCTGTTTGGGTGGCCCACTGTTGCTCTCTGGCTAGACGATGTTGCCATTTAGTTTTCGCGCTGCTCTTGCTTGCAGCTTGGAGCTTGCAGCTTTTTAGTAATTCTGGTTCAAAAGCTTCAAGCCACAAGCTGTGAGCTTCAAGCTGGAAGTTCCAAGATTTCGTTTGAGTCGCAAGGGGCAAGTCGCGGCTTCAGAAGCTACAAACCGCAAGCTTCAAGCTTTAAGCTAAAATTTCGAAGATAAATTTCTGTTATTCTGTTTGGGCGGCTCACTGTTACTCTCTGGCTAGACGATGCTGCCACTTGGTTTTCGCGCTGCTCTTGCTTGCAGCTTGGAGCTGGCAGCTTTTTAGTAATTCTGGTTCAAAAGCTTCAAGCCACAAGCTGTGAGCTTCAAGCTGGAAGTTCCAAGATTTCGTTTGAGTCGCAAGGGGCAAGTCGCGGCTTCAGAAGCTTCAAACCCTAAGAATCTAGCTTCAAGCTAAAATTTCGAAGCTAAATTTCTGTTATTCTGTTTGGGCGGCTCACTATTGCTCTTTGGCTAGACGATGTTGCCACTTGGTTTCCGCGCTGCTCTTGCTTGCAGCTTGGAGCTGGCAGCTTGCAGCATTTCAAAAAAGAGATCCTTCATTCTGATGAAAAAAGCCCTAAGCCTTTAGCTTCAAGCTAGAATTTCAAAAACAAATTTCTATTATTCTGTTTGGGCGGCTCACGGTTACTCTCTGGCGAGCCGATCCTGCCGCTTGGTTTTCGCGCTGCTTAAACTTGCAGCTTGGAGCTTGCAGCTTGAAGCTTTTTAGTAATTCTGGTTCAAAAGCTACAAGCTAGAATTTCAAAGATTGGGACATCAACTATCGATCTAACTACATCGAATCTCAACTCCAACAAATCCTGCTCAGCTCTAAAATTAAATATCTCGACTAAAAATAAATCGCCATGGACGATCAAAACTAACGACCTTTTGGGAGTCCGTACGGATAACCGATAACCAATAACCAATAACTAAAAACTAATAACTAAAAACTAACAACTAAAAACTAACAACTAAAACGGATACCCAATCGCAATATTCCAGATCAGATTATCCCTGCGCCAGTCTTTATCGATCGATATTTCATCGACTACCCAGCGGTTGCCTTCAGCGTTATATGGCTTGCGCAACGGGATACCAAGGTCGAGGCGTACCAATACGAATTGTAGGTCGAGCCGTATACCTACTCCCGTGGCCACGGCCATCTGTTTCCAGAAGGTTTTAAATTCAAACTCTCCGCCGGGACGGGCGTCCGATTGGTTTTTGAGCCATACATTACCGGCGTCTATGAAAACAGCACCTTCTAGAAGGCTACCCATGTCAAAGCGGTTTTCGGCGTTCAATTCCAGCAATATATCTCCCGTTTGATCGAAGAAACTATTCTGTGTGCCATCGGGATTTATATAAGTTCCCGGCCCCACCGATCGCGGCTGGAAGCCACGGATGGAAGATGCACCACCCACAAAAAATTGCTTGGAGAAGGGGAGTGCCGAACTATTCTCATAGGGGATCCCCAAGCCGAGGTTTGCCCGCAGCACAAAGTCATTGTACTTATTTAATTTTAAGTAGGCGCGGTAGTCGGTCTGTACCCGCATATATTGCGCAAAGGGCACATTGCCCAGGGTGTACTGTCCGTTTTCATTGATCGGAGCGTTCAATAGGCTATAAGCTCCATAGAGAATATTTCCGGCCGACTCGATAGAACCCCCGAAAAAGAAACGCACAAATTGATTCTTCTCTGGTGGCGGACTATAAGTCACACTGAGCGCCGGGCCTACAATAAATTGATTGTTGAAGCTCTCTTCCAGCAATATGCCATCTTCGAAAAGCTGGTTTAGCCGGTCGGAAGAGCGCAGCAGCTTCACATAATCAATATTCATCACCTTGAGATCCATGAAGAGCGAATTTCCCGACAGCCATTCATAGCCGTAGCTTCCGCCAATATTGCTCTGCGCGTAATAATCGGGCTGATCGTAGATCCGGAACCGGGCTTCGTACTTCGTGCTGGGCACATTGCCATTATTTGATCTATCGCGAAAGATTCCGCCCACCCTTGGTATCAGGAGTGCAGCTTTAAAGTCGATCTCGTATGAGGTGAGCCCTCGGCGCGATCCGGAGAGCTGCTGCTCATAACGGCCCGTAGCTGTAACCCGTAACTTCTCTGCACCCCGGAATAGATTTCGGTTATAATACTCTCCCTGTATCCCCGGACCAGTAAAGTTGGTCGAAGTGGTAGACACGTTTACCTCCGATCTGAGTGAGTGCTTATTTCTCGGATTGGCTAGGAGCGTAGCCCGCAATATGCGCTGTCCGTTGCTCGTATCGGGTTTGAATTGAATGTTTACAAATTCAAAGACTTCGAGCCTGTTCAATTGCTTCAGGGTGATCTCTTCATCGCGCTTATTATACAGCTCTCCCGGCCTTAGGGCAATAAAAGGAGCCAACTTTTTTGGTTTTATAAAAAGCTTGTCAGGGTCTATGATCACCCGCAGGCTATCGCCCAGCGTATCTAGATGGGTAGAGCCTGCCGCCAGGTTTATCGTGGCCGACTTGAGGGTATACTGGCTCGTGGCCACATCGGGCAGGTATTCTTTTAGCTGTAGCTTCAGCTTTACCGAATGGGTGCCGTCATTGCTATCGGCAGCAAATTGGGTAAAACCCGGAACGAAATAGAAATAGCCGTCATTCTTAAAATAATCGGATATCTGATCCCGTTCTTTCTCAAGCTTCGGCTTTCTGAAAAGCTCTCCCATCACTACAGCAGGCTCTTGCAGATGTGCTTCCTTCATCTTGGCGCAGAGCGTATCTGGATCGGTGCATATTTTGAGCGTATCAAAATAATAGGGCTCACCGAGCGTGATAAAATATTGCGCGGATGCTGTATGGGCGGTCGTGTCCAATTGGCTGCTTACTTCGGATCGGAAAAACCCATTTGCCTTGAGCTTTGATGAGATGATGGAGCTATTCTTATCGGCATTCAATTCACTCAGGTAAATGGGCTTGCTGCCTAGTTTATACTTCAAGAAATGTTTTAGGCCTTTCTTTTTTTCGGTTTCTACAGATTGGTAGAGCCATACACCGGGCCTGCTTATCAGGTAGCGGCGGGTGCTCTCAGGCTTCAGGTCGTTTGCCAGCTCATACTCCAGGTCGCGTGGCAGGTCAGACTTGCTATCGGTATAGTAGATCTCATGGCCTTCGAAGTATTTCTCGCCTTCCGGCAAATATTTATTCGCAGAGCAAGAAGCCATAGCGATAATGATCAGGCTATATGCGATTATTTTCTTCATTCGGCGTCGGTGGATTCCGGTTTTGAATTCTCGTCGTCGGGGTCTTCAGTCGCGGTACTATCTGTCGCTACAGGTCGTGTGCGATCGAATAAATTCTCCCATCGGTCGAAATCCCGCTGGAATAAAACCCCTGCGCCCGATCGCGTGATGCGCCCCACTACGATATCTTCAAGATCTGTCTTTCGGTAGGCCTTAAACCGATAGCGACCATCGGGGGTGATTTTATATTCTAATGCCACATTGGTCATCAGCGCATTTGAATTTTGGGCTGCCGAGCTATTATTCTCTAAGGCTATGGTGCTGCCCACGCGCACGATCACGCGGTCATTGGCAAATGATTTTGCAAGGTCTATGTTCAGGTCGGTATTTCCTTCACCGGCCGCCCCGCCGTATGACTCTAGGTCGAAGTTCAGGTCTACACCGGCTATTAATTTATCGCTTAGGGCATTGAGCTGCTGCGATAGGATCTGGCTGGCAGAATTTCTCGCTTGGTTGGCCACTATGTTTTGACTGCCGCTAGAGCCAGTGTTCAGGAAGGTATTCAATACGAGGAGCGCAAAAACCTGCTTATTGAGCTCACTCTCATCCTTTTGAAGCTGTGCCAGCCGGGCATCTACCGATCCGCCTAGGGCTCCCTGTGCTTCTTTGGCCAGCCTAATGGAAAAGGTGATCTCTGGTTTTGAGAGTTCTCCCTTTAAGTTCATGACCACTTCGAAGGGCAGCTTTTGCTGAAAAGCATCGTTACCACTGCTCCCCGGCTCGGCCGCCATAAGGCTGCTCACATTGGCCTTGGTAAGGTAGGTGGCCGTGATATCCATATTTGCCCCCAGCGGATCGCCATTCCAGCTCATGGTGCTACCGCCCTGAAAGTTGAATTTTTTCTTCACTACATTATAAAAAGAGAGCTGATAGAATCCATCCTGCACCTTATAGGTACCATTCAAGCGAAGGCTTCCGGTACGATCATAGGTAATGCCAAGTGTACCACCCCCTTTTATTTGCAGGTAATCACCTGCTGCCGAGTCTATGATCACTTCAAATATGGCATCCTTACCGATTTTAAGCTCGCCGTTTAGATCTATGGTATTCGCGTAGACATCCCGTGCTACGGCGGCTTCTTCTTTGTCGCGGGTCAATATGGGGTCAGACTTCTTGCTGTCAAAATCATCCCACACCAATAGCTCTTCATCAAATGACTCGCTGTACTCGCTCTCGGGCACGATGTATGACATCTTGGTCTCATCAAGAATATCGATTTTAGCACCTATCGTAGGAGCATCTGCCCTTCCGGAAATGCTGATATCGAGATCGGCCAGCAGCTTCCCGTAGAAGTATTCATTCTTGCCCGACTTCACATTGGCCAGCTCAAAGCCTTTGGCATCGATATTCATATTGGCTTTGAACTTATCGTAATTCTCATGGGTCAGGTCGCCATTTACGATCAATTTCTGACCGGCCGAGTCGCGCACCGTAAATTTATTGAAGGCGATACGCTCGGGCTCTATTTTTATTTTTTGATTGTCGATCCGGTAGCTAGACCCATTTGCCGTAAGGGCCACCGTAGCTTTTGAGAAACCCAACTCTCCATTTAAGATCGGGGTGGATGTGGAGCCCGTAATGTCGACCTTACCGCTCAGCAGCCCTTCGCCTTCTAAAAATACATCGGGCGCCAGCTTGGGCAATGCAGCAATGTCAAGCCGCACCAGATTAAAGCTGATGTCCATGGCCGAATTTTCTTTCGACTCCGGGGTAAGATTTCCCGTAAGGTCGAAGTCGATATCTTCTCCCTTGCTGCTCACGTCTACATAGAATCGGCTCTCCTGCTTCTCTGCTTCCCAGCTCAACTTCCCGAAGTCGGTCTGGGCGAATTGGAATTTATCGATCTTTCCCTTTCCAGAAAAGCTGCCATCGGAATTAAGGCCGAGATCGCCCGTGATGTCACCTGTGAGCAGGAGTGCATCGGTTCCCAAGATTCCAGAAAGCGCCGAGAGTGGAAACATGCGCGCCTGTAGGTCGGTGGTGTAGGCGTCGCTTTCTTTCGAAAATTCCAGTTCGCTCTGCTCCTTAAATATCCTTAATTTTTTAAGCACCAATCCTTCATCGCTGGATCGGATGTCATTGGCGGGATCTACATTCCACACTTCATTATTCAGCACCAGCGAGTCGATGAGATTAAGGCTGAATCCATTTTTCAGTCGTGCAGAGTCGGCCACTAGATTAAGGCCGATATAATAATTGGCCTCCACCGTATCTTTCTTGGTCATGAGTTCTATCCTTGCGCCCTGAGGGGTGGTTTCGCTATGCACTAGCAGGTTATCGATCCCTAGCGTGTCGAGTCCTGCATGCTTTATCTTCAAGGTACTTTTCACCCCGTCGGCATTGCCTATGGCGGTCATCTTCAGGCTATCTATTTCATAGCCTGCGTAAGCGATACCCGGAAAATTTAGTTTGGCGTCAATGGAAGATCGCCCGGCATCAAAGGTAATGGAAGCGGTGGCCGGTTTAAAGTCTCCCTGATCATTCAGCAATAAGTCCCGCAGCGCCGGCGAGTCTTTTGATGAGAAGCTAAGGCTCCAGAAGGCGGCGGTATCGGTGAGCTCCTTCTCCCCATGCCCCAGCAGGTCGGCTATGGCGTTGGTTAGCTGCTCGGCAGTGCGGTTGGTAAAGGTGTTAAGCTCAAAAAACTCGCTCTGTATCAATGCCCGAGACGAGTCATCAGAGAGGTATACATCTGCGTTGATCGGATCGATCTCGTAGCGGCGTTCGTCCTTTACGAATATGGCTTCGTAAGTGTTCAGCTTGGCGGCCTGCATGGTGCTGTCGCCCCGGTACTCTGCGTCCATCTTTATCCTTCCGCGTATATCTTCTTCGGTTATTCCGAGCCCTTGGAAATCAATGCCCTGAAGGTCGGCTTTCAGGTATAGATGCATATCGGGCTCAAGGGCGCCCGACCCACGCAGGTCGGCCACCAGAAAAGTATCTTGTATCGCCAGCCGATAGACGTAGATATTGGTATCTAAGGTCGCCCCAAGCTTGATGTCGCGCAGGGCATATTGATCATATTGCAAGCGGTCTATAAGGGCTACCGTGCTGGCGCTTAAGGTGCTGGTGGTGTCAAGCACATCTACTACATCGGCCCTAAGGTCAAGGTCGGTCACGAAAGGGACGTCTAGCGCGAGCAGGCTACCAAGGTCAAATCTATCGGTGTTGAGCTCGAGGTGAATGGGTAATTGTTTGGATTGCCAGCCGCCACCGGAGCCATCTACCTGTACATTCCCATAGGTGCTGCGCAGGCGGGCGTTCATTTTGGTATTGGTAGGGTCAAATTTACCTTTCATAAATAGATCGGCAATGGGCGGGATATACGATGTGTCAAGCCCAAAGCTGGCGGTATAGGGCAATACATCATCCCGTTCCATATGAATATGAAGCGAGTCGAGCAAATAGCTTTTTTCGATCCATTCCGTGCCGCTGGCTGTGCCGCTCATCTTTATGGACGAGTTTCCGGTTTCTATCTGTAGATGCTTTATAGTCAGTTGCTCCAGGTCACCTTTGGCGTAAGCTTCAAGTCTTATTCTTTGATCGGGAATCACCATTACCGAATCGGGGATGTCGAAGGCTTTCCCAAAATGGCGCACATCATCGGGGGCTACGCTGAGCTGATCGATCTTCAGTTCGGCCTTAGAAAATTTACCATGGGTCACTAAGTCATCAAGGCTCGTATAAGCGAGCAATGCCGCCGCATTTAAGCGGGTCTCGCCATAGGCGAGCTCCAGATTGCTCAGGTCTAAAGATTGGCGGTCGAGCCTTAGCTTGGCATGTAAGGTTTCGAGCCTGTCCAGTTTTCCATAAATTCCTTGTAGAGATTCAATCTCAAGGGCATAGCTGCTGCTATCTACCCGTATATCTTTTATTTCGGTGCGCAGTTGCCGCAGGTCTACCGTGGGTTCTGCCTCGCCGTAGGTTTCCATAAGCACATCAAGTCCTGCTATGGATAGGGAGCTCAGGTCAAGCCTGACAGGTGCAAAGGGATCGAGCGGCTTGGTAGTGGTGTCGGGCTTGCTGGGCGCCATTTTGAGCTTTAGGCTGGTTTTGGCAAGTTCGAGTTTATTGACATCGAAAGTCTGTGCTTCAAGGTCTATTTTTTCGGTTTCTAAAACCAGCTTCCCGATGTCTGCAAAATAACTATCTGGTGCCAGGCCCATCTCGAGCTGTATGGTATTGCTTTCCAGCAAAAGTAGGTCGAGCCCAAGTGCCATTGCTCCACTCGAATCTGGCTGGGAAGGAGGTTCTTTTTCGGGTGCGCTCTCCTCAGTTTCGCCCAAGCGGTAAAAAATATCGCTTCCTTGAAGCTGGATTTTTTCGGCTAGATAAGCATTATGGTTCAGCGAAGTATGTCGCATGATCACGATCAGATTGCCCAAATCTACTGCGGCCGAGTCGCCGGATACGCCATCTGAATAGTTTAAATTCACATCGCTCAGCCTTATATTGCCTATGCTGAAGTCCCACGGATTGGTGCTAGGCTCGAGCTCGGGCTCTACGGCAGTAGAATCGGAAAAGCCATCTACGATAAAGTCAAAATTGGCACCATCTTTATCCATGCGTATGGCCGCCCGGGCATCTGATAGTACGAGCTTATCAATACGTATGGTCTTATCGAGCAGATAGCGCCACCCGAGGCTTACTTCCAAATTTTGGAAATAGACCATTTCTTTATTCTCAGGTGTATCGAGGCTTACTCCATTGAGTTGGATATAATAAGGCAGCCGAAGGTCTATCGATGCCACGGAGAGATTTCCACCGGTCTGCTCATTAAAGTATTCGGTGCCTTTGGCCAGGGCGTAATCGTGCACTGCGGGAATATTGACCAGAACCACGAGCAGAAAAAGCAAGGCGAGCACGGAGAGAAATGTCCACTTGATAATTCTCCATAAGACAACTAAAACTCTGCGCATAAACTTATTGAGACCTTCCTTTGGGGGTGCAAAAATAGTGTTTCCGAACTTGCATATATCGTGCCTATACGCTTTCCTATCTTTGGGAGCATATTTATTAACTCATCAATGCCGCGTTTGGATTTAAAATCCTTGTTAATTTTTATTATTTGCTTGGGTTCCATATCCATCGTCCACTTTGCCAATCGAAATGCGTTGAGCATCCATTCCCCTCAGTCGCTGCAAGATGGGATGAGCGTGCGCACCGCCGATGATGCTTCCTATCTGCGTCCGGTAGAGAATTTCTTAGCCGGCTCGGGATGGCAGAGCAATGCGGCAGGTACGGCATCCTTCTTAACACGTACGCCCGGGTATGGTTTGTTCTATCTTCTGTTCCGCTCTTTTTTGGGAGAGCGGAGCGCCATTATGGCGCTTTTGATTTTTCAGGTTTTGCTTTTTGCATGGGCTCTTGTATTGCTCCCGCAGCTCGTCATGCAGCTTGGCGTGCGTGCTAAAATCGCTTGGAGCCTTGGGTTCTTATGCGCCTTGCTCCCCAGTTTTTCGGGGTTCATTTCATACACGCTCACCGAGGCGGTAACACCTTCGCTGGTGATCATTTTTTTATTTTTTCTTTTTGGCAGGCAGCGGCTTGAAGCAAAAGCTATCTGGCCGGCCTCCTTCGTGCTCGCCGTGCTGATCTTGATTCGTCCACCCATGCTGATCTGGGTTTTGAGTTTTCCGGTGCTCTTTTTTCTGCACCATCCTGCCTATACTTTGAAGCGGGTGCTTGGCGCAGTTTTTATTGCGGTGCTACCTCTGCTGGCGTGGCAGGTATGGGCTTCCGCCAAAGCGGGTGAAGTCGTGGGGCTCCATCCCATCTACCGTTCCGATGCCAATACGCTCTACCGACCGGTACACAAGTCCATCTGGCAATTTCATAAGGCTTTCGGACAAAGCGGAGAAGATTTTCACCGCGGCATCGGAGCACTCTGGGATGCGGCTTTGGATGGACAGGAGCCGGACCCTGAGGTAGCGGCGATTATTGGTTTGGCAGATGAAAATGCGGTCGACTTAATAGGAAGAGAGAAGCTTACGATGGCCTATCTAGATTATTACCGGATTCTCGCGTTGCAGGCTCCATTTTTTGAAAAGGGGGTTGCCATGCCAGGAAATACACAAAATGAAAGTTCTTTGGCTAAAAAATTCAATACTTTTAGATCCACTTATATTCGAGCTTTCCCTTTCCAGTCGTGGGTAGTGGTGCCGCTTAGGGTCTATGGCGATTTGGCTTTTCACAGTAATCTTTCGCTCTACGTTTTCCAGCGTCACTGGCGGGGCAATCTCTTGGTGGAAGCCTTGCGGTATATTTCTTTTGGGCTCCATTCGGGTCTATTTCTTCTCTTTCCAGTATGTTTTTTCTTATGCTTCCGCCAAAAAAAAATCCTTGCGATCGCTGTTCCGGTTGCCCTTTACCTGCTCTATCTATGCACCGTACAGCGTGGGGTCGAAGAGCGGTATACAGTACCCGTACTTATCCCCATGATGCTGGTCGTGGTGGGGGTTACCGTTCCTAAAAAGACGCCTAAATAGAGTTTGTCCATACAGTCGGGTGGCTGGATCAAAGCGTTCGATAGCAACGCGCGCGCAATTTTAAAAATCTAGGAGCTGACATTGGTCAACGACTGTTTTTAGAACAAGTGCAAGGCAGATAGCGGACTCTATGGACAGACACTAAATAATGAGCAAAGTATATTTGTCTATGGGAATAGACCACGACCCGACTGTGGAATGGCTTAGCTCCAGGATGGGTGAAGTATTGTTCAAGCTATCGGATCGAAGCCCGCACGCTGTTCGCCTGATGCCTTTTCAAGAGTTCGTCTCCGACTCTAGTCGTTTTTGGAAAAAGTTCGGATCAATAAGTCGCTCTGGGAAATAATCGGCTCAAATTAGACCCTGCGTCTAAAGCCCAAGAGACCTGGACAACCAAGAAAAAAGGTCAAAACAAAACACGAATTTCATACCGGCACTGGAGAAGAAAGTGACAACTAAAATCAGGCAGACTCCGATCATCCATTCTCAATAATCCATACTCAAGGGTCCGTTTTCAATTGCCTTAAGCAGAATTCCTGCTGGCATTAATATTCCCGTAGAGGGAACGAATTACCAACTTGCGATAGGTCTCCATAAGCTTTGTACTACCTTTTCCTGACTTTTCCAATTCCTTGATGCGGATCAATCCATACTGCTGGATGGTGAGCAATGGAAGCACGATCTCTTCCCTAAGCTTTATGCTGGCGCGAATGCTTGGGTTGGTCTCCAGCAATACTTTTTGGCCAGAGATGGCAAGAAGGTATTTGCGGGCACGCTTCGACTCTTCGAAAATCATCTCCCAAAACGCTCCAAACTCTTCATCATTTTTCATGTAACTTGTAAGCGCAAAATAGCTCTTGGAGAGCGATTGCATCGAGTTTTCGGCCAGTGTGCGAAAGAATAAGGAGTTGCGATATAGCTCCTTCAGCTCATCCAGTCTGCCTGCTTTATCGAAAGACTCGATGGCGGTGCCTAGGCCGTAAAATCCCGGTACATTTTGCTTAAGCTGACTCCACGCCCCCACAAAAGGAATAGCGCGCAAGTCTTCGAATTTTAATTCCGATCCCTTCCCGCGCTTGCTCGGGCGACTCCCGATATTGGTTTGGCCATAATACTTCAGCGTGCTCATTTTTTCGAGGTAGGGCACAAATTTCGGGTGCGCCTTAAAGTCCTGATACATTTGGTAGCTTATGTCGGAAAGCTCATCGATCACTCCGCGCTCGTCGGTATTCAGCATTTTGTCGGGATCGTTGAGAACCTGATTTTCGAGTCCGGCGGTGAAAAGCTGCTCCATATTATAACGCGCCGATTCGGGTGTCCCAAAATTTGAACTGATCGTCTGCCCCTGAATGGTGAGTTGTATCTGGCTGCTGTCAATCGTTGGGCCTAGGGAAGCATAAAACTTATTGGTGTTTCCACCGCCCCTTGCCGGTGGGCCGCCGCGACCATCGAAAAACACGACCTTTATTCCAAATTTTCTGGAGACTGCCGAGATCGTTTCTTTGGCTTTGAATATCCCCCAGTTTGCGGTTATATAGCCGCCATCCTTCGTGCCATCTGAAAATCCAAGCATCACCACCTGCTTCTTGTTCCGCTGTTTTAGGTGCTTCATATAGGTGGCGTTGGAGTAAAGTTTCTCCATTACCCCATCGGCCTGCTTCAGGTCTTCGATGGTTTCGAAGAGCGGTATCACATCAAGGTACATTTTAGCTCCCATACCGGCATAGCGTGCCAGTCCGAATACGCGTGCCACATCGTTCTCATCCCGGCAATTACTGATGATGAACCTATAACAGCCCATCTTGCCATTGCGCTCTTGTATTTCTTTCATTACCGGCAGGCATTGAATGGTATCGTTGAGCACGGCATCATCTACTTTTGGCAACTTTTTGGCCGGAGCCAATTCTAGAAGCGCCGCAAAATCGGTATCCAGATCAAGGTTTTTCTTCCACTCAGGAATCTGGTCTTTGATGGCTTCAAATGCCTTCTTGATCACGCGGCTGTCTTGCCTTAGATCGATGGTGCTAAAATGGAATCCGAAAATTCGGACTTTCGCCATAAGGGCATCGAGCTCTTCCACATAAAGTCCGTTGTGATCGTGGGTGATCTGCTCACGGAGCTCTTGCAGCTTTCGGCTTAGCCACGGTAGCGTAAACTCTTTTTTCTCGGGATTTAAGAAACTGGCCACATAGAGCCTTTGCTCTATTTCGGTGAGCAGCTCAGCCGATCCGCGAAAGGTGATCCTTCGCTTCAACTTTCGTACATCACGATAATAAGACTTGAAGAGCGATGTGCGCAGCCGGTCGGCCACATTCAGCGTGGTATTTACATCTACGAATGGATTTCCATCCCTATCGCCACCAGGCCAAAAGCCAAGTTGCATCAAGGCATTATCAGCAAGGATTTCTTCGGCATCGCTGCCCAATAATTTTTTCACACCCAGATAAATCTGCGGGATGGCTTGGTAAAAAATATTCTCCAAAAACCAGGTCAGGCTTACGGCTTCATCAAATGGGCTGGGTTTTTCTTTCTTAAAAAATGGGGTTTTGCCTAGCTGCGCCAGATATTGCTTTATGGCCATAAGGTCATTTTCGCGTATGGCTTCCGCCAAATCGGTGATGATGCCCAGCACCGCACCCGGATAAAATTGGGTAGGGTGGGCGGTGAGCACTAGCCGCACCCTGAAATAGCGCAACGCTTCCAATAGTTTGTCTTTCGCATTTCTATTGGACACAGTTTGATAGAAAGCCTGAAAACTTCCGGTACCCTGAAGGTTATGCACCTTGTCGAAAGCGGCATCTTCAAGCGCATCAACCAATACTACTTGCCGCTCTATAAATTGTATAAATCGGAAGAGCTGGTCTATCTGTTTGGTCTCGGTATCGAAATCGCCCTGCTCTTCAAAAAAAGATTGTATGATTTCCTTTGGGTTGGCGCCTTTCTCAAACTCTTCTTGACAATGCTCGCTAAGCAAAGGCAGCAATATGCCCGTGCTGTGAACCCCATCAAGATCGAGGGTTAAAAATATGGAGTTGTAGACTTGGTACCGCAAGAGCACCAACTCATTAAAGGCATTCATATTATCTTCCATAGTCGAGGATATTTTATAGTTCGGGCGATACAAATATGCCGTTTTGAACCGACAAAAAGGCAATTTTCGGTATGCCGTCTATTTAGGCTAACTTTGTGCCGTTTTTTATGGAAGATAAATCTGAAATTTCACTTGATCAGCCTTACAAGGAATTATACCCTTACCAAGAAGAGGCAATAGAACGTATTTTTGAAGGACTTGACAAGTCACCCGAGAAGGCTAATATCCTTTTTCAGTTGCCCACCGGCGGCGGAAAAACCATCATATTTTCTGAGATCACGAGGCAGTTTATAGCACGCCGGAAGCAGAAGGTGCTCATTCTAACCCACCGTGTAGAACTCTGTGCCCAAACGTCAAAGGCATTGAGCGAAATAGATGTGCGCAATAAAATTATAGACCGCGATGTGAAAGAACTTCATGACCGCGAAGAGTTTGACTGCTATGTCGCTATGGTCGAGACCTTGAACAACCGGCTGAACGAGAACGAAAATTATCTCAAGAATATTGGCTTGGTCATCATTGACGAAGCCCACTATAACTCATTCCGAAAGCTCTTCAAGTTTTTTGAAAAAGCCAATATGCTAGGTGTTACGGCTACCCCCTTGAGCTCGAACCGGAACCTGCCGCTCAACGAAAACTATCAAACCCTATTGGTGGGCCACGGCATAGCCGACCTTATCGAAGATGGGTATTTGAGTAATGCGACTACTTATACCTTTAATGTGAACCTGCGCTCACTCAAAGTGGGAAATGATGGGGATTATACAGTCAGTTCGCTAGATAGACTGTATAGTCTGTACACCATGCAAGATCGCCTGTTGGCTGCATTTGATGAAAGGGCCAAAGGAAAGAAAACCTTGATTTTCAATAGTGGTATCGCTACTTCTATTCGTGTATTTGAGCTTTTCAAAGCGGCCGGTTATAAAGTAAAGCATCTAGATAGCACCTTCAGCCCCAAAGATCGATTTGAGACCCTCGAATGGTTTCGGAATACGCCCGATGCCATCCTCACTTCGGTAGGCATTCTCACCACCGGCTTTGATGAGCCATCGGTAGAAGCGATCATACTGAACCGAGCCACGCGCTCCCTTACCCTATACCATCAAATGATAGGGCGTGGATCGCGCATTACATCCACCAAAAGTAAATTTACGATCATCGATCTGGGCAATAATGTGCAGCGCTTAGGTCTATGGCAAGACTTTATAAATTGGGAAGACATATTCAAGTTTCCTGAAAAATACTTTGAAAGGATTCAGGAGCGCGATGAGAATTTATTGATCGACTATAATTATGAACGTCCAAAATCGCTTCAAGCGCGGTTTTCTAAAAATACCAGCGACGATGATTTTGACATCAAAGCAGTCTACACCCAATTGGTGAATGCCGGTGAGCGTGCAAAAAAAGCCGTAGATCAAAGTATTGCCAATCACGCCGAGCAGATATTTAAGAATACCGACGATTATTATGACGGGCTGGAACTGCTTGAATTGTTAGATGAAGAGATCGAATACCGGTGTAGAGTCTATTGCAACTGCCTGCATAATGCGACAGATAGCTATTGCGACTGGCTCATCGAGACGTATGAGCGAAAATTGAAGCATGAAATCCGTCAGAAAATGATGGTCTAAATGATTGACGTTAAAATAGAAGCTTCTTGGAAAAAAGCATTGAGCGATCAATTTGACAAGCCTTATTTCAAGACACTCACAGAATTTATACGCAAGGAGTACCAGCAATCGACCATATACCCCGAAGCGAAGAATATTTTTAGGGCTTTTGATGCTACACCTTTCGATAAGGTCAAGGTCGTAATACTCGGTCAGGATCCCTACCACGGCGAGGGTCAGGCGAATGGGCTCTGTTTTTCGGTGGCTCCCAATAGAGTTCTCCCCCCATCGTTAAGGAATATTTATAAAGAGCGGTCTACCGACCTTGATTTAGAAGACAGGAGCAATGGAGATTTATCAGATTGGGCAGCACAGGGCGTGATGCTTCTGAATGCCACCCTTACGGTGAAAGCCCATGAGGCAGGATCTCATCAGAAGAAAGGATGGGAAAGGTTTACCGATGCTGCTATAAATGCTTTGGCGGAAAGCCAGAAAAATCTAGTCTTCATGCTGTGGGGCGCTTATGCCCAAAAAAAAGGGGACACCATCGACCCCAAAAATCACCAAATTCTCAAAGCACCGCATCCATCACCCTTATCCGCACACCGCGGCTTTTTAGGATGCCGGCATTTTAGCTCGGCCAATGATTACCTTCAGGCAGCAGGCAAATCGCCTATACGATGGTAACCGCATCAGGAAGCCATCCAGATTGCCAATATTACCAAAGCTAGAATGGCCAATGCCATCGTAACGGGCCCGCCTATATTGGGTTCTAGGCTTTTATCTTTCTTTTCGAGCATGCAATCGTTGATTTAAGTCGGCAAATATAGTTATTTCACTATACTGCTGGGGCATCTGCCCAGCTTAGCAAAATAATTATACCTTCATCTCGGCCAAAACAATAATCGGATGGAAAAAAAATGCAAAGAATGCGGGGACGGTTTTCATGGACGCTCTGATGCAAAATTCTGTTCCGATCAATGTAGGAGCTCTTTTAACAATAAGAATCAAGGTTTTCAAAATGCCTACGTTAAAAAGGTGAACATAACCCTTCGTAAAAACCGTAAAATATTGGAAGGACTCAATCCAAATGGCAAGGCAAGGGTACATGTGGACGACCTGCGCAAGAAAGGTTTTGACCTATCATTTTATACCAATGTATATACCACCAAGGCAGGCAAATCATACCACTTTTGCTATGACCAAGGGTATATATCCCATGACGATGAATGGTATACGCTGGTTACTAAGCATGACTACGTTTGATAGGTCGATAGAACAGCGCTATTCTCAGCTCTTTAAAAGTTTTGAACTCATGCTCGCTGAAGATTTCGGGCCTTATCGCGAAGCTGGAAGATGGCCGAAAGGCTTAGGCCAGCGATGATATGCCAGATGCCCCACCATGCCGCTACGATGGCCATGGCACCATTGCCATCGAAAAACGTGAAGATGATAATAAGCCCCAAACCCGAGTTTTGAATCCCGGTTTCAATAGCCAAGGTGCGTCTGTCGGCTTCGGGCAGTTTGGTGAGAATTGCCAGGCCATAACCCAAAGCAAAAGCCATAGCATTGTGTATGAGCACCAATAAGAAGACGATGCTGAGATGGTTTCTAAATGCATCATAGTTATTTTTTAATGCGATCACGATAAACCCAAATAAAATAAGCACACTCAAAATTCTTACGGGTCTTTCGATCCGTGATGCCACTGTATGATATTTTCTATTGACCCACATGCCGACAAGGACTGGCAAGACAATAAGAAGGATAATGGTTTTAAGGATTTCTAGAAATGATATTTCAAATGCCGATGCCAATGCTCCAATTTCAGGGATGATATGCGCCCAAATGTCGAAATTTAATGGTGTAAAAACAGGTGTAAGCAAGGTGGCAATGGCGGTGAGCCCAACAGATAGGGGGACATTGGCGCCAGAGAATGATGATATAAGATTGGAAATATTGCCCCCCGGACAGGCAGCTACCAGTATCATTCCCAGAGCCAAGCCTGGATGCGGCTCTAAAATTATGATCAAGCCAAGGGTAAAGGCGGGGAGCAGAACAAATTGTGAAAAACATCCGATGATAGTGCTTCTTGGGCGTTTCAGCACGTAGTCAAAATCGGATAACTTGATATTGAGTGCAATACCAAACATTATGAACGCCAAACAGAAGTTCAAGGCGATCAAGCTCTCGCTCGAAAACTGTATTGAAATATCGCTAAGTGAAGTGGAATTCAAGGGGATAAAGATAAAAGAACCCCGAAAAAAAGAAAATAAAAAAACCGCAAGCTAGTCCAAATGAAATCGATTCAAAGAATCGTTAACCAATCAATCTAAAACAACCATTAAAGATCGGACATCGCTTGCGGCTGTTAGTCTTCCTTGCGGAGAGACTAACGGGGCTAACCAAAACCTCGCTGTATTACTCTCTCAAATAATACATGACAAATGTACGGCAAGAATTAGTCAAAAAAAAGTGTTTGATCGATTTTGTGATTACAAGTTGGATGGGGGGTTGCATTCACAAAAGCCTAACGATATGTTAAATGATCGACTAATTTATTCTATGCGCTACAAAACTCTTGAAAGGGTCGATAAATGGAAGTTGTATGGTTGGCTTGGGGATGTTTTTTTTTCTTACTGTCCTATTTCGGTTGCATTAAAATTTGAAATGGAACCATCGATGACCGTTAGATTTATCTCAATAGGATTACAACAGACTTCGCAATCTTCAATATAAGTCTGCTGGCTTATAGAAGTATCTATCAACATTGAAATATGTTCGAAACAGTGCGGGCAAGGAAAAAAATATTCAATCATTATAGCGGTGACGATTTAATGTTAATGGACGAGCTTATCTGCTCATCATCAGCTTCAAGAACTTGAGCTGGCCGATGCGGAATAATCATTTTTTGGAAGCTAATCACAGGTATTAAAAACAATGGGAAACGGTAAACGGTTCACGTCACCATTTAATCAACAGTAGAATCTTATGCAGGGTCTATTAAACTCTTCAGCGGTGGGATCAGCCCATAGGGAGTAAACCAAGGAGTTCTGCTCGGGCGGACTGTTTACAAAACAAGTGCACCGGAAAGATTGCATTTTATGGACAGCCTAGAAGACACTTGTCAAGTCGCGCTGGTTGAGCTGCCCTTTATAAGACCCACATGAAAGCGGCTTCATCATCTTGTTTGAACCGGGTGTGAGCGGTTAAAAGGCTAGCGAAAAAGGGCAATTTTTAAGGTGTCTCCAACGCTATTGATTGGCTGTCAATTAAAATTTTCAGAAAGTGTTTTGAGCAAGGAAAATGTTTTATACATTTGCAAACCTTTTTGGGGGGAAGATTGGGTGCAAACCCAAAGCGTTCTTTTATTAAACAGTATGCCGATGTAGCTCAGCTGGCTAGAGCAGCTGATTTGTAATCAGCAGGTCGGGGGTTCGAGTCCCTCCATCGGCTCTCTGGGATTATTATTATTGGGGAGATACTCAAGCGGCCAACGAGGGCAGACTGTAAATCTGCTGACTACGTCTTCGCAGGTTCGAATCCTGCTCTCCCCACTTTAATAGTAATAACATCGGAGAATAAGCGGGAGTAGCTCAGCTGGTAGAGCTTTAGCCTTCCAAGCTAAATGTCGCGAGTTCGAATCTCGTCTCCCGCTCTTTTTTTCCAGCCGATGTAGCTCAGGGGTAGAGCGCATCCTTGGTAAGGATGAGGTCATGGGTTCAATTCCCATCATTGGCTCAATTTAAGGCATTTTTGCACCTGTAAATAGAATATAAATAATCATTAAATCACTTAGCAATGGCTAAAGAAAATTTCGATCGATCCAAACCACACCTTAATATAGGTACTATTGGACACGTTGACCACGGTAAAACGACTCTTACTGCGGCAATCACTACTGTATTGGCAGGAAAAGGCCTTTCTGAAATGAAAAGCTTTGACTCTATCGACAATGCACCAGAAGAAAAAGAGCGTGGTATTACTATTAATACCTCGCACGTTGAATACACCACATTAAACCGTCACTACGCACACGTTGACTGTCCAGGTCACGCTGACTACGTAAAGAACATGGTAACTGGTGCTGCTCAGATGGACGGCGCTATCCTTGTTGTAGCCGCTACCGATGGTCCTATGCCACAGACACGTGAACACATCCTGCTCGGACGCCAAGTTGGTATTCCACGTATCGTTGTTTTCATGAACAAAGTGGATATGGTAGATGATGAAGAGCTACTTGAGCTTGTTGAGATGGAAGTACGTGAACTCCTTTCTTTCTACGAGTATGATGGTGACAACTCTCCAGTAATCCAAGGTTCTGCTCTTGGCGCCCTTAACGGCGAAGAGAAGTGGGTTAAGACCGTTGAGGATTTGATGGAGGCCGTTGACACTTGGATCGAGATCCCACCACGTGACATTGAGAAGCCTTTCTTGATGCCAGTTGAGGATGTATTCTCTATCACTGGTCGTGGAACTGTTGCTACAGGCCGTATCGAAACCGGAGTTGTAAACTCAGGTGAAGAAGTAGAGATTCTTGGTATGCAAGTAGAGAAGCTCAAGTCGGTAGTTACCGGTGTTGAGATGTTTCGTAAAATCCTTAATAGGGGTGAAGCGGGAGATAATGTTGGTCTACTTTTGCGTGGTATTGAGAAGTCTGCAATACGTCGTGGTATGGTTATCGCCAAGCCAGGTTCTATTACACCCCACACCAAATTTAAGGCGGAGATCTATGTATTGAAGAAAGAAGAAGGTGGTCGTCACACGCCATTTCACAATAGGTACCGTCCACAGTTTTACTTCCGTACCACGGATGTAACGGGTGAGATTTTACTGGGCGAGGGCCGTGAGATGGTTATGCCAGGTGATAACGTAACGATCGAAGTAGAATTGATCGTGCCGGTAGCAATGGATAAAGGTCTACGTTTTGCGATTCGCGAAGGTGGACGTACCGTTGGTGCAGGTCAGGTTACGGAAATAGTAAAGTAATTATTACATATTAGACAGATGAAGGTGAATGCCATAAGGGCGTTCACCTTTGCCTGTCAATAAACGGGTGTAGCTCAGCTGGTAGAGCACTGGTCTCCAAAACCAGGTGTCGGGAGTTCGAGCCTCTCCACCCGTGCAAATAAAGAATAAAGAAAGTGGCTAGCATTAAAACTACATTTCAGGAGTCGTATGAAGAGATGGTACATAAAGTTACCTGGCCTTCATGGAAGCAGTTGCAAAGCAGCAGCATCTTGGTGCTCGTCGCATCGATCATCATTGCTTTGATCATATTTTTGATGGACTATATTTTTGGAATCCAAGAAGTAAGTGCCGCAGAAGATGGTTTTCAATGGCGCGGACTACTAGGGTTTATTTATGAAATACTAAGCGGACTCTAAGATAATGGCGACTACAGATACATCGAGCAAGAAATGGTACGTGGTTCGTGCCATCAGTGGTAAGGAGAAGAAGGTGAAGGATATGCTTGAGCTTGAAGTGAAGCGAAATAACCTTGAAGATTTTGTAAATCAAATATTGATCCCTACCGAAAAGGTTTTCCAAATAAGGAATGGAAAGAAGATTAGCAAAGAGCGAAATTTCTTTCCTGGATATGTGATGATAGAGGCAGATCTCGTAGGTGAAGTGCCCCACGTAATTAAGAACGTAAACAATGTAATAGGGTTTTTAGGTGCCGAAAAAGGTGGAGACCCCGTGCCATTGCGAAACTCTGAAGTGAAGAGAATACTTGGGAAAGTTGATGAGCTGGCCGATAGCGAAGAAGAGATGAGCATACCCTTTGTGGTAGGCGAAAATGTGAAGGTGATAGATGGTCCCTTCAACAACTTTAATGGGGTGGTAGAAGAGATCAATGAAGAGAAAAAGAAGCTCAAGGTAATGGTAAAGATTTTCGGAAGAAAGACACCATTGGAGTTGGGCTATATGCAAGTAGAGAAAGAAAGTTAGATAAATAGGATTCACCAGTGTTCTTTCCATAATTGTGAGTATCGGACCGCTTCCAGGAACGCTGAATCAATACACATAAATTAAAACTTGAAATGGCAAGAGAAGTAAGTGGGCTGATAAAGCTTCAGATAAAAGGCGGCGCTGCGAACCCATCTCCCCCTGTAGGTCCCGCGTTGGGAGCTAAAGGTGTGAACATAATGGAGTTTTGTAAGCAGTTCAACGCCCGCACACAAGATCAAGCTGGAAAAGTTTTACCTGTAGTCATTACTGTGTATGGCGATAAGTCGTTTGACTTTATCATCAAAACACCTCCTGCGGCTGTGCAGTTAAAAGATGCGGCCAAGATTAAGTCGGGTTCGGCTGAGTCAAACAGGGTAAAGGTGGCCAGCGTTTCATGGGATCAAGTAAAATTGATCGCAGAAGACAAGATGACCGACCTTAACTGCTTCACTGTTGAGTCTGCCATGAAAATGGTAGCGGGAACGGCGCGCAGCATGGGGCTTAATGTAAAGGGCAAAAGCCCTTTTTAACGGATAAAACTTTTTTGTAATGCGAGTATCGAAAAAACAAAAAGAAGCACAAAGCAAATATGACGCTGAGAAGCTCTATTCTTTGGAAGAAGCATCTGGTATAGTGAAAGAGATTTCCAATACCAAGTTTGATTCCTCAATAGATCTTGCAGTGCGGCTTGGTGTGGACCCAAGAAAAGCAAACCAGATGGTGAGGGGCAGTGTTTCCTTGCCGCATGGTACCGGAAAAGACGTACGTGTTCTCGTGCTCTGCAATCCCGATAAAGAAGCTGAAGCTACAGAAGCTGGAGCCGATTTTGTGGGACTTGACGAGTATATCGAGAAAATCAAGGGCGGCTGGACTGATGTAGATGTAATTGTTACAACTCCTAATGTGATGGGGAAGGTTGGAGCGCTAGGTAGAATTCTCGGTCCCCGAGGATTGATGCCCAACCCGAAGACCGGAACGGTTACCATGGATGTTGCGAAGGCTGTACAGGATGTAAAAGCTGGAAAGATCGACTTTAAAGTAGACAAGTATGGAATCGTTCATGCTACCGTTGGCAAAGCTTCTTTCGAAGCATCAAAAATCAAGGATAATGCGCATGAAGTGATTCAGAGTATTATTAAATTGAAGCCGTCGGCAGCAAAGGGTGCTTACATTAAGAGTATTCACATGAGCGGAACCATGACACCTAGTGTTAAGGTCGAATCTAAATCTTCAGTATAACGGTTAATAACTCGAAAAAATGACGAAACAAGAAAAGAATCAGTTTGTCGATGATTTAGCCACAACCTTATCATCCACAGATGTAATTTACCTGACTGATACCTCTGAGCTCAACGCAGAGTCTACTTCAAACCTTCGAAGGATCTGTTTTAAGAATAACATTCAAATGAATGTTGTAAAAAACACCCTTCTCAAAAAAGCGTTTGAAAGAGTCGAAGGCAAAGATTTTTCAGATTTATATGACGTGCTTGCAGGGCCTACCGCTCTCATGCTATCAGATACTGGAAATGCCCCGGCCAGACTCATCAAAGAGTTTAGAAAGAAAAGTCCAAAGCCCCTATTGAAGGCGGCTTATGTTGAAGAAATGTGCTTTGTTGGAGACGACCAGCTTCAGACTTTGGTAGACATTAAGTCTCGCGAAGAGCTGATAGGCGAAGTTATCGGATTGTTGCAGTCACCTATTAAAAATGTTGTTGGTGCGCTTCAGTCTGCTGGTAACACCGTGGCCGGATTAGTAAAAACACTTTCTGAAAGAGAATCATAATTTTAATACAAACAAGAACTAAAATCAAAATAAAATGGCAGACGTTAAAGCTATAGGCGATACACTAGTAGGTCTTACCGTAAAAGAAGTAAACGAATTGGCAACATACCTCAAAGAAGAACATGGTATAGAGCCGGCTGCAGCAGCAGTAGCAGTAGCCGCACCGGGAGCCGGTGGTGGTGAAGGCGCTGGTGAAGAAGTCCAGACTGAATTCGATGTAATCCTAAAAGCAGCCGGTGGCTCAAAATTGGGTGTTGTTAAACTTGTTAAAGAACTTACCGGTCTTGGTCTGAAAGAAGCCAAAGCTGTGGTTGATGGTGCTCCCGCTCCTATTAAAGAGGGCGTTTCTAAAGAAGAAGCAGAGTCACTTAAAACACAACTTGAAGAGGCTGGTGCAGAAGTTGAAGTCAAGTAAAGACAAAACATCCATTCCCTTTTATTGTTAAGGTTTAGATAATCCCGGGCATGGTGCCCGGGATCGTCTAAGCCCTTTTGCGTTTTTGTTACGCAAATTCGCGTTCTTCATTAATCTCCAAATTACACAGTCTTGGCTACACTTAAGAATAAACCCAACGAGCGCATTAATTTTGCTTCTAGTCGGCACCTTATTGACTATCCCGATTTTCTAGAAGTACAGCTCAAATCGTTTCGTGAATTTTTCCAACTCGAAACCAATCCTGAAGACCGTGAGCACGAAGGTCTTTACAAAGTATTTAGCGAGAATTTTCCAATTACCGATACGCGAAATCAATTCGTACTCGAATTTTTGGATTACTTCATCCACCCGCCGCGCTATGGCATTCAAGAATGTGTAGAGCGCGGATTGACCCATGCCGTGCCATTGAAGGCAAAGCTTAAGCTTTACTGCACCGATCCTGAGCACGAAGATTTTGAAACAATCGTTCAGGATGTTTATCTAGGTACCATACCTTATATGACCCCTCGCGGATCATTTGTGGTAAATGGAGCGGAGCGCGTTATCGTATCTCAGCTGCACCGATCACCTGGGGTTTTCTTCGGCCAGAGCCGCCATGCCAACGGTACCAAGCTTTATTCGGCACGTGTAATCCCTTTTAAAGGTTCGTGGATTGAATTTGCTACAGACATTAATGCGGTAATGTATGCCTACATTGACCGAAAGAAAAAACTTCCCGTTACTACACTGCTCCGTGCCATTGGTTACGAAAGCGATAAGGATATCCTAGAGATCTTTGATCTTGCCGACGAAGTGAAAGTAACAAAAACTGGAGCCAAGAAATTACTCGGACGCAAGCTTGCTGCTCGCGTGCTGAAGTCATGGATTGAAGACTTCGTAGATGAAGATACCGGCGAGGTGGTTTCTATCGAAAGAAACGAAGTGATCATAGATCGTGAGACGATCATTGAAGATGAGCAGGTAGAACAGATCTTGGAATCCGGTGCGAAAACCGTTATCCTGCACAAGGAAAATGCCAATAGCGCCGACTTTTCAATTATATATAATACGCTTCAAAAGGATACTTCAAACTCTGAAAAAGAAGCCGTAGAGCATATTTACCGCCAACTTAGAAATGCTGAGCCGCCAGATTTGGATACGGCTCGTGGGGTCATCGATAAACTCTTCTTCTCTGAGACCCGATATGATTTGGGAGAAGTAGGCCGATTCAGGATAAACAAAAAATTGGGTCTTGACACCGGTTATGAAGAGCGTACCTTGACTCGTGAAGATATTATCATGATCATCAAGTATTTGATCGATTTGATCAACTCAAATACGGATGTAGATGATATTGATCACTTGAGCAATAGACGCGTACGCACGGTTGGTGAGCAACTTCACAATCAGTTTGGAGTAGGTTTGGCCCGTATGGCCAGAACCATCCGTGAGCGTATGAATGTACGTGACAACGAAGTGTTTACCCCTACAGATCTTATCAATGCGAAAACGCTTTCATCGGTCATCAATTCATTTTTTGGTACCAACCAGCTATCGCAGTTTATGGATCAGACCAACCCACTTGCAGAAGTGACCCATAAGCGCCGTATGTCGGCACTAGGGCCAGGTGGTCTTTCACGTGAGCGCGCAGGTTTTGAAGTGCGTGACGTTCACTACACCCATTACGGTCGCCTATGTACGATAGAGACCCCAGAGGGTCCAAATATTGGTCTGATCTCTTCGCTTTGCGTATTTGCTAAGATCAATAGGCTAGGTTTTATTGAGACCCCTTACCGCACAGTAAAAGATGGTATGGTAAATTTGAAAGATGAGCCGATTTTCTTGAGTGCAGAAGAAGAAGACCAGAAAATGATCGCTCAGGCGAATGCTGAAGTCTCCGAAAAAGGGAAGCTTGACAGCGAGCGTGTGAAAGCAAGAAAAGAAGGGGACTTTCCTGTGGTAGAACCCACAGAGATAGACCTTATCGATGTCGCCCCAAACCAGATTGCTTCCATAGCAGCATCATTGATACCATTTTTGGAGCATGATGATGCCAACCGGGCTTTGATGGGCTCTAACATGATGCGTCAGGCGGTTCCACTTTTGCGCCCACAAGCGCCTATAGTGGGTACAGGTTTAGAGCCTTTGGTAGCCCGCGATTCTCGAGTGCTCATAACCTCTGAAGGGGAAGGCGTGGTAGAATACGTAGATGCTAAAAAGATAGTAGTGCGCTACAAGCGTAGTGATGAAGAGCAGTTGGTAAGCTTTGAAGGAGACTCCAGAGAGTATTCTCTTATCAAATTTCAAAAGACCAATCAAGGTACCAGCATGAATCTCCGTCCTATCGTTTCGAAAGGACAGAAGGTAACGCATGGCCAGGTGATGAGTGAAGGATATGCTACCGAGCAGGGTGAACTTGCTATTGGTCGCAACCTGAAGGTAGCCTTCATGCCTTGGAAAGGATATAATTTTGAAGATGCCATCGTAATATCGGAAGAAGTGGTTCGTGAAGATATCTTTACATCCCTTCATATCGATGAGTATATCTTGGAAGTGCGGGATACCAAGCGCGGACAGGAAGAGCTTACGCCAGATATTCCAAACGTAAGTGAAGATGCTACCAAAGATCTTGATGCCAACGGTATGATCCGTATCGGTGCTGAGATCAAGGAAGGTGACATCCTGATCGGTAAGATTACTCCAAAAGGAGAGACTGATCCAAGCCCTGAAGAGAAACTACTGCGTGCCATATTTGGAGATAAAGCAGGAGACGTAAAAGATGCATCTTTAAAGGCTTCTCCATCGCTACGCGGTGTGGTAATAGATAAGAAGCTTTTCGCGAAAGCGGTTAAAACTTCAAAATCGAAGACCGCTGAGAAGTCTGAAGTGGAAGCACTTGATAAGAATTTTGACAAGCAGAAAGCCGATCTTAAAGGTCAACTCATCGAGAAGCTGAACACTATGGTGTCTGGCAAAACATCTCAAGGAGTGTTCAACAACTTCAAAGAAGAGCTGATCAAAAAGGGTGTTAAGTTTACTCAAAAAGCACTTTCTGCGATCGATTATAGCATCGTAAACCCAAGCCGATGGACGACCGACGACCATATCAATGACTTGATCAAGAAGTTGATTCATAACTATAACATCAAGTATAATGATATAGCCGGTCTGCATAAACGACAGAAATTTCAGATTACCATTGGTGATGAATTGCCAAGCGGCATTTTGAAACTGGCCAAGGTATATATCGCCAAGAAGCGCAAGCTGAAAGTAGGGGATAAGATGGCTGGCCGTCACGGTAATAAAGGTATCGTAGCACGTATCGTGCGAAAAGAAGATATGCCGTACCTCGATGATGGAACTCCAATGGATATCGTATTGAATCCGCTGGGCGTACCGTCCCGAATGAACCTCGGCCAGATTTATGAGACCGTGCTCGGATGGGCAGGTGAGAAGCTCGGACTGAAGTTTGCCACTCCTATTTTTGATGGTGCTTCAATGCAGCAAATCAGTGACTATACCAAAGAAGCAGGTATTCCTGAATGGGGGGTAACTACTCTTCGTGACGGTGGTACTGGAGAGCACTTTGACCAGCCGGCCACGGTAGGTGTGATATACATGCTTAAGTTGGCTCACATGGTAGATGATAAGATGCACGCCAGATCTATCGGCCCTTACTCACTTATTACCCAGCAGCCGCTTGGTGGTAAGGCACAGTTCGGTGGTCAGCGATTTGGAGAGATGGAGGTATGGGCACTGGAAGCTTTTGGTGCGGCCAATATCTTGCGCGAAGTGCTTACCGTGAAGTCGGATGATGTGATCGGTAGAGCCAAAGCATATGAAGCCATAGTAAAAGGTGAGAATATGCCCGAGCCAGGAATCCCAGAGTCATTTAACGTGTTATTGCACGAGCTGGGTGGCTTAGGATTAAATGTTTCGCTCGACTAGTCGGCGGTTTTTGTTTCAATCAATTTAAAGGACTTTACAAATGGCCTTACAAAAGGATAATAGAATAAACTCGAATTTCAATAGCATCACTATCAGCCTTTCATCTCCGGAAGAGATTTTGAACCGGAGCTTTGGCGAAGTATTGAAGCCAGAAACAATTAATTACAGAACCTATAAGCCAGAGCGCGACGGACTTTTCTGTGAGCGCATTTTCGGCCCGGTAAAAGATTACGAATGCCACTGCGGTAAGTATAAGCGTATTCGCTACAAAGGAATCGTCTGCGACCGATGTGGTGTGGAAGTAACTGAAAAGAAAGTGCGTCGTGAGCGTATGGGACATATCTCCCTTGTGGTTCCCGTAGCGCATATTTGGTACTTCAAGTCGCTGCCCAATAAAATAGGATACTTACTCGGTCTGCCAACCAAAAAGCTGGATCAGATCATATACTACGAGCGATATGTAGTTATCAATCCAGGTCCTGCCGTAAATATTGAAGGCAACCCACTGGAGCGAATGGATTTCTTGACAGAAGAAGAGTATATTGATATACTCGAGACGCTTCCAAAAGAAAATCAATACCTAGATGAAGCCGACCCAAACAAGTTTATAGCGAAGATGGGTGCCGAGTCTTTGTACGATCTTTTGAAATCGTCAAATCTTGATGAGCTCTCTTATGACCTTCGCCATAAGGCAGACACAGAGACTTCGCAACAGCGGAAGAATGAAGCACTCAAAAGACTTCAGGTAGTCGAAGCATTTCGCGAAGCCAATACCCGCATCGTTAACAAGCCCGAATGGATGATCGTAAAGGTTGTTCCAGTTATTCCGCCCGAATTGCGCCCATTGGTGCCCCTCGATGGTGGCAGGTTTGCTACGTCCGATTTGAATGATCTATACCGAAGGGTGATAATCCGAAATAATCGCCTTAAGCGACTTATAGAGATCAAAGCTCCTGAAGTAATTCTTAGAAATGAGAAGCGTATGCTTCAGGAAGCAGTTGATTCCTTATTTGATAATTCAAGGAAATCGAGCGCGGTTAAGACAGAATCAAACCGTCCACTGAAGTCGCTTTCTGATAGTTTGAAAGGAAAGCAGGGACGTTTCCGTCAAAACTTACTTGGTAAGCGTGTTGACTATTCGGCACGTTCGGTAATCGTAGTTGGGCCTGACTTGAAACTGCATGAATGTGGTCTGCCAAAAGATATGGCCGCAGAGCTTTATAAGCCGTTTATCATCCGCAAGATGATAGAGCGCGGTATTGTAAAGACCGTTAAGTCTGCCAAGAAAATAGTAGACCGCAAAGAGCCTGTAGTCTGGGATATTCTGGAAAGTGTGCTTAAAGGTCACCCGGTATTACTTAACCGAGCCCCGACACTTCACAGGCTTGGTATTCAGGCTTTTCAGCCCAAGCTGATCGAAGGTAAAGCGATACAGCTGCACCCATTGGTTTGTACCGCTTTCAATGCCGACTTTGACGGTGATCAGATGGCGGTGCATCTCCCACTCGGAAATGCCGCTATACTTGAAGCTCAGCTATTGATGCTGGCTTCCCATAATATTTTGAACCCGGCCAATGGAGCGCCTATAGCCGTGCCCTCTCAAGATATGGTTCTCGGATTATACTATATTACCAAAGGAAGAAAAACCGATAAAGATCACGTGGTAAAGGGAGAAGGAAAATTCTTTTACAGCGCCGAAGAAGTCGAGATCGCCTACAATGAAGGGAAGCTTGCACTTCACGCGCACATCACCTTCAAATACCACGATGGCGATGGCAATACGGAGATGATCGAGACTACCGCTGGTAGGGTATTATTTAATAACCTAGTGCCTAAGAAGGTGGGTTATATTAATCAAGTACTTACCAAGAAGGCACTTCGTGACATCATCGGCGACGTAATCAAGAAAGTAGGTATGGCGAGAGCTGCACAGTTTCTTGATGATATCAAAGAACTCGGTTACTTCATGGCATTTAAGGGAGGCTTGTCATTCAACCTGAATGATGTAATCATACCGGAAGCCAAAGAAAAATTAGTAGAAAAAGCTACCGAAGAAGTTAAGGGAGTGCTCGATAACTACGGCCTAGGTCTTATCACCAACAATGAGCGATATAACCAGATTATTGATATCTGGACACATACCAATTCTAAGCTTACGAACATTCTAATGGATCAGTTGAAGAATGACCGACAGGGTTTCAACTCGATCTATATGATGTTTGACTCGGGGGCTCGTGGTTCTAAGGAACAGATTCGACAGCTTTCTGGAATGCGTGGTTTGATGGCCAAGCCACAGAAATCTGGAGCTACTGGAGGACAGGATATTATTGAGAACCCCATCCTTGCCAATTTTAAAGAAGGTCTTTCGATATTGGAGTACTTCATCTCTACTCACGGTGCCCGGAAGGGTCTTGCAGATACCGCCCTTAAAACGGCAGATGCAGGATACCTTACACGTCGACTCGTAGACGTAGCACAAGATGTGGTAATACGTGGCGAAGACTGCGGTACACTTCGTGGACTTATGGCAACAGCTCTTAAGAAAAACGAAGATATCGTAGAAGGACTTTATGAGCGTATCCTCGGTCGTACTTCCGTGCATGATATATTCCACCCCGAAACGGATGAAATGATTCTTGCTTCTGGTGACCAGATAAGTGAAGAAACGGCTACCCTGATCGTTGAAGCCAATATTGATGAAGTAGAAATACGCTCCGTATTGACTTGCGAAGAAAAGCAAGGGGTATGCGCTAAATGCTATGGTAGAAATTTGGCCACAGGCAGAATGGTAGAGCGTGGAGAAGCGGTAGGTGTTATCGCAGCCCAGTCTATCGGTGAGCCAGGTACGCAGCTTACCCTTCGTACTTTCCACGTAGGTGGTACAGCATCTAATATTGCAGATGAATCTGAAATCAAGGCAAAAGCAGATGGTATCCTTGAAATAGAAGAGCTGCGTGTAGTAGAGCAAAAAGCCAAAGATGGTTCCAAGAAAGTGATCGTTGTTGGTAGATCTGGTGAGATGAAACTTACCGATGCCAAAACGGGCGTGATTATCGCGACCAACAATATCCCTTATGGTTCGGAGCTTTTCGTAAGCGAAAACCAAAAGGTAAAAAAGGGTGATCTCATCTGTAAGTGGGATCCTTATAATGCGGTGATCATAACAGAAGCCACAGGTTCTATCCAGTTTGAAAACTTCGAAGATGGTATCACTTACCGCGATGAAGTTGATGAGCAGACCGGTTACCGTGAGAAGGTAATCACCGAGCGACGAGATAAGAAGAAAAACCCTACTATAAATATTGTAGATAAAAAGAGCAAAGAGATCGTAAAATCCTATAACCTCCCCGTAGGCGCGCACGTTAGCGTTCAGGAAGGTATGGATATCAGTTCGGGCTTTATTCTTGGTAAGATACCCCGTGTAGCTGGTAAGTCTGGTGACATCACCGGTGGTCTGCCTAGGGTTACCGAGCTTTTCGAAGCGCGTAATCCTTCTAATCCTGCGGTAGTAAGTGAGATAGATGGTATCGTTTCTTACGGGAAGATAAAGCGTGGTAACCGTGAGATCATCGTTGAAAGCAAGACCGGTGAGACCAAGAAATATTTGGTTTCGCTCTCTAAGCACATATTGGTTCAAGAGAATGACTTCGTTCGAGCGGGACAATCGCTCTCTGATGGTGCGATTACGCCCAGCGATATACTTGCTATCGAAGGCCCTACCAAGGTTCAAGAGTATCTTGTAAACGAAGTACAGGAAGTGTACCGACTGCAAGGGGTGAAGATCAATGATAAGCACTTTGAGATCATCGTAAGACAGATGATGAGAAAAGTAGAAATCGAAGATCAGGGCGATACTAAATTGCTCGAAAAGCAAAGTGTAGAGAAGCTCGACTTTATGGAAGAGAATGATAATCTCTACGGAATGAAGGTGGTCGTAGATGCTGGCGAATCGCCAAATGTGAAGCCAGGTATGATCATTTCGGCCAGAAAACTACGCGATGAAAATTCGCAGCTTAGAAGGAAGGATCAAAAACTGGTGGAAGCGCGAGATGCGGTATCGGCCACTTCAAGACCATTGCTTCAGGGTATTACGAGAGCTTCACTCCAGACGAAATCATTTATCTCGGCAGCATCCTTCCAAGAGACCACCAAGGTTCTTAATGAAGCGGCTGTAAATGGGAAACGTGATGACCTCTTGGGCTTGAAAGAGAACGTAATCGTCGGACACCTTATTCCAGCGGGAACGGGTCTGCGGGACTACCAAAAAACGATAGTAGGATCAAAAGAAGACTACGAGCGATTGACTGCCGATAAAAAAGAAGCAGAAGAAGCACTAGAACTTAAAGATTAAAACACATACAAGGCCTTCCCGATCGGGAAGGCCTTTTTTAATGACCGACATGGCAGATCAAATTAAAGATAAGAATCAAAACCAATTAAACATAGAACTGAGCGAAGATGTGGCAGATGGGATTTACTCCAATCTGGCGGTTATAACCCACTCAAACGCTGAGTTCGTAATAGACTTCGTACGCGTAATGCCTGGAGTGCCCAAGGCAAAAGTAAAATCGCGCATACTGCTCACCCCACAACATGCAAAACGGCTGATGCGCGCACTTCAAGACAATATTTCGAAGTATGAGAAGCAACATGGCAAGATCGCCGAAAGCAGCAATCCAGAGGGTGGAATACCCATGGGGTTTAGTGGACCGACGGCGCAGGCGTGATGTTGGTGATTGTTTTCAGTGCTTCTCCTGCCATCACAGTAGCCTTGCCCCAAACCATATGTTCGCGCTTCCCGATAGGTTAAGGACGGGCTATTTCAATCTTTGCGCATGTACGTATGGTATTCTGGGGACTTTAAGGGAACTAGGCTAATACTCCGCAAATGGTGTCTTTACAGGTGATTTTTTGAGTGCTTTTGCAATAAGATTCGCAAAAGAAATTTAAGGCCGAAATGGAAATGATTGGATATCAACAGGCCGATTTCACGCCGCGATATGGTTGATGGAAGTTTGTGGAATGCTTGGAAGGGAATTCTCATCAGGAAATCACAATATCAATTCATATTTTATTCAAAACCCGATTTTCGGTGAGATGCTGCCAAGGCTCAGTACAATTTCTGCTTAACCTTAATTCGGTTCTAATCCAAGACTTCAGATGTTTGTAAAAGCCGATCTGTAAGGCTCATTTTTTTAGGCTGTTTCTGGCTAAATTAAAAAGATGGAACTCGGCAGATTTTTTTAAGATCAAAATACTCATCCCAAGACTTCAAGACTTCAAGAATTCATGCTTTTCGCTTCATATTGAAATGTAAGCTTTCAATATATTATCCGCTTGGTTGTTAACTCACTCACAGACAGTTGTCATGAAGCCGAATTGCAATCTAAATCAGGTTCTGGGAGCAAAAAAAGGCTTACCTTACAGAGAGGTAAGCCTTTCAAGACATTATACATTTCTTAGGCGTTGGCCATACTGTTCTTTGATCGTTTTCGATCGTTTTCATTGAGTTGCGTTTTCCGAACCCGAAGGGATTTTGGAGTAACTTCTACAAACTCATCTGCTTGGATGTATTCCAACGCTTCTTCGAGTGAAAACTTAATGGCAGGAGCGAGGTTAGATTTTTCATCTGCCCCTGAGCTCCGCATATTTGAAAGCTTCTTGGTTTTGGTCACATTGATCACCAAATCTCCTGGACGGCTGTTTTCACCGATTACCTGCCCTTCGTAAATCTCTTCATTGGGATCTACAAAGAACCGGCCGCGGTCTTGCAGGTTATTCAATGAATAAGGTATCGCTTTCCCTTTTTCCATGCTGATCAAAGAACCTTTTTGGCGCGCAGGAATAACCCCTTTAAACGGTTCGAATCCAATAAATCTATGTGACATGATCGCTTCACCGGCAGTGGCTGTAAGGAGATAATTCCGGAGTCCGATTATTCCCCTTGAAGGAATTTTAAATTCTAGCAGCATCCGCTCCCCTTTGGGCGCCATACTCACCATTTCACCTTTTCGAAGGTTAACTGTTTCGATTGCCTTACCAGAAAATTCTTCAGGTAGGTCGATGCGCAGCTCTTCGATCGGCTCGCATTTTGTCCCATCTATTTCCTTGATGATTACTTGAGGCTGGCCTATTTGAATCTCGTACCCCTCGCGGCGCATGGTCTCAATGAGTACCGAAAGGTGAAGCACCCCACGACCAAATACATTAAATGAGTCACTCATCCCGGTGGCTTCCACTCGCAGAGCTAGATTTTTTTCAAGCTCTTTCTCAAGTCGCACCTTTAGGTGGCGAGATGTTACGAACTTCCCTTCTTGACCAAAAAACGGTGAGTCATTAATGGTAAAGACCATACTCATCGTCGGCTCATCAATATCGATGGGTGGAAGACCTTCTGGAGTGTCAATATCTGCTACTGTGTCGCCGATTTCAAAACCTTCCAGACCCACTATTGCGCAGATATCTCCGGCTTCGATTCGGTCAGCTTTCTTCTTTGCAAGGCCTTCAAATTCATAAAGTTCTTTGATCTTGCCTTTTGTTTCGGTTCCGTCGCGCTTGATCAAGGTGATACGCTGATTGGGCTCTAGGGCACCGCGTTTTATTCTTCCGATGGCTATACGACCTATGAAGGAAGAGTAATCGAGCGAAGTGATGAGCATCTGCAGCGAACCTTCTTCTACTTCTGGAGATGGGATATGCGCTATGATCATATCCATAAGGGGAGCGATCGTATCGGTAGGCTTCTGCCAGTCATCACTCATCCAGCCCTGCTTGGCCGAACCATAGGCGGTAGGGAAGTCGAGCTGTTCTTCGGTAGCGTCAAGGCTGAACATCAGATCGAAAACCTGCTCATGGACTTCATCGGGAGTGCAGTTTTCCTTATCTACTTTATTGACCACCACTATTGGCTTGAGCCCAAGTTGAATTGCCTTTTCCAGTACAAATCGGGTTTGGGGCATGGCACCTTCAAAGGCATCTACCAGCAGTAATACCCCGTCGGCCATATTGAGTACACGCTCTACTTCACCACCAAAGTCGCTGTGACCGGGGGTGTCAATAATATTGATCTTATAGTCCTTATACACTACGGACACATTTTTGGCCAAGATCGTGATACCACGCTCCCGCTCTAGATCATTGCTGTCCATGATCAGGTCGCCCGGGGTCTCGTGGTCTCCAAAAACTTTTCCCATCAAGATCATTTTGTCTACCAAGGTGGTTTTACCGTGGTCTACGTGGGCAATTATTGCAATATTTTTAATCTTTTTCATCTCTTGGCCTTCAAATTGGCGCGCAAAGGTACGGTTTATATCGTCTTGATAAGAAAAAAAGCATCCCTAAGGATGCTTTCATAGAATGTTTTATAGATTCCAAATATCTTAGGGCGAATACCTATCTTAACGCATCGCCAAGATAGCCAACCTGAGTCCTATATTTAATTGTTGATCATTACTTTAGTAAGGATAGTCTCGTTTTGCCTATTCATCTTTATGAGATAGATACCTGTTGGCAAATCGCTGCCCGCGAGTTCGACACGGTAAAGCTCACCTAGCTCCGTATCCGAATTAAATACTTGCTTTATGATGCGGCCGCTCATGTCTATGATTTCTAATTCGGTGCGACCACTGGTAGCCGTTACAAATTCTATGGTTGCTTCTCCGGCGGTTGGGTTGGGATAGCTGCTGAGTGTACTGCTCGTTTCGGAGCTGGCCACTCGGCTGATTATCGGCTCGCTCTCGCAATTATGAACGGCGATCACTCCATCTACATCATAACCATCAAGGGTTGCGGTGCTGCTTGCATTGGTAATGCGCACCTGTGTTACGAATTCCAAACCGGAGCTGCCAATGTCCACCCCGCCATCCCTGCATATCGTGTCGAGATCGATAAAGGTTTCTCCATCCTGCGATACGGCGATCACCGCGCGCTCATCACCGGCGCCCGAGCAGGCATCGCCAGAGAAGGATGTCTCAACGAGTAGAATGTCATCACCGTCGCCATCTAATATTTGGCCGTTGAAGCCGAGGGTAAGGCTTCCGCCAACGCCCAAGGATACAAAACCACCTGCTGTATTGGATTGATCCGGCTCTCCAAGCGCTTCATTCGGATTGGAGCGATCTAAAGCAATCGGCTCATTATTCGTTTGCTGACCTGGGCTATAATCAATGATCTGAGAAGCATAGCAATCTCCAGTTTCAAGGCTTGGTATGGGGCCACAACCATTTAGGCTAGTTATCCCGTCTAGGTCGAAGGCATCTCCCGATATTGAATCGAACCGGTGTAGTATCTATTATTTTCACAGCGATGATATACTGGAAACCCTGTCCGGCAGCATCAATATCAAATGTCGCAGCTTCGTCTGTAAAAACACTGCCTACGGAGTAGAAGTTCTCTCCATCTTGGGATACCAGCACTTCTGCCGATTCTGGATAGATGGAAAAGTCACTTTCGAGACCGGCGATATCACCGTAGGTGGTCTCCACCACCAGGATGTCGTCGCCGGCACCATTTAGGGCAGCGCCTCCGTCAAATCCCAATATGATGCTTCCGCCAAAACCGAGTGAGACAAAATTTAAGGTATTGTTTATTTCTGGGGATCCAGTAGCTTTTAAGGGGTTATTTCGCTCTGGATCGTTAATGGGCTGTCCGTTTTTTCTATTTCCAGGTATGTATTGCAATAGCTCGGAATTGGCGCCATAGCAAAGATCATCATTCACAAGTTCGCCCGTGGCGCAACCTGCAGCCATATCGCCATTTGCCAAGGTAAATGGTGTGGCATAGCTCTGCCCTTCTATTGGGCCAGAGCCATCGGCAGCGTAAGCGATAAAGGCATCTGCACCATTTGCCGAAAGCAGAATGTCTCCACTTTGCATCAATGCGATGCCAGTCACAAGCGAGGGCACCGTGCCGATCTGTACATTAACTGGATATTCAAGGGTCTCTGGGTTAAAGCTATTCAGCCGTATGAGCTTACCGCCATCTTCGCGCGTGGCCAATAATAGGTTTCCTTCTGGATCAAATGAGATATCACCGCCATTGACCGGGGCATCGCTAAACTCTGAAGTAAGGCCCAGCATCTCATCATCAATTTGATAGACCTTATTGGCACTTCCCGAACCGATTAAAAATTTATTATCGGCGTTGAATGTGGCACTCACGGCACCCGATATGCTGACATCTAGCTCTATAGGAGTGGAGATGGCACCATCTGCAGTCGAAACATCGAGCATTTGAAAGTCGCCATTCGTTCCATTCACCAGATAGAGCAGGTTTGTTTCCGCATTAAAGGCTATGTGTGCATGATAGGGCACTTCTTTCAGCCAAGTCATATCGGCCACGCCTTCTCCAAGCGAGACTTCGTAGATATCCGAGCTGCCATTGGAAGCGTTGGAATAATAGAACCGGTAATCTACACAAGTGGTTTCCTGAGCAAAAATGCCTGTAAAAGTGAGTAGGAGAGTCGCGAAAGTTGAGCCGAAGCATCGGATAAAAAGATTCATTCCAGTAAGTTTTCTGTTTAGCGATGCAAAGATGGGAGAAAATAATTTTTATGTCAAGTTTTATCGAAGATAAATAGATATTTGTCGAAATGGAATCATTAAATCATTCAATTAAGACCTACGCTGTAAATTTTAAGGCACTTATTATCAGGTCTCTGGTAATAATTTAATACGATTGTTTGATTTGAATCTTTTTTTCGTCGAAATGGGTCTCCATTGCGGAAACGACTATATTGTGCCAAAATTTCACCCATGATATTGTACGCCGTAGGAGCCTTAATTTTTATAATCATCGTATTTGGAATATTTACCGTGAAGCAGCAGAGTGCCGCTATTGTGCAGCGCTTTGGCAAATTCCACAGTGTCCGTGACGCTGGAATTCAGCTCCGCATACCGCTGGTAGACCAAATAGCAGGAAGGATAAACCTGCGCATCCAGCAACTTGATGTGAATGTAGAGACCAAAACAAAAGATGACGTATTCGTGCGGTTGAAGGTCTCTGTACAATACTTGGTTTTGAAGGAGAAGATTTATGATGCGTTTTACCGTCTTGAAGATCCAAATCAACAGATAACGTCCTATGTATTTGATACCGTAAGGGCTGAAGTGCCGAAGCTGAAACTGGATGATGTTTTTGAAAAGAAGGACGATATCGCCATTGCCATTCGCCGTGAGCTGGAGCAATCTATGAATGAGTATGGATATGGGATTATCAAGGCATTGGTGACGGATATCGATCCCGATGTGGAAGTAAAGCAGGCTATGAACCGCATCAACGCCGCTGAGAGACAAAAGGTGGCCGCCGAGTATGAGGGTGAAGCGGAGCGGATACGGATTGTGGCAAAGGCCACCGCCGAAGCTGAAAGCAAGCGGCTACAGGGTAGGGGTATAGCCGATCAACGGCGCGAGATCGCCCGTGGTCTTGAAGAGTCGGTAAATGTGCTGAACGAAGTCGGGATAAATTCTCAAGAAGCTTCAGCGCTTATCGTAATTACACAGCATTACGATACCCTTCAGGCCGTAGGGGAGCACACCAAAAGCAATCTGATTTTAATGCCCAATAATCCAAGTGCTGCCAACGATATGCTGATGCAGCTTACTACTTCTTTTGCGGCAGCACAAACCATAGGGGAGCAAAATCAAGCTGCGAGCTCAAATAAGAAGAAAGAAAATCTGTGATTAAAGGAAAAGGAAGGAATTAAGGCCTTACCTATTGTCGATGGCTTCTGCTCCGGGAAATTTCTTTTCACTAAATGTGAAATCTGTGGGTGCGTAAGCAACATCGGTTTTAAAAGATTTTACGTCGTACGTGTAATTATCTCCTTGCTTTCCGAGGATTTCAATTTTCGACACTTCCATTTTAGATTTGTCCACGTATAATTTCACGGTGTGAAATGCCTTCTCATCAGGCTTTAACGGATTTAGCTTTATTAAGTGAAAGGTGACACCGCCTTCAGAAAATTCTTTTTCATAATAATGCTTGAAGCCAGTTTCCCAAACCGTATAAATCTCGGTCGGGTTCAATGCGTCTTCACCCCCTTCGGCGAAGTCGATATAGACTTCATTCATATCCTCGTTATACGTCCATCTCGTCTCTCCGTCAGAAAATATCTGGTTATCACCTAATTTGATGTAGTATTTCTGGCCTTTCATTTTCAGCGTGCCTTCCTGAGATTGGTGCACATCTGCGGCGTTGTCATCTAGTGTGAAGGTAAAATCGCTTGTGATGGTGCTGTACTTTCGGGTTTTATTGCTGAGCTCATCGAGTATGGCCTTCGCCTTTGGATCTTGAGCGGAGAGTGTGTTACCAAATATAAAGATCAAGGCAAGGGTGATAAGTGAATTGAATTTCATGTTTTAGTTTTCTACGTTTTCGGCTTCATTCTTCAATAACTGTTCCAAAGAATATTCGTCAGGTATCAATACTTGCCTAGCTTTGCTCCCTTCAAAAGGCCCCACTATTCCGGCCGCTTCCAGTTGGTCTACGATCCGGCCAGCCCTATTATAGCCCAGCTTTAGCTTACGCTGGATGAGCGATGTGCTCCCCTGTTGATTTTGGACGATCACTCTGGCAGCATCTTCAAACATCGCGTCGCGGTCACTTACATCGATGTCACCACCATTTCCCGATTCATCACCTTCTACTTCTGGCAGCTCAAAAGCATTCGGATAGGCTCGTTGATTTCCAATAAATTCAGTTATCTCGTCTACCTCGGGGGTATCCACAAATCCACATTGCAGTCGAATCAAGTCGTTGCCGGTAGAGAGCAGCATATCACCTCTACCTATCAATTGATCTGCGCCACTGGCATCAAGAATGGTTCGGGAGTCAATTTTTGATGAGACCCTGAATGCTATCCGGGCGGGGAAGTTGGCCTTGATCACACCGGTTATGATATTTACCGATGGCCGCTGGGTAGCTATTATCAGGTGGATACCAATGGCTCGCGCCAGCTGAGCAAGGCGAGCTATAGGCGTTTCTACTTCCTTTCCAGCCGTCATTATAAGATCTGCAAACTCATCTACCACCAGTACGATATAAGGAAGGTATTTATGTCCCTTCTCAGGGTTCAGCCTGCGCTTTATGAATTTGGCATTGTATTCTTTAATATTCCGTACGCCTGCATTTTTCAGCATCTCGTAGCGATCGTCCATCTCGATACATAACGAGTTCAGCGTTTTCACAACTTTCTTGGTATCGGTGATGATGGCTTCTTCCTCGTCGGGTAGTTTGGCCAGATAATGGCGCTCTATTTTGTTGAATAGCGTGAGCTCTACCTTTTTAGGGTCGACCAGTACAAACTTGATTTGCGAAGGGTGCTTCTTATAAAGCAAGGACACCAATATAGCATTCAGCCCGACCGATTTACCCTGCCCCGTAGCACCCGCCATAAGAAGGTGGGGCATCTTTGCCAAATCGGCAATAAAGGTCTCATTCGATATCGTTTTACCCAAAGCAATAGGAAGCTCGTACTGGGAGTTCTGAAACTTTTCGGAAGCTATTAAGGTGCGCATCGAAACGATGTCGGGACTGCTATTAGGCACTTCGATTCCTATGGTGCCCCTTCCGGGAATGGGCGCTATGATGCGGATGCCCAAGGCGGCTAGGCTCAGGGCGATATCATCTTCCAGATTTTTGATCTTGCTGATGCGCACACCGGGCTCAGGTACGATCTCGTATAGGGTCACCGTGGGACCGATGGTAGCCTTGATCTTCTCGATGCCAATTTTATAATGCGAAAGTGTGGTTACGATCTTATCCTTGTTTTCTTCAAGCTCTTCTTTGCTTACCGTAACTTTTCCACCACCGTAGTCCTGTAAGATTTCGATCTTGGGCATCTGGTAATTGGCCAGATCAAGGGTAGGATCGTATTCTCCGAAATCGTTAACCTTCTTGTCCAATTCTTTTTCGCTCAGCTCTTTTTCTTCTTTTGGAGCTTCTACGCTGAAGTCGGCAGTTTCTTCCACTTCTGCATTTGGCTCAGGGGCAGAGACTTCCACTTCCATTTCAAGATCGGCTGCGGCCTTCGCTTTCTTGGTCTTTTCTGCGGTCTTGGTCTCTTTGCTATCTGACTCATCGTCATCAAAATCTATGGCTTCGCCCATGGCAATATCAGCAGCCGACGTTTTATATTGATCCATCTCCCCGATGGTGTCTTGGAAGTCTTCTTTTGTCTTGCGCTCTTCTGCCGCAGCCCTGGCCTCGCTGGCTTTCACAACTATTTGATCAGTTAGGGAACCAAAAGCGCCCCCTGTTTTATTGATCAGTGATTCGAGCCAGCCAAAAGAAGGATTAAAGACAATGACTATAAATCCGATCACCGCAAAGACCAGTAATATCCCGGTTCCGACATTGCCCACCTTGCCTATCAGGGCATGGTCAAGGTCGTAGCCAAAACCACCACCTATAAACTGCAGTTCTGATGCTCGAAATACGTACGCGAAAAACGGAGAAAATATAAGCATCGCCGCCACCGAAACGGCCATAGTGCGGCCTATTGGTAATACGCTTTTTTTGAATAAGACTTTGAAGCCCAGCGTGAAGATAATCAGGATTATTAGAAAACTGGATATCCCAAACCATTGATGGATAAAGATATGACCCACAATTGCCCCAAGTGGTCCGAGCCAGTTTTCAGTATTGTGATTTCCATCCCTGAGCACAGCCCACCATCCGTCTGAAAGGATGGATTGATCTTCCTTCCAGGTAAATACGAAACTCGTAAAGGCGATGAGCAAATAAATACCTATGAACAGTAGCAGAAGCCCCATAATCCTTATGAACCGGCGGTCTCTTAAAATCCCGCCCAGTCCGGCACCGTCCGATTTGGACTTCGGCTTCTTTGCGGTTGCTGTATTATTTGCTTTTACACGATTTTTTTTCGCCATTTCTCACTATTGATACTCAGTCTCTGCCAACATTCAAAGATAAACGCAGTGCCCATACTGAACGGGCTTTCTTCCGTACTATTTCAACAGGGGAATGTTTGTTGTTTTATGCGAAATAGGACGGCCTTTGGCATAAAGCCTACCAACCAATTTATTTTAAACAGACTGATTACGATCCGAAGACGGCTCTCCAGTCTATTAGGGTCTATCGGCGTCCGAGCTAAAAATCGATTGAAACAATTAACCATAAAATCGGGTTTAGGGAGAGAAATTATTGAAACTTTGCAAGTAGTCAACCACCCTGCCCGATCCTTCCCGAAGGCTGGTTGCAGCGCAAGCTTTCAAAAGAATATTTACCAAACAATAAAAATATGAGCGAAGAAATAAAACTGAGTGAAGCCACCTTTGGAGCCGGATGTTTCTGGTGTGTCGAGGCGGTATTTCAACAGCTGAAAGGAGTTGACTATGTGCAGTCCGGTTATAGCGGGGGCGAGATTAAAAATCCATCATACCGCGAGGTGTGCACGGGTCGGACAGGTCACGCCGAAGTAATTCGTATTGGTTTCGACCCTGCGTTGATCAGTTTTTCGAAGCTCCTTGAAGTATTCTTTCAGACACATGATCCTACTACGTTAAACCGTCAGGGTGCCGACGCGGGTACGCAATACAGAAGTGTGATATTCTACCATGACAATGGCCAGAAGGAGCTTGCAGAAAAGGCTAAGGCTGCTGCCAATACGAGTGGCATCTTTACCGATGAAGTAGTAACGGAAATCTCTCCGCTATCGAACTTTTACAAAGCAGAAGAAGACCATCAGAACTACTATCAAGAGAATGGCAATCAGCCCTATTGCGCAGCTGTAATCCGTCCAAAAATGGACAAGTTCAAGACGAAGTTTGCCGAATTGATCTAAGGCTGGTATCACCTTATTCTACTAGTTCTTAACTTGCGGCGATGACCGGTTTGAAGCGATGGTTCTTATTTTTCTCTGCGACCTTATTTAGCCTTGGGGTCAATGCCCAATTTTTGGTGGCTTCAGACACATTGTCTAAGCCTAGGGTGCTCAGTATGGCCACCATCGGCGGTGCTGGCTACGTGGCGATCATGATTGGGCTCAATGAATTATGGTATAAAGACTATCCACGTTCCGACTTTCATTTTTTCGATGATAATCGCCACTGGCTGCAGATGGATAAAGCCGGCCATGCCGTAACATCCTATCAGGTAGGACGCTATGGATATGAGTCCCTGCGCTGGGCAGGGGTGAGCGAACCCAATGCGCTGTGGGTAGGCGGCAGTGTCGGCCTGTTTTTTTTGACCAGTGTAGAATTTCTCGACGGCTACTCTGATGAGTGGGGGTTCAGCCCTGGAGATGCCGGAGCCAATGTGTTTGGAGCCGGTTTATTTATCGGCCAGCAGATAGCTTGGGGAGAGCAGCGTATAAGCCTTAAGTTCAGCTATTCGCAAAGCCCGTATGCAGCGCTTAGGCCAGAAGTTTTGGGCTCGTCGGGATTGGATCGTTTGCTTAAAGATTATAATGGGCAGACCATATGGCTATCGGTAAATCCCGCCAGTTTTATGAACCGCGAGAAACCCATTCTTCCGTGGCTCAATCTGGCGCTGGGTTACGGTGCAGATGGAATGCTGGCAGGAGAGCGCTCTATGCAAGATGGTTTGGATATCGCAGATATCAGAAACATAAAGCCTTACCGACAATACTACCTAAGTCTGGATGTGGATCTCAACAAAATTAAAACCCAGAACCATCTGCTCAAAACCATCTTCAGTGTTGTTGGTTTTTTAAAGGTACCGGCGCCAACCATCGAGTTTTCTGAAAGCGAGTTTAAATGGCATTGGCTTTACTTCTAAAACTTTGAGCGTATTGAAAGCAAAGGATTAATACTGTAAAACAGTAAATACCGGTAGGTGATCGCTAAAGCCCCCGTAATACTTCGACCCGCCGTAGGTTTTATTCGGCTTTTCATCTCCGTATTTCTGATCTATGTACAACATATCTTCCGAAAAATAAGGTTTTGTCGTGTTGGCCTTCAGGTCAGGCAGGCTCCCATCTATCAAATTACGGCTTACGATGATCTGATCTAAAAAGCCCCAGTCGCCGCGGTAGTTGTATGATCCGCGTTCATTTTCTTTAAGGCCATTCATCATATTTACCAGAGCCGTGCCGGCGCCCATTGCTTCTGCTCCCAAGATTTCGAAAATGCTCTGGTCGACAGGGTAATCATTAAAATCACCCATGCAGAGTATGCTTGCTTCTTGGTCTTCTTTTAAGATGCTGTCTATTTTTTTGCGTAGCACCGTCGCGGCGGCTATTCTTTTTGGTCTGGTCTCATCTTCACCCCCGCCACGCGATGGCCAGTGATTAACGAATACGTGCAGCACCGGGCCTTTTATTATATTGCATTTTACATAAAGGATATCACGTGTTGGCCTGTCGGTTTCTTCAAGGGTTACTTTCAGCGCCTCGCGGTTGAGTACTTTGATCTTTCCTTTTGCGTAAAGCAGCCCCACATCAATACCCCGCTGGTCTGGACTATCAAAATGTACAATTTCGTATTTGCCGCGATTCAATCCTGTAGTATTTGCAAGGTCTTCTAAAACCGTCCTGTTTTCTATTTCGCAGAGCCCGATCAACGCGGGCTGAATGCTTTGGCCTTGACTGAGGGCATTGCCAAGCTTGCTGAGTTTGTCGTTGTACCGCAATGCATTCCAATCTTTTTCGGTGCCAGGGGTAAACTCATCATCGGCCGTAAAGGGATCATCGATCGTGTCAAATAGATTTTCAACATTGTAAAAGGCGAGTGCCAATTCTTTGATTTTTCCCGACTTTTGAACTTTAGCTGCTGGTTGGTCGCAGTGAGCAAACCCAAGTAATGTGATAAGCCCTATTATAGATAAGCTGATTTTCCTTATTATCATCGTCTGTTTTGCGTGAATGGGAATAGCGCCAAAATTAGAAAATGCATAATAGAATCAAGAATGAAGTTTAAGAAGGGCGATGAGGTAGTATTTATTGATGAAGTAGGCGGTGGAACCGTCTTGGATATCCAAGGCGCATCGCTTATGGTGCTCGATGGCGACGGATTTGAGCGATGGGTAGGTGAGACCAAAGTGGTACTGAAGGCGGGAGTTTTGAATATGGATGTCGTCGTAGATGATTCTATCACTGAGCAGGCTAGGCGATTGGAGCAAAAACCTGAGCAGGCTATACCAAAAAAATTGAAGGTCAAAGCAGCCCCTCCTGTTTACGATCTTCACATTCACCAATTGGTAAGTGATGAACGGGGATTGAGTAACCATGAGATCGTGTCCATTCAGCTCGCGCATTTAAAGAAAATATTGGTAGAGATGGAAGCCGAAAAGGAGCGTCGCGCCATTATCGTGCACGGTGTTGGAAAAGGAGTGCTCAAGGAGCAGATTAGGATCATCTTGGCAGAGACTCCTGGATGCGATTACGAAGATGCCGATTTTAGAAAATTCGGAAAGGGTGCAACAGAGATTTTTTTTAGTGGGGCAGGATCAAGCGGAGCAGATCTAGATTGAACCGAGCTATGGTTTGCTTACGGCAAATGAGCTTGCAAAATCGCCAAACGGGATTTGAGCCACGCCGGGAGAAATCTCAAATTCACTCGGTTCAATATTCATATTCTCAATAGAGATACAGGTATATTTCATTTTTAGATTGCCAGAGATGTATTCGTACTCCAAGGGGCAGCCATCTAGCTTTGCCAACTGGGGTATGATCGATTTTGTCTGGATCTGTTTGGTGTAGTACACTTCCAATGAGTCAAGCCCTTTAATGGCAATAGCCTTCTGGCAATGGTATCCTTTGATGGTTTTTTCGCCATCCGCATAGATTATTTCCAATTCTTTCATTGGCTCCAGCTTCACGATGTTTTCTCCATTTATCCGCACTTGGAATTCACGCCCGAGGAAGTTCATTAATAAAATACTGCTATTATCTTCAGAATCAGATATGTAAGCTTGGCGAGCGCCTCCGGCCAAGGTCTGATCGATACGGCTCATATTATTCTTTACGATGAGCGTCGTTTTTTCAGGTAGCTGGCTGAGGTAGGTCTCATCTTTATCCTTACTGCTTTGATAACTTATTGAATAGACCAATTTCCCTTCGAAGGAAGAAGATTCAGCGGTCTTAAATTCTGCATTGGGCTGAGCCAATGCAATTTTTGCCAACAAGAAAAATGCCCAAAGCGGACCGAAGCAAAGATGATGTCTGAGTCTTATCATAGTTCAAATGTTTCTACCAGCTGCCCGAGCTCCACATTCATGGATTCTCTAGATATGGGCGTGTAGTCTTCTTTTGGATTCAGCAGCTCATCATCCACATCTTTCCATTCTACACGTGTGGCTTCCAATCGCATCCGAATTCCGAATTCTTCTATCTCATAAGCCATTAGCACGCCTTCAATCTCATGATATTGCGTGCACCAATTGGGATGGTCCATTTTAATGGCATTGGTATAGAAGACTTCAACTTCTGGTATAGAAATATCTTCAAAAATTACAAGTGCTTTATTGCATAAAAAACCTGCGATGCTATCGGTTTGATCGGTCTTTACCACCGTCTTTTTTGGATAGTCGGCCAGCATTTGGTGCACATCACTTTCATCCATTTCCACTTTCACCTTTTTTCGAAAATACCTTGAGCTGGTGCTGCACCGTCTTCGATCCTTTATAGGCCACTACCCGATTTTTAAACATGCCTCCTGCAGCTTCGAAATAAGACGCGAAGTCGTTATTCTTAAATGCATAGATCATCGTCTCTGGCATCAGCGTGGCCGCTAGGCTCTCATTGCTCAATTCTGGAAATGTGATGTGGTATTCTATAATACCTTCACTGCTCCCGCCGTCAAAGACGTCAGATGATATCTTATTGCAAGCCGCTATCAATAGGATCATAATTATTATGGGCGTGCAACATAATAATTTGATTATCAATGATGCCTGCTTCGTTTCTTGCGTAGGGGATTCTATCAAAGCTGTATCTATTTAGGTTGAATGCGTTGATCCTTTCGGACTTCTTTAACGGATTGAAGTCCAAAGAATACGCTTTTACTAAACATAAGTTTCACGAATCTATTTTTAATGGGGTACCATTGATTAGCTTTTCTCATTAGGTTGGCTAAATTTGCGACTTCCTTAATAAAGGGTTTCTATGATACAATTAGGAATTAAGGATGAGACTTCTCCACTCGAAGCTGTACTATTAGGAATTGCCAATTCGCCCGGAGCGGTGCCACTTCCCGCCGATGCCTACGATCCAAAATCCAGAGAGTTTATTCTTAAGGGAGAATATCCTACCGAAGCCGATACCGTGAAGGAGATCACCGCTTTCGCAGCGGTGCTTGAGAAGTATGGAGCCACCGTCTACCGGCCGCAATTGCTTGAAAATACAAATCAAATCTTCGCCCGTGATATCGCTTTTGTAATAGATGACAGTATAGTGGTGGCCAATGTATTGGAAGATCGGAAGGCTGAAATCGATGCCATCGAATATATCCTCGATCAGGTAGAGCAGGCCAAGATTATAGACCTGCCAGAAACGGTGCGCATAGAAGGTGGCGACGTTATGCCCTGGAATGGACATTTATTCGTGGGGTATTCTGAACACGAAGATTTTGCGAAGTATATGGTGAGCCGCACCAATCGTGAAGGAATCGAATTTTTGCATTCCACTTTTCCGCATTACGAGCTGCACGCCTTCGAGTTGGTCAAGTCTGATACCGAAGCACGGTATAATGCACTGCACCTCGATTGTTGCTTTCAGCCTATCGGGGTAGATCAAGCGATACTATTTCCAGAAGGATTTAAAAATGCGGCCGATGTAGATTATATCCGTACTTTTTTTGGGATGGAAAACATTATTGAAATTTCCCGGGAGGAGATGTACGAGATGAACTCAAACGTTTTTTCCATTAATCCGAAGGTCGTGGTCAGCGGCGCCAGTTTTACCAGATTGAATGCTGAACTGAGAAGGCGTGGCTTTACAGTAGAAGAAGTGCCTTATCGGGAAATAGGTAAGCAAGAAGGTCTATTGAGATGTTCTACCATGCCGCTAAAAAGAAAATGATGGCAAAAGAATTAACAAAGCATATTATGATGGTGCGCCCCATCAGTTTTAGATATAACGATCAAACTGCGGTAAACAATTATTATCAAAAGGTAAAGGATGGGCTAAGTCCAGAAGATGCCAATAAGCTAGCGCAGAAAGAGTTTGATGATTTTGTGGCGCTATTGCGAAAGCATAAAGTTGAAGTCTACGTCTTTCAGGATGATGGATTTCCCGATACGCCAGATTCTATTTTTCCAAATAATTGGGTTTCATTTCACGAAGATGGCAGGATAGCGCTCTACCCGATGTATGCCGAAAATAGAAGGAATGAGCGGCGAGAAGAAATGTTTGATATCTTAAGCGATGACTTCGGTTTTAAGATCGACGAGCTCGAAGATTTTACAGAGTTTGAAAACGATGGTTTATTTCTGGAAGGAACGGGAAGCATGGTTTTAGACCGTGTCAATAAACTGGCTTATGCCGCCTTGAGCGAGCGCACCGATATAGAAGTGCTCGATACTTTTTGCGAACGCTTTGACTATCAAGCGGTGTCATTTCATGCTTTTCAAAAAGCTCCATCCGGTGAGCGCCTTCCCATCTACCATACCAATGTGATGATGTGTATGGGCAAAGGTTTTGCAGTGATCTGCCTGAATGCGATAGACGATATGAATGAGCGCAATCGGGTAAAAGATATGCTGAAAGAAACGGGCAAGAAGATTATTGAAATCAGCGAAGCTCAAAAAGAGCATTTTGCCGGCAATATGCTGAACCTCGTAAATACCTATGGTCAAGAGCTAATGGTCATGAGCACCGCGGCTTTCACAGCACTTCGTCAAGATCAAATAGAAGCGCTTCAAAAGCATGCTGAGATAGTCCATGGATCGCTTGATACTATAGAAGCTCTCGGCGGTGGGAGTGCCCGCTGTATGATGGCCGAAATCTTTTTACCCAAAGAATCCTAATCAAATGAATACGGAGCAGCAGATTACCCAACTCGCCGTAGATGCGAGCAATGCCTTATTCGGTTCAAGTCTGGATCCGGATCAAATCCAAATCCAGCCTACCCGAAAAGAGTTTGACGGGGACTTTACCTTCATCGTTTTTCCGCTTACGCGAATTTCAAAAAAATCTCCCGAAGCTACGGCAGAGCTCTTGGGAGAGCAGATGGTAAGGGCTTCGCCAGCGATCGAATCCTATACGGTGGTAAAAGGATTCTTGAACTTAAAATACACGGATAGCTTCTGGGCCGCACAGCTGAGCGATGCGCTACAAGCAGATAATTATGGTTTTTCGGCACCCGGCTCAAAGCGCCTTGTGATGGTGGAATACGCTTCGCCAAATACCAACAAGCCGCTGCACTTGGGACATTTGCGCAATATTTTTCTGGGTTATTCGGTGGCAGAGATTCTCAAGGCCAACGGACATTCGGTCAAAAAAGTCCAGATTATCAATGACCGCGGGATCCATATCTGCAAGTCTATGGTGGCCTGGCAGAAGTTTGGAGAAGGAGAAACCCCTGATTCTACAGGTATGAAGGGCGACCACCTCGTGGGGAAGTATTATGTAGCCTTCGATAAGCAGTATAAGACGGAAGTAAAAAAATTAATCGCCGGCGGCCATTCTGAAGCAGATGCGGAAGCCGACGCCCCAATAATGATCGAAGCTCGTGAAACCCTTAAAAAATGGGAGAACCGCGATCTAGAAGTTTATGCGCTTTGGGAAAAAATGAATGGATGGGTTTATAAGGGCTTTGATCTCACCTATAAGCAGATGGGCGTTGATTTTGACAAGCTTTATTATGAGAGCGATACCTGGTCAGTAGGTAAAGATTATGCGCTGAAAGCACTCGAAGATGGAATTTTTTACCAGAAAGAAGATAGCTCGGTATGGGTCGATCTGACGGAAGAAGGGCTGGACAATAAATTGGTGCTACGCAAAGATGGCACCGCAGTTTATATGACGCAAGATATTGGGACGGCCATTTTGCGTTTCAATGATTTTCCTGCCTTGGAGCAGCTGGTCTACACGGTCGGCAATGAGCAGGAGTATCATTTTAAAGTGCTCTTTGAGATTTTAAAAAAACTGGGTTATAGCTGGGCTGAAAACTGCTACCACCTTTCGTACGGCATGGTAGAATTGCCGGAAGGCAAAATGAAATCGCGCGAAGGAACGGTGGTAGATGCCGATCAAATAATGGATGAAATGATAGGCAGCGCGGCACAAATCACCCAAGACTTGGGGAAGACGGATGCCGCCATGACCGGCCGAAAAGGATGCGCTTTATGAAAGCATCGGCCTGGCCGCGTTAAAATACTTTTTGCTCAAGGTCGACCCAAAGAAAAACATGCTTTTTAACCCCGCTGAAAGTATCGATTTCAATGGGCATACAGGTCCTTTTATTCAATATACCTATGCAAGGATTCAATCGGTATTGCGCCATGGATCGCCTGTGGATTATTCATCCCTTTCGGCCATTGGGCTCTCTAAAATAGAGCGAATGCTCCAACTGAAAATTTATCTTTTTTCAAATACCATTTCTATAGCTGCCGCTGAGTTTAACCCTGCCCACTTGGCGAACTACCTCTATGATTTGGCCAAGGATTTTTCTTCATTCTATCAGAATCATTCCATTTTAAAAGCCGACACGGCAGAGCAGATTGACTATCGTACAGGTCTGGCCGATGTCGTAGGGCGTATCTTAAAGTCGGGGATGCAGCTTTTGGGCATTGCCGTTCCCGAAAGGATGTGAACCAACGGCGATTCGATTTTTTTAACTTTGCAGCCCTAAATTTACGAGACCGATGTTTGATAATTTAACCGAAAAGTTTGACAGAGCCTTTAAAGTACTGAAAGGGCAAGGGCAGATCACCGAAGTAAACGTGGCCGAGACCTTAAAAGAAGTGCGCCGTGCCCTTCTCGATGCTGATGTCAATTTTAAGACGGCAAAGGATTTTACCAACGAAGTAAAAGAGAAAGCCATTGGCAGCGATGTGCTTACCGCCGTTAGGCCCGGTCAGCTTCTGGTTAAGATCACGCAAGAATCGCTGGCCGATCTCATGGGGGGCGAGCAGGAAGAGATAAATATCAAGGGCAATCCGGCAGTAATATTGATGTCTGGGTTGCAAGGATCTGGCAAGACGACCTTTTCAGGAAAACTGGCCAACTACCTGAAGAAAAAGAAAGGAAAGAATCCACTCTTGGTGGCGTGTGATGTTTATCGCCCCGCAGCCATTGATCAGCTGCATGTGCTCGGCGGGCAGATTGGGGTAGAGGTATACTCAAACCGCGAAGAGAAGAATCCAGTCAAGATAGCCGAAGAAGCCCTTGCTTACGCCAAAAGCAAGTCGCATAATGTGGTGATTATCGATACCGCCGGCCGGCTTGCCATTGATGACCAGATGATGTCGGAGATAGCTGCCGTAAAAGCAGCGATCAAACCGTCAGAAACGCTATTCGTGGTAGATGCCATGACCGGTCAAGATGCGGTCAATACCGCTAAAGCATTCAACGATCGACTGAACTTTGATGGAGTGGTGCTTACCAAACTTGATGGCGATACGCGCGGTGGTGCCGCCATTTCCATCCGTTCGGTGGTAGACAAGCCCATCAAGTTTATCGGTACCGGCGAGAAGATGGAAGCCATCGACCTCTTCTACCCCAAGCGTATGGCCGACCGGATATTGGGGATGGGCGATGTGGTATCTTTGGTAGAGCGCGCTCAAGATCAGTACGATGAAGAGAAGGCCCGCAAGCTTCAGAAGAAAATAGCCCGCAACGAATTCAACTTTACCGATTTTCTTGACCAGATACAGCAGATCAAGAAAATGGGCAATATGAAAGATTTGATGGGGATGATACCCGGAATGGGGAAGGCTGTAAAAAATCTGGATATCGATGATGATGCCTTCAAAGGGATCGAAGCCATCATTCATTCCATGACCATCGAAGAGCGCAGTGACCACAAGATACTTAACGGCAGTAGACGGAAGCGAATCGCTAAAGGAAGTGGCTCAACGCTAGAAGATGTAAACAAATTGGTGAAGCAATTTGAAGAAACCCGAAAGATGATGCAGCTCATGTCGAACAAGAAAAACATGGCCAACCTAATGCGCCAAATGGGCGGCATGAAAGGAATGCCTGGAATGTAATTGCTTTGAACAAGGAACCTAAAATACTGGATGGCAAGGCCACGGCCCAAGCCATCCGCAATGAGATAGCCCAGAAAGTAAGTCAGCTGAAAGCCGATGGAAAGAAGACTCCACACCTTGCCGCCGTGCTCGTAGGCACCGATGGCGGCAGCGAGACCTATGTGAGCTATAAGGTGAAAGACTGTAAGGAAGTGGGCTTCGAGTCTACCCTGATTCGCAAGCCCGACACCATTTCCGAAAAGGAGCTGCTCGATCTGATTGCCGACCTTAATGCCAACTCCGAGATAGATGGCTTTATCGTACAGCTCCCTTTGCCAAAGCATATAAACACGCAGAAAATAATCATGGCCATTGACCCTACCAAGGATGTGGATGGATTCCACCCCGAGAATGTGGGTAAAATGGCGCTGGGTCTGCCCGGATTTTTGCCAGCCACCCCATCCGGAATCCTTGAGCTCCTGCGCAGGAATGCGATCGATCCTGCTGGAAAACATTGCGTAGTGCTGGGCCGCAGCAATATCGTAGGTTCGCCACTCAGCGTGCTGCTTTCGCGAAATGCGGCCGGCGCCAATGCCACGGTAACGCTCTGCCATAGCCGTACCCAAAATATCGGGGAGATAGCTCGCACCGCCGATATCTTGATTGCAGCGCTTGGCATACCCGGTTTCGTTACGGCCGATATGGTAAAGCCTGGTGCGGTGCTTATCGACGTAGGGACAACTCGCGTGCCAGATACCAGCAAGAAATCGGGCTTTAGCCTTCGTGGTGATGCTGATTTTGAATCGGTTAAGGCAAACACTTCTGCCATCACCCCCGTGCCCGGTGGAGTAGGGCCGATGACGCGGGTGGCTTTGCTGCTCAACACCCTTAAGGCAGCTAACGAGTAAGCAACCATTTCTTTGAGAATTCGTTATAGCCAATCTAAAAGGAGTTGAAATCCATAGGGTATTGATTTTCGTATTTCTACCTTTGCCGATTCAATTGATCCCAAGCTATGAAGAGTTTCGTCCTGTTTATTTCATTGTTCATACCTTTTTTGGGTCTCAGCCAATACGGCCCCTTAGGTATCGGCAATGCGACGGGTAGTGATGCCCCTCCGGGGTATGCGCAGCCAAGGTTGCTCCTATGGCTTGATGCCAGCAGTGTTCAGACTTCGGGTTCTTCAGTGACCCAATGGTCTGATAAGAGCGGGAATGGGCATCACTTTCTACCGACAGACCCAATCAATAGACCTACATTTTCAGATACGGGTGGCCCAGTAAGTTCAGGAAGTTTGGAAAACCGCGGAAGGGTGATTTTTGACGGTTCTGACGCTCGCCTTACTTGCTCCAATTTTCAATTTCCCATCTCGGAATTTTCCATGTATTTCGTTATTAAAACGAATGATGATCGATTTGGGCTTTTCAATTTTGCCGAATCGGATGCCAATCCGCAGGATGTTTTGATCTTTCACAACCCAGGAGAAGGCATACGTCAGAAAATGGGTGAGACCACCGGCACACCGAGAACTTCTCAGATAGGCCAAATGAACAACGGTAATTGGGAATACGGCGGTATTTGGTGGAACAGTTCAAGTAGTCGTCTCTGGGAATATGAGCAGGGAAGCTCCGCTGATTATGAAGACAATAGTTCGTTTGCCAATGGTTTCAATATCTTTTCTGGCATCGGGACTGCAGTAATCGGTGATATTCAGCGACAGGTTGACGGCGGTTATTTGACTGGCGATGCTTTTCAAGGCGAGATCGCAGAAATCATAATCTGGGGCGAAGAGCTCACGCGGCCTATCGCACGGATGATGCGTACTTATATGCGCACCAAATACGGCAGCCAGTTTAATGAAAGTAATGCTGCTTGGGATAAGTTTCGCGGGAACGTGGGACCTGGGGGCGATTATTACGACCCTATTTGCGTAGGACGGGATAACGGTAGTAATGCGGGTGAGCATGATGAGTCACGGCTCAATGGACTCGTACTTCGGGTGGAGCCCGGGCAATGGACTGATAGTCGTACTTACCTCTGTGCAGGTCAAGTTGGGGCAACAAACTCCATTGTAACTACAAATCTTCCTACCGGCGTGCAACAGCGATGGAACAGGGTTTGGAATATCGATGCCTATACCGACGGTGCCAATCAGGTTTATCAGGTAGCTTTCGACTTTGGGGAGGGGATAAATGGTGATTTTCCCCAAGTAATAGAAAATTATGTTCTTCTAAAAAGATCAAATAATTCGGGCAATTTTAGCATTGTGCCGCCATCGGATATCATATCCGATCCTATGAGCCCACCGGGTTCGGCTTCACTGCGCGATGATGAAGTAGTCTTTCGTATAAAGAAAAGCGATATCGACGATGCGAATATCTATTATACCCTAGGGACAAAAGACGCTGCGGTGAGTCCACTAGATGGAGCGCTATCCAAAACATGGTATGCCTTTCAAACCGGAATCTGGAGCCAAGCATCAACTTGGACTTTGGATGGTAGCTCGGCGCCTTCTTATATTAATCCGGCAGGCGATATTCCAGCTGCTGGAGATAATATCGTGATCGGCGCGGGTAGGGTTGTTACCGCAGATATAAATGGACTTACCCAAGGCCGCTTAAACGTATTCGGAACGCTCAATGTTGGTACCGCCACTACACCGGCCTTCACGGGTATTTCTGGCAGCGGCTTGATCCGTTGCGCGGGCTCGGCCGGAGGTTTAAGTAATTTTCCTACTGGAAATACCACAGCCTTTGCCGACCCGATCGCTGGGGGCACCGCCGAGTTTTATGGAAATAGCTCGGTACAAACCAATGACCTTCTTTTAAATAAAGTTCGAATTAATTTAACGAACGCGACTCAAGAACTCACCCTGGCCGCCGATCTTATTCACAATGGCCGATTGGAAGTTAACCGTGGGGTTCTTCGAATCAATAATTCGGTAAATACCATTCGAAATATTACCAGTAAGGATATCGTATTGGTGGAAGCCAACGGAAGAATTTTTGTGAGTACCGCCAGCAGTGGAATCAAGCATGTCTGGACTTTTGAAGATGACCTGATCAATAATGGGGGGCAAATACGATTTACAAATCGAACGGTTCCGAATTATACGGCAGCTGAATCTCAGCATTATATAGAAGCTCGTTTCGTAAGCGGTGCTCAAAATCAAGAAATTTTGGCCAATGGAACTTCCAATTTTTCTAGGATAGTAATTAATAAGGGGAATGATCTTACGTATATTTTAAGAATTAGTAGTAATAATTCGACCCGTTTTAAGCTGCTTGGTCATTGCGACGATATCGACAACGGAGACAACGATGATTGGTCTGAAACGGAAAATTCTAACTCTTGCGCCATCGTAAATGGAACGCTTGAAGTAGGCCCCAACATATTTATTCCTTTGCAGACGGGAGCCGGTAATTATAATCTTCCCAAGACTACCCAACTTTGGGTAAATGGCGGCGAAGTAGCGAAAGGGCTTCCGGAAGTTGGACCAGGTAATGCTATAGCAATAGTCGTTTACGGTATAATCAAAGTGTCATCCGGTATTTTAAAAGCCAATTGTCAAAGTGGTTTGACCACTCGGGCAAATGGCTTAATTCAAATTGACGGAGGAACGATCAGCGCCAATGCGATTAGAACATCTGTGTTAGGATCGGAGAACATAGGTGGAGTCATTATCAACGGCGGGCTAGTAGACATTGATGGAAATAGACCGGGCGGAACCAATGGCACCTACTACCCCTTTAGTTTGACCTACCCGGGAAATTTATTTCGAATGACCGGGGGCGAATTAAGGGTCGCGGGCCCATCTGGTCGGGGATTGATTTTTATTAATTCTGATCCTGCAAATACGAGTGTCTCTGGCGGTAAAGTTACTGCAATCTCAAGCAACGATGGAAGTACCCATAAGCTAACGAGCCGAGCACCATTTTGGGATTTAGAAATAGCACGAAATACATCTGTGGGAACAAATCGTCCCATTGTGGTGACTAACGGCTCGTCGGGAGATAATGCCGAAGAAGCATTTGTTTCAAATCAACCGCTTATTGTAAAAAATAAACTGACCATCACTGGAGCAAATAGCCCAACCCTGAGCATGGATGCTGGTGGAGGAGTGTTTAATGACGCGTATGTCTCGGGAGATTTTATAGTTCAAAATGGCGGGACTTATAACCATGGTGCGAACACCACCTTTCTCGATGGAAACGCAAACACATTTCTTTCGTTGCCAACTACGAGCACAATTACTTTTAATAATTTGGTCATAGACAAAAGCTCAGGGACACGATTTGCTGAGATACAAGCAGGAAATAGTTTTAGAGCTTTGGAAATTCAAGGTGAGTTTCGAATTGAAAACGGTTTTCTTGAAAATAATAACTTGAATGTGAGCGTAAAGGGTGATATGCTGAATCGGTCTTTCATTGGCACAGATCCATCTACTGGACTCATTGCTTTCGAAGGATCATCGCCACAAACTATTCGCTCACAAAATGCAAGTTTTCAAAACCTTCGCATCGCCAATAGCTCTGGGGTTTCTTTAGAAGACGATGGTATAACCGTTCGACGCCAGATGGCAATTACAAGTGGTAACTTCTTCTTGGGCTCCAATAAGGTGCGGGTCGAAGGAGTAAATGGCTCCTTATCAGTGAGCAGTCCCTCCGCTACGCGCTGCTTTGTGACCGATGGAACAGCATCTGCCGGCGGACTGGAAATGATTTATAAGGCAGCTAATCAATTAACTGTTTTTCCCATCGGCGTACCTGAAGGAGCCAGCGTGAAGTATAGCCCGGCGACCATTGGATTAAACAATGGTTTTGTCGATGATGGGTATATCCAAGTAGTACCTGTTAATTCCTTTTTGCTCACTGCAAACACCACTGTAGGAAATGACTATCTTGATTTTTATTGGCGTGTAAGGCATTCTGAATTTGATAATATCCCAAATGCATCGCATAGCTTCAAGTATGATGATCTCGACATCGTGGGTACGGAGGCAAACTTTGCTTCTGGACGCGTATTGAGCGTATTACCATTCACCCGATCTGTAGATTCTACTTCCGTCTCGACCGATAATGTGGAGACGGGTTCCAATCTTATCTATTTCAATGGGCTCACAGAGTCTGCTACGTTAACTGGCACGGGAACTCTACTCTCCAATGCCGATTACTCAGCCGGAAACTGGCAGCGCTTCGATGGAAGGCCGCAGGTATTCTTTTCTAAATCATCTGTTTACGAACCTGATTGGACGAATCCAACTGTCTGGAACGAGCTTTCGGAATTTTCGGTCGGTGATGGTCCCTACCAATACCACGGTGCTGGCACCGCTGTAAATACAGATTTTCCTGAAGCGGGCGATATTGCATTCATTGGTTTTAACCCCGCCAATGGAAAGCCCCATGTTTACGCAGCCCCTTCAGGTGGAGTGCTTGCTTCACAAGTGAATTTCACCCCGCTTCAAACCGTGGTGGGGGTGAGAACGGCGAGGTATTATGATACAGGAACGCCTGTAAGTGAAGCTATAACCATTCTTAGACCAACTCTGAGTTTTGACCTTACGAGCGCTATTGACAAGATTGGTCAAATAACTGGCGAGGGCACCTTGCTCATAAAAGGTGTAGCAGATATCACTGCTACAGATATTGGAGATTTCTTGAGCGAAGATTCATCTATTGTGATGATACAGCCAGAGATCACTATTTCACTTATTACTTTTCCAGTTAATATTCCAAATTTATTCATAGCTGATGACGGGGACGGTTTTGTTGAAATTACTAGCTTACAGTCGGATATTTTGGTTAGAGGTGATCTGGAAATAACCGGACGTTCTTCGTTATTGCTTCCTTCTGGCACTGCCGGTAATATTGAAGTAAGAAGAAATCTCATTTTAGCGAAGTATCAATCATCCGTTGGGCTGCCAAGATTTTTATTCAATAATTCGGGTAACGCGCACCGAGTAGAAGTGCTCGGTGACATCAGGCTATTAAGTGATGGCGCTATATTTAGCATTTTAAATCCCAACACGGCAACAGTACAGATACATGACCTGATTGTATGGAAGAATATAATTCAAAATGGAGTCGGTGCTGGGCTAACCCTATTCACAAGTCCAAACGCAGATTACGTTAATCTGACCGTAAAAGGTGTAGGCAATCATAGCCTGGTCAACACCACAGGAAACACGCCTAAAATTGGTAGAATAATAGTTGATAAAGGGATAGACATATCTTCATCATTCTCTTTTAATTCTGACATCGATATTCTTGGCCCTTCAAACCTTGCCCAGAAATCGGTCGAACTCCGCAATGGATTATTACGTTTTAATGATCCCGGTATTACGGCAACGCTGAGCGACGGAGGGGCCAACTTTACTATTCCGGCTACCGCGGGACTCGATATCTCTGGTGGTACCTTTTCCATCAATAGTCCTGAGATTGGACTGCTGCTTGATGGTTCCTTAAAGATTTCGGGTGGTGCCTTGAATATCGGCGACACCGAAGGGGAGCATAATTTCATTGAATATACGTCAAGCGGTGCTTCCAAAATTGAGATAACCGGTGGTAGTCTTTTAGTAGGTAGCCAGATCAGAAGGGGTATTACAAATAATTCGGGGACACTTGATTATCGCCAGAGCGGCGGTGATGTCGTGCTAGGTCGTTATTCGACGCTAATTACTACACGCTCAGTGCTAGAAGTTTTCGGGGCGAGTAGTCGTTTCGATCATACGGCCGGTAATCTCACGATAGTTCGTGGGGTCAATAGTGCTGCGCGAGCATCTCTCTTTCTTGATCCCGGAACCTTTAATGTGGGTGGTACATCAACTATCAACATAGGAAATGCCAATTCCCCCACCAATGCATCCATGAAGAATTTTGGAATTCACTCCGTTCCGGCACTCAATAACTTGAATATTGTTACCAATACCGGTAATGATCCGATCGTGCGAATACAAACCGTCGATCTTTCGCTCAAGGGTGATCTTAGCATCGATGCGGGAGCTACCCTGAATGGCTTCGACCGCACCCTTTTGGTAAATGGAGATATAACCGTGCAAAGCACAGGAGCGCTGAACTTCGACATGGGTACCTTGATTTTGAACCATACCAGTTCGGGATTGGTCAGCGGAGCGGGAAGCTATAATTTATATAATCTGCAACGTATCGGCGGAGCAGCCACTACAACTACTTTTAGCAATAATATTCTCGTAAAAAATAATCTGAATACCGATCAGGGCTCCTTGATTTTTGGCGATAATGCCATCACCCTACGCGGAAATGCGGTGATAGATGGTAAATTGGATTTTTCCAGCTTGAGCAATGGGTTGATCTTTCAAGGCGCCACTGCGCAGACCCTTACGAGAACTGCTTCTGGAACCATGGAGATCGACGCGATCACAACCGATAATAGTTCAGGTATTTCAATGCTGAGTACAGGACTCAATTTAATTGTAGCCGAGCGAATCCGTATGGTTCGTGGTATTTTCGGATTACAGGGTAATTTGATGGAGCTACTGGAAAATTCTGAAATCGAAGCAATAAATGCCTTTGGAAATCAAAACATGATCGTAACCGGTGGTTCCTTTTCAAATTTTGGGGTACGGAAGTATGTGCCTGCCAATAATACGACCGAAGATCTTTTTCTTCCCCTTGGAATCGATGTATACATGCCTGTGAATTTGATTTTTTCAGAGCCCGGCTATACGAGTGGATCGACTCCGAGTAGTTATTTGTTCAGATTGAATATTCCAGAGCACCCCATCATCATTCAAGATACTGAGCCTGTTGCACCGCAGATAAATGACGAGCAAAATGTTTTGGGAATGTACTTTTCTATGAATGTTGATGGGCTTGGAACTGGGTTGCGCATGGATGCCAAATTTCAGTATGATGAATCTTATGTGAGATTAGCAAATGGAATGGTTGAAGCGGATTATATTGCAACCCGTGTCTTCGGAACTACCGTCAGCAAATTTGGCGCTGGCGATGTTGATGAAGATGCGAATGTGATTAGTTTCTCTTTTAATAATAATAATGAAGACGGTGTAGATGGTGATTATTTTGCGGGCATAGATGCCGCAATTCCGAGTACCATCGAAGTCTACAATACGGATACATCAGGAAATGCTGGCGATGATGTTTATGTCGAAACTGTTCTGGGCGGTGGCGCTCCAAGGGGCTCAGTGGTCAATATTAATACATCTAACGTTCTCACCTTTGATCAAGACAATATCAACTTCTACCAGACCTTTATTGCAAATGATGCTACCCTTAAAATCGATGCTACGAGCTTTCATAGATTGGGGCAGGTTACGGGTACTGGAACCATCCAATTGGTGGGTTCTGGAAATCTACCCAGTGGAGATTATGGAACCTTCTTCACCTGTGGCGGTGGGAAGCTGGTTTACGAAGGCCGTGCCGGCGATAATTTTGAAGTATTGGCCAACCTTCCTATCGTTCAGAAAGTTGATGTGATAGGAAATGCTACGAGTGCCATTAATATATCGAGCACCAATATTACGATCTGTGATGATTTTACCATAGATGGTCCCCAAGTATTTGGTGCCAACTCTAATCTCCTTACTGTGCAAGGCGACTTTATCACCGATGCCGGAAACTTTGATGCCCAGCAAGGTGATATTTTGGTAGAAGGGGACTTTATTATGAACAACTCAAGTACCTTCTTGGCTGGCAATTTTGGTTCGCTCACTGTCGAAAATGATATGTTGCTGGGCGGTTCATCTTTTGGCTTGGGAACTTTCCAGCGAAAGACCAAGGTCAAAGGGGACATTATAAAAACCGGTGGTGTTCTTACGCAGGGTACGGCAGGAGCTTCATTGGAAATGGTGGGTACTGCGCCGCAATTCATTGAAGGAATGTTCACCGGAACATCGAAGGTTCCGTCGCTTACTATTGCGAATCTTGCTGGGGTAACCTTGCACAACGATCTTGAAGTTACGGATACCCTTCGCCTAAGTTTGGGCAATCTGAATACAGGTTCCGATAGCCTATTGCGTCTCGCCAATGACGGGGTAGACTTGGTGCCGCTCGGTGGATCGAAAACATCTTTTGTGAATGGGCCTATGCAATGGCAGCTAAGTAGCGGCATTCCCGCTAGAGTCTTTCCTACCGGAAAGAACGAGCGTTATAGACCACTTACGTTGAGTTCTAGAAGCGCAGCCCGCAACTGGGAAGTGGAGTATTACGATACGCTGGCCATCGTGCAAACTCCCGTGATAACCATGGATCCATTCGACCCTGTGTTGATCAAAACGGTAAGTATCCAAGAACATTGGAGAGTGAATAGTAATACGGGTGGGATGACAACGGCTCGAGTAGGTTTGAGTTGGGGTGCCAATTCGGCAGTAGAGCCAAATCCTAGTGACTACACGAAGCTTGTAGTATTGGAGTACAATGAAGGTTCAAACCTTTGGGATTCCCGATCGGCAGAAGGATCGTCATTCCAATACAGTGCTGTGCAGGATCAGGGTAGCTTTTTGGCAGCGGCAAATTCCAGCTTTACTGAACGCTTCTTTACTTTGGGTTCAACCGATAATATCAATCCCCTTCCAGTGACTTGGATTTATTTTACAGGTGAGACGGTTGATGCTGTGCACCGGTTATCATGGGCTACGGCTTCTGAAATAGATAATGAATCTTTTGAGCTGGAGCGCTCCATAGATGCAAAGAATTGGAGCGTGATAGGAACAATAGAAGGTGCAGGACAGAGCACCAGCACCAATTTTTATGAATATGATGACCGCAATGCTCCATTTGGCCGTGTATATTACCGTGTGAAGCAGGTAGATTTTGATGGGAAGTTTGAATATGCCAATAATGTGGTTACGCTCAGTCGTACCTTGGCAGATGACGGCAAGAAGTTTGACTTTATTCTTTATCCCAACCCGACCATCAATAAGCGCGTACGAATTCGGCTCAATGCCGCGTATAGCGCGGCCGCCACGATTACGATTTCCGATCTATCGGGCAAGATTTTAAATTCGGAAGTACTTTGGGTCGATGGGCAAGGAAACTCAGAAGAGTTTAATTGTGATTTTGTAGCCGGAACCTATATCGTGAAAGTGATCGTTGGCAATGATGTCTTGGCGAAGCCACTGGTGATAGCGAGATAATTATTTTGCGATCAACTGGAAAAACCCCACGAGCTCAGCATATTTTTATTCCTATTTCTTTCTGGATTAAATCCAATGTGGTTCTTTTGATATCTCATTAAAAGCATTGAGTATGGATTTGAATGGAAATTTAATGGGCATAGGAGCCCGCATCAAACACACTACCTTCGGTGAAGGCATCGTCTATGGAATCGATGGAACGACGCTTCACGTTTTTTTTAAGGCGGAAGGCGACCGACAGATCTCGACCAATTTTGACGGGCTTAAAGTTCTCGAATCCCCTCAGGAAGTCGATGACTCCATCGAAATCTCTGACATGGAACGTAGCCTGAGAAAAATCCTTAAGGAGATGTCGGGCATAAACCAACCGGTAGAGATGGCTTCAAAATGGAATAAAGGCAGTTTTGAAATGAAGCCCGGCAACCCTGAACTTCAAGGAAAGAAGATGCCCATAGATAGTTTCTTTCATAAGATAGTGATGGTACGGGATCGCTTGCGTGTGCTGGAGCAGAATATCAATAGTCACGAGAAGCTCGACGATGCCGACAAGGTGCATCTTCAACAATACATAAGCCGGATATACGGATCACTTACTTCGTTCAATATTTTATTTGCCGATAAAGAAGATCACTTTTCAAGTAAGTAGGGCATCTTTGGATATTTCAGTTGAAAAATATTAACTTTGAATCTGGAAGTAAAAGAACTCCCGTGCGAGCATATACAGTTTGAAAAACTAACAAGATTAAAATTGGTTCCAAGCTCGTTTCAGCAAGGGCGGGCCTCAGCCCACAAGTTGGGTTTCTCGAAAGGGACAGGAGGATTACCGAACCGAAATGGCAGATCCAAACATGTCGTTTAGAGTTTTTCTAAACCATGGTCTCGCACGGGTTCTTTCTATCATCTACCCCTATCCATGCAAGTTTTCCCAGAATCCACGATCGAAAATATAAATGAGCTTCCAGTAATGGAGCAATTTTATACGCTTCAGGGTGAAGGTGCCCATACCGGATCGGCCGCTTATTTTGTGCGGTTGGCCGGGTGTGATGTAGGCTGTGCTTGGTGCGATGTAAAGGAAAGTTGGAATGCCGATCAGCATCCGACCGAAGATATTTTTGATATCGCCCGGCGGGCGAAAGATTCAGGCGCCGAGATCGTAGTAGTGACAGGTGGCGAGCCAACGCTTCACGGTCTTGATGTGCTCACCCAGGCATTTCATGATTGCGGCCTTCGCACCCATATAGAAACTGCCGGTACCAACCCGATCTCTGGAAAATGGCATTGGGTTTGCTTCTCGCCAAAGAAATTTAAAAAACCCGTACCCGACGCTTACCTAAAAGCCGATGAGCTGAAGGTGGTGATTTATAATAAGCACGATTTTGAATGGGCTGAAACGCATGCAAGTCAGGTGCGTAATGATTGCCAACTATTTTTACAACCCGAGTGGAGCAAGGCGGAAGCGATGGTTCCCTTAATTACCGATTATGTCAAGAAAAATCCGCGTTGGAAAATTTCCCTTCAGACCCATAAATTTATGGGTATTCCCTAGTCATAAATCGCTTTTATTAGGACTTTTATTCTTGGGTGCACTCTCTTTTGCGGAAGCTCAGGACTACTCTATCTCCAATTCCAAGGCGATAAAATCCTATGAGAATGCACTTACTGCAATCAATTCGCGGAAGCCAGAGCTGGCGCTCTCATTTCTCGATGAAGCAATAGAGCGGGAACCTGATTTTATTGAAACCTATCTGTTGATGTTTGAAGTGTACACGGAGCTGCGCGATTTTGAAAAAGCGGAACAAGCTCTGGAAAAGGCAGTAGCAATGAATCCCGACTTTTTTCCCAATGCTTGGTTTTTTCTAGGGATGCTCGAAATGAATGCTGCGAAGTACGCAGAAGCTATTCCACATTTCAACACCTTTAAGAGCTACCCCGGGACAAACCCGAATATGACCGAGCAGGCAGAGAAGCATCTAGCAAATGCCGCTTTTGGAATCGAAGCGATGAAGAACCCGGTAGATTTTGAGCCGGTCAATATGGGCGAAGCTATCAATACCGGGCAGCCCGAATATTTCCCCGGTATTTCGGCCGATGGTGGGATATTTATTTTCACGCGGCTGATGGATGATGGCGGCATCTACGGTGGAAAGAACGAAGATTTTTTTATCAGCCGAAACCGGATGGATACTTGGTTCCCTTCGACTCCGCTGCATGGGGTGAATTCCAGTTTTAATGAAGGGGCTCCCACACTTTCTTCCGATGCGCGCACTTTGGTATTTACCGGTTGCGAGGTGAATGGAATTTATGGCGAAGGCCGTAAAGGATATGGTAGTTGCGATCTTTTTATTTCTGAAAATATCGGCGGTAAATGGCAACCACCACAGAATTTTGGGGCACCTGTAAACTCGGCGTTATGGGAGTCGCAGCCCAGCCTTTCGGCAGATGGAAATACGCTATACTTCATTCGCGGCAAGTCGCAGCGCGGCGGAAAGGTTGAATATCAGGATATTTTCGTGGCCAAGAAGCAAAGCGATGGTAGCTGGTCGAAGCCCGAAAAGGTGAGCGATAAAATCAATACACCCGATCGGGAAGAATCTGTTCATGTTCACCCCGATGGGCGTACCCTTTACTTTTCTTCAAATGGCCATATAGGCATGGGCGGGCTCGATCTATTCCTTTCGCGAATGGATGAGAACGGTGAATGGCAAGAACCTGTTAATCTGGGTTATCCGATCAATACTCAGCGTGATGAAAACAGTATTTTGATCAATGCCAGCGGCGATCTCGCCTATTATGCTTCCAATCGGGAGGGTGGATTTGGAGATTTGGATCTCTACTCTTTTGTGCTTCCAAAGTCGATCAGGCCCAATGCGGTGGCTTTCACAAGGGGTAGGGTAATAGACGGAGATACAGGCGAGCCGCTTGAAGCCAGCATCGAACTGGTAAGCCTTAGTGATACACCCGAGGGGTTGAGCTTTGGATCTGATTCCCAAAACGGGGAATTTCTGGTGGCGCTCACTGCCAAGAATCCCTATGCAGTGACTGTCAAAAAGAAGGGTTATCTCATACATTCCGAAAATTTTGAGCTGGCCAGCCGTAGAGCTGCTGATGGGTACGATCTTGAAGTAAAGCTATTCAAGGTGCGCGCGGGAAGCTCGGTCGTCCTGAAGAATGTGTTTTTTGACTTAGATAAAGACTTGCTCAAAACACAATCGACCCCAGAGCTTAGCGCATTGGCCACCTTTATGAGAGAGAACCCCGAAGTACGGATAGAGCTCGGTGGCCATACTGATAACCAAGGGCAGGATGCCTATAATAAGGAACTCTCCAAGCGAAGGGCCGCGGCAGTTAAAGATTATTTGGTGACCAAAGAGAACATCCCGGCCGGCCGGCTTGAGACCAAAGGATATGGTGCAACCAGCCCTATATCGGATAATGCAACCGAAGAAGGCCGCGCCAGGAATCGGCGTACAGAAGTTAAAATCCTTTAGGCGCTACGGACTTTTGATGAAGTTGCTGTACAGCGCTTCACCGTTTCCATACAGGCTGAGTATATACAAACCTGCTGGAAGAGCCGAAATATCAATCTTATTGCCGGTCTGCGCCAAACGGCCTTGCGCAGCTATTTGGCCGGATAGCCCGATGATGGCATATTTCAAGCTTCCCCGATTAAGCGCTTCAAAATTGATCTCTATTTGCGCTTGTGCTGGGTTGGGGACGATAGAAAAATCCTGTTTCTTCTCTAGGTAGATAACGGGTGTGGCGATGTCGATGAAGTCTTGGTTATCTTCATCGCGGTTTCCGTCGGCATCTATTTTAACCACGTGGACTTGATAGTTGCTGCCAAAGCTGTTGGTTTCCCCCACGGCGACATATCCCCCGTCTGGTGTAGCCTTTATATCGTAAAGAATGTCGATTTCGAAGCCGCCTAATGACTCTGTAAACATTGAAGAAATAAATTCCCCTGAAATGTTATATTCATTGCTAATTGCGTCAAAGTTTGCATAGCCCTGATCTTCTATTGTTCCACAAACTAAAACATTTCCATTGGGTTTTTGATCGGTTGAGTATGCTCTACCGCTAACACCAATTTCTATAGGCAAAAAATTAATCAATTGTCCAGATGATAAATCAATCTGTGCCCGAAAAAAATTTGTGATTCCTTCTGAACTATTTTGCCCACCACAAATGAGTAATTTTTCATTTTGTCCATATTTACATTTACCAGAATTTATCGTACCCATTTCTGGATAAGAACTGAACCATAAAATGTTACCTGCTGAGTTTAATAATCCTGCGATTTGTGTATTTATGTCCCCAAGCGGGTCTGTTGAAACTCCGGAAAAAGCGATTTTATCCATATCAATGTCCGATCCTGTTATTGTCGACGGACTACTCGAATTCAATATGAATTCCCATAATTGATTTCCTTCTGCATCACATTTGACAATCCATCCTGATTTATGACTAACACTTTTTTCTCCAGCACAGAAAATTTCTCCTGTCTCATTGATAGAGATATCATAAAAAAAATCCCAGTCATCGCCACCGTAGGTATTCATCCAAAGCTCGTTTCCTTCAGAATCGATCTTTAAAAGCATTCCATCATAACTACCCGAACTGGTATTATCAGTGTATCCGGCGATATAGAAATTTCCATCTGCATCTTCGACCACATCCAGCCCCCATTCTATTTTATTGTCTGCCCCTATATTTCTACCCCATATATAGTCACCCACTTCATCGAGCCTTAAAACATAGACATCTGTAGATGGGTCGTAGAAGCTATTTGAAGACCCCACTACCAGATAGCCTCCGGCAGAGCAAGGAATTATAGCGCGTCCGTATTCGCTTCCTGCACCGCCATAAGTTCTCTGAAAGACAGTTTGCGCCATTACCCAAAAGGGAAAAAACAAGAAGAAAAGAAAAAAATAAATCCGTGTCATAGGCGAATAGTGTATTGAAGATAGATACTTCCAGCTCTACCGTTTGGATTGATTATACCCGAAAGGTGCCTCGAACCAATAGTAAGGTATGACTTTTCTAGAATATAAATTTGGGCTCCGATACCTGCATCAATAATACCAAATCCGCCTAAGTTTAGAGAGCCCCAAACAGAAGATTTTTTTCCAAATCTCAAATTTACTGATGCATCGGCGCTAGGATATAGTCCAAGGCCATATCTGTACTGGACTCCCAATATTGTAAAAAACCGACCTTCGGAATTAGTGATAAAAGTAGCTGATAATCGTCCAGGCAATAAAAAAGTCTTGCTTTCTTGATCTAAATTGGGGAAAATACTGTCGGGAAGGCTAGGGAAAAAGCCATTTTCAAAATTACCATCGGAAAGGTCATACTCGAATCCTGAAAACTCAAAAGTGCCAGAAGAATCACGCGTATCCAGATCCTTCCAATTCATAAATCCGAAATCTTCAATGCCAAAAATTAGCAGCCCCTTGCTAAATCTGTAATTATAAGATACATCTATTCCTAGGCCTAAGGCTTGGCTAAATAATCCCGAATAATTGGATGAGACTTGAGAAGTATAATTATCGGTGGTCAGCATAATTGAATTGATGTAGGCCGATCCCTGAAATTCTTGAAAATCATTTTGAAGCGAGGCATTTTCGGTAACGTAGGAGCGATAATTCAAGCCGTCATAGATGTTTATGTTGAAGTAGGAGCCTGTTTTTTGATCAACCGCTCCAATTCCGAATTTTTGGAACGAAATAGACCTGAAGTATGATTCACCGATTTTCGCGGGTTTGTTTCCAAACCTTGAGTTTCCATAAAAGGTAAGTTCGAAAAGGTCATCGGAGAATTTGGAGCTTACATAGTTTCCAATACCGTAATTAAATGAGATTCCATATCTAGCAGTTGCTCGCAATAATGTGAAATTCAAATTTGAGCCGAAGTCGCTGCGGTATAGATTTCTTTCAACTTTCCTATTGAGAATATCGTCTTTGAGATCAGTGTCTATTTCACCACCGAAATAAACTTTTTGAAGAAACGCTCTGTTGATTGAGTTCCCATCGTCTAGGCGAACGACATCAAAATTTATCAGAAACTGCTGACTTGAGTCGAAATTTAGCATCCCATCGCGCATAAGATAGCTTTGTGAGAATAAAGCCGCGTGCATTGCGAAAAGCGAAAGAACTATCAGAAAGGGTTTTTTCAATCTATCTCGGTTGTGAAATTGGCACGCACGGAAAGCCTGATACTGATTTTATCAATGCTTTGAAATACTACCTTTTCTGGGTAGTTGCTAGTCCTGAAATGAGTCGCATAGACAATATATTCAGCTCTTTGCAAAATATCGATGGAATCTTCATCAATTAAGTATTGCAAAAAGCTGGTTTGAGATGTGTTCATATTCATTCTTCCAAAAATCACAGGAACTTCTGGCGATAGCAGGTATTCATCCAAGTTGAGAATCGGATTTTTATCCCGGTCTAAAAACTTGATGCTTAAACTTGCGTCCATTGGAAAGGAATTTTGGGCGAGCGCAAACAAATAGCCTTGGTTGAAGTATATCTCGTCTTTACTCCAACCAAAAGATGATGTATCGCGCAAAATGAGATTGTCGATGCTCAGTTTTAGCGGAAATAAAACTTCTAGATCAGCAGATAACCTACTTTCATCGGTTGCAAAATCATTATAGTTCGAAATATTTCCAAGTGGGTTGATGTCGGCATTACCAATAACGGTTAGCGAATCGGGCAGAATTTCAAGTAATTCGTCAATGTTGGAATTATTTTGATCCAACGAAAAATTCCGCGTCGACTCTGTTAAAGATCCATTGCTCAGTGAAGCTCGTGAAATATTAATGGGGCTGCCGATAATCGAATTCTGAAGGGAAAGTGAAGCCCCATTAATACTATTTGAGAATTTGAGTTGATTTAAGAATGCCCGTACTTCAATACCAAATCCATTAGAAATTGAAAGATTCGCTTCTAAGGCATCAATATCAATCATCGCTTCATTAAGTGCTGGAAATCCCGTAAAGCTCCCTGCCGAACCTACGTCAATATTCTCTGTTCCAAAATAGCCGTTGACCTTTGAAAATTTCAGATCGTTGTATGACACGGAAAGGTCTACTTCTTCGGTGATGCTTACTGTAACGGCATCAGCTTCGTCGGGCACGCTGAGCACAAAGGACACATCTAAGGTGTTAAAATCGCTTCCGCTTTGGCCTCTAAGATCAAGTTCATAATCGGATAAATCAATTTCGACTTCACCAATTCCTGCAAAACCTTCAGCTCTAGGCGGAATGATGGTCTCTACCGAAAAGCTTAAACCATTTTTTTTTGCTTTGGGGATTTGGACTCTAAATATTAAGTCACTTTGAATATTATTCGATGCAGACAAAACCAGGTTGCCAGATTTCAAAATAGCATTTGTGAGTTCTGCTTCTATTCCGCTAAATACAAATGAATTGGTACTGCTGTAAAAGGATTGCCCTGGATTAAAGGTAAATTGGCTTAATGGAGCAATTGTAAAAGTTCTGCTCACCGTATCCGATCCTAATTCCAGCAGAGAATCTAGACCTATATCAAGCACCCTTTCACGGTACATAATAGCGGCTTCTCCATCGGAGTTGCCCGTGAGAAGTGAATCCGGTATTAATGCCGAAAGATTGAGCGTAGTATTAAGAATTGGGATACTCAGGTCTGTATCCCATGTAGTGGGCGCTTTTTGACATGAGCAAAAAAACAATATACCCACCATTGTCCCTAAAATTTTCATCCTACGAATATAGCGTTAAGGGATCGAATATGCTTGATAGATTTTTTTGAGTTAAAATAATTGAAAAGCAATTTTAAATTATCTCGAAATAACTAACCTTGTACCGTCAATCAAAACATGCTCAAAAAGCGCTTTTTTATCTCTTGGATTTTTGCGTCGCTTATTATGGCGGTTGCGAGTTTCGTTTGGCATGGTTTGATCCTTAATGATTTGCAATTCGTGCCGCGTCCTATAGAGATTTTTTATTTGCTGGCTGCACTGGTTTACGTTGTCATAGGATTTACGCTGACTTTCGTGTACACCTATCTCAGCATGGGGCTTGGCATCAAGCTAAAAGGATTTTTGATGGGCATGGCGCTAGGTTTTTTCATCTATTTGATCGCCTTCGTGCTGGGTATCTCCTTCAAGGGTAGCGGCACAGCTCATCTTATGGTAGACTTTTTATGGCAGATGCTTGAGCAAGGTTTTGGTGGTGCTACCATCGCAGGTATTTACTATTTAGCAAAGCGGCGCGACCTATTCTTTGCAGAATAAAGTGAGATCAATTCCTATCGTCCGCACCTTCGAAATGATGCAATCATAGTGCTGAACATATTGATTTTGAGCATACCTAATAGCCATATTTCTCCTGCCATAGCCCACCGAGTCTTTTTCTCATTTCATTTTCTCTTGCGTTTTCTCCCGGACTATAAAAGCGCATTCCCGAGATGGCATCGGGCAAGTATTCCTGCGCTGCAAAATTCCCTTTATTTCCATGGCTATAGTCATAATTTTTACCGTAGCCAAGGTCTTTCATTAGGGTAGTGGGCGCATTGCGCAGGTGCAGCGGTACAGGCAGGTTAAGTTCTTCTTTTACAGTGCTCATAGCCCTATTTATGGCTTCGTAGCTCGCATTGCTTTTGGCGGAAGCCGCGAGATAAACCACACATTGACTCAGTATGATCCGGGCTTCGGGCATTCCTATTTTCTGCACCGCATCGAAGGTGGTATTGGCAAGCACAAGGCCGGTGGGATTGGCATTTCCGATATCTTCGCTGGCAAGTATGATGAGCCGACGGGCTATGAATTTGGGGTCTTCCCCTCCAGCCAGCATTCGCGCAAGCCAGTATACCGCAGCATTTGGGTCGCTTCCGCGAATGGATTTGATGAAGGCCGAGATAATATCGTAATGTTGCTCACCGTCTTTATCATACATGGCAGGGTTCTCCTGAACGATCTTCATTACCGCGGCATCGGTTATTTCCGATTCGCCTTCCGGCAATGCTTTTATCACCGTCTCCAAGATGTTGAGCATTCTCCTCCCATCGCCACCGCTCAGGCGAAATAGCGCTTTCTTCTCCTTCACTTTGATATGGAGTTTTTTGAGTTCGGCATCGTCATTCAATGCGCGCTCCAACAGGGTGTTCAGGTTTGAAATGTCGAATGGTTTTAGCACATAGACCTGACATCTCGAAAGCAGGGCAGAATTTACTTCAAAAGAAGGATTTTCGGTCGTGGCGCCTATCAAGGTGAGCACTCCTTTTTCTACCGCCCCCAGCAGGGAGTCCTGCTGCGACTTGCTAAACCGATGTATCTCGTCAATGAACAAGATCGCATTGCCAGAGCCAAATAGTCCGGCACTTTCGACTTTGCTTATTACTTCTCTCACATCTTTTACGCCGGAATTGATAGCACTAAGGGTATAAAAAGGCCGATCAAGGGAGCCAGCTATGATTTTGGCGAGCGTGGTTTTGCCCACCCCGGGCGGCCCCCAGAGTATGCACGATGGAATGATGCCCGATCGCAAGGCCTGCCTAAAAGGAGCTTCCGGCCCTACCAATTGCTCCTGACCAATGTAATCGTCCAACTTTTTTGGCCTCAGCCGTTCTGCAAGGGGGGTATAATCCATTTTGCAAATTTAGCCATGCATTTTTGCTCTGCCACGTAAATACATTACGTTCGCGTATGCAAGTTTTGCACATCTCAAACAATTTTGATGGAGACTTGTACTTTCACTAAATAAAACAAACCAGATTATGTCAATGCCAAAAGTGGGTAGCAGTGCCCCAGATTTTACTGCAAAAGATCAGAACGGTGAAGAAATTTCGCTGAAGGACTATAGAGGCAAAAAAGTAATTCTCTACTTTTATCCCAAGGATAATACGCCTGGATGTACCACTGAAGCATGCAACTTTAGGGATAATTATCAATCGCTCATGGCCAGAGGGCTTGATGTAATCGGTGTGAGTGCGGATAGTTCAAAATCACTTGAAAAGTTTATTGATAAATATACCTTACCTTTTAAGCTTTTAGCGGATACCGATAAGGAAGTGATTATAAAATACGGCGTGTGGGGCCTAAGAAGTTTATGGGTAAAACCTATGATGGTATTCACCGCACTACATTCGTAATCAATGAAGAAGGAAAAATAGAGCACATCATAGAAAAAGTAAAAAACAAGGAAGCAAGTAAACAAGTACTCGATCTTATTAACCAGTAACAATCATAAAAATGGCAGTAGAAGTAAATAAAGAAAAGTTAAAGGCATTACAATTGACCATAGATCGTATGGAGAAATCTTATGGTAAGGGCGCTGTGATGAAGCTCGGCGATGGAGCGATTGAGAAAATAGAAGTGATCCCTTCCGGCTCTCTCGGTATAGATCTGGCGCTAGGTGTAGGGGGTTATCCCAAAGGGCGTGTCGTAGAAATATACGGCCCTGAATCTTCAGGAAAAACAACCCTAGCCATCCATGCGATCGCAGAAGTACAAAAGATGGGCGGCATCGCAGCCATTGTTGATGCCGAGCACGCCTTTGACAGATTCTATGCCGAAAATCTCGGGGTGGACACCGAAAATCTTTTTATTTCACAGCCTGATAATGGTGAGCAAGCACTCGAAATAGCCGAAAACCTAATCCGCTCCGGAGCGATTGATCTATTGGTGATCGACTCTGTGGCAGCGCTTACCCCACGGGCTGAGATCGAAGGTGAGATGGGCGACTCGCAAGTAGGGTTGCAAGCTCGACTGATGTCAAAAGCCTTGCGTAAACTTACTGGAGCCATCTCAAAGACAGGATGCTGCTGCATTTTTATCAACCAGCTCAGGGAGAAGATTGGAGTGATGTTTGGAAATCCGGAGACTACCACCGGAGGTAACGCCTTGAAATTTTATTCTTCGGTACGTATTGACATCCGTCGGTCTACACAGATAAAGGATGGAGAGAATGTGATTGGAAATAGAACGCGGGTAAAGATTGTAAAGAATAAAGTTGCCCCGCCATTCACCAAAGCCGAATTTGATATCATGTACGGTAAGGGAATTTCTAAAAGTGGTGAGATCCTAGATTTGGCCGTAGAAATGAACATTGTCAAAAAGAGCGGGTCTTGGTTTAGCTATGGCGAAACAAAGCTTGGACAGGGGCGTGACGCAGTAAAATCTTTGATAGAAGATAACCCTGAATTGATGGAAGAGCTCGAGCTCAAAATAAAGGACGAACTTAAAAAGTAAATCCCCTATAGCCTTCCTTTTTTTCTGCTCTTACCGATAAGTTATATTTGCGCGATGAGCAAATTAAAATCTTGGCCTGTACTCTTTTTGCTTTTGGTTGCCCTCTCGGGCTGTGACACGGTATCAACATCCAAAAGCAGAAAGAGTGCGCAGGAACCAATTGAGAAAGGTACAGACGGTCAGATAAAATCGCTTACCGCAGAGATTGTAGATAACCCCAATGATCCAAATCTCTATGTAAAGCGAGCGCTCGCTTACCGAGACCAGCGTATGCTCAACCTTGCCATTCGTGATGCTGAAAGGGCGTTAAGTATTGACAGTACTACCTCTTACTTTCACGAGTTATACGGTGATATTAAATTCAAAGCGGGACAATTGCGGGATGCGCGCATAAGTCTTGAGAAAGCGGTAGTATATGACGACACCAACATCGACGCTTTTTTAATGCTTGCAGAGGTAAACTATTTATTGCGACGATACGAATTTGCGCTGGAAAATGTCGATGCCGCGCTGCGCATCAATGATAAGCTAGCGCAGGGCTACTTTTTAAAAGGGTTTATATTTAAAGAGATCGGCGATACCACCCTTTCCATTTCGTCTTTTCAGACGGCTGCAGAAGTGAACCCCGACCATTTTGAGTCTTATATAGAGCTGGCCCATCTCTACGCCTTCAAGGGCGACCCTATTGCAAAAGAATATTTCAATACCGCACTAAATATTCGTCCCAGAAGTGCAGAAGCCATGTATGGTAAAGGTATGTTTATGCAGGCCGGGCTCAAATTTGATTCTGCTCTCGCGGTATACCGCAAATTGATAGAGATCGATCCAGATAATTTTTTGGGTTTTTATAATCTAGGTTATGTCAAACTTACCGAAGAGCTCGATTTTGATTCTGCGCTCTATTTTTTCGACAAGGCATTGGCGATACAGCCCACATGGGTAGAAGCGGTTTATAACCGAGGGCTTTGCTTTGAAGAAATGGGAGATAGGGTTAAAGCCGAGAAGGCTTATCGTCGCGCACTTTCCATTGATCCGCAGTACACGCTTGCTGCAAAGGGCTTGGAACGTATACTGGAATAAAAAAAGGGAGCCAATGGCTCCCTTCAATTTTCTTGGTCTGCGATCTTTTATTGAACCGCTTGTATGATGGCTTTAAAAGCCGCAGGATGGTTCATGGCCAAGTCGGCCAAAACCTTCCGGTTTAACTGAATACCTTTGGCATGGATTTTACCCATGAATACAGAATAGGACATTCCATTTTCACGGACACCCGCATTGATACGCTGAATCCAGAGCGCACGGAAGTTCCGCTTCTTTTGACGACGGTCGCGGTAGGCGTACTGGAGACCTTTCTCCAACGTATTTTTGGCTACGGTAAAGACATTTTTTCTTCTACCGAAATAGCCTTTTGTTTGCTTGAGCACCTTTTTGCGCCTCGCGCGGGATGCTACGGCATTTACTGATCTTGGCATTTCTTTTTTTGTTTTGGAAGTGAGCGTCTTTTCTCAAAGAACTTAAGACTCAAGTCCGGGTTAATAAACCTTTTTACTTTTTTATTTTGCGTTGAGCATATTCATTACGCGAGCTTCATCTGCTTCATGCACCAAGCCGGTATGCGTAAGATTACGCTTCTGCTTCGTACCTTTTTTAGTCAAGATGTGACTTTTAAACGCATGCTTACGCTTGATTTTTCCTGATCCAGTAAACTTAAATCGTTTTTTGGCACTGGATACAGTCTTCATTTTTGGCATGACTTATCTGTTTTTGTTTAACTCTAATTTACTTTTTCTTAGGGTTGATCATCATGATCATCCGTTTTCCTTCCAGTTTTGGAAGCTGTTCTACTGCTCCTAGATCTGCTAATTCACTAGCAAATTTCAAAAGCAAAAGCTCCCCACGCTCCTTAAATACGATCGTACGACCTTTAAAAAATACATAAGCTTTTACCTTCGATCCTTCTTCTAGGAATTTTCGGGCGTGATTAAGCTTAAATTCAAAGTCGTGGTCATCCGTATTCGGACCAAACCTTATTTCTTTGACAACAACTTTTTGCTGCTTACTTTTTAATTCTTTTTGTTTCTTTTTCTGGTCGTAAAGAAACTTTTTGTAATCAATGACCTTACACACCGGGGGATCGGCATTGGGAGCAATCTCCACCAGGTCTAGATTGCGCTCTTCGGCCAGTTTTAATGCTTCTTCTATCGAATATACATCTGCAGGAATATCATCCGCCACTAGGCGAACATTGCGGGCAGTTATCCGGTCGTTAATCTTATGTGGATCTTCTTTTACAATTCTGCGAGATCCTCGTCTCTTTTGAAATCTTTTAGCTATGACTTATAATTTTTAATTTATTCAACACCCAATAGGGTATTGATCTCTTTCTGTAGGTCGGCTGCAAATTGATCAATGCTTTTAGAACCTTGATCGCCTTCGCCTTGCTTACGTACTGAAACTGTACCATCTTTCTCTTCGTCTTCTCCGACTATGAGCATAAACGGCACTTTTTCAACTTCGGCATCCCGTATTTTACGGCCTACTTTCTCATTGCGCTCGTCAACGAGGCCGCGAATATCGTAATTATTTAGCTTATTTAAAACTGATAGCGCGTAATTGTTGAACTTATCACTTACTGGAAGCACTTTCACCTGTTCGGGGATCAACCACAGTGGGAATTTACCTGCACAATGCTCTATAAGAACGGCCACAAATCTCTCAAGGCTGCCAAAGGGAGCGCGGTGAATCATTACCGGCCTATGCTTGCTATTGTCGCTGCCGGTATATTCCAAGTCAAAGCGTTCTGGCAGGTTATAGTCAACCTGTATGGTACCGAGCTGCCACTTTCTACCTATGGCATCGCGTACCATGAAGTCTAGCTTGGGACCGTAGAAAGCGGCTTCACCTTCTACCACCACGTAATTTAAGTCTGCATCTTTGACCACATCGATGATTGCACCTTCGGCTTTTTCCCAATTTTCATCAGAACCGATGTACTTCCCTGGATTTGCTGGATCGCGAAGGGAAACCTGTACCGTAAAGTCTTGAAAGTCCAAGGTCTTCAGTACATACAGCACCAAATCAATCACTTTTCTGAACTCATCTTTTACTTGGTCGGGCATACAAAATATATGAGCGTCATCTTGTGTAAAGCCGCGCACCCGGGTAAGGCCGTGGAGCTCTCCACTTTGTTCATAACGGTATACCGTTCCAAATTCGGCCAGCCTGAGCGGTAGGTCTTTATAAGATCGGGGCTCTGCGCGGTAGATCTCGCAATGGTGCGGGCAGTTCATCGGTTTCAGCAGGTACTCTTCCCCTTCATGCGGGGTGAGTACAGGTTGAAAAGAATCTTTCCCGTACTTGGCGTAATGGCCGGAGGTCTCGTAGAGCTCCTTACTGCCGATGTGGGGGGTTATCACGCTTTGATAGCCTTCCTTTTTTTGAGCGGCTTTAAGAAAGTTTTCGAGCCGCTCCCGAAGTATGGCTCCTTTTGGAAGCCATAAGGGCAATCCCATGCCCACGCGCTGTGAGAAGGTGAATAGCCCCATCTCTTTACCCAGTTTTCGGTGGTCGCGTTTTTGTGCTTCTTCGAGCAATATCAGGTATTCTTTTAAGTCCTTCTGTTTGGGAAAAGACACCCCGTATATTCGCGTAAGCTGCTTATTATTCTCATCCCCACGCCAGTAAGCACCTGCTATTGACATGAGCTTTACAGCTTTTATAAATCCGGTATTGGGGATGTGTGGGCCGCGGCAGAGATCTGTAAAATCTCCCTGCTTGTAAAAACTTATGGTGCCATCGTCCAGATCGCGGATGAGCTCCAGTTTATATGGATCACTCTTTTCTTCGAAATAGGCCAAGGCGTCGGATTTGGAAACTTCAGAACGCACGAATTCATTTTTCTCGCGCGCAAGCTCTAACATCTTCGCTTCTATCTTTGGAAAGTCTTTATCGCTTATCGTTTCTTCGCCAAGGTCAATATCATAGTAAAATCCATTTTCGACAGGTGGGCCTATGGCAAATTTTACGTTGGGGTAGAACTCCTGTAGGGCTTCCGCCAATAAATGCGCGCTGCTATGCCAAAAGGTCGACTTGCCGCCGTCATCATTCCATGTGAGCAGGCTCAGCTTTGCATCTTCGTTGATAGGCCTATTGGACTCTATCACTTTACCATTTACTTCGGCAGCCAGCACATTTCTCGCAAGACCTTCGCTTATGCTCAGCGCTACATCCATGGCCGTAGAACCGGTGGGAAAACTTCGCTTGGAGCCGTCGGGAAGGGTAATGTGGATATCCATCTAATTCTATGAATTTTTGATAAGCCGCAAAGGTAGAAAAAGGGTTAATCTACCGAAGCCCTATCACTTATCGTTTAAACACTTCGACCTGCTTCATGACCTTTATCAGATCGGTGAACTTACCATTGAATTTTGTGGCTCGCACCATGTGGTTATCAATCCAGTGATAATTACCACCCCTTGGCTTGCCCACCAATAGACCGTGATATTTAAAGCCGTGCTTGTCGAGCCATTTTTCGGTTACTTCCCTATGCATCTCGGTACGCGATGTAAAGAAGGTAATAATGTGCCCTTGGTCATACCATTTATTAAGGATCTCAAGCGCATCGGGATATGGCTCGCAGGTCGCCATTCTTTCGGGCTCTTCATTTGGCACATCTTCGGTGATGGTGCCATCGATATCGATCAGATAATTCTTGACATCGGTGTCGAGCTGGGGAGAGATTTCTTTACCTTCCTTGTCAAAGGTTTGTCTTAGCGGGTGGCCGGCAGATTCGGGCATAGTAACATTTTTAACTATAAAAAACACGCAAAGTTACGAAGGAGGAGTCTTTCTACCGCCCATCTCATTGTTATTTATACACTAAGTTCATCTTTGGGACACGGGAACCAAGAAAAAAGCAATTTGATTGTTGGATGAAGGAATATTTATAAATTTGCGCTCCCTTTAGGAGGGGTGGGTGAGTGGCTGAAACCACATGTTTGCTAAACATGCATACTGGGAAACTGGTATCGGGGGTTCGAATCCCCCCTCCTCCGCCACTTGAACCCATCCCGAGATATCGGGATGGGTTTTTGGTTTTGGTGGATGGTTTATTTCTTTGTCTATTTCATCTGAGCATTTGTTTTCTTCTTCCAGTGTTCAAAGCCTCATTACGATACCGCAGGAAAATCTTCCCCTTAGACAACTTCTGCCATCATGTGTAGTCATACTGAAAAAACAATAAGAAGCGAAGTGGAAGACATGCAGTTGGCAAAAGCGTGCCTAGAGGGTAATGAAAAGGCAAATACCCGACTGTTTGAGCGCTTCTCTGGACAAATGATGGCGCTCTGTCTGCGATATGGAAATGATTATGAAGAAGCTCAAGACATGTTCCAAAATGGATTCATCAAAGTGTTTCAGAAACTGCATCTATACAATGGCAGCGGCCCATTAGGCGCTTGGATAAGAAGGACAATGGCTAATAATGCCCTTGATCAAATCCGAAAAAATAAACGCCAAAAAGAGCATGTGTCATTATTTGAAGTTGAATACAAGTTGGAACATGAAGATAGCTTCGACGTTTTTGACGAAGAAGATGACGAATTGAAGCTTACGAGCGATTTCCTTATGGAATTGATACAAAAGATGCCCCGTGGATATCGCACCGTTTTTAATCTATACGCGGTAGAAGAGTATAGCCATAAGGAAATAGCAGAACAATTGGGGATTACGGAGAGTACTTCCAAAACGCAGTATAGAAAAGCAAAAGGCTATATGCGTGATTTAATTTTTAAAGAACAAAAGAAATTACATAGTGAGTAAAGGTATTTTTGAATCAGAAGTTGGGAGCACGTTGCGAGAAGCAACAGCTCCGGTGCCCGCAAATGCTTGGGCCGCCATAAGCGCGCATATTCCCAAGGCGGGAAGCGGTGCAGCGTCGGTACCCAAGTCTCCGTTTCTCTTTAGCGCTGCGGTAGGGGTGATCTTGCTCGGAGCCTTGGCTTCTTACAGCGCATTGCACGAGCGTGCAGAACCCTTGGTTGCTCAAAGCCAAATAGCCAAGATGGAAAACGGAAATATACGACCTATTGAAATTCAAGAAGAACCAGCACAATCTAGTGCTACTGAATCCTTGACCTTGGGAGAAGAAGCGGAAGCTCCCAATAAGTCCGAAAAGCGGGTGATTGTTTTATCTCAGTCCGAGCAGCAACAAGGAGAGACGGACGTTATTATACACCGCGTTGAAGCAGAGTCTATTGATACTCAATCTAACGTTCTTGTTGATCGGCGACAAGATGAAGGAAGTCGCTCGACGATGACACCGGTCACGCTAAATCCTGGCACCCTTGATCAAAAAGTAGATGATCGCAGTGCCATGGCCGGTGCGGATTATTCCACACCTGTGGCTGCTATCAAGTGCGACGTGAGATCGGGGTATGCTCCGCTCACCGTAAAGTTTGAAAGTAAGTCAGAATCAAATACCTATAAATGGGAGTTCGGATACGCGGCCACATCCACGGAACGAAAGGCCGAAGTGCTTTTTGAAGAGCCCGGGGTGTACACAGTCTATCTCACCGCTCAAAACGAAATAGGTGAAACAGACGCAGACTTCGTTCAGATTACTGTTAAGGAAGGTTCATTCTTCAATGCGCCCAATAGCTTCACTCCAAATGGTGATGGACTCAACGATACCTATAAGATAGAGCGTGCCATCAACATCAGCGACTTTTTAATGATCATAACCGATCAGAACGGAGATGTGGTTTTTCAAACCAGAAATATCAAAGAAGAGTGGAAGTATGATCGAAGCCTTAATAATTTGGGAGATACGAGATATTTCGTGACCTATCGGGCCGTTGGTATCGATGGTAAAGTGCATGCTGCAGAGCGTATGCAACTCAATATTTTCCCATAAGGGGGGCTTGATCATCTGCCCAGCGAAGGTATAATTGAAGAAAGCCGTCGTAATCTTCAGTCCCTGATTCAATTCCTTGAATTTTGAGATAGGTGTCATTTATGGCATCACTCAACTCGGGAAAGTATCCTTTATACTGGAAGTGCCTTAAAAGTATGGCCCGCCGGTCTGCACTAAGCTCTAATGGTATGGCTTCCGCCAAAGATTCTATTAAATCCCGTGGGTAGGTCTTATTAATTTCACTAGCTATCTGTCTCCACAGGGCATATTCTGCCGCGTAAGCTGCCACGGCCACCCCACTATTCAGACAGGAAAGGTAGGCGCAAAAATTGGCTTCTCCCTCGCCGGTCACCCCATAAGCGTGAGCTACTTCATGTGCTGTGGTAAAAATCAAGGGCAGCGAAGTAAGCGCTCCATCTACATTAGCTTCACCCATAAAGGGATTGTAAATACCAGATATGCTCAGCCTGCGGAGGGTGCCAGCAGGTTTGAACTGACGGATCCTGACGGTAGAAGATACGGGATAGCCACAAGGTCTCAACGTATTTTGCACCCAAGTGATTATGGCCGAATCGGAAGGCAGTTTTCTATAATCTTCAATGGTCTTTGAGGGTCCGCCCAGCTCCAGCATAGATCTATAACGTATCGCCCTATCCATTACTTGTAGGTATTCGTCGCTAAGATCGGTAGTAGCTGGCAGTTCCGGTAGGCTAGCCCTATCTGCCAAGCCACGGTCGGCATAATTAAAGCCCCAAAGCACTAAAAACAGGGTGGAAGTGGCACCCAGCAAGTTCGCCAAATGCCGGAGCGGAGTTTTGAAATCCCTGTTTCGCGGTCTTTTTGCGATAAGCCAAACCAGTATAAATGCAATGATGAAATAGAAGCCGGGTACCACCCATATAAAATCTATGGCCGAAAGGAAAAAACGAATGGCAGGCCAAGCTCCATTAAAATAGACCGTTTCAAAAAGGATAGGATAGAAATAAAATAGAATCCTTACCGCAATAGCGAGCAAAAGGAAGCTGAACCCCCAAAATTTTTTGAGCCTACCAATCATTTATTTCAAGGCTTCTTCGGGCTCTACTTTCAGACTCCTTACCCCTAGTTGATAAAGGGTAAAAGCCCAAATATCGGCTTGCTCATCTATGACTTTTGAAACTGGCTTTCCGGCGCCATGCCCGCCGTCGGTTTCGATGCGGATCAACACAGGATCCTGCCCTCTGTGCGTTTCTTGCAAGGTAGCAGCAAACTTGAAGGAATGTGCTGGCACTACCCGGTCATCATGATCTCCTGTGGTGATGAGCGTGGATGGGTATGACGCGCCCACCTTCAGATTATGCAGCGGTGAATAGGCGTAGAGCGTCTCAAATTCGGCCTTACTACTATCGGCCGATCCATATTCGGGTACCCAACCCTTGCCTACGGTAAATTTTTGAAATCTCAGCATATCCATAACACCCACCGCGGGCAGCGCCACTGCAAATAGATCGGGGCGCTGTGTCATGGCTGCGCCCACCAAGAGCCCGCCATTTGAGCCTCCGCGAATGGCCAAGCTTGAACTTCGCGTATACCGTTGCTCAATGAGATATTCTGCTGCAGCAATAAAATCATCAAAGACATTTTGCTTTTCAGACTTCATCCCCTGCTTATGCCATGACTCCCCAAACTCGCCACCGCCGCGCAGATTGGCCAAGGCATAGATGCCGCCCTGTGCCAAGAAAAGGAGTATGGAAGGGCTAAAAGATGGGGATAGGCTAATGTTAAAGCCTCCATATCCATACAGCAACGTTGGGTTGCTGCCATTTAGTTCGATTCCCTTTCTATGGACGATAAACATAGGGATCTCCGTACCATCCTTACTCGCATACCTTACTTGTTTGGTTTCGTAATCTTCGGGAGTAAATTTGAGTTCGGGCTTGGTAAAGGGTGTAGATTCTCCTGTGGCAAGATCATATTCATAAACCACCGCGGGGTAGGTGAACGAAGTGAAACTATAGTATAATTTTGGCTTTTCCCTGGTGCCACTCAGGCCACCCACACTGCCCGGCGCGGGGAGCTTTATCTCCCTGATCAGGCTACCGTCATAGGAGCGCTGCTCGATTTTTGATACCACATTTTCCAGATATTCTGGAAATAGAAACCCACCGCCCGTAGCCACTCCAACCAATACACTGCCTTGTTCGGGGAGCACATCTTTCCAGTTTTTTTGAGCTGCGGCCTGTGGTGCAAACGATACCAGTCTATAATTTGGCGCATCGACATCGGTGAGGCAGTAGAATAGACCATTTTTATGATCTATTACGGTCGTTTTATTTGCAAATCCAGCGCAGATCTTTGTTAAATCTTTATCGGAACCAAGGGGTTTCATAAAAGTCTCAAACCCATCTGTCCCTTCGGCGGCGTAAATTACGAAGTATTTTTCATCTTCGGTCACATTGCCGTAGTGATATAGATTTGGCTTTGCGTCATTGCGATAGAAGAGTTCATCGCTTGATTGATCGGTTCCTACTTTATGGAAATAGATGCTGTGGTATTTATTATCGCCAGAGAGTTCGGTGCCTTTTTCTGGTTCTGGATAGCGGCTGTAATAGAAGCCATCGGCTTTCCAAGAGGCATCGGAAAACTTGACCCACTCCAATTTATCGTCCAGTAGGGTATTGGTCGCTATTTCGCGAATGCGGATTACCGACCAATCCGAGCCGGCTTCAGATTGCGCATAGGCTATGTATTTATGATCTTTTGAAGCGCCCAATAGATTTATGGAAACTGTGCCATCGGCCGAGAGTTTATTGGGATCGATAAAAACACGAGCTTCTTTCTCATCTGCCTTGCGGTAATAGATCACGGCCTGATTTTGCAAACCATCATTTTTCGAAAAGAAAAGAAGATCACCGATCTGGATGGGTGTGCCCACTCTCGCATAATCGAATAAGCCGGTGAGCTGATCTTTCACATCTTGCCTGAAGGGAATGGTTTGCATATAGCTTTCCGTCAACTTATTCTGCGCTTTGACCCAAGCTTCAGTTTCGGCTGCGGTGTCATTTTCAAGCCATCTATAAGGATCGCTTACCGATGTGCCAAAATAGGAATCTATGGTATCGACTTTTCTCGTTTTCGGATATTTTAAATTTTCGTTTTTCGGCATTTCTGTATTTTCATTACACGCTGATGATACAATAGCGATAGAGCCAATAAGGATCGCAATATTCATATTGAGAGCGTTCATAATTTAAGGTTTCGGTTCTGCAGGATATTTAGGATAACATATAAAAAAGGCGCAGCTATAACCAACAGGATCACTGTGGTGAATAAAATCCCGACAAGTCCGAGACTGAGCTGAAAAAGATAATAGGCGGGAAAAGCCATAAGGATCAAGAATAACCCGCTGGCAAGACTGATCAAGCGGGCTCCCCACTTCTTATTCTTTAAAAAGAGAATGGCTCCGGCCAAAAAAAGTACAGCCAGAAATAAGGCTATAATGGCGCTGCTCAATAAAAATCCTTCGAAAGACTCAAAGGAAAACTGATCTGAAAGCAAGGCAACAAGGCTCAGGCTCAAAAATAAAGCGAAAAAAATAATGGGGAAGAGCACGGAGAGAATCCTAACCACTCTTCTATGCGACATCTTTGACTTATTGAAATTTGGGTTTCTTAGAAACGGTCGGATCACCAGAACCGAGCATAATTTGTTTCCGATAAAATACGGATTTAGATACCTTCGCCGTCATCGGCATCGAGAATGAGAAGCGCTTCAGAAAGCTCGCCCGTAGCCTTTACATCCTTGGTTTTCTTGGCGAGTACCCGGCCTTTTTTATACACGGTAATAGCTTCTTCCACCTTATTTTGCTCTTCCAAGAGCTTTCCCAACTGATAATAGGTAGCCAAATAATCTGGATCTTGATCGATGATCTTTTTAAAAATCTTGATAGCCTTCTTCGGCTGATTCTCCTTTTTATGCTCTAAAGCTGCCGCGTAATTCAAAAAAGTGTCATCCGGATTTTTTTCAAGCATCTCCGTGATCATTTCCATTCGATTGCTGCTCATAGTCTGCATAATTGGGTGGGATTACTTCTTAATTCACTTATATCGTTCAAATTTACGCCTATTCCGTAGCTTCTCATAGCTCAGGAGCGCCATCTCGGGCAGAAGTTTTCAACCATTGCGATTAGTGCGCTTAACCTGTCGATAAATTAAATTGTTTTAAAAATTCCAAAACACCATTAGTGTCATTTCCTTCGAGCCAATGGACATCGGTCATTTTTCTAAACCAAGTGAGCTGTCGTTTGGCATATCTCCGGGAGTTTCGCTTTATGAGTTCTATCGCTTCTTCGATCGGAATATCGCCGTCCAAATAATGGAACAGTTCCCTATACCCAACGGTTTGTAGCGCCCTGAGCGCTTTATGTTCGTGCACATTCCGCACTTCTTCTACCAGTCCTGCGGCTATCATACTATCTACTCTTGTGTTGATGCGTTCGTAGAGTGCAGCGCGTTCTAAATACAAACCTATCATGATCGGATCAAAAGGTCGTTCTTGCGCTTTTTGCTTTTCAGTAGCCAATCCTTCAGCCCCGTCGTTTTCAAGTCGCTCAATACTCCGGATCAGCCTGCGGTAATTTTTCTGGTCTATCGATTCAAAAATGTTTGCGCTCAAATTTTTTAATCGTTTTTGGAGCGCTTCCAGACCGTACCTTTCATAGGTAGATTCTAGCTCTTCGCGCTTTTCGGCATTTGCGGGAGCAGCATCTAAACCTTGGAGAACTGCTTGGATGTATAAGCCTGAACCGCCCACCAAAACGGGAAGTTTATTTCTGGCCAGCACTTCGTCGATAGTCTGCAAAGCATCTTTTTCAAAACGCCCGGCGGTATAATCTTCGCTTATGTAGTGGCTGTCGATGAAGTGATGTGGCACTCCATCCATATCTTTCAACGTTGGCTTTGCAGTTCCTATCGAGAGCTCGCGGTATAGCTGTCGAGAGTCGGTAGAGATCACTTCGCCATCAAAGTTTTTACAAATGGCAATGGCGGCATCGGTTTTTCCCACTGCGGTAGGGCCGCAGATTACTATGAGCCTGGGCTTGGTGGGCAGCAAACCTTAAAAGTCTAAAGAATCTTCAAATGTCTCGTAGCCGCCGTCTTCTTCGTCAAAGCTATAATCGGCGCTTTCAGAAAATTCATCGTCGATGGAATCTACCGGCATCGGCCCGGCATCTTCTTTGGAAGTCTCCGAAGGCGATGTGCCTACGAGTAATACCACGATGGCTTCTTGGTCACGGGCTTCGGAATCTTCAATGGCTATAAGCTCGACGTAAAAAATCCACATCCGCAAGAAGTCATAGAGATAGAGCAGTTTATCACCAGTTTCTGAAACCACATCGTGGATGGTAGTATTTGCCATGGAGCGCACCGGGTCGTCAACGACATCATCCGAAAAGAGCTCCATCAATGAAATTTCGTCTCCTTTATCCCAATCTTCATTGCTTTCATAAAAGGATGCCATCTCCATACCCGAGAACTCAAAAGCTTTTATAATAATGTCATGCAGGTCGTTAAAACTGCTTGAGCTTTTGATCTCAATATCACGAAAAGTTTCTGTGGAGTGGTCTAAAAGTACCCGGAATCGAAAAATCTTCATAGATAAATCTAAGCCACAAAAGTAACCATTTAATAGGAGCCTATGAAGACTTAACTATTCTTTAACCATTCTTTAGACTAGGCTTCAAGTGCTTTTTTAATGAGCTGGCGCAAATGGGCACGGTGCGCTTTTGTGGCTAGATCACCTGCATTTGCATAGCCTTGTGCCATGCCATCGATTCTATTCAGCTCATAAAGCACCATCGAATTAGCAACGTGATCTAGTTTGGCTCCGGCCAATGCAAGGGCGAGTTGGCGGGTGTATTCTACCTGAACATTTTGCCGCATAGCATTCACATTTCCCGCAAGGTCGGCCTTGAAAATACCATCGGTGAGTAGGGTCATATATTGCGAAAGCTTAAAATCATTGCCATAGAGCTCAGAGTCGGTGATGCGCTCCAGCACATTGGGATGCAGCAGGTGGCGCAGGCAATTCTTTTGCATGGCGAGGTAGCGCGCATGGATTTTTGGGTCTTCGCCAGAGCCGCGTTGACTGAAACCTCGGCGCTGTGGCTGGAGATGGGTATACACTTCGGTAGATGAATAGAAGGCATCTGGGGCAAAAGCATATTTGGTAAGCGCCGCCATGGCTGCCTTTTGATCATCTGCACTTACTGGCACGAAGGGTGCCGATGTATTTCCGGCCTGACCGACTGCTGCCCGATTAATATGCACACCGCCAATCTGCCTTGTAAAAATGCCGAGCTGTATGGCATACTCTCCCGTGAGCACCAGATAGGCTTGCCGAAAAGCTTCGTACGATTCGCCATCTATCGAATATTTGCTCAGCAAGCTATCCATTAATACGTTGATGCGCTGCACGCGCTGTATTCCATAGCCTACGGGATCATTGGAAAGGTCGTATATGTTTATGTCAGGATCTATGCCCTGGCCGGGACTGCGCATATCGTCGCCATCATTCCCGTAGGCCAGTTGATGCTCGGTAGATCTTGACAAGATCTTATCTAGCCGATCTTCTTCCTGCGTACTGTCGGGGTTGGCTTCCGAGTAGCCATATTCTATCACCCATAAATCATAGGCTCCAGGATTATCATCATAGTACCGGGTGGCTTCTTGTTCTGATGGGGCATAATTAATGGCCGGATACTCCATTACCGAGCTGCAGAGTCCCTTATCGAGAACTACCGCCGGGGTATTGATTTCTTCAAGGCTCAGCAAGGTGCTGGCACGCATATTATGCGTCAGGCCAAGGGTATGGCCTATCTCATGTAATATGAGCCTTGCCAGTGTTTCTTTGACAAATTGTTCTTCTGCTGCTTCACCCAGGTTTTCAACTTTCAGCGCGGTAAGCCCAAAGACGGTGTTGTGGTGCATCACTTCGCCCATGGCACAGGCATGTAGACCATCTATTCGATTGGCATCGGCTTCATCTTCAAAGGTGGAGTAGCCTGCGGTCTCAAATACTTCTTTCTTAAAGAGCCTTTTGGCTACGGCCGAAAACTCGAGCATTATGTCGGCACCTAAAATTTGCCCAGTACGCGGATTTACGAAGCTCGGACCATACCCGCCGAAGGGCGGTTGGGGCGAAGATGTCCAGCGCAACACGTTATATCGTATATCGCCCGCATCCCAGCTCGCCGTGTCGGGCTGCTCTTTTATGACCAAGGCATTTTTGAAACCTGCTTTTTCAAACGCCTTGTTCCACCGCTCGCCAGATTCTTTTATGGTAGCCCTAAATTCAAGCGGGGTAGTATTTTCTATCCAGAAGGTGATGGGTTCTACGGGCTCACTGATTGCCAAATTGGGGCTCTTCTTTTCCAGATGCCACCGGTGTATCATGTCTCTGTAGGGCGCCACTTCCAGTGAGGTCATTTCATTCTGCCAGCTCATAAAGTACCCTACACGGGCATCATCCCGACGGGGTTTAAAATTATTCTGTGGCACTTCGATGATGCTGTGCTGGTAGCTTATCCCAAGGTTTCTCACATCGGTAGCTGCCGGACTTCCCGATTTCTTCGGGCTCTCATTATCAAATACATAGGTAACTTCTACATCGGTGTTTTCGGGATAATTGCGCACGGCATTTATCGTGGTCTTCTCTTTGTTCAGCTTCCCGAGCATGCTTTTTTCCCCATCGCGTTCGGGTTGTTTTATCATCTCAAAATCTTCCGATTTATAAAGCGCATCTGCACTTACCATGATCGCTTTGGTGTCTTCATGGGTAGCTTTTACTTCAAGACTGGCCAGCACCGGAGTATTTATATTGGCATTGGCAGCTCGGCTCAGCGGGCTTGCAGGATCGAAATAATACTTGGTATTTTCTTCTAACACTTCTAGCCGGTTATAATTTTTGCGGAAGCGTATAATTTTTGAACCTCGGTAGTTGCCCCTGAAGAAGCCTGCTTCGACCACCCCATTAGACACGAAGCTGAAATAGATGTATTCCTTATCAAGCTGTTCCGGTGCCAGCGCCATATACATTTCGCCAGATACCGTATCGCGGTAGAGTGGTATCAGCCCGTCCGAAAGGGTGCATTTTTTAATGAGTTCATCCCAGTCTTTCTTCTTCTCCTTTTCAGAGCTACCGGTCTTCTCGGTTTTATCTTTTTCCTTCTTTTTTCCCTTTTGGGCGTGAGCGTTTCCGCAAATGGAAAATGTGAACAGGGTGAGTAATGGAAGAATGTAAATCAGTTTTCGCATAGAGAATCAATCTTGATAAAATGAGACCGCAAATTAGGGATTCCCATTGTGAAATAATGCTAAATAATGTCCTTTCCCGTTGGTCTTTACCGCAACTTGTTGCTTTTGTCTACAGTCTGCGAGCGCCCTGTTTTACTCAGGATAGAACCTAATATTCTGAGATCGTGACGCTTGGAATCTTCCCAGGTCATTGGTATGGTTGATGCCTTTCGCAACGAAGATTTAATTTTAGTTCATTTAAATAAACGAGAAATAAACATGAAAAAGCCACTTATAGCTCTTGCAACGATTTTTATACTTTCTGCAGGTGCCGTCTCTGCCCAAATTGAAGAATCAGAAACGAACTCAGAAAGCATAGAGCAAGTAACACAACAAGAAAAGAAGGAAGTAAAAAAAGAAGAACTTCCAGAAAAAGTGCAGACAGCCCTAAAGTCGGATGACTATAAAGGATGGACGGTAAATAAAGCCTATGAGACCAAGAATGGTGATGAAATGATGTACGAGATAGTGCTTACCAATGGTGAGCAAAAGGCTACGTACACCTTTGATGAAAAGGGAAATACCATCAGCTAAAATTTCATCAGCACAGACCAAGACCAACACACTCCTGAAAAGAAAGAGCTGTTCCGATCTAATCGGGACGGCTTTTTTTTATTTCAAAACCTTGGGGCATTGATTTAAACGATACTTTTCAAATTCGGTCATTTATTGAAGGATCGGTCTCTGCCAAAGGCGAAATTGAAATCAGACTGTTGAAAATCGCCCCTATTTATGATCTATTAAATTTGACTCTGCAGATGGAGTCGGGTGTCTGGATCAGCCCATATGTTAGGGAGTAAACCAAAGAGTCCCACTCGAGCGGGACGACTTTCATGCCGAAATGGCTTGATCTTAGATTGATGAAACAAGTGCGTCGCAGAGATTGTACTTTATGGACAGATTCCCATTCGATTATATGATTGTTTCGGAAGAGCCATTCTATATCTGTACGTAACTGAATACAGGTTATTATTACCTTCGTCTAGAATGACCGATAAGCAAAAAGTATTAATCATTGAAGATGACCCGAGTTTTGCGAAAACGCTCGAAGTTTTCTTGACCAAAATCGGATATGATGTGAGCTCTGCCGCCAGAGCTGAAAGCGGTCTCAAGGAAGCATCACATTTTTTGCCACAACTCATCTTGCTGGATTATAGGCTGCCCGATGCACGTGGCGATGAGATCTTGCAGCAGCTCAGGCAAATAGCTTCTCGTCCCGCAATTATCTTGATGACAGGGTTTACCGACATTCGCACCGCTGTGAAGGTGATGAAGATGGGCGCTTATGATTATATCACAAAACCGGTAAATCCCGATGAGCTCAAATTGCTATTGGCGGAAGCATTAAAACTGGCATACGACGCTGGGAGTGGTGGTAGAAGTGAGCCCGGTTCAAAGGCAAAGCCCGCGCGACAGGCGGTCGAAAAGAACAAATATGTGATCGGCAACAGTGTCCAATCGGGATTGCTGCACCAACATATTAAATTGGTGGCGCCTACGCAGATGGCGGTGTTGATACTTGGGGAGAGCGGCACGGGAAAGGAATATGTAGCCAAGGCCATACATGATCAAAGTGCGCGGAGCTCGGCGCCATTTATAGCGGTTGACTGTGGCGCCCTGAGCGAAGAGCTGGCCTTAAGTGAACTTTTCGGTCACATAAAGGGATCATTTACTGGTGCCATTGCCGATAAAAAAGGTCAATTTATAGCGGCCACAGGGGGTACGCTCTTTCTAGATGAAGTAGGAAACCTCTCGTACGAAGTGCAGATGAAGCTGCTTCGCGCCTTGCAGGAGCTTGTGATACAGCCACTTGGGTCAAATGATTTTCTCAAAACAGATGTGCGCATCATCACCGCTACCAATGAGAACCTTTTGGATCGGGTGCGCGATGGCGACTTTCGTGAAGACCTTTATCACCGCATCAATGAGTTCAAAATTCAGGTTCCAGCGCTGGTAGAACGAAAAGACGACTTTTGGGAATTTGTCGATTTCTTCCGGGCCAATGCCAATGAAGAACTGGGAAGGACGGTCACCGAATTCAGCCCAGAAGTGAGCGCCATCTTTGAAGCCTACTCCTGGCCGGGCAATCTACGTGAACTGCGAAATGTATTGCGCCGGTCTATCCTGCTCACCATCGAGTCTGATAGGGTAGGGATTGATACCCTGCCCGATGAGATGAAAGCTCCCAAAGCCCAAGCCGGAAAGCCAGGTGCCTTGAGTGCCAATCCCTATGATCTCAAAGCCAATAAGGAACATTCAGAAAGGGAAATGATCATAAAAACACTTAAAGAAGCCCGGTATAATAAGTCGAAAGCAGCCCGTATTTTAAATATAGACCGCAAGACCCTATACCTGAAAATCACCAAATACGGAATTGACGCTTAGGCTACTACCGTTTTAAGCGCTTGGGTCAATGCGATTTCAGCCTTATTCAATGGTTCTAGGATCAGCTCAAAGCTATTGCTTTTTGTCAAGCTTTCTTCCATCGTCCTAAACCGATTAGCCAGCTTGTGAAATTCAAAAAAAGCCAACCTTCCGTAAAGTTTATGCGACAGTTCTAAGATCGCCTGTGCATCCCGCTCTTCTTTGGCTATTGCCAAGCGTTTCAAATCATTTTGGCATTCCGTCTTAAATTGTAGGATCAGTTCAGCGGCGGCGGCCTCATCGCCCATGGTAAGGCTGTCGAGCTTGGCCTTGAGCCGCTGGGCCGGATCGAGCCTTCGCTCATCTGGAGAGTGCCCAAGCAGGCGCAAAAGATCTGCCGCCTTAAATGGTTTGGCCAAGAACCCATCAAATTCTTCATCTTCCGATTCTTCTACCTGCATTACATTTGCGGTAACGGCATATACGGGCAGATCTGGCTTCTCGGCCTTTACACGTTTGCGCAGTTCGGCACCGGTCATGCCCGGCATTCGATAATCTACGAGCATCACATCAAAGCGCGAAGCCGTAGCCAAGATTTCTGCATCTTCGGGAGATGTAGTGGCCACTACGCTTATTCCATTTGACTTCAGTATGCGCTCTGTAAGGTCGAGTATGGTTTGGTCATCATCTACCACCAGCACCCGGTTCATTTTTTTAGTCACGCCCTGTGCTGATTTTTTTGATGGCTCTTCGATGGCGATAGGAAGGCTCATCTTAATGGTAAATATTGATCCTACGCCCACTTCACTTTCCACATCTATCGTTCCCCCATACTGATCTACCAATGCCTTAACTATGCTGAGCCCGAGCCCCGTGCCTACAGCCGTGATAGATGGATCGTGAATCTGTTCAAATTCTTGAAAAATACGGTCGATCCCTTCTTGGCTCATCCCTACGCCGGTATCGCTTACGGCTAAGGTAAAGGCGGTTTCAGACTTGATCCTTACCGTGCTTGCCGCCAACTTTACATGGCCTCGGTGGGTAAACTTGATAGCATTGCCCAAGAGGTTATAGATGAGCTGCCGCAAGCGAAATGGATCTGCAAAAACGAGCGGCTCTAGCGCGTCTTCGTCATAGAATAATTCGATTCCGCGCCGGTCGGCCTGTATTTCCATACTGCGTACCACCTCGGTAAGGAGTTCATTCAGCTTGATGTTTTTGGGGTGAAGGGTCAGTTTTCCAGTCGAGATTTTACTGAAGTCGAGCACTTCGTTTACGATCTGTAGCAAATGCTCGGAAGATCGGTAGATGATTTCAATATTTTCATTGGGATCTTCCTTGCGCAGGTCTTCGGTATAGCCGAGTATGTTTTGAAGTGGGGTCCTGATCTCATGGCTCATATTGGCAAGAAACCGCTCCTTGATCTTGCTCAGTTCTTCTGCCCTTTCTTTTTCCTTGGTCAGGCTTTTTCTGAAGTATCTTGCTTTGGCCAGATCATTGAATATGGCAAAGATCAATACTGCGGCCACCACGCCAAAAACAGCGAGTATGGCATACATTCTTCCAAGCGCTTTTCCCATCAGGTTTTCGGCACGCTCTGATTCCCGCCTTATGGCTTTAAGCTCTTTTTCTTCGGCGTCCCTTATCAGGGTAAGCAGGTAATTTTGAATGGTGGCGCTGGTCTGAATGATAGCCAGCTCCGAGTCACGCGATCTTTTCTCCTGTCGGTTTTGGCTTCGGGTTATGTTTTTGATCAGCGCCCCGGCCTGTTCTACTGATGTATCGCGCTTTGAGATTACCACGGTGTCTACCGTCGTATAGGTCTCTTCCAATATGGCTTTGGGTCGGTCTCTTTCGTCGGGCTCCGCTTTCTTACCATCCCCACCCGGAAATATTTTTTGCCAAAAGGATTTGTTCTCTTCTTTGTCCGATGGTTCATCCCGCTCTTCCGTGATCGGGATTCTCTTGGTTGATTTTCGCGTGGTCACCACATTATTCTGATCTAGGATGCGGCGCGGGGAGATGAGTTGAACCAATGAGTCAAGATTCTCGCGTAGCGCCGGCTTCCCGATTCGCTTTACCGCAATATAGCGTTGCAATTGATTGCTCTGCGTGGTGATCATGTGCGACACCGAATCGAGCACGATCAGCTCCGGCTCTGAAAATGGGAGCGTGAGCATCACGCTGTCCAAGAGCTGTGTAAGCCGTCCTTTTCGGGAGTCGTATTCATCTGCCGATTCTTTGCTCGATGTTACCAGCAGCGGTTGGTACGAGAATTCAAGCCGTGTGAAGTTTTCGTAAACGGCGTTGAGCGCTGCGATTTTTGGGCTGGGCTCTGAGAGATGGCTCATAGAATCGCTCACCCCGATAAAGGTATTTCGGGTTACGATCACGGCGAGCACTAAGAAGCCCATGGCAACAAGTACCGCGAGCAGGACCTTACCACCCGTAGCATTCGGTATTTTATTGGTCGAAGTGCTCATCTCGTTTTAGCGTTCTGTTTGGCCTGTCGAAGGTATCACTCTCATCAAAAAGAAAGCGTAAGACCATTCTCTATACTGTATATCAACTTATTGATTGGAATGATGGGCTTGTCTTCATAAGCCAACTTCAAAGCCGTGGTGTAAGATAGGTACTTTGATAGTTTCACATTGATATTTGCATTTACGCTTGTACGGTTTCTGGCGGCATCTATCGCTTCGTCATAGCCGACCTGATAATAGGCGATACTGTTAAAATTTATTTGATCGGTGATGTCCCATCTTATGATGAAGTAATTGCTCAATTTCAATAAGTTCACTTCTTCGATGCCCTGCTTTTCAGAATAGCTGGGCTGGCGCCAAACTTCCCTTTCGTACATAGGTCCTGACCCGATTATCAGGGCGAAGTCTTCTTCGTATACCGCTTTCCAGCGAATACCGGCACCAAGGATGTACCGCTCCTTCAGCCCTCGAAAATTATCATATTGGGTCTGACCAAATACTTCTTGGCTCCACCGATTTTTATAATTGAAATTAGCCCGAAGGTGGGCGTATCCATTGTTGAGTATGGGGTCGCTATTATTGGCTGTATACTTCAAGGTTCCGAGAGCCACGTAGGCGTGCTTTCCCGGAGCATACACTCCATTCAGGTCGTTGCTTATGCTCAGGAACCGTGCTTCATCCTGATCGCTGGCACTCTGGTTAAAGAAGTTGAACCTGGTCTCAAGGCCTATCCGATACGCTCTCTTGCCACTCAGACTGTCGAGCCTTGATTTTTCGATATTCAAGATTTGACCGGAAGCAATGGCCGCCAGGCCAAAAGCAAGAAGCAAGGTAGATAACAGTTTCCGGACCGCAGCCAAGGCCGGGGTGTTTGTTTTGCCGGAAGGAAAGAAAGAAATCATAAAAGGGGATTTAAATAAAAAGTCCCGGCAACGAGGTGGCCGGGACGGAAATTTTAGAATTTAATGCGTTTACTTACCTGTGATCGTAATCGTTGCGGCCATCTCGATAGGGATTACCATGCTTTCTGGCATTTGCTCGCTTGGAGCGGTGGTCAAGCTTCCGGCTATGTCATCGGTAAATTTGGCTGAGAGCACCCATCCGGTCTCCACTTCTATTTCCATCGATCCACTGCGTGTGCCGTTGAGGTAATAGGTGGCCTTCATGCCCTGCAAATCCATCGACTTGTTTTCAGGATCTACGGCCATGGTAGACTTCACATCAATAATTGCTTTTCCGGCATCTACCGACTTCAGGGTATAGGTGTTTTGCGCTATGAGCGGAAGGCCAGTGGATGTATATTGATCTTTCGTCCAAGAGTCTCCGATTTTTACCGGTTTGCCGGGAGAGAATGCAGTCACCATTTCAATATTCTTGGCAAGGCCACCATCTCCAAAACTTTCAGAGATTTGATCACTCATACCAGATGCGCCAGCGATGGAGCCCGTCTGTGCTGTGATGATTTCTTCCAAACCATTCACGGTTTTTACTTCACCTTGTCGGTTGAGCACCGCTTCAAATTTCTCATTAGTCATTCCTGAAAGGAGCTTGGACATTGGGTTTACCATTTCCATGCCGCTGGTATCGGAAGAGAAAGTTTGCGACATTCCCATTCCCGACATCCCCATCGACATATTTTCATACCAGATGGTGTACGTGTCCCCATCATCGGCGCTTGATTTTAATTCGAGCGAAGTTGCCACATTGGCCGTCGTCTCAATTTTTTGGGCTTGCCCCATAATTGTTTGCGTAATCGTACTTTTTTGTTCCGTTACCTGTGAGTAAACCTTACCCGATTTGAGATGGAACTGTAATTCTATCGGTTTTGCCGGAGCCATGGCCAGAGCCAATACCGCAAGTCCTGCTATCAATTTTAATTTCATAGTATGTTTTTTTGCAAAGGTCGTAAATCACTGGAGATAGTAAAAGCTTGATTACCTAAGGCTATGCCTAGCAAACGATTCAAAAAAAAACCCGAAAGATATTTCTTTCGGGCTTAATAATTCAATCGTTAAGAATTAGTTGCCGAGTGTAAATCGCAGTCCTGCACTCACGAAAAAGGTATTGCTTTTAATATTGTCAAAACCTTCAAAAGTAGCTTCCGTGTTGTCGACCGTATTGTCGTAATTATTGGATAGTCCAAATTCATACGCTGCCTGTAGAAAGAATATTCCAACATCAAGTCCTGCTCCGATTTCGGCGGCATACTGAATGTCCTTATATTCAAGTTCTTTCTCCAGACTTTCATCACCTAGATCGGAATCAAGGATATAATTAAAGGATGGCCCGGCAAAAATCCTGAAGTTCACATAGGGATCATCTTCGAGTTCAATAATCCTGAAGCCTACTAAAACAGGAATACGTATTCCCTGGATTTTCTGGTCGGAGCTGAACTCGACATTATCATTGTTACTGAATTCAGTCGACTTTGCAAAGTATTGCACACCAGGGCTCACATAAAATCGATCACCAATGAGAAGGTTTGCACCCAATTGATAACCCACTCTTGCTTTATTGTCTACTCCTTCTGGAGTTTCCGTAGCACTTGAAAAGTTTAAACCTACCAGAGGTTGAATTTCCACTTGGGCATTTGCCGTGAAGGCAATAAGTAAAATTGCGAATGTTGTTAAAGTAATTTGTTTCATAAGGGTCGGTGTTTTTTCTTGTTATGAATCGACAGGAGCCAATATTGATGCCAATGAAATGGATAGCGATCGAAAACCATAAACGCTTGATGGCTAAGGTAGATGGTTTTGACCCAGTGCTTCGGGGCAACTCATCCCGCAAGATTTACTTCCCGTAGCGTAGAATTATTTACCCGAAAGGGAAGCCAGATCTAGTCGAGTTCTATCTGATTGCGCAGGAGGTCTGCCATGGTTTCATGCTTTCGGATCAAGTGGTGCTTCCCATTTCGTACCAGTACTTCTGCCGGCCGGTAGCGGCTATTATAGTTATTGCTCATGGTAAAGCAATAAGCGCCGGCATTGTGTAATACCAGTACGTCTCCTTCCCTGATCTCTTCGATCTTGCGATCTGTAGCGAAGGTGTCGGTCTCACAGATATAGCCCACCACGGAGTAGAGCCGCTGCTTTCCGCCGGGGTTGCTGCCATTGGTGATGTGGTGGTAGGCATTATAAAACATGGGCCGTATCATATGGTTGAGCCCCGAATTGACTTGTGCAAAAACTGTGGCGGTAGTTTGTTTCAACGCGTTTACGGTACATAAAAAATAACCCGCTTCACTGACCAAGAATTTTCCTGGCTCAAATTCGATCTGTAGCTCGCGGCCATACCCGGCGCAGAAATCCCGGAACATTGCAGTCATCTTTTGCCCAAGCTCTTCGATATCAGTACTCATATCATCTGGCTTATAGGCCACCTTGAAGCCACTGCCGAAGTCAATATAATCCAACCGGTCAAAATCACGGGCTATATTGAGCAATAGCTCTGCACCGCGCAGGAAAACGTCGACATCGAGAATGTCGCTTCCCGTATGCATATGCATCCCGTTCACATGAATGTTCATGCTTTTCACGATGCGCTCCAGGTGGCGTGTCTGGTGAATGCTTATGCCAAATTTTGAATCGATATGCCCCACCGAAATCTTACTGTTGCCGCCCGCATTTATGTGTGGGTTGATCCGAATACATACGGGATACGTGCCGTGGTATAGCGCACCGAACTGTTCCAGTGTACTCAGATTGTCAATATTTATCCTGACCCCTAAGCTCACTGCTTTTTGAATTTCTTCGATCCCCACCCCATTTGGCGTGAAGATGATATCATCTGGCCTGAATCCCGCGTGCAGTCCAAGCTCCACTTCTTGAATGGAAACCGTATCAAGGCCGCTGCCCAAGTTTTTAAAAGTACGCAGCACATTAATATTATTTAGCGCCTTGCAAGCAAAATTCACTTTTACCTTTAGCGAGTCAAAAGCTTTGTGCAGCCGGTGGTATCGCGCGATCATGATCTGCTCGTCATACGCATATATCGGCGCCCCATATGCGGCTACCAATTCTTTGACGGGCACTCCGCCAATGGTATAGGGGGTTGGTACAGACATTGGGTTTGATTTTGGGAGCGAATTTAAACTAAATCGAGCGTTTCTGTAACTGCTTCGGCAGTGCGCAGGCCACTGCGCAAGGCGCCATCTATGGATGCATTTAAAAGATAGTCGCCTGCTAGGTAAACATTTTCGGTAAGCTGCATCTGTTCGGCCGGTACATCGAGCTGCGGATTCGGCACCATGGGCAATGCCTTACTGATCATGTAGTCCTTTAGAAAGGACAAGTCTTCGGCTTGGCAGCCGATCAATTCGGCCAGTGCAGCCTGTACCGAAGCCTTTAGGCCTTTCACCCCATCCCTTACTGTGACCGACCAAAGCGACTTTCCTTCTGGCGCGTAGCTCGTGGAAATCTCGTCATGACGGGCATAATTGTTTATTGGGCTATCGCGGCGTGCATCAAGTCCGATCAGCTTATTCATCTTTTTCAATTTCAAATCGCCCGCGAAGTACATGGTGGTGGTATGGCGGTACTGCAGCTTTCTATCCATTTGGGGCAATATGGCTCCCGGATCGCAGGCCACTATTACTTTTTTAGCTTCTATCTCTTCGCCATCATCCAAGGTGATAATGCCTTGGGTGGTCAGCGATTTTACCCTTGTCGATAGGCGTATGTCGGTGCTTTTTAGCTTACGGGCCAGCTGTTGGCCGAGCTCCTGCATCCCATTTGCCGGAAGGCATGCATCACCCTTTGCAAAGGCATCGAAAACGAACCGAAACATCGCGGCGGGGGTTTCCAGCTTTCGCTCCAAGAAGACACCGCCGAAGAAGGGAACGAAAAAATTCTGAATAATGTTTTCGCTAAAGTCCAGCTTACGCAAATATTCAAGTGTGGTGAGATCGCCTTTGAAAATTTCGGCGTCGCTCATGGAAGCAAGGCTCCGTGTGAGCTTCCAGATTTTCAGCTTATCGCCAATGCTGCCCACGCGCGAGAAGGCCATCGGGATCAGCTTTGAAAAATCGCGCAGCGGGTCGGATATCACAAAGCTGCCTTTCTCATCGGTGATGTAGGCGCCAGGGCCAAACCTTCCCAATTTTAATGCTTCGAGATCGAACATCTCAGCGGCTTTTTTATAGCTGCTGAGCAATACCTGAAAACCGTGATCGAGCAGAAACCCATCTACCTTATCGGTCTTCACGCGCCCGCCCAGACTATCTGATGCTTCAACCAATAGCGTGCGGTGTCCGCTCTCTTCGGCGGCCACCGCCGCGGCCAAACCAGATAGGCCGCCACCAATTATTACAATATTGTACTTCCTGTTTTCCATTTACAATGCGAAAGTATTAAAATCCGGATCTGAAAAAGAGTCGGATCCAGGTTTAAAGCAATTTGAAAACCAAGTTGTTTAGGCCGGTCGCTAATCCAGCCAAAGCACATCTCTCGGCACCACACCCGTCTCAAAATCGTAGAGCGCCGTGCCGTTGAAGTCATAGAAATAAACCTGCCCCACTTGAGAAAAGTCGGTCGCATCGGTCACGGCAAGAATATTTTGGGACGGGTGAATGGCCAGCCCATAAAGACTTCTTGTATCTCCATTTACCACAGGCTCCGTAGGTAAGGCTATGGCATCTATGTCCATGCCGAATAGGTTATTGCCCATTAGGTAGAATAAGGTCTGTCCATCTCCAGAGATTCTCAGCGTGCCGCCAAAACCTGTTCCGGCAGGGAAATCGAAGTTCGAAAGAACTGCCCCGGTGGCTCCATCCAATTTAAAAAGTGACGGTTCTACGACCGGTTCGATAAAAGTACCTTGGCACAGTACCCAAATATTTCCGTTGGCATCGATTTCTAAATCGCTGGCGCCGGCGCTGAGCACAAGGGTATCAAGCGGTGCATCTACAGCGGTATCGAATCGGAACACACGGTTCGATTCGGGATTTGAAATCCACAGGATCTCATCCTTTATGATCATCTTGTCCACCCAGGTACTGGTCTCGATAAAGCCGGAGTAGGTAGCGGTGGTCGGATTGATAATATGGATGCCATCGGCAGTAAAATCGCTTACATAAGCCTTCGACCCAGAGATGATCTGAATATACCTGGGTGCTTCCAGTCCGAGTATTTCGCGATCCAAGATTAGCGTTGATTTACTGGCAATCAGTATTTTGGATGAGTTGGATACTGCCATATAAAGCGCATCGCCATAAGCCGTGATACTCTGAAGGGTCGAGCCCAATGTGGCGTTTTCATTAGCATTCGCATAAGCGTTGTTTTGGGTACTGGCTTCGCTAAGGTCTATTATCGTGAGGCTTGCATTCTGAGCGCCAAAAGCACCTTCGTTCACAACGATGATTTTTGGGTCGGTTACGGGTTCTGTGGGAGCGGAGTCATCATCAGTAGTGCAAGAGAATAGAAGAAGGGCAGGAAGCCAAAATGCAATTTTTTTAATCATTTTTATCAAGGTTTAATCGGAGTTTTAATCCTGCCTGTGCGTTTATTCCCGGCAGGGGATGGGAAGCTTGTAGTTGAAATTCCTGGTCTGCAATATTTCGGACTTTTGCGAATAGCTCTGCACGTGTTTTTCCGAATTTAGCATTGCAGGTTACGCCAAGGTCTAGCAGGCAATAGGGCTCTAAGAAGGAGCGGTTATCGGTGCTCACATACCGCCTTCCCACATAATTTGCCGTGAGCTCTAGGCCTATCCGATTCTTGTAGAGCCATACCGATTCTTTTAGAAAGGCCGTTGCTTGTGGCGTATAAATAAGTTGGCGGCCTACCGACTTATCGCCTTCAAAGGCTGCGATTTTGTTGACCGATGAGCCCACCGTCCCAAAAAAGTGGTGTTCAAAACGGATCTTTCCCATGGCATGGACGAGATTGGCGGTAAGCTCAATCCCTTTTGATTCAACTGATTTAAGGTTTTTGGGAGAGAAATAGGAAGCACCGGGCTGCCATTGAATCCAGTTTTCGATAAGACGGTGGTAGGCCGATGCAGAAATACTAAGGGTGGCACCTTGGTGGGAATGGCTGTAGTCGATGCCGGCTTCTTGATACCAGCCCGACTCGGGCAGCAGCGCAGCATTGCCACCAGGATTCCAGTACAGGTCATTGATGCCGGGCAGGCGGTAGGAGCGACCGGCAGAACTGCGAACCGAAAGACCCGATCCCAGCTTTTGGCTTAGAGCCAAATTGGGGAGCAACGGAAGTTTATCGCCATTGAGGGTTTCTTGGCGCAGCGCAGCCGAAATCTGGGTGTGATCAGAAAAAAAAGACTTGTTAAAGCCCGCTACCACGGCCGGACTCCTGCGATTTTCTTGCTTGCGATAATTGATCGACTCGGCTTGTACTTCGCTCAGCTCGACAATGGCGTAAAGGTTCCACCCATTAATGATTTTAGATACCCGCAGCTTTGAAAAAAGGGTGCGGTAACGCGATGGGTCGTCTATTCCAAACGCGGCATCGGTATAGCCCATCTTCCCCATATCGCAGGCCAGGGCAGCATTCCAGTCCAGACCTTGCCAATGCGAATCAAAATTGGTCTGGAGCCGCAAGAATTCATCGTTTTGATTGGCCACGGAGTTCAACTGCGATTGCCCGGGCGGTATCTCACGGAAGGTTTTGGTATAAAGCGCCAGTGCCGAGATTTTCGTTTTATCCGATAGATCGAATGCGAGTTTTTGAAGCAGGCTTTTCGATTCAAACCGGGCGTTGGGCTGCTTCTCAAGTTTCGCTCTATCAGATGGGTCGGCGCGCAAGAAGTCATTTTCAACCTTATTGAAACCGATGAAACTGGTAGATTTCCAATTTTCGCCAGAGAGCTGTAGGTCTGTTTCGCTACTTAGCGCTCCAAAACTGCCCACACTCCCTCCCTGCACCAGTGCATTGCGATCATCTTTTCGGTCGGTATCCATCATCAGGCTTCCGCCAATGGCGCCATTGCCGAGATACGCTCCTGCAGAGCCACGGTAAATAGTGAGCTCTGAGAAGGAAGCTATTGGCAGTAATGAGAGATCGGCCTGCGCCAAGCTCGGATTTTGAAACGGTATGCCATCTATCAATACCTGGGTTTGGCTAGCGCTAGAACCACGTATGGAAAGCCCAAAGCTGCTGCCCGGGCCATACCCACGCAGCGTGAGCCCCGACCCCATGAGCAGAAAGTCACTTGCGGTAGGTCCGATAGCACTATGTGCTTGGCTGAGCTCTATTTTTTCCACGGAAGTGGCAGCCACATCACGATCAAGTGTTGAGATCACTTCAAACTCATCTAGCCTGAGCGTATCGTCCTGGGCGGCCGAAAAGAAAGGGACAAGGCATAATGCCAGTGCCCAAACCATCCATACCCCAAACCGAACCAAATAGCCGTGCACCATACTGCCTTTTTTTGATCCGACCAAAGGGAAATAATAAGAATACCCTGAAAGTAAAACACATCCAGATGACATTCCCAGCTTTTTTTCCCGAAAGCCTGAAATTTTTAATTGCCATGGCAGGTCTTCTGACTTACTCCCATCTACCGGCCTTCCCACACCCAGCGGTGCAGTGGCCAAAGAATTGGTAGAACTAATTGAAGCTTACAGCAGCGGGAACTGTCCAGGATTTACACCCGGTTCCCTTTTAATCTGAACCTGCCGGTGGGCAGATCCAAAACCAAAGCGGCGTAAAGGTAAGAAGAAACCCGTGGCAACTTTTACCCTTCTGCATTTTTCATCATCTATGCTCCTAGACTTTGCTCACCGAACAGTATCGTGCATTATTGATGGCTACTCCTTACCTTTGCAGCAATTTTTAAGAATGATTTTGCTATGAGAATCGTCATTGCAGGAGCCGGGGAAGTGGGTTTTCACTTGGCAAAGCTTCTAACTATTGAAGGCCACAACATCGTGGTGATCGATAAGGGTGCAGACCAACTGCGCAATATTTCAAATCAGCTTGATCTGGAAGTTGTCCATGGCAGCTCTACCTCCATCAGCACCCTTGGCAATGCCGGTGTGCAGCGAGCCGACCTCGTGATAGGGGTGACCAATAGTGAAGATGTAAACCTTACTACCTGCATCATAGCCAAGCATCTGGGAGCCAAAAAAACAGTAGCGCGAATCTCTAACGTTGAATTTCTTCAGAGCCGCGAAAAGATTGATATGTGCAACATCGGCATCGATGAGCTGATTAGCCCTGCTTCGCTCGCAGCGCGCGAGATAAAGCGGCTATGCAAAGAATCGGCACTTACCGACTTTATTGATTTTGATAAAGGAAAACTCTCCCTGATAGGCATTAAGGTGGAGTACGATAGCCTTGTGGCCGGCAAGACGATGGAAGAGACTGCCTATCTCAATACCGACCGCGATTTTATTCCCGTCGCCATCCTTCGAAACAACGAAACGATCATTCCCAAAAAGGAAACCCGCTTTTTGGTAAACGACCACGCTTATTTTACCGCCAATACCTCTGGACTGAACCGGGTTTTGGAAATCTTTAAAAAAGATAGGATAGAGATTAAAAACCTGATGATACTGGGCGGGAGCTCGGTAGGGTATCACGCGGCATTGGCGCTGAGCAAGAAGTACCGGGTGAAACTCGTGGAACCAGATCGGGAGCGCTGTGAAAGGCTTGCCGAGATGCTGCCGGATACCCTTATCATCAACGCCGATGGCCGAAATGTAGATGCCCTAGAGCAAGAAAACCTATCGGAGATGGATGCCTTTATCGCCGTGACCGGAAATAGTGAAACCAATATCATCACCAGCTTGGTGGCCAAAAACCACGGCGTTGAAAAAACCATTGCGCTGGTTGAAAATATAGATTACATCCACCTTTCTCAAAGTATTGGGGTAGATACCCTGATCAATAAAAAGTTGATCGCTGCCAATTTTATCTTCCGCTATATCCGTAAAGGAGAAGTACTTTCCTTGACCAGCCTTCACGGAGCCGATGTGGAAGTGCTCGAATTTGAAGTCACCAGTACGTCAAAAATCAAAGGTATGGTTCTTTCAGAACTCCGCTTTCCAGGAAATTCACTGGTGGGTGGGGTCATTAGAAACCAACAGGGGATCATCCCTACCTTCGATTTTACTTTCAGGGAAAAAGACCATGTGGTGATCCTTTCTAAAATGTCTTGTATCAACAAGGTCGAAGCCTACTTCAAGTGAAAATCAATTTTGTAGGCATCCTTAATATTCTGAGTGTTCTGCTGTTTATCAATGCGGCGCTCATGTTCCTTTGTATTCCCTCTGCATTCTATTACGGCGACGGCACCCTTGCCAGTTGGCTTTATTCCATAGTGCTCAGCCTTATTTTGGGTGGTGCATTTTTTCTATCCACATTTAGAAGTCCAAAGCGCAAGGACATCCGAAAGCGCGATGGCTACATTATCGTGACGCTCAGCTGGGTGGTCATGGCTTTTTCAGGTTCGCTGCCCTATATATTCACCGGTGCGATACCCAACTTTACCAATGCTTTTTTTGAGAGCATCTCCGGTTTTACCACTACCGGAGCATCCATTTTAGACAATATTGAAGCCTTGCCCGAGAGCATCCTGCTATGGCGCAGCCTCACCCAATGGATCGGTGGCCTTGGTTTTATCGTATTGGTAATAAGCATATTGCCATCTTTAGGAATAGGGGGGATGCAGCTATTCATGGCCGAAGCGCCAGGCATAACGGCCGATAAGCTCCAGCCCCGGATTCAGGACACCGGTAAGCGGCTCTGGTTTCTATATATCGCCCTTACGCTGATAGAAACGGTTCTTCTCTGCTTTGGCGAAATGAGCTTTTTCGATAGTCTGAACCATAGTCTTACCACCATGAGCACGGGCGGCTTCTCTACCAAGCAGGGCAGTATAGCGCATTATGGGTCGGCCTATACCGAATATGTCATCACTGCCTTTATGTTCATGGGCGGTACCAGTTTCGTGTTGCTCTACCTTACCTTTAAGGGTAAAATAAGGAGGCTCATGGCCAATGATGAGTTCAAGGCCTATCTGGGCATCACCGTGGTAGTTACGGTAGTGGTTACTGCTATCCTTATATTTTTTAATAAACTTCCTGCCGAGCAGGCCTTTCGGGAGTCGCTCTTTCAGGTAGTTTCTATACTCACCACCACCGGTTATGCCTCGGCCGATTTTACGGCGTGGGGCGGCAGTGTAGCCCTTATCTTCTTCACGCTTATGTTTGTAGGTGGGTCGGCTGGCTCTACTGCCGGCGGGGTCAAAGTGTTGCGCCATATTATCATTGCCAAAAATTCGCTGATCGAATTTCGCCGCCAACTGCATCCATCTGCTATTATTCCGGTTCGATTTAATGGCCACGCCGTAGCGCATGATGTCACTCAAAATATCTTGGCCTTCGTCATTATTTACCTGACCATTTTTGGGCTGGCATCGGTTATATTGAGCCTTATGGGAGTAGATGCCATTACGGCCATGGGATCGGTGGCCACATCTTTGGGCAATGTAGGTCCTGGACTTAACGAGACAGGGCCATCTTATAGTTTCTCGGCCTTTCCGGCTGTGGGCAAATGGCTTTTGGGAATACTGATGGTCGTAGGGCGATTGGAGATTTTTACCGTGCTCATTATTTTCTCCCGCCATTTTTGGAGAAGCACCTGATGAATTTTTAAGCTTTGGAACTTCAAACCAAAAACCAAAAATGCTAGAAGCAATAATCTTTGACATGGACGGCCTGCTCATCGACTCGGAGCCGTTTTGGCGGAAAGCCGAAATAGAAGCCTTTGCCGAAGTAGGAGTGGAGCTCACGGAGAGCGATTGCCGCGAGACGATGGGCTATAGGCTCAATGAAGTAGTAGCGCTCTGGCATAGCCGGAAACCGTGGCAGGGTAAAGCCCCGGAGGCGGTGGAGCAGCGCATCATAAGCTTGGTGCGCAAATATATCGGGCAGGAAGGAAAGCCGATGAAGATGGCGCTTGAGACCATTCGCAAATGCCGCGAAGCTGGGTTGAAAACGGCTATCGCATCTTCTTCTCCCTTGGTATTGATTGAAGAGGTAGTGAATGCTTTTGTGATAGCCGATCAATTTGATCTCCTGCATTCCGCTCAATTTGAAGAATATGGAAAGCCGCACCCTGCCATCTTCATCACCACCGCCCGCAAGCTGGGAGTAGCACCAGACCGATGCCTCGTGCTTGAAGATTCTTTTCACGGAGTAGTGGCCGCCCTCGCCGCCAAAATGAAAGTGGTAGCCGTCCCCGACGCTACCATGCGGCACGACCCTAGGTTTAAGGCTGCCACAAGGACTTTAGAAAGTTTGGAAGGGTTTAGTTTGGACGGGTATTGACCGATCAAACTTTTTTCCAAAACCTGCCGTATACCACGCGTATGCGAACAAACTTCATTTTTTTACTCGTTTTTTCTGGCTTTTCAGCCACCGTTTTTTCTCAAGACTCGGCATCACTCGATGAAGCCTTGAAGCTCTACGAAAAGGAAGAATTCTCGAAGGCCTTGGCCAACGTCGAAAAAATCATCGCCAATGAGAAGGATGATTTTGAATGCTGGCACCTTAAAGGAAATTGCTACCAAAAAGAAGGAAAGTATAACCACGCCATTCAAGCCTATGAAACAGCCGAAAAACTATCCAATGCTTCCGCAAGATTATACGCTAATTGGGCTTCGGCACATTATAATCTAGAACAAATGGAAGCGGCAGAAGCCAAGGCCAAGCAGGCACTCAAAATCAATGAAGCCCTACCTGAAGCCAATTATGTAATGGGAAATATCAAGCATTTTGATTTTAATCTCAGTGCTGCGATCAAATATTATAACCGAGCCATCGATATGAAGCCCGAATACCGGGATGCCCTGTACATGCGGGCGGCTGCGAAGGCCGAAAAAAGGGATTATCCCGGTGCCTTAAAAGATTACCTCCATGTATTGGAGATAGACCCAAGTCTTGAAAAAGCGCGCTATAATATAGGCGTGATCTATTTGGTGAATGAAGAGTTTGAAAAATCAGCGCAGGCCTTTGCCGAAGTAAATGCCGAGCATCTTGATAAGCCCGTAGACTATCTTTTCTACAAGGCCGAAGCACTCTACTTCGATGGAAAGACTGAAGAGGCCTGCGGTCTATATAAGCAGGCGATGGAGCTTGGCGATGCCGAGTCTCAGGAGATTTATACCAAATACTGCCTAGAAAAAGCCGAGCGGCCTGCGGCCAAGACAACCCGCACCATCCGCGCCACATTCTAATGCTAATATTCCAACTGGATTGCGCTCAAAAAAGCTTCGATCTCTGTTCGTATCCCATTTGGATTTCCATCAAAATTATTGACCAAGAAGGCAAAAGAAACTACGCGGCCGCTACGCGCTTGAAAGGTTCCGGCATACGCTTTTACACGTTCCATGCTTCCGCTTTTTGCGCGCAGGTTGCCCGCCAAATCGGTGCCACGGCCAAAGGTTTTCATACTCCCTTCTTTTCCCGCTAGGGGCAGCTGCTGGAGTAGGTACTTATTGACCATTTCATCCTTTTTAAAGTAGGAAAGTACCGAGGTGATCTGCGCAGACGATACCGCCGTAAATCGCGAAAGCCCGCTGCCATCATACCCAAAGAAGGGGTATGCCGATTGGCAAATACCATTGTAGAAACGGTTTAGCTCATCGAGCCCGCCCTGCAAGGTAGGGTCGCCAGCCTTTACACCCAGTTGAAAGAGCAGGGTTTCGGCAAAGAGATTGTCACTGTTCACATTGGTGTGCTTTACCAATGTGGAAAGCGGGGGAGACTGGCTTTCCAAAAGAATTTTTAAGGTGGCCGGCTCGCGCACCACATCCGCTTCTACCTTATAGCTCCCGCTGATTTTTATACCGTTTTTGGCGCAAGCCTGCGCAAGGTGATGCGCCGCAAAGAGCGGTGGGTTTGGTAGGCTTCCTTTTATGGTATAGCTCCCGCGGCCTGCCGGCAAGGTGCCGCGCACCATACGCGTATTGCTTTCGGGCGAGCCAAAGATAAATGCGCGGTCTACCTGCACCGTGCTGGCCGTCACTTCAGATTCTATGGTGAGATCTGGCACCTCGGGATAGACCGAAGCAACCTCTGCCAATAGCCCTGTCTCACGGGGCACCATAAACTCTAAAAAGTAGGTGTTGTCATGAATATTGAGCCCCGATACGGCTGAGCCGTAATAATTTCCCATGTCTTCCCAAATGCGTGTGCGGGGCATCCCATCTCCTTGAAAGTGAGTTGAGTTAGCTATGATATTTCCGGCTATGCTATCTATGCCGGCGGCTTTTATGGCCGCGCTCCATGTGGTGAGCGTGGCCTCCAGATCGGTATTAAAAAAGCGGGAGCCCAAGGAAGGATCACCGCCGCCGATCAGGTAGATATCGCCAGTGAGTGTTCCGTCGCTTATGCTGCCTTGATAGGCGAGCACCGTTCTGAACCGAAAGTCGGCTCCCAAGATTTTTAGCGCAGCGCCGGTAGTAAATAACTTCCAGACCGATGCGGGGCATAGCCGCTGATCGGGATTCAAGCTGGACAGCGATTCGCCTGTTTCTATATCGCTCACTTGCACCGAGAGCAGGGAGCCTATGAGTTTTGGATTTTTTGAAAGCGCCTCGGCCAGAGCTTGTGCCTCAGTGCTCAGGGCAAATATTGTCGCAGCCCAGATCAGAATAAGTTTTAAAATCGATTGCATTGAAAAGGATTTAAGAGTCGAATGCAAAGAAGGCACTTTTGGTATACTTTCGCAGCTAGATTTAGATTAATTTGTGCGGAATAGCTGGTATATGGTCTCTGAAAGCGCCCGATAATGCGGCGTCTGACCGCCTAAAGCGGATGGTAAAGTGCATCGAAGAGCGCGGGCCAGATGCGAAGGGGAGTGCTGCGGTAGACTCTATTTTGCTCGGCCACACGCGGCTGTCGATCATAGATATAGATCATCGCGCCAATCAACCCATGCAAGACAGTACAGGGCGGTATTCACTGGTTTTCAACGGAGAGATTTATAATTATCGCGACTTAAAACTTCGCTTGGCACGTGAATATAAGATTGACTTTAATACGTCAAGTGATACTGAAGTATTATTATATGGCCTTATCCATCTAGGCACCAGTTTACTGAATGATCTGAACGGGTTCTTCGCCTTGGCTTTTTATGATCGCCACGAAGAGAAGCTCATTCTTGCGCGCGATCGTTTTGGCATCAAGCCCCTGTACTACTACCGTAGCGATTCAGAGCTCCTTTTTTCCAGTTCGCTAAAGGCGGTGATGCGTGCCATGCCAGTGCCAGAAATAGATCACGCCAGCTTGTTTTCATATTTGCAGTTAAGTTATATCCCGGCTCCGGGCACCATTCTCACAGGAGTAAAGAAGATGATGCCTGCCACTTATTTGAGCATTGGAAAGCAGCATTTTGAAGAAGTGAAATATTATAGTGTTTCCCTTTCGGGAAATTTGGATTTGGGCAAGTCGCGCGCGCATACCCAAGAGTTTCGATCACGCCTGGATACCGCAGTCCAGCGAAGGTTGATGGCCGATGTGCCGCTTGGAACTTTCCTCAGTGGTGGCTTCGATTCTTCCGTCATTTCACTATTGGCTTCGAAGCACTTTAAGGGTATCCCTGCCTTTTCGATCGGTTTTCCCGATCACCCCTATTTTGACGAAAGTCGCGCCGCCGAGGCCATGGCCAAACATTTAGATCTTGAGCACCACATCATACCCGTGGCAAAATCTGATATGGCCGCTAAGCTGCCCACCATTCTTGATGGTATCGATGAGCCCTTTGCCGACTCTTCGGCCATATTGGTAAATCTACTCTCAGAATATACCCGCCGGGAGGTAAAGGTGGCGCTGAGTGGCGATGGCGCCGATGAGCTAATGGGGGGGTATAATAAGCACCGCGCCCTAATTCGGTCGTCGCAGGCCAACGCGCTGAATGATACCTTTAAGCGTTCGGCGGTATTTCTAAACAAGCTGCCGCAAGCGAGGCATAGTAGGGTGCTCAATAGCTTGCGCAAAGCAGGCCGATATGCCGAAGGGCTCCATTTGAACTATAAGGAGCGGTATGAAGCGTGGGCCAGTTTCACTCCAAAAGCAGTGGTAGCCACTATTCTCAAGAATCCCAAGCTCCCAGAGCCATTGGGTGTGCAACTCGACTCCCAAGATTTTAACACCGTGCTGCTTGCCGATCTCGACTTGGTATTGCCCAATGATATGTTGCATAAGGTAGACTCGATGAGTATGCGTCACGGGCTCGAGGTGCGTGTACCATTTTTGGATCACGAGCTGGTAGATTTTTTATTTCGCCTTCCGGCAAATGAAAAAGTGAATACGCGGCAGGGGAAAATCATTTTGCGCGAAGCATTTAAAGATGATTTTCCGAAAGGCTTTTTCGAACGAAAGAAAAAAGGCTTCGAAGCCCCTTTGAGAACTTGGCTGGCAGAGTCGATCCGAGAGCTGGTAGATCAGTATACCGAAGCGGATTTTGTAGATAGGCAGGGACTTTTTGACAGCGAAGCGCTACAAAGCTTAAAGCGGCAGGCATTCGGAAATTATCCTGGCGATAGTATGCATACCTTATGGGCCATCATCGTTTTTCAACATTGGTACCTAGAAAATATGCACAATCCCGGCTCCACGCCATGAATTACTTACCTTCGCCCGCCCAATTTGCCATCATACCCATGCCGCGAATACTTCGGATTATCAATCGATTCAATCTGGGCGGGCCTACTTATAACGCCGCCTATCTCACCAAGCATCTGCCCGATAGATTTGAGACATTGCTGCTCGGCGGCATGAAGGATGCATCCGAAGATAGTTCGCAATTTATAGTAGAGAATCTGGGAATAACACCCCACGTGCTGCCAGAGATGAAGCGCGCCATCAACCCAATGCAAGACTATGCCGCTTATAGAGAGATAAAGCGGGTGATAGCCGATTTTAAGCCCGATATCGTGCACACCCACGCATCGAAACCTGGAGCATTGGGACGCTGGGCAGCCCACCGGATGAAGGTTCCCGTCATTATCCATACCTTTCACGGCCACGTATTTCACTCTTATTTCAGTCCGCTGAAAACAGGTTTCTATAAAAATTTAGAGCGAAAACTGGCATCGGTCAGCACGGGTATCATAGCCATAAGCGAACGCCAAAAACAGGAGCTGAGCGAAGAGCACGCCATAGCCCCTCCAGATAAGATAGCCGTGGTGCCGTTGGGTTTCGATCTCTCCCGGTTTCAGGATGGCATCGATGAAAAGCGCGAAGTATTTCGTGAAGAATTTAAGCTCGCCGAAAGCGATATAGCCATAGCCATCATAGGAAGGTTGGTGCCGATCAAAAATCACGGACTTTTCCTACAGGCCATGGCCTACGTAAAGGATAAATCCAATAAGCGCGTAAAGGCGTTTATAGTGGGTGATGGCGAGTCCCGATCATTTATAGAAGAGCAATGCGCCGCAATGGGGCTGAGCAGCAGCAATGATTCGGATGATGATGTGGATGTGTACTTTACATCATGGGTAAAAAATGTAGATTACGTGAATGCGGGCGTTGACATAGTGGCACTTACATCAAAAAACGAAGGCACGCCCGTAAGCCTTATAGAAGCGCAGGCAGGCAATAGGCCAATCGTATCTACGCGTGTAGGTGGGATAGAGAATGTGGTGATTCCCAATGAGACCGCCCTATTGAGCGAGCCCGATGATCATGCCCTATTCTCAGAAAATCTGCTGAAAATGGTTGAAGACGATCGTTTACGAAAAGACTTTGGTGAGAAGGGTTGGCAGTTTGTAAAAGATAAGTTTCACTATGACCGTTTGGTGAATGATGTAGTAGCCCTTTATGATAAGCTTCTGACTTAATTTTAATACTTTCGGCTGTTGATAAAACACAAAAACCCTTGCATGAGGTATATGCTATTCTTGCTCTTGGCGAGCGCCGTTCTCGGGAGCTGTACCGTGAATAAAGACATACTGTTCAAAACCCCAACTGATTTCGAGTACGACACCCTGCCTGACTCGCTTCGGGCGGAAGCTGTGATCAAGACGAATAATATTTTGACCATGAACTTCTTTACCGGAGATGGCCATCTTCTTATTGAGAATGGGATCGGCTCGGGTGTGCTTTCACCGGCAGGTGGTCAAAACAATGCTAATAATAATGTTGGGAGGAATCAGGTCTCATATCTTGTTAACAAAGATGGGACTGTAAAACTTCCTGTACTGGGACGGATCAAGCTGGCCGGCCTTACCATCCGCGAAGCAGAAAACGTACTTCAAGAGCTTTATTCACAGTTTTATAACGACCCTTTCGTAATACTTCAAGTAAACAATATTCGGGTCATCGTATCACCGGGTTCTGGGGGTGCGGCACAGGTCATAACCTTGGTCAATGCCAATACTACCCTGCTGGAAGCCCTTGCGCTTGCGGGGGGCGTAAATGATCGCGGTGTGGCGAGCAAGATCAAATTGATCCGCGAAGATGAAGTCACCAAGGTACGGCAGGTTTATCAGATAGACCTTTCTACCATAGACGGTCTTGAGCAGGCCGACCTGATCGTGCAGCCCAATGATATTATCTATGTGGAGCCGCTGCCACTTATAGCGGGTGAGTTGGTGCGGGAGATCGCCCCGGTCATCACGCTCATCACCACCACAGTTTTGATCATCGCGCTTATCAATAATCAATAAGGGCGATGTATAACGAAGACATAAATAAGCTCAATAGCAATTTTGATAGCTATCGGGAGCGCCTTACCAACTTCAGCAATGAATTTGAGCTGGGCTTATTTCTGCACATTCTTCGCAAGAATATTTACCTCGTGGCCATCATAGTGGCTGTCGCGCTGAGTGCTTCCTATATTTATCTCCGCTACACAGCTCCTGTGTACCAGGCGCGCAGCGTAATACAGCTTAGCAATAGCGATAATGCAAAACGGATACTTAACGTTAATCAGTTTTCGGAAGACAATACCATCCTTGCAGAAATCGAATTGATGCGCTCTAAGCTTCTGGTAACCCGGGTGGTGCAAAAGTTGCCGCTCGATATCACCTATTTTGAGAAGGGCAAGGTGCTTACCGATCAGCGCTATCCCACGTCTTCATTTCTCATAGAGCCAGTGAGCTTCAAGGATTCGAGCGTGATGGATATACCGATCTATGTGCGTTTTGCCGATGATAATACGTTCAATCTCGAAATGAGCGGCCAGCGGCTTGGCGAAACTGCGCGTATTGGCGAGACAGCCACCAATAAATATTTCTCATTCAAACTGCTCGTCATTGATGCCAATCACTTCAAGCGGGTGGAGAGCGGAGAGATTGAGTTTTACTTCATCCTGAATCGGGCGGGTACGCTGGCGAGCAAGTATGTGAAGCAGCTGGGGACTAAGATCTTGAATAATACCGCGCAGACCATCGAGATCAGTATGAGTGATAATAATCCCGGTATAGCCCGTGATTTCGTGATCGCTCACGCGAATGAATACATTCTCTTTGATCTGGAAAATAGGGAAAAAAGTGCCAAGAGCATTCTCAAATTTATTGATAGTCAGCTTGATACAGTTTATCAAAATTTGCGCGACTCCGAGCTACAGCTCAATAATTATAAAAAAGAGAATAAAATCTCGAACCTCGATAATCTATCTACGCTCTATTTCGACTTCTTCAGGCAGTATGAAGATGAGATGATTCAAGTAGAGCTGGAGCAAAATATGCTTGCAGAAGTGCTCCGTACGATGGACGATAAGAAGAAAACTGAAGTAGATGTCTACGCCATCATCCCATTGCTTACCGGCACCAAATATGAAGCGTCGATAACCGGAATGCTCGATAAACTTCGCGATTTGCTCGTGCTGCGCGAAGAGATGCAGCTCGACTTTACGCAGATAAGTTCGAGAATCGAAGGGCTGGATTACAGTATAAATATTCAGAAAAACCTTATACTCCAAAGCATTAAATCTGCACAAGAGAAGCTCCTGATAAGGCAGGAATACCTTCAATCAAAAATCGATGAGTACGAGGCCGATTTTGGAACCCTTCCCAAGAAAGAGTTGGAATTTGCGCGCTTGCAGCGTCTTTTTGACATCAATGAAAAGTATTATACGCTGCTGCTCGAAAAGAAAACCCAGTACCGTATATCGCAGGCGGGATACGTGCCCGAAAACAGAGTGTTGGAGCGGCTTATCAGCGCTAACGAGCCCATCTCTCCGAAGAAAAACCTTATCACTTCTTCGGCCATCATTGCGGGTATCCTGATAGCGCTGCTCATCATTGTCATCAAATATTTGCTTCATAATAATATCACGTCGCTCAGCGAGATCACCAAGCTGAGCAATGCCAGCATCAACATATTGGGGATGATACCGAAGTATAAAAAGGATATACCCACATCGCAGCTGCTTATTGACAAGAGCCCGAAATCGATGATCTCGGAAGCCTTCAGAAGCCTCAGGACCAATCTTCAGTTTATGGGAGAAGTGAAGGGGCAGACCGAAGCGCGCACCGTAGCCATAACATCTACCACTTCGGGCGAGGGTAAAACCTTTGTGGCCATTAACCTAGCGGGGATCATCGCATATTCGGGTCAGCGCGTGATCGTAATAGACCTTGATATGCGTAAGCCAAAAATCCACCTAGGTTTTAACGTAGACAATGTGCGCGGGATGAGCACGATCCTTATTGGCAAATCAAGCCTCGAAGATTGTATCCAGGCCAGTAAAGTTGATAACCTCGATTTTATCACCGCAGGCCCGATACCGCCAAATCCGGCAGAGCTCATCATAAGCAAAAAGATGCAGGTCACCCTCGGTCAGCTCAAGGCAAATTATGATGTGATCATTATTGACAACCCGCCAGTGGGGCTGGTTACAGATGGTATTAAAATGGTAAAACAGGCCGACCATCCGATATTTATTTTCAGGGCAGATTATAGCAAGAAGCAATACGTGCAGATGGTAGATCGCCTGATCAATGAGAATGACTTGCATAAACTTTCCGTAGTGCTGAATTGTGTAGATGTAGACCGAAATAAATACGGCTATAGCTACGGTTACGGCTATGGTTACGGCTATGGCTACGGGTACGGTTACGGCTACGGGTATTATGATGAGAGTAAAAAGAAGCCGGCCGGATCTTGGCTGAGTAGAATTTTTGGAAGCTAATGAAGATTGAACATTTTGATATAGAAGGGCCGTTATTACTTACACCCGATGTATATACCGATGAGCGTGGCTACTTTTTGGAGTCCTTTAATAAGGAGCGCTTTAAAGAAGCCACCGGGCTCGACGTCGATTTCGTACAAGACAATGAGTCGATGTCCAATAAAGGAGTGCTCCGCGGCCTTCATATGCAGCTCGATCCCTATATGCAGGGTAAGCTGGTGCGCGTGGTCTCGGGAAGCGTACTTGATGTAGCGGTCGATATGCGCAAGGATTCCAAGACCTTCGGCAAATATGTTTCGGCAAAACTCACGGCAAAGGATAAACAGCAATTTTATGTTCCACCAGGCTTCGCGCACGGCTTTTTGGTTTTAGAAGACCATACCGTATTTTCATATAAATGTACGGCCTATTACCATAAAGAGAGTGAGATCTCGGTGCAGTGGAATGACAGCGAACTCGCCATCGACTGGGATTGCGAAAATCCTGTTTTATCCGATAAGGATCGAAATAACGCGATGGATTTCAAATCATTTAAAACACGCTAAGCTTGTCCGATGATGTAGTGCTCATATTGCTTTTCTCCTTCTTCTTTTGCGGAATGACTGCTTTTGCTCTTTTAATAAACAGTATTTTATTGAAGTTTGTAAAAACACTCGGTACCAAAAACCAGCCCGATGCCGTCGTGCGATGGAGTGCCCACACCAAACCTGCGATCGGTGGCTTGGCCTTCTTCATTATCTTTCTGATCAGTATCTGTATCTATTCGGTGGTTTTTGATGCCAATAGAATCTTTAAGAGCCTACCCATATCGGGATTGCTCATAGCCGGAACACTTGGCTTCATACTCGGTCTCACCGACGATGCCTATAATACCCGTCCGATTTTGAAATTTATCGTTCAGGTACTCTGCGGCCTGATCTTCGTATTTACTCATTCGGCAATCGATGTGTTCGACTCCACGCTGATCAATCAGGTGCTTACCGTGGTATGGGTGGTAGGCATCATGAATTCGATTAATATGCTTGACAATATGGACGGTATAGCTACTTCCGTCTCTGCTTTTATTGTGATTGCGGCGATTGGCTATATCATGCTCAATGGCACTTGGCAAAGTGCCGACTTCTTGATTTTAATCGGCGTCTTGGCATCCCTAGCTGGTTTTTTGTTTTTCAATTGGTACCCGAGCACGATGTATATGGGCGATACGGGAAGTCAATTTCTCGGCGTCATTCTCGGCTATATCGGCATCCATTATTGCTGGAATGCGGCGACCGATTCGGTATCTGCCAGTCCTTATTTCGGTTTGGCCTGCTTACTCTTGGTATTTCTATTACCGCTGGTAGACACGGCGGTGGTCACGGTCAATAGAATAGCGCGCGGCCGATCACCCTTCGTGGGTGGAAAAGATCACACTACCCATAATCTTTCTTATGCCGGCTTCTCCGATAGGAAGGTGGGCGGGCTTTATTGTCTTATTTCAGCAATTGCGGTCAGTGCTTTTTTGTTAATTATTTCTTTCAGTAATAGCACTAACTTTGTCGTCATTGGAGCCATTATCATCTGCTTTCTCGCTGTTTTTTTGACCCTATGGTTACTTACCGTCAGAAACAAACGAAAAGGAAAAAGTCTGCATTTAGAATCATCACAACCCCTAGTCAAAAATGAATAGTTTATTCAACAGCTTTTTAAAAAAAATAATTCTTGTACTGCTATTGGTCACGTGTCTTGGCATTGGTTGGATTGCGCTATCTTTTGCAGAAAATGATACCGAAGTTGACATTTCCTACCAGCGTTATTTCAATGAAAATTATAAGATATTTTCTTTGAATATGCCTTCCGAACTAGACTTTGCCGGAGAGCCTGTACCGCTGGAAATCATAGATGTGCGGGAGAGTCTGGACCGTGAGCTTTTGGTCAACACCTATTGGCAGTCTCAGTCGCTGCTTTTTCATAAGCGCGCCAATCGCTGGTTTCCGGTTATTGAGCCCATACTCGCCGCCGAAGGAGTGCCAGACGATTTTAAATATTTGGCCGTGATAGAGAGTGGCCTTACCAATGTAGTCTCGCCAGCAGGAGCCACAGGTTTTTGGCAAATTATGCGCGATACGGGAAGAGAAATGGGACTCGAAATAAATAACGAAGTAGATGAACGATATCACGTGGCCAAAGCCACCAAGGCAGCTTGCAAATACCTAAATCAAGCCTATAAAATGTATGGGAACTGGACTATGGCGGCAGCTTCTTATAATGTAGGTATGGCAGGGCTGGCCAGACAGGTAAATCGCCAAAAGTCTGAAAATTACTACGACCTGCTGCTCAATGAAGAGACCGGACGCTACCTATACCGCATCTTGGCACAAAAAGAAATATTGGGCAAGCCCGCCCAATACGGCTTTCATTTTCGACCCAAGGATTTATATCCACCCTACCAAGTGCTCGAGCTTCAGGTAGATACTTCCGTAAATGATTTTGCTGATTTTGCCTTTAGGGCAGGTATCAATTATAAGATTCTAAAGATCTTAAACCCTTGGCTAAGAGATACCTATTTGACCAATCCGGGTCGAAATAAATACAGCATCCAGATTCCGGCCGATACCAGCGAAGGACTTATCCCATACGAATTGAGTCCCGAACAAAAGGCGCTGATAGAACCTTTAATGGGCGATTCAATAGAGACATTCAGTGAGCCAGGAAATTAATATTTTAGAACAGGAGAGCATCGAAGTGATCGGTGCCCGGGTGCACAATCTTAAGAATATAGATGTTTCGATTCCAAGAAATAAGCTGGTGGTCATAACCGGTTTGAGCGGAAGCGGAAAATCATCTCTTGCTTTTGACACCCTATACGCCGAAGGGCAGCGGCGCTATGTGGAAACCTTCTCCGCCTACGCCCGCCAGTTTTTGGGAAATATGGAACGCCCAGATGTAGATCAGATCACCGGGTTGAGCCCGGTCATATCCATCGAGCAAAAAACCATTAGCAAGAGCCCACGATCTACCGTAGGCACCATCACCGAAATTTACGATTTCCTCCGCCTGCTCTACGCTAGGGTAGGAGAAGCCTTTTCGTATAAAACCGGTGAGCGTATGGTGCAATACGGCGAAGATCAAATCGTAGATCTCCTAATAGAAAATTATACTGGAAAACCTATCTCCATCCTAGCTCCATTGGTACGCGGCCGAAAGGGACATTATAGTGAGCTTTTTCAGCAAATAGCCCGACAGGGATACCTGCGTGTACGGGTAGATGGCGAGGTGAAAGAAATAACAAGCAAGCTCAAGCTCGACCGCTACAAGATACACGATATCGAAGTGATCATAGATCGCCTTGAAGTGACCAAGGCCGATCTAAACCGACTGCGCGAGAGTACCCGCGTAGCTATGGATATGGGTAAGGGAGCTTTGATGATACTGGAAAAGGACAGCGATGAAGTACGCCATTTCAGCATGGGCTTGATGTGCCCTACCACCGGGATATCCTATCCAGAGCCTGAGCCCAATCTATTTTCATTCAACTCTCCTTATGGGGTGTGCAAGCGCTGCAATGGCCTCGGGGTAGTGAGCGAAATAGACCGAAAAAAAATCCTGCCCGATGAGAAGAAGACCATCAGGAAGGGAGCGTTGGCGCCGCTGGGTTCGTATAAGAATAATTGGATTTTTAAGCAGATCGAAGCATTGCTCCAGAAGTATGGCTTCGATCTTAATACCCCCGTATCGGAAATAGACGATGAGCTGCTCGAAAAAATACTGAGCGGTACCGATGAGACGGTAAAGACACAGGGCGATAGCGGTACCAATGAGTACAGTATGCAGTTTGAAGGCTTGGTGGAGTTTATAAGCCGACAGGCCGAAGAGAATGCTTCTGCTCCGATACAGCGCTGGGCCAAGAGCTTTATGAATCAAGCCGGCTGCCCGCGGTGCGATGGAGCCCGCCTTAGAAAAGAAGCGCTTTATTTCAAGCTCGATGGTAAGAACATCGCCGAAGTTTCTTCATTTGGAATAGATCAGTTTGACCAATGGATAAACGCGCTTGAGCCAAAGATGGAAAAGCGCCAGAAGCGCATCGCGCACGATATTTTAAAGGAGATTACAAGCCGCTCGGGCTTCCTGCGCGATGTGGGGCTTAATTACCTAAGCCTTAATCGGAGCGCCAAGACCCTGAGTGGTGGTGAAGCCCAGCGTATAAGGCTTGCCACGCAGATCGGCTCCCAACTGGTAGGGGTACTTTATATCCTTGATGAGCCCAGCATCGGCCTGCATCAGCGCGACAATAACCGCCTGATCGATTCGCTCAAAGCGCTTCGAGACGTGGGCAACTCGGTGATTGTAGTGGAGCATGACAAGGATATGATTCTCGCAGCCGATCATGTAATAGATATTGGCCCAAAAGCCGGTGTGCAGGGCGGGGAGATCATAAGCCAAGGGAGTCCGAAAGAAATTTTGAAATCGAACTCACTCACGTCGGAATACCTCGACGGAAGACGAAAAATCGAAATCCCTAACAAAATAAGGAAGGGCAATGGCAAGAAGTTGAGCCTTAAAGGAGCATCGGGTCATAATCTGAAAAAGGTAAATGTCGATTTGCCATTGGGCACCTTTATCTGTATCACCGGTGTATCTGGTAGCGGCAAGTCGACGCTTGTGAACCACACCCTTTACCCCATACTGAATAACCATATTTACAATGGGGTCAACAAGCCATTGGACTATAAATCATTGAAGGGGCTGGAGCATATTGATAAGGTGATTGAGATTGATCAATCTCCCATCGGGCGCACCCCGCGTAGTAATCCCGCGACCTATACCGGAGTTTTCACCGACATCCGAAATCTATTTGCAGAAATGCCAGAAGCAAAAATAAGAGGCTATAAAGTAGGTAGATTTTCATTTAACACCACAGGCGGCCGCTGTGAGACCTGTAAGGGCGCAGGGCTGCGTACTATCGAGATGAATTTTATGCCCAATGTATACGTGCAGTGCGAGACCTGCATGGGCAAGCGCTATAATAGGGAGACGCTGGAGGTGCGCTACAAGGCAAATTCCATAAGCGATGTGCTGGATATGACGATCGAAAAAGGCGCCGTATTCTTCGCAGACATCCCAAAAATAGCCATGAAGCTCAACACCCTAAACGATGTAGGTCTCGGATACCTTACCCTGGGGCAGCAATCCACTACCTTATCGGGTGGCGAAGCCCAGCGCATAAAGCTCTCATCTGAACTTTCTAAACGAGATACCGGTAGCACCTTTTATATTTTAGATGAGCCGACCACAGGGCTACATTTTGAAGACATCAAATTATTGCTCGAAGTGCTGAATAGGCTGGTAGACTCTGGCAATACGGTGCTGGTGGTAGAGCATAATATGGATGTGATCAAGGTGGCAGATTACATTATAGACATCGGGCCGGAAGGCGGAGATGGTGGTGGAATGGTAGTGGCGAAAGGCACCCCTGCACAAATCGTAAAATCCAATAAAGGACATACTTCCCGATACCTAAAACAAGAACTCCTATGAGCAATAATGAAGAAGATAAGCGGATAAAACGAGCTTTTAAAGCGCGCAACTGGAATGAAGTTAAAACCAATGATAGCTGGGCAATCTTCAAAATCATGTCCGAGTTTGTAGAAGGCTTTGAAAAAATGGCGCGGATCAAACCTTCGGTTTCTATCTTTGGCTCCGCCCGATTTACCGATGATGATCCTTCTTACCTCGCTGCCGAAGATATTGCCTTCAGGCTGAGCCAATGCGGCTATGGTGTAATTACGGGTGGTGGCCCAGGCATTATGGAAGCCGGCAATAAAGGAGCACACCGTGGCGGCGGCGTAAGCATCGGGCTTAATATTGATTTGCCCTTTGAGCAGCAGGGCAATCCATATATCGATAATGATAAATTGCTCACGTTCGACTACTTTTTTGTTCGTAAAGTAATGTTTGTCAAATACTCCCAAGGATTTATCGTGATGCCTGGTGGCTTCGGAACGCTCGATGAAGTATTCGAAGCGCTCACCCTTATTCAGACCGGAAAAATCGGTCGGTTTCCCATAATCCTGTACGGAGAAGACTATTGGAAAGGGCTGCTCGATTGGATGAAGGCGACCCTGCTCACCAATTATAAATCAATCAGTGAAGAGGATCTTTCACTTTTCAGATTGGTAAATACTCCCGAAGAAGCGGTAGAGCATATTGAGCGATTTTACGGTAAGTACACCCTAAAGCCAAATTTTTAGACCCCATTTTTACTGACCCTTCCATTTTCAACAGTTTTCTGTTTGCAAAAGGATAGCAAGATCCTGTAAAGAGCCGGTTGGCAATGTAGATTTGTTTAAACTAAGAATCTATACTCCATAACTGGCCAGCATGATCAAACAATTCATATTTGCATTCAACTTTATCTTTTTGCTTGCGCTTGGATATTTTCAAAAGTCGGAAGTAGAAATAAAACACGATATACCTTCGGTATTGAAGCCAGGCGATGAGCAAGTGGTGACCGTTGAACTGAACAAGTCTGACGTGAGCGGCTTTGCAAAGTATCAAATTACGCTGGCCGATGGGCTGAGCGCCGAGATGGTTGAGACCGCTGGTGCTTCTTTTACCTTCAATGATCAGAAGGCCAAGTTTATTTGGATGGCGCTACCTTCTTCCAAAAAGTTTACCATCAAGTATAGGCTTATTGCAAATGCCGATGCGCAAGGACAGCTGCCAGTAGAGTCGCGCTTCTCTTACATCTATGAAAATGAGCGCCGGAATTATGACTTACCAAACCAGATAGTGGCCGTGGGTGATGCCGCTAATCCGACCGCAGAATCTATCAAGAAGTCATTGGCCGATAAGGCATTGAACAACAACGCCACGGCCAGCGCGGCTCGCAGCATGGTGTCTACCGGGATCAATCAATGGAAAGTTGACATTGCCATTACCAAAAATTCGCTTGAAGGATTTGCCAAAGTGGAAGAAAATATTCCGAATGGCTATACGGTAGTCGATCTAAAATCGAGCTCTGCAGTATTCAGCGTGGAAGATAATAAGGTGAAGTACATCTGGTATGATATACCTGACAATGAGAAAGTTATAGTTTCTTACAAACTTTTGCCCGTAGTAGCCATGTCTGGTAAAGACCCAATGATAAGTGGTGATTTTTCGTTTTTGCAAAATGAAGAGACCATTCTCATTCCTATTGGAAATGGAGATGAGCCAGATCCGGCAGCGCTAATGGCTCAGGAAGAAGAAAAAGACACCACCGGGGCTGAGGTGATCAATGAAATGTCCGATGAGCCTGAGCTGGCCGCAATAGAAGTAGTAGAAGAAGCAGATGAAATAGCTGAAATTCGCGTGCCACCAGCACCTGCAAAATCGCTGCCCGAGACCAAGATACCGCCCAAGCCAGAAGCCAGCGTCGCTGCAAATGAGCCTGCTAAAACTGAAAATCCAGAAAAGCCTTCGACTCCAAAAACTACCGCATCTCCCAAGAAAAGCCCCAAAAACGGAGATGGGAAAGCGATCGATCCACGTGGCACAGCACCTGCACCCACTGCATCGAATCGCAACGTCACAGATGGTAATATAGTAGATGTGCCAGAACCAGAAACCGGTATCTTCTATCGTGTTCAGCTTGCCGCAGGTAAGAACAATCTTCAGCGTGCGCAATTTTCGAAGATTTACGTTTTCACTGAAAAGTGGAACTTGGAAAATCACAGCGGACTCTTTAAGTACACCACCGGGTATCACCAAGTATATAAGGCGGCGCGCGATAATAGGGAGCGTATTACTGCGAAATATGAAAAATTTCAAGGGCCTTTCGTGACGGCCTATAATGACGGAGTGAGGATTACCGTTCAGGAAGCGTTGATGATCACCAATCAGAAGTGGTTTCAGTAAAACTAAAGCGCCGGTAAAGTTCCGTAATGGAACAAAATGGGGTACTTGGTAGTATAAGGCACATTAATTTGATTGTGCCATGCCCCTAATAAAGTCAAGTTTTCTAAGTACTCTTCTCGTATTATCGCTGAGCCAAATGCTTTTGGCACAAGCCAATACTGATTCTACCAAAATAAGCATAACCAGTAATACGGATCGCTTATACCGGCCCCAGGTAGAGCTGGGCGCGGGGGTGCTCACGTATTTTGGTGATATAGGAAATCTGGGAGGCCATAGTACCGCACATACCCTTGACTGGGGATATAATCTTGGGGTAAGAAATAAAATCAACGATGCCTTCGGACTCAATTTCTCGGTGCTTTTCGGAAATCTGAGTGGGATGGAACGCTTCAAAAACGATGCAGTCAATTTTCAATCAAGCGTAAGGTCATTGGGAGCTTCCATTACCTATAATTTTGATAATTTCTTACCAAAGGAAAGGCTGATCTCTCCGTACGTTTCTGTTGGGGTTTCTTCATTTGAGTTCAATCCCAAAGGAGATCTTTATGATGCCAACGGACTAAAATACTATACCTGGAGCGATGGAACGCTACGAAGCATGCCACAGAATGATAATAATGCCAAGAGCGCAAGCATTCTGGAGCGGGATAATGTATACGAGACCGATCTGAGAAGCAGCAATGAAGATCCAAACGCGTATGCTTTGCGATCTATCGCTTTTCCAGTAGGGGCGGGGGTAGAAGTAAAGGTATCGGATGCCTTCACTTTTCGCGCAGGCGCAGAAATGTTTCTTACCCTGACCGATAATCTTGATAATGTTTCTTCTACTGAGAATTCGCCTACCACAGGGAAAAAAGGAAATGACAAGTTTCTCTATTCTAGTGTAGGACTGGCCTATAATCTTCATTATTTCAAAAATGGCAAGGAGATGCCTGATGGAGTGAGCAAAGAAGATTTGCAAAAGCTTGAATACGAAGACGAAGATGGTGACGGCGTGGCCGATATTATTGATCAATGTCCATTTACCCCTACCGGTACATCGGTTACCAATATGGGATGTCCGCTAGATGCAGATGAAGATGGCGTAGCCGATTATTTGGATAAGGAGCCCAACTCGGCCAAAGGTGCCATGGTAAATGGAGAAGGTGTAACACTCACCGATGCAGCTATTGCATCCATGTACGAGAGCTACTTGGATAGCACGGGTAAAACAACTTTCGCAAAATCGCAACTCTTTACCGCCGATGTGGGCAAGGGAAGCGGCTCTAGAACCAAAGGATTTCGAATCGAATTTTTCAATACCGAAGCACTGCAAGGGGATGATATAGCCCAGCTACTATCTATTTCTGACGTACGGGCCGAAGAGACAGAAAATGGAACGGTGTATTATGTAGGCGATTTTCAAAGTTTAGAAGAAACGGTAGAGCGTACGATTGGCTTAAAGAATCTTGGCCTTGATACCCGAGTGGTATTCAAAGAGTTTGGAACGAGCTCAGAAGTAGATCAAACTGAGATAGAACTGCTTGCCAATACGATGGAATTGGTAGGAAGAAACTCTGACCTTGTGACCTTCAGGGTACAGATCGGAGCTTACCGCTACCGGCTATCCAAAAATCTCTTTAGAGATGTACCTGGGCTGCTCGTAGTGGAAGGTAATGATGGTCTTACGCGCTACGTATCTGGATCATACCCTTCTATAAAAGATGCGGCAGAGCATAAGATCGATCTATTGCTCAAAGGATTTGAAGGTTCTTTCGTAACGGCCTATAAAGGCGGCAAGCGAATTACCCTTCACGATGCCGGCGCAACGGTAAATGAAAAAGAAGATATCTCAGGCGATAAGAGCAGCGGAAATATCAACGCAAAGTTTGTGAACTTTTCTGTGCAGCTCGGTTCTTTTCAAGGGCGTGTGCCGGCCGAAGTATTAGGCCAGTATATGACGCTTGGCAACGTGCGGCCTGTACGTGGTGAAAATGGAAACACAACCTATGTATATGGAAATTACGACAGCTTTGAGAAGGCTGCGGAAGGTCGGAAAGCCATTCTGTCCGAAGGTTTTGATGAGTCTATTGTAGTCGGCGAGTTTAACGGGCAGGTGATAGACGGAGCGGAAGCAAAGAAAATCAAAGGGGAGTAAGCTTATTTTAGCGAATAAGCGCCCTGCTCATCCATATTCCAGACCTTCCAGTTTTTTTCTCTGCAATAGGCCAAAGCCCGCTCCTGATCATAGGGATAGAGCGTGGAACCTAAGATAACATAAGTATCTGGTGACAAAGATTTAAAATTCTTGAGGCCGTAGTAATCTTCTGCAAGCAGAAAATCAGCGATGCTGCCAAATTTCTGGCTGCGTATTCCGGTGAGATCGTAAATGCCCTGCCACTTGCGAAATCTCAATATTCCATTTTCGACAATTATTGATTCTGTTCTCAAGGGCTCGTTGGTCGGGAGCCATATTAAGGTGGTGATACCGTTTTGATCACAAAATCCATCGATGTAAAATTTGCTTGAAGCTTGAAATACGCTTGAAGTATCGGCGCTCAAGATCCACATTTTCTTTCCTTCCGTAAAGGTTATCAGGCTGCATTTTGGGCCAGCAAGAATGTCAAACCTGATCTGTTGGGATTGCTTGAATATTCGGGTTGTAAGCGCTGCAACCAGAAGAAACCCTATCGTGAAAATGGCAATGAGTCGGGCTCGGTTGGGCCAAGAGATAAAAAGTATGATGCTTATAATGAGTACGTAAAGTCCCAGCATGCTGACCGCGGTCACGTAGATTCCGTCGGTATAACTATAGGGTATGGCAGCGATAGTATAGACCGATGCATTCAGCGAGATAAGAATCCATTTCATACAGAAAGCAACCAAGATGTCAATAAAAGGCACCCAATGGATGATCAAAAGTGCCAATCCCGAATAAAGCGCTGAAGTGGCAAGTGGGATGACGAGCAGATTAGAGATCAGAAATAGGTTGGGAAACTGTCCAAAATAGTAAATGCTCAGCGGAAAGGTGGCGAGTTGTGCCACAAACGAAACTACCAGCAGGCTCCAAGCTTTATCGGCAAACCAGGATTTGAAAATCAAGAGTGAATAGATCGGCTTGAACAATGCTGCAATCCCGATCACGGCGATATAAGAAAGCTGGAAACCCACTTCCTTCACGATGGAAGGATTGATAATGGTGAGCACCAGAGCGCTTACCGCCAACATATTGTAAATATTACCGGTGCGGCCTGTCTCTTTGCCCAATGCAATAAACGAGAACATGGTAGTAGCGCGAAGTACAGAAGGCGAAAATCCGGTGATGCCCGCGTAGCACCAAAGCGCTGCGATCACAAGAGCAACAGACAGGAGCTTGAACCTTTTCTTCGGAAGCACATACTTTACCAAGTTGATAAGCAACAAATAAATGATACCGACGTGAAGGCCACTTACCGCAAGGATATGAATGGCGCCTGCCGCCGCAAACGAACCTTTTAGCTCCTTATCGAGGTAAGATTTTTGACCTAAGATGAGCGCCGAAGCGACTCCCAACTCATCATTTCCGAGATCATAAGACTTAAAAATTGCAATACACCGCAACCGTAGATTTTCGAAGAATCCAGAAACGTCTGATTTCTGTCGGCTCTGTTTGAGCAATATCGGCGCTTTGCTAAAATAGGTCGTCCCGGCAAATCCTTTGCTTTTAAGGTGCGCTCCATAATCGAATTGATTTGGGTTGAGTGCTCTTTGATGTGGTCGTACTGGTTGCGTGACTAGTATCCGATCGCCACGAACCAAGGATTCTAACTGTAAACTACTATCCGCATAGGCAATTATTTTAATTCTGAAATCAGTAAAATGCGCACTGCTATCTGCAGCGCCTGTGAGCATCAGCTCCAGCTTTGTACTTTTTGTTTTTTGTTCGGGTTTTGTCAACACTTCTGCCGTGTAGTAATCACTTGCTTCAGGCAGTTGGAGTGCCTTTTCATTAGCGTCAAGCTCGATTTGAGCCGAGCAAATACCCGCAAGAAAGAATCCGATGGTGATGAGAACGCCAAAACCTGTTTTCCGGTTTTGCTGTTTCCATGATTTCCGGTTGAGTAGAAGCGCAAGAACCACCAGAGCCAACATTCCCAAGGGAAATATCAGCTTGAAGCTCTCATCTATGGACAGCCCAAGGTAGCAACCCAAAAGCATGGGCAGTGCCAGCCTGATCAAAGGGGCGTGATGGAGGATTCGGTTCATTAAAAAAGGGGCTAAAAGCCCCTCAAAGTACGATTAAATCTTTCTGGACTTAAAATACCGAAAATTTTCTGGGATATAATTTCATTTTCAGAAGCGATGTGAAGCAGGTATATGCCCGAAGTCATGCCAGGCACATTCCAATTAATTCGCTGTACATCTTCTATAATATTGACTTTTCTGGTTGCGAGGAGGCGTCCGCTCAAATCGTAGAGCCGCGCTTCGGCCATTTCACCCTGATCGTGGGTCGAGATATGGAAGCTTATGCCATCGCTGGCGTCATTCCCGTTGCTCAACACGGTAAGTTCGATATTGGGCTGTGCCAAGACTGGAGCAAACCCATCTCCATTTGCCAAGAGCGGCCTGCCCATTGGGGCTGTAGATTCTCCAATAGTAAGGCTGCAGATGGATGAATAATCTCCATTCTTCTGTCCTTGACGGGCTTTAACGTCTACATCATAGGTATCGCCAACAATGAGGCCAGTTACCCACTCGAGGCGGATGAACCTATTGCCACCAACGCGGGTGTATGTAAGGTCGGGCTGCACGCTAGACGTGTTTCTGAATCTCCAGGTATAGTTTTCTGCTTTGCAAACTTCGAAGGCCTGTACGGCAAGGTTGATCGGATAGGTCGATCCACAGGGATATATATTACTGTTCAGACCCGTGTTGGGAACATTGTTTACCGTATTCAAGAATCGAAGCGTTCCCGCTGAACTTTCCATTCCATTCACCTCTGCAAAAGCTGAAACTACATAGGTCTGCCCCAATCTGAGATTGGGCACTTTTGATAATCTGAGCAGGCGTTGATTGCCATCGCCAAAGACTGAAACGGTATTTTCGAGATCATTGAAAGTCCAGCGATAGCGATCTGCACCTCCTACAGCTTCGGCACCCACTACATCACAAAAGTTAACAAAGCTTCCCGCATATTGAGATTCGAGCCGCGTGGGAAGCACATTTGGCTGGAGCGCTATTTCGCAAATATTCGAATAGTCACCCACCAAGCTGCCGCCAGACATGGACGTCCTGACACTTACGTCATAGCTCATTCCGTAAAGGATGTCATCAAACCACTGAAGGCGGAAGTTGGGATTTCCACCGTTTGGAGAAATGACTTCATAGGTGTTAAATGGAGCGCTCAGCTCTTCAAATCTCCATTGGTAATAAGTGATTTCTGCCAAATTCGATGGTTGAGTGGCTTTGATGATGTCATTGGTAGTATAATCATCAAGATCACAAAACTCAGGTCGTAATTCTACCAATGGCACGGAGCTTACAGCCACAGTAAAACCAGTGGTGCCTGCCGCGGTGGCGCCGCTGTGATAAACCCTAAAAAAATAGGTGGCGCCTACGGTCAAGCCTGTCAGGATAGATCGTTCGCTTTCGGCGGTTCCGCCGGCATTGGTACACGCGATACTTAGCCCGCCACAGCTGGCAAATGCTTCAATCGCCAAGTCGAGATCACCACCCGCATTGGCTCCAATGAACATGGTGCTTTGGGTTGCGGAAAATTGATACCAAGCGTCTGGATTACCATCAGGCCCTGCACATTCTGGTGTGCCAGAATATGTTTCAGCAGCAAATGAGCCGCTCACTGAGCCGGCACTTAGCGATACTGCGGGCGTTATAGACGATGCAGTTGCACAGTCGCTCGCAAATGAAAACTGCGTATTAACTGCGAAGGCAAGTGCGAAGAGAATAGAAAGTTTTTTCATGTCAATTTGGTGAAATAAGAATATTAAGCCTAAGCTACGAAGATAAGAACCTGACGGATGTTTGAGTATCGATTTTTAGGCGAAGTCGGTGGTTTATCAACCTAATTTTGAACAATCCTTTTATCGGTAGGTGAATGCGGAAAATATGAAGGTTAACAGAAAGGTCTCTCAAAAGTTTTTTCAAAAAAAGTATGCCGCAGTAAATAATGATCATGCGGCATAGACTTTATTTAAATAATCAATGGGTCAATGGCTACCCAACCATCCCCACTAATTGGGCTGTGCGTGTAGAATATCCATATTCGTTGTCATACCATGCCACCACTTTGATGAGGTTTCCATTTGCGGAAGTGATGCCAGCATCAAATATGCTGCTGTAAGTGCTCCCCACGATGTCGATCGAAACAATAGGGTCTTCGGTATACTCGAGGATACCTTTTAGCTTTCCTTCGGCTGCTTTCTTCATTGCGCTATTGATCTGCTCTACCGTAGCTTCTTTCTTTAAGATAGCTGTGAGATCGGTCATGGAACCTGTGGCTACCGGTACTCTGGTCGCTACGCCATCCAACTTGCCCTGGAGATGTGGTAATACCAGACCTACCGCTTTGGCAGCACCAGTGCTGGTGGGGATTATTGACGATGCAGCGGCACAGGCCTTCGCAAATCGCGGTGTGGGGCATCTTGCAGTCGTTGATCGGCGGTGTAGGCGTGAATGGTATTGATGTATCCACGTTCTATTCCAAATTCTTCATCAAGGATCATGGCCATGGGTGCAAGGCAATTGGTGGTGCAACTGGCATTTGATATAATCTTGTCCGAATCTACGATGGTCTGCTCATTGACACCGATCACGACTGTTTTCACGTCTCCTTTTGCGGGAGCACTGATTATTACTCTCTTGGCACCAGCAGTAAGGTGCTTTCCAGCTCCTTCGGCATCGGTAAATATTCCAGTACACTCAGCCACCACATTCACTTGCAGCGATGCCCAAGGCAAGTTGCCAGGGTCGCGCTCAGAATAAAGTTTTATCTTTTTTCCGTCTACGACGAGAGCGTCTTTTCCTTCAGCTTTTACTTCGCCATGAAACCTGCCTTGATTTGAATCATACTTGAGCAGGTGTGCCAAGGTCTCAGCATCTGTGAGGTCATTGATGGCCACTACTTCAATAGCGTCATTTTTTAGTAATTCACGGAAGGTAAGTCTACCTATTCGGCCGAAGCCGTTAATTGCAACTTTTATCATTTTCTATAATTTAGGTTCTAAGTGTCAAGAGCACACAAAGATAGTAGAATCGCAGTATTCACAATGCGACGGGAAATTATTAACGTAGAATTAATCTGGAGCGGGACTCTGCCAATCTTGCGTGTTTTAGATTTATAATAGGCCGTTTACCAAAGCTTCTACAGTATGTCCATCGGCTTCTGCCTGATAGTTGCGCACCACCCGATGTCTCAAGATAGGCAGCGCTACGGCTTTTACATCTTCTATATCTGGAGAGAATTTGCCGTGGAGGGCAGCATGGCATTTGGCCGCAATGATCAAAAATTGCGAAGCCCTTGGCCCTGCGCCCCAACTTAGGTATTTATTGGTTTCCCCTGAGGCCATCTCGGTGGCAGGGCGTGTCTTGCTAGCAAGGCCCACGGCGTATTCCACCACATTGTCGGGCACGGGTATTTTGCGGATCAGCTGTTGAAAATCTTGTATCTCGTCGGCGCTTATCACCTGTTTCACATCTGCCACGACATCACTGGTGGTGGCTTTCACCACATCTACCTCTTCTTGAAAGCTTGGGTAGTCAACCCAAATATTAAACATAAACCGGTCTAGCTGGGCTTCTGGTAGGGGGTAGGTGCCTTCCTGCTCTATGGGGTTTTGGGTAGCGAGCACGAAGAATGGCGCCGGCAGGGGATAGGTTTGGCCGGCAGTGGTCACCGATTTTTCCTGCATGGCCTCCAGCAGTGCAGCTTGTGTTTTGGGCGGGGTGCGGTTTATCTCATCGGCCAGCACCACGTTTGAAAAGAGTGGCCCTTTCACAAATTTGAAGTGACGGCTCTCATCGAGTATCTCAGAGCCAATAATATCGCTCGGCATAAGGTCTGGCGTGAACTGAATTCTATTGAAACTGAGCCCCAAGGTTTTAGCGATGGTATTTACCAAAAGCGTTTTTGCGAGCCCAGGTACACCCACGATCAAGCAATGTCCACGGCTGAATATGGATATTAGCAGTTCATCGATCACTTTCTCTTGTCCGATCACCACTTTGGCAATCTCGCTTCGCATATCTGCATATTTTTTGCGCAGTTGTTTCACTGCTTCTACATCGTCCATAGTACTTTTATTGATTGGTGGTTGCCGTATTGTTTGTTCCTGATAGCCATGGGTATCCAAATTTACACTCGGCATACTCTTCGTTTATCTTGATAAATGTTTTAGAGATTTTCTGCCTTACCCAGGTGTCCATGGTCTTGGCTCGCAGGCGCTCCGACGCCATGTTTTGAAGCGATTGATAGTCATCGGTGAGATTGGCTCTGTGGGGTTCCGTGCGCGATATGAGTTTCACCAATCTATAGCCTTTTTCTCGGTTCGAACCCTGAAAATAGAAAGCGCGGGATGTCTGACCAATATCCAGCGTATCGATAGCCAGAAAAAGGGTTGGGTCGAGCTCGTCCATTTCAAATATGGTGCTTCCCTTTGGATTGTTGACGATCATTCCATTCTGGTTTTTTGACCGTTCATCATCGGAGTATTTCAAGGCGGCAAGGGCAAAAGAGATAGAGTCTTTTACCACAAGGTTTCGGATAGAGTCAAGTTCTAATTTGGCTTTGAGCAATTCATTCGGGCTCGTTTTGGGAATGAGCAAAATATGATTGGCATTATACAGCTCACCCCTGCGCTCTATCATCTGCATGCTATGCCAGCCATAATCGGTTTTGAAGGGCACTGATACTTCGCCGTCTTTCAGGCCAAATGCTACAGCATCAAATTCTGGCACCCACGTACCGCGGGGTTGCATACCAAGATTTCCGCCTTTGGATACAGAGCCGGGGTCTTCGCTGTAAAGCACTGCCAAGGTTTCAAATTCTTCTTCACCGCTATCTACTTGTGCCTTAAATTCCCGAAGGCGCTTTCTCACCCGCTCGGTTTCTTGCACCGATATGTCGGGATATTGAACGATCTGAGCCATTTCTACCGATGCACTTACGAAGGGGAGACTGTCGGCGGGAATGGTCTCAAAAAAATTTTGGACGTCTTTTGGGGTTACGTTTAAAGTAGAAGCTATCTCACCTTCCATACGCTGCACCAAAATCTGATCTTTTAGAACATCGAAAAATTCTTCTCGAATTTCGCCCATCGACTTACCGTAGTATTCTTCGAGCTTCTCTTCCGAGCCTATCTGCCTTATGAATACGCTGAGCCTTTTGTTGAGCTCCACTTCCACTATGTCATCAGTCACTTCCAGCGAGTCAACTTTTGCTTGATTCAACATAAGTTTCTCAAAAAGAATCTCTTCGAGCACCACGCAATCTGAAATGCTACCGGGGTAGCCCTGCTGCTTCAGCTGGTTTTTTTGAATCTGGATATCACTGCTCAGGATAATTTCGCTTCCCACTACGGCCACGATTTCATCGATCACTTGCTTCTGGGCCCATGATGGCGCGCTCAGTAACAGGATCAGTATTGAGGTATGTATGGCTGATTTTATCACTCGGTATAAACTTGGATTTTTTTCGTTGCGTATGAATTGTTTACCGCATCATCACGCATTTTATTGATTAATTCGACCTTCTTGCGGTTCAGCAATAATTCTGCTATTCGGTTACGCTCAAAAGAAAGCGGTGATGTATCATCTTTTAGCTTATAATCGTAAATGCGTACAAGGTATTGAAATGATCCCGACTCAAATCGAATGTACGCGTTATTCCGCAAATAATTGTTCCAATCTGTGACAGGCATGGGTACTTCATTCAGAAATTCTTCTAAATACAACCAATTGTCATTGGTGAAGTAGAAGTTCTCTGCGTACTTCCTACAGTAATCATAAAGTTTGTCAAAATCTGATTCGTCATCTGACTCCAGCCATTTTTCGGCCTTATCAATTTTGGGAGCATCGGAACTCAGCTTTAAAAACCGAACTTTCAGAATATAATTGCGCAGTTTAAAATTGGCCAAATTCTGCTCATAATAAGTCTGGATATCTTTTTCGGAAACAATGGTGTCGAGTTTCTGGTTTATAAACGCTCGCTCATAGGCATACACGATCAGGCTATTTCTATAATTTTCGAGTTGCTCTGAGAAATCTTTTTGCTTTTCACCGAGCTCTTTTTCGGCCAGGCTCAATACCGCTTTATCCCGTATCCATCCATTTACATAGGCTGTGGCTGCCCGAGCCGAATCGGCGGTGCTCAAATCTTTGGGAAGCTTGCGCTCCAGCTCACTTTGCAGCAAAGTATGGTCGTGCACCCTGGCCACCACTTGCGATGTTTCTTCTTCGCCACCCTTACATGCCAAAACCCCAAACATAATGATGGCCAAGAAGCCAATAAACGCAGGCTGTGGCTGTAGGCTGGTCAAATTATAACATTATTTGATGGTGTACAGCACATCTTTATTCGCTTCAACGGTATGCTTGCTGCGTAGAGATTCGATCCATTCTTGCTCCAACTGATTTTGGTACGCGGCGGTGACGAGCCCGCGGGTTTCGTCAAAATCTTTGGGTTCGGGCTTGCGAATTTCCTTGATATTCAATATTTTAAATTGGCCATTGTCTTCCACCACATCCGAAATTCCTTTTTCCCAAGTGATGAGCTGGAATGCAGGCACTTCTTCTTTCTCTTTCAATCCGCTCTCTACGCGCACCCGCAAGACATTGTCTCCATTTAAGGCCGCCTGGATCTCGTCCGGATTTTTACCTTTTTTGAGCATTTTCTTTACCAGTTTTCCATCTTCCGCCTTCTCCAAAGTGTACATATCGTATCCGGCGCGTTCTTCCCACATGAAGTCATTTTGATTGGTCGTGTAATATGCTGCCAATCCTGCCGAGTCTTTCACCGCCTTGCTCCATACCTTTTGGTCGGTCAGGTCAAAGAGCAGAATCCCATCGCGATATTCATTTACCAAGGCTTTAAATTCGGGATACTTTTGCTCCAGCCTACTGTTTTCATAATCCATCACTTCGCGCTCTACATAGGTGCTGTATGAATCATTGACCATTGTTTTAATCGGCACTACCGATCGTCTCGCGCGCATCCTGCTTTGCAAAAAGCTTAAAAAATCACTCTGGCGGAATTCTTTTTTGTCAAGGGTAAAGAGTACTTTATTGCTTTTTTCCAGTTTTGAAGAAGGCTGCCACCTGCCCGAATAGTAGGAAGTATCTAGCGCTGCGTAGAAAGGCTTCAATTCTGATCGGTCTTCCTTAAAGCCGTACTCTGCCTTTCGCTTCGCAATAAATGATTCCTTGCTGACATTGGAACGTGAGTCGCGGGCTATTTTATTGCTCAGCTCCTTCTCTACTTCTTTATAGGGCTGGGGTGGTATGCGCTCCAAAAGCTTAATGATATGCCATCCGTAAGGGGATTTTATGGGTTTTGAAAGCTCGCCCACTTCTTTTAGGTCGAAGGCTGCTTCTTCAAATTCTGCAACCATCTTGCTGGAGCCAAAAGCAGGTAGCTCACCGCCCTTTGCCGAAGACGAACGGTCATCAGAAAATTTCTTGGCGAGCTCTACAAAATCTTCACCATTTTCAAGGCGCTCATAAAGCTCGTCGGCACGACGCTTATTGGTCGCGGCCAAGTCTTCAGGATCACCTTCTTCGGCCAGTATCATAATATGGGCTACGCGCACCTGGCCGCGGGCATCCCGCTTATCCGTCACCTTTACCAGATGGTAGCCGTACTGGGTTCGCACTGGCCCGCCCACTTTGCCCACTGGTGTTTTGTAAACGATGTTTTCGAATGGATAGACCATTTGCAGCGCCGTGAAATACCCAAGGTTCCCGCTGTTTTGCTTAGCGCTCGGATCCTGACTTTTCAGTTTGGCCATGCTGTCAAAATCGCTCCCATCGCGATCCAATTGCTTCTTAAGAGCCATAATCTCCTTGTACGCAGCGGCTGTGTCTTCCGGGCTCGGGTCGGGATCTAGTTTTATGAGAATGTGTGATGCCTTCACTTCGCTCTTCATTCTATTAAAGGCTTCCATCACCAGCGAGTCGGTCATAGCCTTATCGGCCAGATAAGGCTTGGAAAGCTGCTCGCGGTATCCGGCCAGCTCGCGCTTAAATTGTGGCATGGTATCCATACCCAATTCTTCAGCTGCCTTCACTTTCAGCTTGAAGTTTATAAATAACTCTAGGTATTCGTCGAGATCGGCTTTGGTGATGACGCTGTCTCTATTGTTCTTTTTAAAGATGGCTTCAAACTCTGATCGGGTCACCACTTCATCATCGATTTTGAGAAGTACGGGATCGGTATTTTTTTGAGCACTTAAAGCAAGCGTGACGAATACAAAAAAGGTGAAGAACAGGGTTCTCATTTGATTATTGATTTAAATAGATGATGGATTTATTTCTTATTTAATACTATAGTTAGGGGCTTCTCGGGTTATCAGCACATCGTGGGGGTGGCTTTCGCGAATCCCCGAATTGGTAATACGTATAAATTTGGCTTCAGCCAGCTTCTCTATGCTTTGCGCTCCACAATAACCCATCCCTGCTCGCAGGCCACCAATTATTTGATAGGTTACCTCGGCAAGGTGCCCCTTTATAGGGCACCCGGCCGGAAATCCCTTCAGGCACCAATTTACTTATATCATCGGCCGTATCCTGAAAGTAGCGGTCGCTGCTGCCCTTTTGCATGGCTTCGATAGATCCCATGCCCCGGTACGATTTAAATTTTCTCCCTTCATATATGATGGTTTCTCCTGGCGACTCTTCCACCCCGGCAAAGAGTGATCCTATCATGACCGAGTCGGCACCTGCCGCCAAGGCTTTTACCACATCACCGGTATACCGTATTCCACCATCGGCAATGAGCGGCACCCCAAGTTTATTCAGGGTGGCTGCAGCTTCGAGCACAGCGGTAAATTGTGGCATTCCCACACCCGCCACCACGCGCGTGGTACAGATGCTCCCCGGCCTATGCCTACTTTTACCCCATCGGCTCCGGCTTCTGCCAAATGTTTGGCGCCAGCCGCGGTAGCCACATTTCCGACCACCACATCGATATCGGGAAAATTCTTTTTAATGGTTTGCAGCACGTCTACCACACCTTTGGTATGGCCATGGGCCGTATCTATTACGATAGCATCTACGCCGGCTTTCACCAATGCCGTTGCACGCTCCATCGCATCATGGGTTACGCCCAAAGCCGCAGCTACACGAAGCCTTCCAAACTTATCTTTACAGCTGTTGGGGTGTTGCTTTACCTTTATAATATCGCGGTAGGTGATCAGCCCTATCAGCTTTTTATTTTGATCGATCACCGGGAGCTTTTCGATTTTATATTCTTGGAGCGTTATCTCCGCCTGGTCGAGCGTGGTTCCTTTATTGGCTGTGATCAGGTTTTCTTTGGTCATCACTTCGCTAACAGGTTTGGTCATGTCCTTCTGAAACCTTAGGTCGCGGTTGGTCACAATCCCCACCAGCGTTTTGTCCTGATCTATCACGGGTATACCACCTATGCTATGCTCTGCCATTATTTGAAGGGCATCGCCTACGAGTGCTGTGCGGATCAAGGTAATAGGATCTTGAATCATACCGCTTTCAGAGCGCTTTACTTTCCGTACTTCCCTAGCCTGTGCTTCAATGCTCATATTCTTGTGCACCACTCCTATGCCCCCTTGCTGGGCTATGGCTATGGCAAGTTCGTATCCCGTCACGGTATCCATAGCGGCAGATACGATGGGGGTGTTCAGCACAATATTCTTAGAAAACTTAGACTTTATATCCACTTCGCGGGGAAGCACTTCAGAGTATGCCGGTACGAGTAGCACATCATCGTAGGTAAGGCCTTCTCCCAGTATTTTAGATGAATTCAGAGACATGAAGCTTTTGACTTTGCGTTAGCAATAAATTCGGGCAAAAGTAAGAATTATTTAAGGTAAAATCCCGCCCGGTTTTAAGGCTGGATTCCGGCGTTTCCTTTTTAAATCTAAATCTAATAGCGCACATGGAGTAGGCCTTGTTCTACATAAGGTTTGCCCGATCCATCGCGATAGGTGATAATGTATTGGTATAGATCTTCGGGTACTGCCCGGCCTTTATAATTGCCATCCCAGCCTTGGCCTATTTCATCGGATAAGAAGAGCTGCTCTCCCCACTTATTGATGATCTCCATGCTGTACGAGTCAAAATCGATAAAGCCTGCCACTGGAAAAAAGACATTGTTAAACCCACCCAGCACGATAGCGCTCGGTATCCACATTAAGGGTGCTTGGGTGGCACAGGCCACGTTCGACTCCGAGAAGGCCGAAATTCCAAATTGATTGGGCGCTTCTACTGCCCTGACTTTATAGCAGAACTCGCCTTCAGACTCTAAGAAATCGGTCACATCTTCTGCAAACGAATTTGACCCGGCAACCGTCGAGGCATAGAGGGTGAAATCGTCTTCTGATCCCAGCCTTCGGAAAATTTGGTATTCGGTCACACCACCATCCCATCCGTTATAACTATTCCATTGCAGCGAGTTGATCAATGTATCTGCAAAGGTGCCGGCGGTGAGCACCATATTCCTTGCTATGTTGGATTCTGAAATTTCCGTGCCGCAGCCGTCTACCGCTTTTGCTTTATAGCGGTACACGATCTGATCGGCCATTACATCTTCGTCTACAACGGTGAGATTTTCAGTGGCGGCCTGCGCATAGGTGCCCTTAGATTGGAAACTTCCATTATCGCGAGACTTGAAGAGCTCGTAGGTAGTGCCCACCGCATCGAGATCTTGTAAGATGTTGATTTCTATGGCCTGATCGTTGAGCGTGGTTACGCTACTTATATAGTTATAGTCAATTACTTCGGGGTATACCGTTTCAATGCATGATGCATTTGAGGTAGACGGCCTCTGACTTCCGTTTGAGATGGCTTCTATGTAAAGGCAATACTCTGTATTCGGCTCCACCGGAAAGGTATAGTTCAGACTGTCGGGACTTAGCTCTACCAAGGTCTCGTATGGCTGTCCATTCACCTGTACCTTAATGCGGTAGGACGAAACCCCTTCTGGCCAACCTATATAAGGCCCCACGATATGGAAGCATCCTGGTCACAGCTTAGGTAAGTGGTCCTTGCAAACATGGTGGTAAAGAAATTTTCGTAAGAATCTTCATTGCCACAGTCGTCAAATCCGATGACTACCAAATTGGTAGCGCGGGAGAGCGATGCATCGAAATATGTGAACACGGTAGGGTCGCCGGCTTGAATATTACCTTGGTTTAAGGCTACGGTCTGTCCATTCTGAAAGGTGATCTCTTGAATAAGGTATCGATCCAAATCGGGAGCCAACAGGGGATACCAATAGATTTCTGCATCACCGGTGCTTGGGTTTATGAGCACGGTTTCGATGGGTACGATACCAGCACCCAGATTATCTTTTAGTATGATGGTAGCAGGCTGAGATAAACTCTGGCACGCTGGCGTTTGATAAGCTACGGTATATTCTACCGAAGTAGAATCGCAGAAGCCATAGATCGTATCCAAGGCTGTGAGAACATTGCCATCTGGTGTTGCTACCACTTCTACACTGCCGTTTTCTATGGTTCGGGATACTACAAAGTTTCCTGGCGGCGGAGTACCTGTATAAGGGAAGTTCCAGTTCAGCTGCGCCACGGCACCATTGCCTTGGGGTGCCGATGCGATGGTAAGGTATATGGTTGAAACGATATTGCCGGGTGCCGATATGCTCGACCCCACCGTTTGCAATCGATATTGTACTGGTGCTAGCGTCGCATCTACTGTGGCATCAATATAGGTGGTCATTGTAAATCCTGTGGTAAGGGCGATCTGCTCAAATCCGGCGCCTGCACCTAGATCGCGCAAAACCCTATAGCTATTGCCGGCAGCAGCCCCAGCAGGTATCTCCCAAGTTAGTAGCACATTGCCTGAAGGCTCCACACTCGCACAGATAAGATTTGGTGCAGCCACCTGGGCATGGGCAGCGGTCGCGTAGAAACCTGAAACAAGTAGAACCAGCCAAAAATTAAAAGCTAAATATGTAACTGGTCTAATCTGCATCCGTTTTGAAACCAACGATGGTAAGCTGTTTTTATTTGATGTAATCGGCACAGCTCAATACTATCGGCGGTGCAAAGATAAGAAGCCCTCGTCAGGCTCCAATTCTGTAAGGGGCATTATGATTTATTCGGTTTTCACCCACTGGAAAATTTCTCAGCATTTGGCCAACCTTCTATCGCATTGCTTACATATTTATGGTTGAAATCCCTACATTTGCGCAAAGCATCGAATCTTTCAACTAAAAGCCAACTTTAAATCATTTCCGCTTTTCTGCACATCACGTGCCATCCCTTATGTTGAAAGAGCCAATAAAATTTTAAATCCCCAAGCACCCATGAAAATCACTTATAATAGTTCAAGACCCGATCTAATACTCCCAGAGTATGGTCGGAGCATACATAATATGGTAAACCACTGCGTATCTATAGAAGATCGAGAAGAGCGTAACCGCTGCGCGCGTGCCATCATCACCATCATGGGAAATCTATTTCCCTACCTGCGCGATGTGGAAGACTTCAAACATAAGCTTTGGGATCACCTTCATGTAATGTCTGAGTTTAAGCTTGATGTAGGTTCTCCATACCCCAAGCCTTTGGAAGAATCATTTGCTGAAAAGCCGAAACCTGTGCCTTACCCTACCGGTAAGATAAAATATGGCCACTACGGTAAGACCATAGAGCATATCATAGAAAGGGTGCGAGCGGAAGAAGATGAAGAAAAACGGAAAGAATGGTCGGTAGGCGTGGCCAATCTCATGAAGCGTACCTACGTAGTGTGGAATCAGAATAGCGTTAAGGATGAGACTATAGCGAGCGATCTTAAAAAATTATCCGAAGGGGAGCTTGTCATCGAAAACCCCGAAGAACAGCTAGCACCGACCAAAGAAGTGATGCAACAGATGGGTGTGAACCAAAATCAAAATAATAATAAAGCCCGAACCAAAAAGCGCAATCAAGGGCAGGGCAGAAGAACAGGATCAAACCGTAAAAAACGAAATTAATACATGGGTGCTTTTGAGATCATAGGTGGTAATAAACTTAAAGGAGAGCTTACCCCTCAAGGAGCCAAGAATGAAGTGCTTCAAATACTATGTGCTGTGCTGCTCACTCCCGAGCGGGTCGAGATAGAGAATGTGCCCAACATCGTAGACGTAAACAAGCTCATAGATCTATTGGGTGATCTGGGGGTAGTGGTAGAGAAGCTCGCTGATGAGCATTACGCTTTTACCGCAAAGGATGTAGACATAGAATACATGCACAGCGATACCTTCAAGAAAAAAGGTAGCGGACTGCGCGGCAGCATAATGATCGTAGGGCCACTGTTGGCGCGATTCGGCAAGGGATACATTCCGAAACCGGGTGGTGATAAAATCGGTAGAAGACGGCTTGACACCCACTTCATTGGATTTCAAAAGCTTGGTGCCAATTTTAATTTTGAATCGAAAGAGAACTTTTACAGCGTAGAAGCATCCCATCTTAAGGGTACCTACTTACACCTTGATGAGCCATCGGTTACAGGGACGGCCAATATTATAATGGCGGCATCTATGGCCAAGGGAACGACTACCCTTTATAATGCGGCCTGCGAACCCTACATACAGCAACTGTCAAAAATGCTCAATAGTATGGGCGCCAAAATATCGGGTGCTGGCTCCAATCTCCTTAAGATCGAAGGGGTGGAATACCTCGGTGGCTGCAAGCACCGCGTACTGCCAGACATGATAGAGATCGGGAGTTTTATAGGCCTTGCGGCAATGACCGGTTCGGAAATCACCATAAAGGATGTGAACTACCCCATGCTTGGCATCATACCCGATACCTTTCGCAGGCTCGGAATCAAAATAGAGCTGAAGGGGGATGACCTTTGCATTCCTGCGCAAGATAGTTACGAGATAGACTCATACATAGATGGCTCTATAATGACCATTTACGATAATCCTTGGCCCGGCTTCACACCCGACTTGTTAAGTATAATCCTGGTGGTGGCCACGCAGGCCAAAGGCGCAGTGCTGGTGCACCAGAAAATGTTTGAGAGCCGTCTCTTCTTTGTAGACAAACTCATCGATATGGGTGCACAGATCATACTCTGTGATCCGCACCGGGCCACCGTAATCGGACTGGACTATCAGGTGAATCTGCGGGGGATATCTATGACATCGCCCGACATTAGGGCAGGGGTGTCGCTGCTTATAGCCGCATTAAGCGCTGATGGTAAGAGCACCATACATAATATCGAGCAGATAGACCGCGGATACCAAAATATCGATACACGCCTAAAAGCTATTGGAGCCGATATCACCAGAATTTCGTAATTTGGAACGGAAATTGAATAATCCAGAAAAAATGAAATATGAAAAATATTAAACTCATCGCTGGCATTGCGCTCTTAGGAGCTTTAGCAGCATTTACCCTTCCGGGAAATACGGTAGAACCGTATAAGGAACCGGAGAAAATGAAAACCATTAAGACAGGTATCGAAGTTGGAGACATTGCTCCCGACCTTGAGTTCGCTTCGCCTGATGGTAAGATGATAGCGCTATCCGACTTGCGCGGCAAGGTGGTGCTTATAGATTTTTGGGCTTCTTGGTGCGGTCCCTGCCGACGCGAAAATCCAAATGTCGTAGCGGCTTACGATAAGTATAATAAAGCGAAATTTAAAGATGCCAAGGGTTTTGAAGTATTCAGCGTAAGCCTTGATAAAGGCAAGGATGCTTGGGTGAAAGCAATAGAACAAGATAATCTCAAGTGGGACTACCATGTGAGCGACCTTGCCGGCTGGCAGTCAAAACCTGCGGCTATCTATAATGTACGCAGTATTCCGACCAGTTTACTTATCGACAGGAATGGAGTGATCTTGGCAAAGAATCTTCGCGGTCAAGGGTTGCATCTTGCGCTTGATGAGCTAGTGCAGGGGTTCCGAAATTAATTTTTACGCTCCAAGCCTGTTTTAATGCTGCTTGGGTTCTCTACGAAGCCCTGTGACTTTCGGTATTTAGGGTCTAACCACGACGGAATTGAATATTCTTCAATGTCGGTGATAATACGCTGAATCCTACAATGAATTCGACCCCGGGGGTCTCCAAGACCCGTGGGGTCTATATTCAACTGATTCAAAATAATGCCTTTCGATCACTGCCTTAAACGTGCAGTAAACACAAAATCGCTAGAGTGCTCATAGATCGAACTGATTTCCACGGGGGAATTCTAGGTTATTGAAAGCTTCAATAAAGATGCGAGACAGACCCAGCGGGTCTTGGAGACCCCCGGGGTCAAGACGCTGATAGAACAAACTTCGAAAGCTGAAATGCAGCTTTGTAAAAGTTGGTTCGTTGACAACGTTTTTAAGGTTTAAAAGCTTTATGGCCAAGGAATTAAGTATTTCGAGATCATCGATGATGATATGCTGAATCCTACAATGGATTCGACCCCGGGGGTCTCCAAGACCCGTGGGGTCTATATTCAACTGATTCAAAATAATGCCTTTCGATCACTGCCTTAAACGTGTAGTAAACACAAAATCGCTAGAGTGCTCATAGATCGAACTGATTTCCACGGGGGAATTCTAGGGTATTGAAAGCTTCAATAAAGATGCGAGACAGACCCCACGGGTCTTGGAGACCCCCGGGGTCAAGACGCTAATAGAACAAAATTCGAAAGCTGAAATGCAGCTTTGTAAAAGTTGATTCGTTGACAACGTTTTTAAGGTTTAAAAGCTTTATGGCCAAGGAATTAAGTATTTCTATATCATCGGTGATAATACGCTGAATCCTACAATGAATTCGACCCCGGGGGTCTCCAAGACCCGTGGGGTCTATATTCAACTGATTCAAAATAATGCCTTTCGATCACTGCCTTAAACGTGCAGTAAACACAAAATCGCTAGAGTGCTCAAAGATTGAACTGATTTCCACGGGGAATTCTAGGTTATTGAAAGCTTCAATAAAGATGCGAGAAAGACCCAACGGGTCTTGGAGACCCCCGGGATCAAGACGCTGATAGAACAAACTTCGAAGGCTGAAATGCAGCTTTGTAAAAGTTGATTCGTTGACAACGTTTTTAAGGTTTAAAAGCTTTATGGCCAAGGAATTAAGTATTTCTATATCATCGATGATGATATGCTGAATCCTACAATGGATTCGACCCCGGGGGTCTCCAAGACCCGTGGGGTCTATATTCAACTGATTCGAAATAATGCCTTTCGATCACTGCCTTAAACGTGCAGTAAACACAAAATCGCTAGAGTGCTCATAGATTGAACTGATTTCCACGGGGGAATTCTAGGTTATTGAAAGCTTCAATAAAGATGCGAGAAAGACCCAACGGGTCTTGGAGACCCCCGGGATCAAGACGCTGATAGAACAAACTTCGAAGGCTGAAATGCATCCTTGTAAAAGTTGATTCGTTGACAACGTTTTTAAGGTTTAAAAGCTTTATGGCCAAGGAATTAAGTATTTCTATATCATCGATGATGATATGCTGAATCCTACAATGGATTCGACCCCGGGGGTCTCCAAGACCCGTGGGGTCTATATTCAACTGATTCGAAATAATGCCTTTCGATCACTGCCTTAAACGTGCAGTAAACACAAAATCGCTAGAGTGCTCATAGATTGAACTGATTTCCACGGGGGAATTCTAGGTTATTGAAAGCTTCAATAAAGATGCCAGACAGACCCCACGGGTCTTGGAGACCCCCGGGGTCAAGACGCTGATAGAACAAACTTCGAAAGCTGAAATGCAGCTTTGTAAAAGTTGATTCGTTGACAACGTTTTTAAGGTTTAAAAGATTTATGGCCAAGGATTTAAATATTTTTAGATCATCGATGATGATACGCTGAATCCTACAATGGATTCGACCCCGGGGGTCTCCAAGACCCGTGGGGTCTATATTCAACTGATTCGAAATAATGCCTTTCGATCACTGCCTTAAACGTGCAGTAAACACAAAATCGCTAGAGTGCTCATAGATTGAACTGATTTCCACGGGGGAATTCTAGGTTATTGAAAGTTTCAATAAAGATGCGAGACAGACCCAACGGGTCTTGGAGACCCCCGGGGTCAAGACGCTGATAGAACAAAATTCGAAAGCTGAAATGCAGCTTTGTAAAAGTTGGTTTTGAGATTATGAAGATCCGCGGCGCGATACAATTTTCAACTTTTAAAAATTGCCATTTTCCAACCCAAAATACCCCAACGTCACATTTCACTAGATATGCACTCCGGTTACTTGACCATATGATGTATTCCCTCCATATCGTGTTGCTAAGCCGAGCTCAGGGGCGCCGATTTTGGTTCATCGAGCGGAGCAGAAATGAAGTCAAAGTTTCAGACCGATGTGACGAAATGTCACACTATCCTGCTTGGTCTATTATTTGCCAAAAGGCAGGAAAATAGAAGTAGATATTCAAGATGGAAGAAAATAAAATTGACGATAGTAGTATTGAAGAAGAAGGATTGAACAATGAACCAGAAGAAGCCACTGACACGGAAGCTGCCAACCCTGAAGCGGAGATTCTGGAAACCAATCCAGATGAGTTATCAGCCTTGAAGGATTCATATAATACGCTTAATGACAAGTATTTGCGTCTTTATAGCGAGTTCGAAAATTTCAGACGACGTACAGCGAAAGAAAAACTCGATCTGCTTCAGAATGCTGGATCGGGAGTGGTGAAAGACCTATTGCCAGTGCTCGATGATTTCGATAGGGCGGTGGCTGCCAATGCCAATAACGAAGATCCTACCTTGCTGCGCGAAGCTTTTGAGATCATCCAAAACAAACTTACCCGAATACTCACCCAGCAGGGGCTCAAGCCTATGGAAAGCCAAGGGACTAAATTTGACAGCGAGTACCACGAAGCTATTACCAACATACCCGCACCTACCGACGATATGAAAGGAAAAGTAGTGGATGTGGCAGAGAAAGGATACTTCTTTAACGAGCGTATCATGCGCCATGCAAAAGTGATAGTAGGGCAATAATAGATACGAACAAGAGCGAAGAAAATTAGATGGCATCAAAACGCGATTATTACGAAGTATTGAGCGTTTCGCGCAAAGCGGAACAAGTAGAGATCAAAAAGTCATATAGGAAGCTCGCGCTCAAATATCACCCTGACAAAAATCCCGATAATGCCGATGCTGAAGTACGCTTTAAAGAAGCGGCCGAAGCATACGAAGTATTGAGCAATCCTGAAAAGCGACAGCGCTATGACCGGTTCGGTCATGAGGGTCTGCGCGGCAACGGTGGCTTTGGTGGCGCTGGCGGTATGAATATGGAAGACATATTCTCGCAATTCGGCGATATCTTCGGCAGTTCGTTTGGTGGTGGTTTCAGCGGTGGCTTTGGCAGCAGTGGTGGCCGCCGACGTGTGAAGGGCTCCAACTTGCGCATCAAAGTAAAGTTGGAGCTATCCGAAATCCTGAATGGTAGCACCAAAAAAATCAAGGTAAACAAGCTGGTACAGGCCGAAGGGGTTACCTATAAAACCTGCAGCACTTGCGGCGGTAGCGGTCAGGTAAGGAGGGTGACCAACACCATCTTGGGACAGATGCAGACGGCTTCTACCTGCCCCACTTGTCATGGCGTAGGCGAGATGGTAGATAAGCGGCCGGCAGGTTCTGATGAGAACGGACTGGTCCGAAAGGAAGAAGTGATGAGCATCGATATTCCGGCAGGAGTAGAAGAAGGCATGCAGCTCAATATCAGCGGTCGCGGTAATGCTGCCCCAGCAGGTGGTGTATCTGGCGACCTGCACGTAGTGATCGAAGAAGTAGAGCACCCCACCATCAAGCGGAATGGACAAAATCTACACTATGACCTTTATGTAAGTTTTATCGATGTTGCGCTCGGCGGATCGGCAGAAGTGCCTTTGGTAGATGGTAAAGCCAAGATAACGATCGATCCTGGCACGCAGGCCGGCAAGATGGTGCGCCTGCGCGACAAGGGCTTGCCTAGCGTGCAGACCCGGGGAAAGGGCGATATGCTGATCAATATCAACGTATGGACTCCAAAAACACTCACTAAAGAAGAGAAGTCGGCTTTGGAAACCCTTCGGGACAGCGAAAACTTCCAACCTATGGCAGATCATAACGAGAAAAATTTCTTCCAGAAAGTGAAGGATCTTTTTGAATGACGGAGAGTTTTGAGTCGCAATTCCCTAATGGCTATTCGCGGGATGATTCGGCTTCGTAGACTTGGTCTGCAAGCGTACTTCGATTTTTGTTTAAGTGGAGTTTCGTTCATTTGTTGATGGCACATCAAGTTAGCTGCAAATAGGGACACTGCTTTTTGTGGTAGTTTTTTTTGTGAATCAATAGCGGTATTCTCATATTTTCCGAATTTGGATTAGACTCTTTGGGTGTTGATGACCATAAAAATCCCTATGGGCCGCATATAGTTGAAACGGCCGCATTCAAGCGGAACAACCTAAAATGGCCGAAACTGCATAAAAAATCGAAGGTCATAGGAATAACCTAGGAGTAAGGTAGGAGTTGCTATGATGTAGCTCGGACTTTCTATGAAGAAAAATGCCAACTAAAACCATCAAAATCATGTTGAAAAATTTTGGGGCAGCTCCGAGATCTAACGTTTTTGGATGAAATTGATGCAAAATTCTTGAAGAGCAGAACCGATTTTGGCGCGACTAGGGTTAACTAAATGTTAAATCTCAGGAGTCGCCGTAAAAATTTCATTTCCCATCTTTTTCGCCATTCTACGCTTTGGAAGCCTTTGATAGCAGACTAACTGTGCAATTGACACTTTGAGAAAATCCGACCTTCCAATGTTAAGAAATCGATAGTTTTTCGTTTTTTCCTTCGTGCAATGATAATTAGTCCCGATATTACTTCGACCAATCTATCCCATGCACCGATCAGCGACCCTATTCATCGTCATGTCGTTTTTCTCTGCTTTCTGCGCAGCACAGGATCCTTCCGGCTGCCCAGCCTGAATGAAGTGCGGATGGGGCAGATGAAGCAGTTCAAAGTACCGACGATCAAGGATTTCAATTCTTTCACATCCGACTATACCAAGCACTTGGCCTTGCTCGACCGGAGAAGCGAGAAAGCCTATCGAAAAAGCTTTCTAAAATTTTTGGCCATTGAAGACGAACTGCTCTACACCCTTTGCGACAGCAATGAATTCAGGGCCAATATGCTGATGCGTTCTGCCAATTCGAGCTTTGGCAAAATGGAGCGCGACCGGAACAGGAAGTCCGGTGCTTCCCAGCAGAAAAGAAGCCATCAAAGGGACAAGTTGGATGCGGTGGTAGATGTGAGCCAAAAGATCGTTCCCGAAATAGATGATCAAGGACTGGCCGATGCCAAGAAAAACCACGAGACCTCCAATGCCAAATTCGGTACCAAGATGTATTCCATCTATATGGACAATAGGGCGATGATCTATAAAGAGACTTTTAGAGAAGGCTCAAAAAAGCAGAAGCGGTTGCTCCGAAAGCTGCGCAAGCGCGCCCTGCTATGGAAGTCCTACAAAGCCAACGATCAGGAACTGATCAAGGGCTTTGCCGATGGCAACATGAACATCATGCGCAGCGTGAAGGCCACCGATGAATATAGAGGGGCGATGAAATCGGCGATGCCCGATTATTCTGGCACGCATGCCGACGCAGCCGGTGGCGGCATATCTTCTTTTGACAAAGATGCCCTGCTTGCAAAGTTCAAGGAGACCATGGGCAGCCAAGGCCTGCTGAGCCAGGAGCAGCTTGCCGGGGCGGAAAGCATATCGGAACTTTTCAAGGCCATGAAGGAAGCGAAGAAAGCCTTGCCTGACAGCCTAAAGCCAGAATTGGGCTCCGAGCCGATCAAGTTGAACACGCAAAGTTCCGAACGCTTTTGGGACAGGCTCTATGGCGGGATCAACTTTGACTGGGAAAACAGCACCGGCTATTACCCAGATGGGCTGGGAATAACGGCAACCGGTGGCTATAAAATATCCCAAAACGCTGGGCTCAATCTAGAACTCTCATCGATCTTCAATGCCAGCAGGTTTGGCTTTCGCGATGACAAGCGCTTTGAGTCCACACTGATTTCAAATTACACCGCCGGCGCCAATGTCGACCACCGGATATGGAAAGTACTTTATGGCGGCGTTGGTGCCGAGCTCATCATCAACCAGATTGAAGCGCCGTCTGGGCGCCTGCTCCATGAGCTAAAAAACCCAAAATATACCCTTGGGGTACCGCTTATCCTAAAAGCGATTCTGCCCGTGGGCGGCTCGAAGAGCACCACCCTAGAACTCCGCTACGACCTTAATTCAAAAAATAATATCAAACCTAGCTTCGACTTTAAAGTCGGCTTTTTAATTGGAAGATGATGAGAACTATCCTGACCAAACTTTTGACCTTTTCAGTACTATTATTACCAATTTTCCTAATGGCGCAGGAAGATAAAGGCCCTGTAAGAGCTTTCGACTCCGAGCCCGATGTTCAGCCCGGCACAGGAACCATGATCTATACCATTCCCCTCATAACAGTTCAATCTCAGGGCGTGGCTATGCCAATCTCACTCACCTATAATGGAAGTGGACTCAAAGTCAATTCAAAAGCATCTTGGGTAGGGCAAGGTTGGACTCTAAATGCTGGGGGACAAGTTGGAAGAACTGTTAATGGTTCCCCGGATGATATCAATAATTATGACTATGATTTAACCGCGCCATTTTCTGTTGATGAAGAAGGGTCGTTCGGATATTTTTTTCAAGACTACAATCCTTCGGCTGGTTCGGCTGACTATGTCAACTACACATTTTTAGATGTTAACCCTTCCGCACCTCAGATTCTGACAGCAAATCATAAGGATAAGAAACCAGACATATTTCAATTTTCTGTAACATCAGGTTTTAATGGGTCTTTCGTCATAAGGCCAGATGGAACTTGGCCAACATCTCCACAAACAAGTATTAATGCAGACTTTGTTTCATTGAGTAAGACTTTTACAAAAGCGTCTGTTTCGTCAGGCGCACTTGGGATGATCTCAAGCTTCCGCTTAAATGATTTCAAAGGTCAAGAATACTGTTTTGAAGAAAGTGAGTATATGAGTTATTCTTCCCATCTCAACATTACCGATCATAATTACGGCTTTGCTCCAAGTTGGCATCTTTCAAGAATCAAAAATCTGAACGGAGATAATATTTTCCAGTTAAACTATTCAAATCCAAATCCAATAACTTACGATAATTATTATAAATCCAACAGTCAAAACTTGAATCAATATTTATCCGGACCATCAGGTGGGAACAAAATCATGAAGCAGTATAAAAAATATATTGAGTCAATCACGTATGATGAAGGAAGAGTTGAGTTTATTCAAGCGTCAGCTGAACGACTTGATTTAGCAGGGCACTATTATTTAGAAGAGATTAGAGTATTTGATGTTAATGATGTTTTGGTGCGCACGGTGCACTTTACGTACTCATACAAACCCAGTAATTCGAACTATGAAAGACTATTTCTGGAATCGATAGAAAACAGAATTCTGGGGAGTGCACAGGGAAGTGATATAATCTCATTTGATTATAACAGTACCGAACTTCCTACAACCAACAATAGTGATATGGTAGATCATTGGGGCTACTACAACGGACAAGTTGCAAACAACGGCCATCTCTCATACGGGAATGTGCGGACTGGAGAAACCATAGATGCCTATTGGTTGATTGAGAAGTTCAACACGACCAACAACAAGGATCCATTGGAATATTTTACGAGAGCAGGGTCGCTCGAGCAAATAAATTATTCTTCGGGCAAAACCATTGCCTTTGATTATGAATTGAACGAATACTCTTATGTAAGCTCGGAAAGCAACCCTGTCACAGGTGGAAAGAAAGTACCGACGAGCAGAGGCGCAGGTGTTGTCCCAGTGAATCCGGGGCCTAATCATTGGGCAAGTACAATTAATCTTAATAATTTAGTTTCATTTCCCCAATGGATCAGGTTTAACTTGTCAAATGACGGATGTCCGAATTATAACTATAAATTTAAATCATATCACGCAAACGTGGACAGACCCGAATTCTCGTTCTCGGTAGAAACCGATAAGGATTATTGGGTCTACTTAGACCCAGCAGACAATTATGCGCTTTCAATAATACCTAATTCTGGAACACTGCCGCCACCATGCTCGACCACAAGCGATCAGCCACGGGCTTACATAACTTATAGTATACACGATCCGGCCGATGCCGAATCGTTCCGAAAAGATGCTGGCGGACTAAGGATAAAATCTATTTCTACAAAGGACAACAATGGATCGGTCCTTAGACGAAATTTTTCTTATGATCTTTTTGCTGATTCAAAAAAATCAAGCGGAATATTAGTGGCCGAGCCATCATCGGTCTATCAATCAGGAAAAGGAGTGGTGGACAATTCAGCCTATGCCATTTATTCCTACAGCTCATCATCGAACTTATCGGGTCATCTGAGTCAAAACATTGTTTATTACAACAATATAGAAGAAACAACCACAGCTCTAGACGCGAATGGAACAGTTTTGGCGGAAGCAGTAGAACATATCGGTAAAACAAGATCGACTTTCCAGTATAATCCGCCCCATGAACTGGAGTATACCTATCCATTTCTCCCCTTGATGAAAAATTACTCGCGTCGACACCTTTTAAAGGAGACAGAAATTTATTCAGCATCGAACGAATTGGTGAAAAAAGATATTTACTATTATGAATTCAATGACAGTTATAATTCTGAAATAATTGCTGGATATGATGTTCTGAATTATCAATACTCAATAGGTTGGAATCCTAGTGATCCGGCGTATTTAGATAAGCAGAAAATCTATAGTTACGGTTTCACACCAGAAACAAACAGGATAGAACTTATTGACCACTATTCGTACGAAAATGGTATACAAAAGACGGAAAAAGAAATATTCACCTATGTCAATGATACAGATAAGCCGCTAATCGTAAGATCTAAGACTTCTCGAAATTTTAACTTCACATACATTACTACAGAAAATATATATCCGTTCGATTTGGATGTGCATTGTGCATCACCACAGTTTAATGACAACAGCACGACCGATGAACAATGTCAATTGTTAAATGAATTGAATCAGTTAGGATTTGTTCAGCCCATCGGTCAAACGGTGAGTAGAACCATTGATAATCAAACCAAGAAAATTGCTCAAGAGATCACATTTTTTCAAGAACTGGTCAGTGGTAGCATTGTACCAAATCAAACTATGACGCGTGATATCTTATCTAATCACAACCAATCCACCTACCCACCAATGACTTGGCTGTACGATGATTTTCCAACGGATGAAGTTCAAGAGTTTACATCTTACAACGAAGAAGAGATGTTGGTGGAATCAAAAAGTTCAGATGATGTGATGAATTGCCAATTGATTAACGATGAAAATTTTTCGGTTGCATCGGTTACCAACGGCACGCTGGCATCATCGCGGTATACTAGTTTCGAGTCTGGTTTTATGGGGAAATGGAGTGCAGACTTTAATAATGTAACCAGCAGTGGCGGACCATCTTATGCAGTTACGGGTAATAATTATTATCATATTTCCAATCAAACTTTCAATTCAAACCCTTCGGGATCAGATGCTTTGCCCATTGGTACTTATTTGATAAGCTATTGGTCATCCGGTAATGTATCTACGTTTCTCACTCCCGGGGGTACGGTACTTGAAGAAAAGAGCTTTGTGGAAGGAGAGTGGACTTATAATGAGAAAATCCTACAATGGACAAGTGGCACGAATATTCTTGTTTCTATTGACGGTTCCGGCTACATCGATGAACTAAGATTGCAAGAGATCGACGCGACCATGGAAACCATGGGTTATTACCCTGACGGAAAGCCAATGTATAAATCTTCTGCAACCGGTAGCGTCATTACCTATGAGTACGACAGTAAAGGAAGGCTTGAATGGAAGCTTGATAGAGAGCGAAATATATTTGAATACCATCAGTATTTTGAAAAAGACAAGGATGATTTGGCTAGCTATAATAAGCATGTGGTGAAATCCGCAAATAGAGAAGGTTTGTCAAAAAACGACTTCTTAAATACTCCTATAGGCCCAGATACCGATATTCATACCAGCGTTACATTTACAGATGGCATAGGCAGGTTTAGACAGTCGTTTGAATTCAATACCGCAATCGATGTAAACTACTTCGCTAAAGTCAGTTTCGCCGTGTATGATCCTTTGGGGCGTGAACTGAGAAAATATCTGCCGTACTATAAGTATATTCTTCCAGAAGATGTTCTCAACTACCGTCCAAACGTGCTCAATGAACAACTCGCCTATTTTTCTAACTTCATTAATGATGATGAGCATAATACACACCCCTATGTTGAAACTGTGTTGGAAGCAAGCCCCTTGCAAAGGATTATCGACCAGGGTGGGATCGGCGCTGAACTCCAGATCGGTGGCGGTCATACTACAGTGATGGATTATAGTTGGAACCTACTGGCGGATGACATTCGAAAATGGAGATTAGATGGAGATAATGTAGATGGTTCAATGTTCACGGAGCATCGAAAACTGAAAAAAACCAAGGTAGTGGATCCAGATGGGCGAGAAACTTCAACCTATGTAGATGAATTCGGCAAAACCGTAGCAAGAGAGATGACTATCGCCGTGAGATTGGACTCTGAAGGAAGGGCGTTTACGGGAAAAATTGAAAGTGGCAGCGGGAATATGAAAAAATTGACCAGCTATTCGGTATTTGATGAGCTTGGTCGGTTACGTTATGATATACCTTTCAAAGCATTAGAAGAGATGGAGCTGATTGGAGACTTTGAGCTGAACCCGAATGGCGACACCGGATCGTCAACCAATTCGATATTTGATGAATTGATCACCTATTATGCATATGATAACCAAGGTCGGGTTATCGACAAACATATTCCAGGACAAGGCAGGCATCGGTTCATTTACGATACATTTGACAGGGTCATTATGACAAATGATCAAGAACAGACTGCAACTCAACAAAAGAGTTTCGTTAAATATGATACCCGTGGAAGGGTTGTACTGAAAGGCGAGGTAAATTCGGCTCAGGGATATCAACAAGAACAAGGAAACGCAGATGCGCTGAACAACGCGGCCGATCCTATACTAAAAGGGGAGCGCTACGTAGGTAGTGCAAGCAATACGATAAAAGGCTATACGAACTTGACCTATCCCAATTATGTGGATGAAGACTATCTACTGAACGTTTATTATTTTGATAATTATGATTTCAATCCACCTACTAAATTTGATTTCGTTCCATTTGGTGAAAACGCGGCTCGGCTTCAAGTAACCCGAGGGCTGTCAACGGGTAGCTTGACGCGTGTATTAAACGCTGATGGCAGTTTTGGCATTTGGCTAATGACCGTAAGCTATTACGATGATAAGAAAAGACCCATTCAGTCATACACAGAAAACCATCTCGGCGGTTGGGATAGGATTGATACCTTTTACGATAGTTTTGGCAGGGTGTCGCATACTGAACAGCACCACCGCTATGAAGAAAGTTCAACTGTCCATACCCTAAAGATGCGCTATGTATATGATATTACCACAGGCGTACTGCTACGCACCTATTCACAAATGGACGCTGACCCCGAAGTTTTGCTCAGTAAAAAAGAATATGATCCGAAAGGTCAGCTAAAAGCGCTCATGCTGCATAATCAACAGGGAACCAATGGATTTTTGCAGCATATTGACTACCGCTACAATGATCAAGGCAGGCTCACCCATATCAACAACACTTCACTTACCATTGATGCCATCCACAATTTTGAGAGTGATGATGTATTTGGGCAAGAGCTCACCTACTTTGAATATTCGCCGGAATATTACACCCCATCAATGCTTTCGACCGATGATCCATGGTTGCCATTTATTCTTGACAAGCAATATGGTGGCAATATCTCATCTATGATGTGGAATTCCAAGGCACCCGATGAGGATGGAACTACATTGGAAAGAAACGCCTATGTTTACAGGTATGACGATTTGGGACAGTTGATTAGGTCCAACTATGCATCAGATGAGCCAAGCGCTCCTGGGGAATTCTCGAACCATAGACATTGGTTTGACGAGCATGTAGATTATGATCTTGGCGGAAATATAAGGAGCTTGCATCGAAATAATCGGTCTATCCTTAATCAAGCCGGCCTTGATCTGGATGTCTTGAACTATAGGTATGACAACAATGGATACCGCCTGACCGAAGTGCAAGATGCGGGCCTTGCTTCAGCTAATTCAAAGCATTTTATAAACGAGAATGTAGGCCCAGGTCAGGATGAGTACGAGTATGACGCATCCGGTAGACTGTTGCATGACAGGAATCGCAAAGTCACCATGGCATATAATGCTGCGGGGCTCCCAAGAAGGGTTTCACCTACGAACAGCGGTAGCTGGTACTGGATGGAGTTCATGTATGATGCTGCTGGTAATAAGCTGCAAAAACACTTGCATGTAAAACCTTGCAGTCTACAGACAGGCCCTTGCGAGACGGATTACGGTCCCTATGATATCGACTACATTGGCAATTTCGTATACGAAAAGGGGGAGCTCAAGATGATTTATCACCCGGAAGGGGTAATCCGAAAAACGCCGACTTCTGCCGATAATACAACCGATTACGTGTACGATTATTTCATTAAGGACTATCTGGGCAATGTGCGGGCAGTCGTAACCGAAGAGAATGCGGTATTGGAAGAGAAGTGGCTGGCAACCATGGAAGAAGCACATGAGAATATCGAAGTTCAGTCTTTCGACAATATTCCCATTACCCAATATTATTTACCCACCGGCTATCCTGTCGATGCATCCGTAGCTTTCAATGAGCAGATCGCCCGTCTCTCTGCTGCCGAGGGGACAGAAGTCGGCCCATCATTGGTCATTCCTGTGCGGCGCGGCGAGTCGGTGAACCTCAGTACCAAATATTTCTTCACGGAAGATGCACCCGGCACTACCTATGAAACCATGGGCTATCTGGTGGACGAAGTACTGATGGCACTTGCCACCAGCGGCGCCAGCTTACTACCGCTTGGCGAAGGCCAATTGCTTGACATAGCAAATGGCAATAGTCAATATGCCGATGGGGTCTATGATCTTCTATCCAACAGTTTTGATACTACGGATGTAAGCAAGCCCCATGCGTATCTGGTCTGGATGTTCTACGATAGGAACATGGAGCTGAATCCGGAATACTCCGGTGCCGCCAGGACCGAATTCCCCAATGAGCTGGAGATGATCTTGCGGGATGCCATACCGGTCAGGGAAGACGGATATCTACATGCATACCTTACCAACGGGAGCGCCAAGCGGTTGAACTTTGACAACTTCTTGGTCACTAAATTAAAAGGCAAGTTAAGACAGATTAACGACTATTATCCGTACGGATTATCTATTAACGGAATAAACGCAGACCGTGACGAATATTTGAACAAATACACCGGCAAGGAACTGCAGACCGGAGAGTTTGACCCAGCGCTTTCCACTGGTTTGGAGATGTTTGATTTTGGAAGTAGGTTCTATGATCCGCAGCTTGGGCGGTGGTTTACGCCAGACCCGGCCGAGCAGTTCCACAACCCGTATCTGGCGATGGGGAACAATCCGGTGATGTATGTGGATCCGGATGGGGAATTCGCTATTTGGGATGATGTAATTGTGGCTGGGGTAGGGTTTGCTGTTGGATATGTGGGTTATGGCCTACGTAATGGCGACTGGGGAGGAAAAGCATTTGAAGCCGGAGGAGTAGGCGCTGCCACAGCTTTATTGAGTTATTACACAGGAGGTGGTTATAGTGTTGCTGCTGGCGGAACCATGAGTGGTGTAGGCTCATTTGCCGGAAATTACGCTATTTCATCTGTCGTTAATAGCTTTTTGCCGAGTATAGATGTTCCTATCACCAGTGATTTTTCAGTTTCAATGTCACTTGGACTGAGTGTTGGTAGCTCTGGTCTAGGGGGAGGGATAAACGTTTCTGGAAACTATAATAGTGATGACTTTTCAGCTTCATTTGGTTATGGAGCGGGAGAAGGTAATACTGGAAGTTATTCTGGTTATGGGGTCAGTGTGAGGATTGGCGAATTTGGCGGAGGTTATAACCGGACTACCTATTCTGGGTCTAACAGTCAGGTAGTCGGTGGAGTTTCACTCTCATATAAGAATTTGGCCTTTAGGTTAGAAAATGATTTTTTTGGCGATAAGCATGACCGTTGGCGTTCAAATGCGGCCGAAATAACCATTGGAGATTTTGTTGTTGGCACGAATTTGTATAATAATGAAGTTGACACGAAAGCAGATCCAAATTTCGATGGAAGAAATCTTTTAGAAAAATCCAACCGTGAACCATTTGGTGCTTGGAAAGATGGTCAAACCTATTCCAGTCCTTTGTGGGTTGGTTTTAAATCCAATGGTTCGGTTTACCGATTTGGCTATAGCCATCCTTTAGTTCAAGACCGCACTCAAAATGCGATTCACAAGTGGTTTGGACCAGGAAGAACCAACTTCTTCAATCGGTATGATAATTTTCAACGAGGCACATACAATTATTACGGTTACGACAATCCTTATTCGTTATGGTAACCAATTCAATAGGCTACATGAAGAAATTGATAACAGTAGTAACCATCTTATTTATCTGTCTCAATGCAGTTGGACAGGCAAGAGGTAAATACATTGATGAACGTGACGGTAGGGAATATGCAACGATCACTATTGGAAAGCGGGTTTGGTTTGCAGAAAATATTGCTTTTGAGACAAAAAAAGGCTCATGGAGCTATAAGAATAAAGAAGAAAGTTTGATAAAATTTGGTAGGCTTTATAATTGGAAAATGGCTTGCGAAGTTTGCCCTAATGGCTGGCGACTCCCTTCATTAGAAGACTATAAAACTCTATTAACAAATATCAATGTTACTGATGCTACTTTTTATTATGAAGCTTTGATTGATGGAGGGCAATCAGGCTTTGATGTGAAATTGGCTGGATGGTATGCCGGAAGAAAATACGGTCAAATAAACGAACATACCGATTTTTGGACGTCGACAATTTATCAGCCAATTATAGGTGCCACAAAAAATGCTTACCGGATTAGCCTTTACAAGGTTGACAAGTCAGTCTACTGGAGTCCTGATTATGCAGATTATGGTTTCTCTGTGAGATGTATTAAAGACTAAGGTATTTTTGAATCTGTTAAAACGAATCTCTAATAGCCATAAGACACTCGGTCAAAGAAAGAAAAATGATTTTGCTATAATTTAAAAGCTATTGAACATTAGGAGAGTCAGAAGAATTAACGTTCAGGCTCGGTGCGAATAAGCTCTGCAGGGCTTCGACCCTGCGGCACACAATTTTCAAATAATACCCATGATGCGGCATTTGAATTTTTTTGAACAGTGTCTTCTCAAGACTACATGATCCAGTACGTTGTCTGTTCCGCAGGGTATTGACCCTGCGGCTAACGTTTTCTGCGCCGAAGATTATCGGCGCTGCTTCACATTTTATCGACCCTGCCGCACGTTGCATTTTACTTCGTTTCTTTAATGCATCAAGACCGATACCCTGCGAAACTAATGTCGTCATCAAACCACATAGAAATTAAGGTGGCTTCATGAGCGGTTGAAACTTAAAGTCGCTATATTGCAGAAGTGATCCCTTGCCAAAAACATATCGACTACATCTGCAACTTCGTGTATGAAAATGGGGAGCTGAAGATGATCTACCACCCCGAGGGCGTGATCAGGCCAACACCGGGTGCGGCAGAGAATGAAACAGCTTATGTGTATGATTATTTCATCAAGGATTATCTGGGAAATGTACGTGCAGTGGTGACCGAAGAAGATGCCGTCTTGGACGATAAGTGGCTGGCCACCATGGAAGAAGCGCATGCACATATCGAATTGCAGTCATTCGATAATATACCGCCCACCCAATATCACCTGCCCGCTGGGTACCCAGTGGATGCTTCTGTCGAATTCAACGAGCGCATAGCCCGGCTTTCAGCTGCTGAAGGCACAGAAGTGGGGCCATCTTTGGTCATTCCCGTAAGGCGGGGTGAAGAAGTTAGCCTCAGCACGCGCTATTTCTATACCGAGGCCTGCCCAGAGCGGAGCCGAAGGGATGCGCCCGGAACCACTTATGAAACCATGGGTCTTTTGGTCGATGAAGTGCTGATGGCGCTGGCCACGAGCGGTGCCAATGTATTGCCGCTGAACGAGGGCCAATTGCTTGGTATTGCGAATGGGAGCAGCCAGTATGCCGATGGGGTCTATGATCTGCTTTCGAATAGCTTTGATACCACCAACGTAGATAAACCGCATGCCTATCTCGTCTGGATGTTCTACGATGAACGCATGAATTTGATCCCGGAACACTCCGGTGTGGCCCGGACGGAATACCCCAATGAGCTTGGGCTTATCCTTCAGGATGCCATCCCAGTAAATCAAGATGGCTATCTCCATGCATACCTTACCAATGGGAGTGCCAAGCGGCTCAACTTCGATAATTTCCTGGTAGGCAAATTGAAAGGGAACTTGCGACAGATCAACGATTATTACCCCTATGGCCTTTCCATCAATGGCATCAATGCCGATCGGAATGACTATTTGAACAAATACACCAGCAAAGAACTCCAAACGGGTGAGTTCGACCCTGATCTATCGACCGGTCTGGAAATGTTCGATTTTGGCAGCAGGTTCTATGATCCGCAATTGGGGAGGTGGTTCACGCCAGACCCGGCGGAACAGTTCCACAACCCGTATTTGGCGATGGGGAACAATCCGGTGATGTATGTGGATCCGGACGGGGAGTTTATTTTTCTTGCCCCAATTGCAGCAGCAGTTCTTTTACCTACTTTTACGATCACGGCAGCAGCTACCATAACAGCGGCAACTATTGTTGCGGCATCGGTAGCAGTAGCCGCAACGGCAACAGCGGTAGCATTGACGGTTTCATCTGCGGCATCAGTTACTTCGGTTGCTCCAGCAGCTATAACCCCGCCGGATGGTTATTTATATGATCCGTCAAAGCCCAATCAACTTCAATGGCAAAATACAAACGGTCGAGCAGAAGGGTTGGATTACATTACCAATACACAGACAGGGGAAACTGTAACCAGGCCCATGCATACCAATTTTGCCATGAAGAATCCTACCGCGGAACTTGGTAATCAATTTGGTTCTCTCGCAGATCCAATGCGAATAACATATCCCCTAAATAATATGGCCAGTTTGCCGGCTGGGCCTATTGGTACTTCAACTGTTACGCCGGGACTTCAGGGGGGTGTTGCAGCATTGGAACCCACGCCTGCTGCAGCTGCATCGACTTCGAGCGGTTGGGGTGCAGCTTCAGGATTTGCTGGCACTTTTGGTTCGGGTGCTGGTCTTATAGCACATGATTACTCACAAGGATGGCGTAGGTACAGCTTTGGCGACAACTTTTGGTATGGCGGACAACACGGTGTATATCGTGGAGTACCACTTAATCAAGTCCCATCTCAGTTGAGAACAGCAGGAATTTTGAAGGGGTTAGGGCACGGACTTGGTGCAGCAAGCTTCTCAATGACAGCTTATGATTATCGTGCAGGTAATATCAACGGCTTCCAATTCGGTTTGGAGACTGCTTCATCAGCTTATTCTACTTTCGGCGGTGTTTATGGAAATGCATTTGGTTTGGGATGGGAATTGGGTAGAGCTGTCACCTCAGTTCCTGGTTATCATGAGTATTTTAGAGTTCCAATGCAGCGTATGCTCAATTTAAGGCCATAGAAAAAATGATTTTTAAGATTATCTATTATCAATTTTTTCTCTTTTACTCCAAGAGACTAGGGCAAAACGATCCCCACTATTATGCTCTTATTGCAATGAGCGGTGGAGAAGCTTTTATCCTAATGAATTTGATCGACTTAAGTTACATCATATTTACGTGTGGGCATTATCATTTTGGAATTAACATTGCTATTTGGGTAGTCACGGTATGGATTAATTTCACTTACTTTTCTCGGGCTAAATCCATGCAGATTATGAAGGAACCCAAGAATTTTTCAAGTCATCCTAAGCTTGGGATACTTATAGCATTGACATTTTTCTTGTTCACAATTGTATGTATGATTTTTGGACCAATTCTGGGTAAAGATTTATTGCAGGACTGTTTTTAAAGAGACCACAAGCAATAAAGATGGATCACGACCATATCAGGCTATTATGAGCACTTTAGAGTACAATTGAGCTAGTCCCATTACCATTGACAGGTTTTATTCAAACTGAGTTGTTATCGTTATTTGGACTCAAGGTTTGTAAATAGGAATTTGTGGAGACTCATAATTTCTTGTTGTTGTTATGTGAAGAATGGCTTCTCCGATGGTCGTAATATTCATTAAATTTCCGGCAGGCTTTATGGAGTTCACGACCATTTTCAGGGCATACCGGATAGAGCTCGAAATACTCTAGGAATCCACGGACTTTTTCTTTTTGATCGGCCATTGATGAGATAATCTACAGAAGTGCCAAACAGATTGGCGATTTAATATAAGCCCCCGACCAAATACATCTAGCTAGGGCATCGTCGGATGTTAACCTTTGGCTAAAATACCAATGACTTAACATGAAGAGATATTTGTCTCGGTGGCATCGTGGGAATCCGGGTCCGAACAAAAAAAGCCTTTTGGCCGATAAGCCTATCGCGCGGCCAAAGTTCAATTATTGTTGTGATAAGGGTAACCAACACTTGGCCACAGCGGCGCTCTGCTCCGCAGGGGTTCGACCCTGCGGCTAATGTTTTTCTGCGCCGAAGCTTATCGGCTCTGCTTCACATTTAATTTACCCTGTCTCAGATTGCATTTTACTTCGTTTCTTGGCATGCCGCAGTGGCGATACCCTGAAAAACCAATGTCGTCATCAAACCACATAGAAATTAAAGCAGCTCACTGAGCGGTTGAAACTTAAAGTCGCTATATTGCAGAAGTGTTCCCATGCCAAAAAAATATCGACTACATCGGAAACTTCGTATACCGCAATGGCCAGCTCGATATGATCTACCATCCAGAAGGGGTGCTTCGGCCTACACCTGCCAATACTTCCAATACCACTGAATTCGTCTACGATTATTTCATCAAAGACTATCTTGGAAATGTGAGAGCCGTGATCTCGGAAGAAGATGCCATAGAGACCCAAAAGTTCTTGGCCACGCTTGAAGAAGTATGGGCGGAAGTGGAAGAACAGAACTATGACAATCTCGGCGAAACGCGTCACGAGCGGCCGGCCGAATATCCCGTGACCGGCTCTGTGGTGCTCAACGAGCAGATCGCCTACCTCACTCAGGCCAATGGCACCGAAATGGGGCCATCGCTCGTGATGCCGGTAAAGCGGGGCGACAGGGTGAGCCTTTCGACCGATTATTTCTACACAGAAGACGCGCCCGGTGTGACCTATGATAACCTTACCACCTTCGTGAGCGAGATACTCATATCGCTTGCGGCGAGCGGCTCAGGGGTGCTCTAGCTTGATGAAGGGCAGTTGGTAGATATTGCGTCCGGTGTGGGTGATTATGGTCTGGCCATCACCGATCTGCTGAATTCAGAATTTGACAATACCGACCTTACCAAGCCCCATGCTTACTTGGTATGGATGCAATATGATAACAGCATGAACCTGATGCCCGAAGGTTCTGGAGCCCTGCGCGTGACCAATGCCAATGAGCTGGAGCGGCTCATAGAAGAAGAGATTCCGATCTTGACCGATGGCTATCTCCATGCCTACGTTTCCAACGGCAGCGCCAAGGGGGTCTCCTTCGATAATATCTTGGTCACCAGCATCCGCGGCAAGCTAAGACAGATCAATGATTATTACCCCTTTGGCCTTGCCATCGCAGGGCTCAATGGTATCCATGACGATTATCTGAACAAGTATACTTCCAAGGAACTCCAGACTTCTGAGTTTGCCAATGAAGAAGGCCTTGAGATGTACGATTTTGGAAGTAGGTTTTATGATGCACAGTTGGGGAGGTGGTTCACCGTAGACCCTGCCATGCAGTTCCATAATCCTTATTTGGCGATGGGGAATAATCCGGTGATGTACATCAGCCCGGACGGGGAGTTTATATTTGCAGCGGTGGGCATAGGCATTCTTGCGAATGCTCTTATAACTGGTGCATTGATAGGAGCGGCTTCATATACTGCTTCAGTTGCAATGAGTTCTGGTGGTTTCGACAATTGGAATGGACGCGATTTTGCCAAATCAATAGGTATCGGAGCGGTGTCGGGAGTGTTGACTGCCGGAATAGGATCAGCATTTGGAAGCGTAGGGGGCACAGGATCAGCGCTTGGAAATGTGGTAAAGGAAGGTGTTAGGGCTGGCTTCCATGGTGCATCATCTATGATGGTGAACACAGCATTTGGCCAAGATGTAAACATTGGTACTTATGCGACAGGAGCCTTTTCTTCTGTAAGTGGTTCTTTAACATCGAATTTAAGTGCAGGGAATCAAGCCGCAATATCGTCCCTTGCAGGAGGTACAGTTTCTCAGCTCTCAGGTGGGAATTTTTGGGCTGGTGCGGCTAATGGTTTAATAGTAAGTGGGCTAAATCATGGTGTGCATATTCAAAAACACAATCAGCAAACAAAGCTACAGGTCAATGCCTCGCGAGCTTTCTTAGAAGATTTAGGTTATGGCGCTGAACAAGTGGCTGGTGATGTTGTAGCTCATACTGACGGAGGAATATTCAGTAAAAAATATGCTCGGTTGCTAAATTTTGCACCATATGAAAGTTCATTTTCATCTGGGTACTATGATTCATTATCAGATGATTACAGCGCTTTTCTTTCTACATCACAAACTGTAAAAGGGGCGACTTTCCAAATGAAATATTATCCAGGCAGGAGTAATAGTGTTGGCTTGATTCAGGCTGGTGCTGCACATTATTTTGAAACAGCCATGGAAATCATCGATGGTAGAATTAGAGACTGGTCAGGACGGGACAACACATTTTACCACATGCACGAAGGAAATGCCCTGCAATATTTGCTAAGGACAGGTAGGCCTATTCCTTAATCTATCTTTTAGGCCATGCTTAAAGTATATTCTTGTCTAATCGCCTCTATTATCTTGGCTTTAATTGGAACCTTTGTAAACTACTCATTGGTAATTTACAATGTTTATGGGCAGCTTGCCGGTTTTTATGCCGAAATCTTGCTCATGACAGTTTTATGTTGCGGTATTTCTTATGGATTTTTTCGAGTATCAAAATTGCGTGCTGCCAGAACAAAGATCGTGCATGGAATTATTGTATCTCTTTTCGCAATGTTTGCCCTGTGGTTAATCATGGATGCGCATGTTCCTGCGGCGGTAAAGATGTTTTATGGAGAACTGAGCTGCCCGACTTGTCCTTAGACTAAGCCATCTGCTGCACATTTGCTTTAAAGATAAAGCCATCCAGAAACTCAATGAGGAGGGTTTTTTAATGCGCCAGCTCTTTCTGTAAATTGGTTTTGAGAATAAAGGCATCGATCAATTCTTTGACGATCGCCTTTTTTTCTTGGGGAAACTTTCAAGTTAATCAGGCTATCGACTTCATACCACACGTTGGGTTTTAATTTGTTGCTTTCTAAGTCTCAGGGCCGGTGCTGCGCGTAGCTTAGGATTCATTCCTAAAGTCTCTATATTGCAGAAGTGTTCCATCGCCAAATATATATCGATTACATCGGAAATTTCGTTTACGAAAATGGGGAGCTGAAGATGATCTACCATCCAGAAGGGGTGCTTCGGCCTACGCCTGCCAATACTTCCAATACCACTGAATTTGTCTACGATTATTTCATCAAGGACTACCTCGGAAATGTGAGAGCTGTGATTTTGGAAGAAGATGCCACCGAGACCCAGAAGTTCTTGGCCACGCTCGAAGCAGTATGGGCCGAAGTTGAACAACAGAACTATGACAATCTCGACGATACCCGTCACGAGCGGCCGGCCGAATATCCCGTGACCGGCTCTGTGGTGCTCAACGAGCAGATCGCCTACCTCACTCAGGCCAATGGCACCGAAATGGGGCCATTGCTCGTGATGCCCGTAAAGCGTGGCGACAGGGTCAGTCTTTCGACCGATTATTTCTACACGGAAGACGCGCCCGGTGTGACCTATGATAACCTTACCACCTTCGTGAGCGAGATACTCATATCGCTTGCGGCGAGCGGCTCAGGGGTGCTCCAGCTCAATGAAGGGCAGTTGGTAGATATTGCGTCCGGTGTGGGTGATTATGGTCTGGCCATCGCTGACCTTCTGAATTCCCAATTTGACGATACCGACCTTACCAAGCCCCATGCTTACTTGGTATGGATGCAATATGATAACAGCATGAACCTGATGCCCGAAGGTTCTGGAGCCCTGCGCGCGACCAATGCCAATGAGCTGGAGCGGCTCATAGAAGAAGAGATTCCGATCTTGACCGATGGCTATCTCCACGCTGTAGCTTGCCCTGAGCCTGTCGAATGGGTTTCCAACGGCAGCGCCAAAGGGGTCTCCTTCGATAATATCTTGGTCACCAGCATACGCGGCAAGCTAAGACAGATCAATGATTATTACCCCTTTGGCCTTGCTATCGCAGGGCTCAACGGTATCCATGACGATTATCTGAACAAGTATACTTCCAAGGAACTCCAGACTTCTGAGTTTGCGAATGAAGAAGGCCTTGAGATGTACGATTTTGGAAGTAGGTTTTATGATGCACAGTTGGGGAGGTGGTATACGCCCGACCCTGCCGAGCAGTTTGCTAATCCTTATTTGGCCATGGGAAATAACCCGGTGATGTATGTAGACCCTAATGGAGAGGTTGTTTTTATAATACCCCTTGTTCAAGCCATCGTAATTGGTGCCGGTATTGGTGCTGTGAGCTATACTGCACAGGTTGGTTTTAGTGATGGTGGATTCTCCAACTGGGAGAACAAAGAATTTTGGAAGTCGGTAGGTCGTGGCGCGCTATCTGGGGCAGCAGCATATGGTATAGGGTTAGCCAATTTGGGCGCGATGAACGCCAATTTTGCACATGGAATTTCCCAAGGTTTAGTTGCTGAAGTTACTGGTGGAGATTTTGAAACAGGATTTGGTTCCGCAGTCTTTAGTTCGTTTGTCAGTGCAACACTTATAAAAAATGCTGGTAACTTTGGAGAAAATCCATTTGCCAACATAGCAGCATCAGGTCTTGCAGGCGGCATAGGCGCTTACGCTAGCGGTGGCGATTTTTGGCAAGGGGTTGGTGTCGGAGCAAGTGTTGCTGGCTTTAATCATTTGATGCATCTTCCGGGAGGTCCTGATGATCCGCCAAAAAACAAAAAGAAAAATGATGACATTAACAGTAGTTTTCGAATTCGGGGACCTTATGAAGGCCCGGGGAGCAACGTCGCAAATATAAAAGCTTTTGGGAATTCAATAGATCGGTTTATTTACGGCGAACAGGGGTTTGAGAATCTAGCGAAAATAGGTGAGATTGTTATTTCCAATGCCGCAGATATCGTGCTTTGGAATCGGATGTCACTTCCTCCAATGACACCCGGGTTAGAAAATATTAGTGAACCGAATATTACATTAGCACCACCACAAAAATTGTGACTAAATTACAGATTTTCGTATCCTACAGGAAATATTTGATAGATTTATTTAGTGGTCGCGATCAGAGAACGACTAAAATATCAACTCATCTTATCTACTCAATTTTAACAATATTTCTTGCTAATTTGTCCACTTATTTATTCTCTATTATTTTAGGGGTCAATGAAGAATACTCTGAAAAGCGCATTGGCTTAAATTATTCACTTACTTGGTTTTTTGTATTTCTTGTTGGTTGTATTTTTCCAATAATAGAAGAACTTTCGTTTCGATTGTTATTGAGTTTAAAAAAAACGCATATTCTTATTTCATTTTCATTAAGTTATGCTTTTTTCTTAAGTGCAGGGATGCTTTCTTTTCTAGGAAACGAAATTGCAAATCATTTTCTTTTTTTCGTTGTCATAAGTGTTTTTTTATTTCTTAAAATTTTTATTTTACTCAAAGTACCTATTTTAAGTCGGTCTTCAGTGTCTATACAATTAATCAATTTTGCTCGTACAAATTTTCAATTCATTTATTTTGGTTCTGCAATTCTCTTTGGAGTTTTACATTTATTGTTTCAATCGCTTTATTTTACAGAGTATTCCCATATTTTGAAAGCACTGTTTTTTTTGTCTTATTTTATCTCCGGACTCGTATTCAATAGCGGAAGAATGGCTATTGGATTTGTTTATGTAGTGTTTTTGCATATGGCGCTTAATTTGTCAACTTTTCTCTAGATGAATGGTTTAGCTCCGCCAAACACTTGACGTCGACATCAAGCAACAAAATTTGGAAAATTTCTTGTAGGTGAAGAATAAGGACACATGAATCATTTCGATGGCCAATATAGTGCAAACGACAAGAGCAGACTTAATATGATCTACCATCCCGAAGGAGTGATAAGGCCAGATTTGAGCCCAACGGAAGACAGTAGTCCTGAATTTGTCTACGATTATTTCATCAAAGACTATCTTGAAAATGTGAGAGCAGTGATCTCAGAAGAAGATGCCATAAAGACCCAAGAGTTCTTGGCCACGCTTGAAGAAGTATGGGCGGCAGTGGAAGAACAGAACTATGACAATCTCGGCGAAACGCGTTATGAAAGGCCACCTGTTGACGTGCTGTAGTACTTCCAGCCGGTAGATCATTTTTTTATCCTTTACCAAAACCGTGGTATCGCCCACGAGATAATCGAGCAAAACGCCCAGAGCTTCAGCTATTTTTTGGCAATATCAACCGAAGGTGTTCTTTCGCTGCGCTCGTAACGTCCGATAATGGCTGCAGAAGTGCCAATCTGATCGGCCAGCACTTCGCGCTTTAAGCCTTTTTCTTCGCGCACTTCTTTTAATCGGGTTCCAAAATCTTTAGTCATGATTTGTGTAATTGGGGTCTACCGACTTTTGGTAAAATCAAGACATGCATGTTGATAATCAGTTGAATATAATTATAAGTGCATTCTCGGAAATTGGCTCAAGTAAAGGGTTTTCCCAATATTGTTGCATAAACCCTTGCAGATATGATCAACTACCCTCCAGTATCCCAGCTCACTTTAGGCCGTTTTGAACACCCATTCGGAGCTGTCAACGTAGGGATTTACTGGCAATGGTTCCGCTGGGTATCGACCCTGCGGCCAAAATTAGGTTAGGTCGTTTCTTTGAAGTTCATTTTAGCATAAAGTGCCGCAGGGTCGATACCCTGCGGAACTGTAGGCTGTCACCGTTAGGGATTTACTATTTTTGGTTCCACCGGGTCGATACCCACGCGGCTGGTGCTATAAATAGGAATCTACCTGCACGAGAACAGCAAACCAATACAGATTAAAAAACATGGGCGATAAGCAAAAAGGCTCTTCAAATATGGACTGACATTCCTAGCGGGCTGCCTGCTGAACCCTAAGGATAAGAACAAAGTAGATATCTTTGAATTTTTGTCAAGCACTTAGCAAATCTTTTTAAAATGAAAATAGACTAATGGAAAATACAGAAGATATCCGTTGGATTCAACGCTTTAGCAATTATAATAAAGCATTAGCAAAATTAAATGATGCTATCGAGTACATAAACCATAATTTTTCAGATGATGGTAATTCCGGAGAAAAGGAGAACTTAGGTTACATCTTAAATGACATTATAAAACAAGGATTGATTCAAAGCTTCGAATACACGCACGAATTAGCTTGGAATGTTATGAAAGATTATGCCATTTACCAAGGTAATACAGCTATTGGTGGCTCTAGAGATGCCACAAGAGAAGCTTTACAGCTACACATAATTTCAGAAGGAAAAGTGTGGATGGAAATGCTAGTAAGTCGAAATAAAACGTCTCATACGTATAATGAGGAAACAGCTAATGAGATATTCACTAAAATAATGGCTGAATATCAACCTGTATTTATTGCTTTTCAAACGGTAATGGAAGAAAAGAGAAGCGGAATACAAGAAAATCTTTTTGAAGCAGAATAATGTACGGATTAGAGGCAGAAGATATAGAAGCAATTAATAAAGTATTCTCAAAACATTCTGAAATTGAGACAGCTGTCCTTTATGGTTCTCGTGCTAAAGGGAATTATAGAAACGATTCTGATATTGACCTTACTTTAAAAGGTAAAAGAATCACATTATCACAGCTTTTTGAAATAGAAACGGAAATTGATGACTTACTTTTACCCTATAAGATCGACTTGTCCATTTACCAAAAAATAGAAAACCCAGACTTGATTGAACATATTGAAAGAGTTGGAATTAGTTTTTATGAGTATCTGTCCGACCATCCCACCCGCTGAAGATTCTCTCCAGGCTTTTGCTTTCCCCGGTTATTTGGATGTAGCGCGTAGGGTTCTTCTTATTGCTGCTGGGTGGTGCTATGGTTCCGCGGGGTATCGACCCTGTGGCCTATATTTGGTTTAGTCGTTTAATTGAAGATTTTAAGCATTAAGTGCCGCAGGGTCTATACCCTGCGGAGCTGCACATCTCTCGAGCAATTACTCAAAAATCCCATCCCTATCTTTTGGCCTTCGTTCTTCATCCCACATAAAACCTTCAAAGAAGGCTTCTTCTTTAGGAAACTGGTCGAGCGGAAGGAAAGCGCCATCGGGTTGTTTAAGAAACATGATCCGCTCTACCTTATTATTGGCCAGATAGATGGCGATGTTGCTGCAGATGGCCTTATTCACACCGATATAATTGACCAGCACAGAATCGCCCGCAAGACTGTCCGCAGCCAGAGCCAGCGAGTCGGCCGCCACGCGCTTTTCTTCGCTGGCGTAATACATGGATTGACCATTGCCCTTAATAAAAACTTTATAGAGATCATTATCACGGAAATAGCCGGTAAGCCGCTTGCCCTTTATCTGGTTGTATTTTATATCGTCTATTCTATTTGCCATAAAGGCATGCTCAAAAACATATAGATTTTGCACGCCACCATCCGCTGTTTTCAATTGGATGGTATCTCCTGTGATCTGTAGATCTTGCGCCCATAGCACGGGCTCCTTATACATATATATCAAACTATCCGCTTGGGCAAAAACGATTGAATCGGCGGCTCCCTGAAGGTCTTTTCTGAAAAACTTGGCCCTGTGGTAGGCAAATACCCGATCGCCGATCAAACTGTCTTTCACGGCCAATAAGGTATCGGCGTGCATAAACAAGGAGTCGATGGCATCGTATTGCACCATTTCTGCATGTCCGGTAATCATGGTTTTACCTTTTTTTTCCAGATATTCTCCGTAATCGCCGTATATATTGAGCCGGTCGGTGGTATCTATGATTGATACGTTGAGATAGGCTTTTCCAATACCTACATTTCGGGAGTACCAGAGGCTGTCGCCGCGCAGCACTTGTTCGCCATTGTTCAAGTATGCATTTTCATTAAATTGTGAGATATCCTTCTTCGTGTCATACCATCCGTTTTCACAATAGATGGTATTCTCTTCGGAAAATATAAAGGTAGGACCTTCAAAATAAGCTATTTCGGTATTGTTGGCATAGTTCAGTGTATCGGTTTCTACCAAGTATTTGGGATTGGTGAGGGCTACGCTGTGGCGGAAATAGAAAAATTCGATACGCGATGCATAAATACCTTCGCAGGCCACCAGCCTGTTTTGATTTTTGGTTGAGGTTATGACTCCACGGTCATAGAACACGGCGGTCTCGGTCTTCCTATCGTAGTCGAGCGTATGCGTTTTTAGCGTCATCTCTCGGTCGCGGAGCACTACATGGTCGCGTACTTTTAAGTATTGGGTATTGCCGTCATAATAAAGTTTATCACTATTTAGCGTAAGCGTATCAGCCTGCACTACACGCACATTGCCAAAGGCGTCCAGGCTATTGCTTGAATTATAAAGATAGGCGCTGTCGCAGTACATCAGTGCTCCTTGATGGCTGAAGCTCACGTTGCCTATCAGGCGCTGGGCATCTACGCCAAGCTTCTTGTCAAATTTTAATACGCGGCTGCCGAGCAGCTCTATTTGATTGCCCTGTGCATATAGATCGGATGTGGCAACGAGTACTAAGAACCCAATGGTCGCGGAAGCTAGTTTTCGCATAGGGCTCGCCTTAACCAAATAAAGTGCCAGTAATGTCAGACGGCCACAGCCTTGCGATGGATGGTCTGGCTTCTATCTGGACCTACTGAAACAATGGTTATCGGCGATTCAAGTTTTTCCTCAAGGTAAGCGATGTAGGCACTCAGCTCTGCGGGAAAGTCCTGTTCATCGCTGAGCCCGGTGAGATCGGTTTTCCAACCTGCCAGACTTTCAAAAACCGGCTTTAAATTGCTTCCACTAATGTCATAGGGAAGGCTGTCTACTTGCTCACCATCGATCGAATAATGCGTACAGACTTTGATCTCATCGAAAATAGAAAGTACATCGGCCTTGGTCATATTGAGCTGGGTCACGCCATTGATCATGATAGCGTAGCGCAAAGCGGGCAGGTCAATCCATCCGCAGCGACGTGGCCTACCGGTGGTGGCACCAAACTCGTTTCCTTCCTTGCGGATCTGTTCACCTACTTCATCAAGCAGTTCGGTAGGGAAGGGGCCGCTCCCCACACGGGTGCAATACGCTTTGAATATTCCGATCACCTCACCGATTTTATTGGGTGCCACCCCAAGGCCTGTGCAGGCTCCGGCCGAAACCGTATTGCTGGACGTCACAAAGGGATAGCTGCCGAAATCAATGTCCAGCAGGCTACCTTGAGCGCCTTCGGCAAGAATCTTATGGCCGCGGTTCATCTCCTTGTTTATGAACTGCTCTGAATCGATGATCGTGAGCTCCTTGATTTTTTCAATTCCTGAAAACCAAGCCTTCTCCTTCTCGGTGGTGTCGTACTCAAAGTCAAACTGCTCTAAAATCCGCTCATGCTTGGCTTTGAGCTGATCATATCGCGCTTGGAAATCGCTCAGGAACAAATCACCAATGCGCAATCCGTTCCTGCCGGTCTTGTCCATATAGGTCGGGCCTATTCCCTTCAGGGTAGAGCCTATTTTCTTTTTTCCTTTCTCAGCTTCATTGGCCGAGTCGAGCACACAGTGGGTAGGAAGTATAAGGTGCGCCTTACGGGAAATGAAGAGACGCGATCTTACGTCTACGCCCATTTTCTCAAGAGCTTCGACCTCCCGCTTGAAGATGATGGGGTCAATGACCACCCCATTGCCCACGATATTCTTTTTGTCGGCATGAAAAATCCCCGAAGGAATGGTGTGGAGTACGTGTTTGATCCCGTTAAATTCCAAGGTATGTCCGGCATTGGGCCACCCTGGAAGCGGGCTATGGCATCGTACTGCGGAGTAAGCACATCCACTATTTTTCCCTTTCCCTCGTCACCCCATTGCAGGCCGAGAAGTACGTCGACTTTTGTACTCATGTAAAGCTTTTATTGCAATTCAGAGAAATAGCTTTCTGCTTCTTCCCTGCTATTTTTAATGGTAAAGACCGAGTTGAGTTTAGTCACTTCAAAGAGCGACATAATGCGTGGTTGGGCTCCAGATACGACGGCTTCCCCCCCTTCATTGCGCGTCTTGTTCATCAGGTTGATCAATATATTGAGCCCTGTGCTGTTCATATACTCAAGCTTAGCGAGATCGATAATAAAACGGTTGGTGCCTTCGCCCAGCTCTTCTTCTACTTCTACGCTTATCTCTATTGCTTCTACCTTATCTACAAGCCTTCCGCTCATAGTGAGCACTGCCACATCTTTACTTTTATCGAGGGAATAAGAAAATGCCATGAGACTAGGAGTTGATCGTTTTTAATTCTTCGTTGTTTACAGCTTTCCCGCTGTTATTTTTTACGGCGTAAAAGTACAAACTATGATGCATAACCTTTACGTCAAAAATTTCTTCAATCGTTTTCTTTATGGTCTCTATCCGAGGGTCGCAAAACTCCAGTACCTCGCCGGTGTCGGTGCATATCACATGGTCATGCTGTTTATACTCATGCGATTTTTCGAACTGCGCCAGGTTCTTCCCAAACTGATGCTTGCGCACTAAATTACAGGCCAACAGAAGGTCTATGGTATTATAAAGTGTTGCGCGGCTTACGCGGTAGTTTTTATTCTTCATCTTGATGTAGAGTGACTCTATGTCAAAATGGCCTTCATAGGCGTAGATTTCGTTTAAGATGGCAAAGCGCTCCGGGGTCTTCCGGTGGCCGTTTTGCTCGAGGTAAGCCGAGAAGATTTGTTTTACTTTTTCTTGGAGATCTATTGTAGACACTTAAGGATTTTAAGTAAACAAAAGTAGGTTAAATCGGGCGATCTATCAATCATTGTGGCGCTTATCTCAGCCTTGGGGCATGTCGCCCCGCTGCACGGTAAGCACGCCTTCCACCATTTGGAGTTTGTTCATCAGGTTTTTCAAATGGTCTGTATCGTAAACATAGACACTTACACGCCCGTCGAATACACCGTCGTTGCTTTCAAAACCTATTGATTTCATATTGACGTTGAGATCACTGCTTATGGTATGGGTGATGTTTTGTACGAGTCCTATGTCATCTATCCCCTTAAAATAGACGTGGGCTATGAATTCTTTATCCTTCTGGCTCTGCCATTTGGCACGTATCACGCGGTAGGCATAGTTTGATCGCAGTTGCACCGCGTTGGGACAGTTGGTGCGGTGTATCTTGATTCCATCGCCTATGGTCACGAAGCCAAACACGTCATCGCCTGGAATGGGATTACAGCATGGCGAGAGTTTATAGGGCACATCTTTCTCATCATCGGCTATTATGAGCGTATCATCGCTATGCTTTTTGGTTGATGTGGTGTTTTCCGCGGGCGACTCTGTGGGTTCAGTCTCGCGGCCGAAACTGAGCATATTGTTCTCTACGGTATGCCCCTTTAGTTTTTTGAGCAGGATTTTTCCTTTGGCAATGTCGTGGTAGAGCTCCAAGGCTCCCTTATAGCCATAAAATTGCTCCAGGGCGGCTACGTTTTTACTGTTAAACTCGGCTCCGATACTTTTAAATTTTCGTTGCACCATCTCCTTGCCAAGACTGGCCACCTTCTTCTGCTCTTCTTTGAGGGCAGCTTTGATTTTTGATTTGGCCTTTCCCGTTATCACATAGCCAAGCCAATCTTCCTTGGCTTTCTGCTTCTTCGACGTCAGGATCTCTATCTGGTCGCCGCTTTTAAGCTGATGGCTCAATGGCACCAGCCGCTGGTTTACTTTGGCGCCTATGCAGGCTTCACCTACTTGACTGTGGATTTCAAATGCAAAGTCGAGCGCAGTGGCTCCCGTGGGCAAGCTTTTTAAATCTCCTTCAGGGGTGAATACAAAGATTTCATCACTGAAGAGATTCAATTTAAAGTCATCTATGAAGTCGACTGCTCCGGAATTGGTCGAGTCCAGCATTTCCCGTATACGCGCTAGCCATTGATCCAGGCTGCTGGCTTCGGCACCTTGCGAGTCTTTGTATTTCCAATGCGCAGCATAGCCCATCTCGGCCACTTCATCCATCCGGATGGTTCTTATCTGCACTTCTACCCATTTGCCAGTAGGGCTCATTACGGTAGTGTGCAGTGATTCATACCCGTTGGCTTTTGGGGTCGAGACCCAGTCGCGCAGTCGATCAGGGTTGGGCTGATAAAAATCGGTGACTATGGAATAGACCTTCCAGGCTTCGGGTTTCTCATTATCTGGCTTGGTGTCCAAGATGATGCGGATGGCAAAAAGGTCGTATATCTCCTCAAAGGGGATTCCCTTTTTGTGAATTTTATTAAAAATACTGTAGATCGACTTGGGGCGGCTTTTGATTTCATACTTGAAGCCTTCTGCATCAAGTGCCCTGCGTATGGGAAGTGTAAACCGGTTTATGAAACGCGTTCTTACCGCCTGCCCTTTCTTCAGCTTATTGGTAATATCCTTGTACGCTTCGGGCTCGGTATATTTGAGCGCCAGGTCTTCAAGCTCAGTCTTTATGGCATACAGCCCCAATCGGTGCGCCAGCGGGGCGTACATGAACAGGGTTTCACTGGCAATCTTGAGCTGCTTCTCGTGCTTCATCGATTCCAGCGTGCGCATATTATGCAGCCTGTCGGCCAGCTTTATCAATATTACCCTTACATCATCCGAAAGGGTGAGAAGCATCTTCTTGAAGTTCTCGGCCTGAAGGCTGGCCGTATGGTCGAAGACATCGGATATCTTGGTGAGACCGTCAATGATAGTCCGCACTTTCTTTCCAAAGAGATGCTCTACATCTTCGAGGCTCAGCTCCGTATCTTCTACGGTATCATGAAGCAGGGCGCCAATGATCGCGGTAGTCCCCAAGCCTATCTCTTCGGCTACTATTCGCGCTACGGCCAGTGGATGGTAGATATAGGGCTCGCCCGATTTCCGGCGCATATCCTTGTGGGCATCAAGGGCTACGTCAAAGGCTTTTCGAATTTCGCGTTTATCTTTGGCCGGTCGAGAATGCTTCGCCACGCGCAGCAGGCCGCGGTAGCTCGAGAGAATTTCTTTCTTCTCTTTTTCCGAGTCTATATTCGAATCCATCGCTACCCGTGGAAGTTATATGGAAGGCAATACCTTGGTGCGCACTTCGCCAAATCCTATGCGTGTGGTATCATTTGCCGCATGGCCAGCCATCACCACGGTATCACCATCGTTGATGAATTTGCGCTGACTTCCATCGGGCATGTCTACAGGCTTGCTGCCGCGCCAACTTATCTCGAGCATAGAGCCATAGCTTGAAGGCTCCTTTCCAGAAATGGTGCCCGAGGCGAGCATATCGCCACAACGCATATTACAACCATTTACGGTATGGTGTGCCAATTGCTGAGCCATATTCCAATACATATATTTATAGTTCGATCGGCTTACTTCTTTTCCTTCGCCAGACTCGGGAATGATGGAAACACTCAGATCGATGTCGAAGTTTTTATGTCCTTCAAACTTTAAATAGGGCAGGGGCTCAGGGTCTTGCTCCGGGCCTGCTACTGCAAATGGTTGGAGCGCATCTAGCGACACGATCCATGGCGATACGGACGATGCAAAGTTTTTTGCCAAAAATGGACCGAGCGGTACATATTCCCATTTTTGGATGTCGCGTGCCGACCAGTCATTGAAGAGAAGCATTCCGAAGATGTGTTCTTCGGCTTCGGCCGTGCTTATGCTTTGGCCTAGGGGCTTTCCATCGAAAGTAACGAAGGCCATCTCCAGCTCAAAGTCGAGTAATCTGCACGGGCCGAATACGGGCGGCTCATCATCTTTTGGTCTGGTCTGTCCTTTCGGACGATGGATGGGTTGCCCACTGATTATTATGCTGGAACTCCTGCCGTGGTATCCTACGGGAATGTGTCGCCAATTGGGCAATAGGGCGTTATCGGGATCGCGAAACATGGTGCCTACATTGGTCGCATGCTCTATGCTTGAGTAAAAATCGGTATAATCGCCCACGCGCACGGGCAGGTGCATCTGCACATCTTCTTGCTCGTAAAATAGCTGGGCATGGTGGGCGGTGGCATTTTGCAATTCCCTGTTTTCAGCGTCGAAAAGCTCCGCGAGCCGATCGCGTAATTGGCGCATCTTTTCTTTTCCCGCAGCCATTAGATCATTCAATACGGGTTGCTGAAAAGAAGCCGCATCCAATCGAAGGCTTTCCAAATATCCGAGCTCTTCCAATTTTGAAAGATCGACCACCTTGGTGCCGATGGCCACAGCCGGACCAGGCTGGTTCGCTCCCATGCTGAATATCCCAAGGGGAAGGTTTTGAATGGGAAAGTCAGAATGCTCCGAAACTTCTATCCAAGATTTTCTTTTTGGGTCGTTTGCTTTTATATCTCTCAAATTTCTTGTTTTTCGATTACACCCGAAGCCGAATATAATGGGAATGGCTTCATCATGCGGTGTACATGGTTCTTAATTTCTTCAAGTTTTTGGTCGTCATCTTTTTGCATCAAGGCACTATCTATTAGCGTGACTATTTCTGCCATATGAGACTCACCAAGACCACGTGTCGTGATAGCGGGTGTGCCTATGCGCATTCCGCTGGTCACGAAGGGCGACTTATCGTCAAAGGGCACCATATTCTTATTTACAGTAATGTCTACTTTTATAAGCGTATTCTCAGCTTCTTTGCCGGTAAGGCTCTTACCACGCAGGTCTATGAGCATGCTATGGTTATCGGTACCGCCGCTGATCACTTTATAGCCGCGCTCTACGAATGCCGCTGCCATGGCTTGGGCATTGACCACCACTTGCTCCATATAGGTTTTGTACGCTGGGCTGAGTGCCTCGCCAAATGCGACTGCCTTCGAAGCGATGACATGCTCCAGTGGCCCGCCCTGCGTACCTGGAAATACCGCCGAGTCGAGCAGGGATGACATTTTTCTGGTCTCTCCTTTTTGGGTCTTCAGCCCAAATGGATTGTCGAAATCTTGCCCCATCATAATAATGCCGCCGCGTGAGCCCCGCAGGGTTTTATGTGTGGTAGAAGTTACGATGTGACAATGTGGTATAGGATCATTTAGAATACCTGCTGCGATGAGTCCGGCGGGGTGCGATATATCTGCGAGCAGAAGGGCATTTATGCTATCGGCTATTGCGCGAAGACGCTTATAATCCCAATCGCGTGAGTAAGCAGAAGCTCCACAGATGAGCAATTTCGGTTTCTCGTTGATGGCCTGTTGCTCAAGTTTGTCATAATCAATGGTTCCGGTCTTCCGCTCCACACCGTAAAATACCGGACGGTAGAGCTTTCCTGAATAATTGACCGGTGAGCCGTGTGTGAGGTGGCCGCCGTGGCTTAGGTCGAAGCCCATGATCTTATCGCCAGGCTGCAATACGGCGAGCATCACCGCTGCATTGGCCTGTGCACCACTATGGGGCTGTACATTGGCCCAGCTGGCGCCAAATAATTTTTTCAACCGGTCTATGGCCAGGTTTTCGGTCATATCGACAAATTCACATCCGCCGTAGTATCGCTTTCCGGGCAGGCCTTCTGCGTATTTATTGGTCATCACCGATCCCATGGCTTCGAGCACCTGCCCGCTCACGAAGTTTTCAGAAGCTATGAGTTCTATTCCCTCCAGCTGCCTGTTCTTTTCTTTGGCTATTATTTTAAATACTTCGCTATCTCTTTTCATGGGTTATGCTAAATCAGTGTGAGTGCCAAAATTAGAAAATACTTGCGTAAAGCTTACCTTTGGAGCAATGAGTTATCAAAGTTCTGAAAGCTTGGATGACATGCTGCAGGGCCGCGCGCTCGTCTTGTTTGATGGCTATTGCAATTTATGCAATGGAGCGGTAAAGTTCATAATCCGGCGCGACCGTAGATCCCGTTTTTTCTTTGCCAGCCTATCCTGGCCGATGGCAGAACTACTCTTGAGCGATCATCATCACTACGCCGATATGGACAGCATTTTGGTCTACCGCACGGGCGGGATCCTGTCCAAGAGTTCGGCAGCATTGTATATTGCCGGAAGGCTAAGCGGACTATGGCCACTGATGGGGGTTTTCTGGCTGGTGCCAAAATTCATTCGTGATCCTATTTATGAATGGATCGCACGAAACCGGTACCGCTGGTTTGGAAAAAGGGAATCCTGTATGATACCTGATCCAGGGTTGAAAGCGCGTTTTTTGAACCAAGCCTGATGCTTGTAGTGAGTGCGTTTCAAAAGTCGCAAGTCGCGAGTCGCAAGTTGCGTTGCAAGGGTCGCTAGTCGCGAGTTTCACGCTGCTCAAGATTCACTTTTGCGTGAAAGAACTCAATCATTTGGTGGTCTTTTGCAAAAGTCGCAAGTCGCGAGTCGCAAGTCGCGAGTTGCCCAAGATTCACATTTGCGTAAAGAACTCAATCATTTGGTGGACTTAAAGACTCGCGACCAACCACTCGCGACCAACTACTCGCGACTCGCGACTTGCGACTCGCGACTATCGTGCGACTTGCGACTCACTTTCGGTTCGCACGGCGTGGTTCAATTTGCCGAAAGGTACTCTGCCACACCACTATGGGTGTCCTTCAAACCTTCTTTTCCCTTCTCCCAATTGGCGGGGCATACTTCTCCCTGTTCTTCAAAGAATTGAAGGGCGTCAACCATTCTCAAGGCTTCGTCTACATTTCGCCCCAGCGGGAGATCGTTTACTACCTGATGGCGCACTACTCCTTCCTTATCGATCAGGAAGAGTCCGCGGTAGGCCACCAACTCTCCTTCTGCTTGGAGCATCCCTTCATCGTCATAGAAGAAATCGCCAGCGAGAACATCGTAATTATGGGAGATCGTCTTATTCGTATCTGCCACGAGAGGGTAGGTGATCCCTGCTATTCCACCCAGTTCTTTGGGCAACTGTAGCCAACCCCAATGCGACTGCTCGGTATCTGTAGATACCGCTACCACGGCCACGCCACGCTCTTCAAAGTCAGCCAGCTTTTGCTGAAAAGCGTGCAGCTCGGTAGGGCATACGAAGGTGAAATCTTTCGGGTAGAAAAAGAGCAGAACATGCTTAGAACCAAGATATTGATCTAAAGAGAAGTTTTCGATAATCTCTTCGCCATCTATCACGGCGGCTGCGTTAAATTTAGGTGCTTTCTTTCCAATTAATACTGACATATAATCTTTCTGTTTTATAATTTGACGCAAAGGTAGGGAGCATATCAGGGTAAGGCAATCTCTGGGCATTGCCAAAATCTATGGCGGCATTAGAATGGGTTATGGCTTGACTTTATACGAGAGCTACGAGTGCCAGGCCCACTAGGATGGCGCATATCTTCTTAAAACTAATACGGTGGTGCTCATCGGCTTCGAAGATTATAGTGGTGCTTACATGGATAAAGATGCCGACGGCTATGGCCAATAGGTGGGAGTACATAGTGGCCGGATCAAACCAAGTGGTGCCCATAAGTGCCGTGCCAGCCCACATGCCCATGGGGGTAGCGGTAGCATAGATCAACAAGTAGGATAACACCTTGCCCTTGGCCTTGAAGGTGTAAAATAGCAATGCGGCCAGCGCAATCGCTTCGGGAACTTTATGGAGGGATATGCCTATGAGGAGACCGTGGTCGCCGTGGCTGTGGCCGTGGTGTCCCAGCTCTCCGCTCACCAGTGGCAGCCCTTCTATAAAGGAGTGCAAAAAAAGACTTATGAATATGCCCAATGGAAACTGAGCCGAAGATACATCGCTAGGATGCACATGGCCATGCTCCACCCCTTTCGAGAAATAGTCGAGCACCAGTTGCAAGAGAAATCCTATGAGGATGAAATACCCGGCCTGGCCGAGTTCAAAAAGCTCGGGCAAAAGATGCAGTACGGTGAGTGCAAAAAGGTATGCCCCCGAGAAGGCGAGTAGTATTTTTACATCCTTGGTAATCTTGCCATGAAGATATATGCCGGCCAGCCCACCCAAGATGGCCGCGAGAATGGGGAAGACATAATTAATCGTAATCACTTGATCTTTCGGGCTATGAATATCAAACGGGGCGAAGTGGATTCATCAAAATTCTCCAGACTATAGTTGCCAAAAATATCGAGAATTTCGAAACCTGAGCGGGTGAGCATTGCGCTGAGATCTGGCTTCTTAAAGGCCTTGACTTTTTCTTCAAAGCTAAACCTTTCATCGCCATCGATCACGGTGATGCTCTTCACCACCGTATGGTCGGTGATATGGCGATCGATTTCAAAGGTGATCCCATCGAGCTCAAGTTTTTCGGCTTTCACCAAATTATCGGCTACCAGAGATACGTTCATAAAATCGAGAAGCAGCTTGCCTTTCCATTTCAAATTATGAGCCGCGGCGTGCAAGACTTTTTCATTTTGATCTTCAGATTCAAAATATCCAAAACTCGTGAAAAGATTAAAAACGAAATCAAAAGTCCCATCAGCGACGGGCTCACGCATATCGTGTACTTCAAAGTGCACATCTCCATCGGCGTTGGTTTTTGCGGAAGCTATATTCCCTTTCGAGAGGTCTACCCCAGTCACCCGATATCCCTTGGCGGCCATGTTGATACTATGCCTGCCCTTGCCGCAGGCCAGATCGAGTATGCGTGCATCGGGTGCCGGGTGAAAGTACTTTAAGAGATTATCAATGAATCGGGCAGCCTCCCGCTCATCTCTGTTTCTGTAAAGGATGTGGTAATAGGGAGATTCAAACCAAGAGCGGTACCACGATGGTTTTGTCATTGCTGAGCTAGGTAAGGGCTGGACTTTTTTTGAGAGCGCGAAGCTACGAAAAGGATGGCTCAATATATATTAACATCGCATTGATGAAATGATATCGCTGCAATAAAGGCAAATGACATTCTAAAAACTATATTTGCTAAAACAATTTTGAGTTTGACACAGATCCACGAGATATTTGACATGTATGATTCGATGGAACGGAAGAACATCATGCTTTCTTTCAAAGGAGATATGTCTACCGATCTTCTCACATCGATATTGCAGGTCATTGAGAATAAACTAGATCGTTTTGGTGAAAGCCCGAAAGTAAAAAAGCGCATTTTCAATATTCTTGTAGAATGCCTTCAAAATCTCCATCATCATTTAGATATGCCGCCCCGCCAATTGGGAAATGACAGCCCTTCGGTTTTGGTCATGGTGGCCAAAAATGTGACGGGTTACAGCATAATTACCGGCAATTTTATCTTAAACGATAATGCCGATGAGCTCAAGACGCGGCTCGAAGAGATCAATAGCATGTCCCTTGACGAAGTCAAAAATTTATATAAATCGGTGCTGGCCGATGGCAAGCTCTCCGATAAAGGGGGTGGCGGCCTGGGAATGATTGATATCGCCCGCAAGAGCGGCGAAAAACTGGAATACGGGTTTATTCCATTCAGCGATGGGAGCTCTTTTTTCAGCCTGAATGTAAAAGTAAGCCAAGATTGATCAACAAAAGAACTATGGAAAATTTAAAACTAGAAGGTACTCCGAAAACACCGGGTATTGACTTTGACGCTGCCACTGGCAAGATGGTGATCTCCGGAAGATCGATTCCAGAAAATTCGGTAGATTTTTATAAGCCACTCATTGATTGGATCGTAGACTATACTGGCAATGCTAAGGAGCGCACCGAACTGCACATGCGGCTGGAGTATTTTAATACGAGTAGTTCAAAATGTATACTGGACGTATTTAAAAAGCTGGAAGAGATTAAAAACGCCGGTAAAGATGTGGTAATTCGTTGGCATTATGAAGAAGATGATGAAGATATGCTCGAAGCAGGTGAAGACTACGATGCCATTATTGCCATTGATTTTGAGATGGTAAAGGTGGCAGAGATTTAATAAAAGCCTATTCCGCCTGTCGCCATTCTTGCTTCATCCGTATCGTATGTTCTTTTCTGTTCTAGACGGGCCGTTACCGATGTAAAATACTTGCCGACTTAGAAAGGATTCTTTCAAATGGCCAGTGACTTTTTATTCTTTAGCTTGAATTCTTGTGGAGTAAGGCCATACTTCTCGCTGAATTGCTTGGCGAAATAGCCTCTGTTTACCAACCCTATTTCCCGCACTACTTCGGTGATGCTCAAATCAGTATTCGCAAGAAGAAAATTGGCTTTTGTCAATCGCTCTTCTTTGATGAAGCCATTGATGGTGGTGCCATAGAGAATCTTAAATCCGGTCTGTAGCTTATTGCTGTTGGTTCCTACTTCCTGAGCGAGTCCTTCTATATTTTTAGGCTGGGACAGGTCTTTTCTCAAACTGCTTGCGACCTGCTTTATTGTTTCGATTTCATTTTTGCGAAGTGCCAATTGCGCCGGAGTTCTATTCAACTCTTCTTCAAACTGAGCCAATTGAAGGAAAGTAAGTTGAGCAGCCACACTTTGAATGTACAATAACCGCAGTATTCCCACGTCATCATTGTCGTATATTTCGGATAGGGTATCGTACATCTTAAGGCTGAAATCACCCTGATGGTAAAATGAATTTTGAGCGTTTATATCGATTAATATCTCGTAAAGTTTTGGGTGGATCTGTCCTTTTGAGACCAGACTGCTCTTCGCAAAGATGGCCCGATCTATCTCTAGGCTGCAGAGCTTAATTTGGTTCCCTTTTTTAAATTCGAGTGTGTGGCCCCCATTTAACTGACTGGCTACAATTACGCTCTGTAACCGATTTACTTGCTTGTATTCCAGATCGGAGGTAAGCCGATGCCGTATTTCGCCTTCAAGGCAGTAGAGAAATTTAAGCGGATGAACTGCATCTTCGGTAAAACTTAAAGCACTATCGTTTTTGAAAATGCAATTATAAAAAATAACACCCAGACCAGACAGGAAATTGATCCCTGTGATCTTTCCTGAACCGAAGGCGTCGGGAATCCTGACCGAGTATACGCGACAATCTTCTTCAAGGGTTGATCCTATCTTATCTGCTAGGTCTTGAAGGACGGTTTGAAGCGGTAGAGAACGGATGGTTAAATTAATCATGCTTTGATGACAAAAAGCGTTTGACGCGTTCGATTTGGGTAAGATTTCTATAGATTTAGATGCTTATGACAAGGTCATTAGGATCCGTGCATCTATTAACAATGGAGCAGGTCCAAAGCTAGTCTAAGAATGAACCGAAATCACGTCAGAGTCAGCTTGTGAAGATCGATGGTTCGATTTTTGAATCTGCGCTGGGGACGATTGCAATTATTGAGTATATAATCATTCGGTATTCAATGGTTTGGTAGATAGAACAATAAGGCAGATGATATTAAACAGAAATACGATAATGAACCAAGAATCAAGCAATCGGACGCTCCGCATAAGGCAGCATTACGCTCCATTTTGAGTAGTGGCTAACGCAAATGGGTTAACGGAGCCGCACCAAATACGAACGTTTTATGGATTAGCTGGCATGTTTTATAAATTGTTTTGGACGTTTTTTTGGTGGGTTTAGAAAAATTGCTTTACGGCAGGGATTTATTCCTGTACCGATAATGCCGTAATATTTCGATCGGAAACAAATGGGCCGGCCTAGATGCTGACCTTCCCTATTTTTCATTCTTAGTGCTATATTTGGCGCCTAGAAGATGAATCGTATCAGCCTTTTAAATAGCGCACAGCTAGAGATAACCATCACGAGGCTCTGCCATGAGCTTATCGAAAATCACGGTGATTTTGAGCGTACCGCCATCATCGGCCTTCAGCCTAGGGGCACTTACCTGGCGCAGAGAATCATTAAAGAATTAAAGCTCCGCACAGGTATCGACATTATTCGGCATGGCGCCTTGGATATTACATTTCACCGCGATGACTTCAGAAGAAAGGGTATGCCCGCTATGGCCAGCGAGATGCAAATGAACTTCGATATCGAAGAGCTGAATGTGGTGCTTATTGATGACGTGCTCTACACCGGCCGTAGTATACGTGCGGGGCTCGATGCACTTATGGCTTTCGGCCGGCCGCGAAAGGTAGAACTGATGGTGCTCATAGACCGACGCTTCAGCCGGCACCTTCCCGTGCAGGCCGATTATGTAGGCCGCACTGTAGATAGCATCAGCAGCGAGAGAGTAGCTGTGGAGTGGAAAGAAGTAGAAGGAAAAGACCGTGTCACCCTTTTTTCAACAGAGCAGGAAGCATGAGCAGCCTTAGTGTAGATCATTTAATAGGAATCAAGACACTTACCGTAGACGATATTCATCTAATCTTCAATACGGCCGATAATTTTAAGGACGTGATAAACCGTCCCATTAAAAAAGTACCTTCTCTTAGGGATATTACCATTGCCAATCTATTTTTTGAAAACTCTACCCGCACGAAGCTCAGTTTTGAACTTGCGGAAAAAAGACTTTCTGCCGATGTGGTAAACTTTTCTTCCGGTTCATCTTCCCTAAAAAAAGGGGAGACCTTGATAGATACGGTCAATAATATCCTCGCCATGAAAGTGGATATGGTGGTGATAAGGCATCCAAATCCGGGTGCTCCATTCTTCCTGTCGCAGCATGTAAAATCCCATATCGTAAATGCTGGCGATGGCACGCATGAGCATCCCACGCAGGCACTGCTCGATACCTTCTCGGTACGGTCAAAATTTGGCGAAGTCAAAGGCCGAAAGATTGCGATAATCGGGGATATACTTCATAGCCGCGTCGCATTGAGCAATATCTTCTGTCTCCAGAAGATGGGTGCTGAAGTAATGGTGTGCGGACCTGCCACCCTTATACCGAAGCATATCGCATCACTGGGCGTGAAAGTAGAGCATAACCTAAGGAAGGCACTCGAATGGTGCGAAGTGGCAAACGTGCTGCGCATACAGCTGGAGCGACAGGAGATTGCGTACTTCCCATCTTTAAGGGAGTATACCATGCAGTACGGAATCAATAAAAAAATGCTCGAATCTTTAAACAAAGAAATCTTGATCATGCACCCCGGCCCGATCAATAGGGGGGTGGAAATCACGAGCGATGTGGCCGATAGTGGCCACAGCATAATTCTGAACCAAGTGGAAAATGGCGTGGCCGTAAGAATGGCCGTGCTTTATCTTTTGGCAGGAAAAATTGAACGCAAATCATAATTGAGTATATTTGGTCACTTTCACTTAAAACGAAGCATGGATAATTTTACTGTAAAAAAGGACGAAGCCTACACCATCATTACCACCCACGTTGAAAAACTGGATTCTCTCACCGCCCCCGACATCAAAACGCAGCTGGTAATGCTCACCAAGAGTGGGTACAAAAGTATAATCGTAAATCTAGAAGAAACCAAATATGTAGACTCTAGTGGATTAAGTGCATTGCTCACGGGCAATAGGCTCTGTAAAGACCTGAAAGGAAGTTTTGTGATCTGCTGTATGCAACCCAATGTCGAAAAGCTCGTCCAAATATCTCAACTGGAATCTGTGCTCGACAATGCTCCAACGCAGAACGAAGCCGTTGATATCATCATGATGGACGAAATTGAAAGGGATATCGCCAACCAAAAAGAAAAGAAATGAAGCAAATAATACTTTTGATCATCGGTTTTTCTTTGGCCCATTTTGGATTTTCTCAATGTGAGCCTATGACCGATTTTGGTGACGAGCCATTTGGCGTGGCGCCAGATACCGTCATCAATTTTGTGGGCGGCGAATTGAACACAATATATGGCCAGCAGATAGACGTCAAGATACCAGAATCTGTTCAAGAACTTGGTTTTGACATCATGGTCGACTCTGCCACCATCACCGGTATTGTAAACCTTCCCCCGGGGCTAGAAATAATCTGCAATCCCACCGCATCGTCTCCATGCACGTATTTGGGTGGAACTATCGGTTGCGGCGTAATTCAAGGTATTCCAACCCAGGGCGGAACGTATGAGCTTACCGTAAATATTCTATTCTACACCCAATTTTTTGGTGCCCTACCCTTCGAGTTTGAAGGGTACAGCATAGAGATCGAAGGCACTGTAGGTATCGCGGACTCAGAGAAAGGTGGACTTAACATACTTCCGGCGCGACCTAATCCGGCCAATATAAAATCAGAAATCCGTACTGAAAGCGATGAGCAAGGTGAAGCGAGTTTATCCGTTTACGATATGGTAGGCAAGGAAGTGAGCACGACCCGCGTATTTATTACCCCTGGAATTAATTCTATCAAGTATGACACATCCAGCCTTCCCGAAGGAGTCTACATCTACCGGATCGATGCTTTTGGGCAGTCTGCTACCAGCCGGCTCGTAGTCGTTCGATTAAACAGAGCGGTAGATTTCTTGTTCTACCCCTGTATCTATGAAATTTGAAGTAACTGTGCTCGGGTGCGGATCTGCCACGCCCACTCTTCGCCATTGGCCTACGTCTCAATTGCTCAACCATGAAGAGCATTATTTTCTATTTGATTGTGGGGAAGGAACCCAACTTCAGCTGCGACGTTATGGCCTTAAGCTGCAGCGAATAAACCATATTTTTATCACGCATCTCCACGGAGATCATTACTTGGGGCTATTTGGACTGCTCTCAACGATGCACCTGCTAGGCCGCACGAATGATCTGCATATCTATGCACAGGAAGATTTAAAGGCAGTCACCGAGATGCAATTGAAGATTTCACATTCGCGGCTTCGGTTTACGATCGAGTGGCATTTTTTGACTTATGAAGGGGAAACCATCATTTATGAAAATGAGCGGGTAGTGGTTACCAGTTTTCCGCTAAAGCACCGGGTGCCCTGCTGTGGTTTTCGATTTTCTGAAAAGCCCAAGGAGCGCAATATTATTCCAGAATACATCGAGCAATATTCCATTCCCATTGCCCGGATTAGGCAGATCAAGAAAGGTGCAGATTATAAGCTTGAAGACGGCACTATTATAGCCAATGATATGCTGACCCGGAACCCTACACCGGCCAAATCGTTCGCATTCTGCACGGACACCATTTTTAATGAGTCCATCATCCCATTTATCATAGATGTGGATTTACTCTATCATGAAAGCACTTTTTTAGAAAAAGACAGCGAGCGTGCCAGCTTTACCTTCCATACCACTGCAAGGCAAGCGGGGATCATCGCCCAAAAGGCCGGAGCCAAAAAACTGCTCTTGGGTCATTATTCGGCGCGCTACCGGGAGCTCGACCCCTTCAGGAAAGAAGCCGAAATGGAATTTCCGCAGGTGCTCTTGGCGAATGAAGGGGAAACCTTTGAGGTTTAAAACTTTTCCACCAAAGCTTTGTCGGATCAACCTTGGACTGTATATTTGTTATTTAAAAAGATTCTAAATAATGGATTCGACCCAGAGTGCTCCCATAAATGTGGTGATTGTAGATAACAACCAAATAATGTGTATTGGGCTGGAAGCTATTCTCTCGAAGGAAGAAGGCATCTCTGTAGTTGGAAAATTTGGAACGCTCGTAGGAGTGCTTGAATTCTTTGAGACCGCCGCCGCAGATGTAGTACTTATGGATTTTACGGCTTATGGATTCGAGCTGGAGTCTATTCCGGCCATCACCAAAGCCGCTCCGGGCATCCATATCGTTGCCATTACGCCCGATCAGGAAGGGCAGACCATAGTGAATGCGCTAAAGGCAGGCGTGACCAGTTACGTCAAGAAAGATTGCGATCTCCAGGAGATCATCTCTTCGGTGCGCGAAACGGCTAACGGCACGAGCTTTTTTTGTGGTACTATTCTGGACTCGATTCACCGCGCCAATCTGGATCCAAACGCCGATGAAATCAAAAACTTCAATTGTGAACCGGTATTGCTCTCCCAGCGCGAGCAAGAAGTGATAGCGCTCATTGCAGAAGGGCTTACCAATACCGAAATAGCCGATCGCCTATTCTTGAGCCACCATACAGTCAATACCCACCGAAAGAATATCATGCAAAAGTTACAGGTTAAAAATACTGCGGCCATTGTGATGTATGCAGTAAAATCAAATCTCGTTAACGTTAATAAATTCTTATTTTCGCGTTAAGCCAATTTCCAGATTTAGCAATTTTACATGATATTAATAGCAGATAGCGGTTCCACCAAAACAGATTGGCGCCTAATTTCCGGTACGGGTGAGATCCATAGCTTTCATAGCGAAGGCATCAATCCCTACTTTCACACGAGTGCTTCCATTGCAGAAACCCTGCATAAGCTTGATTTTGCACCTTTCTCCAAAAATCAGATCAGCGAGCTCTATTTTTATAGCGCCGGCAGCAGCACACCCCATAATAAGAAAATCATGAAAGACGGCTTTGAGCCTGTCTTCAGGGAAGCGAAGGTTTTAATTCTTCATGATCTCCTAGGCGCGGCAAGAGCACTTTTTCAAGATGGTACGGGCATCGCCGGTATTTTGGGCACGGGCTCCAATTCATGTCTATTCCTCGATGGAAAGGTAGATCATACCCTCGGCGGTCATGGTTATATACTTGGCGATGAAGGCAGTGGGATGCATATTGGCCGTAAGGTGGTGCGTGATTTTATGAGCGACCTTATGCCGCCAGAAGTAGCCAAGTCTTTCCAGAAAAGGTATAAACTTTCAAAAGACGATATTACCGACGCCGTTTATAAGCAGCTTTTCCCAAATAGGTTTCTAGCTTCTTTCAGCACATTCGTCTATGATAACCTGCCCCATCAATACTTTCTCGACCTCGCAAATGATGCTTTCATGAAATATTTTGAAAGGTACATCATCCAGTTTCCCAATTTTAGGGAGTATTCATTTCGAATAGTGGGCTCCGTAGGGTTTTATTTTTCTGACCTGATTCACGCTCAAGCGGAAAAGTACGAAGTGAAACTCGACAAGATCATCAAAGCACCTATAGATGGCTTGATAGAATATCACTCTCCGGACGCTCAATAAGTATAGGTGAATTTCGCTTCCCTATTGTTCTTGCAACCATCGGCCACGTTAATGACGAGCTCATTGGCACCTGGCTTAAAGTCAGCTTCCTTTACATGGATGGTTAGTGAGCTCCGCTTCGCGTCATATTCCATCAGCGTCCACTTTCCATTTAGATAGGCATCAAAAGATTCGATCCCCGAGAGGTAGTCATTGACTTTATAGCGAAGCACGGTGCCGTCACTGAGTTTTGATTTATCGGCACCGGTCACCACCGAAAGTGAAGGTGGCTCCGTATCGAGTAGAATCTCGAATGTGCCAAAATCTTTGGTCTCAATTAAAAATTCTCCATGGGCATAGCTTCCCGTTATGTATGCAGTCCTTCCGTTGAGCTCCGTCCGCTTAGCCAATAGCTGCGCTGGATTGGTGATGGCTTTTTCAAATTTTTTGAACCTTATTTCAATTGGCTTGTCGAGCGGTACCCTTTCGTTGTGAATGCGGTATATAGGGCTCCATCCATTGCTCGAAGGCATCTCACGCCCAAACTGAAATTTGAGATGGGTATACAGCGCATCTGCGGGTAGCTTTACCGCCAGCTCATCCTTATACTCAAAATTATTCTCTTGTCCCTGTGCGAAGTAAGCATCATAGGTCTGCTCTGGCCTATCAGTGATCTTGGATACGATCGTTTCAAAAGTAAAACTGAGTTTGGATTCATTCCCATAGGCATCTTTGATGAGGTATTCCGCTTGGTGTACTCCCGCTTTTTCAAAACTGAGATAGCCGGCAGTTTCATTCTGAGCCTGATAGATCTCCAGCTTATTACCAGGTTCGATAAAGGATTTATGGTAATGCCAATTATTCTCCCGGTATACTTCATAGTCTTTATAGCAGTTTATTTGCCGCACGGTAGAGAAGTCGAGTTCTTTAAATGCGTGGGCGCAAACCACTGCTCCGTCTACGCTGAGCTGTGATGAGTAAATACCGCATTTATTGGGGTATGCATTCAAGAAATCCAGCGCGTGAATAGAGATGCCAAATACTCCGCTTAATTCGATCTTCTGGCCTGTATCTAATTTATATTTTCCATCGGTTCCCGTTACTACGAAGCTCTGATTTTGATTTTTACCATTGATCAACGTGGTGTCGCTCAAGGCGTGAAACCTTAAGCCGCGTAGCCTTGGGGCAATATTATCTTTGATGTCAAAATTAAAAAGCAATGGATTTTGCGGGTGCTCACTTTCCGTTTTTCTAATCTCAAAATGTAGATGTGGGCCGCCGCTACCACCCGAGTTACCACTCTCTGCGATGATCTCGCCCTTCTTTAGATAGATCTTGGTGCTGGGCGAGAAGTCGACCTTAAAGGATTCTTCTTTATACTGTTGCGTCCTCACCACTTCGGCAATAGCCGGCGAGAAGGCGCGCAAATGTCCGTACACGGTGGTGTATCCGTTGGGGTGGTCGATGTAGAGCGCTAGGCCATATCCATAGGGAGATACCGCTATGCGGCTTACGAACCCATCGGCAGAGGCGAGAACATTGACCCCTTCCACTCCGCCGGTCTTAATATCAAGGCCGGTATGAAAATGGTTGCGGCGTAGCTCGGCAAAATTTCCCGAAAGGTAAAGCGGAATATCAAGTGGCGCCCCAAAGTCGGGAATGCTGTCTTGGCAGAAAGCCCCAAAGCTGAAACAATGGAGAAAAATAATTAATAAAATACGGTGGAAAAGAGCGCTCATAATCTTAGATCGAAACTAGCGATAGCACATTTTGTTGCCTTCAATACGGCTATAAGATGTCAACAGCTTAGCGTGTATAGAATTAAGACCCCGTTTTGATTTCTATTTTGTTATTCTTTCTTACCGACCTACATTTGTGCAACTGATGTGTTTTTTGGATCAACACCCTTATGAGTGAAGTTTCTACGAATGTGCAATCCATATTAGGTAAATTAGAACACCTGAATATAAAGATGGACAAGCTGAAAGCAGATAACCGGCAGCTACTGGATGAAAACAGAAAGCTGAAAGGATCGCTTGCCGAAGAGCAGAATCAAAAAGATAAAATTCAAGAAGATCATGATCGGCTGAAAATGGCGAAGTCATTGGTAACAACTATCAATGACAGAGCCGGAATGAAGTTCAAAGTGAACGAATTAGTGAAGGAGATAGATAGGTGTATAGCATTATTGAACAGGTAATTCAATGAGCGAAAAGTCAATAAAGGTAACTATAGCAGGGCGTATCTACCCCATCACGGCGCAGGCCGACGAGGAAGATCTAGTGCGAAACGCCGCCATGGACATAGATACCAATATAAAGCATTTGCAAGATAGCTACGCTGTAAAAGACAAGCAAGACTTGCTGGCTATGACGGCATTACAGATGGCCAAGCGCCTTCGTGAGAGCGAAGGAAAAGCAGGGCATGAAGCCGGAAGCGACGATTTAATCGCCATTGAAACTGCCATCGATAAGATGTTGTGATCTTCCTTTTGCCATCCCTCCACTGGTAATGCCTTATTTTAATGAATAAATTTAGATGGAAATAACAGATGTGCTAATAGGACTATTGGCAGGTATTATCGCAGGTGGAGCCATAGCATGGTTTGCGCTGAATGCGGTTTTCACCAAAAAGAAAAATGCTATTCTTCAAGAAGCCGAAAAGGAAGGCGATTCAATCAAAAAGGATAAGATCCTGCAGGCCAAAGAGAAATTCCTTTCGCTCAAAGAAGAGCACGAGAAGGTGATAAAAGACCGTACTCGAAAAATTCAAAGCACCGAAGATCGCCTGAAGCAGAGAGAATCAACGCTGAGCAAGCAGATAGAGCAGAATAAGAAGGAAAGTAGGGAAACATCGACGATCAAAGAAAATATGTCACGCCAGCTCGAGATCGTAGAGAAGCGCCAGAAAGACCTTGAAAAGGCGCATACTGCCAATGTAGAGCAGCTCGAAAAAATCTCAAATCTATCGGCGGCCGATGCCAAGCAGGAGCTTACCAAAGCATTGAAGGATGAAGCCCGCACGGAAGCGATGACGCATATCAAAACGATCATCGATGATGCCAAGCTTACGGCCAGTGCCGAAGCGAAAAAGGTAATTATACAAAGCATTCAAAGGTTGGCCACAGAGCACGCCATTGAAAATTCCGTTTCGGTATTCAATATCGAAAGCGACGAACTGAAAGGAAGGATCATCGGTAGGGAAGGCCGTAATATCCGTGCATTGGAAGCTGCCACAGGCGTAGAGATCATTGTAGATGATACCCCCGAAGCGATCATCCTTTCATGCTTCGACCCGGTGCGAAGGGAGATCTCCCGATTGGCGCTCCACCAGCTCGTATCTGACGGAAGGATACATCCTGCGCGTATCGAAGAAGTAGTTCGCAAAGTGACCAAGCAGCTCGAAGATGAGATCGTAGAGACCGGAAAGCGCACTTGCATTGACTTGGGCATACATGGCCTGCATCCCAATCTTATCAGGATGGTAGGGCGTATGAAATACCGCTCTTCCTATGGTCAAAACCTGCTCCAGCATAGCCGCGAAGTAGCCAATCTCAGCGCCACGATGGCTTCTGAACTTGGCCTGAATACCAAGCTGGCCAAGCGAGCCGGCCTGCTCCACGATATCGGAAAAGTGCCAGAAGACGAGCCAGAGATGCCACACGCTTTGCTGGGCATGAAGCTGGCCGAAAAGTTTGGCGAAAAGCCAGAAGTGTGCAATGCTATCGGTGCCCACCACGATGAGATTGAGATGACCAGCCTTTTATCGCCTATTATCCAGGTCTGTGATGCCATCTCGGGCGCCCGTCCAGGAGCACGCCGTGAGATAGTGGAATCTTATATCAAGCGATTGCGCGACCTCGAAGATATGGCGTTGAGCTATCCCGGTGTCACCAAGTCTTACGCCATACAGGCCGGCCGCGAGCTTCGCGTGCTCGTAGAAAGTGAGAAGGTAAGCGATGAGCAAGCCGATACCCTCAGCTTTGATCTTTCTCAACGCATTCAAACGGAAATGACCTATCCCGGACAGGTCAAGATTACAGTAATACGGGAAAAGCGCGCTATTAATTACGCCAAATAGACTTTCATGTACCGCCGATTAGAGAATAAGAAGGTACTCATAACCGGTGGTGCCGGCTTTATAGGTTCCAATCTTTGCGATTCTTTTGTAGACGGTGGCAATGAAGTGATCTGTTTTGATAATCTATCTACGGGCTTCGAGTCGAATATTTCCCACCTTATGGACTTGGGAAATTTTCGGTTTATAAAGGGAGATATCCGCGATCTCGACGCCTGCATGGCTGCAATGGAAGGGGTAGATGTGCTGCTCCACCAGGCTGCCCTGGGCAGCGTGCCGCGAAGTATAAATGATCCGCTCACTACCAATGATGTCAATATCAATGGATTCCTGAATATCTTGCAAGCAGCGCGAGAGAGAAAAGTAAAACGTGTGGTATACGCGGCCAGCAGCAGCACCTATGGAGACAGCAAGGAGCTGCCCAAGGTAGAAGATCGGATCGGCAGACCCTTATCGCCCTACGCCGTTACCAAATTGGTCAACGAGCTTTACGCCAAGGTTTATGGTGATCTCTATGGGTTGGAAATCATTGGGTTACGTTATTTCAATGTATTCGGTAAGCGACAGACTCCCAATGGAGCCTACGCCGCTGCCATACCCAAATTTATCGGAGCGTTTATGAACCATGAGCCTCCCACCGTGCATGGCGATGGCCGGCAGAGCAGGGACTTCACCTATATCGAAAATGTCATTCAGATGAACCATCTGGCCGCCACCACTGAGCGCGAAGAATCGCTAAATCAAGTTTATAATACAGCCTTCGGACAGCGCACCGAGCTGATAGAGCTCATAGAAGCCATCCGGAAAGCGTTGATTCCGCTCGATGAAAAGGTGGCCGATATTGAGTTGGTATATACCGACCAGAGAGCGGGAGATGTGCGCGACTCTTTGGCAGATATGTCTAAGGCCGAAGCACTGCTCGGGTATAAGCCCACGCATGATCTCAATGCCGGGATAGAAGCTGCCATCCAGTGGTATTGGCAAAACCTGAAATAATTTGGGCATCTTGCGTTTAAACCTGATAGACGGTGACCGGGGCTTATTCACTGGCGCCAATCGATACGCCGAGAAGCCATTATGCTAAGTCGACTACGTAGTTGGTACAAGAAATCTGATCTGGCGAAGAATTTTCTCCTTCTCTTTTCAGGAAATGGGCTCAGCCTATTGATTCCATTCCTTTTGGCACCCTTGATTACGCGGATCTACACCCCGGCCGATTTTGCAGCTTACGAAATATTTGCCAATTTTTTGATGGTCTTGGTCGCCATCTGCTGTCTTCGCTATGAGTTGGCCATCATTCTCCCTAAGACCACATCAGAGTCTTTTGGCCTTATCAAGTTATGCTTTAGGATATTGCTCATCATCACTGGGCTTTCGGCCCTTGTCATCTTGCCATTGCGAAATTGGTTTGGACGCGTGCTTGAGAATGATGCGCTTCCACAGCTGCTTTGGTGGCTTCCGCCAACACTTTTCTTTACGGGCGCCATCCTTATTCTGAACAGCTATATGATGCGTGCTGGATATTATAAAACGCTGGCATCTAATAAGATAATAGCTACCACCAGTACTCATGGATCACGCTATCTATTGGGCTTGAGCTTTCCGGTTCCCACGGGCCTTGTGGCAAGCTATTTTCTGGGCTCCATCATTCCATTATTGAGCCTTCTGCTGCGGCGAAATATTCGGATTATCCCACTTATTTTAAATCGGACCAAGATAGATCTCCGCGCCTTGGCCATTAAGTACAAGGAATTTCCCCTTGTGAATGGCAGCCATTCCTTTTTTGATGAAGGTCAAAAAACACTGCTCATAGGGGTTATTTCCATCTATTATGGAGAGGTTACGCTCGGTTTATTTGCCTTGACCTTCCGCTATCTACGTATTCCGGTGCAGGTTTTTGGTAGCTCGCTCAGTCAGGTATTTCACCCCAAGCTTGCCAAGGAATATAATGAAGGTTTGCCCATACGCCATCAGGTGAAACGGGTGTCCCAAAGTATTGCGCTCATCGGGGTTATCCCGTTCACGGTGCTTTTTTTCTACGGTGAGCCACTTTTCGCATTCGTGTTCAGTGAAGAGTGGCGCGAGTCCGGACATTTTGCAGAGATCATCGCGCCATGGCTTTTTCTCAGTTTCATCTCTTCGCCCTTGTCCTTGCTTCCCACCATACTTTCGCGGCAGCGCAGTTTCTTCCTTATCAGTTTTATCGGCTCGGGAGGGAGCCTTATTGCGGTGGGAATATTAGCTTATAGCGGTTATGGATTCTTGACCGCGCTATGGACGATGACGGCCATCAATGGAGTGATGAATCTCTTTCTGATTTTCTGGTTTATTGAAATCTCTGGGCAAATCAATCCGGCGCTCAACAAGTAGATAAAGGAAAACAGATGTTTTTACCTAAAATCGATTAAAAAACGAACTTTGCTCCATGCAGATCGAACAGATTGATCCTAGTGATGCCGATTTTTTGGAATTTGCCAAGGAGCGTAATCTTTTTATGCAGCCGCATTGGTTGGCGCTCTTCGCAGAAGCAAGTCTCTATGCGCTGCGCAAGGGAAATTCGATTTTCGCTGCATTTCACATCTTCCGCTATACACGGCTGGGGATACCATTTTATATCAATTCGCCCTTCTCTATCCACTGCGGGCTGGAGCTGCAATCTACCGCCGAAAAGTTGGTGACGCGCCAGTCGGATCAAAAGCGGGCGATGCGGGGCATGGCCGAATATTTCAAATCGCTTGGAAGCAAAGCCCATATTCAAATGGCTTTTTCGAGCGATTGGAGCGATGTCCAAGCCCTGCAATGGGCGGGATTTCCAGTTTCGATCCGCTATAGCTACCTGTTTGATTTGGCCAGGCCCGAAGCCGATATGCTCGCAGCTATGAGCACCGAGCGACGAAAGAATATCAAGCAGGCCGGTGAAAAAGGCTACGAAGGTTCATGGAATAAAAAGCCAGGTGCAGTGCTCGCCCTTATACACGATACGCTATCTAAGGCCGGCGAAAGCTATCAGGCCGATATATTGGAGAAATTACTCCTTCCAGAGAATGCAGCTTTCGTATACTCCGTATTGATCGAAGCAGGCAGCGTGCCCATGGCGACCTGTATTATAGCGGTTGATTCAGGATCAGCCTATTATATTGCGGGCGGCCATAGCAGTTCCGGCGATAGCTTGGCCGGCCTTGGCTCTCTGGCAGGCTATCTGTGAAGCGCGAAATCGCGGCCTGCATACCTTTAATTTTATGGGTTCGCAGGTACCCGACATCGAAAAGTATTTCAGGGGCTTTGGCGGTAAGCTCACCCCTTATTATTTGCTAGATAGCTCGTCGGGCACGGTAGAATGGCTCAAAAGGCAAAAGAAAAAACTCAAGAAATAAGTGGCACAAGTACTTCGGCTCCATAGATTCAATATCCGTAACTCGTTTACCGACGGGTCTGCTTTTGCCTTCGCTACGCTCATCACGGCGCTGTGCATCCCGCTGTTCAAAAAAGGTATTCAGATTCCGATTATCCTGCTGGCCATCTGCTGGATATTCACTCCGAAGCGGCCGTTACGTGATGTTTGGCTTCCGATTTTGATTTTCACTGGGGTATTTTTCTTTCATATCTTGGGTATGGCCTACACCGAAAATACGAGCCGCGGCATGGCCGATCTGGAGCAAAAGCTTACGCTGTTGATCTTTCCCATTTTATTCGGTACCGCGCGATCACTCTCCAAGGGTAGCATCCGCAATACGGTCGATGCCTTTATCGTTGGCACGCTGCTCAGTGTTATTTGGTCTTTTACGTCGTCATTTATGGCCTATCAGATTACGGGCGAAGTCCAGTCCTTCTATATGTCTGAGTTTTCGACCTTCATCCATCCGTCTTATATCGCTATGTATATGAATTTTGCCATAGCAGCCCTCGGATTACGGCTTCTTAAAATGCCGGTTTTGAACCGCTACGTGCTGATCGGTTATGTTCTAATTCTTTTTCTTTCGCTTTCGCTCGTTTTTCCTGCTAGCAAATTGGGGTTTATAAATTTCTTTTTTGCTATTATATTCCTGATCGCTTATGCTTGGCGCAAAAGTAAAAACCGCAGCCTGCATATTCCGATCCTGCTTTTCTGTCTGTCTGCCTTTTTAGTTTTTTTCTTTATTGATCCGGTGGCCAAAAGTCGGGTGGCCAATGCTGCCAACGTGGTGAAGCAGGATGAGATCGTAACCACCAATAATCTAGAGAGCAGCCAAGCGCGCATCATAGCGTGGAAGATCACGATCGACGAAATCGCCAAGGCGCCCCTTGGAGTCGGCACCGGCGATATAAATGATGTGTTGATGGCGCGGTTTCGACAAGATGAATATTCCGAATTGGCTGAAATTGAGCTTAATCCGCATAATAATTTTCTTCAGATCGGACTGGCCTTGGGGATTCCCGCCCTGCTCTGGTTCTTGTTTTCGCTGGTTTATCCCTTCCGGGAAATTTGGCTGAAGCATAAATGGCTCTACGCTTTTTTTCTCTTGAGCTTCTTGCTTAATGTCCTTGTAGAGTCGATGCTCGAAAAGCAGAGCGGGGTCATCTTTTTTGCATTTTTCAATGCGATGCTTTATTTTCAAATTTTCAAAGATGACCAATAAAGAAAGCATAGCCTTCGTAATTCCATGTTTGAATGAAGAAGGTTTTATTTCAAAGTGTCTGTTATCCCTTTTAGCCCAAAATCTAGAAGGTATACATTTGGAAATATGGGTGGTAGACGGAATGAGTACGGACGGAACACGGGTAGAAGTAGAAACTTTGGCTGCGGCTGATAGTAGGATCCACTTAATTGACAATATTGCAAGGGTTACTCCAGTGGCTCTAAACATTGGCTTGAAAGCTGCCAAAGCCGAAGTCAAAGTAATTTTGGGTGCTCATGCTTTGGTAGATTCAAATTTTTCAAAAGAGAATCTTGCAGTTTTGCGAGAACATCCAGAATGTGGAGCAGTTGGCGGCATCATTGAAAATGTTCATGCTAATGAACAATCGGAGCTAATCGGCAAAGCGATGCGTTCGCCATTTGGAGTCGGCAATGCGAGATTTCGAACCGGCGGAAAGAGTGGTTCGGTCGATACTGTGGCATTTGGCGCATATCGTCAAGATGTCTTCAATAAGATCGGATATTTTGACGAGCGACTTGTCAGAAATCAAGATGATGAATTTAATTTTCGCCTGATAAAAGCGGGATATGAAATTTGGTTTGACAATCGTATTAAATCCTTCTACGCCGTACGGGCTTCTTATGCGAAATTGTCAAAACAATATTATCAGTATGGTTATTGGAAGGTGTTCGTGAACCGACTGCACGGAAGTATTACCACTATAAGGCAATTGATTCCTGCTTTTTTCGTGGTTTCTCTCTTCTTCACTTTATTCCTTGGACTCGTTAATAGCCTTTATCTGTGGCTTTTAGTAATAGTTATACTTTCATGGCTTATTGCCGCAATAATTGCTGCATCTGTGACCCACACTGCACCAAAAAGATGGCCAGCACTAATTCGGGTTTTTTTCATCCTTCATTTTCAATATGGATTGGGTTACCTTCACGGAGTTTTGAATTTCATTTTATTAAGAAAAAGCCCGAATGTTGTAGATCCTGCCATTACGCGTTAAGTATAAATCCAATAAGTTTTACATTGAAATGATTCCATTTTCACCGCCCCGCATTGATCAAACCACGATAGCTGAAGTGAGCGAAGCCTTGCTCTCTGGCTGGATCACCACAGGTCCGCGCACCAAGAAATTCGAGAAATTGCTTACCGAATATACCGGAAGCAAGACTACGATCTGTTTTAGTTCGGCCACCGCTGGTATCGAATTGGTACTGCGATGGTATGGGGTAGGAGTGGGCGACGAAGTGATCATCCCAGCATACACCTACTGCGCTACGGCCAATGTAGTGGTGCATTGCGGAGCCACACCGGTGATGGTAGACACCCTGCCAGATGGGTTCAACCTCGATCCACAAAAAGTGCGGGAAGCCATTACCGAGCGCACCAAAGTGATCGTACCGGTAGATATAGCAGGGCTGCCCTGCGATTATGATGCCCTCTGGGCCATTCTGAACGATCAGAAAGTAAGAACCCTATTTCATCCTAAAACTGCTGAGCAACAACAGCTTGGCCGCATAATGCTCATGGCCGATTCTGCCCACGGTTTTGGCGCCAGCTATAAAGGCAAGAAGCTGGGCAGCCTAGCCGATGGCACGGGCTTTTCCTTCCATGCAGTCAAGAATCTTACTACGGCCGAAGGCGGTGCGATATGCCTGAATATGCCAGTCGGGTTTGATCATGACGAAATGTATAAATGGCTCAATACGATGAGCTTACATGGGCAAAGCAAGGATGCCCTTGCCAAATCGCAGAAGGGAGCCTGGCGCTATGATGTGGTGATGCCGGGCTATAAATGCAATATGACCGATATTCAGGCAGCCATAGGTCTGGTAGAGCTCGCCCGCTATGATAGCGAGACCCTGCCCCGAAGGCGGGAATTATGCAAACTCTACGACAGGGGTTTGGAAAAATACGATTGGGCGCATCTTCCAAGGTTTAGTGGTGAAGATAGCGAGAGCTCCTACCACCTTTACCAATTGCGTGTAAACGGCGCTACGGAAGTTCAGCGCGATGAGATCATTAAGCGGATCGCAGAAAGGGATGTGGCCGTAAATGTTCATTTTATACCACTCCCCATGCTCACCGCTTATAAGAATTTGGGCTTTGATATGAGCTCCATGCCCAATGCCTTGGCGCATTATTCCAACGAGATCAGCCTGCCCTTATTTTACGATCTCAGCGATATGGATGTGGTAGAAGTGGTGAACGCGGTAGCCGAATCGGTGAGCGAAGTGCTGGGTTGATGGTTCGATCTGTTTTCGATCGGATCGCAGCACTCTGCGGACTCCTAGTGCTCAGTCCATTGTTTTTGCTCATTGCACTATTTATTTCGGTCGATTCACCCGGTGGCGTATTTTTTATTCAGCAGCGCGTGGGCTTCCGCCAAAAAAGTTTCGGTATCTATAAATTTCGCACCATGCGTGTAGATGCTGAGTCGGAAGGGAAGCTTACGATCGGTCAGAGCGATCCGCGCATCACGAAAGCCGGTGTGTTTTTACGAAAGTATAAGCTTGATGAGCTTCCCCAATTGATCAATGTGCTGGCTGGCACCATGTCTCTCGTTGGGCCGCGACCCGAAGTGCAGGACTACGTGGCTTTTTACAGCCCGAGAGAGCTTCAGGTTTTTCGTGCCAAGCCTGGAATCACCGATTACGCTTCGCTGTATTATTTCCACGAAAGTGAGCTTTTGGCACAGAGCGATAATCCGCGCCAGACCTATATCAATGAAGTGATGCCGACCAAGCTCAAGATGAATTTGGAGTACCTCGAGCGGCGCACCGTCTTCACCGACCTAAAAGTGATCGGTGCTACGCTAAAGCGGATGGTATCGTGAAATTTATTCTGGCTGAAACTCAAAGCAGCCCATCGGCGGCACGGGAGCATACATGAAACCTGTGATGTCATTTACCACACCCACATTTTGAGCGCCCTTTCCAATTGCGAAAGCATCGGGAGCCAACATAAAATTCCCTTCTGAGAAATCTATGAAGCCGGGTTCTTGATTTACAAAACTACTGCCTGTGATAAAACCTTGCGAGACGTAGGGTTGGAGCACTTCTTCTTCGCCACGTAGCAAGCAATTCATAAATTCCAGATCGATCTCGCTCCTGCTAATGGTCACGGTATCAAGGTCTAGCTCCAGTTCATTAAAGCTATTGCCATAGATGATGCAATTGCGAAAGCGGCTATTCACCACTGGGCCTACAAGCACCTGCGTGGGACTGACCCGCGCGAGATTGGTTACGAACACTGCCGGCGTCTGTCGTATGCTCTGCCGCCAATTATTGGCAAAAGTGGATTGATCAAAATTATACTGCCCAGCGCCTGTGCCGGCAAGTAGATACTCACCGCCGCTGCTCATCAATACATTGGTACCATCTATCCGATAGTTTTTTGAAAGTATTCCCGCTACCGAATTATTTCGGATCACTACATTTTCAAGGATCAGCCGGTTATCGGGTGCCGTGAGCCCCGCGTTAATATTATATGCAAAGGGAAGGGTCTCGCATTGAATGCCGATAAAATTATTCTTGATCAGCACATTCCTGAAAATATTGTCGCCGGGACCTTCGTTGATCCAGATGCGATCCCACTGTCCGGGCTGCTCATCGTAAAAGGCTTCAAGCCTATCACCTTGAAAAGTGATGGGTGCTTCCAGCGTTCCTTCAGCCTTTATATTGCCGCCATTATAAACCCAAAGTCCGGCGCCCTGATGAAAATAGACATTGGCACCGGGCTCAACGATGAGCGATTGCAAGCTGTCCACCACCAAGTATCCATAAACGACCACCGGTTTTTCGGCGCTCCAAGTCACCGTAGCCTGCGGGTCTTGGGTATCGATCAGGGTAAAGTCGGGAATGCCAGACTCAGGAAATACGGTGGGCGTATAAAAGATGGCGTCCCAGCCCCAAGCTACAAGATCTACAGTCTGGGCATTGCCATTGGTGACGAATTCAATTTCGCCTTCTACAAAGGGATATAGCGCGTCGGCATTAGGCTCTACGGTGACTTCGATAAATATAAAAAGGCTGTCTTCAGGCCCTATTTCGATATCTTCAAAGCCCGTTCCCGAAAGACCATCGACGTTTATGCGATACGAATTATTGGGGTCGTTTTTAAGTTTTATCGATCCGATTTTCACAAATGAATCGTCGTTATTATAGACTTTCAGGAATTGGGTGGCAGAGCCCACGGTGGTAAAAACCGTATCGAACATTACCGAATCGGTTGAAAAGCGCAGCCGCAGATCGGGCGAAGTATTAAATTCATCTTTCTTGCAACTCCCTATAACTGCGGCCAGAATGAGAAGAAGTAGTGGGATGGAATAAAAAGTTCTGGTGCAAGGATGCTTCACTTTTATAATTTAAGATGGCCAAAATCCGACGTCGGTGCGAAGTTAATGGTTTTGGGTTCAACTAGCGCTGGTGCCACCCAGCAATATTGGCAGGACTTGGCCTATTAACTGGTTTTTGAAGAGAATAGTATAAAGCGTTATTTTCATTTTAAAAGCCGAAAGAAATCACTACATTTGCACCCCAATATTTGAAAAGGTCATGAAAAAAGATATTCATCCGGAAGATTATAGACTCGTGGTATTTAAGGATATGTCAAACGACTATTCCTTCTTAAGTAAGTCTACTGCCGCGTCGAGCGAAACGATAGAATGGGAAGATGGAAGCGAGTATCCGCTTATTAAATTGGAAATCTCGAGCGAGTCCCATCCTTTCTTCACCGGTAAGATGCAGTTTGTAGATACCGCCGGTCGCGTCGATAAGTTCAAGAAGCGCTATGCGAAGTTTGACAAGAAGAAAGACGAAGATTCAAACGTCGAAGAGCCTAAGGCCGAAGTGCCCAAGGCCGAAGAATCTAAAGGCGAAGAGTCTAAAGGCGAAGAGTAAATTCTATCCGGAATAAAATTTTAAAAGGGGAACCCGTGGGGTTCCCCTTTTTGCGTTACGGTCTTCAGAGGCGATGCCTTATTCTTTCCTGAATACGAACTTTGCGTGGTGCATGCCTTCCAGTTCGCGCGGATCAAAGCGCAGCGCTTCCAATTTCTTTTTCACGTGGGCTGCCAATTCAGGGTCGGAGGCGTTCATTGCTTTCACGATGATACGACCTTCAGATGTGATTTCGTAAGAAACCAATACCATACCGCGGTATTTTTCTGAATTTGCGAATGCTGGATAGGTGATTTCTTTTCTCAGGGTTTTTTGAAGTTCTCCCCCTGTGCCTAGCGTAGCGGCCGCGTTAAAGGAAAGAATGGTAGCAAAAATGGCAAAAGTCAAGTACTTAATCTGTTTCATGGATTAACTGTTGGTTTTAATTTGCCGCAAAGGTCATATCTCTTTGCAATCATCTGGTTTTATATGGGTTATCATTTTGTGAACTCTTCGTTAGGCCAAGTTCACCGTTTATTCATATGAGGAAACATTCCCCTAACCTTGGCCTTTCGGAAGCGATCGAATTCTCTTAGCTTTGCCTTCGGTGGAAGATAAAAGGACAGAAGAAATCAAAACGCGTCAGAGCATATCGTGGCAGGGTTTGAAATATCAATATCCATCTGGAGCGGTCATTTCCTTTCCCGACTTCAGTTGCTATCGTGGTGATCATGTCTTGATATCGGGTAGTTCGGGTTCGGGTAAGACTACCCTCCTTCATCTGCTCAGCGGACTGCGAAAAATGCAGGAAGGCAGGCTTGAAGTGGCAGGTTATTCGCTCGAAAAGGCGTCTCAGAAAACGCTGAACATCTTTCGTGCATCGTCCATCGGTTTGGTTTTTCAATTGCCGCGCTTCATATCCAGTCTCGATGCCATCGGAAATGTGGAGATCGCCCAGTCTTTTGGCAAAAGTGGACAGGAACTGCGCCCTGCAAGAGCCATTCTTGACGATCTGAACATCGGGCATTTGGCAAAAAAATCGCCCGGTGAGCTGAGTGGTGGCGAGCGGCAGCGATTGGCCATCGCACGTGCTTTGGCATCCAGTCCGGCTATTCTATTGGCCGATGAGCCTACTTCAAGTCTCGATGATAAAAATGCCAATATGGTAGAAAATTTGCTGAAAAGCGAAGCCATAAAGAATAGAGCCACCTTGGTAGTGGTGAGCCATGACGGCCGCTTGAAGCCGGGGTTTGAAACGGTGATTGCATTATGAGTATTCTAAAGCTGAGCATACGGAATATCCTGAGCCGCCCCCAGCACGCCATCCTAACACTCATCATGCTGAGTATGGGAGTGGCGCTCGGTTCGGTCTTGTTACGCACGGGCGATGCGCTGAGCGAAGGGTTCAAAAAGAGCATCAAAGGGATAGATATGGTGGTGGGTGCCAAGGGCAGCCCGCTCCAGCTCATCCTTTCTGCGGTGTATCAGATCGATAGCCCTACGGGAAATATAGATCTGGAAGAAGCCAATAAGCTGGCGCGCAACCCAATGGTGAAAAGTTCGGTACAGCTTTCGTACGGTGATAGCTATCACGGACGAAGGATCGTGGGCACTTCTGCTGCCTATCTCGACATCTACGATGCGAAGATCGACAAAGGTGCTATTTGGATCAATCCCTTTGATGCCGTGCTCGGCGCACAGGTGGCGAGCGAATTTGATTTGGGCGTTGGCACCGAGTTCTTTAGCTCCCATGGTCTCGATGGATTTGGAGAAACCCATGAGGGCACGCCTTTCTTGGTCACCGGAATTTTGGCGCCCACGGGTACCGTGCTAGATCGCCTTATCTTAACTCCGCCAGAGAGCATTTGGGATGCCCACCACGACGAAGCCGATTCAACTGCCAAGCGCCAGATAACCGCAATGCTACTTAGCTTCCGCAATAAAATAGCCATGATGAGCCTGCCCCGGATGGTCAATCAGCAGACGTCCATGCAGGCCGCGCTGCCCGCAATAGAGATCAACCGGCTCTTCGAGCTTTTTGGTTTGGGCATTTCTACCTTACAGGTGGTGGCTTTGGTTATTCTACTGCTCGGCGGCATCAGCATTTTTGTCTCAATGGTGAGCGCCCTGAAAGATCGCGCCTATGAGCTGGCCCTAATCCGATCTTTCGGCGCTACGGCAGTGCAGGTTTTTGCACTCGTGATTCTCGAAGCATTGATCATTGCCCTCGTGGGTGCTGCACTTGGAATTATTCTCGCCCACTCAGGAATTTATTTCTTGAATGCCTATGCCAATTCTGAGTTTGGAATATTAATTGATATCTGGAGCCTTCAGGCCGGAGAGCTCATACTTATCGCAATCATACTTATTCTATCCCTAGTGGCAGCGCTGTTTCCGGCGTGGCGCACCACGCAAATAGATGTTTCTAAAGTACTTACTGACTATGCAAATTAGAATTTTACTCGCTTCCCTTTTTCTTACAGGTTTTTCGACCATCGCCGCGGCGCAAACCGAAGCAAGCTGGACTGACCTGATGGATATTACTTTCAAGGACATCTACATGGAGAAAGATGATATCTATGTTTATTATCCGCTCTTTGGCGAAAAGCAAAAAAAGCTGGACGGACAAACCATCCGTATCACTGGCTATATTATTCCTATCGACGCAGAACAGGATCTTTATGTATTGTCGGCATTCCCTTTTAGCGCATGCTTTTTCTGTGGCAACGCTGGCCCCGAATCGGTCATGGCCGTGTATTTTGATAATAAGGGTCAAAAATTTACCACCGACGAGCGATTGACCTTGGAAGGAATGCTGGAGCTGAACGATACCGACGTGGACGAGTTGGTCTACGTGCTTCGTGGTGCGAGGAAGGTACCTTGATCTTTGGTTATTTGATTTTTGTTGTGCGTTTTGAGTTATCATTTTGACTATGCCTTATTATAGTTGTCACATTCCTATTAAGTGCAGGTTTGAAAACAGTTTGAAGTTAGCGACATGCTACAGAGCTTAACGTGAAAGGCGATAAGTCGAGTTTTGAATAACTATCTCCGAAAATTTCAATATCGGGAAGGTTGGCAGCGCAGGTCGCTTGATTTTCACCACCACTTTATACCGATTTCGTAAATAGCTGGAGAGTGGAAATTAGCGATTACTTCTGGTTTAAGCGCAGGATGTCCCAACTGTAATAGGGATTTTATTGTCTCTTCTTCGCAAAAAGCAAAATGGAAAAAATTTGCGCGATTCATGAAGATGTTTCAATCCATCTTAAGTAACATCAATGTTTTTAGATATTTACGCTCTTCGACAAATTAATTTCATCTCGAAAAAATTATACCTAATATTTTCACTTTAACATGTCATCCTAAACTATTTAAAAGTAACAATTCAATGCTTTTCTGCAGTTTTTCAAAAGTAAAATTGTTCATCGAAAGCGCTCGTATTGAATAGTGTAGAACACTTTTTTACGGATGCTGGGGCGTTGGCGTGAATGTGTTTGGAATGGAAATGATGCCTAAGGTCTGGTACTTTTATGTTTTCAAATTAATTGTAAATTTTTCATCCGTTTCTGTCCGCTTGATTGTCTAAAGAGTATAAACCCAAAAATTATATTCAAGATGAAAGACAGAATGAAACAAGTTCAAATGCAAGATTACGGTTCACCCGAAGTCTTAAGGCTAGTAGAAACTGAAATCCCTACTCCAAATGCCGGCGAGGTTTTGGTCAAGGTAAAGACCATTGGTGTAAACTATTCCGATATTCTTCGCAGAAAGAACATCTATTTTCAAGAGACACCATTACCATTTGTTCTGGGAACAGAAGCGGTTGGCGAAATCGTATCGGTGGGCGAAGGTGTTACAATACCTTACGTCGTCGGTACGACGGTATTGGCAATCTTGCCACATGCAAACGGATATTCAGAGTATGTTGCAGCAATAGCGCAATATTGCGTGCCATTACCACCTGAAATTAACGCTGAAAAAGCTACCGCAATTTTCGTTCAGGGAACGACCGCACAACTAATGATTTCGCAAGTCGCCAAAGATTTAAAGGGGAAAACGGTTCTAATCAATGCATCGGCCGGCGGTGTCGGTTCGCTTTTGGTTCAATTGGCAAAATTGAACGGTGCTACCGTTGTAGGCTCTGGCAGTTCCGATGTAAAACTTGAAACTTCTAAAAAGTTGGGTGCTGATTTTACCATAAACTATTCAAAACCTGACTGGTCAAAGGAAGTTAAAAAGTTGACCGATGGAAAAGGTGTCGATATCGTTTTTGAAATGGTCGGTGGCGATGTGTACAATCAAAGTTTGAAAAGTCTGAAACAAGGTGGACACATCATTATTTTCGGCTGTGCTAGTGGTGTTCAGGGAAGTATTCACCCCGAATTTTTTATCGATGAGAACATCACACAGTCAGGTTTCAATTTGGCATACTATATCAATCATAAAATGGGATTATGGCAAGAAGCCTTGGAAACTGTAATCGGTCTATTGATGCAAGGAAAAATCAAAGTGGAAATAACGCATAGATATGCTCTGGCCGATGCATCTTCCGCTCACGAAGCTATTGAGAACAGAGAGACTACAGGAAAAGTAATACTAACCACGAACAATTAAAACTCGATGAAAAATTTAATTTTATTATTCGCTCTAGCCTTCTTTGGTGTTGCCTGCGCACAGAATACAAGTAAAGATAAAAAGGCTTTGGAAAATCTCAATGGAACTTATGCAGACCTTCAAGGTGTAGATTGGGGCCAAGGGACATTTGGTAAGCGTGAGTTTACTTTTAAGGATGGTAAATGGTCACTTAAATTTATATTGGCGCTTGACTCAGAATTGAAAAACCAAATTTTTGTGTTTAGGACAGTTGGCACCTATACCGTTTTGGGTAAATCAAAAATGGCAACCGACGCCTATAATGCACTTTTTATTGAGGATAAGAAATTCGTGACCTTAAAAACCGATATTCCAGATGTAGTCCATGGTTTTGGTTTTACAGCTTGCGATTTAACCAAAGATGTTGAAAAAGATATTTCTGAAAGCGGTTGTTCTTTATGGAAATCGGTTGCAGATTGCTCCGAAGACCACGATTTACTGAAAATGGATGCAGACGGAAAATTATACTTTGGTGTTCGGCCGCCCGATAATGATATGTGCACGGAAGATAAGCGCCCAATATCATTAACTCCAGGACTTGTTGAAATTTAGTGGTTTTAGAAGATGAAAAATCCCAAAGAAGATTTATTATTGGATGCGTTGAATGGAAACATCAACGCATTCCAGTCTTTGTTCGCGGAAATTCAACCGCAACTAAAATCATATCTCTACCGTTTGTTGGCGAACCGCAACGATGCAGAAGATATAACGCACGATACTTTTATCAAGGCTTATGATAAGTTGGGAACTTTTAAAGGCGATGCATCATTGAAGACTTGGGTTTTTCAAATTGCCACCAGCATAGCATATAATTATCTGAAAAGAAGAAACAGATGGGTCTCTGATGTTTCCGAAAAAGCAAAGAATTTGGTTCAGAACAATTCAGAATTAGCCAATGAAATCGTAAAAGTCTCGCAGAATTCTGAATACGGGAAATATGAAATCAAAGAACATATTGACACCTGTTTCACCTGTATTTCAAAAAATTTGCCCATTGAAAATCAAGTTGCGCTCATTCTCAAGGACATTTATGATTTTGCGGTAAAGGATATTTGCCGGATACTTGAAAAAAGTGAAGGAACAGTGATGTATCTTTTGCAAAATGCAAGAAGTTCAATGACCGATATTTTCGATAATCGCTGTGCCTTGGTCAATAAGGATGGTGCTTGTAATCAATGTTCAGAATTGAACGGTTGGTTCAACCCGAAGCAGAATCAGCAAGAAGCTCTTGTGAAATTGGATCTGGTCAAAAAGTCGAAAAAGTACAATCGAGAAGAATTATTCGTTTTGAGAACAAAGCTGGTCAAGGCAATCGACCCATTAAAATCTGACGGTTTTGAATTACAAAATCTTTTATTAAAATGTAATCAGATGGCTATGGGCGAAATTCAAGCTGAATAAATGCAAGAATGTGGGAAACTCTTAAATTATTTTTCAAATGAAGCGTTAGCGAAAATTGTACACTCTCACGGCATTCTAATCCTAAATTTCCTGACAACACGTAGAGCTAGAAGTTTTTACCAGTTAAATCCACGATGCTCTAGTGGTCGGATTTTTTTTTTAATAGTATGATCAACCTGAAGCCAGTTGATTAGAGCGATTTTCACCTTATGGGCAAGTAATTTATTTATAATGGTCTGAATAGCTACCGATTGCTTCCTATCAAGTGATATCAGATTAAACTCTGGAACTGCATGGTCAACCCTTAAAATCCAATACGGGCTATTTGCGGTGAGCGACCTGGGCGAAGGAAAGTGCCGCTACTGCGGTCATTTAAGGCCATCCCCCCTATAAACGTTACCATCGTCATTCCACCACCAGCTTTATAGCTTGATGAAAATTATCGGAACTTAGGTTCAGGATGTAAAATCCGGTGCTCAGGTCTTGCGGTAACGAAATAAGTTTTTCTTTTAAGGTACCATCGAACTGATCCTTATAGATGAGTTGTCCCGAAAGGTCGGTGATTCCTATGGCTAGGTCTCGGGTGGGTTCGGGAGTAGATAGATTATGCAGGGTGAATCGCTTGTTTTTGACGGGATTTGGAAAGACGACAAATTCAGAGTCGGGACGGCCCGTATATTCGAAAATCACGGATATCACATCAGAGTATTCGTAAGTTCCATCGAAGTCGGTCTGCTTTAAGCGATAGTAGGAAATTCCCGATAGGGGATCGTTGTCTTCCAAATGATACGCTAGAGTGGTATTTGAATTTCCGGCTCCATTTAGGTATCCGATAGGTTGGAAATCTAAATCCCCTCCGGCGCGCTCCACTTCATACAGGGCGTTGTTGATCTCTGAAGATGTCACCCAGTTGAGCATCACGGAACTGGCCCTTGGCTCAGCGGTGAAGGAAAGCAGCTCTATGGGCAGCGGGGTAATCGTGCTCGAATTTGCCAAGGCAAAAAAGGCTCCATTCGGGAGATTTACATTTCCAAACCGGACTACAAAGCCCGACATAAGTTCGCTGGCGTTGATTACCGTCGCATTGGAAAAATTCTGCCCGTCGCTATTGGTGTGGATCAAAAGCTTTAGGTCGCTGATGCCAAAGCTGGAAGCATTCATAGCCTGACTGTACCGGATGAAGAGATCGACATTGTTGATGATGCCTGTTTTTCGCATTTTCCAGACGCGCCCCGAGCGCTCTACGACTCCGGCGGGCAGGCCAGCACCCGACCAAGGCCAGGTTTGATCAAGGGGAACATTATTATGACCCCAGAGCATGAAGGATCCGTTGGCCACGCTAGCCGGTGATTTAATTCGTAGTATAGCCGAGCCTTGAGCATCGGTATGTACTTCATTGGCAGCCACATTAAGCTGGCCGATCCCGGCTATTTCATGGAAGTAATCAGTATTGAGATCTACGATTTGATTGCTTGCCAGCGGGATATTGTATTTTCCTGAAAGGTAATTCTCAAGGATGATCCTTCTCGTTTCGTTGAGCGGAGCGTCTGTGAAATGGATGAGCTCGGCGATGTAACCGTTATAATACCGTCCGCTGGTATTGCTATCGTCATGATAGCGGGTGCTTCCATCTGCTCCGCCGAGGCTTACCGCTCCAGAGTGCGAGTAGATTCTTCCGCAAGATCCGGTTTCGGCGCGAGCACCAAGTTGGCCATTCACATAAACCCGAAGCTTCTGGGTAGCGTCTTTGTCGAAAAGACAACTGATCACATAATTGGTATTCGGACTTATATTATCAAAACGTGCATAACGGACAGGGTTAGATGAGCCCGATCCCCATTGACTTTCGATGCCATCATTCGGGTTGTTCCAAGCCGTGAAGTACAGGTCGCCATTGAAAATATAGATCGTAAGGCCGCGAGATCCACCGCCCTGCTTATAAATAGTGTGAAATCCATTTATACTGGTACCCGTTCTGATCGTCATAAAATAGGACTTGTTGACCACAAATGGGGCTAGGTTAATCAAGCCGCTATTGTCGATAGTGTAAAAATCGTCCGCTCCATCAAAACGCAGGGTGCGTAGGTCGTTGATTAGATTTGAAGTGGTCTGGAGCTGGGCGCGATGGGCAGCCGTATTTTGAGTGATGTTTATATTTTGCGGACTGAAATTGGTCACAGTCTGAAGGGCTGAATTATGTCCGCCAGATTGCCTCGGGATGTCGAGCCAAAGAATATTATCGCTTTCCTTTCCTACTCCTGCCACACCTTTCCATTCAAAGGTCGAATAGTCTTTGATGGTATAAACATGATTGGTCTGGCTACCCAAAAGTGCATTGGTGGCGCTGGTCAGAATAAACTCAACAGTTTCGTCATCTTCATCCACACCATCTTGTTGCACCACAAAGCTAGATGGAAACCCCAATGTATCGCCGGCAGGGATTACGATCGTAGCCGGAAAAGCCAGCCCATAATCAGGGCCAAAGGTGGCGGCTGTCGCCAAGGCATCCGACTTGGTATAGGTGAAGGAAATCTCTTTTGAGCTCGGCCGGTCCAGTTCAAAATAGATCAGGGGCGTGCCCGTGGTCTCAAAATTTTGGGATGTGGCCGATGTGAATTCTATGGTAGGCTCCACATCATTGTCTACGATTTCTACGGTATGAAAAAGATTTGATGAAGCATCTGTTCCCGCACCTGTGATATTGTAAATCTGAAAACGCAGATACTCCGCATCTTCATCTATCAGGTCGTCAATGATATCAACTGCGACATCTTTTTGCGATTCGCCTGGTATGAAGTTCACTGTTTTGTATATCGGATAGGTATAATCATCATTGGCGGCAGCCGTAGTACCCGTCGCGACGATCCTGATCCTGGCAGAAGCTGCGCCAACTGTGCTCCCCGTGCGCACGATCTGGATGGTTTCAGTGCCTACATCTTCGAGCGTGATGCTAGAAGCTTGGGCGAAACTCAACTTTGGTGGTGGGTCATTGTCATAAATCGTAAAGGTATGTTGGCTTATAGCTCCAAGTCCTAGTCCGGCCGTGGTGTTCGATCCTATTGCTAAGTTGATTGTGAAGGACTCTGTGCTTGGACTGTCTTCGAGAATCACATCATTTTTGACCCAGAGCCTTACCGGCACTTCCTGAAATCCGGGTGGGAAGGCTATGCCGTTGGCCACGTCAGAATTAAGGTAGCCATAGTCGCTTGCTCTGGTGGCAGTGCCATCCGAAAATGAAAAATCGATACGCACCAGGCTGGTGGGCCGGTAATTTAAACGTGCGTATACTTTTGTGAAATACCCAGTGCTATCAGGGCTTGGGTCGCCTTCTATAGCAAATGCCTCGCTCGTTTTGAAAGCTACCTGTGGTTTTAAGACTCCGATGGTCATGAAGGAATTGTCCACGACATTGGCAGTGGCTTCCCAATATCCGCTACCTACATCGCGTATTTCCACTACCGATGCATTTGTAGTGCTGAAATTTGGAAAGTTGGCGCTGGTATTATCAAAAATAAGCACATGTTTGGTAAAGCCTGTCGGCAATGGCGGTAGATCTGCCGTTCGGAAGCGAAACTTGATATTCGATAGCTCACCTGATTCATCCATCCGCCAAATACGCTCGGTACGCATGGTGCTGCCCACATCATTGGGCACATTTTGATCGGTGAGCGTAAGTGCAGCCCCATTGGTTCCCATTAGTAGAAACTCATTCGGGGCATTATAAGAAACAGCGGCATTTACCACGCTTATTTCAAACGGATTTCGGCCCTGGCTTACATCATGCCTATTGGCAGGTGAATTGGTAGTCTGGCCTATTCCCACCACATCGGTGCCATACGATGCCTGGTGGGTGTAGCGGTCATTTACGATGATGTTTGCATAGTATTTGGCACCCAAATAGTTTTCTACTATGATTCGCTCGGCATCATTCAGAAGACGGTTATAATAGCATAGTTCAGCGAGCCTTCCCTTAAAGGAAAATTGGCCTGTTTGATTATTGATGGAGCCATTTTCATTAAATGAATCTGAGTTTACCGCGCCTATTCCCACGGCATCCGGATGTCTATAGATTCCACCTACACCGCCCGCTTCCTGTCCTCCGTTGATCAGGGTGCCAAAGAAAGAACCGTTTTGATATCCGCGCACAAAGCCCGTGAGCGAATTATCGGTAGGAGCTGAAAAAACATGACTCAATACGTAGGTGGTATTGGGCTGAATCGGTGTTTTGACGTAGTTATAACCAAACTTAGGCACGTTTGGGCTACCGGGGTCATTGTCGTTTACGATATCATAGACCCCGAGATAAATTTCTCCATTATTGATAAAAATGTTCAGTCCACGCACCGTACCGCCTTCTTCCCATAGCACCTGCCTACTGTTCACATCGGCCGATGTCCTAAAAGACATAATGATGGTTTGCTCGTAGGTAGTGAGAATGGAAGTGTTCAGGTCATTGCTGGAGTTGACTTTCAGCATGCTACCGTCAGCGAAAGTCACTACGGGATATCCGTTTATGGATGCACTAGGGTCATCCCTAAAAATAGGGGGAAGAAAATTGTCGCTGGCCTGCCGAAAGCCTTTATCATTTATGGCGCTGAAGGAGATATCGTTCCATTCGGTAACGGGATCCCCATCGGCGAGGCTGGTAAGGCTAGATGCATCGAGCCATATCCGCACATCGCTCTGGGTAGGAGCGAGGGTGTTTGGGGTTTCGTGGCTTACTCCTCCAGGCCCCAGCTGCCCGTAAACGCCGGTAGCGGCCACAAAGGCCGCAACAGCAAGCAGGACATAATGGCCCGTGCTGTTAAATCTAACAAGACAAAAGGGGGGCATGATATTCTATTTATATAGAAATCATACTCTTAAAAGTAAAATTTGTTACGGCTCTCTGGTGCAGAGCCGATACAAGAAGGGAGCAAGAACCTATTCTACGACTAATTTTTTTGTCTCCCTGATGGCATCAGAATTTATGGAAACGATATATAATCCTGGATTGATATTGCCAAAACGAATTTCTTGGGTTCCTTGCTCACTCGCGTATTGGCCTTTCCATACTATTTTTCCCGCAAGGTCAAGAATGCTGATTTCAGTCGGGCTTTTCGCGGCTGCCTGTGGGATTCTGATAAAAACTGATCCTGTCGCTGTCGGATTTGGATAGAGCGCTACTTCGTGGCGGATATTGCTGGAGGTATTGATCACGGAGACTACATCTGAGTAAGACAATTGTCCATCAAAGTCGATTTGCTTTAAGCGGTAATAGGATATTCCGGCCAACGGATCAAGATCGCGATCGGCATAATGAAGTGTGATATTGCTATTGCCGGCACCATCTTGGCGACATACTTCTTTCCAAAGGAAATCCTTGTTGGTGCGCTCTACGATGAAGGTTTCGTTATTTATTTCGGAAGCTGTGCTCCATCGAAGGCTTACGAAATCACCCATAAATTTTGCTTCAAAATTCAACAGCGTGATGGGCAGTGGAGAGATAGTAATTGGGCTCCTATTTCCGAGGGAGAAGTACATTGCATCGCTCACAGGTATATTTCTGAACCGGACTATATTTCCGCTTTTTACTTCGAACACATCGTATACCATGGCGCCACTGAAGTCTACCGGGTCGGTGCTTACGAGTAGTTTTAAAAGGCTAGGATCTGAATTAAATGCGGTAGCATTGGTAGATGCGCTATAATTAATTAAGAAATCGGCAGAATTAACGGAGTTTGCCGGACTTTCAAAGAGTCTCCAGGTTTGGCCTGAGCGTTCTTCTACGCCTTCCGGCAATACTGCGTTGGGTAAGGAGAATGGATAGGTATTCGTCAAGGCTAGTCCATTATGCCCCCACATGAGATAGCCGGGCTGTGAAGCTGAAGGAAAGACCGGGGCATTTATGCGTAGCACTGAGGTGGGCCCTTGGGCATCTCCGTGAAAGTTATTGGCAGATGATTGACCTAGGCCAGCTACTTCATTATTGAATCGGTCGGTGCCGGTAGAGAAAGCATTGTCAAAAATTTGGCGGGTATTATTATCATCGAGCGAAATATTATATTTTGCCGAAAGGTAGTTTTCAATGATGGTGCGACGTGCTTCATTCATATCAGGCTCATGAAACATGATAAATTCTGAGATCAAACCATCGAAGCCACAGGCGCGTTCGTTTAATGAGTTTCTTGTAAAATGGACCAAGGCATCATTCGTACATGCGCCAAGACCCGCGTCGCCCCCGTGGGCGTAGAGCCGGCCTACCGAGTTGGGAGCAGTAATGGTGGGCGACATCATTCCCTTCACCCCATTCACGTAGACCATCAAGGGTTCATTCGATTGATTGTCGTAGTGGCAGGAGATGATATAGTTCTGATCGGCGTTGATTGTCTGGCTCGATCTTGCCCAAGTAGCTCCCGCAGTAGATGATGTGCTCATGCCCCATGGCGATTCAGCGCCGTCATCATTATTGTTCCAAGCGTTGAAATAGAGATGCGCGTCGTATAGATAGATGGAAATACCCCGACCAGAACCACCTTGCTCATATAGCAGGCGGGCGTGAAGTGTACTTGCTTCTGTGTTATTTGTGGCTCCCGAAAGGGTGGTATTGGGAATGGCAAGGGGTCTGGCCACAAAAAAGTAGGAGAGTTTTTCAACAAATCCTGCCAGATTGACCTTTGCGTCATCGTCTATTCTATAGCTATCAGCATTGGAATTATTCAGCCCATCAAATGATAAGGACTTTCGATCATTGATCGAAGTAGCAAGTAAATTGGCGTTGGTTGAACCCGTCAAGGCACGCACACGAATAGCTCGGGCAGAGAAATTCGTGAGCTCCGATTGTGCACCGGTGCCCGTCATCCGATCGGCATCTACCCATATTATATTATCGGATGCTTTACCGATTCCTGCGGCGCCACGCCATTCAAAGGGGGAGTAGTCAATTATGGTGTAAGTAAGGCTGTCTTGCGGTGAGGGTGCAATGGAGGCGCCAGTGGCTCCTGTGAGTTTGAAAGCGATGTTCTCATCAGGTTCTAAAGGTTCTGAGTCTAATGATACCGTAAAAGGCCCCAGGAATTTTTCTAGGTTAAATGGCGGAAAAATGATCGTTCCTGAAATACTACCTGAATAATCACTGTTATAGGTAGCTGGACTCACATCCCCTGGTTGCATCGAGAAGTTTACCTGCACCGGTTGACTGGAGAGCTTATCTAAAGTCACAAATAAAACAGGCTGCCCTACTGACTCAAATCCCGACTGATTTGAAGTTGCAAATCGCGTTTGGGGCAAGCCAGTATTGTCGGTGATGGTCACGATATGGTTAAGAAAGTCGCCCGCAGCGACAACACCTGTAAAGTCGATCAACTGCAACTGGATTGTTTCATTAGGCTCGCTGACTGCATCTGCCAGTATATCCAAACTCACAGTTTTAAGCGCGTCTCCGTCAGCAAATGAAACCAAAATTTCATCGGTAAAATTATAATCATCTGGATCGAGGCCAGAGGCCACATTCCGAGCGGTAGTACCTGCTGCTATCACCTTAACCTTGCAACTTGCGGCGCCAGCGGTATTTCCTGTCCTTAAGATGGTTACGGTATGCGGACTGCCTTCAACTGCCGTGCTCGTGCCTGGGGCGGCAAAGCTAAACTTGGGGTCTGGATCATCATCGTAAATGGTATAGTCAAGTGTATCCCGACTGCCTATCTGAAGCCCAGCGGTGGTACCCGCTCCTGCATTGAGAATGACACTAAAAGTTTCGGTGCCCGGATTTTCAGCGATATCATCGTTGATAATCTGTATGGGCAAATCTTCGGTGCGCTGGCCAGCTGGTATTGTGATAACTCCGCCTATCTGCACGCCATCTCCATAATCATAGTCCGAGCCTCGTGTTGCCGTGGCACCCGATCCGATGGCATAATCAACAGAGAACCCAGCGGGACTAGGGAAGGGCGTATAGTTCAGCGAAACCTGAAGATTTGAAATGAAAAATAGTGGTGCTGGATCCTGCTCGATTGAAAACGTTTCTTCCAGTGTCCAGCTCACTTCGGGCCTGAGCCAGGCAAAAGTGTAGAAGGCATTGTCGGGAATGGAGTAATTGATCTGGTTGCTCAACGTCGGTATTTCAAGCACTTTGGTGGTTGGCAGGGTGAAATTTGGAATCAAGGCATTGGTCTCATCTACCAAGAGTACAAGTTTTGAGAATCCCGCTGGTGCTGGCGGCATCCGCGCAATGTCGACTTCTATGGTGATGGAATTGGTGAAGTTGGTACGGTCTACGCGCCACACCCGCGTAAGCCTTCGAATATTAGGAGAATTATTGGGAACGCCAGCCATCGACCAGAGCAAGCTGGCGCCATTATGACCAGAGAAAAGGTATTGGTTAGCTGTTGAACTGATACTACTTACGCTGATGGTAAATGGGTTTCTACCTTGACTGAGCAGATGCTCATCTGCCGCAAGAGTCGATTTCCGACCAAGGCCCACTACATCGCGACCATAAAGAAATTGATGCGCGTAGCGATCTTCATTTACGTCGGCCAAATATTTTGCCGCAAGGTAATTCTCCACAATGATGCGTTGGGTCTCGTTGATGGGCTGCCGGTAATAGCAAAGCTCGGCGAGTTTTCCGGTAAATGGCCTTATGCCGCTTTGATTGTCTACGGTGCCATCCCGATCAGCGTGGTCTGAATTAACAGCGCCCAGGCCACAGGCATCGGGGTGGTCAAAGAGGGTACCAACGCCAAAATTTTGAGTGGGGGTTGGGCTTCCGCCTTGGTATTCAACTGTTTGGTCAGCTAAGATCATCCCTGTGCCCGCGGGGTTCGTACCGGGCACCCCATTACCAAAAACGACCCCGTTCAACCACCCACGCAGGTAGTTGGGACTTGTATTGACACCGCGATTGGCACCGCTTCCAGAATCATTGCCCCGAAGCAAAGCACTAAACTGAGCGGTGAGGATGTAAGTCGTATTTTGCTGTATGCTCGTTCTGATATAGGTATAGCCCCAAGGATTGGTGCCGTCGGCATCGTAATTATAATCGTAGGCTCCTATAATGATATCGCCATTATTGATCAAAATATTGAAGCCCCTGTCCCTACCGCCTTCTTCGTAGATCACCTGCTTTGCAGTAATTTCGGTTGAGGTCCTAAAGGCCAGCATGAGCGTTTTTCCTCTTGTAACACTCTCTGTATTCAAATCATCGGATGATTGCAGCACCAAGAATCGGCCATCATCAAATGTGATGGTTGGAAAGCCATTGATGGTATTGGCAGGGTCATCCCGAAAAGTAGGTGGAAGTGCTCCTGATGGAACCGTGGCATTATCGCAATCAGCGGAAATGCTCACGTCAGGCCAGTTCGTAAGGTCGTCGCCATCGGCGAGCGATGTCAACGTGCTGGCATCAAGCCATACACCGCAGCTACTTGTCGCAGCCGTACCGCAGGTCTCCAGGGTTCTGTCAATCTCTGTACTTACCCCACCCGGCCCTTTCTGGGCAGAGCTGTAGGGACTTATAAAGAGAAAGACCAGTCCGATAAAACAGATTTTGAAAAAGTCGCTCATAGCACATATCTGAATGGTTAGCCCGGCAGCCAATGACAAAATCATTTGAGCCAGGTGCAAAGATAAACTTTTGGCGGAAGAAATCAATTCGCCGTACCGACAAATCAATCGTTAAAAAGTATAAATCACCAATTTTATGCGACGAAAACATGTTCTTCTTGAGGCTCGATCAGGAGCTCTATGAATCTCCTGCCCGTGCAGCGCGTGCTTGATCAGGCCATATTGTGAAACACGTTTTGAACGTCGTCATCTTCTTCGAGACGTTCGAGCAGTTTGTCGACTTCTTCTTCCGCTTCGCTTTCCAGAGATTTGGTATCCGCAGGGATACGGTCGAAGCCAGAGTTTATGAGCTCAAGGTTCAATTCTTCAATGGCTTTCTGGAGGTTGCCGTAATCGGTAAATGCGGCGTAGATCATTATTGCGTTTTCTTCTTCATCTTCAAATATTTCGTCAGCGCCGTGGTCTATGAGCTCTAGCTCCAATTCTTCGAGATCGTGCTCTCCTTTTGCAATTTTAAAATAGCATTTATGCTCGAACATAAATTCTACCGAGCCTGAAGTACCTAGGCTGCCGTTGCATTTATTAAAATGGGTGCGCAGATTGGCTACCGTCCTTACATGATTATCGGTAGCGGTTTCTACCAAGATGGCCACCCCATGCGGTGCATAGCCTTCGTAAACGATCTCGGTATAGTCTTCTTGGTCTTTGCTGCTGGCACGCTTTATGGCGCGCTCCACATTATCTTTGGGCATGTTCACGGCCTTGCAGTTTTGGATCACCGCGCGCAGCTTCGCATTGCTTTCAGGATCGGGGCCGCCTTCTTTTACGGCCATTACGATGTCTTTTCCCAAGCGGGTGAAGGCCTTGCTCATGGCAGCCCACCGTTTCATTTTACGTCCTTTCCTAAATTCGTATGCTCTTCCCATTTGAGGATTATTTCTGCTAATTTAATTTGATTTGGTCAATTTTTCTCCGGCCGGCTCGTCCATTCTAATCAATGCCCTCATGCGTTCATGGGCATGTGCTGTAAGTTCGGCCAAGGTCATGCGCGCTACTTCCGATACTTCTATTGGTCGCCCTATGCGCACCAGCACTTCCTGGCCTATTTGAAGTTTTCCGCCAGGGGCTTCTACATTTCTGCTTCCGATCACCGCCACGGGTATGAGCCGGATATTGCCGCTCTTTGCCAAATGAAAGGTGCCTTTCTTGAAGACCTGCAATTCTCCAGTTCGTGACCTAGTTCCTTCCGGAAAAGTGCTGAGCGACTTACCATTTTTGACCACTCTGGCGGCCTGCTCCATAGAAACCCGGGCGCGCTCACGGTTTTTTCGATCTACGAAGACCATTCCGATTGCGGCCATGCCCCAACCGAAAATGGGTATCTTTTTAATCTCCTTCTTGGCAATGAAGTAAACAGGCTCTTTGAGCGAACTCGTAAGGGCTGGAATATCAAAATTCGACTGGTGGTTAGAAAAGTAGATGCCATGGCGATTGTTTTCAATATTCGCTCTTCCTTCTACCCTAAGCCTTGCACCTGCAAACCAAAGCAGGCCGGGTCCCCACATCTTCTGGCTTACCCACGGGTAAACCCCACCGCGGGGTAGCCATGAAAATATTAAAACCAAAAAGGCCGACAGAAAACACCAAATAATTATTGCGGTGGCACGGATATAGCGGCTGATAACCATGGTGCGAAAATAACCGTTTCGATCATATTGCGGCCTTGAAAATTTATAGGGCTGCGACCTACCTGTCTGGGTGCGACCCTATATCTCAGATTAAGGGTCGAACATAGATTTTTAACTATCCCCCAAAATCAATGGCAAGCCGTCATCTCCTTGGCCTATTACTACCACTTTTGCATTGCTTGATTTAGACAGTTCCAGCGTGGCTTCGATTCCCTTCCAACGCAATAGTTTATCGGAGATACCTTCCGATACAATGTCCTGAAAATCCTTGATACCCTGCGCTTCGATCCTTTTACGTTCTGCTTCTTTGGTTTCTTTCTGGATACGAAATTCGTACTCCTTGCTTTCTTGCTCTTGCTTGAGTTTTTTCTCGATGGCTTCCTTAATATTTGGCGGAAGCTCTATGCCTCTGATCAATATGGCATCGAGGTAGATATTCTTCTCCTCCAGCCTTTCGCGCACATTATTGAATATTTCATCTTGGATAAAATCCCTTTTGGTAGAATATAATTCTTCTGGATCATAGCGGCCAATGATCTGCCTTGCGGCCGATCGAACTTCGGGAAGCACGATTACATCCCGGTAATTGAGTCCCAAGGTCTGGTGTATAAATCCAACCTCAGAAATAATCGGCCTAAAGCGTATCGACATTTCCATTTGAATGGTCAATCCATTCTTTGAGAGCGCTTCCATCAATTCGCGCTGCTCTTGGTTTCTCACATTGTAAATGAACATATCATTCCAAGGAGCTATGAAGTGGAAGCCTTCAGAATAATAGGTATCGGTGACGGTACCCTGGCCGAATTGCTTGTAGAGCACACCTGCTTCACCCGAGCGAATGGTGACGGTAGAAGTCTGATAGAGCACGATTAAAAGTACGAGCGTTGCAACAACGGTAATGATGAGTTTTCTTTGATTGGGTTCCATTAAGTTTTTGTTAAGAAAGGTTTATATGTAGCAGATTATGAGCACCAAACTCTGCGAGCGCATTTGATTTTTTTAACTTTGCGCTAAATTAAGATACATTATGGATATAGTAGCAGAAAAGAACAATGTAAGTGTTCATTATACAGGAACACTCGAAAGTGGAGAAGTGTTTGATTCTTCGCTAGAGCGGAATGAACCATTATCTTTTACCGTTGGCGAAGGCCAAATGATACCCGGATTTGAGAATGCCGTAAAAGGCATGAAGCTCAATGAGAAAAAGAAGATCACCATAGCGCCAGAAGAGGCGTATGGGGAGATGAAGCCGGAGATGGTTCAAAAAATAACGAAAGATCAAATTCCACCTGAGATAGATGTGACCGTGGGACAGCAATTGGCTTCTGAGATGCCAAATGGCCAGCAGATCATTGTGACGGTTGCCAATATCGAAGGAAATGAAGTAACAATAGATGCCAACCACCCATTGGCAGGCAAGACGCTGAACTTCGAGATCGAAGTGGTCGGAATAGATTAAGAGATTGGTTTATCCTTTCCGGCATTGTCGGAAGGTTTATATGTATAGGTGAGATTTACCGGATTTGCCGAAGGGATTGATTCATTTTTAGGATCATGATCTTCGGCATTTTTTATTTCACTTTCTATGCGCTTATCTTTTTCCATATTATCTTCTTCCATCTCATCTTCTTCTGGCCAATGGTATACGTTTCGCTGCGGTCCTTTTTTTCGAAAGAGCACGGCCAATCCAAAACCTGCCAATGCACCCCAGAGATGGCCTTCCCAGCTTATGCCGGGATCTACGGGCAATACGCCCCACCAGAGTCCGCCGTAAAGAAATGCTACCAAGAGCGAAAGCGCGGCCACTCTCTTCTCGCGCCGCAGCCAGCCGCTCAAGAACAGGAAAGCAGCGAGCCCATAAACCACGCCGCTCGCTCCGATGTGATAGGATGGTCGCGCAGAGATCCACATCCAAATACCGCTCATCAGGTAAATCCAGAATAGTGTTTTAGTGGCGAGTGTGGGGTAGAACTTATAGAGCGCCCAGCCCAACACCACCATGGGCAGCGAGTTATTGATAAGATGCGACCAACTGCCATGAATGAAGGGAATGGTTAAGATGCCACGTAGCCCTTGCACCGTTCTGGGGTAGAGTCCATATTTGGCTAAGCTCACGTCCAGCTCTATTCCCGTAAGGAAAACTGCCCACATAATGATGACCAGAAATAAGGGCACGATAGCAGGCACCAAGAGGCCGGGATCTTTTTTGGTGACAAGTCCTTCCAATTTACTTTATGTTTCGCTGTTTCTTAATGGTCTCGTAGGCTTCTTGCACTTTTACGAACTTATCTTCGGCGGCGTCGCGAATCTCGGCACCCAGATCGCTAAGCTTATCGGGATGGTATTTAATGGCCATTTTGCGATAGGCTTTTTTGATCTCCGCTTCGGTGGCAGATTCATCGATCTCCAAGATTTTATAGGCGCTCTCAAAGTCTTGTTTGAACATGGCACGAATGGAATTGAAATCTTTTTGGCTGATGCCCAAGTAGCGCGCTATCTCTTCGATCACACGAAGTTCTTGCTTATCAATGCTGCCATCGGCTTGCGCCAACCCAAAAATGTAGTGTACAAGCTGTAGCCGCAGGGGATGCTTCATATTGTTGCGTATCTGCACACAAACTTCCCTTAGCTTCAATGGCTGCTTCAAAATCTCGCGAAGCAGCAGTATTTGCTCTTTGGCCTTGTCGGCACCAAATTGGCGCACGAAAAAGTCTTTAACATAGTCCAACTCTGATTTTAAGACCTTCCCATCTGCTTTCATCACGGCAGCCGATAGGACAAGAAGGCTCATCACGAAATCGTTGGTAGAAGTGCGGCGGTAAGCCTGTGCTCTAGCCTGATCGCCGGTTACAAGCTGTGTATTATCGACCATGGAGCCTACGGCAAAACCGAGTATCGCGCCAATCGGCCCGCCCAAGACCCATCCAAGACCGCCACCAATCCATTTTAAATATTTTGCATCCATTTCTTATTTTTTAAGCTGCAAGCTTTAAGCCTAAAGCCGCAAGCTGCATATTGTCCTAGCTTCGCTCATGTGATTTAAAGATTCCAGAGCTACAGGTAATTGATATATGAGTCAAGATCTCAATCGCACCCAGCTCCACTTAAAACGCGCGAAATCTTTAGGGCCTCATATTGACCCAAAAACTCAGCTTTGATTCTATTGATATTATCGCACGCTGTGCTCTATAAACCAATCGCTCAACACCGGGCACAAAACACCAGAAAAGAGATTCTTCCCCGATGGTTTGGGATAGGCTGCTCCGTTTTGAATGACAACACGACTTTCACTCCTGCCCATCTTAAAACCTAAAAGCGCGAGTAACCTGGAAATTACCAAGGATGCCAGCCCACAACAGAAATTGTCCATTATCCATTATCCATTGTCCATTATCCATTGTCCATTATCCATTATCCCATTCGGATAGGCTCTTGCCCTGAAAGCCCGGGAAATCGGTAATCACCAACTTCCCCCGGCTCCGCCGCCGCCAAAACTACCGCCGCCAAAGCCGCCGAAGCCGCCACCACCGCCGAAACTGCTGCCGCCCCCGCCACCAGAGAAGCCACCCCAACTGCCGCGATGGCTTCTATTGCTTGCAGCATTCATAAGCATAAGGGCAGCCCAAAACCCGAGATCGTTATTTCGGGCGTATGTTTTTGTTCGTCTAAAAATAAGTAGAAACCAGATCGCGATGAAAATGAGAAAGGGGATGACCGCAGTAAAGCCAGGCCCTTTATTTACTTTCTCATTATACTCTTGGGTATTATACTCGCCGCGCGCGAGCTCGGAAAGTACCGTCACTGCCTGGTCGAGGCCGGCGTACCAATTCTCCCCCTTAAACTCGGGAATCATTTCTTTGTCCATGATCAGCTTGGCCGTAGCATCGGGTATGGCACCTTCCAGTCCAGTGCCCGGAGCTATAAAACTCTTTTTTTGGATGGGTGCCACCAAGATTACTATTCCATTGTTGAGACCTTTCTGGCCTACGCCCCAGTCCCTGCCTATCTCATAAGCAGTCATGGCAGCATCGCCCGCGCAGAGCTCTTTTATGGTTACGATCACTACCTGATTACTCGTCTCCTTATCAAGGGCGCGCAGTTTCTGTTCCAATCGGGCTTCTTCATCTGCCGATAATATATCTGCGGCATCTACTACCAGTTTGTTTGGTTTCGGCGGATAACAATCCTGATCGGTTTGTGCGGCCAGCGGCACCGAAAGAATTATCAATAGAATAAAAATCGAAAAATTTCTAAGCATTGTCCCCGTCTCTTTTTCCGAATGATATTTCATTGCTGAGCTCATTCACATCTCCTTTTTGATAAGGGAAATGTGCTTTCAATTGCTCGCCCGCAGCCAGAATACCTTTGGCTAGACCACCGGCATAATCTCCTTTTTTAAAATTGATTACCAATTCGTCTTTGATATCATTCCAAAAATTCTCGGCTACTTTTTCGTTTATCCCGGCATCGCCGATGATGGCCAGTTTCTGATCTTCATGGCTTAGATAAAACAAAACTCCATTACGGAGTTCTGTTTTATTCATATCTAATTCCTTGAAGATGAAGGCTGCCCTGTCGAGCACCTTTTCGCGGCAGCGGCTTTCGATATGCACGCGTATCTCACCGCTCGTGGCCAGCTCGGCTTCACCGATAGCATCGGTGACCTGCTTTTTATCCTTGTCAGAAAGAAAGTACTCGGCCATCAGTTAAAATCTACCGTAGGCGCATTTTCCGTTCCTGCATCTGATTCAAAATAGCCTTTTTGTTCAAAATCAAACATTCCGGCGATGATGTTTTTAGGAAACTTTCGGATATAGGTATTGTAATCCCTAGTGGCATCGTTAAATTTATCTCGAGCCACGCTTATCCGGTTTTCGGTCCCTTCCAGTTGCGCCTGTAGCTGGCTGAACTGGGTAGATGCTTTTAAATCGGGATAGCGCTCTACCGATACCAGAAGTCTAGAAAGGGCTCCGCTGAGCTGCGACTGCGCCTGCTGGTATTTGGCAATAGCTTCGGGCGATAGATCATCTGCATTGACCTGAATGCTGGTGGCTTTAGATCGTGCTTCGATCACCTGGGTAAGGGTTTCTTGCTCAAAATCGGCATATCCCTTTACGGTAGCCACTATATTGGGAATCAAGTCACTACGGCGCTGGTATTGCGTCTCAACGCTCGCCCACGCCTTCTCGATGGTTTCGTCTTTCTCTACCATGCTATTGTATCCGCAAGAGCTCAGGGTGAGTGCACCGAGAATTATGATAATGTAATTTTTCATCTTCATTTTAGTTTGGGTGTTGATTATTTGATTAGGTCTACGCTTCGCTTAATGAAGGCGCTCAGGTCTTTACCTTTAAGCATATTTTGCGAAAGCATAGCTAGGTCCACTACTTGAGATACAAGATTCTTCTTGCGGTCTTCATCTTTTTCAGTCATGATTTCGCCTATGAGCGCATGATTTGAATTGACCACAAGGTTGTACATTTCTGGCATAGTACCAAACATATTTCCACCGCCGGTAGCTTGCTGCTCCTTCATGCGGCGCATAAATTCGCTTTGGGTGATAATCATCGGCTGGTCGTTTTCGCTCATTGGCTCAAACTGTACCGTGAATTTCTCCTTCTGAACGGCTCCTTCTATGATCGGCTTCAGACTATTCTGCTCGTCTTCCGATAGTTTAGATGGAATGCTCTCTTCCTTGGCGATAAGTTTATCGATGGTATCCCCATCTACACGGGTGAAGCCAAGCTTCGCATCACCCTGCTCCAGCTTACTCACTACGTGGCTGCTGAGTGCAGTATCCATCAGCACGACATCGTAATCACGGTTTTTGGCCGTTTCTATAAAGGTATGCTGCTCCTTCTCATCGCTTGCATACAGTACTACGGTTTTTTCGTCCTTATCGGTTTGATTGGCCTTGATTTTCTCGCGGTATTCTTCTAGGGTGTAGTACTTACCTTCTACTGATTTCAGCAGGTAGAATTTCTCTGCTTTCTCGTAAAATTTTTCGTCGGTAAGCATACCGAATTCGATGAAGATTTTCACGTCATCCCATTTTTTCTCAAAATCTGCACGGTCGGTCTTGAACATGCTGCTCAGCTTATCGGCCACTTTCTTGGTGATGTGAGACGAGATCTTTTTTACGTTGCTATCTTCCTGAAGGTAAGAGCGCGACACATTAAGTGGTATGTCTGGCGAGTCAATAACCCCGTGAAGGAGTGTAAGAAACTCAGGTACAATATTTTCAACATTGTCGGTAATGAATACCTGATTGCTGTAAAGGCTGATCTTGTTTTTCTGCATCTCAAAATTGTTCTTCAATTTTGGGAAGTAGAGTATACCGGTAAGGTTAAACGGAAAGTCGACATTTAAATGGATGTGGAAGAGCGGCTCTTCAAACGTCATCGGGTATAAGTCCCTGTAAAAACTTTTATAATCTTCGTCCTTCAGTTCGCTTGGAGTCTTCGTCCAATGCCGGGTCGGTAGTGTTTACGATATTGTCTTCTACCACTTTGGTTTCCTTGCCACCTTCTACAACTTTTCCTTCGGCATCTTTCTCTTTTTCTGTGCGTTCGTTAGTACCAAATTTAATCTTTACCGGTAGGAATTTACAGTATTTGGTAAGTATGCCGCTCAAGCGGTTTTCTTCCAAAAATTCTAGCGAGTCTTCGGCGATGTGAAGCACCACGTCCGTACCTTTGGTCTTCTTGGTGGTCTCTTCCATGGTATAATTAGGGCTGCCATCGCAGCTCCACTTCACGGGTTCGGAGTTTGGCTTTTGCGACCGGCTTATGATGTCTACCCGCTCGGCCACCATAAAGGCTGAATAAAATCCAAGGCCGAAATGGCCGATGATGGCATTTTTCTTATCGCTGTCCTTATATTTTTCTACAAATTCTTCAGCTCCCGAAAAGGCAATCTGATTGATATATTTCTCAATCTCTTCGCCCGTCATCCCGATACCGTTATCCCGCACGGTAATGGTCTTTTCTTTTTTATTCAAAATCACTTCCACCTTCAGGTTTTCGGTATTGGCTTTAAGCTCACCGATGGAAGCAAGGGTTTTTAATTTTTGGGTTGCATCAACTGCATTTGATACCAATTCGCGTAAGAAGATCTCGTGGTCGGAATAGAGAAACTTCTTGATGATTGGGAAAATATTTTCTGTTTGTACGTTAATATGTCCTTCTTGCATGATTTAGTTTTTTTTAATGTTCTGCCATGGTCAAACCCTATGCCATGGGAACGGCACTGACAGAATGACCGTGTACAGGTCTGTTTCATTATAGAATGGCAGGGGAGAAGGTGCCAAGGTCTTTCCTAGCTTTGCAGCCAATATGACGCCGATCTTGAAATTAGAAAAAACACTCTCTGGCCATGCTTCCGGGATATACTGTCTCACCAGCGCGGGCGGCTTGCTCTTCTCAGGCTCGGGCGACGGTATGCTGGCTGCGTGGGATATTAAAACCTTAGATGCAGCACCCTTTTCGGTAAAAGTGGGGATCCCCATCTACGCTGCTCTGGCCACGGAAGCCCTCCTGTTCATAGGCCAGAGTGAAGGTGGAATCCACGTTGTAGACCGCGCTTCGAGAAAGGAGATCAGAAATTTAAAATTCCATGAAAAGGGGGTCTTTGATATTCTCTTCCACGCCGACGCCAATCATCTTTTTTCGGCAGGGGGCAGCGGCGGACTCTCTGTTTTTGAGTCCGGCTCTTTCAGGCAGATCATCCAAATTCCACTTTCGGGTGGCAAGTTGCGAAAGCTATTGCTCAGCGGCGATGGCCGGTTTATACTGGCCGCGGGCAGTGATGGCTATATTCACACGATCGAGACTTCTTATTTCAATGTATTGCACAGCCAGCTGGCGCATGAAGGGGGTTGCTATAGCATGAGCTGGCTTTCTGATGGTCGGCTCATAAGCGGTGGCCGTGATGGGCATTTGCGCATCTGGCAATTTTCTGAAAAGGAAGGACTGGCAGATATCGATGCCATTCCTGCCCATAATTATGCTGTTTACAGTATCAGCCCTATTTCGGCAACGACCTTTGCCAGCGCCAGCCGCGACCGTATGGTGAAGGTATGGGATGAAGCAGATTTGCGGCAGCCTGCACGGCTTATTGATAAGCTTGGCACCAGCCATAGCAGCTCTGCCAATGTGGTGCACAGCGCCAGTGGAAAGCTGTTCAGCGCCGGTGATGATAAGCTTATAAAATGCTGGAGCCTAACTTAACTTCATGATGGTGAGCCCGCTGCGAAGTTTCGGCTCTACGTAGGTACTCTTTGGCGGCATCACTTCTTTGGCATCGCTCACGGCAAATAGTTCCTTGGCAGTGATATGAAAAAGGGTGAACAGGACGGTATCTACCCCATCATCAATGCTCTTCTCGTAAGGGTCGAGCGGTTTGATGCCGGGTATGAAATTAATCCTTCTATCGGTTTTTTGATCGTTTATTTTAAAGATGGGCTCCAAAATTTTTTGGGTCAGTATCATGGGGTCGAGATGTTCCACCACCGATTTTGAAACGATCTCTTCCTTTAGGCTAAGCCGATACCAGCCCGAGCTCAGCCGCATTCCGAAATGTTGTTTCTGCTTCGGCAGATAGCGGGAACTGCTTTTTTTGATGGTAAATGCTTCTCCGATCTTCTGAATGATCAGGGCTTCATCTATCGGGTAGTCCATTCGAAGAATACGGTGAAAAGGCTGTATGTTGAGCTCATCTTCGGGTAGCACTAGCGCGAGGGCATAATTGCAAATATCGGTGGGTTTCCACCCCGCCCGCTCACGCCGTATTTCGCCCAGATGTGCTGAGCTGGCCATGCGGTGGTGCCCATCGGCGATGTAGAGGTGTTCGAGCGCCCCAAACTCGCTTTGGATCGCCGCAATCTCACGCTGCTCAAATATGGGCCAGAGCTGGTGCCTATTGCGATCGGTAGTGGTGAAATCATAGGTGGGTGGGGAGAGCATCTTTTCTGCAAGTAGCTTTTTGATGGCTTTATCCTTATCGGTAAAGGTGAGCAAAACCGGCTCTGCATTGAAATCGCATACATCGAGGTATTTAGTAAAAACTTCGACCCGAGAAGTAATGGTATGCTCGTGAATCTTGATATTTCCTTCCAGATATTCCTTTACATGAACGCCACATACCAAGCCCGTGAAAGAATTGGTGGGGCTCACCTGCCGGTAAATATAAAAGCCCGGATGCTCATCCTGATGGAGAATTTCTTCGTTGCAGAAAGCTCCAAACTTCTCCTTGATTTTTTGAAACCGCTTGATAGAGTTCGGCCGGCTGCGCTTCGGGCTTCCAAACTCTGGATTGATGATATGTATAAATGAAAAGGGGTTCTCTTCCAGCTTCCGGCTCAGCTGCCGAGGTGCGTAGCTCACATAGGAGCGCGATGCTACCAGATGCGCTTTATCTCGTGCCGGTCGCACCGCCTTGAATGGAATGATCTGAGCCATATTGCTTGGAGTAGGAGTAGGGTTGGCGGCGAAAGTAATAATTCTGATCAATGAGTGAATAAGGTAGACTCAAATTCCAACGCAAAAAAAACGCCCTTCACTCATGGAGCAAAGGGCGCTTTATCGATCAATCTCAAAGAGATTTATTCTTCGCTTTTCTCAGCGTCGTCTTTCTCTTTTGCATCTGCCTTCTTGGCGTCATCTTTCTTTGGGGCATCGGCCTTCTTTTCAGATTCAGCTTTTTTAGCGGCAGCTTCTACTTTCTTGGCAGAGACTTTGCTCTCGCCTTTCTCCATCTCAGATTTCAGGTCGGCCAGTACGTTCAGGTCGCCAAGCGTGGTACGCTCCTGCTTGCCTTGAATATCTTTGACCGCTTTTGATGCTGATTTGGCTTCCGCGCGACGTTCGTTGCCTTCCTTAGCCTTGGTAAGCTTCGCATCTTCTTCAAACGTGCGTGTGTGCGATACCATAATACGTCGGCTATTCTTGTTGAATTCGAGTACTATGAAATCCAGTTTCTCATCTACTTTAGCATTCGAGCCATCTTCTTTGCGAAGGTGCTTGGCCGGTGCTACCGCTTCTATCCCATAAGGCATTGCGATGATTGCTGTATTGTTGTCTATCGCTGTTACGGTTCCCTCATGGGTAGATCCTTCGATAAATACCGTTTCGAAAACATCCCATGGATTTTCTTCCAACTGCTTGTGGCCTAGGCTCAAGCGACGGTTTTCTTCATCTACTTCCAGCACTACCACTTCCATCTCGTCACCTACGGTGCAAAATTCTGATGGGTGCTTGATCTTCTTGTTCCAGCTTAGGTCAGAGATGTGCACGAGTCCGTCTACACCTTCTTCAAGCTCTACGAATACCCCGAAGTTGGTGAAGTTGCGCACGATGGCTTTATGCTTGCTTGATACCGGGTATTTGCTGGCGATATCGGACCATGGGTCCGGCATCAATTGCTTGATACCGAGAGACATTTTGCGATCATCGCGATCTATGGTAAGTACCGTAGTCTCTACTTCATCGCCTACATTAAGGAAGTCTTGCGCGCTGCGCAGGTGTTGCGACCATGACATTTCACTTACGTGAACGAGGCCTTCTACACCGGGAGCGATCTCTACGAAGGCGCCATAATCTGCCATTACCACTACCTTACCTTTCAGTTTGCTGCCTACCTGTACATCGTCGCCAAGGGTATCCCATGGGTGGTCGCTCAATTGCTTCAAGCCTAGGGCGATGCGCTTCTTGTCATCATCAAAGTCGAGTATTACCACATTGATCTTCTGATCAAGCTCTACCACTTCTTCTGGATGATTTATGCGGCCCCAGCTCAAGTCTGTAATATGTATCAGACCATCTACACCACCTAGGTCGATGAATACACCGTAAGATGTGATGTTCTTAACGGTACCTTCCAATACCTGTCCTTTTTCAAGTCCACCGATTATCTGCTTCTTCTGCTCTTCGAGCTCCGCTTCGATAAGGGCTTTATGAGATACTACGACGTTTTTGAACTCGTGGTTGATCTTCACGACTTTAAATTCCATCTTCTTGCCCACGTACATATCGTAATCGCGGATGGGCTTCACATCGATCTGCGATCCTGGGAGGAAGGCTTCTATGCCAAATACGTCGGCAATGAGTCCCCCTTTGGTGCGGCACTTAATGGAACCGGTGATGATCTCATTGTTCTCAAGGGCGCTATTCACATGTCGCCATGCCTCGTGCATACGGGCAGTCTTGTGCGAGATGTTCAGCTGTCCATCTTTGTCTTCAAGGTTTTCTACGTAGATATCTACGGTATCACCTATCTGAAGCTCAGAGTTATATCGAAATTCAGAAGCGGTGATCACCCCTTCCGACTTATAATTAATGTTTACGACCACTTCCTTTTTTGAAAGATCTACTACGGTACCTTTTACCACTTCGCCTTGCTGTACAGCATTCAGCGTGTCGTCATACATATCGTCCAGTTCCTTTCGCTCTGCCTTGGTGTAGCGCTCTACGCCATCTTCGAAGGCCGACCAGTCAAAGTTTTCTGGATCGAAGGCCGGTTCTTCACCGTGAAGGTTTAATTCTTCGTCATCTTCATCGTCGCCGTCTGAATCAGAGTTGCTGGCAGATGCGGTTTTAGGTTCTGCTGGCTCTGCGGCAGAAAGCTTTTCCTTTTCTACGTCGATCTTTTTTGCAGCTACCGATGTATCGGCCTTTGGGTGCTCTTCGATGGCTTCTACGGTTTCTTCAGCTTTGGCTTGCTCAGACTTAGGTTCAGACTCAGATTTTGTTTCGGCTTTCGCTTCTTCTTTGGCAGGAGCTTCCCGATTGGCTTCATCCCCTTTTGCGGGAGATTCAGGTTTGGGAGTTTCTCCCTGCTTTTCGTCAGACTTGGTTTCGGCTTTCGCTTCTACCTTCTCATCTTTCTTCTCTGGTGTTGATTCCGCTTTGGTAGCTTCGGCCGAAGTTTCTGCGGTGGTTTTTGATTCTTTGGTTTCTTCCGAAACCTTGTTTTCTTCGTTTGCCATGTAGGCTTAAGATTTGTATCCCTGCTTTGCTGTGGAAGGCCTGGAGCGGTTTATAAAAGAATGAAGAACCACAGCTTCATTTTTCGGACGGCAAAGGTAGTGATTTAATTCAGTTTTTCAATAGGGGCAGACTGCTGGTTTTCAGGTTTTTTCGCGGAAGCGGAAGAAATAAGAATGGCCACGGCTACAGTTCCATGCCTCGCTGCTTCATAAACAGGCCGAAACTGGCCGCGCATTGGTAAAGTTCATTTCTACCTATTGCGTTTTTATCCCAGTGGCACAGCCTTTCGGCAAATACCTGTGCAGACCAAGAATCTACGGCCGAAGTCAAATACCTAACTTTGCGCAATCATCAGTTGAAGTTCAAGGCCATGAAGCAGTTTGATATCCCGGAGTATTACAAGTCCAATATAGTAGGAAAGCTCAAGAATGCGCGCAAGGAAAGCGACCCCCGAAAGAAGGATTTTTCGCCGACCGAAATAGATTTTGGGCCGGTTTCTTTTCTCATTCCCAGGCATTTCGGATTTTGTTATGGCGTAGAAAATGCGATAGAACGATCGTATAAGGCGATAGAAGAAAATCAGGGAAAGCGAATATTTCTGCTTAGCCAAATGATCCATAATCCCGAAGTGAACCGCGACCTGGAAGAGCGTGGCATCCGTTTTATCATGGATACGGAAGGCAATCAGTTCGTGGATTGGGAAGAGCTACGCTCGGACGATATTATCCTTATCCCTGCATTTGGCACGACCGTGGAAATAATGAAAATGCTCGAAGCCAAAGGGCTTGAAATCCAAAAATACAATACTACCTGCCCCTTTGTGGAAAAGGTGTGGAAGCGCTCGGCAAAGCTCGGTGAAGATGACTTTACGGTGATCATACACGGTAAGCATAAGCACGAAGAAACCCGCGCCACCTTCTCACATAGTTACCAAAACGCGCCTTCGGTAGTGGTGAAGGACATGGCAGAAGCCGAAGTGCTCGCCGATTTTATACTCGGTCGCCGCAAGGCCGAAGATTTCTATCAGGAATTTGCCGGTAAGCACAGCGAAGGATTTGATGTAATGCGAGATTTGCAAAGGGTGGGCGTGGTAAACCAGACCACCATGCTGGCAACGGAGACGCAGGCCATTTCTGATTTTTTTAAGGCTACCATGGATGAAAAATATGGTACGGGAGAGCTGAAGGAGCACTTTGCCGACACCCGCGATACCCTTTGCTACGCAACCAATGATAACCAGCAGGCCACGTACGCGGTGCTGGAGCACCATGCCGATCTGGCCATCGTGGTGGGCGGTTATAATAGTTCGAATACATCACATATCGCAGAACTCTGTGAGCAAAAGCTTCCTACCTACTTTATAAAGTCGGATGGGGAGATACAATCTGAAGAAGTGATCCATCACTTTAACTATCCCAAGAAAAAGCTGGAACACACCGAAGATTGGCTTCCCAAAAAGGAGCATGTGCGCATCATCCTTACCAGCGGCGCTTCATGCCCCGACTCGGCCGTAGACAAGGTGATGAAGAAGGTTCTGGCTTATTTTGATCGTGCCATTTCGGTAGAGCAGGCGCTATTGAGTCTCGAGTCGTGATTCTCAAGTCTCGAGTAGCGTGTGATGAATTGAAAATGACCGGGGCACTCCTAAGCAATTACTTGCTCGCGACCTGAGACTATCCCCTTGCTACTAAATCAAGTGCCCAATTCAACTGCTCCTTTTCGGTAAGCTTGGTATTATCGAGTAGGATGGCGTCGGTGACTTGTATGAGGGGGTTTTCCTTTCGGCCGGTATCTATGGCGTCGCGCTTTTCGAGATTTTCACGGACTTCTTCCAGCGTTGTTTCTTCACCTTTTTCGGCGAGTTCTTCGAAGCGGCGCATGGCGCGGATATCCTTATCGGCGGTCATGAAGATTTTGAGTTCGGCCTTTGGAAGTACGGCGCTGCTTATATCGCGGCCATCCATTACGATCCCACCTTTGGCGGCAGCTTTTTGCTGCATTTTGCGGAGCATGGTGCGTACTTCCTTCACGCGGCTTACTTGGCTTACGAGCGATGACACTTCCATCTTTCGGATTTCTGCTTCCACGATCTCTCCGTTCAGCCGCGCGGTGTTCTGGCCATTTTGATTTATGAAATCAACATGTACATCATGGAGCGAACTGATCAGTGCGGCTTCATCTACCTGTTCTTCAGTAATAAAATTTTGCCGAATGGCCCATAGGGTCAAGGCGCGGTACATCGCGCCGCTGTCTACGTAAGAATATCCGAGTGCTTTGGCCAATCCTTTGGCAAGCGTGCTCTTACCACAGGAAGAATAGCCGTCTATGGCTATGTTGATTTTCTTTTCCACCACGCGAAGATAGGGGGAAGGCTTTGTTTTGGGAAGGATTATCCGGCCGATTTTTTAAAATCGTCAAATTTAACCGTCAGCGTGAAGTTATTGCTCACCCCGGCCAGGCTATATGCTGCCCTAGCGTAGCTGAGGTGAATCTTTGCGATGCGCAGTCCGAGCCCGTAGGTGATACCTGCCGCACCGGGGCGCTCTTCGATCTTGAGCTGCTGGCGGCGGTTATAATTATAGCCTATGCGAAGATTGAAATTTTGCGTAAGCAAAATCTCTGCATTGAATACGAGATGGCGCGCCAGATTTTCTCCAAATCCGCCAGGGTTTACCTGCACTTCTTCGCCCGTAAGCGGATCTATCTCCACTTCGCTCGAGCTCTCGGGGGTAAGATCCCATATCTGCAGGTTTTCACCGATGATGGAGAACCGCAATGGCGCCTTGTCCAACTTTTTGCTGATGGCCATTTGAATTTCAAAAGGCAGTTCTTCATCCACCCCATCGCGGTAGCTGCTTATGGGACGACCGATGTTTTTCATCATTAGTGTGGCGGTAAATTGCTTTTCTGGCACGTGGTAAGTCGTGGCAAGGTCTACGGCCAGTGCCGTGGCCTTGTACTCTGCCAATTCGCTCAATACGAATTTCACATTCGCTCCCAGTGAGAAACGATCATCAAGTTGGCGGCCTATACCCGCTTGAAAAACAGTTTCACCAGCGTTGAATGAGCCTTGTACCTGGCCTGCTTCATCGGTAAGCTGGAAGTCGCCGTAACCCAGATTGGTGACCGCAAATGAAAGCGTACCCAAGGATCGAAAATGATGCGCATAGCCGGCCTGGGAGATATTGGCTTCACCAAAAAGGCTGCTATAGCCGAGGGTGATCTGCCGGTCGGAAGTAGAATCGAGTAGGGAAGGGGCGATCAGCCCAAGGTTGATATCCCCATCTTTCACGGCAATGGCATTGCCACCGAGCGCCGCCACACGCGCAGGGCTCACCGTCTGTAAAATCTGAAAGCTACTGGTGCCATTGGCTTGCGCCAAAAGCTCACCAAGGGCGGAAGCGAGAAAAAATAGAAGGAGTAAAGGTGTTTTCATTGGTGAAAATAGAGCAACGAAGATAGGGGGTTTCTATTGCACAGGGGAAGAATTTTTAAGGAGTGGTGGGATTTGATGGCTGTTCTTCCCGGCATCAGTGCAAGGAGCATTTTGAAGTGGGAATTTAGAACAAATAAAAAGGGACTCCTCAATGGAATCCCTTCATCAATCTTTTCAATCTGGTGTGGCTTACCAGCGGCCCCCGCCTACGAAGAAGCCTACTGCCACTCCGAAGAAGCCATTTTTGATAGTGCCTACTTCGTCTCCGTTTGCATTTTCGAGGGTAGTCTCTGGGATCAAGTCGTATTCTAGGGTGAATCGAAATTTTCCGGCTTCGAAGCCACCGCGTACCACTCCACCAAATCCGGTCGATGCATCTAATGCAGAGCTGTCTACATCATCGCCATCATTTACCGAAACGGCCGCATTTCTTATCAGTCCAAGACCACCACCTACATAAGGTGTGAATGAAGATGAAGTTGGGAAGTAATAATCGAAGGTTCCAAAATAAGTTGCGGTGGCTGATACGCTTGCCGACTCAAAGTCGTCGCCATCGGTAAGCTCAACGCTTTTGATGACGGCTGCAGAACCAAGTCTGATACCGACATTCATACGTTCATTCAAGTTATACTTTGGCTCCAGATCAATCATAAAACCAACGCCCCCTGAAGGTATTGCCGCACCAAGATTCAGACCTACTCGAAACTTTCCTTCTTCTTGGGCATGTGAAAACAAGACTGCCAAAAGGAATAATGCACTTAAACTGATTTTCTTCATCGATTTGTGTTTAGATTATAGGGGACAAGGAAATAAAAAAAATCGATTTACACGGGTTTTTAAAATTTTGTCTCGTCCTAGAAAAAGTTGACTAAAAATGAGTCAATATGTTAACAGGAAAAGAAAAAGAAGGAAACGTTTCCGTCCCAAAAGTATACAGCAAAGCATTTAAACAACAGGTTGTACGGGAATATGAATCGGGCTTATATACAAAAGCCACATTGAAGCGTAAGTATGGAATAGCGGGTAATTCTTGCATTCCACGTTGGTTAAAAAAATATGGTAAATTGAACCATCCAAGATACCTTAGTAAAGGTCGACCAATGAAAGATCAGGACAAACAGTACATCAAAGAGTTAGAGGCTAAACTTCGGAAAAATGAGCGTTTGCTTACGCGTAAACTTGAGAAAAAGGAAGCGGAGCTGATGGCTTACAAGCAGTTTATTTCTATAGCGGAACGTGAGTTAGATATTAAGATCATAAAAAAGTACGACACCAGGCAGTCCAAGAAATAAGGCGTAGAAGCGATCTGAATATCAGTGAGTTATGCCGATTGTTTGGTTTTAGTAAGCAATCCTACTATAAGAGAAAAGATTCATTGGTTTCTGATGATGAAGAATTAGAGGCCAATATTTTACGCATACGTCATCTGCTTCCAAGGTGTGGGGTGAGAAAGATCCATTACCTCATAAACGAGAATAAGCCACTGGATCAGCACATAGGTCGAGATCATTTATTTGATTTTATGAGAGAGCGATCATTACTGATATCGAAAAGAAAAAAGTACCACAAAACAACCAACTCAAAGCATTGGATGAGAAAGTATCCGAATATCATTAAAGAAATAGAACTCACTCGCCCAGAGCAGCTATGGGTAGCGGACATTACCTATTTACAAGTTAACAAAGACCACTATTACCTGCACTTAGTTACGGATGCTTATTCGAAGAAAATAGTTGGATATGCGTTGAGTAACAATATGATGGCTGCCACGACATTATCGGCTTTAAAGAAGGCAATTGAAAACAGGAAATACGACCAAGCGCTCATACACCATTCGGATAGAGGCTTACAGTACAGCAGTGAAATCTATACTCAAATGCTAAAAAATAATGGAATTAGCATAAGTATGACAGAACAATCTGATCCATACGAAAATGCAGTAGCCGAAAGAGTGAACGGAATATTGAAAGATGAATTTGGATTAGACAACTCTTTCGAAAACTATGAGATATTAGAAAAGCAGGTGGCAGAGTCAATCGCGTTATACAATCAAGTAAGACCGCACTTATCAATCGCATACCTAACTCCAAGCCAAGCACATAATCAAAAGAGAACTAAACTTAAAACATGGAAAACAAAACAGCCTCCAAAACCAATCTTGGAAGCTGTTTAATCATGAGTATTTTTGAATAATAATCAGTCAACCATTTTCAGGACGACACATTTAGTAGTGAAGGCTTTATTGCGCCCCGCTTTTTCTAATCGACACTTAACGCATTGGCATAACTATTTCAGTTTTGAACCCTAGAATTAACTTCCCAAATGATAGGCAGTGATTTCTTAATATTCATTGACTTGGCAAGTTTAAGCAGGTTATCTTTATAAATTCCTTTCCTTTTTCCATTCATGATGAAAGCGTGCTGGTTCACTCAAATACTATCTGGTTGATTTCAGATAGACCAGCGGCAATTAAATCATTTTGTGAAGGCAATGCCGGCCTTACCGGCTTACGGGCAAAGCATCACTATATCATGCGTAGTGCCGTCCAGATCATGCGCGATACCGCTGCATACCCCACCTATGAGCCCTTAGAGAGCAGCGCCGAAGCAGTGGTATAGTACGCATGCAGCAAGAAGTCTATAACCGTAGATGGCATTAATGCCGTGGTAGATGCTGCGCAGGTACGCAGGATACTGAGCACCCGCTGCACCTGCGCGAATCGGTATACCTATGTGCATCTCACCGATAAGATCGTAGTGCGGCCAGATATAGGTTGGAGCCAGTATAAGGAGAGCATATTGCAAACGGTATACATCAAGTACTATCAGTATGGTGACTATGTTGCGGTGGGACAATCGAAAGGGGAAATAAGATAAGTTAAAACCATGTTTAAGTTCAGCTCAATGATGAGCTGGAGAAGTACCGCACCGGCATTCTGCAATACCGAAAATGAAAAATGCCCACTTGCATAGTAGGCATGGCCTTAGTAGCACTGTGGGCATCTTAAAATGGATAACAAATGTATACATAAATCATAGCAGGGTTTCATTGGTGTATAGACCATAGAGCTTGAGCGGTTTCAATCCTTATTGATGCTGGATTAAGTCTGGAAGCGTGTACAATAAATTTGCGGTTCAGGTAGAGTACGGTTTCAATCCTTATTGATGCTGGATTAAGTCTGGAAGGCTCATCCAATACGGCAAGTACACCACCCGGATCAAGTTTCAATCCTTATTGATGCTGGATTAAGTCTGGAAGGTTGGGGACATTAAAATGAGCGCTAACTGGATTTCTGGTTTCAATCCTTATTGATGCTGGATTAAGTCTGGAAGGTTCTGATTTGGTACCTCGCTCGATCTCGGCTCTTGGTTTCAATCCTTATTGATGCTGGATTAAGTCTGGAAGTCAAAATAATCTTTATCTATTTCAAGTCCAGTTAAATGTTTCAATCCTTATTGATGCTGGATTAAGTCTGGAAGGTAGCTTCATTGTACATCCAGATCAGGTTCCCTTCGTTTCAATCCTTATTGATGCTGGATTAAGTCTGGAAGAGTATATCCTGAAGGCTGTACACCTTGATCGTTTGTTGTTTCAATCCTTGTTGATGCTGGATTAAGTCTGGAAGACAAATTACAATGTGTTGTTTACTGACAATACGTCTGTTTCAATCCTTGTTGATGCTGGATTAAGTCTGGAAGAAAGCCTGCCCCAAACGAGGGGTGGGCTTTCTTTTTGTTTCAATCCTTGTTGATGCTGGATTAAGTCTGGAAGACCGAAGCGGCATACAACCAAGTCGAGTCCTATCTGTTTCAATCCTTGTTGATGCTGGATTAAGTCTGGAAGCCTGATGCCGTCGAAGGCGCCCTGTTCCTGATCAACGTTTCAATCCTTGTTGATGCTGGATTAAGTCTGGAAGTGGAAGGTCTGAAATATTGGTGCACTCAGGAAATTAGTTTCAATCCTTGTTGATGCTGGATTAAGTCTGGAAGTATTGAAAAATCCTGCATTCGCTAAGTGTGACGCCAGTTTCAATCCTTGTTGATGCTGGATTAAGTCTGGAAGATGTGAAGGACACAGAGACGAAGGGAAAAAAGATAGAGTTTCAATCCTTGTTGATGCTGGATTAAGTCTGGAAGCACTTGACAAGTCGGCGCGAAGATCGAACCGCGCAGGTTTCAATCCTTGTTGATGCTGGATTAAGTCTGGAAGGTTGCTGGTATATATTGCCGGTAAGATAGCAGAAGGTTTCAATCCTTGTTGATGCTGGATTAAGTCTGGAAGAAGTTTGGTAATGCCATCCACACTCTCCACGTTTGCGTTTCAATCCTTGTTGATGCTGGATTAAGTCTGGAAGTTGAGAAGCAAAAGAGAGAGTTGGGTATATAAACTGTTTCAATCCTTGTTGATGCTGGATTAAGTCTGGAAGCATTGGATTGCTTTGCCTGAATTGCCACATTAAAAAAGTTTCAATCCTTGTTGATGCTGGATTAAGTCTGGAAGAACCCCGTTGTTGAAGTTTATGATGCCGTTAGGTGGTTTCAATCCTTGTTGATGCTGGATTAAGTCTGGAAGCCCGTCTTGATACGAAAAACCATCTTCTGAATATTTGTTTCAATCCTTGTTGATGCTGGATTAAGTCTGGAAGACGATCTCCTCTGGGAAGCCGTATTCTACACCAGCGGTTTCAATCCTTGTTGATGCTGGATTAAGTCTGGAAGAACGAACTGCTTTCGGCGATCGGTAAGCAGAGCATGTTTCAATCCTTGTTGATGCTGGATTAAGTCTGGAAGTTGACGGTGCGTCGGAAGATTTGGGATATTATTGGGTTTCAATCCTTGTTGATGCTGGATTAAGTCTGGAAGTGAGCTACTGGTATTGTGAAGATTGGGACAGGAAGGTTTCAATCCTTGTTGATGCTGGATTAAGTCTGGAAGAGGCCGAGTACTACTACCGCAGCGGTGCCGTGCTGAGGTTTCAATCCTTGTTGATGCTGGATTAAGTCTGGAAGTTCTGCCGCTCTTGCTCCGCGCCCTTTTCGAGCGCGGGTTTCAATCCTTGTTGATGCTGGATTAAGTCTGGAAGCGCGCTATTTATATTGTTTTTTATAATTGCTAGCAAGTTTCAATCCTTGTTGATGCTGGATTAAGTCTGGAAGTATGAACGATGACATGATAACGGTCACTGGTAACGCCGGTTTCAATCCTTGTTGATGCTGGATTAAGTCTGGAAGTGCGGTTTTTAACGCAATTTAGTTATGAGATCATTGTTTCAATCCTTGTTGATGCTGGATTAAGTCTGGAAGACAAGCGTATGGACGCTACCGACCAGCCAAAACACAGTTTCAATCCTTGTTGATGCTGGATTAAGTCTGGAAGTTGTACAGCGCGGCAGAGATTAAGGGGATGCAATAAGTTTCAATCCTTGTTGATGCTGGATTAAGTCTGGAAGATGAGCGCAAGCGCATAACACGGGATTTTAGGGCGAGTTTCAATCCTTGTTGATGCTGGATTAAGTCTGGAAGCTAAAGTAGGTGTAGATGGCTTTACGTCAAGTGGTATGTTTCAATCCTTGTTGATGCTGGATTAAGTCTGGAAGAATGCCTCATATTTTAACTCGCTTGATCCCGAAGAGGTTTCAATCCTTGTTGATGCTGGATTAAGTCTGGAAGATATCAAGTATTAGTGGCGACACGGCAGTAGAATCGTTTCAATCCTTGTTGATGCTGGATTAAGTCTGGAAGACTAGGGTGAAATTTTAACATAATTTAACATAATTGTTTCAATCCTTGTTGATGCTGGATTAAGTCTGGAAGTTCTCTTACTTGAAATTCCCATCTGTTTTGGCTGGTGTTTCAATCCTTGTTGATGCTGGATTAAGTCTGGAAGCGTTGTTAGAATAATCACTTCGCTCGTTTTCATCAAGGTTTCAATCCTTGTTGATGCTGGATTAAGTCTGGAAGAAGTCCTCGGGTATCGTGCTGATACCCGAGGTGTCGGGTTTCAATCCTTGTTGATGCTGGATTAAGTCTGGAAGGGGTCAACTGGTGGCGGCGGAAAGCCTAAGAATTAGTTTCAATCCTTGTTGATGCTGGATTAAGTCTGGAAGTCCCGCGGCCATTGTCTGTCTTCTGGTCTCTTTCTGGTTTCAATCCTTGTTGATGCTGGATTAAGTCTGGAAGAGAGATGGTGGCAAGTGCATCACTTTACAGGAATGCGTTTCAATCCTTGTTGATGCTGGATTAAGTCTGGAAGAATTGAGCCCTATATAATCGGTAAGAAAGGACGTATGTTTCAATCCTTGTTGATGCTGGATTAAGTCTGGAAGTATAGCTTTTTCTCGTAAGTACCAGCGTAAGTGTTGTTTCAATCCTTGTTGATGCTGGATTAAGTCTGGAAGTTTTTTATGTTTTGCGTGAGTTGGGCATTAAAGATATGTTTCAATCCTTGTTGATGCTGGATTAAGTCTGGAAGTACCAACAGCACCACCCCTATAATAAGGATAAGGACGTTTCAATCCTTGTTGATGCTGGATTAAGTCTGGAAGAGTCCTAGCGTCGTCTGTCCCAATAGCTTCGTCCAAGTTTCAATCCTTGTTGATGCTGGATTAAGTCTGGAAGATTGTTGGTGGTAATCGTTTTTGCGGTGATCTGGAGTTTCAATCCTTGTTGATGCTGGATTAAGTCTGGAAGACCACCCCGCTTTCAAAGTCTGCTAAAATCAAATCGTGTTTCAATCCTTGTTGATGCTGGATTAAGTCTGGAAGGCCTATGGATCGGAGACCGCACCATCGAACAAGCAGGTTTCAATCCTTGTTGATGCTGGATTAAGTCTGGAAGGTGATCTGGATCAATAATGAGACGAAAGGGGGCGGAAAGTTTCAATCCTTGTTGATGCTGGATTAAGTCTGGAAGTGAATTTTCATCTCGCAATAGCTGGTTTTGTGTTTCGTTTCAATCCTTGTTGATGCTGGATTAAGTCTGGAAGCTAGCCTAGTCCCTGCATTGGTGGCCGGGTTGATCAGTTTCAATCCTTGTTGATGCTGGATTAAGTCTGGAAGTCTATCAGGTTGCGGTAGTTGCCGTCCACATCGTCGTGTTTCAATCCTTGTTGATGCTGGATTAAGTCTGGAAGGCAGGGTCCGCAATGGTGATATTTACGCAGCACTCCGTTTCAATCCTTGTTGATGCTGGATTAAGTCTGGAAGTATGGTTGCAATGCCCCCACCACCTGAATTGAGCGGGTTTCAATCCTTGTTGATGCTGGATTAAGTCTGGAAGCCGTCCCATCTGGAGCCGTACGCGACACCCTTAACTGTTTCAATCCTTGTTGATGCTGGATTAAGTCTGGAAGGTTTCAAATGCGCTGCAATTGCGTATTTTAACTAGGTGTTTCAATCCTTGTTGATGCTGGATTAAGTCTGGAAGTCGGCCTCCCATTGTATGATTCCATAGCGGCAAATAGTTTCAATCCTTGTTGATGCTGGATTAAGTCTGGAAGTTGCCGAATTCGACCGGGAATGGATCCAAGCCGAAAGTTTCAATCCTTGTTGATGCTGGATTAAGTCTGGAAGCCTGAATATGCTCCCATAGGGAAATACCTTAGTTCGTTTCAATCCTTGTTGATGCTGGATTAAGTCTGGAAGGCAGGCGGTTGTGGGACGGGTAAAACGTTCTATATGTTTCAATCCTTGTTGATGCTGGATTAAGTCTGGAAGGAAACGATTGGTTTTCAGGCGTTTGGAACGGGTAGGTTTCAATCCTTGTTGATGCTGGATTAAGTCTGGAAGTAGGTGCAGCCTAAGATGTAGGGCATTAACCTTATGGGTTTCAATCCTTGTTGATGCTGGATTAAGTCTGGAAGGAGCCTTCCAGATAGGTGGTGATCTCGCCGGCATCGGGTTTCAATCCTTGTTGATGCTGGATTAAGTCTGGAAGTCAACGGCGAGCCTATAAGGGTTCCATCTGGTTCCAGTTTCAATCCTTGTTGATGCTGGATTAAGTCTGGAAGGAGACTACCCGCATGAACCGTATCAACGGCGGCGGGGTTTCAATCCTTGTTGATGCTGGATTAAGTCTGGAAGGTGCTGGCCACCACCTATGCCGCCGCACAGATGCCGGTTTCAATCCTTGTTGATGCTGGATTAAGTCTGGAAGTGTTGAGCGGGCTATCGGCAAGATTGTCAAGGTTGCGTTTCAATCCTTGTTGATGCTGGATTAAGTCTGGAAGTACGCTCTAGGGTGCCATCTACGCCGTAGGTGGCAAGTTTCAATCCTTGTTGATGCTGGATTAAGTCTGGAAGCCCTGTGACAGGAGATATTGAATTAACAGGGGGGTAGTTTCAATCCTTGTTGATGCTGGATTAAGTCTGGAAGAAGCACTGCGCGATGTGCTGCGTCTGAAAGAAGCCAGTTTCAATCCTTGTTGATGCTGGATTAAGTCTGGAAGTCTCCCGGTGCGTATGGTTACTTCACGGCTTCCAGTGGTTTCAATCCTTGTTGATGCTGGATTAAGTCTGGAAGTAAGCGCATTCGGAGTAACTAGATGTACTATAACAAGTTTCAATCCTTGTTGATGCTGGATTAAGTCTGGAAGATCGGGTTTGTGTTGGCGGTGTTGTTATACTTTATGTTGTTTCAATCCTTGTTGATGCTGGATTAAGTCTGGAAGAGGAAAGAAGAAATAGAGACGTATTCGGCTGTTTTGTGTTTCAATCCTTGTTGATGCTGGATTAAGTCTGGAAGACGATAAGCGTATGGACGCTACCGACCAGCCCAAGCACAGTTTCAATCCTTGTTGATGCTGGATTAAGTCTGGAAGAAACCTCTGGTATCAGTACGATACCAGAGGATTTTGGTTTCAATCCTTGTTGATGCTGGATTAAGTCTGGAAGTTCAAGCTGTGATAGAACAGTTATTAGCGACAATTTGTTTCAATCCTTGTTGATGCTGGATTAAGTCTGGAAGAATACTTATTGTGGCTGGGGCGGTTCTGGTTTTTTAGTTTCAATCCTTGTTGATGCTGGATTAAGTCTGGAAGGAGTACTGATCGGGCGTTGGCGGAGGCCGTGGAAAGGAGTTTCAATCCTTGTTGATGCTGGATTAAGTCTGGAAGGAAAATGGGCGATTCATACGAGTTGTTTGAACGCTGTTTCAATCCTTGTTGATGCTGGATTAAGTCTGGAAGCTCTCTTGTCCATTATATCGAATATATTTGAACGGTTTCAATCCTTGTTGATGCTGGATTAAGTCTGGAAGATAACACGGGATTTCAGGGCTTCCAAGACAGGTTGTTTCAATCCTTGTTGATGCTGGATTAAGTCTGGAAGCAAGGTGATCAATACCTTATAGAATCACAGGAGAGTGTTTCAATCCTTGTTGATGCTGGATTAAGTCTGGAAGAACGCCCTTCCACGGGGTCGAGTTCTATTGAACCGAGTTTCAATCCTTGTTGATGCTGGATTAAGTCTGGAAGCAGGTCATCGCTGATCAAATCACCGGAAAGTACGGCGTTTCAATCCTTGTTGATGCTGGATTAAGTCTGGAAGAATGGGACGAGCTATTTAACGGATAATAGCGCGAGTTTCAATCCTTGTTGATGCTGGATTAAGTCTGGAAGCTATCGTTTTCAAAATCCGCTGTCTTGCTTGGCGGCAGTTTCAATCCTTGTTGATGCTGGATTAAGTCTGGAAGAGTGTGGTGTACCAACTGCGCAGGGATATGGCGCAGTTTCAATCCTTGTTGATGCTGGATTAAGTCTGGAAGCATTGGATTGCTTTGCCTGAATTACCACACTAAAAAAGTTTCAATCCTTGTTGATGCTGGATTAAGTCTGGAAGTCGATCGCTTCCCATACTCATGGTAATCAGACTTTTATTTATATTTTTCATCCTTTTATATTCCATTTTTCGATACGTCAAAGAACGTATTTTACACATTTTCCGTCCAATTTCATAACTGTAAACAATTGAAAAATAATAGCTTAAAACAAAAATTTATCATCCCTTCAATAAATCTACACCCGGATTTCAAACTATCGCGTGCATATATTTCGATAGGTACAAGATAGGCATCTGCGCTTGTACTTCGTCGCTTTTGGGAAATAGTTTTTTTCCACAATTTCTTGAAACCCAGAAATGCTCACTTTTATCAAACTTTTATCCGATTCAGAGATTTCTACCTCCAGCAATTTGTTCTTGCTCCGCAAATAAACCAAGTAACCCTTGTTGACTTTTCCGTTAAAATTTTCTTCGATAAGCACGGCATAGCAAAATAGCTGCTGCTTATAAGTATCGTAAAGTTTGTCTTTCCATTCTGCATATTTATAATCTAGGGGAGCGAAAGTGCCGTCCCTTAACTTTAGAATTTCATCTATCCTGCCGCGCATGTACTGATTGGTCAAGTACTGGTCTTCCCATTTTTCTGTCGCCCCTATACGTTTTCTCAAATAGCCCTTGTTGCGCTCCAATTTTTCGTCGTGCATATTTCTACCCTTCTTTACTTTATAGTATTTCTCTTCGTTTTGGGGCACTGATAGCACATACTCAAAGTAGGTGTACCGCGGACAATATAAATATTCAATGATATGCGAGGGCGTAATACTGAACATCAGAAAAATAGGGCTTTTACTTCATCCGAAACTAACTTTTTGTCGAAGGCCTGTCCCAGTAGAACCGTATTTTGCAGTTCATCTTTTGACATGGGAAAGATATAAACCGAATCGGTTATTTCATCTATCCACTCTTCGATTTCCAATTCCAATGTGTCCTTTTGATTTGATGTCATCGTTCCCAAAAACACACTGTATTGCACACGGTACAGCCCTGCCTGCTTGCAGATTTTCGCGATTTTGCTCCTGGCCTTATCTTTCTTGATATCATACATGGCCCACACAATCATTTTTCAATTGCTATTAACTGATTTGCAAAATAATGTGCGTCCAACTGCATGGCGTTGTACCTAGTTTGGTTCCTTCCCTTGTGTTTTACTGTGTCCGTATCTAAGTACTTTGTAAAATGCTCAACCAATGGTGGCTTGCCTTCGGCATTCAGTGATACGCCTCCCGATATTTCTTCAAAAAAGCTCTTTTTTACCTGTTTCTTTGAAAACATGCCAAATACGCAACGTTCGGCATGGATGCGGTAGCTTTCTATAAAATCATAAACAAGGCTTTTCGCATTGTAATCATCGCGGTGCAAAAAGCCCACATAAGGATCCAGCCCTGCGAGCATCAATGCGCGCTCCGTCCGGGAGTACATTATCCCGTATGCATAGTTCAGCATGGCGTTAAAAGGGTCTTGCGCTGGCCTAAAACTCCTTCCTTTGAAGGCAAATTCATCGGGAATACTTTTGGAAAGCCCGTCAAAGTAGAGTCTGCCGGCGGTTCCTTCCAAACCACGGATGCGGTCGGCCACTTCAGCAACGTTTTCAGCATCCAACTCGCCTATTTTTATACACTGCTCTAAAATCCTATCTTCAGAATTCTGCAAGCCAATGGCGATGTGCGGTCTGTGCTTGCGCAAGTCGGCAAGATAACCAGCTTGGTTGGTGAGTTTATCAATAAGCCATCCCTTCACCCACTTCAATCCTTCCTTGCTCAAGCTGGCTTCCAACTGGCGCTTCCTTATTTTGGTTGTGCTGCCCAGCTTGCTGTGCCAAAAACGTCCTAGTGGATGACCGTTGTTTTCAACCACCACAATATCTACATTGTGCTGAAGTGCCAGCGCAATGGCATCTGTGCTGATGGCTGCCCCAATGCTTACCACAAAAGAAGTGACCTTATGCGCGGCAATATGGTTGATTTTTATCTCGTTTCTTTTCTTTGGATCTGGCCGCGTCTTTATCTCAAACATATCATCCTTTACATGCAAATAAGAACCGTATGTATTTATAAAAACCTGCATCGCTTATATTTTAGTGATGGTTCCAAACCCCCTGGCCACCGATTTTCCAATGCCGATTTTGTCGGGTAGCACTGCATTTGTGACGAAGCTGCCAGTGAAGGCAATCATTGTTTGGTCTTTGAATTTTGTCTGCTTCGGATTCACTTGCACAGTGGCCAAAATACGTTCTGACGGATCGAGCATCAAGTTCACGTTCTTATAAAATGACAAGATATTACCAACTATGATTTTGTTGAGCATTTTGATTCTTTCAATCTTATCACTTTTAATGTAATTCTTGTGGTTCTCTTGGTTTAGGGCCATCCATAGTGTTTCAAAATTGTATGTGTGCAGCGCATCGCTCATGCCTATTTCACATTGCTCGGCAGAAATCTGCTTGTTGTTGATGGCATATTTTTTACCATCAATATTTATCTCTTTGATTTTCAAGAATAACTCAGTTAGCAGTTCGGCACCGGCATCAATTGCAACAAGGGTAGGGGTGTTATCCAAAATTTTATATTGCACCAATGGATATCTGTAGCGCAGCTCACCGGAATCGTAATGGTTGTGCAGCAAAGGTGAGTGCTCTTTAAATACATTTCCAAAGTAACCGCGCAACTTGTGTGCATCGCGGATTGGCAGTTTAATTTCTGGAAATTTAATTTGGGTAATTGATAGTTTGCTGGTCGTAGCGGTTTCCATATAGTTTTTAAAAGCTGATCAAAGCTGTGGTGATGTCAAATTTCAAGGATATCAATTATTTCAATCTTACCGATGTGGTCAAAATCTTTGATGTTTGCCGTAAGTAAGGAGATAGATTCTTGAAGTGACGAAGCAGCGATAATGGAATCACCCAAGCTCATGGACTTCGTACGTCGCAATTCTATCGCTTTAGAAATCAATGCTCCGTCGATTGGAACAATATTGCATTCCGAAAAAAACCTTTCAAAATAAGCCTTATCTCCAATAGTAAGTGCGTGGTAACCCAACACTTCCAACCTGGTTATGTCAGAGATGCAGATACGACGTGTCCGCAGCCATTCCCGAAGGTTTCCATATTCGGGCAGCGCTGTATAGATCACAACGTTGGAGTCTATCAATACCGATTCAGTCGCGGCCATATAGCTTCTTATCAATGCGTTGTTCCCGCTGCCAAGCTGATGGGTCTTTAATACTTTCTATCCCGCCCGATTTAGCTTTTTCAGTCATCAGATCGTAAAGCTTTTTGGAAGTACTTGATCCTTGGGATTTATCCATTTCGGAATTCCTTACTATTTTCAGGCCTAGTTTTCTGGCAAGATTTTCCACTTCCTTCAACAACTTTCCATTTTCTCCTTTAATTGTGATTTCCATATTGGGTTGGTTCAAGTTTTAAAGATAGGGAAAGAAACACATGAATAACTAATGCACAAAAATTTTGGTTTTTCAGCTATCCTTCAAAAGTCTCAGAAAGCCAAAAAATCAGTAGAATTAGAATCGCTTGTTCGCCTTTGCACTACACCCTTTTGTAGATCATAAAATTCTTGCCAATTCTCACGGTTAATAATGATTTGTTCTTTTTCATTTTCTTCTATATCTATAGCATAATCGGGTATTGTAACCACATATTCTAGCACTTTTGGTTTCAGCTGCTTTATGGCGGCCTTGCGCTTAAAAACATCTGATATTGCAAACAATGAAAGAAATTTTTTCCAAATTACTTTCGCGCCTTTATTCACTTCAATAAAGAAATTGTAGGTTTTAAAATTCTCTTCAATCAATCGGAAGTCATCGGCAATTTTTTCAAATTGTAACCCGTAAATATGCTCCATCAATCTATTGGATTCATTGCTGGCTTCTTGAATTCTGCTTTTAACCTTGGAAAAATAAAGCTTATTAATGGTAAAGAGCTGCGATTCAAATATTATATCTGGCTGATTTTCCAATATTTCCCTTGTAATCCCAAGAAGGATTTCATTGTAGATTTTATTTTTTTGATCTCTAAGAAATATTTTAACTTCACCTTTTCCCTTGATGCCATTTCTATTGCATCTCCCTGCTGCCTGATTTATACTATCCATTGGAGCAAATTCGCGATAGACTGTATCAAAATCAATATCCACACCAGCTTCTACTACTTGTGTGCTAACCAGACAGATTGGCTTTAAGGCAAGCTTAACTTCATCAATTACCTTTTTGCGGTGATAAGGAATGAGGGATGCGGAGAGATAAAGGCATTTTAAGGTAAGTCGTTTATTTAGGATATCAAATATTTCTTGAGAATATGCTTTCGTATTTACTATGATTAAAATGGATCGCAATGGCATTTTGTGATGTGATTCTATAACATTGCCAATAAATTCGTCTATGGCTAAAGGCCCTTTTCGAAGAAGCGCCTGGTCGAGAACTATTCTATCCAACTTTTCAAAAAAATAACTCTCTGGTTTTCCATCCTTTCTGGTAAGCGAAATTACATCTTTGGCCATTATTAAAGGTTGAGTTGCAGTAACGAATAGGAACTTGGTATTAAATATTTTGGCCATTTGTTGAAATATTTTTTCAACAGCTTCAATGTACTTCGGGTGTAAATTCTGAATTTCATCTAAAATCACTACTGCATTTACCAGATTGTGAAATTTCCGAAGTGATCTGTTTTTATTGGTGAAAATGCTCTGAAAGAATTGAACGAATGTGGTTATTATTAATTCGTTCTCCCATCCTTCAGTCAGATATTCTGACTCTTGATAGTGTAGTGTATCTTCTGAATTGTTTTTTTTTTGGGGTGGAGCCAAGTAATGGTGAAGTGTAACCAAATTCTTTGAAAATTTTGATTTCTTGAGTATTTTTTTTAGTAAACTGCCATTTTGATCTATAATGCTTGTAAATGGTAGGCAGTAAACAATTCTGTGGGTTGGAAGATTTTCTTTAAGTAATAATGCAGCTTTGTACGCAGTAAATGTTTTGCCTAATCCCGTGGGCAAGGTAATTTCAAAAAAATTATTGTCTAAATTGTGGGTGAGATTTTCAATTACTTGATCATAGGCTTCATTTCGAAGTACATCTATCGCCTTTCCACCTACTATTTTTTCTTTAAAAGTATCGACGATGCTCGAAGGAATTGGAATACGGCGAAACATTTGAGTCTTGTTGTCGAGCATTACATCGCCTTTATCTGCAGATAATAATAACGAATAGAGAAACTGGGTTTTCAGAAAATGATCTGCTGATCGCAACTTTTGAGTATCAGATAGCAGTGCACGAATTTTTCGCTGTTTACCAAAACGATCTTTTAGAGCTTGATAATCAGGAATTATAGGGTTAAACGCGCAGGCAGCTTTAGCGAAGTATTGTGAAAAGCTTAATTGATCAAATTGTAATCTAAAATCAGTATCACTTTCACCATTGAAGGCATCGATAAATTCAGTGGAATCAAAATCTGGTAAGTTGCGATGATGACTTCTAACTATTTGATAGCAAATAAGGTGTTCAATTGCTAGGTCTTCACCGATAAAATTTTGTTGAAGAGTTACTGCCCCGAACAAAGTGTGACGAGAGAGCCTTCGAATTTCGCTTTCATCCAAACCATGAACTGCTTTATGGTCTAGCCAAAATTTTAATTCATTAAGATGTTCTTCAAAGTAAGCCGGGTTCTCGTCTCTGATAACTCGAGCCATCCGGTATTGAAAATAAGGAGTGGCCTTCGCTATATCGTGAAAAGCAATAAGCTGCCAAATCAACTCCTTCAATTCAACCGCTGGCCAGAAATGCTGATATTTAAAAGGTAATAGGAATTCGATGATTTTCTTCAGGCCATCCAGGTGCTCTTTTAATGTTCTATCGGGATGGCTGAAATACATTTAGTTTAATGAAGGATAATATTTGTTAGTACTTCACCATGATAGATGCGTTGGTAACCCTTAACATTTGCTTTAATGGGCATTCCTTTGCGATCTATTAATACTTCATCTCTTTTGGTTACATCTCGTCCAGTTGTCATTTCCATCGCATATTGACTCATTGATGTAATGAAATTCTCATGCTCATTTAAATCTCCAAACCCTATGAAAGAAGAAAGTGGAATGATCGAATGGATATCTGTTTCTTCGCTTTGCATTTCTTCGTAGTTTGATTCACCAATAAAATGGAAATTTGCAATCAGATTGGCCAAACCCATGGAAAGGGTAAAAACTGTAGTGTGAGCCATGAGATGCTTTTTTAAGGTATCATAGACTTTTGGATCTTCGTGCGTGAAGTATATTCGGTAAGCTGGATTGGCCATATGCTCCACCAATGTTGGTTTTCTGCTCTTTATCGCACCAGGAGTAGGACTCCAATTTATATGCAAACGCTGGGTGGCGAGAGGTTTCAAAATTTGCAAGGCTATTTTGCACTGCCCATCTTTAAAAGAATTTAAGTATGAGTTGTCTTCTTTAGATAAGCCAATAATACTACCAACCATACCGTAAATGGCAGTCTTTGATGGAATGGGATAGGTTAGGGCAGAAGTCGTTGCATAAATCACCTTAAAATGTCCAAATGGTGCAGAAATATCAAAAGTAAGAAGCTTCTTTACCATGTTAGGCCGTTTTTTTTTGTTGAGCCCATTTTTTAGCTATAAGGGTCAATTCATCCTTGTGAATTTCCCAGTTATAAAGGGTTTCGGGATGAAAGTCGGCACCGTTAGGCCATTCAATAGTGTTGATTTCTTCATTAACCCGAACTTGTCTGAACAGCTCAAGATTTAATAGTTGGCCAAACAAGTTACCTCTTAGAACGGGTTCTAAGTTTACTTGTTTGACCTTCCCATCATTGAACACAATTTCAATTGAGTAGGCTTTAACGACGCCAACCTTGTAAATCTTAATATCCGTGTATTCCATATTTAATTATTTTAAAGGTTCTATGGGTAAAGTTCTTTCGCCGCTTCTAAGCAATATCCAATTGTCAATAAGGGCTTGATGATGAACTTCAGCCCACGCTAAAACCAAGCGTTCTTGTTTTTTAGGAAAATTTCCTGCCATAACCTCGATTTCCTGATCTATGGAAACTGAAATATCCGACCCTTGATAATATGCATGAAAATGCGGCCTGTTGTGCCTCGTCTGAAACTCAGCAAACATTCGAATAATAATTCCGAAAAACCTTGAAATTTCTGGCACAATCTACTAAATTAAATTTAGGGTTTCTGCTTTGTAAATATTTTCCGATAGCTCAGTCATGTCATCCGTCAGGATGCTCACTTTGTGCAAGTGGCCTAGTGTTTCTGCTTTTTTTAAGGCAGCATTAAGTTGACTAACATTCACGGTAAAATCCTTGATACAGTCGAAGGCCCGTGGCTCTTTGCCCTTGCTCTCAAGCGAAATTCGAGCTAGCAAATCGCCCACGAAATAACCATCAGTGTAATCGACTTTAAGCAGCATTCTCGGCATATGCCCCTTTTTGGAACGAGATAATAGGTCTTTTGTACCTTTCCAAGTTCCTTTTAACAGCATATTCACGTCGTTTCGAGTAAGTCCGGTATGAATAGCAGCATTCTCGTTAATTACACCGTGGAAACCTACGAGTCCATAGGTAATATTGTATTCTTCACGAAAGGTCTTTTGTTGCGCCCCTTCTTTGGTTGCAAAAGCCCCGGTTCCTTTGATGAAATTTTCTTTAACCGGGTGAAGCGTGATGCCCATTCCAAATTGTACGGCACCAGTTAGGTTAAATTTCTTCTTTCCGACTGCGGAAACACCACCGAACATTCTTACATCAATAAACTTCTCTTTAAATTCTGTTATGTTTTCGTACGATTTAGCTCGTTGAGCTCCTGTAACAGGCATTCCTTCCTCGTCTCGAATGAATATGTCTCCTTTGTCAGATGCACCGTCAAAGCCTTCATTCATGAGAAAATCTCGAATGGTTCTTTTTAGCCGTACATCAGTCACAAGGCAATGACCGCTCTCTTCATCTATTCTAGGCCGGTTTGCATCCAAAGGGTCACCATTGGGGTTGGCTTGGGTTACATCATATAGAAAAATGATTTCGCTCCTGTGTTGAATATCTCTGTTCATAGTTATAATATTAAATGGTTTGTGTTTCAATGTTTGTTGGGATATCTTTTGATGCTTCCTTCCAACTTCTGACGTCAAATTCTTTTTGTAAAACTAATCCAAGTGTTACTGCCAAAGAAATATCTTCTTTTGAAATTGGATTTTGATCCATCATGGATGTAGCAAGCACAACTTCCATATCACTTATTTCCTTGTAATTTACATCGTATTGCCTAAGCTTGTTGATTAATTTCGGAAACTTTTTTTCGACAATTTTTCGATCCAGATATAAGTCATTAAGCTGTTTTAAGAAAGCGTTATTTGGCTGTTTTCGCAAAAGTTTAGAGACTAAACAACCGAAGATAAATGCTCCTTTTTTAAATTCAACGTTGAAAAAGTCAGGGTGTTGATCGATAAACTGAAGGGCATTTAATGCCACCTTGCTATCCTTGGTATTGAGTAGGTTCATTTGATTTGAAGATTTAGGTTTTAAGTTCTGTCTAAATAAAAATTGGAAAATGACAAACCCTTCCTTCACCGCAGTAGGAAAAGCGTACTCGTTTCCATGGCGCTCCTTAAATAATTTTCTGAATCTCAGCAGCAGAAAGTGAACGAAGGTTTTTTGATTGATTTTCTGGCCGTAAAACAAGGCTTCTGTAACTCTGAAAAAATATGGATGGGGAATTTGCTTTTTTCCCTGTTCGGTCAGCAAAAAGTCTTTAATAGTCACCAAATTAATGTGAAAGTTGTAGTGTTTGCTACCATCATCGAAATTGGTGAGCGGTGCATAAAATTTCTCCAACCCCTTCTTTACTTCCATGATCGTTCTGAGCCTTGAAGGCTGAACATCTGAGACCTGCAAAAGCAAGCTGAGCTGAGATTTCTTATCTTCATAAAACAAGATATCGTAAAAAATATCCTGAGAGTGCAGTCGTTCATCCAAAATAATCTCTTCGATCATATCTTCAGTTCCTTTAATGAAACCGGCACTCCCTTTAGCAGAATTCTCAGATGTAATGTTGAATGCGTTTCTTTCCTTGAATAGTTCGAAAACTTCTTTGATTAGTTCAGGCCTATTGTTGCCAATAAATTTAGGTAGGATTATATATTTTATGCTTCCGGAAAAATGCTTGGAAAAATCATTGGTAAAAACCAGTGATGTGATACCGGAAAGAATCACTGCCGCTTTGGAGCTTACAGGAAACATTTTATAAGATTGGGCTTGATCGAATCCATTGCGCATAAAACTGTCATCATTCACGGTAAACCCCATGACATCAACAAATCCGTACACAGTAGTTCGAATTCCGGATAAGGCACACACATAATCGTCCTTCCTACTCATTTTGATCCCTGAATAATTCTTTTCGAAGAAACCACGATAGGCATTCTGAATAAAGATATCTCGGTATTTCGAATATTCCCCCAAGTATTTACCATCAATCTTAAACGTGAAAAGATAGGAAGTGCCCTTTTCTAAATTAATTTCAGAGAGTGCCGCTTTAACCCTTGTCAATTCTGATGACTTAGCAAAAGCGTGCTTGTAATTTTTGAATGACTGTTCAACTTTGGCAAAGGACGTATCGATATCAATAAAAGGTACGGTGGGCACGCTGTTCGTCGCTCTTCCTTTGGTACTTCCTTCCCTAAATAAATACTTGCCAAGGTAATCGCTCCGAAAATTTTCGAGAACAACTTTGATAAAACTACCATTTTCAATTTCGGCGACAATTACTTTAGCATCATCTTCTCGTCCAGGAAAGGGATTGCCCCATGGCTGAAAGAAGCGGGAATACTCATCGTCGTTATGAATAGCGGCTCCTATTTGATAAAGGGTTTGAATCATTTTAAAGTATTGTTATGCAAACATACGATTTTATATGTAGCCGAAGGCGTTTGTCTATTCAATTTTGATTACTTTTGTCCATTCTTTGTGCAACACGGATTGAAACTATGTAGCCGATGGCGGTTGAAATTCCACTAAAACAAGGATTCAAATCGTGATGGTCCGGTAGTCGACTGGATAAGGCACCCCGATCAAACGGGGAGATTGATGGTTCGAATCCATCCTGGGTAGTCGATCTGTTTGGCAAAAGGGCTTTTACTTCCTGTAGAAGCCTTTTTTGTTGGCAGTTCGATGAGCAATGCATGCTTTGGTTGGTTTAGTGGTTATCCCGTTTATGTTGCAATTTAAATTTAAATCACGCAGTTTTACGAATTGTGGAAAACTTATATGTTCTATTTATCGTGTTACTTCATCAAAAGTAAACGCCCACAACGTAACCTATTTACGGTGTGCAAGTTTTTGAGAAAATTCTGTTCGTGTCGGAAGGAATATTTTTTGAGAAAAGGATTGAAGCCCGCAGACATTCAGTAGAAACTGCTATACAACTTTCCTACGATAGAACTATACTTTCTTCAAATAGATATGTTTGTTAGAGACCAAATGGATATAACTCAAACCCACAACTCATCACTCACCCCTCCAAAACCACCGCATACCCCTGTCCCACGCCCACACACATCGTCACCAGCGCGTACTTTTTGCCGGTAAGGCTTAGCTCGAGTGCTGCCGAGTAGGTAATGCGCGCTCCCGTCATCCCAAGCGGGTGGCCGAGGGCTATGGCACCGCCATTGGGGTTTATTCGAGCGTCGTCATCAGCAAGTCCTAGGCTGCGGGTTACCGCTAGGCTCTGCGCTGCGAAGGCTTCATTGAGTTCGATTATATCCATATCGTCAAGGGTCAGCCCGGCACGCTCAAGGGCCAGCTTACTGGCTCCCACGGCATATGCCCATTATGCGGGGCTCTACGCCCACCACCGCGCTGCTCACTATTCGCGCCAGCGGCTTGAGATTATGGTCTTTGAGGGCATCATCAGAAGCGATCAACATCGCTGCAGCACCATCATTGAGTCCGCTGGAATTTCCTGCCGTCACCGAACCGTCTTTTTTGAAGGCCGGGCGCAGCTTGGCCAGTATTTCGGCCGTGGTATCGGGGCGTATGAATTCATCGCTGCTGAAAAGGATGGGGTCTTTCTTGCGTTGTGGTATTTCTACCGTTACGATCTCCTTGGCCAACCTTCCATTGGCCTGTGCCGCGGCTGCCTTTTTTTGCGAAAGCGCTGCAAAAGCATCTTGATCTTCACGCGATATGCCGTGCTGCGTTACCAGATTTTCGGCGGTATTGCCCATCGCATCGGTGCCGTAGAGCGATTCCATCTGCGGGTTGATAAAGCGCCATCCAAAACTGGAGTCGAATAGTTTGGCATCATTGCCGAAAGGCGCGGCCGACTTGCTCATCACCCAAGGTGCGCGCGTCATGTTTTCGACGCCCGCAGCGATGAAAAGATCGCCCTCGCCGGCGCGGATGGCACGCATGGCATGCACAGCTGCCGACATGCCCGAGGCACAAAGCCGGTTTACCGTTTCGCCGGGCACGGAGTAGGGGAGACCTGCCAGCAAGAGCGCCATGCGCGCCACATTGCGGTTATCTTCTCCCGCCTGATTGGCGCAGCCCATGATCACATCATCTATGGCTGCCGGGTCTAAATCCTTATTGCGCTCCAAGAGTTCCCTTAGCACTGTGGCGGCCATATCATCGGGGCGCACTGCACCTAGGGTTCCCCTAAAATTGCCAATAGGCGTGCGTATGCCGTCTACGATATAGGCCTGCTTCATTCCGCCTCGGCCTCCCATACCTTGTCGGTGCGCACCACGCTGCCGGTAAAAGATGCCACCAGGACTTCTTCTTGATTGTGGATTTTTATTTGATATTGCGCGATCCGCTCGCCTAGGTTGAGCTCGGTGGTGGTGGCGGTGAGCACATCTTCCTGCTTTACCGATTTAAGGTGCGACATATAGGTGTTGGTGGTGAGCGCTATGCGGCCGCGACTATTTGCCGCAAAGGCCATGGCGCTATCTGCCAAGCCGAAGCACACGCCGCCGTGGCCTATGCTGAAGCCATTGAGCTGGTCTTCCCTTACGGTGGTCTTGATTTTTGCATAGCCTTCTTCTATAGCCACCACTTCGAGTTGGAGCCACTTGCTGAAAGCGTCTTTTTTCATCATTTTCTCAACGATTGCCCAGCCGGACATTTTATCTTTTTCTGCCATTTTAATTCAATATTGGTTCGGGGTAAAATCGATTTCTTTCTTTCGCCATTTTCTTTAAGATCACACTCGGGCGGTAGCGGTCTTCGCCGTAAAGGTCTTGAAGTTTTTCCAATCCTTCCAGCACGGTTTCTATTCCCAGCTCGTCAGCCCATTTTAAGAGCCCTTTTGGGTAATTGACGCCCTTGGTCATGGCCAGGTCTATGCCATCGCGGGTGGCAATGTTCAGGTAGAGCGCATCTGCGGCTTCGTTTATGAGCATGAGCAGCATGCGGTGTAGTATTTGGTTGCCCAATGCTTCGTCCTTGTTTGGCTGTTTGTTTACAGCTCCTTCGCGATAGTCGTAATAGCCAAGATCGGTTTTCCGCCCCAGCCAGCCGGCTTCCACCATCCGCTTTTGGGTGAAGGAAGGACGGTATCGGGGATCGTAAAAAAACTCCTTGAATACCGATTCGGTGACGGCGTAATTGATGTCATTTCCGATATAATCCATGAGTTCAAACGGCCCCATTCTGAATCCGCCCAGCTCCTTCACCGCCCAGTCTATGGTAGGCACATCGGCTATGCCTTCTTCGAGCATACGGAGTGCCTCGCCGTAGAAGGGGCGCGCCACGCGGTTTACGATAAACCCTGGGGTATCCTTGGCCGAGACGGTGGTCTTCCCCCAGGAGTCGATCAGTTTTTTGGTCGTGGCCAGCGTCACCGCGCCTGTTTGCACACCGGGTATGAGCTCTACCAGCGGCATGAGCGGGGCGGGGTTGAAAAAGTGGATTCCGATCACTCTTCCAGGTTTCGTGCAGGCCGCGCAGATGCTCGCTATGCTGAGCGAAGATGTGTTGGTGGCCAGTATGCAGGCATCGTCTACGATGATCTCCAAGTGGCCGAATAGACTGCGCTTTACATCAAGGTCTTCGATGATGGCTTCTATGAGCAGGTCGGCTTCCGCCAATGCTTCTATCGAGTGGCAATACTGCACACGGTCAAAGATGGCATCGCCTTCAGCTTCCGTGATGCGCTCTTTTTCTACCAGCCGGTTCATTATTTTTCGCAGCGATGCCGATGATTTTTCCAGCGATTCTGAACTATTGTCAAATACCAGTACGCGATGGCCTGCCGTGGCCGCCACCTGCGCAATGCCCGTGCCCATGGCGCCACTTCCCACCACGGCTATTATTTCATTTTTGATTGTATTGCTCATCTAATTTCCTTTAAAATGTGGTGCCCGCTTATGCAAAAAAGCCTCGACCCCTTCGGCGTAATCATTCGTTCTGCCTGCCTTGGTCTGCAATTGCTCTTCCAGCGTGAGCTGTGCAGTAAGGTCGTTGAAGAGCGATTTGTTGAGTGCTTTTTTGGTATATGCCAATCCCTTGGTAGGCATTGCTGCCAATTTACTTGCCGTTTGGGCCACTGCTTCCGCAAATGAAGCATCGGCCACGGCGCGGTAGATCATTCCCATGGCTTCCGCATCGCGGGCGCTCACTTTGTCGCCAAGCATGATCAATGCCGATGCCCGTTGAAAGCCGATCAGCCGCGGTAGAAAGAAGGTGCCGCCACTATCGGGGATAAGGCCGATCTTGCTAAAAGCCTGTATGAAGCTGGCCGATTCAGTGGCTATCACCACGTCGCAGGCCAGCGCTATATTGGCTCCAGCGCCGGCTGCGACACCGTTCACGGCGGCGATTACCGGTTTGTTCAGATTTCGTATTTTTTCAATGATCGGGTTATAATGATCCCGCACGATGCTCGTGAGCGGCGGTCCATTCGGATCGGTGACTTCCTTAAGGTCCTGCCCTGCACAAAATGCCTTTCCTTCCCCTTGCAACACCACACAGCGCACCTCGGCATCTGCTTGGCAGCGGTCGAGGGCTTCGTGCAATTCATGGGACATCGCTTTATTGAAGCTATTATAAGAATCGGGGCGGCAGAAACGGATCCGGGCGACGTGTTTTTCAATACTGAATTTAATGTTCTCCATCGAGCAATGCTTTGGGGGCTAAGGTAAGGCACTCATATTAATTTGCAACCGTTCAGCAATTGACAGTGCGGTGGTTCAATGGACAATTTTTGACGTGGATGGATTTGGCAAATAGTGCTGTAGATATAATTTACGGTTGACAATGCAGGGAGGTTAAGTATAATTGACGATTTTTGAAGTGGATGGATTTGGTGGGTGTGTCCAAGGATTTTATTAATTATCCATTGTCAATCCTGGTCGATCTCTCAAAACCAAAAATCCTTCTAATCAATAGGTAATCAGCGGTATTATATATATCTTTAGCAGGCAAATTTAAAGCGTGAAATTTAGGTTAAGTTATTGTTAACAAGCGGCTTCGGTTGCTTTGATTTCAGTAGAACCGGCTTGGCCATTTTTTGAGAGTGTTTGATTTACACTTAAATCGCCGCCCATTTGCTCTTTAACCCTGTATTTTTAATAGTGCTTATGAAGAAAGTTTATTTTTTGGTGGTTGTCACAAGTTTTATACTTCTATCTTTTTATGGTAAGGGGCAGGTCGTCGTGGGGGGCGATAATGCTTCAAACTACGCGTCATGGGCGGACAATGATAATTTCGGTAGTGGCTTTGGCCCTTGGGATTTGTTTATAAATCCTAATGGTGGGGGAACTGCAGGTTTTTTCCTTGGTGATGCAGTAGCACAAGGTTTTGGCGATGTAAATACGGGTGGAAAAGCTTTCAGTATGTTTGGAAATCCGTTTGGAAGCGATCAAGCAAATGCTCAAAGACTGGTTTCTGATTGGGGCGCAGGTTATGCTTTTGAAATTGATTTGGCGGTTGCTTTTCGCAACGGGTACAAGGGAATCGATCTGTTTGCGAATGGCTTTGATCCCATCTTTACCTTCAATGTTGAAAATGATCAATATAAAGCACAAGGAGATAATTTAGGATGGACATATTCTCAGACTTCCATTTTTCATTTGGCTGTATTTCAGCTTGGAAATTCGTTACAAATAAGGCTGACGAGAGGATCGGATAATTACCAGATTACAATTGATGACAAAACTTTTTCTGGATTTAAAGTATTTGTCGCTAGTACCAGTGATGGCAATGATTTGAATAATATTCATTTCAACAACCTCATAATCACGCGATCTTCCATTGCCCTGTTCGATGATTTTAATCGCCCAGCCAGCGATATCGTAGGAATCCCCTCCTCTTTAGGAAGCGGCAATTGGATCGAAAATGAAACTCTGCCAAGTGGCGCTCGGGCAGAAGGTGCGGGTTTGAGAATGAGTTCTGCAACAGCCGGTAGAGAAATGATCGCCTACGATATGACCCCATTCTACTCACCTGCCTTTAATGCCACCACATCCGATATGCAATGGGCGTTTAATATGCAGCAGTCGAGAATGGACCCGTCTGGTTTTAACATGAATAATTATGGGTCAGCTTTTATTTTAGGTTGTAACAAATCGAATTATACCGATGCAGATGCTTTCGGGTATGCTGTAGTCTTAGGTGAAACGGGATCTTCAGATTCATTAAAACTCGTCAGCTTTCAGAATGGCTTATTTAATTCGAGTATTTCAGAAATTTCAGCGGTTAAGCCAATTAGCCCAACTTCCTTAATGAGTATACGTGTAACTTATGAATCCTGCTCCCAAACCTGGACACTCGAAGCAAGAGAAGAATCTATGTCTTTCACAAACCCTTCGGTCGGAGCATTCCCACTCAGCGACAGCGGAGTAGATGGCACCCTGACGGCCATCGACCTACCTTTTATGGGCGCGCTGTGGAATCATGTCACCGATGGTAGTGAGTTCGCCCGCTTCGATAATTTTTATATTCCGCAGACGGCCTTTGATGTGCTGTACACATGGACAGGGACTGAGAACACGGATTATCAGAATGCCGGCAATTGGAACCCCGCCCGAACTTGCCCCAGAAGCCGTGATGTCTTGGTTTTTAATTCTGGGACCGCTGTTACCATTGATAACCTTCTGGATCAAACAGTCGGGCAGATGCGGATAGAAAATGGAACAACACTAACGTTGCGTGACCCAACTGACGAGCCCGCACTACCTTCTGTATTGACCTTTTCAGGTGGGAATGGGGTGGATCTTTTTTTGGAAGCGGGCTCTATTTTGAATCTGAGCACTGAGAATACACTTGGGCTAGTGGGTGAAGGGGTCAACTTAAACTTATTAACCGGCGCAACCGCTGAATTCTTTGGACAAGTTAATTTCACAAAGCCATCTATATCATCCCCTTCACGGAGCCATGCCATATTCGCCGCAGATTCTGCCGCTGTTCGAGTAAAGTCTGGCGCCGCCATAGTTGCTGAAACACTCTCTAGCGCGCATCCTTTCGGCAGTACAGGCCAAGTAAATACAATTATCTTTGAATCGGGCTCCACCTATCGCTCAGAATCCGGCGGCAATCCATTTGGATTCGATCAGCCCGCTTCGAAAGTGGTATTCGAATCCGGTAGCACATACCAGCACGTGGGAAACCACTCTTTCTCATATGCAGGAAGAAATTATGCTGATTTTGATTTCGTTTCAGGCGATCGAACATTGACGTTTGGCAGCAGCCCATGGAAAGTAGATAGTCTTATTTTTCAGTCAGGAACATTGAATATATCTGCCGGTATCGATATTGAAATCAAAAATAATTTTAACTGTGCGGGCGGCACTTTTAGTTATAGCCCTTCTCCGCCCGCTGCCATGCGCTTTTCAGGAAACGAAGAACAGCGGCTTCGAGGTGCCGGTAATCTCATTCTGAGCGATAGCGCCACTGTTGAGATCGATAATACGGCGCTTGGAGTGGCTTTTCGACTCGATCGGGATATCACTCTTCGGGGCGACTTCAATATTCTTGATGGCGAAGTGCGGGGTACCGGTGCTACGCTCACTATGCTCGGTGATGATAAAACTATGAGCGTGGCGATGGCTGGCTCTATTTTGGGCACTGATGTGGGCTTTGGAAACGACATAAATTTAATCGCTACTGGACAAAGAACTAACATCATAGGTACCGGGACAGCGTGTAAATTTTTCAACGTAACCGTTGATATAGACGATACTTTGGCAATCGGTAGAGTTATAGAAGTAAGTAACGGGTTATTTGATGTTCGCTCTAGCGCAAAACTCATTATCAACAATATGGGAGCTGTTTTAACAACTAGCCCTACTTACAACGCCTCATCACAATTAATTTACAATACCTCCAACTCCTACGGCCGTGGGTTGGAGTGGACGAGCAATGAAGCCATCGGCAATCCCGGTTATCCCGGAAATGTGATTATCCAAAACAATACGATCCTAAATACCGATAATACCACGGCCGAACTCGGAATCCAAAATGACCTGATAATCGGAACCACTGCCGGTGGGATCGGCACACTTGACATGAACTCCGATACGCAACCACTGCAGGTAGGCGGCGATCTGCTGCTGGCCGAAGGTACGACCATCGCAAGGCTCACACTTTCCGATCAGCTTGGTGGCGACCTTAAAATCAAAGGCGATTTCATCAAAGTGGCCGATGATGCCATTGGGATTTTTGAGCAACTCGACCGCGAAGTGGTCATGAATGGAGCCGCCGCCCAAAATATAATAGGGTTCGATACCCTCGATTTTCTCGGAATAGAAAACACCGCCGGCGGTGTGCAAATCAATGGCGGTCTATTGATCGATAACCGCCTTCGGCTTGGTACAGGGATGCTTGACCTGAACGGCAATGTGCTCACTATGGAAGGTGGGAGCGAACTGATGCGCGAGTCTTCGACCGCCAGCATCACGGCTGCGCCCACAGTGGTTACGCCAGCTCAATACGACCTTCGCTATACCGGAGTGCTCACTACCGGTCTAGAATGGGCCGACACTGATGCAGCAATCCGCGATCTGCTGATCGAAGCCGATATTGCCCTTGTCGCCGACCGCACGTTTAATAGAAATATAATTCTCGATGGCGCCGATCTTGACCTTAACGGATATGTGCTTTTAGCAAGGGGCTTGGCTCCAAGTCCAGCTTTTTCGGGAGCTCTTATCATTCGCCAGCCGGGCAATCGAACGATAGACGGAGCGCTAGGCAGCCGATTTGATATTATTGGATTGGGGGGTACGGATGCCGCCGATTTTACAAAACAAGTCGTGAATGATGGAGCGGATAGTTTGATATTTGATTCAGACGTTGAAGTCCGCATTGGCAATGGTGGTGCCGACTTTGGCGCTGGCAATCCAACTTTGATCAAAGGCGTGCTAGCCGTTAGGGCAGGTGGATACATCATTGATAATTCCTGTTTTTATGGAGCTAATTCAATTCTTCGTTTTGCCAATGGCTTCGACTATCAAGTGGATGCCGGAGACAAAACTTGGGGGAATGGCGCCATAGAATCTGGGCTTCCTGGGATTCCGTACAATGTGGAAGTCTTAGAAAATGCAACCGATCTCACTCTTAACTCTCCGCGTTCGTTGCGCAATGATCTGAACATCGCAGATGGAACTTTTTCCTTGACCGGCAGTTCTGGCGCATTCAATATTGGCGGTAATTGGACGCGCAGCGGAACTACAAGTGCATTTAACCACAACGATCAAGAAGTGATTTTCAATGGCACAGTGCCACAGACCATCGCAACCGATAATGGTGAGACCTTCTACCGATTGTCTTTTGAGAATATGGGCGCGAAAACGCTGAACGAAGACATAACAATACTTGAAAATCTTAATATTCTCGGAAGCGGCGCCCTAGACGGTAATACCGAAACGATCACCCTTTTGGGAAATTGGAATAATATGGTGGGCACAGCTGCCTTTACAGAGTCAAATTCTAAAGTGATCTTTGCCGGAAACGGCACCCAAAGAATGGATGCTCAGGGAGAAGAAACTTTCTACGATCTTGAGATGCAGAACAGCGATTCTGGATTGGTTTTGATGGATCCGGTTTTGATCTCCGGCGACCTTAGTTTCGTAGACGGTGTAATACATATTGCCGAGGGATCCTTAACTATGGTCAACGGCTCGACCACCGATGGCGGCAACAATGAAGGATATGTGAATGGTCCCATGCGAAAAGAAGGATTTATCGATAGTTTAGAGTTTAAATTTCCTGTAGGCGACTATCGCAATATTTCAGACTCGATCATACACGTGTACCAACCGGTGGCGCTGATACCCAATGCTACAGATGCCACGGCAATTTTTTCGGCGCGCTATTTTCATGAAAATTATATACCGGGCACTACCAATCCAAGCAATCCGCCGCCGGTAGACGGAAGTATCCAATCGGCTTCTACCTGTAATTATTGGATTGTAAATCGAAATCTTGGATCCGTCGATGCCCGGGTCAAGTTGTTTTACAATGATTCGAGCTGTATATCGGTAGGCGATGCTTCGTCGCTCACCGTCGTAAAATGGACGGGAACGGGTCCTACTGATGTGGATGGCTCTTGGGAGAATAAGTTTCAAACTGGCTTTGCTCCAACCATGGCGCCTTATAATGAAGGGTTTGTGATATCAGGAGTCGTAGATTCTTTCAGTCCTTTCACTTTTGGGAATGTGTCCAGCAATCTGAATGTGCTGCCTATCGAGTTGGTTTCCTTTGCGGCAAAAGCAGTAGGTCAAACCGTGCATACCCACTGGGTGACTTCTACAGAAATCGATAATGACTTTTTTACGGTGGAGCGCTCTATCGATGCTCAGGTTTTTGAAGAAGTGGGAAGGCTGGCTGGCGCCGGAAATTCGATGAGCGAGTTGACTTATGATTTTGTCGATGACGCTCCCTACACCGGCATTTCTTATTACCGCCTTCGCCAGACCGATTTTGATGGTACCACCACCCACAGCGACATTCGGGCGGTAGAAATCTACGGTGATGGCGACTTTCAGCTTATAAACGCCTACCGCGGCTATGAAGGTCTGGAAGTGGTGTACCGATCAAAAGCTGCTGTATTGACCGCCGAGGTCTTTGATGTCCGCGGAAAATTGCTTCTAAGCCAACAGCTTAGGAACGATGGTGGGAGGGCACAGCTTCAGCTAGAATTGGCACGTGGGATTTATCTTTTAAGGTTGGGCAATGGCAACGAAATGCAAGTGATCCGGTTTTTATATTAATCTTTTCGATGTCGGGTTTGGCCTTTAGAATTGTATAAATCCAGAATATTGATTGGATTATGGTTTATCCTATAAGGTATATTCAAAAAGAGCTCTAAAAATTTACAATACCAAAAGCAAGCGTAGCTTTAAAGCCGGCTCTCAGAAACCATTGGCCGCAGCAGACGTTGTAAAAAGGGTACCGAATAAACAACATCTTGATCAAAGAACCTTTCGAGCAGAATAACTGAAATAGAAGACATGAAACATATTAATATCAAATCTCTTTTTATTACTCTTTCTGTTTTCTCCTTCGCTTTTGCGGAAGCGGCGGAAATAACCTTTAAATTGAACATGGCCAATTATGAAGGCTTCGACCAGCCTTATGTGAGTGGTACTTTCAATAATTGGTGCGGCAACTGCAACCCGATGAGCGATCCTGATGGCGACGGAATTTGGGAAGCCACCGTGACCATTCCCAATGGAATGATCCAATATAAATTCACCTTTGACAATTGGGAAGCGCAAGAAAATCTCGATGCCACATCGGGATGCCTCGTGTATGACGGTCCAATTTATAAACCGCGGCCTCACCATTTCGGGCGATGCCGTGCTGGAGCCCACCTGCTGGGGTCTATGCGGCGACTGTCTCGAACCCAATACCGACGAGTGGGTGCTTACTTGGTCGGACGAATTTGATGGAGATGAACTCGACACGGATAACTGGAGCTACGAATATGGAAACAATGGCTGGGGCAATAACGAACTCCAGAATTACACGAGCCATGAAGCGAATATTGAAGTGAGCAGTGGCACTCTTAAGATCAACGCATTGAGTGATGGAAACGGCAATTATTCTTCATCAAGGATCATCACGAACAACAAGGTTGAGTTTCAATATGGAAAAATTGAAGCGCGCATTAAAAAGCCCGTGGGACAAGGGGTGTGGCCAGCGTTTTGGATGCTGGGAGCCAATTGGGAATCTGTGGGCTGGCCACAATGCGGCGAGATCGATATTATGGAACATGTAAACAATGAACCGCTTACCCACTCTACGATGCATTGGAATGACGGTGGCCATAATTACCAAGGTAGCCACGCGCCTGTGCAGTTGAATGAATGGCATATTTATGGAGCGATTTGGGACGCCACAGGGATCAAGTTCACCTTAAATGACCAGCCTATGTATTTTTTTCCATTCGAAGCAAATAATAATACTGCCGACATATTTCAAAATCCATTTTTCTTTATTCTCAACGTAGCCGTCGGCGGCAATTGGCCTGGGAATCCTGATGGTACCGCCCAGTTTCCAGCTACGATGGAAGTGGATTATATCAGGGTTTCAAATCAAACTGCGCTTGCAATCGACGACGGCGATGAGCCTGAAACTGTCCGCATTTTTCCCGTTCCTGCAAGTGATCAGGTCACGATCGATTTCGGTAAGGCTGAAGCGCGTTCGATCCGGGTTTATAATTTGGTAGGGCAGGAAGTTTACAATGCCAGAAGCGTAGGTTCGACGTTCAAAATCGATACCAGCAATTGGAATTCGGGCGTTTATATTTTAAGTAGTACGGATGACTCTGGCCGATCATCATCGCATCGGTTGGTGGTTAATGGGGAGGGGAGGTAAGGTAAATGGCCTTCGGCTCTTTGTGTTGTTTTCTTGATTGAATCTCGGGGACTATTGGCGCACTATAGTTTCCAACTAAAGCCATTTGATCAGATAGAATATCTTCGTGCTTTAATTTTACATCCTACAGCATTTGAAAGCGCAGATCGAATGAAACTGACCAATCGTCTCATTCTCGTCATCATCTTGTTAACAGCAGCGGCGCTGCGTTTCTATAATTTTTTCGAGATTCCTTTTACGCACGATGAGTTTAGCGCGCTCTTTCGTTTAAGTTTTGGCAGCTTTTCGGAGCTTATCGCCAAGGGAGTAAAAATAGATGGGCATCCGGCTGGTGTGCACGTATTTCTTTATTACTGGACAGCGCTTTTCGGATCGGAAGAGTGGGTGGTAAAGCTCCCGTTCGCGGTGATGGGGCTCGGAGCCATATACCTCACTTATCGTGTCGGCAAAGAATGGTTCAATGAGTCTACGGGACTGATTTCCGCAGCTTATTTAGCCAGTATCCAGTTTGCAGTGATTTATAGCCAAATTGCTCGACCTTATGGCAGCGGAATCTTTCTTTCGCTGCTCATGGTATTCTTTTGGACAAGGCTTATGCGCCATCCTGAAAACCGCTTTTGGCTTAACTGGAGTTTCTTTGTTCTATCGGCTGCGCTCTGCGCCTATAATCACCATTTTAGTTTGCTCTTTGCTGCGTTGGTCGGTATGAGTGGCTTGTTTTTTATCAAACGGACATATAGAGTGAAGTACATCTTTTCGGGTGTTTTTATTTTCTTGCTCTACCTGCCACATCTTAATATATTCTTCTACCAGCTTGGAGTAGGCGGGGTCGAAAGTTGGCTTGCAAAGCCTGCAAATGACTGGTTTCTGCATTACCTTTATTATATTTTCAATTTTTCAACTTTCGGTGTTTTCGTCGCTCTTGCCATTTTAATATTTGCCATCCTTAATTTGCATCGATCATCTTCCAATTTCAAATATATTGGCTTGTCCTTATCGTGGTTTATCCTACCCTTTTTAATCGGTTTTTATTATTCCCGTTATGGGCATGCTGTGCTTCAATACTCGGTTCTCATCTTTAGTTTTCCGTTTTTATTCTATTTTCTTTTCGGCTGGCTTAGGGAGCAAAAAGCCATAATAAATCTGCTCATAGTCTTATTGGTGCTTACTGTTAATTCGCTTACTCTGATCTTCGGACGAAAGCATTATGAATTATTTTATACTTCGATTTATCGGCAGATTTTAGTCGATTATCAAGCTGAAAAATATGCATCTCCAAATGAAGTCTTTCTCATCTCTTCGCATGACCGTATAACCGATTACTATCTCGAAAAGCTTTCTGTCCATAAAGATTTTATTCAAATGAAAACGGAGTTTCAGCATCTAAGGCAACTGGCTTTATTTCTGGAAAAGGAAAGCCAGACGAAGGATGCATTATTTTTGGGGCGGACTTCAGATTTTGATCCAAATATAATTCCGATCATTCAGGACTACTTTCCAAATATCGAATGGCAACGAAATTATGCCGATGGCAGTACATCTCGGTTTTCAAAGGGGGAGCGAACTGGGCAGGAAATTGTTTACTTTAAGTTTGACTCCGAGATTCCGAAAGGGTGGACATCGATCGACGCGCGCATGATAGAGCGGAATACTCCGGGCGATGATGATCTAATATATCGAATTAAAAGAAGCGTAGAATGGGGCCCAACCGTAGCGATTTCACTGGATAGTGTTTTGACTAATCAGAATAATTTCATTGATATTTCGGTAGAAGTAAAAACGGATACCGATTTTAATGAGATTCTGCTCGTTGCTTCCATCGACTCAGATGGTAAAAATCTTTTTTGGGGAGCTACCGATTGCGGTCAGCTAGCCACGCTGCAGCTGGATTCTATCGGCAATAGCTGGCAGCGCTTTCACCTGTCCGTAAAGTTGTCGGATATTGACATACAGTATGAAAATCCCATTCTCAAAGCCTTCATCTGGAATAAGGGGCAGAAAGAATGCTGTATTGACAATTTTAGAATATCGATAAGAACAGGTAATCCACTGCTTTACGGTTTGGTTGAAAAACTTTAAGGTGGATTGAATTCAGCGAGGTCGTTGTTACGACACGAGCAAATCTTATCATAAGTATTAGAATTTACTTGCCCTGCCTTCGAGTGAAAGAGACCATTCATTTGGGGTTCATCAGAATATATGTTGTCGTCAAGGCTTCAGGGTCGCCCCGAAGTAATGTAGTAGGATATCAATAGTCACTATCTTTCGGATGGCCGCTTCACTCAAATTTTTTACTTTCTTGATCAAACGTTTTTAAAACGCCGTCGTCAATTCTCAAAAAAACACCAATCATGAAACAACTCTCTTTGATCTCCATTTTCCTTATTTTGCTATTCACCGCCTGTCAGGATGACGATAATGGCGGCAGTGCTGGAGCAGCCGGTGGCCAGGACGATCCTATAGTCAATTATAGCAATCCGCAGCTTTCAGGTGTAAATGTGCAGGCAGATTTTCGCGGACGCGTGACCAGCAGAACCGGTGAGCCGGTAGCCGCTGCTACGGTTACGATCGGTAATAAAAGCACACAGACATCAACTGCAGGTTTCTACCAAATAGATAATGCCAATGTTGACGCTCGTTTTGCTTTGATCAAGGTAAACGGTGCCAACTTCTTTTCCCAACAACGAAATTTAATTCCCCGCACATCTTCGGTCAATTATGAAGACATCGCCTTGGTAGAGCAAACATTTGCTTCGATATCAGCAGCTTCTGGAGGACAGGTGGCGCTCCCCGATGGTGGAACGATCAGCTTTCCGGCAGATGCATTTGCCACGGAAGATGGTAGCGCGGTGACAGGCGAAATTTTTGTCGCCCACGCCTATCTCGATCCTACCGATCCGATGATCGCGCTATACCTTCCTGGCGGGCTCGCTGCGGTTGATAGCGCTGGCACGCAAACATCACTTACGACTTATGGAATGATAGGGGTTGAATTATTCAGTAATTCTGGCAATGCCGTAGTGCTTGCCGAAGGGAAGAAAGCGACTTTAGAATTTCCGGTGCAAGCCGAACAGATGAGCCATGCACCGGCCGAAATCTCCCTTTGGTTCTTTGATGAAGCCAGCGGGATTTGGCGCGAAGAAGGCCTTGCCGTGCAGCAAGGATTGAGCTACGTAGCCGATGTGAGCCATTTTACGTTTTGGAACTGTGATGTGCCTTCAGATTTTATCCAGTTAAATGGAATTATTGAGGTGAGCGGCGCGCAGCCTGGATCGGGCTATGTCGTCCAAATCATCCGAGAAAATGGCGCTTCGGCATTTGACCAAGTGGGAGCAGATGGAAGTTTTGGTGGGGCAGTTCCGCTAAACGAGGTGCTCACCATGAATCTATTAACTGTCCAATGCGATGCAGTAAGTATATATTCTCAAGAAATAGGGCCTTTTTCCGTTGATACCGACTTGGGGATCATAGATGTTTTGCTTTCGGGCGGCCAAGAGATTTTAGTGTTGAGCGGTCAGGTAGTCGACTGTGATGGAGTGCCTATCCAAAATACTTTGGTCAATTCTAATTATATTTTTGAGCCTGGCGGCTATGCCTTTACCGATGAGAATGGGGCATTCGAATTTGGGGTTCCATGTCAAACCACTGGCGATGCATCGGTAACCATCATTGATATTGAAACATCAACGTCGGTTACCACTGATGGTTTTCCCTTTAATACAGCGGTTTCGACTGCGCTTGATATGGGGCAATTGACTTTTTGCGATGCAGCTGAACTCACCACGTATCTCATCGTAGATGACGGGATGTACGCTTTTACATATCCAGTTTTAACAGTGAGTGTTGACTCGATAGAATGCTTCATCTTTTCAGCATCAGAACCGAGCGAAGAATCGAACTTGATGTATTTTGGCTTTTCAGATGCAGAAACAGGTGGCAATTCTGAATCGTGTATCTCAGCTTATGTTGAGTTTATCACTCCAAATGGAGATCAATATTTTGCGGAATTGAACGATATGGAGTACACCATTGATACCTTCGATAATACCGCTGATATTTTGATAGAAGGAAGTTTTACAGCTTTCGCAGAAGTTGAAATAGTGAACCCTGTCTCGGGAAATCAAATTTCTACCTACTCAGCTCCACTTACTGGCCAATTTCGATATGAACCATAGTCGTAAAGCGCTTTAAAGAAGCTTTTCCACTTCCAAATAAGCTTACCAAGAGGCTTGAAGACTACGCGGGGCAATCCGGTTTTTAAGCCTATTTTTATTCCTGTTATTTCCTTTCTGGGAAAACTTGCTCTCCTGCCCTCTGGGAATGAAAGAAATTCAAATCTACGATCAATTTCATCATCTCTTCGTAACCGATCGCGTAGACATTATTTTTATAAATAAAGCCTTCGGTATCGTTGAGTATTTTCTGCATTTGATTCCGGGTTAGATAGTCTCCCAGCCCACCTGAGTTTCCTGAGAAAGGCTCTTCAAAAATTTCCTTGGTGTCTATGAGAATGATCCGCCACGTATGGTCAAGGCTATCTTTGAATGCTGTGCCAACTTAAGAAATAGCCTTGCCCAAAAGCCCGTAAGATAGGATAGACTCGGCTCTAGAACTGGGATTTAAATCTCTTGGAGCAAACGATGAAGCGCAAGAGCGACCTAGAATATTGAGCCGTAAGAAGAACATCTTTTGATAGGTTTCTTTTGTGAAAACCAGATTTAAATAGGGAATGCTATCAGCGCGAATCGCCCAAACGTATCTTGCTTCCTTGTACTTCTTTCCGCTATTTGTATGGGTGAAGTCCTTGAAAAAATAATGCTGGGAACTTTTTGATTTATACTCTCCTGTAATGTTAACTGCCGTAGGTCGATCTTTAAAAAAATCTGAGATCTGGCGTACGTATCCAATCTGGTAAGACCGCGCTGCGCGAAGCCACCGAGCGAGTAGATAATGAATAATGCAAGTACGGTTTTCTTCATTTTTTGGCGATTGCAGTTTGCTAGGTCGGTATTGACCTATAGCTCCCTTCAACCACATCGGGATAGAGTTCGCTATACGGTCGTATCTCATCATTCACCGTTTTATTGATCATGGTGCGGTTGGGATCGGAGAGCGATGCGCAGCCCGCGGCAGCAAGGAGTTCGCGAAAGTCTTCAAGGGTTTGTTCCTGATAATTCTTTACCCTTTCCCATTTTTCGGAAACCACGAGGCCACGCATTAACCTTGGATCGCTCGTAGCAACCCCTGTCGGACACTTATTGGTATCACAGCGAAGCGCTTGTATACAGCCGATCGCAAGCATCATGGCGCGCGCCGAATTACATATATCGGCACCAATGCAGAGCGCCTTGAAGATGTCGAAAGCGGTGATGATCTTGGTGGCAGTAATGATTTTAATATCTTTTTTTAGATCATAACCGCGCAGCGTGTCGACCGCAAAGATCAAAGCCCGCTCCCACGGCATTCCTACATAATTGGTAAAATCGATCGGTGCTGCACCCGTGCCGCCTTCGCCACCATCGATGGTTATAAAGTCGGGTTTGATCCCCGTCTCGAGCATTTTTTCACAGATCATCTTAAATTCTTCCTTGCTACCTATGCTCAGCTTGAAGCCTATTGGCTTTCCCCCAGAAAGGTCGCGCAATTTCTTTACGAAACGGAGCAACCCTTCGGCATCTCTAAAGGTGCGGTGCCCCGGCGGTGAGAGCACCTCGGTATGAGCTTCTACACCGCGTATTTTGGCTATCTCTTTTGTGTTTTTAGAAGCGGGGAGCACACCGCCGTGCCCCGGCTTGGCGCCTTGTGAGATTTTGATCTCAATCATTTTTACCGATTGGCGTGCCGCATTCTCTGCAAATTTCTCTTCAGAGAAACCACCATCTTCGGTTCGGCAACCGAAATAGCCCGTGCCGATCTCCCAAACCAAGTCGCCACCATTCAAATGGTATTCGGAGATGGAGCCTTCGCCAGTGTCGTGGTAAAAATTACCCGCCTTCGCTCCCAGGTTTAAGGCGGTTATGGCATTTGCGCTGAGTGATCCATAGCTCATGGCCGAGATATTGAATATATTGGAAGAGTAGGGGACTTTGCAATCGGCACCGCCCACCGTTTCACGCGGTACTTTTTCAAGTACTTTTTTGGGGTAGATGCTATGCGCCATCCATTTATAATCTCCCGCTTCTACATTTAATGACGTGCCGAAGGGATGGGTCTCGCGCTGCAGTTTCGACCGGGAGTATACATAGGTTCGGTGGTTCCGGTCTATTGGCTTCCCGTCGGTATCCGATTCAATAAAGTACTGCCGTATCTCTGGCCCTATCATTTCCAGAAGGTAGCGCATATGGCCTATCACCGGAAAGTTGCGGAGTATGGCGTGCTTCTTTTGGACGAGATCATAGATCCCGACCGCAAAAAGGGCAAGTACCAATATCCCAAAACCATAATAGGGCCAAACCACGGTAAGCATAAGCAGGCCGGCTATTAGTAATGCAATGAATGTAAATCTTATCGCTTCTCTCATGGGCATAGCTTTATGCGGTCGTAAGTAAGTGGTCTATGCAGTCCAACACGGATTTCTTCTAAAGGTTGATCTGTTCTAGGAAACTTGGTAGGTTTTCATCTTGCGCAATGGCCAGCTTCTTACGGATCCGGTAGCGTGCGGTCTCCACCCCGCGCACCGATATGCTGAGCAAGGGGGATATCTCTTTATTGGTCAAGTCCATTTTTATAAATGCACAGAGACGTAGCTCGCGCTTGCTGAGTTTCGGATATTGCCGCTTCAGCTCTTCCATGAAGTTCAAATGTACTTTTTCAAAATTTACATCGAAGAGATCTAAGTAGGATTCCCCTTTTTCGTGCCTGCTCAGTTTTAAGTAGATCTCATTAATCCCTTGTCTTGCCTTTTCGGCGCCAACTTTTAGCCGTAGCCCTTTTAAATCATCTTTTATTTCGGTGAGCAATTCCTTCTTTTGGCTCAGCTGAATGGTGTAGTTTGCCAGCTCCTTGCTTTTTTCAAGTACATCTCCCTGTAGCTCAGCTTTATGAAGGCTAATTTCTTCTTTTTCGGTTTTCAGTTTTAATTGCTCTATTTCCAATTCGAGCAGTCTGTTGGCTTCATCGGCTTTGCGCAAAGCACGCATATGGTCGGCTTCTACTTTTCGGGCTATGGCCAAATAGGCGAAGTATAAAAGAAAGATGCACCCTATGAAAAAGAGTGCAATCGCCCAGCGCGTTTCGTACCAGAAAGGAAGAATTTCGAATTCGACCCTTGTCGCAGCCGCTTCTTCGCCTGTGATGCTGCGGCCCTTCACTTCAAAGGTGTAGGTACCCGAACGGAGCGATGCATAAGATCGGGCAGCATCGCCCATCCAGCCGCTCCAATTGTTCTCATAGCCTCTAAGGCGCGTACTATATTGTATTTCGGTGGCCTTACTCAGTCCCGGAGCGGCATATTCAAAGCGCACCGCATTCACACGCACATCCAGTTTTCTATCGGCTTCTATCAAGCTAAGACCGTGGGGCTCATTCGTTTTCTGATCGCGATACCCCGCGTAAGTGATGATCGTCTTAGATTGCACCGGATCTTCAACTGCTTCCAGATCAAAACGGTACAACCCCGAGTTGGTTCCGACCAATACTTGGTTCTCTCCTTGGGGTATGATACATTCCAAGCCCCGGTTAAAGGTGCCTTTAAGCCCTCGGAACAGTTCGCTGTGCTTTACCACAGGTTCTTGATCTGTATTGAAATACCCCAATTCATCATCTTCCACATACCAGGTTTTGCCGAAAGCTTCTACTATTTTACGGGTATTGGTAGATGGTTCCAGGATTTTATTTAAAGGCGCAAAGGGCTTGAAAGTGCCCGACGTCTCGTCAAACTCAAAGATACCGGCATTGGTAGTAAACAGGGTATGTCCTTTCCATTGGGTCACGTTGATATTGAACTGCGAGGGAAGGCCATTCTTGTCAGAAAAATGCTCTACTGAAGTGACCCTTTTCATATCTTCACTAAGGCCAATCCGAAATACGCCTATATAGCCGTGGCAGATCCAGAAGGTGTTTGGCTCATCGGCAGACAATATATCGCGGGTCGATTCATCAAAACCTTCTATTTTTGCTCCGATCACCGGCTCTCCATTCATCATGCTCAGCAGGTAAAGCCCATTATAGGTGCATACCAGCCGGTCTGAACTCCCATTTTTTATAGGGTTTAGCTTCCAAGCGCCATGGAGATTTCCTATACGCCGGTAGGTATTTCCGCTTAGCGCAAATAGCCCTTTATCGTGGCAGACAAATAGCTTTCCTTCGAGTTTTTCAATTTTCCAGGCTTGCCCTTCTAGCCCAGAAATTTTTTGAAAGTCGTAGGCTATACTTGATTTTCTGCTTCGTAGTTTAGAATGGTAAACCCCTTGATTGGTGGCGATATAAATATCGTCTCCTTGCGTGGCCACATCGTATACCGATGCATCATTAAAAATGGTGGATAGCGAAGAGCTAAAATCGATATAATCGAGTCCATTGTTCAAGAGAAGCCATGGATTGCCGCGGTGATCTGCAAAGATGTCGAGTATACTTTTCTCTTCCTTCAAGGCGGTGTTCCATATTAGATTACTGCTACCACCCACATCATTTGCCGTAAGGAGCTGCCCCCCGAGAGTACCTACGTACAATGTCCCATTCTTGCGCCGCGCCCCATTGAGCACTTGGTCTTTTCGATGGGTGTCAAAGATATTAGGTTCCTTGACCAGAATGGTTCCGCTGGTAGATAGTCGATACACATCTCCCTGATTTGATAGGGCGAGCATTCGCTCAGTCAACGTAGCGGGAAGAATACTTACTATTTCTTTGTACTCCAATGCTTCGCGACTTATAAAAAGCTTGAGCTCAAGGCTCTGCGGGTCGAGTTTATAGATGTTGAGCATATCATCCTGCACATAATAATCGCCATGGCAGGAATAGCTATAAATGAAGTCATGTGGCGCGGGAATGGTGATCACCTTGGTACCATCAAGAAGAATAAGCCGATCAAAAAGTCTGAATATTACCCGGTTACCTATTCCGTGCGCTTCCCAGACCATCTTCATCCCGGTTTCGCCAAGATTTAAACTATCTACCAGCGAGCTGTATTCGTATGTACTGCCCCGCCCCTTGTGTATGATACCAAATTCGTTGAACCCACCTGCCAGCACTTTTCCGTTTTGATAGAGCAGGCAGCGCACCGAAGAATTATTGGGCAAACGCACCGATTGCCAGCGCTCCCCATCAAAGATCAGCACACCATCATTATTACCGAAATACAGCATTCCCGCAGAATCTTCGCAGGCTGTCCAAAACTGCGGGTCTCCTTGAAAATCTTCGCGATTGAAATGGATCACTTCGGGGCTCCCTTCCAAAAATGAAAGTGCCGATTGGCCATTTTGAGCATTCAATAGAATACAAGAACTGTACGCGAGAAAATAAAAAGTCAGCTTCAGTACTTTACCAAGGCCATGAGAAGCCGAATCATTTCCCATCCACCTTTTTGGTGTTGTTCTCACACGATCTATTTTAGATTTCACGAAATTTACTTTTTCCATCCCCATCAAAATTTCACATGAGATCCTTGCCAATTTTAAAAAATGAAGAAAATACGAATAATTAACTTAGTCTAAACATTGCCTTAAAGTCATTCTGACCGTACTAAAGTGCTACTGCATTCTCTCATTGGCCAATGTCGATGATTGAATTGTTTCCTGTTTATCAAAGGTATATAAATATAAACGTAGTAATGACGTACTAGCGTAAAGTCTGGTGTACTTGAAGTGTATATTAATTTTTTATACTTTTTTAAGAACCGCATATATTTAGGACATCAAAATAAAGGTGTATGAAATACCGCTATCACCGAATTCTTCACACACCTATTATATTGTTTATAGCTATTCTTATTCATTAAGTCCATCGCATGAAGAAATTTGCCTTAATCGCTCTTACATTTATTATAGGGTTGATCGCCAACGCACAAACCACCACGTACTCTGGAACTGTGACTGATGCTACCACGGGGGAGCCCATACCGGGTGCAAACGTTTTTATACGCGCTAGCCTGCGCGGCTCAACGACAGGTATGGATGGAAAATTTCAGATAGAAGGCAGCGCTGGGGACACTTTGGAAATCTCTTTTATAAGTTACGAAGCGCAAAAAATTCTGCTTGGCGCAAATACTTCATTAGCTGTAGCCTTGCCGCAGGACATGAAACTGCTGAATGAAGCGGTGGTGATAGGATATGGCTCTCAGAAGAAGAAAGATATTACGGGTGCTATATCTATCGTAGATTCCGAAGAGTTCAAAGATCGCCCCAATACGCAGGTCAGTTCGCTTATTCAAGGCAAGGCAGCAGGTGTGCAGGTATTGAATAATTCGGGCAAACCCAATGCAGGGCTCAATATCAGGGTGCGGGGCACTACTTCAATCGCTTCGGGTACCGACCCACTTTACGTAATAGATGGAGTACCTACCAATGACACCCGCTCGCTCAATCCTGCAGATATCGAGACCATATCCGTACTTAAGGATGCTTCTTCGGCGGCCATATACGGGGCGCAGGGAGCCAATGGAGTCGTGCTCATCACTACCAAAAGGGGTACGTCCTTAACTCCCCAGTTCAACTTCTCGACCTATTACGGCTTTGCCGAAGTGTGGAATACCATAGATGTGCTAAACCGTGAGCAATACCGCGATTTGATGACCGAACTGGGATATAATACCGATTGGTCCCGTTATCAGGCAGATACCGATTGGCAAAATGAAATATTCAGTCCGGCCACTTCCCAGAACTACCAACTTTCCGTTTCCGGAAAAACGGATAAGACCAGTTATTATCTATCGGGGGGGTACGTACAGCAAGAAGGTGTGGTCCGCACATCAGAAATGGAGCGTTTCAGCGCGAAAGTAAATTTGCAGCAAGAGCTCAAAGACTGGCTCCAGGTAGGAACAAACATCACCTATACTGACTACCGCGATGTGGATGTACCCGATAATGCCGCCGTAAACCAGGGTGGGATAATCCTTGGAGTCCTTACTACCCCGCCCAATATTGGGGTATTCAACGATAGCTTGGGGATGTACACGAGCAATCCTTTCCAAAACTGGGAAAATCCCTTTGCGTCTACGGATGGTACCATAAGAAGCTATCGCAACCAAAGGTTACTAGGGAATGCATTTCTGGAAGCTGAACCCATCGCAGGATTGAAAATCAGAAGTAATTTTGGTATCGATTATAGCAGTGCTTCCAACAATAGTTTTCTTGATCCTTTCCTTACTTCGTTCGGCCAGGCACAGCAGGGGAGAGCTTCTTACGGAACCAATCTCAACAACTACTTTATTTTCGATCAGACTGTCGCTTACGAAAAAACGTTCGACAAGCATATGATTTCCGTTCTGGGAGGTTTTGTGGCGCAGCGTTTCAAAAATGAAAGTAGTTTTCTAGAAACGAGAAATTTTGCCAGCTCCAGCATCATAACTCCAAATGCAGGTGCTGAATTTCTAGCAGCGACAGGCAGGAGAGACGAAAAAGCTAATTCATCTTTCATTTCGCGAATTAACTATGATTATGAAGGCCGTTATCTCTTTACCGCCAATTTTAGAGCGGATGGCTCCAGCGTATTTGGGCCTGATAAAAAATGGGGTTATTTCCCATCTTTCTCTGCAGGGTGGCGGATATCTGAAGAAAAATTCATGCAGGATGTGAATAAGCTTTCCGAGTTGAAATTGCGATTCGGATGGGGTGTGGTCGGCAATGACCAAATAGGATTTTATTCTCATTTTGGTCAAGTACGGCCTGGAGCCAATTACCCGATCGGTGGTTCAGCCCAGCCGGGCACTTTTCCTGCATCCATTGAAAATAGGGACTTGAAGTGGGAAGAGTCGGAGCAAGTCAATCTTGGGATAGATATCTCCTTCTTCAGAGGGCGCGTCGCATTGTCTATTGATGGTTACATAAAGACCACTACCGATCTATTGCTCAATGCTCCGCTTCCGCTTACTACAGGTTTCAGCAGCGCAATTCAGAATATTGGAGAAGTTCAGAATAGAGGGCTCGAATTCTTATTGAATACGGTCAATTATACCCGTGATGACTTTCAATGGAGCACCAACTTCAATCTATCCATCAATCGGAATGAAGTTGTAAATATCGCCGGTGATGAAATACCTGCTGGAACTATTGCTGGGCAGGACATCAGCCTGGTGCGCGAAGGAGAAGCACTTGGCATATTCTACGGTTATGTGGTGGGCGGGGTAGACCCCGAATCGGGAGATCAGTTTTACATAGACCGCAATGGGGAGTCTACTTTTGACCCCGTAGCAGATGATAGAAGGATAATAGGTGATCCGAACCCAGACTTCCTTTACGGCTTTACGAATGATTTCGCCTATAAAGGCTTTAGCCTGAGCATATTCATTCAAGGATCGCAGGGCAATGATATCTATAGCGCCACCCGGATGGAAACCGAAAGCATGAACAGCCCTAAAAACCAGTCGGCCGCTGTGCTCGATAGATGGCGGAGTCCCGGCGATATTACCGATGTGCCAAGGGCAGAATTCGGAACCATTCCCTTGGTGTCTACCCGATTTGTCGAAGATGGCTCCTACCTTCGCTTTAAGGCTGTCACTTTTGGCTACACTATCCCCAAAACGATATTGAACAAAGTAGGTATTGAAAACCTTAAATTGTATGTAACAGGTGAAAACCTTTTTACCTTCACAGACTACTCCGGTTTCGATCCAGAAGTGAATGCATTTGGCGGCGATAATTTAGCACAGGGGATAGACTTTGGTACCTATCCGCAAACACGAAACCTGATATTTGGACTTAACCTAACCTTTTAATACGCCCGATGATGAAAAAATATTCTAGAGTTATTATTTTGAGTGCCGTCCTAATGCTTTTGGCAGGTACATCTTGTGAAGATTTTCTGGATCGCGAACCTATTTCCGAAGAGACCAACCGCACGGGCTACACTACCGCTAGTCAGCTTGAAGCTGCGCTCACTGGTACCTACGAATCATTCCAGTCTTCTCAATATTACGTTTGGGATCATGTGATCTTTCAGGAAGTAAGAACTGATAATTATTACGCCGGCGGAGATAATCCTGAGCTGTTTGCCTTCGATCTAAATAATGTAACGCCCATCAATAGCAGGGTGCTCGCTGTTTGGGGCAATGTCTATAACGCTATTGCGAAAGCCAACCTAGTGATCGAAAAAGCACCCGAGATTCAAGATGGAGCTTTGACCGAAAAGAGAAGGAGTGAAATACTGGGTGAAGCCTATTTTCTTCGAGCCTTCCATTACTTTACTTTGGTGAAAATGTTTGGAGATATTCCTATTACCTTGGAGCTTACTTCAACCGCAGATCCGGAATCTACGCGCTTAAGCCGTATGCCGGTTGACGCTGTGTATGATCAAATAATCAATGATCTAACTGTCGCCTTAGAGCGCCTGCCCGATACTTACGCTGGTGGCTCATCCGTGAATAAAGCACGTGCCACAAGTGGAGCAGCTTACGCAGTATTGACAAAGGTCTACGCCCAAATGCCGGAGCCCGATTATGCCAAAGTGATAGAGAATGCTGACCTGGTGATTACCAATCCCGGCAACTATCAATTGGTAGGAAATTATGCCAGTCTTTTCGATGGCAATAATTACAATAGCGCAGAGAGTATTCTTGAGATTCAATTCTTGGGTGGCAATGAAGGCAACTTTGGCCCGCAGCTTCACCTGCCACCTTCGATAAGCGGCGATGCTTGGCGCAAATTTGTAACTCCCAGCCATGATTTGATCGATGCCTTCAATGCCGAAGGGGACATGGTGCGGATGAATGCCAGCGTGCTCTTCGAGTCGGTAGGGTATATTGATGAGTATTGGGGAAATGCCGTGGGCAGCAGCATTCCATTTTCATATAAATGGAAGAATGCCGGTGGATTTGCCAGTGCCGATAACACGTATTTGCTGCGTCTTGCCGACATCATTTTGCTGAAAGCAGAAGCCCTAAATGAGCAGAACAACATTGCAGGCGCTGCGACGCTTGTAAACCAGATAAGGTCGCGGGTAAACCTTCCCGACCTTTCACCACAAGCCACGGCATCTTATGAGTCTATGAAAGAAGCGATATTGCTTGAGCGTCGCCTTGAGCTAGTTCAAGAAGGACATCGATATGACGACCTGCGCAGAAATGGCGTGGCCATTGAAACCATGAACAATTTGGTAGAAATCGATCTTCGCACCGGCCAGCCAGTCAATTATAATTTTGTCGAAAACGATCTTTTATTGCCTATCCCACAGGGAGAGCTGAACAGAAACCCCAACCTTACCCAAAACCCAGGATATTAACTTCTTTAAGAACAAAAAAGAAATCATGAAAAAGCTAAATTTCATTTTAATCAGCTTCGCGCTTCTCGCCCTTACGGGTTGCGAAGAAGATTCAAATATGGATCCTGTTGGCGCTTGGACACTCAGTGCACCCAGTTTGCAGTCTCCCGCCGACAATGAGTCTATCGTATTGAATGTAAACCAGAACCAAGAAGAGTTCGAGTTCAGTTGGGCACCTGCCAGCTCAAGCGAAGGGTATAATGTGAGCTATAGGTTCACGCTTATCTATGCCACCACCGACACTCTTTATTCGGTCGAGACCGATGAGCTGAGCACATCGCTCAATGCCCAAGAATTTGACGGTTTCCTTGCCGATGCGGGTGTGGCATCAGAAGCTGTCACTGCCTTGGCATGGATCGTAACATCATTATCGCTCGACAAAGCCACCGACTCCGGGAGCAGGACTATCAATGTGATGCGCTTTGAAGATACCGGCCCACCGAGCACCCTGTATGTAGTGGGCAATGGCGTGAGCGCAGGAAGCCTTAATCTAGTAGGCAGCGTTTATGAGTCCAATAATTATTTCGCATTGCAAGAAGGGGTGACCTATTCTTTTAGCCCTTCACCCACTGGCGGCGGAATCTCCTATGGTCTGACCACAGCTATCGGGGCTACCACCACGCCCAATGGTGATAAGATCAATGCTACCACTTCCCTGACCGAAGGCGGTACATTTACAGCAGCCAGGGACCAGATGTATACTATTTCGGTAGATGTCGACAATCTCAGCGTTGACTGGCTATACTACAATCTTAAACTATTCCATTGGGATGAAGATAACGGTGGCTGGGATGCACGTACCGAAAATCTGATGACCTATGTACATCCGCATTCTTTTACGCGCTCTGTGCAGCTCGTATCACAATACCACAGTAAGTTCTTCTCTCCTTGGGACATCCAGTTTGGCAGTGACACGCCCACCCAACTCGTTGGTACGATGACCGAAAACCCCTCTGGTGCCAACTGGAACAATATTTCCACTACCGGCATGTATACGGTAACCATCAACGTAAATCCCGACTATAGTGGTGGCGTTTACGATTTTGAATTGCAATAAAAATTGAATCCGTTCGGCTTGATCCGTACCGGAAAAAGAAAATAAAAAAACGATGAACACTTTAATTAATAAGACCTTAGTATTTTCATTGCTACTCGCATTTACCGCCGCGGCCTGCTCAAATGATGATCTCGATGATATCAAAAATCCTGGGCCACCGCTGGTTAAAGATCCTGCCGCCGTGCAAGCTTACCTTTCCAATCCTGACGGATCTGCTAAGCTCACTTCTATCGAAAACATGGTGATAAAAGGGGCTGCCGTAAATGCAGATGCACCGACCATCAACGTAGATCAGGGCAGTACTTTTCAAACTATGGACGGTTTTGGATATTCCCTGACTGGTGGGAGTGCCATACTACTCAACGATATGAGCGCTTCGGCGCGGGCCAATATCCTAAAAGAACTGTTCACACGAAACGGCAATGGTATAGGTACGAGCTATTTACGCGTAAGCATTGGTGCTTCAGACCTTGATCCTGCTACCTTCTCATACGATGATCTTCCGGCAGGTCAGACCGATACCGATATGAGCGAATTTGATCTAGGGCCGGATTACAGTAATTTGATTCCCGTGCTCAAAGAAATATTGGCCTTGAGCCCCGATATGAAGATCATGGGATCTCCCTGGTCGGCGCCGGTCTGGATGAAAGATAATGGTAACACCATCGGCGGAAGCCTGCAGCCACAGTATTACGCTGCCTATGCGCTCTATTTTGTAAAATATATTCAGGCTTACGCCGATGAAGGAATTATAATTGATGCAATTACGATTCAAAACGAGCCTCTTTATGATGGCAATAATCCGAGTATGTTCATGGACGCCCCCGCACAGGCCGATTTTATTAAAAATTATTTGGGGCCGGCTTTCGCCAATGCGAATATCGATACCAAGATCGTAGCCTATGACCATAATGCCGACCGTCCCGACTATCCTATTTCCATCTTTGACGATCCTGCCGCAAATCCTTATGTGGAAGGTTCGGCCTTTCATCTCTACGGCGGCACTATCGGAGCCCTCTCACAAGTGCATAATGCACATCCCGATAAGAGCCTTTACTTCACAGAGCAATGGGTAGGTGCACCGGGAAATTTTGGCTCCGACCTGCGCTGGAACGTGCGGGAGCTCACCATCGGCGCATCGCGAAACTGGTGTAAATGTGTATTGCAATGGAACCTTGCTTCCGACCCTAATTATGACCCGCATACACCAGGCGGCTGCACGCTCTGCCTTGGAGCTATTACGATCGATGGGAATGTGGTGACCCGAAACCCAGCCTATTACACTATGGGGCATGCATCAAAATTTGTAGTGCCTGGTTCGGTTCGAGTATTTTCAGAAACGCCAAATAATTTGCAAAACGTAGCATTCAAAACCCCAGCCGGAAAGTTGGTAATGGTTATTTTGAACAATGCCGACCAAGAGCAGACTTTTAACATCAACCCTGGCGATGATGAGATCGTGAGCACTACCCTTCAGGGCGGAGCTGTGGCAACATTGATTTGGGATTGACCGAACTATATCATTATTCCAATTCCAAAATTCCAGCCCTTAAACTTTCATTACCATGAAAACCATCCTTACCGTTGGCCTTGTAACTTTCTTATTATCGGCTTGTCAGCCAAAAGAGGATTCTAAAAATGCGGAGGCCGCAACCATCACCACCGAAAATAAGGCTGCCACAATAGAAATGAAGGATTTCGACGAAGTCCGTATTTATACTACAGCTCAAAATACCGAACTGCGCCTTAGCGAAACAGGGGTAAAGACGTTTGCGAAAGCAGTGCAGCCGATGGAAACGGAAACGGCCGTATTTGTAAATCCGGCTAAGACCTTCCAGACATTCATGGGAATAGGCGGTGCCATCACCGATGCTTCTGCCGAGGTATTTTATGCCCTTCCAAAGAAAAAGCAGGATCAGCTGCTCTCCGCCTATTTCAACGCTGAAAGCGGAATCGGCTATAGCCTCGTGCGCACCAATATTCACAGCTGCGATTTCAGCACGGGCTCATATACTTACATCGACGAGGGCGATAAGGATCTGAGCAGCTTTAGCATAGCGCATGATAAAGAGTTTCGAATCCCCATGATCAAAGCTGCGACGGCCGAAGCTGGTGGCCAACTTCTCACCTATGCCAGTCCATGGAGCCCGCCAGCCTTTATGAAGGGCAGGGAAGACATGCTGCAAGGTGGCAAACTGCTGCCCGAGTATGCCGATGCCTGGGCCAATTATTTCACCAAATTTATCGAAGCTTACGAGATGGAAGGCATCCCGATATGGGGCGTGACCATCCAAAATGAGCCGATGGCCACTCAGCGCTGGGAATCATGTATTTACACCGCTGCCGAAGAGCGTGATTTTCTCAAGAACAACCTAGGCCCAGCCATGGAAAAAGCGGGCTACGGCGATAAGAATATCGTGGTATGGGATCATAACCGTGACCTTATTACGCATCGTGCCAATACCATCTTTGAAGATCCGGAAGCATCAAAATATGCTTGGGGGATAGGATTTCACTGGTACGAAACCTGGACGGGTGGCCTACCGATGTTCGATAATCTGGGAGCCATCAAAGATGCCTTTCCAGAAAAAAACCTGCTCTTTACCGAAGGCTGCGCGGAGAGCTTCGATCCTAATAGGTATGAATATTGGCCAAATGCCGAGCGCTATGGACGATCCATGATCAACGATTTTAACCAAGGTACTGTGGGGTGGACGGACTGGAATATTTTGCTCGACCAGCGCGGCGGACCAACCATGTTGACAACTTCTGTTTTGCCCCAGTACATGGCAATACAGAGACCGGAGAACTGACTTTTACCCCGACGTATTATTACATCGGCCACTTCTCAAAATTTATCGGCAAGGAAGCCAAGCGGGTAAGCACCGTGGCCAGCCGTAGCTCATTGATGAGCACGACCTTCGCCAATACCGATGGGAGCTTGGTAGGAGTGGTGATGAACCCAACCGACGAATCGGTAAGCTATAAGTATCTGGTAGGTACTAAGCAGGTAGAAATAGAAATCCCCGCCCGGGCCATGCAAACTTTGGTTAGTTATTAGGTTCTAAAAGGCTTGACTCATACGTGCGCACTTGCTGCGGTCGCAGCTGCGCACTCGCTGCGTTCGTCAAGGTGGGATCTCTTTTAAATGCAGCGACGAATACCTCAACTGAAATAGTCTATCAATTTAAAATTCCAGTTTTGGAAAAAACAGCCGTGCCGATGGCTTGGTTTCCGCGATCAGACCCCGCGGGTTTTGGAAACCCGCGGGGTCTCGTCAAGCGATCTTATTTTGGGTATCGGATGAACTAAGGGCAAAGTCGCCGACTGGTTTCCGTTTTGCTCCAACCATGATTGTGGCTTGGTTTCCGCTATCAGACCCCGCGGGTTTTGGAAACCCGCGGGGTCTCGTCAAGCGATCTTGTCTTGGGTATCGGATGAACAAATGGCAAAGTCGCCGACTTGTTTCCGTTTTGCTCCAACCATGATTGTGGCTTGGTTTCCGCTATCAGACCCCGCGGGTTTTGGAAACCCGCGGGGTCTCGTCAAGCGATCTTGTCTTGGGTATCGGATGAACAAATGGCAAAGTCGCCGACTGGTTTCCGTTTTGCTGCAACAATGATGGTGGCTTGGTTTCCGCGATCAGACCCCGCGGGTTTTGGAGACCCGCGGGGTCTCGTCAAGCGATCTTGTCTTGGGTATCGGATGAACCAAGGGAAGGCTCGCTGACTGGTTTCTGTTTTGCTCCAACCTTGCCGATGGCTTGGTTTCTGCTCCGCTCCAACTTTAAACTTTCCAAAAAAACTACTCCCTGATCATATGTATATCCCGCTGTGGGAATGGGATGCTGATGCCTTGGGCGTCGAATGCTTTCTTCACTTTTTCATTCATGTGGTTATAGACTCCCCAATAGTCGGAGCTCTTCATCCAAGCGCGTACGTGAATGTTCACAGAGCTGTCTGCCAATGTTTCCACAAAAATATCATACGCTGGTTCGGCCAAGAATTTGGATTCTTCCTTCACCAATCCTTCCAATACTGACTTGGCCTTATCGATATTGTCGCCATAGCCTATTCCAAATACCATATCAAACCTGCGGGTATCATGATAAGAATAATTGGTCACCGCATTATTGCTCAGCTCACCATTTGGTATGATCACTTCCTGCCCCGATGTGGTGGTCATGTAGGTATAGAATATCTGAATTTCGCGCACTGACCCTGAGTAGCTGCCGGTATCAATAAAGTCGCCCACTTTAAATGGCTTCAACAGCAGTATCAAGACCCCACCCGCAAAATTGGCAAGGCTACCTTGAAGCGCCAAACCTATGGCCAGGCCAGCCGCACCGAGCACCGCTACGAATGATGTCATCTCTATGCCGAGCATGCTGGCCACCGATATGACCAGCATTACTTTCAGCAAGGCCGAAATAATGGACGCTAAGAATGGACGGAGCGAAGGGTCAACTTCACGTTTTTCAAAGGTTTTCTTAATCGTTTTTACAATGTACTTGATCACCCATAAGCCGATGATCAGCACTGCAATGGCCATCACCAGTTTAAGACCGTATTTCAAAATTAGGGCGCCTGCTCCTTCAAATAATCCTTCTATCTTTTCCATATTTGGAATTTTCTATTTTGGCAAAACTAGTAAAACCCACGGCCTTAAAAAAACCAGCATCGTTAATGAAATGTTAACGATGGCGTGGCGGTCTGTCATTCGATCAGATCGTAAACGAAGGTGATGGCAAGGAAAGATGTTCTTGCTTCATTTGAGGGTAAGCTTAAATTTTACATCTTCAGATACGTACTGATCCTTTTCTTACTCTACACTCCATATTCTTACGCTCATGGCTGGAAGCACAAGGTTTTCTTTGTTGATGCTCATGCTTCCATCTGGGGTGACCAGCCTCTTGGCGCCAGAGATAAACTCTGAAAATTTACTCATCGGGGCGCTGCGCTCTTTCGTGCCCGTATTTATGGCCACCATGATCAAGTCATCGCCTTTTTTACGGAAGTATACATAGAGCCCGTCTATAGGTACGTATTGCGTAAAGCTGCCCTCGGTAAGTGCGGGATGGGCGCGGCGGAAATCGCTTAGTGTTTTGATCAGATCGTAGGCGTCATTCTCGGCCTGCGAACGGCCAGCTACCATGAATTTATTGATCGAATCATTCGCCCACCCGCCCATCATGTCTTCGCGGATTTTTCCATGTCCGTCCGTTTCTTTCATGAGCAGTTCTGTACCGTAGTATATGCTGGGTATTCCCCTTAGGGTAAAGAGCAGGCTGAGGCCAATTTCAAATTTTGCCATATCGCCGTTCATCGACCCTAGGAATCGCGCCAGATCATGGTTATCCAAGAAGGTGACCATCTTCTCGGGATGCTTATAGACATAATCGGCCGCAAGGGTATAGTAGAGTTTGCTGATGCCTTCGGTCCACCCTTGCTGATTATGCAATGCTTCATTGATGGCGTAATAGACCTGGAAGTCGGTGAGCCCATCGAGGTGATTGGGCTCCGGCGCCAGCGCATCTCCGAGAAACCAAGCTTGCACAGGCGTACCATGCACCCAAGTCTCGGCAAAGAGAAATATATCGGGGAAGGCTTCCTTCACCGTCTTGCCCCAGCGCCGCATAAAAGCCTGATCGGGGTAGGCGTAGGTATCTATTCGGAGCCCATCGAGCTGATATTCTTCTATCCACCACAGCGTTTGCTGGATGAGATAGCGCGCCACATCTGCATTGGTCTGGTCAAGGTCGGGCATATGTTTGTCAAACCATCCATCGGTCATTATCTTTTTATCGTGCGCCGATGCATAGGGATCCATAAGCGTGGTGGCGCGGTAACTGGTGCGGGTATACTCTGGCCAAATATGAAACCATGCCGAGTCGGGCATATCGCGGTATAGGTAATGCTCGCTGCCCATATGGTTATAGACCACGTCCATGATCATCTTCATACCGCGGGCGTGGAGCGAGTCTACCAGCGTTTTATAGAGTGCATTGCTGCCAAACCGTCTATCTATTTGATAATAATCGGTGAAGGCATAACCGTGGTAGGATTCTAAGGGTTGGTCGTTTTCGAGCAAGGGGTTTGGCCAGATTGCGGTTACACCCAGATTTTGGATGTAGTCCAAATGGTCTATGATGCCTTGTATATCACCGCCATGCCGCTTAAAGGGCTCTTGGCGGTTTACGCCCACTTGCTTCATGTCTTTGAAGCTATCATTGGCAGGGTCTCCATTGGCAAAGCGGTCGGGCGTGATGAGGTAGATCAGGTCGCTTTGATCGAGTCCTCGTTTACATACCGTCCTGTCCTTGAGTTGGTAGGTATACTTTTCGCGCTTTCCCCTGCCTTTTATAGCTATCGTGAATGAGTCTGCTGCCTTGGCTTCCGCCAAATTGAGCTGTACCAATGCATAGTTGGGATTGGCCATGGGCAGAACTTTAACCAGCTTAACGCGTTGGTTTCCAGAGCCTATTTCGATCTTGGCATCTCCGATATTTTCAGAATGGATGAGAATATCAAGTTCGGGAGAAGGCATACCGATAAACCAATGGGGCGGGTCTACATGGAGTGGTGTGGCGGCGTTTTTTTGACCAAAAGAAGCAAGGGAACCCAATGTTAAGCTTAAAGCGGCCAATAGGCTTGTGATTTCAAGATTGGTGAAAAACTTAAATGATTTACAGTCAAACAATTGATGCATTCGGAGTGTTTTTTTACTGATAAATTTACACGGTTCTCAAAATTAACTTAATTTTGTTAGTGTAATAAGTACAATAACTAATTAAATCTTTTAAAATCAGAATTATGAAGAAAATTTACCTAATGGCGTTCGCAGCACTTTTTGGTGCTTCGGCAATTGCGCAGATTGATGTGACCTTTCAGGTTGATATGAACGATCAAGTGGTCGGTCCGAATGGCGTGCATGTGGCGGGAGACTTTCAGTCTGAAGCAGGTTTTCCCGGAGACTGGCAGCCTAACACCAGCACAATGTTAGATAATGATGCTGATGGCATTTATGAGATAACAGTATCACTCCCGGCAGGAGCTTATCAGTACAAATTTGTAAATGGTAATAATTGGGGTGAAGGTTTGGATGAAGGCAACATACCTGGAGAGTATGGAATTACTAACAATCGTTTTTTTGCAATTACCGACTGGCATGGAAGCAATCCAATAGATCAGGATGGTCAAGAAATTTTGCCTAATGGGTTCATGCTAGCTCCAGTTAAGTTTGGAACAGGCGCTCCAGAGGGCAAGGTTGCCATTAAACTTAATATTGATATGGGTGAGCAAGTAATTGATGCAGCAGGAGTTCATGTGGCAGGTAACGTTATAACGCCCAACTGGACACCTCAGTATGGAACTGCTAGTCCTGCAATTGGAAACAAATATGCTTATATGACCTATGTTGATGCTAATGCCAGTTACGAATACAAATTCTTGCACGGGGACTTCTGGGGAACCGAAGAATTTCAAGGCGGTGCTAGCCCATCTCCCTGCACAATGAATTCGAATAGAATTTTGGAAGTGGGTACAGATAACATAGAAACTACAGCTTACTGTTTTAATTCATGCGATCTCTGCGCTCCTCAAACGCCAGTAACATTTAGAGTAAATCTTACGCAGCAAGGCGGAAACCCCGATGGAGTTAGTGTGGCTGGATCATTTCAAGGATGGGCACCAGGCGCAACCCTGCTTACTGATGGTGATAGTGATGGCATTTATGAAACCACAGTGCTCGTTGATCAAGGAACTTACGAGTATAAGTTTTTGAACGGTCTGTCATGGGGAACCGACGAAGAAATTCCTTGTTTATGTGCAACTAATAATAACAGACAAGTTATTGTCGGAGAAGACCCAGTAACTGTAGAATATTGCTTTGCGCAGTGTGAAGTTAACGACTGCGCGGATGTATCTGGTGCGAGTAACATTACTTTCAGGGTTAATATGAACGATCAAGTAGTATCTCCAGAAGGGGTTTATGTTTTTGGAAATTTCACTAATCCAACATTTCAGGATGGTGCTATTCAAATGACTGATGACAATTCAGATGGAATATATGAGGCTTCTGCTGATGTTACGGGCATCGTAGAAATGAAGTATAAGTATGTTAATGGAGATGTTAATACCCCTGCGAACGAAGAAAGTGCCAATTTAGATTCATTGGGATGCGGATGTTCTAACGGACAAGGTGGCTATAATCGTACCTTCTTTTTATCTTCTCAAGACGAAGTTTTAGATGCCTATTATTTTAATTCATGTTCAACTATTTTGAGCACTACCAGCATCGAACTTGGCGAAGTAGTAATTTTCCCTAATCCATCTACCGGAGTGAGCTATATCGATATTCAAAATCCGAACAGCTATACGCTCCGAATGAACATTATGGATATCACAGGTAAAACAATTCGTGAGAATGTACTGATCAACAGCACTCGTGTGGAGATCAATACCGCTGACTTGAATTCAGGTCTTTACTTCCTAAACATTGTAAATCAGCGTAGCGAAAGCGCTACCTACAAGTTGATGGTGCAGTAAGAATCCGAAATCAAATTTTAATTTGAAAGCCGTTCCGATACTATCGGGGCGGCTTTTTTCATTCCGCCCGTTGGTCTTTTATGGGTCAGACCACAACGATAGTCTGTGGAAAATCTCATTTTATTCATCCTATAACATTGTCTCGTCTCCGCGCGATGAAGGCTAACCTGCGGTAGTTCCGGGAATTCGGGAAAAGCACCACAGAAAGCCCATCTGCAAGTCCCGAAACTGATAAGCAAAAAATAAAAGACTACTCAGTGTCTGTCCATACAGTCATGTGGCTGGATCAAAGAGTTCGATAGCAACGCGCGCGCAGTTCTAAAAATCAAGGAGTCCCGCTCGAGCGGGACGACTGTTTTTAAAACAAGTGCAAGGCAGATAGCGGACTCTATGGACAGACACTAACCAATCACCAAAAACCAATCACCGGTATAGGGATTCTTCACTCCGTTCTGAATGACAAGGCGACCTTCTTTCTGGCAGCGCATTAACTAGGGTCTGTCCATACAGTCGTTTGGCTGGATCAAAGAGTTCGATTGCAACGCGCGCGCAGTTCTAAAAATCAAGGAGTCCCGCTCGAGCGGGACGACTGTTTTTAGAACAATTGCAAGGCAGATAGCGGACGCTATGGACAGACACTAACCAATCACCAAAAACAAATCACCGGTATAGGGATTCTTCACTCCGTTCTGAATGACAAGGCGACCTTCTTTCTGGCAGCGCATTAACTAGAGTCTGTCCATACAGTCGGGTGGCTGGATCAAAGAGTTCGATAGCAACAGGTGCGCAGTTCTAAAAATCAAGGAGTCCCGCTCGAGCGGGACGACTGTTTTTAGAACAATTGCAAGGCAGATAGCGGACGCTATGGACAGACACTAACCAATCACCAAAATCCAATCACCGGTATAGGGATTCTTCACTCCGTTCTGAATGACAAGGCGACCTTCTTTCTGGCAGCGCATTAACCAGCGTCTGTCCATACAGTCGGGTGGCTGGATCAAAGAGTTCGATAGCAACGCGCGCGCAGTTCTAAAAATCAAGGAGTCCCGCTCGAGCGGGACGACTGTTTTTGGAACAAGTGCAAGGCAGATAGCGGACTCTATCGACAGACACTAACCAATCACCAAAAACCAATCACCGGTATAGGGATTCTTCACTCCGTTCTGAATGACAAGGCGACCTTCTTTTTGGCAGCGCATTAACTAGGGTCTGCCCATACAGTCATGTGGCTGGATCAAAGAGTTCGATAGCAACACGTGCGCAGTTCTAAAAATTAAGGGGTCCCGCTCGAGCGGGACGACTGTTTTTAGAACAAGTGCAAGGCAGTTAGCGGACGCTGGATATTTCGGTCATACTGTGCCACTCATTTCGGAGGATATAGTGCCACTTTTCAAGTATAATTTTACGGTTTATATGTCATTTTGACAACTTCTGTGTGCTGCGTAGTGATTCTCCCTGTAACTCAATACGATGCGATGAATAAACCAGTCTATCCAGTATGGCATCAGCAATGGTCCCTTCGCCTATCAGGTCGTGCCATCCGGATACAGGTATCTGCGAACCGATAATAGTTGATCCTTTTTGATGGCGTTCTTCGATCATTTCGAGCAATACCTGGCGATCTGATTGTTCTATAGGTGTAAGTCCAAAGTCGTCCATAATCAAGAGGTCTGCCTGAGCTATTCTCTTTATTTTCTTGAGGTAAGTTCCTTCAAGTTTTGCCAGTCGAGCTTCATCAAAGAACCTGCTGGCTATAAAGTAATAGGTTGTTTGCAGCATCTGGCAGGCCTGATTGCCAATGGCTTGGGCGATATAACTTTTGCCCACCCCGGTAGAACCAGTGATGATTATGTTTTCATGATTTTTCATAAATGTGAGGTTTAAAAGACGCTGTACCATTATCTTATCAAGTTTACGCGAACTTTGATAGTTAATATCTGATGCCGATGCATGGATCTGGAACCGGGCCTTGGCGATGAGCCTCTCTATTTTCCGGTGCTGCCGGTCTTCCCATTCACTATCTACCAGTAAGGCAGTAAATTCGTCTTGTTCCATGTCGCTGTGCATGTTTTGGGTGATGGCTTGGTTGTAGATGTCGGCCATGGCGTGCATGCTCATAGATTTCATTTTCTCTACTGTGTTGAAGGTGTTCATTGTGTTTTGTGTTTATTAAAATGGAGTGTATTAAGCATAACTTGTTGCGCCACGTATGTTTGCGTGTGGCGTTGTTTCCTTTGGCTTATAATCTGTTTGATCTGCCATTTGGTCGGTTTTGTTTTCGAGTATTTTCGCTATGGTTTTATAAGATGATTGGGGATATTCCCAGGCACGCTGACAAGCTTTTTCTACACGTTGGTGTGGGTATTGTTTTGCCAAAGCCAAGATTCCCTGGGCTTGCTTGCAGGCGTGTTGCGGATAATCAGATTGATCGAAAAGGCGTTTAATATATGCTTGGGTGTATGTACCTATTTTGCTTGCGCGATTTGTGAAGTCTACCGGGTCCCAGTGTGTAAATACCTGATGACCTGTAGGCATGTGGTTTTTTTGGGTTGTGTAGGCCCCTTTACGGAAGCTTCGCTTGTGAGAGGCCACGCGTTCTCGGTTGTAAAAGATCTCTACGGTGTCTTTGTTGTATTGCACTTCTACATAATGCCCTATATATCTGCTCGGTACACTATAATAGTTCTTATCGGCGCTTAGCAGTATATGGCAGATTTTCTGCACCTTGGCGCGTTTGTAATAGCGTAGCTCGTAGGGATATGGAGGCAAAGGGTTCATTGCATTTTTTTCGAGCTCCAGAAAGCGTTGTTCACGGGTCGTTTCAGCATATTTAAAGCTGAACTGATTGTACTTTTCAAGAAGCTCCCTGATGGCTTTGTTAAGGTCACTGATACTGAAAAAGGTCTGTTTTGAAAGGGGATAAAAAATACGTTGATATACCAGCTTTACCGCTCCTTCTACCAGAGCCTTGTCTTTGGGATGATAAGGTCTTGTAGGGTCTATCATACAGTCATAATGCAGCGCGCAGTCCCGAAGGGTCTTGTTGATTTCGGGAGCGTATTTATGGGTCTTACTTACCGCCGATTTCAGATTGTCTGTAACAATGGCTTTCGGCACGCCACCTATATACTGTAGTGCACTGTTTATGCCACCTATAAAATCTTCGCGCTTTTGGCTTGCCATACATGCTACAAAAGTGTACTGGCTACAGGGCATTATACCAACCAAAACCTCTACGGCTATTATCTCACCCGTATTGCGATCTGTATAAGAGAGTTTTTTTCCGGTATAGTCCACAAAGAGCTGTTCACCCGCTTTGTGGATGAGTATCCCACTTGGATTTTGGCGGTTGTGCCACAGTCTAAAATACTGTGTAAACTGGGTGTAACGATAGCCTTCCGGGTATCGCTCCAGATAACTTTGCCAGAGTGTTTGCAAGGTGCAGCCTGTCTTGGTGAGTTCTTTTGCATAGTAATCGAACTCCGCTGCAAGCTGCTTGTACTTATTGGCATCTTTATAATCTGCTTGCGGAAAAAGCTCTGCGAGGTCCTTGTCGTTTAAAGAAAGAAGCTCATCAAAACTACACGAATGTGCCTTAAAAACAGCCACATAACTATTGACCGTATTGCGGCTTACTTGAAGGGCTTCTGCCGTTTTCCGGTTACTTATACCCTTCTTTTTGAGTTGTATCAATTGTCTTAAATCCATCAGTTCTATTCTTTGTCCGGCCATATCCTTTATTAGCAAGGCTATGGAGAAATGATGAAAAGTGGCACAATGATCCCCGAAATCAAATTGGATCTATGTAGGCCAGATCTAGTAAAGTGGCACAATGAACTCCGAAATAGAGTCCATTTTGAATGGTTTTAGTTCATTCTGAGTGGCACAATGACTGACGAAATGGCTGGCACAATATGGAGCGAAATGGGTGGCACAATGATGTCCGAAATATGCAGACGCTATCGACAGACACTAACCAATCACTAAAAACCAATCACCGGTATAGGGATTCTTCACTCCGTTCTGAATGACAAGGCGACCTTCTTTCTGGCAGCGCATTAACCAGGGTCGGTCCATACAGTCGGGTGGCTGGATCAAAGAGTTCGATAGCAACGCGCGCGCAGTTCTAAAAATCAAGGAGTCCCGCTCGAGCGGGACGACTGTTTTTAGAACAAGTGCAAGGCAGATAGCGGACTCTATGGACAGACACTACTTAGCCACCCTGACATTAAACTCCTTCTCGCCGCCATAGAGCTTGATCTCTTGGATATCTGCGGGTAGGTAATAACCATCTGCTTCGAGGGCTTCTTTTACATTTCGCACCACGTTACCTTTTGTGATAAGCGCCTGCCGCCGGAAGTCGGTCGTGTCGACCCAGAAGAATACTTTGAGATTTACCGTGCTCGTGGCCAGCTCATCTTCGATCACGAAGTTTTCGTGCTCTTCATCTTCGATTACGGCCGGCTCGCTGCGCAGCGCCTTCATCACCGATTCTTTGGCGCCTTCGATATTATCTTCGTAGGCAATACCGATCACGAAATCCCACCGGAAAAATCCATCTTCGGTATAGTTGGTTACGGGTTCGGTAAGCACGTCACTGTTTGGAATATAGACATCCTTGCCATCGAAGGTTTTGATTTTTGTATAGCGGAATTCGAGTGTTTTTACTTTCCCGAAAATATCTCCTACCATCACCGTATCGTTTACATTAAATGGACGGTTGAAAGCCAAAATTACGCCTGCAATGAAGTTTTCGCCAATGTCCTTGAACGCAAAACCAAGCACCACTGCCGAAGCGCCCGCCGCTGTGAGCACCGCCGTGGCTATACCACCGAGACCGGCGGCGCGCAAACCCAGCATTACGGCTATCAATACGAAGACTATTTTTATGGCTTTGCCTAAGAAGCGGCTCATGAGTGGGTCTTCTGTCTTTGCACGAATGCGCTTACTGAAGATTTTACTGATCCACGTACCTACGAGCAGGCCTATTACAATAATGGCAATGCCGAGTGCTATGCCGGGCAATTTGTCGATGAAGGAATTGGCAAATTCATTAAGAGCAGTTGTGATATCCTTTGTTTCGTCCATTTTTAATAATTCTTAGTAGTTTAAGAGCTTGTGAATCAATAATATCGCCTAATACAATCGAAAAATTTTACGATTTGATATTCTCATCTAAAAAAAAGCCACCAAGGATGGCGGCTTAAAAATCGATCTTTAAGTTTTATTCAGTTATGAGAGTCAATCGGTTGAAATTAACGAATGATCTTCACGTTGATGGCTACCGGCCTTTATCTCCGGGTGCTACGTCAAAGCTTACGTGATTGCCTTCTTTGATTTCGTCGATATGGGATTTGATGTGGGTAAATAAACTCTCATTTGAGTTTTTCACTTTAATAAATCCATAGCCTTTCGAATCGTCGAAGAAAGTTACCGTTCCTTCTCTGATTTCTTCTTCGGCATTTTCATCTTTTGGTGGAATACCGATGATGATATCTTCAGCTTTGATTACTTCTTTTTTCTTAGTTGGATCTGGCGGGGTGTCGGTTAGATTTCCTTCTGCATCGACATAGGCGATCATGTCGTCAAAAGTCTGACCTTCGTTTTCTTCTTGGCGCTGTTCTTTGCGCTTGAGCTTGTCTTCTTTTTTCTTTTGCTTTTTCTTTTCTTTTTCCCGTTTGCTCCAGGTTTCCTGTGATCTTCCCATTAATATTTCTCTGTTCGTTTAAGATTTGCACTTGATTTCTGAACTTTTCAGAACTCAATGAATATAAGCAATTGCTTTTAATCGTGCAAACGATTGATGCGAGGTCGGGGCAAAGATACTATTTTTCAATATCAGACAGCGTGGAGTTTTCAACCGATTCCACTCTTCGGTCGCGGTGATTTTCTGTCTTTAAAGAGCTCTGATCCATTGAAAAAGCTTCAAGCTATTTAACAAGCTACAAGCTACAAGCTGCTCCAACTTGCAGCTAGCAGCTCTAAAAAGAAAAGCGATGCCATACTCCATTCTCTAGCTTGAAGCTAGCAGCTTGATGCTTTCAAAAGAAGAAGTCCTGCGCTTCGCTTTGGATGAAAGCCAATGAAATCAAAACTTTGAACTTCTCATGTGCTAATCCTTGCTTACCAAGAAAACTGAGCAAGTCCAGGATTATATTAATTAACTGAAAATAGCCTTCTTGGCCGATCCAAACCAAAAACCAACGACCTTTTGGGAGTCCGTACGGATAACCAAAAACTAACGACCTTTTGGGAGTCCGTACGGAAAACCGTCTACCACGTCTGCTTCTTTAACGTATGTACCGCGCGCATTACGTCCCGCTGGCTTATTTGTCCGAGTAGTTTTCCATCTTCCATGACCGGAAATCGCCGAACTTTTAGTTTTAAAAATCTGCTGGCAGCTTCCAAAATATTACAATCAGGTTCTATGGTATACACATCGGCAGCCATATGGTCACGCACGGTGCCCTGATGGTGTGGAGTGTTGGTATACTCCCCCTTAACGATTTCCTTTAGACAGTCGCCTTCCGAAATGATTCCGATCAACTTACCGCTATCATCAAGCACAGGGCCACCCGAAATATTCTTGGAAATAAGCAATTGGGCTACTTCGCCAATGGCCTGATCGGGATGAAAGGTGATGAGCTTTTGAGTCATAAAATCAGAGACTTGTACTTGCTGTATTTCTTTTATGGGTGCCTTTCGCACCCCCGTATAGCTTTTTACCATGATCGATATTTTAGGATAAATTATTGAATGGAGAGATGTTGAAGATAGAAAATCTTTTGGTGAGTCATGCGACAGCGCAGTTCTCATTTGTCAGTGTGAAGCATTCTAAATACTTTTATGAGAACGGAAACTTTAATAGAAAAGCTATGAAATGGATTTTGAACATCACTTTTATCTGCCTGATGGCAATTTCTCAGTTGCCGGCTCAAGGCCAAAAGTCGACTGATATTCTGGGCAAATGGATCTCAGAAGGTGGCCGCTCGCATGTGGAGATTTATCAGAAAAACACAGGCGGTGCTTTCTTTGGTAAAATTATCTGGCTGAAAGAACCCAAAGATGAAAATGGAAAGCCCAAGCTTGCCGATAATGGCGAACCCGTGCTTGGTATGGAGTTTATGCGCAATTTCGTCTTTGATGATGATGAATGGGAAGACGGAGAAATCTACGACCCTGAATCGGGCAAAACCTATTACTCAAGCATGGAGCTTGATGATATCAATACTCTTGATTTGCGCGGAAGCGTAGACCCGATGGGCTGGATAGGCAGGACTCAAACCTGGAAACGGCTTGAGTGAGTCTCGAGTCGCCAGTCTTCAGTCGCGGGTCTCGAGTTGGGTGCGTGGGCGGTATGGCTTTCTGGAGCTGTCTTGGGTCTCGAGACTAGTGACGCGCGACCCTAGGCTCGCAGCTCGTGACTTAAAGCACCGTCAACTTCTCCCGTTCAACTACATCGCCATTTTCCAATTCAAGATCAACGATATAAATACCTGCGGGCAAATTGCCGATTTGGATAGTGCGTTCCGCGCCAGATTCCCAGTTGGTCTCCAGAATGAGCCTTCCGCTCAAATCGGTAATATTTAACCGATAGGGGCTTGGAACCACTTCAGTCCATTTGATTTGGAAGTAGCCATTCGCGGGATTAGGATAGATGGTTATTTGAGAACTTTCATTTTCATCTATTCCAGTGAATAATCCTGTCCCTACATTTTCTGTAAACGCACATTGATTGGTAGTAAGGGTCACCTCAAAAACAGCTTCTGTGGCGTAGGTATGTACCGGATTTTGCTCGGTAGATGTAGTACCATCGCCAAAGTCCCATAGCCACGAAGTAGAGCCTGGATTATTCTCCGTAAAGCTCACCGTAAACACATCGGTATCAAACTCGAAAGAAGCGCTTGCATCTGTTTCTACGGTCACCGTAACAGGTTCTGATACGCAACTCTCTGGCACTATTTCAAGATCGTAGAGATAATAATAGAAGGCGTCGCCGGCAGAGCTATTGACTATGGCCACATCCACTCCTTCTACTTCGTAGGGATAATCGGCACCGGTATCGTTTCGGTATAGGTCGGCTTGGTTCAGGCCGATACTGTAAACACCTGTTTCAGTTATGTCTAGGCTCAGATCAATCCTGCCGCCGCCCAGAAAGTCTATATCAACGGTAACTTGATCAATGGGTGGAACCCCATTTCCCGGAAGGCCTTCCCAGATGGAGATAACACGAGTGCCTATGCTTCCGCTAAATACGTAGGCCGAGCTTACCGTAACGGGTTCGTTTACACTTATAACTACAGCACCTATAAAATCGGTTGCATGCAGACCACCCGTACCAAAATCTTCATCTTCTGGCCCTATATTCAGCGTGTCGCCGATGCCAATACCAGAACTTACCAAGTACTCAGTGTCATCGGCTCCGACAGCTACGTTAAAGGTATTGCCGACGGCGAGAAGGTCTCCAGTAGTATTCCGCCACTGTACCTCGCCAAATTCAGTTGAGCCCGACAAGGTGATCATCTCACCTTCACAGCCACTTCCACCCGCTGCAATTGGCGCTTGGGGCTGTGTAAATTCAATAAGATTCTCTTGAGTCACTGTGCTCTCACCCATCGTATTGGATACGGAAAGGGTAACGGTATAAATTCCTTCTTCTTCATAAATATGGATAGGGTTCTGTTCAGTAGAAAAGGTTCCATCTCCAAAGTCCCAATTCCACATCTGGGCGACATCTTCACTCTGATCGGTAAACTGCACTTCTCCGCTACAGGTCTGCACGACATCACTGGCAAAGCCGGCCGTAGGAGCCGAAAAAACGGTTTGACAGAGCGGTGGAAGGTCAAAACCGGCCGTGCCATCTACGCGGCTGAGCGATGATCCTTGATCGGCACTATGGCCAAGCCCACGCTTGGCAAAGACCTCCCAGATCAAGCAGAAGTTCTCCCCATCATTATTTAGCTCATCGGCCAGAATGATGGCATCTCGTCCATCTATAAAGCCTGGCGAACAAGGCTGTAGTTTAAGTGCATCTGTGACCAATTGCAAAGCGAGATTATTACCGCCATCGCCATTTACTAGGTCGGGGTCAAATCCGTAGACATCCATTAGCGCCCAGCTCAAATCCCACAGCATGGTAGCCCACACGAAACCGACACCATGTGGCACCGTGAGCGCATTGCTAGGAAGGCTGGCGTAAGTGAAGGGGTTTACAGAGAAGCTGGTGTCATAGGGTTCCGGCCTTATGCCTGTGCCATCGGTAGGTTGTGTAGCTGCAAAAGTACCCACAGGTCGGGTCACAGGATTGGCAGCATCCATATCCATGGTGAGCATCATCGCATACCAGTCGCTCCAGCCTTCTCCCATCTGCTCTTCATTCTGAAGGCAATTAGAGAGCGAAGGACCGCCAGTAAGTCTGTTGGTAAGTCCATGCACATATTCATGCACCACTATTCCATTGTCAAATCCAGAATCCCGTAAGCCCAAACCGTTCAACCCATTGAGTGAAGCGGTGATTGCGGTGCCATTATTCAAGGCATTTACGAAGGTGGCTCCTGCTGCTGCGGTGATCATAAAGGAAGGGATCTCAATACCATCTCCAGCGCCGCCGAGATCGATCACCCCAGCCGAGGTGTTGATTACAATACAGGCCAGGGCGCCGGCATTTTGGGCGCTGAGCACCTTATCAGAAAAATTGCAGTTCCCACGGTAAGTGAGCACTATTTTACCGTCAAGGTCTTGCCCGTTGGTAGCAGGCTGACACCCGTCAGAGCTTGCAGTACCAGCGCCTACGCCATCGATCAGCAATGCAAGTTCGGCTTCTATGCCTTGGAGCGGAATGGGGGGGCCATAGCTTCCAAGACCACCAGCTTCGTAGTTTCCAGCCAAGTTTTCTGGTGCGGTAATCGAAAATATATCAGATTGAATCCCCGTAGTCCATAGGTACATCTGCATCCTTGGATTTCCACCGTCGGGAGGAGTCGCCATATTGGCATTGTTTATACCGCTTCCATCTTGCGCTTCTGCGCGAACGTAATCGCTACCGCCAGACGCTCCACTATAATTTATCTCTTGAAAATTTCCAGACAATTCATTGAATCCATAGGCGTAGAGCGCATCGTGGATCCAATTATTACCATAAAAAAGATTTACAATGGACGCGGCCTGATACACATCTGGCCCTTGCTCTCCATTAAATGGAAAGTCGAAGGTGAGATTGGCACCGCCATTTGGCGAAAAGCCAGGCGAATTAGTGTCATCTTCATCTTCGTAAGCATGGACATTATTTCCTCGGGTTATCATATATTCCGGTCCTTCCACACCGTTTATGTCGTGCCATCCGAAAGGAGATGCAGTAAGATCTGCCGGCTCGGTAATAAGTGTGCGGCTACCATGGTTTGGGCTCTCTACCGGAAATGCCAGTACGCGGTAAGAAGAACCATCGAAGGGGGTGAGCATTTCTGCCCGTTCGGGTGTGGTGTCAGTATAGCTATGATCGTGGTTGCAGTCGCTACCATTGGCAAAGCCGCTGCAAGACACCGTCCAGTTATTCGTTTTTACCAGTTCGCCCGAAACTGCGTTTACATAATAGTTGTTCCATGTATTGCCGGAAGGCAGTTCAATATCAAAGCTCCATACGAGCGTGAGGGATCCGGTAGGGAGCATGTAATATCCCAATTTCGCATGAGTAGTATGGTGCAAAGTGCCTTCTGAAATGTGGATAGGAGAACTGCTCCCGTCTATCGCATCCGCTTGCACTACGGCATTCGGCCATACGCTTGATGCTAGGTTACTTACGGCCGAAAGAGCGCTTATGGATGGATCATTTGCAGGGGCAGATTTACCCACATTCTTGAAGAATCTCTGGGTACAGCTTAATATTTCTCCATCGGCATTTAAAGCTGCGGTAAGATGGGAATTGAAAACAGGAAGCCCATTTACCGATTGTGAAAGATACAGATGCTTCACTCCATTATGGCCCGACTCGTAGAAGTCGGTGACTGCAAGGGTTGCAATATCCGCAGGGGTCAATTTCTTCGAAGCCGCTTCTGCCAATGCGCGTTTAACAGTAATTACCTCAGCTTCCTGAGCATAGACATCTGTGATTGATACGAGTAATAGAAGGGCTAAAAGTCGAAGTGAATATTTCATGCGTTGATTTAAGTTGGAAAATTACTGATTTAAATGATGGGGTGCTGTCTGAGAGCCGACAGAATTTACCTTATATGGGAATTCAAACCGCGGCATGCTCCAGATTGTTTGTGAGGAGCACCCTTTTCTTGAGTTGGCCCACGACCAGCCAAAGGGATGCAAACATCAGGATTCCGCCTAGGAAAAACGGTGCGCCGGGGAATGCCGCGATGGCATCGTCGCCAGTGAAAAGATAGAAGACATAGGTCATAAGGGGTGGTCCGGCTATTGCCGAAAGGCTTACTACGCTGGTAAGTGTACCTTGAAGTTGGCCTTGCATCGTATCGGGCACCATGTTGGAAATAATACCTTGAAGCGTGGGGCCAGCCACTCCACCAAGGCAGTAGGGGATGACGTAGGCAAACATCATCCACGATTGGCTCGCCGATGCGAATAGGAAAAGTCCTAGAATCCAAAAACTCATGCCTATGATGATCGTTCGGTTTTCGCCCAGCCATTTAACCACGTACTTGATCAGTCCGCCCTGTACGATGGCAACTATAATTCCCACCAGGGCAAGAGAATATCCCACCGTATCGGTATCCCAATCAAAGCGGTACATGGTATAGAAAGTCCAAGTAGACTGCACGGAGTAGCCGGCGATGTAGAGCAGGAAGAAGGGTATAATCAACCCGAGCGTGGCCGGAAAAGCGCGTAGTTTAGCAATTCCGCCTATGGGATTTGCCTTTTTCCACTCGATGATCTTATTGCGTTTTTCAGGTGCCAGCGATTCTGGAAGTATGAAGAGTCCGTAGGTGAAATTGAGAAGGCTCAATGCAGCGGCTATCAAAAAAGGCACTGCTACGCCCCACTTTGCAGCAATACCGCCTATCACGGGGCCTACGATAAATCCAAGTCCGAAGGCGGCACCTACCAAACCGAAATTTTGGGCCTTCTTTTCGGGGGTACTGATATCTGCGATATAAGCGGTGGCTACGGTAAAGCTGGCGCCCGTGATCCCGGCCAGCAGCCTACCTACGAAAAGCCAACCGATGGTCGGGGCGAAGGCGTGAAAAATATAATCGATCCCAAGGCCAAAAAGGGCGATGAGAATAATAGGTCGGCGGCCATATTTATCGCTTAACGCACCCAGCATCGGAGCAAATAGAAATTGCATGATGGCATACGCAAACATGAGCCACCCACCCATGCGGGAAGCACCGCTAAGACCTTCACCGGTAAGCTTTTGGATAAGTTCGGGCAGCACTGGGATGATGATCCCAATACCGATCACGTCGATCAAGATCGTGATAAAAATAAAGCTTAGGGAAGCACGGGAACGCATTCCGCAAATCTAGTATTTCTGGGCATTATTGCCCAGAAGTCCTAGATTTGAGAGTCTCGAGTCGCGAGTCGCAAGTCTTGAGTCACGAGTCGCGAGTATCGAGTCGCGAGTATCCAGTCGCGGGTATCGAGTCTCGAGTCGCGAGTGTGCATTTCGCACATCCAAGACTTGAATCTTGCTCATCTAGCTATGCGAGTCTTGAGTCACGAGTCGCGAGTGTGTATTTGGCATCTCCAAATCATGAATCTTGATCATCTAGCTATGCGAGTCTTGAGTCACGAGTCGCGAGTCGCAAGTGTGCATTTTGTATGTCCAAGTCTTGAATCTTGATCATCCAGCTATACGGCTCGCGACTCGGGACTCGCGACTCGCGACTCAAACCTCGCGACTAAATACTAGATTTGTATCCATGGCCGGAGGGATCAACCGTTTTAACCGAATCAGCTCAAAGGAGTGGTTGCCGTTTCAGAAATCATGGTTCCGCTATACGGGCGATCTGGATTGGATACGCACCAATATGCGGTTTTTCACTAAAAAGGAAGAAGGTGATGAACAGGTCTACTACCACGGGCCAAACTCTGAAATAGCCAAGGCCGAAGCGGGTGCCCTTGGGTTTGAAGCGGTGCAGGAAGCACCTTTTTCAGCCAATGCACTGCAGTTTGCCTTTCTTGATTTTCGCTCTGAAGTGGAGCATTTAGCTCCCGAAAATTGGCCTGCCCTGCGGGAAAATATCGTGACCGTGGCACGGGCTATTTTTGATGCGCTATGTCACCGCCGATTTCTAATGGTCGCCTTGCCAAATGGTTATAGTGATGGAAAATACCATCCTTATGCCTGGGAACTGGCGCTTCATCTGGGTGGTTTTTTCACGTTGAAAGATGAGAAGATAGCTGGAGTCGGTGGCGATCAATCGGGCGGCGATCACTTCTACTGTCTTTATTTTCGGAAAGATGAAAACAGCGGCGTGCACCGCACCGCTCCAAAAATTTTCACGGCTGCCAAAGCTGAAAATGAACTGCTCAAAAAAGATATTCCTTCTTGGTTTATCTTGAAGCCACAGCGCCGAAATAAAAAGGAGATTTTACATCCTGCCAAGTTTCCCGAAGAGCTGGCCACCATGTTCATAGAAAAGCTTTGTCCGCGGGGGGGCAATGTATTCGACCCGATGAGCGGCACGGGCAGCACCCAATTGGCAGCCTTGGCCTTGGGGCGAAACGGGTACGGCACCGAGCTGAGTGCTTTCTTTGCCGATATTGCCCGCGAGCGTTGCTTGGCACTGCTCTTTGAGCGCTCGAAGGAAAAGCCCCTCGATCAACTTCCAGAAATGGAGATTCTGGAAGCCGATGCACGTAGGGCTGCAAAGCTTGGTTTCCCACAGCAAGATTTGATCTTTACTTCGCCGCCATATTGGGACATGCTTAATATGAAGGGTGCCGAAAATCAAGCGAAGCGGGTAGAAAAAGGCCTGCGCACGAATTATTCCGATGATGTCTACGACCTTGGAAACATCGCAGCTTATGATGATTTTGTAGCCGATCTTGCCGAAATTTATTTTGATCTGCTCGCATTGCTAAAGCCGGGAGGTCACATCGTGATGGTAGTCAAGAATATAAAGAAGAAGGGCAAGAACTATCCCTTTGCTTGGGATCTTTCTTGGCGCTTACGCGAAAAACTAGACCAGCTTCCAACGCTTTTCTGGTGCCAAGATGATATTTCTATCGCTCCCTACGGCTATGGAAACACCTTTGTGAGCAATACGTTTCATCAATACTGCTTGGTTTTTAAGAAACCGCAGCCCCCGAAATAGACCCGTAACGCCTAATCGCGTTTTGAGAAATCACGGCCTTATCCATTGCTGTCTATTAAAGATTTGAAAGAAGGCAATGCGATCATCGGACAGGTCGCATTTTTAATGCGGGTTTGGATAAGTCCATCACAGAAGCTCAGCCCACCGCGCTCCCGAAAGTTATACCACCGCTTCCGATAGAGCGCATAGCCCTGAGAATCCTTATCGTCGGTATTCGCAAAAAACGAGAAGTTTTCGGCGTTGGCCATACCGCATATGACCAGTTCTGGCGTATTGCGCAAGTGCACCGATGGTCGGGGCGCTCTCTTAACAAGCTCTGCCCAAAACCATTCGGTAGCAAAGGGTGGATCAGCTTCTTTATAGCCCGCATATATCGCTGCCAGCTCTTCTAGAAAATTAGAGATTTGATAATCGATGTTCAGTCGGATCAAGGAAGTGGAGCCTTGCCCTCCCGAAATAAAGGTGAAGAGAAAAGCACGGCCACGGTGGTGCTCCACTTGGTCGAAACGGTGAGAAAACTGGTCGCCGGGAAAACGATTGGGCACGAGCGCCGGCAGGTGCAGATAGTTTTCTGGTTCAATCAAGCCGGTGCAATGGATGAAGTTGTTTTTTAGATCCCAAGCGCATTCTTTCCAAGAAAAATCAAAATTATCCCTTTTCCAAAAAGGCGTTTCACCCGCTGTCCAGTCCAAATTGAGCTGATGCTCATTGGCAAAAAGCCGGAGCATCCCTTCTGCGAGCTTTCCCTTTACAATGTTTCGGATTCTTCCTGCCGAATTTTTTAGCCGCATTCTATTTACCGTAAAGGCAAATGAGAGAAGGGCATAGTCGAGCGATTCTTGGAGTACGGATTCCAGTTGCACCGTTTCTTTGGGTCGGTAGATGATTATTTCGTCGGCTTCCATAAGAGTGGGAAAGCTAGCGAAAAAAAGAGAGAGTGGCCGATCTATCTACTTCTTATTCAAGGCTTGAAGCTTCACATACTTTAAAAAAACCGAATATGCGGAGTTTTTGCAGATCACAAAGCCATAGAATCCATCCCGGAAGCCTAGTTTCAAAAAATAATCCCTAAAAAAGCGGAAGCAGGGATTCACGAAATAGTTTAAAAGACTTACTTTCTTTCCTGCGCGGTGCATGCGTTCTGCCTTTATGGTCGAAAATTTATTTACCGTGTCCATATGCTGGGCGATGGTGTAGAAGGAGTAATGTAAGATTTCACCATCGAGCAGCTGTTTCGATGTACCGTCGTCGAGCAGATATTTATCATGCGGATTCTCTCCGCCCCAATGTCCCTTTTCAGAATCAAATAGGCGCAACTTAATATCGGGATACCAGCCGCAATGCTTAATCCACTTTCCGCAATAATTGGTAAGGCGTCGCATCTCGTAGCCATCGGCCAGCCAGTCTTCTCTGGCTTTGGCGATAGATTTTTTCAAGGGTTCGGAAAGCGCTTCATCCGCATCAAGCGAAAGCACATACCTATGAGATGCTTGGGTAACGGCGTAGTTCTTCTGCTCACGGTAGCCTTCAAAGGGATGTTGCACCACTTTGGCGCCATGCCGCGCGCATATTTCCAGCGTTTTATCGGTAGAGTAGCTGTCTACCACTATGATTTCATCTACGACGCCTTTTAGACTTTCTAGACATCTATCGATGTTTTTTTCTTCGTTGAATGTGATAATAACACCGGAAACAGAGATCATCTTACCAGCTTATTTCTTTCTTGTCGCGCCAGAATTTTCCAGTTTCCGACTGGTCTGCTTCGGTCGCAAGCCATACCGGAGTTTGCGCTCCTTCTCCTACAGAGCGGGGAGCTTCTTGGCCACCCATCTCGGTCTTAACCCATCCCGGACAGACGGCATTCACAGCTATGTTTTCTTTTTTGAGTAGCGGAGCCAGCTGGCGGGTTATCGCATTTAATGCGGTCTTGCTCATAGAGTAAATCGGCGCCCAAGATCCAATCTCGCCACATACGGCACCGGCGCCGCTCGAGAGCATGATCACGCGACTTCCGCTGGCCAGTAGCGGCATCAGGGTGCGCGTTACGATCAGGGGAGCAAGCGTATTGGTGGTAAAGGTTGCAAGCACATCGCCTTGCGGTAGTTCAAGTAGTGATGTACTATCATCTTTTAAGATGGCTGCATTATTAATGAGCACCTGTAGTTTTTCCTTCCGCTCCATGAGCATGGCTTGAAAAGAATTGATGCTGGCCTGATCGGTCACGTCTAGCACCACCGCTTCTACATGGTGGCCTTCGCCGCGCAGCAGACCGGAAGACTGCTCAATGCGCGATTTATTTCGGCTGGCCATATATACCTTGAAGCCTTTGAAGCAGAGTTGACGCGATATTTCAAACCCTATTCCACGATTGGCACCGGTTACGAGGGCTATTTTTTCTGTTTTTTCCATTCTATTGATTTATAACGTTTCGGCCAGCCACCTGAAAAATTCAGCTTGCCAGATCCGTCCGTTTTGCGGGCTCAGCACCCAGTGGTTTTCATCTGGAAAGTATACGAGCCGGCTCTTTATCCCGAGTTGCTGGGCGGCAGTAAAAGCCGCAAAAGCTTGCCCATCGGGAATTCTATAATCCTTGCCGCCCTGAAATATTAGAATGGGTGTATCCCAATCCTGTACAAAATTAATAGGATTGAACGCTTCGTAGCTGCGCTGGGCGGCCTTGTTTTCCTTTTCCCAATAGGCCCGCCGATGTCCCAATTCACGAAAAAGAGTTCTTCGGTAGTCCCGTAAAGGCTGCGCAGATCGAAAAGACCATCATGGGCGATGAAGCTCTTAAAGCGGCCTTGATGGTGGCCTGCGAGAAAGAAGGCCGAGTAGCCACCATAGCTTGCGCCCACGCAACCCAGCCGCGCGTTATCTACGTAAGGTTCTTTGGCCAAGGCATCTATAGCGGATAGGTAATCATCCATATTTTGGCCGCCCCAATCCTTTGAGATCTGCTCATTCCATGCCACGCCATGCCCCGGCATACCCCGTCGGTTGGGAGCTACCACGATATATCCCTTTGCGGCCATCACTTGGAAGTTCCAGCGGAAGGAATAGAATTGGCTGAGCGCCGATTGCGGCCCTCCTTGGGTATAAAGTAAAGTGGGGTATTTTTTTGAAGGGTCAAAATCGGGTGGATAGATCACCCAGCACAGCATTGATTTTCCGTCCGTCGTTTCTATCGATCTTCGTTCTACACGGCTCATTGTTATGGATCGGTACGCGGTATCATTTACATGGGTCACCTGAGCCATGATCCCCGTTTTGAGATCGACCGAGTAGATCTCTTTGGCATGGTTCATATCAGTGCGCCCCACGTAGAGCGTATTGCCTACCTGTCCTATTATTCTGGTTATGTCCCATTCGCCCTGGGTTATTTGTACCGGTTTCTTGCCAGCTCCCGCTTTGGCGGGCACTTCTAGCCTGTACAGTTGTACGGTGCCGCTGGTCGGGGCGGTGAAGAAAATGGCCTTTCCATCATCGCTCCAGGCGAATGCGTTTACCGTTCCATCCCAATCGGCGGTAAGGTTATAGGCTTCATTTCCAAAAAAGAGCTTGATATCGTTTTTGTCGCTTTCGTAACCATCGCGCTTCATGGACAGGTAAGCGAGCCGTCCATTTGCCGAAAAGGCAGGCTGCGTGTCATAGCCGGGGTTGGCAGCCGTCAAATTTTCAGTGAGCGCGGTCTCCAGTGTGTAGCGGTATAGGTCGGTATTGGTCGAATTTACATAGGCCTTACCTTCCAGCTTCTTGCATACGTAGATGATGGATTTCCCGTCGGGGCTCCACGTATAATCTTCGCTGCCGCCAAAGGGTGCGGTGGGCACATTATAGGGCTTGCCTTCCAGAAGATCTATCGATTTGGAACCATCCGTACGCTCCAAAAAGATATGTCGATAGCTGCCGTCCCGAAAGGTGTCCCAATGCCTTATGTCGAGCTGGTCATAGATCAGCACATTGCTCCGATCCATTTCGGGATAGTTGGCTTCGCCCCTTATTTTCTTGACCATTTCTTCGCGCTCCACGATTTTCCACGCCCCATCGGGCGATGTTTTGCTATCGCGGATCAAGGCTTCTACATTTGGATTGGCGGAAGCCGTACCAGTCTCAATATCAATAGCGTATGTATTTGATGTGAAGCTGTTCTCATCTACCTGCGGGGTGGTGACGGTATAGATCAGTGTCGTGCCGTCTTCCGAAAGTCCTTTTGCGCTCACCCTACCCAGCTGCCAGAGTTTTTCGGGGGTCATGATTTGTGCCATGGTTGAATGTGCCAGCGCGATTGCAATGAATAGGAAGAGCTGCTTTTTCATAGGTTCAGTTTTTGGTTTCGCCTTTCGGCAAATGGCCTTGCGTCTATCAGAGCCATTTCTTCCTTCTAAAATAATACACCATGGCGCTGGCAATAAATATCATCACCCCCCAAAAGATAGGGTATGCATAGCGGTAGTCCAGCTCAGGAAAATATTTAAAATTGGTACCGTAAATCCCGGCTACAAAGGTGAGCGGAATGAAAATAACAGAGAAGATGGTCAATACCCGCAGTATGTCGTTCAGCTTGGCGCTAATGGTCATATGGTAGATTCCGAGCTCATCATTGAGCAATTCCTTATAGATCTCGATGGCTTCTGTGGCATGCATTATGTTGTCTTCCAAGTCTTTGATAAAGGGAATGGTCTTCTTTGCCACAAGGCTTGATTCTGATTTTTCAAATAGGTTGGAGATTTCGATCACAGGACGTATGGTACGTCTGAAAGCGTTGATTTCTTGCCGGTAATGGTTTATTCGCCGCAGCAATCCTTTGCTCTCCGTCCTGAGCATGGCATCTACCACTTCTTCTATCTCGGCGCCGAGCTGCTCAATGGAGATGATATAATTATCTACGATGGCATCGAGCAGGGCAAAGGCCAAATAATCGGGGCCGCGCTGGCGTATCTTGGTTGTGGCGTGTACGATGCGCTCCCTTATATTGTTGAACACATCGCCCTTCACTTCCTGAAAGCTGATGAGGTAGTTCTTACCGATTACCATACTTATCTGCTCTCCTTCTATGAGCTTGGTGGTACTGTTTGGCCTGAGCATTTTTAAGAAGATGGCTATTTGATCGTCATATTGGTCAAACTTTGGCCTCTGGGCGGTATTCAGAATATCTTCTTGTATAAGCGGGTGTATCTCAAAGAGCTCACCGAGGGCGGCAATGATCTCTATCTCATGCAGGCCACTTACATTTATCCAGGTGGAAGCGTCGGGGCTGATAAAGTTCATCACGTCCTTGGCTTCTACATTCTCTTGCTGGTTTACGCTCTCTACGGTGTACTGTATCAAGTCGATGGTGACTTCTTCCGACTTCTTGGTACCTACGAAGATAAGGCTGCCCGGTGCTGTTCCTACTTTTTCTGTTTCTTTCTTAAGAAACCTTGCCACCGGATTTATGGACGATGGTATGGTGAGGGAATGGAATTTCAATGCCTTCTTGATCATAGCGCAATTTAATGCTTCTAAATAAATCGGTTTTCAGTTCAAATCCTTTTACAAAGTCATCTGTCCAGCACGTGGCGCGCAGATCTACAGAGCTATCGTTGAGCTTCACTACCCGCACCATTACCATGGGCTCCCCTTCGGCCACTTCCTGCGCTGTGCGATTATCAATGATATTGGGGTGCTTCATGGCTTCTTCGCGTATGATCTCGATGGCGCGATCTATACTGGAGTCGTAGCTGATGCTGATAAATATAAAATTACCCGTTTTGAGATCGTAAAGCGAAGCATTATGAATAATGTCATTGCTCACGATGCTATTGGGAATTACATAGCGCTTGTTTTCAAAATCCTTGATCACCACATGCCGGAGGGTAATATCTTCGATCATGCCTGAATACTGGCTGCCACCGCTCACGAAATCGCCTACCCTGAATGGCTTGAAGATCACTATAAATATGCCGCTTATGATATTGGAGAAAGCCGCTTGTGAAGCAAAACCGATAATGGCCGCAAGGATGCCCGCCGAAGCAAAAAGGGTGATGCCTACCTTTTTGAACTCGGGGATGGTGTATAGTATTATGATGATGGTGGCCACTAGAACGATAAAGTTCAAGGCATTATTCAGAAACTTATAATTAGTTGGATCTACATTGAGCTGTTTGGAAGATTTTCGCAAAAAGCGGCGCAATAAAAAGCGCAGCACCCGATAAATGACCAATGAAATAAGGCTTACCCCAATCACGAAAATGCCGTAATCAATAAACTTCGATCCGGTATAGGATGGAATGGTAGAAACTCCCTTGTTGGCCGCAATTATAAAAGCCGGAAGCTTGGAAAGGAAAGCGGTCAATTCAATTTGATTTTAAGATTTATTGAATTGGACGTCTTAAACGAAGATGCTTCCCAGCTGGGCGCAGAACCTGAATGCTGGGTTATTGGAGAATCCGTATTTCTCGGTAGGATATCCCACCAAATTGCGATCCAATACTTCATTGGCATTGACATCTTCATAGATGGCTATTGCGTATTCCCCTTCCGGCAGTTCAAAACTATGGCTTAGTATCGATTCACCATTCGTGCTCACCACGTATTCGCGGTATCTATTTTCGGTCAAAAAAGACTTGGCGTTTTTGAATACCGCGATGCGAAGTTTACCTTCTACAGCGCTGAGATTTGACACATCCAAGCCGATTTTCACCTTCGGCTTCTCAGTGTCCAGTGGATCGGTGTCTGGATAAGCCGATATGGTAAGCCAGAACAATGGCATCAGAATCCAAAGGAATGCAAATTTCGGAACCATGCGTTTTAAGGATCTAAAGTGGGTGCCGTATAAAGTGTGGCAGCGCAAAGTTAGCGCAATTTGGATGCCACCCTTAGCTATGTTTGCCAAAGTTTTTCAAAATTTTCGGCAACCTTGGGCTTTTGTTTCGTCTATTGGTTGCTTTTCGCTTTTTATGGCGAATGAAATAAGAGGCTTACTCAAAATACCCGGTACCAGACGGGTATTTTTTTTGTCCTAAATTTTAAGGAAGGATGTTTGCCAGAAGCGATGCTGGTTTCCCCGGCTTTCGCCAAAAAGCAATACGAAAGTGTTAAAGTACAGTAGAATTTGGGTTGAATCCTTTTCAGGTCTGGTTAAAATAGTATATTCGCGCCGCAATATTAAAACAACAGAAAATGAATTTTGTAAAAATGGCATTTCTTGGGAGCCTTATCCTAGGCCTTATTGGTTTGACTTCTTGTGGCGATGATGACGGCGGTGGCGGTTAATCAACTCCGGCCCCTTCCGGAACATTTGAAGCTAATTTTCTGAATGCTACCAACGGAAATACTGCAGATTGGGGAGCTACTGACATTAGGGCAACTTATGACACCAGTTTTAGTGTATTGAAGATTACCGCCATGAACGATGCCGGAGCAACGATTGAAATCCTGCTCGATGATACGGCTGTTGGTAATTACTCGCTTACCGATAATTTCTTTGGTGACAGGGAGTCTACCTATACGACTGGAAATATTAGTGCAACATCCAATCCCGATGCAGATACTACAACTACTGGTAGCGATATTATTGGTAGTGTCGTTCAGATCATGAGCTTCAATACTTCCAATAATACAATCAATGGATCGGCTCCGGTTTTGGCTTGGTATCGAGAAAATGTAGACGGTGACTACGACCTATATGGAGTTATGGAAGGTCCGGTTTTTGAGAATGTACCCGTGACGTTTACAGGCCCATCAATCTCAACAGGGGGGGATTTTAATATTTCTGCCACTGTTGATGGTGCTGCTTTTAATCCTGATCAGGTATCTCTTTCTAGCGCAGGTGGTTCTTCATTCATTGTTGCGAGTTCATCTACCACCCAACAGAATATGACACTTAACATCCCTGAGAATCCTGCAGTTGGAACCTATGATCTTGCGAATCCTGTTCAAGGGTATTCTATGGGTTACTCTGCCGGTTCTACCAGCTATTCCGTAACAGAAGGTCAGCTGGTAGTTACAGCAGCCGACAATGCAGCCGGAACCGTAAGCGGAACATTTAGTTTTACAGGAACTGCTGTGTTTGGTGGTTCAGGAACTGTGAGTGTTACCAACGGAACTTTCAGTATTGAATAAGGAATCAACTTTTTACATTGTTAAAGCCGATCGCACCGATCGGCTTTTTTTTTGCTCAAATCGTTGTTTGAAACTTGTTGGTGATTTGAGATGGGATGCAGGTCGAAATCTTTCGCTAACCTACTTCAAATCATTAGCTTTACGCAAAATTTAAAACTTTGATCATGAAAAAATTAACAAAAATTGCGCTGGTAGTATTTGCCGGTATCGCTCTAGTATCTTGCGGTGGTAATACCGACAAAGCTGGCGAAGAAAATGAAATCGAGTCGAATGACGCAGAAATGAAGCCGTCTGTAGATGGGACATACGCGGTAAGTACCGCCGATAGTAAGTTGATGTGGGAAGGGAATATGCTCAAACTTGGTGGCGTATCCCTATACGGTCACAATGGTGAGATAGGCATCCAAAAAGGAGAGTTGATGGCCAAGGAAGGAAAGCTTACCGGTGGAATGGTGATCATAGATATGAAATCTATCAAGCCGATGGACGATAATTACGATCCTGAAGAAAACCACGGAAAAGATGATTTGATAGGTCATCTTTCAAGTGACGACTTCTTCGCGGTAGAGCAGCATCCCACTGCCATGTTTGAAATCACTGGTTCGCAAGACGATAAGATTATGGGCAACATGACCATACGTGGTGTGACCAACCCTGAGACAATCGAAAACGTAAAAATGGAAATGGTAGATGGTAAGCTCATGGCCAAAGGAGAGATGACCCTCGACCGCCAAAAGTACGATGTGAAATTTAAAGCTGGTGAAGACAAGGTGCTTTCAGATGACCTTGATTTTGAATTTTCACTCGTTGCTATGCAAAATTAAAGAAAAACGATTTCTCTGAAATCTAGCTGGTCGTTTCGGTAGAAGAATTTTAAAAAGAAAAGCTCCCTTTTAGGGGCTTTTTTTATTTTTGGCTATGCCTAAAAAGAAGAGAGAAACCGCCTTTGGAAGGGATTCTGATTACCAAAGTTTTGTAGCCCTTGGCAAATCGCTCGGCACTAGTGGCGATGGTCATAGAATCAAAAAGCAGTTTGAGCTTCTCTTGGGCTCTAGAATACCAAGTTCTCAAAGGGCGGCAACTGTTCTGCTTCATACTTTTGATACCGATCCATTGCTCTTGTTGGGTTTTATTCCAGAAGCCATTGCGGTGCTCGAAAACCCCGTTCACGATTCTGGGCCGCGGACTGTTTTTCGATCTCTGGAATATATCACGGTTCCCGAAGAATACCTAGGCCAACTTATCGACTTGGCGTTTCAATACTTGAACCGCCCGAAGACGGCCATCGTAATCCAGGTATGTTCTATGGGATTTATCTCCCAATATATACCAGACTATCTGGAGCTAAAGGGTGAGCTCGAAGCGAGTATTGCTGCGATTTATCCGCGTGGCTCGACAGGCTTTCGCAGCCGGGCAAAAAAAATTGCGGAAAGGCTAACCCTTAAGATCGACACCTAGCCGGACTGAAGTCTATTTCCATCAAACGTATGATCGGATCTGATGCAACTATCGCCCATACTACCCACCCGAAATATAGCGCGGGCGCGAGCTGCCGCTAACAATTATCGCGTTTTTTTGTTATATTAATGTGTTCCGTAAATTTGCGGAAGCATTTAAAGTACCACACCTATGGATATCGAAGCAAGAGAAAAAGCATTTCAAGAAAAAATAGACAGCGGACAGAAGATCGAAGCGAAAGAATGGATGCCCGATCGCTACCGCCAGCAATTGGTGCGGATGATCTCCCAGCATGCACATTCAGAAATTGTAGGAATGCTTCCAGAAGGAAATTGGATCACCCGCGCTCCCAGCCTTCGCCGGAAGGCAGTGCTCCTAGCCAAGGTGCAGGATGAAGCCGGTCATGGACTTTATCTCTATAGCGCTGCGGAGACGCTTGGCATAACCCGGCAGGATATGATCAATCAGCTCCTTAGCGGAAAAGCCAAATACTCAAGCATTTTCAATTACCCTACCATCTCATGGGCCGATATCGGAGCAATAGGCTGGTTGGTAGATGGCGCGGCCATTGTCAACCAGACCATGTTGGCGCGCGGATCTTATGGCCCCTACTCACGCGCCATGGTGAGAATATGCAAAGAAGAGAGTTTTCATAACCGACAGGGATATGAAATTATCTATGAATTGGCAAATGGAACTGCGGAGCAAAAAGAAATGGCGCAAGACGCTTTGAACAGATGGTGGAATCCAGCTATGCAAATGCTAGGCCCAGTGATGCAGACTCCAAGAACTCTGCCGAAACGATGAAATGGAATATTAAAGTGGAAAGCAATGATGATGTGCGGCAGCGCTTCATAGATCGTACGGTGCCGCAAGCCCATGCGGCTGGCTTGACCATTCCAGATCCTGACCTGAAATACAATGAAGAGACGGAGCACTGGGAAATAGGCCAATAAATTGGAAAGAATTTTACCAAGTTATAAAAGGACATGGGCCATGCAATAGAAAGCGCCTTGAAGCCCGACAAAATGCGGAAGCAGAAGGAGCTTGGGTGCGGGAAGCAGCTTTGGCTTACGCCGAAAAGAAGTCGAATGCGGCTAGCAGGAAAGCGAGTTGACCAGAGTTCGACCGCGCCTGTCGGGCGGCATTCGGATAGGGCGCTTACGAAGGTATATATGCTCGGAGAGTGTCCCGACTCCGCTTGATAACCTTGAGACGGTTCCATTCAATGATCGCATTTCGGCTCCGCCCATCTGGCAACCATCGAACAGAATTCTTTTGTAACGTCCTAGGCCAGCAAGAAAACCTAGGAAATTTCGTCGAGTGAGATGCATTTTGCATCCGCTTGAGCACTGAAAACCCATAACTACCTGAAAGTCCCGAAAGGTCGGGAGACTCACAACTCACAAAAATGGAAGAAAGAAACGACAAGGATGAAAGTCAGGGAAGCCTTTGGGAGGTATTTATCCAGAGCAAGCCCGGTATACCGCATAAGCATGCTGGAAGCCTACACGCCCCCGATGCCGAGATGGCATTGAAGAATGCACGCGATGTATACACGCGCAGACGGGAAGGTACCAGTCTATGGGTCGTTCCTTCCAACGCGATTACTGCCAGCACAGAGCGCGACAGCGATTCATTTTTCGATCCCGCCGACGATAAGGCATATAGGCACCCAACCTTTTACACGATCCCCGAAGGCGTAAAATATTTATAGCATGACATCAGAAGACGCGATATTTCATTACCTGATCCGGCTTGGAGATAATTCTTTGATTCTTGCCCAGCGATTGGGAGAGTGGTGCGGCCACGCCCATCAACTCGAGTCGGACATTGCATTGACCAATGTAGCGCTGGACCATATGGGGCAGGCCAGGATGCTCCTTACCGAAGCCGGAAAAGCAGAAGGAAAGGGACGCTCCGAAGATGATTTGGCATTTCACCGCAATGAAAAAGATTTTAGAAACAACCTTCTCGTAGAACAAGATAACGGCGACTTCGCCCAGACCATTACACGCCAGTTTTTCTTCGACGTGTTTCATTATCACTTGCTGTCTGAGCTGAGGCGGAGCAAAAATGATTTTTTCCAAGCTTATGCCATCAAAAGCTTGAAGGAAGTGACTTATCACCGTAGCTTGAGTGCCGACTGGATGCGCCGCCTTGGTGATGGTACCGAAAAGAGCCATGAAAAAATGCAAAATGCCTTAAATGATCTTTGGAAATTTACGGATGAGCTATTTGAAATGAATGAAATTGACCAAGTTTTGATCGCCGAAGGCATGGCGCCAGATCTGTCAAAGTTGAAAACGATTTGGGAAAAAGAAGTCCGCGGAATCATCACAGAATCTACGCTCGAAGTTCCCGATACGATGGGTTATATGGCCAGTGGAAGCAGGCAGGGACATCATTCAGAATATTTGGGTTATATCCTTGCAGAGATGCAATACCTGCCGAGATCAATGCCGGATGCTAAATGGTAAGTCGTAGTTAATTCAAAGAATCTTTTGAAATGATCGCTGAACTTGAAAAGGTATATGAAATCCTTGGATCGGTAAACGATCCTGAAATTCCTGTGCTCAGCATCATCGATTTAGGGATTTTGCGAAATGCAGCGTTTACGTACGATGATACGGTTGAAGTGACCATCACTCCAACCTATTCTGGTTGCCCGGCCATGGACAGCATTGAAGCCGACATTCGAAAAGCCCTTACCGAAGCCGGTTACAAATCGGACGTAAAAACAAGCATTTCACCCGCTTGGACTACCGATTGGATGAGCGAAGCTGGCCGTAAAAAGTTGGAAGATTACGGGATCGCCCCACCGGCAGAAGCTACCACTGATAAATCATTCATCACCGGAGTCTCAAAAAGAATACGGTGTCCCCGGTGCAAGAGCGAAAATACTCAAATGATTTCCAGATTTGGCAGCACAGCATGCAAGTCGCTCTATAAATGCGATGATTGCCTAGAGACCTTTGATTATTTTAAATGCATTTGAGTTTTGATTTTCCTGACGATTATAGTGAGTGCGTAGGTATGTTTGGGGACTTTCAAGTGGTAATCGGTGCACGGTTATCGAGTAGAGCCAAGCTTTTCTCTGGCATTGGGCGATTTTGGTAAATTTAGGGTCGCCAAAAGTGGGCAGGTTCTGCGATATCGGCAAACCTTCGCCAAATTCCCAATGGTGCATATAACTTTGCCAGACTTAAGCAAAGCCTCGATGGGCATTACCTGGTCAACAATCCCGCCATCGCATTGCCAAACGCAGCTCCGAGATCAATATACCCTTGGCTGTCATAATGCCACGGATCAGAAAAGCCGTAGAAACGGGCGTTGCGAACGATCGCTGCATGGCCATCTTCTTTTACAAATTTCTCTTGGGCATATTCGACCAGCTCACCAAAATCCCAAACCCGTCCATCTTTTTCATCCTTTCGCGAATCAGAAATTTTACCGATCACCACCGGAAGATCATCAGTCCGCATACTGGCGCGGATCAAGTCTATGAGACGCTTCAAATTCTCATAATATCGCGATGCAATTTCTTCAGTGAAGCTCGCATCAGACTCTCCTTGCATCCAAAATATTCCGGTGGGATCAAGAATATCGGGTTTTCCATCTCCATCGATATCGGGGTCAGAGAAAGCACCGTTTAAAGTGGTCAAAAAGTGATCATATTGATCAATGCCCCGGTTACCCTTAAAGTCGGGATCCCAAGTGCCGAAATTACCTTGCGCCATGCTGTCTATTCCAGATCCTGGCCGGGCATATTTGATAAAAGCGATTTTCTTATTGGGATAATACTCTTTCAGTCGGGCTGCCAGCGAAAGCTCAAGGCCAAACCGGTTGGAATGTTTATTGGCAATTCCATCAGACGAAAAATCAGCTCCGTGGCCGGGCCTCAAGGGTTCCCAACGCCCCAGTCCGCCACCTTTTTCTCCATCGCCCACAGGATTGCCTTGATAGATATAGACCTCTTCGAATGTTTTGTTGAGTGAATCTGGGAGGTCTTCGATGTATCCAAATCCATTCATATTGGATTGTCCACCAAGGTAAAAAAGCAGATATCCATCTTGGTAGTTTGCCTGAGATATTCCAGAATGGCTGGCCAAATAAGCGACGGAGATCAATAGAGTGCGAAAAGCTTTCATAATAGGTAATTAGACCGGGTGAATATAAGCCTTGCGAAACAATTGACATATAAGAAGACCCTCTTGGTTGGAGTGTATGCTGATTTTAGGCGGCGATTTGAGACTTTCACAGTGCATTGGGCAATAAGTGTAGAAGTATTGGGTCAAACGTGTATTGTTTCAAGAGTGGTCTATATGTTAAAGCCGTACTTGAACAAAATGGTTCAACCGATTATAACCAGCTGAAAAATAAGCCGATATATTTCATGGTTTTCTGGTTCTCCTGAATAGAAGAAGTTTTGAAAAGGAGAATTTAAAGTTGGTCTTCAAATGGCCGAAGATTTGAGATACCAAGGAAAACCTATAAAACTTTACTACTATGCTAACATGGATTATTGTCTTCGCAGTACTTGCGTTGATCGCTGGAATTTTTGGATTTGGAGGAATGGCGAAAGGTTTCGCCGGTATCGCCAAAATATTGTTTTTCATATTCTTGGTGGTGCTCGTCATCGCTTTAATATCCAATGTGCTTTAGATTTAAGGGCATTGTCGACCTAACCAGGTTAACTTGATACAATAGAAAAGGCAGCCATTCGGCTGCCTTTTCTATTTTTGCCTATGCGCAAACTTTTCCTGCTCTCATTCTATGTCTTTGCCATAACGCACTCTTTCGCTCAGCGGGCTATCGTGATTACCGAACTACCTGCCAATACGCCTGTAGGATCAATGCTTTATCTTGGTGCTTCTGCAAATGGCTGGAATCCCGGCCTGGCCGCCTGGTCTTTCGGCCCGGCTCCACAGCCGGTGCTGTCCATACCGGTCGAAGCTCCAAGTAGTTTTGAGGGCAAGGTTACCCGCGGTTCCTGGACGAGTGCTGAGGGAAATGCTTCGGGAAATTTTCTTCCCAACCGTATTTTTAATTTTTCTGATAGCGATACCCTTTTCATCGCCATTCAATCTTGGGAAGACGTAGCTGCAGGCGATGATCTTCCCCCAAATTTATTTACCGTAAGCGATGACTTTTTTATGCCCCAGCTTGATAGATCGCGTCGGGTGCAGGTGCTTTTGCCGACAGGCTATGAGCAAAATCCAACCCTTCATTACCCAGTGCTTTATATGCACGACGGCCAAAACTTATTCAGTGCCAGTGAAGCTTTTTCGGGAGAATGGAAGGTCGATGAAGCCATGGATGATTTCGAAAATGATGGCTATACCGGGGCTATTATTATAGCAATAGACAATGGTGGCTCCTTCCGGATTTCTGAATATACCCCTTGGGCCAACCCTAACTACGGTGGGGGAGAAGGGATTCAATATGTAGAATTCATCGTGAATACGCTTAAGCCCAATATCGATGAAAACTACCGGACGCTTGCCGATCGCGACAATACTGGCCTAATGGGTTCTTCCCTTGGCGGACTTATCTCGCATTACGCGGGCATAAAATACCCGGAAGTATTTTCCAAAATTGGAGTGTTCTCCCCTTCATATTGGTTTACGGATGATATTTACCCCTTTACCGAATCGCAAGGGCATACCGGGTTTTCTAGGTTTTACTTCTTGGCAGGTGGTCAAGAAAGCGCCACCCTAGAAGGTAATATGGATTTGATGCTCAGCACGATGGAAGGAATTGGGTTTTCGCAAGCTGAGCTGAATTATACGTTTGTGATGGTAGGAGAGCATTCCGAATGGTTTTGGGCGCAAGAATTTCCCGCAGCTTTTGAGTGGCTCTTTATTGATACCACCACAGGGCTCGAAGAATCGGAGCAAGAAGCGATGCAGTTATTTCCAAATCCTGCGGGCGACAGTATAATGCTTAAATTGCCCGAGCCGGCGGCTGATGCCCAAGTTACCATCCTTGATATGCAAGGCCGCAGAGTGCTGGTGCCACTTTTTAATGCTGGGATGGTCGATGTGGCGCTGCTACAGAGCGGATCATATCTAGTAGAAGTAAAGTCAAATGACCGAATGTGGACTGCAAAATTTATAAAAAAATGAAATATTCTTTCGCTTGTCTTTTGCTGATCTCAACTTTGGCGCAAAGCCAAAATACAATCTTACCGAACGGGCCTGTATATACCGCACAAGAGATTCCGAAGGTGCATATTATTATAAATCCCGATAGCCTAGAAGATCTTTACTTAGAAGAGAATTGGTATTCGGATTATGAATATCGGGCAGATTTTGTTTTTGAGACCATTTCTGGAAGTGATACGGTAACCGATATTGGTCTGCGGTTTAGGGGAAATACTTCACGGGATAAAGCGAAAAAATCGTTCAAGGTTTCTTTCAATACCTACGTGGCAGGTCGAAAGTACCAAGGTTTTGAGAAGTTAAATCTAAATGCTGAAACAAATGACCCGTCCATGTTACGCTCTAGGCTGATGTGGGACTTATTAAAAGAAAAGGGGGTTAAATCATCGCGCTCCAACCATGTAGAAGTGTTTATCAATGGCGATTATTACGGACTTTATCAAAACATCGAGCATATAGATGAAGAGTTTGTCGAGTCTTGGTTTGGCAATAATTCTGGTAACCTCTATAAGTGTCTTTATCCTGCCAACCTCGATTATATTTCTGATGATCCCGAAGACTATAAGCTCGCTCCCTTTGGCGGACGTACTTACGAACTGAAGACCAACACTACTCAAGACGATTATTCAGATCTCGCGGCTTTCATAGAATTTTTGAATCAATCATCTGATTACGAGTTTGACTGTGATATTGAAAGTTATTTCAATGTTTATAGCTATCTCAAAATTGCCGCAATAGATGTGCTCACTGGAAATTGGGATGGATATATCTACAATCAGAATAACTTCTATCTGTACTTTAATCCCTTGACCAGGCAGTTCGAATACATCCCGTATGATCTCGACAATACTTGGGGGATTGATTGGTTAGATCGCAATTGGGGCAACCGCAACATATATGACTGGGCACAAGGTGGGCAGCCGCGACCACTTTTTAACCGCTTGATGGAAATCGAAAAATTTAGGAATGTCTTCTCTTGGCACATCCGCGATATTATTGTAAATAACTTTGGTACGGTAGTACATTTGGATGAAATTCAGAATCTACAAGACTTCATAGCACCATCTGCTATTGCAGATTTATACCGACCGCTCGATTTTGATTTCGATATCAGTGATTTTTATGATGCGCTCACCGAAGCTGATGGCGGCCATGTAGAGTACGGGATTTTTCCATTTATTGCTGAGCGTCGCAGTTCGGCCATTGAACAGGTAGAGAATATTCCCATCCCTCCGATCATCTCCACTATTGTCGAAGATTTTTCCAGTTTTCCAGACTCGCTCCTCATAAAGGTATTTTTGGATGGGCCGGCGACTTCAAGTATTGAAATGTACTTTAATATTGGTGATGGAGGTGGGGCTTTCCAGCCTCCGGTATATTTCGAAGATTCTCTTGCAATATTTACACTACCCGTGGCCGAATGGAGTGAAGGTATTAGTTATAATATTCAGGCTACTGGTTTTGATGGTCTTGTGCGTAGCAGTTCATGTAATATGCACTTCGTACTTTTTAGTACGAACCCCAACAGGCTGGTAATAAATGAAGTGATGACTTCTAACTCAAGCACGATCTTCGACGAAATGAATGAAGCTGAAGATTGGATTGAGCTTTATAATCCTGGTAATTCTCCGGTCAATTTGGGTGATTTTTATTTAAGCGATAACAATACGGCTCCCTGTAAATGGAGATTGCCTGATATAGTCGTTGATCCCGGCGAGTTTCTACTTTTTTGGGCTGATGGTGAAACCGACGAAGGCTCTTTTCACACTAATTTTAAGTTGAGCGCTCAGGGCGAAAGGCTATATTTATTTCACAAAAGCGGTAGTTTTAAGACTATGTATGATGTAATCGATATCCCCACACTCCCCACCGATTTCTCGTACGGTCGCCAAATGGATGCCGGCAGCCCGTGGATTTTATTTGCCCAAAGCACTCCCGATGCGACCAACTATCCGCTCTCCATTATTGATCCATCGGCAGAAGCCGATTTCTTGCCTTATCCAAATCCTACCAAAGACATCCTGAACTTCGAGGGTGTGAAGTCCTACACCGTTCATGATTTGGTAGGAAAATCACTTAAAACTGGCAGGGGTTCTTCTCTTTCCATGCAGGAATTTCCCGAAGGGGTGTACATCGTTGAGCTCGGAGCAAAGGTTTATAAAGTCATTAAACAATAGTTGTTTTGAACCGTAAATGAGTTTTCAAGTTATTGGTTGTCAGTAGCTAGAATCTATGCACTCATTTTTCTTTGGCTCAATTTGGGTTTTAGGATTATAACGGTTGGGAAATTATTTTCCCGCAAGATTTGGATCGTAATGATCTTAGAGTGTACTTTTAACACTAATTAGCTTCTATCTAGATCGACCGTCATGTGCTGGGCGGATTAATCTTAGGGGTGTGAAATAAACCCGTTTAAGTCCGATGCAATTGAATACGGTCAGGTGTGGGTTCGATAGATAAAGAAGCCTTACCAATTTTAAACTAATGATATGATTAAAATTTTACTTAGTTTCTATGCGCTCTTCGCTTTTATAATGCTTTCTAAGGCGCAGGTTGTATCGGTAGATCCTCCCTTCCCCACAGTAAATGATGAGATTACCATAACTTTTAACGCCACGCTAGGCACCGGTGGGTTGGCAGGCATTACTCCCGTGTATGCCCACACAGGTTTGATCACTGAAAATAGCGCCGATCCAAATGACTGGCAATACGTGGTATCGGCATGGGGCATACCCAATCCGGTAGTGCTGATGACCGATATTGGAAACAACCTGCATGAGATTACCTTTACCATAGCCGATTATTACGGTGTACCAGCTAGTGAAGCCGTATTGCAAATGGCCTTTGTATTCCGGAATGCTGATGGCAGTGCCGAAGGTAAGGGCGATGACGGGGGTAATATTTATCTCGATGTTTTTAACACCGCTTTTACCGCAGCCATCACCGAGCCATTTGGCGCAGAGATTTTTACCGAAGCCCCATCGGCACTCAGCTTTACTGGCAGTGCCAACCTAAGTTCTACTATTACACTCTTTCTAGATGATGCAGAGCTGGTCTCGGCCAGTGATCTTCTGTCGCTCAATACGATCCTAGATATGAGCGGTTTTGCGCAAGGCCAATATTGGCTTTGGATGGAAGCCAACAGTGGCGTCGAAACGGTAACCGATAGTACCTACGTAATTATTCAGGGTTCCCCCAATATTTCGGCCGCACCAGCGGGTATAGTGGACGGTATAAATTATATGGATGATGAGACAGTGATCCTCCAGCTCTTTGCTCCCTTCAAGGATTTTGTGTACGTGTTGGGCGACTTCAATCAATGGCAGTTTGATCTGGATTATTTCATGAACCAGACCCCCGACGGAGACCATTATTGGTTGCAGATAGACGATTTGAATCCCGGCCAAGAGTACCGCTTTCAGTATTCCATAGATCAGATGGATATGCGCGTGGCAGATATTTATGCCGATAAGATTCTTGATCCATTCAATGATCCATTTATTCCTGCTTCGGTTTATCCAGATTTGATTGACTATCCCACCGGTCTTACTTCCGAAATCGTATCGGTGCTCCAAACTGCACAGCAGCCTTACGCTTGGGAATCCAGTGGATACGTGCGTCCCGATCAAGAGAATCTTGTGATCTATGAATTGCTAGTTCGCGATTTTGATGAAGATCGTTCCTACCAAAACGTCATAGACCGGCTTCCTTATCTGGACAGGTTGGGCATCAACGCCATAGAGCTTATGCCATTTACCGAATTTGAAGGAAATGAAAGTTGGGGCTATAACCCAATGTTCTACTTCGCGCCCGACAAGTATTACGGCACCAAAAATGATCTGAAAGCGCTGATCGATTCTTGTCATAACCGTGGTATCGCCGTAATTCAAGATGTGGTTTTGAACCATTCTTTCGGTCAGAACCCACAGCTCAGAATGTACTCGCAGAGCAACGGAGCCAGCGGGACCGCCTGCGGCCAACTCGCCCTACTTCAACGTAAACGCCACCCATCCCTTTAATGTGGGATATGATTATAATCACAGCTCGCTTGCGGTCCAAGAGTTCGTAGATCGAAATCTGAAATATTGGGCGCAAGAATACCGTATTGATGGTTTCCGATTTGACCTGAGCAAGGGCTTTACGCAAAATTTCAGCAGCAACGTAGGTTCGTGGAATCAATATGATCAATCGCGCGTAGACCATTGGCTGCGCATACAAGATGCTATATACGAATACGATGACCAGATATACATCATTCTCGAGCATCTCGGCGACAATCCCGAAGAGACTGTCCTTGCCAATAATAATATGATGCTCTGGGGCAATATCAACCATGAGTATAATGAAGCATCTATGGGCTATAACAGTAATTTGGGCTGGGGGGATTATCAGTCGCGGAACTGGGATAACCCGCATCTCGTGACTTATGCCGAAAGCCATGATGAAGAGCGATTGATGTATAAGAACCTTTTGTTTGGTAATAGCTCAGGCGATTATGACGTGACCGATCTAGAGACAGCCCTAGCCCGCCAAGAAGCCATTGCGGCCATTCTGATTCCGCTACGTGGCCCGAAGATGATCTGGCAATTTGGTGAGCTTGGGTACGACTATTCCATAAATCATTGCCCCAACGGCACGGTGAATGAAAATTGCCGAACGGCCAATAAGCCCATCCGATGGGATTATCTCGAAGAGCCTGCGCGCGAGAGATTGTACAAGGTATACAGTGCCATAAATAGGTTAAAGACAGAGAATGCTGCATTTACTTCAAATGATTATACCTACGATGTCACCGGTTTTGGCAAGCGGTTGATCATAGAGCATGAGCAAATGGATGTGGTCATCATCGCCAATTTTGATGTAAACCCTATTACAATAGTGCCCGGGTTTACAGAGACAGGCACGTGGTATAACTATTTGGAAGGGACTTCGATCGTAGAAGACAACTTGAACAATGGATTTTTACTCCAGCCCGGAGAGTATCGGATTTACACTAGCGTAGAGCTCGAAACGCCCGATATCTCAACCGGTATCGAAGAAGTATCCTTCAAGGGTGGCAAGCTGCTGAATGCCTATCCCAATCCTTTCAATGATTTTACGCAGATAAGCTACCGCCTGGATCGATCTACGGCAGTGAGTTTTCGTGTATGTGATATGCAGGGTAGGGTAGTGGCTGCGGCCAATGAAGGTATAAAATCGTCTGGCAATCATCTCTACAGCTGGAATGGAAATTATTCAAATGGAGAGAAATGTTCTTCTGGGCTATACTTCATAAGGTTGGAGACCGAAGCAGGGGCTGCGACCGTAAAAATTATTTTGGACTAAAAATTAAACTATTGTGTTAATATTACACAATAATTTAGCTAATTTCATCAATCAATAACCATTCAATACATGAAGAGATTTTACAAAGGGTATGTCTTGGCCATCGCTGCCATGCTCGTGATGGCATCCGGCTGGAGTCAAAGTATAACGGGAACCGTCTACGATGAGTTCGGTACGCCCATGCCCGGTGTCACCGTAAGGATCGACGGCACTACTACCGGCGCTTCCAGTGATCTGGATGGAAAATACGAGATCAAGAATGCGCCAGTTGGCTTGCAGACGATCATCTTTTCTTTCATTGGCTATAAGCCAACCCCGCAAGAAGTAAATGTACCACCTGCGGGGAGCGTTACGGTAGATCGAAATATGGAAGTGGACTCCGAGGTGCTCCAAGAATTTGTGGTGGTCGGCTATGGTGTACAGCGGCAGCGGGAAGTTACAGGTTCTATTTCAAAGGTCACATCAAAGCAAATCACAGATATCCCCACTCCGAGTTTTGAAGCCGCCCTTCAAGGTAAGGCTGCCGGCGTGCAGGTTACCCAAGGAAGCGGCCTTGCGGGGTCTTCTTCGGTGGTGCGTATCCGCGGTATTGCCTCCATCTCTGCTGCTGGCGACCCGCTGTATGTAGTCGACGGAATTCCTATTACGCAGGATTATTTTCAGAATGGCAACCGAGGTGCATTCAATAATAATCCGTTGGCGACCATCAATCCTAATGATATAGCCGACATTCAGATATTAAAAGATGCTGCGGCAACTGGTATTTACGGTTCGCGAGGTGCCAATGGCGTAATCCTGATCACTACCAAGTCTGGCGGTGGTAAAGGATGGTCATTTGACTTGAACACCCGCCACGGTGTCTCACTTCCCACTACGCGCCCCAATATGCTAAACTCATCGGAATATCTCCAGATTTATCAAGAAGCTTGGGAGAATGATGGAAACGTAGGCTTGGCTTTGCTGCCCGGTGGTATTTCTTGGGAAGATGCCCGCGCCACCGATACAGATTGGGTGGATGAAACGACTGGAGTTGGTTTTAAGCAAGCCTATAATTTTTCTGCGAAGTATGCCAACAAAAAATTCAATCTCTTTAGCTCCATCGGCTATGATGACAATGGTACTTATTTGACTGGAAACTCATATGAGCGCTCATCTTTCCGAACCAACGTCGATTATAAATTCAGTCCCAAGTTTACGCTTGCTGCAAATGTGAGTATAAGCCAAGGAGTAAATAATCGGGTAGATGCTGCATGGAGCGGTGGCCTAGGGGCGGCGATGTCAACCGCGCTCCCATATTTTCCGATTACGTATGGCGATACTGTCTTTAATGACGACGGGCAAGTGACCCGACTGCCCGGCGATTATTGGGATTTGGGAACCAATCCGGTACGAAACCGCGAGCTCCAAGAATCGAACCACTACCGAGTGGCGTTCTATTAACAATATATCTTTAGAGTACAGACCAGTAAAGAATCTTTTCATAAAAGCTTATGGTGGTTTGGATATTTCAGATTTGAAGGATAAGAAATATACAGATCGACTTTTATTAGATGGTGACCGTACATCAAGTCGTGGAAATCTAATCGAACTTTGGCCTACTATAACAAATAATTGGAATGCCAATGCCACGGTGACATATCTACAAGATTTAAATGAAAAAAATAAATTGACTTATCTGTTTGGTGTGGAATATCAACAGGCCAGATCGCGCTCGCTCACTAGGTTGAACCGTGAAGGAGACGATATCAGTTTCGGATACGACGCATATGACAATCTTGATCTTGAAGAATATTTCGGTTTTTTCTACGATCAAGGTAGAGATGGGTGGTCTCTCGAAGATGAAGTAACAATTATAGAAGGTGATAGTGTGCCTAGAAGGGATACTATCCCTGGCTATAACGTGGATGGATCAAATCTTCAGTTGTTCAACTTTATCAGTGCTTTTGCTCGGGTGAACTATGCTTATGACAATAAATATTTTGTCCAAGCGTCTTTTCGTGCTGATGGGTCTTCACGATTTGGAGAAGAGAACCGTTTCGGATACTTTCCATCACTCTCAGGGGGTTGGGTGCTTTCCGAAGAAAACTTCTTAAAAGGAGCGGATTGGCTCTCATTCTTAAAGTTACGCGCAGGATGGGGTATAACTGGAAATGCAGCAATACCCAATTATTTGCAATATGGCGAATATCAGGAACGTTCTAATGGATACAACGATCAGACATTTAGATTTTTGGCCACACCACCTAATCCTAATCTTCAGTGGGAAACTTCAAATGTAGTAGATGTGGCTTTGGAGATGGGTTTCTTCAATGACAGGATAACATCTACGATTTCATTTTACGACAAGCGCACTACAGACGTACTCTTGCGAATCACTCCGCAACCCAGCACCGGATTTGATAACTTTTGGGATAATGTAGGGGAGATCGTAAACCGCGGGGTCGAGTTTGAAGTCTCCACCCGAAATATTGACAACAGCAAATTATTCTGGACTACCGACTTTAACATCGCATATAACTACAATGAGATCAAAAGCATTGGGAATTATTCTCCAGATGCAATAAGTGGGGGCACCAATGATACCCGTGTTGTAGTTGGCGACCCTGTCGGTACAAATTTTCTAGTGCCATTTGTCGGGATTGACCCCCAAACAGGGAGAAATATCTATTTAGATAATAATGGTAATCAGACCAATACTTGGGATCCAGATAATCGCCGCGCTGTAGGTCGGGTATTGCCCAAAGCAGTGGGTGGTCTCACCAATACTTTTGAGTTTGGTCGCTGGACGGTCGGATTGGTTTGCGTTTTTAGCCTAGGAAGCAATATTTATGATTCTTCTGCAAAGCGTCAACTTGGTGTAGTGACCAACTGGAATATGCGCGATGAGATTCTGGACCGCTGGAGACAGCCTGGCGATGATGCTCCCTACGCCCAAGGCTCCTTGAATGTAGAGAATTATGGAATCGATGATGCGTTCAATAACAATACTACACAGTTTCTCAAAGATGGAGACTACTTGAGGGTGAGACGTTTGAGCATTGGCTATACAATTCCAAAATTTAAAGTTGGTAGCCTTCCTTTTGAAGGCTTAGGAATTACTTTAAGCGCAGTGAATTTCCTGACATTTACCAATTTTGATGGTCTCGATCCAGAGATAGCTCGGGATTTTGAAGATGCAACAGATCGAAATATGAGCCCCAATATTTCATATTTAACACCTCCACAGGAGATGTCTTTTAACCTGGCACTCAATCTTAGATTCTAACACAATGAAAGCGATATTTAAAATTACAAATCCCCTGTTTTTGAGTGTTCTAGCGTTAGGGTTTCTTGCGGTTTCGTGCAACGATCTCTTAGAGCAAAAGCCACCAGATACTGGCTCAAATATTCTTCCCGAGGATGCTATTCAAAATGCAACACATCTTAATCAGGTACTTATTTCGGCCTACGATGTAATGGCCAATACCTATGATGGCCGGTCGCAGATAATGGCTACCTTACTGAGCGATAATCTTTCGCGGCCAGTCAATCAAGACAATTTTACATCTGTTTGGCTGCGTTCAACTACTATTTTTAACGGAAGTGTAGGCGACGTCTTTGCTCAATTTAACCGTGCTATCCTACGCGCCAATACCGTTATTGAAAATATGGATCGTGTTGAATTGACTGCTAGCGAGCGCCAGCGTATAGAAGCCGAAGCACGATTTATCAGGGCGCTTTGTCACTTTGATTGCATGCGTCGGTGGGCTTATGCGTCTGGTTATACCTTAGATGATTCTCATTTCGGAATAGCTATTCGTGCATCGTCCGATATTGTAAATGCTCCGCGAGCTTCGGTCGGGGAAGTATATGAGTTCATTCTTGCCGATATTGAGTTTGCAAAGCAAAATCTATTGGATTTTAATGATGTATACGCCAATAAAACCGCCGCTTTTGCACTCGAAGCTGAAGTGCGTTTCCAGCGCCATGAGTATACTCAAGCGCTCGCTTTGGCAAATCAAGCTATTAACGATGAGACTTATATGTTCGACTCTTTAGTGAACAGGTATCAATTCCCACAAGCGAGTCCCGAGGCAATTTTCTATATCTTTTCAGCCATCCGCGGCGATGGAGTTACTGACAATCGAAATGGTTTTTTTAGAAACAATTACTTTGCTAATGGTAATCCACCATTGCGGATACGACAGGAGTTTTATGACCAATTGAATGCTGTACTTCCAGGATCGCCGCGCGCGTCGCTTTATCAAGAGCTTGATCAGGATGGAAATATCTCTTACATTACCACTATGTTTAATGCCGAGAGCTTCAATATCCCTGTACTTTCTATGACCCAAATGATGTTAATACGCGCGGAGTCATTAGCCGAAACAGGGGGTGATTTAACACAAGCAGTTAATGATATAAATGCAATTCGGCAGCGTGCCTATGGCGGTGTGGTTGGAAATTTACTCCCATCTGCTTCAGCGGCAGATATAATTGATGCTGCCCGGGCAGAACGAAGAATGGAGTTTCCATTTTCAGGCCAGCGGTATTTTGATTTAGTGCGAATGGGATCACAGGGTGAAAATATAATCGTTCGCGATGCACCCTGGGATTGTGGTGGAATGATTTTGCAGTTTCCATCTACAGAACGCACCGACCTTTTCCCGCTGAATCAATCAGGTGGTTGTTGATCTAAACAAATAAAAACATGAAAAACACACGAATTATCTTTTTGACTCTTTCAGCCACATTTTTGATGTTGAATCAAGGCTGCGAAGAAGACGATCGCGAAGTCGGAACGCCCTTTAGCAAGAGCGAAGGCCTTACTGCTACTCCTTGGGTGGTGGCTGAGACATACTTGGTAGATGAGTCAAACCCATCTAAACCCGAACGAAATCTTACTGCACAATTTACAGAAGGCGGTAATCCTCTGGAGATTAATTTTGATGCCAATGGTAGTTTTTCGGTGACGCCCGGTGTTGGATTAAGCTTTTTTCCGCTTAGCGGCACATGGTCATTTGATGACAGCGATGCACCGAGGCAACTCATCCTTCTTTCTACAGAAGGCGTTACCACCATTGCTCCCTTAGGCGGGCCAACACGTATCGTTGATCAGCAATTGAAAATCAATTTCGCAAAGCGCTTTTGTGATGATGACGGCGAGCAGAAAGCCGTTTTAGGATATCGTTTAGTATTTAATAGAAAATCTTAAAAAGATGAATCGAACTTTATATCTTAAGCTGTTTTTCACGGCTATCGTTCTGCTGGCTACTCAAGCTTTGATGGCTCAAGGAGTCTATTTTGATCCTGCTCCCACGGACGTGACCCAACCTGTGCGGCTATATGTCGATGTTACCTCATCAGAATGCAACTGTCCAGAATTGACCGATGCAGATTCTGATACGAATCCACTTTTTATCTGGGCATGGAATCCAAATGAAGCGAGACAAGCAGTGAATGGTATGCCGGTGACCAATGGAATGTGGACCGACTCGAATGACAATCTTGAAATGACGCAAGATCCAGATAACCCCAATCTCTGGTATTTTGACTTTTTAGGTGTGTCGATGGTTGAATTTTATGATCAGCCAGCAGCTGTTTTTTATGCTACTGGTATAGACTTTTTGGTTAAAGAAAAATCTGGAGCAGCAAATGACGCTGGCGCCGAGCAGAAGTCGGGAGATATAAATATTATACCTGAGCCGTTGGGCTGCTTTGAAAAGATATGTCCATTTCCCACGGTTTGGTTTCAGGATGATTATTTCGTGATCACATACGATAACAATAAAGAGACGATTACATCACTCCAAAATTTGGGAGCCGATGATTGTCTTATTTGGTTTAGGTATCGAATAAATGGTGGCGCGCCGATCCTTTTTCAACAGAACACTGATAATTTCAAAATGGATTTCGATGGAGATGGAATGTTCTCAAAAGCAATGATTCCCGAAGACTTTTTCCAATTAGCTCCTGGCGAGCAGCTTACTGAGGTTCAGGTTTTTATTACGAAACCACCAATCAACGTTCCCCCGTTTACTTCTGCCATTTTATTATATCCAGGCTGCAGCGAGTAATAGTGCCCAAATAGAATTCAAGCCGTCGAATCAGTTCGGCGGCTTTTTCATTTCCACGCATCGTTCCATATCGCCGCTTGCGTATTTTGATCAATGCAGACAAACGCTATTTTTTACCTTAGCGTTTCCGAATCACCGGAAGCTGCCATGATCAGACTAAACCATCTCAATAAAAGCTATATCGTAGGCTCGAGGCCCCTGCCCGTGCTCAAAGGCATTGACATGGAGATCAAGGCAGGCGAGCTCGTGTCTATTATGGGCTCTTCGGGTTCGGGAAAGTCAACCATGCTCAATATCTTAGGCATACTCGATAGCTACGACTCGGGCGAATATTTGCTGGACGGCAAGTTGATAAAGAACCTTTCAGAAACCAAATCGGCACGCTACCGCAGCGAGATGATCGGATTTATCTTTCAATCGTTCAATCTTATTCCTTTTAAAAATGCAGTAGATAATGTCGCCCTGCCACTCTATTACCAAGGAGTAAGCAGAAAAAAAGAAATGATATCGCTCGAAAATATTTGGATAAGGTAGGCCTGCTCGAATGGGCTGACCACTCGCCCAATGAACTGAGCGGTGGACAGAAGCAGCGAGTAGCCATAGCGAGATCATTGATCTCAAACCCGAAAATAATATTGGCCGACGAGCCTACGGGAGCGCTCGATACCACGACATCTTATGCCGTGATGGATCTGCTCAAGCAGGTGCATAAAGAAGGGATGACGGTGGTGATCGTAACCCATGAAAATGACATTGCCCAAATGACCAATAGACTTATCAGGCTGAAAGATGGTGTGATAGAAAGTCAAAATGCTTTGATAGACCATGTTTAGCATTGATAAATGGCAGGAGATATTGGCGGCAATTGCAAAGAATAAGCTGCGCACTTTTCTCACAGCCTTCTCGGTATTCTGGGGTATTTTCATGCTTATCATTCTGCTCGGTGCCAGCGAAGGGCTGCGCAATGGCATAATCACCGAATTTAATGATGATGCCATCAACAGTATCTGGGTGCGGTCGGGCAAGACTTCGGTGGCTTACAAAGGATTAAAGCCCGGTCGTGAGATTCAATTTACCGATGAAGACTACGAGACCGTTTTGAAAACCGTAGATGGCATAGAGCAGGCCAGCGCGCGCTACATGGTGTGGAATGCCGGGGTAAACCGCGGCAAAGAATTTAACACCTATCCCATTCGGGCGGTGCATCCCGGACATCAATTCATAGAGAACAGCATTATTCTGGAAGGAAGGTTCATAAGTCCGCAAGATGTTGCAGCGCAGCGAAAGCTTGCCGTAATTGGTGAAGATGTTTATTCCGATCTATTTCCAGAAGGGGATGCCATCGGACAGTACATACAAATATTTGGGGTTTCATTCAAGGTGATCGGCGTATTTACAGATACCGGAAGCTCGCGCGAGATGCGTTATATCTACGTTCCGATCACCGCGGGTCAGCAAGTGTTTGGAGTGGGAACGGACATCAATATGTTTGCCGTGACCACCGGTGCCCTCGCGCTTCCAAAAACGATGGAAATGCGTCAACAGATCGAAGATTTGCTAAAGCGAAAGCATGATATCGCGCCGGCCGATGACGCTGCGATCTACGTGAGAAATAATAATGAAGAATTTAAGGAGATCTCCGATATAATTTTGGGGATCAAAATATTTGTATGGATTATTGGTGGCTTTACCATCATAGCCGGTATAGTGGGCATAAGCAATATCATGAGCGTAGTGGTAAAGGAGCGCACCAAAGAGATCGGAGTGCGAAAAGCCTTGGGAGCAACCCCTTTTTCGGTCATTGGACTGATTTTGCACGAATCCATTTTTATCACCGCTTTTGCCGGTTATCTGGGCTTGGTAGCTGGGGTATTTGCACTCGAAGGTATCTCCGCGCTTATAGGCAAACAACAAATGTTTGAGAGTCCGCAGGTGAATTTTAAGGTGGCAATATCAACGCTTATTATTATGGTAGGCGCAGGAGCCATCGCCGGTCTTTTTCCGGCCATCCGAGCGGCGAGTATTAAACCGGTGGTAGCACTTAGAGATGAGTAGAAATGTTTGACAGAGATAAGTGGGCAGAAGTATTTCAGGTCTTGGGAAAGAATCCTTTTAGAACTGCAGCCACGGCCTTTGGTGTGATGTGGGGCATTATGATGCTCATCATCATGATGGGCTCGGGCAATGGATTGCGCAATGGCGTAAAAACTAATTTCAATGAAGTGACCAATAGCATGTTTTTATGGACACAGACCACTACCAAGCCGTATGCAGGCTTTCAGCAGGGGCGTAATTTTGACTTGCGCAGCAGTGATGTAGAATATCTTAAAGAGTCTGTCCCTGAGATAGATGTGCTGTCTCCGCGTGTCCAGCTTGGTGGCTACCGTGGCACCAACAATGTGACCCGTGGAGTGCTCACTGGCGCCTTTACCGTATACGGAGATACGCCCGATTACCTTAAAATTGAGCCACGCCCCATCACCCAAGGACGGTTTTTAAATTGGGATGATCTTGATCAGCTTCGCAAAGTATGTGTGATCGGTGAACGCGTAAATGCAGAGCTTTTCAAAAAAGGGGAGGCCGCTCTCGGCGAATACATCCGCATCAATGGAGTGAACTTTCAAGTGATCGGGATTTATAAGTCAAACTTCACGGGCGAGCGGGCCGAAGAAGACACCAAGAGTATCTTTATTCCCCTTACCACTTTTCAAAAAGCATTTAATTGGGGCGATAAAGTCGGCTGGCTCAGCATCACCAGTATCCCTTCGGTCAAAGTGAGCGAAATGGAAACCATAATTGTCAACAAGCTGAAGGTGAAGCATAAAGTTCACCCTGATGATGACAGGGCTTTCGGATATTATAATGTTCAAGAAGATTTTGACAATATGAATGCAATTTTTCTAGGTATTCGAGCGCTCTCTTGGTTCGTAGGTATTTTGACACTCATAGCTGGAGTGATCGGGGTCAGTAATATCATGCTGGTCATTATCAAGGAAAGGACTAATGAGATCGGCGTGCGCAAAGCTTTGGGTGCCACCCCTTGGGATGTGATCTCGCAGATACTGCTCGAATCGCTTTTTCTATCTGCGATCGCAGGTTTCCTCGGCGTGATAGCCGGTGTATGGCTTCTGGAAGGAGTGAGTTTGGCCACGGCCGGAAGCGACGGGCCATTTAAGAATCCCGGCGTTGACTTTCAAGTTTTGTTCGCAGCGCTCACCGTGCTTATTGTCTCCGGAGCTCTTGCAGGAATTTTACCGGCTTTTAGGGCTGCCAATATTAAACCCGTAGAAGCGCTCCGATCGGAGTAAAACCCAGACCATGAAAAAAACAATTTTTATCATTATCACCATTCTCATTGTCGGCCTTTTGGGCTGGACGCTCTTTTATGTCTACCAAAAATCTCAAGAGAAAACGGTGACTTTTGAGACCGAAAAGCCCTATTACGCCGATGTGATCAAGAAAACGGTCGCCACAGGATCGGTCGTGCCACGCAAGGAGATCGATATCAAGCCCGTTGTTTCAGGCATTATTGACAAGCTTATGATCGAACCCGGGCAGCTGATCAAAGAAGGCGACGTGATCGCACGCATCAAAGTCATACCCGATATGGTGACGCTCAGCAATGCCGAGAACAGGGTGCAACGCGCTGAAATAGAGCGGGATAATGCCAAGGTAGATTACGAAAGGAATAAAACCCTATTTGATCAGGGCGTAATATCGGCAGCCGACTTTCAACCCTTCGAACTCGGCAAACGCACTGCTGCCACTGAGCTGGAAGGGGCAGAAGATAATCTCAAAATAATTCGTGAAGGCGCTTCACGCAAAAATTCGGCAGCATCAAATACGCTGGTCAAAAGTACCATAAGCGGGATGGTGCTCGCAGTGCCCATAGAAATAGGCAACTCAGTGATCGAAGTCAATAACTTCAATGAAGGCACCACCATTGCCACTGTGGCCGATATGAGCGACCTGATTTTCGAAGGAAAAGTAGACGAATCTGAAGTAGGCAAAATCAAAGAAGGCATGGCTTTGATCCTTACCGTGGGCGCGATAGAAGATGAACGGTTTGATGCCGTGCTCGAATATATTTCACCGAAAGGGGTGGAAGAAAATGGAGCCATTCAGTTTGAAATCAAAGCATCTGTCGATCTCAAGGAAAATCAATTTATACGTGCAGGCTATTCTGCCAATGCCGATGTGGTATTGGAAAAACGCGATAATGTTTTGGTGATCAATGAAAGTCTCGTGCAATTTGAAAACGATACGGCGATCTTCGTAGAAGTCGCGCAGGGCAATCAAAATTACGAGCGCAAGAAAATCCGGCTGGGACTTTCGGACGGTATCAAAGTAGAAGTACTCGGTGGCGTGGACGAAGAAATGGCCATTAAAAAGTGGAACCAACCCATCACTGATGCAGAGTAGAATATTCTGGCTTTTAATTCTTATGGTGGCTTTCTCGTCCTGCAAAACGGAAAGCTTGGATGGAGGTGCGGCAGGAAATGATTATATCGAAGTTGCCTTGCATTATGCCACTGGTTTCAGGCTTTTCCGCAAAGGTGATGCTAGCAGCGATGAATTTAAAGTAATGATTTGCGACGCCAATGACAGCACTTCGGCCATGGCCACATATTATTTTGGTGGCGGATATAAAGGTGTCGATTCCATAGCCATTCCCATACGGAATGCAGCGCTGAACAGCACTACTTTCATCGCTTATTTTGACCAGCTTGCTGAGATCGGGAAGGTCGATGGCGTGACCTTTACGGAGCTCATTATGAACGCCGCCATGCGCGCTGAGATCGATGCCGGAGCTGCTGTGGAGCTTACCGCTGGTGGCGAGCTTGATTTTGAGAAAGTCCTTGCGCTCAATCCTTCCGTTTTTATGGCCTATGCTTACGGCGATTCAGATTTCGGAAGGCTTGAAGAGCAGGGCATACCAATAGTTCTGAATATGGAATATCTGGAAGCCACCCCACTGGGACGGGTCGAATGGATCAAATTAGTGGGTATCCTTACGGGAAAATACGCCGAGGCCGACAGCATCTATCGAGGCATCGAAAAGCGCTACCAGGCCATAAAAATGAAAGCTGCGGTTTATTCACAGCTTCCGATGGTTTTTACAGGAAGCAGGTATAAGGATTTATGGTATGCTCCCGGAAGTGATAGTTATATTGCCAAATACATTCGCGATGCGGGTGCGCTTTATGTTTTTGACCGCTTCTCCATTCAGGGAAGTTTACAAATCGATTATGAATCGGCGCTCAAGGCGGTATCTGATGCCGATTATTGGGGCTTGGTCGTCTCTCAGGAATCGACCTATTCGAAGGCCGACCTTTTGGATGGAAATCCCGCCTATACCAATTTTAAGGCCGTGCAAAAATCTCACGTTTTTATATGCAACGCGGCGCAGGTAGATTATTTTGGCGATGCTATCATGGAGCCCGATCATATCCTTGCCGACCTGCTGGAGACTTTTCATCCTGGCGCTATTCCCGATCACGAGTTTTCCTACTTCTTTCCGCTGGGCGAATAGTCCGTTTTAAACTGATTTGGTCTCAGATTGGCAGCAACGCCACTGAAAAAATCTCAACAAAATAATAAATTTGTTGCCCAAATCTTAGAACTCAAAATGAATCTTAAGTTTTTTACCTTTTTGCTGGCTTTGGCAATGCTCCTAGTAGGTCAATTGCTCAATGCTCAAAATGATACCGTCTATTTCAATGGATCAAATATAATAGTAGGAAATGTAAAAGGGCTCAATCGCGGAGTGCTGACCATAGAGACCGACTATAGCGATAGCGATTTCAAGATAGAATGGGAAAAAGTGGTGCGCTTCAAGTCTTCGAAGCATTATAATGTGGCTTTGGAAAATAAAACTTTTATCCAGAATGCGACGATTACGACCATCTCCGATAGTGTTTTCTCGATCAACTCTGAATCTGGCGGTACCATAGTGAAAGGGATAGAAATAGTCAATCTGCGTACTTTAAAAGAAGACTTTTGGAGCCGCCTTTCTGCATCTATCGACCTTGGCTACAGCCTTACCAAAGCCAATAATCTGCAACAATTCAATACACGGAGCTCGCTAGGCTATAAATCACGGAATTGGGTGCTGGGATCAAACTATAACCAAGTGAGATCATCTCAAAACGAAGTAGAGCCAGTAGAACGGATCGACGCTTCGCTATCGGCCAATAGATCGTTCAAGAATTCTTTTTTCGCAGGGGCACAGATCAACTTTCTATCCAATACCGAGCAGCTTATCGACCTCCGTACTACTGGGCAGTTGGGGATCGGCTATTATTTGGCGCGCACCAATTCCACCTATTGGAATGTCATTGCGGGCATAGCCTTCAATAATGAGACCTTTCTGGAATCGCCCGACCCCGAGCAGGTAAATGACGATAGGCAGAGTTATGAAGGCGTGCTGAGCACGGAACTCAATCTATACGATATCGGGGATTTGAATATACTTACCAATACTACCTGGTATCCAAGCCTCACGGAAGCAGGCCGTAACAGGATCGATTTTAAATTTGATATCTCCTACGACCTTCCTTACGATTTTTATATCAAGAGCGGTATCACGCTCAACTATGATAGCAAGCCTACCAGTGGTGCGTCTCGCGCAGACTACGTGCTCCAGACCGGCTTCGGCTGGGAACTCTAAGATGCCTATCTTTGCAGCCTGAATTTTAAGTAGATGAAACGCGTAGTTGTGGGCCTTTCCGGAGGTGTCGATTCCAGTGTGGCGGCATATCTTTTAAAAGAGCAGGGCTATGATGTTCTGGGACTTTTTATGAAAAACTGGCATGATGATTCGGTGATCCTTGCCAATGAATGCCCTTGGATAGAAGATAGCAATGACGCCATGCTCGTAGCGCAATCTCTGGGCATACCATTTCAGGTGGTCGATTTAAGCGCTGATTATAAGGCGCGTATCGTTGATTATATGTTTGCCGAATATGCCGCTGGGCGCACACCAAACCCAGATATACTCTGCAACCGTGAGATAAAGTTTGACAGTTTTCTAAAGACAGCTCTCAGCTTGGGCGCCGATTATGTAGCTACGGGTCATTATTGCCAGAAGGGAGAGACCACGGCGGGAGGAGCTACGGTATATCAGCTCTTGGCCGGAGCCGATCGGAATAAGGACCAGAGCTATTTCTTATGTCAAGTGAGTCAGGCTCAGTTGGCCAAAGCACTTTTTCCGATCGGACACTTACAAAAGTCTGAAGTTCGAAAAATAGCAACTCAGCAGGGGCTGGTTACCGCTGGAAAGAAAGATTCGCAAGGGCTCTGTTTTGTCGGGAAAATCAGTCTTCCCGATTTTTTGCAGCAGCAGCTGGAGCCAAAAGACGGAGACATCATTGAGATTCCGGCTGCGAGCATGAATAGGGTGATGGCCGGCGATGTAGCCATAGAATCTACCGATGCCCATGAGCTCGATCCCGAAATGGGAGAGGTAGTCGGCACCCATCGTGGTGCCCATTTTTATACCGTGGGACAACGCAAAGGGCTGAATGTAGGCGGAAAGGAAAAACCACTATTCGTAATAGGTACCGACGTTGAGAAGAACCTGATCTATACCGGCCAAGGTGATGACCATCCCGGCCTGTACCGCAGCGGACTCACCGTGAGAAGCAATGAGCTCCACTGGATACGGAAAGATTTAATGATGGCGCTGGGCGAAGAGCGGCGCTATATGGCACGTATCAGATACCGGCAGCCCCTTGAGCAGGCCACCCTAAAACTGGGCGAAAATGGAATGTCGATCTATTTTGACCGGCCGCAGCGCGGCGTGGCAGCGGGTCAATTCGTAGCTTGGTATGATGGCGATGAGCTGATCGGCTCGGGGGTGATTGGATAGGGTGGCGCGAAGATAATTGGTTAGAAAACACCGAAATTTTAATAAAAGTAATCGGCCGTTGGAAGATGTTCAGAAAGGCTCCGCCCAAGAATTTTTCCGTCTTGGACTGGAATCATCAGAAGTTCTCAAACTGAATGAACATGAATCTAGTTTTGAGCATCCCGTCGCTGGTTTTAGCAAGAAAGGAATATAACGACGATTTGTCAATAGTGCTAAAGCTGTCACTTACCTTTAATTTCAGTAGATTGAAATGATTTAATTTTTTTCCTATATATTTATACTTAGCTAACAATAAATTTACCTTTGGAGATGGAAGTTTCAAAACTTACACCACCCTAAAGCGTTAAGAATGAGAAATTATAAAAAGATCACTGGATTTGTGTTAGCTGTATTTCTCACCACCGCACTGTCCGCGCAAACCGACATAGAGCCGGAGGTGATCAGCTATTTCGGAGGGAATGGAGATGATTTTGGCTCGTCGCGAAATAGTTGGCTCGATGTGCTGGCCGACGGCGGTTGGGTGATGGGAGGATCGTCATCTTCTGCGAATTATTGGACTTCTGAGAACGCATTGTTTCCCACCCGTCCCGGTCTCTTTGCCATGACCCTAACTCGATTTGATGCAGGTGGCATGCCTGTGTATTCGACATTTTTCGGTGGCAGCAGCGTAGACAGTTTTAATTCGCTCAGCACACTGGGTGATTCTGTGATAATAGGGGGGTATACTCAGTCTGCCGATTATCCTACCACCGAAGGAAGCTATGAAATGGAATATCCCGGTATGCAATCTGGGGTTTTATCTTGTTTGGATACGCAAGGTGGTTTGGCTTGGAGCACTTATTTTGGCGGAATCGGTATTTCTCGGGTAATTGGGGTAAATGTAAGTACAGAAAATGCGATATTCATCACTGGCTCGACGCAGGATACAACACTGGCCACGCCAGGGGTTCACATGGAAGATTTTCCTGATAATCAGCAGGCATCCGCTTATATTGCCCGCTTTGATAGCAACGGAGGATTGGTATGGTGCACTTATTACGACAGGGGGGTAGGTGCGTTGAGCAGCTCCCCGGATGGGAGCAGGATATACATTTATGGCTCGACAGGTAGCGACCTTCCAGCCGGTACAGGTACCCACCAAGACTCTTTTGGGGGCGGGGTACTCGACGCCATCCTGTCTTGCTTCGATGCTGAGACAGGCCAGCTCCTATGGCGGACTTTGTTCGGAGGCGAAGCAGACGAACTTATCGGAAACATCGATGTCGGAGAAGATGGACGGATTTTTATTTCCGGTACGGTGCTTTCTGCTTCTGGCATCACGACCATTGGCGTTCATCAGGAAGATTTAGCTGGCGATTATGATGGGTTCTTGGCTTGTTTTGACCCGAATGGCCAGCAGCTTTGGGGCACTTATTTTGGAGGTCAGGGAGGGGAAACGGCACCCGGTGTAAAGGTAGGAGCCAGCAGCGCCTACATTACCGGGCGCACCGATTCACCCGATGGAATAGCTTTTGGGAATCCTATGGAACCGTCCTTTTCAGGCTCCCAAGGGTCTTACCTTGCCAGCTTCGACCTTTTGAGCGGGTCATTGCAATATTCCACATACCTAACTTCCGCACTGTCGGGCAATTGCAATCCTTCGGCGGTGAATGCTCTGGTAGACGGTAAATTACTGGTAGCCGGCACAACAGCAGGAAGTTGCCTCGGTTCCAGCACTGTTAACGCCTGGCAACCCAATTACGGTGGTGGTGACTTTGATGTCTGGTACGCCATCTACACGGAAAACACACTCTCAGCAGCGGGCAGTACACCCAAAAATGACTTGCACGCCTTTCCAATCCCTGCAGGCGAAGTTCTCACCATTCAAGGCAACCATTTAGAACCGAATGCAGCCTTTGTAGTGTACGACCTTTTAGGAAGGCAAGTGATGAAGGGCAACCTCGGCATTTCGCCAACCCAATTGGCAGTAGGCCACCTGCCCGCGGGATCGTATTTCTTGCATTTGCTAGGAGCCGAAAATAGACAGGTGACAAAATTTATAAAAGAATAGAACCGGCATTTTGATCAGCTAGGATAAAAACGGTTCCAAAGTAGACCGTTTTTGTCCTTAAAATCTGAAATGCCGTTAAACGCGAAAAGAGGTGTTATCGGAATTTTCAGCAACGCCAACACGGCATTGCTCAGTCTAGGAGTATTCCCTGCAAAACTTCCCATACATTTTCGGCTACTATTCTCGCCCCGGCGGGATTGGGGTGGATTCCATCGCCCTGATTTAGAGAGTCGATACCGCCCACATCTTCGAGCAGGAAAGGGATCAGAGCCACATCCATATCCTTGGCAATAGCTGGATAGATCGGGTTGTACCTGGCGCTATAATCTTGCCCCATGCTGGGCGGTACCATCATCCCGGCCAGTATTATCTTAGCGTTTGGATAGGCCATGCGCACCTTTTCGATCATGGCTTCCAAGTTGGCCTGAGTCTGCTCTGGCGGCAGTCCGCGCAGGCCATCATTGGCGCCAAGCTCAAGAATAAAAATGTCTACACGCTGCTTATCGAGCACCCAATCGATCCTGCTCAGGCCTGTGGCGGTGGTCTCCCCGCTCACACCTGCATTCACCACCATATATGGAAGGGCAAGAGAATCGATGCGCGCCTGAATGAGCGATGGGAAAGACTCATTGGCGTCAACCCCATAACCGGCGGTAAGGCTATTGCCAAAAAAAAGGATGATTTTCTTTTTAGCTTCAAAGACTGGTTCTACTTGTGCGGTGTTCCTGGTAGTTTCTTGGTCGCTTTGCGTGTTTTGGGATTCGCTGCAGCCAACTGCTATTACCGCTAAGAAACTAATTACGAACTGTGTAAACTTGTTAAAATGAAGGCTTAGCATGGACTTGTTCTTTTCGGTTGCAACATCTTTGGAGCACTTTGGTTTTAAAGGTACTTCATTTTTAAAATCAACACGTATACCCTTCAATATGGCTCAGGAAGCTATTCTCAAAATTTTGAACCTTACCAAAACATACCGGAATGGCGATCGCGCCCTTACCGTGCTCGATTCTGTAAGCTTCGAAGTAGAGCGCGGTTCGAGCTGTGCCATCGTAGGTCTCGTCGGGCAGCGGCAAGACGACCCTGCTGGGGCTATGTGCAGGTCTTGATAGACCAAGCAGCGGCTCGGTGAGCCTGGCGGGAATAAAGCTCGACACGCTCGATGAAGATGCCAAAGCGCGGGTGCGCAATACGCACGTGGGCTTTATTTTTCAGAATTTTAATCTTATGCCCACACTTACGGCTTTAGAAAATGTAATGATCCCGCTTGAACTTCAAAAATCAAAAGATGCTGGGGCCAAAGCCACCGAACTGCTCGAAAGGGTAGGGCTCCAAGACCGTATAAAGCATTACCCCGCGCAGCTGAGCGGCGGCGAACAGCAGCGGGTCTCTATAGCCCGCGCTTTCGCCAACGCCCCCGATTTGCTCTTTGCCGATGAGCCCACAGGCAATCTGGATGGAGAGACCGGCGCCACCATAGAGCGGCTTATCTTTGAGCTCAACCGAGATGCCGGCACCACCTTAATATTGGTAACCCACGATACCGAACTGGCTCAAAAAACCGATCGCGTGCTCTCTATGAAAGGCGGTAAATTATTTTCTGACCGGAAGGTCTTGTCGCACGCCTAATCCAATTTTTTCAATTCTCATTCCGGTTCTATGGATTTTCTCTGGCTTCTTAAAATGGCTTGGCGCGACAGCCGTAAAAACCTTGGAAAGCTCATGCTTTTTATGAGCAGTATAGTGCTCGGAATTGCTGCCTTAGTGGCTATTAATTCTTTTGGTGAAAACCTAAGTACACAGATAGATGGCGAAGCCAAAGAGCTACTCGGTGCCGACCTTGAAGTAAGCAGTCGCACGGGCATAGATGATGCGGTGCGAGAGCGGTTCGACTCGCTCGAATTTGAACTGGCCGAAGAGATTTCTTTCGCTTCGATGGCCTATTTTCCTAAAAATGGGGGAACCAGACTGGTCAATATCCGAGCGGTAGAAGGCAATTTCCCATTTTATGGGGCTTTGGAGACCGAGCCCGCGCTGGAAGAAACTAACTGGAACCAAGCGAAGGTAGCCCTTGCCGACCAAACCCTTATGCTGCAATTTGAAGCCACTCCCGGTGATACGGTGAAAGTCGGGAAGCTCAATTTTCCGATTGCCACAAAAGTGATCAAGGTGCCCGGCCGCTCTGCCATCGGTACCACCGTAGCCCCGCCCGTGTTTATCCCACTTCGGTTAATGCCCGAGACGGGCTTATCACAGCTCGGAAGCCGGATGAACTATAAAATTTATGCCCGGTTTCCCGAAAATTTTACCCTTAAGGAACTGGAGTCACTAAAAAGCTGGTTAGAGAAATATGAGCTGGATATCGATGATGTAGGAGAGCGAAAGAAAAGCGTCGGCGATGCGTATTCCGATCTTACTGGTTTTCTCAATCTCACAGCTTTTGTCGCGCTTATATTAGGCTGCGTAGGTGTCGCCGGATCTGTAAATGTCTATCTAAAAGAAAAGGTACAGTCTATTGCGGTACTCCGCTGTCTGGGCGCTTCGGGACTTGAAGCTATGTCGGTATATCTCATTCAGGTGTTGGGCATGGGATTGATTGGTTCGGCTGTGGGTGCAGCGTTGGGAGCCTTCATTCAGCTTTATCTTCCCTTGCTCTTTGCCGATTTCCTTCCTTTTGATGTGGCCATAAGCATAAGCTGGAACGCCATTTTGCAAGGCATCGCTATCGGTGTTTTGGCGGCTTTGCTTTTTTCGCTTTTCCCGCTGCTCCGCGTGCGGCGCGTCTCTCCATTAAAGGCCATTCGCGCTTCCTTCGAACGTCCAGAAACCGATAGGTCACGTTACATCATCTATGCGTTGATTCTCCTTTTTATCCTGTGGTTTTCATGGCTCCAGCTCGACAGTATCACTCGGGCATTGATCTTTTCGACAGGGCTCTTGGTAGCTTTCGGCATGCTGGCCGGAATGTCTCAAGCCATTATTTGGCTCGTGCGGCGCTATTTTCCATCGGGCAGTTCTTTTGTGCTGCGCCAAAGTTTGGCCAATCTCTACCGCCCCAATAATCAAACGCTTATACTGGTCGTGACGATCGGTCTAGGCACCGCCCTGATAGCGACCTTGCTTATAAGCCAAGAACTCTTGGTAAATAAGCTAAAGTTTTCTGCAGCACCAGAGAGCCGACCGAATATGGTGCTTTTTGATGTACAAACGAGTCAGGTAGATTCGCTCAAAAGCCTACTGCTCGCCAATGATCTTCCCACCATGAGTGAAGTGCCCATCGTGACCATGCGTCTGCAAAGTTTAGAAGGCAGGAGCGTTGAAAGTATAAGAGCCGATAGCACTCAAAAAATCAATGAGCGCTGGCTCAATAGAGAGTACCGCGTGAGCTATCGCGACACCTTATCCGATTCTGAGACCTTGGTTTCCGGCAGGTGGAGCGGTGCTGTCATGAATTCGGGCGACAGTATTTTTATCTCGATAGAAGAAGGTATGGCCGAAGATATCGGCGTTGGCCTTGGCGATGAGCTGGAGTTCAACGTACAGGGCGCCTTGATGAAAACCTATGTGGGCAGTGTCCGGAAGATCGACTGGCAGCGCATTACGACCAATTTCTTGGTGATGTTTCCCGAAGGGGTTCTAGAAGAAGCCCCAAAATTTCACGTCCTGCTCACCCGCTTTGAATCGACAGATCAGTCGGCGGGATTTCAAAGCCAAGTGGTATCGACTTTTCCCAATATTTCGATCATCGACCTGGAGCTCGTGCTAAATACGGTAGATGAAGTGCTGGCCAAAGTTTCTTTTGTCATTCAATTTATGGCCTTCTTCAGCATTTTTACGGGTATCTTGGTTTTGATCGGCTCAGTGCTCATCAGCAAATACCAGCGGGTACAAGAGAGCGTATTGCTCCGTACGCTCGGTGCATTGCGTCACCACATTTTAAAAATCAATACATTGGAGTATTTTTTATTGGGCAGCTTGGCCGCCCTTTCGGGAATTGCCATTGCGCTCATCGCGGGATGGCTGGTGGCATGGCTGAGTTTTGATACCGTGCTTTCGCCAAATCTTTGGATGCTCCTTGCCGTATATGGCCTTATCACCTTTCTCACCGTAATCATTGGTTTGAGCAATAGCAGGGAAGTGGTACGGAAATCGCCTTTGGAGATACTGCGCAAGGTAGAAGGCTAAAATCCAATTGCCGAAATCCCTATTTTCGCCGTGGTCTTGATCACCCCTGAATGGTACTTTCTTTAAACACCTTTTACTTATCCAAACCCGAGCCTTTTCAAGGATGCCTGTTGGCTTTGCGCCAAATAATAAAGGATCAAGAGACGGACGTTCTCGAAGCACTCAAATATGGAATCCCCTGCTTCATGGTTGGTAAGAAGGCGTTCTGCTACTTGTCAATTGTCAAAAAAACTCAGGAACCGTATATTTTATTCGTGGAAGGCAATAAAATGGATCACCCATTGCTGGAGCTTGGCGATAGGAAGAAAATGAAGATTTTCCGGGTCGACCCAAACGCCGATCTGCCCGTTGACATCATCGATGGGCTTTTGAAAGAAGCGATCGGGCTTATTTCCTGAAGGTCATTTGATTTGGATTTTCAGCTTTGATCTCTCTGTTGAAAAGCTTTTCTTTCATTGAATTTTAAAATATATCTCGTTTGAAGACAGTCCATTGCCCTTGGTCAGAATTGAAACGATTTCTTCGCTTTGATCCAGCCACCCGACTGTTTTGACAGACTCTAATTAATCTATTGAATACGAATTTCGCTGTTTTTTGACCTTTGTTCGACTTGGAATGCGCTTCAAATTTGGAAACTGCTCACCTGAATTGGCATAGTAGATCAGCCACCGATATGCTTTTTCAAAAAACCTTCCATAGCGCGGTAAAAATCGAAGCGGTTTTCTTCATTGTGAAAGCCATGGCCTTCATTTTCTTTCACCATATATTCTACTTCGACGCTTCGCGTTCTCATCGCATCTACCATCTGGTCACTTTCGGCGATATTCACGCGGGGGTCTTTGGCGCCTTGGGCTATAAACAACGGACTCTTGATCTTATCGGCATGAAACACTGGCGATGCTGCACGAAGCATTTCGGCATCGGCTTCATCTTCCGGGTTGCCCACCATCTCATACATCATCAGCTTAAAAGGTTCCCAATAGGGTGGGATGGTTCCCATGAAGCTGAACAGGTTTGATACGCCGACGTAATCGATGCCACAGGCGTAAAGGTCGGGAGTGAAAGCCATTCCGGCCAGTACGGCATAGCCGCCGTAGCTTGCTCCGTATATGGCAATCCGGTTTTTATCGGCTATCCCTTTTTCGATGAGCCATTGCACCCCATCGGTGATATCATCTTGCATCGTGCGTCCCCATTGGCGGAAGCTAGACTCCCAAAACTCCCTTCCAAAACCGGTCGACCCCCTAAAGTTGACCTGAAGCACCGCAAAACCCCTATTGGCCAAAAACTGGCCTTCGGGATTGAAGCCCCATCCATCGCGTGCCCACGGCCCACCATGCGGGTTTACCACTACGGGTAGCTGCTTCGCTTGATCCAATGCCGTGCCGGCCGGTAGGGTGAGATATCCTTCTATCTTTTTGCCATCGCGCGCCTCATAAGTGATGGGATGCATGAAAGCCATTTCTCCAGCCCGTATCCAAGGGCTCGGATTTCCAATATTCGTTAGCGATTTTTTCGTGCGATCGTAGATGTAGTATTCTCCCAGCGAACGGTCACTATAGGTGCGCACCACAAAGCGGTCTTCGGCATCGGTAGATGATGTGAGCGAAACTTCCATAGCAGGCAGCTCCGCTTCTATCATCGCAAACATCGCCGCGTAAGACGCATCGAAAAAGTGCCGCTCCTGCTTCATTCCAGTGTAAGAAGCGGCGATAAGTTTCTTCTCTTTACGGCTATAGCTCAGACCTTCTACATCGTAGTTTTCATGTGAATAGAGCTCTTCCACTTCTTGCCCTGTAGCCGGATCGAAGATGATTATGGCCGATTTATCCCTGCCCAAATTGCTGCTCGCATAAAGCATTTTATTATCAAAAGTGAAAAATTTCGGTGCCAGACTTTCTTTAAAATTAGTGGTGAGCACCGTTCGGAATTCATCACTTTCATCATCGCGGTAGAGCAATGAATTATTTACCCCATCGCTGGTCATGGCCACGCGCAACGCACCCTTATGATCGGTCATCCAGCTTGTTATATTTCCTGGGTTTTCGGCTATCATCTCTTTCTCGCCGGTAATCACATTGAGCCGGTAGGCATCAAAAACCTGTGGATTGCGCTCATTGAGCCCTACGATTATAGATGTGGGATCGTCTTCAAGATCATCTATTATTTCGGTGCGCACATCGGCAGCACGCGTAAGTTCTTTAAGATTCTCACCGGTGGCATCTACCGCTACCAGATACCAGTTTTCATCTCCATCGTCATCCTTGAGATAGATGATTCGCTCGTTGCTTTTCCAAAAATGGCCGGGGATGTCCCGATCGGTCTGAGAAGTGATGCGCAAGGCTTCATCACCATCGATCGGCTTTACGAAAATATTCAACCTGTTTTTCCAAGGAGCTTTATAGGAATAATGTGTGCCGTTCGGCGAAATTTGAAATTCAGCCATTTCGGGATTTCTGAAAAAATCTTCTACGGGCAATTGAACGGTTCTTGGAGCTTCGGTTTCCGACATGGTAAGCTATTGTTCTAAAATTTAATGCGATCTGCTATCAGTCCAAAGGTCGTAATATTGATTGGACTGGTCTCTGCTCCATTTCAATTTTAATAGGATTTAAGAATTCTATTTTCACTTATCACCCTTGACTAAATCGATTGAATTTTGGCCGAATTATTTTGGTAATCCCCAAGCACTGGAGCGGTATTTATTCTTTTCGCTTCCAAACTTCTACATATTCCAGCGCTGTTATTTTCGTAAAAGCACTGTCCAGCAATTGATTGACGCTAAGAGTTGGCTCTTCTCTGCCGAATTCATCCCGGTAGGCTATCCGTACCACGAAGTCTATCTCATGACCCGTCTCACGTTCGTAAGGTTGGAGTGCGAAGGGCGGTCGGCGTGTAGAGCCGAAATAGTCAAGTCTTCCATCCGGCTCCATTCCTTCCTTCCACATCACCGGAAAGTGGGGTTCGGAAGCTTCGTAATTATCCATTAATACGATCGGTTTTTCTGCCCCGAGTACCGATGCAAGATTATAATGGAGCCAGTGGTCAGAATAAGTCAGTGTGGCCACTGCGGAGTTGGCTTCTAGGTAGGGCATCGCTTCCAAAACACGTTCCACTTCCAAACTCAGGTATTTCTGGACATTAAAATTATACAGCACTTGCCAAATATTGAGTGTTATGGCCGCAAGGCTGAAAAATATAAGATAGGCCGATTTTTTTAGATTGAGCATTGCCCAAAGCACTATGAAGAAAAAAAGGCCGAGCGACATTCTGACCGGGATGAAGCCACCGCTCGCGAGATTTTCCGGAAGGATAAAATAGAACATCAATAAGGCTCCCGCCAAGATGAGAAAGGACGAGCCATGTACCAGTCTGGTACGCGACATCAAAATAGAAACAAGCAGGAGGAGAAAGGAAAGCAGCAGCGGTAATTTCTGTTCGGGACTATAAGCGATCAAGGCTTGCAAGGAAATCAAATGCAGCAGTGAGTCGAGAAAAACCTTGGGCTCCCAAGGGTCGTGGGATAAATTTGCCAGCAGGAAGAAAGCTATCACAAAGACGGTCGGCAAGCAGAAGGCGACCAAAATTCCGTCGAACCTTTTCTTTCGCAGTCTCGGAGTTTCACTTATGAAGAAATATAGCAGGGCAAAGATGGCAGGTACCATGTGAAAAAAGGCGGTGACCAATGCCAGCAAGCCAGTAAACAATGCACTTCTCTTCTTTTGATCCCGACCGTATTTAAGATATGCTGAAATTGTAAAAAGCATAAGTCCCATGGCCATGCTGAAACCCATGAAGCCAATATAAAAGCAGAAGTGATGGAGCAACATAAAAACAAAAAATATACCCCATCCCATTTCATCTTTTTCTTGGATAAGAATGGATCGAAATCCGAGTGGGATCAATAAAACACAGAGTGCACAGAGTAATTTCGACGACATCGCAGGTTTAAAACCGAGCAGCAAGACGCTGAGTAGGGCATGGGCGCCAATATTTGGCAAGAGCCAGGAGCGGATTTTGAAAAAAATCCCTATTTTTTCATTGCCATGCAGCGCTATCTCATTGATGAGCGATGCATTGTAAATGTGCACGGGGCCATCGCCTGTAAAAAAATAGCCCACTCCAAAAATGGGCAGCATATTGAACAGGGTCATTAATATAAAGAGTGCGCCGATGAAGGATTTGCTTTTCATCGTTTGGCTGGTCTTTTCGGCATGGCACAAACTTAGCAGATAATGTGAAGGCAGCATTTCTTAATCTGCTCCATTGCAGGTCATCGGGGCTTCCTTCTCAAACGTTCAATCTTTAAATTTTAAGAACTTTGATCCGTGAAAGAACTATTGGCCGAAGCGCGTTCCTGTCGTATCTGCGAGTCGGTATTGCCATTGGGCGCTAACCCGATCGTATCGGCGCATCAAAATTCAAAAATCATCTTGATCAGCCAAGCTCCCGGCCGCGTGGTGCACCGTTCTGGCATTGCTTGGAAGGATCAAAGCGGCAATACCCTGCGCCAATGGTTGGCAGTGGATGAAGAATGCTTTTACCGACCCGGAAATTTTGCTGTGATGCCAATGGGATTTTGCTATCCCGGTAAGGCGAAGAGCGGCGATCTCCCGCCACGCCCGGAGTGTGCGCCGATCTGGCACGATCGCATCTTGTCAGAAATTCAAGGAGAGCCGCTCGTTTTGCTCATCGGGCAATATGCCCAGCGGGCATACTTGGGTTCTAGCGTGAAGAAGACATTGACCGAGACGGTACAGAATTATGACTACTACCTTCCGAAATATTTTCCGCTGCCCCATCCTTCACCGCTCAATAATGTTTGGCGAAAGCGAAATCCGTGGTTTGAAGAAGGGGTGGTACCAGTTCTGTCCAAGATTATCTCAGAAAGGCTCAATTGCTGAACAGGCCACTTTCTTGGCATCTCATGGATGCTCTAGGTTGCCAGGTTTATACCTAGAGCCCCCCCTGTAGCTCTTGCTTTTCAGGGTTAAGAGCACGGCAATATTAAGGGCTTCGATCAAAAGAAAATAAGCCCAAGCGCGGTGAGCGACTCGAAATGCGCAGAGACCAAAGCCAGAGAAGCCAGTGCGTAGCAGCTTTTTGATCAATCAGCACGGCCAGAAATGGATGCCAATTTAAACGTATGAAGATACTGCCGAAGAAAGGTCAAAAAAAGAAGCAAAGCGCCGTACAGGCCAAGACTGGTACTACTGGTACTGTTGCTAACATTCCAAAATACGCTTCAAAAGGCAGTAGGCAGGCCAAGAATAATAGTGCTGATAGCAATGCTCCGAAGACATCAAGCCTTAACAGAAACCGGATGCTAAATTTCGATTTATTTTGTCTTAAATTCCTTTCTCAATAGCTTTGGCATAGCCCAATAGCCTAATCCCCGTATCGCAAGGCAGTAATTTGAGCACTAAGTCTAACTCTCACAGGCCAAAAAAGAAATTTCATTATTTTGTCTAGGTACTATTCACCAAAGGCAGTGAGCCGATGAACTACCTAGTGTCTGTCCATAGAGTCCGCTATCTGCCTTGCACTTATTCTAAAAACAGTCGTCCCGCTCGAGCGGGACTCCTTGATTTTTAGAACTGCGCGCGCGTTGCTATCGAACTCTTTGATCAAGCCACCCGACTGTATTGACAGACTCTACCTAGTGGACGGTTTTCTTTGAAGACCAATTTGGGGATTGCAGGCAAACTATTGGTTCTCGAAATATTATACACTTGAGCTCGATTCACATCCGAAAATTCAGATGTTCAAAAAGGGCGATCCATGGAGATCATGTTTAGAAATTTGGCGCGCTAAAGCAAGAAAATGGGACGCGGAAGATTTATTTATAATCAAAATAGCCACCCCTTGAATTCAAAACTTCAAGATTTGAGTCTATGTTCAATACTGAGCTTTCCAGAGGCTATTTCATTGAATGTTAACTCATTCATGAGCAGCTGTTCTGAATCCGAATGAGAATCGAGCTCGGGTTTTGCTGTCAACCGTTTCTCTGCTTCATGGCTTTATGCAATCAAAGGCTTAAGGCTCTTGGTCGGTGCGCGTTGAAATTGCCTTTAAACCTTACTTTCGCTTCTTCAAAAAAAAAGCTCGACATGAAATTCGAAGATATCATAGAAACCGCCGAATTCCTAGAATCAAAAGGTTTTGCAGACGCCCAGACCGCGATCGTGCTTGGCACTGGGCTGGGAAGGCTGATTGAAAAGATCGAAGTTGAAGCTTCGATAGGATATGATAAGATACCGCATTTTCCGGTTTCTACGGTCGAGTTTCATGCGGGCAAGCTAATATGCGGTAAGCTGAGCGGGCAGAGGGTAATAGCCATGCAGGGTCGATTCCACCTGTATGAAGGCTATAGTCTTGCAGAAGTCACATTTCCGATCAGGGTATTTAAAATGCTGGGTGTTTCCAGACTGATCCTTTCCAATGCAGCGGGCAGTATCAATCCAAAATTTAAAAAAGGTGACTTGATGTTGATCGACGATCATATCAACCTTCAAGGGGGGTCACCCCTTACCGGTCTCAGCGATGAGCGTTTCGGACAGCGCTTTACCGATCTGGCTGCTCCCTACGATACGTCAATGCGCATTGCCTTCAAGAAAATTGCCGAAGGGCATGGTATCATTTTGCACGAAGGGGTATATGCCTGTGTGCATGGCCCGCATCCTGGAAACCCGTGCCGAGTATCGCTTTTTGGCTAGAATCGGTGCCGACTGTGTGGGCATGAGCACAGTGCCCGAAGTAATTGTGGCCAATCAGATCGGCCTTCCTTGTGCGGCCATTTCCGTACTCACGGATGAGTGCGATCCCGATACACTCCAACCCGTAAACATTGCCGAGATCATAGAAATTGCCGGAAGGGCGGAACCTAAATTGGTGGAGCTTATTTCCAAAGCAATGGAAAGGTTTAGTAAGTAGCAGTTCTCCCGATTTTTTTTATGATTCGCTTGAGACAGAAGGTCTCCGTGCATTCGATCATTCAGATGCCTCGATGCTCAGTTCATAACCGAACCCCACACAGGGCGGGTCAAATGTGGTTTCACCACGGCATAGCCCAGAAGCACTTCGCTAGCGGTTTATGGTATGAATGGTTGCAATGTGGTCACTTTGTTCAATCAGGAAGCGCGCGCTAGACAAGCCTGCAGGTTCAATTTTGATGGTAAGGCAATTCCAAAAGGAGAGTACGTATACCGTCTGGCCACCGAAAACGAAATGATCATCGAGAAATTTATTGTGCGAAATAATTCCTTCGATTTTAACCTATCAGAAAATCCCAATCTGCGCAAATAGGTAGGGGCTTTTGATTTTCAAATTTTGAGTACTTTTAAACTTGGGACATTTTGTCGACGTTGTATAAACGATTAGACCATCTAGATATGGAGACCTTCTTATTGTTTTTTGAAAATATGCCTACTTGGCAAAAGCTGGTATGGCTGGTGGGTTGTCTTAGCCTGTTCTGGTTTTTGGAAGGAGCATACCCGTTGGTGGCGCACACGTATAAAAAATGGAAGCACGCTGGGCTCAACTTTACTTTCCTTACGATGACGCTTATCATCAACGTGCTTTTTGGAATTCTGGCGCTAGGGGTTTTCAGTTGGCTTCAGACCAGTGAATTTGGACTTCTATTTCTTTTTGATCTGCCTATTTGGCTTGAGCTTATCATCTCGCTCATGCTCTTTGATCTGGTGGCGCAATACGGTGTTCATTACCTGCTCCATAAAGTGAGCTGGATGTGGCGCTTTCACATGATACACCACAGTGATACCAAGGTGGACGTAACCAGTGGCACAAGGCATCATCCAGGCGATTATATCTTTCGTGAACTCTTTGCGCTTTTGGCAGCCGTGCTTATTGGGCTTCGATCTCATATTATCTCTTCTACCGTATAGTGACCATAATATTTACCTATTCTACCCATGCCAATATCACTACTCCCGTTTGGGTTGACAAGACGATGGGTTTGGTATTCATCACTCCCAATATGCATAAGTTTCACCATCATTTTGAGCGACCTTGGACAGATAGCAATTTTGGCAATATTTTCTCGATCTGGGACCGGTTCTTTGGAACCTTGGTCATCGATGACCCCAAAAAGGTGAAGTACGGCCTTGACGTGCTGGATGATGCGACTTCGCATGACTTTAAGTATCAGTTTAAAATACCGTTTAATAAAAGTATTAAGACGGATTATTAAAACTGTAAACCGGTTTTATGATCATTGATTGTTCGATTGGGCATCCAACAGAAAAACCCAATTATATCTACTAGGTAAATCCAAGGTCGCCGCTTCGGATCGCGAAGCGCACTGGATAGCCCTGAGCAATTCCCAGTGAATTCCTTTTATTGTTGATTTCGATCTACCCGTACTATACCTGTTCATCCTTTTTCCCAGTCTTGCGTCAGTCCGACAGAATTCTGTTCTGCTGAACGCTATAAATGGCGTAGATTATCATGTGGAAAAAGGTACCAGGATGGCGTCATATTCTTTTGGGCTAAACAAAAAAACCCATTCCGATTACTCGAAATGGGGCTGAAATTGTCGGGGTGGCAGGATTCGAACCTACGACCTCCTGCTCCCAAAGCAGGCGCGATACCGGGCTACGCTACACCCCGAAGGTGCTTTTCATCGACCTTTCCGCCAAAAGGGGAAGGATGCGATACTGGTCGGAGACTTTTGGCACATTTGCGGAAAGCGCTCTCCCCAGTTTGGGAGCGCAAATATATAAAATTCCCACCTTCAAACAATAATTGAAGGTGAATTTCGAAAATTCCTGTTTGGCATTCATATATTGAGCCGCACATCTTCGAAATCGACTTTATATTAACAAAACCCTAACTTCAATATATTCTCGATCAATTAATTGAGTGTAACTACCCAACAGCCCAAGTTAAAAGAAAAAAACTTCCATACGTACGTAAGCACCCGACCAACTACACCCCTTGATTTTCCAGTTCGCTAAAGCTGGCCAACTTCTCTGGTAGGTCGAGATTTCCTGGGAAGAGTTCAAAAAGTTTGTTTACCGGATGGTCAGCTATTTTACCAAGCACAGCGGTAAGCCAAGCCATGGGTTCTACGCCTTTCATTTTACAGGTACCGGTAAATGTGTAGAACATAGCTGTGCGCTTCGCGCCCTGGTGAGATCCGGCAAAGAGGTAGTTCTTTCTTCCCAGCGCATTTGGCCTTATTGAGTTTTCTATAAGATTATTGTCCATGAGCAACAGTCCGTTGTACAGGTAGTGTTGCAGGTGGCCCCACAGGTTGATGGAATATGAAAAGGCTTTGCCGATAAGGCTTTTTGGAAGAACGGCCTTGTACTCTTTCGCCATCCATTTACCAAGTTCGTTGATTATCGGCAGTGCTTCTTCAAGGCGAAGTTCTTTACGTGCTTCGGGAGCCATGTCTTTTGCCGCGCGCTCTACAGCGTATAGCTTTTGGATACGCTCCAGCGCATATTCCGCACGTTCTTTGTCTTGGTTTTTGGCATCGAAAAAATAGCGGCGCGCGTGTGCCCAGCAAGCCAAGTGCGTCACGTCTTTTTTATTGCCATATTGTGCGTAAGATTGGTAACCGTCGGTCTGGAGGTAGCCTTTAAAATCTGCGAGCATGGCCCGCGGTGCATTTTTATCACGACCGGGCTGGTAATCAAACACCACCATTTTTTTTGGTGGGGTGTGGTAGACCCAGTAGTATCCGCGGTGGCATTTCCCTTTTTTGGTTTTGTCCATTACACGGGTCGGGGTTTCATCTACTTGAATGTAACCGTCGTTTTTCACCACATTTACCATTGCATCGTACAGCGGCTCGAGCAGCGCGCCCAGCCGCGCTACCCAACCATCTATCGTGGAAGGGGCGATCTGTATGCCGGAGCGCTTAAAAATTTGCTGTTGACGGTAGAGCGGTAGATGGTCAACGTATTTGTTGATCAGAATAGAGCTCAACAATACATTGCCGGCAAGGCACTTATCCATGGGGCGTGATGGAAGGTCGCCGCACACAATGCCTTCACCGTTCGGTAAAGCATATTTGGGCCGCACTATAACCAGTTTGAAGAATCTAGCTGGTGCTATCTCAAGTATTTCGGTGCGCTCTTCGCCTATTTTTGCGAGATTGGCGGTGTCTTCCAAGGGTTCTATTACGATCTCGTGTACCGGAAGGTCATCGGGCAGTTGGTTTCTGCCTTTGTGGTTTTTGTTCTTTTCGCGGGTATAGGTTATGGTTTCTTTTACCGGGCTGTCGGTGGTGTTCTCGTTGGCTGCTTCTAGTTCTTCAAAAGGAAGGTTGAGCTGACCGGCATGTTCATCGCCTTCAAAGCGCTCACTTTTTGAACCGAAAAGCATACGGTTCAATTGGTTGATTATAAATTTAAGACGGGTTACTTCGGTCTGTGTTTTTTCATGCCGCACATCCCCATCCTTCACCAGTTGGATCAGTTCATTTTTTGACAGTTTTTCGAGCGGCGGTTGCATACCCAAATATACGCCAAACACCCTGTTCGCACTGATGTTTCAGCTCAATGGTATGAACAATTCAATGGGATAAATACCGCTTTCTTTTCTTGGTTTTCTCAAAATCGATCCCACGCAAAATCATGTAAAGTTCTTCCTTGGTGAGCTCGCTGTTTGGCGCGTCAAGCCGGGCTGTGGGACGTTTGAAAGTCCCTTTTTCCAACCGCTTGCAATAGAGGATCAGGCCATCGGTATCCCAGTAGAGTATTTTGGCTTTATTGCGGTCTCTGCTCACAAACACAAAGAGATCACCACAGCGCACATCCATCTGCATGGCATTTAGCACCATGCCATGAAGACCATCAAAACCTTTGCGCATATCGCAAGGCTGGCTGTAAAGAAAAACCTTTCGGTATCCGTCAAGACCAAGCATCACTGGTAAATGGTTATGCGCACGCCGGATGGAGTGACGATTTCCATACTTATGGATCGCGCATCGGCTTCACGGGGCTCTTCTGAAAACGCAAAGGATTTAAATACTTCGGGTGAGTGCGTAGCTGGTAAACTCTGTTTTAAACTGCATTGGCTTTTACGGTATTTACAGATCCAATAATCAAACTTTGCTATGCCAACAGCCTTGCCAGATATAAATTTCTGTCTGGTCAATCCACTTTTGTGCCATGCTTGAACTAGGGCAAACATTTTTTCTTGTAACTTCATCAATATTATTTTTGACAAAGATCAGGCAGGGGTTGAGATTGGGCAATATGGGATGGTCGGGCGCTTACATACGTACTTTACAAATCGTTTAGAGAGCCTTTACTCATTTAATAAGCGGCACGTGCATAGCCAATCAGGCTCGTCTATTACTTGTACAGCGAATTCGACGGGTATAGATTACAGGACGTTGTGCAGGGAGTGTAATTTTAACTGTGTCAGTTTGCAATTATGCTTACCTTCATTCCTATCGTGCTAAACGGACTAGTTAAAATTACACTCCCAACCTTCTTCGAGATTCTTTATAGTGAAAATAATGACTTATAAAATCATGAGATTTCTTGTATCCATTATGCTTGGTTTCGGTATTCAATCCTGTGCTGTGTCCAGCGACCTAGTAGACCACATATATTTAGTTCACTTCCAATCGAGTGATATTGGGGAGGTCGACTTTTATTTGCAATTGACACCTAGAAATGGCGAAATAATAGGTGGTAGCCTTTTGAACGAATATAAAGTAAACTACAACTGGTTTGATAGAATGAAACTATCCTTTTTTGGGGGTTTAAAGGATGATAGATTAATACGGGTAAAAGGTTATTACGAAGATTCGATAAATACTAGAAAGTTTAGAACTTCCTTCAATTCGCCGCTTGGGGGATTCTATTTTAAAGGAATCATTAAAAACGACGCGATACACGGAATACTCACAAACAGGAAGGGTGAAAAACGAGGAACTATCAATGGTCATCTTTCGACCAGCAGGAACATTGAAGCTTTGCGTGATTATAAAAATGTCTCTCAAGATTTTATAAAAAAATTCAATTCTACTTTTTTTGATCCTTCATACTTGAAGGTCAGAAGTTATCGAAAGTTTACTAAAAAATTGGAGCAATATGCTTCTTTATCTCGGGATGATTTACATTTTGTATTTTCATTCTACTTTTATTCTCGAAGTTTGCCATATTCACATATTGGATTGTGGCGTGAATCTGTCGGCGATGAAGGCGTCGATGATGGGGAACCGATCTCACAAAAAGCTGAAGCACTTGAAGATATTGCAGTTGAGTTTAGTGCAGGTAACTGTATTCTCACTATCCGAACTTTCGAATGTTCGATATCCAAGATAAGCGCGACTATGCGGGATATCATTGAAAGAAAGCCTGAGAATTTAATAATTGACTTGCGAGATAACTCTGGAGGCAATGTTGGGCCTGCTCTGGAGTTGGCAAAATATCTGGTTCAAGTACCGACGTTTGGTGGTTATTTCCTTACCCGTAATCATTTCAAAAATAATACGGATGGTTTACCCCAGAATTGCAAAGAAATTGTCGGAGGGGATATCAATGATTTCTTTAAATCATTAAGCCAAAATCCCTGTTTGCGCCTTCGGCTCATACCTAATTCGAAAGATAGTTTAATACATTGTCCAATTTATCTTTTGATCAACGATCGCACCGCGAGTACTTGTGAACCCTTGGCCTATGGATTGAAGCAGGCTGAGAAGGTGCGCTTGGTTGGTCAAGCTACTGCGGGTAAAATGTTGAGCGCTAAAGAAATGGTGCTCGTTGAAGGATTTGTGGCGGCCATTCCTAACGCTGATTTTAGAACAGAATCGTTCGAGCGGTTAGACCAAGTTGGGGTGAGTCCGGACATTTATGTCAAAAAAGGTGATGACATTCTTAAAGCATGTTTGGAATTGCTTTAGGAAATGGAAATTATTAAGCGATAAAATTATTTGGTCTCCTACGGCAGCCTATGATTTTAGGCTCATATTTATTAGCTATTGCTCAAAGTTTAGTTGAATTCTATATTGTTTTCATATTGGCAAAAAAATTGATCGGGTCAGACTCTCATCAAGCTTCTCTTCTAATTTAATAATTTAAAATGCCTTCCGTAGCTTGAAACTTTGAATATCAAATTCTGAACCTTTGAACCACTTCACTCACATAACCTTCCCCGACTTTTCCAAAAAATTGAATTACGAAGATAATCTGGTTTTCATGGGGAGCTGCTTTTCAGAAAATATTGGAAATTGGATGGAACAGCTGCTCTTCAAATCTGTTTCCAATCCGCTCGGTATCAGCTATAATCCGATAAGCATTGCTATGCATTTATCCCGTAGCTTGAATGAAAATTCTCTAAATGAGCGTGATCTGATAAAGGCCGGTGGTAAAACGGTCGCGCTCGGTTTTCACAGTAGCTTCAATAGGTATGATGCTCAGGAATATCTTGATGACGTCAATAAGGCTTTGCGCGTCACAGGCCAAAGTCTGCTCATTGCCGATTTCCTTTTTATCACCTTCGGCACGGCGATCGCCTTCAGAAACACTGCCAGCGGCGAAATCGTCAATAATTGCCATAGATTGCCGGCGGCAAACTTTACCAAAGAGATTCTTGATATAGATAATATGCTCGATGCGATGGCCGGTGCGATTCAAGAATTGCTCGAAGTAAATAGGAAGCTCAAGCTGGTTCTGACCGTCTCGCCGATTCGCCACCTGCGGCATGGAGCTGTGGCCAATATGCGCTCGAAGTCTAGGCTCATCCTACTTTGCGAGCAAATCGAAAAGAGATTTGAAGCCTGCACCTACCTGCCGGTCTTTGAGTTGGTAATGGATGAGCTGCGCGATTACCGCTATTATCGACAAGAAGATCTGATCCATCTCAATGAGCTGGGAATAAATATAATCCAAGATAGATTTACAGAGTCTTTGATAGATCCGAAGTCCTACCCACTAATGAAACGTGTAAAAAAATGGCGGCTCATGAAAAATCATAAAATAAGTGACGCGGGTACAACCGCCGCGTTGGCCTTTGCGACAAAACTTGAGGAAGAGACCAAAGAACTTTCACAGCTCTTGCCGAGCCGGAAATTAAGCTGAACCAGAGCCTTACTGATCAATTTACTCGGCTACGGCCGGCTCTAAGACTTTTTCCAAAGTCATTGGGATTTTAGCAGTTTGCGTGGTGATGGCATTATCGATCGTCTTCCCTGTCGATAGGTCTGAGCGGTCAAAAGCAGGAGGGGAGAGCCCCAATCTTTTGGCTGCATCGGTGTAAAATTCTTTTTTATTGGGATGCTCATTGGCCACAGCATGAAATGTTTTTTGACTGAAATTATTGTAAAGTACAGCTTCGGTCAATGAAATTAAATCATCGCGGTGAATGAGATTGACGGGATGGTTCCCGCCTTTTAGATCTTTGCGCCCTGCCAGGAATTTTGCAGGGTGGCGATCACCACCCACCAATCCACCGGGACGGATTATGGAGAGCTTTCCGCTAAAGTTTTTCTGAAAAAATTTTTCGGCCTGATACAATGCCTTTCCGGAGATAGACTTGGGATGTGGCAAAGTGTTTTCCGTTACACCGCCCTGCCCATTGGAAAATACGCCAGTTGATGAAATGAAGACAAGGTGCTGCACCGGATGTTTTGAGATGTGTGCCTTTAGGTTTTCCATCCATTTCAAATATTCGGCAGCCGCATCGGGAGATTTTCGATTGGGTGGGATATTTAAAACGATTGCATCTACATCGAATACTGGAAAAGTGAAATGTGGCTCTATCTTTTCATTTAGATTGAGATGGTAGGGCGATATTCGCTTATGCGTCCATTTGGCGACTGCTTCATGGGTAGATTTGGTGCCGACTATCTTATGTTTCTTTCGCAATTGTTCGGCTAGTGGTAATCCATACCAGCCGAGACCGATGATTGATATTTTCATAGTTTAGGGTTAAATGAAAGGTCTACACCATTGAAGGAAAGCTCTGGATTGCGCAAGAATTGCTTCACCAAAACGGTGTTCGCGATAGCGTCGGGGCTTCCTGATTGATGTTTTCCATCCAATGAAAGTACAATAATCTGATCAACTAGTTTGAAGAGCACCCCGATATTATGCGAGCTGAGTATGATGGTTTTGTTTTCGGTGCGGCTCAATACGCGCAGCAATTTCAAAAATTCGATCGATGAAGGGAGGTCGAGATGTGTCGTGGGCTCATCAAGTAGCATGATGGGGCAATCTTGTGCCAACATTTTGGCCAGCATGGCTTTTTGAAATTCACCGTCGCTTAAAGTGCCAAGTTTTCTATGGGCAAATGCCGCCATTCCCACCCGCTCCAAAGCATTGTCAGCAATAGCGTGATCACGCTCGCTGAGCCTTCCAAAAATGCCCGAAAAAGGCTGACGCCCTAGCTGTGCCAAATCTGACACAGTCAATCCATCTGGGCGACCAAAATTTCTAAACAGGCTGGCCATAATTTGAGGTCGCCCGCTCAAGGCAATAGAACCAATCGCAGCGTCATTCCAAAAAAGCTCACCCCCATTCGTTTTTTGCAGCCCTGCCAGTACACGTAGCATGCTCGACTTGCCAGATCCATTGGCGCCGATCAGCCCTATGAGCTCACCGCCATTTGCTGAAAAGCTGAAATCGGTAAGTACGGTCCTGCTCTTGCCACTGGGCAGATCGTATGCGATTTTTATATTTTCGGCGCGCAGCATCAAAGTAAAAACCTTCGTTTTCTACCGGTTACGATCAGGTAAATCACCACTGGAGCCCCCATAAAGGCGCAAACAGTGTTAAGCGGAATGGCAAGATCGGATCCCGGCAACCGGGCTATGCCGTCACAAAGCAGTGCAAGAATACCGCCCAATAGAACCGATGCGGGAAGGATGACTCGGTGATTTACAGTTTTGAAAACAAACCGCGCGATATGCGGCGCAGCAAGCCCTATAAAAGCCACCGGACCACAGAAAGCAGTGACCACGCCTGTTAGAATACCTGTGGCAAGCATTATTTTAAGCCGGGTCGCCTTTACAGAAATGCCCATCGAAGCGGCATGGAGCTCTCCGAGCAATAAAGAATCAAGCGACTTGATAAAAAATGGAGCGCTCATGATCACCGCTATTAGCGGAAGCGAAAAGAACCAAATATCATGTGAAGAAACCGATGAGAAACTGCCGAAGCCCCAGAACACAAATGCTTTTATCGCCGACTCGCTTGCAAATGATTGTAGCAAGCTGACTAATGCCGAAGCGAAAAAACTAAGCATGAGACCTACGATGAGCACGGCGGTGACATCTTCAAATTTTCGGGCTACCGAGAGAATAATGAGCAGCACCATAAATGCGCCGCCTATGGCCGATGCTATCAGACCTGCATTGCCTAGGCTGCTGCCAAAACCGCCAAGGGTGACCACTGCCACCGCGAGTGACGCTCCCGATGAAATGCCCAAAACAGACGGCCCCGCCAGCGGATTGCGAAACAAAGTTTGCATGAGAAGGCCTGCCAAGGCCAGTGCGGCCCCGCCCAGCAATGCGGTGATGGCTCGGGGCAGGCGCGATTCAAAAAAAATTATTTGATCGAGTGTAGAACGTTCTTTGGGCGACCATATCTTGGTGAAGTCTATAGCCACCGATCCCAGTAAAAGGCTTGCAATGAAAAGCAAAATGGCCAAGATGCTAAAAGCAATTAAAACACGAGTAGTGGAGCGGAGCATGGCGCAAAGATAAAAGCATGAATGGAAGCCGTCCTTATATAATGGGTCGAAAGCTAGAGCACGTCAGGTTTGGTACGGTACGTATTTTCTCCAGAGGCTAAATCGGCGTAAAACGCGGCATATTCTTTTACGGTGAGCTCCGTGTTCAGCCTTGCCTTGATTCTCTTTTTTGCGTTTTCGCCCATTTCTGCGCACCACTCACGTTTCTCGTATAGCCCCATAATTCCGTCGGCTATTGCTTGCGGGTTTTTAGGTGGAACCACCACACCGCTTACCGCATGCTCGGCGAGGTGTTTATTGCCCGGAATACTGGTGATAAGGGGTGCGGTGCCCACGCTCATGGCTTCTATCACGGCCTTTGTGATCGACTCGCCGTATATAGACGGCATTACGAATACATCACTTGCTTTGTCAAGTGCGAGTGCGTCGGTTCTAAAGCCGGTAAAGAAGATTTGATTTTTGTACATCGTCGCATCGGCCATATTTTTAAATGCTGGTGTTTCAAGACCGCGGCCTACCAATAACAAGCGGATGTCGAGCCCCGGTTTCAGCAACTTGAAAGCTTGCAGTAGATAAATCAACCCTTTCATTTTTCTGGCGTTGGCTATGCAGCTCACTACAAAGGTTTCTGGCTTTACGCCAAATTCGGATAGATCGGCTTTCTCAACAGATGCATACCAATCGAGATTATGGCCTTTATTAATAGTAATGGTTTTTCTTCCAATATTCTTCGGCCGTGTTTTATAAATTCTTCTTCGACACCGATGGAATTGCAGATTATTTTATCAACCCGCGGATGGTAATATTTGAAGTAATTGCCAGGGCTCCATTTGCTAAGGTGACCCTGAAAGCCACGATAGAGCACTACTTTGACTGGTAGCCCCTTGGCTGCACGAATTCCATTTACCGACGCCTTGCTATTGAACAATTGAAGGATGTCAAAATTCTCTTTGAGCAAATATTCCCTGATTCTCTGAATGGAATTCCTGTCTGGTTTTTTATCGGGATGAAAATTGACCACCGTTATGCCGGCATTCTCAAAATTGGAGATATACTCTGAATCGCCGTAGGTCATCACGTGAACATCCCACCCCATGCGGCTCAAGCCAATATAGATCTCAGCTTCGGGACGAACCGTTACCGTACTTCGATAATTGCTTATTACTAGTATTTTTGGCTTAATGGTAGTGGGCTTTCCGCAAAGTTAAGGTTTCTCCTTGCGCCACAAAGCCAGCTCTTGCTTCATCCACTCATCTTGAAACCGCATGGCTATTTGAGCTCCCTGCCTTTCGGCAAAAGCCGTAGATGAAAGATAAAATATACCTACCTGGATGGTATCCGAGTAGGTGAGCAGATTATGGGAATGGAGGGTATAATAATAGGGGATTTGATATGCGAGCAGCGGCGGGGTGGAGAGGTCGGCTTGGTAAAGTGTCGTGCCAAAAATGGATACGTCGGGGCTAAAAGCATACTTATCTCCGGTGTATATTATCGGCTGTCCGTAAGCCATATCGATCATTTTTTTTGCGGCAAGCTCGTAAGTAAGCGATTTTGAGCGTAGGTCAAAATGGGGCAGCAGGCAGGTGTTATGGCCAATGCGCACCAATGCCAAAACGATAATAAAAAGGTAGAATGTCAAAGCTTTCTTGCGATGCATATAATAGGTGGCCGCGGCAATGGCAAGGGCTATGGGCAAGGCCTTGAGCCATGGTAAATTTACATCGGCCGACAGCGGTTCTACAAGCGGAAATATGAGAAAGAATAGTGAGCTTAGCCCAGATAAAATCAAGAAGAGCGTTGCGCCCCATCCCGGTAGCAAGGGCTTTTCGCCCTTCAAGACGTAAATAAGATGGGCAATGATAAGCGCAAAAAACGGAAAGAAAATATAGAGATATCGGTTGCGAATATTGGGCGATATCCAATAGATCGCAATATTTGCGGCAAGCAGTACCGCAGAGAAGGCAAAGAGCTTCCGGCCTGCGAGCGTGTTCTGGCGGAAAGCCTGTCGGTTCTGCTTCCTTAAAAATGGAAGTAGAAAAAGGCACCAAGGCAAAGTGATTTTTAAAAAAATCAATGGGAACTCAACAGTGCTTTTCGCAATCTGCATCAAGCTCGATTCATTTGCCGATTTCTGCGAAGATTCCTTAAATAGGTTGGCAATGAAAGGAATAGCATCATGTTGAACCGAGTATAGCATGAAGTATCCGGTAAGGATAAATGTCAAAAGGCTGATGCCAACAGCGTGCTGCCACGAGAAAAGCCGTCGCCACTCCTGAAAGTAAAACAGCGCGGCCAAGAGTCCAATAGCCTGAAAAGCCAGCGACGATAGCCCCTTGGTCAGAAATGCGATCGCCGTGAGAAAATAAGATAGAACGAAAAGGCTGAGCCAGGCCTTCTTCTGTAAAAAATGAAAGATGCAAAGCCCTTGGGCGGCTGTGACCAGCATAAAAAATGGATCTATCTCTCCGGCATTCACACTTCCATAAAAAAATAGATCGCCCAGGGTCAGGAAGATGAGCCCCGCAATAATTGCGGGTTTACGCCCCGAATATGGTTTAGAAATAAAGAAAATCAATAAGGCCGTGAGCCAAATGGAGAGCGCCCCTGGCAGCCGCACCGACCACTCTGCCATGCTGCCCGTAGTGAGAAACGAAGCTGCCAAGACCCAATTATAAAAGGGGGGCTTGTTATAATAAGGCTCTGAGTGAATTTTTGGCACGATGTAGCTGTCCCCGAGCACGGTCTCCATCGCTGCCACAGCCCGCCGCGGTTCTTGGCCCTAAGACCCGGCAAGTCTAAACTCCCAAAATAGGCTATTGCCAAAAGGACTATGGCAAGAATTGTCAGGCTTTTTTCGGGATTGTGCAACACAGTGGCTACCCGCATTTAAGAAGATGCCTTGGCAATGATCCTTTTTATGGCAAGCAGGAATGAATGCTCTGCCGCTTCCAGATCGCCATCGGCCTTGAGCACTGCTTCAATCTCGGTCATCAATCCTTCGGGCTTTTCATAGTCGTAATTATGTTCCTGTAAATTGGCAATTATGACGTCAAGGCGTTCCACATCGGTATCATGATCGAATATCTTGTGCACCTTCAGGTACGTCGGGCGGTGTATTCTATTCAAGATATATGCCCGCTCTTCGGACGTTTCTATCATGTCGGCGTGCGCCGCATAGAGCATCAGGTAGGTTAGAAACTCTTGTTTGGACAGTGGGCTCATCGTATTCTTTGATTCGTAAATTTCGGTTTCTTTCTTCCGTCAATTTTACGAATAAAATTTACTCCTTTCGGCAGCCAGCTTGTGAATAGCTGGATCGATTTAACATGGTCTAAATAGCGTCTGTCCATACAGTCGGGTGGCTGGATCAAAGAGTTCGATAACAACACGCGCGCAGTTCTAAAAATCACGGAGTCCCGCTCGGGCGGGATGACTGTTTTTAGAACAAGTGCAAGGCAGATAGTGGACTCTATGTACGGACACTAACCAATCACCGGTATAGGGATTCTTCACTCCGTTCTGAATGACAAGGCGACCTTCTTTCTGGCAGCGCATTAACTAGAGTCGGTTTATACAGTCGGGTGGCTGGATCATAGAGTTAGATAGCAACCCGCGCGTAATTCTAAAAATCAAGGAGTTCCGCTCGGGCGGGATGACTGTTTTTAGAACAAGTGCAAGGCAGATAGTGGACTCTATGTACGGACACTAACCAATCACCGGTACAGGGATTCTTCACTCCGTTCTGAATGACAAGGCCACCTTCTTTCTGGCAGCGCATTAACTAGAGTCTGTCCATACAGTCGGGTGGCTAGATCATAGAGTTAGATAGCAACCCGCGCGTAATTCTAAAAATCAAGGAGTTCCGCTCGGGCGGGATGACTGTTATGCCGAAATGGCTTAATCTTAGATTTTTTGAACAAGTGCAAGGCAGATAGCGGACACGATGGACAGACATTAACCAATCACCAAAAACCAATCACCGGTATAGGGATTCTTCACTCCGTTCTGAATGACAAGGCGACCTTCTTTCTGGCAGCGCATTAACTAGAGTCTGTCAATACCGTCGGCTGGCTGGATCAAGGAGTTCGATAGCAACGCGCGCGCAGTTCTAAAAATCAAGGAGTCCCGCTCGAGCGGGACGACTGTTTTTAGAACAAGTGCAATGCAGATAGCGGACTCTATGGACAGACACTAAATACGCCGTATTGTCAAAACCCAATCAGGGAAGCAGTAAAAATGGATTTTCTTCTGCCCCGATTTATTTATTGGGATTTCAATGATCAACCCTAATTTCAAGGGTAGCACGGCCATCAAACTCCCAGAATTAATCTTTAACTTGCCATCTGTTTAGAGTGATCAATTATAGTGAAGTTTATGCTTAAAAGAATATTTGCTGTTTTGGCGATTCCGCTTCTTATTCTATCCTGCAAAAAGGATGATGACGGAGAAGATATGGATGATATGATTCCAACGGAAGAACGGTCGCCCGTGGTCTTTGAGCCAGATTCGGTGCCTTATCCTAAGCTTTCCGATTATAGGTTTTACGCTGGCGAGATGTCAGAATTAGAGCCCGCCATCGGGGTTTTGCCATACGATGTCATCTCTCCGCTTTTCAGTGATTATTCCAAGAAAAAACGCTTCGTTTGGATGCCTGATTCCGTAAGTGCATTGTACGATGGCGATCACGATATTTTGAGTTTTCAAGAAGGCACCGTACTTCTAAAGAATTTTTACTATTCCAATGTACAACCTGGCGGCCGAACGCGCGTCATTGAAACCCGCATGGAATATCTGCTCGATGGGGAGTGGCAATTTGCCGAGTACGTTTGGAACGAAGAGCAGACAGAAGCTGTGCTTGATCTTGGCGGAAGCTTTACCGAAGTAAACTGGATCGATGAAAAAGGCATGAACCAATTCGTAAATTATAGAATACCTGCCGGCCCCGAATGCCTTACTTGCCATAAAATTGGAGATGTTCCCATTCCCATCGGCCCTAAGCCCCAAAATATCAATCAGGATTATAATTATTCCGACGGCGTCAAAAACCAACTTTTGAAGTGGGAGGAAGTAGGATATTTAAATTCCGTTTTTCCCGTAAATATCAATACTACCGTAGCCTGGGATGACACCACCCAGCTGCTCACCGATCGTGTGCGATCTTACCTGGATATGAACTGCGCGCATTGCCACCGCGAAGGTAGTCACTGTGATTATCGACCTATACGGCTCGCTTTTGAAGAAACGCTAGATCCCGTAAATCTTGGATACTGCGTAGAACCCGATGAATTTGTGGCCCCTGGGCTATCCTATATAATCGAAGGATCGAACCCAGATAGATCAGCGCTTTTCTATCGGATGAATTCCATAGACGCTGCCGAACGCATGCCACTGCTCGGCCGCACCATACGTCACGAAGAAGGTTTGGACTTAATCCTTGAATACATTAATTCCCTTGAGCCATGTTGATAAGTCATGAGTCATGCGAATGCAAATCTCGGGCATCTAGTATACCTGGCTCCCGCTATACGGGTATGCGAGGCGCAACTCAAAACTCACCTTATAGTCCCTACACCTACCTACGCACTCATTACGACCAACGGGAGTCCGTATGGACGATCGTCAGGAAACTCACCTGCAAGTCCCTACACCTAACCTACGCACTCATTACGACCAACGGGAGTCCGTATGGATAATCGTCGGGAAACTCATAACTCATAACTCAAAACTCATAACTCATATCCCATAACTAAAAACCAAAAAAAATGAAACCACTTTTATCCTTTCTTGCCTTTTTTACTTTTATTGGCCTTCAGGCTCAAATTTCTTGTGAAGATGCCTTGCCCATTCAACCCGGCATTCACGTAGTGGATACCATCACAGGAGATTCAATAGCGCTTATCTGTTCGCTCAATGGTCCAGCCGGTGCTGGGGATAACTCCGAATGGTACAGCATAACAGTACCTACCGATTTTGATCTATACACCTTTACCGTCTCCAGCAGCTTGCCCCAAAATGATGGCACCGATTCCCGTGTGCACATCTATTCAGGTACTTGCGACGACTTGGTATGCATCGGTGGCGATGACGATACTGGCATTGGATACACCAGCTTTTTCCAGACCGAATTGACTGGCGGCACCGAACTATTCATAGCATGGGATGACCGCTGGAATCCCAACGGCTTTGACTTTGAAGTGATTATACAAGAATATATTGAGCCTGTCTTTATTCTAAATTTCACTGTTCAAGATACAGAGCCGGACGGTGGCCGTAACCTTGGCTTAGTCGATATGAACGGTGATTTTTTGGACGATCTAGTGAGTGTGCGCAGCTCTACAGGTGAGGTATGGATGCATTTCCAAGATGGCGATTCCTTAAACTTTCAAGATCTGGTAAACGGACCTACTGTATATGGCGCAACTTGGAGTCTTACTGCGGGAGACCTTGATGGCAATGGCTTCAACGATCTAATGCTCGGTGGCGGATCGGGTGTAACCTTTCTTATCGCAAACGCAGACGGAACCGCCTACACCGAAATTTCGGGGCCAGAGTATGTTTTCTCCCAACGCGGTAATATGGTCGACATCAATAATGACGGACACCTCGACGCCTTCATGTGCCACGATGTAGACCCCAACGTTTATTATATGAATGATGGAGAAGGTAATCTAGAGTATAATCAAGGTGGCCTCGGTGATACCGAAAATGGTGGAAACTATGGTTCTATCTGGGTAGATTATGACAATGATGGCGACACTGATCTCTTCATTGCCAAATGTCGAGGTGGAAGCTCCTTGGCAAAGTACAATCAATTGCACCGGAATAATGGCGATGGCACATTCACCGACGTTTCAGAAGAGCTCGGCCTTTCCGATCCTGTCCAGACTTGGTCTTCGGCATGGGGGGATTTCGACAACGATGGCGACTTTGATTTTTTTATCGGTGCCAGCAATTTTCAGGATGGCCCGCATAAGTTGATGCAGAATAATGGCGACGGTACGTTTACAGATATTACTGAGGGCAGCGGTTTTGAAAATCAAACTACCACATCGATCGAAAATGTATGCCATGACTTTGACAATGATGGGTTCGTAGATGTTTTCGGATTGGGTGGCCAGTTGATGCTTAATAATGGCGATATGACTTTCACCAACATCAATGATAACGAGCTTCAGACCGGCATTCTTGACCTTCCAGACGGGGGAGCCATTGGGGACATTAATAATGATGGGTTTCTCGACATCCTTCGCACCGATCTCTACATCAATGGTGGCAATGACAATAATTATATCAAGTTCAATATGCTCGGTACGGCCAGCAATATAAATGGTATCGGTGCAATGGTTCATCTGTACACCGAAAATGGGACACAAATGCGCCAAGTACGTGCCGGGGATGGCTTCAGGTATATGAGCAGTCTCAATGTCCATTTCGGTCTCGGAAATGTCGAAATGGTAGATAGCGTAGTGGTAAACTGGCCTTCGGGCATATCCATGACCTTGGTTGATCTTGATGTAAATACTACGCACCTTATCGAAGAAGCAGAAAGTTCCTTAGGGCTTTCCGCCAATGAAGTATTGGAATTGAACATTTTCCCGAATCCAGCCAGGGACTACCTACAGGTGCAGGGTGAAAAGCTGGGTGCAAATGCGCAATACCTTATTTATGATCTTAGTGGCCGCATCGTGAAAGAAGGAAACCTACTTGGCGAGCGCGTTTCTTTGAGTGGCCTTGAAACCGGTGCATACATCTTTCAGTTGCGCTCAGAAGGTGGTGTCATCGATAGAAAGTTCATTAAGGAATAGGCTTCATGATTACTGTTCTACACCGCTCCAGACTCTTGGAGCGGTGTTTTTTTTGTGCAAAAGGCTGTAATTAGTTTTTGCTTTTGGCATGGCGCGCAGGATTATCTTTGGCTATTTTCGCAGTGTGAGTTCTACCCGCCCCATCATTTTAGTTGGCCCTGCCTATCCCCTGCGCGGTGGGATCGCACAGTTTAATGAATCTTTCGCAGAAGCACTTCAAGCAAAAGGGCACTCCGTAGAATTGGTCAGTTTTTATCTACAATATCCTTCCCTGTTATTTCCGGGTAAATCTCAGAAAGCTACGCATTCAAATCCGCCAGAATTGTGTATTCATAATTGGCTCTCGAGTATAGACCCCCGATCATGGGAGCGCGCTACAAAGAAGATTCTGGCGCTCGATCCTGAAGTCGTGGTAATCCGGTTTTGGCTCCCATTTATGGGGCCGGCGCTGGGTGCTGTGGCGCGCGGCTTGCGCCAAAAAGGGGTGAAGGTCATCGGCTTGGTCGATAATGCGATACCCCATGAACCAAAATTTTACGACCGGTTTTTATCAAATCGCTTCTTTGCCAACTGTTCTGCATTTTTTACGCTAAGCGAGAGCGTAGCCAAAGATCTAAACAGGTTGGCGCCAGGAAAAGAAGTAGCCATTTCACCACATCCCATCTACGATGTTTTTGGCGCTAAGCCAACCAAATCCGACGCCCGGGCTAAGTTGGGATTGGACGCAAGCGATCGATATATTCTCTTCTTCGGTTTTGTCCGATCTTATAAAGGATTAGACCTACTGCTCAGGGCTATGGCCAAAAATTCTGTCCAATGGCTCAACCTGAAGCTGATCGTAGCAGGAGAGTTTTATGAGAAAAGAGAGAAATACGATGATCTCATCGCTGAACTGGGGCTCGGGAAGAGCGTGACCATCCACTCTGAATATATCCCGCAAGAAGATGTGGCTTCCTATTTTTCTGCTGCCAATATTATAGCGCAAACCTATCGCACTGCAACGCAAAGTGGAGTGACACAGATCGCCTATCACTTTGAGCGACCCATGCTAGTGACCGATGTGGGCGGGCTTCCCGAAATAGTGGAAGATGGGGTCGGCGGATTTGTAGTGCCACCCCATCCCGACGCAATAGCGGATGCTTTGGCACGTTTTTTCCAAGAAAATCTGGAAGAATCCTTTTCCACCGAGGTGGCAAGACGTAAGCCGTCCTTCTCTTGGGAGCATTTCACTACTAAATTTTTATCTTTTGCAAATCAGATTGATGCCTAATATAAAATCCATTTTTCATCTTTCCCTTTTTTTAAGTGTTCATTGCACAGTCCTTTTGGCGCAGCCCGAAGCGCCCAATAAGATAGACAGTAAAGGGCAGAAGCAAGGCGCGTGGTCGAAGACCTACGAAAATGGAAGCATAGCCTATACCGCCGAATTTAAAAATGACAAGCCCATAGGCCTGCTCACCCGCTATTATGAAGATGGCAGCTTACAGGCCGAACTTTATTATACTATTGCTGGAAAGGCGCGCGCAAAATTATTTTATCCTGAGACAGGATCGCTGCTAGCGCAAGGCAATTATATCAATCAAGAGCGCGACAGCACTTGGAATTTTTTCGCATCGGATAGCACGCTGACCTCCCGCGAAAACTTTGAGAGTGGAAAGCGGCAGGGGCTTTCGACCATTTTCTACCCCGATGGGAGCATTGCCGAAAAGGCCATCTATGATGGCGGATTGAAAAATGGTGCGTGGGAGCAGTATTTTGAAAATGGAAATCCGAAACTTAAAGCCACCGTGACCGAAGGCGTAAACTATGATGGGAAGTATACTTCGTATTATGATACGGGCAGGGAGATGATGCGCGGCAGCTATCAAGATGGGCGGAAGGAGAGTTCGTGGTACCATTTTCACGAAGATGGATCGATCGATGTGATATACGTGTATCGCGGCGGAAAAGTGGTGGAAGAGCATCCACAAAATGGAGTCTTCGATACGTATTATAAAGATGATATCAAGCGCTCTGAATACACCTATAAAAAAGGGGTGAAGGATGGGCCATTTAAAGAGTATTATGATCAGGGTGAGTGGATTGAAGAAGAAGTGCCCGATGAATACGGCGGTACCCGAAAGGTGCAAAAACTTCATAATATCCAGCTGCGGCAGGAGGGCAAGTTTAAGGACGGCCAGCTGCATGGAGAAGTAATTACGTATTCCGAAAAGGGCAAGGTGATCGCAAAGGAACGCTATGATATGGGGAAACTGATCGAGTAGATTGTAACTAGCCTATCCATGAATCAATTCGCGCTTTTTTTTCTCTTTAGCCCCATCATCCTTGTAGGTTGCGTAGAAGATGATATGCAGGTAAATCCAAATCTCGGCTACGCCTATTTTCCAACGGATATCGGGAGATACACCATCTACCGTGCCGATAGCATCTACCACGACCAGCCCCTGCCCAGCGTGGAAGGGATTCATGATACGTCGAGCTATTTTATCAAAGAATATATTGAATCGGAATTTCTCGATGCGCAAGATCACGTGAGCCAACGCATCGTGCGCTCGAAGCGTTTTAGCGAAAGCGACCCTTGGGTGGTAAGCGATATCTGGTTTTCTAAGCGAAATGCAAATAATGCCGAACGCGTAGAAGAGAACCGCCGCTTTGTAAAGCTGGGTTTCCCTATCTCTCCCTTCAGCTCTTGGGATGGCAATGCGCTGAATGACAAGGATGAATGGCGACATGAGTATGATAGTATAAACGCTTCGCGCCAAGTCGGAGCGCTTGAATTTTTAAATACGCTGCGCGTCGATCAGCGCGATTTTCTCACCGAAGTGAATGATGAATTTGCTTATGAAATCTACGCCGAAGATGTCGGTCTGGTATTCCGCTTTTACAAGGAGCTATTTACACGGCCATCTTATCTGAACAATCGGGTGGCCGACAATATTATATCTGGGAATGAATATACATGGGAAGTACTTGAATATGGGGTGGAATAGGAAAATTATAGCCCTATCAATTTTTCTTTTCGCTTTCATTGCAATGGAAGCGCAGGTATCCCAAAACCGTTATCTCGTTTACTTTTCCAGTAAAGAAAATACGCCGTATTCTATTTCACAGCCCTCTGCCTTTCTATCCGATCGCGCTATTGTCCGCAGGCAAAACCAAGATATAGCTATCGATAGCAAAGACCTTCCGATAGATCCGGCCAATATTCAGATGGTACGTGATCTGGGCGCCATCACGGTGCTGGCTCAAGTGAAATGGTTTAATGCCATACTTATCGAATCTACTGATTTTACTGCCCTGCAAGCGCTTTTGCAAACCGATGGAATAGACCGGCTCGAAGTGAGCACGGTGATACCTACCCAGCCCGGTATGGAGGCCGTCTTTTGGCAGAAGCCCACCCTAAAAAAAGCCGATAGTGATTATGGCCCATCGCTGAATCAGATCGAAATGCTGAATGGGGTGGAGCTGCACAATGATGGCTTTGCAGGGCAGGGCAAATGGATAGCCGTGATGGATGGTGGCTTTAGCAATACCAATACCGCTGCTGCTTTCGAGACGCTACGCGCAGAAAATAGGATACTCCACACCGAAAATTTTGTGGATGGAAATGCAGATGTATACCAGCGCAGCGGTCATGGCAGCTATGTACTTTCTACCATGGCCGGTCTTCAGGTCGATAGCCTTATCGGGACAGCACCACAGGCTTCTTACGGGTTATTTATCACCGAAGATGTGGGGCAGGAGCGCAGGATAGAAGAAGCTTTTTATGCCGTGGGCTTGGCTTACGCCGATAGTGCGGGATACGATATCGTCAACACTTCGCTGGGATACACGCAGTTTGATGTGATCGAAGATAATTATACCTATTCCGACATGGATGGGAATACAGCCCTAATAACCAATGCTTCGGATGTTGCCGCTTCACGCGGAATGCTTATGGTGAGCTCTGCCGGCAATTTGGGCAACCAGCCTTGGTTTCACATTGGTGCTCCGGCCGATGGCGACAGCGTGTTGGCCATTGGTTCGGTCGATAGTCAGGAAATAGTATCGCCATTTAGCTCACGCGGCCCTAGCTTTGATGGGCGGGTAAAACCAAATGTAATGGCTCAGGGCAGTGCCGCAGTGCTCAGCGATTTAGAAAGCGGGATTTTCACCGCCAATGGGACCAGCTTTGCAGCTCCCATCGTAAGCGGACTCGCTGCCTGCCTCTGGCAGGCTCATCCTGCAGCCACTTCCATGCAGGTGCACCGGGCGATTGAGATGAGCGCCCACCTGTTTGAAATGCCCAATGACTCGATGGGTTTTGGGATTCCCGATTTTGAAATAGCGCGCCAGATCCTTGATCAGGTGCTATCCATCGAAGACGGCGAAACTGAGAAAGAAGCGGGCAAAATTTTCCCAAACCCATATTCTGGCGGGGCGCTGAATGTAGTTTTACCTGCTGGAGCGACACGTGCCAGCTACCGCATATTTGATCTGACTGGCAGGATGCGCGCTGGCTCCGGCTTGGTCGCTGCGCAGGAGCTGGGTTCCAGAATAGCGGCAGACTTCGGCAAGTTTGGCGCTGGCGTTTATTTGATTGCTTTCGTTACCAACGGCGGCGAGCGGTTTATCAGCAAGTTGCACGTGCAATAATTCTTCACAGCTCCGCGTCCATATCTTCCCACGGCTGACTCGGTTTCCCCTTCTTTTTTAAAGTTCTTTGGCCTATGAGCCCCACGGCAATAATCATTCTCGTCATAGCCTATTTCGCAGTCCTTATTTTGATTGCAAGGCTCACCAGCCGAAAGAGCGATAATGCTTCCTTTTTTGTTGGCAATAGAAAGTCGCCTTGGTATATCGTGGCTTTTGGAATGATCGGCGCTTCGCTCAGCGGAGTAACATTTATCTCTGTACCTGGATGGGTGGGCAGCTCGCAATTCTCTTATATGCAGATGGTTATGGGGTATGTGCCTGGCTATCTGGTCATCGCATTTGTGCTGCTGCCGCTCTATTACCGACTTCAACTTACTTCTATCTATACCTACCTCAAGGGTCGTTTCGGGATGAAATCTTATAAAACGGGGGCTTCTTTCTTTTTACTTTCGCGCATAATAGGCGCTTCATTCCGGCTTTATCTGGTGGCCATCGTGCTGCATACATTTGTGCTCCAAAAGCTGTTTGGAGAAGGTGTTTCTTTTGCCGTCACCGTAGTGATCACCGTAGTTTTAATTTGGCTTTATACCTTCCGCGGCGGCATTAAGACCATTATTTGGACCGATACCTTACAGACCCTTTTCATGTTGCTGGCCGTCGGCATAAGTGTCTACACCATATCAGACTCGCTCGGTCTCGACGCTGCCAGCTTGGTGAGCACCGTGCGCGATAGTGAGTATAGCCGCATCTTTTTCTTCGATGATGCCAACGACCCCCGTTTTTTCTTCAAGCAGTTTTTTGCAGGGATGTTCATTACCATCACCATGACGGGTCTTGATCAGGATATGATGCAGAAGAATCTGAGCTGTAGAAATTTGCGTGACGCCCAGAAGAATATGCTTTCCTTCACCTTTGTACTGGTCTTTGTAAACCTACTTTTTCTATCGCTCGGAGCCTTGCTCTATATATTTTCAGAGTCTCAGCAGCTTGGCCTTCCGGCAAAGACGGATGAGCTCTACCCGCTATTGGCCGTAGATGGATATTTGGGTGCCACCGTGGGTATTTTATTTGTGCTCGGGCTCATCGCGGCGGCATACTCCAGTGCCGATTCTGCGCTTACGGCACTCACCACGTCCTTCTCTATAGATATATTGGAAGTCGACAAAAAGGATGAGACCGCTGGAAAGAAAATCAGGCAGCGCGTCCATATCGGGATGTCGGTCGTTTTGATTTTGGTAATCATGCTATTTCGGGTTATCAATAACGATTCTGTGATCGCACAGCTTTTCACGGCCGCCGGCTACACCTACGGCCCTTGCTCGGGCTCTATGCCTTCGGACTCTTCTCTAAGCGAAGCGTTCATGATTCGCACGTTCCATTTATCGCCATCGCATCTCCGATCCTTTCCTTCCTGCTCGATTATTACTCCGCCACTCTTTTTGGCGGATACGAAATCGGCTTTGAGATTCTTATCATCAATGGAGCAATAACTTATCTAGGTTTGCTGGTGAGCAGTTTTTGGGACAAGAAGTGATTGAAGGTTTCTGTGGCTATGCGATTTTTTGAGTATTTGGTTGAAGCGGTCTATCTTGACCTAAGTCAAGTATCCTATAACTTAACCCCCAAAAACCCCATCAATCTCCAGATTATACTCTTCTAAAACCCCTTCCAACACATTCCATTATTTAACGAATCCTAACAAAAAAACCAATTTTTTTTAAAATCCAACCTGGGCTTCGCTACGTTACTATTGGACATAAACAAACTTAACTATGATGAAAAATTTTACTAAAATTCTTTTTACCCTGGCCACCTGTATGGCAGCCACGGGTTTATTTGCCAACCACCTTACCGGTGGCCTACTATTTACTGCCCGCTTCAGTGGCGACAATGAAGTGCCTGCCGTCACTACCGATGGAACGGGCGTAGGAAGTTTCTTCCTAAACGATACTAGAGATACGCTTTGCATCAACATTACTGTAAATGGCTTGAGCGGTCCCATCACAGGGGCGCACATCCATGATGGTGTGGCTGGCGAGAATGGCGATGTGCTTATCAACTTTACGGATGATGTGGATGGCTTTGCCATACAGGCTACCCTCACAGGCGACGAGATCACCCCTGAGATTCTGGAAGCAATGTTTCGTGAAGCGCTCTATTTTAACATCCACACGGCTTCAAACCCAGGTGGTGAGGTGAGAAGTCAGATCGTTTTGGAGACTGACCGCGCTTTTCATGCAGTCCCAAATGCTGCGCAAGAAACTGAAACCATCGATAGCGATGCGACGGCAATTGCGATATTCAACCTCAGCAAAAAAGGGGATATCGTTACGTATAACGTAGTGATGGACGGACTTACCACTCCAGCTACCATGGCTCATTTGCACATGGCACCTGCCGGACAGAACGGAGATGTAGTGGTGAGCCTTACTGACGACATTGACGGAAATGTTATCTCCGGTTCTTTTGATCCGACCGAATTCGAAGGTTTGCTTCAGGATATGCTCGATGGTAATATCTACCTTAATATCCACACAGCTACCAATCCCGGTGGTGAGATCAGAGGTCAATTGCAATTTGATGCCAAGCTCTCGCACGATGCTTTTTTGAATGTGGAGCAGGAAATGCCAGCACCGACAGGGTCGGACGCTAAAGGTTTGGCATGGGCCAGCCTTAATTATACCATGGATACCTTATTTTACCAGGGTCAATTCACCGGCCTTACGGGCGAGATCCAAGGAGCTCATTTCCATGAAGGAACCTTTGGAAACAATGGTGATGTGCTCATTGGGCTTACCGATGATGTGGAAGGAAACGTACTTTCTGGTTTTGTAACTGGAGCAGATGTGCTTACTGTTGAGAATATCAATAAATTCCTTTCAGGCGGGATTTATATAAATATACATACGGAGCAGAATCCTGCCGGAGAGATCCGTGGCCAAGTGTATAAGGCTATTCGTGAAGGTTATACGCTACGTCTTTCAGGTCTCAATGAAGTTCCTGCTGTGACCACAGAAGCTTATGGGAGTGGAATAATCAGTATCGATCGCGATCAAAGCAATGTGCATTTTATGATTGCCTATAACGATCTGACCGCTGCACAAACCATGGCACATTTTCACGCAGGTGCAGCAGGTACCAATGGATGGGTGATCTTTGGTCTTGGGAGCTTTTTTAACCAAGATGATACTTTCGACTCGGCATTCGGATACTGGGCCGATACCGATGATACCCCGTTTGACGATGCTGCAGCAATGGCATTTCGTGAAGGCGAAGTATATGTAAATGTGCATACTTCAGAAAATCCAGGGGGGGAGCTGCGCGGACAAGTTACCCGCACATTGATTTGCTCACAGGCACCGCTAGGAATTTTTGAAACTCCTCAGCGCAAGAGCCTGAGCATCTACCCTAATCCTTCGAGCGATTTTGTAAATGTTGATCTTTCGATCTTGCCACCTGCATTCTATCAGGTTCAGATCGTCGATATTACTGGAAAGGTGGTGAGGAAAACACAGGTTAATTCGGCTTCTGCCAATATTTCAAGACTTGATATTTCAGACTTGAACCAAGGTATTTACATGGTTACCATTCTAGGAGATGTGACAAACTATACAGCGAGATTGATTCGCGAGTAGTCGTCTTCTGACCAACATAAAATTTTAAGGAGCCTTCGGGCTCCTTTTTTTATTTCCAAAAATATGCCTTACCAATCAAAGAATGAGATTCCGAGACCGGCTGTGGTCTGACGGTGGTTATAATCGATCAGCGTTTCGCCGTAGCCAGAGAATAGCTGGAAGTGGAGCCTCAGGTTTGCCTTTACGGGAAATACATAATTAAGCTGGATGCTGCCGCGGTCGAGCCGGTTAAATGGATGGGTGATTACGGCGTAGAACAATTGAGTATTGTATCGGTATGAGAGCTGTACTTCACCACGGCCTACATAGTTTAAAAGCTCCGGATTTTCGTCTTCACGATCGGGCAGTCGCAGCCAAGGCCTTAACGTGAGCTGCCATTCCTTGCTTTCCATCCCTAGGTGAAAGGTCACTCGGTTCCAGCTGCGCGATAGGGGCAGGGCGCGGCCATTAGACTGGTGGTTGAAGCCACCACCGATGGTGCGCAATCGCCATTCACCCATTTTTATGTTCAATGGATAGTTGAAGATAAGTTCCGGCTCGTAATTGAGTTCCCGAAAAGGACGCGAAAGCTCCGTATTATAGATTTGCCAATGTGCCTTCTGCGTAAAAGCGGCCCAGAGATCTCCTTTTCCATCGAAGAGCCCTTGAACTATTTTACTCTTAAAGCTGAGCTGAAACTTCGCTTCCCAATTATTGTACGGAATCTCTACGGGCACTGCAATGTTTGGGTTTTCGCTTTTGGGCTGCGTATTCGGTCGGTCAGAATAGCGCCCAGCAGTTACATAGATCGGCTTATAGGATTGTATGCGGAAGGTGCCTTTTTGATCTGCCTCGTCCAGCTCCCATTTTTGCGAAAGCGTCTGAGTGGTTATTTTCCATGATTCATTAAAGAGCGACTGACCGATGGCCAGAAACGGAAACAAAATGGAAATAAACAAGAGCGATGCTGATTGGATCAAAAGATGCAATAAAATTTCTTGGCAAAGCTAATTGAAAATTGGGTCGAGCTTTGCGTTAAAGAAGGGTTGGTTTTCACCTGTCATTGTTTTAACTTTTCGAAGAAAAGGCTGCACGCTGGACATGAGTTTCTATTCAGCAATAGTTTCAAGTTCAAAACGCTATTTTATGCTAGCCAAGCCTATTTCACTAGGATATAGACCGCTGCTCCGCTCAATCGTTAAACTGAATATCATAAATGTTTCCAACCGAAAGCAGTCTAAAATGTTAAAATAGTGTTAATTTAAATCCAGAGCGAAGAATGTAGCGTAATATAGAGCGGTTAAGGTTAGATAACCGACACTCTGTCGGTTTTTTGGTTACAGTGAATGCTGGGGAGAGCTGGAAAATGTAAATTTTCCAGCTTTCTTTTTTTTACCGCTTTTGCCGGGGTTTCACTTTGCCAATCTGTATTTTTAGAAAGCACCTTATGAAAACTCAAGTTCTTATTTCTACTATCTTTTTTTATTTACTGACTCTCGGCCATTCCGCTTACGCGCAAAAGAGTTCGGTTTTGATTGAGCTTTTTACATCGCAGGGCTGTTCGAGCTGTCCGCCGGCCGATGAAGTGTTGCAAAGTCTTTCCGACAGCGGGAATGGAGTGATTGCGCTGAGCTACCATGTTGATTATTGGAATCGATTGGGATGGAAAGATCCCTACTCGAAAGAAGAATTTTCGCAGCGCCAACGCTGGTATGCGGGCAAGCTTGATGGGAAAATCTATACCCCCGAGCTTGTGATCAATGGTCGGCAAGGGATCGTAGGCAGTCGCGCGGCAGACGCAAAAGCCTTGGTTCAAGATGCGCTCAGCCTTGCTCCGCAGCTCAGGCTCACAGCCGGCTATCAATTGGCGGAAGCCAGCACGACACTTGCTTATAGCTTGGAAGGAGAATTAAAAAATCTCATGGTGGCAGGAATTATAATGCAAAAAAACGCTGTCAATGAAATACCTCGCGGAGAGAATTCCGGCAAAAAATTAAATCACGTTAATGTAGTGCGGACATTTGCAGAAGCAACAGCCCTTAGCTCTGGTGAGCTAACGCTTGAAATACCAGAGGATTTAATGGACGATAATTTTGGGATCGTGCTCTTTGTTCAGGATAGAGCAACAGGAGAAATTTTAGCTGCAAAGTCGCTCAAATAGAAATTCAAAAGCGACTTCATGACCGTTCAAGTCAATTACCAATCCGCTACTATGTCGATCAATTGGTTATGGATCAGTCCATTGTCCGAGATCATCGTACGCTTTTTTAGAAAGTCATCTCCGTTTTTAAAATCGGTCACCACGCCACCGGCTTCTTTGATGATCACTGCTCCCGCAGCGCAATCCCATGGGTGCAAACCGTATTCGTAAAAGGCTTCAAAGCGACCACAAGCCACATAGGCCATGTCGAGCGCGGCAGAGCCCAGCCTGCGTATGCCGCGACTGCGCTCATTCACGGCGTGCAATACGCCAAGATATTCTTTGCTCCGATTCAAATTATGGTATGGAAATCCCGTCGCAACTAGGCATTCATTAAAATTCTTTTGATCAGAAACCTGGATTTTACTTCCATTTAAAAATGCCCCTTCATCTATTTCGGCGCTGAAACATTCGCCATGGGTAGGATCAAAAATAACACCCAGCACCAGCGCTCCATTTTTCTGTAAGGCCACGCTCGTGCACCAGCAGGGTATGCGGTAGAGGTAATTGGTGGTGCCATCGAGCGGATCGATGATCCAATTATATTCCTTGCCTACCTTGGTGCTGGTGCCTTCCTCGGCGATGAAGCCTGCCTCGGGAAGCAGTTTAGATAGGAATTCGACAAATCTGCGCTCAGCATCTTTGTCGGCGCGGGAGACCAAGTCATTTGCCGATCCTTTAAATTCGATTTCGCTACGTGAGATTTTATGCTGTTCTTCCATCAAAAAGGCACCTACGCTTTTGCTTATTTCTATGGTAGATTGGAGCAGTTCAGACATGTATTTCATTTAGAATTTCAACTTTCACCAATCCGTCGCGATCTATTTCGCAGAGGCTTACCGATTGTATTTTATTGATCAGATTTTTATCATATGTCAGCTTTACTTTTACATAATTCTCGGTGAAGCCGTTCATAAAACCTTTTGATTCTTCTTTTTCGAAAAGCACCTTTGAAGTGCTTCCCAGCTGAGACTGGTAGAACGCATTTTTCTTCTTATGCGAAAGGCTGCGCAATTGCTTATTGCGATCATTCCGTACGTCCAGCTCTACCACTTCGGCTATGCGCACCGCAGTGGTATTTGGGCGCTCAGAATAGGTAAACACGTGGAGATAAGCTATATCCAGCGAATTAAGAAATTCATAAGTCTCCAAGAAATGCGCATCAAGCTCACCGGGAAAACCTACGATCACATCCACCCCGATGCAGGCCTGGGGCATGAGTGATTTGATAGTTTCGATCCGCTCGCGGTATAGACCGGTGCGGTAGCGGCGGCGCATGGCCGAGAGAATATGGTCTGACCCCGACTGTAGCGGAATGTGAAAGTGAGGCATGAACTTCTTACTCTTGGCCACTAAAAGGATGATCTCATCGGTTAGTAAGTTGGGCTCAATACTCGAAATCCGATAGCGCTCTATCCCATCTATGGTTTCGAGTTGCCTGAGCAGATCTATAAGGTTTTCTTCAGTTCCGTGACCAAAGTCGCCAATATTCACACCCGTCAAAACCACTTCTTTGGCACCGGCCTTCGCGGCCTTTTGCGCTACCGCCACAGTCTCTGCGACCGATGCACTCCGCGAGCGACCACGTGCCAGCGGGATGGTGCAGAAAGCGCAAAAATAATTGCATCCGTCCTGTACTTTTAAGAAAGTCCGCGTGCGATCGCCCGATGAAAACCCGGGAATAAACTCACGGGTATGCTTGATCTCTCTTGCTTCGGCGCGGTTTTTTTGGTGTATATCATTCCGCTCCAAATATTCAACCACGTTAAATTTCTCTTCAGCGCCCAGTACTAGGTTTACTCCGGGTATCGAAGCTATTTCGGTCGGTTTGAGCTGTGCGTAGCAGCCTATCACGATCACAGCGGCTTGCGGGTTTACCCGCAGTGCCTTACGCACGATGCTGCGGCATTTCTTATCGGCATTCTCGGTCACTGAGCAGGTATTGATGATGAACACATCGGGATCATCATCAAATTGCACCCGTGCATATCCCGCAGCCTTGAGTTGGCGGGCGATGGTAGAGGTCTCTGAAAAATTGAGCTTGCAGCCCAAGGTGTAAAAGGCTGCTTTCTTGAATTGAAGCATGCCGCAAAGGTACGATGGTTTGAGATTTTTTATGGGGCATGAGCGGCTTTTAGCGAGATCAGCTTTTACCGGATACGCATAAAGTTTTTTTCCTGCGCCAGTCTAGGGAATTTCCTGAGCGCCGATGTGGCTTTATATTTCGAAAGAGTCAATTAATAGCCTGAACTTATACTTTTTTTAACTTAGCTGAAAGACTTTCCAATCATGCGCATTTTTCTTGTTTCGCTGCTGATCATCCTGCTTATTTCCTGCAAAGAAGAACCCCCGCAGATGAAATGCCTTCAAGTGAAAGCCAGCGCCTATAATAGTTTGCCTAATCAGACCCGGCCTGGCACCGAGGGAAACATCACGGCTTGGGGAGATAAGTTGGTTGACAGCATTCCGAGTATAGCCATATCGCGCGACTTGCTCGATAGTGGCTTGGTCTACGGCACATTGGTGAATATCAAAGGCTTTGAAGATGCATTTATAGTAAACGATAAGATGAACCGGCGCTACAAGAACCGCATCGATATACATATGGGCCGGGATGTAAAAAAGGCTCGGAAATGGGGTGTCAAGAAAGTGGAGATCTGCTGGAAAATTCCTGAAGCTGATACGCTTGCAACGGCTAACTTGGAGCTTACCAACAGCAGGGTTTTAAAATAGCTGGTGCCGGCCGTTTTATTCACAGGCCGCCTTCTTAAATTTGCATCCGTGAAGTCTATTTATAGTATCCTTTTTATTGCTGCGCTGGCAGCCTGCTCCAATCGAAGCGACTATGCCGACAAAATGATATTCCGCTATAATGAATCGGCCGGCATCACATCGCTCGACCCGGCATATAGCCGTAACCTTGAGAATTTATGGGCTTGTAATATGCTTTTTAACAGCTTGGTAGAAGTGGATGATAGCTTGAATGTGCGGCCGGCCCTCGCCAAAAGCTGGAGCATAGACAGCAGCGGAACCTGCTACCGGTTCGTACTGCGCGGCGATGTTTATTTTCACTCCAACCCCTGTTTTCCGGACACCATAGGTCGGCGGCTCGTAGCTGCCGATGTGGTGTATAGTTTCGACCGCATCCGATCTGCCAAGACTTCGAGCCCGGGAGGTTGGGTCTTTAGCAATGTGGCCGCCATTGACCCATTTGCAGCGATCGGCGATTCGGTGGTGGAAATCAATTTGAAGCAGGCCTTCCCCCCCTTTTTGGGATTGTTGGGGATGAAGTATTGTTCGGTCATACCCAAAGAAGCGGTCGACTATTACGGAGAAGATTTTAGGGAAAACCCTGTGGGAACAGGCCCTTTTAAATTTAATTTTTGGATAGAAAATACCCGGCTCGTACTTTTAAGGAATGACCAGTATTTCGAGAGCGATCAAGATGGCAATCCCCTGCCTTACCTCGATGCGGTTTCGGTTTCTTTCATTCCCGATAAGGGCGCCGCCTATCTGGACTTATTGAAGGGTAATTTTGATTTTATGAGTGGGCTGCACAGCAGCTATAGCGACGAGTTGCTTTCACCAGAAGGGGAGCTTAACACTATTTATGCCAATGATTTGCGATTACAGCGAACCCCTTTTTTGAAAACGGATTATTTGGGTTTTCTAGTCGATCAGGATAGGGCTCCAGAGTCCGTTTGGATCAATCCCGATCTGCGCAGGGCGGTAAACTACGCCATAGACCGGAAGGCGATGGTTAAATATTTGCGCCGGAATATTTACACTCCGGCCACAGGAGGTTTTATTCCCAAGGGGATGCCGGGCTACGATGCCGAAGCCGGCTATAGCTTCGAGCCAGATTCTGTAAAGGCCATCTTGACACGCGCCGGACATCCCAATGGCGATGAGCTGCCGGTGCTTACGCTCAGCGCTACTGCCGATTACGCCGATATTTGCGAATACGTACAGCATCAGTTGGGCACTTTCGGCATACGCTGCAAGGTAGATGTGGTGCCAGCGTCGGTGCACCGCGAACTCTCAGCTCGGGGAGAGCTTGAGTTTTTTCGAAAGTCGTGGTTGGCCGATTATCCTGACGATGAGAACTTTATGGCGCTTTTTTATAGCAAAAATTTTGTACCAAACGGCCCCAATTATACCCGCTACAGCAATCTCAAGGCCGATATGCTTTACGAAGAAGCGCTCAGCACGACCGATCCCCTAAAGCGAAAACTCGCTTACCGCTCCATGGATAGCCTAGTGATGCGCGATGCCCCGATCGTACCGCTCTATTATGATGTGGTGGTGCGCTTCGTGTCCAAATCGGTATCGGGACTGGACAATAATCCGATGAATATGCTTGATTTGCGAAGGGTGAAAATAGAGTCCAAAGAGCCGTAAGCTTAATCATAAGCTCGAAAAATCCTGAGCTTCATTCCCAGGCCAGCACCGTGCTTATGGCGTGGTGGTCTGAAACCTTTTCGGGATGGGTGGTATATGAATATCCGCTCATCTCGGGGCTGTGAAAAATATAATCGATGCGAAACGAAGGAAAATTGCCAATGTAGGTATTGCCGATTCCCCAGCCACTTTCGCGAAATGAGTCGGATAAGATCGATGAGATTTGCGCATAGCTATAGGAAACAGGCGTATCGTTAAAATCGCCGCAGAGAATGACCGGATAGGGCGAACTCAAAATGTGCTCTTTGATACTACCTACTTGCGAAGCCCGCTTGCGGTAGGCTCTACCCAGCCGGTTTATAATGCTCATACCAGCCTTCAGGTCAGGTTTCTCTGGGTTTTCTGGATCTTTCAGTTTTTCTACAAAATGATGGTCGCCGTCGCTGAACCGGATCGATGCGACATGCGCGTTGTACACACGGATGGTGTCGCCGTTAATACGCAGATCGGTGAAGATGCAGATATTGCTGTCTTCACTTTTGAACCATACGCGGCCGCGGTTTACGATCGGATATTTGCTCATCGTCGCTATGCCATATTGCTGCTCGCCATTGATCGTTTTCGTATAGACATCGTGCACATACTTAGTGCCTAGGTTTCTTTTCAGCAAATTTTTGGTGCCAAAAACGGAAGAATTCGTGTGGTTAAAATACTCTTGAAAGCAAAGTACATCGGCGTCGGAAGTTTTCAGTCCAGCTATCATTTCATCGCGGTCGTTCTTGTTCTTACGCCAGTTATACCAGCTGAAGAGCTTCACATTATAGGAGAGCACATGTACTGACTTTACCGATTCGGAAGGGTCTGAAAAAGAAGGGAAGAGCTGGAAATAGGCAGATAAGTGATTGATTCCAAACAATATCGCGATGGCCGACAGCAAGGCCAACCGTTTCTTGACAAAAAGCCAAAATGCAATAAAACTTAAATTAATGACCAGAATAATACCGTAGGCCACACCAAATAGCGCCGGAAATAAAATTTGTGAAGGACTGATATGGGTCGAAAGGTAAGCAGTAAATAGCGCCAGCACGGAGATAATATTCAAGATTATGAGCAGCCTTTTGCTCAGCGACCGCAACCACTTTATCACCCTTTTTTGCTTGCGTTGAACAAGAATTCCTTCTCTGCCTTCGTCAGGCTATCGTACCCGCTATGCGAGATTTTATCGAGTATGGAGTCGACCTTTTTCTCGTTTTCACGGTCGGGGGCAGATTTGGCGGCAGCCTTGGGCTTTGGATTGGCATTTTTGGAAGCTACCTTCATCTTGGGGCTGGGCTTCACCAGATCTTTAAAAAAACCTGTGAATGAATAAAACCCTTTTGACCAATCGTTCCCTTTTTTCAAAGAGACGCTATACCAATAACCATAGGCCGCACCCCCTAGATGTGCCAACCTCCCGCCAGTATTACCGCCATCTAAGAACAGGATGTCGAGCGCCACGAAGAAGATCGCGATATACTTGAGTTTCACATTTCCGATCAGGATGAGCCGCAGCTCGAGATCGGGGGTGTACGTGGCGATAGCCACCAAAACGGCTATCACCGAGGCCGATGCCCCGTATATTATGCTATTGCTTCCGCTAAAAACAGGAAAAATATTGAACGCCAAGAAGTAGAGCAGGAAACCGGCTATACCCCCCATGATATAAACGGCGAGCAATCGCTTGCCATTCAGCAGATCTTCAAAAATGCGCGCCGAAAAGTAAAAGAGCAGGAGATTGAAAAAGATATGCCCAAGGCTTTCATGCACGAACATATAGGTGAAGAGCGACCACGGACGGTATAGCATCACCTTCCAGCTGGAGCTGCCCGATATCCAAGGCATTACATCGCCGAGCACAGGATTATTGAACAGGAAGCCCGCTATACGCACCAAGGTAAGGGCAAGGAACACCGCTACATTGATTACCAAAAGGCGAACCATCATATTGCCCGATCGAAGGCTTAATTTCAAATCATCCAGTGGTCACTGCCATCTCTAAAGTTCGCGGTAGCTATTTTCGTTTTGTTGCCAATATTTAATGAGCAGAAACCCGAAGAGCATTCCACCCAAGTGGGCAAAATGCGCAGTATTGTCGCCGGGTCTGTTTGCGATCCCCGAAAATAGCTCAATTGCTCCATAAATCATTACGAAGTACTTCGCTTTTATGGGCACAGGAAAGAAAAGCATGATGAGACGGGTATTGGGAAACATCATACCGAAGGCCAACAATAATCCAAAGACCGCTCCCGAAGCACCGACTACCGGAATATTATAGAACCCATTCAGCTTTGCCAAGGTGGGCTCGGTGTAGTTCTGGCCGTTTTGCCAAAGCCTGATTCCTTCGGTCTTTATAGTCTCTACCGCTCCAGGACCAAGTTCAGCTACCAACCCATGCACCTGCCAAGCGACTATGGCATAGTGAAGTATGAATGCGCCAAAGCCTGTGATAAGGTAATAGATCAAGAATTTTTTTGGCCCCCATACGCGCTCTATGGCCGAACCAAAAAGCCAAAGTGCAAACATATTGAAGAGGATATGCATGAAGCTACCGTGCATGAACATATGCGTGATGATCTGCCAGGGCTTAAAGAAGGGTGAATCCCAATAGAAAGCGCCCAGAATTTTAGAAAGTCCCGGCATAATAATCGTTCCAAGAAAGAAAAGTCCATTGATAATCAATAAGTTCTTTACGATGGTAGGCATATTGCCAAAGGCACTACGTGGTTGAAAACCGCTCATCTAGGCTTTAAATTTTCTGTTGAGTTCATCGCCGGTAAAAGTAAGAATAGTCGGCTTCCCATTCGGTGCCGCCTGCGGTTGGCTGCACGCAAATAATCTATCCACAAGATTGAGCATCTGCGAGCGGTGCAGAAACTGACCATTCTTAACTGCCACAGTGCTGGCCATGGAGCGCGCCAGCCGCTCACGCTGATTGAGCTGCACGTTGGCGACTGTATTTTTAAATTGTTCCAATATTTCTTCTAATAGTTCTTTTACCGGTATGTCTCCCGCTTCAGGTGGAACGCCATTGATCACCATTTGGTTTCCACCAAAATCGTCGAAGGTAAAACCGAGCTTCTCCATATCAACTTTTAGATCTGTGAGTAGTCCCACATCGGCAGGTGAGAGATCAACGGTTTGTGGAAATAATTGTTGCTGGCTTTGGCCGCCGCTCTTTTCTAAGTTTTGCAGGGCTTCTTCGTAGAGTATACGTTCATGCGCCCTGCGCTGATCTATTAAGATGAGCCCCGACTTGATAGTAGTGACGATATAATTTTGCTGTAGCTGAAATACCGGCCGGTTTTCTTCATTTCGCGAAGGGATTTCGTCCGCTTCTTCCCGGTCAAACATGGGCTCTGCCTTTTTAGAGCCTTCGCTGATGGCATACAGCTCTTTCCACCCTTTTGGGAAACCGATACTACCTGCCATCGCTGATCCAGATTTTGGAGTGCCGCTTTGGCCTTGGGAGTCAAAAGGATTGAAGTTAAAATCTTTAGCTTGGGGCATTCCTATTTCGACATTTGCCGGCATAGGTGCCACATTAAACACATCTTCCTGCTCAAAATCAAGGCTTGGGGCTATATTGTATTTTCCAAGGCTATTGCGCACGGCCGAGTGGATGATGGAATAGATAGAGCGCTCTTCGGTAAATTTTATTTCCGTTTTGGTAGGATGGATATTTACATCAATCGAAGAAGGGTCAACGCGTAGGTATAGGAAATACGATGGATGCGATGACCTGCTCAGCAGCTCATCAAAAGCCGTGGTCACGGCATGGTTGAGGTAGCCGTTCTTGATAAATCGATCATTTACAAAGAAGTACTGCTCACCACGGGTGCGCTTGGCAAACTCTGGTTTGCCGATATAACCCTGGATGGACACAATAGCCGTAGACTCTTTTACGGGCACCAATCGCTCATTATACCGCGGTCCAAACATATTGACAATGCGCTGCCTCAGTGGCGATGCCTTCACATTATAAAGCTCTGCATCATTATGATGTACTGAGAAGTCTATGTCGGGATGCGCCAATGCTACCCGCTCAAACTCTTCGATGATGTGGCGCATCTCTACCGGATCTGACTTTAGGAAATTGCGCCTGGCAGGGGTATTGTAGAACAAGTTTTTGATGGCAATGGAAGTCCCGCAAGGGGTAGACATCGGTTCTTGCTTCTCTATTTCGCTACCCGCGATGATGATCCGGCTGCCGAGTTCATTTTCGCGCAGCCTGGTGCGGAGTTCTACATGGGCTATGGCAGCGATAGAAGCCAACGCTTCACCGCGAAATCCTTTTGTTAAAATATGAAAGAGCTCTTCAGCCTTTCTGATCTTCGAAGTGGCGTGGCGCTCAAAGCTAAGACGGGCATCGGTATCGCTCATCCCACAGCCATTATCGATGATCTGGATCAAGGTTTTACCGGCATCCTTTACCACCAGTTTTACATCGGTGGCACCGGCATCTACGGCGTTTTCCAAAAGCTCCTTAACCGCTGAAGCCGGGCGCTGAACTACTTCACCTGCAGCTATTTGATTGGCCACTGCATCGGGAAGAAGTTTTATAATATCGGGCATTAATTAAAGTAATCGAAATTAAAAATAACGTAGAGCAAGGCTACCAGAATGGACAAAATTAATAAAAGCCTGATGCTGGAGTTCTTTTGCTGGCGGCGTGTCTCCCTGCGCGACCACGAATTGCCGATGCGCTCCCTCAGGTGCTCTTCATAATTGGCTCCCAGCCGCTTCTCCCTTTCCAGTTCTTTCTCTATTTCAATACGGCGTTTCTCAAGCTTCTCCTTTTGCTCATCAAAGGTGCGCGGCCTATAGTCAAACCGTTTATAATTACTACTTTGCCCTAACTTGAAGAGCGATGGTATTCTCGGTGGTTTCATCTTTTTATTCCTTTTGCAATACTTGTGATTCTTAGCCTAATGAATCAAAAAAGCTTGCGTTGATAAGTACAACTTACTGTGGAAAACTCTTTGCCGCAGGCCAAACATAAACGCCGTGTCCACGTACCTTCGTTTTACAAATAGTCCCCATGAGTCGAAAGTTACGCATACTATACATTTTATTCAGTTTCTTACCCATTGTTTTGTTCGCTCAAGGTGGAAATAAGGTTCCCATGTTTATGGAAAAAGCGAGTCCTTGGACGGATTCGCTCATGGCCAGCCTGACCCTAGATCAACGTATAGGACAGCTCTTTATGGTGGCCGCTTATAGTAATAAAGATGCCGCCCACGAGAAGGAGTTGAAGCGAATCATTGCGCAGCATGAAATCGGCGGGCTCATATTTTTTCAGGGCGGCCCGGCGCGCGAGGCAAATATGTATAATCGCTTGCAGGACGCTTCGAGAATACCCCTTTGGACCGGGATGGACGCAGAGTGGGGGCTGGCCATGCGCCTCGATAGTACTATAAAATACCCACGCCAGATGACCTTGGGAGCCATAGAAAATGATTCACTCATCTATGCCATGGGAATGGAGATAGGCCGACAGGCCAAGCGTGCAGGCATACATATCAATTTTGCACCCGTAGTAGATATCAATGTAAATGCCGAAAATCCGGTGATCAACAGCCGCTCTTTTGGTGAAAACAAGGAATCGGTGACCCAAAAGTCGGTGGCCTACATGAAAGGGATGCAGGCCAGCGGCATACTCTCCAATGCCAAACATTTTCCCGGACACGGGGATACCAAAACCGACTCGCACCATACCCTGCCCGTAATCAATCATGACCGGGCACGGCTCGATGAGGTCGAGCTCTATCCGTATAGTCGGCTTATAGATCAGGGTATATCTTCTGTGATGGTAGCTCATCTATCTGTCACAGCGCTCGATAGCACGCCCAATCAGGCCAGCACCCTTTCTAGGCCTATCGTCACCGATCTGCTCAAGTCTGAATTGGGATTTCAAGGGCTCATATTTACCGATGCGCTGAATATGAAAGGGGTAGCCAGCTATTTCTCTCCGGGCGAAGTAGATCTGAAAGCCCTTCAAGCAGGAAATGATGTATTGCTATTTGCCGAAGACGTGGCCAAGGCGGTAGATCAAATAAAAAAGGCCATCACTGAAGGCACGTATTCCGAAGCAGAGCTCAATAAGAGCGTCCGCAAAATATTGCAAGCCAAGGAATGGCTGGGATTGAACCGATCCAATAAAGTAGAGCTTACCAATCTCGCAGCCGACCTAAACACCCCCGAAGCGCTTCATCTCAAAAAGAAATTGAGTGAAGCGGCCATCACGCTGGTAAAAAATAAGGACGGGTTGATTCCCATGCGGGAGCTCAAGGATAAGAAGATACAGGTGCTCACTATTGGCGGCAGCGGAACGGTATTCAAGAACCGACTGGCCAAGTACTGCAGCTTCGAATCAATCGAGACTGGCAGCAGTCCCACGCTGGCGCAGGGGAAGGAGATCATGAAATCTCTGGCTGTGGCCAATACGGTAATCGTAAACGTGGAAGGAACCAATAATACCCCTTCAAAAAATTACGGCCTGAGTGCTGCGGCCATATCGCTGATAGAAACCGTGGCGGCGCAAAAAACAGTTATTCTCGTGCACATGGGCAGTCCTTATGCACTCTCGAAGCTGAAGAATCCTGATCGGCTTGCCGCCATAGTGCTTGGATATCAGGATGATTCATACCTGAGCCGGGCTGCCGCCGAAGCCATCATGGGCGCGATCCCGATCTCGGGGAAGTTGCCCGTTTCAATCGGGGCATTATTTCCGGCACAGACCGGGATCCAGATCGCCGGCACCACCAGGTTACACTATACGAGTCCGCTGGAGTTGGGTTTGAAGAATGACGCTTTCGCGCGAATAGACAGCATTGTAGACTACGGCATCAAGAAGCGGGCTTATCCCGGCGCGCAGGTGGTGGTGGTGAAGAGCGGACAGGTGATCTACGATAAATGCTTCGGTTTTCAGACTTATGAAGATGACATCCCCGTGCGCCCCACCGATATCTACGACCTAGCTTCCATCACCAAAATAGCGGCCAGCACCATCAGTCTTATGAAGCTTGATGAAGACGGGAAGTTTGATCTTGATATGCCCCTGCACAGCTATTTTCCGGAGATAAAAAAAGCAAGTCCCTATTACGATATGGTGCCGCGGCGTATGCTGGCGCACGTGGCTGGACTTCAAACCTGGATTCCCTTTTATGCCAAAACCGTAAAGGACGGAATGCCGCTGTGGAGCATTTATTCGCAGGCCTATTCGGAAGATTATCCCGTGAAGGTAGCACATGATATGTTCATGCGTGCCGATGTGAGCGACTCGCTGATGATCAGAATATTGAACACTCCGCTCCGCGCTAATTCCGATTATAAATACAGCGATCTGGGCTATTTCTTCATGCGTGAGATCGTGCGGCGACAGAGCAAGATGCGGCTCGACAGTTTTGCCTATTCCAATTTTTATGCGCCACTGGGCTTGAATACGATGGGGTATCTTCCCTTGGAGCGCTTTCCGATTGAGCGCATTCCACCCACGGAGTACGATACCTATTTCCGACGGCAATTGGTGCATGGCGACGTGCACGACCCAGGAGCTGCAATGCAAGGTGGGGTAGGTGGCCATGCGGGAGTTTTCAGCAATGCCGAAGACCTTGCGGTGCTCATGCAAATGTTGATCAATGGCGGGGAGTATGGCGGCGAGCGGTTTTTAGAAGCAGAGACTATCGCCAAGTATACCAAATGTCAGTTTTGCAAGGACGAGAATGATGTAAACCGCCGTGGTGCCGGATTTGACAAGCCTGTGATCCCCCCCGGCCCTGGGCCGACCTGTAAATGTGTACCATTTGAATCATTCGGCCATTCTGGCTTCACCGGTACCATTGCTTGGCCGATCCGGTAAATGATATCGTTTATGTTTTTCTTTCCAATCGGGTTTATCCCACCGCCGAGAATAATAAGCTCGCCAAGCTGGACATCCGCACCGATATTCAGGCCGAGATCTACCGCGTGCTTGATGGCAAGAAGAGCAGCGGTGCGACGGCTGCCAATCCTTGATTTTTATTTATCGCTTGTTCTTAATGGCTGTTTAGAGTCGCTGGTCGCGAGACGGAAGTCCACGGCCTATGTCGGGCATGTAACGCAGTCATCGAAAGGGTTTACCCCTGACCGTGCCTTCGTACTCGCGATTACACTCATCTTTTCATCGCGACCAGCGGTTTGTCATTTCGACCAGCAGTTTGTCATTTCGAGCATCACTTGTCATTTCGAACGGCCTTGTCATTTCGAACAGAGTGAGAAATCTCTCATCATATCATTACCAGTGACTCAAAGAGATTCCCCGATGGTTCGGGGCAGGCCACTGGCGCTCTGAATGACAAATCAACGATGCTTGTCGTTATAAACGTCACTTGTCATTTCCAACATTCCTTGTCATTTCGAACGGAGTGAGAAATCTCCCATCATCACAGAACCAGTGACTCAAAGAGATTCCCCGATGGTTCGGGGCAGGCCACTGGCGCTCTGAATGACAAATCAACGATGCTTGTCATTTCGGACATCACTTGTCATTTCGAACGGAGTGAGAAATCTCCCATCATCACAGAACCAGTGACTCAAAGAGATTCCCCGATGGTTCGGGGCAGGCCACTGGCGCTCTGAATGACAAATCAACAATGCTTGTCATTTCGAACGGCCTTGTCATTTCGAACGGAGTGAGAAATCTCCCATCATATCATTACCAGTGACTTAAAGCGATTCCCCGATGGTTCGGGGCAGGCCACTGGCGCTCTGAATGACAACCCGATCATGCTTGTCATTTCGAACGGAGTGAGAAATCTCCCATCATATCATTACCAGTGACTTAAAGAGATTCCCCGATGGTTCGGGGCTGGCCACTGGCGCTCTGAATGACAAATCAACAATGCATGTCATTTCGGACATTTCTTGTCATTTCGAACGGCCTTGTCATTTCGAACATCACTTGTCATTTCGAACGGAGTGAGAAATCTCCCATCATCACAGAACCAGTGACTCAAAGAGATTCCCCGATGGTTCGGGGCAGGCCACTGGCGCTCTGAATGACAACCCGATCATGCTTGTCATTTCGAACGGAGTGAGAAATCTCTCATCATATCATTACCAATGACTCAAAGAGATTCCCCGATGGTTCGGGGCAGGCCACTGGCGCTCTGAATGACAAATCAACATCACTTGTCATTTCGAACTGCCTTGTCATTTCCAACATTCCTTGTCATTTCGAACATCACTTGTCATTTCGAACGGAGTGAGAAATCTCATTTTATTTTCACGATCACATCAGTCGCTGCACATTCCGCGGCATTATCCCTTTCATCACGAGACCCCTGCGCTGCATGGCAAATTCATATGGAGCGTAAGACCGACCACCCTGCAAGTCCCGAAAAATCGGGAAAAATCTAAAACCCAACCAAAACCATCCCATTCAGGCTTGGTTCTTCCCAACCTTGCATCACGAATGAGCTTATTTTTAATTCTTTGGAATCAAATATCAAGAAGGCATCCAACGGCATTATGGTAGGTACACAGCTTACGGCCTTGTTGCTGTGCAGGCTTATATCGCCGATCTCATAGAGGGGCAGGTTGCCCATCTCTTCGCCTATGAAGATGTCGCCATTCTGGTAGGTCAGCGCACAGCCATCTTGCAGCAGTTCGGCCGTGGTTGGCTTGTTCAAGAACAAGGTATCATTTCCATAAAAGAAGAATAGCTGTGACCTGAACCTTTCGGTAATGAGCAAATAATCGCCCTTGTCGGTAACGGGGTATTCGATCGCTTCTGTTTCGGACAGCGTGAGCGATCCAGCGGTATAGGATTCGCGGAATTTTAGTGAGTCATCTTCGATAAAGACTTCTACTCTCAATGTGTCACCACTGTAGGAGAAACTTTGCGGATCGGCGCAGGGCTGTGTATAGCGCACATAATAGCTGCTTTGCCCTTGGCGCAGGTCACTCAGCCTGAGCTCATTTTTGGGGTTTGGATCAATGGGTGTGGGACTATCATCGTTTTCGGAGCAGCTGCTCAATGCCAAGGTGCCGATCAATGCGATGATGGCAAAAGATGTGTTCTGTAATTTCATGCTATTTGTTTTAATTGGTTCATTCTTGGAGTGCGGCATTATCACTATAGGTTACAATTCATTGCAAAATTCATAGGCGTATTAACATTCCTGCGCTTCCAGATATAAAGTAAGGGTAGGTTCGTATGGTTTCATCTTCATAAATGGGGGTAAGCCATTTTTTATAGTTTGCGCCAAGCTGCACCGCCCACCGCTCAGTAATACTGTACTCCAAGGAGAACCCGGCTGAGTAGCTCAAAAAGTCTTTCTCATAATCACCGGTACTCGTGCGATAGGCAGTGCTGCCATCTGAAAGACTTCTTACTACCGTATTTTTAGAAATGACGCGGTCATAATTTAACCCGAGCGCCGGCAGAAAAGCAAGGCTTCGGTATCTGAATACATAGGCCACCTGCAGCGGGACCGAAATCAATTCAAAGCATTCTTCGATTTCTATTTCATTTACAATAGATTCTATTTCTTGGTATCCCAAACCGCTATTGATCTCTGTCCGATTTACACTAAGATCTGTGTTGACAAAACCGGTTGGCAGCAATATTTCTCCATTCAGATCGATAGGAAGATTGGGATCGCTCGTGCTTGGCTGCCCTGCGTTCGGATTCTCGAATCTGATCACCGCATTCTTCATCCGGCACCATTTGGCATACTCTAGACCTGTTGAAATCCTGATTTTAGAAGCTATTCCATAGCCCAGGCTTAGCTTGGCGCCAATGCCCAGACTCGCTGATTCATTTCGTGATAGCGAATCGGTGATGGCCGCATTTCCCATTGTTCCTTCGTTGATTTTCAGGGCGCTCGAATTTGCGGTAATGGCCAGTCCCAGATAGAAATTCCGGCGGGGATGGCTTGCGTAATAATCAGGGTCAAACGTGGCAGTGAGATCTCCTGTAACCATCGGCGCCATGGGATTTTCAATTTCCCGTAAGGCGAGGGGCAGCGGCCTGAACGGGTATTGGTCTATCATAAACCCCCGATCAGGATCATCGGCCTTCGCATCAGGGGTAATCACCGCCTGCGGCTGCGGAGAAGGGTGGAAAGCCTGGATCGAATTGGTAACGCTTCTGCCTGCTGGCGAGTTGGTTTCTGATCTTTGGGCAGTTGATTTCAAGGTGGCGGCGCTTCCCGAAGGCTTCATATTATTGGCTACTTCATCTTCAGATTTTATGGGACTTCTATTGCCGGAAGGCACTTGCACGGGCTCATTGGCAATGGATGGTGGCAGATCAATTTCGTTTGCGGACACTTCGCCAGCGCCTTCCGGAATGGGGTTCCCATCTTTTACAGGTTTCGCACTTTCTTTTGCTCTCTCCATAACTTGGGTTTTTTCTTCCTTCAAGGTGTCCGACCCAAATTCGGGTTTCGGGCTGCTCACTTCTGCCACTTTTTTATCAAGCTTATCCAGATCGCTGCGGAGGGTGCTCACATTCCAATAAAAGATACCTCCTGCGCCCAGCAGGAGCAGTAAAAGAAAAATCCAGCCATATCGGCTCAAAAATAGGAAACCGGCCTTGGTGCTGTTGCTTCCAAGCTGCCCTTCGATGGAGTCCCAGACGGCTGCCGACGGAGCTACTTCGCTATCGGCGAGCAGGTCGCGGGCTATTTTATCAATATTCTCTTCACTTTTCATACTGCGCGTATTTCGTGTTTTCTTCAATTGTTTTTTTCAAGCTGTTGCGGGCGCGGTTCAACCTTACTTTTGAGTTGGCAACTGAGATGTCCAGCATATCTGATATCTCGCCATGGCTATAGCCTTCTATGGCAAAAAGGTTGAATACCAAGCGAAACTCTTCGGGAAGTCGCCTTATTTCGTTTCGCAAGGCTTCGGCGTTCAGCTCAGCCGTGGCCACCTCGGGCGTGGCGCTGTCAAAAAGCAGCACATTGTCGATAGAGCGCATTTCCTTTTTTCTGTACTTTCGGATATGTTCCAATGCGGTATTGACCATTACTTTCCTGATCCAAGCCCCGAGCGGCGCTTCGGGACGGTATTGGTGCAGGTCGCGGTATACTTTTAGAAATCCTTCTTGAAGCATATCTTCTGCATCGGCCTTGCTGCGGGCATAGCACAGGCAGAGTGCATACATCTTACTGGCGTGGGCTTCATATAATGCACGCTGCGCCTTGGCTTTTTTTTGTAAACAGCCCTTGATGATATGTTTTTCCTGATCGTGCAACAGCAGCATTGGCTTTAAAGCCTAAAAGATAAGTGCAATAAAAATAAGAAGGTTACAGCATTGCTCCGCTTACCGCGAAAATGCCGCAACCAAGCGCTTGAACCGCCACAGCAGGAGGACCGCCGAAAGGGTAAGCCCAAAGGCCAGCGCGTACCAAATGCCCAGCGCTCCGAATGCCGTATATTGTGAAAGCCCATAGGCAAGGGGCAGGGTGAGTATCCAATAGGCCGAGAAGGATATGAGCGTGGGGATTTTCACGTCGGTAAAACCGCGCAGGGCTCCCAAGCCCACTGCCTGGAGTCCGTCGGAAAGCTGAAAAATGACCACTACGATGAGCATTTGCCCTGCAAGCGCGAGCACGGCAACATCATCTGAGTAAAAACTGGCCAAGGCACCACGGCCGAAGTAGATGAGCAAACCGCTGAAGACCATCCATACCACTGCCATGCTGAACAGGGTACGGGCGGCGGTTTGAAGGGCATTGGCATCTCCCTTGCCAGCCTGATTGCCAATGCGCACCGTGGCCGCGGCGCCGAGCCCGGTCACGGCCATATAGCTCACGCTGGCTATGCTTATGGCTATCTGGTGCGCGGCCAAGGCGGTGGCACTCAGCATTCCTGCAAATACTGCAGCCAGCGAAAATGCGCCCACTTCAAAGGTGAACTGCAGTCCAGAAGGGATACCGATCTGAAGGAGCCTTCGAGTGATCTTTTGGCGAAAGCTCACCAGCCCCACCTTAAGCCCAAAGCGCTTAAACCTTTTGGCACGTACCACATAATACCACATGATGGCAGCCATGATGATGCGGGCGATCAGGGTAGCCCAGCCGGCACCGTTCAGCCCCATTGCCGGAAGGCCAAATAACCCATAGATCAATACGTAATTCAGCCCAACATTGATGAGGTTGCACGCCACGCTTATCACCATGGCCATGCGCGTGTCGGCGAGCCCTTCGGCAAATTGCTTGAAGGTCATAAATACGAGCAGCGGGATGACCGATGCGCTGACGATGACCAAGTAGGGGCTTGCCATTTCGGCCACGCCTGCATCTTGATCGAGGTAGAAGAGCAGGGGCGTGGCTGCCGCCAATACTGCGAATATTACGAAGCCCACCACTAGATTGACCCAAAAGGCATGTCTCAGGAGTACTCCGGGCAGGTGTTCCCGATTTTGGCCATCGGCCTTAGCTACCAATGGGGTCACGCCAAAGCTCATGCCCAGGCCAAAGACCATGAACATCCCGAAAATACTATTGCCAAGTGCAACGGCGGCCAGCGGTATGGTGCCGAGCTGCCCCACCATAATGCTATCGGCCACGCTTACCATGATATGGCCGAGCTGGCCTATCATCACTGGTGCGGCTATTCGAAAATTGGTTTTATAATGGTCGAGAACTTTCATGGCGCGCGCAAAGGTAGTCGTCCATTCGGATTACATAGAACTGAGAATGGCCGGCTTTCATTTCTGATTAAAATCCAGCCTTCAAGGCAATTCATCAAACAAAAAAATACCCAAATCACAGTAAATTGAGACTTGGGTATTTCGTATGCAATTTGATTGAGCAGGATTTATCTACTCTCCCAATTTTTTCTTTTTGATTCTAGCCCTATTTCTTCACCAGCGCTTCAGGCTTTTTTTCTTCTGGATAGCCGAATAGCTGCTCAAGGCTGAGCACTTCTACCGGCCCGAGTTTGGCGAGCGTCTTTTGATCTACCATCTCCGAATTTCCAATGACGCAATACGTATAAGCCTTGTCTTTTATATTGGCATCAAAAAATCTTTGAAGGTCATCGAAGTCCATGGACTTCAGAGAGTCGTAGACCATCTTATTCAGATCATAATCTATACCACGGTTTAGGGCTTGCTGGTATGACCAGAAGATTGAAGCCCCTGTAGACCTGTTGGTCTCTATTTTCTTCATAGCCGCATCTCGCGCTGCTTCGAATTGGATATCGGCACGGGGCATATTGTTCATCAGTTCCATCATGGCCTCGGTGGCCTCGGGAAGTTTGTCTACTTGTGCGCCGATGTAAGCAGTCACATAGTGATATTCATCCTTTTCGGATGGCATACTAAAGCCGCTGTAAGCAGAATATGCCAGCGCTTTTGACTCGCGGATCTCTTGAAAAACGATCGATGAGAGGCCACCGCCGAAATACTCGTTGAAAAGATTGACCTGCGGAGCCATGTTAACATCCAGCTGCTTTCCTTTGGAGATCATCATCACTTCGCTTTGCACCATATCATAATCGGTGAAGTATACCTTGTTTTCTTTGGTATCGAGTTCGGTGAACTCTACCGGATTGGGATAGTCCTTAAATTTCTCGGGTGTTTTATGATGCTTTGATAAGATTTCGACAACTTCATTCGCATCTTGCGGGCCATAATAGAATATGCGATGCTTGTACGAAGTAAGGTTTTTAAGCTCATCGGCCAATTCGGCGGGATTTATACCTTCTAGCTCTTCTTTGGAAAGCATGTTTTTCATCGGCGAATTCTCACCATACTTAGCGTAATCTGCCATGGCGCGGAACAGAATTTGCCCTTTGCTCTTCATGGCATCCTGGCGCCGCTTGAGCACTCCAGCCACCATATCATCATAGGCTTGATCGTCGGACTTCACATCGGCCAGTACTTTTTCGAATAGCTTGATGCCCGGTTCGAGCGATTTGTTAAGGCCGGTAAGCACTACATAGGAGCGGTCGTTACTACTAAATACGTCGAAGCTTACGCCGAGTTTGAACAGTTCTTTTTGGAGGTCTTCGGCGGTCATGTCAGCGGTGCCGAGATAGGGGAGATAGTCTATGGCCAATGCCAATTTTTTATCATTTTCAGACCCCATGTCGAGAATGTAATAGAGGCTGAAAAGCTCATTGTTCTTATTCTTAACGGTACTGAATTCGACTCCATTCTTCATCTTTTCGGTATGGATAGCTGCTTCATAATCAATAAATACAGGTTCTAGACGACCAGATTCGATACTGTCCCATTTCTGGAAATAAGCAGACTTTATATCGCGGTCTATATTTACGGGAGTGATTTTTGGCTTTTCGACCTTCACCGCTTCGTTTTTGCCTGTCCGTTTATTTACCTGTACGTAGTTCTCGCCAAACCATTCATTGGCGAAAGCCGTGATATCTTCTTTGGTAAGTTTTGACATCACGTCAAATTCATTGACCACGGCTGGCCAGGCCTCGCCATAGATGTATGCGTCCACCATCTTTCCCGCCCGGCTCCAATTGCTCTCGCTTCCGCGCAGTTCGGAGAGCTTCATGTCATTGACCACCGCTTCAATCATCCAATCTTCAAATTCTCCCTTCTTGACTTTCTCGAGCTCCCCGCGCATAAGGTCGGCTACTTCTTCCAGCTCTTGCCCTTCGCGTGGACTGCCGCTGAGACTGAATACGGAGTAATCCTTGTAAATGGCGGGCGAAGAATAAGCACGGATCACCTTTTGCTTTTGTACAAGGTTCAAGTCTATCAATCCAGCCTGTCCGTTTGACAATATGCCATCTAAGATTTTCAGCTTGGTCGCTTCGGGGGTTCCAGCGCCTGGGAGGCGGTAGCCTATTTCAACAAATTCGGCCTGCACACCGGTCACATCCTTGATGATGGGCTCGGTGATCGGTTTTTCTTGTGCCACTTTAAATTCTTCCAATTCACCTTTATCAAAATCGCCGAAGTATTTTTTAATAATATCAATGGTTTTGTCTGGATCGAGATCACCCGAAAGCACAATTGCCATATTATTTGGCTTATAACGCGCTTTAAAATAGGTCTGGATTTTTTCCATCGATGGATTTTTCAAATGGTCGCTCGTACCGATCGTAGTTTGAGTACCGTATTGGTGCTCTTTAAAAAGATTCTCCATCATCACGTAGAATGCCTTCCGCTGATCGCTGTCCTGCGATCGGTTGAACTCTTCATACACCGCTTCGAGCTCGGTATGAAATAGGCGGAGCACCAATTCGCGAAAGCGGTCAGACTCCAATGCCGCCCATTTTTCCAGCTCATTCGCGGGGATATCATTGATGTAAACGGTCTGCTCATACCAGGTATAAGCGTTGGTGCCCTGCGCTCCGAGCGAGCTCACCATTTTATCATATTCATTGGCTATGGCATAATCTGCCGCGGCGCCGGAGATGCTGTCTATGGCAGCATATATTTCTTTTCGTTCGTCAGGGTCTTGGGTGTTCCGGTGCTTTTCGTAGAGATCGCTTATCTGGCGGATCAGTTCTTTTTCGGTTTCCCAATCTTTGGTGCCTATTTCAGATGACCCTTTAAAAAGCATATGCTCTAAATAATGAGCGAGACCAGTCGCATCGGCCGGATCTTGCTTGCTTCCTGTGCGCACTGCCACTTGGGCTACGATGCGCGGCTCCTGCTTATTCACACTCATATATACTTTCAGGCCATTGTCCAACGTGTAAATCTTGGCCTGCAAAGGATCGCCTTCTACCGTCTCGTAAGCGTACTTGAATTCTTCTTTGTTTTCTTTTTCCGGGGTACACGCCGCGAAAAAAAGAAGGGTGAAAATACCCGCTAATTGAAAATAATTCTTCATGAGACTATTGGGTTAAAGATGGTTATGAAAGGCCAAAGGTGGTAAAAATTTTAGTTGCAAGTTTCGCGGTTGCGAGTCTCGAGTCTCGTGTCTCGAGTCTCGAGTCGCAAGTAGCAAGTCGCGAGTCTCGAGTTGTCCAAGATTGAACCTTATGGTCGTGCATGAAATAAGTCTCACTTCTTGAAGACTTGCGACTCGAGACTAACCACTCGAGACTAACCACTCGAGACTAGCCCCTTGCGACTATAAAACCAAGGCCAAGCCCTGAGCTCTTCGCTCAGGGCTTGGCCTTGGTTTTATCAACCAATCCAAGATGATACACATCGGTACGGCGGTCTTTTAGGTTTTTCACGGCGCCAAATTGGTGTAGTTCCCGTAATAGGTCGAGGTCTACATCGGCCACAAGTATCATCTCGGTATTTGGGGTGGCTTCGGCTTTTATTCCGGTGGTGGGAAAGGAGAAGTCGCAGGGGGTGAACACGACCGACTGTGCAAACTGGATATCCATATTTTCCACCTTTGGCAAGTTGCCCACGCTACCTGCTATGGCTACGTAGCACTCGTTTTCTATGGCGCGAGCCCTTGCGCAATAGCGCACGCGTGAGTATCCATTTTGGGTATCGGTGAGAAAAGGCACGAACAAGATTTTCATGTCTTGCTGCGCCAATATTCGCGGAAGCTCTGGAAACTCTACGTCATAACAGATCAATACCCCGATAGGCCCGCAGTCGGTCTGCATTACTTTTACCGTGTCGCCGCCGGTGAGCCCCCAATGTTTGTTCTCATCGGGAGTGACATGTATTTTCGTGTATTTTTCATAGGTACCGTTTCTTCGGCATAGGAAACCGACATTATAAAGTACCCCATCATCATCGATCATCGGCATGGAGCCGGTTATGATATTCACATTGTAGGAAACGGCCATCTGAATAAATCGGTCGCGGATTTCGGCAGTAAATTCAGCCAATTTTCGGATCGCTCCCGCTTCGCTCAGGTGATTGTATTCGGCCATCAAGGGGGCATTGAAGAACTCCGGAAAAAGCGCAAAGTCGCTCTTATAGCCCGCCACCGCATCTACGAAATACTCGCATTGGGTGAAAAGCTCTTCGATACCGCTGTATAAACGCATTTGCCATTGGATAAGCCCAAGGCGTACTACCGATTGGTTACTGCGTATTTTTGAAGTCTTCTTCTCGAAATAGATATTGTCCCACTCCAAAAGCACCGCGTACTCCCGCGATTCTTCATCTCCTTCCAAGTAGTTCTTTAGGACTTTCTTGATGTGGAAGTCATTATTGAGCTGGAAGTTGAGCGTAGGGTCGTGGATCTCACGCTGCTTTACTTTATTAATGTAGTCTTTGGGAGATAGATCGGGATACTTATGGAGATTGGGAATGCGGCCACCAAATACGATCGCTTCCAAATTCAGCTTTTCACATAGCTCCTTCCGCGCATCGTAGAGCCGCCTACCTAAACGCAAACCGCGGTAGTCGGGCTCCACAAAAGTATCGATGCCATAAAGTACATCGCCCTTTGCATTGTGGGTATCAAAGGTATAGTCGCCAGTTACTTGACGGTAATTATGATTATCATCAAATAGGTCGTATTTCACGATAAGAGAGAGTGAGCACCCCACCACTTTGCCGTCTATAGTGATGGCTATCTGCCCTTCCGGAAAAATCCTCAAGAGCTTACGGATATGTTCTTCTTGCCAATAGGCAGAAGGCCAATTTTCGTAAGCAGCTATCATCGAATCTTTTAGCTGGTCGTAATCACTCTCTTCTAAGTTTTTTAACTCTACAGTTCCTATCTCTTCCATATTCTCGTTTCTGGCTGCGAAGATACTAGAGTACAATAAAAATACACAGGAAGATTCTCAAGCTGGAGACTAATTTTGAACAAGTTCGATCTTAACGGATCTCTCTAGGCCGCGCTGCCCATTTCTTTTGATTGATCCTGATCTATGAAATTTGTTTTTCAGCTTCGGCAGCTACACTCGATTCTTGATGTGGGTTTACCGCCATACTTTCCTTGATCAATTTTTTCCCAGTTGCCTTGTCGCCCGATTTAATGGCGATAAGCCCTAGAAGGCTCTTAAGTTCAGGGTCTTTAGAATTGGTGGCCATAGCTTTTTGCAAGTGCTCTCCGGCTTTCGCCATTTCTCCTTTATGGTAATAGATCATAGCCAGTGACTTGTTTACATCGATATTGTTAGGTCTTCTACCATACTCCAGTTTGGCATTTTCCATGGCTTCGGGTAGCTTGTCCATACCTATCTTAAGGTAGAGATTCGCTATTTCCAACCCGTGCTCGTGGCCATGCCCTTCGGCATCGTGTATGTGATCATGTCCTTGTCCATCTAAGTGCTCATGGCTGTGCGCATCTTCTCCATCTTGTGCATTTTCCATTCTTTTTAGGGCAGCCATATAGTCTTCTTTTGCCCTTTCGGCAAATCCTTGATCACGGTGCACGTCGGCTATTTTCTCGTGAAATGACGCGTCGTCTATAAAATTCGTAGCTGAGGTAAGAAGCTTTTCTGCTTCCGCAAAATTCCCTTTTTTACGCTCCAGATTACCCAGTGCTGCAAGGGCGTAGGCGTAGTTTGGGCGTTCGCGCAAAGCGATCTTATAATGCATCTCTGCAGTTTTCAGATCTCCGTAATGCTCGTAGAGTTTTCCGAGGGTGAGCCGGGCCATTCGGTCTGTTCCATTCCAGGGTATCCAGCTTTTACGGCCATATCCATCGCCTCTTTGGCACCAGCTACATCTCCGTGTATTTCACGTAAGTAGGAGATGCGGGAGTAGGAGCGAAGGTCGGGACGGATAGATACCATTTTATCACTCATTTCCACGGCCTTTGCATAGTTTCCGAGCTCTACGTTGGCATCGACCAATACGCCGTAGATCCCGGCATTTCGATCGTTTATTTTCAAGGCATCTTCGCCGGTTTTAAGGGCATCGCCAAATTTATGTAGGCTTAGCTGCACGGATGCTTTATTCATCAATGCCCTAAATCGCTGGTCTTTGTTGGGCAGGTCTGACGCCAATACTTCCCCGAGCACATCGAGTGCGGCATCGTAATTATAGCTATGCTTTCCGGTTATGCGGGCTTCGGTGATGAAGACTTCACTCAGCCGTATGCGGGCTTCCATATCGTCTGGATTTTTGCGCACATCGGCCACTGCTTCGTCATAGACGCGAAAGATATTGTCCATCTCTTCATTGGTTCCAAAAGCAACTTTTCGCTCTTGAAGCGTTGGCAATGCTGCATAGTTGGGCTTTTCTTTGGTTGCCTTTTCTTCTTTGGGCGCATCACTGCACGCTCCCATGAGTAGGGCGGAGATAGAAAGGGTCAAGAACCAGCCTATTTGTTTAGATTTTTTCATGGTTTGCTTTTATTAAAAAGGGGGGCGTTTGCCCCCCTTTCTCAGTTTTCAATAGTACGGAATTTTCGCTTAGTTGGCGATCATAAATTTCTCTACGATCGAGACTTTTCCAGATGACAACTTATAGATATAGATACCATTAGGAAGGCTGGTGCCGTCAAAATCTAGTCGGTACTCGGTATTGGCGACAGCCTGCTGGCTATAAAGATTGGCTACCTTTCTACCATCCATGGCATATACTTCTACCGTGGCCACGGTGCTCATCGGCACGCTGAATGTCACTTTCGTGTTGCCCTGTGTTGGGTTTGGATACCCCGATAGGAATGCTGCACCTTCTTGCTCTGCACTACCACCACCTTGCGTAAGTGGAGCTGTAAGGTTTGCGTACTGAGCTGTAGGTCGAGAAAGCTCTTCCTGGCTACAGTTATGCAAAGCGCGCACTCCATCTACATCATATCCATCAGAGGTAATGGTATTTGCATCATCGTTGATGAGTCTCACAAAGTTGATAAAGTCGAGCTCTACACTGGCATCGCCTATATCAACTGAGCCATCTAGACAAACGCTGCCCAATGGATAGTACGTGATATTATCTACAGATACTTCTACCAAAACAGATTCTTGGTAGTTATCGCACGTGAAACTTCCAAAGGTGGTCTCAACGATTTGGATATCATCTCCATCCATGTTTGGAACGGCACCATCAAACGCAAGCGTTAAAGAACCACCGTAACCAAGAGAAACAAAATTCAAGGTCGCGTTATTCTCTGGTGTTCCGAGTGCTTTGTTTGGATTCATTCGCTCGGGTGGGATTTGACTTCCATCCATACGCGTTCCTGCGGTATAGTTTACTACCGATGTAGCCGTACAATTACCGTTCAGCACGATAGGATCGAGCACATCACATCCGTAAAGGGCTTCCACACCATCGAGGTCATATCCATCTTCTGATGGCGACTCGCTCGGAGTAATGTCAGTAACTCTGACAAAAGCTACAAATGTCCAATCGGGATTTGCATCTGAAATATCAAAAGCGGTAGCCTCATTGGTGCAGGTCGTACCTACAGAAATGTAGTTAATACCATCCTGCGAAAGTTCAACTTCGGCACGCTCTTCATAATTATCACAGATTCTATTATTGTACGTAGTTTCCGATACGCGGATATCAAGACCTTCGCCATTTACGGCTACTTCGTCAAAACCTACTACGATAGAACCGCCGATACCTAGCGACACAAAATTGAGTGTCATGTCACGCTCAGGCATTCCTAGCGCCATCTCTGGATCAAGACGGTTTGCGGCTATTGGGTTACCGCTTTTTGTGGCTCCCATGGTATATTCGGCTACATTTGAAGCAAAGCAAAACTCCTGAAATTCCGTAGGCTCAAGAATGGCTGGCTGCTCATACGTGATGGCTAGGCCGCTGCATTCTGAAGTTCCCGAAAAGGGGAGCTGCACATAGGGAAAGGTGGTTCGGAAAGGCACATCATTGGCTTCAACGCCGGTAGAATAGGTGAGTTCGGCAAGCAGCTGATCAGTCACCGGGCTATCATCGGCTTCTGGATCGTAGTCGTCTTCCCAAAGTCCGATCGCCGAAAGTACTATTCCGGCCACGGCCTGCAATTCGATGCGTGTAACATCATCTTCCAATCGGCGCCCATTGGGGAAACCATCCATATTGGGAATAAACTCAATATTGGTATTGGCATAAGTCGGGTCTGTAAGTCCGAGTACCGCAGCTTGGATCAATCCAAGTGAACTGAAGTCTTCAGAGTCTCGATCGGTGACCGGCACAGCCATATTCAATCGGAGCATATCACCACCATTGGGCAGGAAGTTGCTGATGAATGGCTTACCGGCTGCAAGTGGATCGCCCATTTTGCCCGTAGCCAATTGATAAGGTCGCGCATTGGGCACACCTGTGTGAAATATTGGCCAAAGGTCGATAGAACGTGGAGAAGCAGCGGCTGGAAGAAGCAGGTCTTCAAATGCACTACCATCTTCAAACACGGTCCCGTCAAGGGCTGCGGTATTCTTCAGTCCAAAGAGCCCATCTGCACCATTGGAGAAATCAAAGGCACCCAAAGATGCTTCCTGAATCCTTAGCGGCATGAAAGCCGGCACAGCAGAAGCGAAATTATCTTCGTCCATGTACAAGGCCAATTCAGGATTATAGAAATAATCCCCAAAAGTGGCGATGTTGGCCAAGTCTTCATAGGGCGTAAGTGAATTCCAAAGGTCTTTCGTACCGATCGGAACCACAGCTTCATTGGTAAGTGGCATACCTAGACGAGATACCTGCACCCAATCTCCAGAAAATTGACGCTCACCACTCGTGGTAAGGGTACGCATCTGCTGGCGGCTGGCCGAAGCCCAAACACCGATTACGTATTCAGGATCAAGGATATTGGCTGCTTGGTCTACACCAAATCCATCCTTCTGTAGGTCGGCGATATTTACCTTAATGGCAATGGAGCTTACGTTATAGCAAGCAAGACCATCTTTGGCGGTACCCATTTGTCGTGGCGCATCGCCAAGATCAAATATTCCCGCAAGGTCTACGAAGAATGGATCTTCGATATGGCCTGCAAAAACAGTCTCCCCTGAAGTGGCCGTAGTAATGGCATTGGTAAACAACGTTTCATAATCGCTGTTTAGACCAGCCATACCGCTTATGCTGCGGTCGCCCACATTATAAGGTGGTACGATACCGCCATCTACGATAGTGGTAAAGGTCTGGCCACCATCCGTACTTTTCTCTACAGTATAGGTGTTCATCTCATTCTGCTCACCCAGCCTGATGTTAAAAAAGGTAGTAGGGTCATTCTGCACTTTGGTGAATGTAAATCGGTACGTCACATCATCGCCAGGCGTGCTGGCGTCATTATCAATATGTATTTCGTAGCGTACATTTTCTCCAAAAGAGTAGTAATTCGGACCACCATGTGGCAACTGCATGGGTACATAGTTGGCAATGATGGTGATGGTATTCGGATCGTCGGGGCTTCTGAAAGCGTACACGTCCGTATTATCTGCCAATGGATCATTGGAAATGAGAGGCGCCTCGCGGTGGCTTGAAGCCAACACTTGCGTAATCGTGAAGACCGCAAATAAGATCCCCATCGATAACCTCGCGGTTATATTTTCTAAACTTGTTTTCATCTTTTTCATTTTAAAATTGGGGTTCAATTATATGGCGGTTCCTCTCCAAGGCGACTGTACGAATGGGAACGAGCTTTTGAAAGTCGTATCATTCTGTTCAACACCCGTAGAGTACTGCAGCACGTTTAACAATTGATTGGTAACGGGGCTGGCATTTGGATCATTTGGGTTATAATCATCATACCACAGTCCGATGGCTGCGAGTACCACACCGCCTACAGCCTGGAGCTCTATGCGTGTTACGTCATCTTCGAGCCTTCTACCATTTGGAAATCCGTCCATATTTGGAATAAACTGTAGATCGGGATTGGCATAGTTGGGGTCGGTAAGACCGAGCACCGCTGCCTGGATAAGTCCGAGTGAGCTGAATGCATCAGAATCACGATCGGTCACGGGCACCGCCATGTTCAGGCGAAGCATATCGCCACCATTTGGCAAGAAATTATTTATAAATGGTTTTCCCGCTGCTAGGGGATTACCCGCTTTTCCGGTAGCCAATTGGTACGGTCGTGCATTGGGCACACCGGTATGGAATATCGGCCAAAGGTCTATAGATCTTGGCGATGCTGCGGCAGGAAGAAGTAAATCTTCAAACGGGCCACCATCGGCAAGGGCAGTACCATCAAGGGCTGGAGAATTCTTCAATCCAAAAAGGCCATCGGCGCCATTTGTAAAGTCAAAAGCCCCAAGCGAATTGGTCTGGATACGAAGACCGGCGAAAGCGGGAACCGCAGAACCGAAATTATCATCGTCCATATAAAGCGCTAGCTCAGGATTGTAAAAGTAATTTCCAAATTGGTCGATATTGGCAAGGTCTTGATAAGGCGTCAGCGCATTCCAGTAATCCTTGTCACCAATGGCTACTACGGCTTCATTGGTAAGGGGCATTCCCAGACGGGATACCTGCACCCACTCACCGCTCTCTACAGATCCCGGGGCATCAGTATTTAGCGTCGAAGTCTGCGGGCGGCTTGCAGAAGCCCAAACACCGATCACAAAATTTCCGTCAAGGATATTTTCTGCTTCATCTGGGCCGAGACCATCTTTTTGAAGATCAGCGATATTTACCTTAATGGCAATAGAGTGCGTGTTATAGCGTGCAAGACCATCGCGTACGATATTGCCGTTATTCTGACGTGGCGCATCGCCAAGGTCGAATATACCGCCAAGATCAACGAAAAAAGGATCATCTGACGGGCCGCAAAACACGGTCTCACCAGAAGATGCCGATGTAATCGCACCGGTTACCAAATCATTATAGCTCGCAGCTCCAAGGCCGGCAGCTCCTTCAATAGAGCGAGCACCGATATTGTTTGGTGGCACGATACCACCTTCTACCACTACTACAAAAGAAGCACCGCCATCGGTACTTTTAGACATGGTATAGGTAGTTTTAAGGTTTTGCTGTCCGAGCCGGATATTGAAGAAGGTAGTTGGGTCTTCATTTTCCTGCTCGAATACAAATCGGTAGATGATCTCATCGCCAGGAATCGTAGCGTCATTGTCGACGTGGATCTCGTAGCGGATGTTTTCACCGAAAGAATAATAATTGGGACCGCCATAAGGCAACTCTGCGGGAATGTAGTTGGCAATAATGGTGATCGTGTTCGGATCGTCCGGGCTGCGGAAGGCATAGACATCCGTGTTGTCTGCCAAGGGGTCTACCGCGATAAGCGGAGCTTCCCGATGGCTTGAGGCGATGGCTTCAACTCCAGATAGGCAATAGGCCAAAGAGCTAAGAAGAATCACCTTTGCAGAAAGGGTAAATTTTCTCATTGGATTAAATTAAATAGGTTAAAAAAAGTAACACCCCACTTTGGGGCACAATTTAGCTACGAATTAAATTCGGGATTGGATTTGATAGGTGTAAAAAAATCGTCTATAAGAATAAGGGCGTGGTTTGTCGATTGTTAGTTTTTAGTTAACAGTTATTAGTTATTAGTTATCCGTAGACTCCCGTTGGTCGTAGTGAGGGCGTAGGTATGGGTCGGTACTTTCAGATAAGTTTAGAGATTTTTTACAAAAAAAATGTATTGCAGTCCGCTTCGTTTCCACCCTGCTCCGCTATACAGCTTGCAGGTTGCAGCTTGTGGCTTGCAGCTGCTTTTTGCATTAGCTACAAGCTTCAAGATTCATGCTTCAAACCCAAAGCCGGGCCAGAGCCTAATAGGAAACCCATGAAGTAAGCATTGGAGTTTAGTATTCTCGAAATCTTAATTTTTAAAAAGGGCTGAAGGCCGCTTCGTAACCACCCTGCTCTGCTATGCAGATTGCAGCTTGTAGCCTGCAGCTGTCTTAGCATTGGCTACAAGCTTCAAGTTTCATGCTTCAAGCCCAAAGCCGGGCCAGAGCCTAGTAGGAAACCCATGAAGTAAGCATTGGAGTTTAGTATTCTCGAAATCTTAATTTTTAAAAAGGGCTGAAGGCCGTTTCGTGACTACCCGGCCCTGCTTTACAGTTGCAGCCAGTAGTTTTATTTTACTGTAGCTTGCGGCTTGTCTCACGGCTTACGGCTTGCAGCTTGCGGCTTGCAGCTTGCAGCTTGTCTCTTACGGCTTGCACCTTGCAGCCACCATTTCCCCTTGTCTTCAAGCGCCACTCTTCAGAATTATGGCTGTTTTTCAAAAAAATATCTAGAAAATTCCCTTTGTTGGCTATTAGTCCCGTTTAGCTTTTCCCAAAAGGTTGCGACCGTAATTAAGAAGTTATCTAGAAAGATACCTAAGCACTCACTTCTATCGTCGGGAAAGTCAAACTCACACCTAGTCACTCAAAACCAATAACTAACGACCTTTTGGGAGTCCGTACGGATAACTAAAAGCAACCGCTCAAAGCAAATTCTCCTTCAAAGCCTTCGCAACAGCTTCGCCGAGTGAGTGTACATGTAGCTTTTCATATACGTGGCGTACATGTGTATTGACCGTATTATAAGATATGTTCAGTTCCGAAGCCACCATTTTATAGCTATTGCCATCTACCAGAGAAGCCAATATCTCTTTTTCGCGTGCGGTGAGGTCGTAATCGTGGCGTTCGGATTTGGCGTGGGATTGAAAATACTTCAAGACCTTCATGGCAATGGTAGGGGTCATGGGAGCGCCACCGGCGATAGCGTCGTGAATGCTCTCGACGATTTTTTCGGGCGGGGTTTTTTTGAGAAGATAGCCAGAGGCTCCATTTTCGATCGCTTCGAAGACGATATCTTCATCTTCAAAAACCGTTTGCATGAGTATGATCACTTTTGGGTGTGCCTTTTTGATCAACTTTACTGCATCTACGCCATTTACTCCCGGCATTTCTACATCCAATAAAATGAGATCGGGATTTGAGCTTTTCACATCTTGCACCGCATTTTCTGCGTTTTCAAATGCACCGACAAATTCCATGTCGTCCTGCATTTCTATGAGGTAGCGAAGGCTCTCGCGCCTTTCAAGATTATCGTCAAATACAATGATGCGCACTTTCATAATTTGGCCTGCTTAAGGTCGTGGTTAGTGAAAGCCATAAATGTAACCCTGTCCGATTAATTTTCGAGTAGCAAATATTGGTGATTTTTGCAACCTGTTGGAGCGCATTTTCATAAGGATCTACCATGAAATAAAAATGTAATTAATGTTCCGCCTGGTTGGGATTTAACTGTGAAATCACTTCCTATTTCCAAGGCTCTGGTTTCCATGGATTTTAAGCCGTTCCCAACCGATGTTTGACTGCGGTCTATCCCTACTCCATTATCTTCTATACACACTCTAAATTTTTCATCATCAATGGCTTCGATTCGAAGAGATGCCTGCGAAGCCTGCGCATATTTTGCAATATTATTAATAGCTTCCTTGCAGGTGAGCAATACATTTTTGCGCTGCTTATGATTCATGGTATAGGTTAGAAATAGCGGATCGATTTCTACTTTAAACGAGCAGTTATTGGCGCCCAGTACGCCATAGGCAAAGGATTGAATCCGTTGGATCAATTTCTCGTTCGAATCATTGATGGGGTTGACCGCCCATACCAAGTCACCCATAGAATTGAGTGTGAGCAGTGCATTTTGTTCTATGCTATTTAATAGTTCTTTGGCCTGTCCTATTTTCCCTTCCTGTAGTTTGATCTTGGCGGCATAGCTATAGATATTTACGCTGCTCAGCGTGCTCCCGATGTCATCATGCAGGTCGCGGGCTATCTTGTCACGCACCTGAGCGTATTCAGTTTGAAGTTTTTCCTTCTTTTTCAATTCGCTTATCAGTTCATTTTGAGCCAGTAGGCGTTGTATTTCTGTAGCCCTTGCCTTGAAAAGGAGTCCGCTATTGAAGATGGCTATTTCGGCCATTAATCCGATCATGGTAAATACGACCGGCTCGAAGCTGCCCGTGTTAAAAAGCAACGGATAAAACATGGCGAGAATGTGAGAGACGGTCGCTAGGCCACTTCCTACCAACACAAAATTGGTCACTGCCGATCGGTTTTTAAAAAGCAAAACCATGGTAATAACCGTAAAAACAAATTGAATCAAGACAGAACTATAAACGATGATGTTCTTATCCAGATCATTTGGCACCAGCCTATTGCAAATAAATACGATCGATGCCAATACCAATATGACCCACTCCATATATCGCATGAGCCGGTTTAATCTTGGCCGATTTTTTGGGAGATCGAGAAAGTACCTGGCAAACCGGAAATAGAAAAATGCGGGCAAGACCAATAGCACATCGTTAAACGAATCTACCCACCAGCCTGCGATCGAGAAGAGCGTATATAGTTCACTAAAAAAAAGTGCGAAACGCTCGAAAAAATAAACGAACAATGTGACGATGTAGCAGATATAAAAAAAGTATTCCCGCTTGCGCACCAAACTCCATTGAATGGAAATATAGAAAAGTTGAAAAATTAAAAGTCCGCTGAAAAATATCATGAAATAGGTAGTCGGACGATTTCTTTTACCCGATTCGCGCCAGTCGTAGGGATCGTGATCTTCGGTGACAAGATCAATTTTGAGCGAACTATTTAGAATAAACCGGGTGAATTCGCGAACTTCGAATATCACCTTCGCGCTGCCTCCGGCTTTTAGCGAAAGCGGAAAATAATACCGCTCGGCGTAGCTCGTCTGACCAGCCACACTTTGAAGCAATCCGCCCAATTTCTCAAAACTGGTATCTATAGTCTGATAGGAGTAATTAATGATACTGTTGCTATTGGATCTCAGGAAACCTTGAAAATCATGGCTCGAAGTATTGCTCAAAGTAGCCACATACCAGAAAGTTCGACTGCGGTTGAGCTTTGACAGGGTGTTGGTAAAATCTTTTAGTGTGGCGCCATCTATTTTAGGGTCGAGCTCCCGAAAACTTTTGGTTCCACCTTCATCTATAAAGTAGGTTTCGTGTGATAGCTTGATGGTATTTGCTTCATTGCTATAAATGGTAATGGTTACGGGATCATCATCTACCGATGCCCAGGCCGGAATGCAAGCAAAACTTAAAAGAAAGAAGATAGTCTTATGCCATTTCATAGATGCTGAGCGAAACTTGAACTTGAAACTAAGATTTCTAGAACGTGTTCGAGAAGGTCTTCTAGTTTGCACAAAAATACTGATAGTTAGCACTAAAGCCTATTTCTAGCAGATTGGATAAAGATTGGCCTGAGTTTGGTTCACGAACATTTTAAAGCTACCGTAGTTTTGGATATTATTAAACAAGAAAGAAAATGACCGACATCAACCTGCCAAAGAATTTAATTTGGGTTTGTGACACCCAGCCGGGCATCACCCGCAAGCGCAAGGGAAAAGGGTTTATGTACATAGATCCATCTGGCAAACATTTAAAAGACAAAGAATTAATATCAAGGATCAAAGAGATGGTGATCCCACCGGCATGGCGCGATGTGTGGATCTGTACCCTGCCCAAAGGCTATCTGCAAGCTACTGGTAGAGATGAAAAAAATAGGAAGCAATATCGCTACCATCCACAGTGGAGCGCATATTCGAGCAAGAATAAATTTTCTCATATTGTAGATTTTGCCGATCAACTGCCTGCCCTGCGTCGCCGGTATAATGCTGACCTGGCCGATACGAAGTGGACGAAAAGAAAAGTAATCGGTCTGGCGACGGCGCTTATGGATGAGCTCTTCTTGAGGGTCGGGAATACCTATTATTCCAAAAAGAACGAGACTTTTGGGCTTACCACCTTGCGGCGAAAGCATGTACAGTTCAAAGATGGCAATGCGCACCTCCATTTCATCGGCAAAAAAGGAGGGGAGCGTGATGTGGATTTGGAGGATTCAAAGCTTATTAAATTACTCCGTTCTTGCTCTGAGCTTCCAGGATATGAACTATTTCGATATAAAGAAGGTGGAAAGTACCACTCTGTAGATTCTGCCGATTTCAATGAATACATCAATGAGCATCTGGGTGATGACGTACACGTGTCTGCAAAAGATTTCAGGACTTGGGGGGGTACGGTGCTCTGTATCCATTATGCACCGCAGGCCTTGGCCATGTGCAAAGAAAATACGAGACTGAAGCGTGAGACGACCTTAATACGCCTTGTCGCCCAAGAGCTCGGAAATACGGTGTCGGTGTGCAGAAAATATTATATCCACCCCAAGGTGATCGAGTATTGTGCCGATCACGAAGTATTTATCCCGTCGAAGAAGTCTCAGCAGACCTATAGCGAGTTTGAAACAGATGAACAGATGGTATTGGAAATTTTGAATGGTTAAGGACATTTCCTTCTCGAACGGGCATATAGAGCATTCGGATTCCACACTGCTGTGGATGGGTAACCACGGGTGGCATATATTTTCTGCTGATGGTCAAGCTTTTAAGGCGTGGTATAGATTTAGCACTTTATGAAGTGAATTAGAATAATTAATTAAAACGAAATAATAGATATGAATTACGATTTGAAAGATAGAAAAGTAGCGATATTGATGACAGATGGATTTGAGCAAATCGAATTTACTGCTCCAATGAAGGCATTAAAAGATGCCGGAGCAACTGTACATGTGATCGCACCTAAAAGTGGCGAAGTGAAAGCATGGAATGCCGATCAATGGGGAGAATCCTATAAAGTAGATATGGAATTGGATAATGTCAATGCAGATGATTATAATTCTCTTTTGTTGCCGGGTGGAGTTATGAATCCCGATCAATTGAGAATGAATCATAAAGCGATTGAATTTGTGACCAACTTTTTCAAGGCTGGTAAACCGATTGCAGCTATATGCCACGCACCACAGATTTTGATCGAAACGAATGCATTGAAAGGAAGAACCTTGACTTCATACCCATCATTAAAAACCGACTTGCGAAATGCCGGAGCCACTTGGAAGGATGAATCTGTAGTGGTTGATCAAGGTTTGGTAACCAGTCGCACGCCAGATGATATGGATGACTTCATCGCCAAAATGCTCGAAGAGATTGAAGAAGGGAAGCATGCCGGACAGAAAACGGTAGAAGCCTAAATTTCTAAATAAACTTTGAAACAGAAAAAACGCAATTCACTTTGGATTGCGTTTTTTTAATTCCGCTTCAACCTTTGATTAAAACTATTGTTTTAGTAAGGCGGAAAATATTGAATATTAAGTAAATAACTAAAATGTAACCCAATGTCAGCACCGGATAAAAAAACCATTGTAGACGCCTTTCTAGGCCATAAAGAAGAATATCTTGAAGATTTCAGAACCAACCAGCGCACGAAACTGAACCAAACCAGCGGCGAAGACATGGATAATAAGCACCATGAATCAAAGACCGAAGAGACCATCCATGAATTGGAACTGCTCAACCACAATACCGAAATCTTGGAAAAGGAAATCATGCTTCTCAAGAACATACCTTTAGATGCCAACATGGATCATGCACAATACGGTAGTCTGTTGGAAACAGATCAAGGATGGATGCTAGTGGCTGCGGCCAATGAAAAGATGGATGTTCAAGGCACACCTGTGCTGGGTATCAGCACGGCAGCTCCACTTTTCAAAAAAATGAGTGGTCTCAAGGCAGGCGATTCGTTTGAGCTGAACGGAGCCAAACACAAGCTTATTTCAGTTAATTGATCACGCTCTTCATCTACAGGATTATTTTATTAGCAAACGAAAGTACTTAGAAAGTAGAAAAAACTTCATTAGGAGCATGTTCGTGCATGTGCGTTGCGCAGATCATGTAAAAATCATTTCTATGCATTTGTCTTATTACCTTTGGCAGATCAAATGAAAGTTTATTTTTTTCTTTTTTATGCGTTGCTCATGATACCCGGAACATCGAAAAGCCAAAATAAAATGGGTTTTGAGACGATGGTCAAAACCGTTCTGAGCGGTGGCGTAGATACCATAAGCAGCGCCAGACTCAATACCTTGATAAAGAGCAGAAGCGCTGTGGTGCTGGATAGCCGTGAGAGAGAAGAGTATACAGTGAGTCATATCGCCACCGCGCGATGGGTAGGTTACGAAAGTTTTGCACGCTCGGCGGTTGATGATCTTTCAAAAAATGATACCATTGTGGTGACATGTGCCATTGGCAAGCGAAGCGAAGATATAGGCTTAAAACTGAAGGAAGCTGGTTTCAATAAGGTTTTCAACCACTTCGGCGGAATCTTCGATTGGGTCAACAATGGCTATCCCGTTGTCAATGAGCGCGATGAACATGTCTTCTATGTACATCCATATTCATCTTTTTGGGGTATATGGATCAATAATTTTGAAAAGTCTTATGAACCACGATAGTCTATTGATCGTTTTTGCCAAGAATCCCGAGTTGGGCAAGGTCAAGACACGCCTTGCCAAAACCATTGGAGATGAAAAGGCGCTGATGATCTACCTTAAATTGCTCGAACATACCCATGCCATCGCCGATAAAGTATTTGCCGACAAGGCAGTGTTTTATTCCAATAAAGTGCAGGATTTTGATATTCTTGACTATTATAAATTCCCAAAATTCCTTCAAAAAGGAGATGATCTTGGCGATAGGATGGAGCGTGCCTTTGGGCAGGCTTTTTCGCAACAATATGAGAAGGTGATCATTATCGGTTCCGACTGTATGGAGCTCAATTCAGATATTATCGAAGATGGTTTTCGCGCGCTGGAAGATAATAATGTAGTGATCGGCCCTGCGCTTGATGGCGGCTATTATTTAATAGGAATGGACAGGCATTACCCCCACCTTTTTAAGGAAAAGAATTGGTCTACGCCCGACGTTTTTCTGGACACCCTGCTGGATATTAAAAAGCTCAAGCTCAGCTATGCCTTGCTCCCTACCCTCAGCGATGTCGATGAAGAAAAAGATTTGGGCGAGCTCCGCAAGCATCTCGTTTGACAAGAATATCCATCATCATCCCTTCCATAGAGCCTGTGGAGGCAGTACGAAATTTTTTGCCATACATCCTTGAGCAGATTGAAGACCGGGAGCATGCTGAAATCATTTTTGTTGATGCTTCCGCAGATGAGGAGACTGCTCGATATGTGACTGAACTGGGATGCCGCCACATCACATCGGAGAAGATGCGCAAGGCATTTCAGCTCAATCTTGGCGCGGCGGTAGCACGATATGAAGTTCTCTTTTTCATGCACTTAGATAGTTATCCGCCCTTTGGCTTCGATACTTATGTGCGCAGCGCTATTCAGGGAGATGCGTCTTCAGGCTCCTTCGTTTTGGGATTTAAGCCATCCCATTGGTTCTTGAGTTTTTCGGCTTGGTTTACCCGCTTCCGCATTGGTGTTGCCCGTGGGGGCGATCAGGGGCTATTCGTTACCAAAGTCAGATTTTTGGAAGTGGGCGGCTATAAAACTGCGTGGCAGGTGCTGGAAGATGTCGACCTTGCACGAAAGCTTCTTGCCAAGGGAGATTATAAAATTATCATCGGGACGAGAATGGTCACATCATCCCGGCGGTATGCCGAAATTGGAATATTCAAGCTCCAGTTTCTTTTCGGCACAATAATGGGGATGTATTATTTCGGCATTTCCAATAAAGCGATTTGGCGGTTTTACAGCCAGAAAATTGGGGTATATCATCCCCAAAATATGCCGAACAAATAATATAATCCAGCCGAATATTAATTTTGACCCAAACCCTGAGCCATGAATATAGATGATACCAGTTTACCCCGAGTAGTGATAGTTGGTGGCGGTTTTGGCGGCCTCCAACTGGCGCGCAACTTACCACGCGATAGATTTCAAACGGTGCTTATCGACAAGCATAATTACCACACTTTTCAACCGCTTCTATATCAAGTTGCTACAGCCGGGTTGGAGCCCGACAGCATCGCCTATCCCTTGCGGAAAATATTTGAAGACACTCCCAATTTCTATTTTCGGATGACGGAAGTTTTGGAAGTGAAGCCGGTAGAAAAATACATTACCACCGCCATAGGCCGGCTCGATTATGATTACTTGGTATTGGCCACGGGCACGGTATCCAATTTCTTTGGAAACAAAGAAATCGAGCGTTTATCCATGGGGATGAAATCGGTACCCGAAGCGCTGGATATCCGCTCTTTGCTTTTACAAAATTTTGAAGCCGCTCTCCTTACCGATGATCTGCGCGAGCGCGAGAGCTTGATGAATGTGGTCATCGTAGGCGCCGGACCCACCGGGGTAGAGATGGCCGGGGCAATAGCCGAGCTCAAGAAACACATCCTGCCCAAGGATTATCCCGATCTTGACTTTAGGCGCATGAGCATCAATCTCATAGAAGGGCTGGATCGGGTGCTGCCCCCCTTCACCGAAGAGAGCTCAGAGAAGGCGCAAAAATACCTTGAAAAAATGGGCGTGAATATTTTTCTGAATACGATGGTAGAAGATTACGATGGCAAGACCATAACCACTTCGGGAAAGCCCATGCTAACGCAAACACTCATCTGGGCAGCGGGCGTAAAGTGTATGCCGCCCGAAGGGATTTCGGCGGAAGCGCAAGAAAAAGGGGCCGTCTGAAAGTAGATCGGTTCAATAGGGTGGGCAGCTATGACGGGCTCTACGCGATCGGAGACCTTGCGTATATGGAGACCCCAGATTTCCCAAAAGGCCATCCACAAGTAGCGCAGCCTGCCATTCAGCAAGGTCGCCTACTCTCTAAAAATCTAAAACGAAAGCTGAAAGGTAAAGAAATGCAGCCTTTCGAATATACCGACCTTGGCTCAATGGCTACCGTGGGCCGCACGCGTGCCGTGGCCGATCTTCCATTTATGAAAACCCAAGGTGCGTTGGCATGGTTTATTTGGATATTCGTCCACCTTATGTCTTTGGTGGGTTTTCGGAACAAGGTTGTCGTATTCTTCAATTGGACCGTAAATTTCTTTAGCTATAACCGTGATATTCGATTGATCATCAGACCTTTCATTCGATAGATCATCTTTATATGGACTTATGTGCTAGAGGCTATAGGGCTTTGAGCAGTTTTTCGAGCTCTTCTACTTTTTCAGGATATCCGAGCCGGTCATACGAAAATATGAGATTGTTCAGCAACCGCTTTACGATAGTCCTATTATCGCAAGGCTGAAAATATTCTGGTAGAGGTTCAAGATTAATCTGCTCGATATAGGTGGTTATTTCACTTTTGTGGACAATGGTGCCACGGCTGAAAGCGTTCATATAAAAAAGCACATCACTTTTTTCGGCTTCGGGGTCTAGCTGGTTTTCTATAAACCGAATGATGTTATACTCATCTACATAGGCCAATAAAAAATGGTTTGGTAAATTGACCCCATATATCGGCACGCCCAGACTTTCGGCGATTACAATGTATACGATACTGAGCGAAAGCGGATTGCCCTTCTTGGATTCGAGCACCGTATTGATGTATGAGTTTTGAGCAGCGTGAAAATTCTTTTTGTTCCCACGAAAACCGTGCACATCAAATAAAATATGGTTGAATATTTTGACCTTTTCGAGCGCGGTCAATTCATCATTTAGCTCCAGCCAAACATCCTGCCGCACTTTCATCAAATCGGCCTTCACTTCTAGCTCATCCATATCGGGATATTGGTAGCGGGCTACCATCAGCGCTCCTTCAAAAAGATCGTCGCTGCCTTCCCGCGACCAGTTCTCTAGCCCTTTGTACACCGCATCAAACTGTATGGTATGAATGATGTCTTCGATCCTTTGCTGAAAAGAATGGCCAAAAGAGTTCAGCTCCCACATATTTTCAAGCTGGGGTATCACCTTCTCACCATACGAAACGATACGCTGCCTTATCTGCGTGTAGATCGTTTCATCCGGGTCGTCGATGAGATTTATTAGCGCATCTATTTCACTGGAATCCATTCGGAGATGATGACGTTTAAACTGGCCATTTGTTTGATGCTAAAAGTAGGAGCGCGCGTTTCTGATTTTGCACCGCTTCCGCGAAATTATTATCAAAGCATTGTTAACGGCTCGTTAAGGCATCTAAAACCGTCGCGATCAATTCGTCGATCTTTGGCTGGTAGTCGGCCAAGAATTCTTTGCGCATCCTATTGGCTATGACCACACATACGGTGGTGCACTTATGCCCGAGCGCACCGCCCAGAGCAAAAAGTGCCGAACTCTCCATTTCATAATTGGCCATATCGACCCCTTTAAATCTGAAAGTCGCCATGGCGGTGTTCAAGTCAGGAGCTGCCAGTGGAAGCCGTAATGCCCTGCCCTGTGGGCCATAAAAACCGGCAGAAGTAGCCGTAATTCCGGGTGTGAAGCCATCGGTAAAAAGGCCACCGAGAGTCGGGTCACTCCGCACGGCATAAGGAGTTATCCCTTGCAGTGGCCATAAGGTATGCTTCTGAAACGCCGCTACCAATTCCAACTCATCATCATCATAGTCCACATCGTAAAAGTGCATTACAGGATCGAGGCCAATGGCATACTTGGAGTGCACGAAACTGCCGACTTCGATACCGGCGTTCAGCGCTCCGCTCGTTCCTATACGTATGATTTCAAGCGGGTTGAGATCTATTTTTGGTGTCCTAGTTTCTAGATCGATATTGCGCAATGCGTCAAGCTCGTTTAGCACGATATCAATATTATCCGTGCCTATTCCGGTGCTCAGAACGGTAATTCGCACTCCACCGTATATACCGGTATGTGTGAGAAATTCGCGGTGTGCGACCCTGTGCTCGATCTTTTGAAAATGGCGCGATATGCGTTTCACCCGCTCCATATCGCCCACCACTATTACCTTATCGGCAAGTTCATGTGGTTTTAAAGCCAGGTGATATATGCTGTCTTTGCTGTTCAGCACCAGTTCTGATGCTTCGAGTGCGTGCGCTGATATTCTCTTTGCTGGTTTCATTTATTTTCAAGCGCAATATATTCAAAGCTTTCGCTTCCGCGAAAAAATATCCACCAGCGACCATCTTGGGGAAGCTACGCTATTAAAGCATTAGCGAGTCATTTGGCGGAAGCCGAAGCATCCAAGTAAAACCTTCATCGATCGTACTTTATGGTCACCGTCTCGATCATTTAATCCTGCGCACCAAAAACCTTCTTTAAAAGCTCGGTGACGCGTGCCGCCGGATTATCGCGTATTTTTTTCTCCTCGTCAGAAATCAATGTAAAGAGCCCTTCGATGGAGCGATCGGTGATGTAAGCCGTCAGATCTGGGTTGATTTCTTCCTTGCCGGTAAAGGTAGATGCCGTATTATAAGCGCTGGCCAGCGGATTATAGTACTTGGTGAGCTCTACTTGATCTACTGCACTTTGGACTTTCGGTTGAAATTTGCTGAAAAGCTGTGTGCCGGTTTTCTGGCGCAAGAAATCTGTCGCCGCATTATCACCGCCTTTCAATAGTGCGAAAGCATCTTCTATGGTCATCGAAGTGATGGCATTCACGAAGATTGGCTTGGCTTCTTTCACGGCCTGCTCGGCAGCGCGGTTAAGGGTTTCTTCAAATTTTGAAACCTGAGAATCGAGCCCTAGTTGTAGAGCGGTTTCCTTGATTTTTGAAGCTTCGGCAGGAAATGGAATGAAGAGACGCGGGTTCTTGTAAAAACCATTGGCCACACCCGATTTATCTACGGCGTAATCCGTTCCTTTTACCAAAGCTTCTTTGAGTCCTGCGGCTACTTCGCCGCTCGTAAGGGAGCCACTGTCTTCGCTTAATATTTCATTTACCGAATCCATTGTCCGCTGTAGCTCTTTCTGGGAGCAGGCCGTAAAGGCTATAATGGATAGTAGGAGTAAACCGTATTTTTTCATCTATTGTATCTTTTCGGCAAAGATAGGGATGCATTCGGAAGCGCTTGGGGCTTTGAAGCTATTTTTCTGCCCGTCACTTCCCGATGGTAAATTATTATTTTAGCCAAAAATCTCGCTAAAATGTACATCAAAAGAAACATCAGCCCATGGCTTATCCTTCGTTACGGATGGATTATAATCTTGGTCTCCTTGCTCTGGTCGCTGGCTGTGTTCTCAGCATATTATTACTTCAAATGGCATTGGCTCGCCATCCCATTCCAGCCTATCTCGGTGATCGGTATTGCAGTCTCTTTCTTCATAGGCTTTAAGAATAACCAAAGCTACGAGCGCTTCTGGGAAGGTCGTAAAATATGGGGCGCCATCGTAAATTATAGCCGTACCTGGGCCAATCAAACCATGAATGTAGTAACGATGGATGAAGCTAGGGATATCAGCCCCGAAGTACTACAAGAACATAGGCGTTTGTTGATATACCGCCACTTGGCTTGGCTCCATGCCCTTCGGCTGCAGCTGCGCCGCCCCACATCTTTCTCACCCAAAGAAAACCGGCTGATCGAAAATGTATTCGAGCGGCATAACGACAATGAGAAGATCTGCGAAACCATAGCGCCATACCTGAGTGAAGTGGAAAATGAAGATCTGAAAAAACGCGCCAATATCGCCACGCATATCATCAAATTTCAAGGTATCCATCTGCGTGAATTAAAAGAAAAATTTGGCGCCATGGATGGATTTGATTTTTCCATGCAAATGCATTGCCTTGAAGAATGCTATAATTTTCAGGGCAAATGTGAACGGATAAAAAATACCCCATTCCCCAGACAGTACGCCTATTTCAGTAAGCTCTTCGCATATATCTTTGCTCTCATCCTACCACTCGGATTGCTCAATATATTTACGGAGCAGTTGCCACCAGAATATGTGGCCGGTAGCGGTCGGCTCTTCTTGCTATTACCCATATCGGTGCTCCTAAGCTGGATCATTCTCACTTGGGAGCTGATCGGCGATAATAGCGAAGACCCCTTTGAAAACCGCACCAATGATGTGCCGATGACCGCACTCACCCGAACCATCGAAATCGACCTTCGCGATATGCTCGACGAAGAAAACCTACCGGCAAAGCTGGAGCCGAAGGACAATATTCTTTATTGATAGGCCAGCTCCAGTAGCGCCATTTCCATAAAGGGTATAAACATTACCCGCTTTTGATTGCTTCTAGATTTTATGAAAATAGGTTTAAGAATCCTTTCGGCGATAGCTCCGGCATGGGTTACCAAATTGGTTTTGAAAAAGCTCACACAACCGCGAGCCAAGCCCCTGCGGAGCGAAGAAGCTGTCGTATTGGCCACTGCCGATTCTTTTCGGGAGCCATTTAATGATGTGGAGATACAGCTATACCGCTGGGGAAGGGGAGCCAAAAAAATCCTTTTGATCCATGGCTGGGAAGGTCGTGCTGGCAATTTTGCTTCCATCATCAAAGCCTTGAAGGGGGCCGGTTTTACGATTTTGACCTTTGATGGGCCGTCTCACGGTTTGAGTGGTAGCTCGGAGTCGCCGCTTTTCGATTTTCCCATGATCGTGGGCTCGATCATTCGCGATTTTGGGGTAGACCATATCATAAGCCATAGTTTTGGGGGCGTGGCAGGTATGTCGGCACTTTCCCAAATGCCCCAGCTCTGCATCGAGAAATATGTCTTGATCGCCAGCCCCGATAAGTTTACCGATAGAATGCATGATATAAGTCAGAAGGTTGGGATCTCGGCAAAAGTGGAGCGCATGGCATTGGCAAAAATCGAAGAAAAATATGACCTTGACACCCAGAAGAGCAATGTGAGCGACTGGGTGCAAATAGCTTCCATAAAAACGGGGCTAATAATACACGATAAAGGAGACCGCGCCGAACCCTTTGCGAAAGCCAAGAATATTCACGCCCATTGGCCGCAGAGCCAACTGCTCAGTGTTGAAGGCACGGGACATTTTAAGATTTTACACGACCCAAAAGTCATCGATCGCATTCTGGAATTCATTAAATAATCCTTCTCCAATTCTTTCCCTTATTTTTGCGCGATGAAAGCAGAGGTGATCACCGTAGGAGATGAGATTTTAATCGGGCAAACTGTTGATACCAATTCGGCCTGGCTCGGCGAGCAGATGCATATGTTGGGCATCCGGCTGAATAGGATCATTACCATCAGTGATACAGCCGAAGAGATCGTCAATGCCATTGACGAATCTTTCGCCCGTGCAGATCTTATATTAATGACCGGCGGCCTCGGCACACAAGACGATCTTACCAAACAAACCTTGGCCGGTTATTTTAATACCGAGCTGGTGATGCACGAAGAAATTCACGAGCAGATCGCATCTTTCTTTAAATCACGTGGCCGAGAAATGCTAGTGTCGAACAGCAAGCAGGCCGAGCTGCCAAAAGACGCAATCATCTTAAAAAATAGCCGCGGTACCGCAATGGGAATGTGGTTTGAAAAAGACGGTAAAGTGCTCATCTCCATGCCAGGGGTGCCCTATGAAATGAAAGGCATCATGCGCGATTACGGTTTGGAACAGATCCGTAAATTCTTCCGAACCGAGCCGATCATTCACAAGACGGTGCTCACGCAAGGTATCGGCGAGAGTTTTCTGGCCGAGCTTATCGAAGATTGGGAGACCAAGCTCCGTCTCGAAGGATTGGCGCTGGCCTACCTGCCATCTCCCGGTATGGTAAAGCTGCGTATCTCTGGCTATGCTGCCAATGGCAATGCCGAAGCGGTAAATGAGCGTATCGATCATTATATAACGGGGCTCGAAACGATCGTACCCGAATATATTTTTGGCCGCGAGCGCGATACGGTCGCTGAGGTGGTAGGGAGACTGCTCCAACAGCGCGGTCAGTCTTTGGCTACGGCCGAAAGTTGCACCGGTGGCTTCGTGGCTCAGCTTATTACAGCCATTCCCGGTTCTTCAAAGCATTATCAAGGGGGCGCCGTGACCTATAGCAATGCTTCTAAAATCGACCTTTTGGGCGTGAGCGCCGATAGCCTTGCAGATCATGGGGCGGTGAGTGAAGCGGTAGTGCGCCAAATGGCCGAAGGAGCTAGAAAGAAATTTGGTGCTACCTATGCACTTTCTACTTCGGGCGTGGCCGGTCCCGACGGCGGAAGTGACGAAAAACCGGTAGGGACGATATGGATGGCTTTGGCAGGGCCAATAAAACCGTTGCCCAGAAGGTCAGTTTTGGCAGGAGCCGCAGCCGAAACATCTCTGTCTCAGCACTCACCGTTCTAAACTGGCTGCGAAAAGAAATTATTTCAAGAGCGCTTGAATAATCGGAATATAATCCCTTAATTTGCACCCACTTTTTGCGACCCTAAACAGGAAAAACAATGTCACGAGTCTGTCAACTTACCGGAAAAAAGGCAATGGTAGGAAATAATGTTTCTTTCTCTAAAAGAAGAACGAAGCGCCGTTTCGAGCCAAACCTTATTAAAAAGAAATTTTACTTAGTGAAAGAAGATAAATGGGTAAACCTTACCATATCTACTTCTGCGCTGAGAACAGTTAATAAAATCGGCATTGAAAAGGCCGTAGCACGAGCCAAGGAAAAAGGCCACTACGCCGGTTGATACCGAAAATAGAATATAGAAATGGCTAAAAAAGGAAATAGAGTACAAGTGATTTTAGAGTGCCAGGAGCATAAGGAATCTGGTATGCCCGGCACTTCGCGATACATCAGCACCAAAAATAGAAAAAATACTCCCGATCGATTGGAGCTTAAGAAGTATAACCCTATACTTAAGCGCCAAACCGTTCACCGCGAGATAAAATAATAGACCATGGCTAAGAAAACGGTAGCAACATTACAGACAGGTTCTGGTAAGAACCACACGAAAGTGATCAAAATGATTAAGTCACCAAAAACAGGTGCTTATAGTTTTCGTGAAGAAATCGTAACGAACGATAAGGTCAACGATTTTTTTAAAGAAGGTAAATAAGGTAGACCTACCTTGAAAGAAATCTAGGCTTTTTCCGAAATTTGGAAAAAGCCTTTTTTCGTTTTTAAGAAATCATTATGGGAATCTTCAATATTTTCTCCCGCGATAAAAAGGAGAAGCTCGATGAAGGACTGGAAAAGACCAAGTCCAATGTCTTCTCGAAGCTCACTAAAGCCGTCGCCGGAAAGTCTACGGTAGATGAAGAAGTGCTCGATAATCTTGAAGAAGTCTTGATCTCTTCGGACGTGGGTGTCAATACGACCCTAAAAATCATTGAGCGGATCGAAGCACGTGTGGCGAAGGATAAATATCTCGGTACCGATGAGCTCAACAAAATACTGAAAGAAGAAATAGCTGCTTTGCTTGCAGAGAGCAATTCTGGTGAAGCCACAAAGTTTGATCTTCCGATTGGAAAGAAGCCATACGTGATCATGGTGGTAGGCGTGAATGGGGTGGGGAAGACCACCACCATTGGCAAGCTGGCACACCAGTTTAAAAAAGCCGGAAAAAGCGTGGTGCTCGGCGCCGCCGATACCTTCCGCGCCGCAGCAGTAGATCAATTGAAAATCTGGGCAGGCCGAGTCGATGTACCCATCGTAGAGCTCGGGATGAATGCCGATCCTGCTTCGGTGGCGTTCGATACCCTTAAAAAAGCTGTCCAGCTCGATGCCGATGTGGTCCTGATAGATACTGCTGGGCGCCTTCACAATAAGGTCAACTTGATGAACGAACTTTCGAAGATCAAGCGGGTCATGGATAAAATCATTCCCGATGCACCCCATGAAGTGCTCTTGGTGCTGGATGGATCTACCGGCCAAAATGCCATTGAGCAGGCCAAGCAGTTTACACTGGCCACAGAAGTCACCGCGCTGGCACTTACCAAGATAGATGGCACTGCCAAGGGTGGTGTGGTGATCGGCATTTCCGATCAATTTAAAATCCCCGTTAAGTATATCGGAGTGGGCGAAGGGGTGGAGCACCTGCAGGTGTTTAACCGCCACGAGTTTGTAGATAGCCTTTTCGGCGCGTAGACAGAGAGCATGAAGACGAAGACATTAAAGAAGAATAAAGTAAATGTAGTCACGCTGGGCTGCTCCAAGAATATTTTTGACAGCGAGGTGATGATGGCGCAGCTCAAGGCCAATAAATACGACGTAGTCCACGAAGATGATCATGGCGATTCTGAAATCGTGATCATCAATACCTGCGGTTTCATAGACAATGCCAAGCAGGAGAGCATCGATTCCATTCTTCAATGGAGTGACGCCAAAGCAAATGGACAAGTGGAAAAGGTATATGTTACCGGCTGCTTATCAGAGCGATACAAGCCCGATCTGGAGAAAGAAATTCCCAACGTGGACGCTTATTTCGGTACGCGCGAACTGCCCCGGCTACTCAAAACATTGAAGGCCGATTATAAACATGAATTGGTTGGCGAGCGACTGCTCACCACACCAAATCATTTTGCCTATTTCAAGATTGCCGAAGGCTGTGATCGGCCCTGTTCCTTTTGTGCCATCCCATTGATGCGCGGTAAGCATCTCTCTACCCCAATCGAAGAACTCGTAAAGCGTGCCGAAGGGCTTGCCGCCAAAGGGGTGAAAGAACTTATTCTCATCGCCCAAGATCTTACATATTACGGTCTCGATCTGTATAAAAAGCGCGAGCTTGCGCGGCTTTTGGAATCCCTTTCGGAGGTAGACGGTATAGATTGGATCAGGCTGCATTATGCTTTCCCGAGCGGTTTTCCGATGGATGTGCTCAATGTGATCCGTGAAAAAAAGAATATTTGCAATTATCTCGATATTCCCTTACAGCATGCTTCCACACGAATGCTCAAGGCTATGAGACGCGGTATAACCCGTGAGAAAACCACTGCCCTGATTCACGATATCCGTGAGAAGGTACCGGGAATAGCAGTCCGTACCACTTTGATTTCGGGATATCCCGGCGAGAGCGAACAAGACCATGCAGAGATGCTCGAATGGGTGGCCGAAATGCGTTTCGACCGATTGGGCGTATTCACCTACTCGCACGAAGAAGATACCCACGCCCACAATTTTGAAGACGATGTGCCACAAAAGATAAAACAGGCGCGTGCCGAAGAGATCATGGAGCTCCAATCGGGTATCTCCCATGAGATCAACCAAACGAAGATCGGCCGTACCTTTTCGGTAATGATAGACCGCATAGAAGGTACCGATTATATTGGCCGCACCGAAGCCGACTCGCCCGAAGTTGACAATGAAGTGATTATTCCAAAGTCGACCGGCTATGCCCGGGTTGGCGATTTTGCCGATGTCAAAATAGTCGATGCCGGACCTTTTGATTTATTTGGGGAGCTGGTACGTTCTTAATACGCTGATTATAATTTCAGATTAAGAAACGAACTTAGGTTAATGCGTACTATGTCCTTCTGCCTAGAAAAGTTCATTGTATTTTCTTCGTTTCGACCTTAAAGGTACTCTGAAGCACGGCGGTCAATCAAATCTATAGTTGAACAAACCATACACTGGCTGTATGGATTTAGAATGTTAATGTTTAATTCATATTTTTGGTGTTCGCGACTGTAAGGTATTCTTACCTTGTCAGATGTTTGGCGATTTGCTAATTAGGAACTCATTTGAAAAGTAAAAAGGTAAGTCAGGGTATTGTAGACCTTGTTTCAGGACTAATGGACAGGGTTTTGGAAAAAGTGCTTATCACAGATCCCTTTATAAAAGAAAAACATCATTCAAGTAAGCCATTATATGCTGCACTGGTTCCTGACGAAATTTTCAAAGGATCCCATTTTGAACGAAGGTTCGTAACCCCTTTTGGAGGAGTATGGGAGAGGTTGGCACAAGTAGCTGCGCAAGAGTGGCATGGTCACTGCGAGCTGGGAAAAGTCATAAACGGAGAAGTTGGTGCTGAGCGTTTGCGGAGAATACAAGAAGTGCTCAATACCCTAGAACATTCGAAGAAAGGTGGACATAAGAAAGTACCCGATTGGGAAGCAGAACTATCGTACATTCTCGAAGGTAAGGGTATACTTATTCCGACCAGTGTAGTATGCGATGTTTTTATAGACAGTAAGAAAACGAAAAAGAAATATGCATTTGAGCTCAAGGGGCCACTGCCCAATAGCGACCAAACCAAAGTAAGCAAAGAAAAAATGTTCAAGCTCCTAGCAATGGAACCATCTAAAATTCAATCGGCTTATTACGCGCTCCCTTATAATCCTTACGGAAAAAAAGAAGATTATAATTGGGGCTTTCCTATGCGCTGGTTTGATATGCGAACAGATGGTTCTGTACTTATCGGTAACGAGTTTTGGGATTTTATCGGAGGAAAGGGAACTTATAAATACTTCATTTCTGAAATTAATGCATTAGGCAAAGATTACCGCACACGGATCTACCGCGAATTTTTGGGGATCGAGCCACCTCAAGGTTTTGAGCAATCAATATTGAAGTAAATGGGACGATCAGAATTTACCTTCATCGATTTATTTGCAGGTATAGGTGGTTTCAGGCGTGCACTCGAATCTAACGGGGGAAATTGCATAGGTTTTAGTGAGATCAACAAAGATGCAATACAAACTTATTGCAGAAATTATGAAGTGGGATTTGAATCAAATTTTGGCGATATCACTACTATTGATCAATTACCGCACCATGACGTGTTGACCGCAGGGGTACCCTGTCAATCATGGTCTATTGCAGGTAGGAACTTAGGATTTGATGATGATCGTGGACAGCTTTGGAATGATACAATTTACCTGTTGAATCAATCAAAGCCCAAGGCATTTATCTTCGAAAACGTAAAAGGGCTGGTAGATCCCAGAAATAAAAAGGCCTTAGCCTACATACTGGAGAGAATTAAAAAGGCTGGTTACCACGCAGATTTCTACGTTATTAATTCTCATGATCATGGAGTGGCACAAAATAGAGTACGCATCTACATCGTCGGCTTTCTTGAAAAGGAATACTTTGACAATTTTCAAGTGCTAAAAGTGCACGCTGTCCAAAAAAATTTGGCAGACATTCTGGGCCGAAAGCAGTGGAAAAACTCGAAAGTGGAAAACGGTCAAAAAGATTTATTTGGAAATTCTTCCGAACAAAGACAAATGAGCCTTTCTAGCAAAAATGGCTTCAATGATTATTTCTTATTCAATGACTTAAGAAATGGGAATACGACCATACATTCTTGGGATATTTCAGATACAACTGATAAACTAAAGGCAATCTGCTTATTGCTTCTCAAAAACAGAAGAAAATCACATTTTGGACCCCTAGATGGAAATCCTTTATCACTGCTGCAGCTCCAATCGCTTGATAGAAATATTACATACGATGATCTCAAAGAGTTGATAGACATAGAAATTCTCAAAAAGGTTAATTATCGTTTCGAGACTCTAGCCTTTGCTGATGAGAAGAGATTAACTGAGAATGAAAAGGAGCTGTTGAGTTTTTCTAGAGCTTCAGGTTTAATCATAGATGAATTAAAGGTGCAAAGGTCATTGAAATTGAAGCGTATACCTATCAATGCAACGTTAGATTCTTTGGTCATCAAAGGAGTATTGAAGTGTGTCGAGGAACGTTACGATTTTAAAAATACTAAAATAAGCAGCGGATTAAATGGAGTGAACAGAATTTTCATGTCAACTTCTGATGTTTTTCCGACGTTAGTTGCTAGTGATACAAATGATTATGTATCAACGGAAATCTTGCATCCCACCGATCATCAAGATTACAAAGAGCAGTTTTTGGAGAAGGTTTATTTCGCCAATAACTATAGAAAGATTACCAAAGAAGAAGCTTGTGAGATTCAGGGTTTTCCAACAGACCTGATTCTTCCAGATTCTAGGGCTAGATGGATGAAATTAGTAGGAAACAGCGTCTCTGTGCCGGTAATTGATGTCTTGATAAAGTCAATAGTGGCTACAGGTGTTTTTGATGTCAATGAAAAAATAACAACCGGCCTGTTGGAGGGGAAATCTCACCGCGTTCATGGATAGGATTATTTCTATTCCTTCCAAATGTGCGTGCTTTTGCATTGTCAACTGCCGATCGGTTAATGAAAATTTAGTTCAAGTGGCCAAATTTCCGCTAAGCGAGAATTTAGTCTAGCTCCCACTGCCTTTAAAAACTCCAAATTTTTACATTTGAATAAAACAGCCGCCATATCGCTCAATCTTTACCCCAACCCTACGAGCCAAATTGGCCTTTTGGCTCCAATACGATATTTTCAGTTCATTCAGTCGCGCATCTCGCTGCGTATTTTAACGCTGGCAAAATCCATTTTTTGCTACGCCCTTCCGTTATTGACGGCGCTTTCCGCCACGGCACAGATTTTCGCCCCTTTTAACGAAAGTACCACTGCGCTGTATACCACCTTTCCTGAAAAGGGCGCGACTTCATATCTCGCTTTTAGCGAAATGGAAAATCAAGGCGATACCCTTGTATTCAAAACATTTAAGACTTTTGATTCAAATGATTTCAACGATGTTGTAATCGTCGAAAATTGTTTTTTCTGGAGTTCTGGAGATTATTGTTTTACCTTAAATATCGCGCCTTGGCTAGGCGCCGAAATGCGGTTAAAATCCTTTGGGAAATACGATTATATCACTTCTTTTGAAGATACCTTAAACTTGAATTTCAATATAGCACCAGGTGATTCTTCACTTGTTTTTGAAGATGACAGCCAAGTACTTTATCTTATTTACGAACTCTCAGAAACCGCAGAGTATTTGAATTTTACCGACTCTGTCGCCCGCTACCGCTTGGCGCATCTGGATAATACAGGCGGAATGTTAGAATCGGCCTTGCACGATTCTCCTATAGTAATTGGAAAAGAGCTCGGCATGATCAATTTTTTTCGGATCGATAGTTTCCCCTTTCTTCTGGAGCCTATTCAATTAATGGGCGATAGAACCACCGAAGCCGGCCTTCACGTTTTGAAAGCCACCGATATCTATGATTTTAATGAAGGTGATTTTTTCCAGCGTAAATTTATTTCCAACTATCCCAATCCTGATTCTGATTTTGTTGAGTTTAAAAATACGACGATTCTGTCACGTGAAGAGACCGATCAAGCTCTCATTTATTCGGTACAAGATGAATTGATGCATTTTTTCCGGATTGGGTTTATCTAATGCCGGATTTGGTCCTTTCGCTGATACTACCATCACGATCACTACCTATATGGACACGATAAGTAAGGCTGTGGTGATAGATTCTATACCGCTCGAAGATCAGCTTCAGGATGAGACCTACATATTTAAAAATCTACGGTACGTGGATGACGACTGCCAACCGCGCCTTAGTTATAGCGTCATGCCAAGTCCTTTTGAGCGATGTCTCGATTCGGAAATCCCATGCTATGGCGACCCCACACATCTCTCACCTGGCGATTACTATGTCTCGGAAGGCCCCAATGTCTACCAGCAAGGATTAGGGTTGACCGATTGGTCAAGGCGCAGCGGTTTTATAGGAAGTAATGGCGGCGGAAGCTCAAAGGAAACCCTTGTCTACTACGAAAAAAACGGAATCCCATGTGGCACCCAATGGATTTTGGGTACGAAAGAATACATAGCCAAGGGAGCTCTAAAGCTATGGCCAAATCCCGCTCAGAGCTTCTTCTACGTGGAGCTGCCCAACTTAGATCAGCAGATAGAGAGCGTGGCTGTGTACGATCTTCAGGGCCGAACAGTACTATCACAGAAAGTCACCAAGCCTTCCGGCAATGTTTTTTCTATTGAAAGTGAAGCACTTACCAGCGGAATTTATTTGGTGAAAGCATCTTCGGCGGAAGCAGCCTTTACCCAAAAGCTTGTCGTCGAATAGCTGGATTTTATGGCGATGGTTTGATCGTGTTTCTTGCCCCTTATCATCAAAGGAGTACCTTCGCAGAATGCTAAAAATTAATTCGCTCAGCGATATTCAAATTCTGCTCGAACCGAAGCCCAAAGTAGTGATCGTGATGCACCGCGGTCCCGATGGCGATGCGATCGGATCATCGCTTGGCTGGTACCATATTTTGGCGAAAGTAGGAATAGAAAGTACCGTAATCGCCCCAGATGGCTATCCCGACTTTTTGAAGTGGATGCCCGATAATGAAGAGGTCATCGTGTATGAATCAAATAAAGAAAAGGCTGCAAAGGCTGTAGCGCAGTGTGATTTGATTTTTTGTCTCGATTTTAATTCTCCATCGCGTATGGGCGATCTGGAAAAGCTTATTACCGACTCAGGAAAGCCGATGGTCGTGGTAGATCACCATCAGGAGCCGGCCGATTTTGCCGATGCCTATTATGTGGATGATGAAGCGTCGAGCACTGCCGAGCTCATCTACCGTTTGGCAAAAGCCTTGGGCTGGAAAAAACAGATTGACCATAGCGCGGCCATCTGCCTGTACACCGGTATAGTGACCGATACGGGATCTTTTCGATTTGCTTCGGTGAGCCCAAAATTGATGAAGATCGCCGCCAAGCTGCTCGAAACCGGGATAGACCATACCGAGATATACAAGCGAGTATTTGACAGCAATACGCTGGAGCGCCTGCGCTTGCGGGGCTTTGCACTTTCCGAGCGCTTAGAATTATTGGCCGGCAGCACCGTCGCATACATCTCCTTAACTTCCGCTGACTTACACCGGTTCGATTTCCGTAAGGGCGATACCGAAGGACTTGTTAATTACGCCCTGAGCATTGATGGGGTTGAGATGGCTGCCTTTTTTGCCGAAAAGGACGGGATCATAAAGATCTCTTTCCGCAGTAAAAACAATTATGACGTCAATCAATTTGCGCGAAGCTACTTCGAAGGCGGCGGACATAAAAATGCCGCAGGTGGAAAGAGTGAGTTGAAAATGGAAGAAACCATAGGCCGTTTTAAAACGATCGTCAAAGAAGAAAAAGCGCTTATCAAACCGCTATGAAAAAGCTCTTTTTTTTTGGATTGATCACTTTTCTGGCTATCACACTGCTATCTGCATCTTGCGATCGCAGAGCTAAGCGCCCACCGAAAACCTATACGCAGGACGAACTGATCGAACTCAACCGCCAGAAGGTTGGTCTGGAGACCGATCTTATTGATGCCTTTGTCGAAAAGAGCGGATGGGCTATGATAAAAACCCCTACGGGCCTGCGGTACGACATTTACGGAGCATCGCCCGGTGAGGTGGGGCGGAAAGGCATGGTAGCCACCATTACATTTAAAGCTTATCTGCTCGACAGCACCGTAGTGGAATCTACCGATATCTCGGCGCCGCGCCAGTTTAGAATCGGCGAAAGCGATGTGGTAAGCGGCCTGCATGAAGTCATGACCTTGCTTTCCAAAGGAGATAGCGCCCGCGTGATCATACCTTCCTACTTGGCCTATGGCCTTACCGGCGATGAGAAAATCCCTTCAAATGCTGCTCTCTTGTATGATCTTCAGGTGCTCGACATCCATTAACATACCCCTTTTCTTGAGCCCTGGCACTCCTATGGGGCTGCCAGCCAGTACCCGAATACAGCACTACGGCCTCGGGAAACCAATGGAAGCTGGTCGGCTTTGGCAGCCAAGATTTTTCCGTAGATACCGCCGAGCTCATTTATTTGGATGCCAACCTTTTAAAGACCAATGGCGACACTGTCCTTTCCATTTTCAATAAGGCATTTGAGCGTTCGGCCGATGATTTGACCCGAATTTTAAAAGAGCATTTCGCAGGCGATAGTATCGTTTATATTTCCGTAAATCAAGATTTTCTGAGACCCGATAATCTCAGCGATACACTGATCTACCATTTGCGGATAGCGCGGGTGCGCTATGCAGGAGATCTGCGGGATTCCGCTTTTCGCGAAAGGTTGATGCTCGATACCCTGATCCGTACAGATTCATTGCGGGATACTTATACCGAGATGGATGGTATTTACTTTAAGCTTTTGCAGGACGGCGATACCGCTCAAGTACAAGAGGGCAGGGATGTGGTGATCCATTATCAAGGGCGTGACCTTTCGGGAAATGTATTTGACGACAGTCGGCGGATGAATGCACCGCTAAATTTTGTGCTGGGCAATGAAAATCAGGTGATACGGGGATTTGAAATAGCCCTTCTGGAAATGCGGGTAGGAGAGAAGGCGCGCTTGCTCATACCTTCATGGCTCGCTTTCGGACAGCGGGGCAGCGCAGCGGGCAGGGTACCCCCTTTTACCACAGTGGTTTACGATATCGAAGTCGTTGCTATCGGCAAATAGAAAATGTGAATACGGTACCTGTTGGTGTAAAAACCAAGCAAGTTCTGCTAGGGTTTTTTATTTGGTGTCTGTCCATAGAGTCCGCTAACTGCCTTGCACTTGTTCTGAAAATCTAAGATCAAGCCATTTCGGCATAACAGTCATCCTGCCCGAGTGGAACTCCTTGATTTTTAGAACTGCGCGCGCGTTGCTGTCAAATTTAATGATCCATCCACCCGACTGTATGGACAGACTTTAGTTAATGCGCTGCCAGAAAGAAGGTCGCCTTGTCATTCAGAACGGAGTGAAGAATCCCTATACCGGTGATCGGATCATTGGCCGATCGAAATAATTTAGTGTCTGTCCCTAGAGTTCGCTATCTGCTTTGCACTTGTTCTAAAAACAGTCGTCCCGCTCGAGCGAGACCCCTTGATTTTTGGAACTGCGCGCGCGTTGCTATCAAATTTAATGATCCATCCACCCGACTGTATGGACAGACTTTAGTTAATGCGCTGCCAGAAAGAAGGTCGCCTTGTCATTCAGAACGGAGTGAAGAATCCCTATACCGGTGATCGGATCATTGGCCGATCGAAATAATTGAATGTCTGTCCATAGCGTCCGCTATCTGCCTTGCACTTGTTCTAAAAACAGTCATCCCGCCCGAGCGGAACTCCTTGATTTTTAGAATTACGCGCGGGTTGCTATCGAACTCTTTGATCCAGCCACCCGACTGTATGGACAGACTTTAGTTAATGCGCTGCCAGAAAGAAGGTCGCCTTGTCATTCAGAACGGAGTGAAGAATCCCTATACCGGTGATCGGATCATTGGCCGATCGAAATAATTTAATGTCTGTCCATAGCGTCCGCTATCTGCCTTGCACTTGTTCTAAAAACAGTCGTCCCTCTCGAGCGGTACTCCTCGATTTTTAGAACTGCGCGCGCGTTGCTATCGAACTCTTTGATCCAGCCACCCGACTGTATGGACAGACTTTAGTTAATGCGCTGCCAGAAAGAAGGTCGCCTTGTCATTCAGAACGGAGTGAAGAATCCCTATACCGGTGATTGGTTTTTGGTGATTGGTTAGTGTCTGTCCATAGAGTCCGCTATCTGCCTTGCACTTGTTCTAAAAACAGTCATCCCGCCCGAGCGGGACTCCTTGATTTTTAGAATTACGCGCGGGTTGCTATCAAACTCTATTATCCAGCCCTCGACGGTATTGATAAACTCTATTTAGAGTGTTCCAAAGACTCTTCTATGGCCGAAGCGATATAAGCTTTCACTACTTCATACTTTTTTGGAAAAGCTTCCCACTCAAAATCTTCAATCGTGGTAGGCTTAGCGCAGAGCTGAAAGATCTCAACCTTAAGTTCATTGATTTCGCCTTTCCACTTGATTGGGCTCCACTTCTTCTTGAAGTCCTTGCGCTTAAGGCCAACAGGTTCAAGCTTGAAATTGCCCTTTATCTTCCTGCCGCCTTTGAACTTGAACGAACCTTCTACTGATGGCATAATGCTGACTGCGCTCATAATGAAGGTCAAATTTAAGCATAGGTTAGCAATAAGGCAATATAAATTTAGTGATGATAGTGTATTCGCTCACAAAATACTGGCTTGCAATGTACGGGACGTTTTCACAGGCTTGGCACTGAAACTTAGATGGGCTATGGTTCTCAGGGGTTTTTGGCCAGAGCAATCGACTTCGTAGAGCGTGAATCAAATGCAATCCTTCAAAATGGCTATTGTGTTAAAATACATTACTTTTGCACTCTCAATCATTTCTCAAAATTCGTTTTCACTCTTTGAAAGAGACGTATAAAAAATGGTACTCACCCACCTTGGGGAAGGAAACTGAAATGCTTATTTACGGGCATTACGGCATGCCGGTCATTCTTTTTCCTTGTACCATCGGCCGTTATTTTGAGAGCCGCGACTTCAGCCTTATCGATGCCGTGAAGCCACTGGTAGATAGTGGCCGCGTAAAGGTATATTGTGTAGACAGCATAGACCGGCATAGCTGGTATAATAAGCAGGTGCATCCCGCCGATAGGGTTAGGAACCATATCTGGTTTGATAAATTCATAGCCGATGAAGTGGTGGGCAGCATAAGGCATTCCTATGGCATACAGAAGGTTGCGGTGGCCGGTGTAAGTTTTGGTGGCTATCACGCGGCCAATTTTGCCTTTAGGCATCCCGATATGGTGAGCCATCTTTTTAGCATGAGCGGCGCTTTCGACATCCGCAGCTTTTTAAATGGGCACTACGATAATAATGTATATTTTAACAATCCTGTAGACTACCTTCCCGACCTTAGCTATGCCGACCTCTGGCAAATGAAGATCGTCCTAGGCTATGGCGAGTGGGACATTTGCAAGGAAGCCAATCTTGAGCTATCTGGGATATTAAACAGAAAAGGAATAGCCCACTGGGCCGATGAGAGCCGCTGGGCCAAGCATGACTGGCCGCTTTGGAAGATGCAGTTCCCTCGATATTTAGCACAACTATAAAAAGAATTATATTGACCCTAAAATTTAATTAAAATGAAGAAGATCGGAATCTTACACGGAAAAGAAACTACTTTTCCAGAAGCCTTTGTAAAGCGTATCAATGAGAAGAAAGTGAGTGGCATCATGGCCGAAGCGGTGCTCATCGACAAGGTGGCACAGGCCGACCCTACAGATTATGCAGTGATCATAGATCGCATTTCGCAGGATGTCCCATTCTACCGCGCATACCTTAAAAATGCGGCCATTTCTGGCACCGCTGTGCTAAACAATCCATTCTGGTGGAGCGCCGATGAGAAATTCTTCAATAATGCCCTAGCTGAAAAAATCGGTGTTGCTGTACCCAAAACGGTTATCCTACCATCTCATGAGCGCCCAGAAGACACCAATGAAGACTCTTTTCGCAACTTGAAATTTCCCATGGGCTGGGATGAGATTTTTCAATATGTGGGCTTTCCTGCCTATATGAAGCCCCACTCTGGCGGTGGCTGGAAGAGCGTGTACCGCGTAAATGATCAAAACGACCTTTGGGAAAAGCATGCAGAGACCGGAAGGTTGGTGATGATGCTTCAGGAAGAAATTGAATTTTCGGATTATTTCCGTTGCTATTACTTAGGTGGCGATAGGGTGCACATCATGCAATATGAGCCGCGCAACCCCCACCACCTGCGCTATGTGCGCAATGCTCCACCCACCGAAAAAAAGCTTTTGGCGAAAGTGAAAGAAGGGGTGATCAAGCTAAATCGCGCATTGGGTTATGATTTCAATACCGTAGAATTTGCCATTAGAAATGGCGTGCCTTATGCCATCGATTTCTGTAATCCAGCTCCCGATGCCGATATACACTCTGTAGGTGAAGATAATTTTGAATGGGTCGTTGAAAATGCGGCCAACATGGCTATCGAGCGTGCAAAAGCCCATAAAGAAGGCGGTATGAACCTGACGTGGGGTAGTTTTGTAACCGATCAAATAGCAAAAGGCGGCGCTGCACCATCGGCAAAACGAAAGCCGGGCAGGCCTCGAAAAACTTCTAGCGCGGCTACTACCGCCGCGTCGGGTCCGAAAAGAAAGCCCGGAAGACCACGTAAAAATACGAGTGCCACAACCGCCGCCAAAACGGGACCAAAAAGAAAACCGGGAAGGCCACGCAAGTCGCCAGCTCCGGCCATAGCAAGCCCTGCCAGCGATAAGCCATCAACAGCTGCGAATGTGACTCCAACGGCCAGCCCAAAGAAGAGCACGACTGCACGAGCGCCAAAAAAGCGATCCGTAACTGCGAAAGCTACATCGGCGCCGAAGCGAATGATGGATCCTGCTGCCGACCCTTCCAATAACCCGACGGCCACGCCGACCCCTGCAAAGGCACCAAGGAAAAATGCTGCCACGCCAAAGTCCAAAGCTGCCGCAAAAACCGCCAAGTCTGGAACTGGGAAGCCTGCTAGCGCAAAAGGGAAGTCTACTGCCCCAAAAGCAGCAAAGCCCAAAACTTCTAAAACGGTAGCTGCGAAGGTCAAGAAGGCTGCTCCAGCAAAAGCGAAGGCAGCGGCTACGGAACCTAAGCCTTCGGACACCGAAACAAAATAAATACCTGCCATTGATCCAGTGCATTTGGACAAAAAGAGAAAATGAATTGACATGAAAAAATACAGACTGGCGCTGCTTAATATGTATGATGGGCATCCCAACCAAGGGATGCGCGCCATACGCGACATTTTAAATCGTTTTTCGGACAGCATTGACTTTTTTGAGTTTGATGTCCGTGGTGCCGATGAGATGCCAGATTCATCATTTGATATTTTTATATCGAGCGGCGGGCCGGGCAATCCCTTGGAAGGTGATGGCAGTTGGGACGTACGTTGGCGCAAGCTGATCGATGAGCTTTGGGAGCATAATAACACCGCTACCGATGCCGCCGATAAGAAATACGTCTTCTTCATTTGCCATAGCTTTCAGATGGCTTGTCATCATTTTGGTTTGGGAGAGATTACGCGACGTGTAGTCACTTCATTTGGGGTGTATCCCTGCCATAAGACCAAAGCCGGTAAGGAAGATCGCCTGCTCGATGAGTTGGAAGATCCCTATTATGTGGTAGATAGCCGCGATTGGCAACTTATTCAGCCTAAGCTGAATGTCTTCAAGAAATGGGGCGCAAAGATACTCTCGCTAGAAAAGTTGAGAACGCACTTGGAGTATGAAAGAGCGATTATGGCGGTGCGTTTCTCCGATGAATTTGTAGGGACCCGAATACCACCCAGAAGCCGATCCTGCGGGTATGAAGGTTCACTTTTCGGACGAGAAGAACAAGGCCGTGATTCTTAAAAATTACAGCCTGCGGAAGTATAATAATATGATGAAGAGTTTGGAGCATCCTGAGCATATTCAGCTGACCCATGATTCGATCATCCCTTCTTTTTTGCGTGATTCTATACGAAAGCTTACCCCTTCAACATCTATCTTGGAAGTAAATGAAAACTAGCCTGCGCAAAGCTTTTAATGAGAAATTTACTCCTGAGAAATACCAGGCTTTTTTGAATGAAGTCAATTCTGTTTGGGATAAACCTGTGCGGTTTCGTGTAGCAGAGACTCCTGTTTTTGCCACTAACGAGCTCAAGGAGCAGTTAATGGAAGCGTGCAATGAAATTTACAAGACTATAAAGCGCGAAGATTTTAAAGCTTTGACCGATCGATCGCTGGAGCATCCATCATTGAACGTGCCCAATGAAAACGATCACACCCATTTTTTACAAATGGATTTTGGTGTTTGCATGGATGCGAATGGCGAGATCGTACCCCAATTGATAGAGATCCAAGGTTTTCCTACGCTCTACTTTTTTCAGGATATGGTATCCAAGGCCTATAAAAAGGTCTATGATATTCCGGAAGGGCTCACTTCCTATTTCGGTGGTCTTGACTCCAAAGGCTATATCGAAGAATTGCGAAAAGTGATCGTCGGAGATAGCGACCCAAAGAATGTGATCCTTCTGGAAATAGAACCCGAGACGCAAACCACTTCGATAGACTTTTATGGCGCAGAGAAGCATATGGGTATCAAGGTGCTTTGCATAAGCGATATGAAGAAGCGCGGGCGGGAGCTTTATTACCTTGGTGAAGATGGGGTAGAAGTAAAGATCGAAAGGATCTTTAACCGCGTGATCTTTGATGAGCTCGACAAGCGGGATGATCTGGAGCGCGAATTTTATTTCGATCAAGAAGTGGATGTGGTTTGGGTAGGCCATCCCAACTGGTTCTTTCGCATCAGTAAGTTTACTATGCCTTTATTTAAGAGCAAATATGCCCCAGACTGTTTTTATTTGAATGAACTGAGCCGCTATCCCGGTGACTTGGAAAATTATGTGCTCAAGCCGTTGTACTCCTTCGCAGGCAGCGGTGTAAAGTTGAATATCACCAAGGCCGATCTGGATAGTATCGAAGATAAAGCGCATTATATCCTGCAGCGCAAGGTCACCTACCATCCAATCATTGAGACTCCCACGGGGGATGCAAAGTTTGAGATACGCATGCTCATGCTCTGGCCGGATGGCGCGCCCGAAGCCAAGATCGTAAATAACCTCGTACGCATCAGCAAAGGTGAGATGGTAGGGGTGCGCTACAATAAAGACAAAGATTGGGTAGGTGGCAGCGTTGCCTTTTTTCCGGAAGGGGATTAGGGGAAGGGCGTTTTTTTAGATTTAACGCCACATCTCGTCTTACAGCCCTATTTTCAGCTTTTGGCGAAAGCCATTCCTGATTATTTTCGCACTATCAATACTTCATCATCAGAGAACTCCATCCAAGCGTAATTGTATATGTAGTAAAAAGTTTTGCCGCGAGAATTAACATGGGTATGGGTGTGGTATTTGAACCTAAATTTTTTCTTTTCGAGCGTATTTCGATACACTTTGATTTGGGATAAGTTCGCACCGAGAAGCTCTGATAGGATGCTGTAATTTCTCTTCAGGTATCCGTTGATTTCAATGGCCGCTTTTTTTGCTGCAAAGCGCAGATTTTTGTGGTAAACATTCTTGCAACCAATGCTGCAAAAAATCTTATCTGTCCTCCCCCTTAATGCCTTTTCGCATACGCGGCAGGTTCTTGATTTTGGCGGTGTGGACATCCGTGCTATTTTGAGTGATTTTGTAATTTGATTCATGTCAAATATAATGATAGCGGGAGATATACATTATCCGTTCTTAACGGTTAAGAACGTTTATAAACGTTTAAATACGTTTAATTCAACATTTGTGATGTAGTTTTCTACAGTTTTTAGCTAGAGCTATTCATTCAATTCTTAGAAAGCATGTCTGCCGCTGCATCCAAACCTACGCCACCTATCCGCCTGTTTAAGGCCAAGCCAGGCGCTGGCCGAATCAAAGTTGAAATACCCTACGCCTGCAAGGCAGCGCGCGAAGCATTTAAGAAGCTGGATACGACTTTTTATCATCCTTCACAGAAGTTGTGGAGTATTTCCAATACGGAAGAAAATCTCATCGAGCTGAGGCGGCTTTTTGGCCAGCGATTGAAGGAGGTCAATGTAGCGGCAGCGCCTGCTATGCCGAAGATTGAGTTGAACGAACAATGCCAGAATGAACTCGATCGCAACCATCAGAAAATGGTACTTAAGGGTTCAGCACGTCTACTGTTCGCAACTACGAGAATTCTTTGCGACGGTTTTTCCAGTATTTTGCAAACGCTGATCTGACCACTCTGACCAAGGCGCAAATAGAAGGTTTTGTATATCACATGGTGTCTAAGTACCGCATGGGTGATCAGGCGCAAAATACGCTAATCAATGCCATAAAGTGCTATTACGAGCACACCTTGGGAAAGCCGAGGGAGTATTATGATATAACCAGACCCAAAAAGACCTGTGACTTACCCAATGTGCTCAGCACGAAAGAGGTGATGGCGATCATAAACCAGCCAACGAATTTAAAGCACAAAGCAATGCTACATTGTCTATACGGCGCGGGCCTAAGGGTCGGTGAGCTCTTGCGGCTACGGGTGAAAGATATTCGGAGTGATGACGGTTATATTTTCATTAAGGATTCCAAGGGCAAGAAAGATCGACACACCGTGCTCAGTGAGCACCTCCTGATCTTATTGCGCGACTATTACCGCGCCTATAAACCAGCCTATTGGTTATTTGAAGGTCAAGATGGTGGCCAATATACGGCCAAGAGTGTTCAGGCTGTTTATCGCAAGGCGGTGAACGAAACCAAGAGCAACGCCTGGAGCACCCCTCATACCCTTCGCCATAGTTTTGCTACCCATCTGATGGAGCGTGGTGTCAATATTCGTTACATACAATCGGCATTAGGTCATTCGAGCTCCAAGACCACAGAGATCTACACCAGGGTTACCGCCATCAACAACAAAACCATGCGGAGTCCATTGGATAGTTTGTACGATTCAGCTACATTTGGGAAGCCTGCAACCACACTTCGCACATAAGCGATATATACGCAATAGAAAAGGCGGAGTGTCGTATATACTAAGGTTGTATGCCATGCTGAAAAAGCCACCGCACAAATAGGCACATTTGGTTTTTGCCGACCCCCAAGCCAAACGCAAAAAACCAAAAGAGCCTATTTTTTTGCCAGCGCTCGGACAGACTAACAATGAAACGAACGAAATGTATATTGAAAAACGAGATAAACGAGATTTTTGTGCTATTTTAGCGACTTAAATTTATACGGATATGAACCGAATAAAAGAAGTGCTTGAAGACAAAGGAATAAAACAAACTTGGTTAGCTGAGAAACTTGGAAAAAGTTACAATATGGTGAATGGTTATGTGCAAAATAGACAACAGCCAAGACTAGAAATACTAATGGAAATAGCTAACATATTAGACATAGATGTTAAAGAATTAATCATTTCGAATAAGCCTCAAAATCATGAATGAAAAAATGAATTTCATAGACTTATTTGCAGGAGCAGGAGGACTTTCTGAAGGTTTTATCCAAGCTGGTTTTGAACCTGTTGCTCACGTTGAAATTGAAAAATCTGCCTGCAACACACTAAAAACTCGAGCTGCTTATCATTATTTAAAATCTAATAAGAAATACAAAACATACATATCATATCTCAAGGGCGAAATTACTCGTGAAGAACTGTATAAAAGTATACCTAATGAAATCTTAGCATCCGTTATTAATGCTCCAATTGGCGAAGAAAACAATTCGTCAATTCAAAGTGAAATAGATAATTGTTTAGGAAAGCAAAAAGTTGATTTAATTATTGGGGGACCACCTTGTCAAGCATATTCATTAGTTGGTAGGTCTCGGTCGAAAACTAAAATGGAAGGTGACCCCAGAAATTATCTCTTTATACAATATGCTGAATATTTAGAAAGGTATAAACCGAAAATGTTTGTATTTGAAAATGTATTGGGATTAAAATCTGCTAAAGGTGGTCACTACCTCCAAGAAATGGAGAAAATTTTCAACAAAAAAGGCTATCAAATAAAACTACATACCCTTGAAGCAAAGAACTTTGGAGTATTGCAAAACAGAAAACGGATTATCATCCTTGGGTGGAAAAAAAATAGAAAGATTAATTTTCCAAACTTAGAAGAAATTGTAAGTGAAAGTAATTATTTAGTTAAAGATTTATTGAATGATTTACCAGTTATAAAAGCTGGCGAAGGTGCAGACAAATTTTTAAAATACAAAACAGAAACAACTCAGTACCTTAAATCTCACGCCTTACGAAATGGAATTGACATTTTAACCCAACACGTTGCACGACCACATAGAGAACAAGACAAAGAAATTTATAAAATAGCTGTTCAGAAATGGGAGAAAAAACAAGAGCGGTTGAACTACAATAATTTACCCGAAAGGCTAAAAACCCACAACAATCGCACTTCGTTTTTTGATAGATTTAAAGTCGTTGCTGCAGACTTACCTTACTCTCAAACAATAGTAGCACATATTGCCAAAGATGGTCATTATTACATTCATCCTGATATAAAGCAGAATAGATCAATTAGCGTTAGAGAAGCTGCCCGACTACAATCATTTCCTGATGACTATTATTTTGAAGGTGAAAAAGAAGGAGCCAACAGAACGGCTGCATTTAAACAAATTGGGAATGCTGTTCCGCCATTGATGGCGAAATTTATCGGAGTAGCAATTTCAAAAGCACTCAAAGGTTAATGATTGACTACTCCAACATACAATCTACTTCTGCTGAACCAGAAGCAAGCTCAATGATTGAAACTTTTCGTGCGATTGGTTATTCTATTGAAACTGCTATTGCCGACATCATTGATAATTCAATTACTGCTGGAGCCAAGAATATCTGGATAGATTACGATTGGAAGGGCTCAAAAACTACATTATCCATTTTGGATGATGGAACTGGGATGAATAACGAGCAGCTAATTCAAGCAATGCGACCAGGAAGCAAGAACCCCTTGGATGAAAGAAATCGAGATGATTTAGGTCGATTTGGACTAGGACTAAAAACGGCTTCTTTTTCGCAAACGAGAAAATTCACGGTTTTTTCGAAAGCAAAAGATTACAATTCTGTTTTTTGGACTTGGGATTTAGATTATGTCAACCATCAACAAGCTTGGAAATTAATCCGATATATACCAAACGAAGAAAGTTGGAGTCAAGAAATTGAAAAAGTAGAAACAGGCACTTGTGTTATTTGGTGGGACTTAGACAGGCTTACGAAAGAAACTGTTGAAGATAATGAAGAAGCTAAAGCCAAGTTTCTGGGTATTATGGATGCTGTAAAATCTCATCTTTCTATGGTATTTCACAGATATATGGATGAAGGAATAAAAATATTTTTTCGTGACCGTGAAATAAAGTCTTGGGATCCATTTATGATTGGTATTGATGGATTGCAAACTAAACCCGAAACGAGATTAGAGGGTGGCTCAATTAGAATCAAAGGGTTTATTCTGCCACACCGCTCAAAACTTTCAGCCGAACAGTATAATTACGGGAAAGGTTCAAAAGATAGCTGGACTGCACATCAAGGATTTTATGTTTATCGAAATAGAAGGCTCTTAGTTGCGGGTGATTGGTTAGGGATGTTTAAACGAGAGGTACATTATGACCTCTGTAGAATTCAAGTTGATTTACCAAATAACTTTGATGAAGATTGGCAAATCGACATCAAAAAATCTATTGCCAGACCACCTTCAATTTACCGTGAACAGATTTTAGCAGTTGCAAAAGAAGCCAGAAATCAAGCAGTTGAAGTTTATAGGCACAAAGGCAAAGTTCTTAAACGTAAATTGGCTTTGGATGAATATTTCCCCTTCTGGGAAGAAAGAGCTAGACACGGCAAGCGTTTCTATAAAATAAACCGCAAACATCCTCTTTTAAATGAATTACTTGCCAAATCTGGCGATTTGAAAAAAGACATTGAAAAGGTAATTCAGTTTATTGAAGAAACTATACCTGTTCCGTTAATTACACTTCAAGAAAGCGAAAACGAAAAGCCACACGGACAGCCTTTTGAAGGAATAGACCATAATGCGATAAAGGAAACAATGCAAAAGCTTTTTAATGGATTTGTAACAAATGGATTATCTATTGAAAAAGCAAAGGCAAGAATATTAAATACCGAACCATATAATTTCTATCCAGAATACATTGAATTTTTGATAAATGAGTAAAAAAGACCCGATAAAAAATATTAGACAACTTTTATCCGATAGCTCTTCATTCACTAGAGAAGAAATTGAAGATGCGGTTGATGAAGTTCTTAAAATGAAGTATTTCGTAAATGAGAATCGTGAAATGCTCATCAGAAGGATTGAAGAACTTTATACAATTAGACAAGATGAGTTTGGAACAATTTTAAAGGAAGATGAAAATAATCCTTGGTTAAATGAAAAAAGAGCTGAAATTGATTTCGAAAATGGTTTCTGGGGAAGGTATAGGGAGTATTTAGAAATTGAAAAGAATTTTGCTCCAGAAGTCATAAATAAATTGGACAGAATTACGGATAGTATTCTTGATAACTTTTTTGATCCTTCAATTAAAGCTACAATTAACAAAAAGGGATTAGTAGTTGGACAAGTGCAATCTGGTAAAACCGCTAATTATACAGGGCTTATCTGTAAAGCCGCTGATGCTGGTTTTGGTTTAATTATCGTTTTAGCTGGAATTCATAATAACCTTAGAAGTCAAACTCAAATAAGGATTGACGAAAGTTTTTTAGGGTTTGACACACAACACACCAGAGCATTTGACCAAAGAAGTATTCAGATTGGAGTTGGTGACCCTTATTTTGGCTCTCCGATAGTTGCCCATTCTTTAACCTCAAGTATTGAGAAGGGAGACTTTACGCAAGGAGCAGCAAACGCATTAGGCTTAAACTTTAACACTTCTGAACCTATTGTTGCAGTAATAAAAAAGAATCCGCACGTGCTTCGTAGAATTTACCAGTGGTTGGGAGCACAAGCTAATGAAGATAGCGAACTTGGACGTGTAATTCGGAACAAATCTCTTTTACTTATTGATGATGAGGCAGATAACGCTTCGATTAATATTTCAAACGATCCTGAAAGGCAAAGCTCTATTAACGGATGGATTACTCAAATACTTAATCTCTTTGGTAAAAATGCCTATGTCGGTTATACTGCCACTCCATTCGCCAATATTTTTATTCCATTGGATGACCAAAACTTATTCCCAAGAAACTTTATAAAGAATATTCCAGCACCTTCAAATTACATTGGGCCAGAAAAAGTTTTTGGTTTTAGTCCATTGGAAGAAGACGAAACTTCGAATACAGTTCTTCCAATTGTAAATAGAATCAATGATTACCGAGATTTTGTACCAGATAGACATAAAAAGGATGACCAAAAACCATCTTCGTTACCTGAATCCTTAAAAAGAGCAATACGCTGCTTTATTATCACTTGTGCAATCAGAAGATTAAGAGGACAAACTACAGTGCATAATTCTATGCTTATTCACGTATCAAGATTTGTTTTTTGGCAGGATCATATTGCGGAACTGGTATCTAATCAATTTATTTATTACCGAAGAGGCATTGACCAAAATGATAACGTAATTCTAAGTGAATTTAAATCAACTTTTGCACAAGATGAAAATGGTTATAAATCCTTTGTGACTGTTTCTCAGCAAATTTTAGATTCCGAACTCAAAAATTTGGACTCTCAAATTCAAGTCCATCAATGGAGTGATGTATTACAACATTTGAATGATGCTGCTGCACGAATTGAAGTGAAATCAATCCATGGTGGTTCTGGTGAAGCCCTTGACTATTTTGACCATAAAAATGGACTATCAGTTATCGCAGTAGGTGGGAATAAGCTTTCCAGAGGATTGACTTTAGAAGGTCTTTCTATAAGTTACTACTTACGAGCATCAAGAATGTATGACACTTTGATGCAAATGGGACGTTGGTTTGGATACAGAGGTGGATATGCTGATTTATGTCGATTATTTACAAGTAGAGAATTGAATGAGTGGTTTTGTCATATTACACAAGCATCTGAAGAACTTAGAGAAGAATTTGATTATATGACAGATGTGGCAGGTTCTACCCCTGAGCAATATGCTTTAAAAGTAAGAACGCACCCTGGTGTACTTCAAATTTCCGCAACGAATAAAATGCGTTCAGCAATTACAGTTCAAATTTCTTGGGCAGGAAGATTGGTAGAGTCTTATGAGTTTAAGAAGGATATTTCTGTGATTGATAATAATTTCAAAAACACACGAAAATTTATAGAAACTCTGCCATCAGGTTTTATCACAAAGCCAAATGCTTTTATATGGTATGATATACCTACGGAGCAAGTTATCAACTTCTTTGAAGGAATACAATCTGTGGAAAATCTTAAAAAGGCTGAGCCTAGAAAATTAATTCAATTCATTACTACACAATTGAGAAATAGTGAATTAACAGATTGGCGAATTGCTCTTATGACCAAACCTAACCCAAAAAATAATTCAACTATTGAAGTAACTGGTAATGAAGTTCAAATTGGTCAATGGAAAAGAACTGAAGACGATAAGAACTCAAACGAACAGATATATTATTTAAGAAAATCACATATCATAAGTCCGTCAGATGAATTTATTGATTTTACTGCTGAAGAGTATGAAAGAGCAATGGACTTAACTAATCTTCACAGAAAAAAAGCAGGTGAAGCAATGTATCCGAATGGACAAATAGTTAGAAATGAACTAAGAGACCCTAAAAAGCCATTATTAATTATTTACTTACTTGACCCTGAAGAAAGCATAGATCCAGAAAATCCTTTACCAAAAGGAATCAATCCATTTGTAGGCTATGCTATAAGTTTTCCAAAAAGTAATTTTAACGCACCAGTATCTTATGCTGTTAATGAGGAGTTACTCGACAGATTTGATGTTGTTGAAGAAGATTTTGAAGATTATGGAGATGACGAAGATTGAAAATATTTGGCTTGGCTTAGAAGGTGATTCTTCCAGTCACTCAGGGTTGTTATATAAGCGATATTCAGCAGAAGTTTTACCTGATGTATTTATTGCGTTAAGATCTCCTGAAAAATTAAGATGCATTGCCTTTAGTTTAAATGATTCTTTTCCTTTTGATGCTAACCAATGGAACAAGCTTAAAGACATCAAGATCGAAACATTGACTGATGAAAGAGATAAAACAAAGAAATTTTTATTAATCCTTTTATTGAACAAACAACATAAAGACATATTCTCAACTTTATGTGAAGATTTGATTTTTGGCGTTTCGAAAGTAACAACCGAAGAAACCTTAGTAGAAAAATTATTAGAGCGATTAGCCAAATGGCAATCCTTGTTTGAAAAAGTTGGTAAACAAGGTTTATCGGATGAAGCACAAAGAGGACTTTATGGTGAGATATTTTTTTTACGCTTTTTCTTAAACAACTCTTCTGATAAAAATTATTGTCTCAAATCTTGGCTTGGGCCTGAAAAGTCAATCCAAGACTTTCAGTATTCAAATTGGGCTGTTGAAGTAAAAACTACACACGGGAATAATCACCAAAAAATCCATATCGCTAGTGAACGACAATTGGATGATTCTATAATTGAAAAAATATTTTTATATCATCTTTCGCTTGACATTAGAGTAGGGAATGGAGAATCATTGAATTCTCTAATTGAAGAAGTTTCGGAATTGTTGAATGCCAATACAATGGCTTCCAATTTATTTAAACTAAAACTATTGGAATCTGGATATTACGAAACGCATAGACCTTTATACGAAGTAAAAGGTTATACAATTAGACAGGAAAATCTTTATCGTGTTTCTGGAAATTTTCCTAGAATAACTGAAAATCAAATTCCAATTGGTGTCGGTGATGTTAAATATTCCATTGTCCTGTCAGAATCAGAGGAATGGAGAATTACCCAAGAAACTCTTTTGAGTGAAATACAATAGCATTTTTATGGAAAACAAGGAATTGCAGAAATTTTATATAGATGTTCAAGAAGAAATTAAATCGAGCCTAATTTCAGATGAGGAAGGAACAAATCCAGAGCAGGTTTTTACAGAATTAGCATTGTCCTTCTTATCAGATGCTGGCGAGACAGAAAACTATCGAGTTTGTTTTGATGAAAAGATTAGTAAAAGAGGTGTTGAGCATAAGATCAATGGCTATTCACTTTATGAAAATTACGAAACACTCGATTTATTTGTAACCATATATAATGGCGATTCCAATATTCAAAATGTTACTAAAGGTGAGGCTGACAAAGCTATTGAAAGAGCAGTTAAATTTTTCAGGAACGCTATTTATAAAGATTATGTCAATGATATTGAGGAAAGTTCAGAAATATTTGACTTAGCTCAAACTTTGGCTAATGTTCCAGAAGTTAAAGAATATTTAACCCGTGTAAATATTTTTTTAATTACTAATGGTGAAATAAAGGCTGATTTAAAAACTTCTGATACCGTTGCAGGTTTCACAGTTTTTTATAGAACAATAGATATAAATTATCTTTTCAATCTTTCAGACAAATCAAGAGTACCTATTGAAATAAACTTTGAACAATCAGGCTATAAAGTACCTTGTATTGTGAATGAAACTGAAAATTCAGATTATCAATCTTGGCTTGCAATTATTCCAGGTCTTGCTTTAGCTGATATTTATGAGCAATACGGAGCTAGACTGCTTGAGCAAAATGTTCGTTCATTTCTTCAATTTACTGGAAAAATAAATAAAGGAATCCGTAACACTATTTTGAAAGAGCAACATATGTTTATGGCCTTTAATAATGGTATTGATGCTACTGCCGAAGAGGTTAGCATTACAGATTTACCCAACAATCAAGGAAAAGCAATTGCCCTAGTAAAGGATTTTCAAATTGTAAATGGCGGTCAAACAACAGCATCTGTATATCACACTTGGAAAAAAGATAAAATAGATATTAGCAATGTGTTTGTTCCTGTAAAACTGACGATTGTAAAAAACAGAGACAACTTTTCTGAAATTGTTGGTCGTATAGCAGAATATGCAAATACTCAGAATAGGGTTTCAGCTTCTGATTTAAGTTCGAATAGAGAAAATCACGTACTGATTGAAAAACTGTCAAGAACAATTTGGGCACCTCCGGTTTCAGGGGAAACAACTCAAACACGTTGGTTTTTTGAGCGTTCAAGAGGTCAGTATAAAAATGATAGAAATCGATTTGGAATAACCCCATCAAAACGGAAACAATTTGACAAGCAGAACCCTAGAAGTCAAATGTTTACTAAAGAGCTACTTGCTAAATACATCAACACATATGAAGAAGTTTATAATGGTAAGAAATTAGTTGTTGGCCCACATATTGTTGTTAGGGGCAGTCAAAAAAATTATGCTCAATTCCTTAATTATAATTTCAGTTTCAAGCCTGATAATATTTGGTTTGAAGATTTAGTTGCAAAAGCATTATTATTTAAAAATGCTGAAAAAATTTACGGTGTAAAACCAAATGCAATTGGTGATATGCGATACATAACAGTTCCTTATTCAATAGCTTGGTTAGGTCTCAAATTGGATTATAAACTTGACCTATACAAAATCTGGAAACAACAATCCCTGAGCGAGATTCTTAAAGACAAACTCCATGAGGTAATGTCTAAAATAGAAGATTACATCAAAAAACAAGCTCCTGGTTCTTTATATGGAGAGTGGGCAAAAAAAGAAGACTGTTGGGATAGAATTAAAAATGAGGATTTCAACATTGACCTGGAAAGTTTAAAGGCAGACTTGGAAAACAAATCATCTGAAAAGCGGAAAAAATTAACAGAGGATGAAACACAAAAGGCTGAGGTGGAAGCTTCATTGAATAGATTAAAATCAATACATATTAAAACTTGGAAGAAAATAGAAGACTGGGGAAGAGAGACTCAAAACCTTACCCAATATCAGTATGATATGGCTTCTACTCTAAGTAGTAAAATAAGAAACAACAGAGAAATAACTGATATTCAGCTTAACCAAGGAGAAACTATTTTAAATATAGTTGCGGAATTAAACCCTGAATTGTTTTTTGATATGGATGACTTCTTCAATGCTGACGAGAACAAGAAGGAGGAAGAAGTAGAAATTTCCATAAATCTCATTGAAAGAATTGTACAATGGGACAAAAGAAATAAAAGACTAGACGCATATAAATATCGATTTATGGTTGACCTTTTAGAAGGGAAAAAGGAACTAACAGATAGAAATAAGTTTCTAGCAAGACTTAATTTAAAAACAGCAGAAAAGTATGGGTTCAGATAACAAATCCCACGCTAACAGCCACACACATTGCCAAGCCTCTCAAGCCAGCGGCACGAGCCAAAGCTTGTCAAAGAGTGTGTCTGAGCCAACCCACGGACGAAAAGAAAGCACGGGCATACAACATTGAACTGTGGTAAAATCCAAGAAAATTGGTGACTTTTTAATGTGTTTTTTTTAATTCAATTACGGTTTGCATATTTCGGACATCATTGTGCCACCCATTTCGCTCCATATTGTGCCAGCCATTTCGTCAGTCATTGTGCCACTCAGAATGAACTAAAACCATTCAAAATGGACTCTATTTCGGAGTTCATTGTGCCACTTTACTAGATCTGGCCTACATAGATCCAATTTGATTTCGGGGATCATTGTGCCACTTTTCATCATTTCTCCATAGCCTTGCTAATAAAGGATATGGCCGGACAAAGAATAGAACTGATGGATTTAAGACAATTGATACAACTCAAAAAGAAGGGTATAAGTAACCGGAAAACGGCAGAAGCCCTTCAAGTAAGCCGCAATACGGTCAATAGTTATGTGGCTGTTTTTAAGGCACATTCGTGTAGTTTTGATGAGCTTCTTTCTTTAAACGACAAGGACCTCGCAGAGCTTTTTCCGCAAGCAGATTATAAAGATGCCAATAAGTACAAGCAGCTTGCAGCGGAGTTCGATTACTATGCAAAAGAACTCACCAAGACAGGCTGCACCTTGCAAACACTCTGGCAAAGTTATCTGGAGCGATACCCGGAAGGCTATCGTTACACCCAGTTTACACAGTATTTTAGACTGTGGCACAACCGCCAAAATCCAAGTGGGATACTCATCCACAAAGCGGGTGAACAGCTCTTTGTGGACTATACCGGAAAAAAACTCTCTTATACAGATCGCAATACGGGTGAGATAATAGCCGTAGAGGTTTTGGTTGGTATAATGCCCTGTAGCCAGTACACTTTTGTAGCATGTATGGCAAGCCAAAAGCGCGAAGATTTTATAGGTGGCATAAACAGTGCACTACAGTATATAGGTGGCGTGCCGAAAGCCATTGTTACAGACAATCTGAAATCGGCGGTAAGTAAGACCCATAAATACGCTCCCGAAATCAACAAGACCCTTCGGGACTGCGCGCTGCATTATGACTGTATGATAGACCCTACAAGACCTTATCATCCCAAAGACAAGGCTCTGGTAGAAGGAGCGGTAAAGCTGGTATATCAACGTATTTTTTATCCCCTTTCAAAACAGACCTTTTTCAGTATCAGTGACCTTAACAAAGCCATCAGGGAGCTTCTTGAAAAGTGGTTTGCCCCCCTATAAATCGGACAAATTACGATAGGGTTAATAAATGAGTGGTACAAGGTACTAATTTTGTTGTGCCAGATGCAACCGATGGTGACCTTTATACCGATGGTTGAAGACGCAGGTCATATCTCTATGGCCTGCGTTTGTTTTTGTTGCCCTTCGGGCATGCCAGATGCTGCCCTCAGGCTCCCATTGCCCGATAGCTGATAATGTGGCACTTTCAGCCTGTGTTTGAGAGGTTTGTTCTTACGCGGTATTGACTCAATGAGTCCGTCTTTCCATAGATTCCAGAACATTACCGGGGTTAGGTGATCGAGGCTTCCATGAAGTCTTATCGTGTTGTAAATGTCATAGAAACCGTGGAGATGAACCTCCAAATCAGTGATTGTGGAGAAGTCTTTTCTGCTAAGTGACTTCCCCAAAATAGCATGAAAGCTTTCGATGTGCCCGTTTTCTTCAGGTGTGTAGGGGTGCGTAAAGACTTGGTTAAGATGATTATCAGTCATGTACTTTTGTACCTCTTTGGCAACGAACCTGCTGTCATTGTCGTTGCGCACTTCGATGGTGATTTCTTTGTTGAGCATTTGATGCGGTTGTAAATAGTTGAGGATAACTTGCTGCCAAGCAGAGATTACCTGGTTCTTTTTGATCGAATAAGCCACTTGCCAATGTAGAACTTTACGGGTGAAGCAATCGATGATAGTCAGTATGTAGGCATAGCGCTGGTGAGAGGCTACCCACTGGAACTTTATATCCATTTCGATTACCATAAGTGGCCCAGTAGGATTAACCCTCCTGTACTTGGCATAGGGACGCGGCGCCTTCTTCCTGGCTTCATGAAGCAACTGCCACTGATCCATCAATCGGTATACTTTCTTGCGGTTGATGATGTACCCGAGCAACATCAACGCTGCTGTCATTGCCTTGTAGCCATAATCCGTTTCTGGGTCAGATTTGATGTCGGCCATCTCATCTACAACTGCCTCATTGGATATTAAAACAATGCTTCCATCGACTTGCAGCTGCGGGCAATGAGTCGATGGCTTTCTGCCCTTGGTACCCGGTTTGGGCTTGTAGTAGTAACTATGCTTACTTAAGCCTATAAGGGCAAGTACTGTGTCACGCTTAAGACCTTTGCCGATATGCTGCCGTGCTAAAGCAACTTTCTCAGATGTGGATACTTTTTTTTTAGCAAGTCGTTTTTCAGCGCGTTCTCAAGTTTCTCTTGCGCGAGTAGCTCTTTGAGCATCCGGTTTTCTTTCTCAAGTGCTTTGACGGTCCTGAGCTTCTCTTTTACCGCACTGTGATCAAGGCCGTCCGCGCCCTGGTCATCATACTTGTTTTTCCAATAGTAAAACGTAGCTGGGTAGAGCGAATACTTCTCCAGTGTGGCCTTTACACTTGTTTCACGGGCTTCCTTCAGGATAGCCAGCTTTTCTTCTTTGGTGAACTTCTTGGTTCCTTTTTCAGTCGTTTTCACGTCCATAATTACGAATTTCTTTCCGTAATCGTGTCCGACCATTTAGGGGTGCTCAACAAAAAGTACAATCAGTTCAGCTTTAAATATGCTGAAACGACCCGTGAACAACGCTTTCTGGAGCTCGAAAAAAATGCAATGAACCCTTTGCCTCCATATCCCTACGAGCTACGCTATTACAAACGCGCCAAGGTGCAGAAAATCTGCCATATACTGCTAAGCGCCGATAAGAACTATTATAGTGTACCGAGCAGATATATAGGGCATTATGTAGAAGTGCAATACAACAAAGACACCGTAGAGATCTTTTACAACCGAGAACGCGTGGCCTCTCACAAGCGAAGCTTCCGTAAAGGGGCCTACACAACCCAAAAAAACCACATGCCTACAGGTCATCAGGTATTTACACACTGGGACCCGGTAGACTTCACAAATCGCGCAAGCAAAATAGGTACATACACCCAAGCATATATTAAACGCCTTTTCGATCAATCTGATTATCCGCAACACGCCTGCAAGCAAGCCCAGGGAATCTTGGCTTTGGCAAAACAATACCCACACCAACGTGTAGAAAAAGCTTGTCAGCGTGCCTGGGAATATCCCCAATCATCTTATAAAACCATAGCGAAAATACTCGAAAACAAAACCGACCAAATGGCAGATCAAACAGATTATAAGCCAAAGGAAACAACGCCACACGCAAACATACGTGGCGCAACAAGTTATGCTTAATACACTCCATTTTAATAAACACAAAACACAATGAACACCTTCAACACAGTAGAGAAAATGAAATCTATGAGCATGCACGCCATGGCCGACATCTACAACCAAGCCATCACCCAAAACATGCACAGCGACATGGAACAAGACGAATTTACTGCCTTACTGGTAGATAGTGAATGGGAAGACCGGCAGCACCGGAAAATAGAGAGGCTCATCGCCAAGGCCCGGTTCCAGATCCATGCATCGGCATCAGATATTAACTATCAAAGTTCGCGTAAACTTGATAAGATAATGGTACAGCGTCTTTTAAACCTCACATTTATGAAAAATCATGAAAACATAATCATCACTGGTTCTACCGGGGTGGGCAAAAGTTATATCGCCCAAGCCATTGGCAATCAGGCCTGCCAGATGCTGCAAACAACCTATTACTTTATAGCCAGCAGGTTCTTTGATGAAGCTCGACTGGCAAAACTTGAAGGAACTTACCTCAAGAAAATAAAGAGAATAGCTCAGGCAGACCTCTTGATTATGGACGACTTTGGACTTACACCTATAGAACAATCAGATCGCCAGGTATTGCTCGAAATGATCGAAGAACGCCATCAAAAAGGATCAACTATTATCGGTTCGCAGATACCTGTATCCGGATGGCACGACCTGATAGGCGAAGGAACCATTGCTGATGCCATACTGGATAGACTGGTTTATTCATCGCATCGTATTGAGTTACAGGGAGAATCACTACGCAGCACACAGAAGTTGTCAAAATGACATATAAACCGTAAAATTATACTTGAAAAGTGGCACTATATCCTCCGAAATGAGTGGCACAGTATGACCGAAATATCCAGCGGTTTTATACTTCTATAATTTTGGTCATAGATCAGTCCGGATTTTGCAATGGCAAATGCTTGTTTCATCAACTTATTTGCTACCGCTATTAATGCCAGCTTTTTACACTTCCCTTTGGCCAAGATTCTTTCATAAAGTTCCCTACATGTTTTATTGGATTTACAGGCGTTAAAACTACACATGAACAGGAGATTTCTGAGCTTTGGGTTGCCCTGTTTGCTGATTCCTGATCTTCCTCTTACACTGCTACCAGATCGTTTTTCAACTGGAGTCATCCCTATGTAACAGGTAAATTGTTTGGCACTCTCAAACTTTTTGAAACCATCGCTCAGAACGATCATGAACATAGCGGTACTTTTTCCTATTCCTGGAATAGTCTGAAGCCTTGAGAACAGATCAGCTTCATTTTCTTCAATCAATTTTTTTAACTCTCTTTCCAGTTTCTTGATCTGGGTGGTTAAATCTGAAATAGTTTTTTCCAGAGGCTTGATCAGTATACTTCTGTGCTTAGCTGATTTGTGCTCCATGGCATGTAATCTGTTCTTGATCATGGTTCTACCCTTTATGAGCAAATCTATATTCTCGCTTATTATGCGGCTTTCTTTTACATACTTTGATGAAGGCCTATAAGCTTTAAGCTCATGCTGACGTGCATATTTACATATCATCTCAGCATCGGACTTGTCGGTCTTGATGCGCCTGAGATTCATTTGAATGAAGCGCTTGATCACAAGCGGATTTACAACTGAAACAAACACTGATTCAGCGTATAGAAAATCTGCCAACTGGGTGTGGTATACTCCCGTAGCCTCCATAACAAAACAACCCTTTCTGTCTATTTCTTTTAAGAAAGATTTAAAACCTTTTAGATCGTTTGTGAACTGAAGATACCTACCTTCTGCATCCATCACATCAAATACATCCTTGGATATGTCTATCCCGTAATAATTACTAAATTTATCCATAATACTTAAGTTTGGAAGAACGGATCTACTGCTATCCAACAACCTGGAAACAGGCTCTAAAAGGCCTAACGAACTGTTCAGATTAATAGTAGAAAAAGAGAGGGGACTTTCAATGTTGACGGGTTTAAATCCTCGTGTATAAGCTAGTCTTATTCCTCTCTTTCGTTCTTTTATTTATAGTCGCTAATTTAATGGATTGTAAACTTAGGATGTATATAAAAAATAGGCGAGACAGCAGTGAAAACAGGGCCTTTAGTTCATTACAAACTTTGTTTTTAACCGAAAGTTTAGTGCTTCGAAATCGCCTACTTTTCATATACTAAACGTTGTAGCACATTAAAAAAATGACCGAAAGCGAATTCATAGACTATTGGCATAAGGAATATCCAGAGTCGTTTCCAATCAATCACGAATTGAAAGGAGTTTATCCTAACAGATGGTTTAGAATTCACAGCCTTCCTGAATCAAAAAGGTATGCGGACTCAGCGGAAGAATTTAAAATCATGCTCGACCGACAAAACCAATTGATAAACGACTTGATTGGAAAAGAGTCGGAAGTAGCTATTTCTTTCGGACTATACACGGACGACATAACCAATGACAACCACAAAGAAATAACTGACTTTGGAGAATTTTTTAAAGTCTTTACCATTGACTTGCGCAAAGAAAGACCTGAAGAATATGAAGAAGAAATGTACTTTGATATTTACGTCAAAACTGAAAAATGGGAAGACGGAAAAAGGAATGAAATCCTTAGAGCAATTGCTGATGATGAAATAAGAGCAATGATTGTCAGTCCGACAGAGAATTGTGTTATTGCACCATATGACGGTGGAGTTGATGTGATAGTTAACTCGACCGAAAAAAGGGATAGGCTTAAAACTAAATACAAGGATTGGCTATCTGACCGTCAAGATGGACTGTAAAAGAAAAAATAAAAACGTGCTACAACAATCGCTAAAAAATCATAGCTGCCCTGCGGGACAGCAACGCTTTTTAGCGTAGCGTTGGCGGTAATGAAATAGAAAATGAGATTCTGGCTAATCATATTTGCACTTTGGACTTATCCCGTAGTTAGTTTCTTGTTATTTAAATTAACAAAAAGAAAACTTGAGTTAAGAAGGAACATTCTGAAAGTTATTGCTTTACTCACTGGAGCTGCTCTCATAGGATTATTGACAAAAATCTCAACAACATCTTCAGCAATAGACTGGATTGTTATCACCGCGCCTTTTTTAATGGCTTGCTCAGTTCTATGGTGGACACTCTTCCAGCCCAAGAGAATAATTAAGGTCTTAGGAGCAATTGCGATGCTTTTGGTTTTTGGGTTTGGCTACTTCTCTAGTACAGTAGGTATTATAGGTGTTGGTTTTGTTGTTTCAGAATATGACACGGATAGGGAGATATGGTTTGATGATGGACTCATTTATAAAGAGCTTAATCTGGGAAATGCTCTTTCAGACTTCCGTGGTGCACGCATCGAAATAAATAGAACTATAACGTGGTTTCCAGTAATTGAATGGCGGGTAACAGCTAAAGAGTATTCTAGCTCAATGGTTTATAGCAAACCGCTAAATGTACGGTATGATGCGCCAAAAGAAGAGTTTTACTTGGATGTTGAAAAACAATGGAGAGACTCGATTTACTCTTGGAACGACACGATAAGACTAGAAAAATGAAAAACACATACCGCCAACATTACCTAAGAAAACATGCGGGATCTCGTTAAAATGAAGATGATTACTTTCAACATAAATTCGTTCTTGGGAGAAAGATTTGCGCTTTTAAAGCCGCACGTTTCTTAGCCAGAGCGTTAGCGGTAATAAAAAAACCCCCATAAACAATGAACATATTCAAAAAAACATATCAGATAGACCAATCGGACAAAGAACTCATCCAACAGATTTTGGACGGAAAGAAATCTGCTTTGTCAATCCTTGTAGAACGACACCAACCATTTATTTATAATCTTGCTTGGAAACTGACAGGGAATATTCCGGATGCAGAAGACTTGACACAAGAAACATTGATAAAAATAATTTCCAGTTTAAGCTCTTTTAAACAGGAAAGTTCATTTACTACATGGGCATACAGAATTGCTAAAAATCATTTTCTGAATAATCAAAAAAAGGCATCTAACTTCTTTGCCAATAGCTTTGAAGAACTGGGATCACGTTTAGATGCTGCTCCCAACACAGATTTATCTGAAGACGAAAAAATGGAACAGCGAGAAGCCATTCGTGAAGTAAGGTTGCAGTGCCTTTCAGGAATGTTACTATGCTTGACCAAAGAGCAAAGAATGATTTACATCATTGGAGAAATATTCGGAGCAGACCACAATATTGGCTCTGAAATTATGGAAATAAGCAAGGCCAACTACCGAATGAAATTGAGCAAAGCTCGAAAAGATTTGTATAATTTTATGCAAAATAAATGCGGATTGGTCAACAAATCGAATCCTTGCAGATGCCATAAAAAAGTAACCTTTGCCACAGAAAATGGAATGGTGGATGCCAAAAATTTACTGTTCGACGGAAAAGAGTATTCAACTTTTAAAGAGCAAGTAGCACCTGATGCTGATTTTTTGGTGGACGATTCTGAATTGAAAATTGCAGAATTGCACCAAGACCATAGCTTCAAAATAGCTTTTGACAAGAAAAACTTCCTCGTAAAAATTTTGGAAGATGCCAATTGGCAAAGTCGCTTAAACCTGAACTAAAAATAATTTCCTCAAAGTCTTTACACATTCCAAAGTCTCTTGTCTAAATAAGAAAAGAGACAAAGAATGTCGTTAAAGTTTTTAGACAAAAGTCTGCCCCGACACATTAATACGGGTATTTGGGCGAGTATCGTTTCGGCTCTTATGCTGATTGGTATTGGCATATTTTGGGTGGCACATCCTGCTGCTGCAGAAGGTTCATTCTCCATTGTTCCCGATTCAGATGCAGCCATACGATATGCAAAAATAACAGCCGTTTTCAAAGCTGTTGGTGATGTTCTACATCCAATTTTCGTTTTGTTAGCCATCTCTTTCCGACAGTATAAGTTGGCAGGTTATTTCCACTTAGTTACCCTTTTGTTGGTGATTATCGTGGATATGTTTGTTTGGGGCAGTTTCGTTCCCAACGTTAGTGCTAAGGATATAGTACAGCATATTCCTTTTGCTATTCCCATCATAATAGCGGCTTATTGCTTTCTAAAACCAATCACTAAAAATTCATAATTATGCTACTATTCATACGCATTTTCTTAGTGCTTTATGGACTCATTGCTGCTGCCACAGGCTTTATGGGAACAACGGCTAAATATAATGCAGCCCTAACGGATCCAATGACTGATAATAATCATCGCTATGTGGCTGCCATTTGGATGGCTGCCTCTTTGGCGTTTTTCTATGTGGCTTACAATCCGTCAGAAACGGCTTTGTTCCGATTCTTGATGATAGCTCTTATCATTGGTGGTATCGTCAGGGCAGTCACATTGATACATTATCCACCAACTCCTTTCATCATTTTCGGCATTCTGATAGAATTGATTCCAACTGCTTTAATGCTTTGGTTTCACACCAAACTATTAAATGCAGGATCACTTTAAAATAAATTATTATAAATGAAACAATCCAAGCAAAAAGTATTGATAACAGGCGGAAGTTCAGGCATTGGTCTTGCTTTGGCTAAAAAGTTTTTGAATAATAACAATACGGTTATAATTACAGGTAGAGATTTAGCCAAACTCGAAATAGTAAAGGCAGAAAATCCCCAACTTAATATATTTCAAAGTGATGTTACTTCTGACGCAGAAGTCAGAAAATTGGCAGACGATATTGACCAACAATTTGGCGGAATTGATGTGCTGATAAATAATGCAGGCATCATGCTATTGCTTAACACAGGCAATGAAGCAAACGATTTAACAAAACAATTTACTGAAATTGAAATAAATTTCAATTCACCAATTCGTTTAGTGCATTATTTTTTACCACAATTAAAGAAAAGCAAAGAAGCAGCCATCATCAATGTTTCTTCGGGTTTGGCTTATGTTCCATTTGCACAAGCACCCGTTTATTCTGCTACAAAATCTGCTTTACATTTTTGGACAAGAAGCATACGGCTTCATTTAAAGCCTCACAATATTAAAGTATTGGAGCTATTGCCACCTGTTGTAGATACGCCATTGGCACACGGTGCAGATATTGCCAAAGACGACAATTTAAAACCAATGCCACCTGAAAAATTAGCCGAAGCATTTTGGAAGGGTTACATAAATGGCAAAGAAGAAATTACCCCAGGGATTTCGACACAGCTCAAAATAATGAGCAGACTTGCGCCAAAATTTATATTCAAGCAATTAAATAAACAGTCAATACCCACTAAAAAGTAACAACTATGGATAACATTACAATTTTCAATTTACAGAACCTAGCAGCCTTTCTAATGGCTTTTTTAGGTTTTATTTGGTGGGTAGCCCCAAGACTTAAAAACCTATCCATTTATGACGCACTCCTACCACTCGTGTTCTTTAACGGTATCCGTTTTTTAGGAATGATGTTTATGGTAGAGCATCAGATATACGATGAGTTTCCCAAGGATGTGGCTATGCAAATCGGTTGGGGCGATTATATTGTGTCTATTCTTGCCCTTTTTACAGCAATCGCTTTGAAGTACAAATGGAAGTTATCCATTGCCTTAGCTTGGCTTGTAAACATTTTAGGTTTTGTAGACTTGATGAATGCGTTCCCAAAGGCATTGGCTGCTGACATTCACTTGCACGACATTGGCGGTATATGGTATATGATGTTACTCACAGGGCCAATTACCATAATCATTCACATCTATATTTTTATCAGACTTATCAAAAACTTAAACCAGAAATAATTATGAAAAATATGAAAGTATTAATTACAGGAGCCAACTCAGGATTTGGCAAAATGACTGTTCACCAGTTATTAGAAAAAGGTCATCAGGTTGCCGCAGCAATGCGGGCTGTAAATGGCAAAAATAAGGAAGTTGCAGAAGAATTAGAATCTGCGGGTGCAACAGTTGTAGAAATTGACGTTGCTAATGATGAAAGTGTAAAATCAGGGGTGGCACTTGCAATTCAAAAATTAGATGGAATTGATGTATTGGTAAACAATGCTGGAGTTGGGGTAATGGGCATGCAAGAACAGTTTACAATAGAAGATTTTCAAAAATTATTTGAAGTGAATGTTTTTGGAGTTCAACGAATGAACCGAGAAGTAATTCCACACCTTAGAAAACAACATTCAGGTTTAATTATCTATACATCAAGTTTGTTGGCTCGTTTGCCCTTACCATTCTTCGGACCTTACAATGCCTCGAAGTGGGCATTAGAGGGTTTGGTGGAGAATTATAGAATAGAACTATCGGGATTTGGAATTGAGAATGCCATTGTTGAACCGGGTGCTTTTGGTACTAATTTTTCCGCTAATTTAATGCAAGCAAGCGATAGAAGTACAAACCAAGATTACCAACAATTGCTGAGCGTAATGCAGCAAATGGGCGAAGGTTTTGGTAAAGCGTTGGCAGAAAATGAACATCAAAACCCAGAAAAGGTAGTCGAAGCAATAGTTACTTTAATTGAAGCTAAAAAAGGCGAACGACCATTTAGAACCATAGTCGATTACATGGGCATGGGCGCTTTGACGGAAGATTACAACGCTCATCTTGAAAAAATAACCCATCAATTTTTAGGTGGCTTTCACATGAATGGAATGCTAAAAGTTCAATAATTATACTCAATCTTTAAAAGACAACAATGAATTTATCCTTCGCAAATAAAGTCGTTCTTATCACTGGAGCCACTTCTGGTATTGGTAAAGCCGCTGCAAAAGCCTTCGCAGCGTCAGGTGCGAAAGTCGTCCTTAGTGGTCGCCGTGAAAACTTTGGGGCGGAAGTCGTCGCAGAAATCCATAGGGCGGGTGGCGAAGCTCTGTTTGTCAAAACGGATGTTTCACAAGAAAGCGAGGTTGCTGCTTTGGTAGAAAAAACAGTCTCCCATTTCGGCGGACTGCATGTGGCTTTTAACAACGCCGGAGTTGAATCCTTCGGTCAGCTCACCGAAATTCCCGAAGCTGAATACCGACGAATCTTCGACGTGAACGTCTGGGGTTTGATCGCGGCACTGAAATACGAAATTCCAGCGATGCTGAAGTCGGGCGGTGGCTCAATCATCAACACATCCTCAGCCGTCGGACATGTCGGTATGGCGGGCACAGCGATCTACGTTGCCAGCAAACATGCCGTTGAAGGCATCACGAAAGCTGCCGCTTTGGAATATGCCCAGCAAAGCATCCGCGTCAACGCCGTCGCGCCAGGAGGAGTTATCACTGAAATGTTTGACCGTTTTGCTGGGAGTGAAGAATCGGATGCCGCAAAATATATTTCCTCGCTGCATCCAATTGGACGACTGGCACGCGACACAGAAATTGCGCAACCCGTCCTCTGGTTAGCCAGCACAGCTTCGAGCTTTGTTACCGGACAAAGTATCTTGGTCGATGGTGGCTTTACGGTTCAGTAAGCCCATTATCTAATTTTAGGTGGCTTTTATATGAATGGAATGCTAAAGGTTCAATAATTATACTCAATCTTTAAAAGACAACAATGAAAAATATTCTAACAAGCATTGGTTTAACATCCCTGCTAATTCTAACATTTTTGAGAGTTAATGCTCAAGAAATATATCCTGGCAAAGCGACAAAAATTGAAAAAGACATTTCTGCCGAATTTCCTTTTGAGTCTAAGTATATAAATCTAGGTGAAGACACGATTCATTACGTTGAATCAGGTGAAGGTGATCCAATTCTACTACTCCACGGCTTACCATCCAACCTGTACATTTGGAGAAATATTATCCCAAATATTGACAGCAACAAAAGGGTAATAGCATTAGATTTTTTAGGTTTTGGCAAGTCAAGTTTTCCTGCTGATAAAAATGTGTCGGTGGAAGTGCAATATAAAATGCTCAAAGATTTTATTGAAGCCAAGGGACTAAAAAATGTAACCTTTTTGGTGCAAGACATTGGTTCCATCGCAGGAATGCAATACTCCATTCGTGAGCCACAAAATGTAAAAGGCATTGCGCTTTTTGAAGCCCCATTCATGCCGGCAGATGTAATGTATGACCAATTACCATTTAGTTTCAAAGCGTTTATGAAACTAACGAGAACAAAAAAAGGAAACGAAAGATGGATGGTAAAAAGAAATTTTGCGGGTAAAAAATTATCAACCAATTTCTTTGCAGGGAGAAAACTACCAAAAGAAGCTTATAAATTCTACTCGCAACCTTGGGATGAGAAAGACAGACGATACGCTATAACCAACGGACCTGACCCAGCTTCTCTGTCTTTCACCAAAGGTAAAGGTAAAAGTGAATTTACTGATTTGCTAACCTATATTTCAAATGGCATGAAAGAATCACAAGTTCCAAAACTTTACTTCTATGCCAATAAAGGCTTGGTAAACAGAAAGGAAGCCGTTGAATATGCGAGAAATAATTTCAAAAACGCAACTTTTCACTACCTCGGCAAAGGAAAACACTTATTAACCGAAAGCCACCCAAAGCAAATGAGTCAAGAATTTAACATTTGGTATGAAAAATTAAGAAAATAAAGCGCTAAGATACTGTGTACATAATCAATAAGGGCTTTAGATTCATTGAAGCCACTATTTTCTTTCAAAACTAAAATGAATGAAAAACTGGATACTGCTTTTATTATTGGCGCTTTGCAGTTGCCGAAGGCCAATATTGCCCTCTAATCTTACACAACGTAATTTTCCCAAACGGGTAATTAATGCGGCTGAATCGCCTTTTAACTTTGCACAGTTTGCAGACTCTACTTTGAAAGATAAGCGGTGGGATATGCGCTCATTTAAACAAAGTACTTTAGCTGAAATTGCTGAAAAGACCAAAACATCAGCCTTTTTGGTTAGTAGAAATGATACCATCTTGTATAGATGGTATGATAATGAAACTGCGCAAGATTCGCTATTAGCTACATTCTCTTTAGCCAAAAGTATTACCGGCACCTTGGTAGGACTTGCTATTGCAGATGGATTTATCACATCTGTAAATGAACCCGTTGCTAACTATTTGCCAAGTATACCTACTAGTAAAAATGATACATTGCGTATCTCGCATCTTTTAACAATGACGAGCGGATATTTCTTTGGTGAATCGAAAATCTTTTATTCTAAAAATCACTTAGAAAGCTTACAAAAGTTAAAAATAAAAAATGATCCAGGCGAAAAATTTGTCTATTGGAGTGTGGTTACCCAGGTAATGGGAGAGGTTTTAAGCAAAGCCATAGCACCTAAAACAATGTCCCAGTATTTGGAAGAAAAAATTTGGCAACCTGCTGGTATGGCAGCGAACTTGAACTGGCGGCTTGATAAAGAAAATGGCAGCGAAAAAGCCTTTTGTTGCATGGAAATGATGGCGGAAGATGTATTGCGTTTTGGTTATTTGTATTTGAATAATGGTTTTATGAATGGCAGACAGATCGCACCGCCAAACTGGGTGCAGCAATCTACGCAAGTTCAAAGTTTATCGCCAAATGGTATGAGTTACGGCTATCTTTTTTGGTTGCCTACTAACAATGCGGATGTATTTATGGCGCGCGGCTACCATGGACAGTACCTAATAGTAAACCGAAAAACTAAAATGATGGCCGTTCGTATGGGCACCGGTCGTAAAAAAATGGGGTTTTTTGGTTGGGACGAGTTTATGCAAAAGATTGTTTCTGAAAAATGGAAATAGTCATTAGTGCAATATTTAATCAATGGTTTAATCAATTAAATAAATAACATTATGAAACAAACAGTATCAATAATTGCTATCCTTGGAATTGGAGCGTTTGCAGGTAATATGCTCAACATCGGTTTAAGTCATGCGATGTATTGGCAGTCGCTTGAACCAATAGAATTTATGAAGTTTTTTGCCATTGATTTTCCACTCCTTCTGATGCCAACAGCAGCAACGGTTTTACCGGCTTGGTTGGGGACTCTTTTTATTTTTTTAAAAAGCGAAAAGAAATCTGAAAGCCGGAAATTTTGGCGAATTGCTTTTTGGGGTTTAACGCTTACGCTTGTTCAAACTTCCATTTATCATTTACCGATGAACTTGGATTTTGTGGCATTAAAATTTGATGCAGAAACAGCCACAAGTAAATTGAACGGTTGGGTTGTTTCTCATTGGATACGAATAGGAATAGTAATTATTTCAGGTGTTTACGCAATCAAAGGCTTGAAGAAAGCAACATTAAATCAATAAAATACGATGCTGTCAGGTCACTTCGCTCCGGCTTTATTGGCTCATAAAAAGCAACTTCCAAAAGGAGTATTACTCTATTTTCTGATCGCGAGCCAGTTACAAGATTTACTTTGGTTGGTTTTTCACTACCTCGGTTTAGAACCCACTCTGCCTTCAGATGCACTTGACGTGACTTTGGAGAGCATTGTGGTAGACATGCTTTATAGCCACGATTTGTATCCTCAAATTGCTTGGTTTTTCATTGTGTTCGTAGCGGGCACTGTGATTTTCAAGAGCACCAAATTCGGGCTGATTGGCGGAGCCATAACCTTGAGCCATCTATTGCTTGACTTGGTTTCAGGCTATCCGCATCACTTGTTCGGACCGCATACATACGAAGTTGGTCTTGGGCTGTACATCACTAACGTTTATTTCGCAATTCTCATTGAAGCTATTTTCATTTCAATTGTCTTGTGGTTTTTCTTCCGAAGGCAATCTAAGTGGGGGATAAAAAGAAGCCGTAAAAATATGCTTTCCATCATCGGAGTCTTTGCAGGAGGCGTTCTCTTCATCCTGCTTATAGCTTCTGTCTCACTTCGCACATGGTTTGGTCTCCCTGAATTCACCATCCCGTTCAATACGACCATTCCGGTGCTCATGCTTACCTATTGGGGAATGATCTTTTATCTCAATCACATTGTCACTAACAACTCATCAGAATAAATCATGGATAATTTCACAATCATCAATTTACAAGCACTAACAGGCTCCGTTGCCATCATTCTGGGATTCAGGTATTGGATACAGCCAAAGGTATCCAAGTTAGCAATCCACGAGGCATTACTACCATTCGTTTTCCTCAACACCTTTCGGTATTTAGGCTTGTCCTTTATGGCAAAAGAGCAGTTTTATGATGGCTTTCCAACGGAATTTTTAACCACAGTAGGACTTCTCGATTTCGCTACAGCCATTTTAGCCATCATTTCAGTGATCGCCTTAAAAAATAAATGGCGTTTTGCCATTCCCTTGGTTTGGCTTTTCAATATCGTGGGATTTGGAGATTTGATTGCCGCTTTCCCGCAATTCTTTGGCTTAAAGCTTTATGACCAAAATTTGGGTTTCATTTGGTTAATGTTTGTAACATATGGTTTGACAACTTTTTTGAGCCATATCTACATTTTTTACAGACTTTTAAGACCTTACCAAAAGACCTAAAATATTTGGTTGGACAGGCGAGAGAAGAAAAAATACCGCTAACATTGAACTGTGGTAAAATCCAAGAAAATTGGTGACTTTTTAATGTGTTTTTTTTAATTCAATTGCGGTTTTATACTTCTATAATTTTGGTCATAGATCAGTCCGGATTTTGCAATGGCAAATGCTTGTTTCATCAACTTATTTGCTACCGCTATTAATGCCAGCTTTTTACACTTCCCTTTGGCCAAGATTCTTTCATAAAGTTCCCTACATGTTTTATTGGATTTACAGGCGTTAAAACTACACATGAACAGGAGATTTCTGAGCTTTGGGTTGCCCTGTTTGCTGATTCCTGATCTTCCTCTTACACTGCTACCAGATCGTTTTTCAACTGGAGTCATCCCTATGTAACAGGTAAATTGTTTGGCACTCTCAAACTTTTTGAAACCATCGCTCAGAACGATCATGAACATAGCGGTACTTTTTCCTATTCCTGGAATAGTCTGAAGCCTTGAGAACAGATCAGCTTCATTTTCTTCAATCAATTTTTTTAACTCTCTTTCCAGTTTCTTGATCTGGGTGGTTAAATCTGAAATAGTTTTTTCCAGAGGCTTGATCAGTATACTTCTGTGCTTAGCTGATTTGTGCTCCATGGCATGTAATCTGTTCTTGATCATGGTTCTACCCTTTATGAGCAAATCTATATTCTCGCTTATTATGCGGCTTTCTTTTACATACTTTGATGAAGGCCTATTGGTTTGCCCCCCTATAAATCGGACAAATTACGATAGGGTTAATAAATGAGTGGTACAAGGTACTAATTTTGTTGTGCCAGATGCAACCGATGGTGACCTTTATACCGATGGTTGAAGACGCAGGTCATATCTCTATGGCCTGCGTTTGTTTTTGTTGCCCTTCGGGCATGCCAGATGCTGCCCTCAGGCTCCCATTGCCCGATAGCTGATAATGTGGCACTTTCAGCCTGTGTTTGAGAGGTTTGTTCTTACGCGGTATTGACTCAATGAGTCCGTCTTTCCATAGATTCCAGAACATTACCGGGGTTAGGTGATCGAGGCTTCCATGAAGTCTTATCGTGTTGTAAATGTCATAGAAACCGTGGAGATGAACCTCCAAATCAGTGATTGTGGAGAAGTCTTTTCTGCTAAGTGACTTCCCCAAAATAGCATGAAAGCTTTCGATGTGCCCGTTTTCTTCAGGTGTGTAGGGGTGCGTAAAGACTTGGTTAAGATGATTATCAGTCATGTACTTTTGTACCTCTTTGGCAACGAACCTGCTGTCATTGTCGTTGCGCACTTCGATGGTGATTTCTTTGTTGAGCATTTGATGCGGTTGTAAATAGTTGAGGATAACTTGCTGCCAAGCAGAGATTACCTGGTTCTTTTTGATCGAATAAGCCACTTGCCAATGTAGAACTTTACGGGTGAAGCAATCGATGATAGTCAGTATGTAGGCATAGCGCTGGTGAGAGGCTACCCACTGGAACTTTATATCCATTTCGATTACCATAAGTGGCCCAGTAGGATTAACCCTCCTGTACTTGGCATAGGGACGCGGCGCCTTCTTCCTGGCTTCATGAAGCAACTGCCACTGATCCATCAATCGGTATACTTTCTTGCGGTTGATGATGTACCCGAGCAACATCAACGCTGCTGTCATTGCCTTGTAGCCATAATCCGTTTCTGGGTCAGATTTGATGTCGGCCATCTCATCTACAACTGCCTCATTGGATATTAAAACAATGCTTCCATCGACTTGCAGCTGCGGGCAATGAGTCGATGGCTTTCTGCCCTTGGTACCCGGTTTGGGCTTGTAGTAGTAACTATGCTTACTTAAGCCTATAAGGGCAAGTACTGTGTCACGCTTAAGACCTTTGCCGATATGCTGCCGTGCTAAAGCAACTTTCTCAGATGTGGATACTTTTTTTTTAGCAAGTCGTTTTTCAGCGCGTTCTCAAGTTTCTCTTGCGCGAGTAGCTCTTTGAGCATCCGGTTTTCTTTCTCAAGTGCTTTGACGGTCCTGAGCTTCTCTTTTACCGCACTGTGATCAAGGCCGTCCGCGCCCTGGTCATCATACTTGTTTTTCCAATAGTAAAACGTAGCTGGGTAGAGCGAATACTTCTCCAGTGTGGCCTTTACACTTGTTTCACGGGCTTCCTTCAGGATAGCCAGCTTTTCTTCTTTGGTGAACTTCTTGGTTCCTTTTTCAGTCGTTTTCACGTCCATAATTACGAATTTCTTTCCGTAATCGTGTCCGACCATTTAGGGGTGCTCAACACCTATAAGCTTTAAGCTCATGCTGACGTGCATATTTACATATCATCTCAGCATCGGACTTGTCGGTCTTGATGCGCCTGAGATTCATTTGAATGAAGCGCTTGATCACAAGCGGATTTACAACTGAAACAAACACTGATTCAGCGTATAGAAAATCTGCCAACTGGGTGTGGTATACTCCCGTAGCCTCCATAACAAAACAACCCTTTCTGTCTATTTCTTTTAAGAAAGATTTAAAACCTTTTAGATCGTTTGTGAACTGAAGATACCTACCTTCTGCATCCATCACATCAAATACATCCTTGGATATGTCTATCCCGTAATAATTACTAAATTTATCCATAATACTTAAGTTTGGAAGAACGGATCTACTGCTATCCAACAACCTGGAAACAGGCTCTAAAAGGCCTAACGAACTGTTCAGATTAATAGTAGAAAAAGAGAGGGGACTTTCAATGTTGACGGGTTTAAATCCTCGTGTATAAGCTAGTCTTATTCCTCTCTTTCGTTCTTTTATTTATAGTCGCTAATTTAATGGATTGTAAACTTAGGTTGTATAAGCGATAATGCAGCTTTCTATCTAAAAATGAATATCTTGCAAGCAACAAAATTTACGGTAAATTGAAAATAAGTGCTTCGATATGCTGCACTACGCTTATACTTGCCGTTGTAAGCAAGCTGAAAAGCCAGCCGCACAAACAGCACATTTGGTTTTTTGCCGACACATAAGCCAACGCTAAAAAAACCAAAAGAGCTGTTTTTTACCAACGCTCGAAACAGGATTGAGGGAAACCGTAATTAAATAAACTGGAAATAAATTAATTTAGCAAAATTGGGTTGGTGTAAACTAAAAGAGATATTTTAAAACAAGACTTGAAAATAAAAATATTAACTAAATAATAATTAACCAATATGAGTAATTCAAATTCAAAACAATGGAGTTCTGCAACTCCAGGCTACATCATCTTTCTTGTAGACCAATCAGGCTCAATGAATGAAACTTATGCAGAAGGAAAAACTAGGTCGGAATTTACCGCTCTTGTGATTAATCGCACCATAAACGAGCTCATCAACACAAATATGGACGGAGAAAAAGTAAAAGACCGTGTCTTTATTTCTATGATTGGATATGGTGGTAGTAGTTCACTTGCTGTTGATGACATTAGGTCTGATTATTTAAGTTCATTTGCAGACAATCCATTAAGAATGGAACAATTAAAAAAGAAAGTTTCTGATGGAGCTGGTGGTTTAATAGAATTAGACGAACAAATGCCGATTTTCATAGAACCAACAGCAAATGGTTTAACTCCAATGGCAGATGCGTTTTCATTTACAAAAGAATTAATTGAAGGTTGGCTTCAAAAAAAGCCCGACAATCCAGCTCCTATTATTATAAATATTTCTGACGGTTTGCCATATACAGGAGATTCTATTGACGAAGCTATGAATAATGCTATTTCTGTTTCAAAAGAAATAATGAATATCAATTCGGCAGATGGTAATCCTTTAATTTTCAATTGTCATTTAGGGGAAGGACAAACTCATAGTTTTAATGAAAACGAAAGTGAACTTTCTGATGACCAAGCAAAATTCCTTTTTAAAGTTTCTAGTAAAGTTCCTGAATCATATAAACAAGCAGCTGTTAAACAAGATTTTCAAGCTAAACCTGAATCAAGAGGTTTTGTATCAAATGCAGACCCTGAATTATTTATACAATTTATCAATTTTGGTTCTTCTGGTGGTTCAGACAAAATTGCATAATCTTTAAATTGACTTAAATGCAAATATCAATTAAAGGATATATCACGTCAAAAGAATCAGAATTGTTTTATGACTGTGCGGACAGATATGCCTATAATAAATCACAAAACAAATTCGCTATTTCTGATGGTGTATCTAAATCTTTCTTTCCGAAAATTTGGGCTGACGTTTTGGTGAACAAATGGGTTGATTCTAAAGAATTTGACGAAGCTCAATTTATTTTAGATTGTCAAAAAGACTGGCTAAACCAAGTAACTGAAATTGTTAATAAGCCTGATGCAAAGTGGTTTACAAAAAATGCTTTCAATAGAAAAGAATCTGGATTAGCAACTTTTGTTGGGTTACGATTCTACAAGAAAAAGAAAGATTGGTTTTGGAAAGCAGATGCATTAGGAGATAGTTTTCTCTTTTTTGTTCCAAAAAAAGCAAAAATTTTTCAAAGGAATGTATTGTTTTATCCTCAAAACAAGAACCTATTGTTTTTGACAATTTTCCAGATTATTTGAACAGTTTAGGAAACAAACACAAAGGAGAGAAACAATTAAAAGAAAATCCTTTGACTTCTGGGACATTCTACTTAATGACAGATGCCCTTGCAGAATGGTTTTTGAACGAAAAGGATAATGCGATAAGTAAGATTGAGGTTTGGCAAAATCAAAAAGATTTTGAGCGTTTTGTGGATGAAGAAAGGCACAATGAAAAACTAGGGAATGATGATTCAGCCATCTTAACAATTAAGATAGAAGAAGATAAGAAAGAGCAAGTAACATATGTTTTAGAGGATGTTTCAGACATTATCGAACTCATAAAAGTTCAACAAAAGGAAATTGAGGTTTCTGAAAAAGTTAAAGAACAAGAATTAATTCTTCAAAAAGAAAACTCAAATTCTGAAATAACAACAGAGCAAATACAACAAGCCGAACCAGTAGAAAATAAACTTTCCGAAGAAGTAGAAACTGAAATCGAAAAACCAAAGAAAGGATTCTTCAAACGAATATTTGGGAAAGAAGAAAATGAGATGTCAAATGAAAAAGAAGAAATTGAAACTGATGAAAAAGTAGAAGTAGCAGAAGAACATCAGGAAGAAAAAGAACCTTCAACACAAGGCGAAGAAAATAATATCGAGATTGAGAATTCGGAAGATTCAGAAAAAAACGAAAGTCAAGAAAGTGAATCAAAAAGTAAAGAAGTACCCGAATCAAATACCAAGTCATTAAACAAGCCTTCTCAAAATATAACTGATAAATTCTAACTATGTCAAATTATCCATCCAGAACAGACATTGTAACCGCAATGCGAAATCCACACGTTAGTTTTAAATCAAGCGATATAATTGGTGGTTCCGTTATTCAGAAAGGTTCGAGGATAATTCAATATTCAGGTGGATACACAACCGTTTTTCCATTTCATAAGCAAACAGGAAATAAAGTGGCTGTTCGCCTTTGGATTGCAGACATTGGAGATGCAAAAAAACGTTCGCTTGAAATTTCCAATTATTTGAAGAATTTGAATAATGCATATTTCGCTGGATTCAAATATATTGATGATGCAGTATTAGTTAATGGCACATTGCATCCAATTGTCCTTATGGATTGGGTTGATGGTCAAACCCTAAAAGAATATATCAACTCCAATATTACAAACGCATCTAAAATTCTTGGTTTAGCCGAGAAATTCAGAGAAATGACAGCGTATTTCCATAAAGTTAATATAGCTCACGGAGATTTACAGCACGGAAATATTTTGGTAAAAAGTGATGGTTCGCTTGTCGCTATTGATTATGATTCAATGTTTATTGAACCATTAAACGGAATGTCCGACACCATAAAAGGTTTACCAGGGTATCAACATCCTACAAGACATAGCAATCAATTTGTAAATTCAAGATTAGACTACTTCTCTGAACTTGTAATATATCTTTCCCTTTTAATTTATGCTGACTCACCAAAATTATGGGACGAGTACTATGAAACAGAAGATTTACTTTTTTCAAAAGATGACTTTGCAAACCCTAGCAATTCAAAACTAATTAGCAATCATTTAAAATCATCCAATCCAACAATTTCTGAACTTTCAGAAAAGATGGTGGAAGAACTAAAAGCTTCTGATATTGCCCAATTACGCCCTTTGGAAGATTTGTTGATAAACAGACGTGAGGTAGCCAAGGAAAATATTTTTGATAAGTGGGAAAAACAACCAAATCCAGCTTTGAAAAAGGAAGTATCATTACCTAATAAAAATGACATCACAAATAAGTTCTAATGGTAAAAGCTTACTTCGAAAATATTCATCTTCAAATAATTCATCATATTGAGAATGCTCAATCTGATATAAAAATTTGTGTTGCTTGGTTTACTGACTTTGAGATTTACTCGAAATTGGTTGACAAATTAAAAGAAGGATTGAACATAGAAGTAATTGTTGCAAATCATAAGTTCAATAAAAAATCAAGAGTTGATTTTAAAGACTTCTTAAAGTTCAAAGGAAAAGTTGGCTACATAGGCAATATTGACGACAGTTCAAGAGATAGTTTTATGCACAACAAGTTCTGCATCATTGATAGCAATGTTGTAATTACGGGTTCATATAATTGGTCATTTAAAGCAAGAATGAATGATGAAAATATTCTAATTATACAAGATGACATTTCATTGACAAAACAATTTGAGAACAAATTTTTTGACCTAAAACCACAATTTGGATTTGCAATCAAAAACAATAAGGTGGCATTGTTACCAATAGAAAGCATAATGGCAAAATGGGATAAGAATACAGAATGTAAAAAAGCATCTAAAAACACTTCAAATATTTTAGACAAATTTTAATTTATGGCAAATAAGCAGGACATATTAACATCAATAAAAAATCTTGACCTTTTCTTAAAAGTTCCTGCTTTAAAGGGTGCAAAAGCGAGAATCAATAAAAATGGAAATCCATTTGTTTATGTAGGCGGTTTCAATATGGTGTTTCAATTAACCCACAAATCTAAAAAATGGGCGTTTCGCGTTTGGCACGTTCCAATGGGCGAAAATGAAGAGCGATATCTAAAAATATCAAAATACTTAACCTCTAAAAAGTTACCCTATTTCGCAGAGTTTATATATGACGAAAAAGGAATTCTTATCAATGGAGAATTGGTTGATACGATAAGAATGGAATGGTTAGATGGTATGCTTTTCAAAGAATACATTGAAAAGAATCTTGCCAACTCATCATTATTAGTTTCACTTGCCGACAATTTCTTGAAAATGTGTCAAGATTTGAGAGACAACCAAATTTCGCACGGAGATTTGCAAGAGGGTAATATTTTAGTGACAGAAAATGGAGATATAAAATTAGTAGATTACGATTCAATCTGTATTCGAGAAATTGAAGGTCAAAAAGAACTTGTAACTGGACTCAAGTTTCGCACATAAATTAGTTTTTCATGCTGCCCTTGTATCGTAGTATGCTGCAATTTTGTTCAGGCTGTTTTTTTCAATAATCTCGGCCACGAATTTATCAATGTCTTCTATTGCGAGTCCGAAGACTTCAATGACTAAGTTCACAAGTTCTTGAAAAAGTCCCCACAGCCTTTGATCCAATGTAAACTCCATAAGTTTTTCTTCAGCTTCTCGAAATACTTCTCCCTTGGTCTCATAGTCACCAAAGCGCTTTTGCAATGCGAGGAGGATATATTGAGTCATTGTGGTGGTAATATCAGCAAACTGCGCTGCAAGGTCTTCTGCTTGGCATTTCCCTAGTTTCAAATACTGTTTAGACTCTTTGAAAAACACTTCGATCGACCACCGTATTTGGTATATCTGTATGGTTTTTAAATATCCCGATGTCAGATCGGTGCTCAAGATAAGGTGCCACTTTGCCTGCGTGCCAAAACGGGAAAAGAACAACTTTATGTCATGGCCTTTGTACTTTACCTTTACCTCTATATAAGTGGCTTTCAGTTTACGGCAGCGCTTTCGTGTGCTACTTAATCTGGCAAGTAGTTCTTTGGAAGTATACGCTCCCCCTTGGTACTCATATTTTGCCTTTGCCATCTTCATCATACCGACGAGTTTCACGTTCAGTTTTTGAGCTGATCCCAGCATCTTCTCACACGTGAACCAACTATCCATGAGTAGATAATCCACAGCTAAATATTTACAGGCTTTAGTGATCATTGCAATCGCCGAGCTGATTTTATCACCGTCCATTGCTGCCTTGCGCTTCCCTGTAATACTGACCCTTTCGCGCCCTGCCCCGAACTGTCTTTCAAGTACGGCAACATCCAATCCATAAGGTTTGCTCTTTTTCTTGCCTTTCTCTCTATGGAGTGTGAAATTTACGGGAAGGAAGCTTTTGCCGTCAAAATAACCGAGCAGCAAAAGCTTGAAGCCTAAGGTGTAACGCATATCTGCGTGATCCCAGAGCTTGCCGACCCCTTCCATAAGCTTGCCTTTTTTGGGCAGTACGGTGTCATCAATGATCAAACACTTTGGGCTACCATCTATTTTCTCTGTTCCTTTTTTTGCCACAAGCTTTACAAACCTTTTCACAAAGGCCGTGTGAAAGCTTTCCCAGTTTATGTCTTCTCTTTTTTTCAGCCGATAATAACTGTCTTTGCACGCCGCACTGACTTTGCCAAAGCCGCTGCCCAAGAACGAGTGGATATTGTCTTTCCCGGCAAATGGGACCATCACCAGTACCTTCATCAGATCGCTGGCACTGTATCCCTTCTGTTTGGCCTTGTCCAATAATCTATAAACTTGTTTGAAGTCAAAAAAATTGATCCAATAAAGGAATCTTTCGAGAATAGTATCAGAAGAAGTAATTTCTTTTCCGATTTCCGAAATGCAATTTGTATCTTTGTTTCGCAGCATATTATTGTTTTGTTTGGAGACATTAATGTACTAATAATTAGTACATTATACAATAATATCGCTGCTTTTTTTATGCGATTATTTCACCTGCGAAACTTGAGTAACTGGACTTAAAGGTTATCAACATCCTTCACGTTTTAAAGGCGGAAAAGCTTCTTTAAAAGCTGATTACTTTTCAGAGTTGATTATTTATTTGTCAATTCTCGCCATAGCTGAAAAACAAGAACTTTGGGAAAAATATCAAGTTAAAGACACACAATACTTATTGTTTTCTGAAACTGACTTTGAAGATTTGGAAAATTCAAATATTTATAAAGACCTATTTGGACTTTCTTTAAAAATCGACAAGCTTCTTGCTATATTAATTGATTATATAAAAACCAAGCATTATACAGATTTAAGACCCTTCTCTCTTTATTTAGAACCTCCAATTATAAAAGCATTCACTAGTGACAGAGAAGTATTAATTCAAGGTAGTGAGATTAGTCTTGCTTGGGAAGTTGAAAACGCATTAGAAGTTTCCATAAACAATGGTGTAAATGAAGTTGACCACTCTGGAAGCATAATTTTAAAACCACAAGATAATTTTGAATATGTTTTAACTGCAATTGGTTTTAATGAAACAGTAGTTAAAAAACTTGAAATAAAAGTTTTTCCAACACCGATTATAAAAAGTATTCAAGTCCCTATTCCATTATTTGAAAAAATAACGAATTTAGAGGTAAATCTTCCAGAGTTTCCACATATAGAATTAGGTATAAATAATTTCTCCAATAGCCTTAATTTGAATTTCAACAATTCTATTAACACCTCTTTTGAAGAAATCAAGTTCAACAAGCTTGATGAAAATTTTAGTAGCCTAAATGAGAAGAAATCCGGATTGAAGAAAATTTTCAAAGCAATAAGTAGTAATAAAGTGGTTTCAAAAATATTTAACAACCAATCGAATGAAAAGAATTAACAGGTTTTTTTGGTGGTGTGCAGGCGCCAACACCGAAATTTTAGAAGAATGCCCTACTGACCACGCTAAATATTTTGGTGTCGGTGGCACTATTGTATTTACAGCATTGATGGCAAGCTTTGCAGGAGGTTATGCATTTTTTACAGCATTCAAATCCGTAATACCATCATTGTTTTTTGGTGCATTTTGGGGTTTATTAATTTTCAATTTAGACAGGTACATTGTTTCAACTATTGGAAAAGGAGATGGAACTCAAAAAATAACAAAAGAGGAATGGAAGATAGCAGCACCAAGATTACTAATGGCAATTCTACTAGGTTTTGTAATTTCTACACCTTTGGAATTAAAAATCTTTGAAACAGAAATTCAAACAGTTGTAGAACGATTAAAAATTGACAAAGCCGAAGACCTAAAAGGTAGAGATGTTTCATTCAATGATGAATATGATGAACTTAATAGTCGTCTAACAAAAGTCGAAAGTGATATTACTGATTTAACGAACAACAAAAAGCAACTTACTGAAAATGCAGGAGCTTATTATGAAGAACGAAAGGATGAATTAAAGATTGATTCAAAGCAAAAAGAATCCGAACTTAACTCTGTACAAAGTAAAGTAAATGGGTTACATAGTAATTATATTAAAGCGATAAATGATTCTTTATCTTCTAATACTATAAGTAGTCGCAAGTCTATTCGAGATGTTCAAATTGGAGTAAGAAATAACTTGAGGAATGAAAAAGAGAAAATAGATAATCAAATTGTTGAATTAACAGAGAATAAAGGAGAAGCCATAATTAGTGAGCAACAAAAAATAGACAAGCAGATTTCATTGTTGATTAATGAAAAGGAGACGTTGTTAGACAAAAAGCAACAAATGGAAGTTACCAGAACTGCCAAAAGAACAAATTATGATAATAAGGTAGAAAACTATGATGGTTTTGCAGCACACCTAGAGGCATTGAGTATTTTAACAAGTGAAAAGTCAGCGATATTTTGGGCAAAATGGTTAATAACACTTCTATTTATTTTTATTGAAGTAGCTCCTGTATTATTTAAATTGATGGCCGAAACAGGTCCTTATGATGATATTATGGATAGACTAAAGCACGAATCTTTTGTAAGAGAAAGGCAGAAAATTTCGGATATAAATGATAGTATAAATACTTCAATAAAAATTTCGACAGAGAAAAATCAGAATAGACTTGATGCAGAAATTGCAGGTAACAAAGCTTTGCTAAATAAAATTGCTTTGGCGCAGGCAGAAATTGCAGAATTGGCGGTTGAAAAATGGAAGGAAGAAGAAATTAATAAGTTGAATATTGGTGTAAATCATATCATAAATAGCAACGGACAAGAGAAAAAAGAAGCATCAGAAAAACCTAAATTAAATTGTTAGAATAATAAAAATTGCTTTAGCAATATTGTTCTTTCTATGCTTGATAGATATGCCTTATGGATTTTATCAGTTTGTTAGATTTGTAGCACTAGTCGGATTTGGAATTTTGGCGTATAAAGCGAATGAAGAAAACAGAAATACGGAAATGATTATTTACGGTGGACTTGCACTACTCTTTCAACCGTTTATTAAAATCGCACTTGGAAGAGAATTGTGGAACATTGTGGATGTGATTGTGGGAATTGGACTTATTGCAAGCTTGTTTATGAATAGAACGAAAAGCCAACGCTAAAAGCCATACACATTTGCAATTCGCACCAGCCAACACACAAGCCAAAATTGCAAAAGAGTATGTCTTGCCAACGCTCAATTCGAACTAGCATTAAAACTTCGGAAAAGCAAGCAGGACGTGGAAAGCCAGCTTACAACATTGAACTGTGGTAAAATCCAAGAAAATTGGTGACTTTTTAATGTGTTTTTTTTAATTCAATTGCGGTTTTATACTTCTATAATTTTGGTCATAGATCAGTCCGGATTTTGCAATGGCAAATGCTTGTTTCATCAACTTATTTGCTACCGCTATTAATGCCAGCTTTTTACACTTCCCTTTGGCCAAGATTCTTTCATAAAGTTCCCTACATGTTTTATTGGATTTACAGGCGTTAAAACTACACATGAACAGGAGATTTCTGAGCTTTGGGTTGCCCTGTTTGCTGATTCCTGATCTTCCTCTTACACTGCTACCAGATCGTTTTTCAACTGGAGTCATCCCTATGTAACAGGTAAATTGTTTGGCACTCTCAAACTTTTTGAAACCATCGCTCAGAACGATCATGAACATAGCGGTACTTTTTCCTATTCCTGGAATAGTCTGAAGCCTTGAGAACAGATCAGCTTCATTTTCTTCAATCAATTTTTTTAACTCTCTTTCCAGTTTCTTGATCTGGGTGGTTAAATCTGAAATAGTTTTTTCCAGAGGCTTGATCAGTATACTTCTGTGCTTAGCTGATTTGTGCTCCATGGCATGTAATCTGTTCTTGATCATGGTTCTACCCTTTATGAGCAAATCTATATTCTCGCTTATTATGCGGCTTTCTTTTACATACTTTGATGAAGGCCTATAAGCTTTAAGCTCATGCTGACGTGCATATTTACATATCATCTCAGCATCGGACTTGTCGGTCTTGATGCGCCTGAGATTCATTTGAATGAAGCGCTTGATCACAAGCGGATTTACAACTGAAACAAACACTGATTCAGCGTATAGAAAATCTGCCGACTGGGTGTGGTATACTCCCGTAGCCTCCATAACAAAACAACCCTTTCTGTCTATTTCTTTTAAGAAAGATTTAAAACCTTTTAGATCGTTTGTGAACTGAAGATACCTACCTTCTGCATCCATCACATCAAATACATCCTTGGATATGTCTATCCCGTAATAATTACTAAATTTATCCATAATACTTAAGTTTGGAAGAACGGATCTACTGCTATCCAACAACCTGGAAACAGGCTCTAAAAGGCCTAACGAACTGTTCAGATTAATAGTAGAAAAAGAGAGGGGACTTTCAATGTTGACGGGTTTAAATCCTCGTGTATAAGCTAGTCTTATTCCTCTCTTTCGTTCTTTTATTTATAGTCGCTAATTTAATGGATTGTAAACTTAGGTTGAACAAGCGATAATGCGGGCTTTACGTCTAAAGATAAATACCTTTCAAGCAGGAACCTTTACGGTAAATTGTAAGTCTGTGCTTCGAAATCCCGCACTACGCTTATACTGCCGTTGTGTGTGATTAAAAAAAACTAACGTTTGATCCTCTATCGATCTAAAATAAAATTAAATAAAAGTCTATAATGGCTAAGAAAAGACATGCAAATCTTCCAATTGACAAGAGATTATTTCAATCTCCTAGACAGGCGCTTGCCCTAATTAGCAGTCTTAAAGAATTATCATTTTCAGGTTTTAAAAAAGAAATTAAAAAGGCATACAAACACCCAATTACCAAAGCATACATTCTCGGTAAACATAGACCAAAATCATACGCTGAATTAAGAGAATCAAGAACAAGTTTTTTTTCTAATAACTTAGATGGTGAAGTAGCTTGGGTTCTAGAGAGTATTTTACTTTCAAAAAAAGAAATTAAAAATTTCTTAAAACTTGAACAGGATCTTCAAAAAGAATTACTTCTTGGCAACAATCAAGATGCGGAAAAAATACTAGACGAGATTGATGAAAAAATTTGCTTTTCATATTGGGGTCTGGAAATACGCTATTTCATAACCGAAAAACTACATGGAACAGAGGGGAATTGGAAGTTTGCTAATCAGACCAATGCCTCTTCAACTAATTCCTATACTCTTTTTTTTAATCAGATTTTCAGTAAAAAATCTGAACAGGCTATTTCATGCTCTGACTACCATCGCTCTTTGAATAATGAAATACGTACCGCAAGTCAATATGATTTCGAATACTTAAATTATAAGTTGTCTTATCATTTAATCTCAGATTATAAGCAATACCCTTTTCTCATTTACGCTGACTCATCATCTTCAATTATCGATAGATATATTGCTTTACTAAATCTTTTAGCAGAACTCCTTTCATCTAGTGATTCAATTATTCAACAAGTAGCTATTGACACATTAGAGGAGTTATCCGAAATTGAAGACAATAGAATTAATCGATTAAAAGAATTTTGTGGTATTAAAGAAGTTACAATTGAATCTTCAAAATACATTGAAATTCTTGAACAATACTCAAGCGGGAATTACGAAAAATGTATTTCTGAAATTCCCATTATACTTGGTGAATCCCCTAACTTAGTCGAATTATGGGAGATTTATGTGAAATCTCTTATCGAGAGTGCAAAACCATTTATCCCTACAAATATTTCAGAGCATTTTGATGAGCTCCTAAGAAAACTATTTGTGGCATACAGCATCGAAGATGAGTCGGTTCAAAAAGCTGATGAACTTCTTAAAATAATCATTTCAACACCCAATTTATCATTTTCAAAACAACTACTCGCACTCATTAGTAGCACACTTGGAATTTACTCTCAAAAGAATCTAATACAGAACAATATTAGTTTTCATTCAAATTATCCAAATCCACTTATCTTATTACTATCAGATAATGTAAAGTGTAAATCAAACTTCGAAAATCTAACCACAAGTGGTTGCGTCAAATTAATCGCTGGACATGCTGTCGATGAAAAGGAATTAAGCTCAGTAATTAGCAAATTTAAGTTCAGACTCTATCAACTAAGAAAAGCTTTCAAGCAAAACAACTTTGATGAATGTATTCGACTCGGAACAGAGTTTAATCTTGAAAAGATTAGAAACAACAGCTTCATTGAAGAGATAACTTTTGTTTTGTTTCATTCATATGCTAACACTGATAATTTTGATGAAGCCATTGGTTTGTACATTTCGAGTTATTTTAACAACAAGAACTTAACTAAACGTATAAACACAGCAACACTCCTTGAAACAATCATAGAAAGAAACTATCCGATCTCTGGACATATCGATAGTGCGATTTTTTTCCATCTGAATAATCTCGACAACTACCACTGTTTTGTCTCCATAGAAATGTGGTTAGAATCTCTCAACGTTAAGAAACCATCCGAAACAGATGTGCCAATTGATGAAATTGATTTGAAAAAACACTTATTTATTCTAGAACACGGTTGTTCTATTGAAGTTTTAGAAAAATTTTATTATGACTATGATTCAAAGGAAGATGTCATTGAAGAGAGAAAAAAAATCTTATCAATCTTAATACAGAATGACCAATCAAACGCTGAAGATTTTATCAATGAGTTAACTGCTATAACACAAAAGGAAAAGGTTCAATCAATACTGCAAGAAGTTAATTCAGGAAGAATTCGACTAACATCAAGTATGTTAGAGTCTTCGAATGAATATAATTTTCAGAATAGTTACCAGAGGTATCGATTATTGACAGAATTCTCTGAAAATTTTGATTTTGAAAGTTATGATTCGAAAACCTTATTGAAGAATTTTCTTGATGCTTTTGTCGATACAAAAAATTTAACTTCCAACCCATCCTTTCTTTCCTTTAAATCACTCGTTAATGAATTAATAGACGGGTTTCTATACAATAAGAAGAATGGATTAGATGGAGAGCTTAGTACAAGAATCAGGCACGGGGAGCTTGAAAATCAGATTAGAAGTGTTTTTGATAAGAACCACCTCATTTCAAAAAAAGATGACACTGGCCTATATACCAGTCTGACCTATTGGAATGACTTGTTAAGTTCAAATCTTGATGAAAAACACATAAATCATATTCAGCAAATTCTCAAGGAATTCTCAAAAAAAATAGACACAATTATCCAATTTCTTGTAACTGAAAACATTCAAGTGAAATCGGAAAATTATCCAAGTAAAAAGCATGGCTTTTTCAACTATCATTTTACAGATAATTATTTCAAATTATTGTATGAGGAATCTCGAAGAACAAACGAATCCTATGAAACGTTTGTAGAATATATTTTCTCTATTTTGAAAGTATTGACAGAGTCCAATTTGCAGAATGTCTCTGAACATCTTACAAATACTCTCAGGAAAAATATAGACGAGGAATTGGATAAGTTAGGAGAATCAATAGCGTCAATATCAAACGACTTAGTAGAACTTAACCAGAACATCGTTGATGCTAAAGTTGAATTTCAAAATGAAATTCTAGATATATCAAATTGGTTTGTAGTTGCTGACAGCACAATGGAGACCACAATGGATGTAAAGACAATTATAGAATGTAGCTTTGAATCGAGCAATATTCAACATCCAAACACAACCATACAACCAATCATTAATGCAGACGAAAACCTCCTTATTCACAACTACAAACACTTCATATTCATTTTACTCAACCTGATAGAAAATATTCGACTTCACAGTAAACTATCCAATGATAAATTGGAAGTTGTTGTTTCGGTAATGTACGACCAAGACAATCTAATATTTAGCGTTAGAAATAATTTCGATAAGGACTCAATTAATCCATTAGAACTAAATTCCACTTTTGAAAATATAAAAGAGAAATGGAAGAATGAGGTTGATCAGGAATATGTGAATAAGGAACGTGGTAGTGGCTATGAGAAAATTAAGAAACTACTCGTTTACGATATTAAATCAAGAAAAAATTCTTTCGACTTCAATATTAAAGAAAACACACTTGAAGTAATTTTCGGAGTTGAAATATCCTTTAACTATCAAATCGATGCATAAAAAAATATTATTTATAGAAGACAACCTTATCAAGATGGAGGCTGTATTGAAAGTGGTAAAAACCAATTACCCGAATGCAGAGATTACGACAAAAGATTCCTTTAGATCTGGACTTAGAGAACTTATAGGTAATTCCTATGATATTCTATTACTTGACATGAGTTTACCAACGTGGGATAGAGAAGATGTCAAGAAGCAGGAAGGTTTTGAACGGTTTGGAGGAGAAACGATTATGCGTGAGATGAAAAGGAAAGAAAGATTAACTCCAACTATAGTAATTACAATGTTCAGTGAATTTGGAATTGGCAAATCATTTATTGATTTAGTTGACTTAGATCAACATCTTAAATCAGAATTTAATGAGTTTTATAATGGTTTTGTGAAATATAGTTCGAGTGAAAAAAAGTGGGAAGATGAATTAAAATCAGCTTTAGAAAGAATATGAATATTTTAATCGTAGACGATAGCATCGATAAACTTTCTGATGTGTCAAAAGTTCTTATTGACACCGATTTAACTCTTAATATTGGAACGGTTGAGGATATCCAAGGTGCTATGGTCTTTCTAAAGGAGAATACCATTGACCTCCTAATTTTAGATCAATACTTACCCGAGAGAAAAGGAAAGGATGAGAAAATACTTAAGGATGGTGGATTTCAACTTTTAAATGAAATTAACCGAAAGGCAAAGAAAATTAATACACCTAAATATGTAATAGGCTTATCCCAGTTTGTTGATGAATGTCCCCCATTCTCAGATATCTGGTGTCTCATCGAATATTCACCAACACATACTAAGTGGTATAATCCTTTAATTAAAATTCTAAATCACATTACTGAGGCTAATGATAACGGTACCTCTGATGATTTAACAAAAGAACTACTACCGACTCTTTTCGTTGAAGGTTTAACAGATGTTGACTTGTTGAATTTTGTCGTAAATCACCATTTTATTGACGTTAAAGCCAAGTTTATAATTGCAAGTCAAAAAAATGCGGGGGCGAATTGGGTAGCTCAACAGTTAGTCATCTGGGGACATCAGCTGAGTCGAAATTCAGAAAAGCAATTAGTCAAGGCAATTGGCTTATTTGATTCTGACGAAGCAGGTATTAAAGCCAAAAATGATGCAATAAAAAAACTTAACTCTTCAAATCAGCAAGAAGCTGTAAAAATTAGCACTATTCAAGCAAAGCACTCATCGAACATTATTGAATTCTACAAAAGAGGTCTACAAATAGAGATCGAAATAGAGAGTCTTTTACCAATCAAATTATTGAATTATGCTGATGAACAGGGTTGGTTAGAGTACAGAAATCCATTGTTCATCGATTTACCTAAAGATTGGGATCAAATGACTGAAACTTTAACAGACTATCTTAACAGAATCAAGTTCCCCAATGACTTAAGAGTTTACCTTAAAAAGATTAAAATCTCAAGAAAGGAGCAATTCGTGAAATTTGTACTACAGGAAGCTAATGAATCAATTGAAGTTCTTGATAACCTCAAAATGCTATTGAACGAGTTGATTAATACACATATTATCAAAAAAGGAAGTTAAAAAAACCACACACAACAAGGCCTATAATGCATACCCTTCGGGATACGCACCATAGCCTAAACGTTGGTGGTAATTTGAAAATATAATGCACGAAGGACAACCAGAACATAAAAAAAAGTGGAAAGAAGGTGCTACTGACTTTAGTCTGGATTCAGTACTCATTGAGCACATAGAATTAAAAATTAAGTCTGGACAAGCTTATTTAATCGACCATGCGAAGAAATCCCAAATAGAATTACGCGACCCAAGTTACACAGATTTCATTCAGTATGGCAACCTGATAATCCTTTCAACTTTCGCTGCGGTTGACATATATGACCTCATGGACTTTAAAGTTCAATTCAAGATTGACGATATTGACGGAATAAAACTGAACAAGGTGAAGTCGGGAATTCTGACGGGGAATTTCAACCAAATTGACCAAGATGCAGACCACTGGATTGATTTTAAAATCGATTTAACCTCACTGGAATTCTTCTGTGATCATGGACGAATGTGGATTGAAACAAAAGAGTATAATGGAAAGAAAGAGATCACGTATAAAACAATGGATATCAAAGGATAAACTACCACCAATAACTAAGTCTTCGTCCCGCCGATACCGGGAAAAACGGCATAAGTAGGCAAGGGATGAATATCTTGTTGACGGATCTGTTCCTGCCTATAGGGAAAGCGTTGCTTTACGATATTCTTTTTAAGAACTTATTGACTGATGCGTTGTGTGTTAGCAAGGATATCTAAACTCCAACACTCTATTTTCATAACCAATTCTAAGTCCTTCTGTTGCGTATTTGGTTTTTAACCTGTTAATCAGCTTAATACGTATCGTCGAGGCATAACTTTCCAATGATCGAGATATATTCTATTTTCAGATCCCTAGGTGGTCGGCAGTTGTACATGACTTCCAGTATTTGAGCTCGATTTCCGCTCCTGAAATGTCATTTTCCTTCCCTATGCTCCCGCAATTCAACCCCGTTCACGCTACCTTGCTCTCAGCTCCACGATGCTGCTGTCATCTTGCTCCATGAACTTTTTAAAAGCTTGACTGTTCACCGAGTTATAAAGAATTTATCAGTATTGAATATATGATTGGAATATCTACCGACCAAAATTTTTCCTTGAGCGAACTCAAAGAACTATTACGAAATATCGATCTCCCTAAAAGCTTGCCTGCCATGCTTTTAAAGCATGATTTCTTGATGTTGCTGGAAAAGTTGCGAAGCGTGAATGCCTTCTCCCATACCTTCGCAAAGGAGCTTCCGCCCGACACTTCAAACCGAGCAATAAGCTTGCTTCGCCAGCTCAAAACGGTATATGCAATGCCGATGAAGCAAATGGTCTCACTTGTTCATCAATTGGTAGCTGAGATGGAACCAGACCTTGCAAAAAAATGGGAGATGATTTTCAAGATCGTCGCGGGTGATGGCAATAGCAAATTGCTGATCTCGAAGCTTTTATTGACTTTTAACTCAGAATATGCCCTTGCGCACTTCGAACGCCTGGAGCAAGAAGATCCGCATGCACTTTATCCTACATCAGCCTATAGAGCATCTTCTGGCACAGTGAACAGCAATGCCGATGGCAGCCATATCGATGCCGTGATGACTACTTCGACCATGACCGAAATAAATATCACTGAAGGAGTGCTAGATCATACCAATACTATTTTGAGCAATGTTTATACTCCCTACGGCAGATGCGTATGCCTGATTGACTCCAATGTGAGCGATAATTATGGTGATGAGCTGGCCGCCTATTTCGGTTTTCACCAAATCGATTTGAAAATCTTGGTCTACCGTGCCATGGAAGTCGATAAGGGAATTAAGACGGTCGAATTGATATTGGCCGACTTCAAGAAAGCGGGAGTTTCCAGGCAGGAGCCAGTGCTGATCGTTGGTGGTGGGGTCATGGCCGATGTTGGCGGCCTGGCCTGCTCGCTCTACCACCGTAATACACCGTATGTAATGCTTGCCACATCGATCGTTTCGGGAATCGATGCCGGCCCATCGCCCCGCACCTGTTGTGATGGCTTCGGATTCAAAAATCTCTTTGGTGCCTTTCATGCCCCTGTGCTCACCCTTACCGATCGTACTTTTTTCAAGACTTTGAAGGCAGGCTGGATACGCCATGGTGTGGCCGAGATCATTAAGATGGCTGTCGTAAAAGATGCTGTGCTTTTCCGGACACTCGAAGAAACGGGAATCGAGCTGGTCAGCTCGCAGTTTGGCACGGCAAGCGATGATCGCAATTTGCAGGAGAAGTCACGTCGTATTTTATCATTGGCCATGCGCAGCTATGTGGAAGCCGAATACGGCAACCTTTACGAAACGCATCAATGCCGTCCCCATGCTTATGGGCATACTTGGTCTCCAGGTTTTGAGATACCCTCGGGGATGCTTCACGGCCATGCAGTGGCAGTGGGAATGGGCTTCGGTGCTCAGCTCAGCTTCATGCAAGGTTGGATTACCGAAACAGAAAGGGATAGGATTTTAGCGCTCATGAGCACTTTCGAATTGAGCCTATGGCATCCAATTCTCGACGATCTTGACCTGATGTATGATGCACAAGTGAAAATTACCGAAAAGCGCGGCGGCAATCTGGTAGCCCCATTGCCAAAAGGCCATATCGGCTCATGCGGGTACTTGAACTACCTCACAACCGAAGAACTCGCCCTAGCCTTGAATGAATACGGGGAAATCTGCGCCCATTACCCACGAAAAGGGCTAGGGGTAGAGCCGCTCTGCACCGATGTAGGCCTTGAAGACCCATCTACAGTGGGCAATGGTATTGCAGAACGTAATTTGGTGGCAAGCAATTAATCATCATTAAGTTGACTTAAATAAATCACATAATATTATGAAACTAAAGGTACTTTTTATCGGATCGATCGGAGCGGTATCTGAAACTTCCGAATTACAGCGGAAAGCCTATAATCAGGCTATGGCCGAAAACGGACTGGACTGGGAATGGGATCAAGACATTTACCGTGATTTGCTGAAGAGCAATGGTGGGAAGGATCGATTGAGGCAGTTGTCGGCAGCGACCCATAAAAATCTCCCGGAAGAATTAATTGAACGCATCCATGCCAGGAAGACGGAGATTGCCTGCCAAATGGTAGTAGATCACGCTATATCGCCTAGACCGGGCGTGACCGGTCTGATCCGCGAAGCCAAAAATGCCGGTGTCAAGGTAGCATGGATCACGACTACGGGGATCGAAAATACCGATGCAATCTTGGAAGCGGCTGGTAGCCAACTTTCGAGTAGTGATTTTGATCATATCTTTCATCGCGAAGATGCCCCGCAGGGCAAGCCTTCACCGGCTATATATAATTTCGCCCTAAAGCATTATGGCGTGAATGCTTCAAGCTGCGTGGCTGTTGAAGATTCCCTAAATTCTGCGCTTTCCGCAAAAGGCGCGGGCATATTTACGGTGGTCACCCCAGGAAAATACCACGATGAACACCTTGAAAATATTGCAGATATAGTCATCCCTTCTCTGGAAAGCTTGGAGTGGCGCCGTTTGCTCGAAAAATATCTGGAAACCAAAAAATCTCCAATACTCGAATAATGGAATCCATTCCGAAAAGGAAATCGAAGCAAAAGCCGAAAAATCAAATAAATGCCCCGCGTGCGGTGACCCCATCCACCATTCTGAGCGAGAGACTTTCAGCCCTTCAGGAAAGGTTGAATGCCGAAGACATCAGCGCTGAGTCCTCAAGGCTTTTAAAAGAATGTATATCCCTTATCGAACCGCTCGACGATTATTTGGCTGCGCATTCCACCCGCCCATCTGGCCACTTGCAGCAATTGGAAGCGGAAACCAATGTGCACGATTGGGATCAGTCCTTTGCAAAGGGTGAATCAAAAGTTCATTTGGAGCGTGAGATGCTCTCTGGCGCAGTGGAAGGTCAGTTCCTTAAAATGCTCGCAGCACTGTCAAAAGCACGATATGTGCTTGAAATAGGATCTTTTACGGGCTATGCATCATTGGCCATGGCCGAAGGGCTTCCTCCTGATGGGAAGCTGATAGCCTGTGAATTGGATCCTCTGGCAGCCGATTTTGCAGAGAACTATCTGAAGGAGAAACCACATGGCCAGAAAATAAGAATACACCGGGGTGATGCTCTGAAAACCATGTCGGAATTGGCCGCTCATGATTTCATTTTCGATCTCGTATTTATTGATGCCGACAAGGAAAATTATATCCACTATTACCATGCATTGTTTGATTTGAACCTTATCAAAATCGGGTCGATCATAGGTGTGGACAATACGCTCTATATGGGTCAGGTTTATAATCCAGCACCGCAGTCAGGCAATGGCGAAGCTATCAGGCAGTTTAACAAAGCTGTGCAGCTGGACGATCGGGTCGAACAGGTTTTATTGCCACTGCGGGATGGCCTATCGATAATTAGGAGAGTACGTTAGCATTCAGCTTTTGATGAAAACTTTCGTCACAATTCTCGGTTTGGCAATATGTTCTATCCCCGCATTCCTAATCGTCTTTCTTGCGCAATTGCGGCTCCTTTTTATTCGCCGCGAAGTGGTTCTGGAGAGCGGAAGGACTATTCTGCTCACTGGCGGCAAAATGACAAAATGTCTTCAGTTGGCACGGATGTTTCACGCCTTGGGTGATCGGGTGATTATTGCAGAAACAGAATTGTATAAATATTCAGGTAGCAGGTTTTCCAACGCGGTAGACCGTTTTATCCTGGTGCCTGAAATTGACGGATCGGGCAAGGATTATCGCGACGCCCTCCAGGCCATAGTCACGCATGAAAAAGTAGACTGCTACATCCCGGTGGCCAGTCCGCGATCGGCGCTTGTAGACGCGATCGCGAAGCCGGCACTTTCGGTAAAAACCGAAGTTTTTCATTTCGACGAAGAAATTGTTCGCAAATTGGACGATAAGCATCAATTTACGAACCTTTGCCGCAGTTTTGGCTTGTCGGCACCAGAGTCGCATTATATTGTTTCAAGGGATTCCATCCTGTCAATGGCATTCGCACCTGGAAAAAAATACATCTTAAAAAAGATCGAATACGATCCTGTCTATCGGCTTGACCTTCGCGCTATTCCACATCCAGGTTGGGAGGATCGGGTCAAAGCTTTGCCAATCTCGGGCAGCGATCCATGGGTACTTCAGGAATATATTGAAGGCCGGGAAGTGTGCACGCATACCACTGCCGTAGCTGGTCAGGTGCGATTATATGTATGCTCGGATTCATCTCCCTTTCAAGTGAATTATTCCAGTCTCGACCTGCCTGATGTAAGGAGATGGGTAGATCAGTTTGTAAAAAAGTTGAACGCCACGGGGCAGATATCCTTCGATTTTATCATTGAGAAGGGCGGTAGAATAGTCCCAATAGAATGCAATCCCCGCACACATTCTGCCGTTACGCTCTTTCATGGTCAGTCATCTGCCGCAAGGGCTTACTCAACTTCCGAAAAACAAGATTTCACCTATATTCCCGACGAGGGCAGTAGGCACACCTATTGGATTTATCATGAACTTTATAGGATGCTCGCGAGCCGGAGCCTTCGCCGGTTGTGGTTTTATATGAAGCGTATTTACACGGGTAAGGAGTCCGTGCTTGATATGAAAGATCCTTGGCCATTTTGGTTCAATAACCATATAAGTATTCCTTATCAGCTACTTAAGGCTTCCGCCAATGGCAAGAAATGGAAAAGAATAGATTTTAATATTGGCAAAGTAGTGACGGCCGGCGGAGATTGAAAACCATGGAAAAGAATAAAATAGCATTGCAGCTGGTGGGATCACCCACATCTCGATTTTTCTTTGATCTTTCGATGCTTTACGCAAAAGAGGTGATATGTCCAGATGGGTTCGATCTTCTTTTTGCTGTCGCCTTTCCAAATGGACGATGGGCTGTTTGCCAAGATTTAAAAAAAGTTTCCGACAGCGTTTCCCTTCCGGAAATGGTAAACTTGACTAGCGGAGCAGACATCGTGGTGCCCCATCTATTTTGTCCATCGGGGCTGATCGGTCTCCGGATTTTTTTTGAAGATGTTCTAAAAATACCCGTGGTCGGATCATCTGGAAATGTGCTAAATATTTCGCAGAATAAACATCTCACAAGGCTCATTGCCAAAGAGCTAAGAATAAATGTTCCCCAAGGCAGGCTTCTTTCGCCCAATTCTGATGTGAACGGCCTTATTGAATCCCTTCAATTTCCATTGGTAATAAAACCAAATACTGGAGATAACTCTGAGGGACTTTCCTTGATCACCAATCCGGACGAAATAGCCGAAGCGGTGGCCTTGGCGAGGGATCACGATGTCGATATACTTGTAGAAGAATACATAGCAGGGCGCGAATTAAGGGGCGCTTTGACAGAAATAGATGGAGAATATCGTGTTCTGCCGTTTATAGAATACGGTGTAAGTCATGGCCAGCCTATCAGAAAGAAAGCTGATAAATTGAAATTTGATAAGAAAGGTGCGCTCATCGCGCAGTCCGACAAAGAAGAAATCCCGGCCTATTGCCCTGCCCGCCTTGATGAAGGGCTTCAATCCAAACTATCAGAAATGATGATCGCCATGCATCAAGGGCTGCATTGCCGCGACTTTTCAATGTTCGACTTTCGTATTCACAGCCCTTCTGGTAATCCGTATTTATTGGAAGCAGGGCTTTATTGGTCGTTCAGCAATACGAGCATGATCTCGGCCATGCTACGCCATATGCAAGGTGCAGATTTGAAAGAAACGACGGGAAAAATCTGGATGCAGGCATTGAGACGAAAATTTACCGGCAATTGAGTTGATTTTATTACGGTGTTCCGAGCTCTTACGCGACTGCACTCTGAGCGGGTTGAAGACCACCAAAGAACCTTTCCAACTGATTATTTAGGAATTATAGCCCAAGGAGAGCCCGCGGTGCAGCACCCGGTCGCCATCCACATTAGAGTGATCGGCACTGTGCAGGGTGCATCCATTGTCCCAGATGATCACATCTCCCATTTTCCAATTATGGCGATAGATATTCTGCCCTTGAATGGAATGTGCATAACAGGCAGAAATAAGTTCGGAAGATTGTTTTGTGTCCAGCCCATTGATAATCGCGCAGCGCTGCGGGGTAGACATGTAAAGTGCTGTACGCCCAGAGATGGGATGAACCGTGAACACTGGGTGGTCTGCTTGGGTTTCCGCATTCTCATTATCGCTGAGATCAACACCTGTTACCTGATGTTTGATCGTCTTATTTTCAAGTTTATGCCTTATGTTATTTGACAGCGTTTCGTATGCCCAGTACTGGTTGGTGAATAGGGTCTCCCCGCCACATCGGGGCAGGGTCACCGCCCTTAGCGCAGAATACGCAGGGGGTTTCGAATAATAACTGGAGTCAATGTGAAAACGGCTTTTAGGAGTGGTTTTACGGCCTATATTACTTACTTCGTTCAGGTTGGGATGTCCTTCCACAGGAGTTTCCCCCACTGTAAAAGTCAATTTTCCCATTTGCGTCAAAAAATGTACGAATTCTTGGTCATTGCAGCATTGGTTGCGGAAGGCCAGCATTCCATGTATGGCCAACAGCATTTTCAGCTCTTCAACTTCGGTTGCCGTTACCTTTCTCAAATCAAGGTTTTCTATTTCGGCACTTACGGGTCTTTTCTCAATTATTCTCATCATAGGGCAGGCGGTTGGATGTAAAAAGCATGAGCGCCTGTTTTGTTTACCGACAACCGAATTCCTAATATTGTAGGATGAAAACCCATCTTGAAAACGGCGTTCTGAGCGTTGCCATTTCTCCGAAAGGAGCAGAGCTAGAGAGCATTCTGAACAGGGCAAAACAGCTTGAATACCTCTGGCAGGGAAATGCAAAACATTGGGCACCGCAGGTCGCCTGTGCTGTTTCCGGTGGTGGGAGCACTGAAGGGCGGCAGCTTTCTGTACGAAGGGAAATCATACGCGATGGGGCAGCATGGTTTTGCAAGAAATATGGAGTTTCAGTTGATCGAGCGCAGCGCCCATTCCTGCACCTACGAGCTTCTGCATAATGATGAAACCAAGACGGCCTACCCCTTTGAATTTGCCCTTCGCATTTCATATAATCTCATCGACAATAAGTTGGAAGTACGATTTGAAGTGGAGAATCTGGGAGCAGAAGACCTATATTATTCCATAGGTGCGCACCCGGCCTTTAACTGCCCGATGCTGAAGGGGCAGCAGCGGAGCGACTACCGCTTGGTATTCGGCAAGAAGGAGTCGCTCAGCCGCCAATTGATCGATAAAGGCATCCGCACCGGTGAGTGGGTAGAAGTCTTGGCCGATGATGATAGCATAGAAATTACTGATGATCTTTTTGATCAGGATGCCCTGATTTTCAATAAGCCGGCCTCCACCGAAATCACTTTGATGCTAGGTGACAAGGCCTATTTGAAAATGAATTTTCAAGATTTTGATTACTTAGGTATTTGGTCAAAAAGCAATACTTCGCCATTCGTGTGCTTGGAGCCATGGATGGGGGTGGCGGATCATGTGGGGCACAATCAAAACTTGCCGGAAAAAGAGGGCATTAGGAAGCTCTCGGCCGGCCGTCACGAGTCCTTCGCTTATACCCTTGAAATGATGGGCTGATGGCCCTACCCTCCATCCGGATTTTATAAGTATTCGTCCCTCCGATGGAGCGTGTACTTTTCCAGTACAGCCTTTACACTTCTTACGCGGGCTTCCTTCAGGATAGCCAGCTTTTCTTCTTTGGTGAACTTCTTGGTTCCTTTTTCAGTCGTTTTCACGGCCAAAATCACGGATTTATTTCCGTAATCGTGCCCGTTTTTTTCGGGGTGCTCAACACCCCGAAATGATCTGACGCAGATTAAAATTTGACAAAACTTTATTTAGAGTCTGTCAATTCAGTCGGGTGTCTGGATCAAAGAGTTCGATAGCAACGCACGTGAAGTTTTGAAAATCAAGGAGTCCCGCTCGAGCGGGACGACTGTTTTTAGAACAAGTGCAAGGCAGGTAGCGGACGCTATGGACAGATACTATTTAGAACCTGCGAAGGGCAAAAGGCGAAAGAGCAGACAGGTAAAAGTTGCCATCTCTCAAGATGGAGAGAAGGACGGCTGGGTCAGACTTTACGCCTGCATATCAGCTACCCCACATCTTCCCAAAGCTCAATATAATTCCCCTCGGGATCATTGAGCCAAGCAAATTTTCCTTCGTCGTGCACTTCGATTCCCCGCACGGCCACTTGTTTGGAATTTAGTGTTTTGACGGTCTCTTCCAGATCGTCTACCCGCAGATTTATCGTGAAGGCCTTTCCCTGAAGAAAAGGGCGGCGGTCATTGTATAAAATTGAGAAAGCCGTATATCTTTTCTTTTCACTTTCCGCTTCGGTGTAGGGGAAAGAGACGTAAAATGCTTTGTACGTCTCGGTATATTCATACGAGATTCCCAATGCGCTGCTGTACCACTCGGCCAAGGATTTCGGGTTTTCTGAATAAATAAAAATTCCACCTAGAGCAATTACCATAATCTACTGTTTTCGGATTTGGTACAATGATAATCTGGCTTTCCCGAATGAATGCGGAATTTGAAGTTTTATTTTCAGACTTTTGCAAAAAGCTCTCCCCATGCTCGGACTAAAAATGCCTACCGACCCCCGATGGGTCAACATCGCTGAAAAGAAGATTGCCGAAGTGCTCACCGATCATGCTTGGTGCGAGCAAAAAGCAGCAAGTGCGGCAATGAGCATTCTGGTGCGCTTTCCGGAATATCCCGACGTGGTAGACGAGATGGTGGCGCTGGCTCGGGAAGAGATGGAGCACTTTGCCCTGGTGCACCAAAAGCTCAAAGAGCGGCAACTCACCTTGGGTTTCGAGCGGAAAGACCCCTACGTGAAAGACCTGATGAAGCACATCATCACCGGTGGCAACAGGGTGATACAATTGGTAGAAGCCTTGCTGCTCGCCGCAATGATCGAAGCGCGCAGCTGCGAGCGCTTCAGAGTGCTGAGCGAAGGGATGAGCGATCCCGACTTACGCGTTTTTTACCGTGGGCTCATGGCCAGCGAAGCCAGGCATTATACGCTCTTTTTGAAATTGGCCAGAAAGCATGGTAAAGGAATTGATGTAGACAGGCGTTGGGAAGATTTTCTCGATTACGAAGGGAAGCTCATGGAGCAATATGGACTTTCAGAGACCATTCACGGTTGATGCCTTGATTATTCAAATAGGGCACGCCACTCATCCGGCACTGCGATAGACTCGCCCGACTTATAGTTGAAGGCCACTACAATTGACATCCCATTGGTACAGCTCACCCAGCTCTCCCCCTGTTTTTTTCTGATCTCGTAATGCAGCTCCATACTTTTCGTCCCTATTTTTCCCACCTTGATCTCTATCATCGCTTCATCATCCAGCTCCAGCACCGATAAATAATTGGCTTCATTTCGCGCAAGCAAGATTCCCATTTCGGACCAATTGAATTCCAACCCTAGGCATTCGCCCAAAAAGAGTTTTCGCGCTTCTTCAAAATAGGTGAAATACACGGCATTATTTACATGGCCATAACTATCTAAGTCGCTGAAGCGAATTACTACCGGAAATTCTGCTGATTTCAAAGGGTTTATGTTGTTGGGTTCATGATCACGCTAAAAACGGTGATGCTGTTGGGATCCCGGTCATAGGTAAGTTTATCCAATGCCGATTGTAGGTTTTTTGCGCTGAAGTATGAAGTATGCAAGGCATCGTCGGTCGCACTTTTCCATTGAATGGTATAAGAATTATCCTTGTCCTTATAGCTGCGCACATAGCTCAGCATCTTTTTCAGAACATCGATTTTATCATAGCCCTCTTCATGGTGAAAAAGGAAGGATTGATTATGCCGCGGATTGAGCGTGACCAGGTGCAGGGTGCTTTTCGACTCATTCTCACTATAATTATAGATAAGGCTATTTGGCCCCAGCCCAATATACTCTTCTATCTCCCGCTGTATTTTGGCTATTTCGATGTTCTTATCCGTCATTCAAGTTTTATTACGCGTCAAATTTACTGAATTCGGAATTCTTGCTTTTATACTCAGGTACGATCTGCTTCATCTTGTTCACGATGGCATCATTATCCTGTGTTCCGAAGAGCGCGATGAGATCGGTTATCTGGCTGCTGATGTCTTCAAAATCGTATTCGCGTATCCGGCCTATCTGTATCTGTGGGTGGTGGGTGGGCAGTGTGCTCTCTTCGGTGGTGAGCAGTTCTTCATAGAGTTTTTCTCCGGGCCGCAATCCGGTGATCTCTATAGCTATGTCCTTGTCGAGCTCCAGCCCGCTGAGCCTGATCATCTGCTTTGCCAGGTCTATGATCTTTACCGATTGCCCCATATCAAATACGAATATTTCGCCGCCCTGACCCATGGCTCCGGCTTCTAGCACCAGTTGACAAGCCTCGGGAATGGTCATGAAATAACGTGTCACTTCGGGATGGGTCACGGTGATAGGGCCGCCTTCTTCGATCTGTTTTTTAAACAAAGGTATCACCGATCCATTGCTGCCCAGCACATTGCCAAAGCGGGTGGTGATGAATTTGCATTTCTCCTTGCCATTGCTGGCCTGCGCATATATTTCGGCCACCCGTTTTGAGCTTCCCATTACACTCGTTGGGTTCACCGCTTTATCGGTAGAGATAAATACGAAGGTCTCCACCTGAAAATTCATCGCCAAGTCAACCAGTATCTTGGTGCCCAGCACGTTGGTGAGCACCGCTTCAGACGGATTATGCTCCATCAGTGGCACGTGCTTATAGGCCGCAGCGTGGTAGATGATCTGCGGTGAGAATTTTTTAAATAGCCGTTCCATGCGCTCCAAGCGGCGTACGTCGCCTATGGCCACTTCGAGCTGTACGTTGGGAAAAGTTCGTTTTAGCTCGATCTCAAGATCGTAAATGCCCGACTCGGCCTGATCAAGTGCGATGAGCAGCGCTGGCTTATACGTGGCCAATTGCCGCATAAGTCCGCTGCCTATAGAGCCTGCTGCGCCGGTCACGAGCACAGTCTTTCCAGTTATTTGTGCGTCTACCGCCCCATCTTCGAGCCGTATTACTTCGCGTCCCAGCAGGTCGTCTATTTTTACTTGTTGTATTTGCTTTAAGCTGAGCTGACCGTTGATCCAACTTTCTACCGGCGGCACGTTCAGCACATCTACTTTATGTGCCAATGCGGTTTCTATCACGTGGCGCCTATTTATGGCGTTCGGGTTTTGAATGGATATTACGATAGTCAGTATATCATTATTGGTCAGTACCTTATCCAGTTGGCTAGTGTGATAGATCGGCTTGCCTTCCATCCTTTTGCCCCGCTTCGAACCATCATCATCTATAAAGGCCAACACATTAAAGTGGGTCTGCCCGTCCCGGTCCAGCGTTCTTTTGGTGATCACCCCCGACTCGCCTGCACCATAGATCACGACGTTCTTTCGCTGCGAACGCGGGTTTTTGATCTCTACGTAAAGCATTTTTACCGAAAGGCGGAACACGACCAATACAGAAGAAGCAATAATAAAATCTAAGATGATTATGGAGAAGGGCAAGAAATAATAACCATCCCAGAAGTAGAATTTGAGCGGGTTTAGAATAGCGATCAGCAGGCTTCCGCCAATCATAACTTTCAAGATACGAACCGAATCTTGGGTGCCCGTAAATCGGATGATCCCTGCGTAGGTGCGCCCCATCAAGAAGGAGCTAATGCGGATGATCATATAAATGGGAAATGCAAAAATCAGCGGGCCTTGCTCAACCTTCGGTAAGGTAAACTCAAAGCGGAGCATGTAAGCGGCCAGAAGCGATAGCACAACGAGTGCAGTATCAATTAAGAAAATGAGCCAGCGCGGTACATTTTGATTCGGAAATATCACCAAAATATAGAGTAAGTGCGCCAAATATACGATAATTCATTGCCCGTGACATGCCACTTGCGTCCATCGGAAATGTTACTTTTGCGGCCTTATAGAAGGATTATGAAAAAGACAGCAGCATACGAGAAGCACGTAGCACTAGGTGCCAAGATGGTACCCTTTGCAGGATACGATATGCCCGTGCAATACACCGGCGTGAATAGCGAACATGCAGCAGTGCGCGAAGCGGTAGGGATTTTTGACGTTTCGCATATGGGCGAGTTTTTCGTGTCGGGTGCCGCGGCGCTCGACTTCTTGCAACAAGTCACCAGCAATGATGTCTCAAAACTTACCCCCGGCAAGGTGCAGTATAGCTGTATGCCTAATGGCAAAGGCGGTATCGTAGATGATCTTCTAATCTACTGCCTCGCCGAAAATTCTTTTATGCTGGTGGTAAATGCATCCAATATCGATAAAGATTGGGACTGGCTTCAAGGCCAAATGATTGCCGATGTGAAGATGGAAAATCGCAGCGATGGCTACTCCCTTTTTGCCGTGCAAGGCCCTAAGGCTGCCGCGGCCATTCAAGGACTCACAGCTATCGAGCTGGGGAGCATGGCTTATTACACTTTTGAGCAGGGAACCTTTGCCGGGGTAGAAGATGTGATCGTTTCTGCCACAGGCTACACCGGTTCTGGTGGATACGAAATTTATCTCCCCAATAAGGAAGCCGCTAGGGTATGGGATGAGATTTTGGCCATCGGAGAATCGGAAGGTATTCAGCCTATTGGCTTGGCAGCCAGGGATACCCTGCGACTTGAAATGGGATTTTGCCTATACGGCAATGACCTTGATGACACCACTTCGCCCATCGAAGCTGGGCTGGGGTGGATCACCAAATTTGGGAAGGAATTTACCGATAAGCCGCTATTGGAAAAACAAAAGGCCGAAGGAACCCAACGCCGGCTCTCAGGATTTCTCATGGTCGATCGTGGCATTCCCCGAAAGGGATACCGCATACTGAGCGGCGATGGTGAGGTAATAGGCCTCGTGACATCGGGTACCCAAAGCCCCACCCTTGGTAAAGCCATAGGATTGGGATATCTAAAACCAGCGTATAAAGCGCCAGATACAGAGATTTATATTGAAATTCGCGATAAGCCTGTGCTCGCAAGAGTTACTGCGATTCCATTTTATAAAAAGTAAAGATGCCCGAGATTGAAAAGAGAAGGGTAGAAGTATGCTTCTCGCCAGATGAATTTGACCTGTATAAACAAGAGTACACCGCCGTAGTGGCCATCGATGTGCTACGCGCCACCACGGCCATCTGTACGGCTTTTCACTACGGGGCAGCCAAGATCATTCCAGTGTCGGATATCCCTACAGCATTGGAGTACAAGGAGAAAGGCTATATGGTGGGCGCTGAGCGCAATGGCAAAATAGTAGAAGGTTTTGATTTTGGCAACTCGCCGTACAGTTACATGGGTGATCACGTGAAGGGTAAAACCTTGGTGCTCACCACTACCAATGGTACCCGCGCCATTAATATTGCTGCGGCGTCGCATAAGGTCTTGATCGGTTCGCTTATCAATCTTGATGCGATCATCGGCCAGTTATCATCGGCTACCGATGATGTCCTTTTGCTGGCATCGGGCTGGCAGGGCAAGTTTAACCTAGAAGACAGCATCTGCGCCGGAGCCATCACCGAAGCCCTGCTCGCCACTGGAAAGTATATGAGTGATGAAGATTCTACCATCGCAGCCATGTTCTTATTCCAGCAGGCACGCGATAATTATTTCAGCTTTCTGAAAGCTTCTTCTCACCGCCGCCGACTCCGTAATCTAAACCTGAACGAAGACATTAAATATTGCCTCACCCCAAACCAAACGGATGTAATACCCATCTACCAAGATGGTGCATTGATAAATATGAATCGATGAGCATAGCAGAAAATATAGCGGCCATAAAGCGGGAGATAGGGGAGCAGGTGCAACTGGTGGCCGTATCAAAGTACAGCACCAACGAAGAAATCATCGAAGCTTATGAAGCTGGGGTGCGGCACTTTGGTGAGAATAAAGCCCAAGATCTAGAAGCAAAAAGCCAGGTATTGCCAGCTGATATCAAGTGGCATTTCATAGGCCATCTTCAGAGAAATAAAGTGAAATACATTGCCGGCTATATCGAGCTTATCCATTCGGTAGATAGTCCGCGACTGCTCAAAGAGCTCAATAAGGAAGGACTTAAAGCCGATAGGGTAATTCACTGCCTGCTACAGGTGCACATAGCCGATGAAGAATCGAAATTTGGCCTGAGCCGAAAAGCACTTGATGAAATAGTGGGTGGAGCGCTATTGCCCACATTGACCCATGTCGAGGTAGTCGGATTAATGGGCATGGCGACCAATACCGAAGATGAAGCACAAATAAAAGCAGAGTTCCACGGCTTAAAGCAGATCTTTGAGTCTTTAAAGTCGGCCGGGCTTCCGCCAAATACCAAGATGGAAGTGCTGAGTATGGGCATGAGCATGGATTATAAAATAGCCGTGGCCGAAGGCACTGCGATGGTGCGGATAGGCAGTGCGGTCTTCAAAAATTAAATGATGGCGGAGACGAAACCAAATACGAAAAAGCAGGATCAAATCTTGGAAGGCCTATTTTCAACCGAACGGGCGAAGGTAAGCGCTGCTCTGGGCGAAATAGCGGTCAAGGGAAATGAAAAAATGGTCATTCCCCTGCTAAAAACCTTTGTGGCCTGGGATCACCATTCAGAAATCTCTGAGGAGATTTCGAAAATATTACTCCAGCTGAAGACCGAAAAAGCCATTCCCGAACTAATTGCAGCGCTCGACGATCCTGAATTTGACGCCCAGCGGGCTTTTATCATTTCTATATTTTGGAATTCGGGACTCTTTCCGGTTGATGATATTGATGTGCTCTTAAAGCACGCCTTGCGCGGTGGCTTTCAGGTGACCCTCGAAGCCCTTACTGTGGTAGAGAATTTGGAAACTGCTCCCGACAGCGAGCTTATTCAAGAGACTATTTTTGATATTGATGATTTCATAGATCAGTATCCCGAAGCGCCACATACCGAATTACTTAAGGAATTAAAACAGGTACTTAATCAATTTTATAATGTATGAGAATTGCAAAGCATAGTTTAGGTATCGCATTTTCCGCCATGCTCTTGATCCTTGCGGGATGTGGAGCCGGTGATGTCAAGAAAGGCGATACTGCCGGCACCGCCACCGAAGGAGAAGCCCAGCCAAAATACGAAGCTATAAGCATTGAAGCGATGCGCATTGATGCTAAGGTTGCGACCTGCAAAGACGGTGATGAGTGCACCTACGTATCGGTGAGCGCACCGATGCTCACTGGCGGCAAGCCCGCTATCATTGATGACATCAATTCGTATACCGAGCTCCAGGTGCGCGAAGCGTTGAGATCCCGCCAACCCGAGCCGCGTGGAAACGCATCGCTTCAAGCACTCGCCGATGGATTTATAGAAGGCTATAAGCTCTTTGTAATGGAATTTCCCGATAGCAAGGAGCAGTGGTACCTTGAGATAGAAGGGGAGAAGAGTATCCTTACAGATGAGTATTTTACGCTCGTGCTTTCGCAAAATGAGTATGTCGGTGGGGCAGATCCCGCTTATTTCACGCAGGTGAAAACCTTTGATCTGATGAAGGGCGCCATGAATATTCTCAAGAAATATGATCAGGCTTTGCTCATGGCCGAAGCCGAGAAGGCATTTCGAAAAGAGCATTCACTCTCGCCGACTGATCGGCTTGATGATAAAGGCTTTCTCTTCAAAGATGGCCGATTTAGCCTTCCCGAAAATATGGGCTTGACCCAAGAAGGTCTTTTATTGATCTATAATCCCTATGAAGTAAGCGCTTATTCGGAAGGCACCACTAGAATCGTGATTCCTTATGCCATTCTGGAGAAGGGGGGTGCGTAAGCGTCAAAAACAAAGGTTCCTGATAATTGAAAAAAATCAATTTTACAATAAAACGTTTGGGAATAGTACTATTCAGAGTGTCGATCTAGAATATTCACAAGAAAATAAGTCAGCTTAAAACAATGATTATCTCATCGTAATTCGAAGCCTTCTCAAGTGCCATTTACATTTTCACATCCTGCTTTAGTCCTGCCATTAGGCTATTTGCCTAAGAAGTGGTTCTCTATGTCCGGTTTGATAGTCGGTAGCTTAACTCCAGATTTTGAATATTTTCTGAGAATGTCTTTAAAAAGTGATTTCAGTCACTCATGGCCGGGTCTGTTTTGGTTTGACCTTCCCTTAGGGGTGGTGCTTGCTTTCATCTTTCACACTATTGTAAGAGATTCATTAATTAAAAATTCACCGACCTTCTTTAAACAGAGATTTTATCAATATTTGAAATTTGATTGGACTAATTATTTTCAGCTAAATTGGATTGTAGTTGCGATCTCAATCTCAATTGGGGCGGCATCACATATATTTTGGGATGACTTTACTCATTCTACTGGATATTTTGTAGTTATAATACCTTGGCTGCGCGATTCATTGATCATACTCGGTAGCGAAACTCAAGTATTTAAAATCTTGCAACATTCGAGCTCGATCCTTGGTGCTATCATTGTTGTAGTGGTGATCTACAAATTACCGAAAACAGAGATTAGAGATTTGAGCGGTATACAATATAAATTTTGGTTACTTTTTATCTTCCTAGCAGCAGTAGTAATCTCAATTAGGCTTTTGGCTGGATTAGAATTGATGGCCTATGGTAGCCTGATTGTTACCTTGATTACTGCTTGTATTATTAGCCTAACCTTGACATCTCTAGTTTTTAAGGAGACTTCCGTTAAAGGTTCAATATGAGATCAAAATAAATTTAAGACTTTTTCTCTACTCATGGCGGTTGCGCTATTGTGAGAAGGCTAAACGTAACGCAGGATAATTATAAATTTAATCAGAAAGCCCCGGTTTCCTTTCGGTCGCCAGGGCTTTTCAGACATGTTTAAGGGTATTTTTATACTGCTATTATTTGCATTACTTCACTCGGGGGACCTAGGCCTTTTGCTCCTATCGCAATCGTCCTGAGCCAATACTTTTTACCGGGTTTCAATCCGTCTATTTGCAACCGACTTCGGGTAGAAAAGCCTTTTGCCATCCAGTCGCCATCTTTTTTTGGCGGTTTTTCGCTGAGCTGCACCATGTAGTTCTTGCTATTCACTACCGACTTCCAGCTGAGCACGATCGTGCCTTCGCTCTCGGTACGGGTGCATTTGAGATTTTCGGGTCGCGCCATTTTCAAGGGCTGGTTATTCCGCTTTTGAACTTCAAAGCCAGAAGCGATAATAATAGAATCATCTCCCTTACTCACATGGTTTACCAGCGTGGCCACTTGCCTTATCTGGTTTACAAGCTTTTGCTCGCATAACTTTCTAAGGGCTAATGCGCGCTTATCGCCAAACTCGGCCATCTCTATAGCCTTCTCAAGCATTTCACATCCATTTTCAAGCTCATCCAGTACCGGAGCGTTCATTTTATACGCTCCCGATTTTCTCATGGCCTCTGCAATGGCACCGGCTCTTATTACTTTTTGGGCTGCGTTCAGTCCTCTTAAGCCGGTTTTTACTTTGTTCATACTTCAATACTCGTGTCGTAACTGGCTACTTTACGCAAGCAGTTTTCATAAAGTTTCGCTTGCGGCAAAAAAAAATGCGCCTGCCTCGTCTTCAAGAGCAGCCGAATAGTAAGCCAACGCTGCTACAACAGAATTTTAAATCGCCGCTTTTTAGAATTTTGCACGTGCAGGATCATTGGATATCTGGCAACTACCTTTTTTGATAGCACTTTTTCATTCCTATTTTTAGCGCAAGCGCATGCCTTTCACTCACCCTCTCAAGAGTCCCTTCATGCCCGCCAAATGCCAAAATTTTTTAAACTAGCTCACTACTTCCTTGTTAATTTGATTAACAGCCGTATTTTGGCGTATTAGAAATCGAAAACTATAACACTATGGATAAGACAATAGAACCTGTAAATTTTAATGCCAGTCAAGAACTCATCACGCATATAGGCGAAATATTTGACAAGCTTGAGAAGTATAATGATCGGATCATCAAGGCCGACATCTACCTAAAATCACTCCGTGAGACCGCAACCAAAGAGAAAATGGTGGAAGTGCGCATTTTCCTTCCGGGAAAGGATTTATTCATTGATCAGCAAGCTGAGACGTTCAAGTCGGCCGCACAGCAGGCTTTCGATAAGCTTAAGGTGATGATCGTAAAAGAAAAAGAAAAACAACAAACGCATTAAGCGAAAACTTCAAGCATTTTGAGCCCTACAGAATTATTTTGTAGGGCTTTTTTTATGGGTTTGAATCTGGCTGTTGAAAAAGAGTCAAAAGAAAAATCCTGTTTTTCTTCGTGAGCAAAGGGGGTCAAACTTCAAAACCGATTGTAGATGTGCTATATTTCGGAATTGGCTATTTTCTGCACACATATCGACAGATTAATTTTAAAGCGATCAATTCTAAAATTGGCTCTTGCCAACTTGTTTTTCGCTTTTCTATTGCTGAGTTTTTCGGGGAGCGCCCAAATCCTTTTCTCGGAAGAATGCTTCGTAGGCGGGGTAACCTCTTCCGGAATCAATATTGACGGGGGCTCTTTGCAGGATGGCAAGTGTTCGATCGGTTGGAACGAGTCAAATAAAGTATATCGCGCTTACGTAATATGCTATAGGTATGGGAGACCTTTCGATCACACTACTTACATAAATAACGCGGCCATATCATGGAGTTTTGGAAACCAAATTGGGAGCGAACTTCCAGACATTAGTGAGTCAATTCAGTATTACGCTACACACGCTGAAGACATATCAAATACGCTGATTATTAGTGGCGATACACTTACACTTCAATTCCCTAATCAACTAACCCAAGGTGGAAATACCGCATACAGCAGTATGTACATAGTCATACTCTATAAATCGCCATTACTGACTACAAGAATTTGCAATAGGATATACATTGCTGACGATCGCCAAGATATGCCACAAAATTATTTTTTTGAAAAACCTAGTTTAGAACCCCTCTCGGAATGTGTGTTTTCGATCTTTAGTAGTAGGCTTACTTCAGATACTACAGACCAGATGGGAATAGAGCTAAATGGAATGCAACTTGGTAAGATTTGGGGAAATGACATTGGAGTTAATTTTGGATCAGGCAACGGTACACAAGGGCATTATTATTTTGAAAATGGCACTGTCACTGCATTAGATGGAGACACTGCAAATAATCGATTATACCATTACGACGGATTGGCAATAATAAATGACTATTTTGATGACCTTGGGCTTCAAACTTTAAGAATCGAAAATCTTCATCCCCCTTATTTCGTTCGCGCCAACGTCACCCCCGCCTTCCTCATCACTTACACCCCAACCTGCGATGTGGTCGCTGCCGATATGCCGCGGAGCTATACCTACTGCGCTGGCGACTCTGCCCAGCTTGGGGCAATAGCCGGATACGATAATTATGCGTGGAGCACATCCAGTGACCTTAGCGATAGCACCATCGCCAATCCTATATGCACCGCCGACAGCAGCCGCTGGCTCACCGTAAGGATGTGGAACGACGATGAAGGCGGCACCTGTGCCCAGACCATCCCGGTGCATATCACCGTCGGCAAGATACCGCGGCCCGCCAACCTAAAGCTCCGCCAGAGCCTATGCCCCAATAATACGGGAAGGGTCATCTTTGAAGACATCCCGGGCAGGGAGCCGTTTACCTTTCAAGTTGGGGACAGGGCGCAGGGCAATCCAACTTTTGAGAGCCTCGCACCGGGCACCTACCTCATCTCGGTGGCCGATGCCCTCGGCTGCCGCTGGGACAGCACTGTGGTGATCGGGCTCAACCCGCCGCAACAGGCCATATTCACGGCCAACCCGACCACGGGCTTCTCGCCCCTACAGGTGGTCTTCACCAATGGGAGCCTGAGCGCAGATGGCTATGCTTGGCTGGTAGATGGCAATCCCTTCAGCAGCTCCGAAAATGTGAGCTATACCTTTTCCGATTCGGGTACCTACCAAGTGGCGCTGATCGCTTACTTTATGCAGCCTTCTTGTGCCGACACGGCCTTGATCACCATTCGGGTAGACCAGGGTCTTCAGCTTTTCATCCCCAATATTATCACCCCCAATGGCGATGGTCGCAATGATGTGCTGCTGCTCCAAAGCGCGGGCGTGGCAGAGCTGAGCTATGCGATCTATAACCGCTGGGGTGTGGAGCTGCACCGCGGCAAGGCAATAAATCCTGCCGAGCTTTTAGAAATCTGGAACCCAGAAGATGACCTGAGCGAAGGGGTTTATAATTTGATGGTTTCAAGCCCGCGGGCGTAGCGGAGAAGTGCGGGAGATTATAGTGAGCGTTGCGGTTAAGTAGGGTATGTCCATAAAGACTTGATCTGAGGACTTGGACTAAGGACTTTTTATTGAACATTCTGAACCAGCCACCCGACTCTATGGACAGACTCTAGAATCGATCTTAGGTTCAAAATCACCCCCCACAGAGTGAGCATTTTCAACAGAGCAATGATCAAAAAAATACACCCAGATGGAAGAAGTATTAACCATAAAAAAAGGCGCCAACGGCGCCTTAATAATTCAAATCTTAATTCGATTACATCTGTCCGTCCAGCTTATCGGTAAGGATATTTTTTGGAACAGCACCTACTGATTTATCGACCACTTCTCCATTCTTGAGAAATAAGATTGTTGGGATGTTTCGCACTCCATATTTCATGGAGATCGATGGATTCTCATCTACGTTTACCTTTCCTACTATGGCTTTGCCATCATAGTCTTTCGAAATTTCTTCTACGATAGGCCCTACCATGCGGCAAGGGCCGCACCACTCTGCCCAAAAATCAACCAATACCGGCTTGTCTGATTTTAATGCGAGCTCGTCAAAGTTTGCTTCTGTGAATTCTACTGCCATAATGTTTTATTTTATGCTGCTAATTTAATCTTTAGTTTTTTACCGAAAGGGTAGGAATCCATAAGTTTTTCTCCTACCGTACCAAGGTTCAAAAGTACTACTTAAGGACGTAGCTAAGCCCTTTTACTGCATCTAATTCCTTTATAGTTTCATTGGATAAATCTATTTTTGAAGATCGCGAAGGCAGCCGGATTGCCAACTTTCGCGAAGGGTCAAGTACCCGAAATTCGATCGGACAGGTCTTTCCATGGTTTTTCTTCTCCAGTATACCGCCCAGATCTTCGAGCATGGTCTCGGTAATATCTTCCAAACGCATTTCGATAAGCACCTTCTTGGTCTGCTTTTCGCGAAGGTCGGCAAGGAGCTCCATCGAGGAAATCTTGAATTCGAGTTCGCCATTTTTTGACCATTGCCGGGGCTGAACTTTTCCTTTTATGAAGAGGAAATTGCCGGGCACCAGAAAATGGCTCATCTTCAGGTAGTCTTCCGAAAACAAGAAAAATTTATATACGTCATGCTTGTCTTCAAACTCAAAGCTGCCGAAGGGTTTATTAGACTTGGTCATTCGGTTCTCGGCCTTGGTCACCATCCCCGCCAGCGCCAGCTCATGGCCTAGGGCGAGTTGTAGGTCTTGCAACATCCGCATATCGCCCCGAGCGAAATGCTTCACTTCCAGTTTGAAATCATCCAATGGATGCGCCGAAATATAAATCCCTACCACTTCTTTTTCCTTATTGAGCCGGTATACATTGTCCCACATTGCCACGAGGGGTGGAGCAGGGGTCTGTATCTGTACGGCTACGCTGTCGCCAAATAGATCGGGCGGAGCATCATCTGAAGATTGGAGCGCAGCACCAAATTTCACCAGTATTTCTGCGAAGGTGCCGCCATTGGGCATTTCTGCAAAGTATTGGCTTCGGTAAATGTCTTCAAAGCAGTCTAGCGCACCGGCCAGCGCAAGGTTTTCAAGTACCCGCTTATTCACATGGCGCTTATCGGTGCGCCGCACGAAATCATAAATATCGCTATAGGTGCCATTGGCTTCTCGCTCCTTAACGATAGACCGCACGGCTCCTTCGCCCACACCTTTTATGGCTCCCAGGCCAAAGCGTATCTGGTCATCTTCATTTACGGTAAACTTTAAATTGGATTCATTCACATCGGCCCGAGCACTAGCGTATTCATGCGGCGACACTCTTCCATAAAGAAAGTCACTTGCTTGATATCGTTCATATTATTGCTCAGCACCGAAGCCATATAGGCTGCCGGGTAATTGGCCTTTAGGTAGGCCGTATGAAATGCTACGAGTGCGTAGCAGGTAGAGTGTGATTTATTAAACGCATAAGATGCAAAGGCCTCCCAGTCTTTCCAAACTTTCTCGGCTATGGCGCGGTCATGGCCATGGTCTACACAGCCGTCTAAGAATTTTGGCTTTAGTGTATCTAGGAGCGATAAAATCTTCTTACCCATTGCTTTACGCAATACATCGGCTTCACCCTTGGTAAATCCTGCCAGTTTTTGCGAAAGCAGCATCACCTGCTCTTGATACACAGTGATACCGTAGGTTTCCTTCAAGATTTCTTCGGAAGCACCTATATCGTAGGTGATCTCTTCATTGCCATGCTTCCGCTTTATAAAGCTTGGGATATACTCCATCGGGCCGGGGCGGTAGAGCGCATTCATGGCAATAAGGTCATCAAAAGTGGTGGGCTTGAGATCTTTCATGTGCGCCTGCATCCCGGGCGATTCATATTGGAATATTCCTACCGTCTCACCCCGTTGAAAGAGCTCGTAGGTTTTTACATCTTCGAGATCGATCAGGTCGGGATCGATCGATACCTGATACCTTTCTTTTACGATAGCCACCGCATCTTTGATGAGCGTCAGGGTCTTGAGCCCCAAGAAGTCCATCTTTAGCAGGCCGGCATTTTCTACTACCGAGTTGTCAAACTGGGTGCAGTACATAGTGCTATCCTTGGCCAGGGCTACGGGCACATATTTCGTGATATCATCGGGGGTGATGATCACCCCGCAGGCGTGTATCCCCGTATTTCGCACGGAGCCTTCCATGGCACGGGCCTGGTTTACCACATCGGCTTCCATGCCTTTTCCTTCGGCTATATTTATGAGCTCTTTGGCGCCGGCATACTCGTGCTCTCTGAAGGAAGATTTCATTTTTTTATCATCCATCGCAAAGAGTTTCTTGAGCGATGTAGAAGGCACCATCTTGGCGAGGCGGTCGGTATCGTGAAGGGGCAGGTCGATTACCCGGCCGGCATCCCGTACCGATGATTTGGCCGCCATGGTGCCATACGTAATGATCTGTGCTACCTGATTGGAACCGTATTTATTGATCACGTAATCGATTACGATCTGCCTGCCTTCATCATCAAAGTCGATGTCGATATCGGGAAGGGACACCCGGTCGGGATTGAGAAAACGCTCAAAGAGCAAGTCATACTTTATAGGGTCTACATTGGTGATTCCCGTGCAGTAGGCCACCGCCGATCCTGCTGCCGATCCACGGCCTGGCCTACCGATACGCCGTTCTCACGCGCTACAGCGCAGAAGTCTTGAACGATAAGGAAGTATCCTGGGTAGCCGGTATTGGCGATTGTCTGCAGCTCAAAGTCGAGCCGCTCGCGGGTGGTTTCTTCAAGTTCGGGATACCGCTTTTTGGCACCTTCATAGGTGAGGTGCCGCAGGTAGGCATTCTCGCCCCGCTTGCCGCCATCATTGGTGTCAAGCGGATCAAGAAACTGCTCCGGAATATCAAATTTTGGTAGCAATACTTCCCTCGCCAGCCGGTATCGTTCTACTTTTCCGACTATTTCGCCCGTGGTCTCGATCGCTTCGGGCAGGTCGTGAAAGAGCTTCTTTATCTCATCGGCCGTTTTGAAGTAGAATTCATCATTTGGGAAACCAAACCGGTACTCGCGGCCGCGCTTGCCCATGTACTTCTTGGGCTTATTTACCGATTCGGCATCGCGCACACAGAGCAGCAGGTCGTGGGTTCGCGCATCCGACGGGTCGGTATAGTAGGTATTGTTTGAAGCAAAATATTTGACCTTATGCCTTTCAGCAAAAGTAAGGAGTGTCTCATTCACGATGTCTTCTTCGGGCAGTCCGTGGCGGTTGAGCTCTACATAAAAGTCGTCTCCAAAATGCTCCTTATACCATAAGAAGGATTCTTCGGCCTGCGTTTCGCCCACGTTGAGAATGAGTGAGGGCACTTCGCCCCATAGTCCGCCGGTGGTCACTATTAAGTCTTCCTTATAGGTGAGCAGCACTTCCTTATCGATTCTCGGTACATAGTAAAATCCTTCGGTGAAAGCGGTCGATGAGAGCTTGGCAAGATTATGATAGCCGTTTTTATTCTTTGCCAAAAGCACGGTTTGGAAACCATTGTCCTGCTTCGATTTATCGCTCAGGCTTCCGCAAAGGTTGAATTCGCAACCCACTATCGGCGTGAGATCTGCCTTGATGGCGTTTTCTACAAATTGGTACGCACCCATCATATTGCCGTGATCGGTCATGGCCACCGCCGGCATCTCAAGTTCTACGGCCTTGTCTATCAGGCTCTGCACCGAGCTGGCTGCTTGCAGTATAGAGAACTGGGTATGGCAGTGGAGATGCGAGAAGCTCAGCTTTTTTAAATCACGGATGTCGGCCTTTTTGGCATCGGCCATATCGGTAGAGGCTTCGGGTACGGCCGGTTCTGCTTGCGCAAAATTGGCAGCACCCAGTTTTGGCGCTTCATAGCGAATGGCGGCAGGGTCTTTTACTTCGTCGACATTAAATACATTTCGTTTTAATAGCTCAAAGAAGCATTTGGCAGTAGCATCTACATCATAGGCCGCATCATGGGCATCTGCAAAGGGCTTGTTGAAAAGTTTCTCATGCAGCTCCGTAAGTTTTGGCCACTTGAATCTGCCCCCACGGCCGCCGGGTAGTGCGCAGTATTCTGTAGAAAGATCCTTCGTGTCAAGGATCTTCATCTCCGTAACGGGATGCGCTTGCCCCAATCGCAAATTTTCAGATGCGATTACATTTACGTCAAAGCCAAGGTTGTGGCCTATCATATAGGTAGCCTTCTGGCGATCTGCTTCGAAGTGCGCAAGTACTTCCACCAGCTCTTTACCATCGGCGGCTGCCCGCTCTGTGCTGATGCCGTGAATCTTGACGGCATTGTACGGAATGGTAAATCCATTTGGACGAATGATGTAGCTTTCGGCGGCTATCAGGGAGCCCGATTCATCATGAAGCTGCCACGCGAGCTGCACCAGGCGGGGCCAGTTATCAGGGTCGGAAATTGGGCCATCCCAATCGCGGGGCAGACCGGTGGTTTCGGTGTCGTATATCAGGAACATAAGGCAGGGAATGCTTTTAATCGAGCAGCAACAAATTTAATGATTCAAGCCCCATCCTGCCAATGAAGATACTAACAGAAGCAAGGTTGCGAGCCGAAATTTTCTTTCTCAATCACAGTAGCGCCGAGGTAGAACCGGGTAGGGGTAAGTCGCGACGATGTAGTAGCAAATTTAAAATCCCGTAAGTAATTGGAACCCTAAGGGAGTGATATGGAGCCTTAATGATTGGAAATTAGGACTATTCGAGAATTTATTTCAGAAAAACCTAACAAGTGAAGGTAATTAGTGTACATTTGCGTCAATTATTATTTATTAATTTATTACAATGAACAAAGGCACAGTAAAATTCTTCAACGAGTCTAAAGGATTCGGATTTATCAGCGAAGAAGGAACCAACAAAGAACATTTTGTACACATCTCAGGCTTGATCGATGAAATTCGTGAAGGTGATGTAGTGGAATTTGAACTTAAAGAAGGTAAAAAAGGATTGAACGCAGTAAATGTAAAAGTAGTTTAACATATACGCTTTAACTTTTTGAATTCAAGGCCATCCCGAGCAATCGAGATGGCCTTTTTTTTATGTGAAATTTTCTAGCAATTCTCGTTCACCTTTTCCAGCCATATCCGTTCACCTTTTGAGAATGAGATGGAGATAAAATCTGAGTATCCGTTTCAAAAGAGTCCGGTAATCCTACCTTCCGCATCCACATCAATAGATTCGGCAGATGGTACTGCAGGCAAGCCCGGCATTCGCATGATAGATCCGGTAATCGGAATGATAAACCCTGCACCGGCGGCTAGTTCTACCTGCCGTATCGTGATCCTAAAACCCGAAGGGTGACCGAGCAGGGACGGATTATCTGAAAGTGAATATTGTGTTTTCGCCATGCAAATGGCGAGATGGTCCAGCTGGAGGTGGTTAATTTGCTTTAAATCTTTTTCGGCCTGTGGGCTATAGTCCACACCATCTGCGCCGTACATCTCGGTGGCTATCCTTTCGATCTTTTGCTTTGGCAAATCGCTCCATTTGTAGAGTGGTCTGAAATCTGCCTTTCCACTATCGGCCGCCGCAGCTACTTTTTTGGCCAATGCTTTGGCTCCGCTGCCACCACTTTCCCAGGCTTTGCAGATTTCCACTTCCAGTTTTGCGGAAGCACATAAGTCGAGCAATGCCTGCAGCTCAGCGTCGGTATCCGTCGGGAACTTATTAATGGCCACCACCACGGGTATTTCGTAGCGCGACATATTTGCAGTATGTTTCTTAAGGTTTGCAAAACCAGCGCCCAAGGCTCCGATATTTTCTTCGTGGAGCTTATTGAAGGGAATGCCCCCATGAAACTTTAGGGCGCGAACGGTGGCCACCAATACAACAGTGCTCGGCTTCAAGCCTGCCGATTGGCATTTAATATTTAGAAATTTCTCTGCTCCCAAGTCGGCTCCGAACCCAGCTTCGGTAATGACATAGGGCGAAAGGGACATTCCCATCTTGGTGGCCAAAACGGTGTTGGTGCCCTGGGCAATATTTGCAAATGGTCCACCGTGAAGGATGGCAGGTGTGCCTTCAATCGTTTGCACCAAGTTTGGCATTATTGCATCTTTCAAAAGGGCGGTCATGGCGCCTACTGCATTCAGCTCGCGCGCAAATACAGGCCGCCTTGTGCTGGTATAGCCAATGAAGATATTTCCCAACCGCTCCTTCAGATTTTTCAAGCTGGTGCACATGCAGAGTATGGCCATGATCTCAGATGCCGCCGTAATATCAAAACCCGTTTCAGCTGGTACGCCCTGCCCTAAGCCGCCCAGCCCTGTGACGATATTTCGCAGGGAGCGATCGTTCATGTCCATCACACGTTTCCACCGCACCGTTCGCGGGTCGATATCCAAGGTGCGCGACTTGCTCTGAATGTTATTATCAATCAAGGCGGCTAGGAGGTTATTGGCTTTTTCTATAGCGCTAAAGTCGCCGGTAAAATGCAAATTGATGTCTTCCATGGGCAGCACCTGGCTATGGCCGCCGCCAGCGGCACCCCCCTTCATCCCAAATACAGGTCCTAGCGAAGGCTCTCGGAGCACTACCGTAGTGGGTTTTCCGACTTTATTCATGCCTTGCGCCAAGCCAATGGATGTAGTGGTCTTGCCCTCGCCAGCAGGGGTGGGAGATATGGCCGTGACCAAGATCAGCTTGCTCGCGGCTACTTTATCGTCGTCGATAAGCTTGAGCGGGATCTTGGCTTTATATTTACCATAGAGCTCGAGTGCTTCGGCAGGGATATTCAATGCCGATGCTATTTCCTGAATAGGGATTAACTTTCGGTTCTGGGCGATTTCTATGTCTGTCATGTGCTATTTAAAGGAGTCAAATATAAGCCCATTCAGCAGCCGGCCAGAAGTACTTCTGCGTTAATTTTTACCTGTTCGGTCTGTGGACAAGTGTGGAACAATGGCTAAGTTTCGGGGATGTTCTACGCCATGATCAGGCTTTGTAGAAATAGTACAATTCTCTATTGGCTCTCAAAACTATGTTAATCAATGTTATAAGTCTATAGAAAACGGTGCATAACTTTTATGCGCTGTGGTTTGTTCTTTGTTATCTTTCAACCCAATCCTAAATGAAACTTTACTGAAGTTTATTTCTTATTTTGGAGCTACCGTAAAGAATCCTACACTATTAATTATACCGATTTGAAAAAAATTTATCTACTTGGCTTCTGCCTGTCATTTGCAATCTGCTCAAGCGCGCAATTTGAAAGCGTGAACTACGATTATGAAAAAAATTGGTTTGGACAGAACCAATTGCTTCCAGCCGAAACACCTTGGATAGTCAACGGTGCGGTGCCCGAAAATATTGAATTAGTAGAAATTGGTGTCTTCGCATCTACCCGTCTTGACAAAGATGCACTAGACATCTCTACTTGGAACAAACCGATCGGCGCAGATGCTTCCGAATTTTATGTTCCCATCAATTATAGTTTGCGCGGGAATACAGAGTATACTATCCAGATCAACTATTACCGCAAGACCAGCGCCGCAGAGCTGAGCGAGTTACGCCGCCAAGTAGATGAAGCCGCCAACTCGCTCCTCGATTTAAACATCGTGTCCAATAAGAATTCGATTGACCTTCAAAAGAATCCAAAATTGATCAAGCAGGATCTGGATAAATTAGTAGGCGATGGCTTATTACTGTACCGGAATGAACTTCAAATTGCCTTTCCAGGATTTTCGCAATTGATCACCGATCAATTGGAAAATTTAGAGCAATTGCGGTTGAAAGATGGTCGTTTCAATGTGTTGAAAAAGGAAGAGAATAAAGAGAATGATGAGCGCGTGCTTTATTTTAAGCAGCAGGTTGATAATTTGAAAGCCTTGGTAGACCGGGAGATCAATCAATACTTGAGCTTCAATTTCTATACACTCGAATCGTCAAGGTTGGTAAAAAATTACAAAACAGAGCGCACACGAAACGAGCTCTCGCTCAATGCCGGTTTTGGCGGTATTTATGACGGTGGCGATGTAGAAAATCTCTCTTATGCCGGAGCACCGTTCGTAGGTATTTCATTTCCGCTCGCCAACCCCAATCTTTCTGGAAAATTTTGGAGCAATAGCGCAATCTCAGCAGGTGTGTTCTTGCGCGATTTTGAATTTGATGATAATACTGATTTTTCTGAACCATTGATCGATAGGCCGTTTTACTTGGCCTACGGATATAGAGTGCTCTACTTTCTAAGGCTCAATGCCGGTGCCACCATTTTAGAGAATGCCGATGGAACAGGAGATGTTTTCGCCCGTCCTTTCGTAGGGCTCAGCCTAGAGCTCAATGTATGGTTGGGGCTTGGCAAGAAGAATTGATAGCTTTATAAATCTGATAAAACCTTTCATTTTGAAAAGAACCATCTATACTGCTTTTCTCTTCCTTTTTATCTTTTGCTCGGCGGGTGTTTTTGCGCAGCGCGATCTTTATAATTGGCAGCTTACCCCATTTGCCGGCGCGAGCAGCTTTTCCGAAAATCTGGAATTTCCATCGGATGCCGATTCATATACTTATGGAGTACAGATCGATAAGCGCTTAGGGTCAGCCTTTACCTTGGGTTTCCGCGCCGGGGCGATGAGCTATCTGGTTTCTGATGAGCGTTTTGACATCAATTATGGGTCTGTAAATTTTGGCTTTTACTGGGATAATGGATTTCTCTTTTCTAAGCGATCCTTCATTTCTTTCTTTCATAAGGTAGAGCTTGGTTTTAATGAGAATAAGGGGCCGATGGCTATGGACGATACCAGCGACGATTACCTAGCGCTGGTAGGCCTTGAAAATGGGATTAAGTTTCGACTCAGCGAGCGTTTTTCAGCTGAGTTCTCTTTCGAAATGCTCTTGCCCAGAGGGTTTATTGATGATTTTTCTCCCGACAGGTACAACCAATACAATAATTTTAAATTCGGTTTGAACTACCATTTTGGCCAGCGAAAAAGCGATTTTAAAGCACCTATCTTTTTGGCCCTTCCAGATGTGCTTCCCGGCGATAGCCGGACAGATATGACCAAAATGGACACCCTTCAGGTAAAGACACTTGATACACCAGTGGTTGAGCCAAAGCTCGATACAATAAGGAGTCCTGAAAAGCCCACATCGAAGGCACCCGCCGCCATGAAGATATCCCGTGCCGATTCCTTGCAGATTTTCATGCATTTCGACAGTCTATATCAGCGCCGTGACTTGCGCAAACAGTCACGGGACTCTATCGCAGTGAAGCAGAAGATCGAAAAAATCGAAAAGGTGGAAGCCGATACCTTGTCTACGGAACCATTGATAGAACAAAAAATAAAGCAAACCACCCGCGACGTAAAAGATCAAAGCACCGATGCAGATAGCATAGATGTAAGTCCTGCTTTAGAATCAAAGCCATCAAGCAGCGATACCAGCTCTACGAAAAGCAGTGACGCCAAAAAAAACGCTGATGATACCAATCGGATCAGTGTATCTTCAGTAACTAGAAATACAGAAGAGCAACCCGATTCTACAAATACGGACACAGAAAATTCAAAAAGTGAAAAACCTGCATCACAAGACTCATCAAGTGCAAAATCTACAGCGTCTAGAAATGCATCAGTGACCGAAAAGGATTCCACATCCGTTGTGAGAAACCCCATTAAAGAAAGTGGTTCTTCAAGAGATGATCCTACTTCGAGCAATAGCACTCAAAATATGCCGAGAAAAGACGCCAAGACCGACTCTATTGCCAACGTTGAACGGAGCGTTCAGAGCACCACTTCTTCAAAGCAGGATTCGAGTATCGTCAAAGCCACCACCGTGGTTGCAAACAAAGACAAAAATGAACCTTCCGACAACGGGAATAATAACGGGCAAAAATCACCTGATGATTCAGAAAAATCGGATTTGCAAAATGAGCGGGACCGCAATAGCGAAAATGATGGTCAGGTGAATAACGAAAAGGTAGAATCTGCCAATTCAAATAATGAAGCTATTCAAAGTGAATTGGAAAGACAGAATGAATTGATGAGGCGTCAAAATCAACTTCTTGATAAATCTATCGATGCTACCAACGATCTGGCAAAAGAAGAACGTAAATCACGTCGGAATGGTAATGTTGGTGCCTTGGCGGGTGGCGCAGCTATAGGTGCGGTAGCTGCTGGCGGCGGCTCGAATACTACTGATACGATCTATGTTCAAAATGAAGACAGCCTTTTGGTAGATAGCCTCCAGCAGGAAATAGCACGGCTTACTGCATCGGAGACCCCATCTGATACATTGGCGGAAGCCACGAAGCCAACGGGGTTCATATACCGCAACGCCAATGTGAACAATAGTAATGACAGTGCACAAACCACGGAGATCGACGAACCAAAAATGGCTTTAGACTCACTAAGCGCAGATACGCTTTCACCCGACTCCTCTGCAAAAACCCAAATCGCGGTAGTAGATTCTTTGCTCCAAGATGACCGGGGGCTTACGCCGACCACCCTGCCAGATACGGCAGCTGTGGAGCTGGAAGCCAAGCCAGTCGAAGACCCTAAACCATCTCCAGCTCCTGCGGCCTTAAAAGCCAGCTATCCGGTAAATTGTAATTTTGGACTGAACCAATCCACATTAAGTCAAGAGCAGGTAGATAAGCTGGATCTGGTAGCTGCCGATCTAAAAGCCCAGCCAGAGCGCAGTGCCAGATTGGTAGGCCATACGGATAGCAGTGGGAATGCCGCTTATAATCTGAACTTATCAAAGAAACGCGCAGAATATGTGAAATCGCAGTTGGTGGAGCGCGGTGTGGCCGAAAGTAAAATCTCTATCACCGGATTGGGCGCAGAAGGCTCCAGCGAAAAGTTTGATGGAGATTCGCGACGTGTTGAAATTGTGGTAGAGTAATTTCAGAATCAAATTTTTGATCAATCCTTTATCATAAGAAGTTTCTTGTATCAGTAGGGCTTTCGCGAAAGCGAGTGGGTGTCTGTCACATAACGTCCAACTTCCCATAAAGACCTATCTTGCGGAATGCTAATGCAATTCTAATGTCAAATCTAGATTTTTCAGGACTTTCAGCGCTTTTTATTAATTGTACGCTCAAAAAATCGCCAGACAAAAGCCATACCCAAGCGCTCATGGATCTTTCGATCGGGATCATGAGAAGGGAAGGGGTTGCGGTAGATTCATTCCGATTTATCGATCATGATGTCGCTATTGGCATCAAGCCCGATATGACCGAGCATGGTTGGGAAACGGATGAATGGCCCGATCTTTATAAACAGATCTTGAAAGCTGATATTCTCGTGATCGGTAGCCCCATCTGGCTCGGTGAGCGAAGTTCTATCGCTACCCAACTCATAGAGCGGCTCTACTCAAATAGCGCTGACATAAATGAAAAAGGGCAGTCAAACTATTATGGGCGGGTAGGGGGCTGCGTGATCACTGGAAATGAAGATGGCGTAAAACACGTCTCCATGGGTTTGCTCTATGGCTTGCAGCATATTGGATACACCATACCGCCACAAGCCGATTGCGGCTGGCTCGGTGAGATATGGCCAGGGCCAAGTTATGCCGATGAAGGCACGCAGTCCGGCGACAACGATTTTACCAATAAAAATACCACTTTCATGACGTATAATCTTTTGCACCTTGCCAAAATACTCAAGGAAGCCAAGGCTTATCCAAATTACGGAAATGATCGGAATGCTTGGAAAAATGGAGAGCGATGGGAGTTTCAGAAGCGATAGTTGAGATAATTAGGTTTTTTGGCTATGCCAATCCTTACAACCAGTCCAAAGTCGGAAACGGTAAATAATCCCAGTAAAAAAGAGGAATGGATTGGAAGCAAGCCAAAATCATTTTCAAATCAGAAGCGTACGAAGTCACGGCGCTCCCGTACACTCTTCTATTTAAATTTCCATTTCGGCTGGCAGTGGGAAGCAGAGACTGCACGGAGACGGTATTGCTGTGCATCAAATCGGCCGAAGAAAGCGGCTTTGGAGAAGCTGCCCTGCCGCCATATTTGGGCGAAACCGTAGCGGATGTTCTAGCTTTTTATCAAAAGTTGGATTGGCAAAGGATTTTGCACCTTCCGATATTGGAAGCCATTGCGGAAGCTGATCAGGTCACCATCGGAAATAATGCTGCTAAAGCATCTCTTGATATAGCCTTGCATGATATTCACTGTCAGAAGTATGGCCTTTCAATTTCTCAATTTTATCAGGTTTCTGCCGCGCCTGTTTTGAGTACCTACACGATTGGGATCTCTCAAGAAGGTGAACTCCGGGAGAAGCTTACCGAAGCGGCGCCATTCCGGATTATCAAGCTGAAGCTCGGTTCGGACGATGATAAAGCGCTGGTGCAAAATTATTTGGCCTTGAGCGACAAACCCTTTTGCGTAGATGTGAACCAAGGCTGGAAAAACAGAGAGCAAGCTGCTTCCATCTGTACCTTCCTTTCAGAAAAAGGGGTGCTGTTTATCGAGCAGCCACTGCCGGTAGAGCAGCTCGACGATATGGAATGGCTCAAAGCACGATTTGAAATTCCCTTTATAGCGGATGAAGCGGTAAAGCGACGGACTGATTTAGCGGGCATCTCGCAAGCCTTTGATGGCGTGAACATAAAGTTGATGAAGAGCACTGGCCTTGCCGAGGCTTATGCAATGATCAATCAATGCCGCTCATTGAAACTTAAGGTAGTGCTGGGCGCCATGGCAGAATCATCTTGCGGAGCCACCGCCGCAGCGCATCTCGCTCCTCTGGCCGATTGGGTCGACCTTGATGCGCCTTTCCTGATCAAAAATGACCCTTTGCAAGGAATCCATTATGAACATGGATTGGTCAAACTTCCTGAGGGTATCGGGAGCGGGGCAAGACTGCGGATTTAGGCAAACTTATTCTTGATGCTCCTTTTTAGTCCATTCTGAGTGGTCTATCTCTTGCTGCCAAATTACTTCACCATCCACGCCTATCACCTTGATGCTCAATTTCCGCTCATTAAAAGCGCCGCTCACATCGAGCAGCGCAAAGTTGTGATCATGCACCAGCGTACCTTCTACCCGGTTATTATTTACTTCGTCTCCAGGCTTATGCGTCCCGGCAGTAAGGGGTGATACCGTGAGATCGTAGATGGTCGTACCCTTATGAACTACCTTGCTCAATTCGGTATGGTGCCTATCGCCAGTCAAGAAGATGACCCCTTCTATTTTCTCAGCAGCTATACGGTCGAGCAGTCTCTGGCGCTCAGTTTCATAATTGGCATAAGTCTCATAAACTTTAGCGTCATTTAAGACCTGCCCACCCACGGCCACGAATTTAAAAGGTGCCCGGCTATAGGCCAAGCTTTCGATAAGCCAATCTATTTGCGCTTCACCAAGTACCTGCTCTTCGGTGGTGGCAAGGTTTGCATCTGTTCTGTTCCAGCGATTGTCAAGCAGGTAGAAGTGTATATCCTGATATTGAAATGCGCTCGTAATGCCGCCTGAATTGCTGACTCCATATCCATTATTGGCCCAGAATAATTTAAAAGCTTCGAGGGTAAGATCTTTGTGGGGGAAGGTGCGGTTGGCATCATTTGGGCCGTAGTCATGATCGTCCCAGATAGCGTAGTGGCTTCCGGTGGTAAGGAGCCGCTGCATCTCTGTGGTTTTTCGGGTATGGCTATGTCTTTCTAAAATTCCGGTTCGGGTGAACCAGTCTGCCTCCCGCAGATAGGTATTGTCACCCAGCCAAAGCATGATGTCGGGAGATTGATCGGCTATTCGTTCATAAATGGAATAGTCGCTTCCATAAGTACTGCCAGGCCGGTCATAGCGAGCTTCGTTGATGTATGAGCAGCTGCCCAAGGCTATAGAGAATGCCGGCGGGTCGGTACGCCAGCGCCAGAGGTCGGGGGTTTTAAAATGGAGCTCGCGCTCGCCACTTTGCATTTGACCATTGGCATAGATCGCATAGCCGTATTCAATCCCTGGCTGCACACTGTCGGCAAGCAGGTGCACGGCGAGCGCCATGGTAGGATCTGCCGCTACTGGCAGGGAGCGGAAATCTTTTGTAGGCTCGCCGAGCGGCCAATAGACGAGTTCTACGATACAGGCTTCTTTCATTTGCACCCACACCATCACTTCACGCATCTCGGCATAGCCATTCATGGGGCCAGATTCGATCAAGCTTTGACTTTGAAGTCCCAAGCAGAAGAGACATGCACAGACGAAAAGGGAACGATTCTTCATTTTAAAATTTGCCCGAAGGTAAGAAGGTAGATTTCAATGCCAGCGACTTTCCAGAAATGCTAAAGATTTCTTAACGTATCGAAAAGGCCACTACACATTTTACTGCTTCTTGCCTAGGCTTACTGCTTTTCCGTAAGGGTAAGTACCCATTCATTATGGCTTAAATGCGACCATTCGGCCATGGCCAAATCAACGGCAGGATCAATAAGTGGCACCATCTTCCGGCCGTTCAGGCTGGCTCGCGATACGGCATAAATCTCTGTGTCTGCTTCTCCTTCAGCGTCGTACCTAGCTTTAAGGCGTTGTGCATATTGCCAGATCATATCGGGTCTTCCGGCCATCGACCGGCTCATCTTTTGGGGCAGTTCCCTTTCGGGAAATACGAATATCTCTTTGTTTTTTTGCGGAAGCACTACCCGATAATAAACGGTACCCTGCTTTGATCGAAGCATCATATGCCAACTCAGGCGGTGACCTTCTTCGGTAAAATGCGATGAACCTGGATAGAAATAAGGGCGCAATGGCAAGATGACCATCAGCGCAAAAAATGGCACAAGCACCCAAAGAATCGAGCGCCGTGCCATGCTGCTCGACATGTTTGATTCAGAAGGATCAGTGGAATTTCTAAAAAAAAGTTTTCGGATATAAACGGGCTCAAAGAATAATACCGTGGTGATAAGCATCATATAAGGAAAGATGCCGATTTGAAATACGATGGAGTTGAATAAATGAAAACCAATGGATATGGCGAAAGCCACCCTTCTGGTAGGCTTATACCAAAGCGCTGGCACGATTAAAAAATCGAAGGCGATGCCGCCGTAACTGATAAGCATGATAAGCCAATGCTCGCCTACCATTGATCCTAGAATTGGATAATCGGCTTTATGACTCAAGAAAATACCTACGGGTTTGCCTTCTAGCCAGTCGGGGTAGAGCTTGGCCAATGCGGCATAAAAGTATACAATGAGAAGCAGGAATTTGAAAATCCAGATGGTCCAATAAGGTGTGAGCTGTGATTTTTCAGCCCTGCCCGAACGCAAATCCATAGAAGCGTACCTATTGGCAGGTACGAGGCAGAATAGAAAGCACATGAGCAGAAGCAAGTAATAGTGGTTATTATAGCTCGTCTTCTGGCCGAAATATACCCCAGCCCAAAGGATGGTATAGCCGATGATGGCAGCCCGATACTGCCAGCCGAAGGCTATGGCCAATCCCAAACAGCCGAGTGCGGCGTATACCACATAGGCTTGTGGGCCTACAAGAATTTGAAGGAAATCGAACCCAATAAAATTGAAGCTAAAATCTGGATCAACGTAATTCGTTCGCACCCAACCCGTAATGATAGCTCCAAAACCTTCACAAGCCATGAGCAAACCCATAAGAATACGAAAGGCCGCCAAAGGTGCAATGTCTGCAGGCTTGAAGAGAAAATTGGATTGCATAGCAGCCAAAGGTAGCTTATTTGGCATTTTATTGATCCGCAGGTTTCTCACCCTGAGCCGAGTGCTGCTGATCCTGAGCATAAAAATGAAGGCGCTCCGGCTTCCTGTTCAAGTTTTCTACCGGGATGGTCGCCAGTAATCTTAACGCCATGTGTTTTGGAGAAATTTAGTCAGACCTTGAAGCAAACCGGTTTAATCCCATCTTCAAAAGTAGTGGTTTGACCGCCCAAGATCTAGGCCTTTGAGCTCGCAACGATACTACGGTTCATCGTAATCTACCACCATAGTGGGAGTGGTAGGGTGCGATTGGCAGGTGAGGATATAGCCATCTTCTACTTCAGCATCGGTAAGGGCATAATTTACTTCCATCTCTGCCTTGCCTTCCATGGTCTTGGCGCGACAGGTGCAGCAAGAGCCGCCCGTACAAGCGTAGGGCGCATCAAGGCCAGCATCGAGCACGGCATCGAGAATACTCTCATTAGGCCCACACTGATCTCGGTTTCTTCGCCATCGAGCACCACGGTCACTTTGCTCGTGAGTGATGCTTTCTCTATGCTTTCGGTTTTATCTTCGTTCTCCTTAGTCTTCGGTACATCGGTGGTAAACAACTCGAAATGAATGTTTTCTTTGGTCGCTCCGAAATCAATCAAGGTATCTTTCAAGCCCATGATCATATCGTACGGGCCGCAAAGGAAATATTCATCAGCTGTTTTGATCTCTTCAAAATGCGTCAAAAGATCGACGGCCTTCTCGGGAGAAATACGCCCTTCAAAGAGTGGATCGTTGGTCTTTTCCCGGCTTAAGATATGCTGCACCGACAGCCGGCCTGCATATTGCTCTACCAATTGATTCAGCTCATCGCGAAAGATGATATCCGCAGTGCTTCTATTGCCATAGAAAAGGGTGAATCGATTTTCCGAATTTGTCGCTAAGGCCGTTTTTAAAAGTGACATGATAGGGGTGATGCCGCTACCTGCCGCAAAACCCACATAGTTCTTCACTTCACCAGCGGGCATCTCGGTATAAAAATTTCCCATCGGCTCCATCACTTCCATCTCGTCGCCTATGGCAATGCCATTGTTGAGATAGGTGCTCATCTTTCCCTTTTCTACCGCCTTGATGGCTATGCGCATATCGGCTTCGGCGATAGGGCTAGAACATACCGAGTAAGATCTTCTCAATTCTTCGCCCTTTATATTCAGCTTGAGTGTGAGGTATTGCCCCTGCTTATAACTGAATTTTTCTTTCAGATTTTCGGGAATTTCAAACGTAAGTGAAACACAATCAGGCGTTTCTTTGGTAATATCTTTTACTTTGAGTTTGTGAAAACGCGGCATTATAATCGATTAATTCGGGTGCAAAACTAAGATAAAGGCTCAAGTGTGACAAGCCTTGAAGGGAACGCTTGATCAAACTGATTGTTCAGTTCAATAATCCAATAATTTGCCAATGGCATCGCTTACTTTGGCGGCATTGGGTATCATGGTTTCTTCGAGTACCGAATTGAGCGGAATGGCGGGTGCATCTACCGATCCGATTATGCGCACGGGTGCATCGAGCATTTCAAAGCAGGCTGATTGAATGTCGGCTGCCACGCTTTTTGCAAAAGAGCATCCTACAGGTTCTTCGGTGATCACGAGGCAACGACCGTGTTTAGCTGCCGATTGAAAAACCAACTCCTTATCCCATGGAGAGATGGAGCGAAGATCAAGGATTTCGATCCTGCCAGGGTAATTTTCGGCGGCTTCGCAGGCCCAGTAGACTCCCATGCCATAGGCAACTACGAGAAGGCTCTCGCCGTTTTCAACCTTCTGGTCTTCGGCTTCCTGCACGATCCGTCCTTTTCCGATAGGGATTACATAATCTCGTGAGGGAACTTTTGACTTGGCCTTGGCAGTTCCCTTTATTTTGCTCCAGTACAGTCCTTTATGCTCTAAAATAACCACCGGGTTAGGATCGAGAAAAGCAGACTTGAGAAGCCCTTTCAGATCGGCTCCAGTGCTTGGATAGACCACTTTTATACCTCGGATATTGCTCAAGACCGATTCTACACTCGATGAATGATAGGGGCCGCCACTGCCATAAGCACCTATGGGCACGCGAATTACCGCGCTGGCCGGCCACTTACCATCCGAGAGGAAATAGCTGCGGCTCAACTCGGTAAATAGCTGGTTAAGTCCGGGCCATATATAATCGGCAAATTGAACTTCTACGATCGGCTTGCAACCTACGGCCGCCATTCCCACGGTGCTACCTATTATAAAGGCTTCCATGATAGGCGTATTGAACACGCGGTCTACGCCAAATTTTCCCGCAAGGGTAGCAGCTTCGCGAAACACCCCACCCAGGCGCAGTCCAACATCCTGGCCATAGAGCAAGGCCTCGGGATGGTCTTCGAGAATTTCCTGAACAGCAAAAAGCGCGCAATCTACCATCAGCGCGGTCTCGGCATCGGTCGGGGCGCGGGTGCCTTTCTCGGCAGTCACAGGGCTTGGCGCAAAGTGAAAAGTCAAAAGGTCGGCCGGGTCGGGGTCGCTTTCAGACAGTGCAGCGGTATAGTCTTCTTCCACCCTTGTTTTTGCCTTTGCGACAATACTGTCTATGGTATCATTTGAGAAATCATTGCTCCGCAACAGGTTCTTTAGCTTTGGCATTGGGTCTCGCTTGGCCTGTTCATCCAAGTCATCGCGGTAGGTCTCTTTTCGTACGCCGGAGGTATGATGGTTGAGAAGCGGTACGGTAGCATGGATCAAAAAGGGGCGACGCTCACGGCGAATGGTCTCGAATACTTCTTGAATGGTAGTCCAGCAAAGTTCAAAATCGGTACCGTCTATGGTTCGCACTTCTATACCCTTGAAGCCGCGCGCGTAGTGGGCGGCATCATTGGCTCGAATCTCGTCGGCACTGGCCGAAATATCCCACTCATTATCTTGAACAAGGTAGAGATAGGGCAGTTGCTTTAGCGCGGCCATTTGGAGCGATTCGCTTATTTCCCCTTCAGTCATGGCGGCATCGCCTATGGAGCATACAACGATGGGCGGCTCCAGCGAATTTTTGGCTAGCCCTTGGCTTTCCAAATATTGAATGCCTAGGGCTGCTCCCGCGCTGGGTATGGCCTGCATACCTGTGGCGCTTGAGTTATGCGGGATTTTTGGCATCCCGTCTCGCCGCAAGCTAGGGTGGGAGTAGTAGGTGCGGCCCCTGAGAAGGGGTCGGCTTTTTTGGCCAGTAGCTGAAGCATAAGCTCCTTTGGCTCCAAGCCAATGCCCAGCAGTATTGAATCGTCACGGTAATAGGGATATATATAATCTTGCGGCTTGAGCTGCATGCCGCAGGCCAACTGGATGGCTTCGTGCCCGCGGCTGGTGGCGTGAACATACTTGGCCGTCACGGCCTTTTCCCGCTCGAACAGCAGGGTCATGGCATGGGCGGTACTCATCAGCGACCATGCTTTTTCAAGGATGCTTTTATCGATGGCCATGCTCTTTTCAGAACTTTCTTTAGATTTTACCGACATCTATTTTATTTGGACAGCGAAGGTAAGAAATCACCAAGACCGACTGGTAAAGGGTTTTTTCTGGCGCCTGTAGAACCATCTGCAAAAGCTCTTTTGCTTTTTCAAACTTTAGCTACTTTGGCTGACTTTGTAAAGCACTCTAAAATCTTTTGCAGCAAGGATGAAAAATTTCACTTCGCGGATCTACCAACTTTATATCAAGGTATTAAATAGCCTGGCCTTTTATCCTTCGATCATTGCATCAGCTTTTTTCTTTTTCTCCTTCCTCGTGATGTACTTGGAGTATCAAAGTGTGATGATCTCCATTCGCAATTATTTAGGCCCGGTATTGGTAGAAGGGGTAGAAAATGCACGATTGATTTTGGGCACCATTGTGGCCAGTATTTTTTCGCTCATGGTATTCAGCTTCTCTATGGTCATGCTGGTGCTGAACAGGGCATCGGCCACACTTTCACCACGGGTCATTCCCGGCCTTATCACTAAGAAATCGCATCAAATAGTACTGGGGTTTTATATTGGCACCATCGTATACAGTTTGATATTGATCACCAATATACAGTCGCAAGAAGCTGAATATCAAATCCCCAGTATCGGAATACTTGTGGCCATGATGTTTGCCATTACCTGCCTTGGCCTATTCGTTTATTTCATTGACTCTATCAGCAAAAGCATTCAGGTCGACAATATTTTGAATCAGATCTATGATCAGACCAAAGAACAGATTGAGCGGGTAGATGAAGACGAGCCACAACCCTTGCTGCCCGATACCGATGGGTGGCATACCATTTATGCGAATACCAATGGCTATTTTAAGCAAATTCAAAACAAGCGCTTACTGAAAGTGTGCACCGAGAATGATCTTCAGGTGGTGGTGACCGAGCAGATCGGATTTTTTGTGATCAAGGGTTATCCCATTGTCAAGATCAGTAAGAAACCTGATGATGATGAAGTGCTGAAAGAAATAAGAAATTGCTTCATCTTTTATATCGAAGAGCATGTGGCAGATCATTATTTATTTGGGTTCAAGCAGATTTCTGAAATTGCCGTAAAGGCCCTGAGCCCGGGCATAAATGATCCGGGTACTGCTGTGAAGGCCATGGATCTGCTCGCGATCCTGTTTATTAAAAAGATGAAAATCAATGAACAGAACCACGCGAGCGATGATGAGAATAGGGTAAGGGTATTCTACCGACAGCCCGACATGGAGCATCTCATGTTCGTAAACCTTACGCCCATTCGCGAGTACGGAAAAGCCGATGCCACAGTGATGCTTAAGTTTTTGGACTGTTTGAAAAACATGGCATTTGCCGACAGGGAGAGCCAAGAATTCCAAGAATTGATCACCAAATACATACGCAGTTCAGTCCGTGCCTGCAATAGTCATATCAAAAACAGCGTAGACATAGAGCAGATTGATAAAATGGTGGGCCGCATCAATGGATTGCTCAGCGAAGACTATACCGTGACGGTCATTGAAGATATGGAGTAGCCGGCCTCGCTTACCGCAAAATATGAGCGGTAGCATTACTTTCGATGACTTGATTATTTTTGCGACATGATTTTACCAATAGTGGCATACGGCGACCCGGTGCTGAAGAAAAAGGCAGAAGAGATTGAAGAAGATTACGAAGGTCTGCAAGAGCTCATTGATAATATGTTTGAAACGATGTATGCTGCTCAAGGGGTAGGCCTTGCCGCTCCGCAGATAGGTCTTTCCATTAGATTGTTCATCGTAGATGCCGCACCCTTTGGTGACGACGAAGATGATGAAGACGCACAAAAGGTAAAAGACTTAAAGGAAGTATTTATCAATGCCGAAATAATCGAACAATCAGGTGAAGAGTGGCTTTTTCAGGAAGGCTGTCTAAGCATACCCGCCATTCGGGAAGATGTGGCTAGGGAAGGAAAGATCAAAATAAGGTATTACGACAAGAACTGGGAGCTGCACGAGAAAACCTTTGAAAGCTATGCAGCGCGTATCATACAGCATGAATACGACCACGTGGAAGGAGTACTTTTTACTGAACATCTATCGCCTTTAAAGCGAAGGATGCTGAAACGCAAGCTCGCCGATATCACGAAAGGGGATATCGACGTCAAATACCGAATGAAATTTCCCAACCTAAAATCGAAAAGAAGATGATTCGAACTACAATATTTTGTCTACTTAGTACTGCATTGCTCATCGCCTGCGGCGGTGAAACCGATAAGAATCTCAATGACCGCATCAAGAGCCGACAGGATGAAAAGGCCGACCTGAATGCCCGGATCGATAGCCTAGAAAACGTGGTATATCAAGAAGACTATGATATGAGCGCACCCGCTACGGCCATGCTCATAAAAGATTATAACCGGTATGCCGAATTATTCATAGGTGATAAGGAGAAGGCACCCGAATATTTATACAAGGTCGCCGCGTTGAGCCGTGCCGTGAAATTGCCATCGAAGGCACTTAAAGTCTATGATAAGATATTGACTGATTACCCTGGCTATGAGCGCAATCCCGAAGTGGCTTTTTTAATGGCTTTTACCTACGATGAAGATCTAAAGGAAGTAGAGCTCGCCCGCGAAGCCTATCAAGAAGTGATCGAAAAATATCCTGGCGATATGTGGGCAAAGCAGGCAGAAGAACGCCTTAAGACTTTGGGAATGAGTGACGATGAGCTCATCAAAAGCTTCATGGAAAAAAACAAGCCTGCCTAAAGTTTTTATGCAAGGCCAGCTGGAGCCGTTTATTCGTTTTCTTCTGCGCTGTCGCAATTGGCTATTTTGCCAACTTCTATCTCAGCGAGCTCAAAAGAGAAATCGCTAGACTCCAATTGCTCAGGGGTGAACTTCGAAGGAATAAAATAAATTCCATTGAGCTTGCCGATACTGGACTTCAAACCATCGAGACAGTTCGTGTCAATGCTCGCGGTTTCCCGCAAAAGGCCTTCATAATAAAACAAGATCTCAAAACTAAATTCGACCGCAAAGGCATTGGTGTTCTCAATGCCCAGCAGCAGCGCCGGCTTCTTCACGCCATCCGTATCTTTGGCCTTAGCCCACTTAGTGGCTATGTCCAGTCCGTCTTGCTTGCTATAGTCGGTATATCCCATTTGCGCCATGGAAGAGCATCCGGTGAGCAAAATCAAGCATAGCGCGGCAATCATATTATTCATGGCTTCTTTATTTTAGGATGCAAAGTTGCTAAAAGAAAATCATCAAACCAACAGCTCTAAGCCGCCTGCTATAGCTTGATGTTTTGCTAGGCAGGATTAATTTGATTTTTTGAATGGGAGTTCGATTGGATTTACAAACTACACATCGAGCCGTCAAAGCAGGATCGGATCAACTAGGTAGATTAACGGGTCGGAGAATTGGTTCTGTGTAAACGCTGACTCAAAAACCTAGGCGCCAAGAAAATGTCCCAGCTTCGAGAAGTACCATTCAGCTGCGTTCCCTGCTAGTGGTGTGGCCGTAAATATTTGAAGACAAGTTGTTAGAGTCGCTTTGGAGATGCTTTTCGGTTTCCGAATGATAGCCGAGCCCGGGCCTAAAATGATCGGAACAAATAAAGTAAGCGTTGAAATGCAACGTTTCAAAAAACATTTCGTCTACCCTATAACCTTGCCGTAAGAGGCGGGTAGTTAACCTTTTTGATGCTTATCCAACACATTTAATGAAAAATTAACTTATAAAGTTATTTTTTTTTTACTTTCAAACCGTGAAGGATATGACTTATATTAAAGCATTGTTTTTGTTTGCTGTTGTTCTATGTGCCGCAGCCACAGGCTATTGCCAAAAATCTGACGTTGATGAAATAATAGGCGCTCAGCTGGATGTATACATTCCAAACGCTTTTACGCCTAATTTTGACAGGCTCAACGACGTATTCCGACCTGTGATCAGCGGCCCGGAGATCGATACCTACGAGTTGCTAATCTTGGATAGAACGGGTACCGAAGTATTCTCATCCGATGACCCAGATCGAGTATGGGATGGCTCTACAGATGGGGGTACCTATCTTTCGTCGCCAACTCTTTTCGTTTATTTTTTAAAAGTGAAGTCAGTAGCTAGCATTGAGACCCAAGTATTTAAGGGTCATGTGGTAATGATTCGCTAGAAGTTTCTCAACCCTTTGTTTTCCGTACTCAGGCAGAACGCTAATGGTGGTTTTGAGCTGTTTTCTCAGCTATTCCTTTGGTGCCTGATTTTAAGGCTTGATCATCCCTGTTAGCGATATGCAAGGCATTCACTTCCTTTTTTAAAGCCACGCTACGCTGAGCCATTGCCATAAGCGCTTCATGCATCGCTTCTTGTACCATTTCTGATTCACCGTCTACCTGTACTGCGATTTTTTCAATATATGTTTTGAAGAAATCTGGAGATAGTTTATTTTTTGACTTGGCTATCTCGGCAAGCGTTAGAAATGCATAGGCACGGTGCTCGCTGTCTACTTCATGCACCCACTTATCGATATAGTGAACCGCATGTGGGGATCGCGCCATTACTTTTTGACAAAATTGCTCCGCAAAGGGAGATGGATAAAGCTGCTCCGACCGCTGCTGCAATTCGTCCAGCGTATAGCTGGCAGGGTCGTCAATGAGTGTGGCAAAAACCTTCAGGTCATGGTTCTTTGTAGCGTAGAGCTCATCGGCCAGTATAGGGTCGCATGTAGTCTTTGCTATGTCTTTAAGTGATTTTACGTCTATTCCGTAGTTTTCTTCTGCGAGTATTGAGTGCTGACTTAATGCCAAGCCGGCAACTTTCAATTCTTCGATTTTTGATTCAACTTCGTTGACAGTCATAGGTAGTATCAAAGGGTTATAGACTCAAATGTAACTAATAAGACCAATAATCAAACTGGGGATGTGAGATTTGATTATTTCAAATAGTTGAAAAGATTTTACATACGGACTCTAAAAAATTGATAATCCAATCGTTGGATTATTTAATTTTAATCTTTTTTCTGTTATTAAATTAGCTTATGTCCCATTTCACTTCAGATTTTAATCAATTCTTCATCGAGCTGGCTGCAAATAATCACAAAGACTGGTTTGACCAGAACCGTAAGTGGTACGAAAAGGAGATTAAGAAGCCTTTTGAAAACTTTATGGCCGATCTTTTGGCGGCCTTGAAAAAAGATGACCCCGCGCTTGATATGGATCCGAAGAAGACCATATTCCGGATCAATCGAGACATTCGCTTTTCGAAGGATAAGAGTCCCTATAAACTCAATAGGTCGGCGGCATTCTCGCCTGGCGGGGGCAAGGATGGCAGCCATGCCGGGCTTTACCTACAGTTTGGCCCAGAATTGATCACCATTGGCGGCGGTGCATATCAGCCCGATAAAGAGCAGCTCAGGTCGATACGGGAGAAAATAATGGAAAGTGAAAAGCAGTTTAAAGCTGCCATCGAAGATCCCAATTTTGTAGAAACCTACGGAGAGCTGAAAGGAGAGAAGAATAAAAGGCTTCCACCCGAATTTGCAGCAGCAGCCGTCGGGCAGCCCTATCTATTCAATAAGCAGTTTTACTATATGGCCGATTTTCCGCCCGAACTTATCACGGATGACCTATTGCTTGATTTCGTAATAGAAAAATACCACGATGCGTCAAAGTTCAGGTCTTTTCTAAATGAAGCGCTGATCTCTTAGCCTTTGGTTCTCAGCCCTTATTTTTTGATTGGATCTTTTCCCATGTTTCATAGAGCGCATCTTGGTTTCGCGCGTGGGCGGGTTTTTCCCGGAGTGGTTCGGTTTCTTTCAATAGCTCATGGCACTCTTCCGGCAGGGATTGATAGAGCGCTGTGCCCTTGCTCTTCCAGGCTATCATCTCGTCCGAGACCTGCTTGATAATTTTTGCGGGATTGCCCACCATCAGGCTGCGCGGGGGTATCTCTGTGCCGCTACCCACGAAGCTCAAAGCCCCAATGATAGATTCAGCGCCCACGTGCACATCATCCATTATTACGGCATTCATACCTATCAAGCAATTTCTGCCCAGCCGTGCGCCGTGCACTACCGCTCCATGGCCTACATGCGCATCGGCCTCTAAGATCACTTCCTTACCGGGAAACATATGAATGGTGCAATTCTCTTGCACATTGCATCCATCTGCTATCTCTATTCTGCCCCAATCGCCGCGTATGGCTGCTCCGGCCGATGTACACATGCTTGCCTATCACTACATTGCCAGTTACGGTGGCATTGGGATGCACGAAGGCTGTAGGATGCACCACGGGCGTAAACCCTTTAAAGGAGAGAATCATAATTCGTAGAAAGTTCTGATTTCAAAGGATGGGAAAATCTTTGGAATAACGAAATCTACCAAGGATTTAGGCAGGATTTGATGAAGGGCTCCGCTATTGATAAAAAAAACCGAACCCCAGATCTAGGGTTCGGCCTAAAGAAAGACTGTCCACTTATTATTGGCCGCCGCCCAACGACATGAATTTATAACCGCTGGTTTTGATGGTCTGCGGATCGTTGCGGTTCATTTCTTTCACCGTGGTTATTGACTTCTCGGCGTTCTTGGTCGACTGGGAAATGATTTGGATCATTGCTCCGTCAGGATAATTTTCAGGAAGTGCATATTCCTTGGCCATTTTTTTATTTGAGCTCATCATATTTCTCATTGCACCTACCCAGTCTCCGTCTACATCGGGAGCTACCCAAATAGTTTGGATGTATTTATCATCTGCTTCATTGGTCATGAGGTATTCTTCACAATTATATCCAGATATCGTCTTCTTATTACCTGTTTTGGTAAAGCTGACATCTTCAGGGTCATATTTGTCTGATTGGTCTAAATCACTGTCTTTGATGGCCATGGCAAAACCCATCTTCTCGTTTCCGCTATTCACCATGGTTATGAACTGCTTTTTTTTAATGTCATAGACCATCATACTTTCTGCCCCTTCTGCATTGGTTTCTATTCCCATAAGTTGATCATCTTCGGCGACTAGGATTTTGGTTTCGACCGGATCTGAAGGCTTACCTTTTTTATCATACGCCACTAGTTCAAGAACGAAGTTATGTTCGAAACTATAGCTGTCTTCGACATCTACACTTCCTCCGAAAATACTTCCCATCGCTTTATCTGCTTGGCCTTCGTCAGATGCACTATCATTTTCGGTATTTGCAGACTCTTCCGTCTTGGATTTTTTCTTTTTGCTGAAGAGCCCTTCCACAGCATCGAGACCTTTGTCGAGCCCACGGTCTATTTTATTATCTATCCGCTGGTTGGTTTTGTCCTTTGCCTTTTGCTCTGTTTTATCCACTACCTGGGCTTTTGCCGAAAGGCAGAGCAAACCTATACTTATAATTAATACAATATGGATTTTCATGAGTTCTGGTAAATTGGTTAAAATATTTAAATTCAATAAAGGTACAAAGCTAATGGCAATATGATGACGTACGATAGCAAATATTGGTGATTTTTTGATCACTGTAGCTATTCCGTCACGAGTGGCAATGGTCACTGGGATGAACAATACCAGACATCTGTTGTATCTCTATGTAGATGGTTGGATGAAGCTGACTTAACATTAGCCTTGAATATGGGGATAATCAGCCCTAATACTTATGACTATTCTTTTGTACCTCTTGGGTTTGCCAACAGATATTTCAGCCGGTTAACGCAAATTGGGCTGTGTTTAATATTATTTCTAATTTTCGCCCCGAATTGAGAGCAAATCATTTTTCTTGTAGGAACAGAGTTGGATCGGGAAACCTTTCAATTATAGGATACGTCGGAAGGTGGGTGAAAGGTATTAAGTACTCCTTATTGGATCGTTTCTGCGCTATGATTATCAGAGTTTAATTATAGGGTAGCTTCGTAAGCCAATTTTTACCGCTCCACATACTCTTAAACAGAAATCAATGAAAACAAAATATTTCGATCTAATAGATCAAACATTCCACTTTCCACAAGACGAATTTGAACTGAAAGATGATGAGCTCCAATTTCACGGGATTCCGCTCATGCAGCTCGTAGAGAAATACGGTTCTCCACTGAAATTTACCTACTTGCCCAAAATTTCCCAGAATATTCAGCGTGCCAAAGCTTGGTTTGCCGAGGGTATGAAGAAGGTTGATTACCGGGGCTCCTACACTTATTGTTATTGCACGAAAAGTTCGCATTTTTCGCATGTGCTTACCGAAGCGCTGAAGAATAATATCTCTATTGAGACTTCTTCGGCTTATGATCTAGACATTGTAGAGCACTTTTATGATAATGGCAAGCTTAGTAAAGAACGGGAGGTGGTATGCAATGGTTATAAAACCGAAGAGTATCTGGAGCGCATCGCACATCTTATAAACCGTGGATTCAAGATTATACCTGTCATCGATAATTATAAGGAGATAGATGTGTTAGATGCATTGATCGATGATGAATTTGAGATCGGTGTGCGAATAGCCAGTGAAGAAGAGCCAAAATTTGAATTTTACACCAGCAGGCTGGGGATCGGATATAGGAATATAGTCCCTTTTTACAGAGATGTGATACAGAATAAGCCAAACGTGAGGCTCCGTATGCTCCATTTTTTCATCAATACAGGTATCAATGACAATGCCTATTACTGGAATGAGCTCAATAAATGTCTTACCGTATACGGTCGCTTAAAGGAGCAATGCCAAGAGCTGGATAGCTTGAATATCGGCGGCGGATTTCCGATCAAGAATAGCTTGGCGTTTGACTACGATTATAAATATATGGTGGAGGAGATCATAAGCCAGATCAAATTATTTTCAGATGAGTCAGGTTTTGTAGAACCCAATATTTACACCGAATTTGGAAGTTTTACAGTTGGTGAGAGCGGTGGAGCCATATTTAAAGTCTTGAACCAAAAGCGGCAGAATGATAAAGAGCGGTGGAATATGATAGACTCATCGTTCATGACCACCCTGCCAGATTCTTGGGCTATCAACAAGCGCTTCATAATGCTGCCTATCAATAGATGGCAGAGCGATTATGAACGTGTATTTCTCGGCGGGCTCACCTGCGATAGTGACGACTATTATAATTCAGAGCAGCATATCAACGCCATTTACCTGCCGCGCTTTTCGGCAGAGAAACCGCTTTATATCGGTTTTTTTAATACCGGAGCCTATCAGGATACGCTGGGTGGCTTTGGCGGATTGAAGCATTGCCTGATCCCCGCTCCCAAACAAATAATCATAGACCGAGATGAAAATGGCGCGCTGACCTATCGCGTATTTGCCGATCAGCAGACCTCCGAATCCATGATGAAGCTACTCGGCTACCGCGATAAGGATCCGGCGCATGAATCGCTAAAAGAAACTGCAGAACTTGATGGAAAGCACGAATAACTACGCCGGAATCCCGGATGAATTTGCACAGCTGGCTACAGCCAAAGTAGTATTGATACCCGTACCCTATGACGGCACCAGCACTTGGCAGAAAGGTGCCGACCAAGGCCCGGAAGCCTTGCTCGACGCGGCTCGCAACATGGAACTCTATGATATCGAGACCGATACAGAAGTATATCGAGAAGGAGTCTTCTTGGCTCCGCCCGTCACCGAAGCATCATCTCCCGAAGCTATGGTAGATGCTGTACATACCGAAGTAAATAAGTATCTAGCTATGGGTAAGCTCGTTACCGCCATAGGGGGGGAGCACTCTATAAGCATTGGAGTAATACGTGGCTTTATGGAAAAGTTCGATAACCTTACTGTACTCCAGATCGATGCCCATGCCGACTTGCGCCAAAGCTATGAAGGCAGCACGTGCAACCATGCCTGTGCTGTATACGAAGCCAATCAAAAGGCGCGGCTCGTGCAAGTGGGTATACGCAGCATGGACATTTCAGAAAATGAAACCATGAAGCGAGAGAATGTTTTCTTCGCCCATGAGATGCATACAGATGGCCTATGGATGGATGAAGCTATAGATCGAATGACGCGAGATGTGTTTATGACCATCGACTTAGATGCTTTTGACCCATCTATCATGCCTTCTACGGGTACGCCTGAGCCAGGCGGAATGCATTGGGCTGAGACCTTAAAATTTTTACGGAAAGTAAATAAGAAACGTACTATCGTCGGCTTCGATATCGTAGAATTGATGCCCAATGCCAAGGAGCGATCATCAGACTTTCTGGCTTCAAAACTCTACTATAAGATATTGACCTATATATTCAAGAAAAAGAACAAAAGCAATGGCTGAGAAAGGACCTATTTCGAACTTCGTAAAAGATCACTACAAGCACTTCAACGCCGCCGCACTCGTAGATGCTGCGATGGGTTACGAAACCCACCTGCTGGAAGGTGGCAAAATGATGGTCACACTGGCCGGCGCTATGAGCACTGCCGAGCTCGGGCGCAGCCTGGCCGAAATGATACGGCAAGATAAGGTGCAGATCATCTCTTGCACCGGCGCCAACCTTGAAGAAGATGTGATGAACCTAGTGGCGCACAGCCATTACGAGCGGGTGCCGCATTACCGCGATCTTACTGCAAAAGACGAGTGGGCATTGCTAGAGCGCGGCCTTAACAGGGTCACCGACACGTGTATACCCGAAGAAGAAGCCTTCCGGCGTCTCCAGAAAAACATCGTGAAGCAATGGAAAACGGCCAAGAAAATGGCGAGCGCTTCTTTCCGCATGAATACATGTATAAGATGATCCTGTCGGGAGACCTGAAGGAACATTATGAAATTGATCCCAAAAACTCTTGGATGATCGCTGCCGCAGAGAAAAACCTTCCCATCATCGTGCCGGGATGGGAAGATTCTACCATGGGAAATATTTTTGCTTCCTATTGTATGAAAGGCGAGCTCAAGGCATCTACCGTAAAGTCTGGAATAGAGTATATGACTTGGCTTGCAGATTGGTACGTCGCCAATTCTGAAGGCAAAGGTGTTGGTTTCTTTCAGGTGGGGGGTGGCATAGCCGGCGACTTTCCTATCTGTGTAGTGCCGATGCTCTACCAAGATATGGAGATGGAAAATATTCCATTCTGGTCTTATTTCTGTCAAATATCAGACTCTACCACCAGTTACGGTTCCTATTCGGGTGCGGTGCCAAATGAGAAGATCACCTGGGGAAAACTGGACATTGATACTCCGAAATATATCGTAGAAAGTGATGCTACCATTGTAGTCCCCTTAATTTTTGCGTGGATTTTGAATTGGTAAAACAACATTTTTATATTTATCTCCGTATTCTGCCCGGTCGGCTTGATGCATCCAACCTATTTTCAAATATAAAATAATAGAACAACTACCTTATCCTTACCTATTTATGTTTACACCAATTACAAATCTATTGCGATGAAAAGAGTCATAAAAGATTTTAAATCTATTGGAGATGATGTGATCGCATTGATAAACGAGCAGTATCCCTACGGCTATGAGGATAGCCAACTGGTCAATTTCGTAAATGCCAAGGGAGAATTTATCAAAGCCCTTGAAGTCAAGACCGATGAGATCACCTACTTGGTCAAATTAGATAGAACCCTTGATGAGCATATCAATGATTATGTAGATTCTGACGATGATTATTCGTATGATTCTGAAGATGGCTCCGAGGTAGATGTAGATGTAGAAGATGAGAGCGACGATTGATCCTTCTTCTTAGTAATTAGCATACCGAAGTTCAGTGACGTTAAAAATTTCAACTATGAAAGGTATATTCCACATTGCTTTTGCTACGGCAAATATTGAAAGGGCGCGAGCCTTTTACGGAGATTTTCTAGGATGTAAGCCAGGTAGGGAGTCGAATGCCTGGGTCGATTTTGATTTTTTTGGCCACCAAATGAGTATTCATAATATTACGAAAAAGGTGGCCAAGCCCAGAAATTATTACAATCCCAACAGCCACATTCCGGCCAACCATTTCGGGGTAATATTGAGTTGGGAAGATTGGCATAAAATGGAAAAAACCTTTCGCTCGGCAAGGATCAATTTTCTGGTAGAGCCACAGATGGCTTTCGAAGGAGAAATAGGCGAACAAAAGACGATGTTCATTCAAGATCCTGACGGTAATGCTTTAGAATTTAAGACCTTTCAGGATAAGAAGAATATTTTCAGAAAGGATTGACCCAAGCCTTTCTGCAAATTTTCATGTCGCAATCCCCGTTTCTCATTGATTGAGCTCGCTCAAGATTGATTCTACTTCTTTTTCGGTACTCGTAAGCACGGCCTGACAACTTCGGATCAATGTAGCCGCCCTTTTTACTTTTTCCGAAAGCTCATCTACGGCCACTTCGTCGTGCTCTATTTCTTTAATGATCTGCTCCAGCTCTGCCAGCTGGTCTTCATATTTTGCCTTCTTCGCCATCTTTAGATTCTATTAGTTTTGATACCAAACTGCCTTTATAGAGCAGTGTTTTTATCTCGGTGCCTTCCGGCAAATTAGTATTTTCTTTGATCACTTTACCATTGACCGTAGTTATGGAATAGCCACGCTTCAGGGCATTGATTGGGTCGAGAAGCCTTAATTGTTCCTTGGCTGTAGCCAGTCTATGGCGGTTTCTCTCCAAGCGGCCGTATTGGCTGAATTCTATGTTTCTCCTGCTGTTTTTAATCCTAGTCCTTTCCTGTGATATCAACTGTATGGCAGCATGGTACAGGGCTGAAGGCAATCTATGGCCGAGAAGTCTAAATGAAGATGCCAATGCATCATTCTGTCTATCCTTTAGCGTATTGGCCAGCTTGCCCAGCTCGGTATGCGCATCTGCTATCTGCTTTTGAAACGAACCCTTCAGCCGCATTTCAAAGTTACTGAGTAGGGCTACTTCGGTTCTAAACCATGATTTTTGCAATCTAAAAATCACCTGCTCTGCATGATCGAGCCGATCTGCAAAGGCTAGGAAGCGATCAATGATGAAACGGGCTAGGTCGGTGGGGGTAATCATGTTTTTATGGGCCACCTGCTCTACTACGGTAAGGTTTGTCGCATGCCCGATCCCAGTGATCACCGGCAGGGGGAACAGGCTTACGGCTCTCGCCAGCTCAAAATTATCGTAGCAGTCGAGCCCCGTTTCTCCACCACCACCGCGTATGATGGCCACGGCATCAAATGAATGCTGGATCTGCTGGATCCTACCGAGAGCTATTTGAATGCTTTCTACAGCGGCATCTCCTTGCAGCAATGCCGGAAAAAGTCGCGTCTCTATCGCTTTGGAAAACCTGCTCTTGCTGAGCGTTTGCATAAAGTCTGAAAATCCTTTGCTGGTCTCGACTGATATTACTGCGATGCGCTTTGGCAGCAAGGCCAAATTTAAAATCTTATTAAGATCGAATACTTCTAAAGAGCGCAGTTTTTGGATAGCATCACGGCGCAGCCGGGCCATCTCGCCCAGGGTGAAGGAAGGCTCCACTTCAAGGATATTTACCGACAGGCCATATACTGCATGAAAACCTAACTTACAGCGAAACAGCAGCTGCATACCATCTGCCATTTCATTGCCGGTGGTTTCTTTAAAGGCCATCCTGGCACGTTCATAGATATTCTTGCCAATGAAGCCGCGCATATCGGCCACTATTTTCCCATTCCGTTTTTCCACCAGTTGGGGATAGCAATGTCCGCTTTGTGGATAGTGGTTCAGCTTACTTATCTCGGCCACGATCCAATAGGAAGTGCTGTACGTTTTGGCTATTTGCGAAGAAAGGCTTGCCGCAAGTTGACTGAGCGTATGGTGTTTACGCTCTACTTCTACGCTATATTCCTCGGCTGGTATGCGCATCAGGGTTTCAGCTCACGCAGTTCTTGAAGTATTTCGGTAGTCACCGGCTTGGCCATAAACTGTATTACCAAAGGCTCGTTATCGGATCGAACGGTATCATCTGGATCTGTAGCCGCAGAGAGCATGATGATGTGCGGGGTGGCAGACGTACTCGGGTCCATATTACGGTAAGCATCGATAAATCCCCATCCGTCCATCTTGGGCATTTGAATGTCTAGGAATATCAAAGGGCACTCCGCATCTGCTTCTGCAAAATAGGTCTTAAAAAAGTCAAGTGCCTTCTCGGCAGATGGAAAAGTCTTAATGCGATCTGAAAAATTGGATTTCCGCATTATGGTCTCACTTACAAGAATAGAAATCGGATCGTCATCAATAATTACCACAAAGGGGCTAGGGTGCATAGGGGTTAAGGTTTGCCATTTTTGATTATGCCGTGAAGATAGCCATATTACCCGTAACTACCAGCTACGTTGAAAAGTAATTCTACAATTGCAGCCGCTTGAAAGCCACTGAGATCAAGGTGAAAAACCGATGATTTAGGGTGGTATCAATTTTTTCTATCCTATCTTTTTGAGAAAAAATGTGAAGGCCATTATTCTCCATCTTAGTTTTAGACCTTTGTATCAAGAAATACCCTTATGAAAGTAGAACAAATATACACGGGTTGCCTAGCGCAAGGAGCCTATTACATCGAAAGTGCTGGCGAAGCAGTAATCATTGATCCCTTACGGGAAATAAAACCTTATTTGGCGAAAGCCGAACAAGACGGCGCGAAAATAAAATACGTGCTCGAAACGCATTTCCATGCCGATTTTGTTTCTGGTCATCTCGACTTGGCAGAAGCAGCTGGGGCGAAGATTGTTTTTGGTCGATCGGCGCGGCCTGAATATGATGTATATATTGCCAAGGATGGCGAAGAACTTACCGTAGGAAAGGTAAAAATCCGGGTGCTTCATACTCCAGGCCATACCCCTGAGAGTGTTACTTATCTTTTGCTGGATGAGTCTGGCGGAGAGCATTCCATCTTCTCTGGCGACACTCTTTTTCTCGGTGATGTGGGCAGGCCCGATCTGGCGATAAAATCGGACGTGACCGAAAAGGAATTGGCGGGAATGCTTTATGATTCACTGCGTTCAAAAATCATGACCCTGCCCGATGATGTGATCGTCTACCCAGGCCATGGCGCTGGCTCGGCCTGTGGCAAGAGCATGCGAAAAGAGACCGTGGGTACCATCGGAGAAGAAAAAGCCACCAATTACGCCCTCCGTGCCGATATGACCAAGGACGAGTTCGTTCAAGAAGTCACATCTGGACTTACGCCGCCACCCTCGTACTTCTCAAAAAATGCCAAGATGAACAAAGAAGGCTACGAAGGCATCGAAGAAGTACTGGATCGGGGATTGCAGGCATTGAGCCCTGAAGCATTTGAAGCTGCCGCCAATGAAACCGAAGCGCTGGTGTTGGATACGCGCCATCAGAGTCATTTTGTGCAGGGCTTCATTCCCAATTCTATATTCATAGGTATCGATGGCGGTTTCGCTCCTTGGGTGGGAGCCTTGATACCCGATATCAAGCAGCCCATACTCATCGTGGCTGAGCCCGGCAGGGAAGAAGAAGTGGTGACCCGGCTGGCGCGCGTCGGCTACGATCATGCCATAGGTTTTTTGGATGGTGGCTTCGATGCTTGGCAGGAATCTGGCAAGGATGTAGATCATATAAAGAGTATTGACACCGAAGAATTTGTCAAGCGCTATGCTGCGGGGCCACTTGCCGTGGTAGATGTGCGGAAGCCTAGCGAATTTGAATCAGGACATGTGAAGGATGCCGAAAACCATCCGCTCGATCATATAAATGAGCACATGCAAGCTTTTTCCGGCGGCGAGACCAAATATGTGCATTGCGCAGGCGGTTATAGATCCGTTATCGCTTCATCTATACTTAAGGCGCGCGGTGTTGAAGACCTGGTCAATGTAGAAGGTGGCTTTGGCGCAATTACAAAGACGGAAGTGCCCACTATAGAAGGCGTGAAGGCGTAAGCTCCCATGAAAATATAAAGCGTAAAAAAAGGCGGAACCCAATGGTTTCCGCCTTTTTAATATCCGGGATTCCAGATTTTATTATTGCTTCAGAAAGCGCTCGGTGGCCACTTTGTCTTCCGTCATGATTTGAAGGGTATAAACACCGTTCTCAAGATTGGCCACATTTTGGATAAAGGTCGCACCGTTAAGTGTCAACACTTCGTTGGCAACTTGGCGACCTATTGCATCAAAGATGCGAACGGTAGCGCGGCCTTCAAGGCTCGTAGAAATGGAAAGCTCGCCAACCACTGGGTTAGGGAAGATTTTTGCTTCTACAGATTGGAGTTCGCTGAGTCCAACAGTTCCTTCACAGGTGATAGTTGGGTTTCCATTGTCGATTTGTTGTTCTATACCACAGTAGCCTACACGACTAGTAACTACAGTATATGTACCTGCAGTCGTTGTCGACCAACTTATCGAGCAATCAAAGTCCTGTGTAGAAGCAACTTCATTTCCGCTTGCATCTATCACTGAAAGGTTCACAGCATACGTGTTTGCGCCTGTGCCGGTGCATACATCGAAGGAATAGGCCGTATTTGCTGGCATATCGACAAAGCTATACGCTTCACCACCCCAGATTTCAAAACCTGTGAAGGTTACTGATCCGCAATTACCATCACCGTCTGGTGTAGGCAGATCTTCTTGGAGACCTATCTGGGGAGTGACAGTATTCCACTCGTAGGTCGTGCTTCCAGCGGTCAAGCAGGGATCGGTACAATTTCCAACAATTGTTCCAAGTACAAGCGGTTCACACTCAGCAGTTCCAATATTTTCAACAGAAAATAAAACAACTGTGTCGTTGCCGAATGGACCAACAGTAAATGTGCCGTCAGCATCCATAGGTACTGCAGCAACTCCTTTATTATTAACGATAGAATAGGACCCATCAACTGGAGTACTTCCAAAAGTAAGTTCTACGGAATAACCGTCATCTTCTCCACAAATGACAGTAGCTCCTGTTAGCATAGGAAACTCACAGCATACACCACCTGAATTTGTAGTAATTCTAGGGTATCCACCAGGAGAAGCTCCTGCAACTCCACAGGCTCCAGCTTCATTAATAACAAGAGTATAATCTCCAGTTTCAGTTGCTGTCCAAGTGATGCTGCAACCGTCGCCATCACCAGCTCCAAAATTATCCACAGCGCCGGAGGGTGCGATGACAGTAAATTCAGGTACCCAAATTTCCGTCGTATCTGATTGATTGCAAACACTAAAGGTGTAGCTTCCACCAGTATAAATACCTTCTAAAAGATAAGCTTCGCTTTTGAAAACTTCAAAAGCCGTAATTTCTTGAAATTCTCCATCCATACATGGTACTGGATCAAAATCTGTCCAAGGGGTCGTTGGAGTTGGGTCTACCCAATCCAAACATTGTGCATTTGCCGCAACTCCTGCAAAAACAAAGGCGGTCGTAAAAAGTAAATTTCTAATCATAATAGAGTTTTTAAGTAAATGTTAAATAAAGGTCAAAGTTATCGTTTTGAAATAAAGTGAAATGTTAAAATCCAGTCATTGCTAACAAGCCATCGTGGATTACTGGAAACCTGAGCTTTTGGCAAAAGCCTTTTTAATCTTTCATTGGTCAACTCAGACGAATGAAGTATGTTTGTGACCCGATAAAAAAAACGAAAAGATCAAAGGTAATGAGCGTATTGGTAAATAAGAATTCAAAGGTTATAGTTCAAGGGTTCACAGGTAGTGAAGGCTCTTTTCACGCAGAGCAGATGATAGAATATGGCACCAATGTGGTAGGAGGGGTGACCCCTGGAAAGGGTGGGCAGACCCATCTTGGCAAACCTGTATTCAATACCGTATCGGAAGCTGTGGGCAGCACCGGTGCCGATGTGACCATAATCTTTGTACCGCCCGCCTTTGCTGCCGATGCCATACTCGAAGCCGCCGAAGCAGGAATAAAAGTAATCGTAACCATCACCGAAGGAATACCGGTAAACGATATGGTGAAGGTGAAAAACTACATAGACCAAAAAGACTGCACGCTTATAGGTCCCAATTGTCCGGGGGTAATGACTGCCGGCGAAGCCAAAGTAGGGATCATGCCCGGCTTTATATTTAAGAAAGGCACGATCGGTATCGTCTCAAAATCGGGTACGCTTACTTATGAAGCGGTAGACCAGATTACCAAAGCCGGAATGGGACAGACCACTGCGATAGGGATAGGCGGAGATCCCATTATAGGCACCACCACCAAAGAAGCAGTTCAAATGCTCATGGCCGACCCCGAGACCAAAGGGATCATAATGATCGGTGAGATCGGGGGCAACCTCGAAGCCGAAGCAGCGCGCTGGATCAAAGAGCATGGCACCAAGCCAGTGGTCGGATTTATAGCGGGCGTTACTGCGCCCAAAGGACGTACCATGGGACATGCTGGAGCCATAGTGGGCGGCGCCGATGATACGGCCGAAGCTAAGAAGGCCATCCTTCGCGAATGCGGAATCCATGTGGTAGACTCTCCCGCTCAGATCGGCCAGAAGATGGCTGAAGTGTTGGGTAAGGCGTAAGTCTTGAGTTCTCCATGCGGACTCCATGCGGTCGTGAGTCTACTTTGCGGACTCCCTGCGATCGTGAGTCTACTTTGCGGACTCCCTGCGATCGTGAATTCTGATTCTTAAGTTCCGCGTACTTCAGGGCTCATAGGCGAGCCGATGCTTCTGGTGTTAATTTTGATTTGACTATTCTTGGTCGTGGTCACCCGTGCGAAACCTTCGTTGCTTTTGGTAAGCTTAAAATTCAAATCGTTCTGTCATCCTTTAGCACCGGGAGCCAAACCCGCGACTCGAGGCTTGCCTCTTGCGACTTGCACCTTGCAACTTTCCGCACGTACTCCCACACGACCGTTAATTCCTGAAACTCCGAACCATCTTAACCTTGGTAGGATCCCAATCCCGCGACTCGCGACTTGCGACTCGAGACTTGTGTCTTGCGACTTCCCGCCCATACGACCCTTAACTCCAGAAACTCCGAACCATCTCATCCTTGGTAGGCTGCTAAACTCGAGACTCGCGACTTGCGACTCGAGACTTGCCTCTTGCGACTTGCCTCTTGCGACTTCCCGCCCGCACTCCCATACGACCGTTAATTCCTAAACATCCGAACCATCTCATCCTTGGTAAAGTGCCAAACCCGCGACTCGCGACTTGCCCCTTGCGACTTGCACCTTGCAACTTTCCGCACGTACTCCCACACGACCGTTAATTCCTGAAACTCCGAACCATCTTAACCTTGGTAGGATCCCAATCCCGCGACTCGCGACTTGCGACTCGAGACTTGTGTCTTGCGACTTCCCTCCCATACGACCCTTAACTCCAGAAACTCCGAACGATCTCATCCTTGGTAGGCTGCTAAACTCGAGACTCGCGACTTGCGACTCGAGACTTGCCTCTTGCGACTTGCCTCTTGCGACTTCCCGCCCGCACTCCCATACGACCGTTAATTCCTAAACATCCGAACCATCTCATCCTTGGTAAAGTGCCAAACCCGCGACTCGCGACTTGCCCCTTGCGACTTGCCTCTTGCGACTGTCGCGTTGATTCTCTAAGGAGAGAATCAACGCGACCCCAACTCGACAACTTCCAGATCAAAGATTCGCCCCTTTTCAATAGACAGCCTTACCAAGGTGCGAACCTTATGGAAACCATGCTTGCCGGCAGCGCCCGGGTTAACGTGTAAAACGCGCTGATAGGGGTTCTGCTTCACCACACAGATATGTGAGTGACCGCAAATGAACAAAGCCGGCTTATTGGTTTTGATCTCTTCGAGCACCCGCGCGGGATAATTACCAGGTTTGCCAGCGATATGTGTCATATACACTTGGATGCCTTCACAGGTAAAATGGACATTGAGTGGAAACTCACTTCGTATCTCGGTATTGTCAATATTTCCATACACTGCCCTTAGGGGAGCGACTTCGGCTATGGCATCGGTCACTCGGAGCGTACCGATATCGCCGGCATGCCACACTTCCGTGCAGTTTTTAAGATGGTGCACTATCCGATCATCCATATAGCTATGCGTATCTGAGATTATGCCTATTCGTTTCATCTTTCGTGCTACTTTTGCAAAAAAATTATAGTGCCGCGTTACTTCTTGCATTTGGCCTATCAGGGCACCCACTATTCAGGTTGGCAAATACAGCCCAAAGTTAAAACCGTGCAGGAAACAATCGAAAAAGCGCTCCGTATTTTTGTTCCGCCGCTGAAGTGTATCATCGGCTGCGGCCGCACAGATACCGGCGTGCACGCCAAAGATTATTACGCTCATTTTGATACCAAGCTACCCCTTCCGGAAAATCTGGTGTATAAGCTTAATGCAATCTTACCGCTTGATATAGCGGTATACGACTGCTTCGAGTCGGCCGATCATTTGCACGCCCGGTTTAGCGCTACCCAGCGCAGCTACGAGTACTTCTTACATTTTCGGAAAGACCCATTTAAAAATTACTATTCAGTCTATCACGCTTTTTCGCTCGATTATGATGCGATGAACCAAGGGTGCAGCTACCTCCTTGGAGAGCACGATTTCAGCAGCTTCAGCAAGAGCCAAACCCAGACTTTTACGAATGATTCGAAGGTAGAACATGCCAGTTGGCAAACTATTGAAGGTGGAGCCATGTTTAAGATCACAGCCAATCGATTCTTGAGAAATATGGTTCGCGCCATAGTGGGAACCTGTTTTGAAATAGGGGAAGGGAAGCGACCACCAGAAGACATGAAAAAGATTATCGAAGAGAAAGACCGCACTGCCGCGGGCAAGTCGGCGCACGCTCAGGGGCTTTTCCTTGCTAACATTTATTATCCAGAATTACATGGCACAAATAACAGGTAACGCCTTTGATATGGACCTTTTGAAGCGCGTATTCCGATACGTTACGCCGTATAAGGGAATATTTTATCTCGCACTTTTTCTTACTATTTTTCTTGCCGGACTAGGTGTCTTGCGGCCAGTGCTGATCGGTAAAGCCATAGATGTCTATGTGGTAAACGAAGACCCGAAAGGACTTCTTTACCTCATGCTTCTTATCGTGGCCATTCTAGTGGTAGAAGCCGCGGCGCAGTTTTACCAGACCTATTACAGTAATTGGCTGGGACAGTCGGTGACCATCGATTTGCGCTCGAAGCTCTTCAATCACGTCACTTCATTTCGATTAAAATATTTTGACAAAACAGCTATCGGAACATTGGTAACACGCTGCATTAGTGATATTGAGACCATAGCCCAAATTTTTTCACAGGGCTTGCTGAGCATTATGGGCGAGCTGCTCAAGCTCATCGTCGTCATTATTGTCATGTTTGTGATCAATTGGAAACTCACACTTTATAGTCTCGTTCCGATTCCATTGCTCATTTTTGCGATGGTCGTATTCAAAAACTCGATCAAGAAGTCCTTTCAGCAAGTGCGAAATCAAGTGTCTAAGCTAAACGCTTTTGTGCAAGAGCATATCGTAGGAATGTCTATCGTGCAGGTTTTCAATAGGGAAGCGAAGGAGAAAGAAAAGTTTGTAGCCATAAACCGCAGCCATCGGAAGGCGCATATCCGTTCCATTTGGGCGTATTCAATATTCTTTCCTGTGGTGGAAATTTTGTCGGCAGTGTCGCTATCGCTGCTGGTATGGTGGGGTGTGGGCGGCGTGCTTGAAGGGGAAGTCACTCGGGGCGATCTCGTAGCATTCATCCTGTTCATCTACATGCTGTTTCGGCCTATCCGGCAATTGGCAGATCGCTTTAACGTATTGCAAATGGGTATGGTAGGTAGTGAGCGGGTTTTTCGAGTGCTCGATACCGAAGATCAAATGCAAGACCAAGGCACCCTAAAAAGTGGGATCGTTGGCAATATCAAGTTTGAGAACGTGTGGTTTGCCTACGAAGATGAAGACTGGGTGTTAAAAGATCTCAGCTTTGAAGCCAAAGAAGGGGAGACGGTAGCCTTCGTAGGTGCCACGGGCGCCGGAAAGTCATCGGTGGTAAATCTCATCAATCGGTTTTACGAATTTCAAAAAGGGAGCATAAAGATAGACGGCACCGACATTCATGATTATGATCTAGACTACTTGCGCAAGAGTGTTGCCGTAGTGCTACAGGATGTATTCTTGTTTTCAGATAGCATCGAAAATAATATCGGGCTGAATGATCCTGATATAAGCCGGGAGATGGTGGTAGAAGCCGCCGAAGCAGTGGGGGCATCAGGTTTTATTGAGCGCCTTCCAGAAACTTATGACTATGATGTGAAGGAGCGTGGTGGTATGCTCAGCGTAGGTCAGCGGCAGCTTATCAGTTTCATTCGCGCCTATGTGTATAATCCGAAAGTACTTATTCTGGACGAAGCTACATCATCGGTAGATACTGAATCTGAACTGCTTATACAGCATGCTACCGATCAGCTTACCGCCAATAGAACGAGTATAGTGATCGCTCACCGGCTGAGCACCATCCAAAAGGCCGACCGGATCATAGTCTTGGCCAAAGGAAGGATTATTGAGCAGGGTACCCATCAGGAATTATTGCAAATGGAAGGGCATTATAAGCATCTTATTGATCTTCAGTTTAAGGATAACTAAGGGGCTCAACGGTTTCGTTCCCATAATGCAGCAAGCCAGCCAAAAAGGCTAAAACTTTTCTTTCAGGTATTTTCCCGTAAGGGATTCCGCGCATTCTATCAAGCCTTCTGGGGTTCCGGCATAAACCAAGTTTCCACCTTTCTCCCCACCTTCGGGGCCGATGTCGATCACCCAATCGGCAGACTTGATGACGTCTAGATTATGCTCAATGACCACTACGCTATGGCCGCGGTGCAGCAGTTCCCAAAAACTTTCCAGCAATTTGGCCACATCGTGAAAATGGAGTCCGGTGGTGGGCTCATCAAAGATGAACAAGGTATGCGGCTCATTATCACCTTTTGCCAAGAAGGCGGCCAACTTGGTGCGCTGCGCTTCGCCACCGCTCAGGGTGCTCGAAGACTGGCCAAGCTTTACGTATTCCAAACCCACCTTATCTAGCGGTGCCAGCTTGGTACAAATTTTCTTGGCCAGGTTTTCATCTTTATCATCCGAAAAGAACGCTAGGGCTTCCCGCACCGTCATGTCCAAAATATCGGATATGGTCCTGGTGCGGTATTTTATCTCCAGCGTTTCAGCTTTATATCGCTTACCATTGCAGGCTTCGCAAGTGAGGTGAATATCGGCCATGAACTGCATCTCGATCTTTACGCTGCCTTCCCCTTCGCAGGTTTCGCACCGCCCGCCCTTCACGTTGAAGCTGAAGTGCCCCGGCTTATAGCCCCTTACCTTAGATAATTTTTGATTGGCATAGAGCTGTCTGATATCGTCAAAGGCTTTAACATAAGTAACTGGATTGGAGCGCGATGATTTACCGATCGGGTTTTGGTCTACGAACTCGATCGCTTTAACCAATTTGATATCTCCGTCGAGCTCTTCAAACTCGCCCATCTTATTGCCATACTGCCCCAGTCTCTTTTGGATAGCGGGGTAAAGGATGTCTTGCACCAATGTAGACTTTCCGCTTCCGCTCATCCCTGTTACGGCCGTAAGGCATTCGAGCGGAAAGGTGGCCGTAATATCCTTGAGGTTATGCTCTTGGGCGCCTTTTACGGTGATGCTGTTTTTCCATTTCCTTCGCTTGGCGGGAATCGCGATATCCATCTTTCCCGTAAGGTATTGTGCCGTAAGCGAATCGGAAGCTGTGATGAGCTCGCTATGATCGCCTTGAAATACTACTTCACCACCGAGGCTGCCGGCGCCCGGCCCAATGTCGATAATCTCATCGGCGGTGCGCATGATCTCCTCGTCATGCTCAACCACGATCACCGTATTGCCTATTTTCTGTAAAGTACGTAGCACGCTGATCAGGCGAGTAGTATCATGTGGGTGGAGCCCTATGCTGGGTTCATCGAGAATGTACATACTGCCTACCAAGCTACTGCCCAGCGAAGTAGCAAGTTTTATGCGCTGTGACTCTCCGCCAGAGAGCGTATTGGACATTCGTTGTAAGCTGAGGTAGCCCAACCCTACATTATTAAGGTACTCCAGTCTATTTTTGATTTCTATTAAAAGGCGGTGCGATATTTTCTCATCGTGCTTACTCAGATTTAATTCATTCATGGCAATGATGCTTTTCGAAACGGGCATCTCCAGAATATCTACGATAGAGTAGCCATCTACTTTTACATAGTTGGCATCTTTGCGCAAGCGCGATCCTTCACAATCGGGGCAGGCCGTCTTACCGCGGTACCTGCTGAGCATCACGCGGTATTGTATTTTATACGATTTAGATTCTACATACTTAAAAAAAGCGTCTAGACCTTTGAAATATTTGTTCCCTTTCCAAAGCAGTTCTCTTTCTTCCTTGGTGAGCTGGTTGAACGGTCGGTGTATCGGGAATTTAAATTTATCGGCATTGCGGGTCAGTTCTGTTTTCCAAACTTCCATTTTCTCACCGCGCCAGGCTGCCACGGCATCTTCAAAAATGCTCAACCTTTTATTGGGTATGACCGCATCGGGATCGATACCTATCACATTCCCAAAACCTTCGCAAGTCTTGCAAGCCCCTAATGGGTTGTTGAAACTGAAAAAATGAACGGATGGAATTTCAAACTGAATGCCGTCCAGTTCAAAGACATTCGAAAATTCTTTGGTATCGGCATCTCCTTCCAAAACCTTGATTTTGCAGATTCCCTTGCCTTCAAAATAAGCCGTCTCTACCGAATCGGCAATGCGGGAATAGTTCTCTTCATCCCCTTCCTTGTTCACCACCCGATCTATAACGATATCGATTTTATCCTTTTCAGAAATCTTCTCCACGTCAAGCGCGTCGAGCCTCTTGCTTTCACCATTTCTCAAGATGCGTGTGAACCCTTGCTTCGCCAGCACAGAAAGCTGCTCGGCAGTGGTGCGGTCGGCTCTGCTCACCATTGGCGCCATAATGAGTAGGCGGGCACCCTCTGGGAGTTTTCCTATATAATTGACTACATCGGTAGTGGTATTGCGCTTCACTTCATGCCCCGATACTGGGCTGAAAGTGCGGCCGATACGCGCGAATAAAAGTTTTAGGTAGTCATAAATTTCTGTGGTCGTGCCTACTGTCGAGCGGGAATTGCGGGTGGTCACTTTTTGCTCTATGGCAATGGCGGGGGAGATACCGTGTATGGATTCCACTTCGGGCTTGTCCATCTTATCGAGAAATTGGCGCGCATAGCTCGAAAGGCTCTCTACATAGCGGCGCTGGCCTTCTGCATAGAGGGTGTCAAAGGCGAGCGATGATTTTCCCGAACCGGAAAGGCCGGTGATCACTATAAATTTTCCCCGTGGAAGCGCCACGGTAATGCCCTTGAGATTATGCGTGCGGGCGTTCTTGATGATAATGTGCGTCTTTTGGTCTACGCTTTTCTTTTTAGCAGCGGCTAATGCCATATTGAGAAACTCTTTTTACGATTGTAAGAACCAGCAAAATAACGCAAATATTTGCGCGGTTGGATTGGATAACATATCTTAGTGCTTTCTTGTTCCCTAAATATTTTCATAAACGCTAAACTTTAAAGGCCTATAGCATTACTTCTACTCTGAAATTTTACGCTTAAATCAGGAGAAGTATGCAATCAAACGTAGTGTCCGATCAGGAGTTAGTATCGTCTTACCTCAAGGGAAATGAACCCGCATTTGAAGTATTGTTAAAACGGCATCAAGACCGCATCTATACGCAAATAGTGCTTATGGTGCGAAATGATGAGCTCGCAAACGATATATTTCAAGAAACTTTCGTGAAAGTGATACGAACCCTTAAATTGGGCAAGTATAATGAAGAAGGTAAATTTTTACCTTGGGTTTTGCGGATAGCACATAATTTATCGATAGACCATTTTCGCAAAGCAAAGAAAATGCCCACCGTACGGAGTGATGATCATTACGACGTCTTCGCCACGATACCCCGCGATGAACGAAATGTAGAAGAAGATTGGATACGGGATATCATACATGAAGATGTACGCACCCTTATCGATGAGCTCCCCGAAGAGCAACGGGAAGTAGTGATGCTAAGGCATTATGGTGGTCTCAGCTTCAAGGAGATATCAGATCAATGCAATGTAAGTATCAATACTTCACTGGGCCGCATGCGCTATGCATTGATCAATATCCGCAAGATCATTGAGAAAAATAATATTTCGCTCACAAAATAAATTGGGTCCGATGTAAAATATTTTGAGATAGGCAAGCGTTGTAGATGAAACTAAAAAACAACAGAAGCCTATGGCCAACTTTACCCGAGATTTTTCTTCTAAAAATACATCTGCAGAGCGCTCTTCGAAAGGTGGTTTGGATTTAAATCAATCCTTTCCGATTCAGTTCTCACCAAAGCTTAATACGGTAAATAGACTCATTGCTTTTTCAAAAGCATTGGAATGTCATCGGAGTAGTGGTGGGTCTGCAGAAATTATTTTGAATTGATGTCGATTGAAGAATAAAGGATGCGTTCTCGCATCCTTTTTTATTTCCATAAATTCGGAGATCATATTTTTCATTTCATTCCTTACCACCATGCCTTACGATAAGCAGCTGGAGCAGGCTATATTCAGCTGGGATGTAGCTACGTGGTCGCGCGCGCTCTCCCTTTGGGATAAATCCCTCGACTGGACTCGGGTAGAAACTGCACTTGAAGTAGGTGGCAACGAAGGTGGGCTTTCCATCTATACCGCTCTGAAGGGCATCCCTACGGTCTGTTCTGATCTTGAAAGCCCCGAGCCCAAGGCCAAAGCTAACCATAAAGCTTACGGCTTGAGCCAGTTGGTAAGCTATGCTGCGATCAATGCACTTGAAATACCCTATGAGTCGCACTTCGACTGTATCTTATTTAAATCAATAGCTGGCGGCATAGCGCGAAATGGAGATCTGGAAAAGTCACAACGCTTATTTGATCAAATCTATAAGGCATTAAAACCTGGCGGTACGCTACTATTTGCGGAGAATCTTGTGGGCTCTTCACTCCATCAATACGCCCGAAAAAGGTTCATCTCATGGGCTAAAGGTTGGCATTATTTCTCGAAAGGAGAGCTTCATGAACAGCTTTCTAAGTATTCTAAAGTCACGATATCGACTACTGGGATGGCGGCGGCATTTGGCAGGAGCTCAGGTCAAAAGCAATTTTTGGCGAAAGCCGACAGCTTGGTCTTTAATAGCTTATGCCCATCGGCTTGGCATTATGTTTCTTTTGGCGTGGCCGTGAAATAGCGACTCATTTTTTTCAGTTTTTCAAGTATCTTCGAGGTTATGAAATCTTTATTCGTATTTTATTCCACCATTCTCTTCAGCCTAGCAGGTTCGGCGCAAGACAGCCTTCACATGGAAACCCTATTTCACTGGGATGGTAGTAATGCTGTGGGCAGCCAGCTATATGACAATGTGTATAACGAAGTGTGGGGCTACGCGCAAGATGGTCGTGAATATGCCATAATCGGCACATCGGCAGGCACTCATTTTTTTGATATTACCGAGCCAGAAAATGGGGTAGAAGTTGACTTCGTGGCAGGTCGCCAACAAGGGCCTGTAGTGGTGCACCGAGACTATCATAATATGGGTGCTCACCTGTACATGGTATGCCAAGAAGGATTGAGCAGCCTTCAAATAGCCGACCTTTCATATCTCCCCGATTCGGTGCATGTGGTTTATGATTCTGACGAACTCATCAGGGGCTCGCATAATATCTTCATCGATACCGTGCAGGCCAAACTTTTCTCTGGAGTCACTATAAGGCCTGGGGTTAACACGATTATCAGATTGCAGGTGCTGTCTTTGGCCGAGCCGCTAAATCCGGTCGTGATAAGCCAGCAAACTTCTGGGGTTTATACCCATGATATGTATGTAAATGATGGGCGCGCCATTCTAAACCAAGAATTTTCGGGGATGGCGATGTATGATTTTTCTAATGTTCCATCTATCTTCTTGGGCTCAATTACCAATTATCCCGGCGTGGGGTATAATCATTCTGGCTATCCCACCCCCGATGGTACCATCTACGCGATGGCCGATGAGACCCACGGTAGCCCCATTAAAATTCTGGATATTTCCGACCCTAGCGATATTCAAGTGTTGAGTACGGTGAGCAGTGGTGTAGATGAGCTCAGCATCGCTCATAATCAGATCGTTCACGAAAATAAATTATACTCGGCTTATTATTATGACGGTATTTACGTATGGAGTATTGAAGATCCCGAAAACCCCGTACTCTTGGGCTATTACGATACATCTATCCTTCCGCATGATGATACTTATGAGGGTGCTTGGGGCGTTTATCCTTTTTTGCCTTCTGGCAATATATTGGTAAGCGACATGCAGACTGGCCTATGGGTGTTCACGCTCGACGCTACACTGGCGACCACTTTCGGGAGCGAAAAACCTGCTGTTAAAACTTGGCCAAATCCGGTAAGCGAACAGCTAAATTTTAGCATCAGCGAAAATATCGATCTGAAAGAATATTCGATTATTAGCATGACTGGAAAGCAGGTGGGTAGCGGAGTATTGGAGAAGCCAAGGCAAGCGATAAATCTGTCTGCTCTTGCATCTGGAATCTATATACTACGCTTGGAGCAGGATGGCAATCCCATCGCCCATACCAAATTCGTCAAAGAATAGCGACTGGCAACTTCATAAAATTATTCCTAGCTGCCAGACCCATTCGCATAATAGCAATTCAAGATCGAATCCATTTCCATTTCCCCTTCACTGATGCGCTGAGCTTTTTTCCAGATAGGATCCGTAATAAGATTTCTTAAGGGTTGATCTACAGTGGTGATATGATCAAAAGCCGCTTGCAAGAGCTTATCCCAGTCTTGGTGATACTTCAATAGATCATCCGGATATACGGTTTTTCGTTTAGTCCCTTCATCGATCGGATCGAATGGGGTGCTTATGTTGAGGTAGCCATAATCATCGGTGAGTTGCTCTCCGGGCATAATATCACGGATGGCTATTTCAAAATCATAGGCCGTGGTAAGGCAATTGGAATTAAAACTATGGTTGACAAAGCGCGAAATATCCCAGCAGAGCACCAGCATTCCCTTATTATTACGGAAGCAATAAGTGTCTAGAATTTCTTGGTAAAGTGTATCCATTTTGGAGACTTCACTCGGTTCAAACTCGCGGTCAAGCTTATCAAGTGCCCAAGTAATGGTGCCTTTGGGTATGAACTCTTTTGCCACGACGCCATAACCTACGGCATCGCTGATAAATTTTAATTCGGTTTTAGGGTGGATCATAGTATCGATTTATGCGGCGAAGTATCAAAAAAAAATGGAACCGGGATTCTATTGTTCAAAAGTTTTAATTAGTTCGATTTCAATGCAATACACCATCTTTTCATATTTATAACCCTTAAACTAAGGATAATTATGGCGACTTAACCTAATATTGATGATATGGTTGCATAATATTAAGGTCTGAGTTACTTCGAGATCGCGCTAGTCGTCCAGGATTCCCTGAAGGGTGTGCGATAGGAGCGGCTTAGACATAAAGCCTTTGGCCAATTGCGATTTATCAATCTGTTGCAAGTCGCCCAGATCAAGGGTCGATGATGTGATAATGAAAGAAGTCTTTGAGATATCCACATCCTGTTCCCTGAGCTCTTCAAGAAGTTTCAGGCCATTTTTTCCACGCATTAAGTAGTTGAGCAAAACAAATTCCGGGGGATTTTCATCTTTTGTGAATGCTTTTAAAAACGCTTCACCGTTGCGAAAAAGAACCACTTCTTGTGCGAAATTCTTTAGTACCAGAAGGCGCTGTGCAAGAAAAAGCTCTACTTCGTCATCATCTACGATATATGCTTTCTTAGTCAATGGGTTCGTCCTTTTTATTCGGAATTATCACGTCAAATTCTGTTCCGTCGCCGAGAGCGGAGCTTACTGTTATCTCACCACCGATTCGCTCTACAGCTTCTTTTACCAGATAAAGTCCAAGCCCCGTGCTTTTCTTCGCGTCGGTATTCGGGCCGCGGTAGAACATATTGTAAATGTTTGGAATCTCCGACTCTTCTATTCCGACGCCATAATCTTGGATTTTGATCTTCAGCTGCTTATCGTCACAGCTGAAGCTAGCGTCCACGTCATATTTAGAATCATCTTTTCGGCCATATTTGGCAGCATTTGAGAGTAGATTGCTCAATATTATCTTGAGCCGCATTGGGTCTGTAGTTATTATGTCCTTGCCTTCGTAATCAAAGCGAAAGCTCACTTGATCATTATATGCAGCTAGGGCTGCTATGAGCTCTGTGGCCATCTCCTTCACATTTGTCTCTGCTATGCTGATGGTCGATTTAAAGTTGCGGTAATAGTCAAGCGTGGTTTGGATATAAGTGTCCATTTTCTTCACGCTCGTCTCCATCATGTCAAAAAACTGCTTCTGCTCCGTTGGATCGACATCCATCTTGGCAAGGTTGATAAGCCCGAGCAGCGACATTAGGGGGGCGCGCAAGTCGTGTGACACGCTGTACACGAACCGGTTCAGTTCATTATTGGTTTTTTGTAATTCTTGGTTTTTCTTTTTCAGGTCAAGCTTTGACTTGTACATGGAATAGCCCGTCTGTATGGCATTGTCCATGAGCTCGTTGTTCCAGGGCTTCACGAGGTACTTGTCTATTTTACCTTTATTCACGGCATCGATCACTGTTTGCGAACTGGTATAGGCCGTGAGCAAAATGCGAATAGGATCAGGATGTTTCTCATCGATCGCTTCAAAAAATTCTACGCCCGACATATCAGGCATGCGCTGATCGGCTACCAAAATATGTGGATTGGTTTCTTCTAGAAGTTCAATGCCAATTTTGGCGCTGCTTGCGATATGAATTTCGTAATCACGCCTGAAGCTAGCCTTAAAGGCACTTAGATTATGTTCTTCATCGTCAATATACAATACTCTAATCGGCTCTTGTTCCGGGTTCATTCAGCTAAAAACTACAAGGGTGAAGTGATGGGCAAGTTAATAATAAATTTCGCTCCTTGACCTACTTCCGATTCTACGTGAATTTTGCCTTGATGCGAGTCAATGATGCTAAAGGAAATGCTCAGCCCTAACCCCGTCCCACCGCCGACTTCCTTGGTGGTGAAAAAAGGCTCAAAGATTTTCTTCTGTATTTCTTTTGGTATGCCCGGGCCATCATCGATAAAGCTGAAATAGGCCTGCTTATTTTCTTCCCACGATTTGATGATCAACTTATGGCCGTATCCCGTGCCATTTTCGGACACCGCCTGTAAACTATTGTTTATGATATTCATGAAAACCTGATTGATCTTTCCGCCTAGGCATTCTACCTTAGGTATTACGCCAAGGTCGGTTATGATCTCCATCCCTTCGGGTACATTGCTGCTCAATATGATCAGGGTTGACTCCAGCCCTTCATTCAGGTCGGTGGCCTTAAGGTTTTCTTCATCCAGGCGACTGAAGTTTTTAAGTCCTTTTACAATTTCGGTGGTGCGGCTGGCGCCATCTTCTATGGCATCGATGAGTTGGGTTACTTCGACCATTACGTAGTCGATGTCGAGTTTCTTCTTGAGAACTTCAATTTCGGGTTTCTTTTGATCAAATTCTTCTCCGCTTCCCACACTTTCGTAAAGCGCAAAGACACTCTTTATATCTTCGATGTCAAAGCGCAAGGGCTGAATATTTGCGCTTACGAAATTTATTGGGTTATTTATTTCATGGGCTACTCCAGCGGTAAGTTGCCCGAGCGAAGCCATTTTTTCGGCGTCTACGAGTTGGCTTTGTGTATCGCGAAGCTGGTTCAAGGTATTCGAGAGCTCATTATTCGTTTCTTCAAGGTCTGATGTCCGCTCGCCCACCTTTACTTCAAGCAGTAGGTTCTGTTCTTTTACGATCCGTTCATTCTCTTTAGAAGCTACCAATTCCCGTGCTTGGGAGTCTTCTTTTTCTTTTTTGAGAATGGCTATTCCATTGGCCAAAGCCAGCGAGAGCAAAATAGCTTCTACGGCGCTGCCAAATAAGAGCAGATAATTTGTAAATGGGTTTGAAGGGATGACCGCGGCATCTTTGAGCGCGTACACCCCAATACCGACTGCAAGTACAGACCATGCAATCAAATAGAATTTGGCCGGATTATAGCCGGCGCGGTATGCTGTGACGCTGGCACCGAAAATGAAAAGTGAGACCGTGCCGATTCCAATTTGAGACATAATGTGAACCAAAGGAGTAACACCAAATAGCGCAAGCAAAATTACTATTCCGAAATACCCATAGAAAAAGGGCCGATCCGACTAAAAAATGGTGCATAAATAGAAACTTTAAGGAATGAGCTTGAGAATAGTACCGAAAATATGCTGACTAAACATGTAAAAAAGTAAACACTCCTAGCTGCAAACCAGATAGACTCTGGCCATAAATAATAATGAGTATACCCTTCCAGTGTTGATTGAATCAAACCTACCAATAAAGTGTAGATTACATATAGTAGATAACTTTTATCTTTTATGGTGAAATAAATGAAAAGATTATACAAAGCCATAACCATGATTATGCCGAAGTAAAAGCCGAACAACGTAGTTGCCCCGGTATTCATTTTCCATGCTCCCCTTGGGGTTGAAATATACACGGGAATCATTACTTGTTCTGCTGAAACAATGCGCAGGTAGATCGTACGACCACTGTTTTGTTCCAAATTAAATGGAACTATGAAGTTACGATCAGGGTAAGGTTTGTTAAGCGCACCCAAAGCCTCGCCCATCACATATTCAGACAGCAAATTTCCAGCAAGGTCACAGATAAAAACTTCAAGAGTGTCGAGAACAGGTTGATTGATTTGAAGAAAAAACTCGTTGTTCTTAGATTTATTGATCAAGCTGGTTTTCACCCAAAATGCTCCATCAGTAAAGCCCAGATTAGGTCTTCGATCTACTGCTTCTTCAAAATCGAGCTCTTGGGCCTGCTTAAGCTTAATTGACCCTCTCCGGTCAATATGGATACCCAGTTCAGGTCCAAGAACTTCTTTCTCAAAGTCTGCATCAATAACCAAGGTGTCTTGACTGAATGCAGATATGAAATTAAGACATCCAAAGATTAGAATTAAGAGCGAAGCCCTCATTAAATAGCATACTTTTTTTGGCCTATTTTATTGAGACCAAGGTTATGGATATACCTTACTCGATTCCCATTGTTTAGGTTCTCTATTCTTTCCAAAAAAGGATTTTCGCGCAAGTCTAAGATCTGTGTTTTAAACTTTGCGAAGGTTAGTTCAAGTTCTAAAGTGTTCATAGAGAGTACACGAGCTATAAAATCTGATTTGGGATAGTTGAATTCTCCATTGTTTCCGATCCCTGTTTCAATTCGGTATCCCATTTGTCGGGCAATTTTAAGTGTAGAAATACCAACAATCGTAAATATGGATGTAACAGGAAGCTGGCTGCAGAGAGCCATTCCAGCTACCACCAAATTGATTGTTACCCCAATGTTCGGAGCCATGGTGCGGCTGTTCCAAAGTCCACAGAGCTCAGAAGTGCCACCATTCAAACTATATTCTGCAACCAAATTATGAATACGCTGGTCGAAATGAGAAATAGCATCTTCCACCGGTAATGCCATTTCTCCACCTGCAATGTGTATGCGAATGCCACCCAAGACGTCATTGCTTGATGAGTCATAAGCCATAACTACATACACATTGGGATTGTACGCCCAAGCAATATTGTTGGTACTTATATTTCCCAAGTCAAAGCCTTCAAGTACCTTTTTATGCCCTATCGAAAAGTCTATACAACTCTGTTCTTCATCAATGGCGCGAAAAGCGCGTAGGTAGATCATCTATAAAACCTGAAAGTGCTGGCTGTTTGGTCTTCTTAAGGACTTCACTACCGGCTTGTTTGAATAAAAGAGCCTGAATAAAAATACGGGTCGACCATTGGTATATGGCATGAGCGCATCTTGCAATTTCTGTGAAGCGAGGTTAAGCTGGTCAGCTTGTTTGGTATTTAGATCGGCCTTTTCTTCAAGGCGCTGCAGTATTAAACTTATTGGCGATTGTGGTTGAAATCCAATCTGGTGCGCATTGGCGCCTATCCAAACCCGCTCCATGTCCCGACCAGCTTTTACAAAGTCGAGCGCAGAGTGCTCAGGCCGGGTTATGATGCCGATCGCTCCGGCGGTATCGGTGCTTTTTCGGGAGAGCTTTTCGAAGGCTGAGCCGCCATCCCACTCTACGATCTTGTCTATCACAGGGCGGTGGGTGGCTAGTTTGAAACCCGTAAATTCACCTACCGTGAGGTCTACGGTTCGCATATCTATCCCGTCGCGGGTAGCTTCGGCTTCTTCCTTCGTCCATCTTATTTCATCAATGAAGTTTTTGTGGCCCATAGGGTGAAGAATCCTGAACCTTTCGGCAAAAGCAATAACATCTGATATGGCCTTTTTCGCGTCAGCATCATCTATCAGCACCAGCTCAGAACCATTTTTTGATGCAATCGATTTGAGGAAGTCCTTATGTTCTGGTGTGAGCTCCTTGGCATTCTCCAGATTTCTATTGGTCTCCCTATCGAATATATGTTTTCCCAAAAGCAGATCGTCTTTTTCCAGATCGTTTTCCTTCTGGAAAATGATGGAAGCAGTGATGTCTTTCCGTTCTGGATTGGGGAAGTAGGTGGTCTCTGCCCGGAGTCCTTGGTGAGCGGCCATTAAGACTGCATTTTCAAGGGAAGCACCCAGCGCCACATAAGAAGCGATATAATTATGGTCTAAGAACGAGCTTATTAAGGTCTCATCATGTTTTAGCTGAAGGGTATTGTTGGCATAGCTCCACCGCCACGGCTGTAGATTTCCACCCGAAGGGGCATGACATGCCGCTTCGCCAATTTTTTTGATAATTGCTCCCGCGATAGGAGCTCCACCTGTATCTTTTGGCTCAGGGCCAGAATCGGGAGTCGAAGCATTTGCTATCTCCTTTTCCTTTACAGCCTTTTCGGGCGTCCCATTTTTATTTCCGATGATCGATTCGACATCCATATAATATCTTCCCGACTCGGTATAGCTGCCGGTAAATATTCTCCGCACCACATCGGCAGTGATACCACCGCCCAGGGTAACGGCAGATGCGAGCTGCGGCCAGGTATTTATCGTTTCACCAATTTCGAGCATACTCGCTTTGGCACGGGTAGAAATGGTGTCGGCGCCTACGATGGCGAGCATATAGGGTATCTTGTCTTCATTGGTCTTGAGCGTTTTTAATTTGTCGGGATCTAGGTCTCCCACCATACCATGTAATATGGGTCGCTCGGGCTCTAGGTCAAACCGCTCTACATCTACGAGTCCGCGGTCGCTGGCTTCCATCACCACCGGGATACCAAGCCCACGGGCTTTGTACCGGCATATTACCTTGATGTCCAGACCGTCACACTCATCTATTAAAAGATCGAGCGTTCCATCTTCTTCAAAAAATTGATCAATATTATCTTCGGTAATACCTTCCGTAAAGCACTTCAAGCTTAAGAAGGGGTCGATCTCCATAATCTCCCGTGCTACGGATATTACCTTGCTCAATCCCAAATTATGCACCCCTGTGCGAATTCGATTGAGATTGGTGAGCTCTAGGTCATCAAAATCGGCAAGGCGCAACTCGCCAAACCCGCGCTCCATGGCCATGGTGATAGCCACCGACTGGCCGACAGAAAGACCGATCAGACCAACTTTTTTGGTGGCCAGCAATTCTTCTTCGGCAGGGCTGATTTTATAATGGTTCCGGTTGGTGCGAACCTTGACGAATTCATTTTCGTCTAAGATATGAACGAGCCTATTCGACCATGGATAGTAAGCCCAGACACCATATGTATCAATATCTTCGTAGCCGATATGATTATCAATAGCTTGCTCCAATGCATCACCTTCCAGCCTGAGCCTTGGACTATTGCACTTAACAAGTTCTTTAATCTGATCCCTTATTTCATTCGTAATGATAGGTTTTTCTGATACCAATACCTCCTGAAATGCTTCGAGATCATGAGCGTTGTGGAGATTCCATAAAATGGGTTTCCAGTTTTTCAAGTCATGCGTGGACTTAGGAATAAGATTACTAATCTTATCGTCGTAAATCATGGTCTAAAAATGTAGTTTTTGCATCTTAATAACTACTTTCGAAACTATAAAGAATAATTGTCATAGCACGTTAAAATGTTATTAATTCTTAAAATTTTTTTTAATGCCTGAAAATGAAATAAATACAGAGTCCCTGAGAAGCGAAAAACCCGGATTGCTCTGTATCGATGATGAAATTCATAACCTTCGCGCCTTCAAAGCAGCCTTCCGAAGGGAGTATGACGTGTATACCGCACTATCGGCAGCCGACGCTGAACAGTATTTGGAAGGGCATGATGTACGTGTCATCATATCCGACCAGCGCATGCCAAAAATGACAGGCGTAGCTTTTTTTTCAAAAATTAAAGAGACCCATCCCGAAGCCATCCGCATTCTGCTTACTGGATATAGTGATATGGAAGCGGTGATCGATGCAATTAATAAGGGCGAAGTCTACCGGTACCTTACCAAACCTTGGGATGCCGATTTTATGCGGTCAGTAGTTGAGCAGGCGCTAGAGCTTTTTAACCTGCGCCGGCAGAACGAGCTATTGGTAAAGGAGCTGACCCGTGTTAATGAGCAACTTGAGTTTTACTTACGTCAAAAACTGCTCAGTTAGGCTACCAGCCGGGACTGCTTGCAGGGCTCCGCTTCTGGCTGGTCTCCGATCCACCGCCGATATTAAGCACCAATCCGGCAGAAAAATCTCCCTGCAAAATAGAACTTGAAGCGCCCACGCTCACACTACAGCCTGAGCCGCCTGTGCCTATGCCGCAGAATAGACCGCCACCGCCAAATTGCAGCGGCGCCAGCAATGCAGCCCTAAACTTAACGCCCAGCAGCTCGCTCAATTCTAATTGCACACCCGCTTGCATCGATGCTGCAAGACGCACGAGCACATCAGAATCAAGCTCGGTAAGCTGTGCAGTGGCCAGTCCTAAACCGATACCACCAAAAGGTTTTGCCCTACCCACAGGTTTCTCATAAATCCCGCTCGCAATAAAATAATTTACCCAAGTATCGCCGAGCCGCGAATAGTCACCTACTCCATACCCATAAAAATCGGTAACTGTAGACTGTGCATACCACGCAAGACTCACTTTAAAGTCTGAGGGAAGTACCACCGTTAGGTCAAGCCCAAAGGATTCGCTTTCTACAATCTCCAAAGATCCAAAATCATTATTGTAGAATACGTCGATACCTCCGCCTACGCGATAGCCAATAAATGGGCTGATCTGTACTTTTTGTGCGGATAGCTGAATAGTTAAGAGTATTAAAGTGAAAGTGGCTAAGTACTTCATTGGCTCCAATTTGAGCCGAAAGGTAGTGAATTGTAAAAATCAAAAAAGCATTTTTCTACATTTGTGAAAGAGAAATCAGCCTTGATTATGACCAAATTCTTAACCCTAGTTTGTTTTGCGGCCTTCCTATCCGGTTGCTATCCCGACGGGCCTACCTACGTATCCGATCTAGATCTGGTAGCCACAGATTATGACGATTCGTTCGCATTTAGCGAGCAATCGCGTTTTTTCTTGTTCGATTCGGTGGTACATGTGGCCGATGACAATTCGGAAATCGTGCGCAGCTTTGATCAAAATATTCTTGACCAAGTGGCTCAGAATATGGCTATTAGAAATTATGAACGCGTTACCACTTTGTCTCAAGCCGATCTGGTGATTACCATTTCAGCTTGGTCGAGCACTTCTGTAAATTACGCTTATGACTGGTGGGGATCTTGGGGCTGGGGTTATGGCGGCTACGGTCCCGGCTGGGGTTGGGGCTATCCCTGCTGCGGCTATACCTACGTAACCAGCTACACCTTTGGAACGGTTCTCATAGAGATGAGCTATCCCGCTGGTGCTGATTTCATCCAGCAAAAAATCCCGGTCACCTGGACGGCTTTGGTAAATGGGATGCTCGATGGCAGCGATGCTTCGATTATGACCCGAATAGAGCAATCAATCGATCAGTCTTTTGAACAATCACCTTATATAATGGCTCAATAATATGAAATATCTTAGCACGATCGTTTTATATATGCTGCTCTCCGATGCGGCACTAGGTCAGGGAAGAGCCAATACTTCGGTGCTTTATGGGATCGGTATACCTTCTGGAACTACCGCCGACTTTATTGACGAAACCAGTTTTCGTGGTATCCTTCTCAATGTCGATTATTTTATAGAAGATGAGTGGAGCATCGGTTTTGCTACGGGTGTGCAAACCTTTTATCAGGAATTTGGCACCGTGACCGAGTCTCGGGGCACGCTGAGCGCTACAGGTGCAAAATATAATTATCTCAATTCGATTCCACTTTTATTTACCGGAAGGTACCACCTGAATAGGTTTGGCGCCATCACTCCGCACGTCGGGCTGGGCGCGGGGCTATACCACACCATTCAGACGGTGAAGTTTGCGGGCATCGATCTGGAAGAGCGCGACTGGCAGTTTGGCCTTCAACCTGAATTGGGCTGTGGCTTTGAGCTCTCTCCGGGTGCAGATTTTTATCTGGCCGCTACCTATAATGGTTCATTTGATAGCAGTGATATTGATGGCCAAGGATATATTGGCTTTCAAGCCGGTTTTCGGTTCGTACCTTAATCAACTCTAATCAGTATTTACCACCATGAAATTTCAAAAGATAACCGTAGTCCTAATTTGCACCGTTTTAGTTACGGCCTGCTCAAGTACCCGCATCGTAGGCAGTTGGAAAAATGCAGATATTGGCGCTGTGCAGTATGGCAATATAATGATCGTAGGACTGACCAAAAATGCAGTGGCCAAAAATAATGTAGAAGGTCACATGGCTGCCGTACTTGGCGCCCGAGGGGTCGATGCCAAAGGATCAGGCTCCATTTTTAACCCAGAGGTAAAAGTGACTGAAGAGATGAAAAAGGAAGTAGCCGGCAACCTTGCATCCAGCGGCTACGATGCCCTGCTCACGTTGGCGCAAGTATCGGTCGAAGAGAAAACCGATTACGTGCCCGGGACGGCTTACACCCCATACGCCTATCCCAGCTACGGTTCTTACTGGGGCTACTACGGCTATTATGCGCCACAGGTGTACTCTCCAGGCTATTATACCACAGAAAAAGTGTATACTATAGAAGCAAATTTATATGACGTAGCCACTGAAAAATTGGTGTGGGCTGCACGATCTGAGACCACTTCTCCATCAAACCTTGATCGCTTTGCCGAAGAATATGCCGAGACCGTAGTATTCCAACTTAAGAAAGACGGCATGTTGAAAACGAAAGATTAGATCGTTGAAATTTTTTCTGCCCATTACAGCGATCTTGCATTTTACTTGCGATGCGCCGTATGAGCAAAAGTACCACAATTTCAAAATGGATTCGGTCAGAATCATTACTCCCGTCTAGAAAGTACGATCTAGGGATGATGATTGGCTTAACCTCCAAAAACAGGTTGAAGCTGAGCGACTGGGAGATGTCCAATTTTATACTTTCGGAGCAGATCATCAATGGGCGCTTCGTATTTTTTCCGACGGATCGCTGAAGTTTTCTACCGCCGAGATATCTTATCGAGCTGCAACGTACCATCTCCTTTCGCCTCGCGATGCTGATTATTTTATCATAAGATCAGTGACGCAGGAAGGTGTCCTTAGAGCAAAAGTGTATTCAAACAGCTGCAAAGTGGGCTCCTTACCAAATCACCCATACCAGACGGAGATAAAGATAGAATGGAGTGGGGGCGAAGCCTTCGAAAAATTCAGGCTGCGGGATTACACGCTTCGACCCCGTCATAAACGATGTTTGGGTGCTTAGAAAATGATCGGCGCTTGGAGCCAGTATGGCCGAGAGCTTCCGCCAAAATCCCAGAGTAGGGCTTAATATGGCTACCGGCCGCATTTACGGTCACTCCGGCTGCTCAGAGTTTGCCGGCTATCTAGTCCACCATATCGGTCTTGGGTTTCGCGGCCTTACGGCAAAAGGAGCTGCCTGCACGGGAGATCAGTCGGATGCATTCATTGATTTATTGGAGCGCGGAACGTTTCGGGTCAAGAAGTTTGAGAGCCGTTTGCAATTTTTGGTGGAAGGCGACACGCTTTATTTTCAAAAGACAGATTGAAAAATCCAGCAATGAGCCGGTTTTTCGACGCTCGATCTAGCTTCTTTTCTTGATTGGATAATAAACTTCGGTCAGGCATTTATTTTGATCGGGCTCCGTTTCGGGGTCGGTTACATAGACTTCCCAAGGGCTACCGGCCATCTCGTATCCATTGGCTTCTATTTCTTTGATCAAAAATTCATGGGCTATGACCGTGTTATCATACCGACCTGTATAGGCGCACTTCATTGCTTCGCCGGCATAGGCCATCCCTTTTTTTATATCGTCCTTACCGGGCTTAGCACTTTCGCAGGCTATGGCGGCTTCGACTACGGCTTTATTGTTTTCTTCATCCCATTCATGATAAATGGCAAATGGCGGAGCTTTCATTTCGGCTTGACTTTCATTTAAATACTCCCTTATTTGGCGATAGCGCTCCTTCAAAAAGTCTGTGTTCATTTCAGAGATTTTGACATCGCTCGTAATGGAGTAATAGGTGCTTGCCTGCACATTTACCACTTGGGAACTCAAGGTTGTAGTTTTTTTGGAGCTTTTTTCTTCAGCGACCTTTTTTAGCTGAGCTAGACCGATTTCAAAATCTGGAGCCATACTTTCTTCCATTTGCTTTTGCCCCATCCAAAACAAATATCCTGGGAGTTGGCCGGCGATATTCCAAACGGCTTTGGTGCCGGTCGATGTTTCTTCAAAAGTCCATTTGATAATAGATTCGGACTGCCAAGGTTCATAGAAAATAAGTTTGGCCTTGATTCTTTCATTGGGGATGCTCTCTACTATCTCCATCATTCCGGTACCCACCGAGTCATTGCCACTCCACCGATAGATCGCTCCCTTTCCAGCTTCTGTGCCTTCATAGGTTTTTTTCATACTCGGATCCTTTGACTCCCAAGGGCTCCAACCATCTCGAAGTTTGTGATTATTTATTTGGTCGAAAACAATATTTGCAGGAGCTTTGATTATGATCTCACGCTCTACGACGTAATCGGTCGGGCTGCAAGAAGTAATGGTTATCGCTAGTATTCCGAAGACTATTTGGCTCGATTTCAACAGTAAGCATTTAGTAGTGAGCGATGAAGGTAGAAAAAATCGATGAATTTTAAGCTCGAAGTGTCTTCTCGCGGAGCTGTTCTTTCTGATGGCCTTCGTGTTTTTGAAACCCAAGGGATCTGCACGCTGCTCGGATCGGTGGGGTATTGATTAAACTTAAAAATAAGGACAGTGCTCATGAACGACCAAAATGGAATTCTGAGCGTACCAATCATCAAAAGCTGAGAAGTTAAAACTGAAGGTCTCCTTACGATTCCAAAAGCTTCAATCCTTCTATTTGCGTAAAGCCAGCATCGGACTCTTCTACAAAGCGGACTTTTTTATCTTGCAGTCCAAGTACGGCTGCCAAGGAATGGGTGAGTTGTTTTTTTAGAATTTTAATTACCGCGTTCAGCTCTTCCGGTCCTTGCTTTACTTCTTCATGAATTCTTTTTTGCAACCTATCTTTAATCCTGGTCGCTTCAATTTGCAGCAGTGAGTTCGTTCTGCGATGGCTTCCGCCCAAATAGGGGGTCTTATGTTCAAGCACTTCCGAGATAATCCAGTCATAGTTGAGATCTGTAAATGACAGCGATTTCAGGTTCATATTGGCTATCAAGACTTCATCATCGGTGTATTTGATGCGCAATTCTTTTAGGTCAACCCCATACTTGGCAATAAGATCGATTTTAAGGGCACCGATGAATTGTACCGTTTTGCCTTCATCGGTAATTTGCTCTTCGTTCCAAGTGCGGGTGAAGTTTGTGTCGACTTCAAAAAGACCGACATCAAGTATTTGCCGAATGGCCGAGAGATTCAGTTTCCTACTCCGTAGCTCGTCATTTTCGACCTTTACTTTTGATAGCGCGGCATCTTCATCTTCGAGTCGCTGTTTTAGAAGCGCTATCTCTTGATCTTTAGTGCGTAGAAAAGCCGAATAAAGCGCGTAAAACACGATCATAGCCCCGATGAAAATGGCGCAGTACGCAAGAAATTCGTTAAATAAGATTGCAAGTAAGATAGCCACAACGGCCATGATAATTAGAATGTTCCTTAGTTTGTACATCGCTCGCAAAGGTAAGTTTTTGAACGACGATCCCGTTGAAGGTAAATTGAGAAAGTGTTTTCCCCAATTTGAGATAATCGGGGAATTCTCTCTACGCCAGCTTGAACGTATACCGATAGGTATATCAAGGAATTTGAAGATAATGTTATTAAAATATAGTTAGCTCAATTTCATTAGTTTATAAATTTTCTGACAGGTTCTCCCAAAAAGGAATGGTTTAAGCGCTCCAAAAAATCATTGGCTAATGAGAATTTTCTGAGCTTTGACTTTTCATTAATAGGTCGAGCTCGTTTTAGGCTTAAAACTTGCAGCTTATGGAAATTCTCAAAGAATTCCATCCATATATATTGTCCCCCGTAGAATCTGAAATAACGAAGCTTTTTAAGATAGGCGATGTTCGAGCTATGGAGTTGCTGTATGATCACTATAGCGAAACGCTCTATGGCGTGGTGTACAGGATGGTGCGAAACGAGCCACAAGCCCAAGACATCATACAAGATTCTTTTGTAAAAATCTGGAAGCAGTCAGATACCTATGATGCTTCTAAAGGCCGCCTTTTCACTTGGTTAATGCGAATCGTACGAAATCAGGCGATCGACGTGATCCGTAAGAATAACAGGAGCGGTCAAATCTACGGCGAAGCATCTGACGTAAGTTTGTCAAATGCGACGGCCGAAAATGTTGAGTTTGGGACGGATTACGATATCAAGAAAGTCTTCGACACATTAGATCGACAGCATAAAGAACTTATCGAACATTCTTATATTCTCGGGTTCACACATCCCGAGATCGCCGAGAAATTTGATTTACCCTTAGGAACAGTTAAAACAAGAATAAGAAGCGCGATGATAGAATTGCGCGCAGCTTTTGGAAATGAACACTAAAGATTACATAGCATCCGGCATACTTGAAGAGTATGCACTCGGCTTGGTCAGCGACCAGGAGCGAAGGGAAGTGGAGTGTCTTAGCAAGATTTATCCTGAGATTCTTGAGTCTTTGCACGTAATAGATGATGAGCTGCATAGCTTTGCATCAGCATATGCGCGACCGGTTCCTGACGGCCTAAAAGCTAAAATCCTTGATTCTTTAAGGGATTTGAAGCGCGAGCAGTCCTTAATTAATAATCCAGGAGAAGAGTCAATACAACCTGAACCGAACGAAGCGAAGGTGATAGGCATCGGAACGAAGGGTGGTGGTGGCTCATCTTGGTCAGGTTGGGCAGCTGCTGCTGCCGTGATCGCTCTAATCTTTGGGGTATGGCAATATTCTGAAAAGGCTGATGCAGAAGAAGAACTCCTAGCACAGGCGGAGCAGCAACAACAGATGGACGCAGAGCTGAGCCAGATGGAGCAGACCATTGCACAGCTTAGTGAGGGTCTTAATGAAGTGTATAATCCTGATGTACGCAAAGTAGTTTTGAAGTCTCCCGTAGAAGGCGACGACACTCAGCTTGCCTTGTTATGGAATACATCAAGCGGTCAGGTAAAGTTGAGTACCGACAATTTGCCTTCACTGAATGCCGATGAGCAATACCAACTTTGGGTGCTTACCGATGGGGTGCCGGCCGATATGGGCGTGCTTCCGAAAAATCCAGAGTCTTTGTTGATCGCATCAAAAAATACGAAGGAAGGTGACACCTTTGCCATAACCATCGAAACGCTGGGCGGTAATCCGGCCCTTAATTTGGAGCGATTGGTTTTGATAGGTGAAGTAGGGTAGGAAACTGCAAAGCGCATTTACGTATTCGGTCTTATCAATCCCTGTCCTATCTCTTTCAGGTCTGTCCATAAAGTCCAATCTCTACATTGCGCTCGTTGTGTAAATCTTAGATCAAGCTATTTCGGAATGACCGTCTTCCCGCTCGAGTGTGACTACTTGGTTTACTCTCTACCATATAGTCTCGCGTTGATCGTGAGTATACTTTGATGAGTTCCAAAACTCCGCGCGCCTTATAACTTTAGGGTGCACGTATCGAATCTTAGATTTTAGACCAGCGCAAGACTGTATAGTGGGGAGACCGTATGGGCTGATCCAGCCACTTGACTGTAATGACCAACACTACTAATTCGCGAGAGCTTAAACAGCTCGCAGACTTCAGCTTCCGCTAAAATGGATAGCTATTTCATTTCCGCTAAGTGAGATCAATTAGGAAATGCCGATTATCTCATTTCTTTGAAATTTTTCTTCAATTTTTTTAGTAATTAAATTGCTTCAAAGCAGGTAAGTCTGTCTTCTTTTGGTGCAACAGTCCTTCACTCAATTTTTGGCGATTTATTATTTCTAGAGACTTAATTCAAGTGGCTGTAGCTTCTTTATTTTATGGGTGTAGGGACACCACAGCATAAACGGCAGGCGTCATCGGTCAGGCTTTTAGTTTGATTTTAAACCTGAATAGGTAACTTTTGTATGCTTCATCGAGAAAAAGATTTCTTATAGAGGTCTTCCATTATTTCTATTATTTGACCACTATTTGATTATGATTGATCATTCCATTCAAGTACTCGACAGCATAACTTGCCTGCTTAGTTTTAAAATTGTTTTTAGAGTCGAATCTATTTAATCGAAGATCAATAAATTCTTTGATTCATTGAAGAAGTCCTTTAAATAAGCGCCTATTCATTAATTTTTTTCAGATTGAAAAAACTATTCGGTCATCATAAATGATTGATTTTTCGCCTAATATAAAAGTGGAGATTATAACCATTTCTTCCCGCGATAAGGGAAGTACAAAGGCAGTAAAGATCACTATCCAACGAAATAATCACAGGCAGCCCGAGGTATTTCTAGTTGATTTAGGTCAGGTAATCAATAAGTTGGTCCAATCTGATGCACCGAAACATCTGGGCGAATATGATGATATCTTTACTAGTCTGTACCATAAATTGACGGATAGAGAGCAGCAAGTGATTACCCTTGTGGCTCTGGGCGGATCATCAATAGAGATTGCTGAAAAATTATTTGTGTCGCCCAATACGGTAAAAAACCATAGAAGAAATGTGAAGAAGAAATTAGAGCTTTACGAACCTATCAAATACTCAAAGTTCTTGAGCTGGGTAGTTTTGAATAGATCATCTTCTCGTAAAGTCTGATGGTCTGAATGAACCTAACGTGGGTAGTCTTTCAACCAAATTTTGATCAGTAGTCACACCGATTTATCAAAATAATCACATTATGATCACTATTCACCATAACTGGATGAGTTTAGATGACTACCTTGGCCATAACCAAACCAAACATCGCCATGGCTACTTTAACCAGTGATCAAATTCAACAAAAGTCCTTTCAATTAAATCATCAGGATTTCAGAAATAGTTCAGTAAGAACTGATTGCCCGGACGATCGGAGGAGTATCGCTGATCGGGAAAAAGAAAAGACCACCGTCTTTAATCGATTGAGCCTTGATAAATCCGAGCCAATAAAATTATTCTTTGATTCGATCCGCAGTATTTCTGTGGAGTGCATTGAAATGGTAAAAAAGGCTACTACAGGTAATGAGAAAGCCTTGCTCATAACCGTTCACAGCCAAGACGAAGATCAGAGTTCCTATTTGATTGAGCTTGATGGCCTAGCGCTTGAGAGTAAATCTGGGAAGCCAAAAGACGAAGATCATTTTGAAAGATTGTATCATACTTTGAGCCTTCGCGAGCAATCTGTTCTCCGTCAGGTCTCACTCGGCAATACTTCGGGAGAAATCGCCGCAAAGATGTACATCGCCATCAATACGGTCAAGAACCACCGAAAGAATATAAAACGGAAATTAAATTTTATTGATAATCTGGATTACTCTCGTTTTTTAAAATGGTCTCTGGATTATTTTGAAGTAAGGCTCGCAATATAACCCAACGTCAGTGCCTTTGCCGTGGCCAACCAAATCTCTACTGTTATGTCAAATTTAATATACGATAAGGAAAGATCTTATCTCACATGGAATGGCAGGTCTTATCCCGCCAAGAGTGGAAATGCCGCATCGAAACCCTTGGAAAACGGAAAATACCGTGTTGAAACCAATAAGGTAGTCAGCGGGATAGAAGGCAGGGCTGGCTTCATGGAGCAGCGCTCAAAGTCTGGATGGTTTATTCCGATCATCCCGCTTTTCGATTCGGAGCGCACCGGGCTTGGCATCCATCCCGACGGTGGCGCTAGCGGAACGGCGGGCTGTGTTGGGATTTCCGGTCAGGCGGCAAGTATGTTCTGGAAGGCTTGGCTTACTGAGTCCATGCATAGACGCCCAAATTATTTGGTGGTTGTCGAGCGCATGAAGGCAGAATTGAATGCGTAATTAGTGTTCGTCCATACAGTCTGGTGGTTGGATTAAAGAGTTCGATAGCAACGCGCGCGCAGTTTTAAAGATCAAGGAGTCCCGCTCGAGCGGGATGACTGTCATGCCGAAATGGCTTCATCTGAGATTTTAGAACAAGTGCACGTCAGATAGCGCACTCTATGGACGAACTCTAACTAATCACCAAAAACCAATCACCGGTATAGGGATTCTTCACTCCGTTCTGAATGACAAGGCGAGCTTCTTTCTGGCAGCGCATTAACTAGCGTCTGTCAATACAGTCGGGCGGTTGGATTAAAGAGTTCGATAGCAACGCGCGCGCAGTTTTAAAGATCAAGGAGTCCCGCTCGAGCGGGATGACTGTCATGCCGAAATGGCTTCATCTGAGATTTTAGAACAAGTGCACGGCAGATAGCGCACTCTATGGACGAACTCTAACTAATCACCAAAAACCAATCACCGGTATAGGGATTCTTCACTCCGTTCTGAATGACAAGGCGAGCTTCTTTCTGGCAGCGCATTAACTAGCGTCTGTCAATACAGTCGGGCGGTTGGATTAAAGAGTTCGATAGCAACGCGCGCGCAGTTTTAAAGATCAAGGAGTCCCGCTCGAGCGGGATGACTGTCATGCCGAAATGGCTTCATCTGAGATTTTAGAACAAGTGCACGGCAGATAGCGCACTCTATGGACGAACTCTAACTAATCACCAAAAACCAATCACCGGTATAGGGATTCTTCACTCCGTTCTGAATGACAAGGCGAGCTTCTTTCTGGCAGCGCATTAACTAGCGTCTGTCAATACAGTCGGGCGGTTGGATCAAGGAGTTCGATAGCAACGCGCGCGCAGTTTTAAAGATCAAGGAGTCCCGCTCGAGCGGGATGACTGTCATGCCGAAATGGCTTCATCTGAGATTTTAGAACAAGTGCAAGGCAGATAGCGCACTCTATGGACGAACTCTAACTAATCACCAAAAACCAATCACCGGTATAGGGATTCTTCACTCCGTTCTGAATGACAAGGCGACCTGCGTTCTGGCAGCGCATTAACTAGAGTCTGTCAATACAGTCGGGCGGTTGGATCAAAGAGTTCGATAGCAACGCGCGCGCAGTTTTAAAGATCAAGGAGTCCCGCTCGAGCGGGATGACTGTCATGCCGAAATGGCTTCATCTGAGATTTTAGAACAAGTGCAAGGCAGATACTGACCCTATGGACGAACACTAATTATGCATTACTGTGAATTTTCATTCAAATACCACAGTAGTTCTTGATTCATGAATCAGCCAGCCCTTTTCGGGATTTCGATTTGCCCGAAAGGGATCGTATAGAAAATACGAAGAGACATGCTTGGCAACCCAGCCATCTGCCGAGAAATAGTTGGTTTCATAAACCTTTCCTATTGCTTCGAAAGACCAGATCTCATCACCTTTCCGAGCCAATACATCAGTGTCTCTTTTCGCAAGATCGAGACCTGCCGTTGCTGCACCAAATAAGAATCCGGCACCACCGGAGACTAAGCCAACTCCTGTGCCCAGCGCAAGCATCAAGATAGGGTGCGGGGTGCTCCCGCCCTTCAGGCTCACGTTCAGTGAATTCATGAATCCGCGTTGTCTTTCCGTGAGCTGAAGTAACCGCTGTGTACTCTGTAAGGTTGAAGTTCCATTGCGCGGAAGCCCAACATAATCACCATTTCTTCTCGCCATAGTGATGAGTCTTGTACCGGTAGATGCGTGTACACCATGGATTATGGATGATGATATCCTCACTCCAGACTCTCTTTGAAGTGTCGGTAAGCTTGATATAACTTGAGAACTCATTCTTTTAGTCTTTTACGTTTGAGAGAATTTTGCCAACATCGGGTTCCTATCATTGAGATTTCTAAAAATCCCACTTCTTCCGCTCCTTGGTTACTTCGATATCCTTTTTCACTTCACCCACAAAAATGCCGGTCTTTTTCTTCTTGCCGATATAATCAAGATTGCCCCACTCGCTGATCAGCTTGCCATTGATTTTACAAAATTGAAGGATCACTTGAAGTGCTTCCCGTATTTCATAATGATCGTATTCTAAATCTAGAACCCGCGCATTCACAGCCATATACTCTCCGGGGTTGATATCGATTACCTCCTGCACATAATTTAAAAGCTCTTCTTTTTTCTCATTGCTATTGAGCTCAATCGCATTTTTGAAGGTGCGGGCTATTTTCTTCGCATTTAAAATAAACAGAGAAGGTGTGGTATGATCGGAAAACATCCGGATGAAATCAATCTCCATTTGAATGCTCAGAATAAGGTTTCGCGCCAGATCAGCCACTGATTGAGCCAGATTGGTAAGCTGATCTTTACTGCTTACATTTTTGTTTATCTTAAATAAATCGGCTTCGAGATCACCCAGAAATTGCGAATACTTAAAGGCAAATTCTCCCAAGTCGCGGTGACTGGCCATGGCGGTGCTGGGCGGAATGTAATTAATGTCTTCACTTATCTCGCCATTTCGAATACTGACCAAGCCTATAATTATACTGTTTTTGAGTACATTATAATTTATTCCTTTAAGTGGGACGATCTCCGCATCAATGGCGTGCTCGAAGAATGGCATTCTGGCTGGTGACTCATCTTGATCTGGGGAGCCGTATAGATGCGGCTCTTCCGTATTGGGCCGTAGGGTCAAATAATAATCGCTGTTCGAATCTAAAACTGGCTTTTCAAGTTTTATCGTTTTCTCAAAATTCTGGTGGCCTGAATTGGGCAGGTTTGAATTGATCTCTATTCGGTTCCCTGCCGGACTTATTGCCCGGCATTGGCGGATTTTAATCTTTACGTTGGTGTTTTCTTCTACCCGAAAATCAAAGTCTAACGATTCCTTGGCTCCAGCCGATGGTAACAGTCCAAAATTATCACTCCGTATGCCTGTCGCTCGCCCATCTTTCACGTGGGCTTCGATGGCAGATTGCAATTGGTGAAAATGTGCCTGCGAGATTTTCATCCCATCGGCCAGTTTACATATCCGTATTTAATCGGGTCAAACATTATTAATCTTGATTTTGAATGCGTTCAAAATAAATGTGGCAATCTTCTTCCACCTTATTGTCTTCAATAGAAAGTTCAGGATCTAGAAAAACGGATTCCTTCGTCCAGAGCTTCTTGACTCCCTTATGCTCCTTATTATACTTTCTGAATAACCAGCCATGGGTGCCTTCTGACTCAGTAAGCTGCCGTATGGGTGCGTCAGGACTTTTATTGTCATTATAATCACGGATAAATAAATAGACCAGCTCGCCAAGGTTGGCTTCCTTCGGTAGCTTAGCCTTGATGGTCGTTACATGATTTTCATTCTCCTTGCGGCGAAAGTTTAAATTAGAATAAACCAGCCTTTCATGGTTCCAGGTTGGTTGTTTCTCAATATAATTTTGCGGAAACGCCCATATCTTATATTTCTTAGGTTCGATCTCCAATGCCCGATCGAAAGTTTCATGGATCAATAAAGGGACAAAAATCGAAATAGGGCTAGCTGCTATAAGTAAGGAAATGGGTAGGGTGGTCTCTGATGTAAAACCACCTGGGAGCATAGGCAATAGGCTAAACATCAATAAAATGCCCAAAAATAGAGCGATGTATACCGCGAGGGTAAGTAGAAACTTCGGGAATAAAGCGGCAGTGGGTGCCCAGTCAATTTTCTTCATCATCCTGTTTCTGTTCCAGTTGCCAAAAAAGAGTCCCAGGCCAAAAAACACAGTAAAAATTAGCTTGAGCGTTGAGTACGGGCCGTTGGTATAAAAGGGGATAAAAATGGTCAGTCCCAAGAGTAGACCCCATAGAAAAAATAGTAGGAAGTGCATCACCACCGGCTTATCGAGCTTGGCGGCTTTTCCTTTCAATGCTTTTCCCTGTCCGAATTTTGCTTTTCCTGTGCGCTTCACGCCCTGAGATTCTGCATATCCGCTTCTTGCACCTGCTGTTGGGTCACTCATAATGTACTTGTTAATCCTAGAATGCTTTTTTCCCTTATGTCAGTATCTAGCTTCATAGACATTCCGGGTTCGGGTAAGATTTTCTTTTCAATAATAAAGTCTAAAGGCAAGAAGGTCTCAATGAGATAATCAAGGGCTCGTTGATCTCTCTCATTGTTGCCATAGCCTGGCGCAGCCTTTTTGCTAAGTGGCCCGATTTCAATGAGTATCGCGTATTTCGCGATCTTGAGACAGGCACCGATCGTTGAATTATTTCCTAAGAAGGCGTTTCCTAATATTCTACCCCCGTTTTTGAATGGGTAATCCGCCATTTTCAATTCTTTGTTGATCGCGACTTCCACACCCAAAACGAGCCTGAAGGTCTGCTCTGCCCACGGCAAATTCATAGCAATCTCTTTTGCGTAGGGCATTACATTGCAGAGGGTAGCCACTTGATGCTTTTTGAAGAAGGATGGAATGCCCCAAAAACGCTGGAGATTTTTAGAAGCACCCATTTTATCCACAGGGTTCTTACCTGTTTCATGTGCATAGATATGGCACTTCATTTTCACCAAATAATGGTCTAAAGGCCAGAAAAACTTCCGAGTATTTTCTTCTATTTCGTTATTGTACAGATGGTCTTCCCGTAGGTCTTTGGTCGACTTAAACTGCTTGGATTTTTTTGATTTGTGAAAAAGGAGTTCTGGGAACCCGTCGTAGATCCCAGTCCGGTTTAGTTCGGTGATTTCGCGATCGAGCTTAAAAGCATTTTGATCTTCGGGATGCGTCTTTTGGATGTCATTTCTATAGGCTCTCTTGAATCCGCCGTTGGAATAAATAAGCGTTTTATCATCGAGCAGCCCATTATAATCTGACTCTACCATATAAGCTTCTGCTCTAAGGTCGCTGTGGTGAGAATATGCTATTTGGTTTTGTTCAGTCATTCAGAACGAAAATTTGAAGGGGCAGGCTAAAGTTTGACTTTGCTTCGATTTCTGCTTCAAAGCGCTGTATTATATAGTCTTTCAAAGCTTCATCTTCTACCGATGTTCTGAATTTTATATAGATATTCAGCTGTTGTATGAGTCCTATCTTATGCTGGGTGGATTCCGCTATTTCTTTGCGCACTTCAATAGATGCTATGGCATTACCGCCCAATGAATAGCAAAGGCTCTTAATATCTGCTACCGTCACGATGCTTTCCTTAGATAGGATTGCATTTTTATAATTGCGTATCAGATCGGCATCCATCAGACCATCGGCACCTCCCAGACTCGTGATTACAAACACCGCCTGACCATTTTCTGAGAGCCCCGTTGTCTTGCATTCCAGCCGATTGTTAATGTTGATCCCATTGGCAAAATCGCCGTCGGTAGACCAAAAATGGACATAAATATTTTCAAAATTCTTGATGGGGGTCAGCATGATGTAGGGCTCGGCACCTGACGCTCCGGTAAAGGAAATCCGCTTTTCAATTTTTTCAATAGTTTGCTCTACAATGTTGAGATCTTCTATGGTCGAACTGACATTTGCGGAAGCAAAGGCTTGTTTCTCCTCCCTTATCAAATCGAGTAAATACTTGAGATAGCCATGACCATCGCGCTCGTCAATCCGGCCGATGTTTCCTGTTCTCACGGTATAGGTGCCCTTTATTGCTTCATCCATTCGCAGAGAATCCTGTTCCGTATAGATCTCTCCGCGGCTGGTCTCCACCCGTTCTACCCCTAAGAAGTGGCCGTCAAATTCAAATTTTCTGATATTCAGCTCCGGTTGAAGTCTGAACACTTGGCGGCATAGCTTTCGGTTGAGCACCGGAAAACAATTCATCTGAATGGTCACTTCGTGAAGGGTCTTGGTATCCAACTCTGCGGGAAATGCAATCTTCAACCAAATAAGATTTGACTTTTCAGCTAAGCCGAGTTCTTCTGAAACATCTTTGAGCCAGGTGCTTTCTATCATTGCGGCGCTCTTGATCTGCTCATCGGATAGAGATAGTTTTAAGAATTGATTTTGGTAAAAACCAAGCACGGTATGTTCCATTTTCAGGAGGGCATTGAACTTTTCATCAAAGTAGTCCCGCGTATTCTCCTTTGGTTTTAACCCCCAAGTAGACGCTAGTTTTTTACCATTCAGCTGGGTGATATTTACTTTGGAAAGGGAGTTGAAGAGTATTTTTTTTGATTTTTCAGAGAGCCAATCAAAGTGGAGATAAAAATCTCCGCCGGTGGTATTTTCGATCCCTAGGATTATTTCATTGGGATCGGTTTCCGTTTCTATTCCGCGCAGCTCTGTCTTTGTGAAGGTCTTGACCAGGAAGGCTTTTTTCTGTTCAAGTCGATACACTATTTTTCCGGTATTGGTTGGGAATGTACCGGCAGGGGTAAAGTTTATTGTTCTGTTTTCAATGCGATTGAATTTTGCCTTGTTTTGCCATTTTTTCTCAAAAGTGAAGTGGTCATACCGCGATATTTCTATGTTTTCTGAGGGTTGAAAATGTAGTATGCTGTGAGCGGGCGCGGCAGATTGCAGCTGGTCGGGCATGAGTTGACGGGCTATTCTCTTCAGTATGCGCGCTTCGGAGTTTTGAAGTTCGTTTCCTACTTTTTCCACTTCTTTGGCCAGCCCTCGCATGAGCAGTCTCACGAGGGGATCGATGGCGCCCATCTCGGCTTCACGGATATTCCATATTTCTAGCGCCACCTTCTGCATGCGCTTATAGACTTGGTCTTCGCTAAAATCGTGCTGTAGCATAGGTTAGTCGGTTGAAAATGGACTTATAAAAATACTATCGCGAAAATAGAATGGCTCGTTGGTAGATCTTAGATTGGCGTTGAGATTGATGGTAAGGCATTTCTGTAAGCGTACGGCACTATCACTGGCATTGTCGCTTTTAAACTCTTTCTCCGTTATTTGTGCTTTTACAGAGATATTAATAAGGCGCTGCTCATATTTCTCTAGTACTACATTCATTTGTAGTGACATACGGTCTATCCAAATCTTACTGATTTGGGAATGCTCAAACTCGTGTTCCCAAATTTCGCAACCAAACTCAGGGTCAAAAGTGCATTCATCAAAAGATGTGAGCAGCAATAATCGAATATGGCCGGCAATGCTTTCTTCGATCGCACACTTAGGCAAGCTCCTACTTGTTAAAAAGGCCGTGGTATCGAGTGGCAATTTATAGCTTTCAACGATCTCTGCCATCCTAGTTTATTTTTACCATTCCACCTTTTATAGTGGTCACTACGCCCCCTTCTACGGTCGTATTGGCGCCGCCTTTGAGTTTGGCTTCTGTGCCACCCTTTAAATCAAGTTTCATGTTACCAGATGCCAATAGGTTGCTACCTGATGAAATATCAAGATCGCTCATCGTTGAGAACTCACCTTTACCATCTGCAGTTCCTTTTATGTCTTTTCCTACACCCACTAGCATGTTTTCACCAACGTTCAGATCCATATCTTTGGCCAACTTAATCCTCGTATTCTCTGCAACAGAGATTTCCAAGTCTTTTCCTACATTGAAAGCCATATTCAAACCTGCGGTAAACTCCATATCTCCGTCGGTCTGAATCAAAATTTTCCCATCGTCGGCGCAGGTCAGCTCCATGGTATTATGATTATTCCGTATGGTTATTTTACCATTATCATCAAATAAGATCTCATTTCCGCTTCGGGTTTTGATCGATTTAAGGTTGTTTTTTTCTTTTGACCGTTTACCAAAATTGTTTTTCCCGTTATAGAGCGATCCCATTACAAAAGGGTAGTCGGGATTTCCCATTTCAAAGCCTACCATCACTTCGTCTCCTTCTTCTGGTATAAAGTAGAAACCCCTATTATCACCGGCGTGCGCCATGATCATCCGTATCCAGGGCGATTGAACATCTGTGCTCCAGTCAAAAAGTACTTTCACGCGTCCCAGTTTCTCGGGGTCTTTATTATCTATGACTATTGCGGAGCACTCCCGTACTTGCGGAAACTTCACATCTATGCCTGTCGGAAACATGGAATCTTTGGGAATGGCGATGAAATGATTTGAATAAGATTTTGCACCAAAGGAGCTATGCGAAATGCTGGTGACTATAAAATCGCCGTTGTGGTGCATTCCATCCAACTTAACGGTAGAGCCGACCGAAATACCTGCCACATCGCTCTGACAGCTTACTACCAGCACATTGGCCATAGCTGAGCTTTGAGATGCATCCAATTGCTGCTGAATTTGATTTTTCTCATTTTGAAGTCCATCTCCCGAAAGGGACGATGGGTGGAATACATTGGAAGCTTCCGCGCCGGTAAAAACATTGAGCGATTCGGATATGGAATGACTGGCCATATCATCTTTTAGCTTTGCCTTTTTGGGTTTCAGCTGTTCGACTTCGTGTTTTTTATAATTTCTAAAATTGACATTTGCGATAGAAGGTGCCAGAGAGTAATTATAGTCCAGGTGCAAAATCCTGTTTTTCGTAAGGGTGATCACTTTTTCCGACGGTTTCAGCCCTAGGCAAAAGTTTGATCCGTTATAATAGCACCATTCGCCGTATTGAAAACAAATCCTTTTGATGAAATCAAAATCGCTCTCATTGTACTGCACAGTATACATCAGGTCATCCGTATGGGAGAGGTTATCTTCCATGGTTATTTCGCTGGAGAGATGTTTGCCTACGCAGTCTTCGTAGATCTGTTTGATTCCTTTTTGGCTATATGACTTTGAGTCGGAAATACCATCCATCAATACGGTGGGGCTACTGCCAATGATGCTTACGGCAGCATGCTCCCATCGCTGTCCTATTACGTTTACATTTGTTACGATCCCCTTGAATACGGATTGATCATCATGGCCATCCCGATCTGCATCGGTAGCGGTACCTATCGTAATATCTATCGCCCGGCCTATACATTTCTTAAGTGCCGGAAAAGGGTCTTCATCATTTGCAAAATTGACCAAGCTGCTCAATGGCAAGGTCACATCAAAATGATGATGGCTGAAGATGCCCTGATTTAAGTTTATGGCGCTTATACTTTGCAGTTGTTTCCCATCAAGTATTACGGTAGTTTTAAAATGTTCGGCCATGGTTTAAGGGGGTTTATTCTTGTTCGTATTCTGCCTTCCAATCAGCAGAATCTGGATCATCGCCTTTCTGACCGTCAAGCTTGAAGACGTAGTTCTTTGCAGGGAAATAAGGGGTCATGTGAATATCCAAAAAGACCCTGTCCTTTTGATCTTTGTCTTTCTCGAAGCGCAGTATTTTGAATTTTTCAATAAGACGGCCTGGCCCCGTATTTTTATCGAGAAACTTCACGATTTGCGATCTGATCTCCCGCTCTGTTTTTGAGTTGAAATTCTCAAAGGCACGTCGGTTCAGAAAGTCCATCAATACCTTTGAGATATAGTCGAATACCCGTACCACCGAATAGGTCTGAAGGCCAATATTGTCACCATTGAACAAGGTTTTTGCCGAGAAGGCGAGCACTTTTCCGTACTCATTGACCATGGGCACAAGTCCCATTTTCTCAAGCTCGGCGATCTCACTTTTTCGTAGGTCGAAGGATACTCCATCTACTTCATTCATCGCTCCATGCTTCTTACCAGCAGTGACTTGCGACATCAGCGAACTATATATTTTTCCCGCAAGGGCAGATGAAGGTGGCACCAAGACGTCGTCTTCTTCGCCATACTCATCCGCCTTTTTACGTCCTACCAGCCAGTTGCAACCCATCACTACATTTGATTTATAGACATCGCCACCGGCCAGATTATCGGCCTGAAAAAGCTCCATCACATCATCTGGGTTATCAAGATGCCGGAAGTCGGTAACGAGCGTCGCCTTATTGGCATGACATATCTTGGCCCATTTTTCCACTACTTTATTGGAACCCAAATATCCAGGCACGACCACCAATCCGTAATTATCGCGCAGGTCGAGACGGTCAAAACAGTCTTTGAGTTCTTCGCTTACTTCATTTATAAATTTCGGATTGTCAAGGTCGGTGAGTTGCTCCATAGAAGCATTCATGATATTGACGTTCTTGAGTTTATCACTTTCTGTATTGCTGTAAAAAAGCGCAAGCGAACGATAAGACTGCTCCATGGCGTTGGTCTGGTCGAGTACTGCTTTCATGTTTTCACCAAATAAGGCGTCATACTCGACGGCTTTTGTCTCGCAGCTTTCGATCGTTTGGGCGATGTCATCCGATTTACTCAGGATATCTACCCAAAGCGCCAGCTTGTTTTTGAGTTCTTTTCGATGTTTGGCATTGTGCGATTCTGTAAGGAAGATCTGCTTTCGCGCCTTCCGGTTGGGGTTTAGGTTTTGCGTACCATCTACCGTAGCTTCGATTAGATCAAAGCCACCGTATTTCGCTAAAGCATCTACCGCTGTATCAAGGTCTTGATATTTAAGCTGTTCTTTATTTTGTAATTTCTCTTCAGACATTGTTCTTGTAGTTTAGGTTGGTGATTATGCGTTTTGATCCAATTCTTGTATGAGCTGCTTGAGCGAATCTACCAGCGCGGCCTTGCTCTCTGCATCTTGCAGTGCAGAGTTTAGGACTTTATTGGAGCGCAATTGCTTTACGATACTGTTCATCTCACTTTTCTTCTGCATCAATGTTTGCATAAATTCGCTCTGGTTCGTGAGCCCTTTGGGGGCAAAGTCACCGACATTCGAAAATTTCAGATTCTCCTTGATCTCTTCACCTTCTTCGCCTTTTAGCGTCACATCGGCATTGGGCTTATAATGCTCAAATACCTGTTCGACATTGGTCAGACCTTTGGCTATTTCTGGCTTTATCGGGTCGTTTTGCGTAAGCTTTTGTACAAAAAGTGTTTTGTTTTGTGGTAAGTCTGCGAATGCTTCGCTCGCATCTGTGGGGCGCTCTGTGCCGCCGATTCCATATTCAAGTTGGCTCATGTTCTTTGGTTTTTAGGATATTAAATTTTACTTCTTCGTTTTCTAATTCTACGTGTATCTCGTCGCCGCTCTCCAGTTTTTCGCCTATGATCATGCGGGAGATCGGGCGCCGCAATTGATTTCTGATCACTCCATTCAAGGGTCTCGCGCCATATTTTGGTGTAAAGCCGTCCATAGCCAGTTTCTTTCTCGCTTCATCGCTAAAGGTCATGGCGATGTGCTGTTTTTGCAAGGCTTTTAGGAGATGCGAAAGCTGGATATTGAAAATCCGCTCTACCGTATCTTCATTTATAGGCCGGAACGGAATGATCTCGGTAAGGCGTGCCAGAAATTCAGGTCTGAAAAAGTCGGCCATTATCTCCATCAGTTCATTGGATGCAGGGATATTTCCTTTTCCAAACTCTTCGATGATGTGGCCGCTGCCAATATTTGAAGTAAATAGCACTACGGCATTCGTAAAGTCACCTACTTTTCCGAGTCGGTCATGTAATTTTCCTTCATCGAGAATTTGCAAAAACAGATCGAAAACCGATGGGTGCGCTTTTTCGATTTCATCAAAAAGCACAATTGAATAGGGCTGTTGCCGTATTTTATTTACCAAGAGCCCTCCTTCCTTATAACCAACATAGCCGGGGGGAGCCCCGTATAGGAGCGCGGCAGAATGCTCTTCTTTAAACTCGCTCATGTCAAAGCGTATTAGGCTGCGCTCATCGGCGAATAGGAAGTGTGCCAAGGCTTTGGCCAATTCTGTTTTGCCTGTACCGGTAGGCCCCAAAAAGAAGAACGAACCGATCGGCTGACCTGCTTTGGTAAGTCCAGAACGGGATTCCATAATGGCATCTGAGATGATTTTGATCGCATGCGTCCTGACCGATCACGCGCGACTGAAGCGTCTCTTCCATGTTCAGCAAGCGCTCTTTTTCCTTGCTCTGTACCTTGCCCATGGGTATCCCTGTTTTATAGGCCACCATGGCGGCTATGTCCACCTTGGCTATGGTCGTACGCTCTTCGGTCGCTTTTTCTTCCAAGACGTCAATACCGCGTTTCACATAGTCAAAAATCTCTGCAGGTTCGGTAAGGGCGCTAGGGTCTTGATCGTCGGTAAGCATTGCGAGCAATATGGGGCTCAGCCTATTTTCAAACTCGTAGAGGAAATATTTTACATCATCTTTTTCAGGATCATCCATTTCCGTGAGGTTGGCATAGCGCTCCTTGAGATGTTGAATGTCGGAACCAGAAGTGTCGTTCATCATTTTGATAGCGGCCATGGTGCGGTCTATCAGGTCAATGGCGGCATCGGGTAGCCTTCTGTCCTTCAGGTATCTGCGCGCCAGCCTGATGGCTTCGGTAGAAGCATCTTTGTCTACCGTTATTTCGTGGTGTTTTTCATAAAATGGAATGACAATATCGAGCATTTGACGGCATACATGGTCATTTGGCTCTTCGACACGTACCATTTCAAAGCGGCGCATAAATGCTTCTTCTGGCTCCAGGTATTCACGAAATTCATCATTGGTGGTAGCACCGATTACGGTAATCTCACCGCGAGCCAATTCGGGCTTCAGTAGATTGGCTACGCCGGAGAGTCCCCGGTTGGGATCCATTAAAGCGTGTATTTCATCAACGAAAAGGGTGACCCGCTCGCTGCCTTTCAGCTCTGCCAATACTTTCTTGATACGGTCTTCTATTTCACCTTTGTAGGCTGCACCGGCCACCAAAGCTCCAAGATCAAGTTCGAGAAGCTTCGATCCTTTTAGGTGTTTGGGTACTTTGTCGTTTACTATGGCATTGGCCAAGCCTTCGATAAGTGCGGTTTTCCCAACTCCGGGATCGCCTACGATTATTACGTTTGGCTTCGAGCGGCGGCCGAGTATCTCGGCTATCATTTTGGTCTCCCGATCACGGCCTACTATGGGATCTATTTTGCCTGCTTTCGCCAAAGCGGTTTTGTCAACACAAAATTTGGAGATGGTTTCGTTAAGCCGATCAGCTCCTTTTTGATTCTCTTGCTTACTTCCCGAGCCCTTCCCATTCGGCTCCCCGTTTTCATGCTCTCCACTTTCCAATACATCGAGCAATTCTTCCCGCAATATTGGAAAGGAGCGCATTTGCTCAAAGCTGAATGCCACGCCAGGGGTCACGAGTGCTGCCAATAGAGACAGGCCATCGACTTCATCTTTGCCCTGCTTTATCCGCACAAAGTCGGCTTCGCGGAGCACGGCGTGAACGGCTTTATCACGGTCGATGTCAGATACTGGAAAGGAGCTTTTGGGATATCCTTCTATGCGCACATCGGCCCACTCACGAATGTAGCCCACGTCCTTGCCCATGGTATCCAGAAAGGCTACCAGCCCTGCTTCGCGTCGCATCATGGCGCGAAGGAGATGTGGACTTGAGAAGTTGCCATGCCCATATTCGCGCGCGATGATCTTGCTCTGCTCCAAGGCTTCTTTCACTTCATTCGTAAGCATTAAATTTTGGTTGCTCATTCTTGTTTTTCCATTAGGTTATACCCCCAGAAGGTGGGCGAATTGCGGTTTTTTACTTCTTCCTATTGGCACCATCCTGTCATCGCTCATGATTACATGCCCGCCTTCGCTGCGCACATATTGCTTTATATGGTCTATGTTTATCAAAAAGGATTTATGCGCTCTGATAAATCGCTTGCTGCTAAGCATATTATCAAAGTTCTTCAGGTTTTTTGAAATCAGGTATTTATTATTATCTGTGATTATCTTGGTGTATTCCAGGTCGGCCTCGCAGTATAAAATATCATCGGGGCTCAGAAATACGTAGCCATTGGTGGTAGGGAATAGTAGCTTCTTGAATTTATATTCAGTAGAAGCGGGGAGGTAGTGGCCGTAATTTGGCACCCGCCCCGATTCTCGCATTTCGACTTTGCGCTTTAGCGTGCGCCTCAGTTCTATCTGCGAAATAGGTTTTAGGATACAGTCGAACTTGCTGGCCTTCACATTTTGATACACGTAGTTATTATCCTTTGCCAGAAATACGTAGTCGCATTTAGTAGAAGAAGTATTGCCAAAAAACTCTGCTCCCGTGAAGAACGGAAACTCAATATTCATAAAGATCAAATTGGGCTCGTCCCGGTAGATGCGGTTATGCGCTTCTTTATAGCATCTGAAAACGCCTTTCGATTTAAAATTATCGGGAAATGACTTCAATTCCATCTCCAGCAGGCGAATGGTATTTTCGTCCGTTTCAACGATATAATATGTTATGGGCGCAGTCTTCATGCAAAGGATCGGGTTCGCTTAACGAAAATGGAAAATTCAAATTCTGGATTCATTCTTTTGACAGCTTTCGCTCGGAAGTGAGATAAGTACATTCTGGTCTTCACCAATCCAAATTGCCGGTTTGGTAAGTTTTATTTCTATCAGGAGATGAATATAGTGCCTATGATCGTGCAGTATTAAGAACCATCGCAAATATGACTACTAATTGACCCTTAAAATTTTGATTCTTGTGAGTCTATGATTTTCTGCATCAAAGACAGAAAAAAAGGGAGAAAATGGACGGAAAATTTTAACAATTAATTGGGCTGCAAAGGAGAAGGGTTTTGAATCTAATTCTACAAAGTCAGAATGCCCGATGGACAACTAAAGTTTTAGACTCGATCTAGGATTAATACCCGAAGTCCCAACCTTTTGAAGGTTTGCCGGCGCCCTCCGGATCGGATTCGTTAATTGGTGTATTTTCTTCTGGCTCTTTCGTATCGATTATTTGAGAATCGCTTAGGGGGTCGGTGTTCACTTCGGGGATTTGCGATGCAGAGACCTTCGGAACATCTTTTTTGAAAACCCCTTGCATATTGGTTTTAAGGTCGGAAAATTTGAGTTTTTCGTCGGTGAAGGCATACTCCACCAGCAGTCCGTTTTCATCTTCGGCGATAAATGCTTCTATGGGGCCGAAAAATTCTTTGAGCTGTTCTCTATCGCAGGTAGGTAGAAACACGCGTAGCACCCGAGGATCATAAAATCGAAAATAGAGTTCGCGTCCATCTTCGGTAGAGACAATCAGAAATTTGCGAAGGTGCCGATATACTTTTATGGGTTCTGCGGTCGACCGCAAAAAAATTCCCCAATCATTGCTTTGGGCTTTGTTTGCAATCCATTCGGCAAAGTCGGAATTTGGGTCAAAATCAAAAAGCCAAGGTGCCACTACACCCAAAAACTTCTCGCTGTCACCTTCATAAAGGCACGTATGCTCTGGGTTTAGCTCTCGCGCAGTAGACATCTCGCTGTCCATGCGTGCTGAGTCGAGAAGGATGTAGTTCGGTGGCGTCAAGGGCTATTTTAAACCTTATTTTTCATCGTGTTGTGGATGATTGAAGTTAAAAGTATTTGATTGAAAAATATGAGATTGCAAAAATGAATATGACTAATAAATGACCCTTTTTATTGAACTCGATACTTCCAGCCCAAGGATGCATCTCTTCTGCGCCGTAATTTGCATTTTGCCGGGGCAATTTCAATGGGACGTTCTATCCTGTTCACTTCTATATTAGTCGTCGTATCCTTCTAGTCTCTTCGGCGTAACTTTAAGTTTTATTTTTTCTTCATTCCCGCCTATCTGAAGGGTTAGCACATGATCTTTGCTTACTGGTTCTCCTTGAAAAGATAGATTGCCGCCCAGTGGGGCCAGGTTTATGACCAATTCTTCTCCGGCCATTTCTTGGGTCTCCACCACCAATTCAATTTCTTCATCTTTATCTATTTTGTCGATGGCTTGGCCATCTTTATTTTTCATCGTTACAGCAAGGATTTTTTGATCGGGCTCTTCTTTTTTATTGGGACACGCCTGTGTTCCCGATTCGCAATCGTTTTCCGATCCGCTGTATTCCGGCTCTTTTTCAAGATCGTTTTTGTGTATCAGTTTAGCATTTGCCATTCGCTTGTCCTTGTATTTATTCAGTACAATTTAAGGGGTCGGATGAATGCTGTTCTTTGCCCAACATTCTTGCTGCCCCTACTATTAATTCGTCATTGCTAAAGATGGAGCCGGTTCCCGGCCAGAGATATTCTCCGTTTCTTTTGCAAAGGCATAACAAAATAGTGTCAGGAGATAAAGTCGTTTCTTCGTGAGCGTCCATCGTGATTTCATATGTGATGGATGCTCCAGATTCTCCCAAAAAAACTTCGATGACACTAGCATTTATCTTAGATGTTTTCACTTCATCCTTTAAGTCGACCGAGGCCAGTTTCGTTTGTTTTACCAAGGCGCAATAATTGCTCGTTGCGAAGCTATGTTTAAGCCCTGCAAGCATCATCCTGTCGCGCTCGTTATTTTGAAAATTGTCGGTTTCATTTTGGGTCGAATTTTCTTTGGGTTCGCGTTTAAAATAAACAAGTGATTTGCCCGAGCATGAAGCGATGGTGGTACTTAGGATAAATATGTAGATGGGCAATCTCATGATTCACTTCCACCAAAATCCGAATTACCATCATAAAATGGGACTTCGGGCATCGCATTTTCGTCATAGTCTGTAGGGATCATAAAATGAGTCCATACATCTTTCGGGTACCGGCGTACCTGAATTTTGTCTCCTTGATTGCCGCCCAGCATGTAGTAGGTATTTCCGTCTTCGCTTTTACCGACTATAAAGGATACGTGCCCGCCGCCTTCGCGGCTTTTCACTCCTATGGCGCCATACACGGGGGCACCTATTTGCTTGCCAAAATTTATCCAGCTTTTGGCTCGGTAGGCAGCTCGCGGTGGTTGATACCCGTGCTGGGTCATAACCCAGGCGGCAAATGAACCACACCAGGCATTCTCTTCTCCCGAATCATCGGTGCCCCAATATCCTGAAGCTTCGAAGTATTCCAAAATGCGCGGGTTAGCTCTAGCTCCCCGCGTTTCTGTCACGCCCACTTCTCCCTGAAGCGTTTCAACCCAAGGCACTTTTGCTTCTGTTAGTTCAAACCATAGTCCGTCCAGATCAAGCCATCGATTGGGAATACTTTGGGTGCCAATATTCTTCCCGTAATAACTGAATAAGTGTTCGGGTATGTCGGTGTTTCCCGAGTGGGCATCTACGAGCAGGTATAGCTTCGCATTTTTGTCAGTGCTTTCTGCGATAGCTTTATTCCATTGTTTTGCGCTTTCGGCATCATTTGGCTTTATAATAAGTTCTAGAATTGCAAAATCAGCAAAGTCGGCCTTATTCTGAGCTTCCGTGCCTGCCGCAAAGTTTCCGGTTTCTATTTCAATTGATCCTCGATGTGCTTCGCCTACCTGCACTGCCACGATCTGGTCTACATCTGCAATGATTTTTTCTACCCCTTGTTTTATGTTCAACTTTAAGGCTTTGCCCTGAAAGTTTTCGGTCTCGACGACAACATGGATTTTAGAACCAATACTTGCGGTGCCAGAGGGATTGATTTCAATGTTTTCACCAATTAATTCATCTTTCACCACTACCAAGACTTGATTTGGATGTATCATATTGCCTGTGAGATGATTGTCAGATTTAAGCCGTTCGATCGAAGTACCTTCTCTAGAAGCGATCCGCGAGAGTGAATCACCACGGCTCACCGTATAGGTAGAAGATATAGGCCGTGTAAGCGGTACAAACTTTACCGATGCGAAATAGGCTTTCAAAATATGCGGAAACTCTACTTCTAAAGCAGGCAACTCAGCAGAAATACTGCTATCAAACATATCTTGGATAAGATTACCTAGCCCCATTCTTTCTAATTGCTTTTATCATGCATTTAACCCGATAATCTTCTCCAAGCCCAACCTGCCTTAACTCAGTATCAATTTGAGCGCTTGGCGGCATCTTGAGATCATATTTTATCCAATGGTAGGCCAATTTCTGTATGTTGATTTCCTTCTTGATATTCCTGTCTTTTCCAATGGCGATGAGACTGTCTATGACTGCGATGATCTGCTCGTCGCTCTTGGATTCTGCCCATTGTGCAGTATTTTCCTTTAAGAATATTACGGTTTTGTCAACGAATAGCTTTCGTTGAGATTCACCCAATTTGGCTCTTTGCGCATTTGAGATAATCATCTCAACCCTTGTCAAGTTCAACGGTTTCTTCTTCTAGAATCTCTCCAGTTTTACCATCTATTTTTAAAACTAAAAGATGCATCGGTGGGATCTTATATTGGAGCGTCCAAAACGGCTTAGCATCTTCAGTATACCTTCCGATCATCGTGTTGGGATCATATAAGTTGATTTTTTTCTCATCACAATAGTCCTTGAGCGATTCCCAGGAATAGGTATAGGCTTCATCAAAATCTACGGTGCGCTCAAGCTTGCCATTGATATCATAGACATTCCACTTACCTTTCGAAAAGGAATTATGATACATTTCACCTTTGGTCTGGAGTTTTCCATTGGAAAAAAAACCTTTTTTGAGTTCAAAGAGTTCACCCGGTTTTGCAGAAGTTTCGAAATATCCAATTTCTTGATTTCCCGATTGAGTGATCACCGATCCATCTTCTGAAGTGAAAATATAATTGCCTGTCTCATCCTTGTTGAGATCAAACCGTTTAATGTTAAATTCTTCCATTGCCGTCTTATTTATCTCATCTCTTATAGCGTTTTGTCCTTCTCCACTATGGGTGCAACCCAGCATAAGAAGACCAACTAGCACATAGCTGAAAATTTTCATGTCACTTTTTTTAAACCTTTCCGGATCAGCTCCCATTGCCATTGCCAAGTGCTTACTACATTGATCGGTGGCTTATTAATATCGGAATAATCCATTATATTATCAGTTTTGCAATCGGTAAAAGCAAACTCTCCATCATCATCAAAACTGTGGTATAAGCCCATAGCATGCAGGAGCTCGTGTGCTACCGTGCTATCGCCAAAACCAACTTTTAAGACCAAAGCTGATTTGCTCGGTATGCCCAATGCTCTTCCATAAAGTCCACCGGCATCTTCGCTCACAAAATAGACTCTAAAATAGTTCGAATATGTGTTTTTCTTGTCTTTTTTGACAAATGCGGAGTCGATGTATTTCAGCAAGTCTTCCGTTTTGTTCTCCAAAAGCTTTCCATTCTTACTAAAATCTGTTTTTAATTTAGCATCGGAACCCAGATTGAGCAGTTCATATTTCATATTGGGCTCTACGAATGCCTGATTCAAATATTTTTTTAGGACATCGGAGCAGCCTGCAGCCACAGGGATTTTTGGCAATAGTGCTCCATCAAGGTTGGTAGTCACATAGACGAAAACGATGTCTGCAATGTACCGGTTGCTTTTGTTATTGGCCTTGAATTTTATACGCCCCGCAAGTTCATCGTCGGCCATTACGTCAACGAAGGCATCTGCTATGAGCTCCTTGCATTTAATTTTTACATGATCTTTTAAGGAGTGCATACCGAGCGATTTAGTATTTATTTCGGGCGGATCAATCTCGAAGAGCGAATCAGCATCTCTGAAAAAGAGTTTTTTTGGTTCTTTTTTTACTTCGATTTTCAATGAAAATTTAGCCGTTTTTCCTTCGAGAAGATTGACCACAGGCACAAGGTATTTATCACCATCACGGGTGGGATGCTTGAAGGGGTCTTTGTATTTGCCTACGAGCTTTGAATAGTTGCCCTTGCTAGTGGCTAATAAAAGATCCTTATACCATGCTGAATCACCGTTTACGGCTGTATCGCCCGTTCGCATCCAGTCAAAACCAAACTCGCCCTGAAACCCTGTCGAAGGCCGGAAATAGACGTGTGCCCTGGGCTTGGGAAGGGTGATGGTGCCAGTGCTGGCCGCCTTGCTTGGATCTGATTTTAAAAATACGGTAGGCATAATTAATTATTCAGTTTTACTTCAAGTTCGATTTTATGTACGTCTCCGCTCAGCGATAGTATTAATTGATTGCTTTCTATTTCTTTTCCTTGATGGGTGAAATCTCCTTGATGGTCATACAGAGTAACGATAACTTCTTCACCGGCAACATTCTCTGATTCAATCACCAAAACAACTTTCTTCTCAGTTTCTACCTTAGAGATTTTATTTCCGCTCAGGTCAGTGAAGTAAATTTTACCGATTTTCTTTATTAATTCTTCTTCATCATCAATGACTGCCGGAGTATCATTTCGATTTGCCGGTGTATTGCTTGTTTCTTCTTTTGCATCATTGGGCGAAGACTCACATACTTCACAAAATGGAACTCCTGAATCTGCGGCCGAGAATAGAGAAGAGACCTGTACTGCTGCTACTTTAAATTTTTCTAGGACCGATTCTTCCACGACAGCCACCTTTTCTATAGCGCTGATAAGGACTTTTGTGTTGGCCATGACTGCGCCGCCGCCGCCGCCACCAGACATTTCTCCAATGAATACGGTAGGACATCCGGCTACGATCGTCCCGCCATGGGCATTACTGTCGCCCATCCGAGCTGCGGGCTTACCGCCAATAAATACTCCGGTCGAACCCAGAACAATCAAATCTGGTGGCCCCGTGCAAACACACATATCACCCATTACTGCTGCCGGCATACCGCCTATCATAACGGTGGGCACACCAGGACCTGTTATAGGCCCGCCCACATGTGGCACGGGTGGAGTGCCGGGCGTGACCATTGGACAGACGTGCATATCGCCGACGCGTGCAGCAGGTTTGGACATTTGGTTTTTTCGATTAGATACTTTCTTCTCAAAATTAGCTTTTTGAATCTATAACTTAGATTCACTTCGAATAGAATGACTATTAAATGACTAAACCCATTTACCCCGAATTTACACGGATTATCATAGACTATATTTAAGGAAGTAAATGTCTGACAGGTTGTGAATACGCCCTATTTTCAAGCTGAGCACGTGGGGCTAAATAGTAGTCATTTATCCTTAATTCAATCCTTAAACCATTTTTTTCAGATTTTCATCGGCTATATTTGATCATTTATGGCTCGATTGACTAATTCTTTTAGTATCAGGATCGGTCTTTCCTTTTCAGCAAACCTAATGTGGCTGGGATTTTAAACGATTACTAAACAAACAATTCAAAGAATAGATGAAACCACTCAACACAGCTGAACGACGTAAAGCATTTTGGAAGTTTACCTTGCTGTTTTTCTTGGCTGTCGCACCCATCTGTATAGCCATTTATTTATTTGGGAGGGTAGATAACGTAGAGAATGACTTTTTGCGAAAATCATATGTGAAGGAAGGGAAAATTCAAGAAGGCAAGCTCAATAGAAATACCTACTACGCCGATATTAAGTTTTCAATAGCCAATCTGAACACCTATCTGATTGAAAATGAACCCAACTTTTTAAATAACCAACTCTACGGAACGCTGCAGACTTCGATTGATAAAATTCAGGCCAAACAAGACCGGTTTTATGTGGACGTGGTAAAAACCAATGGTACGGAGTTGGATTCATTGACTTGGGATATCGTAAAGCTGGAAATAGACAATCTGAAACGCCTAAAGAAAATCTATGAAAATACCAGTGTGAAAATGTATGACCTAGATGAGAAGTTAGAGACTGCTAAGGAAGATTTTAAAGAGTGCCAAGCCAAATTGAATTAAGATGGACCGTATTATTTACATACCCCTATTCATCTTTGGACTTGTTGGCCTCTTAATTTTGGTAGCTTTTATGCCGCAAAATGAATTGGCGTCCATTAGATATTCTTTCGGTGATGAGACGGTTGCAGATTTCACCAAGGGAGACCGATACGTGCTGAGTCTCGACTATAGCGAAGTGCAAGAAGTGGCCGGACAGGGTATCCTTGATACATTGTTTTGGGTGCTTACCGCTCCCGATGGAAGCCAGTCTTATCTCTATCAGCTTTCCCCGGTGCATATATTTCAAAGTATCGGTCGGTATATCATTGATTCTTACGAGTTAAACAAATCTCTTCTTGCCACTGATACCATCAGCGTTTTGGAAGGCGAATACATCGCTTTTGAGTTTATAAGCGAGTTCATCACCGAGGGAGAAGATGTGATCGTATTAAACAAGAGCACCTTCAAGAATGCCACACATGAGTGGGTAGTACTTACGGATAAGGGTAATGAACTCTTGATTGACACGAGCGATACCTTGACGGTAAGTTCGCTTGACGCTGGAGACTATTCAGTAGAGTTGCGGCTGTACCAGAAGGGCGAAAAGCTGAAGTCGGCATCAAAAAATTTCATAATAAATAAGAAAGCCGCTGTGCCAAAGCCAAGGCCTGCCCCAGTTAGAACAAATCCGGTGGTGGTAAACCCGCGGCCAAAAACTATTCCCACGGAGACCCCGAAACCCGCGCCCAAAGCTAAAGCCCCAAGCGATGGCTGGTATACCGCCGATAAAGGCTATGGCAAATTTACCGTCGGCTCGCCGGCGCCAAAGAAAGACAAGGCAAATTTTTCAGGCGGCACGGTGATCATAGAACTCGCTCCAAAAGCTGATATGCAGCTTAGCTCATTTTCATTTTGGGGAAACCATAATACGGGGAATTATACCATTTTATACGAGTGTATTTCCTGTAAAGAAAACAACCAAAAGCGCCTTCGCCCATTTGTCTACAGAACTGGAAATGATTTTTACGAACCGCAAACACGGTTTCTTGATTCAAAATCGATCGGATTCAGAGCAGGGCATACCTACAAGATAACTTTTACCACCCAGGAAAGTACGGAAATGCAGTTTGAAAAGCTTGACAAAACAAAGTATGAGAATGAGAATCTGACACTTGAGTTTTTGACTGATCGTAGCTCCGTCTTTGGGCTTACCTTTTTAAAACGACAGGAATGATGAAATGGTTTATTTTACTTTTAGCTGTAAGCATAAGCTTTTCTATAGCCGAAGCTCAGCCTTGTGCTACTGGAACTATTTCTGCAAATCAAACAATTTGTTCGGGTTCAACTCCCAATCCCTTAACACTTTCCGGATTTGAAATGGGGGGGCATATTCAATGGCAGTCATCTGTTAATAATATAGATTTTACTGGATTAGCCCCTGGCGACACACTAGCTACGTACCAGCCAGCTCCATTATCATCCATAAGATATTATAGAGTAGAATTAAGTGAAGGGATTAGCGGGACAGGCTGTGCTACTGCCTTTTCTGGATCAGTTGCGATAAATGTACAGACTCCGCCCACCGCACCTACGGGGTTCACTGGTGCCGTAACTGCGATTTGCAATGGAGCTACAGCGAGCCTTCAGGCAATAGGTGGATCCGAAGGATCGGGAGCCGACTACCAATGGGGCTCTGGAAATGTGATAGGAATCGACTTGCTTGAAACTACAGACGACGAAATCTGGAATACCCCACCATTGACTTCCACTACTACGTTTTGGGTGCGGCGGATAGCTTCAGGTACGTCATCGTGTACGAATACCACCGCGGGTGTAAGTCAGGTAGTGACCGTCCGACCGGCTTTGGCTGTTTCCATTTCCAGTATTGGAGAGCTCTGCCAATTGCCCGGCCAGGAAATCGAAATCACCAATCAAACTTTGGGGCAGCCCGAAGTGCATATATCATGGGGAAGTTTCAGCGGTCAATCCGGTTCTGTGAATTTCAGTACCAGCGTGCAGGTGACGTTGGACTTGACCCAGGCGTCAGGCAATAGTAATTTCAATATTACAGGATATGAATTTTCAGACGCCCCTTTATGCACCAATCTTAACGTAATATCCCAGATTTTTGGAGTTGTTGCCCGTCCGGCCATTTCCAGCGTGCTGGAGAGTGATCTGACCCCCACTGATAATTTGCTCTGCCAAGGCTACGGCCCCGTGGAGATGAATGTGTCTACCCCGACATCAGTGAATTGGCAAGGGAACTATTTTATCAATACGAATTTAGTAGAAGAGTCCATAACCAACATCCCATATGACCTGCAGGTCGAAACGGCCGGTACTCATGACTTTGTGGTCGATTCACTTTGGTATGCCACAGGTCCGAATTGCGGGCATGATCCTGCCGATTATAATATGGCGAGTGTTTATTCACGATCGGTAACCATCAAACCAACCCCGCCGGCAGTTGAAGTGATCGATGGAGCACCTTCGATTTTGCAATTTTGCAATTATGCCACGCCGCTCATTGTAGATAGTGTATCGACGATTAATGATCTGAACTTATGGGTGGTGGCCGATCCTGCGTACACGGTAGAGTGGAAAGATGAAGCCGATAATTCAAGCCAGGATCTCAATGATATTCCTTTGGGCAATGGAATCCAGTACTTCCCTGTCCATGAGCTCAATGGATGCCAGAGTATGCTTGACGATCAGAGCGCTTCTTTCTTGATCGATCTCTTGCCGCTTCCCGATTTATCGCAGTCAGATTTGTTTTTTCCGGGAGAGATCTGCAGCGGTGAGCCATTTGATATTTACTTCGATCCCGGTGTGAATATCAGCAATTTCAGTATCCTGGATTATAGTTTTACTGCCCCCTTGAGTTCGACTTCTATTTCTGATACGCTGAGCTTCCCAAATATCCAGGGACAGGATTTTTCTATCTCGAATTCCGGAGATTTTGCCGCCAATTGGACTGCGAATATACTTGCCCAGAACAAGAATGTCTCGGAAATAAATCCGGTTATATGTTGGGCGGAAGCCATTCCAATTGAGATCGTGGTCAACCCAAATGCGACATTAGATCCTTTGACCACCAATTTTGAAGCGTGTCAAAATGGTCCGAATTTCATGATAGACCCAGGATGGAATGGAATTGGATTAGTAGACTGGGACGAACCGCTCGGAATACCTGCTCCATTCAGTATTATTGATTCTTCTAAAGTCATCGAAGTTGATATGTCCTCGGGTGCGGTTTTGCCCGGCGTTTATCCAATTAGGATTTCCGGAGGATACCCTGATTCAGATTGCACGGTAGATACCAGCTTCACCGTGAGCATTTATGCTTCACCAGCTATCACAACGCAGGTTCTCGATGTAGACGGGACTATTTGCCATAATGAATACACGAATATTCAAGTGGTGAGCCCCGCGATTGGCGTTGATTATCAGTGGGAATGTACCGGCTGTGAAACGAAAACCGGAAATGGCGAATCCTTCTTGCCGCATTGGTTCAATCCGAGTCCTACGGAAGGAACTTGGAGCGACCTGACGGGATCATACAGCATTACGGCTATCGATACCTCTACCAATGAAAGGTGCAGTACTTCGGCCACTTCGAGTGTCGAGATTATTGCTGATTATGCGTCTTGTCCCGAAGGGATAGATTTTTTTATGCCAAATGGGCTCTCGCTTGTTGATGAGCCTGCCCTTTATTTTCAATGGTATACTGTACTGGATGACACACTCTTTACAGAAATAGCCGGCGCTATCGATCAAACCTATTTCCCTTCCGATGAGATCGCTGGTTGCGATCCCACCAAAACTATTGTGGCGTCGAGCCTTTATCCTGATCGGTGTTGGTCAACCACTATCAATTGTTTTGAGACTTTTGGACTGCGCGAGTGTGATGGCCCCAAAGCCCGTTTATTTACATCCGATTTTAATCTATATCCCAATCCTTTATCAGGAAATGCTGTGGTACTCGAAAATATCGACCCCGACCTAGAAGGCCGATATAGCATCGAGCTTTTTGACATCGCCGGTAAATCTCAATTTTCTGATCTAGTCCATATTCAATCCTTTAGGAATACGGTCGAGCTTCCCAGGCTGCCGCCGGGTATTTATTTATTCCGAATTTCAAGTGGCACGTATGCGCAATCCATTAAACTGATCATCAATTAAAACGGAATGGAAAGAAGCCCCATAATTTTAAAAATGCTCTACGGACTTGGTATCCTCTGTCTTAATTTCAGCCTGGTGGGAATGGTTCACTCCATGCCCACTCCCGATCTACTGCGTATTGAATCTTTTGGCAATGCCGACGACACCCTTCGTGATAGGGCGCTCCAGATGTTGACGCAACACATGGACGACTTGAGAAATCTTTCTTCAAGGCAGTTTGCTTTCAAATCGGGATATACGAATCCGAATCCTACCGTGCCGTGCGAATATTGTGCAACGCAGAAAGACGTAAAGCTGGACGAGTACGTGGTTGATGTTTCCGATAGGTTTGAAAATTTCGACTTCACCTATACGATAGTCAACGCCTATGATGATATGGTGGTTATAACCAATCAAAAAGGGGATTATGAAGTATCTGTAAATTTGAAAATGACCGTGCGCGGCCTTCTGGAAAATGACAACACGATAAATACAAAAAAGCAGAAAACCACCTTCCTCGTATATAAATTCAAGTTGAATTATATCAAAGGGATCTATGGAATAGCCGAGATTACGGCAAAACAAGCTCCGGGAGCTGATACTTGGATGGTTGAGATCAATCCAAACATCGGGGTAACCAGCCCCGAATTTGGTAGCCAAGACATTTACGATGCAAGTTCTTCTTCGGTCTTTTTAACGAAGCTTGGCGTGGTGCGCTATTTTAATCCTTTCGGCGGTGTCAATCCTGCCAATATTTGGTTCAAAGCGGGTATGAGAGTCAATTTGCTCAATAGTCGGCTTAGTTCTGATTTTTTGGATTTTACCGATCCTAAAGTAAGACTTGATGGAAGCACCGAAATAAATCCCCATGAAATTGATGTCCTTTTCAATTTGACCGATGTGGTAGAAAAGCAAACGAGCGTTTTGATAGAAATTCCTGTGGGCTTCTCGAAGCGGTTCAGGTTGAGCAATGCTATGGAACTTTCGCTTGAAGCGGAAGTGAGCTATTCTTTTGCTTTGATTACGAATTACACGACTACTTACCGGATGGATCAATTGGGTACCAATCATCTTTTCAATAGTGATATTCAATCGGAGAGTGGTGGAAACCCCGTCATGTACGACGTCAATCCCGAAGCCGTGCTGACATCGGATGGCGAGCGTCTGGACTTTTTCAGAAACAGGTCAGCTGAGCTGGAGCCGGAAGATGAGAATAATACGGGCTACTTCACCTTCTCGTTCAGGCCTACCCTGATGATCAGAAAGTTTGAAACATTGAAGTATAATATCGGACTGAACATAGGTTTTAGTGCTGTAGATAATGATCCCTTCCCGATCGGCTTCTCATATTTCGATGCACCGAGTGGAGCGTCTCGACGGCCAATACACAACGCGAATGAAGCAACCAGCAGCATTTTTGTCGGCATTATTTTCGGGATTAAATTTTAGAGATGAGAAACATAAAATACTTTTTCAGTCTTCTTGCAAGTGCGCTGGCAATGCTCCAGCTGTCTGGTCAAGATGTGCTCGACAAGCCCGAATCTTTCAAAGAATTAAAATATGACGTAATAGGACAGCGGTACTATTTTGAAGAAAATCCATACGTGGACTATAAGCTATTGCCTGAAAAGGAGAAAATCAAAGGTCGGCGCTGGAATGTGATAACCACCAGCTCTAAGACACCAATTTTAGATAAACCGAACGGAGCAGAAAAGACTTCGGTTGAATTTTCAACCTTTTTTTATGTGCGAAAAGTGGACGGTGATTTTCTAGAAGTGACCAGCGATTTATCAAAGCCGTCTCTGGGCTGGTGCAATAAAGACCATTTGATTTTATGGAACAATCCGCTCGTTGACAATACCACCGGCATAGAGCTGAAAGCTTTTATGGTCAATAATTTTACGGGTGTCCAAAACTTGAAGCTCATTCGGGAGAACAAGGAGTTTTATCAAGTTTTTGATGGCCCGGGAAAGGGTGCCAAGAAGTTGGATGCCAGATTAATATATGATGTATTCTTCGTTTTCAAATATGTAAATGAATCTGGCGAAAAAGATAAAGGCCGCTATCTGGTAAGTCCATATTACGATCTTAATGTGACATCACCTTTGATGGGCTGGGTAGAAGAAGCTCGTACCAAAATTTGGAAAACGGCGCTCTGTATCGAACCCAATTTCGATCTGGCGGCGCTCAGCGAGCGTTCAGAAAAGGGCATTGTTGCCACGGTTTTCACCGATGAATTTGGTGGTGCAGGTCAGGTAGAAGCATATCGAAAAACGGGCGCCCAAGGTAGTGCCTTGGTGGGCGGCCCCCTTCGCGATCCATCATTGGGTGACTATAAATTGAATCCCAGAATGGACGGCGAGATCTTTAGGTATCCCGTTTTTAATGGGGTCAGAGAGCAGGATAATACCAAAATTATCACAGCCGTGACCGGCAAAACGAATCTCGGAAATAGCGGTGCAGTAGATGGTTTTGATGATGCCGTCTACACCCAACTCAGCAAGAAGAGTAAGGCCTTGGCAGAAAATCTGAAGTATAAGAACATTGTGTTCTTATTGGATGGCAGCAATGGAACCCAGAAATATCTCAATCTCGTTCAGGAATATCTTATACAGGCCTATGATGATAATGTGGCTAAAGGCGTCAACACCATAAAGTACGGTGCGGTACTCTACAAGAATGAATCGAATGATGAAGGTTTTGATACGAATAAAGAATCTGATTTTTGTCAAGTTATCTCCTTGAGCTCTAATGCGAAAGAGTTGGCAAAAACCTTGGAATCTTATCCGGTCGGTGAGAGCGGACAGGCTACCGAAGCCGAAGCCGTTTATTACGGAATGAAGAAAGCGATTCTCCAATTGATTCCAGACCAGGAGAATGTGATCATTCATATTGGAAATGCTCCCGATAATACCGTGATCGATCCTTTTTTTAACTCAAAGAAAGCAGAGACCGTTCTGGATCCGAATGAGCTTGGAGAATTATTGAAAGACAAAGGGATAGACCTGAACTACATAAACTTTATCGGCTATACGACGGATGTGAAGTCATCTACGAGAAAAACATTTTTTAAAAATCAATCCGAAGATATCTTACCGGAATTGGCCGTAGCCCAAGCAAATAAATATTTCGGGGTAAAATTTGTGATCAACAAAAAACAACCCGAATCGCCAACGCTCCAAAGGTACCGGGCTGAAGGTGCTGAAGTTGCCAAAATGACCAAAACTCCTTTCCAGATCAAGTCTTATTATTTGAACGACTATAATTTACCACAGGTGCGCAGCTATTTGGAAATGGAATTGGACTCATGCGATCAACGCACCGAAGAGTTTCTCACCAATTTGAAGAAAGTCGTGGAAGATGAATCGGCATTGAACAACCGCACGAGCGATTTTAAGATGCCGGTATTGGCTTTGGTAATTGATCAATTGATTGAGAAAGATTCCGAAAACACCCAATTCCTAAAAGAATTTCAAGAGTGGTGCGCCACGGAAAAAGTGCAACTTTTCGTAAAGTCGAATACCTATTATAAATGTGATGTGCTCAAAAATCCACTGTTTAAATATGTGCTTTTTATGCATGAAGAAAAGCTGGATGCCCGACTACGTGAACTGCGCAAAGTGGCGAGCGTAATACAGAATGGAGATGAGAAAGAGACCATTGGTGCACTCCAAGACTATTGGAGCAGTCTAGCACAATCGGTGCTCGGCGGCGATAAGAAATATGAAAAGATTACCATAGAAGAGCTTCGAAAGAAAATGCTCGGAGTGGAAAATCTGAATCTAATGCTGCCCAATAATCTTGAAAAATTTGGAAGTCTGGCAATCGGTGATGTGCTCAAAATGAAAAATATGAGTGATGCGGAAGAAGATGCTATGAAGCATTATGTGACGAATACCTATGATAGTTTGAAAAAGATTTATGATGGTGCCGTGTATTATCAGATCGAAGGCACGTCCACAAAATTTTATTGGGTTCCGCTAGAATACATTTTCGGGTAATAAAAGAACTATGTATTCAGATGCTTTCATCTTCAAAAATATTCAATTTGGCTACAAGCAAAAGGTAGTCTTGAGTATACCTGATCTCCGCATTCCCAAGTCGGGAATGGTATTTATCGTAGGTCCTTCGGGGGTGGGCAAAAGTACATTGCTAGAGAGTATAGGCTTAATGAGCAATACCTTTGTAGATTTTGATCCTTTAAAATCGCAATTCGGTATTGCCGGAGAAGCGCTAAATCCTATTTCGCTTTGGCGCGACGGAGCCAACCAGTTGACCGCCATTCGCGAGAGCCTTTTTAGTTTCATTTTTCAGAATACCAATCTAATGCCCAATTTTTCCATTCTGGAGAATATTCTTATGGCGGCAAATTTTGAATCTGAAGATGAAGAACGGATCATCCAAGAAATAAAAGAACTTTTTCAGAAAATGAATCTGCCGGCAGAAGCGCTGGATAGATTTCCTTATGAGATCTCAGGGGGGCAGAAGCAGCGCGTAGCCTTTGTTAGGGCTTTGGTAGGAAAATTTTCTATCCTATTGGCCGATGAGCCTACTGGAAATCTTGATATGGAAAACTCAAAAGCCCTTTTTCAGATCTTGAGCGACCATATTCACGCCCAACGGAAAGTGGCTGTCGTGGTAACGCATCATACTGAATTGGCACGTGAATACGGAAATATGATCATCGAAATCCTGCCGACTTCTTCCGGTTATGCCACTACCAAGGTGATCGATAGGAAATCTGTTGGCGCTACAATCGGAGCTGAACGATGAGAAAAGGGGACTCCATATTCTCTAGTGCCAATCATCGCAAAGAAGAGATATTCCTGAGGCGTGAATATAATTCTGTAAAAGGCAAGAAGAACGGGATCTTAATCATGTTGGCCGCCATTTTGTTTTTCTCCCTTTTTAGCGTAGTCCTAGGTAAGGCTGGGTTGGACTATCTCACTATTAAAATGAACGACCCATTCATCAAGTGGTTCAATATTCCGGTATCCAACTCCAACTTTAGGGGTGACTACGCTGAAATAAAGAAATTTTTTGATACAAATGCTGAATCCGGGAAGTATTCCATTTCCCAAAGCACTGGTTCTTACCGTTCTTTATGGCGTTTTTTTCCAAAAAAAGGTGGGGGCACAACAGCTGCATTTGTTCAAAGTTTTGATTTTTGGGGAGACCGGGATTTGCTCCAAAATATTTGCAACAATGAAAATTTGATTCGCTCCTATGCAGATCTGGAAAACCTGACTCCCGAACAGCTCCAAGATGGCGTGATCATCAGCTCCAATTTGCATAAAGATCTTGGTTGCACTTTGGAAGAGTTGGGCACGCGCAAAATAATGATCCAAAACGGTGACTACTTGCCGCTCACAGTGCTCGCCGTAGTGCGCTCCCTTCCCTATAAGTCCCATGTTTTTGCTGAAAATAGACTGGTCTTTACCTTAAATCAATATGGCTCTAGCGATGCGTCGGGCTCCATCTCAGCGCGGCAAGATCAACTCTCACTATACATACTTGCAAAAAATGCAGAGACAGAGAGCAGGCTGTCCAACCAAATTTCAAAAATCCTAAAGGAAGATTCCGGCCTAGACTATGAAAACCTTCTCATAAAGGATACCGATCTCCCATTGATTTCTCAAAATAAACAATTCGTATTTACTGGTTTATCGAAAGAGATAAACCTTGAAATAGCGCGAAAGATCAACAGCGCCATTGCCGAAGAAATATTCGCCTATAACCCGGCTCTCGTCGTCGAGCACTCCTTGATGGTGCCGCACCAGAATATGCAGTACGGCGACCCCAAAGCTGATGGTTATAAAGCGAGCAATATGTTTGATATTCTCTCTTTCAAAATGGATGACCTTTCACAGATTCCTGATTTTCAGGATGTAGCTCTTGATAAATTCGAAATGGAATTTGATTTGAGTCAGGTAGAAGCCAAACAAAATTTCGGCGTAGTTTCATTCTTGTCCATATTCCTGATTTTGAGCTTGGTGATTTTTGCGGGCTTTGCCATACTCATTTATCTATTCAATTTGATGAAAAATCATCTGGAGAAGATCAGCGTTAACTTAGGGACTTTACTGGCTTTTGGTTTGCCGAAAGGCTTCCTGTACCAGGGGTATCTCAAGATTTTATTTAAGTTGATTATTACAGCCACTATTCTGGCCATAGCAGTTTTGTTCCTGCTCATAATTGGGCTGCGCGCCATACAGCCTACCCTTAATTTGCCAGAGTTTTTGACTTATATGCGTGTTTTACAGAATGCTTGGATCTGGGCAGTGGCCATCGCATTCTTCGCTATCTCTTACCTTCTTTTCAAGAAATTATTGAAATCTTTTCTTTCATGCCCCCCGGGTGATTTAATTTATAATAGGTCATGATGATCAGAAAAAAATATACCGCTTTTTGTTTTTTGCTTCCAATGCTTTTTACAATGGGCTGTGGGGAAGAACCTGCATCTGAAGAATCAGGGATGGTGGAGAATTTAGAAAATGTAAAAAATGAAAGTGTACTGGTTTCAATGAAAAGCCTAGCTAAGGATTCACTCTCAGAAGATGTCATAGAGAACCCTGAAACCAAAAAGAAGGCTGAGAAGCTCAAGGCAGAAAGAGTCGATAAACTCACTGAGAAAGTTAATGCTTCACCCTTCAAGGGGTCGAGTGATGACGAGATAAAACAGGAGCTGGAAGCTGAACTGAAGAAATATCAGGAGTCTTGTGATACGGCAGTGGTCAATCTTATTTTTGAGCAAATGGCCTACGATGCAGTGCTGTCGTTTTTTAAACAAAGGGAAGTCGCATACTGCAAATCCTATTTCAAGAATATCCAAAAGGCCAAAAAAGATTGTAATCATTAAGTAAGAATTAATTGCTTTTCTAAATCTAAAAATATTCAAAAAAAAGCATCAGACGTTGAGAAGCACATTCCAATTTCGGTTTTTATTTTTTGGCTTGTTAAGCCTTTCTGGCTCCGTTATGGCGCAACCCAATAGCGCTCTCGAAAGCTATTTGCTCGATGGCAATAAGTATTTTGAGCAAGGTGACTATGCCGAAGCGTTGATGAACTACAAAGAATTAATAGCGCAGCAACCATCAAATATTTATGTGATAGAGCAGATGGCAAGAGCCGAAGAAGAATTGCTTTATAAGGAGATTTCAGAGGGTGAAAATCCTGAAGCGGATTGCATTGTCTATATCAATCAATATGGCGATGAAGGAAAATACATTGTAAATGTCAAAAATATATTGGGTCAGCGTTTCTTGGCAGCTGCTTATAAGAATTATCAAGAGCGGGATATCATGGCGCTTGAAATTCTATATGTAGAATATTTAACGCTATTGGGTGCTGAAAGGTCGGGTGAAATAAAAAAATGGCTTTATCAGCTCTGCAATGAAAAAGCTGATGCCAGCCTGAAAGTAAAAGATTGGGAAACCGCAAAAGTATATTTCGAGAAATGCCTGATGTATAATACGTCCGAAAAAGAGTTTAAGAGTTCACAAAATGGTTTGGCGCGTGCGCTCAAAAAGCGAAAGAAATGAAAGCACGGTGCCATGGCCAAGATTGGCTTCGCGTATAAGAATCAGCGTAGACGTATGATTTTTTTGTAGAATAATAATAATGAATAGTTGAAATATGATTGATCTGATGCACAATAGACTCTATAAGCTCACCTGCTTATCGATATCTTTTTTGATAGCCATGGCGCTTGGTATCCAAGCTCCGCCCCACCTTACAGGCAATGAGATGGTAGGGGAAACAGACCCTTATTGCACGCAATCGGCAATACAAGTGGTCTACACTTCTGATAATTCCCGAACCATTACCACCTATAAGGCTCCCTTTATTTCTGGAAAGTCAATCTATATCCATTCGGTAGATAATAATGGTGATTCTATACAGAGCCAATTATCTACAAAAGATATCAGCCTGATACTCGATCAGGAATCAGAGATACCCGGATTTATCGTATTCAATAAAAAAGGGAAGCCCTACTGTTCCCTTGAGATGGGGTTATTGGATATTCCGGATCACTTCAGCTATCGCTGCCTTACCAAAGATCGAAAAGTAATAACCGCGGGAATCATCAAATCTCAACCTATCAATCCATTGGGTTCTGTGCGAAAATTGGTAAACGATAATATAAACAAGGAAAATATAGACGTGATCTTGAAAGATAATATCGTGATCGAGTGCTATAAAACCAGTAATTGGCTGGGGGCGGTTTATACGATTAATGTAAATGGTTCGCCATCAGAATTGGACTATTATAAAAATGATATCGTGGCCATGCTGAAGCAAGATTATGCCAAAATGGAAAATACCACGCAGCTCGAAGAGACCTTGGACGATGCTGAAGATTCTGAAGAAATTGAAGAAGCCCCTGCGGCTCCGTTGGATGAGATTCCGACCACATCGGAAGTTTTGACCGATGAAAGCGAGTCTGACGATACTCCGGCAGAAGCTGATGTGGAGCTGGAAGACTCAGAGCCAGAGTCCGTTCCCGCCGTTGAAGCAGAGCTGGCCACAGAAGATTTGGATGAGCCAGAACCTAGTTCCAAAAACCTTGGAACACGTGTGGCACCGCCCAGATTGGATGATGTAATGTCGGCCGAAGACAAAGATGCCATTCAAAAAGAAGCTGAAGAAAAACTTTACCGACTTCAGGATTGCTTTGTGATGCTCGTGAATAGGAATTATTCGGCGCAGCAAAAAGAAAGGCAAAGGGAAACAACGGTTCAGGATCTATTTATAAATGAGCGGGCGAATGTGGGCGTTTCTTCGGTAAATTCGGAATTGATCACCAATTATCCAATCGGGGATTATTTGCTGAGATTGGAGCGCATGATAACCGGTGCTTATCAGAAGGTCGAAATTGTCTTTTCGGAGATCTATCGGGTTGCCAATTTTAAACCAAATCCAGATGGCACTTGGTCTGCCACAGTTACCTTCAGCCAGCAGTTTCGCGGGTTTAAAGATGTGGACGGCAGGGAGACGAGTTATAGCGACATTACCCAAAAAAATGTAACAGTACGCATACGCAGAGTGGAGTTGTTTACCGGAAATTCGACCCCCGACATTTATTGGGAAGTCTTGCTTGCAGATATTGGGGTGAACCAAACAGAGTCATTTTGAGCGCTATAAACCATAGCGTGCGAAAATCGCTCTTGCCCGGAGCCATTTTTCTTATGGGAATCCTTTTTATGAGCGGCGCTTTCGCGCAAAAAAATTTCAATGAATTTGTAGAAACGCATGTCGACCATATCGAAGAATTTATCGACAAGTTTAATTTTGACGAAGGCTCTCAATTCTTCCAATACGTAACGGCCACCTATCCCAAGAGAAAGATAGATCGCCCCTTGGTGCTAAACGCTTTATTCAACGAAAAGAAAATAGCCACTATGCCTGATCCCATCAGGCGAGAGTTCATTGATTATGTCTCGGATACTGCCAGGCCCGTTCATTTGGCCATATACGATGCGCTTTGGTATGCCACGGTGCCCGTGATAGTGACTATAGAAAATGAGCAGATTGATATGGTCGTAACCCTTGAGATACAGATGAATGGCGACTATTCTATCGAGTGGGCAATAGTCGGTATCAAGTCGGCCATTTTGGAAGAAATGGAAGCTCCCGACAGCTTTTATATTTCTGCCAGCAGCCACGCCACTTATTTTCCCGAATTGTATACGGCACTTTCATCATCTACCATTTTTCAAAGCGTGATGGCCGATAGCCAAAAAGCGACAAATACGGAACGATATCTCAATCTGATCGCTGGAAAAGATGTGGTAGACGTGACGATAAAGAAAGGTATTCGATATCATTTCCTGCAAATTTCAGGTTGGATTATGACGGTAGAGTATGTGCCACAAGATTATAGCCAGAATACCGGATGGCTGATTTCAAATATCATTCAGGTCGATTCATTTCTAGATAAGAGAAAATATCAAGCGAACGAATTGGGGATAAGTGGTACGCAATAATTTTAATTAACTGAAAATGACAAATCGCGGAAGGTATTTTTTATGGATTGTGAATGCACATCGTAAGGGTAGTATGGCTCACCCGCTCCGTATTATTCACCTACTTGTTTTTAGCATAGGTTCATTTAGCCTTGTCAATGCGCAGCCTGAGCACCAGCAAGATACTATCGCCGATTATGAAATTCCATATATCGTAGGGGAGTCTAGAGCGCTTACCCTTAGGCTGATCGATGATCTAAATAGTCTGCACGCAAATATTCCGGAAGATGCCAAGGCTACGGTTTTCCAATATATTTACGATGCATTCGAAGAAGGTGAAAACGGCCGGTTGGTAACAGATTTAAACTACGAGCGGCCTGTGGTGGATCAGATGACTGCCCATCCCATTTCGATCAGTAAGTATGCGTTAGACTATGAGCTTGATGCTGAAATATTCAATACGCTGGTAGGCTCCGATTCGTTCCGTTTTACATTTCCTGAAAACACGGGCTCGGGGCAATATGAAATGTACGGTTCATACGATCAGCATTTCGTGAACAGCTTGGGCGACACCCTAACAGCAGAGCCTTTGGTGAAGCTGGCGGGTTTTGAAGCCGTGCGCGATCCCAAAACCAAGCGCTTTAAAATCAAGATGAAGTCCATTGTGTTTTTGGATGTAACAAGACAGCCCGATTTTATGCTTGCAGATGAACTTGCAGGGATGACTCAAAAATATTTTGAATGGAAGCAAAACGGTAGTTCGGTGAGCAATCTTCAGATGATGAGTGACGAAGCCTTAAAGGAAACGCTGACTCGGGCTAGAGAAAAGCGTGAAAGCAAGGAATTGATGATCGCCGAAATTTTGGAATCCTATGAAAGTGCCAATCAAAGAAAGGATGTAATCCGAGCTGCCGAATCATTTCTTAAAGCAGAAAAATTGCAAAGGAACCATCCCGTTTTGCTAAGCGATAAAACAGATCTCAGTCAGCGCCTTAAGGATAAGATAGAACAAAACTATCAGCGCAGCCAAGATGCCTTTGCCGCATGGAATGATAGCGAAGCTTTGGCTTTAGCATCAGATAATGAGCGTGCTATGGGGCTTTGGAGCCAAATGAACGGGCGGAGATATGACCGCTGGCAAGTGATAAAAAATCTCGAAACCCAAATAGGCATTTCGCTAACAAATTGGGAAGAAAATCAACTTAAGATCAATACTAAAGCGCTTAGGAAAGACTTTAGATCAAAATTACTTGAAACGGTTGGCACCCAAGAATGCGAAACTGGCTCGGGTAATGAAGGTCTTGCTCTGAACTTTTATCTATTAGCGGAGATCGCTCAGGCAGATGGTGAAAAACCCATGGCATACTTTCAAAAATCGCTCGTGTGTAAACAAGATTTTTATGCTCCGAAGCTTGATCTGCTCAATTCTGCCACCGGCGATCAGTCCCGGAAATATCTAGATGATCTCATCCATTATGAACCGATGAATCCGGATTATTATTTAATGCGCGGTATGCGGAGTCTGAATGATAATAATGGTTTGGATGCCGAGAAGGATTTTGCAAAAGCACTCGAGTTTGATCCAAATAATGCCGTAGCGCTGCTGAAGCTTTCTGAACTAGAGCTTCGGGAACTTTCCTATACAGCAGCGCTTGATTATTTAGATAACCTGCTTTCGGTAGATAGCCTTCCACAAGCCGCAATCTACGGAGCTTATGCCATTCTCGAATCTGACATTAAAAGCAAGCCGGAAGCGCTCGTTTATGTAAATACTTATATGAACGCTGGGTTAAACAGCGCTTCAAGAAATCTTCTCGATAGCATCATGACCCTCTATCAGAAGGAGACCGTTCGACATAGGAGAATCACGATGCAAGATTATGAAGCGGCCAAGTATTATGAGAAGATGTATGTTTTGGCAAAAGATATTCCAGACTATTATAGCGAATGGGGTCTCGCTGCGCAATGCTATTATGAGATGGGCAACGAGAATAATAATTTTGAACGCGCATTGTTTTTTGCGAATACTGCACTCACCCAATCCAATGGCCGCAGTGAAAATGGCTTAAAAATAAACGGTCTGGTGAATCGAGCAATAGAGAACTATCCCGAGGCCAAGGAAAGCTTTTACAAACTACTGGCTCTTAGGAATGATTATGAATCAAACTTTGAACTGGGGGAGACCTTCTATCTTGAAGGCCGTGAGCCTGTTACCGCCCGTACATACTATCAGGATGCTCTGGCGGCCATGGGAAATAAGAGAGACAAAGCCAAAGAGTTTGCCGCTGTGACGCGAATAGGGGAGTGCTATAGAATCGAAAAAAAATATGGATTGTCAGAAGATCAATTTAAAAAGGCCATTAAGATTTATTCCAAAAACGGTGAAGGGTACTATGGGATGGCATTGACTTTTTTGGCCAATCCAAATGAGAAAAAAATCAAGAAGTCCTTTAAGTATCTGGAAGAAGCCGAGAAAAAAGGATTTGATGGCTATAAGGTCATGAAGTCCACTGCTGTTGGTGAATATCGACTGAAGGAGTTCAAAAAAGCCAAGAAAACATTCGAACGGCTTAACGCCCAATATCAAGGCTTGATTACAATAGATGATCTGCTGGTAGAAGCGGAAGTATTTTTGGCTTTAAATGATTTTAAAGAAGCAGCAGAGAATCTAAAAACGATCGTCTCAAGAAATAACGCCTTTAAGAATACCCCAGCCTACCTTCATCTGCAGGGTTTGATAAGTCTCAAGAAATCGCGAAGCACGGGTTTAAGTCAAGAGACTGCGGCCAGCGAATCGGAGCGGGCAAAATCCAACTTTGAAGATGCTATTAAAGCTGATATTTCCCACGCGAATAGTTATTTGGGACTGAGCCTTGCAGAATATTTTTCTGGGCAAGAGAGCTCAGCCTTTAGCCATCTTGATAATGCATTGAGATACGGAGCAGACCTTGGGCCTTACGAAGATGACCCAAAATTTATTAAGTACTTTAAGTCGAAGGCTGTGAAGAAGAAGATCAAGGCATATGAGAAATAATCAGGGGTAATTTAGGAACATCTATGAACTCTCTTTCACATTTTTTATAGAGTGGGTTTAAGGGAACAATCTAATTAGGGTCTGTCCATACAGTCGGGTGGCTGGATCAAAGAGTTCGATAGCCACGCGCGCGCAGTTCTAAAAATCAAGGAGTCCCGCTCGAGCGGGACGACTGTTTTTAGAACAAGTACAAGGCAGATAGCGGACTCTATGGACAGACACTAACTAATCACCTAAAACCGATCACCGGTATAGGGATTCTTCACTCCGTTCTGAATGACACGGCGACCTTCTTTCTGGCAGCGCATTAACTAGAGTCAGTTTATACAGTCGGGTGGCTGGATCAAAGAGTTCGATAGCCACGCGCGCGCAGTTTTAAAAATCAAGGAGTCCCGCTCGAGCGGGACGACTGTTTTTAGAACAAGTGCAAGGCAGATAGCGGACTCTATGTACAGACACTAATCAATCCACTTCTATCATCTTCTCATTTAAACGATTGGCTCAGAAAAATTATCCCGAATAGTCATCTTCAATGATGGGTAATGGTCGGTGACGTAAACGGGTGATAGCTTATGCGGATTCACATCAAATTTGCCGTGCAAGCCTATGGCAGTTGATGTGAAACTAGTCTTGCCAAAATTATAGGTTTCCATAAATTCTCCAGATACATCCCTGAACCCTGCTCGTACAATTATTTCAAATTCACAACCACCATCGTATGCCGTGTTTTTCATGAAAGGGTCTGGACAAATAAATTTTCTGCTGTACCTTTCACTTCGTGGTTTCATAAAGTCTGTCATAAATTCAACTTTCTCTTTGATCTTAAAGTCGTAACCTTTTCCAAAGAATGGACGGTGGTACATTATCCCGATTAATATTTCTGTCCACTTGCGATTATATTGATCAGTATAAGTTTTATCATCGATTTGGGTAAGTTCAGAGATCTTCTCTCGGGTTCCTTCTTGACCTAAGGTGTTGAAGAAATTCCGGTTTTTATGAAAAAATTGAAATTCTTCATCTTTTGCTATTGTTTCACTATCAGCGTTTCGAAGTCTTTGTAGACATTCGGCCAACGCCCTTCTATTCAATTGAACATTCATTTTCTGGATGGTTTGGTTAGAAAAAAATAAGGCCGCGCATTTCTGCGCGGCCTATCAATATGCCTTATTACACCGGCCACTCATTCTCATGGGTTTCGGCACCCAGTTGAATTTCTTTTGCCGATAGCGTAAATCGAGTGGTCATTGGGTTTCCACCCACCGAGTCGAAGCTCTCGGCATAGTCGATTACATAAGCCGTCTTGAAAGTCATTTCCTTCATTTTGGCGTCTTCATCACGTTTTTTGAAAATAATACTTCCGTCTACGTTTTTAAACTGTGCGATCATCAAGTCCCATAGGGCAGTGTCTTCGGTAGATTCGATCTCAAAATTGATCGTCCCACCTTTTACTTCTGATGATGGTCGACCGGTGGGGTCTACATCGCGGTGAAGGGAGTAGCTGCAGTGAAGCAGTCTGTAGGTTTTACCGTCTACGGTAAGGTCAGCTCTAAATGCCATAAGAATTTTTTTTAATTAATAATTTGTTTTGATTATTTGATGAAGCAAATGTATGCCATGTGCACTTCTGGATTTCACTCAAATTCACCAGACCATAAATTCTATGGATTAACGACAAGTTTGGAGTCATTAACTGCCAAAACAGATTCATAGTCATATCTGAAAAGCGATAAAAAAATCACATAATACACCCATAACCAATGGTTTGTAGATTCCTTTTCCATTCTGTAAAAATCTAGATCTATAATTCTTCATACAGCAACAGTTTATTTTTCGGGGTTAAAATCCCATCAAAAACCAACCATCAATGTTTTATGCTTATGGTCCATTTTTCAAGCAGCTCTATCTTTACCAATCGAAATCAAGATCGAGCCATCTATCACCATAGATCCTTGAGAAGCCTGCCAATCATACTGGTATGCGTTTTAATTGCTCGTTATTTTTTTGTGTGAGATTGGAAAACCGCGTGCCGATCCCAAGGCTAAACTTTAATTGATCCTTTTCGAAAAGGTCAGATTGGTGTGAACGGTATTCGTTTTGAGCAGAATATTCTTGAGGACGCTATTTCCGAATCCTTTCTGATTGCAAAACGAAGTGGCTCTCGAGCCTATCGATTTTCCACCGCTCAAAAACCGTCCGGCCAAGAAAAGAAATAGTCCCAGTTTTGCCAATACGATGGGTCGGCTTTTAGCATTCGGCACGAGCGGTCAGGGCGACGCAAGGAGCGCAGGAATCGACAGGTCTGAAGGAAGTAATAAGGTAAATTTTGCAAGCTCATGGTCGACATCGCGAGCTAAGAAGCACTTGATTTTGGCTTCATCACCAAGCTTAAAAAAATGACCTTCAAGCTAAAAAGCCACTGCAATATAGCAGTGGCTCAAGTTTCGAATAATATATTTTGCACCTTATGGAATAAATAAAATTCTAGTTGACATGGATATCCCCTTGTATCCCGTCATCCATATTAGTCCCGGTCAAAGCTCCGGCAGCCATTTTCAGAAAGCTCACAAATTTATTGGATTTCGTGTCCCAATAATGTGCCTTTATGGGTGCCACTTTGATAATAGTTACCCTTGGATCTTCTTTTCCATCAAACCAATTATTGGCTATTGGATTCCATAATTCGTTGATCAATACTTGATTTCTTAAAATCTCCGCTTTTCCACGTACTGTGCAAAATTTCAGTTTAGATGGTTCTGAGTAGATCAGATCAATATCATCCCGCAGTTTTAATTGGTCATTATGCTCTGATTCGGCATCGCTCAGAAAATAAATATTCCCTTCAAAATCCGTTCTATTGGTAGACATAGGTCGAGTCTGCATATCGTATTCACTGGCATAGGTACACATCATACAAACCTTGTCTTCTGTGTATTCCTTCAATTTTTCTATCGCTTCCGTTTCAAATAAATTTTTATTCTCTCCCATGATTTTTTGATTTTAATGTTTCCATAGACAGTGAAATAATTATTCCAAATCAATAATTATCTTGACCCTTGCCTGCCAGTCTAGGCAAGGCCTATCTAAAAGCTCCAAAATAATATTCATCAGTTTTTTTAATAATAGATCCGGGGGGTGTAAACTCTACAACCCACCTGTGGTGTTCCACACGCAACGCCCCGTCTTTCTTCACGATCGCTCAAAATTTTACCGTTAGGGCAAGCAAGAAATTTCTACCTGACGCCACGATCCCTGAGCTATAGGGCCTGTATCGCCGATCGGTGATGTTCTCCAAGCCTGCGCTTACCGCAAAGTTTCCATTCAGCCGGTACAACGCCTTGAAATTAAGCGTATACCAACCTTCAGAATAAAGCTCTCCCGATGCGTTGACAAGGTAAATCTCGGGTTTCCCCTGTTCTTCTACAGCCAAATTTTCGGGTTTTACTGATGCGCTATATTGGGCGTAAGCCTGTAGTGTAAGCTCTCCCAATTGGTATGTGAACCGGCTCTGGCCAAATAGCGGTGCCGCGTGGCGCGATGGACTGGTATCACCATTATCGAGCTCTTCTTCGCCCTTCTGGAAGTTCAGGCGCGATGAAAAACTAAATCCTTCTGGAAGCTTTATTTCAATCCCCGCCTGCACACCAAATACTGATGCCCGGGCGGCATTCTGTATGGCTTGTACCCGGCTCAGCTCGCCTACGTATAGAATGCTATCGCTTCCACCAATGGTGAAAGCCCGTCTTACAAGGGCGTTTTCGAGCAGGGTATAATATCCCGTCAGGTCGAGTTTGACGCTTTCGCCAATCACTCTTGCGATTCCGATCTCGGCATTATACGCATACTCGGCTTCCAAATCGGGATTGGGCACCACCACCGAGCCAGCTTCTGAGTCGAAAATTTTACCGATATCATCTATATTCGGAGCTCTAAATCCTGTGCTTAGATTGGCAGTAAGCGACCATCTTTCTGACGGCCGATATACCAGACCGGCCGATCCGGTGAGCGCTCCATTGCTTAGACTGGCCTGGGCATAGGGTAGGGGATAGAACGCGAGATTGTTGCGGAAGTCGGCTTCGATGCCAAACGTATTATACCGCGCCCCGGCTTGCAGCACCAGGTTGGGCTTTAAGTCGGTCTGAAGGCTGGCGTACGCGCCATAAGAGCTCCACTCCGATTGCGGATAGCGGGAAGCAGAAATTTTGGTTTCTTCCGATCGGATATTTACTGTTTTGCCACTGCTTTTCACATCGTTATACACCGCTTCCAGCCCATAGTACATGCGGCTCTTCGGCGAGATATTCTTTATGAAATCAACATTTGCCGAGAGCGCTAGCACTTCTTCGATTTGGGTAGCGCGATCAGCAGCATTGAAGCCGCGGATGATCCGGCTTTCTTCAAAACTTTGCTGCGCAAACCTTACGCAGACTTCATCAAAGATTTTGCCGGTTGATTTATGGTTGATGCTCAGTTGGTTCATCATCCATATCTGTGGGCCGTAATTCCACTCCGCATTGCGCGGTATTCCATCTCGGGTGCGTATCAGGCGGTCGTAGCGCGGCACATTACTGCTCTCCGAATAGTGAAAGGCATACTCAAAGTTCCAGCTTTCCGATGGCTTATAGGCTATCTTTTGCATCAGGTTCACTTGCGAATAGCCAGAGCCGGCCTGCACTTCGGGGTCTGGGTTGGCGATGGCCACATCGCTGGTGTCGATACGCTGTACGGAGAAGGTGCGCAGGTATTGATCGCTGCCCTGCGATCCCATCTCCAGATCGCCAAAATCGAAATTCGAAAAGCTCGTGACCAGCGCCCATTTTTTCCAACCGACCTTGACATCAAAATGGCCGGTTTTCTCCTTGCCCGCACTTGAATACCTACCCGTGGCGGTGCCCGAGATCAAGGTATTATCGCTCAGCGAAAATTGCGGCGCCAAGGTCTGAAAACTCATTACCGCACCGATGGCGTCGCTTCCATAAAGCACAGAGCCCGGCCCAAAAAGTACTTCGGTATTCTCGATGGCAAAGGGATCAAGGGCGATCACATTTTGAATGTTTCCACCCCGAAAGATAGCCGTGTTCATCCGCACGCCATCGACCGAATAGAGCAGTCGATTGGTCGCAAACCCACGTATCATGGGACTTCCCCCACCGAGCTGGCTCTTTTGAACGAATACTTCGCCCGACGTTCCCAGCAGGTCGGCGGCAGTCTGGGGCTGTTGCAAGGCCACATCGCGGCTGCTTATTGAAGTGACCCGCTGCGGATTTTCCCTACTTGGCTGCCGCCAGCGCGTGGCCGAAATATTGACCTGCTGAAGCCCGATATTTGACTTTTCCAGTGCTACTTCAAAACCAGCTTTCTCAAGCTTTATGAAGTCTGTCCGCAAGGCACGGTAGCCCAGCAGCCGTATTTCGATAGCTTCTGCCACCTTAAATTTTCCCAGATCGGCCTGCCCCTTGGCATTGGTGAGTTCGAGCAGCTGTGGTCGTTGGCTTATTATCGTGACCAGCTCAAGCGGCTCGCCGGTGGTTGATTCTTTTATAGTGATGATCTGGGCTTTCGCCAAATAGCTGCATAACGCTAAAATCCAGATGAAAAATGTTCTTTTCATGGATGGGTTGGATGATTATAGAATAGTTGGAACATAAAATTTTAGCGCATCATGACATTGAGCCTTGATCAGGCAGAGTTTGGCCTATTGGCTAAAGCCAAATGGGCCGGCCGTTTGGAATCGATAAGAAATGATGTGGGCTAAAACTGCTCGGGTGGGGGAGCAGGCGGGGCTTCGGCATAGCTCATTGCCAAGATCTCGTCCATTGCAGGACTCTTTTTAAGGGTTTGAACAAAGGCGTGCAGGGCGATCTGTATTCCGTGCTCTGGACGCATGGATTTAAAAACGTTGAGCAATCTATCATTCCGCTTTTGAAATGGGCTATGGGTAGTTTGGCTTAAAGCCAAAAGCCTGTCCAACTTCCTATGGAGCTGGGTCTCATCATTATCCCACCAGCACCAAAAAAACATGCTGTCTGCTGTGCTTTGCCGCTCCACCACATCATACATCTCACCTTGATATTCAAATTCCTTGGAGTGCTCCCAGCGAAGGAGTTTTCCCATTTCGGAGTTTTTGAAGCCCAAGAGCACGAGCTCATCGCGATCTATGCTGGCAATGAGTTGGTGCTTCACCTTCTTGCGGTGCTGGTAATGTTCTGCTTTGAGCGCAAAAAATACCACCGCGAAAGGCACTAGTAGCAGGAATAAATAAGAAAAGGCTGTAAATCTCTTGATCATTCAGGCCATAAAAGTAATGGATGGGCAGATAGAATCGCGAGTTTTTTCAGTCGCATCTGGTAATGCTAATCGGGTTTTAAAGCTTTCGGTGCCTTCTGTCTTGTCTTGTATTTCCGGATTGCAATGGCTACTAGGGGCGAACCGATTAGGGTTGGCAGCAGCCATAGCGCTATATTTGGTAGCGTGCCCGCAAAGTTGGTGAGCGAAAATGCGGTGATCGAAGCGATAAAGGCGCCGCCCATTCTACCGCCATGCATCCCTATAAATGCGCCGGGCTGGGGAGTTTGAAATACATCCTTAAAAGCAAAAATAAGCAGGATCGCTCCAAATATGAGCAAGACTATTTGAATAAGATTATACCCGAACAGTCCGGTATAAATCATGAACAGCGCAGATGCCAGTCCAAAAATCCCAACCCCTTTGATCCATCTTCTCTTTGGCGAAAGCTTCATTTTTAATAGGCAGACCCAGCCAGAAGTGATCAAATAAACGGTAAAGAGTCCAACTCCAAATAGAAACGCGTTCGGTCGAATAGAGCTGAGCACGACGGCAAGGGTAGAAGCAGCGAGCAGGGAAATCGCAAAAAATTTTCCGCAGGTTTTATGCAAGCGTGATCCCTTTTTCGCGAAAGCGGCAATACCACCAGCCACAAACGAAATGATGCCACAAGCAACATGTACATGGAGAATATACTCGTATTTCATTTCGGCGTTTGGGGTCAGGTTTCTAAAAATGCAAGTAAATGTATGTATTCCTTCAGATTCGCTTCTAGGGTCGAGAGTGTATAAACCGAATTAATAAACCCTTGCCGCTGAGACCAAAGCCCATTTTTTAATTTAATTTGCACTTTACTAAAAAAGCGCCTTGTCTCTCAAGGATTTATTTTGATCCAGCATTTTCAATGACCACTGCAGCCATTATCACCCTCGTAATTATCGCAATCGCAGTAATCCTTTTTCTTACAGAGCTGGTATCGATAGATGTGGTGGCCATAGGCCTGGTCGTGGTCTTGGTGGCCAGTGGGGTGGTGAGTGTGGGCGAAGGCCTCTCGGGTTTTAGTAATCCGGCCACCATAGCCGTGGCCTTCATGTTTATACTCAGCGCGGCTTTATTAAAAACCGGGGCGCTCCAATATGTGACCCATCGGCTCACAGGTATTTTCGTCCGGGATATACGGCTCGGTCTATTGCTTATGATGCTTCTGGTAGCGCTTATCTCGGCCTTCGTAAATAACACTCCGATCGTTGCGGTCTTCATCCCAGTGGTGATCCAAATAGCGCATGCAGCAAAGATGAATCCCGCAAAACTCTTGATTCCGCTTTCTTTCGCTTCGATCATGGGCGGGATGTGCACGCTCATCGGTACGTCTACCAACCTGCTGATAAATGGTATAGCGCTCGAAGCGGGGCTGGAGCCGATCGGGATATTTGAAATGTCACCCCTTGGGCTCATCTTGCTGGCTGTCGGGACGCTCTACGTGGTATTTATCGGTTTTAAGATCCTGCCTTCGCGAAAAGTAGAGCTTAACCTAGCCGAAAAATTTGGACTCCGCGATTACCTTACCGATATCGAAATACTTGAAGGATCGGTGCTTGTGGGAGCTAAAATCTTAAACTCAAGCCTAGTGCGCCAGCTCGAAATGGACATTTTGGAGATATGCCGGAATGCGACCAGATTTACCCTGCCCCCAGGCGATTTCGTGCTTGAAGCTGGAGATGTGCTGAAGACGCGCTGTAGCGCCTATAAAATCCGCGCCCTGAAAGACCAGGCCAAAATTGTGGCCAACCCCGATATGCAGATTGGTGACCATCAGCTGAATGAAGGGAACTCAACCTTGGTAGAGATGGTCATAACTTCAAGCGCCGAACTGGAAGGGATGACGCTTCGCGAAGCCGATTTCCGTCGCCGGTTCCGCGCCGCTCCATTGGCCATACGCCACCGCGAAGAAGTGCTGCACGATAATCTTTACGATGTTAAGTTGATGTCTGGCGATGTGATTTTGGCGGAAGTAAAAACCCACTTTGTAGCGCAGCTTAAGCTGATGGAAAACGAGCGCGACGCTCCTTTTGCCATTATCTCAGAAGATCGGGTGACTGATTTTAACCGAAAGGGCTTTTGGACTACTCTGGCCATCGTAGCGGTAATGATAGGGCTGGCCGCTGCGGGGATCCTTGATATCTCTATTGCAGCCATAGCAGCCGTAGTGCTGCTCGTAGCCATAAAGAATATCAGCATGAAAGAAGCCTACGAAGCTGTAAATTGGAAAATTGTTTTCGTGCTCGCGGGGGTGCTGAGCTTAGGGCCGGCCATGCGAAACTCGGGGTTGGACCTGCTCATCTCATCAGCTCTGCTCGATCAGCTCCATGGCTATGGCCCAGTCATTATCCTATCGGGAATCTATCTGGCCACATCGCTCCTTACCGAAGTGATGTCCAATAGCGCCACTGCTGCCCTTATGGCGCCTATCGCCATTTCCATTGCGCTAAGCCTAGGGCTAGATCCCCACCCATTCTTGATTGCCGTCATGTTTGCTTCTTCGGCAAGTTTCATGACCCCCATCGGTTACCAGACCAATACCATGGTCTATAGCGCAGGACAGTATAAGTTTACTGATTTTCTGAAGGTTGGGGTTTTCTTAAACTTGGCCTTTTGGCTTCTTTCGAGTTTTTTGATCCCGCTTTTCTTCCCTTTTTAAGCGCTATACTTCTTTTTCTTTTTTGAAGGCAAACTTCACGAGTTCGCTGAGACCTACATAGTCCAAAGTACGCTCGTGGCTGGCTTCTAGCACTACTTTTGGCGCTAAGCCAGCGTCATAGGCTTCCTTCCAACGCGCCGCGCATAAGCACCATTTATCACCGGGCTTCAACCCTTGGAATTGGTATGCGGGTAGGGGGGTGCTCAGATCGTTGCCCCTTGATTTGCTAAAGTCCAGAAATTCTTTGGTCACCACCGCACATACGGTATGCACACCGCGATCATCTGACCCGGTATTGCAGCAGCCATCCCTAAAATATCCGGTCAGCGGCTCGGTACTGCAGCTTATTAGGCTTTCGCCAAATACATTTTTATCATCTCTTTTCTCAGTCATCTTTTTCCATTTTTAGCTTAAAGCGAAGCGAATCGATCAGCAGGCTCAACCCTGAAATAGTGATGACCAGCGAGATCGTTCCAGCCACGGCCCATAACCAAACTTCCGAATGGCCATGCTTCAGGAAAGCCGACTCGAGAAGGCAGCAAAGTCCTAAACCAAAGAGCGCAGCACCCAAACCCCCACGGATAAACCATTTTTTCTTGTTGGGGCTCATTCTTCTTGATTGGAGATTCCCAATTTTTTGGCGCGCTCTTCCCATCGGGTCTTGGCGTGCATCCTTAAATCGGCCACGGCATCGGTTTCATCCATGATCTCCATTCCAAAAAGGGTTTCAAAGACATCTTCCATGCTCACTATTCCTTGCATGGCTCCGTACCCATCTACCACCACGGCTATATGGCCACGGTCGTCGTTGAGTTTATCCAATACTGTCCGGAGCGTCAGGTTTTCGGAGAGTATTATGATATCCCGCCTTATTTCTTTCAGTTTTTTATCGCCTTGTCCTTCTATGATGGCTATGAGCAACTCATCTTTCAGGATCATCCCCGTTATCGAGTCGCGGGATTCTTTGTAGATCGGAATACGCGAATAATTTAGCGCTTCTTTATTGGTATAAAAGTCGGTAATGGTAGTCTCTTCATTTGCCAAAAGGGCAACCGTACGGGGGGTCATGATATCTTCGGCGATCAATTCATCAAAGGCGAGAATATTCTTTATTACGGTATGGTCTTCCTGCTTTATCTGTCCCGATTGGCCTACCACATCTGCCATTACAGCAAAGTCGCGACGGCTGAATACACTGGTCTTCTCGCCCCGGTTCAATAGGTTGGTAACCAGCTTTGCGAGCCATACGAAAGGCTTCAGTATAAGCGTGAGAATGCGCAGCGATTTGGCAGTAAAGCCCGATAGACTGCGCCAATTATTTGCTCCCAGCGTTTTTGGGATGATCTCCGATAGGATTAGAATGGCGAGTGTCATTAAGGTAGCAATCACCGATTCATAGCTGATCTCAATATTGAAAATCGAAATATAACGGCTACCAAAAATGACCCCTGCCTGTGCACCAACCCCGATGGCACCCACCGTATGGGCTATGGTATTCAGGGTGAGTATGGCCGAAAGCGGGGTATCGATGTCGTCCTTCTGTTGCTCAAGCAACTTGCCCGTTTCGGGGGCTTCTACTTTCTTCCGTTCCACAAAGGCCGGCGTAACGCTTAACAGTACCGCTTCCCAAATAGAACATAGAAAAGAGACGATGATGGAAAGCAGGAAAAAGCTGATTAATATTACCATGGGCGCAAAGTAGAATATTTTTTTTGGATGAAAAGGGCGCAACAAAGATTGAACCCCTTAGGCATTTGAGCTAAATTTATGCTTTAGTTTGCGCTGTGAAAAAAATCCTTTTGTCTGCCCTGTATTTTCTGTCCATACCGATTTGCGCAAAATCGCAGGATTTTGCGGTAAGTGAAAGGGATTCAATTCCGGGCGGAGTTAAAGGCTCTACTTTCTTTGGCTTGCCGCTGGTATTTTACACGCCTGAGACGCGTTGGGGTTTTGGGGCAGCGGCTTTTCTGTCTTTCCGCTTTGATGGTGAGCCTGAGTACTCAAGGCCGTCGCAATTGCAACTGGGCGGTGCCTATACGCTAGAGAATCAGATTTTGGCCTACCTGCCATTCCAACTCTATTGGGATGATGAGAAGTATACCACCTTTGGGGAGCTGGGATGGTACCGGTATAATTATTTTTTCTACGGTATTGGAAATGATGTGCCCGAAGATTTCGAAGAGCTATATGGGGTCGATTATCCACGGATACGGGCAACGTTCATGCGTGAGTTCTTTCCCGAATTCTACTCCGGGATCCGTCTGGTGGCCGATGATTTTAAGACCAACGATCTTGATCCCGAAGGTTTATTGGCAGATCAGCGCATCACCGGCAGTGGCGGTGGGCTAAACGCTGCCCTCGGGGTAATATTCAATTTTGATAACCGCGATAATTACTTCGAAAGCCACTCTGGCACTTACGCGGAGCTCGATATAGATCGCTACGGAGCTTATGTAGGCAGCGATTTTGAATATACCCAGCTGCGGGTCGACATACGGAGCTTTTATACCTTCTCCCAGAAAAATGTGATTGCTTTCAATATTTTTTCGGAAAGCATTTATGGCGATGCTCCTTTTATTTCGCTTGCGCTATTGGGTGGGAATAAGCGTATGCGTGGCTTTTACGAAGGGCGCTACCGCGATAAGACATCTGCTATCTTTCAGGCCGAGTACCGCCGCGACATCATAGGCAGGCTCGGGGCTATCGCTTTTGCATCAAGCGGCGCCGTAGGTAATGGATATGATAAACTCGCACTTACCAATATTCGGTTTACCTACGGCGCCGGATTGCGCTTTGCGGTCAATAAAGAAGATCGGATCAACATCCGGCTGGATGCAGGAGTGGGCAATGGCCAGCCCGCCTTCTACCTAACCATCGGAGAAGCTTTCTAGCTCTGCTCGTTCAGCGACCAGTCGTAATCTCCGTAACCGATTTTTACCCCTTCTTTGATCTTCACCTCGCTGTACTTATTGATGTATTCCCGCATCGAAGGCGCTTTATCCTTAAAGTCTTTGCCATACCAATCGAGCAGCGGTGAAATAACCGCCTTGTCGGCAGAAATTTTATTCTTATCGCTGTTGAAGAAGTTCTTCGCCTGATCGATAAGCTGTGCATCCACCTTATCGGGCGTATACGCTTCATTGCGCAGACGCGGGCAACCTTTGGCAGCGCATACGAGGGCAAAATGGATTTTCTCTTCATCAAATTGCTTCCGCACGATGCCGTGTTCTATATTATTGAGGTCATAAGTCTCATCGCCGATGTGGATGAACTTCACATCCCAGGGTGTGTTTACGAATGGAATACCTCCGGCAATGTCCTTAATGGATTTTAATGGATAATTGCGTATGATCAATTGCACCGTAAAGGCATTATAAGCGTTGAACCAGTACGCGAGCTGATCTTCGCGTGTCCACACATCTTTCAAGGGTGGGTTATCTCCAAGTTGTTTTAAATAGGTGTTCAGTTTTACACTATCGGCTGTGAAGCCTTTGTAATTTACTAAACCTTTGTCGTTTACATACTTTTTCAATAGGGCGTCCCAAGCATCGTGGTTCACCACTTCGTAAGCTGCCGCATTGTCATTTTCGGCTGTGGCTTTGCCATTTTCGCCAGCTGTTGCATCTTTGCCATTCTTTTCATCATTGGTATCTTGCTTAGCGCTACAACTGGTGGAGAATAAAGCGATTGATAGAGAGATAATTAAAGTTTTCATAAAACTGATTTTATTTTTATATCGTAAGGAATTTACGTGGAAAAGGTACGACATAGATTTAATTCAAGTTCTAAAAAGGTCACAATTCTAAGATTGGCGACCGATGCGATATCGGTAATCATACCTACACTCAATGAAGCGCCACATCTTGCCAAGGCTGTGCACCGCTTGCGCGAAAATGGTGGTCGACCTGAAATAATCGTCGTAGATGGCGGCAGCACGGACGGTACGCAGGCCATCGCCGAGAGTCTTGATGTGAAGCTCATAGCAGCCGGAAAGGCTTTGCGACCCTTGCAGCTCAATTGTGGAGCTGAAGCAGCGACCAATGATTTGCTCTATTTCGTACACGCCGATACGGTGCCCCCCGCCGACTACGCCGATCAAATCATTAAAAAAATACAGCTCGGAGCGGCTTTCGGTGGTTTTCGATTTCGCTTTGATTCTGGAAAGCGGGCTCTAAAGTTCACTTCTTATTTTACCCGTTTTCCAGTCATGATGGTGCGCGGCGGAGATCAATCGATGTTCATTACCAAAGCTCTTTTTGATAAAATTGGTGGTTTCGATACCAAATATGTCGTAATGGAAGAGTACGACCTTATCATTCGTGCAAAGCGACACGAAAAGTTTACGCTTATACAAGATGATGTGATCGTATCGGCGCGGAAGTATGACATAAATTCCTATCCAAGGGTCAATATTGCCAACTTTGTGGTGTTCTCCCTTTTCTACTGTGGCGTTCACCCTGTAAGGCTTTCGAAAATTTACAAGCGGATGCTGCACCATCCGAAAGGTTGATTTTTCATTGCCCGACTACAGCTAAAGGAAATTTTAATAAAAAGTCCGGATCACCTTTCCCTTAAGCTCAATGCCAAGATGTGGGATATTATAAGCCTTGGTGGCTAGGTTGGCTCTAACAAGTGAAGTAGATAGCGCGGTGCTGAACACGGTGAGATTGGCACGGCTGCCTTCTGCGATTTCAGGATCTCGAGTCCCAAGACCTTCCGCGGGTTGATGCTAAAACTACCTACCAATCGATCTAGCGAAACATCCATACCGATCTTGGTAAACAGCAGGGGAAAGAAGCCTTCGATGGCTGCCATTCCAAACGCGGCAAAGTCAAACTCCAGTTTCTTATGCTCTTCATCTTCTGGAGAGTGGTCAGAAGATATCACATCGATCCATCCCTTTTTCAGCGCGTCGACCAGTTTTTTTCTTTCGCCTTCCGATCGCAAGGGCGGCATAAGTTTATAATTGGAGTCATATTCGGTCAGATCGTGATCGGCGTAAATGAGATTGGCAGCAGCCACTTCAGAACTTATATGGAGTCCGCTCTTGCGGGCTGTTTCTATAAGCTTCAGCGATGCCACGGTAGAAAGGGGGCCGAGGTGAAGCCTTCCTTCGGTATATGCGAGCAATGAAAGATCGCGCTGCACCACCATTTCTTCGGCTATGTCGGGTATACCCTTAAGGCCTAGCTCGGTAGAGATTATGCCTTCATGCATCTGGCCATTTGGCACCAGCCCGGCATCGTACGGAAAATGCAGTATGCTTGCGCCAAAATTTCGAGTGTAGAGCAATGCCCTTTGCAGCAATCCCGATTCGGCTATGCTGTGTCGATCATCGGTAAATGCCTTTGCTCCTGCCTGAAACATATCATACATCTCAGCCAGGCTTTCACCGTTCAGCCCTTTTGAAACAGCTCCGACTGGGATTATTTCTATCCCTTTATTCTTTGATCGGTTGATGATGTATTCCACCGCACCTTTATTATCTACCGCTGGCAGGGTAGAGGGCATGAGTGCCACTGCGGTAAAACCACCACGCTTGGCGGCATCGATACCAGATGCTATATCTTCCTTTTGCTCGGCACCGGGATCGCGAAAGTTTGCCCTGAAATCCATCCACCCAATGCTTACACAAAGTCCTTTTTCTTTGATCAATTCATCTGCGTCGTCCGATATTTTGGCAGCAATCTTTACGATCTTCCCATTCCTTATAAGGATATCCCGCTTCTTTCCATTTGCCGGATGGCGGCTATCGATTATTTCGGCTTGGGAAATTAAGATGGTCATCGGCTTCAGTTTTTCCAGATTCGCAGTAGAACGGTTTCCAGTAATAGGAATAGAAGAGCTAAAATTAGGCAGATTTTCCAAAGTTCGGTACCACGGCTTATTTGCTCGATTTTTTCCGTAAGGTTGGGCAGTGCGCCATCCAAAACGGTGAGCGCCCCATCCCCAAAATTCTTGCGAAGGCTTACGAGCTCATCGGTCGTGTACGATTCCAGATTGCTCTCTAACCGCGGATAGTTGAGCCCAACCCCTGCTATGGTGTCTGCTGCGAGCAGAACTTGATAATTTCCCGAACTGCTTATTCCCGGGCCGGGGCTTATTTCCAATTGACCATTGCGCGGTCGAAAGAGCGGAATCACATCGGTCTGGTTCTTTTCGCTCACCAGCCGGAACACTTGATCGCCGCTGAGCGGGGTGGGGGGCAGAAGAAAGCTCTCACCGATCGTAGCGCTCAGCACGGTGGTGGCTTTGCTCAACTCGGCCATGCGCAATGCCGAAGCCACAAAAAGGGCGTGCCGTGAAAAATTATTCGTTTCTGTGCGGAGCGGTGCCGCCAAGAAATAAAACTTGCCGCTGCCCGCGGTGTTACTGGCCAGAAAATCATCCCTATTGCCAAAGCGCATCAGGTAATCGGTCTGCGCCGCCAGCGGATTGGAAAACTTAAAATAGGTGGTGGCCTTTGGCAAATCCGGGTTTTTGGGCAGCCGCTCGAAAATGCCTTTATACAGTGGGTTTTCGAGATTTAATTCACGTATCGAAAAATCACCCTGCTTTTTATCCAGGATATTTCCCACTCCGAGCTTTCCCAGGAACTCGTTGTAAGATGAGATGTTTGGATCTGCTGCTGGAATAAGCCAAACCGAACCGCCGTTTTCACAAAAGTCTATCAGGCTGCCCGACAGTCCAGAAGGTATTTCGCTGAGCTCATAGATGATGACCAAATCCCGGTTTGGCAGCTTGTCATAATTGATCCCAGTTACCGATGTGCGCTCGAATACGAAGGTAGAATCATCACCAAATACTCCAGATATAAAGGGCTCGGCATTCATGGTAGATGGCTCTATGGAGAGAATATTTACCTGATCATAAACCTGATAGGAGAAATAATAGGCATCATCATAGGTAATCGGGAAGTCGTCAATGGCTACTTTCACATTTTTGATACCTGGGCTGTCATGGATGAAGAACATAGAAGTATCGGCCGTCTCGCCCCCCTTGGCGCCAAAACTGCTGATGGCTTTCTGTGCTCCATTTACCGTAAGGGTAAGCGGTACATTCTCCACGGCTTCGCTGCCGGTATTGGCGATGCGCACCATGAGCTGCTCCGACTCGCCCACCTTTCGGATGGGTGAAGAAAACCAGATCGAGTCGATATACACATTGGCCGTGGCGTTCCTTTCGAGCGATATCAAAGAAATCCGTACAGTGCTATCTGGCTGAAAATCAGTAAAATCATATCTGCTCTTCTGAAAATCGCTTATAATAAAGCTATTCTTGGCTTCTTCGCCCCCTTGTGATAGCAATAGATCATTTTGCCGTAAGGCTATGTCGGTCAAGCTTCGCGATAGGGGGCTACTGCCCACGTCGGTCACGAGATCGATAAACTCGGTCTTGCCGACAAAGCGCTGGTGCTTGCCTTCAAAATCTTGCGTAAGCAATTGAAATCTAGCGGTATTAGGATAAGCCTTGGCGATCTCGATGGCTTTGTTTTTAGCGACGTCGAGCATTATGCCCGATTCGCTCTCGCCTTCCATGCTGAAGCTATTGTCGAGAAATACCGAGATAAGGTTTCCCGCTTCGGTTACGGCCCGTTTCTGATCGGGGATGATGGGCTGTGCAAAAGCAAAAACCAAGAAGGCCAACGCCAAGAGCCGCATGAGCAAAACAAGAAGGTGCTTCAACCGGTTTTTGCTCTGGGTCTTGAATTTTATCTCTTTTAAAAACCGGACATTGGTAAAAGGGATTTTTTTAAACCGCCTAAAATTGAATAAGTGAATGATAACCGGAATGACCAGTGCCAACAGGGCGAAAAGGAAGCCGGGAGCTAAGAATTCCATCGGGGGTCAAATATAGGGCGAAACTTCTGGTTGGCAAGCCGCTGTTTTTTCAATTTGCCGTCAGGTTGAGCGCCAATTGCAGTCATCTATGCATCAAGCAATATCGGGTCTGTGGCATCGGCAAGGGATTGCGTAAGCTGCCGCTCTGTCCCGGTCTTGAAGCCATATCGGAAAAGCTGCAAGATTCCATCTATTCTCTTATTGTACACCAAGCCATCGCCGGTAGGTGTCCATACGGGGTAGGCGGCATTTTTAATGATCTGGGTCAAGTCCAATCCGCCTTCTGCATTGAGCTCATATACTTCGAGCTGTCCCTGTATAGAGATGGCAAGGCGCGTGCCATCGGGCGACCAATTATAACCGCTTATGCGCTGATCTGTAGTGAGTAGCGAGAAGTTTCTACCGGTCTTTGCGTCAAAAATCATCAAAGAAAAGAAATCATCGCTATACCGTACGAAGCTCAGCTCCTCCGATTCGGGGCGGGGTTTGAGCATAAACTGTGTTCCCGGATTGGGAGAAATCTGTAAAAGCTTGCCGGACTCTAGATTTTTCTGGAAGATTACTTCGGCATTGTTTAATACAGCTTTGAAATAGATTATCGAGTCACTTGACAGACTCCATACCGGCTCGGTTTCTATGGGCGCTTCTTCGGTTACTTGAACCCGCTCCCCGTCCGAATCAATATAATAGATATTGCGATTACCCCCATCAGAAGTCATAAAAGCGAGTTTCGATCCATCGCTGTTCCATGCAGGCTGTCCTTCTATCTTGGGGCTGTTGGTAAGATTTATGTTGGTTTTGGTAGCCAGATCATACCGGTATATTTCCCAGCCATCCATAGATTCAAGCATGTAGGCGATTGCTTTGCCATCGGGGCTGAGCGATACCATTCCTACGCGGCCGGTTTCTAGCGGCACTTCCGTCGTATTTCCCTGCTCGTCTTGGGTGTAAAGTCGGTTTACATCTCCCGTTTTTGAGATGTAGAAGAATGCTGGGCTTGCCTTTTCCGTGCAGGCTGCCGCCAAAATTAAAAGTGCCACCAAGCCTATTGCGTTTCGCATGATCTGTTTCATATTATTCAATGTTCTGAGCTTCTCTGATTGGATTTCCTTTCATCGGCTTTTTGATGGGTTTCATGCCAAGTATTTCTTCGGCAAATGCGTAGGTCGCGGCCGCAACTTCTGGTACGGCGCCGCTTCTCATGTCGCTGGCTATCACATGGTCGCCGGCAGTGGGAAATTCTATCAGCCGCTTTTCGGTAGCAGGGGTAGCGAGCTTTTCGTGCATGGCGCGCACCGCCGAGACCTTGATCACAGGATCTTGATGGGCCTCATCGCGGTAATAGACTCCACTGAACACGGGGCATTTCACCGCTTCAAACACATCTTCATCATTTACCGACTCTACCAATTCTTGAAGGCCTACGATCGATTCGAGCCGATAGGTGTCGTACCAATATTTGCGGTAAGCAGCATCGGAAGGCAGGGTGCGGTAATCTCCCTTAAAGACCAATCTCGCTATCTGAAGTCCCCAAGGATCATTCAGCAAGAAGGCATCGGGATCATTAATGGCGATATTGGGCGAATAATTGATGAGACCCTTTATCTCAGGATAAGTTGCTGCCAGCTTCACAGCCAACGTTCCACCGGTAGAAGTGCTCATGATCACGACTTCATCTCCGAGCTGGCGTGCCACGGCGTAAGCTTCTTTTGCACTTTCCCAAGCACGGTCGGCCGTAAAATGGTACATGGCCGCCACGGTATCGATGCCGTGATCGGCTATGCGGGCGAGGTAGAGATTAGCGCCGTAGCGGCGCGCAAAATTTCGGTGGGCCGGAAAGCCTTCCTGCTGGCTCGCAGAGAAACCGTGGAGATAGAGCACGGCGGTCTTCGTTTTTATGCGATCTCCATGCCACACGATCTGGGCTTCATTATCTGGCTTCAGTGTATGCTTGGCTTCTTGACTGGACACGTATTCTTCGAGTTCATCGGCTGCAGATGGCATTGCGGGGAGCGCTGTTGAAAATTCAGGCGACTTGGGCTTCGGCCCCGCGAGGTATACGATTACCAAGGCTAGCACGAAGATGAGAAGGGCTACTGCGGTTTTTTTCATAGAAATAGGATAGTCAAAATTAATATTTTTCAAAGGCTCCTAGGCCAAAGAGTGCGAAATCATACCGAACCGGATCGCAAGGGTCAAATTGCTTTAGATTATCGGTGAGCTCGACTACCGCCTTCCAGTCATTCTGCTTGCGCTCCAGCAGGCCGAGCTTTCGCGCCACCCGTGCCGTGTGCACATCTAGGGGAAGGTAAAGCGCCGCTGGCGAGATGGTATTCCAAATCCCAAAGTCGACCCCATGGGCATCATCCCGCACCATCCATCGCAGGAACATATTCATGCGTTTGGCCGCCGAGCCCTTGCGCGGTGTGGGCAGGTGCTTTTCGCTTCTCGCCAAATGGGGCACCTTAAAAAAGGTGTTTTTAAAGTTTTCCCATCCCGAGCCAGGATTCTCGCGCTCCGTTTTGAAGGCATTTAAAATGGCTTCTTCCAGCCCGCCGATTTCTTGGTAGATTCTCTGGAGCCCGGCCATGAAGGCGATGCAATCGCTGCCATTGAAGGTGCGGTGCACGAAAGCACGCATCGGCTTCAGATTTTTTGGGCCGTGGTTTAGGATGAAATCATGTGGTGCGCCATCCATTAGTTCGATCAGGCGGGTGGCGTTGTTGATGATGGTGGTGCGCTGCCCCCAAGCGATGGCGGCAGTAAGGAATGCAGCGATTTCAATGTCCCCTTTTTGGGAAAACCGATGTGGGACCTGAATCGGATCGGTGGGAATAAAAGATGCCTGATTATACTGGGCAGCCTTTGATTCGAGAAGTTCTTTCAGCTCATCCATTGATCTACTGCTGCGCTGCGAGCGGCACTTCAAAGCTGCCGTCTACCATCGTAAGCATTCGATCTGCCATTCGGGCGAGTTCCTTATTATGTGTTACGATGGCGAAGGTTTGGCCAAACTCATCGCGCAGATCAAAAAAGAGCTGGTGCAGATAATCGGCATTCTTTGAGTCCAGGTTTCCAGAAGGCTCATCGGCCAGCACGATGGCAGGCTCATTGATCAAGGCGCGCGCCACTGCTACGCGCTGCTGCTCCCCACCCGAAAGCGCACCGGGCTTGTGGTGGGTGCGGGCGCCTAGGCTAAGTTTTTCGAGCAGCGTTTTTGCGCGGAGCTCTACGTCTTTGCGTGGTTTCTTGGCGATATATCCAGGTATTGCGACATTTTCGAGCGCCGTAAACTCGGGTAGCAAATGGTGAAATTGAAATACGAAGCCGATATTGAGATTGCGAAACTGGGCGAGCTGCTGGTGCGAAAGTTTGGTTACGCTCTGCCCATTGATCATCAACTCGCCCTGATCGGCTCGATCTAGCGTGCCCAGAATTTGCAGCAGGGTCGTCTTGCCAGCTCCCGAGTCGCCCACTATGGCCACTACTTCGCCCCTTTTCACATGGAGGTTCACACCTTTTAGAACGCTGAGCTCCCCATAGGATTTGCCTAGGTTTTTTGCAATGATCATGCGCTTCCGCTAATGCTGATTCGTAGGAAGGAATGGTATAATGTCATATCAGAGCAAGCGATCAGGATTGCTTTTTCTTCCGCCTGCGGGCCTTTTCTTTTTTCTTGAGTACGCGCGCAAAGACTACGAGCGCTGCGATAAATCCTAAGAGAAGGGCGAGTTGCCACCAAATATCCATAAGCTGAGATTATAAGTGGCAAAAGGTATGAAAATTTAGATTCAATTTCCAAAGCTCACTAAGTCGGTGGTTATCCCGAGCTGCACCCTGAAGTCGGCCGGCTTTCCGTCAAGGAATGCCTGCGTGACATCGATCCGGAAGAAGCGGAAGAGATTATCGATGCTATAGCTCAGCTCGGTATAGTTATTTACCGAGGGCGTGAGGAGGTGATTGATATTGATGTTCTCCTTCACCCCAGTAAGCCGCAAAATGCGGATATTGGTCAGTAGAAATTGGCGGAACTCATAATTTACGTAAGTGCTCCAGTACTCGTCTTGCGTAGAAAAATCATAATACGGGGCGATGCTATAGCCCTGCATCTGCGCGAAGCGGGTGAATACGGTTTCATTGCCCATAAAATGGGCAAAATCCATAAAATCCATATTCGAAGTATTTAGAAACTTTCCGACCTCGGTACGTAGATTTATTTTTCCAAGCAGGTTTAGGTCGAATTGATCTTTATACTCAAACCGCACAAGATCAAATTTTGCATCCGACCCAAGTACATCCGGTATGGCCTTGGTATAGGTCAGGCTGAGTGTGGGCGGGTTATTCGCACGGTAATAGTTGATACCACTCTTATTAAACCGGCCGCCGGGGCGGTAGCTTAGTCCTAGTTGTGAAATGAAGGATTGCGACTGACCGAATGTCGTCACCGGGCGCTCGATCGATACTGGTGCATTCTCTTCATACGATCGCATATCATTTGGTATCCAGACCTGCTTGGTAGAGTTGAATGTTTCGATCCTATCATTATAGCTCACCTTGGGCTCGATATAGAAATTTGGGGTCACCTGCTGGTTCCATTTTGCTTCCACAAAATTGCGATCATAGACCCGCATGAAATGATTTTCCACAAAAAGGGAAGAAATCATATTGGTGAAGGTCGCTATCGGAACGTTATCATTGAACTGACTATAATAATAGCCCCCGCTCAGACTTATCTTCCCGCTTTTTATGGCGGTACCATATTTATATTCGGTGAGCAGCGTTCCCATATTTTTTTCGCGTGCAAAGGCATACCGGTATAGCGGCCTTATCTCCAATCGCTTAGTAGGGCTGAAGCGCTTGAAATAACTGAGCTGGTATTCAAAATTCCATCCGTCTACCACATTAAAACGCGGTGAGAGCAAGGGGTTTTTGATCTCGATATAATTTTGCTTTCCAAGGTCGTATCTATTCCCGAGAACAAGGTCGGATATTTTGAACCCCTTGCCGTTGGAGAGCGTATCGCCTTCCATTTTTTTCTTCTGCTCTATGGCTATGCTATCCTGTAGCACATAGCCACGCTGCTCACTTTCCGTAAGGGGTAGGGGCCTAATGTCAGCCCAGTATAGACTGTCGGAATCATAGGCTGTGGAGTCGATCTTGACCGACCGGGTAGACATGATGGTGGGCTCGTCTTTCTCCTTTCTTTCATCTTTTTCATAATTGCGCATCAGTTTGCGCAGCTCTTTTCTGGTGAGTTCTTCACCTTTCATCAGCTTTGCTTCTTCTTCACCGACTTGCTCGTCGATCGATAGCAATGGCTTTTTCTCCCGCTCTTTAATGGCTTCCTTCTCCGTCTTTTCATCCAGCACTGTAAACTCCGTGCTCAGGTCGGGGTTTAGGGTAACCTTATAATTGCTTACCGTGGCCAGGTATTGCCCTTCAAACTCAAAGCCCATGATCTTGCCGCGTGCACCAAAGCGGTGCGATACCGGCATCCAAACGGTCTCAATGATCGGCGCATAAACCTGATCAATAGACACGGTAATGCCTTGCACCACCAGCGATAGGTCTACGCTATGTATGCACCATAGATCTTCGACAATATAAAGCACACCGCGCACCACATCTTCTCCCGCCGATCGCGGGTTGACTTCGATTTTATTGATCTGGTGGCCGCGGTCATTAAAAGTGCTCAGATATTTAAACTTATAATAAGCGAAGGCTTTTGGAGAAAAAGGAGAGATGATCCCCCCCAGCTCTTTTTCGTAGAGCGAACCGTTTATATAGTTCATCGGATTGGTATTGCGGTCATCACCGCTCGTGCGAATACTTATCACCTTCTCTTCATAATTGCCAGGTCGGGTAAAACTGATCTCCGATACGCTTTCGGTCACGAAAGTCGCCGAAGTATCTATTCCTTCTTTCTCTAGCATCTTGCGCAAAAACCAGGGTGCATCTACCAATCTTCCACCTCCTTTTAGGTATACTTTGCAGGTATATGCATCCAACTGTTGGCGGTGGTAACCACTTTTGGCTATAGCCTTACGCATGATGGGGTATGCAGGGTCTTCCTTACCACCTTTTATCTCAGCTTCACCCAGCAGGTAGGCTTGCTCTTGCAGCACGATGTCCATTTCTTTGGTTCCATCTGTGATTTCTACATTCACTTGGCTACTGGCGTAGCCCAAATATTGAAAACTGATGAGATAGGAGCCGGGAGATAGTTTTAATTCATACACTCCCTTATCATTGGAGATGCTCCCCGAACCGGTCTGCTGCACGAAAATGGTGGTGAAGGGGAGTGGTTTTCCATCTTGATCTATCACCCGACCCCTTAAGCCTTGCGCCTGCGCGCCTATTTGAATTATGAGCAGCGATATGATAAGTGGATAGATATTTTTCATAGGGATTTCAACAAGGGCCCGGGTCTCATAATATGGGTAGATCAGAACCGGATCAAAAGTAAATTAATAATGTGAAGTAACACCAATATGAGGCTGGCTCCAACCTAACCGATGCGACGATCAAAAGGGCTAATGGTTACAGCCCGTTCATTTCTTCTTCCTGCCTTTGAATAAAGAAGGCTGCTATGTACATTTGCGGCAAACAAACCTGAGCACATGAACATTCACGAATATCAAGGCAAGTCTATACTCGAATCGTTTGGCGTGGCCATACAGCGCGGCTTAGTGGCCGATACCCCCGAAGAAGCAGTGGCTGCTGCCAAAAAAATTGAAGAAACGACCGGATCTAAGTGGTTTGTGATAAAAGCTCAGATACATGCCGGCGGGCGTGGAAAAGGCGGGGGCGTTAAAATTGCCAAAAGTCTGGATGAAGTAAAGTCAATAGCCTCCGATATTATCGGGATGGACCTGATCACTCCGCAGACTCCGTCCGAAGGTAAAAAAGTGAGTAAAGTATTGATCGCCGAAGATGTTTACTACCCCGGCGATAATGAGCCCAGCGAGATCTACATGTCCGTACTGCTCGATCGTGCCAAAGGGAGAGTGACCATCATGTATTCTACCGAAGGGGGAATGGACATAGAAGCTGTCGCTGAAAAAACGCCTGAATTGATCTTTCGCGAAGAAATCGATCCAGGTTTGGGGATTCAAGGATTTCAGTGTAGGAAAATTGCGTTTAATCTCGGCCTTGGAGGCAAAGCCTTTAAGGAAATGACCAAGTTTGTAAAAGCTTTGTATGACGCTTATGTAGGCTGTGATGCCAGTCTCTTTGAGATCAATCCGGTCTTGAAGACATCAGATGATCGGATCATTGCGGTTGATGCCAAGGTAAGTCTGGACGACAATGCCCTTTTCAGACATAAAGATTACGCCGCCATGCGCGATGTATCGGAAGAAGATGCCACGGAAGTAGAAGCTGGTGAAGCCGGACTCAACTACGTGCAGCTGGATGGCAACGTGGGATGCATGGTAAATGGTGCCGGCCTCGCGATGGCTACCATGGATATCATCAAACTATCGGGTGGCGAGCCGGCCAATTTCCTTGATGTTGGGGGTACCGCCGATGCAAAACGCGTAGAAACCGCATTCCGTATTATCTTAAAAGATGCAAAAGTAAAGGCCATCTTGGTCAATATTTTTGGTGGAATCGTACGCTGCGATCGTGTAGCTCAAGGTGTCGTAGATGCCTACAAGAATATTGGGGATATCAAGGTTCCGATCATCGTAAGGTTGCAGGGCACCAACGCTGAAGAAGCAAAGGAGCTGATCGATGCTTCCGGACTTAAGGTGCATTCTGCTGTGGTACTTCAAGAAGCGGCCGACAAGGTGAAGGAAGTATTGGGCTAAATTTCGGTAGGGTTTTTGCCTTTAGGCGCCGCTATGCTGAATAACATTAAAGTCGCAGCTTCGTTTAGTAATGGTATGCGGTTTCTTTCCTTCCTTTTATTATGTATCCCGTTTCACGTAGGTTTCGCGCAGAGCCCTATCAATTCGACTTCGTATGACGGTAAATACCTCTTGGAAACGGTCGTGGTCGATGGTGATACCATGCCGGTGGTTACACTCCGCGCCACCTATATCTCTAGTAATAGAAAGGCCAGAAGCAAGCGCTACCAGCGTAAGTGGACCAAGCTACAACGCAATGTGGTGAAAACCTATCCTTACGCCGAGGTAGCCGGCAAGCTGATACGCGCTTATAATGACAATCTTAAAGACCTACCGACCGAAGCGCAACGGGAAGCCTACCTCGAGAAATGTGAAGAAGACCTGCGCGCCGAGTTTGAAGGCGACCTTACCAAAATGACCACCAGCCAGGGTCGCGTGCTTATCAAATTGATCGACCGTGAAACGGGAAATACAGGTTACGAACTGATCAAGCAATTGCGAAGCGGCTTTACCGCTTTTATGTGGCAGGGAGTGGCTAAGCTTTTTGGCACCGACCTTAAGGCAAATTACGATCCTTTCAATGACGAGACCGATTTCATGATCGAAGAGATCGTGGCCATGATAGAATCGGGACAACTCTTCGTACAAAAAAGAAACGTACAAACCACCGCCGCCAGCGAAGTGTTAAAGTCAAGCGACCAAAAGCTCCAGCGCAGGATAGAACGTGAAGAACGCCGCGCTGAAAGAAAGAGATAGTTTTTTGTGAATTGCGAGCTGTTTGTTGCGAGCCATATGAACCTTGGCTTCGATCTTACAGGCAGTCAAGAAGTCGCTGGTCTTCGGTAGCGAACTGCTTTTGGAGCCTGCCGACTTGTCCAAGATCCTGTCCGTATCGGGCAAAACTCAAGGCTCACAGCCCAGCATTACCACCGAGAAACTTCCTTGGCCATTTCTGGGCCGATCTCGTAACCCGCACCGCTCAGTTCTTTCTTGGCCTCGGCTACTTTTTCGCCCATCCCGTTGGCCTTGTAAACGAGCGCAGAATGAAACTCGGCCATCGGCTCAAAGGTTTTTCCGGCTACATGATTTTCGATAGTGGCCAAGGCTTCTGCCTTCATTCCCGATTTTAATTGCGCTAATGCCAATAAGTGATAAGCTTCGGGAGTAGCCCGGTTTTCTATTTCTCTTTCTGCGATCGCCAATGCCTTATCGGGTGCTCGCTCGGCGTAGTATTCGATCAGGTATGCATTATACATCTCTCCATATCCTTTTTTTTCGGCAGCTTTTACAAATTGGTCATAATTCTTACCGGCTTCTTCTGGCTTATTGGCAGTGCTTGCCATATCGCCTTTCAAGAGGTAATAATCGGGAACCACATGGTAGTCCAAGACAGCATTCAAAATTCGATTGGCTTCTTCGATATCCCCTTCGTGTGAGTAGGCGATCCAAGCCAGACCTTTTTTAGCGTAAGCATTGGCTGAGTCTATCTGTAAGGCTTTGATATAATGCTGGTAAGAATCTTCCAGCCTGCCTGCATGCCCGTAGTAATCTGCAATATTGGTGTAAGCCCAAACTTTTAAGCTCGGCTTTCCTGATTCGTCGGCCAGCTTCTTGGCTTTCTCCATATAGCGTATGGCTTCGTCCAAGTTTCCTTTATAATCCGCCCATTTCGAACGGCGGATCAAATAATCAAAATGGGCTTCGTTTTCAACAAGTCCGAGCATTTCGCTTGCTTTTGCATATTCAGCGAGTTCCATATAAATATCAAAAAGAATGAGATGAACCTGATATTTATTGGATGGCTCGGCCAAGGTCTTTTCCATCAGCGCTTTCGCATCTTTAAACCTATGCTGCGAGATATAGTTCTTGGCGAGCTTGATAGCATATCCATCCTTGTTGAAAGCCGACACTTCTAAGCCTCGGACCAAGGCCTGCTCAGCAAGTTTTAGGTTTTCAATCTCACCGGTGGCTTCAAAGAGTGAAGAATAAACCGCTGCCAGCCCACCAAGGGCCGTAATATCGGTAGAATCTTGGCCGAGCTGCGTATTGAGTTTTTCCTTTTTGCGTTTCACTTCTGCACGAAGCTCGCTCCCGGTTTCGTGTAGGAAGGCGTCGTAGTCGCTCTTGTTTAAGATGGAATTATCCTTAGTTTCAGAACAAGAAGCCATGAGCAGGATTAGGGCAAAAAAATGTAATGTTTTCATAAAATTGGGCAAAAAAAAGAGCACCGAAGTGCTCTCTTTATTAATAATAACTGCTTAGTTATTTGGAGCTTCCATATAGGGGAACGAACCTGAGAATACACGATCTCCAGCATCTACACCATCGCTGGTAAGTTGCGGAGTACCATCGGTACCGTCGAAGCGATCGCCGTCGGCTCCACCAAACATCAAGGTCAGTGAAATATCAATTACGTCGTCTTGAAGCGTCCGTCCTGTTAAGGTGCTATAAGTGGTAGGCGCATCAGGAGCTACTTGTAAAGCATCCGTTGTCGCGAGAACCGCTGCAAAAGTTGCAGCGTCGAGCCCCAAACTATTCGTCTCATAGTCGAGATCAACATTAAGTGCTGTGCCGTAAACGTCATGATAAGCTTCGAGTTGGTCTTGAAAACCTTGCACAAAACCTGTTCGTTCTGAAGGGATAGAAGCATTGAAATTATTTTTTATGGCATCAGTTCCACCGAACACGGTGGTAATACCTGGTCGTCCCATGATATCTTCTTGAGCAAAATTTCCTTCAAAAGTTGGTGCACTCGGCTCTTCGGTACCTTCATCATCATCGCTACATTGCACAAATAGAAGTGAAGCACAAGCTGCAAAAGCGACCCATTTTATATTTTTAAGTATCATATTTATGTTCTTTTTTCGTTTTTAAAATCTTTTTTCTTATTGCTTTCGCTTTGTGGTTACCCATACATTATGCGCGTCGGGCAAAGTAGAAAGTACCCCAGGAATCATAAGCGTTGTGGCAACGTGCGCGGGCGGCGTACCAAGCAAAGAATTAGGTACTTCAATCACGATAGCAAGCACATTCTTGTCAATAAAGAAATCGGAAGCATCTGCCGGAGGTAAAAAACCATTGGGAGCAGCCATACCTGTTGCCACAGCGTTAAACTGAGCGAAGTCGAAGTAAAAAGCATCCCTACGCGCCCCTGCAAAATATGTCATTCCGTTTGCACTTGCCGTGATCGGAGTACTTCCAGTTGAGATATCTACATTGGCCTGTGAGCCTGTGGTCTCTATCCCGCTAATCAATCCTGTTTGAGATGGAGCCACTGGTCCAAAGAAGTACATTTTGCTCCCCCTTCTGATGGCTTGAATCACTAGGTCTTCTACGAAATCATTGTTGTTATCAATATTGATCTGCACCAATACATTTTCATCAAAAGCTGCATCGGCCGTAGCCGTCCCAGCATCTAATGGCCCTTGTAAAGTGGCGATAAAAACGGTATTGTCAACGTTGTTACCTTGGAAAGCATAAAAGTCGGCAATATCAGAGGTGGTAGAAGCTACCGCGGGAGAGTCCACATGGTCGGCTGCGATGATCGCAGCGGCACCAGCTGCAAGAAGCGCAACCCCACCGATAATTAAAGGTAATTTTTTGGTTTTTTTCATCATTGTTTTTTTTTGTGCTTTATCTACGTTTAACAGTAGAGAGCAGATTTAAGTTCGGCGAAAGTAGTAGATTAATTTTTATGAAATCTTAAATCTCAAAAGATCCATACGGTATATTTATTTGATAATCAGTATTTTAATAGATATATTCCAATATTTGCAGATATATTTAAGTTTTAAGATTAAAACTGTGAAAAGAATTTATTTGATCTCGAAAAAAAACGCCAAAACTTAATGCTGGCTTAACATAGCGCCGGTTCCAACCATTCCATCTTAGCTAAACTGACCAAAACCAAAAAAATGCTAAAATCATGCGCAGACATAAATTTTGAAAAGTTTTTTGCGTTCGCATTTACAAAGCCAGTACCTTTTACCCATTTTTCATTTAACGTATAGCTTATAATGAGGATTTCTTTCTCTCTCGTTCAACTCTTTCTCCTGACCCTGCTTTTTGCCAGTTGCTCCGGTGAAACCGAAAAGATAGAAATAGATCCTGCCTTCGGGGAGTATATCAGTAGCTATACCTCGGGAGTGATCTCTGTGGCCGATCCCATTTATATAAATCTGGCTGCACCTTATACCGGAGCCCTTGCGGGCAATGGAGCACTGCCGAAAAATCTTTTAAGTTTCGATCCTGAAATCGATGGGGTCTTATCGTGGCATAATAAATATACCTTGATCTACGAACCGAGCGCTAGACTTAAGGGAAATACGAAATACATAGCGAGCCTTGACCTAGCATCGCTCATGGACGTAAAAAATGAACTCGAACTGTTTCGCTTTGATTTTCAAACGGTACAGCAGGCCGTGAGCATTTATAAAGATGGCCTTGAAACCTATGACCCTGCAAATTTATTGAGGATCAAGTTTAACGGACGCCTGCAATTTGCCGATGCCGTAGATCTTGAAACTGTCCAAAATTCTTTCACCGCCCATCAAGACGGCAAGGAGCTCAGAATGACGACGGTTTCCACATCACTAAGATCATTCAAATTTACCGTAGATGATATAAGCCGGGGCGACGATCCATCGCAGCTCATGCTGAAATGGAATCTGAATGACAACGGACAGGACTTAGAAGGAAGCCGAGCCTACGATATCCCGGCCTTGGGAGATTTTGTGGTGATGAATGTTGAATTGATCCGCGAGCCGGAGTCGACCATTGAAGTATCCTTCTCCGATCCCATCAAAGAAATGGAGCTTAATGGTTTGCTTTCCATAGAAGATATCGAAGGGCTAAAGTATCTCATTGAAGGCAATACGGTCAAAATCTACCCAGAAGGCAAGGTTTCTGGTCAGAAATTGCTCCGCATATCTGGCTCGGTTCGCAACACGGCCGATAAGATGATGGGCGAAGATTATACCGAGACCCTTCTTTTCGAAAGCATTAAACCAAAAGTGCGTATGGTGGGGGAGCAGTCGATCATACCCACCCAAGATCAAGGTCTTGTGTTTCCTTTCGAAGCAGTCTCGCTGGAAGGAGTAGACGTATACGTGACCAAAATCTTTTCCAATAATATTTTGCAATACCTGCAAACTGCTCAAAATAATTCAGATGCCTATGACGGATATTACGATGACTATTATGATTCATCCTATCAACTCAATAGGGTAGGCCGCAATATTTTCCGCAAGCATATAGATTTAAAATTGGCTGGAGCCAAAGACCTTTCTGTTTGGAACAGGTATTATATCGATCTGGCAGAAATCGTAAAGGCCGATCCGGGTGCTTTCTATGAGATTGATATCAGGTTTAAACAGTCCGATGCCGTCTATGAATGCGATGACGCCACGGTAGAGAAAGACCTGAATGTTCAAAATCTAGGCGACGGATGGATTTCAAACGGTACCTATTTCGTAGATGATTACTGGGCCGACTACCGCTATGATTGGGATGAACGCGAAAATCCTTGCAACCCCGCCTATTACGACCGCTACCGCAGCCGCGTCAAGAAAGTGGTCATGGCTACCGATCTTGGCCTTACCGCCAAAATGGGTGGGGACGGAAAATTGCTCATCGCCGCTACCGATTTAAAAACGGCTAAACCTATAAAGGCCGTGCAGCTTCAAGTGTTTGATTATCAGCAGCAGCTCATGGCCGAAGCACGTACCGATAAGGATGGTTTTGCGACTATTGCTTGCGCTGGTGAGCCCTTTGTGGTGAAGGCTTCCGCCAAAGGGCTCGGCTATACCTATCTGAAAATCGATCGGGGGAGCGCCCTCTCGGTTTCCAAATTTGAAGTGCAGGGCAGCACTGTTCAGGAAGGCATAAAAGGCTACATCTATGGCGAGCGCGGCGTATGGCGTCCCGGCGATTCGCTCTACCTAACCTTTATTATGGAAGATGCCGAGGTCATTTTGCCGAAAGGCCATCCCGTAATCATGAAGTTCTATAATCCGCTGGGGCAGTTGGTTTCCACCAATGTACGGAACGTCTCCAAAGATGGGTTCTACGATTTTCGTACTGCCACCGACCCATCGGCACCCACCGGAGAGTATCGGACTGCTATCGCTGTGGGAAACCGAAGCTTCAGCAAGTCCATAAAGGTGGAGACGGTAAAGCCCAATAGATTGAAGATTGATTTTGAGTTTGATGAAACCACCCCTGGTGCCCAGAATATTGGCGGTAAGCTCAACGCCAAATGGCTGACCGGTGCCACGGCAGAAAATCTGGACGCCGATGTGACCATGACGTTGAGAGCTGTGAAAACAGCTTTCGATGGCTATGGTGGCTACCATTTTGACAATAGCATAATCGCCGATTTCAACACCGCCGAGACTGTGGTATTTGATGGGGCGCTAGATCGCGATGGCCATGGAACCGTGAGCATTGATATGGCCGAGGCGACTCTCAATGCTCCCGGTATGCTGAATGCTTCCTTCAATACCAAGGTTTATGAGCCCCGAGGCAACTTTTCGGTAGATTATCACTCCATGCCTTACGCTCCTTACAGCAGCTTTGCGGGCATCAAGCTTCCCGAATCAGAAATGTGGGGCGATGCACTCGAAACGGATAAAAACCATCAGATCAGTCTGGTCTCAGTCAATGCCAATGGCAAACCTTCTTCATCCAAGTCGTTGGAAGTGAAGGTATACCGTATCGACTATCGCTGGTGGTACGACCGCTACAATGGGCAGAGCTATAATTATTTGAACAGCTCAAAATTCCGTGAGATCACATCGGGCACCGTGGCACTTACGGGCGGGAAGGGAACGTTTCCCATAGAGATTGCAAAGCCCAATCACGGCCGATACCTTATCCATGTAGAAGATAAGGAAAGCGGACATTCAGCAGCTCGCTTCGTTTATTTTGACTGGCCCTATTGGATGCGTGCCAACCGCTCCGATGGGCAGGCATCGACCATACTCGGTTTTAGTTCCGATAAAGAAGTGTATGCTACTGGCGAAGATGTAAAGCTCACCTTCCCATCGCCCGGTGCCGGCCGTGCCTTGGTAAGTATAGAAAACGGAACCAGCATACTCGCCAAATATTGGGTGGAGACGAAGCAGGGAGAAACCAGTTTTGCCTTTAAGGCCACACCAGAAATGGCTCCCAATATTTTTGCACACATCAGCTTGATCCAGCCCCACGGTCAAACTCAAAATGACCGCCCCATGCGGATGTACGGCATCGTGCCGATAGCTGTTGAAAACCCGGAGTCAAAGCTAAAGCCCTTGATCACCACTGCCGAAGTATTCCGACCCGAAACGGAAGTGACAGTAGGGGTGAAAGAAGAATCGGGAAAACCGATGACCTATACCTTGGCTATCGTCGATGAAGGCCTCCTGAGCCTTACACGCTTTAAAACACCCGACCCGTGGAATGCCTTTTACGCCAAAGAAGCGCTAGGGGTGAAAACCTGGGATATGTATGACCAAGTGGTGGGAGCCATGACCGAAGGCTCCGGCAAGGCATTAAGCCTAGGTGGAGATGGCGATGCCGTAGATCCTGGACAGCAAAAGGCCAAACGCTTCAAGCCCATGGTGCACTTTCTAGGGCCTTTCACGCTTGCCAAGGGGAGCAATGCAAAGCATAAGATAATGATCCCAAACTATGTGGGGGCAGTCCGTGTGATGGTCGTGGCCGGAGATGGCGCAGCTTACGGCAATGCCGAAAAAGAAGTGCCCGTGCGCAGCCCCCTCATGATACTCGGCACCCTGCCACGTGTGCTAGGCCCCGGTGAAACGCTCAAGCTTCCGGTCTCCATATTTGCTATGGAAGAAGATGTAAAAAAGGTAAACTTAAAACTCACCATTACAGGGCCGATCGAAGCTAAAGGCAAAAAAGATGGCCAGATAAAGTTTGAGCAAATGGGCGAAGAACTGGCCTTTTTTGATCTGGCCACTACCACCGAAACTGGAACGGCAAAGGTGCTAATAGAAGCCAGCAGCGGGAGCCATAGGGCACGCTATGAAGTAGATTTCGATGTGCTGGCGCGTAATCCTTACTATACCACCGTGATCGATACCACGCTATCTCCCGGTGCTACATGGTCGGGCGCGTATGAAGCTATTGGAATAGAAGGGACCAATCTGGCCACCCTAGAGCTATCCAAGCTGCCGGCCATCAATCTAGAGCAAAGGCTGAAATATCTGATCAGCTATCCCCACGGCTGCATTGAGCAGATCACCTCGGGAGCGTTCCCGCAGCTCTTTTTAGCCGGAATAGTCGATCTATCTGTAGATCAGAAAGTAGAAATAGAAGAAAATGTACGGTTTACACTCAAGCAATACGCCAAATATCAGCTTCCTAGCGGCGGATTTGCTTACTGGCCGGGCAATAGCGGTGTGAGCGATTGGGGCACATCCTACGCGGGCCATTTTATGCTCGAAGCCGAATTATTGGGCTATGCCTTGCCCACAGGGATCAAGTCGCAATGGATACAGCATCAGAAAAAAGAAGCTCGCCGGTGGAATGGCGATGCGCATAGAGACCAAGGCTACATGCAGCGCCAGCAAGCGTACCGGCTGTACACCCTTGCCAAAGCTGGTAACAGCGATTTCGGTTCTATGAACGCCATGAAATCAAGGGGGTCTCTGGATGTCTCGGCTCAGTGGATGCTGGCCTTGGCCTATGTAGAAGCCGGACAGCCGGAAGCTGCCGCAAATATGATCAAGAACCTGAGCATCGATATCCCAGCATATACCGAACTGGCCTATTCCTACGGTTCCGATATGCGCGATGAAGGTTTTGTGCTTCAAACCTTGCTCGCCCTTGGCAAGAAAAACGATGCTGCGCTGGTCGCACGCACCATTGCCAAAAGGCTGGGAAGCGGACGGTATTATAGCACCCAAACGGTGGCCTACAGCCTTGCCGCCCTAGGTCAGTTTTTAGATGGGAATACAGGAAATGATGGGATCAAAGTGGCTTTTGGCCAAAGTGGAAAAACCAAGGATATAGCCACCGGAAAGGCACTAGTGCAAGAGAAGCTTATCCAAAAGAACGGCGTTTGGAAATACACGGTGACCAATAATTCCGATCAGGTGCTTTTCACAAAGCTCATACGCTCTGGCCGACCGCTATATGGCAGGGAAGTGCGCGAAGAGCAGAATCTCGCCATGGATATCCGCTACCTTGATGCCAATAGAAATCCGGTGGACATTACGAGGCTTAAAATGGGCACCGACTTCATAGCCGAAGTGACCATAACCAATCCTTCGCGTCATACATGGTACAGAGAGATGGCGCTCACACAGACATTTCCTTCCGGCTGGGAGATCCTTACCACCCGCCTTAGCGGGAGCTCGCAGGCCAATGCCGCCGACTATCAGGATATTCGGGACGATAGGGTGCAGACCTATTTCGATCTTTATGCCGGCAAATCGGTTACCTTTAACGTCAGGCTCAACGCATCTTACCAAGGCCGATATTATATGCCGGCCGTGGTGTGCAATGCAATGTACGATGAGAGCATCTCGAGTATTTTTCCTGGCCGATGGATAGAAGTTTTACCTGAATAGAATCTTATGAAGAAGTTTTTTACCATTATCATTTTAATCATAGTCGGCATCGTAGCTGCAGTTGGGCTCGTGCTGGGCGCCATTCTTGAATTGCTCGAAGCGGTCATCGGTTTTGTGGTCTGGTCGGTGATCATCTTGGCTGGCTATTTTTTCATTAAGACCAAGGTAGACTAGTAGCACAGTGGCAGTAATGGATGAAAAAAGCTAGACTGCGAAATAGCACGAATAAGAAGCGCTTCTTTGGGTCCTTGATTAGCCGGGATAAAGTGCTTCTCAGCACCACCATTTTTATCATCTTAGCGGTCATGATGGTCTGGTTTTTCTGCCTTCCGGCAAAATTATTTGACAAGCCCACCAGCCGGTTACTTCTCGATAGAAATGGTGAGATGCTGGGCGCCACTATAGCCGCCGATGGGCAGTGGCGCTTTGAGTCGAAGGCAGGGCTGCCGCCAAAGTTTGAAACCTGCATACTTGCCTATGAAGATGATGGTTTCTACGACCATATTGGTATTAGCCTAACGGCCATAGTGCGGGCAGCCCTGCTCAATGCGCGTGAAGGAGAGATCGTAAGCGGTGCGAGCACCATCACCATGCAGGTGATGCGCATGGCACGCGAGGCCGGCTCCCGCTCCTTTTTTCAAAAGTCGATCGAGATAGCGTGGGCATTGGGGGCAGAGCTAAGCTATAGCAAGAAAGAAATTCTTGGGATCTATGCCGGCAATGCTCCTTTCGGTGGAAATGTGGTAGGGCTGGAAGCGGCCGCTTGGCGCTATTTTCAAAAGCCGCCCGAGGCGCTCACTTGGGCCGAGTCGGCAGCGCTGGCAGTATTGCCAAATGCTCCAGGGCTCATCTTTCCGGGGCGTAATCCCGAAGCTTTTGAGCGAAAGCGCAACGCATTGCTCAGCAAACTGCACGATGCACAGATTATAGATCAGGACACCTATAGGCTCTCTTTGTTGGAGCCGCTCCCGGGTTTGCCTTTGCCACTTCCAGCTACCGCATATCATCTTTTGGCCACTCGCGATCACTTCATCTATTCTGGCAGGCCATCTACCCTAGATGCTGCCATACAGAGCCGTGCCACCGACATTATCGCTCGTAGGCTCGACGTCCTGAAGAGAAATCATATTTATAATGGAGCCATCTTAATAGCCGACACCGAGACCGGCGAAGTGCTTGCCTACGTGGCCAATGGCGCACCAAGTGGCGAGCGCAATGGTTCAGCCAATGATATGGTGATGACTCCACGAAGTTCGGGTTCGATTCTCAAGCCCTTTCTTTTTGGTGCCATGATCGAGAAGGGAATGATAACCCCTGCCACCCTTATACCAGATATCCCCACGCAATACTCCGGCTTTGCACCGCGAAATTTTGATGAAGGCTACTCGGGGGCGGTTCACGCAGAAGAAGCCCTCGCCCGATCGCTCAATATCCCGGCCGTGCGAATGCTCCGCGATTTTGGAATCCCCAATTTTCAAGCGCGTCTTAAGCACTGGGGCTTCAGCACCTTGGTGTATCCACCTTCTCACTATGGCCTCAGCCTTATTCTTGGTGGTGCGGAAGTGACGCTTTGGGATCTTCGTAAGTGCCTATCGATCTTTGGGTGCAGCGGTACTCGATTCTGGCCAGAACGGTCAAGCGGGTATTTCCCTTTATTTGAGAGAGCGGGGCGGGTCAAAACCTATTGGGATAGACCAAGCCACGGGCTGGGCTATGGCCGAAGCTATGGCTTTGCTTACCCGCCCCGAAGAGCGAGCCAGCTGGGAAGTGTTTGGCGGAAGCCAGAAGATAGCTTGGAAAACAGGCACGAGCTATGGCTTTAGGGATGCTTGGGCCATTGGCTTTACGCCAAAATATACGGTGGGTGTATGGGTGGGAAATGCCAGCGGCGAAGGTCGGCCGGGCATCACGGGGCTCAATGCCGCTGCGCCTATTCTCTTCGATGTGTTCAACGCGCTGCCTTCGTCAGCGTGGTTTGAACAGCCCATTGGTCAGCTGGTGCCCACACAGCTCTGCGCACAGAGTGGCATGCGGGTGTCGCATCATTGTGCCGATACTTTGACGCGCGGGCTTCCGGCCGTTTGTTTGACCACGGGTGCCTGTACCTATTGCTCCACGATCTACCTCGATGCCAGCAGCCGCCATCAAGTAGCTTCCAATTGCTATCCGCGGGCCAGATGCGCCGCACGGCTTGGTTTGAACTGCCGCCGCTCGAAGCGTGGTTTTACAAAAAGGAACATCCGCTTTACGCTGCAAAGCCGGAATGGCTCGCCGCTTGCCGGGATTCTGAAGCCAGGTCGGAGATTCGGCTCATCTATCCGCGAGAGAGTTCATCGGTTTTCATTCCGCGCGAGCTCAATGGATCCAAGCAAGAAGTGGTGCTAAAAGCGGTACATAGCAGGAGTGATGTCACGCTCTATTGGCATCTTGGTGATCGCTATCTCGGTGAGACCGAAGGCTTTCACCATATGCCGATACAGGTTGGTGCGGGGGAGTACGCCCTGAAGATCGTAGATGGCGCGGGCGGAGAGTTCAGCACGGTAATAGAAGTTGCGGAGCGGTAGCGGGCCAGGCCTAGTGCAGGCGCGGTTCAAGGCGTTCCATGAGTGTCATAGATTCCTTCTTCTCCGGCTCCTGCCAAAGGCGAAGATGCTAAGCACGGTAGCGATACTCGCCAGAATATAGATCCAATATTTTTCAAAATAGCTTTTGGCCTGCAAGGTTCCATCGGTGCCGGTTATTACCATTCCACCCCAGTAGTAAGGTGCGCCGAGCTCACCTTCGTGATTTTTTAAATAGTCTTGTTTGGACTTTCGCAGGGCCGCAGAGAAAGTCATTTCCTTATTCAGGTTTTCGTAAAATCGCTCCATGAGCCAGGTCGACTGCTGGTCATCTATTTGCCAAAGACTATAGATCACATTTGGGCAGCCGGCATATTGAAAGGCATGGGCGAGCGACATTACCCCATCGCCAGGGCGCAGAGCCCCCAGCCCGGTCTCACAGGCGGTAAGCACGGCTAAGCTTGCGGTTAAGGGTTGGTTATAAAGCTCGTATGAAAATAGATAACCGTCTTCTTGCTCTTGGGGTCGCGGGGTAAGTGCCAGATAGCTCATGAGCGGCTCATCATCCCGGAGTTTTGCATGGGTGGCAAAATGCAATATTTCTGCGCTAGCGGCATTCTTTCGGAATGCAGCTTCATTGGCTTCTGAGCCGATAAGCGAGCGGCCATTGGAGCGCAACCGCCCCACAAAGCCGGTAGAAAAAGGGGTCTGTACCCACCCTGCAAAGACCGTATCGGCCGGGGTGTCCGCTACGAGCTGGGAGCGGTATTCCTGTTTCAGCTCGTCGCTAAATCCCGGACAGAGCGCCAGGATAGGGCTAGCCGCCCTATGGCTATTGGCAGCGATAGGGGCAAGTGAATTCCGGACTATGATATTATGGCTCTTTAGCAACCACGGCCAGAGGGCATATTCATCATCGGCGGGGACTGCACGGAGCAGGGTCTCAAAATTCAGATAGTGAAAGGCTCCATCGGGAATGATGATCACATTCTCGCTGAGGTCTTCGGCTATCGGTTGCCAGATTAAGGTATAAAGCTCGTAGCCCAGTCTCCCTATGTCGGTGGCCGCCGCCCGCTCTTCTATGGCCTTGCGGTAAGCCAAAACCTTCTCGTCCCAGTGGGCAGGGACACTTAAATGAATGGTTGAGAATCCTACTTCTGTACCTTTGATAACCAATATATTGCTGTCGATCACATTGAATACGAGTAGGCTGGATCGGGTGCGCTTTAGTTCAGCTTTTACAGCTTCTGCACTGGGTACGGAAGGCTCGTAGCGCAATTGATGCCATGCCGGAAAATCGGTGCGGAGTCTATTTTGAAAAGCGCGCCATTCATTTTCCGTTTCAAACTTTAATTCGTCCCAATGCTCATCCTGCTCTTCAACGGCTTGCGCCTGCACATATTTGAGCTTATCGCGCAGCGTCCTGTCCAGTGCTACGATAGAGTCGGGCACATTGGCATACTGCATGGCCTGCCTGTTTTGAAGGGCAGCACGCACAGATGCTGACCGGCTGAGCTCTATGTTCCTAAGGATCAGTCCATCGGTATTGCCGGCCCCATCGGCGTAGCGGGTCTCGAGCAGCAGCTGCTTCCCGTAGATCGTTCGCATGAGCAGTTGAAAATCATCGGTAATGCTTTCAAAACTGAGTAGGGGCCATAATTTATTCATGTAGCCATCTGTGGTTTTGATCAGCGCCATGGCTTCCCGGTATGTCTCACCACCTACGGTCGCTTCTCGTTTAAGCAATTCGCCCAGATGGAGATCGATGAGTTGGAACACGAATAGATCGTACACTCTGATATCTTCTTTGTCAAGGCTTAATAGGTCAATCTTGATTTCTGGCTTATGGCATATCAAGCTCCACGAAGCGGCGATATAGTATTTGGTGCTATCGGCATTTCCAAGCTGTTGGTATGATTGCGCCAGTTGATAGGTCGTCTCAAAAGCCCATTTATACTGGCCGGTATTTACTGCGTCGTACTGCGCCAGGCATTGCCGGAAGGTTTTAAGCGCGGCTTCATATTCGCCCATTGACCATTGCATCTCGCCCATTCCGTAGCGTGCATTTATGGTCTGGGGGTGCAGCTCGCCTAGATCGGCCAATCTTCTGCGGTAAGACTTTCCGTAAAATTCGGCTGCACGCTGGTAGTCTTCCCGTCCATGTGCGGTCATGGCGATATTAAAGTAGCTCTGACCGATTTTGGCAGCTTCGTCTTCACCGATGGCTTTCCGCTCGGTGAGCGCCAGGTAAAAGAGCGAATCGGCGATGTCATATTGGCCATTTACGTAGTAGATGCTACCTATCCCGTCATACATACCGGCGCGCTGAAAATGCGGGTAGGGCAGTAGGGAGTCGGCCAGTTGGAGCGCCTTGTTCATGTAGGGCAGTGCTCGCTTGGCATCTCCCAGCGATATATACTCTGATCCCAGATTGAAGTATTCGCTCATCAGGTCGTATTCCATCCCCAGTTTTTCATGGGTCTCGATAGATGCTTCTAGTAGTTTTATGGCCCCGGCTACATCGCCCAGTTTCGACATGGCAGCGCTTAGGTTGGCGGCCACGCTGGCTGTGTGGGGGTGGCCTTCCGGCAATTGAAGTTGGAATATTTGGTACGCTTTTGTATAAGCATCCGTGGCGCGCTTTGCCATACCCAGGTCTACGTAGATCGATGCGAGCGAATTGAGGTTATAGCCTATCTCTTTGGCCGTAGAGTCAAATATGGCGTACCGCAGCGCCAGCGCCTGCTCGTTGAGCCTTCGTGCTTCATCGATGTCGCCGGTATAAGTGTTTACGATTCCCTTCCACTCCATGGCCTTGGCCCATGTGAGTGTGTCGGTATCGGGGCGTTCGGTTTCAAAAGCGATGCTCTTGTTGTAATTGGCGAGTGCTTCATCAAAATTTCCCAAAAAGAGCTGGTCGCGACCTGCCGAGTAGTAATACTGCCCCATAAACCAAGGCACTGGCTTTTGAGCTTTAAGGTCTTTGAGCAGCCTTTCTCCTTCGGCCATGGCGCTGTCAAAATCACTGGCCTGTCCCAAAAGGTGCATTCGCCTATAGCGGTAGTAAAGCGTGCTATCGGTATTGTTTCTCTGCGTCCAATAGGCGCTTATTTGAGCGGCATATCCGGCAGCTTCGGTATAGTAGCCACTGTCGGAATAGGCTTTGTAAGAAGATTGCAAGGAGTTGATTTCGCTCTGTGCAGAGATGATATTGAAAGTCAGCAAGGCAAGGGAGAGTAGAGTAGGTCGTAGCACGGTGAAAGATAGGTTGTTGAACTCTTAAATCAAAACCAATGGCATAAAGGGTGACGGGTGTGGCCGGCCTTGCGATCAATCTTGAAATCTTTCAGACCATATTTTTTTCCCCTACCAAGTTCTTGGTTTACAAAAAAAGGGGGGGCATTCGTAGAGATACTTGATAATACTAAATAAAATATCATTTACCCATAATACTAATTATATTTGCATGATAAATTTGCGATGCTCACCACCCACTCATATTATTCATTCCGCTATGGCACCCTGAGTCCCGACGAAGTGCTGGAGCAGGCTGCGGCCAATGATTATGATGTGATAGCACTCACCGATATCAATAGCACGGCTGCATCGCTCAATTTTGTACGTATCGCATCCAAAAAAGGGATTAAGCCGGTACTGGGCATAGATTTCAGGAATGGAGCCACGCAGTGTTTTCTGGCTCTGGCCAAAAACAATAAGGGCTGGAAGGAGATAAATGCCTATCTCTCGCACTACCTGCACAGCGGCGAGCCCATCCCCGAAAGGGCGCCACCCTTTATGCATGCCTTTGTGGTTTATCCTTTCGGGGGGCAGGTCGCGAGGCTCGATGCTCGGGAAGAGCTGCAAGCCTCATGCTTCAAGCTTCAAGCTGTAAGTCGCGAGTCTCAAGTCGCGAGTCGCGAGTCATTACTCTCGGGTCAAAAGCTGCAAGGTTCAAGCTGCAAGCTGGAAGCCGTCAGTGGGGAGTCCATTTTGAGTCACGAGTCCATTTTGAGTCATGAGTCTCAAGTCGCGAGTCGCGAGTCGCTACTCTCGGGTCAAAAGCTGCAAGGTTCAAGCTGCAAGCTGCAAGCCGTCAGTGGGGAGTCCATTTTGAGTCATGAGTCCATTTTGAGTCGCAAGTCTCAAGTCGCGAGTCGCGAGTCATTACTCTCGGGTCAAAAGCTGCAAGGTTCAAGCTGCAAGCTGCAAGCCGTCAGTGGGGAGTCCATTTTGAGTCACGAGTCCATTTTGAGTCATGAGTCTCAAGTCGCGAGTCGCGAGTCGCTACTCTCGGGTCAAAAGCTACAAGGTTCAAGCTGCAAGCGGCAAGCTGTCCGTTGCGAGTCTATTTCGAGGCTTGAGTCTGCTTTGAGTTCCGGAACATCGGGAAGCCCAAGGCTCAACCCCAATGAATACATCTCCGTGCAGCCGCATGATCTGATCAGGTTTTCGAGGTCGCCGTGGGCCAAGCAGCTGGATAGGGTGGTGATGGGGCACCAGTTCAGCTTTGTCAATAAAAAGCAGTTTAATGCCCATCGCCTGTTGCGCGCCATTGATAATAATTGCCTGCTTTCTAAGTTGCCAAAGGAGCAGGAAGGCCACCCTGACAGTTTGTGGATGCACCGCAATGAGCTGATGGCGCTCTACGGCGAGTGGCCGCAACTGATAGCCAATACGACACGCCTTTTGCAGGAATGCCGTATCAACTTTGAGTTTGGGGATGCCTACCCGCATAAAAACCTGCGTACCTATACCGACTCGCTGGTAGAAGATGAAGAGATGCTGCGCCGGCTATGCCGCGAAAATCTCGATTACCGCTACCCCGATGCAGCCCCCGATGTGATGAAGCGCCTCGATATGGAGTTGGCAGTGATTTCGCAAAAGCAGTTCGTAAGCTATTTTCTCGTCAATTGGGATATCACCAGTTATGCCCGCCGCCAGGGCTATTTCTACGTAGGGCGGGGGAGCGGTGCCAATAGCTTAGTGGCATATGTGCTTCGTATTACGGATGTTGACCCCATTGAGCTCGACCTTTACTTTGAGCGTTTTATAAATCTCTACCGCAAGAACCCGCCCGATTTTGACTTGGATTTTTCATGGCGCGACCGCCCGGATATAACCCGCTACATCTTCGATCGCTTTCCACATTGCGCTATTTTGGCCACCTATAATACGTTTCAATACCGCGCCGTAGTGCGCGAGCTTGGTAAGGTGTTCGGGTTGCCCAAAGAAGAGATCGACCTGCTCTGCAGCGGTAAGTTTGATCCTGCCCGGCTCGATGGAATGTCCCAGCTAGTGCTCCGCTATAGCCAGTTGATACAGGGCTTTCCGAGCCACCTGAGCCTGCACGCCGGCGGTATACTCATAGCCGATAAGCCCATACATGGTTTTTCGCCCACATGGATGCCGCCCAAGGGTTTCCCTACCGTGCAGTTTGATATGGTGGTGGCCGAAGATATAGGGCTCTATAAATTTGATATCCTCGGTCAGCGCGGACTCGGAAAAATCAAAGAAGCGATAGGGATTATCAAAAAGAACCAGCCGGAAGCGCCCGACTTTGACATCCATGACCTGAAGCGCTTTAAGCAAGACCTGACCATACGCGGGATGCTTCGTAATGGCGATGCCATAGGTTGCTTTTACGTGGAGAGTCCCGCTATGCGGATGTTGATGAAAAAGCTTAGGGTAGATAATTACCTCGGGTTGGTGGCGGCTAGTTCGGTGATACGGCCGGGTGTGTCTAAGTCGGGGATGATGCGCGAGTACATCCTGCGCTACAGGTTTCCCGAAAAGCGGAAAGAAGCCCATCCTACCATGCTTGAGATCATGCCCGAGACCTTTGGCGTGATGGTGTATCAGGAAGATGTGATCAAAGTGGCGCATTTCTTTGCCGGCCTTACGCTGGGCGAAGCAGATGTGCTGCGGCGGGGTATGAGCGGCAAGTTTCGCTCGCGCGAAGAGTTTGCCAAAGCCAAGGGAAAGTTCTTTAGCAACTGCAAAAAGAAAGGCTACGAAGATGCGCTCACGGCCGAAGTATGGCGGCAGGTAGAGAGCTTTGCGGGTTATGCTTTCGCCAAAGGGCACTCGGCCAGCTACGCCGTAGAGAGCTACCAGAGCCTTTTTCTCAAAGCCCACTATCCGCTGGAGTATATGGTGGCCACGGTAAATAATGGCGGAGGGTTTTACAGCCGCGAGTTTTATCTGCACGAAGCGCGCATGAAGGGCGCTACCGTCGTGCCGCCCTGCGTGAACCGGTCGCAGAATGAGTGCACCATAGCGGGAAAAGAAATCTGCTTGGGCTTTGGCTTTCTGCAAGGGCTTGAAGATGAATCGGTGCACCGTATCTTAAAAGCCCGCGATCGGGGTGGCCGCTTTCATGGATTTAGATGATTTTTTAGATCGGGTGCCCATCGGGGTGGAGCAGATAGATATATTGCTGCGCATCAATGCATTTCGCTTTACGGGGCGCAACAAGCGGGAGCTGCTTTGGGAAGCGCGCTTTAAGCTCGACCCGGTGAAGAAAGATATGGAGCAGCCGGATCTTTTCAGGGAGCCGCGCCGCAACTTTAAACTGCCCGATCTCAAAAGCACCGGTCTCGAAGATGCGTTTGATGAGATCGAGCTGCTCGGCTTCCCGCTCGTTGATCCTTTCGATTTGATAGATCACAAGCCCGATAGCCGCACTCTGGCGCGCGAACTCCCAGCCTTGATCGGTCAGCGCGTGAGTGTCTACGGTTATATGGTCACTGCGCGGGATGTGCGCACGTCGCGCGGCGACCGCATGGCCTTTGGGAACTTTGTAGATTTTCGGGGCGATTTTATCGATTCCGTACATTTTCCGCCCGCACTGCGGCAGTTTCCCTTTCGGGGAAAAGGGGTGTATAAAATCACTGGAAAGGTATGCGAAGAATTCGACTGTATAAGTATAGAAGCCGATGGGTTGGAGCGGGTAAAGATGATGGAAGATGCGCGGTTTAAGGAGATGGCTACGCGAAACCCGTCATGACCGCATGCCGAACAGCTAATCGTCTACATTTTGTCTTTATCCTTCTTATAGAAGGCGCGCAGGCTGTCGGCACGCTCATGATCTCCCGCCCAGCGGTACAGCGACGCCACTTTCTTTCTGGCCTTGTCAAAGGTTCCGGTCTTATCTTTTGAGATGAGCCATTTCAGAAGTTTTTCTATAGGTTTGAAATACGGTGTAAGAATCAAGGCCGTCATAAAGTAAAGCAGCCAGCCAAACGGAAGAAATGGTATTACAATGAAGATACTGCCAGCTATGAAGGTGCCGAACGCGATAAGCGGAATGATGTACTTTTTCTTCAAGGCAGGTAAGAGTAGATCGACATGCTTAGGTGCCGCAAGATAAGGTGTAAAAAGGGCTTTTCAGGAAATAAAATAATCTGGACAGAGCGCCCTTAAGCGCACATTTCATTTATCGTCTCCGGCTCTTCGCGCTCTTTTTGCATAGACAGAACAGACCCTTCAGCTACTTTTTCTTCCATTTGCGTCTCGGGTTCAGCCGGTTCATTGATTTTTGAACTTACTACGGTCAAGGATGATAAGGTATGTTCGATCCGGGTCACGGCATCATGATCTTCCGCCCAAGCGTATAGCGCAGCGGTAGTCTTGCAGGCACGCTTTACAATGCCTGTTCGGTCACGGCAAAGAATCCATTTGAGCAAGCGCTCAGCGGGACTGAAGTAAGGAAGGATGAGTAAAAGGGTGATGACGAAGAAAAAAGAACCGAAAGGCAGGAAAGGGAGCGCAATGGAAATAAGCATTGCGCAAAAGGAAAATAATATCAAAAATGGGATCAGGTGTTTTCTCTTCATCGCCTCACAAATAGCAATTTTGATGCAATTCTTTGCTAATTCCAGTATCGATAGGGTAGTCGGGATATTTTCTGATATGGCGCGATGCACTCTTATCAGTTATTTTTCAGTTAACAGTTTGATTAACAGAGCCTTTTAGCAAGGAAAAGTTTTTCGGGTCAAGGATAATTGTTTTGCTTTATTTTTTGAATCTGGTTGATGCGGAATTTTGTCTCCATTTAAACGTGGTAGTTCTCCCCAACTTTGTTGAGAGATGGGTCAGCCCAGCGAAGGCCTTGACGAAAACGTGATGATGCATATAGAGCGGTAAATAAAGCAAATTTTAAAGGCATCATCAAAATCTATTTACACTTTATGTAATAGGTTATCAAATAATTAAGATGATTACAGAAAGTGATTATTTAATGATAGTCTTTTCGGGTTGGATACGCGCGGCACCGCAGCAGATCTGCCGGGATCATGCTTTTGGGGACGCTAAAATGACTTAGGTATTTCTGGAATCAAAAATTTGGAGAGCCATTTCATTGGTTTTCGGGAGATGTTCTTAGATCTGGTGTTTGGCGGAAGCCTCCATGTAATAATCAGCCAACTTATGCTGTAAGATACAATTCGGATCGTTCTCAAAAACCCTCTTAAATTTGGCAAAGAGAATAATTGAAAATCTTAAAGATATATCAACATGGCAGAACTGTATAATAAGCTCATTGCAAATAACCGTGATTGGGTTAAAAAGCGCACCGATGAAGACCCTGAATATTTTAAACGCTTGGCCAAAGGGCAGAAGCCACCCGTGCTCTGGATAGGATGCGCCGATAGCCGGGTGCCAGCCAATGAACTTACAGGTACGCAGGCTGGTGAGGTATTCGTACACCGCAACATAGCCAATATGGTGGTACATACGGACATGAATATGCTGAGCGTGCTGGACTATGCCGTAAATGTGCTGGAAGTAGACCACGTGATCGTCTGTGGACACTACGGGTGTGGGGGCGTGAAGGCCGCTATGAGCCACGAGCAATTCGGACTTATAGATAACTGGTTGCGACATATAAAAGATGTGTACAGGCTGTACCAAGAAGAATTGGAAGCCATAACAGATATAGATAAACGCACCGACCGCATGGTAGAATTAAACGTGCGGGAGCAAGTATTCGATCTGGGCCATACTTCCATCATTCAAAATGCTTGGAAGAAGCGCAAGCGGCCGCATATTCACGGCTGGGTCTATGATCTCGAAACAGGATTGGTAAAAGACCTTGATGTCACGATCTGTGATGCCGAAGCTTTTAAGTCGGTATACCAGATGAATCCGAAAGGATAAAGGAGACAGGTAAAAGACATGAAAAAGCCGCTCCAATAAGTTGGAGCGGCTTTTGAATTTTCTAAGTGGCAATTTTATTTTGCTGTCTCAAGGTTGGATTCGAGCTGCTGTAGGTCGCGCTTGCTGCTGGTGATACTCTCTAGGTGATTTCTTAAAATATCTGCATGTCCGGGCTGTAAGGCGTCATTTGCCAATACTTCCTTATATGCTTCTTCGGCTACTTTTTCTCCTCTCAAAGCTTCTTCTACCAGCGCCTTATCATTATTTGATGAGAAAGCTTCCTTCAGGGACATCCAAGCCCGATGTACATCTCCTTCTATACTCGTACCCTTTTTGATCTCCATCCCCAAATCTTTCATGATGGCCTTTAGGTCGTGGCCAAACCGATACCGCTCTGCGATATTCTTGTCCAAAATAGCTTTCAATGCTGGATGCTTCAAATTCTCAGCTACCTGCTTATATCCTTCTTCTGCATCGTAATTTCTTTCGATCAGGTGATTTAACGAATTATTCAAATCTTGCTTATCCATTTTTTTATTTTTTATAGTTGTTGCGAAGGAAAACACCTGCGCAATTCGGAATGTACTTTGCAAGTTGGATGCCGAAAGTTTAAAATATGGAATCACAATATCATAAAGAACGCATTCGGGAAAGCAACGATTCCGAGATTAAGCGCGATGGGGATTATGTACTTTATTGGATGCAGCGCTCTCAAAGGGCTGAGTGGAATATGGCGCTAGAACTTGCTATTGAGCAGGCATCGAAGCTCGACCTTGGAGTGGTGGTAGCCTTTGTGCTCATTCCCGACTATCCTGATGCAACCCTTCGTCACTACAAGTTCATGCTGGATGGCTTGAAAAAAACGGCAGAAAAAATTCAAAAGCGTGACATAAAATTTCTGCTCCAGATAGGCGAACCTGTGGATGTGATTGCTCAACTTGCGGAGCGCGCGGCACTTCTAGTCTGTGACCGTGGCTACCTCCGGCATATACGCTCATGGCGTGCGGACTTGGCAGGGAAGGTAGATTGCAAAATGATAGAAGTGGAAGATAATGTGGTCATTCCTGTCGAGATGGCCAGTGATAAGGAAGAGTACGCGGCGCGCACCATTCGAAAGAAAATCGAAAAGCAAATAGATACCTTTCGGGAAGAAATAAAAGAGCAAAAACCAGCCGAGAGCACCTTATCACGTTCCATGGATTCGGAAGATGTGGGCGACATAGAAGGGCTTATCGAGAAGCTCAAGCCCAAACAAAATCCCGGAGCAGTGGATTTCTTGAAAGGTGGCACCGATGAAGCCAAGAAAAATTTTAAAGCATTTCTTGACAAAGCATACCATGACTATGACGCCGACCGGCAAAAACCACATCTCGATCATGTATCTTATATGAGTCCATACCTTCACTTCGGCCAGATATCGCCACTTTATATTTTGAATGAGATGAAGGGCCGCCGGGGCGAGAATAGGGATTCCTATTTAGAAGAATTGATAGTAAGGCGAGAGCTGGCCATAAATTTCGTGTACTACAATGAAAATTATGATTCGCTCAAGGCAATACCCGAGTGGGCTTCCGAATCGCTCGAAAAGCATAAAGATGATAAGCGGGAAAAGGTCTACACCAAATCAGAACTTGAAAACGGGGAGACGGATGACCCTTATTGGAACAAAGCGATGGAGCAAATGCGCGATCATGGCTACCTTCATAACCATATGCGCATGTACTGGGGCAAGCAAATACTGCTCTATACCAATACGCCACAATACGCCTACAAAGTCGCTATAGCGCTGAACAATAAATACTTCCTTGATGGCCGCGATCCAAATAGCTATGCGAATATAGCTTGGCTTTTTGGAAACCATGACAGAGGGTGGGGTGAACGCGAAGTATTTGGAAAGGTGCGCTCCATGACCAAGGGCGGCCTAGAGCGTAAGATCGATACCGAGGCGTGGCTGGCTAAATAGCGTCTGTCCATAGAGTCCGCTATCTGCCTTGCACTTGTTCTAAAAACAGTCGTTTACCAATGTCAAGTCCTTAATTTTTAGAACTGCGCGCGCGTTGCTATCGAACTCCTTGATCCAGCCACCCGACTGTATAAACCGACTCTAGTTAATGCGCTGCCAGAAAGAAGGTCGCCTTGTCATTCAGAACGGAGTGAAGAATCCCTATACCGGTGATTGGTTTTAGGTGATTTATTAGTGTCTGTCCATAGAGTCCGCTATCTGCCTTGCACTTGTTCTAAAAACAGTCGTTTACCAATGTCAAGTCCTTAATTTTTAGAACTGCGCGCGCGTTGCTATCGAACTCTTTGATCCAGCCACCCGACTGTATAAACCGACTCTAGTTAATGCGCTGCCAGAAAGAAGGTCGCCTTGTCATTCATAACGGAGTGAAGAATCCTTATACCGGTGATTGGTTTTAGGTGAATGGTTAGTGTCTGTCCATAGAGTCCGCTATCTGCCTTGCACTTGTTCTAAAAACAGTCGTTTACCAATGTCAAGTCCTTAATTTTTAGAACTGCGCGCGCGTTGCTATCGAACTCCTTGATCCAGCCACCCGACTGTATAAACCGACTCTAGTTAATGCGCTGCCAGAAAGAAGGTCGCCTTGTCATTCAGAACGGAGTGAAGAATCCCTATACCGGTGATTGGTTTTTGGTGATTTATTAGTGTCTGTCCATAGAGTCCGCTATCTGCATTGCACTTGTTCTAAAATCAGTCGTCCCGCTCGAGCGGGACTCCTTGATTTTTAGAACTGCGCGCGTTGCTATCGAACTCCTTGATCCAGCCACCCGACTTTATTGACAGACTCTAAATAGCTTTTGCCGAAAGGCGATTATGACTTAATGGTAGAGTATTTCAAAATAGCTACGAAGAAGGCTCCGCCGATTATATTTCCGATCACGGAGAAGAGCATGGTCTGGCCATAAATGGCTAGGTCGAATTCTTGGCTTGTGAGCATAGCGCAAAGCAGTTCTACGGAACCCACGATGCAGTGGTGAAGTTTTCCCAGTCCAATAACCAAGGTAATGAGTGCCACGACCATAATTCTGGTGAGGCTCTCTTGCGATGTGAACAGCAGCCAGCCCAATAAGCCCATCAGCCAGCCTGCCAGCGTTGCACTGCCCAAGATGATATACCACTCCGGGTCGGTAAGCACTTTCGCAAAATGGCCAAAACTCTCTCCATCGATAATGTGCATGGCCGGTCCTATCCAAGTGATGAGTAAGGCAAATAGCCCGCCGCCGAGTACATTTCCGAAGAAGACCACAGCCCAAACCCTAAACAGATCCAAAATACCAACGCGTCCATTGAGCACGGGCATCACAGCGAGCGAAGTCTGCTCTGTAAAGAGCTGGCTACCGCCAATAATAACGAAGATGAAACCCAATGGATATCCGAAAGCCGTGACAAAGTGGAGCAGTTCGCTCCCAAGATGGTCTTGGAAAACAGTGTATAAAATCCCCATCAATAGCACTGAAAAACCAATCTCGAGCCCAGCCGTGGTAGCGCTCATAAAGAGATGGAGATTGCTTCGACGGTATTCCTGCATGCTGTTGTACAGTTGCTCGCGCAATACCTGTTTCGTTTCTTTGGGTTGGTCTTCGGACTTGCTCAAGGGCTTCTTTTAGTTGGATTTATTCCAATGATAAACAATTCAACCTATAAATGTTTGAACCATAGAACAAAAAAGCAGGAAGCGGCAGCTGCGCTGCCAATGGATTTCGGAACCAATAAGGATTTTTTCACTGATGGCGGAGAGCGCAATCCAGCTATGGGATTTCTACTGCGGTGACCAATTGACCGACGAGGGCATGTTCAAATCCATTTTGATCTACCACTTTACAGCTCATCTCAATCGTTAATTTGGCAAATTGCATATTGGGAAATGCCGGATCGGAATAGTGCTCTGCAGATAGCAATTGAAAAAACGAAGCTTCCTGCGCTGCATTTTCGGAAGTAAATTCATTTCCTTGATCATCAAAAAATTGGATGACCACCCCTGCAGCTATATCGGGCATTGCTACGGTACGCTCGCTGAAGGAATCAACGAATATATTTGGTTGGCACGTGCTACCGGGGTTTTCTAGGTTCAAGCAACTGGTAATGATACAATTATTTGAATCACTCACTTCTACGCATACATTGTCCAATCCGTCGAGACCTTGACTGAAGATGCCAAAATTATTTTCGGCGAGTGTAGAATCACCCGAGAACCAACGGAAATTGATACTTGCCATATCAAATGCCGGACTTAGGCTTACGTAGAATGAATCAACCCCCACGGTAGGACGGATGATGGTGCCATAGCAAGGATCGGAAACCGCGACAAAATTGATCTCAAGATCAGGGCTTGAGTGGCAGCCGGGCGGCTCAGGGTCGAAGGATATGCGGTAGTTGCCGGGCGTAGGAAGCGGCACATCAATATTTGCCGATGCTGCCGCCAAAACCGGAGCACCATCAAGAAACCAGAATCCCGGTATTTGCTCGAAGCCGGTGTTCAAGGCCAGGTTAAACGTTAGCACAGAGTCAGGAGCGGTAGTAAAGGAAAAGTCCCAGCCTTGAAAATCATCGATGATGCTCGACGAGAGAGCAGCTTCATAGCCTGCCGGCGATGTGATCTCAAGCACCACCGAAACTCCGCATGGAACGCAATCTTGATTGGATAGTACCGAACTGAAAATAAGCGAAGAATCCGTTTGGGCAGTTGTGGGTAGCAGCGAAAGACTGTCAAGGCCTGCCGAAATCAAGTACTCCTGTCCGGATAGGCTAAGGTTATAGTTAAAGATGGGGGTCGAACTGTTTCCGCCGGGAATTTCATCCTTCTCGCACGCTGAGATGAACAGTGCAATACACAAAACCGATAGCAGCCGCCTGATCATCTATTTTACGGTTAAATTGAGTTGAATGAAAGCTCCTATGGGTTCAGTATTTGCTTGTGGCCAAGATTGGGTAGCGTAGGTTGCTCCCAAAGCCAGTTTGAGCCGCTCACTCAGGTAGCGGGAGTACCCCAAGCGGTAGGATGGCACCAGTCGGTTGGGGGTCAAATCTAGGTAATGTCCCCGAAAATTTTCAGTAGAAGTTGCGCCATTTTCTGCAATGGGACTCAAATTTTGCGTTGAGCGTAAAATCAGATACGCATCGAAACCAGCAAATACTTCATTGAGATCCCCAAAAGTATATCCTATTGTAATGGGGATGTGCAGCATTTCGATCGTTGTGGTTTCAACATTTCGACTTCTTTGATAGTCGTCGAAGCCATACGTCACATCACTCAAGGTTTGATCTAAACTGACGCCTTCAATATACTTATAGCCCAAGCCCAAGCCAAATTTCCAATGGGGTAATTCATAAACGCCCATCAATCCAATATTATAGCTATTGGCCAATACGGAATTTAACTCAAAACCTATAAATAGTCCTGCACCAAAACGGGACAGGTTATTAGGGAGATAATCAGGCTCCGACGTGACCGGAAGCAAGGCCATCTCAAGTGGTGCAGGTGATGGTATCAAAATAGGTATGCGATCGAGTGTTGAGCGCAGGATCACGTATCCTTCCGCTTCACTTTCGTCAAGCTGCGCGCTTCTTTTAGGTTCTGCCATAGCTAGGGGAGCGGCTGTAGGCCCGCGTTGAAGTGTTTTGCCAAGTTGAGATTGATTGTCCCTTGTCGCGGTTTGGTCGTTTTGAGATCGAGCTTCGGGGCGCATCATGCTATTATGCCCGGCGCTATTTGGCGAAGTATTCGTACCGCCAGCAAGCGGCTTAGTTCCTTCGGCACCAAGGTTGTAAGTTTTTCCTGTGCGCGCCGTGCTTTCCGCTGCTCTGCCTACCGAAAATGCTTTTTGTTCTGCGGACTGCTTTCTTCCTTGGCTTCTCAGATTGTTTTGACCACCGGTGCCCATATCCGCTGCCTGCATGTCTTCGATGGCTCCTTCTACGCCTACTGCTCCTGGCTTTTTAGCATCGCTGGAATAGGATGCATTGCCAGCGGTATCTCCATTTTCATCAGTCGTTGCGAGTTTTTCGGGCAGCATTTTTTCTTGCACATTGTCTGTAAGAGCAGATTCGACCTTGGCAGGCTCCGATGTCAAATTTTGAACGCGCTGGGATAAATTCGCAGTAGCGGGATTTTCTTCCCTCGGCGTATAGTGGTCTAAGGGCAAAAGCACGTAGGCGAGCACCGCGGCAGCGCCAGTAAGAAATATGGCAAATATTCTCCACCGCGCCCAAAAGGCCTTCTTGGGGGTGTAAAAGGCTGTACGGAAGCTGTCCCAGTCGCTAGGGCTTATCGGCTCAACGTGTCCATCGAGTCCAGAGTTGAAAAAATCATCTATCTCTTGGTCTTTCATATTATTCTATGCTCTTCTTGCTTTTTCAAACTTCTCTGGAGGTTGCTCCGGGCATTGTTCAGATGCCATTTGCTCGTACCTTCCGAAATACCCATTATACCTGCAATCTCTTTATGCGAGTAACCTTCAATTGCAAAAAGGTTAAATACGCTCTTGGATTGCTTTGGTAAGGTATTGATCAATTTAATGAGATCGCTTTTACGGGCGCTTTCTTCACCTTCGTTTACTGAATATTTCAGCTCCATGGCCGGCCGTTCTTCACCAATATCTTTTTCTACCTTTCTGTTATAATCGATCAATTTCCGGATCAATATCGTTTTCAACCAAGCTTCGATGGACGCATCTCTTGACGTGTCAAAACCATGGATAGATTCCAAGGCAGCCATCAAGGCTAGGTGCACCACACTCAGCGCTTCATTCCGGTCGCTGATATAGCGAATGCCTACGGCAAGCATCCATCCTGCGCTGCTGTCATAAAATTTTTTGACAGCCCGCTTCTCGCTTCGTTTACACCCTTCTATTACCGCACCTTCCAAGGTTCTATATACCGTAAAGTGGGATGGGCAGAGCCCATCCCACAAGATTTCATTTATATGGTTGCTACAAAGGAATGATTAATCAACGGGTCTTGACAAATTTCTGAACGCCCAGCCCTTGTCCAGTCGCTACCTGAAGGATATAAATACCTTCGGGAAATTGATTTGTATCAATGCCGTAAGTGCCGTTGGTGGAAATTTCACCTACCCGTGCGGCATAGACCATTCTTCCGCTGATATCCATCACCGTGATCCTGCTCGTAGCATCCAAGCTACTGGCATGAATGAAAAGTGCTGCTTGGGTAGGGTTGGGGTAGAGCTCAAATTCGATCGACCTTTTATTTTGCGCAAGGCCGAGGATGGTGCTTTGCACAGGGATCACGTTTAGCGTAAAGCCTGTCGACTTTGCACGCGCCAGGCCGGTACTGGCATAAACCGGAATCATACCATCGCCGCTGTATGGGGCTATACCGGGTCCATCAATGGGAAGCAGCGTTTGGCACATGGTATCTACGCAGCTTTGATTTGACACGGAAAGGCATATTTCGTATTCTTGCTCATCATCTGCATAATCATGTGTGGGATACGGATCGTTGCTCATAGCACCATCCCCGAAATCCCAATGATAGGAAAGGTTTTGCCCGGTCGATGAGTTTATAAGAACTACATCACCACCGCTACCGCTAGAATCGCTCGCGGCAAAAAAGTATGCATCGCAAGCCGTGGAGCTGCCGACGGATACGGTGTGCTCATCAGAAACCGAGGTGCCGTCATCAAAATTGACTGTAAGGCTTACCACATATTCGCCTTCGGATGAGAACAGATAGAGCACATCTTCAGAACTAAAGCTTTGTCCATCTATTGTCCATAGATAACTAATGGCCAGTCCGTTGTGATTTGAAGTGAAAAGCTTTTCCAATGGATTGGAACTTGCATTTCCTACACCGATATTTACGAAGTATTCAAATGGTGCCGTATTACAGTTTATATCATACGTGTCACCGGCTTCATACTGGCTTGGGTAGAATACGAAAAACTGAGTGGGGCAGCCTGAGATAGACACGAAAACAGAGTCAACATAGAACCCAGCATTAAAGGGGATAGAATAAAAACCGTTTACATCGGTAATGCCGGTAAAGACGGAATCGGGGGTTGCTGAATTATAGTCAAATACTACGTGGGCTTCCACGGCTATGCCGGCTTCGGGAATTGAATTTAATGTTGCGGTACCTTCTACGGTTACCGATTGCGCCAGACCTTTCGTGGGCATGGCTATCGATGCGGCAAAAAGCGCGGCAAGGAGTGATAATTGGATTTGTAAAGATTTTTTCATGGCTTTTATTCTATGCACGTATGCCGATGGCCAAAGGTTGGGTCGAGCCAAAAATAAAATTGTAAACCGTGGGTATGGTCTTGTTGATAAGCTCAAGTTATAAGGGCTTTTGATACCTTTGAAACAATGGCAAAGCAAAGGAGAGGGCGGGGAGCAGACAATAATCCCCACAACCGATTTTCGAAACTGGAGTATGAAGTCGTGCACCCTGAAGGGATAGACCTGCCGGATGATTCGGCAGGGCGCGACACCCATTTTCAAGAGGTATTCCCAAAGTCGATTGTCAATAAGGTCACAAGTCCCGACGTGGGAATGGACTTTTCGATCAATCCCTATCAAGGCTGCGAACATGGTTGCACCTATTGCTATGCCCGGCCATCGCATCAATACTGGGGCTATTCGGCAGGACTCGATTTTGAGCAGAAGATATTGGTCAAGAAAAATGCTGCCGAGCTGCTCATTGCCTATTTTGACAAGCCTTCCTATAGGCCAGCCGTCATTGCCCTTTCGGGAAATACCGACTGCTACCAACCCATTGAGCGAAAGCTTGAGATCACACGTAGCCTGCTTCAAATTTTTCGGGAATACCGCAATCCCGTGGGAATAATCTCCAAAAACGCGCTGATACGCAGGGATACCGATATTTTGAAAGATCTGGCGGCCGAAAATCTGGCGAGCGTCACGATCTCCATCACCACCCTTGATGAGAAGCTGCGCCGCAGCATGGAGCCCCGCACGGCATCTATTGCACAGCGCTTGCTTACGATAGAAGCATTGGCAAAAGCCGGCATTCCCGTACGGGTAAATATGGCGCCGATCATCCCAGGGCTCACGAGCCACGAGATATTGCCAATCGTAAAGGAAGTAGCCAGCCGCGGAGCCTTAGATGTAGGCTATACCATGGTACGCCTTAACGGACCGGTCGAACAGGTTTTTGAAAGCTGGATCAGGGAAGCCTATCCCGACAGGGCAGACAAGGTATTGCATCAGGTGGCAGAAGCGCATGGTGGAAAGCTGGGCGACAGCCGTTTTAAAACCCGGATGCGTGGGGAAGGGCCTTATGCCGAGATGGTAAAGGATGCCTTCCGGCTTGCCAAAAATCAATACCTGCCCAATGCTAAGAAGCTGGTGTTGAATACTTCTGCTTTTCAGCGCCCGTTTAAGGGTGGCCAAATGGATTTGTTCCAATAAAAAAAGCCCCCATGTGGGGGCTTTTACATCGAAAAATTGAAGTTCTAATTACAAAAGATAGTTCCTGAGCCTGGCACTTCTTCATATTGAGGACTTTCGTCATCAATATCTTCATCAAAGGATAAAAGGAAATCAGTGAGTCCAAGATAGGTTCCATTAAAACTTACGGAGCCGCCAGAAAAACTAACTTCACCGTCAGAAGAGAAAAAGATTCCACCATCGCCAACAAACGATAAAAGGAAGGCAATCCCTTTTCCTTGTAATGAGATATCTGTCTCTGTCTCTGCAGAAAAGAAATCGATCACATCATAGTTTCCTTCGGCAGTTCCATCAAAAGCATAAAAGGCTGCAAATCCGTTGAAGAAATCGAATGGGTCGGCGTCATCATCCACTTCGCCATTCTCTAATGCTTCAAAATTTCCAGAAATACCGACAGCTCCAGAGAAACCATCAAAACCATCGTCAACATCGAACAAACCAGTTCCGAAAAAATCATCTCCAGACGAGAAACAAAAAACATAATCCATCGAAAGGGAAAGATTGCCTGCGGTAACTACACCGCCGCCGCTTCCGCCAGTTCCACTGCCGGGAGTAACAACTTGATAGAAACTACCATCGGGAGCCTGAACAAAAGTGACAGAGCCGTCAGGGCTTGAGAAACTCACAGCTGCATCGGCAGAAGCAAAGTTGAAACCGTTTTTCGCATTGTTCAAGTCGAGCAGTATATAAGAATCCCTTGGTTCATTGTATATCGCAAGACCGGGCAAGCGTGCAATACCAGCATCAATTCTTTGCTGTTCTGCCTTGTTGGTGATCTTTTTGCTTCCCTGATCAGGTGTTTGGCTCTCAGCAGGATTATCGCTATAATCCTTTGAGCAGGCCATAAGAAGTGCTGTTGCGGAAAGAATAACCGCAACAGACTTAATCATACTTGTATATTTTTTCTTTTTCATCATTTCTGCTTTTATTAAGCTACGAAAATAAGAAATTTTAGAAAAGGAAACCAGCCCTAATTGCGCTTACTACTGTAGGCCCACATTGAAAGAGTTTCCATTGGGTGTTTCTACATCTTCCCTTCCAGAAGTAGATGTTGTAGTGTCGAAATTGGTAGTAAACGCCAATCCAAAACCGAATTCAAATCCAAGATAGATATTATCAGCGAAGTAATAGTCAACTCCTGCGAAGGCATTTGCACCAAATGTGAGAGACCCATTGGTCGTTTCTGTCTCAACAATTGTGATATCAGCTGGATCTTCCAAAGAGAGTTGCTCTTCTGCATCCCGCATCGTTGCAAACCCCAGGATAACTTCGGCACCATAGTAGGGAGATAGTCGATCTGTTCCAACGAAGTGGCGCTCAATACCTGGAGCGATCGAGAAGTTGAATTCATTGGAAGTCGCTTCCAATTCTCTCAATTCGGTTCCATCAAAATCGGTGCTGAGGTCTTTTGAACTGTTGAACCCTAAAAAGACTGTACCCCTGATAGCCGTTGTTGCCGAAGTAAATTTCCGGTACTTGATTCCATTGATTCCAATTGGATTCCCGCCTAAGGGTGAAAAAAGAACTTCTACGTTGTTCTCACCACCTGTCTGCTTCATTACGTCTTGAGCCATTGCTGAGCTCCCGATAAATGCGGCCGCAACGGCCACAAGTAATACTTTTTTCATAATTACTGTTTTTAGTTAAAGATTGAAATTAAGGATTAATTTGGGGCGAAAGGTCTACATTATCTGATGGTTAATGATCGGCGATCCCTAAAGTAATTAACAAGTGACTGTGCGTTTTTCACAAATTTTAATTATTAAAATTTGCAATCACTAATATTAGTTATTTCTCTACCCTGACTGTTCAGAATGAAAAATATTCTAAGGTCTACTTCTGCTAACTATCATGTGCGGCCGATGCATTTAGCCACCTATGCGATCCAGTAAATCCCTTGCCGACTGCTCAATGCGCAGCAAGCTATCGCCGCGTGAGCAGAAATAGGCTCCCTCACTGTATTTCATTTTAAAAAATGCCGCAGTGCGCTTGAATGGAACTTCAAATCCCTGTGGAAGTTCTGGCTCGGCGCCACGGCAAAAAGAAACATTCGCTTACCGCTGAGGTTTATCTCTGGCTTGAATGCCGGGCTGAGCAGATCGGTGAAGCGATCAAAGAAGTTTTTCATAATCCCGCTCATGGCATACCAATATACAGGCGTGGCAAAGATGATGTGGTCTGCCTGTTCCATTTTTTCCAATATATACCTGAATTGATCATCTTTCTGATAGGCGGTACCATAATCAAAGGCATTGATTTTATGATCTAATAGGTCAATGAGTTCATGCGGGGTAGCATCAAAGGTATTCTGAAGCATGGTGCGGGTATGGCTATCCTTACGCGCACTGCCCAAGATTATTAAGAGAGACATTTCGTTGATTTTAAGCAGTAAAGTTAAGGGATTTAGCCTATCCCACCGATTAAAGGCTGATGGCAAAACTCAGGATAAAGCTTAGATTATCTTCAAATTTGGCATTCTCATACGCTCCATGCCGATAAAATACGCCTACGCCATAGCCGCTGAAATAGAACGTGCTCGACATGCGAAGGATATTGTCTATGATCAGCCCCCCTTCTAGAAAAGGCTTTTGCATGGTGCGGTATGAAAAGGGCACATCACGTTGATTGCTTTCGCTCAGGCTACCGATCGCAGCCAGATAGCTGGCCTTTAATTCGGGTTTGCGTCCATTTCTTTTGGATTCCGAAGATGCTCCCAAAATTATGGATCAGTCCCAGCTGGACATATTCGTCGTTCAGAAATTCATAGACATCCATGGTCTGAAAATAGCCTATAGATAGAATCCCAAAGTCACTATCGCCCTGCCCGCCACGGCCAAAGCTCAGGTAGGGGTAGGGTACGCCATCGCCCCATATTTTGCCGGCATTCGCAAAGATTCGGCTTTCGCCAATACCGCGTATGCGAAAGATGTGTTCTACGGCAAGTTCAGCCCGGGTAAATTCTTGACTTGCATCAAGGATTTCGGACAGGGCTTGGATCATCTTCACCTTAAATCGGGGGTAGGTGAGCGCCAGGGGAGTGAAAGCACGACCCATTTTCATCAATTTTTCGCCTGGGGCATAGCGCAGTTCCATCCCTATTTGGGCAGTGGTGATCGGTTCTATTGGCGGTAAGCCTTCATTTAGATAGTCATAACGCTCAAAGGATAGGGTTTCGTAAAGTCCAAACGGACGGATTCAGAAGCCGCGTGCCGGCCTATAGGTGAGTGCTGCTTCATACTGCTCTACCCCATTCATTCTTCGGGTGAAGAGGTTTCGGATGACTTCGCCACTTTGGGTGAAGCCAATATCTTTGGTAAACATAGCCCGGCCAGGCTCCTGTACGTCAGATCGGTAATAGACTGATAGCTCCAGATCGCGCGGCTGATGAAGGAAAAAGCGCAGGCCGCCTCCATACTTCGAAGTCTTATCACCGAAGCCGTAAGCAAAATATGCCTCAGCGCTCATCCACTTAACCAGTTCGCTGCTGGTGGCCAGCCCCAACCCTAACCTGAATTTTTCATATTGGTTAAAGGCCATCAGCTTATTCATCAGTACATCTACGTTTCCAAAGTTCAGGCGTCCCGAAGCCAGCGAAGCAGATTGCTTCATAACCCAATTCATTGCATTCACCATCATTCGGGGCAAGGTATCGTATACTTTATAGGTATTCCCTTCCGAGGTGTCTAGCTCAAAGGGGCGTATGGTCTTCCAGACTTCGTCGGTCAACTTTCCCGCACCATCGGCCTGTGAGATATCTGCGATCCCAAAATCGGAGGTTCGCGGTTCTGTCACCAGGTCTAGATCCTTTATATAGGTGGTGCTGGATAGAATGATAGGCGGCGAGTCGGTCTGGCTTGTAAAACTATAGGTGGTATTAGACTCATCGGGAAACCATAGATCTACCCCAGCCCTGGTATAAGCCTGCCTTACGTCAAAATACATCAAGGCGTGATCTCCCGTGTTTTTACCTCTATAATTGACCAGTGCAAAGCTGCTATCTGCCAGGCTTACGCTGCCGTCCATAAGATTTTCTGATGAGTTCTGCTTAGCGCGAAAGCTTATGATGTATACCTTGCTCCCTTCTACCAGCGCACTGTCGCGCAGCTCAAAGCGGTAGCGGTTGGCACTGCCCGGGCTTATCGGGTTCAGGTATTCGAAGCCCGCAATGTTGATATAGTTTGAATAGCAGGAGAAGGGTTGGAAGCTATTCGATACCATACCGATCATCGGGTTCTTCATACCAGACATCTTGCTGGCCGTGATGGTCTCATTCCATTTACCCGGCTTTTTGTAGATCACGTCGGTAGCGCTTTCGAGCATCAGAAAATGGGCTTGGCGGAAGCCCGTGTTCTCCAATTCTTCTTGTGTCTTTTCCGTTCGCGCCACATCTGCATTGGCTTTATTATATGAGGTGAACCGGAAGAAGGGGAGCTTCTCGGGATCGTTTTCCGACCTATTGGCAATAGCCTTACGAATCATGGCATAGGCAGGGTCTTCCGTGGCTTTTACTATAAATTCCTGTAGGTTTTCAGATCGCGGCTCCAGCTTTACGGTAGTCTGTAACCGCAGGTCGCCTAGGCTTATCGCAAATGGACGGTAAGAAATATGCGAGAACCGCACGCTATCGCCTTCATCCATCTGCTTACCTAGCGCCAGTCTATAAACCCCGTCAATATTGGTCACCGAGCCATAGCTCTTGGCTCCATCGGTAGCAATATGCGCGAAGGGTATCGTATTTCCCGAAAGGGCATCAAGGGTGCGACCATCAATGGTCTCTTGGGCCTGGGCTAGGGTAGCGGCTCCCGCCAATAGCGCTGAAAGGGTTAGGGTATGCCAAAAATTTCTCATTCGATGGGTCGAAAATATGAATTTTAAGGGTAGCAGTGCTTTATTTCTATCAACTTTACTTCCTTGAAATCAGAATCTTGAAAATTTGATTTAAGTGATTTTCAAACTTTTGACATATAAAGTTAAAGTGATAACAAAGGGTTCAATAGTGCCAGTCATTTGTTTTAGATCAATCATCCTTCTACCTTAACGCCCAAAATATTTTTGAATGGATCTGCACCGCGATTTTGAAAACATAATGAGCAAGAAGAAGCCTACCTTTCCCATCAACAGGGAGCTGGTGGTCTATCTTGCGCGGTATCAGCGTTATTTTCATTTTGGGGTGACCTATGATGATCTATTGCGCTGGGACGCATCCTTTGCCGTAGAAGATGAAGAGGGTAAAGACACCCTTTGGCGGTCGGTCATGTACTCCCGTAGCGAGCAGGATGAGATCAATGATCACTTGCTGCGCATCTATGTCTATCTCACCGCCGACCTAGAGCATACCGTAATGGAACACCTTAAGGTAGAGCAGATTGATTACTGCCTGTTTGGAAATTCCAATCCATTCAGGGTCAAGATCAAGAACCTGCTAAATGATAACCACGATTATTATTATATCAAGAAACCCGATGCCAATAGGGTCTATGGCCTAGAGCTTGAAGAGATGCTTTCGCCAAATAAGGTTTTTTACTTGGTGAATAAAGATACGCTGGTAGAGCAGCACATTTCCGGAATACCGGGAGATCAATTTCTAAAATACAATATCGATAATGACGGCCAGAACTTGGTGCGGCTGGCCAAGGAATTTGTGAAATTCAATCAGCGCTGCTTCGTAAGGCTGCTCGGCGATATGCGGTCTTATAATTTTGTGATCGACATGACGCCAGATTTCGATCAGATGCAGTACCGCATACGTGCCATTGACTTCGACCAGCAATGCTATGAAGGAAAGAAGAACGTTTACTTGCCCCAGTTTTTTAAGGAGAATTACGAATTTGTTGACATCGCCACGAAGTTGCTCGGGGCAGATAGTGTGACCCAATACCAAAATGAAGAGCGGTCATTGATGCGGCGCAGGGTGGGTGCCAATCGGTACCAATTGCAGCGGCTTATCAAGACCATGCGCAAAGACCATATCACAGATGTGAGCCGCATGAATGTGCTCAAGCAAGACCTGGCCGAATATCATAAAAACAAGAGTTTCAAGCGGCTCACCACTATGGGTGCCATACTTTATAAGCACATCAACCTGATGCTGGAGCTCAATCTGCAACCTACCAAGTAGGCAGGGGTTTGAAGTGATTTTAATAGTTTATGACTATTTTGCGGAGCGTATCTGATCAAATCCGAATAAACCCCACTTTGAATCAACCACATAAAATAAACCTTAGCAAACTCCGCAGGTGCCCCGAGCTATGGGATAGTATGGAGCTGGCAGCAGGCGGTCGCTCGTGCGAGCGCTGTTCAAAGACCATAGTTGACTTTTCAGAAAAGTCCGACTCAGAGATTGCCATGGGGCACCTTCTTAGTGAAACGCCCATTTGCGGTTTTTACAGCAAGCAGCAGCTAGGTCAGGAGATGATAGCAGAGCGAAGCATGGTCAAAACGGGTTTGCAAGCTTCCTTTTTTAGTCTTATTTCGGTGGCTTCCGCCAATAATGCCATAGCCCAAAGTGAAAAACCGAGCCGCCAAACTGAACAGACCGATATTGGCCAAAAACTCGATATGACCCCGGAAAGGGAGTCAGCTCCAGAATTACTCAAAAATCACAAAGTGCTGATTACTGGCATGGTAAAAGAAAGACTGGAGAGCGGTGGGTTCAATGCTGTCCCTTTTGCCAACCTGCTGGTGAAAGGAAGTGAAAAAACTGGAGTGATAGGAACATCGACCGACATTGGCGGCCACTTTTCACTTGATGTAACTGCGCTCGGTGAAACCACCGAAGAAATAACCCTGATCTTCAATTATATCGGCTTTGCGAGGGAAGAGAAGCTAGTATCGATCAAAGAATCTCTCGAAATAGATTTTATAGTTTCGGGTCGGCCGATGGCGGAAGGTGAAGTCGACCGGGATTTTGAAGTCGTTACCTACTCCCACATTACCCCATTATTTTACGCTTCGCCCGTAATAGAAAAAATCCCTTGGCATAAGCGGGTGTGGAGAAATTTTATAGGCGTTTTCAAGAAGAAATAGCTGGGTGAGTAATTCTGATGGACTGATCACAGTAATTCTGCGAATTTATTCTGGTTTACAAAGATTGAAATTCTCGATTGGGCAGTGGGTTTGCGTTGACCGATCAGGATACTCGCCAACAATGTCAAATCACTTGTCCAAGAACCAAGAACGAAATACCAAGGTCCTATTCAAGTATTATCTTTTTCTTCTCGCAGCTTTTTCCATCGCTTACTTCTATAATATAAAGTCCCGTGCTAAGTGCAGAAATATCGATCGACTGGACCTCGTTGGAAGTTTTTCCTGTTCGTTCCCATACTTTCTGCCCGACTACATTGAAAATGGAGATATCGACTGAAGCTTCAAAACCTTCCATTTTTATGTTGATGGCTTCGCTGGCAGGGTTTGGATAAACCAGTAATGAATTGGCTTCCTGCGCACCATTCACAGAAAGCACATATCCCACTGTAAAGCTATAGACCTGTTGGTCGCCAAAATCGGGTTCCAAAGCTACTAGAATATTACCATCTACATCGAGGATGCGTGCGAAGCCATTGCCGTCCGAATTGGCGGAGTAAGCCAGTCCGTCATCATCGCTATCTGAAATGGTGAGTGTATAGCAATCATCGTTCAGCGCAAGCGCATCAAGGTAGATGGTATTATCATCCATCGCCGATCGCTCAAAAACCACTTCGCCCGCGGCATTGGTCAATTCAAAGCTGCTCTCGGCACCGGCCGAATTGGTTTGAAACTGTATGCCAAGCTCTGATGGCAACTCGAGCGGTCGGATGAAGGCCGATTCAAAATAATTGTTCAAGCTGTATTCGTCAAAGCCGCCATTTACCGACTGTATCTCAACCTTAAATTTATTGTTGCCCAGATAAGAAGTCGGCGCCCAGAGGTCATCAGTGAGCGGAAGGCTCAGGGTCTCCTTTTCCAGAAAAGCCAAGCTCCCCGTCCATTCGAACACATCGGGGCTGGTATCGGCATCTACCCAGTAGGCGATGCTCATGCTCGTGATCGGCTCCGATCCACGGTTTTCTATGATAATCTCTGGCACGGAACAGATGGTTCCAAACCGTGCATACTCCACTCTGCTCGAAGGCTTTAGCACAGCGGCTACCGCTGCATCCAGTGTGTGGTTGATGTCGCCATAATTTACAAGCTGGTGGCTCACTGAGAAGTTGGCCGAAACCGCTATGCCACTTAGGGAATAATCTATGGTGGTAGGTTGGCCGGGAGTGATCAGTTCGGTAATATCGCTTTCGCGAATATCGCTCGGCGCACCCGGACACCATCCTGTGCGGTCTGCTGCCCAGTCATTGCCTTGCGCCCACACAGGATTCTCTGAACACTCTTTAAGCAAAGACCAATTCTGGACTTCGGTGCCATCGAAGGTCAAGGAATGTGTGCCATCGGTAAATTCCCCGTCGGCACCAAATCCGTTGATAGTGCTTCTCACCTTAAAAAAAGTCGCATCTGCCACCGTCGGCACATCTACGGGAAAGAAATAAAAATTATTTGTGATCTGATCTCTAGAAGAATTGACCGCAGTCCATATCTGTCTTACATCCAACACATCGCGCGCGGGTGTGCCCAGTTTGAAGTGAAACTTGATGTCGTACTCTTCCTGAAATTCGCCACCGCGCTCCAGTCTCATACGCTTCACACCATTGAAGGCAGGCAGGAAATCTGTCATGTCAAAAGTCCACGTCCTGCCATTGGCGCCAAGGTCAAGCCCGACTCCCTGCGGCGTCACAAAAGAAAGCAACTCAAGCTTGGATGCAAACCGCGCCCAATATTGAAGTTGGGTTATGGTGATCGTTCCATCGGCCACCACGGGGTTTGAAGCTATGATTTCTCCGGAAGGGTCGTAGGTAATATTTGATGTGGCATTCCAGTAATTGGTATAGCTGGACACTACCACCTGATCGCCTTCACCGCTTCCGGGAGCAGGTATTATCGCGTAAGCCGTTACAGGGTTGGGCAGGTTTTCTAAGGTATCGTTGAAGATCACTTCGGTCACCACATTGTTATATTCACCCTGTACGAAACGCAAATAAGGCCTAAAGTCAGAAGCAGTAAAATCCTTGAAAATTTTATTTCCCTTTATTTCAGACCATAGCGCCCCGTCTATGATCTGTCCATCATTTTGGTTTGGACTGCTGTCGCCGATCACATTGCCCATTCCTTCTTCCATGCGGTAGTTGAGCTTCAGGTCGGTATAATCGGGGTGGGCGGTAGATAATGTTCTATGCATCCATTCATTAATGGTGGCAGCATTGAGAGCGGTTTCCCAAACGCGCACATCGTCGATCCCACCTTCAAAATAGCGGGTGTTGACGCCACGGCTTACGCGCAATTTAATTCCACCAGTCGTATTGGTATTGATGGCCGAATTTACACTGCCGGGGCTGATGGTCTCCAGCTGCCCATCTACATAAAGGTCTACATCATCAAGATCGCCTCCATTGAATACGCAGGCTACGTGATGCCATTCTCCATCGGTGAGCACCGTGGTGCCCCATTTAAAGGCATCGGCCACTTCTACCCTTAATTCTCCGGTCTCGTTTATCCTAAATACCCATTTCTCGGTCGGAACATTGGTGCCCCAAGACACTATTTCCTTTCCCGGCACCGATGTACGGATCCACGCTTCTATTGATCGTGGATTGTTGCCATCTACACCCTTGTAGGTATTGGCTTCTATATAATTGGTGCCCTGAAATTCTTGATAGGAGTCCTTGGCCTTGGTCAATTCCAAGAAGGTCGGCACTGGATCGGCTTCCAAGATCAGCGGTGTTGTGGGATTCGGATTTGAATAGGAGAATTCAATGATCATATTTGACGTGCCGTCCCAGATGAAGGGTTGGTAAAACTGAAGCCTATTGATATTTGTATCAAAGGCCGAGTTTTGAAAGTATACTTCCGTAAAGCCGTCCAGATCGGGGTTGGCGGGATTCAAGGCTGTTTTTGTGGTGGGCTTGATCCTGCAGCGGAGTTGCTGAAGAGCGGCATTCCCACTTTCAACGCTGATTTCGATCGCATCGATTGCTCCCGCAGTCAATCCTGTATTGGAGAGCTCTGAACCAAAATAAAGGTATTGGGATTTTGAATTTTTATTGGCCGTGGGAAGGGTGTTTGCATTGGTTGCGGTGCCTGAGCCTATGAGATAAATTTCTTCGGAGATCACCGTGGTTTCAACACTCTGCTGGTTCTCTTGAAATACTTGATAGGTGGGCTCTATGCTATAGTTAAAGGTATTGCCCGTAAAACCAGAGATAACATGCGAAGGGGTGAGCTGCTTTACCGAGTCAGTCTTCGATGGGTCGAAAAGGTAGGTATTGCAATTGATGTCATTGGCACCGCAGCCGCTTATTCCCGAGGGTGAGTTATTGACTTCCCCATTTCGGCAGCGCATGGAATAGCTCATCCATACCCGCTCGAAGGGCAGTTCTGGAAGTACCGTGAAGTCTACCATCACATCCCGCGTGGTGCTTTCAAAGTTTAGCGTGTTTATTACGATGGTGTCTCCAGGACTTTGGGCGTAGGCTTGCGCCGAAAATAGAATTGCAAAAAGGCAGATATATCCTTTGATATTGGAAGATTTCACAGTCTTTCGTTTTGTCGATTTGAAAAATAAATCCCTAGAGCAGGGATTTAAGAGTAGAAAAATAGTCCTTTCTACTGACATAGAGACTTTTCAGGTCAAAAAAAAATACGGCTAACCGTATTTTTTCATTGTCAGACGATTGGATGGAGGTGCAAAATCGTGGTATGGCTTCCAAAGAATTTATCTGAAAAAGTCTTTTGGGAAAACAAAGATTGCATTAAATCATTCCTTGATAAACCTTTGAGTGGCTGCATGGCCCGATTCATCAAGAATCTTCATGAGATAGGGAGCTGGAGCTAAAGCAGAGATGTTAAATCTATTGGAATTGCCAAACAAACTTCCGCTCATGACCATTCTTCCCGAGAGATCGAATATTTCAAATCGCTCAGCGGTGCCGGTTTCCGCGCTCAATGTCAAATTATCCACGGCGGGGTTTGGCCAGATAGAAAAAACCGGCTCTCGGGTATCCGTTTCGGTAGAGAGCACTTCACCAAAAGACATTGCATCAATGGCTATCCAAGCGGTACCGGCAACGAGGTCGCCCACCCCCGCATCTACCGTTATAACGCAATGGGTCATCAATGGCTCCAGCTGATCGAGCGGGATGGAGATCGCTGTCCAATCGGTATAATTCGCATCTGTCGACCAGTACTCGTAGTAAAATTGAGTTTCTCCGTTAAAGAATGCGATGTTCACTCCCGAACCGCCAAACTGCTGAAAAGATCTCACATGGAAATTGAGTGCGGCAGGTATGGCTGTAAGCGGTACGGTAGTGCTGGCTTGGGCTGAAAAACCGATGCCATCGGGAATGGCCACCACCCGCATTGCATAGTCGCCTTCGTAGGCATCTTCATCACGGTTTACCGGCAGCGAAATCCCTGCGTTGCCCGTCACCCAATCGTCCAGTTCGAGCGTTATTAGGGTCTCTGTCCAGTTCTCGAATCCCGAATTTGGGATTTCTTGGGCATTTGCCGAAAGGCAGAACATTAAAGTTGCACTATGGATTAGAATTGTTTTCATGGTGATCTATTTTGGCGTTTTATTTAAGAAGTGCTTTCTGCAAAATAAAGGTTACACGCTGATGTAAACATCTTTGTAAAGGTGGCAAACTATACTCCAAATGAGTTTTTAACTTTGCTGCTCTATCGCAAAAGAAAAAAATGAAATTACTGGAAGGCAAAATAGCGCTGATCACAGGCGCTTCGCGCGGCATAGGGAAAGCAATAGCCCAAAAATTTGCAGAAGAAGGCGCCACTGTATGCTTCACTTATATGAGCTCTGATGATAAGGCGCGGTCGCTGGAAGCTGAGCTTTCGCAGAATGGCGGAAAGGCCAAAGGATTTAAAAGTGACGCGGGAAACTTTTCCGCTTCGCAAACGCTGGTAGATGATGTGATCAAAGAATTTGGCGCGGTAGACATTCTTGTGAATAATGCCGGAATAACCAGAGATAACCTGCTCATGCGGATGAATGAAGAGCAGTGGGACGAGATCATGGCGGTAAACCTAAAGTCGGTCTTCAACCTGACCAAGGCCGTACTGCGCCCCATGCTAAAAGCGCGCGCCGGCTCCATCATCAATATGAGCTCGGTGGTAGGCGTGAAGGGCAATGCAGGTCAGGCCAATTATGCTGCCGCGAAAGCGGGGATCCTAGGGTTTACCAAATCGGTGGCACTAGAACTGGGCTCCCGAAATATACGTTGCAATGCCATAGCCCCAGGATTTATTGAGACCGAAATGACCGGGTCATTGGATGAAAAGACCGTGCAGGAATGGCGCGATGCCATCCCACTAAAAAGGGGCGGTACGCCTGAAGATGTGGCCAATCTATCGCTCTTCCTTGCTTCTGACATGAGCGCATACATTACCGGCCAGACCATAAATGTAGACGGGGGGATGCTCACCTAGAAGTGAAAGAACTTATTTTAGAATACCCAACCTGGGCCATTCTGGCCTGTCCCATGCTGGGGCTGCTATTTGCCGGTGCACTCTATTACCGCGATACCAAGCTGGGTGATTTATCGCCTGCCAGCCGATGGATATTGGCGTCACTGCGTTTTCTTACGGTGGCCTTGATCACCTTTTTTCTATTGGGTCCACTCTTAAAGTCGCTTGAGACCGAGATAGAGCCGCCAATCATGGTGGTGGGCATCGATGGGTCGCGCTCCATGGTTATGGGTGCCGACTCCAGCGATGTGCGGAGCAAACTGCCATCCATCACCGAAAATCTACAACGCGCATTGGGCGATAAGGTAGAAGTAGTCACCTATAGCTTCGGGCAGCAGGTGAGTGAAGGCGCCGACTCCAGCTTCGGTCAGCCCATTACCGATATGGCCGGTTTCTTTACCGAATTGCGATCACGGTATGACAATCGAAATCTAGGAGCTGTAATTCTCGCTTCAGACGGTATTTATAACCGGGGAGCCAATCCGCGCTATGCCCTTTCGGGAATCAAAGCACCCATTTACACGCTCGCGTATGGCGATACCATCCAACAGCGCGATGCTTTGATAGCCGAGGCTGCCGCCAATAGAATAGCCTTCTTGGGAAATAAATTTCCCGTAGAAGCCCTGCTTCGCGCAGAAAAATTGAAAGGAAACACACTGAGCTATCAAATCGAAACGGGTGGGGTGGTAATTGAAAAAGGCTCCTTTATCGCCGACAGCGATCGCTCGGAAAAGACCGTGCGCTTCTTGCTCGATGCCAAAAGCACTGGCTTGCAGCGATATGTAATCCGTGTGGCCACCGATGGTGAAGAGATTACACTTTCCAATAATGAGCGGTCGGTATTCGTAGACATAATAGACAGCCGCCAGAAAGTATTGGTGCTGGCCAAATCTCCGCATCCCGATTTGCTGGCTTTGAGACAGGCCATATCTGGCAATGAAAACTACGAAGTGGAAGTAGATTTTGAATTTTCCTTCTCGTCGGGAAAAGTTTCTGACTATGATCTGGTAATCCTGCACCAAATCCCATCGGCCACCACTCCAGCAGCACTGCGAGAAGAGATCTCCCGAAGCAAGGTTCCACTCTTTGCGATCTTGGGGCTGCAATCGCAGTTGAGCCAAGTGGTCTCGATGGGGCTGCCGGTAGATCCGAAAATATCGGGGCAGGGGAGCAACGATGTTTCAGCTTTGGTCAATCCAGCCTTTGCCCGATTTAAAATCGATCCCGCGCTGGATGCTCTGCTCAGAGATGCACCACCGCTCCTTACCTATTTTGGGGAAAGCCGTATCTCCAACTCTTCAGAAACCTTGCTATACCAGCGTGTTGGTAATATCAAAACCGATGATCCGCTGCTGGTGGTGAATAATGCCCGCAACCCAAAATCGGCGGTGCTGGTGGGGGAGGGGCTTTGGCGCTGGAGATTGTTTGACTATGCAAAGCACGCGAATCATGAGATTTTTGATCGCTTCATTGGCAGCATCGTCCAGTTTCTATCCCTAAAGGATGATAAGCGCTTATTTCGTGTAAGCGCACCGAACGATGTGATGGAGAATGAACGGCTCGTCATCAACGCCGAGCTGTACAATGCTGCTCTGGAGCCTGTGATAGATGCAGAAGTGAGTATTGAGCTGACGGATGAAAATGAAAAGACCTACCCTTTTAATTTTTCGCGATCCGAGTCGGCCTACCGATTAGATGCCGGGATATTGCCTACCGGCAACTATGCCTTCTCGGCCACTGCGATTCGTGATGGGAAGCGGTATACCGAGACGGGCAATATCGCAATTCGGCCTTTTGCACTGGAAGATGCAAACCTTACTGCCGATCATGAACTGCTATATGCCATAGCTGCCAACACGGGCGGGAAGCGGTTCTATCCCAATCAACTCGATGGATTGGTGGAGGAGATTCAGTCTGCTGCCACCATTCAGCCCGTAAGTTATTCAACAGAAATTTTAAGCGCATTGATCAATAAAAAATGGCCTTTCTTTCTGCTTTTGATCCTACTCAGTGGCGAGTGGTTCATCCGCAAGCGATCTGGACATTACTAGCATTGGCTTATAGCCTTACTGTGCAGTAAGTACGAGCCGTTTGGTAATTTCTTCTTGGGAGGTGACTACTGTTAAAAAATAAAGACCGGACTGAAGTCCGTTTAGATTCAAGCGCTCTATGTCTGTCGTGGTCATCTTCCTTTCAAAGATCAATCTCCCAGTGGCATCGCTGAGCCTTAATTGGCAAACACGACCATCCAGTTCTCCCCATCTTATTTCTACTACTCCGTCGGTCGGGTTGGGGTAGAGGGTAAAAGAAGGAGTTGGATTTTCGGTCACTCCTGTAGATGTAATGCAAAAGTTAGTCGATTCCGTCGAATTAAAACTGGCACCCGATGCGTAGATCGTTCCATTCACGTTTCTCAACTGGTAGGAGCCCTGTCCAAACTGGCAGCAGAGCCCATCACCTTCTGAATCGTTTATGGTAAAGGTGTAGCAGCCAGCGCCAAGGCAAATGGGCTGTTCGAGATCGGGACTATCATTGGTATAACCTGAACCACTGTATACCATGGTTCCTTCATCAGTAGTAAGCGTCCAACTGGTCTCGCTTCCCCAATCGTCAAAATTAATATCGACAACGGCGTTCGTTGACGATTCAAAGGCATTGATTTCGAAGATTTTTTGATTGCCAACATCGTTTTGGTCGGCACCCCCATTTACGGAAGTGACTTCTGCCTTGATCGAATTTTCTCCTGGCTCAAGGTTTATGGAGTTTAATGCGACCGTTTCAGATTGAAAAGACCCGAGCGATCCGGTATAATTGAATGTTTGAACCAAGAAGTCATTCAGCGAAATTTCTAGCGTGAAGCTTGTGATACCTTCCGAGCCGGTATTCAATACGTTGATGGCGGGCTCTACAGACTGGAGTGAGCAATAGCTCATCTCCAGATTTTGAAAGGCACCAAGGGTAAGATCGTTGGCATTTGCGTTCGCATTACAGGAGTTGGGTACAATCAAGATTCCAGAATTATTGGGATCGAGCCAATCCCGAAGTCGGGAGCTTGATGAGTTTCCAAAATTCCACGATACACCAAAACGGCCATAAAAATCGGAAAGGCCATTACTTTGGCTACCAACGCAGCCGGCCGTGCCCCCGGCCAATTGGCCAATTATATTGCCGCTTTGATTAAATAGGGGAGATCCGGAGCTTCCGCCCTGAGTAGTTCCTACTTCCCAGTTATCAATAAACCAAACTTGATTGACGAAGGAATTTTCTTCGGCATGATAGGGGATGCCATCTTCGCGGCTCAGCTTGGCCACATCTCCGCTGGGATGGTGGATGCCAAATGCATTGATCACTCCCGACTCTAAATCACTGGCATCGTACCCAGCAAAACAGAGCCCGTATGAATCTGGAATATCAGAATTGAGCTCAAGCAAACCGAAATCACTTTCGGCATTGCTTGCACGAAGTACGGCTCCCGAAAGGCTGAAGTTGGTGGGCGCTGTGCCCGAGCCATCGCAATTGGGGCTAGAATGCTTAAAGTAAAATACCCAGTTGCCTACATCTGATATCAGGCAGTGATTGGCAGTGAGGAAGTAAGGGGTCTCGTCTTGGAGATTGTTGTTTACCAGAGCCCCTGAGCAAAATCCATTATTCCCAACCACTATTACCGCTACGCTGCGCTTCTGAATATCGTAGGGCTGTCCTTCGGGGCAATTAATGTTCACATTGCAGGCGGCGCTATTGCCAAAAGGTCCTGCCTTCGCAAGGGTGCTCGCCCGATCTTTTACCGAGCGGTAGCCATAGGTGACATTATTGATGTGCACATAGCCTTGCCCTGCCACGGCTTGGGGCTCTTCATATTGAATGATGAGTCGATCACTGAAAATAAAGCCTACGCCCAGCGAATTTTCTGGATTGGCATTTTTAGAATTAAAGCTTCCCAGCAATTGAGACTTATCGGCCGCGTACACAAAGACTTTTGCGCCTTCAGGAATAAAGAATTGGTCAAAAACGAAGTTTATACTCTGTGCGCCAGGAGCGTCGATCGCAAGTCTCCAGATCCGCGTACCATCCATGGCCTCCTGCCAATTGCCATCGTGGTTGAGATCCAGATCAGCAGCCATATTTGCTCCAAAGCGGAAAGGGATGTTTTTTACGTTGTCGTTTATAGCATCTTCTTCGGCCAGCGCCTTCAGGTCGGGCTTAGCGAAAATCTCTGGACTGGGAGTCACGGCCAGATCATTCCAGCCTATGGGTGTCCCGCCATAATTTATTTGCGCGGAAGCGAACGTAGAACTTATCAAGAAGATAAAAACGGGTATAATTCGATTCATCAGTAAGTGTATATCAATGTTTTATTCGTGTTTTTTACAACCAACAGCACTCTATTGGTGCCTTGATATTGGAGGGGTCTAAGGTCAAAATAAAGTTTATCATCCACCAGCGCACGGCATCTATCATCATTGCTGTTGTGCTTGAGCACTATTTCGACTTCTGGCGGATAGGTAGCAGTAAACTCGCCCCGACTTGCTAGATCGAAGGCGTGGGTTTCGCAGCCCCCTGAATAAGATACATCCAAAAGGATAAGATCACCTACCTGCTCCGCATGGTTTATAGTTACGGGGGCGCTGTTTTTATTGGTCATTGAAGGGTCTATCGTTACCATCGGCGAATGGTCTGGGAGCGGTTGCGGGGTGCGCATAGCGTTTATGGAGCTACAGCTCCAACCTGCCAGTGCGATTGCAATGCTGAAGAAAATTCTCATAGAAGTGGGAATTTAGGGCTATATGCGTAGATGAGCATTCAAAGATAGAATGGGCTATTGGAATCTCAAAGAGAATGGTTGGTAATAAAAAAGCCCCCATGCGGGGGCTAGATTAATTTATCGTTCTTCTCTATTGAATGCTCAGTTTCTTTTCTAGGTCTTCCAGGTATTTTCTGAATTGTTTATCCGTTTCCTGAAGATTGTTTACCGTTCGGCAGGCGTGCAGTACCGTTGCGTGGTCTTTGCCGCCGCAGTGCATTCCAATATTGGCAAGGCTGCTCTTGGTCATCTTTTTGGCAAAATACATTGCTATCTGACGCGCCTGGACGACTTCGCGCTTTCTGGTTTTTGATTTCAGGAGCTCGATGGGTAAATCAAAATAATCACAAACTACCTTTTGGATATAATCGATAGATACTTCGCGGGCGGTATTCTTGACAAATTTGTCAATCATATTCTTCGCGAGTTCCAGATTTACCGCTTTCTTATTGAGCGATGAGTGGGCAATAAGCGATATCAAAGCGCCTTCCAGCTCACGGATATTTGTGGTAACGCTATAGGCCAGGTATTCTACGACATCATTTGGCAGATCGATGCCATCGGCGTACATTTTCTTTTGAAGGATGGCGATCCGGGTCTCCAGACTTGGCGTTTGCAGATCGGCAGATAGACCCCATTTGAAACGGGAAAGCAATCGTTGCTCCACCCCAAGCATTTCTACCGGAGCCTTGTCGCTGGTGAGAACGATCTGCTTGCCGGTCTGGTGCAGATGATTGAAGATATGGAAGAACATGTCCTGGGTTTTTTCTTTCCCAGCAAGGAACTGCACATCGTCAATGATCAGCACATCTATCATTTGATAGAAATGACTGAAATCGTTAACATTATTATTCTTCACCGCATCTATAAATTGGTGAATGAACTTTTCCGATTCCACATAAAGCACTGTTTTATTGGGAAATCGGTTTTTTATCTCGATTCCTATGGCTTGCGCCAAATGGGTTTTGCCAAGGCCAACTCCACCATAGATAAGCAGCGGATTGAAAGCGGTACCGCCAGGATTTTTGGCTACTGCAAAACCGGCTGAGCGGGCAAGTCTATTGCAATCCCCTTCCACCAGGTTCTCGAAAGAATAGTTGGGTTTGAGATTGGAATCGACATTGATCTTTTTGAGCCCCGGTATCACAAAGGGGTTTTTGATCTGTGTGCTGCCAATATTTACAGGAGCAGAAACCGATGGATTTTTGATCGCTCTGCGATTTGATGTTGGAATCTTAACGGTGTATGGACTGGAACCATTAAAATTGTTTTCCATGATGATGCTGTATTCCAGCCTACCCTCTTCGCCAAGTTCCTTTCTAATGATCTTTTTAAGAAGATGTATATAATGCTCTTCAAGCCACTCGTAAAAGAATTGGGAAGGTACTTGAATAGTTAGTACTTGATTATCAAGTTTTACAGGCTTAATTGGTTCAAACCAGGTTTTAAAACCTTGCAGGCTCACATTGTCTTTAATTAGGGCAAGACAATTATCCCACACCTCGTCGTGCTTATTGTTCATTCTTCGATACGTGTAGTTATAGGTTAATAACTGGGTAAATAAATGGGCGAGATTTGAAATTCACTCGCCGAAATCCTGACGCAAATATTTGCAGAAAAAAGTGAAAAAAAAAGCCAAAGTGGTATTGCCAGAACTAAAAGTTTTACAGGCAATGAAAATAGTTGAGAGCGTCTCAAATACTATCTTCTGGCATGATCTTATTTCATTTTTTATCCATATCTGAGCCCGTTCAAATCGCAAAATTCTACCTTGACTGCTGAACCCGCTGATGGCAATCAGAAGCTATGGCAATACTCGCCTTTCTAGGATTCTTAACCAAGCTTATATAGGTAATTTTGAGATGGGTGTTTCGGTCTATGGTTGTTTTCAAATCTTATTATTGGGGTGTAATTTAGGATAAAATTGGTGATATTGAAAGCTAAATTTGGTGAACTTCCAAATCTCTCAGATAAACGGTAGAACTTATATTTGCGCTATGCTTGTTAATAAAGTTGAAATTAGGGTGCGGTATGCCGAAACCGATCAAATGGGATATGTCTATTATGGAAACTATGCGGCCTATTATGAAGTGGGTAGGGTAGAATTAATGCGTGAGCTTGGTATGAGCTACCGCTCCATAGAAGATTCGGGGCTGATGCTCCCGGTGCGCGATTTCTCTATTCGGTACCTGAAACCTGCGCTATACGATGACCTCCTAACGGTTGAGACCCGGATCGAAGAAGTGCCAACGGCAAGAATCAGATTCTTCTACAATATTTTTGATTCCAGCGGAGACCTCCTAAATACGGCGGAGACCACCTTGGTTTTTGTCGATAAGGCCACGGGTAAGCCCACGTCTGCCCCAGAAGCACTTTGCAATACTATCGCCAAAAGGCTTGGCTAAATGGCCAAAGGTTGAAGAAAGGCGCTATCGCTGTTTATAAAAAGCTTCAAGCCACAAGCTGTGAGCTTCAAGCTGGAGTTTCCAAGGTTTCGTTTGAGTCGCGGTCAAGGGGCAAGGGGCAAGGGGCAAGTCGCGAGTCGAATTATTAAAAGCTTCAAGCCACAAGCCTTTAGCTTCAAGCTGGATTTTCCAAGATTGGTTATTCAAAGATGAATTTTTATTTTTCTATTAGAGAGACTCATCGCATCTAGCTGGTTAGACGATGTTGCCACTTGGTTTCCGCGCTGCTCTAGCTTGTAGCTTGCAGCTTACAGCTTGAAGCTTTTAAAAAAAGAGATCCTACTCTCCGTTCTAGATAAAAAAGCTTCAAGCCACAAGCCTTTAGCTTCAAGCTGGATTTTCCAAGTTTGGGATTTTCAAAAATGAATTTCGATTATTCTGTTTGGGCGGCTCACTGTCATTCTATGGTTAGACGATGCTGCCACTTGGTTTCCGCGCTGCTCTAGCTTGTAGCTTGCAGCTTACAGCTTGTAGCTTTTAAAAAAAGAGATCCTTCGATACGTTCTGGATGAAAAAGCTTCAAGCCACAAGCCTTTAGCTTCAAGCTGGATTTTCCAAGATTGGTTATTCAAAGATGAATTTTTATTTTTCTATTAGAGAGACTCATCGCATCTAGCTGGTTAGACGATGTTGCCACTTGGTTTCCGCGCTGCTCTAGCTTGTAGCTTGCAGCTTACAGCTTGAAGCTTTTAAAAAAAGAGATCCTACTCTCCGTTCTAGATAAAAAAGCTTCAAGCCACAAGCCTTTAGCTTCAAGCTGGATTTTCCAAGATTTCGTTTGAGTTGCAAGGGGCAAGTCGCAAGGGGCGAGTCGCAAGGGTCAAGTCGCTAGGGGCGAGTCGCAAGGGGCAAGTTGCGGCTTCAGAAGCTTCAAGCCGGACTCTCAAAGTTGAATTTTTATTTTTCTATTAGAGAGACTCATCGCATAGAGAGACTCATCGCATCTAGCTGGTTAGACGATGTTGCCACTTGGTTTTCGCGCTGCTCTAGCTTGTAGCTTGAAGCTAGCAGCTTGAAGCTTTTAAAAAAAAAAGTTTCTTTTCGAGCCAAACAAGAGCTCTGAATCCAGGTGTGATCTGTGAATGTTGAGAACGAAATAGTACATTAGTTTGGTCAGCGTATTTTAGGCATGGACAACTCATAACTAAAAACTAAAAACTAAAAACTAAAAACTCATAACTCAAAACTCAAAACTAAACTCATCACGACAGGGAATCCGAACGGATCACTCAAAGCTCCTCAAGTAATACCCGATAGAGCAACACCATCGCTCTGATGTCATCCTTGTGAACTTTCTCGCCGGGCTGATGGTAATTATCTTCTGGCGGACCTATAAAGCACCAGTCCCAGGCATAGCTACTTTCCTGTAAGGAGCTTCCGTCGCTGCCGCCGGCTTTTTCCACTTCGAGTTGGTAGGGGATCTCGTGCTCTTGCGCCAATTCAATGATTCGCCTTACAAATGCCTGCCGCGGAATGCCACGATCGCGCATAGAAATAGCCACACCCTTTTTATGCTTCATGCTATCAGAGAGTAAGGTCACATCGCTTATCAAGGCCTGCTGTATAGCAAATGAATCTTGTAAAAACTTACCGCAAAACTGCGCTCCACCGCCACCATGCTCTTCGTAGGTGCTGAATACCAGCGCTCCATTTTTCATGGTATGTGCCTGCTGAAGCGCATTATAAACGCCTAATCGATTATCGAGATAACTGCTTTTCACATAGTTGGGAGTTTCAGAATAATCGGGGGCGTAGGTCATCGCTGTGCCTGGATCGATGGTGCGCTTGGCGTGATAAGTGAACTGGGGTGCTGACGTCCGTCCCTTTTTAGTTTTCTTTGGCTCTTTCACCTCTAGGGTAGCGCTCACTTCTCCTTTTGAATCGATGCCTACCAGTTTGGCACCAGACTTTGCTTTCGGGTTTCCTATCTTGACGAGTTCTTTTTTATACCCCACCGCAAAGCCGACGGTATCGGTATGTGCAAAGATCGCTGTATGGGGCTCACCAAAGACTGCGATCACGTTATCTTGAAATCCGGTTCCTGCAAATACTTGGGGCACGACTTCGAAATCCTTGGCATTTTTGGCAAAATAAGCAGTTAGAAAGTCACGCATCTTGCTTTCATCACCGGCGGTGGAAGGTATGGCGCAGAGGGTTCTCAAAAGTTCAAAATCCATAATGTCTCAATAAGTTCCTAAATATTCGGCGCGAATGTCGCTAAATGGATCAAAGGCAAGGTTAATTTCAAATTTCTTTTCGGGAAGGACTGCGATTTTAAGGCTACAGCTTTGCTTAAAATCCTGATCATAAGCTTCCCAGCCATTCACCCGTATGGCCAGCATTACCTCGCTCATGCGATCATACTCAAAGTAGATCTTAAAATAGGAGAGCAGCTGTACCTTAATAATCGTCGCATGGTCTAGCGCATCTCGGGCAGCTGTGCGATAGGCATCTATCAGCCCGCCCACACCGAGCTTGATGCCACCGAAATAGCGCACTACGGCTACCAGCACGTTGGTCAATTGGTATTTTTCGATCTGTCCCAGTATAGGCTTGCCCGCAGAGTTTCCCGGTTCGCCATCATCATTGGCGCGGTACCTATCCATCTCTAGCCCCAGTCGCCAGGCATAGCACACATGCCCAGCGCTATGGTGCTGCGCTCTTATCGCTTCAAGTTGCTGGCTTATCTCTTCTTCGGTTTTTACATTTCGCGCATAGCCGAAGTGCTTGCTTCCCTTTGCTTTAAAAAGGCTTTCGCCAGATTGTGATATGGTGAGGTAATTTTCGCTCAAGGTAAAAGTCTGGCCAGCGGGCTGAACTGTTTATCAGCTTTCGCGGTAGGTTTTTCGGTAATGGTATACAAAGAAGAGTAGCGTGATAAGCTGTAGGCAGGCTCCGCCCATGATCACGTATATTCCATTGACCAGACTCATGGCCGAGATGAGCCACGTGCCGATCACGATACTGATCCAACCTATAAAAGTATAGCGGATCAAAAAGTCGATTTTCCTTTTCATTTACTCTCGTGTAAAAGATTAACGGTCGGTTTCAAAGGTATTGGTTTTTATATGGCTTGAAAAGTCAGGCAGGCAATGGCCAATAGCGCCAGAACGATCCCTACCTTATTTTTTGCCGTAAGGCGCTCCCTAAATACAGCGAAGCCGACCATCGTGGAGAGCAGTACCACCCCCATGTTATTGGCCGGTATGGCGCTCGATCGGTCTAGCAGGCCACTGCCCAGAATGAGTAATAGAAAGTAGATAGAGCCATAGTTTACAAGCCCCAGAATTATACCGGCCAGCAGACTTCTGGGATGGAGTTTTTGGCGTGATTTTACGAACTTAAAGATTAATACGCTCGAGCCCAATAATCCTGCAATAGCAAAAGGCACTGGTACAAAGAGCTGCGAAGCGCCTACTGATTGTAAATGGTTTTTTTCGGCGTAAGCCAAAAGGAGATCAAGCAGACCGCTACCCACGAAGAGTATGATTGGGATGTAGGCGGCTTTGCTTTTTATACGCGTCTTATTTTTGGTGGACGTGGCCAGTAAGACTGCCGCTATGCCTAGCATAATTCCTATTATCTTAAAAAGCCCGAGCCATTCGCTAGGATCAAAAATTATGAAAAAAGCTGCCGGGATTACCATCGACATCTTGGTGGCAATGCTGGTGATAGAAACTCCATGTATTTGGCTGGTGAGCGCCATCACATAAAATAGCGAAATGAACAGGGCTCCCACTAATGCGGCGATCCAGAGCCAAGGTTCCCCGCCGGTAAGGGTCAGGTTTCCGTTAGAGTAGCAGTATAAAAAGCCAAACCCAGAAGCCACGTAATAATTGGCCACGATGGCTTGAAAGGTGTCAATGCCAAAGCGATCGAATAGCTTAAAGATCGCATAGATCAAGGTAGAGCATACGATGCTAAGCAGCAGGTAGATCATTGATTATAAAGGGTGTGAATCTGGTCAGCACCGTAGGAAATGATGGTGGGTGGGCTTCCGCCAATAATGGGAGCGCGCAGGCCACCGCCCAGCCAGCTTTCCGATTGGATTATACGCGCTTCGTCCCAGATTTTTGCATCTATAAAACGGCTCAAGGTCTCGGCGCCACCTTCTACCAGTACCGAGCTGATATTCCTTTTGTAGAGATCTTCCAAGATCTTTGGCAATGGCCAATTTTGGGCATTTATGAACGTAGCCGGTCCTTGTGCTACTGAGCCGCCACCGTGGTATACGAGCGTTGATGAGCTACCGTTCAGTGCTTTGGCATTGGGCGGAAGCAAACTGCTCCCGGCCAGTATGACCCGTATGGGAGAAGTGCCGGCCACTTCGCGGGTATCCAGCTGTGGATCGTCGTTAAGAATAGTGCGGCTTCCCACCAGAATGGCCTGCTCTTGGCTGCGCCATAGGTGCACCAACTTTTTCGTTGCGGGATGTGAGATCCAGTTTATGCCTGCTTCGCTGCCATTTTTGCGATCTCGATCCATAAACCCATCTGCCGACTGCGCCCATTTTAGGATGATATAGGGCCGCTTCTTTTCCTGAAAAGTAAAAAAGCGCCGGTTCAAGAATCGCCCTTCTCCCGATCGGATATGTTCTACCACTTCTATCCCAGCGGCCCGCAGCTTTGCTATTCCCTTGCCGGCCACAGCAGGGTTGGGATCTGTATTTGCGATCACCACCCTGGGTATCCCGGTTTTGATGATCAGATCGGCACATGGCGGCGTTTTGCCCGTGTGGCTGCATGGCTCAAGGTTTACGAAGAGCGTCGCACCCTTGAGGTCTTGTACATCTGCGACACCCGCTATCGCATTTACCTCAGCGTGCGCCTGTCCGAAAACCCGGTGATAACCTTCGCCTATTATCCGATCGCCCTTTACCAGTACACTGCCCACCATCGGATTTGGTGCGACGCGACCCAAACCGTTGATAGCAAGCTGAATGCATCGATCCATATATTTTTCTAGCTCCATCTGCAGGGCAAAGTAAAGATTAAGCTTCGGCATATCCATTCATCTTGTTTAAAAAGGAATGTGCTACCGCTGCTTTTTTTAATACATATTGCTTTAAATTTGTCTTTAAGGTGATATTGGACCAGATGACAGTTTCGGCGGTGGTTAAGCTCTTCAGAGATGAGCTCGCTTCGATTTTTCCCCTTCGCGAGATCGACCAATTTCTAGTGCTTGCCTTTGAAGAAGTGCTCCAGTTCAATAAGGTCGACATCTTTTTGAAAAGCAATGAATCTATACCTGGAGAGCTCGCTGGCCAGCTTCTCACCATACTGGAGCAACTCAAGCAAGAGAAGCCGATTCAGTATATCTTGGGCAAATGCGTCTTCTACGGCCTTCCGCTCCGGCTCAGCGATGCCGTGCTGGTGCCACGCCCTGAGACGGAAGAGCTCGTGCATTGGATCGTGAAGGGAACTAAAAAATCGGGTCTATCCGTCATCGATCTGGGTACAGGCTCTGGTTGCATCGCGCTATCCCTAAAAGACCACATGGAACATTCTCAGGTCTTTGCGGTCGATAATAGCGTGGGAGCGCTGAACATAGCAAAGGAAAATGCCAAAAGGAATAATTTGAATATTGATTTCTTTCATTTCGATCTGCTTGAGCAAGAGAGTCTAGGCTTTATGCAATTTGATGTTATGGTGAGCAATCCGCCCTATGTGCGCAATTCGGAGATGATGGTGATGGATAAAAACGTGCTCAATTACGAGCCGCACTCCGCGCTGTTTGTTGATGATGATGAACCCCTGCTCTTCTACCGAAAGATCATAGACCTCGCAGAAGGCCATCTCAAGAAGCATGGCCAGCTCTATTTTGAAATCAATGAAGCCTTTGGTATTCAGACCGTTCAACTCTTGAAGGATCGCGGCTTTGAGAAGGTAGAGCTTAAGAAGGATTTCAATGGAAAAGATAGGATGATCCGCGCTACCCGGCATTGAGAGCTATTGTTCTCATACCATTTTTGCTGCTCTGCCTTTCGGCAAAAGCCCAGTTCGGTCAGGACGATGACGTAATGCTCGTAAACGGCCTGCGGAAGCTTGAGCCCTATCAAAATAGGCTCAAAGGTGATTTTAGCCTGGATGCTAGGCGCACCCTTTTTCAGAGTAAGTGGATAGCCGTATCGGGAATTAAAGCGGGGCTGCAATACCGACGAATACACAGGCTCGGCGTTGGGATTTATTTTCTAAATACCCGTGCCTTTGACTCCGACTTCGATCTGGATCTTGATGTGGACCAAGTAGAATATCGGTTTGACTATTCAACCCTGTATTATGAGCGCGCACTCTATTTTGACCGTAAGTGGGAGACTGGCGCAACACTGCACTTGGGGGGCGGCGCAATCACCATTTTCTATCAGGATCCTGCCAATCCCAACGAGCGGCTTATGCTCGACCCAGTCCAGTTTTCGACCATAGAGCTTTCTGCCTATGGTGAGTACTCCATCCTATATTGGCTCGGAGTTGGCGCCGGTGGGGGGTACCGCTCGGTCTTTGGGATCAATAGCGATCTACAGAAAGAGTTTAGCAGTCCTATTTTTGTGGTCAATGTCCAACTTAAAATAGTGAAGCTCGTGAAGAGCTTCTTTAATGAATCAGTAAAAGATGAATACTGAAGAAGCCAAAAAGAAAATAAGCGCTTTGAGCGAAAGCTTGCACGCACATAATCACGCGTATTATGTGCTGAATAAGCCCACCATTTCCGATTACGATTTTGATATGCAGCTCCAGGAATTGCAAGAACTTGAGACCGCATACCCAGAATTGCGGAGCGATAACTCACCAACGCAACGCGTAGGCGGCGACATCACCGATAAGTTTCAGAAGGTGACGCACCGATATCCCATGATGTCACTCAGCAATACCTATAGCTTTGATGAAATATGGGAATGGGAAAACCGACTTAAGAAAACCGTAGAAGGGGAGATCGAATACGTATGCGAGCTGAAGTATGACGGTGTGGCCATCGGCATATGCTATGAGAGTGGGCGGCTGGCGCAGGCCGTGACCCGCGGTGATGGATCGATGGGCGAAGATGTTACTGCCAATGTGCGTACCATATCTACCATTCCGCTGCAATTGCGCGAGGGCAGCTTTCCCGATCGATTTGAAATAAGGGGCGAGATATTTATGCCGCTCGATACCTTTGCAAAACTAAATGCGGGCAGGGTAGAAGCAGGAGAAGATGCCTATATGAACCCGCGAAATACTGCTTCTGGAACACTTAAACTTCAGGACTCGGCGGTGGTGGCTTCCCGTAAGCTCGACTGTTTCCTATATGGCCTTTACGGAGAAGACCTACCGGCAACTTCACATTTTGAAAATATGGAAGCTGCCCGTAGCTGGGGTTTCAAGGTGCCGGCTACGGCCAATAGACAGATAGAACGCTGCACGAGCATTGAAGCCATTGAATCGTTCATAAATCACTGGGCGGAAGCCCGCCATGACCTGCCCTTTGAGATAGATGGTGTGGTGATCAAAGTGAACCATTATAACCTGCAAGAAGAGCTTGGCTTTACTGCCAAATCGCCGCGATGGGCTACGGCATATAAATTTAAGGCACAGCAAGAAGAGACTTTGCTCAAGGCCATAAGCTTTCAAGTAGGCCGCACCGGCGCCATCACTCCAGTAGCCAATCTAAAGCCCGTCATCATAGCTGGCACCAGCGTAAAGCGGGCTTCGCTGCACAATGCAGATCAAATAGAGCGTCTCGACATCCGCGAAGGCGATACCGTATTCGTAGAAAAAGGCGGTGAGATCATTCCAAAAGTCATAGGGGTCGACTTCTCCAAGCGGCCCAAGGCATTGAAGCTTTTTGAATATATTTCTGCCTGTCCCGAATGTGGCACCGCCCTGATCAGAAAGGAAGGCGAAGCGCAACATTACTGCCCCAATGATGCTGGCTGCCCGCCACAGATCAAAGGACGCATAGAGCATTTCATATCCCGAAAGGCAATGAACATAGATGGTATGGGCGCCGAAACAGTAGATGCGATGGTGGATGCGGGAATGATCGCCGATACCGCCGATCTCTATTACCTTACCAAAGAAGATGTGCTGAAACTAGACCGGATGGCCGAGAGATCGGCGACTAAATTGATAGCGGGGATCGAAGCCAGCAAGGCCATTCCATTTGAACGTGTGCTCTTTGGCTTGGGCATCCGCTATGTAGGTGAGACGGTGGCCAAGAAACTGGCGCGAAGTTTCGAGCATATCGAAGCCATGGAAAGCGCCGACATGGAAGCGCTCATAGCTGTGGATGAGATCGGAGATCGCATAGCCGAGTCGGTGCGTGAATATTTTGCGGAAGCTAAAAACAGAAACATCGTGGAGCGCCTAAAAAAGGCCGGGCTCCAATTAAAAGTAGCCGAAGAAGCCCAAAAGCAATCGGCTGCGCTTGAAGGAAAATCCTTTGTGGTTTCAGGAGTATTTACGTTAATTTCGCGGAACGATTTGAAAAAATTGATCGAAACAAACTCGGGAAAAGTGCTGAGCGGTATTTCCGGATCTACAGATTATTTGATCGCCGGTGAGAATATGGGGCCGGCAAAACTAAAGAAGGCCGAAGACCTTGGGGTGCCCATCATCTCGGAGTCGGACTTTCTGGCAATGATAGAATCAGCGTGAAATTTATAGATGACATAAGGCAGTATTTTGGAGAGCGCCTGCTACGCTCAAAGCTATATGAACCCCGGAAGAGGGCCGTACATAATTTTGACGATGCCCGCAGCGTAGGCATTCTTTACAAGGAGAAAGGAGAGAGTTTTTTTATTCTGGTAAAGCAGTACGTGAAATATTTGCGCACCGAGCATGGCATCCGCGATATCATGGCGCTTTCTTTTATAGATGACAAAAAGGCGGTGCCGCATTATCACGTGCACCGACTCAAGTATGATTATTTCACTAAAACAGATCTAAATTGGCGTTTTGAGCCGGCTGCCGATCAGATAAAGAATTTTACTGACACCCCTTTTGATATTCTCATTGATTTTGAGAAGACCCCTTCGCTGCCGCTTCAATTTATACTGGCCGAAAGTAAGGCTGCTTTCAAGGTGGGCTATTTTCGCGAAGGCGAAGAAGCGCTTTACGATATGATGCTATACACGGGCGATAATGATACATTCGACGCCTACATAGGGCAGGTAAATCACTATTTGAAATTAATCAATACCAAAGATGCAAGAGCTTAAAGGGCTGGGAGTAGCTATGATCACTCCCTTTCGGGAAAATGGAAGCGTAGATTTTGCCGGTCTCGAGCGGTTGGTAAAACACCTGCACAGTGGTGCTGACTTTCTGGTGGTGATGGGCACTACGGGCGAAGCGGCCACGCTCACGGCCGATGAGCAGAGCGCTGTGCTAGAATTTATTATAGAAATAAACGCTGGTAAATTGCCCATCGTTTATGGCCTCGGTGGCAGCAATACAAAAGATGTGGCAGCCCGCATGGGCGACTTCGATCCTAAAGGGGTGACGGCTTTTCTCACGGCCAGCCCTGCCTATTCGCGGCCTACGCAAGAAGGTATCTATCAGCATTATGCAGCGCTCAATGAAGCTACAGCGCTCCCTATAATCTTGTACAATGTACCGGCCCGCACTGGTAGCAACGTGCTGCCCGCTACGGTGGCCCGTATCGCCGAATCGTGCAAAAAAATAGTCGCCATAAAAGAAGCTGCAGGGAGCATAGAGCAGGTTATGGAATTGGCGCGGCTGCTTCCAAAGGACTTTTTGCTCCTTTCGGGAGATGATTCGCTCCTATTACCACACATGGCCTGCGGTGGGCACGGCATCATCTCTGTGGCCGGCAATGCCTTTCCGGCCAAGATCAAGGAGCTGATTACGGCTGCCACCGCCAATGATTACGGTGCTGCGCAAAAACTCCAATATGAATTGGCCGGTTTTATACGTACTATTTTTAAAGAAGGAAATCCAGGTGGAATAAAAGAAGCAATGCGTCACTTGAGCATCTCTGAGCCCTATCTTCGCCTACCGCTAGTGCCTGTGAGTGCCGAGCTGAGCAAGGAGATTTATCGGGAGATTGCGGAGATTGGGTAGGTTGTTGCCTAAACCATTAAAATACCTACCTGAAAAAATTTATCTCTTTAGTGAAGCATTTTCTGATCATTTCATTTTTTTCCATATTCACCCATTTCCTTATGGGACAAAGCTCTACTGTTTATATTCCATATCGCGAAGGGAATAAATGGGCGATTGCAAATTCGGCGGGAGAAGTTTTATTCTCTCCAGGGTTTAGAGAAATCTTTCCGGCTCATACCGCGTTGATCCGCTTTCGAAAAGGCAAAAAGTACGGGTATATAAACCCTTATGGCGAAGTGGTCATAAAGCCTATTTATAAAAAGGCGGGCGACTTCACTTATTATGGCAATGAACTGAAAGCTCCCGTAACCCGGAGAAAGTCAAGTTACTATATCGATATAGATGGTGAGAAGGCCGATGTTCAAATGGGCTGCGCCACTTATTCCAACATGGATTCTGGTTATAGACCTTTCAAAATGGATGGAAAGGTTGGACTATTGGGTATTCATGGCGACACGATCTTTCAGCCTTTGTTCAAGAACATCAAGGATTATCATAATGGACCTTTGGTAATCGCCGAAAATTTTGATCTCAAGTTCGGCATTTTGAGACCTCCCAGCGATACGATTTATTCTTTCGATCTCGATTCTGTAAACTATGACTTCGCTTATACGCCTTGGCATTATTATAGAATTTACAATGAAGGGATGGTGGGAGTTGTTGACCTTTACGGAAAGATTCAAGCAAAGCCAAAATATGATAAACTTGAACTTTACGGAAGAGGTATTTTAACCTGCTTTATGGCGCACCGCAACGGCAAGAAAATTGGTTATGTTTACCAGGGAAAGGAATTTTGGCAAAACTAGTTTTTATGTGTTTTACGAGGAGCCGACAACTTAAACTATAGGATTTTAGAATCATTCCCGCCTAAACATTTCAACGCCTTCCACACTTCTCATCTTTAAAATCGCCAAAATGCCTGTACACCGCATCTCCGATGAAATTGAAATTCCAGTGCCCCTTGATGAGGCGTGGAGCTTCTTCAGCAACCCCAATAATTTGCAGAAGCTCACGCCCGAATCCATGAATTTTAAGCAGGTATACCAGCCTGAGAGCGAAGAAGTTTATCCCGGAATGATGCTGGTTTACAAAGTTTCGCCCCTTTTGGGGATACCGCTGGAATGGGTCACCGAGATCGTACAGGTAGACCGCAAGGCGCGCTTTGTTGATGATCAGGTGAAAGGTCCTTTTGCGATGTGGCACCATATTCACGAATTTGAAGAGCGCGGCAGCTCCACGCTCGTGCGCGACCTACTTTATTATAGAATGCCCTTCGGCCCTTTTGGCAGTATCGCCCACGCTCTATTTGCCAAGAAGCAAATCCACGATATCTTTGAATTCCGAAAGGAAGGGCTGCGCGAGCTGTTTCCATAAATCAAGGCTTGATCTCGACTTACTTTGCAGCACGATTGAAATGCCAAGGCAATTTTTTGCGTCAAGGTTCGTCCACGTGATGGGGTGATTTTTACCGATCCTTTTTCTATTTTTACGTTATGAAATTGTTAAGAAACCGTTTAGCACTGTTAACTATACTTGTCGGCAGCTTTTGCAGTAATGGCTACGGCCAATGCGAACCCTTTTTTGGAAAACTAGTGATCAATGAAGTCATGGCAGGAAATGATAATACTGCCGCCGATGAGATGGGCGAGTTCGAAGATTGGGTAGAGATACACAATAATAGCGACGAAGCAATCGACCTTACAGGCTACTTTCTTTCGGACAATCATGGTAATAAAACGAAATTTCCGTTTCCCGCCATGGATATCGAAGCTGGCGAATTTCTCATCGTATGGTGTGATGACGAAGTCGAGGAAGGCCCTTGCACGCACCCTTTAAGCTCAGCGGTTCGGGAGAAGAAGTAGGACTGTACAATGCCGACACCACATCGCTCGATTATGTGCGCTATGGAGCCCTGCCAGATGATATATCTATAGGTCGATTTCCAAACGGACACGGAGCTTTTAATATTTTGATCCCCACCTTTGCGGAAGCGAATACCAACTCAATAAATACCGGGCTGGTAATCAACGAGTACCAGGCCAGCAATGAGTCTACAGCACAAGATCAATGGGGCGGATTTGAAGATTGGGTAGAGCTCTACAATAACAGCAATCAACCGATCGATCTTTCCGGCTATTTCTTGAGCGATAAGATCGGCGACCCCACACAGTTTCAGTTTCCCGATACCGTTCTGGCTGGAAATGCCTACCTGATTATTTGGTGTGACCAAGGATTGATGGAACCTGGCTTGCACACTTTTTTCAAGCTCGGCAGCGGGGGCGACGATATTCTGCTCTCCAATGCCGATACCCTTACGGTAGATTATATCCGGTATGCGGCCCAGATTCCCGATGATTCGGAAGGGAGATATGGAAATGGCACAGGGCCTATTTCTTGCCTGATTCCATCATTTGCCGAGAGCAATGGCTTCCCACTAGGGTTGGTGAAATCACCCAAATTGGCAAAGCTTGAGATATGGCCGAACCCCAGCACGGGAATTGTCAATTTCACATCTGAAGCGGAGCCAAATTCTGAAGTGCAAATATTCAATTATCAAGGTCGACTCGTCTTTTCAACAGTTCTTCGGGGACGATCGTCTGGCATAGACCTTTCAGCACTCGGTAGCGGGGTATATTTGGTAAAAAGCGGCGATGCCGTAGCCAAGTTAATATTGCGTTAACATAAGCAACTTCGGCGGCTCCACGGGCGTCAACCACATGAAACCAAACGCACTCCAATACATGAATATCTTTAAAATGGCTTTCAGGCCCGCACTTATTCTGGCCTTCTCTTTTGGGGTCATTTCTTTCTTATCGGCACAAGTCGTTATTAATGAAGTCTCGGCAGCTAATTTTGCAGGTGGCGGCACGGTCGATAATTTTGGTGATTATGAAGATTGGATCGAGCTCTATAATCCCGGCGCGGCTGCCGCCAATGTCGGTGGCTTCTACCTGAGCGATGACGAGCAAGAGCCTATGAAATGGGAAATTCCAGCAGGTACATCGATACCGTCAAATGCATTTTTACTGGTCTACGCTTCAGGCCGCGATGAGCTCGCGGGCACCTTGCACACCAATTTTAAAATAAGCCAGGGAAAGCAAGAAGCAGCCGTCTTTGCCAATGCCGCTGGAACGATCATAGACTCTTATGTGCTCACCATACCGAACCAGCGAAATCACTCACGCGGTCGCAGCAGCGATGGAGCGGCCAATTGGTCGGTATTTACCACGCCCACGCCCGGCTTGCCCAATGTAGGTGCTTTGCAAGAATACGCCACCGTTGATATCCCCACCGCAGCAGGATACTATACGGGCACGGCAAGTGTAGTGATGACCAGTCCCAACCCGGGTATTACCATCCACTACACCACCGACGGTACCGAGCCTACCACCGCATCGCCAGTATACGCTGGTGCCGTAGCGCTTGCTCAAACCACTGTGGTAAGAGCTAAAGCATTCAGCAGCAATCCGCTAGTTCCGGCCAGCTTCACGCAAACGAACACCTATTTCGTAAACGAAACGCATACGGTTCCGATCGTTTCCGTAAGTGGAAATGACCTATTGGTATTGGTAAACGGAAGTCAGATAGAGTCTGTGGGGCATTTTGAGATGTTCGGTCCCGATGGAACCTTACTAGCCGAATGTGGTGGCGATTTTAATGAGCACGGCAACGACTCATGGGCTTATCCCCAGCGCGGTATCGATTATATCACCCAAGATGAATTCGGCTATGGAAATGAAATTAATTATCCCGTATTTCCATCCAAAGACCGCAATGGATATCAAAGATTGATACTGAAGGCAGCTGCCAATGATAATTATCCCTTCGAAAATGGTGGAGCCCATATACGTGATGCCTATGTGCATTCGCTTTCGCAAATGGCCGACCTGCGCATGGATGAACGCACCTACGAACCTTGCGTAATGTACGTGAACGGGCAGTATTGGGGCGTTTATGAAATCAGGGAAAAAGTAGACGACCTTGATTTTACCGACCATTATTACGATCAGGGTGCTGGTGATGTCGACTTCCTAAAGACCTGGGGCGGTACCTGGGAAGAGTATGGGAGTGGTGATGATTGGGACGATCTGCGCGATTTTATCCTTGGCAATGATATGAGCGACCCAGCCAATTACGATTACGTAAAGGGCCTCTACAATACCGGTAGCCTCATAGATTATTTTACCCTGAACTCTTACATAGTTTCATCCGATTGGCTCAATTGGAATACCGGTTGGTGGAGAGGTCGCAATCCCGATGGCGATAAAAAGAAATGGCGCTACATACTTTGGGACATGGATGCCACCTTCGACCATTATAATAACTTCACCGGTATACCCGACCAGTCGGCCAATGCCGATATATGTGATCCCGCTCAGATTGGCGATCCCGGCGGACAAGGGCACGTGCCTATCTGGAATGCGCTGCTCGATAATGATGAGTTCTTTGCTGATTATATAAACCGATACTCCGACCTTTCAGGTAGTTTTTTCACGTGCGACTTTATGCATCAGCACCTTGACAGTCTGGTAGACCGCATAGCTCCCGAAATGCCCGCGCATTTTGCCCGTTGGGGCGGAACGATGGGAGAATGGGAGCAGAATGTTCAGAATATCCATGATTTTATAGCGATTCGTTGCGCTGTGGTCAATGCTGGTTTCATAGATTGCTACCCGCAATTGGATGGCCCCTATCAGATTACGCTTATGGCCGATCCTCCACAGGGTGGTCGCATCGATCTTCCTTCTATGGAGATTTCTAACTATCCCTTTACGGCGAGCTATTTTGGCGGCGTAACGGTAAATTTTGATGCCGATGAGAACCCGGGCTATATTTTCAGCCATTGGACATCGAATGGGACGGTATTTTCTCCAGATGAATTCTCAGAAGAAGTCAGCTTGAACTTTACTGCAAATGATACGCTTATAGCACATTTCGTAGCAGAAGTCACCTACGATCTTACGCTCGATATTGAGCCGCCAAATACCGGAACCATCACCCTTGATGGAACCACATACTCGAACTTTCCCGTTACCATCTCTGCTACGGGTAGTGCGCTCAGCGAAGCCACCGCCACGGCAATAGGCGGTTGGGATTTTGAAAACTGGAGCCCTTCCTTTGCCATTAATACCGCTGCAAGTGCCAGTCCGACCACGTTTCAATTGGATAGTGATGGCAGCCTTACGGCAAATTTTTATCAGGTCATTTACGATGTCACCTTCGATGTAAGTCCTCCCGGCGTAGCCGATATAACCATCAACGGTGATCGCTATACGGAATTTGCTCAGACCCTTACCCTTCCGGGAAATGTGGCATTGCCAATAGCCACTAGACCGACCAGGGAGTTTTTCATCTTTGATCGCTGGAATGTCCTTTCTGCAGCTCCGAGTCCAGATGATATGTCGATCGATATCGAGCTTAATTTTCAAAGCCCCGATCAGGTGGTGGCCTATTATACCGAGCTGCCCAATTTTCCACTTGAGCTGAGTGTATATCCCGAAGGAGCGGGTTGGATAAAAGTGCCCGATACGATCGTAAAAGCGTTTCCATACACCAAGAATTACTTGGCCCAAGAGAAAGTGGCATTCAGGGCGATTGATCGCGGGGTCTACGAGTTTGATCATTGGGAGATCAACTATGGTTACCCGATGGATGATATGGAGCTCGCAGATCAAAATTACCTTTTGGCTGCTCCCACAGGTCTTGTCGCTCATTTTAAGGAGCGGTTCAGTACCGTATTTATTCCTACGGCATTCTCGCCAAATGGAGATGGTATAAACGACATCTTTAAGGTACGTGCTACAGAGATAGATGTAGAAGATTTTTCAATCGTCGTGATGAATCGCTGGGGACAGGAAATGTGGTCTACCACCAATGTTGATCAGGGCTGGGATGGCAGCAATCAAGGCGATGATTACTACGTGCGTATGGGAGTTTACACCTACTTCATTCACTACCGCGACCTGATAAGTGGAGAGATCACCGAAAAGGCAGGAACCGTAGTTCTGGTTCGCTGATCATTAAGAAATTGTAAAATTAAGGTTAGCTAAATGTGAACAGTTTGGCAGAATTGCGATATTTGGGAGTTTTCAGGAATCTCTTTATGCAAAAAATCTACTTTATCATCTTCCTTTCGGCACTTTTAGTGCTCTCAAGTTCATGTGAGAAAGATCCCGGTGAAGGCGGGCAAGCATCCATCACAGGAAAGGTTTACGTGAAGGAGTATAACGGCAATTGCTCGGAGCTGAGAGATGAATATTTTGGCGTAGATGAAGAAGTTTATATCATAGCCGGTGATGATCCCAGCTATTTTGAAAGGCTGCGCACTGGTCCCGATGGTGTCTTCTGGTTTCCTTATTTGCGGAAGGGAAAATATCAAGTCTATGCCATTTCAGAAAACTGTTCGGTACCGGGACAGCGAGAGCCGATCATAAAAGTAGTGGAGATCGACGAGCGAAAGCAAGAATTGGTTACCGAAGATATCATAGTGATCCGGTGAGAGCTCTCTATGCCATATTGCTGATCTTATGGACACCGCTATTGGCGGAAAGCCAACCCAAAAAACTACTCCGCACCTATGGCATCGTGGCACGCACGGAGACCATCATAAAGTACGAAGGCGGGGTAGAGCACGCAAAGTATATCACAGCGATAGAGCGCTATAATTCTGATGGGGAGTGGATAGAAAAAATAGACTATGATAAGAACGGAGAGATAAAAAGACGGGAATCCCGAATCTATAAGGATGGCGAAGTAGTAGAAGAAATAGATAATAAACCACAAGAAAAGGAGTGGAAGGAATCAACACCGGCCTATAGCCGGCGCATCTATAGGTATGTGAAAGGAGAGCTCGTGCTAGAGCAATCACTTGATAGTCTGGGTGCTATAGAATGGGTCAAGGAGTATGAATATAATAAGTTTGGAGATCTGAAGATAGAAAGAAAGCTCGATGGGTCGAAAAAACCCGAGCAACTCGAAAAATATGTTTACGATGCTAGAGGGCTAAAAGAGACCAAAGAGACGCTCAACGAAAAAGGCGAATTAGTAGAACGAAAGGTTTACCAATATGAGTGAACTTGCCTACATAGCGATGATCGAAAAAAGCCTTGAAGGCTTTGGCCGTATCGATCTGGAGCAGCTCACTGCCAATGGCCAGATGAATCGGATAGACCGTAAATTTCTACTGCATATTTCGCATATTCCTGATGTGCTTCATGGTCTTGCCACCGAATATCAGATCTTGGAAGCTGCCGGTGATATTATTTCACCCTACCACTCTTATTATTTCGATACTGACGATTTTTACTTTTACCAGCGGCACCATAGTGGTTTTAAGAACCGGGAGAAAATAAGATACCGCTGCTACCCGAATACAAGCACTACCTTCCTTGAGTTAAAATCAAAGAATAATAAGGGAAGAACGGTAAAGCTGCGGATTCCAAAAACATCCATAAATTTTCCACTTGACGAAGAGAGCAAAGCATTTCTGGATGAACAGGGAACCGAAATAGCATCCGATCAATTGGTACATTCCGCAAGGATTGATTACCATAGACTTGCCTTTCTGACGGAAGATGCCCACGAGCGATTTTCCATCGACTTTAATATTAAAGCGAGCTGCGAAGGCGCTACCTACTCTTTCGGCGATGTAGCGATCGTAGAAGTAAAACAGGATGTTCCATTTTCATCAACCATCATCATGCGGATGCGCGAACTTGGAATACGGGAAAATACGCTGAGCAAATACTGTGTCTCCATGGCAAAATTGAGACCGGAACTAAAATCCAATTCCTTTAAAGCCGACTTTAGAAGACTACGAAAAATAGCCTATGAAATTTAAATCTGTACCAAGAAAATTTTTAACCACTTTTCTTCTTTTCATCTTTGGCGCCTTACTCGTTCCAGTATTGGCGCAATTTCCTATGGTAGACCCGGGAGTTGCGGCAACCGCCAAAACGGCGTCCGACCCAAGTAATTTTCTCACCTTCAAGCTCGACCGCTTCAATCTCGATTTTTTTGGTAGGCTATTGATCAATCTGCTCAGCATGTTTGTGCTCGTGCGGCTTATCTACTTTTCGGTATACCGTAGGAGAGACTTCTTTTTCACCTTTTTCATGTTTAATCTGGTGATCTTCATCATTACCGTCCTGCTCAATTCCAACTCTGGATTTAGTATTGGTGCTGCTTTTGGTCTATTTGCCATCTTTGCGATGCTGCGCTACCGTACCGAAGATATCTCAGCGCGGGATATGACCTACCTTTTTATGTCGATCACCATTGGTCTCATTACATCCATCAATATGGGATCGGCATTGGAGATCGTAATTATCAATGCCATTATCATCTTAATGGCCTTCCTGATAGAAGGAAACGTTTTTTTCAAACCGGAATTTATCAAGGTGATAGAATACGAGAAAATCGACTTGATAAAACCTGAAAATAAGGCGCTGCTCATCAAAGATCTTCAGGATCGTACCGGCCTCGATGTGCACAAGGTCTACATCAAGCGGATCGACTTCTTGCGCGATACGGCATTGATCAAAGTTTATTACCACAGCACGAAAAACAGGGATGAGTAGGCAAGCCCTTCTATGCGTTGCCATCGCACTTGGAAGCTCACTCTCGCTCATCGCTCAAAGAACGAATGATTTCGGTTTATGGGGCACTGTTTCATACGGTCAAAAGATCAATAAAGAATTAGATTTTTCGATAGATCAAGAATTCAGGTTGGAAGAAAACGCTTCCCAGTTGGGCAGGGCTTTCACCAATCTCGGAATGGATTATGAAGTCTTGGATTGGCTTTACTTTGGCGCCAACTACCGGTTCATCCTTGATCGAAGGGGAGATGGAAGCTACGGGATGCGGCATCGGCTCATGGCCGACCTTGCCGCCCAACAGAAATTGCGGAGATTTACTTTTTCCTATCGCGCCCGCCTGCAATGGGAAGTACGCGGAACCAATTATGAGCAGGAATATGGATTTTCGCCAGCTTGGGATTTGAGAAACACCTTCAAAGTGGAATATAGAATAAACCGACAGGCAGAGCTTTATGCTTCCATGGATATTCGATTCTTATTGCGCGACGCCAATGTGCCCTACCATCAGGGTTTTGATCGGGACAGAGCCAGGATGGGGATTGATTTTAAGTTGGCCGAAAATCGCAAATTGGACATCTTCCTTTTGAGCAGCCGCGACTGGAATGTAAATGAACCGAAACAGCTTTTCGTGATCGGTGCTGAATTTGCTTTTGGCTCAAATCGGATGATGATGGGCTCTTAAGGTAAGCTCGTGGCTGGTAGTGTGCACCGGTTGCAAGGAATATGTTTTCTCAACCATCTATTGGTTCTAGCCGCGGCTTGATCGCAACTTGATCTCGTGGTGGCTTTGCGCCAAGGCTGCTGTATTAGGAAGTGCACATAGGTGAGTTCTATGAAGCATCAGAGCCACCTATCTTAAAAAATTATGGGCGCACCCTAATATACTGGCTATCAAGAGCAGACTTATGAAGAATGCGTTAGAGATAGAGTAGAATATGTTAAGTTTGGTGGAAATAACCTTGAAACCAACCTTGCTACAAAAGTGATAGTTATGATCTGGTTGGGTCAAAGATGTAAATCAACTTAAAAAACTTTAAAAATGAAAAATCTCTTCTCGTGCTTTAGAACCATAGCACTTTTTACCACCTTGGTTTTCTGCATTTATAGTCGCCTTTCGGCACAAGAGATCAATGTACAAATCGAGACTAAAGGAATCGACGCAGCAGTGTATTCTGTGAATGGCTTCATGGGAGCGACCAAGTTTAAGCAGCCTGTAGATTTTAATAAGGTTGCTGAACTTTTCGTGGTTGGGGAAAATGGACTCTTTGAAGTTGTCAAGAAAGAAGATTTTAGTACAAGCACAAAGATAGATGTAAAGTCCTTTCCCCTAGAGTCAATTGACGGAGCGTTAAATGATTTAGAACTGGGTCAGATTCAAATATTGACGGCAAGTCTGGATCCTTCGGCACCGAATGCTTACGCCCACAACGCGATTTATAACGAAGAATTTCTGAATAGAGAAGCTAATAAGTTCATTAAAGAGCATAAAGTACTTTCTGAATCTAATGAAGATAACTACATACTTTCGGGAGTTGTTATAAAGGATATTGTTTTTTGGGATGGTAATTTTGCCAATAAGCATAAAGGATTATTTGTCAATGTAAAATGGACTTTAAGGAACTCAAAGAACCGCACAATAGCCTTTGAAAAGGTGACCACAGGCGGATATTATTTTGGAAAAGTATTCCAACCAAAAAATCAAGCAGATGTTGTTGAGACTACTTCTTTTGGATATCGCAGTGCAGTAATAATGTCTCTAATTCAAGTATTGCGATCAGACCAAATGACTTCTAAATCATACCAGGTGGGAACTGATTCTCTGAGTGAGAAACAAACATTAGAGATAGTTACAAGGGGTAAATTTTGCTCTCAAATAGATTTATGTGCCGAAGCTTCTGTAAGTATTCGAACAGAAAAGGGCTTAGGGAGTGGGTTTTTTATAAGTGACGATGGCTATTTAATTACAAATTACCATGTTATTGAGAATGAGTCTCAACCTACTATTGTACTATCGAGTGGAATCTCCCTTCCTGTAGAAATTATTCGGTGGGATGAATATTTTGATGTAGCGCTCTTGAAGGCTTCAATTAATGACGTAACTGCCATTAAGATCGGAGAGAAGGGAGCGATAAAAAATGGCGAAGACGTTTTTGCTATCGGAAGTCCAAAGGATATTTCACTGGGGCAAACGATCAGCCGTGGAGTTATAAGCGCGTACCGATCTGGAGAAAAACCTATGATTCAAACTGATGTTAGTGTAAATTCCGGTAACAGCGGTGGCCCCCTCCTGAATAGTGAAAACGAAGTAATCGGTATAATTACTTCTAAGGTAAAAGAAGCGGGGGTTGAAGGGATCGCATTTGCAATTCCAATTGATATTGCTCTCGAGGCTCTGAATATTCAAATAGACGGGAATGGTCAAAAATAAACAGTTCTAAGAAGCCCGGTAAATGTATGAATGAGCAACTCAAAGAAAGCATTAAACCACTATGCCCTCTATTGATGAAAAGGATAGTGATAGGCAGAGAAGTTATAATCTTTTCAAAAAAAGAAGCGGCATGAGTGGCGAAATCCTAATATATGAAAACCCAGACGGTAACATTAAAATTGATGTCCGCTTAGAGAATGATACGGTGTGGCTTACGCAGGCACAAATGGCACTGTTATTTGGTAAAGCCAGAACCACCATTACAGAGCATATTCAAAATGTATTTAAAGAAGGTGAATTGGACGAAAGTTCAGTATGTCGGAATTTCCGACTTACTGCCGACGATGGGAAGAACTATGAAACCAACCACTACAATTTAGATGTCATTATCTCGGTCGGCTATCGGGTTAAATCCGTCCAAGGTACACAGTTTCGTATTTGGGCTACACAGCGTTTAAAAGAATACATTATCAAAGGCTTTACGCTGAATGATGACCGCTTTAAGTCGGGCAGCTCAATGAACTACTTCAACGAACTGCAAGGACGAATTAGAGAAATACGTCTTTCAGAGAAATTCTTCTACCAAAAAATAAAGGACATCTATGCCACCAGTATAGACTACGACCTGAAAAATGAAAAGACCATTGAGTTTTTTAAAATTGTTCAAAACAAATTGCTCTGGGCCATCAGCGAGCAAACAGCAGCAGAATTGGTGTATCGGCGCGTAGATGCCAGTTTGCCTTTGATGGGAATGCTTTCTTATGATAAAAATCAAACCGTTTCGGTAAAAAAGGCAGAGGTGAGCATTGCAAAAAATTATATGAATGAAGATGAAATGAAACTTTTAGGCTTATTGGTGGAGCAGTATTTGGCATTTGCCGAAACTATGGCGCAGCAGCAAACGCCAATGTACATGAAAGATTGGATGGAGCGATTGGATGCTATTTTGCAACTAAATGGAAGGGAATTGCTCACCCATGCCGGGAAAATATCGCATAAAATGGCCTTAGAGAAATCAGGAGAAGAATATGTGAAATTCAAAAAACAGCAAAAAGTTACTGAAAAAGAAGCGAGTCTCAAGGAGTTAGAAGCAGACATTAAAAAACTGAAATCTAAGGATTGATTGCCCATGATAAATGTTTTGTGATGTGAAGGATAATTTAGATAATAATGAGAGTTTTAAACTTGCAAGTGACTGTAAATTAAACGTTATCGGTAAGCTGAGAAGAAGACAATTATGCCCAATTTAAAATGAAGACTTTAATAAATTACTCGAGTTTATCAATCCTGATTCAATTGTTTTTTTCATTCAATCCTTATCTATATGCTCAGGAACTTGAATGGGCCGTCAGTACTAGTGGAATTGATTTAGGATATCGATATGCTGCAATTGATACTAAAAACAATATTATAGTTGGTGGAGAGATGAGTATTACGCAAAATCAGTACGGGTTTGAAAACCAAGCAATCCTAAATTCTAACGGTGAGGGAATTAACCTTAGAAATCGTGGATATGCGGATTTAGTTCTAAGTTATAATTCCAAAGGAATAATTAATTGGATATTACAATATGATTCTGAATTTAATCAGTTGGTTGGAATCTCCCATCAAGACACCACAACAGTGATTCTTATTATGATTGAGGAATATGATACAAATGAAGAAGGTTTTCCCATAGGCTATATTAGCGACTTATGCGGAGATATACCAATAAAATTTGGTCTTAATTTATTTTTCCTAGATTCGAATGGTAAGTACATTAAGCACAAAACCCTATTTGAAAGGGGACATACAGATATTAATGTGACTGAACTTTTAGCTTACCCCAAAGGAGGATTTGTATTGACCGCAAATGTAGATGATGGTTTAATTTCTCCTGGATTTCAAGAGGCAGGTGATGGAGGAGCGGATATGTTGCTAAAAATTGATCAAAATGGGAATATTGATTGGATGAAGCTTATTTCAAATCATAATAATTCTTGCTGTACCACTTTTGAAGGACTACCAAAATTGGCTATTACAAAAAAGGGCAATATCTATTTAGCAGGCAAGTATCAATATGGAGCCACATTTAATTCGGAGAATCAGATAGCAGCAGCAACTTTTCCAGGGCAAGGACAACATAATGTTCCCTTTGAGTCTTACCTGGCCTCTTATACTGCATCGGGAGAGTTGAATTGGGTAAAAACAACAAAACAAAGAGGAAATGTAAAAGGTATTGCGGCAAACGAAAAATCAATTTTGTTGGGATTGGAGTTAATTGAGAAGAATAAACTGTTTGATATAATGGTGGATACATCAGAAAGAGCAACTGACTATTTAGTTCAATTTAATAATAATGGAAAAATAGAATGGATCAACAAAAATCTTTATGGCTCGGTCTATAATATATACCCCCATCCCGAAAAGGGCTTCTTAATTTCAGGTTATCCAAATTCTGAACATAAAAGAATATTTGGTAAGGCTAACTTTTATATAGCTCGGTGTAATATGAAAAACGACTATTCTTCTTTGTTTCATTCAGAACTCTATGTTAAAGACGAAGAAGATGCCCCTAAATTATTATTCGACCATTTTGGTTCATCATATCTAATTGGGGAAGTTCACTACGGATTACCTAAAAATTTAAATGAAATTTCCGGAAAGTTTTATGGTGCAAATGCTTATGGTTCCGCACCGTTTGTTTTAAAATTTAAATATGAATAAATAATCTGTTTGATTCTAGCCGACAAGAAAGGTTCAATCAATTTCCGCATGAGGCAAACCTCGAACATACGAACCCTTCAGGCCGCGGGATTTTCCAACAATCGAAAAATGATCTTCGGATCACGATTATCCTGGGTTGAAAGATATATCTTCGGGAGTCGCCACAAGCCATATGCTTGGCCGGTATCAAGACCAAAATGAATTAACTTTTAATTCATCTTCAGCAGGGGGCATACAGCATGAAGTCTGGGCCGTCCACTTAGTGGTATTCTTGAACAAATAATCAATATGTATCCACTCCTTGCTGGAAATATTATTCATTGAAAAAGCTCAAGGCCAATAAGCCAAAGAACCTCTAGTCGCGAACGACGAATTATTATGACTGCCCAAGAATATATTGAAACCTTAAAATTGATCGGTCGAGATTATCCGGGAGAAATTCCGAAAAGGGAGATATTCTCCTTGGCCAAAGCGTATCAGCAAATGCCAGTAGCCGAGGTGGTAAAACTTCTAAAAGATAAAAATGGAAATCATCGGCTTGGAGCAGTGTCCATTTTAGATTGGAAAGCACGAAGCAAGAAGACTTCTAAAGATGAACGTGAAATCGTATACCGAGCGTATATTGATAATCATAAATGGATTGACCATTGGGGTTTGGTAGATAGGGCTGCTCCCTATGTGGTCGGCGGATATTTGCACTACAAAGAAAAAAAGCCGCTGTACGATTTGGCTAAATCTAAAAACCCGATGGAACGTCGGACTGCCATAGTGAGTACTTATTTTTTTATCAGAAAAAATGAAGTGGAGAATACGTTTAAGATTGCTGGGATGCTCGTCAATGATTCGAACGAATATGTCCAAAAAGCAGTGGGAAGTTGGGTCAGGGAAGCAGGAAAGCGTGATGATGAAATGCTAAAAAAATTTCTTGACCAATATGCTGTCGGAATGCCAAGAGTAATGCTTCGCTATGCCATTGAGAAATTGGATAAGGAAACGAAACACTATTATATGAACCTAAAAGGTGAAAAATAGGTTGTTATTAGGAAGGGCTTTTTTGAGACTGATATTCCCGGCTGAAGCAGCAACGGTCATCATCTGAGGTGGGTAGTGATGTAAGACAATGCGGCGGACTTTCTTTTATTCAATAGAGATAGAACCAATTTAAACGAAGATGCCGAGCGCTGAGCGCCAAATTACGCCCGCTTTCGGAGCGCACGCTTTACGCTGTCCTTCAACTCATCCGTCTGATGGGAACCGATGAAATACCGCGAACCGTCTTTGGTGCGTATGGCCAATCCGTTACGCCCGGTGAAGGTATATTTCTTCTCCGACCAAAATTTCATATTGCCGGTATGCATATGCGCCAATCTCGGCGTCTCTATTACTTTGCAGCCTTCTACATCGTCCCATTTAATACGGTGCTTCTTCTGGTGCAGCGGGCTCATTTTATAACTTATGCCTTTTTCGGAAACTGAAAGTTTAATACGCAGGTGAAGAAAGAGCCATATAACACTAGAAATGAAAATAATGGAACTGCCCAAAAGAATCAAAGCCACACTGTGCTGACTGAAATTTATAAGAGCGGCATCTACGAATAAATAAATCATGTAGGCATCCAATAAAACCAGAATAGATAAAAGAATAGGGTCTTTGGTGGACTGTTTTTCAGAAAAATACTTACGTGCCATCGCTATTTGTTAACATTAACTTAACGTAAAGATAACAAAAAAGATACTTTTTACTGACTCAACACGGGGTTTGGCTCAAGAAGATTTTCACAACCCACTGTTTATGAAAGCTGTTAGGTTTAATAGTATCTAATTTATTCGAAATGATTTCAGGCCTTCCGTTTTCTATTTCGCTCATAGTCGCTAAAAATCCATTCGCCAAGGCCGCTCAGGCCGGTATAAATGGCACGCCCATTATTGGCTTCTGTAAAGTCTTCTACAAACTTCTGTAGGTAAGGGTCTTCGGCGATCATAAAAGTCGTGATTGGGATATTCACCTTCCGCGCTTCAGATGCAAGGTTCAGGCATTTATTCACTATTTCGGGGTCGAGCCCAAAGCTATTCTTGTAATAACCACCTTCTACCTTTAGGCAACTCGGCTTGCCATCGGTGATCATAAATATTTGCTTATTATTATTCTTTCGCCGGCGCAAAATGTCCATTGCGAGAAGCAATCCGGCCACGGTATTGGTATGGTAGGGGCCTACTTTCAGGTAGGGGAGCTCTTTGATGCTGATCTGCCAAGCGTCGTTTCCAAATACCACGATATCGAGCGTATCTTTTGGATAGCGGGTCGTGATAAATTCAGAAAGCGCCATCGCTACTTTCTTGGCTGGGGTTATGCGGTCTTCGCCATAGAGAATCATAGAGTGGGATATATCGATCATCAAAACCGTAGACGCTGATGCCTTGGCCTCGGTCTCATTGATCTCTAAGTCTTGCTCATGCAGCGAAAACTCACCAATGCCACCCCGCACTTGAGAATTTCGGATGCTTGATGAAAAATCGATCGAATCGGTGCGGTCGCCGAATCGGAAAGGGCGTCGCTCACCGGTAGTCTCTTCACCGCCACCACTTTGGTTGGTCCTATGCCCACCTTGTGCCGTGCGTTTCATCTTTCCAAATACTTGGTCGAGCGATCTTCTGCGTATGGCCTGTTCGCCTTTTGCCGCAAGGCCACCGCCACTGCCATCTTCTCCTGGCTCGCGGAGGTATCCCTTCTCAAATAGATCTTCTATGAAATCGTCGATCGTATAATTCTCATCGGTAAGCTTATGCTCTTTATCAAGCTCGCGAAGCCATTCCAAGGCTTCGTCTACATCGCCAGAAGTATGCGTGACCAACTCCAAGAAAATTTCGAGCAGGCGCTCGAAGGGGCTTCGCTTATCCTTTTCGGGAATGTATTCGGTAAATGTAAATCCTTGCATGGTATAAAGGTATTAAGACCATTTATAAAACCGAAGAACCGCCCACCTTGTTTTTGATTGTTTCTTAAAAAGCTCTGTTACTTTTGTGGCATGAATGAAAATTCGACCGATTTCGCCCTTTTTATCGAGGAATGGTTGCACCAAGAGCTTGGAGTGAGTCAGGATATGACCCAGACCCTGAAGATGGTAATTCTTTTTTTTGCCATGTTGGTCATTGCACTATTGCTCTGGTTCATAGCCCAAGGGGTTATCAATAAAATCATAGAAAAAGTAGTTCGACGAACCAATAATGACCTCGACGATATATTGCTGGAGCAAAAGGCATTCAGAAAGCTCGGCCATATCGCACCCACATTGGTCATATTCGGGCTTACGCCAATAGTATTCACCGATTACCCAAAGTTGATACCTGCTATCGAGACGATTACCACTGCGATCTTGGCGCTTATCATAATCCGCCTGATCATCTCGGTGATCAATTCCTTTCAAATTTACTTGAGTAAGTCTCCAAAATTTGAAGATAAGCCGATAGAGAGCTTTACCCAGCTCAGTAAGATCATCGTTTGGTCGGTGGGGATCATAATCTTGATCTCGATCATCATCGGAAAAAACCCACTCGTGCTATTCGGAGCCTTGGGTGCCGTATCTGCGGTACTGCTTTTGATTTTCAAGGATACTATTCTAGGATTTATAGCGAGTATTCAGCTTACAATAAATGACATGGTACGCCTTGGCGATTGGGTTTCCGTGCCCAAATATGGCGCCGATGGCAATGTGGTGGAGATCAATCTCACCACGGTGAAAGTCCAAAACTGGGACAATACGATAACTACGGTGCCGACCTATTCCTTTGTGAGCGATAGCTTTAAGAATTTTCGCGGTATGGAAGAGAGCGGTGGAAGGAGGATCAAGCGATCGGTTAATTTTAAGATTTCTTCGATCCGATTTGTAGATGATGATATGCACCAGCGCTATACCAAGATCACCCTTGCGCAGAGCCATATAGCACGGCGAAGTAAGGAGATAGTTGAATATAATAGGGAGCATTCGGTAGATACGGAATCGTCAATCGTGAACGGCCGGCGGATGACCAATATCGGGGTTTTCAGGGCTTACGTCAATAATTATATCCGCCATAATCCGAATATCAATATCGATATGACTTGTATGGTGCGCCAGCTGGATCCTACGCCGATGGGGGTACCGCTGGAGATCTACTGTTTTTCAAGAATAAAATCATGGGTGGAGTACGAAGGGATCCAATCAGATATCTTTGATCATATCCTTGCTACAGCCGGCCACTTTGATTTGGATATTTTTGAGAATCCAGCTAGTTCCGATTTTAAGAACATATTAATAAAAGCAAGCACATGACCAATCACGAGATAGACTATAAAATATTCGGAGAAGAGCTCCAATGCGTTCAGATAGAGCTTGACCCGCAAGAAGCAGTAATAGCCGAAGCGGGCTCGCTCATGCTGATGGATGATTCTATTGAGATGAAAACCATATTTGGCGACGGCTCAAATAAGGAAACGGGTTTCTTTGACAAGTTTTTGGCCGCCGGAAAGCGCGTGCTCACTGGAGAGAGCCTATTTCTCACTTCTTACGCAAATGTAGGTTTGGGAAAGCGGAACGTCACTTTTGCATCGCCCTATCCGGGTAAGGTCGTGCCTTTTGACCTTACCCATTATAACGGCAAGGTAATCTGTCAAAAAGATGCTTTCTTATGCGCTGCAAAGGGCGTAGCGGTAGGTATCGAATTTCAGAAACGCATAGGGGTAGGCCTTTTTGGCGGCGAGGGTTTCATTATGCAGAAGCTCGAAGGAGATGGAATGGCATTTCTCCATGTAGGTGGCACAGTGATAGAGAAAGAGCTCGGCCCGAGCGAAGTGATTCGCGTTGATACGGGTTGCCTAGCGGCTTTCACCCAAGGGGTTGATTATAATATTGAAATGGTGAAGGGGATCCGCAATGCTTTTTTTGGCGGTGAAGGCTTATTTTTGGCTACGCTCCGCGGGCCTGGAAAGGTCTGGATCCAGAGCATGCCCTTCAGCAGGCTTGCAGATCGGGTGATCGCTTCAGCACCCAAGATGGGAGGAAAGCGAAAGGGTGAAGGCAGTATTCTTGGCGGGCTCGGTGGACTGCTCGATGGCGACAATAGATTCTAAAACATTTGGCGGAAGCCCGAAAAAGAGATTTAAAAATGAAATTTGATTTAAGCGAAATACATGGGGTCATCCGCGAGCGGAGAACGATCTATCCAGAGCAATATTCGGAAAGGGTGGTGCAGAAAGAGATCGTGCAAGAAATCCTTACCAATGCCACCTGGGCGCCCACGCATGGCAAAACGCAGCCGTGGCGATTTAAGGTGTACAGCGGGGCTGGACGATTGAAATTGATCGAGACCATACGTGAGCTTTATACAGCCCATACGCCCGAAGAAGAGTTTAATAAGCATAAGCTGGAGCGCTTACAATCTCGGGTTGAAAAATCGTCGGTGGTGATAGCGCTCTCTATGCTGCGCACGGAAAATACGAAGATACCCGAGCTGGAAGAAGTAGAAGCCGTGGCATGTGCGGCGCAGAATATCCTGCTCACCGCCACTGCCTACGGACTGGGATCATACTGGTCTTCACCAGGCTTTCTATACCGCAACGGTGCCGCATTAAAGTTTGGACTCGAAGAAAATCATAAAATGCTCGGGCTTATTTATCTCGGCTATCCTTCCGAACCTTGGCCGAAGAGCCACCGCAAACCCGTAGAGTATGTGACCGAATGGGTAAGCGAGTAAAATCAACTTTTCATTATAAGAATTACGAATCGCATGAAAGGCAAAGGGCGTACATCGTATTCTATTTTCATGCGAAAGAGACGGCCGATTTTTTTGAATCGCTCCTTTTAGAGAGCGACCTGCCCTACGAGCGTGGTGAAGGGTCTGGAATGCTCAAGAGGCATCTCATAGGGGTGCATAGCAAGCATCAATTGGCAGCCGAAGAGCTTAATGATCAAGCCAATAATTATTTCCGGAAACCCTTCTTGGGGCATAATGGATTCCGTAATGTGCTGCTTGTTTTTACACTTTTACTTATTTTGCTCGCTCTTATCGGTTTTTTCAAGGCCAATAAGTAACCCGCAGCTCTTGGTAAGAGTATAACGCCAACACCTTTAAACGCGACGATCCTATGTGCAGGGCCCTTCTCATACCGCTCATGTTTTTAATCAGTCATAGCTTGATGGCCGGCAATCCGGAGCTCAAAAAAACGCCCCGCGATACTTCATCTGCCGTAGTGGTCTATGATGCCAGCGCCACCTTCATTCCAAATGCCACGCTTGGCGCAAATGATTATTCTGCCCTTATCGACTCGCTTTTGATGCTTGATAGCGTGCCACTTACGTTGGTCAATCAGCTAAATGTTTACCGTAGCCTTGCCGGCAAAAGCAAATATGAACTTGATGTAATAATAGATAGCCTTTTTGCGCTTGACGTGGTACCACAACCAGTGCTGAATGCGGTCAATATTTATATGGTCGCAGCCGAAGATTTTCTATCCGCTCCCACAGGCTTTGCCGCATATGTACCTTATAGCGCCAATCCCTTTCCGGCCGATGCTTTTTACAGCGATTGGAATGAAGCCGTGCCAAATCCTTTTCGTAATAATCTGGCCTTATTTGACTCCACGCTCCAGCTACTCTTGGTAGATGAAGAATCGAACTGTGGATTTCAATCTCCGTTTGAAGGGGTGGTGACATCCAATTTCGGATGGCGATATGGCCGCAACCATAATGGTATCGACATTGATCTCGAAGTATGGGATCCTGTGCATGCCGCCTTCCCAGGGGTGGTGCGTGTAGCTAGAAATTATGCGGGTTTCGGTAGGGTAGTGGTGGTAAGACACCATAATGGATTGGAAACCATTTATGCCCATTTACATCGGTTTAAGGTAAAATCGGGCGATGAAGTGGAAGCTGGAGATGTGATCGGCCTGGGTGGTAGCAGCGGCAATTCTACTGGGAGCCACCTGCACTTTGAAGTGCGCTTTCAAGGTGTGCCCATCAAGCCTTCGCAAATAATCGATTTTAAGAACCATTGCCTGCGCAGCGATCGCTTGCTGCTCCAGAAATCGGGAGCGTTTTTAAGCGCAGTGCCAGCGGGTCAAAATACCTATGAAGTCAGATCGGGTGATTACCTTTACAAAATCGCCCGGCAATTTGGAACCACGGTAGACGTTATATGTTCGCTGAATGGTTTACAAAGAAATCAATCCCTTAAGACCGGCCAGAAATTAATAGTCGGTATTTAAATGATCAGTAGGCTTGCCTTAATCCTTTTCCTTATATCCCAGCTGTATTCCTTATTTCTCAGCGCACAAAAGAATAAAGCCCCAATAGAAATCACTGCCGGTTTTGAACTCCGCAGCCTAGTGCCGCTCGCTTCGGTCACTATGTCGCCTTTTTCCATTGCCGATTCGGCGCGTAATTTTACTGCCGAGATCAGCTATGAAGGCGGTTTTGGTTTTGGTGGTATCGTGCGCGCCAAGCTCACCGATTTTTGGAATATTGAATCGGGCATCTATTATACCCGCCGCCGCTATTCATACCGCATTACCGATCCTTCCGTAGATTTTGATCAGACCACCGATTTACGTTCTGTGGCTTATGAGATTCCAATAAAGGGCTTGGTCTATATTCAGATGGCCGATCGGCTTTTTATGAATGTCGCACTCGGGGCTTCAGTAGATTTTTACGCGAGCGACCTTGAGACCAATCAATTGAGCTATACCATCACCATGTTTAAAACCAATTGGGTACGCGCGGCCGTATTGGGAAGTGTGGGCTTGGAATTTAGGACAGAGAAGGACGGTTACTTCTATATTGGCGGAAGCTTTCATCAGCCCATTGGTGATATTCTTACTACGCAGGTCAGCTATTCGCGTGATAATGTCCCGCCGGCGTATTTTCAAAATGCTTCTGTGGATGGAGCCTATTTTTCGGTCGATTTTAGATATTTCTTCGCACCAAAATCAAACGACAAACCCAAGGTTAGACAAGTGGTTCCCGACTGGAAAAATTTATAATAAAAAAAGCCGGCCTTTGCGAAGACCGACTTTTTCTAACCAACCAATTCTATTGCTTAGGCTTCTGCCGAAAGCACGAAATTCAATTCGATATCATCGTAAATTACCTTGTCGCCAAGGTCATCGAAAAAGCTGCCTGAGCCATATTTAATGTCCCACTTCGTGCGGTCAATGCTCATCTTCCCATTAGCCACGAGTTTTTTCCCTTTTGTAGAAACAAACACGGGAAATTCGATCTCCTGCGAGATGCCCTTTAAGGTAAGGGTGCCTTTTACTGTGTAGTTGGCCTCCCTGTCTTTTGCTCCGGCTATGGGCGCAAAGCTGGTAGATTTAAAGATTCCGGTAGGGTGGGCTTCGGTACCGAAAAAGTCGGGTGAGTGAAGGTGGCCTACGAGCTTGCCATTAGTGTCCGGATCTTCAATGTCGGTCACTTCGATAGAAGCCATCTTAAGGGTCATCTCAGCAGCTACTGGCTTTCCATCTTCTATGGTCACCATTCCATTATCAAGTTTTAGGGTCCCGGTATGCTCGCCAGTCACTTTCTTGCCTGTCCAGAAGATAGTGCTCTTCTCTGTATTTACTTTCATGCTTGTTTTTTCACCTTCTCCGTTGCCGGCAAATAGGCTTGCAGCTAAGACCGTTGCTGCGATGGTCATGGTAATTGTTTTCATTGTTTTCATTGTTTTGATTTTTGTTGATTTCTAAGTTTATCTAAAAGCGTATTTAATTGATCGTATTCTTCGTCGGTGAGCGTCGCCATAGATTTATGATAGGCTCGTAATTCCACACCGACTTTTTCTAATAATTTCAGCCCATCGTCATTGATCAGCACATCTACCTGCCGCCTATCGTCGGGACATGTCCTGCGATCTACCCATCCTTTTTGCCTTAGCTTTTCCACGATGCGCGACGCATTTGAGCTTTGATCTATCATCCGCTCTATGAGCAGATTCACCGATGCCGAATTGGGATGCTGGCCTTTTAAGATTCTCAGCACATTAAATTGTGGCATGGAAAGGTCGAACTGCTTGAACACCGCATTTTGTTCATAGGTAAGCCAGCTGCTGGTGTACAAGATGTTGATCACAGCTTTCTGCTGCACACTCTCAAACTTCTTTTGCTTTATGGCTTTTTCCAATTCCATGCTGCAAATATATGTAGCTACATATAATGCCGCAACATATAAATGTTAAATTTTGCGCGTGGCATAGTAGAGTCTCGAGTCTCGAGTCGCAAGGGGCGAGTCTCTAGTTGCGAGTCTCTAGTCGCAAGGAGCGAGTCTCTAGTTGCGAGTCATCTCTCATTGTCCCGTACTGAAATAAGTTGACCATTTTTCACCCTAAACCGGATAGAAAAATGGCAAGTAAAAAGTCGATTGGAGTAAGATCCAACCCAAGAAGAAATCGCGTTTTCAGTGATAGCTTTAAGCTCAAGAAGGTTAGAGAGTTGGAGCTAAATCAAACCAGGGTTTGCGATATTTGTAGAGAATACGACGTAAGCTCTACAGCAGTCTACAACTGGGTTGATAAATTCTCCGTTCTTAAGACGCAAGGAGTGCGACAAATAGTTGAGCCAATGAGTGATACCGCCAAATTAAAAGCCCTAAGAGAGCAAATCGCTGAGCTACAGAAACTGCTGGGACAAAAGCAGGTAGAGATTGAATTTAAGGACAAACTCATTGAGGTTGCGGAAGAAATGTATGGGGTAGACATAAAAAAAAAGCTTGGCTCCACACAGTCATCTGGTTCAGGGAAAACAAAGACAAACACAGACTAAAAATGCGTTTGATCTATCAATTTGCTAAAACAAGCAGGCAAAATATTCATCAGAGGTATCAGCGATTGCTGAACAAAACCGATGAGTGGTGCCAGATTGAATACCTGCTGCACGAACTCCGCGATGATCACCCAAAAATGGGTGCTGTGAAAATGCATTCCATGCTCTTACCCGATTACATCGGACGCGATCGATTCCTCGCACTCTACCGCGATATGGGCTTCTGTATTAAAAGGAAACGGAATTTTAAGAGAACTACCGACAGCAATGCGGTGATACGATTTCCCAACTTAGTTGACTCTATCAAGTTGACACGTGTCAACCAAGTTTGGGTGAGCGATATCACCTATTATCAGCTTGGAGAACGATACTACTACATGACCTTTATTCTCGATCTTTTCAGCAGGCTTATTGTCGGTTATAATCTGAGCAAAAGGCTCTTAACTACCCATACAACAATACCCGCTTTTAAGATGGCCTGGAAGGATTACAACCAGGATCAACAACTCATCTTTCACTCTGATGGGGGTGGACAATATTATAGCAAGAAGTTTTTACAGATAACCAAGGGGCGGATTATCAACAGTATGGCTGAATCTGTATACGAGAACGCACACGCCGAACGCATAAATGGCATCATTAAAAACGAATACTTAAAACCTTGGAATCCCCAGGATTTTAGCCAGTTGTGGACAAAACTCAAACAAGCCGTTCACAACTACAACCATCTTAGACCACATAGGAGCCTGAAGCTCAGAACCCCAGCTGATGTACACTTCGGTTATCAACAAAAACCCGGGTTACTAACAAAGAAAAAAGAAGCAAAAAAGAAAGAGTTACATTTAATAACACATAGTGAGAAAATGGTCAACCGTATTTAGTATTGGGACACATCTCTCATAACCAACAACTCATAACCAACAACTCACAACTAATAACTAACAACTAATAACTAACAACTAATAACTAACAACTAATAACCAATAACTCACAACCAACTGACAAAAATCCAAAAACCTACTTTCGCAGGCTATGGAACCATCTCAATTTTTTCAAGACTCACTGGCCAAGTCGGCGGTAGAGCTGCGCAGAATCAAGTCTCAACTCCGCGCCAATTCGCTGATTCGGCTTCTATTGTTTTGTGCAGCAGCAGTTGCGGTCTATTTTCTTTGGAACATTTCGGCGTATGTTGCCGGAATTATTTTAGTATTTATTGCTACATTTTTAATTCTCGTAAGGCGCCATTCTGATTTTAAAGAGAAGTTGAAAGTAGAGACGTCTTTCCACCTGCTTTGCGCAGAAGAACTCGAGATTCTGAATGGTCACTGGCGTGATCGATTCGATGGAGCAGCTTTTTCTACAGCCGATCACGCTTATGCCAGCGACCTGAACATATTCGGAACGCATAGCATCTACCAATACCTGAACCGATCAAAAACAGAATTGGCGCAAAGCCGGCTGGCCACTTGGCTGAAGACGGAGATTACCACTCCAGAATTGATTTCCAGAGAGCAAAAGATTATCTCGGAATTATCGGCCGATCCCGAGTTTCTACTCCGCATAATGGCTCACGCATCACATACCGAAATGAGCGCCAAGTCATTAGAAGCGGTAAAAAATTGGTCAGAGACTAGACCATTCCTGCGTAGGTCGGGCTCTTGGTTCGTTCTTAGGTGGCTTATCCCAGCCTTTGCATTGGCCTCAACCGTGCTCGTCGCTTTGGGAATGATCAGTTTTCAAGTCTATTTGCTATCGCTCATCGTGCCTGGCATTCCGCTGATACTGAATCTGAAGAAGCATCAATCAGAATTTTCAAAACTGTCAAAATTGGTTTCCGATGCAGATCAGTTTGATGCGATGCTTCGCCTGATCAGGGATGCGCCTTTTGGAGTTGGTGTAGAAGGGCTTCGGGCTTCCGCCAATCTGGAAGAGAGCAGGGAAGGCCTTCGGCGCTTGAAGAAAATAGTTGGAGCCGTAGACAGCAGAAATAATATTGCAGTCGCAGTCGTGCTCAATTTCCTGTTGATGTGGGATTTTCAATGTGCCAAACGGATTTTCGAATGGAAGGAAACCTATGCGTCATTTTTGGCAGGATGGCTTGAGCTGGTGAGCACCGTTGAAACCTATGCAGGTTTTGGACTCTACGTATACAGTCATCCCTGGTATCAATATGCCATTCTTACCAAAGAGCCTTCCTTTGAAATGATCGCCGCACGGCATATTCTTATGCCCGAAGATGCTGTGTCCAACTCGCTTGAGCTCAGTGGCCAACGGCATTTTTCGATTATCACGGGCGCTAATATGGCTGGGAAGAGCACTTATCTCAGAACCGTCGGCACGAACTTGATCCTAGCCATGCGTGGACTTCCGGTTCCCGTTGCATCCCTTGCCTTCAGGCCGTCACCCCTTTTCACATCCATGCTTTCGGCCGATTCGCTGGGCGATAATGAATCCTATTTCTTCAACGAACTTAAACGCCTCCGGCAAATGTCCGACCGACTGGAAGCTGGCGAGTTTCACTTCGTGATCCTAGATGAAATTTTGAAGGGCACCAACTCCGTCGATAAGGCGCATGGCTCTAGGCGGTTTATGGAGAAGTTGCTCCGCCTGCCGGCAAAAGGGATCATCGCCACCCATGATCTATCGCTTTGCGAACTCGCAGATGCGCATCCCGAAGAAGTACAGAACAACAAATTTGAAGTCCGCTTTGAAAATGGCGAGCTGGCCTTTGACTATAAATTGGAGCGCGGTATTTGTCAAAATATGAATGCCAGCTTCTTGCTCAAGAAGATGGGGCTCAGCGATTGATGCTAGGTGTTCTTCAGGTTTTAAGCCCTTTGCTCAACGCTATCAATTATTACCGGCTTATCACAAGTGGCTGTGTCATTGTGGCTTGTCCCGATTCCACCACCACGAGATAAGCACCAGCGGGTAGATCATCTACAATAAGCGAAAGCCTTTGATCGCCGCTCACCGTCCCTGAATAGGCTGACTTTAGTTCTCTTCCGGTCAGGTCAGTCACGTAGACGTTTACCAACTTGCTCAGCCTACTGACTATTGGAATGCTAACCAGATTGGTAGCGGGATTGGGATAGATTGGATTGAGCTGAAGTCCGGCGATGTCTGCTATACCGACCGTTTCGCCAAGTACTTCATAGCTCCAAAATCCAGCTGGCGCGACGATGGGGCGTACTTGTGACTTTCCGCTCTCGGCTTCACCCGCAAGGTAATATTCGACGATGGTTCCCACGGGATATCCAGGTATCACACCCGTAGTGAACGCATTGGAATTAGAAAGGTCGAGCTCAGCTTCTTCAAACGCTAGGTCGCCTTGGGTTCTCCAGTAAATTTTGGCGGAAGCCAGCCCACTGCGATGCTCCATCTCGGCAGTTATAGCCCTGCTCTCGGTATCGTAAGTATCTTCAAGTGGTTGATGCACTATTAAGAGTGGGTCGCTTACCCCAACGCTATGCGTGATACAATGAATGGCACCGGCAGCTGCAATAATATTTTCACCGGCATTATCGCAGTCTATAGGCACTAGGGTATAGCCGGGGAGCAAGTGGCCATAAATTCGTGCGGCAGTGGTATCATACTCTTCGCGATAGCTTGGATAGATGAAGGTCTTGTTTACAAAAACGCCATTCGTATAGGTGCGGTAATAACCGGCAGGATTATCATCGGGATATAAGCCGCTTTGGCTATCGGGCATTGGGATCCGCACCACTTTATAGTCCAGATCGAAATGAGATAGAAAGGTGTTGACCACATAATCGATATTGGCATTGATCTGCGGCCCATTGGCGGTATTGGGCGGGTATTCCCCCACTAAAAGGGTTTGCTCATCAAGCAGTTTCATGTGCATATCAATATGATTAATGATATCATACTGGAGGGCAGTCATTTTTATATATCTGCTTATGCCTTGAAAATCTGCAAGTATTGCGTCGATTTCCACTTCGTCTTTTACGGTAACGTTGTACGGATTTCCGGCTTCATTTTCTTCCAGAATAAGTTCACTTGCCCAGGCCGTTCCTTGTCCGTCGCTCATAAAGTTGCCCCCAGTATTCACGAGGTCAGATGGCGCCGAAGTGGTGCTGTAGACATCCAGCGATAGGTAATCGGCCAGCACCCCGGGTATCACGTCATCATCGGGGCGTGGACGGTTATAAATCCAGTCTACCAGAATCAGCGAGTCTACTCGGTCGGCATACACCGTATTGGCGCCATAGTCGCGCATCCAGATGCTATTGTACTCTGCGGGTACGAGCTCTATATTATCAAGGTTTTCAAGAGCGCCACCGGCCTGAGAACCAAGAAGGTAATTTTCTGCACTGATGCAATTTTCGCAAAATATGATCACGCGGCATTCTTCCTTTGCCGCCCGAACTATTTGTTTGAGAATGCCGGGGTAGGAAGTCCAAGAGATGGTCAAGGCCTGAATTTCTTCCCATTCGGCCATGGTGCGAAGGTCGGTAAATGGGGGTGGGCTCTCAACCCCGCGTGGGGCAGGGCGTTGATAGGTTTCCATCTGGGTACGTTCATCATCCGTCAAATAGCGGGGAAGAACATTTTCAGTTTGAGCATTGGCTTCTGCCAAAAAAAAACTGAAAAACAGGAAAGGGTAGATTTTTCTCATAGTGCAGCAAGGTAAGGATTTCATAGGTTCATGGCCAAATCAAAAAAGCCCGGACTGGCCGGGCTTTTAAATAAGTAACCAGTCTCACTACTCCAGCGAATATTGAATAGGCAGCATAAATTGCACGTTGACGGCTTTTCCATCTTGCATTCCGGGTTTCCATGCCGGCATACGCCCAATCACATCGATTGCATTTGCCGAAAGGCGCTCGTCGGGGCTTCGTTTCACTGAAATATCTTTTACGCTCCCTTCTTCGTCGATGATGAAAGAGACGTAAACCGTTCCTGCTACTCCACTTTCTTTAGCGGCTTCAGGATACTTTATGTTTTCTTTAAGAAAGGCCATAAGTGCATCTTCTCCACCTGGATAAGTTGGCATCTGTTCTACCACCATATAAATATCAGAGTCGGGTAGCTTTGTTGGTTCGAACTTTCCAGTAGTCCATTCTAGGTTGAGCCCTTCTTCATTTATCAGGTCTTTTACAAAAGCATTTCTATCTTTAACTGACATTTCGTTCATGGTATCCGAGTAGAGCTTGAGCTTAGTGTTTAGCTTTTTGCTCAGGCTATCCAAGTGGGCTACTGCGTTTAAGCTATTCTTTTCCGATGGCTGCAATGGTTGATCGTTTTCTTTTTCCGAGCAGGAATGGATGAATAAGGATATCCCCAAAATTGGGATCCAGAGTAAGTACTTCATTGCATTAACCATTCTTTTTGGTTCATCATGTAACATCATAATTCTACGTTTTAAAAGGGTTTTATTTGAAAATTGGTGAGTGAATACGGAAGGATTTATATTAAAAGCGGTACTGAGAAGCAAGTTGCTATAGCTCTCGCGGTCAGAATTTTGCAGCACTACTTCATCGGCACGAAACTCGTGGCTCGCTTCAATGGCCTTCATGGCAAAGTATATGGCTGGATTGAACCAACAGAAGCATTGGATGGTATGTAAAAGCATAATATCAAGGCTGTGCAGCTCTTTAAGGTGCACCCGCTCATGGGCGATGATCAGGTCGTTCTGATCGGCTTGATCATTTGTGAAAAGCGTATTGAAAAAACTTGATGGCGATTGCTGATCTTCTTTCTTCACCACCTTCCAGCCGTCTTTTTCTTCAACCCGTCCTGCCTTGATCTGCGCACGTAATTGAAGTACTTTTCGTATCAGAAAAAATACGGAGATCACCCATCCCACGAGATAGATCAAGCTGAGCAGCGAAGGCCAGTTTTTGCCGGCAGGTGCCTGGATCATTTGAGCCTTGCCGTTTACGACCACAGTTTGCAGCAGCACCGTGCCGCCGCTTGTTTCCGCTACTGCCAATGGGATAAGCGGAATGATAAAGGCGAGGAGAATGGAGCCAAGGAGCACGAAGCGGTTCAACCGGTGGAAACGTTCATTTCGAAAGAGAACCAAAAAAACGGAGATGAAGACCGCCAGATAGATATTGGCTTCTAGGATATAAGTGAAAAATGCATTCATGGCTTTCTGTTTTTCTTGTTTTCAATGATTTTAAGCAGTTCATCAAGGTCTTTCGCATCAAGATTTTTCTCCTTTATAAAAAAAGACATGAGACTTCCTGCCGACCCGTTGAAATAGCCTTCCAGCATTTGGCCCATCCCAAACTTTCGATAGCTATCCTTTTCTACGATAGGGAAGTAGCGGTGGCTCTTGCCAAATACGTCATGATCTACAAAACCTTTTGATTCCAAAATCCTGACAATGGTCGACACGGTATTATAGGCGGGCTTAGGTTCGGGAAAGTCTTCAATGATCTCCTTGACAAAACACTGCTTGCGTTCCCAGAGCACTTGCATTACCTGCTCTTCGGCCTTTGTTAATTCCTTCATGCGCCAAATGTAACTAAAATATTAGTTAATAAACTAATATTTTAGTTTGAAAAAGGGTAATGAACTGAAAATCAGTTTAAATATTTTTCTATAAAGGAAGTAAGAGCCTTTTTGGGGATAGCATGTTTGCCTTCATAGCTTATCCAAGATGCGTTGATATTCAAGGCTTCGAGATGCGATTTAATCCTTGCCACCATTGATGCATCGATATATTGATCTTCGGTGCCTATTAGGCAATAGGTCGGCAGATCGGCAAATCGATCTAGGATCTGGGCGGGAGCAAGATCGGGCGGAAAGGCACCGCCCCAAAAGATGGCTTTGTCAAATTTTGCTTCGCCCATTGCAATGTAGCGCGAAATGGTGGCCACGCCTTGCGAGAATCCAAATCCGATCAATTCTGCATTTGCCGAAAGGGCAGGGGCAATGGCTTGCAGATAGACTTGGTCTAAAAACTGAATATAATCGCTGATATCTTCCAACCGCGATTCCTTGGTCATCCATGTTGCGCCCACGCGGCCGTGCGTCCCATCAAGGTAGAAACGATGGAAGCCTTCGGGTGCCACCACCAGATTTTCCTTGGGATCAAGAGCGGAGAAATTCCGGATAAAATATTCGGCCAGCTGACCGTAACCATGCAGCACGAACCAAACGCGAGCCGGGCTGTTAGCATTTCCATAAGTGAAATACCGGGCAGTTTTGGAAATCGTAATTTTATGGGCTTCCATTTCTCAAAGGTAAAACCAAAAAGAACTTATGGCCGGTGAATTTGTACAAAATCTCTTAGGTAGGATATTTCCAAAAGCGGGGCGCCCTGAATCCAAAATCCCTTTTTTATCAGGTAGGCTGGTGCGCGAGAATTCCTATCGCGAAGCTTACGCCAAATGGATGGATTCGCCCGAATTGAATCATGATATGACGGTTTTGCAAAATGCTTTCGAGAATGCCGATAATCAAACCCTCGGATTTAATATATACCGCAGTGCACAGTCCAATGGGTTCTACTTTAATAGAAATCTGGCGATCGACCTGATCTATTTTCCCTTCTTGTTTGATTATTTTTCTGAGCGGGTCTTGGCCCTGGGCTATACCATTTATACTTCTGACTTTAAAATTGAAGAGAAGCCCGCAGGAATGCAAAAGCTGGAAAAACATTATTTAAAGCCTCCAGTAGACCTTTCCGATCTACCTATAGATCAGGCTTATGGCAATATCTTGATCGAGCTCTATTATTTAGATGACGTGCCGCTTTATTTAAAGCTCATGGCCAATGTATATTCAGACCGCAATTATAGGGAGCCAAAGAAATTTTTGCAATTGATGGATATTCTCTTCTTAAACCAACCATAAATTAACCGGGAAAAAGGCGGAATGATTAAGAAGATCGATAAAATCAAAAAGCACTTGCCGCTGCTAAAAGATATTGGTGCGACGAAGATCACGGAGGGCAGGGGCTGCGGTACTTGCCGTTTCAACTCTACATCAAGTTTGGGGATTTCACCGGTGGAATGCGCTCTAGGAATTGGGTTCAAAGGTTTTTGATGATGATATCTGCCATCCTGAATTTTATTTTGAATGGACGATCATATAGTTTAAAACAAGGTGAACTCACGACCAGAAGGAGTAAATCAAAGAGTTCCGCTTGCGATGTATTACTGTCATGCCTAAATGGCTTGATCTTAGATTTATAGAGCAATTGCAAGGCAGATAGTGTGCTCTATGGAAAGGCATTGTTTATTTTTTGACTATCAAACGTATTAGAAAAGATTTGACGTATTTCGTGGCTGAAATATATTATGAACTGAAACTCCAAAATTTTTCCATCTACATCAAAAGCGGTAAAACTACAATAGACTTAAAGTGAAATATTTCCTTGCTTCCATCATTCTGGCTGTTCTATTAGCACTCATCCTTTTGAGGTGCAATAATGCCAAGAGTGTTGGTGTTTCAGAAATTGTCTTGGAAAATAATGATCAAGCTATTGTTGCACAGGTGCCTTGTGCCTTTTACCACTTTAAGGGAACAGTATTGGACTCCCTCAATAGACCCGCCTTTGTGCTGATAGAGGCACTTGGAGATTCAGGCTTTGTTGCGGGTACCATAACTACCTATTTAGAAGGATATTATGAGCTGCGACTAGATCAGAAAAAGGCTGAATCAATTACGACGTTTCGTGTGAGGCAAGAAGGCTATGATACCTTGGTCAAAAAATTCTCGATATTGGATGCAGACACTTGTCTGGTTTTAAATGATTTCGTCGTAGATTTAATTCCTGAAAATACAGAGTATATGATCATTATAACGAATCGTTCTCATGGATTAATGCCTGTCTCTATTGATACCATCTGGTACGATAAATCAAAAAAATAGTCGGCTATATTCCTTTGGAAATGAAAGATCACGCTGGAGCGATCACTAAAGCCCCCTAAGAGATAACCCGTTTATAATGCTCGAACTGGTCGATGATCTTCTTCACATACCCATACGGCTCCTCGCCACGGCAGTAGCCATGACGCACTACGTCAGATAGATAATACTCGCTATTTGATTTGAGCAGGATGCACTCGGCCACATTATTGCCCCATACCTGCGGGTCGTAGCCGAGGTCTATGGCCAGATTTGCAGCATCCATTACGTGCCCAAGCCCTACATTATATGAAGCAAGTATGAAATTGATCCGCTCTTCCGGATCAAAAATGCGCTCCTTCCAGAAGTCATCCAGCCAACTGATATACAGTATCGCCGCCCGTATGTGCTCTTCGGGGCTGGAGGTAGTGTCGATGCCATACATAGCTGCCGTAGCGGGCATAAACTGCATGAGCCCAAAGGCTCCTGCCCAAGATTTTGCGTCTTCCTTAAAGCGGCTTTCCTGATACATTTGTGCCGCAAGCAGGCGCCAATCCCAGTCTATTAATTTGCTGTATTCCTTGAGCAGCTCATCGTAATCGGAGATGCGATTGCCCCGAAGGGAAGAATACTCGCCATTAAACTTTGACCATTGCTCTTTCGATGCCTTGAAGTACTTGGTGTATAGATAGGCATGTACCGATTTCTTTCTATCGGCTTCAAACCAATCGTTCACCGCATTGACCAATTGCGGGCTGTTCTTGCGCGCAGCCCAGGCAATACGTTGGGGAAAGCTGAGCTGCACCGAGATGTCCAGATTGGGATAATACGTCGCATTTAGCTTGGCTATATTATCGTCGGCCACCGTAAAGTCAATATCGCCCGAAGCTACTTTTTTGATCAGTTTTTCGGTATCGATGTAGCCGGGCACACTTTTGATCTCTATATCGCCGGCTATTTCATTCTGAAGGCTTTCGAGCCGGCTGAAAAAAGGCGATGATTTATTCACATACACACTTTTCCCGATCAGGTCTATCGGGCTTATGACCAATTTTTTGTTAATCGCATTTTGCGAAAGCGTCTCCCAGTCTTCGGGTAGCCGCTGCACCAATACCTGCCGAGTGAAATTATAAGGATCGCAAAATTTGGCGTGCTCCATCCTGTCTTTGGTCATGGCCAAATTACAGGCTATAATATCACCTTCGCCCTTATTCAGCAGGTCGAACATGGCATTTACATCGGGTATGATCTTGATCTCCAATTCTACGCCTATACTTTTGCTAAAGCGGCGCAGCAGTTCGTACTCATAGCCCATGGCCTGCCCGCGGTATACGAAATAGGAGGTCGAGCTATTCAGCGTGAGCGCCACTAGTTTGCCGCGACGTGTGATGGCATCAAGGTCGAAATTAACGGGCTGCGGACGTACGAAAGTAGCAGGCGTTATGATTGGTCTTTCCTGCACCGCGCTTTCGGGATGGCAGGATGTGATGATCAAAATTGCGCAGAGCGCGGCTATACGGGAGATTCTATTCTGAAATATGCTTGGCATAATAACCCCTTTAAAGAAGGTTTTTCTTCGAGGCAATCACAGTTTACGCTTCCGACTTCAATTGGTTGCGATAAGCTCATCTGAATAAGGAGATTTCCGGCGCAAAATTCAGTCTTATTTCGGCATCGAGCTCCTTGAAAAAAATCTTAAAATGCGCATCGATAGCTTTGTAATGCTTTATTAAAGGTGGTATGGAATCTTCCATTCCTGAAGCGAATTTGGCGCGGCGCGAAAGTCCTTTCAGGGAGCGGTCTATTCCTTCGAGCGTAGCGTAATTTGCCAACCAGTCTTGCAGTGTCATATACTGAAGGGCACGCAGCGCCCGATCGTTATAATACTCCTTGTAAGTATCCAGCACGGCGTAGACATTGGCCGTATATGATTTCAAATCAACGTCGGAATAATCCTTCCAGTTTTTGGCCAGAAAATGGTCGTAATAAACATCTTGCACCACACTCGCATACTTGTCAAAGTAGGGATAGAGCAATTTTCTGGTTTCGAGAACCAGAGGATGCGAATCGGTAAATGAGTCGATGTGGCGGTGTATTTTTATACCGAGGTTTATGCCTTCCGGCAAATGGGCTAGATTGCTGCCGCGGAGCATATCGGCCAGATAATTACCTGCCATAACCGGCTTAGAGCCAAAAGAAAGATATTGATGTGCTAAAATATTCAACGAATGCCTTAGTTTGAGCCGTTCGTGTAAATCAACGAAAAAAATCCGGCTTAGGGTTTATCTTCGCATCTGGTGAAAACAGAACAGTCCATATATTGGTCATCGCAAGTAATAGGATGGTCACTTTTTGTGGTTCTCATCCTGTTTCAGAATATCCTTATCGGACCGATAGATTATCGAATCATTGGTTTTCTGGCGCTTAATTTCTTCGTAGGTATTTCGCTATCGCACCTTATGCGTTTTTTCATTATCGCCTATGGCCTATTGCAAATGCAGCTTTCGCGGGTGCTTCCTAGGGCCTTGCTAATCGCCGTTGCAGCGGCCATCATTGCATCGCTCATTGTGGGCACCGTGCAGCAATGGGCGCCATCGGTCGATGGCCTTTTTAGAATGCCGCTCTTGGTTTTGCTCGAGCTCGTAGTGCCCTTTACCATGGTTTTTCTAATATGGAATGTGCTTTATTTCGCAGCCATTTACCTTAAGAATTATGAGCGTGAAGAAGTCAAGAATCTAAGGCTCACCGCCGCCATGAACGATACCGAACTGAATAACCTGCGCTCCCAGCTCAACCCGCATTTCATGTTCAATGCCTTGAACAGCATACGCGCCCTCGTAGATGAAAACCCTGTGCAGGCCAAGCAGAGCATTACCAGGCTCAGTGCGCTCTTGCGAAATACCCTTACCGCGGGCCGTCGCCAATTTATATCGCTTGAAGAAGAAATAAAAACAGTAAAAGATTACCTCGAACTTGAAAAAATACGGTATGAAGAGCGATTGACCTATCGGTTTGAGATCAGCGAAGCCTGCCTTTCGGCACAGGTGCTTCCCCTTTTGATACAAACTTTGGTAGAGAACGCCGTGAAGCACGGTATCTCGAGATTGCCCGGCGGCGGCGATATATTGATTTCGGTGCAGGAAAAAAGCGCCGACATGCTGCAAGTCATGGTCACCAATAGCGGTCAATATAACCCGGCAAAAGAAGGCGGACTTTTGGAGACTGGGATAGGTCTTGCCAATTCGCGAAGAAGGCTCAGGCTGACCTATGGTGATGATGCTTCCCTATCTATTATTAATCAATCGGAAAAGGTACTTTGTTCAGTGACTTTCCCGACGAATAAATTACAAGAAAACACCTATGAGAGCATTGATCATTGACGATGAGCGCTTGGCGCGTAAAGAACTGGCAAGTCTGCTGGAAGGATTCGACGCAATAGATGTGGTGGGAGAGTGCGCCACACCGCAAGAAGCAAGGGAAGCAATCGAAGAGCTAAGTCCCGATTTGATATTTCTCGATATTCAGATGCCGGGAGAAACCGGTTTTGAACTGCTCGAATCCCTATCGATCGTACCAAAAGTGATTTTCGTAACTGCCTATGATGAGTATGCGCTGAAGGCTTTTGAAGTAAATGCGCTCGACTATATCTTGAAGCCGGTAGAAGAAGGTAGACTCGAAGAAGCCGTAGAGAAAGTTACCAAGGGTTTTGTGAAACCAAAGCTGACCGAATCGGATGCAAAACCGCAGGGCAGAATGCTTGCGCCAGATGATCAGATTTTTTTGAAAGATGGTGATAAATGTTGGTTTGTGGCATTGAAGGATATACGCTACTTCGAGTCGGAAGGTAACTATGTGAGGGTATTTTTTGATTCTTATAAGCCTTTGATATTAAAGAGCTTAAACAACCTTGAGAAAAGGCTTGACGAAAAGGATTTTTTTAGGATCAATCGGAAGTACATCGTCAATCTCAAGGAAATAGTTCATATAGAGCCATGGTTCAGCGGCGGACTTCAAATACGACTGAAGAATGAAGTCTTGCTAGAAGTATCAAGACGCCAAGCTGCAAAATTTAAGGATCTTTTAAGTCTCTAATTGTGCTATTAACCATGATTTGTGAATAACTCATTTTCTAGTCCTTTCGCTATTTGTATTTATAGGTCGTTTTTATTCATTGGTAGAATTTAACTTGACTATGTGCTCTAAATCATGAACTTTAGGTACGCTTGTGAAGTATAATATCGCAAAATAGACATTGATGGAGGCACTATTACGAGATCAAACAAATTCTACCCCCCTAGTTAAGTTGGATACTAGTTCAAGGGTCTATTTTATTGGTGGCCGCTCTATTCCTATTGATGCCGAGCTTTTCTATCGGCCGATCTTAAACTGGCTCGAAGAATATTCCAAAAGAGAAAAAGTATCAAGCTTACAATTTTGTTTTCGTTTTGAATTTTTCAACATTGCCACATCTAAACGTATTCTCTTCATACTCCATAAATTATGTCTGCTTCAAAAGAACGGAACACGTGTTATGGTGCTTTGGATGTATGAATCTTCTGATGACGATATGTTAGAAATAGGTCAAGACTACGCTCAAATGGTAGAAGACCTTAACTTCAAATTTGAAGAATATAATCTGGGTACCGTCCGCAAAAAGAAAGCCCTGAAAGTGGGGTAATCATCCCAGCCATAAATCTTCACTCATCTTTATTATCTTTGCGCCTTTATTTATAGGCGATGCGCATAGTAAAAGATATTCCACATCCGCGGTTCAAAATCACGGTTTTCGACTGGAATAATAAATACATTATCAAGATCGAAGATGCCCACCTCGAGCAGGTCTATAAGCTTGATCAACATCAAATCTCGGGTTTAAATGAGCTTGATCAAATCCTTTCCACTCCATTTCTTCTTAAAGTACTCAAAAGATTTGCCGAAATGGGCGAAGACTTCAGCAATGCTTGGAATCATCGACACGCGCAAAAAACCAATAATCAATGAAATCCAAATTCCCCTTCCCATCTACTATTCTTGTTGCAGCAATCTTAGCGCTAGCTTCTTGTGATAATTCTACTGAACCCATAGAGATTAAATCTAACTCAGTTTCCGAACCCCTTACTCCAATAGATAAGGAAGGATTTAAAGTAGCGTTTATTTATGGAGACTCCGTAAATGTGAAATATCAGTTTTTGATAGATGCCGAAGCCGAACTTGAACAAGAGCGCAAACTGATAGACAGCAAGCTCAATAATAAATTAAAGAATGCCGAAAAGCGCGCTGCCGAATTGCAGAAAACCGCCGCGATCATGACACAATCTGAAATGCAGAGCGCACAGCTTGAGTTGCAAGGATTGGAAATGGAGATGCAACAAATGCAAGAAAGGTTGGGTAGCGACTTCAGGAAGCGCGAGCTAGAGCTCCAGCAGGAATATGTGGACAAGGTAAATGTCTACTTGGATGAATTAAATGCTGATGGCTCCTACGACATGATCTTAAATTTCCAGCAAGGGGGAAACCTGCTATGGATCAAGCAAGCCTACGACATCACCGACGAAGTAGTGATCGGACTGAATGAGCGATACAGCGCTGCAATGGCCACTAAGAAAACCGGCTCAAAAAAGTAAATTATGTATCAGATCGCACAGGAAAAGAAAACGTCTAATATAGCCGAATACATTCTTTTCATGTGGCAAATGGAAGACTTATTGCGCGGGGTGAACCTTGATGTGACTAAGCTTGCCAACGAATTTCTTACCGATCTTGATCCCGATCAGCGCGAAAAAAATATACGCTGGTTCAGAACCATGGCCGATGAGATGCGCAGCGAATCGGTGCGTGTGAGCGGCCATCACAACGCCAGCGCTGGGGCGATCAATGATTTACAATTGCTTCAGCAAACACTTCTCACCACCATTGACGATAAGGAGTTCAAGAAAGTATATGCCGATGCCAAGCCGCTGCTCGAAGAGTTCAAGCTCAAGGCCGATAAAATCCCCAAAAATGATATCGAGATGGCCTTTACGGCAATCTATGGCGTGCTCACCTTAAAGATAGCCGGTAAGCCAATAAGTGCAGAGACCAAAGCCGCGGTGGCCAAATTTAAAGAATACGTCAAAAGCCTAGCCCGCAATTATCATTTGATGAAGGCAGGTAAACTGCCCTTGCAGAACTAGGTTTCGACTGGTTTTTATTTTCTCCGATTAGGACTGTCGGTGGCCTTGATTCTTATTTGATATAGCGAAAATCTTCACCAGCCTTCAGGTTCATCAAGCATTCATAGATAAGCTTTATCACATTTTCTACATCATCTTTATGCGTCATTTCTACCGTGGTATGCATGTAGCGCAATGGCAATGAGATTAAGGCAGATGCTACACCTTTGCCAGAATATGCGAAGGCATCGGTATCTGTACCGGTTACCCGGCTGGCAGCAGCGCGCTGAAATGGTATTTTCTCAGCTTCGGCGGTCGCTATGATCTTCTTCAACAAATTATTTTGTACCGCAGGGCCGTAGGTGAGCACTGGCCCTTTGCCGCTGTGCAGGTCGCCCTGCTCTATTTTCTCTATCATCGGTGTTTGGGTATCATGGCATACATCGGTGATGATGGCCACATCGGGCTCTAAGATCCGGCTCATCATTTCGGCTCCGCGCAGCCCGATCTCTTCCTGTACCGAGTTTACCACATAGAGCGTGAAAGGTAGTTTCTTCTTGTTCTTTTTGATCAGGCGCGCCACTTCGGCGATCATAAATCCGCCCATACGGTTGTCGAGCGCCCTGCCCACGTAGTAGTTTTTATTGAGTATCATAAACTCATCTTCAAAGGTCACCACACATCCTACATGAACTCCAAGCTTTTCGACTTCTTCTTTGGTCGTGCACCCGCAGTCGAGGGTGATGTTCTTCATGCTTGGAGCTTCGTCCTTTCCGTTTTGTGTGTTGCGGGTGTGAATGGCCGGCCAGCCGAATATGGCACGCACAGGCCCTTGTCGGTATGTATAATGACCCGCTTACTGGGTGCGATCATATGATCGGAGCCACCATTCCTCCGCAAGTAGATGAATCCCTTGTCGGTAATATAGTGTACGAACCATGATATCTCGTCGGCATGGGCTTCTATCACCACTTTATAATCCTGACCGGGATTGATCACCGCTGCTACTGAGCCATACACATCGGTCTGAAATCCATCGATATAGGGCTTTAAATAGTCCAGCCACATTTGCTGACCCACTGTCTCAAAGCCCGTAGGAGAAGCGTTGTTCAAGTATTTTTCTAAAAAACTAAGGGAATCTTTTGTAAGTATTGATTTCTCTGGCATTGTCTATTTTTTTCCAAAAGTATTAATTTCATGCTAAAAGACGCCCGACATCTGGCGTATCGGTGTAACCAATGCCGCGCACAGCCGTATTTTTAGCTAAATTCAGATTATGCGAACCCCCTTTAAACTCCTAGCCTTGGGCTGTCTTACTATTTCTTTTGGGTCTTTTGCGCAAGGCAATTCCCAGATGGTAGAGATAGCCGCCGATACTTTAAGCAATGATCTCCAAGAAGATGGACTCTCCATAGATGCCATCGCCGCCTATAATCGGGGGCTTGGATTTGCGCAGGCAGGACAAAATCAAGATGCCATCATCCATTTTAATAATGCGCTTTCTCTCGAACCGGTTTTCCCAAAGGCATTGTATAATCGTGCTGCCGCGAAATTAAATCTCACCGATTATACCGGAGCCATAAGCGATCTCAATTCTTACCTGACCCTTGCCGATACTGCTACCATAGCCCATTATTTTCTAGCGCGTGCCTACCACTTATCCGGTGAGCCAGCTAAGGCTGCTGTGGAATATGGAATGGCCATTGACCGAAAGGTAAGGCAAGAAGAATCTTACCTATACCGCGCCGAGATTTCTTTTAAGGAAGGAAATTATAAAGCGGCTGAAGCTGATTATTCGGGTGCTATTTTCATGAAAAATGACAATGACAATGCCATTGCTTTTCACGACCGTGGGAGCTCCCGGAAACTGCTAGAAGATATGACTGGGGCTACCGATGATTATAACCGGGCCATCCAGCTCGATCCGCGCATGGCTATTGCTTATGTGAACCTTGGAAGTATTTACCGCAAGCAAGAGAAATTTGACAAGGCACTTTCGGAGTATAATCAGGCATTAAGGCTGGATGCATCCAATGTGCTGGCGCTAAATAACCGTGGTTACACCCATTTTTTGATGGAAAACTACGAGCGTGCTTCCGATGATTTTCTAAAGGCCATAGCACTCAATGAAGATTACGCTTACGCCTATAACAACCTGGCCAGCGTGCTCATAAAGCAAGAAAAATACAAGGACGCAATTGATCGCTCATCCAAGGCTATATCCCTTGATCCCAATTATGGTTTTGCCTATCTGAACCGTGGGATAGCCCGCGAGATGATACGAGATATACCCGGGGCTTGCGCCGACTGGAAAATGGCCGAAAGCCTTAATATCCAAAATGCAAAGGCTTATCAATCTGGGTCTTGCCAATACTGAAATTATGAAAAGCATACTTCTCCTTATTACTATTTTTTTTTCGACCGCCCTTATCGCGCAGCGCGATATCGCCTTTCTCAAAGAGAATTTTCCCAATGATAAAGATGGATTTAAAGATGCACGCGATAATATCAAAACTGCCGACAAGATATTTGAAGAAGGCAATACCAGCTATTTTAACAAGGCCATCCCATATTATGAAAAAGCCCAAGCGTTTAACCCCGAAAGTGCCGAGCTGAATTATAAATTAGGCGTAAGCTATCTCCATTCACCTGTGAAGCGCATGGCTTTGGCCTATTTGGAAAAATCTCACGCACTAGATCCAGAATACGATTCATATAATATCAACTATTTGATAGGCAAAGGCTATCATCTCAATGAGCAATGGGATCAAGCCATAGCGGCTTATGAAACCCAGCTCGGGGTCTTGCGCACTGCTGGCGCTACCGATCAGGAATTTATAACCATACGCAAGTATCTCGAAGAAGCTAAGAACGGAAAGGAATTATCTAAGAATAAAGTAAGGGCTTGGATTGATAATCTAGGGCCAAATGTAAACTCGGCCGCGCCAGAATATGCCCCCCTTATCTCTACCGATGAGAGCGTGCTCATCATCACCGCTCGGCGCGAAAATACGGTGGGCGGCTTAAAAGACGAAGTAGATAATCTGCCTTTCGAAGATCTATACATCAGCAAGAACAAAGGGGGTGAGTGGAGCCCGCTGCTCAATCTCGGTGAAGATGTAAATACCACGGGACACGATGCCAGCAGCGGTTTATCGCCCGATGGAAAGATGCTTTTTGTTTTTCGCGGAACCATGAAGGGTGGTGGTGATGTATTCATGTCGGAGATTAAGAGTGAAGTATGGTCTAAGCCAAAAGCCCTTGGAAAATATATTAATTCAAATGCCCACGAATCTGCAGTTGCACTATCATACGATGGCAATGAGCTCTATTTCGTAAGCGAAAAAGAAGGCGGTCTTGGCGGCAAGGATATCTACGTATCCCGGTGGGACAGCCGCAAGGAAGAGTGGATGGAAGCCCGTAACCTAGGCGCATCGATCAACTCTAAGTATGATGAAGATGGGGTGTTCATCCATCCCGATGGCAAGACGCTTTACTTCTCGTCAAAAGGCCATAATTCCATGGGTGGGAATGATATTTTTTCATCGGAACGTGTGAATGGCGAATGGGGAAAGCCCGTAAACATTGGCTATCCGATCAATACGCCCGATGATGATGTGTTTTTTGTGGTCGCCGCCGATGGCCGCACGGCCTACTACTCTTCCATTCGTGATGGAGGGTACGGCGAGAAGGATATTTATCGCATTACCTTTCTAGGTCCAGAAAAGCAACCTGTTTTAAATGTTGAAGATCAGCTGCTGGTGGGTTCCCCTGAAAAGAATGTGGAACTGGCCTTGCAGCCTGAAGTAAAAATCCGTACCAGCCGGATGATACTTCTCAAGGGATTGGTAATTGATGATAAAACATCTCAGCCCGTGAAGGCCGCAATCGATTTGATAGATAATACGTCATCGGAAGTGCTCGCCACTTTTACGAGCGATGAAGCGCTAGGTTCTTATTTGGTATCCTTGCCGGCAGGAAGAAATTATGGTTTGAATTTTAATGCCGATGGCTATCTATTCAACTCTATGAATTTCAATCTGCCCGACACCGCCGAATTTGCAGAGCTCTATAAAGTGGTGCGATTGAAGAAGATCAAAATAGGGGAGAGCATCGTCTTGCGCAATATCTTTTACGATTATAATAAGAGCACAGTGCGCCCAGAGTCGGAGTCTGAACTGGGAAGGCTCAAGGAACTGCTCACCGAAAATCCCCAGATAAAAGTTGAGATCTCCGGACATACCGATAATGTGGGCGGAGATAAATACAATCAGGAACTTTCTGAAGCCCGCGCCAAATCGGTAGTAGACTATCTTACCACCAAGGGTATACCGGCCGGAAGGATGATATTCGTAGGCTATGGTGAGCAGGAGCCGCTGGCCACCAACGATACCCCCGAAGGTCGCCAAGAAAATAGAAGAACAGAATTTAAGATTATCGAATAGGGAATCGGTGGCCTGACTATCGCTGGCGTGACTGCGAGTGAATCTATGCCTATGATCTGGAATCTATATTCAGCCGGCAAATCCGTGCTCGTGCGTATTTATTGACGTACCTTTCGGGAAATATCCTAAAAAATGCGATTTCTATTTGCCGGTATCGCGGCATTCCTGCTTCTCGGGTTTATTCTCGGTCAAATATTCACTCCAAAAAGAACGCCAATCCGAAAAGTTTTGGCCAAAGGTTTCTACCTTACATCGCTGGTTACGCTAGGGCTTGGCTTCCTCGTTGGAATCGGCGCGCTAGTGTACTACGGTTTTAATAATGATGGTAGGGACATGTCGGGGCCGTTGGCTGGTATGAGCGAAACCCAAAAAGAAATCTATCTAGACTCATTGTACGATCATCCGCCGCAGCCAAGTATAGTAGATCTCCGTGACGTTTTTGTAGATTACCGTTTCGGAACCACTGCCTTGCCTTGCTTTGAGTCGGTGCATAATCTCGATGTGGTTTCGTTAAACCAGATCGTTTCCCTAGAAAAAGTAAGCGCCAGCCGAGCCGAAAAAATCTATGAGATAGAGCTGCTTGCAGAATTAAAGACCAATAAGCCATATGAAGGTTTTCACCTTAGAGGAAATTTCTCAGTGCAATACCGGTTTTACCGCGGCAGCAGGGAGCAGGAGCCGGGATGGGGCTTATCGAAGATTTTTGTTAGTAATTGCGAAGTCCTTTCCAAAAGGGAAATAAAGAGTAGCATAGGTCAGGATAGCTTGTATCCCGGTCTGAAGCGGGACGTGAAGCCATAGAACCTTGTGCTTTCAAAAATGATTTTTTAAGTATTTAAATAATAGCCCCTTGAAATTCATAACTCCTCAGATCGTTGATACCGCCGATGGTAGCCATTCGCTTTACAGCAAAGAGCTCGATGAGACCTACCATTCCCACCATGGCGCCCGGCAAGAGTCTATCCACGTGTATATCCGAATGGGATTGGATTACGTCCTGACCAAAGGGATGCTCGCCCCCAACATATTTGAGCTTGGTTATGGCACAGGTCTTAATGCTTTTCTCACCGCTATGGAAACCGAAGAAAAAGGCATTCGAGTGTGTTTTGATTCAATTGAAAAATTTCCAGTAGATATTGAAGCCTTAAAGCAGCTCAATTACGGTTTGGAAAACGAGCAGTCGAAAGCGCTATTCCGTAAGCTGATCGATGCACCTTGGGATGAGCCGATTGTGATCAGTCCAAATTTTACCCAACAAAAAATTTACGGTGATTTTCTCACCTTCGATTGCCGGAAGGATTATTATGATGTTTTTTATTTCGATGCTTTTGGATTTAGGGCGCAGAGCGAACTCTGGTCGGAAGATTCTTTTGAGCGCTGCCATGCTATGTTGAAGCAGGGTGGGGCCTTGGTCACTTATGCTGCCAAGGGCAGTGCGCGCAGGGCCATGGAATCGGTAGGTTTTGTGGTAAGCCGTCTACCTGGAGCTCCAGGAAAAAGAGAAATGCTCCGCGCTGTAAAACGTTGATATGCCCTTCCCATTTAATGTTCGGGTTTATGGTGCCTTGATTCATCGTGGTTTGATTCTCCTTAGCACAGAATCTTATCGGTGCCAGACTTTTACAAAGCTGCCGGGTGGTGGACTTGAATTTGGCGAAGGCACCCGTGACTGCCTGAAAAGGGAATTTCTAGAAGAGACTGGGCGATTTATAAGCGTCGGCAACCACATTTATACGACCGATTATTTTCAGCAGTCGGCTTTCAACCCAAAAGACCAGGTGATCTCCATTTATTATCAGGTGGCCTTCGCTGATAATCTCGCGGAAGAATCTGAAATAGAGCCACTTGAAGCTGACCAGACTTTTTGTTGGATCAGACTGGATGAACTACAGCCGCATCACCTTACTTTTCCGATTGATCAAAAGATTCTGCCTTTATTGAAAATTCTTCGCTAAGCCGAAGCGAAAGCATTTGCCAAAGGATTATCAAACCATTTGATTAATCCATAATAGCAGCATCAGGCCGAAAGAAAGCGTCGCTCGACGTAGGAATTGACGACCTTAAAAAATCCTTTCGGCTTTAGGGCGCGCCAATTCATTTCGCTCAAGCGGCCACCAAGCATAAAATAACTGTCGGCATTCACTTCTGAAAATTCCCGAAGTACGTGCTCACGAAAGTTGATCAATGCGATCCATCCATCGCTATCGCCCAAGTCTTCAAACCACTCTTCATAGTACGAATCATCCGAATAGTGGAAATTGAGCACATTTTCACCAATCAAAATAAACTTATTGATCCCCTGATCGATCAGATGATCTGCTATATCGCGCTTTAGGAACATGATGTCATTGTGAAGGCAGTCATTCCACTCACCGAAGAGTTCTATGATGGCAAATCCCTTTAAGTAATCGGCATACAGTAATTTTGCAAAAAGGGTGGGAGAGCCGATATCATCCCATTGCGGGTGGATATAATGATCATAAATGGTTTGTGTAAACTCAAACTCATTGTACTCTCTTCCATAAAATGGGCTTCTCACATCTTCTTCTGCGATGTAATCGTCCCGCCAGTTGTAATGTGGCTCAATACTATGCATACTATCCTCCTTCTTCTATCGCTTTTCTAACGCTACCGTGTTTTAATAATAAGGCATTGGCTTCATCGTACGTAATATCCAACTCGGCCATTACCATTCTCGTACCCCGGTCTACCAGCTTGTCATTGCTAAGCTGCATATCTACCATTCTATTTCCTTTCACACGTCCCAGCCTGATCATCACAGCAGTAGAGATCATGTTGAGCACTATTTTTTGGGCAGTGCCCGATTTCATTCTTGTGCTCCCTGTTACGTATTCGGGACCTACGTAGACTTCTATGGCGTGCTCAGCTGCCATACCGATTGGCGATCCGGGATTACAGGTAATGCAACCTGTAAGCATTCCATTTGTTCGGGCTTTCTTCAGGGCGCCTATCACATATGGGGTTCCCCCCGAAGCAGCTATACCTATCACCGTGTCGAGCTTTCCCACCTTATAGGCGTCGAGATCCTTCCAGCCTTGCTCGACATCATCTTCTGCAAATTCTACAGCCTTTCTGATGGCTTCATCGCCACCGGCTATAAGTCCCACTACCATACCATGCGGTACCCCAAAAGTGGGTGGGCATTCGCTGGCATCTACGATACCGAGCCTTCCGCTGGTGCCAGCTCCGATATAAAAGAGACGTCCACCTTCGTTCATGCGTTCTGCTATCTGCGCGACCAATTTGCTCAACGCTGGAATGACCAAAGCTACGGCTTGAGCTATTTTTGAATCTTCGGCATTGATATCGGTAAGTAATTCAGTGATCGACTTCTTATCGAGGTCTTTATAGAGCGACTCCTTTTCAGTTATTTTTTCCACGGGATAAAGATAAAATAAAAGCCCCCGAGCGATAAAGCTAGGGGGCTGAAAGTTCTAAAAAGGATGGTCTTAATTAAAAAGCACCTTCTTGGTAATCATTTGATTGTCAAATCTAATCTGCATTAGATAAACACCATCTTTGATATTCCCCCTTTCATAAGTGAAGAGATTGGCATTAACTACCGTATTGGCCACTATCCTGCCGGTAAGGTCTATAAGCTCGATAGAGCGGATAGCGTATTCGTCATTGCGGATGGTAAGGGCATTATGAGCAGGATTTGGATAAATCGAAGTCGCATCCTGAAGGATGTTTTCTGAGATGCCGGTGGTGCAAACGGCACCAGGAAGTCCAAATACACAGAGGAGCCGTGGATTGATATATCCTTGAATTGTATCAATATAAGCTTGGCCCTTCTCTGCCCCATGCCTGGGTTGCCAGCAAGGTTTTGTTGGTGTATAATATCAGCATCGTATGTACCACCAGTAGCGGCATTCGTAGCTGCAACAACAGCCTGAAGCGTCTGAAAATTCCACCAGTCCCAAGGACCGCCTTGATTGGTAAAACGATTTCCGTTTAAAGTATTAATGGGAAGTAGTATTGGGAAAAGTCCTTCCGGTGATTCCGCAACAGTTATTGTAGGCTGAGCGGTCAGGATGTAATCAAAAGTTTCTCCGTAAAGACTACGTGCACGATCTGTGAAAGGATCATTGCCATTGGGTATACCTGTGAAAGCCGCGTTATTTCCTAGATCGACTGCCTTTTGAATAAATTTATTAGCTCCTTGAACTTCTACCACATTTTCGTTGGTAGTAGGCACAACTACTATTCCTTCGTCAAAAGGTGCAAACGGATCGCGAATGCAGTGCAGCGAAATCATAGGAGCATCTCCTGCTTCCAGCCATGAAATATCAGCAAGTGCTCCACCGATGTTCATAGAAACCTGAACGTTTTTAGGGATCCCGGCCTGCTGTAATGGGTCTGGCAGTCTTACTGCACCTGGCCCACCATCGATACTTCCGTCTATCGATTCATCAACAAATACGAATCCATCTTCACCGATGAACTTATCAATGGCAACTTCAGAAGCGTAATCGTCTAAAGTTGCATACGCCTGAGCAACATATCCGCCGGATCCCTGACCAAAAAGTCCAATTTTTGTCCCATCAATACCGTAAGGGTCTCCTTGTGCTTCAGAAGCTCGGAAGAAACGTACACAGGTTTGGGCATCATGGATTGCACGATAAACGGCTTGTAGAAGTGTACCACGACGCACATCAGCATTCTCGGATATTGGATTCCATCCCAAGCGATAGCTTAAAGCCGCAACTACGTATCCTTTGCGCGCCCACTCCTTACACATGTTAACGACTACACTGTCTTTTCGACTTCCGGTAGGTCCGCCATTAATGACCTGGGGCAGAAAGTTACCAGTGTGCAAATACACTATGAGCGGCCTATCGGTATCATTATCTTCGGCTGGGGGGGTATAAACATCCATATTTAATGGAAATAGCTTCAAGACCGTCTGCTGATCTTCAGAAAGCTGCCCATTGCTTTGAAAATAATTTAATGGAACTGGGGTGCCATCATTGATAAATCCAGTAACGGTCGCCATGTCACTTTGGAAGCCCGTTTGGTTGGTAAAGTTAGATCGCAACGGATCAACATTGAATCCCACTGTGACGTCGTTGGTTATTGAGATTTCTGAGAATACTTCATCGAGGTATCTCGTGTTTTGCGCCTTAACAGAAAATACCGCCAATACGGCTATTCCTAGCATCGATTTAAATAGAACTCTTTTCATAGTGTTGATTTTTAAGTGTTTAATTTATAATTTAAGATTTTATAATTCAATAAAATTTATCGGTTTATCCATTCATAGATTATTGAGAAATAAGCCATGCGACCAATAAACGGGCCACCATAGACTGTATAGACTCGATTATCTGTGAGATTAGAAGCCCCTAATTTAAAAGAAGTATTTATCTTTTTAAAATTAGCGGTAACTGCTGCATCTATCATATAGTAGCTAGGTACAAATCCTGTGAATTGGGGACTCCCTTCAAACTGAAAGCCTTCAATCCATTTATAATTGACCCCAAAACCCCAATTTTTAAGCTTAAATATTCCAAAATCCGTATTTAGATCTCGTGCATTGACTCCAACATTGGCCTTATGTTCTGGAGTGTTAAAGGCGGGTATGATGGGATCATCCTTCCCAGTCACTAATTTATTCCAAGAATAATTAGTAGTGAGTGCAAAAGATTTGAAAAAATAATAATTGAGACCAATGGATGCTCCCTGCGTAGTAACATTTCCCTGAGCATTGGCAGCGACACGATAGACTTCAAAATTGCCCGGAAGTGATACGTTGGGAGTGTAAGGAATGTCAATCCCTATGTTAAAACCAATAAAGTCTCTGTAGATGGAATAATAATAAGAAGCATCGACATACAGCTTATTGGAAAGCGTGCCCCGATATCCAATCTCAAAAGTTCTAACTTTTTCGGGTTCTATGGGGTTGACATTGTAATAGTCCAATAGATCCCATTGGAAATTAGTCCCGGTGTTTCTGGCATTGTTGAACGATTCAATGGTGGCCAAGGAGTCAAAACCGCTCAAGTTTCCGATTAGAGTAGCTCTACCTACGTCATAGAACAAATATTGGTCGGCAAGTGTAGGATTTCTAACAGCTGATGACAGTCCACCCCTTAAAATGTGTTTTTCTCCCAGCTGATACACCAGCGAGATTGCAGGTGATACGACAGCATCGAAGTTCTGATTTTTATCTACTCGAAGGGTTGCTTTGAGCGTGAGTGTTTCATTTATGAATTTTCGTTCATATCCCGCATAAGCTCCTACTTCCCAATTTTCAATTTCAGAAAAAGTTGTACTTACATTGCCAGTACCAATAACGGTATCGCCCGTTATTTCGTTGATTTCCATTACTTCTCCTGGCACATAAGTAAGGGTGTCTTCAAATATAGTCCCGCGAGAGTCAGGGCGGTACAACCTACCATTTCCACCTACTCTCAGCTTTCCTCCACCTAAGTCAAATACATATTCTGCTTGACCATGGTATAAGGCAGATTTATCGTAAAATCTTGATCCATTATCAGTAAAGAGCCTTTGCGTAACATCACTGAAAATAGAATCAAAGCGGGCAGTTCCAGGCTCATAATATCGCTCTTCACCATCTATTGCCGAACCTTCTGTGCTGCGCCTTACTTCGGCATTGTAGCTATTCATAGCGCTTGGATTATCCATGGCCCATTGATTTTGCGCATCCCTTATACCCCCACGCCAATCCCTATTTGCTTCTGCAAATCCATCGCGATCTATACTTCCATCAGCATTGATGAAATTTGTAATGGAGGGACGACTGTCACTAAAATCAGCCTGTCTTGGCATTCCTTGATTGTAGAGCGTATCGACTCCGAGCTGATAAAATTGTGCGTAGTCCCTGTAAAAATTGCCCTGTAATTTGGATTCGTCAGCTAATATGTTGGCCGTAAGAACCGCATCGTAAGAGTCTCCTGCGTCTTCATTGGTGCTGTAGAACCGAACAAAAAATTTATCTTTCTTGCTGATCTCTATCTTGTTCTGAAAGAATTGAATACCACGTAAACTTATTCTATTATCGCCTTGATAAATAGTAGTTCCATTACCATAATTGAAAGAATAATTTAGAATCAAATCTTCTTTTATTTTATAGTAGAGCCCAATGTTTGCTTTAGTATTATTTGTATTATAATCAGCAATATCAACTTCTTCATAACCCGATCGGAATATCCGTCCAAGCCCTGGGGTATTTAAGTCATTTTCATAATTATTACCACCAACTGTTACTTCATCGCCGTAGCGGTTTACAGCGTCGTAGCCAGAGTAATTAGATGCCAGAACAGATGAACCATCTACAGGATTCAAGTTATTCGCTTCCCAATCATAGGCCGTGAAATAAAAGAAGTTGAGCTTATAGCCAAATTTATCCTTTCCTTCTTTGTTTTTGATCACGTCGGCCCAGCGAAGTGCACCTTCAAAAAGATCGCGCTCACCGGCCTTCAAAGAGACGGTCAGCCCGGGAAATAGAAAAGGATCTTTGGTGTGCATATCGATCACTCCGTTAAATGCACCAGGCCCAAAATATGCCGAGCTGGCTCCGGCTATAATATCGACCGATTGCACATCCAGATCTGAAGCTCCAAGAAAGTTGCCCAGTGAAAAGTTAAGTCCAGGAGATTGATTGTCCACTCCATCAATCAACTGTAAGGAGCGAACCGGAGATGTGGAATTAAAACCGCGTGTGTTCACAATCTTAAAACCGAGACTCGCCGAAGTAACATCAACGCCTTTCAGATTGCCCAAGCTTTCATAAAAACTGCCACTTGGCGCTTCCTTAATCGCTATCACATCCATCGACTCTACCGTCAATGCGGCTTGCTTGGTCTTTTCGCTGATGCGGCTGCCCACCACTTCTACTTCATTCATCATCACTTGGTCTGAGCCGAGCGAGACTTTAATCTTATCACTAAAAGAATTGACGGTTACTTCTTTTTGGGTATATCCCAAAAAATTGATCAGCAAGGTAAGCGGTGGGTTTTGATTGACGTCCAATTTGAAGTTGCCATCTATATCAGTAGTCGTTCCGGTGGATGTTCCTTTAAGGATCACGGTAGCCCCAATCAAGGTTTCGCCGGAATTATCGTCAGAGATGGTTCCGCGAATGGTTCCTTGAGCGATAGATTTGTTTGCGAAAAGCGACGCAAATAAGAGCGCTATCACAAACATAGTTCTGTAAATCAATTGCATATACTAGATAAGTAAAAGGTGTTAGATCAACACCTTTGAGAGCCAAGTTAAAAAATAATCCATGCCCCTTCACGCCATTCAAGAAATATTTAGATAATAATTTCTTAACAATTGAAATGGTGACCTTGTTATTTCGCGTCCAGGTTCCGGGAAAATCAGTTTAGGGGCTTAAATTTACCCGGGTCAGACTCGGCCAGTAGGCCATAGGTAGTCTCAACGATATCGTCTACACTTGGTTTTGAGAAATAGTCGCCATCGCTGCCGTAGGCGGGTCGGTGAGCCTTGGCAGTGAGTGTGATCGGTTCACTATCGAGAAGCCTGTAAGCGCCTTGCTCATTCAACACCTTGTCAAGTATAAAAGCCGAGGCTCCGCCCGGTACATCTTCGTCAACAATCAAGAGCCGATTGGTTTTTTTGATGCTTTTGGAAATGAGATGGCCGGTATCAAAAGGAAGTAATGTGCGGACGTCTACCACTTCTACATCGATGCCAAAGGATGTTAGTTCTTGGATTGAATCCATGACCAAATTTAGCGTGGCACCATACGAGACTATCGTGATATCGCTTCCTTCCTTGACGATCTCGGGAACACCGAGGGGTATTTTGAATTCACCTAGATTAGTGGGCTTTTTTTCTTTTGTGCGGTAACCGTTCAGCGGCTCTACGACTAGCGCTGGATTATCGCTTTCTAGCAATGTATTGTAAAACCCTGCGGCAGTCATCATATTGCGGGGTACACATACATAGATGCCCCGAATGGAATTGATGATTGCACCCATTGGTGAGCCGGCGTGCCAGATACCTTCTAGCCTATGGCCTCGGGTGCGGATGATCACGGGCGACCTCTGGCCTCCATAGGAGCGGTAGTGCAAGGTGGCCAGATCATCGGACATTATTTGCAGCGCATAGAAGATATAATCCAAATACTGGATCTCGGCGATGGGTCGCAGGCCGCGCATAGCCATACCAATGCCTTGGCCTAGAATACTGGCTTCGCGGATACCCGTATCAGCCACGCGCAGCTTGCCAAATTTTTCTTGCATCCCTTCCATGCTTTGATTTACTCCGCCTATCTTACCTACATCTTCCCCAAAGGTGAGAAGCTCGGGGTATTTGCTGAAAAGCGCATCAAAATTATCGCGCAAGATGATTCTACCGTCCACATCTTCAGAGTCATCGGAATACTGGGCGTCAACGGTTTGATTGATCTGCTCCGACCTTCCAGAGTATAGATAGCCACTGTAGCGCTCTGTGTTCTTTGCGCTTTCTGCATCGATCCATGTTTTTAGGAATTCACCTGCGGCGGCATCCTTACGGGAAATAATGCGCAGCGCCTTGCGGGCGGCAGAGAATATATCTCGCCGGATTGGATTGACTTCCTTATGGAGTTTTTCGGCCAGGGTGGGAAGCGAATCGTCTATAGATTCTACCTTTTTGATGAGGTCTACCACAGTATCCCGTTCTGCGCTGAGCGGTTCAAGAAATTCCTTCCAAGCGGCTTTCTGTGCGGTTCTCACCCCTTTCTTTGCTTCTTGCTCTATCCTGTCGAGCGCTTCTACTTCGGCCAAGTCATGATTTAGAATCCACTCACGCATTTTGATTATGCAGTCGTGCTCTTCGGCCCAGGCTAGCTGCTCCTTAGACTTGTAGCGCTCGTGAGAGCCGGATGTCGAGTGGCCTTGTGGCTGTGTCATCTCTTCTACGTGAATGAGTGCCGGTACGTGATCTTTGCGCGAAAGCGCCACCGCCTTCTCGTATGTGGCCACGAGATTGGCATAGTCCCAACCTTTCACGGTATAGATTTCGTAGCCTTCTATGCCGGGTTCTTGTTGAAAACCTTTCAATAAGCGCGAAATGCTGCCCCCAGTGGTTTGGTATTTTTTCGGAACGGAGATCCCGTACCCATCATCCCATACGGAGATGACCATGGGCACCTGGAGCACTCCAGCGGCATTCATTGATTCAAAGAACAACCCTTCGCTGGTGCTGGCATCGCCTATGGTGCCGAAGGCTACTTCATCACCGCCGTCGGTGAATTTTGAAAACTTAGCCGAAAGGTTATTGAGATTCCGGTATATTTTTGAAGCTTGCGCAAGGCCAACCAATCGCGGCATCTGACCTGCGGTGGGTGATATGTCGGCGCTAGAATTCTTCTGCTCCATAAGGTTGCGCCATGATCCATCATCATTCAGGCTGCGTGTAGAGAAGTGTCCTCCCATCTGCCTGCCGGCACTGGCGGGCTCTTGCAATAGATCGGTATGGGCGTATAGCGCGGCAAACATCTGCTGAACGGACAGGCTGCCTATGGCCATCATAAAGGTCTGGTCACGGTAGTAGCCCGATCGGAAATCGCCATTCTTGAACTGCTTGGCCATGGCTATTTGCGCCAACTCCTTGCCGTCTCCAAATATGCCAAACTTGGCTTTTCCGGTCAGCACTTCTTTTCGTCCCAGCAGGGATGCTTCGCGGCTGGTGCAGGCCAGTTCATAATCGGATAATACTTCTTTTAAAAAGGCTTGATCCTGTGTCGCAATTGCTTCTTTCTCTCGATCCATAGTTTTGAAAAAATTTGGCGCTGCGAAGATAGTAAACTACCCGCCTTTCGTAAAGAGCTTTTCCATCAAGGTACCGCACTCCAAACTACTGGGACAAACTTCGGAAGGGCATAGCGATGTGTGCTTATTTGGGTATTTTCTTCTGGACAGGCCTTCGACTGCAGTTCCGCTTGTTTTCTTTCCTTAAAGAAATAAATCCCGAGCGAGAGCGAAGCGTTGAATAGAAGAATGCCTAAAAAGATGAGAAAGAAATATTGCTTTTTGGTCATGGTTTTTGGTTTTTTAAAAGGTGAGTGCCTAGGGTTTTAGATCAGTTGGTAGGGTGCTTGAACTATCGGCCTGTAAAGGAGCCGACTGAGCAGGACTGTCTGCGCAAGAGCTACATACCAATCCTTCAATAGTCATGAGCCAGGTCTTGGGTAGGCCGTCATTTTCATGAAAATGAACACCCTTGGGCAGACCCTTAATACGAGATCGGATGGCTTCGGATGGCTGGATGGTGCGGCCCACCGGCAGGCGTAGTCTGAAATGCATCGACTCCCCAACGCTCTTATGTTGATCAAGCACTGCATAGATGGTATTTAACCGTAAGGTATCGCCGCTTATGCTCATGTTAGACTTGATGTTCTTGGCATTTTCCATTGCTTTTTTTTGGGTGGCACCCCTTGCTTCGTATTCAGTGATTAAATAAATAAGACTGTCCGATCCGTTTTCTTCAATCCATAGTTGGCTCCTGCCCAAGTGGTGAATATTAGTCGAATCTATACCGGGAAATGTTACACTGCCCTGTGAATATAAATGGCCATCCATGAATCCATAGCCAATTACGAAGCTTGTTTCATCCGCGTCCATAACATCTAAATAAAGCGTGTTCGACTGTGGGATGTCGATCAAGAGCTTTTCTTCAAAGGCGATTTTTACTTTGTACGAATCCATGAGTTTCAGCCAGCCCGTGATGAGCAATCCCACGCCAACCAGCCAGAGTGTGATAAAGAGAATAGTGGTTACAATAGGCGAGAAGCGGATGTTGAAAAGCAGGCGTATCCCTACCAAAAGAAAAATGAGCGCGGGAACAATGGCGGTGAGCGCAAAACCGATGATTAGGTATAAGCGGACTTCATGGGCATTTTGAAGGATCTGTATAAAATTTTGCCAATCGGAGTCATAAAATATTCCATTGTCTTGAAAATTTTGCTCGGCAAGGGTAATATAACTCTCCCAACCCACGATGATTACAATGGTGAAGAAAATACCGATGGCTCCAATGGCGGTAAAGAGCACCCCTAGCACTTTTGTGAGCACCAGGCCTATTATTTTGAGTATATCGCCCAAAAAATCGAAGATCTGCGCAAAAAAAGCCGAAATCTCCCCGACTATATTTCGGGAGACCGTCTGCTCACCACTTTTTTTTTTACCAAAGTCTTTCAGGCTTTCTAAAGATTCGGTCACCTTTCGGGAAATGTTGTCGACGGTGACCGGCTCGCCGCGCATCCGGAGCTTTTCGGCGGTGGTGCTGGCTTTTGGAATGATGATACCGAGTACGATATAGATGATGATACCAGTGCCGTAGAAGATGGTGAAGGCAATGAAGATAATGCGGATCACGATCGGATCGATCCCGAAATAGGCCGCGATACCACCGCATACCCCAAAGACTACCTTATTATCCGGATCCCTAAATACCTGCTTATGAGACTTGCCGAAACTACCGCCATCGTTTACCCGGTCCTCATCACCATCTACATAATCTTCGGGCTGCCCCATAATGGTTATTACTTCATCGATATCGGCCGGGGTAATGACCTGCTTCTGGCTTGATGTGCGCTCCATAAAGAGCTCGGCGATGCGGAGTTCTATATCCGAAATTATTTCATCGGCACTAGCGGTGCCTTTAAATGCCCCGCGTATGGCCGATAGATAATTATTCAAAAGGTCATAGGCGTGCTCTTCGATGTTAAATACGCGTCCGCCTATATTGGCTGTGATGGTCTTGTTCATGGTTGGTGTTTAATAGTATCATTTACTGCACTTACTAGTTCTTCCCAGGTGGCTCGGAGTTCGATAAGCACTTTCTGGCCGGTGGGTGTGAGCTTGTAATATTTCCGAGGGGCCCAGCTTTTGATTCTTCCCATCTATATTCCAATATCTCTGAGTCTTTTAGCCTGTTGAGCAATGGGTATAGAGTACCTTCTACCACGATCAGCTTTCTGGCCTTTAGCGATGCAATAATATCGGAGGGGTACATCTCTTCCGAATTAAGAAGCTGGAGTATGCAAAACTCCAGAACCCCTTTGCGCATTTGTGCCTTTGTATTTTCAATCTTCATTTTTCCAGGACTGAGTTGCCTTTGGGCAATCCGATTATCGGGGTAAAAGTAGAATTAAACTGGTACTATGCAAAGCAAAGTACTATATTTAAATTTAGTACTATATAAAAGGTCGTTTTTGAGGATGATCGGTGGGTTGACTTATTTTGAAACCTTCTGATGGTGTGAGAAGTATACCACACGGAACACCCGAAAAAAATAAACATGAAAAAAGTAGCCACTATCATTGCGCTCTGCATCGTAGCTTTCATCTTGACCCGCTGCACTGGTTCTCAAAGGCATTGCGCTGCCTACTCTCAGCACACTACCGAGCAGCAGAAGCCTTCCTAGATTTTTTGTTTGTGGCGATGATCGTCCAGCCTGTTTCGGTACGCTTTTATCGAAAGATTCGCAAAGATTATATTTGCGCTGATGACGTCAACCATTCTCGTGACCGGCGCTGCCGGATTTATCGGTTCTACCCTTTGTGAGCTGCTTATCGCAAAAGGATATCGTGTAATAGGGCTCGATAATTTTTCTTCTTTTTATCCCAGACCTATTAAAGAACGCAATCTGCAGGGGCTACAGGAATCTGCCGACTTTCGTTTTTTCGAGCTCAATCTTTTGGATGCTGCGGGTCTAGCCGCTCTACCGAAATTTGATGCTGTGATTCATCTCGCCGCGCGGGCAGGCGTTAGGCCGAGCATAGAAAATCCACAAGACTATATCGACACCAATATTACCGGAACGCACGCTATCTTGAAACTTTGCATAGCCCGCGGTGTCTATAAAATAGTAAGCGCCAGTAGCTCAAGCATCTATGGCAACTCAAAAATAATTCCATTTGTGGAAGAAGGCCCTGAATATGAGCCTATCTCACCTTATGCTTTTACGAAGCGAAGTACGGAGCTGATGAATTATACCTACCACCATCTCTACAAGCTTGACATCTTAAATCTTCGGTTCTTTACGGTATATGGTCCGCGCCAAAGGCCTGATCTGGCCATACATAAGTTTACCAAACTTATCTCCGAAGGTAAGTCCATACCCATGTTTGGTGATGGCAGCACTGCCCGCGACTATACCTATGTGGCCGATACGGTAGATGGTATCATGCGATCGCTCGAATACCTTTTTAATAAGGATAAGGTATTTGAGATTATAAATCTTGGGAATAATACTCCTGTAAAACTGCTCGACCTGATCGATGCCCTCGGCCGAGCAGTAGGCAAAGAACCTATCATAGAGCAGATGCCGATGCAAGAAGGCGATGTAGACATCACTTTTGCCAATATCGAAAAGGCAAAGCGACTTTTAGGCTATGATCCGAAAACCAAATTGGATGAAGGGCTTGCGAAATTTGTAAAGTGGTACACGTCTATTCATGCCACCGTGTAATTCTGTGGAAGCGCGCTTCGATAGACGGTCTTATCCCGATGTTACTTTAAGAGTGTAAAACCAAAGGTTGGGGGTTTGACTTTCAAGGCCTTGCTTTTCAGCAAATGCCGAACCCGCGAAGATCAGAGATAAATTTTGAGCACCGCCATATAATGGCAGCAGGCTCCGGCCAATACGAAGCAATGCCATACTGCGTGGTGGTGCTTGAAGATGGCCCAGAGGTAGAAAATCAATCCGGTGATGTAAAAAACGGCGCCAGCTGCAAGCCACCACACCAGCTCGGCAGGTAATGCGTCCTTAAAGTCTTGCGGCGAAGCGACGATGAGAAGCCCCATGGCTATATAGATAAGCATAGAGACGATTCGAAACCGATCGGGAAAGAAGAATTTGAAAATAGAGCCCATGATGGCAAAAATCCATATGGCGATCAATAGGGCTATCTGCTCCGATCCTTTGGCATAAGCCAGAATGAAAGGAGTGTAACTGCCAGCTATCATAAAATAAATCCCAAAATGATCCCATATTTCAAACCGGTACTTAAGCTTAGGTTCGGTATGATGATGGTAAAGTGCTGAGAAGGCAAATACCATGATAAAACCTAGGCCATACACCATCGTGCCGGCTAAGTCTACTACCGTTGAAACGGGTGAGCTGATTACAAAAAACAGTAAGATGGGTATCGCGATAAGCCCTATAAGAAGCCCAAGGAAATGGGTTCCGGCATTGAGTTTTTCCTGCACAGGGGTAAACGTTTCCATGGCGCAAAGGTGGGTTTTTGCAATGAAAGCTGTGGTGATATGAATAGATAAAACCCACACCTTTAAGAGCATGGGTTTTATAATTTGCAACTGGCCTGTCTTGGTCGAGCCCTACTGCGAGAGCAGGCGGCGGTCATTTTAACGAGATTGGTCTATAATGCTTAAACCTAAGCCACTGCAATAATATAGATGAGTATTATTTTATAATAGGGTGTTTTCACCCTTTTTAGTTTCTAAATTGGCTGGCATCTTCGGGATTTATTTTTTTGGGATAACTTACGTTGCCAGCTTACGCTCAAATTGGTCAACTCTGCCAGTATTTTTTGGAAACTGAACCACCATTGAGCAATACCGTTTTTGTCCATCAAAATTTTATCAATAAAAGTGATACGAGTTATACTGATGTTTATCTAAGTATTTTCAATGATTTTGATTTGGGCACTGCTACGGATGATTACGTCGGAACCAATGTGGAGAAAGCATTTGTTTATGCTTAAAATGGTGATTCCTTCTAATCAATTACAGCCGTTATCTAGTGATTACGTGTTACTTGGCCTTAGTGATCCTATCCATTTTGGCACCGATGGGATCGATCAAATGTATCCCGATGCTCAGAGCTGGACAGAAGCCACCGCAGAAATACCGCCCGGCGATAGACGCATGAATGCCAATTGTGGCTCTTTTACTATAAATGCCGGTCAAAAACAAAGGTTCGACTATGTTCGACTATGTATATGTAGCCGGTATGTAGCCGGTCGACAATCCGAATCACCGGTTACCGATCTGGTAAATCTCATAGCAGATTATGTAAACCAGGCCACAGCGGCGGTTGACACCCTGCCCGGCGGTGTGTTCACTTCGGTTAAGAATCAAAAGACTGATCAAGTAAGCTTCAATCACTTTCCCAACCCCGCAAACTCAAGTGGTACCATTCAGGGCGAGATCGGCACAAATGCGCAGTACGTTATATATGATCTGCTCGGCCACATTATCCAGAAAGGCAAATTAACAAAGGCGATAATATTATCAATATTTCCGGTCTGTCGCAGGGCTTTGATCTTTTGAATGTGCTAGATGGCGACCGGAGCGGGACTAAAAGGCTTGTGGTGCTTTGAGAAGTTGATTTGTGAGTTGAAAATGAACGGGTAGAGGAGAGACTTACTCGATTTCTTTCGATCAATCCCCGTTGATTAAGCCGAAAGGTCAAATTAAATTTGTCACAATTATCTACTATATTTGTGACAGAATTAGAAATTATGAATGGCTGTATCTATTGAAAATAAAGTAAAGCACGTAATAATCAATCATAATAAGGGAAAATTATTTTTCCCGTCGAGTTTTTCCAAGTATGGGTCGAGCTCATCGATTCGACAGGCTTTAAAACGATTGGAGAACGACGATTTTCTCGTGCGTTTGGCACCTGGCATTTATTTATATCCAAAGCTGCACCCCACCTTGGGTGTATTGTATCCCGATTTTGAAGAGATTGCAATTGCAATTGCCAAAAGGGATAAGGCGCGCATAATTCCCACAGGTATTCAAGCGCTCAATAAGTTAGGTCTCTCTACCCAAGTCCCCGTAAATACTGTATTCCTTACTGATGGTTCTACAAGGTCGATAAAATTGGAGCAAGGAAGTATAAAATTTAAAAAGGCAACGCCCAAATTGCTTTCGGTAAAAAGCGATAAACTGATCTTAATCATACAGGCCTTAAAAGAATTAGGGGTTAATAATGTAACCCCTGCAATCAAGGAAAGGGTTCGAGAAGTATTAGAAACTGTAAATGATGATTTAATCAAGCATGACATCAAGCTGGCGCCGCATTGGGTGGCCGAGATCATAAAAGAATCGGCCAATCTATAGATTATGGAAGAATGGTTCAATTTAACTGAAGAAGATAGAAGAATAATACTGATCCAAACCAGTATAAAAAAAGGATTGCTGCCTGTTGTGATTGAGAAGGATCTATGGGTAATGATAGCCCTAAGAGCTATTTATTCTACTGAAATCTCGGATCATCTAGTATTCAAAGGTGGCACATCCTTGAGCAAAGCATGGCGTATTATAGAAAGATTTTCTGAAGATATTGATTTGGCCATTGACCGGTCTTTTTTTGGGCTTGAAGGAGATTTAAGTAAAACAAGCGTAAAAAACCTAAGAAAGGCATCCTGCAAATACGTTGACGAAAAGTTTCATTTGCTATTGCAGAACGCCCTAGAATCGAATGGAGTCAAAGAATTTGAATTGCATGTCGCAAAATTCGAAGAATCGGATACAGATCCATTGGCGATAGAATTGAGGTACAAGTCCTTGGTAGAAAATCAAGAATATCTCCAACCGAGAATTCTGATAGAAATGAGCGCGAGGTCTCTACGGGAACCATTTGAAAATAAAGAGCTCTCATCATTTATTCGTGATGTTTATCCCGATCAAAAATTTGCGGATGACCCAGTAATTGTGCCCACAGTGACACCGACGAGAACTCTGATCGAAAAAATGTTCTTGTTGCATGAAGAGTTCCAGAAACCCGAAGGTAGGTTAATCAGAAGTGAGCGCATGACAAGGCATTTGTATGATATTTCCAGGATCATGGACACAGCATTTTTGGAAAAAGCTATTGCCGACAGGGAACTTTATCAAACAATAATTGACCACAGAAGCAAGATGACCAAAATCTCATGGGTAGACTATGGCTCACACAATTATAGAACCCTGAGTTTTATGCCGCCCAAAAAAACGATCAATGCCTACGAGAAAGATTACTTAGCTATGAAAGAGAGCATGTTTTATGGCGACTCGGAATCCTTTGAAGATCTGATCAAAAAGCTCCAAATGTTGAATGATAGGATCAACAAGTTGGGAGTAAATATGGAATGCAATATTTTAATGAATATCATTCCAATCCCTTTACCACCTTCCCACCAATTATCACCCCTTCAACGGCTGGCTTGCCAAAAGAATAAGGGAGATAAGAAAGATGGGTACAAGGCTCAGTAATGATCAAATTTGCCACTTTGCCCGGGCTGATGCTGCCATGCGAATGGCTCAATTCCATAGCTGCCGCGCCGTTTAAGGTGGCTGCATTTATTGCTTCTTCGGGCGTCATGCCCATCTTTATGCAGGCCAGCGACACGGCCAATGACATATTGCTGGAAGGTGCCGAACCCGGATTGAAATCAGTGGCCAAGGCCACAGCGGCATTGGCATCAATGAGTTTTCGGGCAGGCGTATAGGGTATGCTCAAAAAAAGGCTGCACAAGGGTAGGGCAGTGGCTATGGTTCTTGATCCGCTCAGGGAAGAAATGTCGCGGTCTTCCAGCACTTCCAAATGATCTACCGAAACGGCTCCGGCAGACACCAATTCGGGTATGGCACCGAGGGCATTGAATTGGTTCATGTGAATTTTGCTTTTCAGCCCAAACTCTGCACCGCGCTGCACGATTTCCAAAGTTTCATCTACCGAGAAGTAACCGTCTTCACAAAATGCGTCTATGTAGTCGGCCAGCTTGGCCTCGGCCACCGCCGGTATCATCTCTTCCAATATCAGGTCGATGTATCCCCGGCGACGGCCTGCAAAGTCGGCGGCAATGGCATGGGCACCCAAAAAAGTCGATTTGATAGCCACATCACTTTCATTTTTCAAGCGCTTTATCACCCGAAGCATCTTCAGCTCATTTTCCGTACTCAGGCCATATCCGCTTTTGATTTCCATGGCACCGGTGCCCATCATCATTGCTTCGTGCAGCCTAGGCAGCGCTTTGTCAAACAGCTCGTCTTCTGACATAGCGGCAAGCTTTGCCGCGGAGTTCAGGATGCCACCACCGCGTTTGGCTATCTGCTCGTAGGTAAGGCCTTTTATGCGGTCTTCAAATTCCAGTTCCCGCGTTTCCGCGAATACCAGGTGCGAATGCGAATCGCACCAAGCGGGCAAAACAAACCGGCCTTCCGCATCTATGATCTCCAAGTTGCGCCAATCGCTTATCCCGCCCCAATCTTCCATAGAGCCATACATGGCTATGATGCCATCTTCTATGGCCAAAAATGCATTTTCGAGAACCGGCAGCCTGCCCATCTCAGCGCCGCGCAGCATTTCAGGTGCTTCATCATAGCAGCCTACCAAGCCACGGATATTTTTGATCAGGATACGCATTGGGGGATTGGGATTCTTTGGGGTTTATGTAAAGGGGCAAAAGTAAGGTTTGAATTTTTGCCTTTCCTTCCAAATTAGAAACCCATGAAAAACTACTAAAACATCAAAACCTTTGGTCAATTGATCAATCTGGAAAATTGGCACAGCACGCCGCAGGAAATTCGAAAAAGCCGCAAAAGTTCTGCTCGAAAGGCACGTACCATCAGATCACAATTCAAAGCGCAATATCACAAAATAGATACTTCCCACAACCCGCAAAGTCGAGCCATCCGACATCCATCAATTCGAAAATTGCTTTTCCACCCCGTCCTTCCCATAATATTACCCATTTCCTAAACCATCCAACCTGCTATCTTTGCCCCTCATGGCAGGAAACTCCTTCGGCGAAATATTTAAGCTCACCACCTTCGGCGAGTCGCACGGCGCGGCCATTGGCGGTATCATAGACGGTTGCCCAAGTGGCCTGCGGCTCGATTTGGATGCAGTGCAGATAGATTTGGACAGACGAAAGCCCGGCCAGTCTGACATTACCACGCAGCGCAAGGAAAGCGATACGGTGCAATGGCTTTCGGGGATTTTTGAAGGCCGCACCACGGGAAGCCCCATAGCCTTTACCATTCGCAATAGCGATCAAAAATCAAAAGATTACGACGCTCTCAAGGATGTGTACCGGCCTTCTCATGCCGATTTTGCTTATGATGCCAAATACGGCCACCGCGATCACCGCGGCGGCGGACGAAGCAGCGCCCGCGAGACAGCTTGTCGGGTGGCCGCCGGGAGCCTTGCCAGTCAGCTTTTGGCGCAAAGCCAGATATCTATCAAAGCCTTCGTGAGCCGCGTGGCCGAAGCGGAAGTCTCAAAGCCGATCTCGGAGCTCGACCTATCACAGCCCGAAAACGATCTGCGGTGTCCCGACCCGGCAGTGGCGGCCGAAATGCGAAAGTTGATCGAGCACGCCCGCGATAACGGCGATACCCTCGGCGGAATTATTACCTGCGTCATAAAGAATGTTCCCGCCGGACTTGGCGAACCGGTATTCGACAAGCTCCATGCCGACCTCGGCAAAGCCATGCTCAGCATCAATGCAGTGAAGGGATTTGATATCGGGAGCGGTTTCTCGTCGGTGGCAATGCGCGGAAGTGAGCATAATGATGTTTTTGGAACAGTGGATGGCAAAACCACTACCAAAACAAATTTTAGCGGTGGCATTCAGGGTGGGATTTCAAATGGGATGGACATTCTATTCCGCGTGGCCTTTAAGCCAGTGGCCAGCATCCGCAAAAAGCAGGAAACGGTGAATAAGGTCGGAGAGAAAACCGAAATAGAGATCGAAGGCCGTCACGACCCATGCGTGGTGCCACGTGCTGTGCCGATCGTAGAAGCAATGGCAGCGCTGGTATTGGCAGATCATAGCCTAAGAAACCGAACTATAAAATTATGAAGAAACTCGCCCTGCATTGGAAGATAATCATAGGTCTTGTACTGGGTATCATCTGGGCTTTCGCGGCAAGCTACTTGGGCTGGAACGACTTCACGCGAGACTGGATCAATCCTTTTGGAGTCATCTTTATACGAATCTTAAAATTTATCGCAGTGCCGCTGGTACTTTTCTCCATCATAGCCGGCATATCAGATCTAAAAGATATCTCAACCCTCGGCCGGCTTGGAGCCAAGACCTTGGGCATCTATTTGGTCACCACAATTATTGCGATAAGCGTCGGGCTGCTCCTGGTCAATCTCGCCCAGCCCGGAAAGCTGGTAGATGAAGAAACCAGGATAAAAAACAGACTCTCTTATGAATCTTGGGCTATCGAAGAAAATGTAAAGATCAAAGATGGCCGCCTTTTTTCGGATGAACCCGAGTATGCCGGATACCTTAGCGATGCCCAGCAAAAAGCTGCTGCCGAGCGAAGCAATGCGAAGGTAAACGAGAAGATGAAGACTGCCAAGGAGTCGGATGGCAAGAGTCCAATGCAGTTTCTTGTAGACATGGTACCTGAGAATATTGGGCTTTCGATCTCGAATAATGGCCTTATGCTTCAGGTCATCTTCTTCGCCATATTTTTTGCGATATGTCTGGCCTTGCTGCCCGAAGAGAATGTGAGCAGCCTAAAGTCGATCATCAAAGGAGCCAATGATGTGTTCCTTAAAATGGTAGATGTAGTGATGAAGGGTGCGCCCTTTTTCGTTTTTGCGCTAATGGCTGGGGTCCTCTCCGAAATGGCCGATACCCCCGCTGAGGTATTCGAGATTTTTAAAGGGCTCGGCGCCTATACGGTCGTGGTCGTGGTCGGGCTCTTCTTCATGATTTTCGTCTTTTACCCCGTCATAGCCCGCACCGTGGTAAAAGATATGACCTACGCCCAGTTTTTTAAAAGGATCAGTCCGGCGCAGTTTTTAGCATTTAGCACCAGCAGCAGCGCAGCCACACTTCCGGTCACGATGGAATGTGTGGAAGAAAATATAGGAGTTTCTCGAAATATTACCAGCTTTGTACTGCCCATCGGGGCAACGGTAAATATGGATGGCACGAGTCTCTATCAGGCTGTGGCCGTGGTATTTCTGGCTCAGCTTCACATGGTAGACCTAGACTTGGGGCAGCAACTCACGATCGTGCTTACGGCCACGCTGGCCAGTATTGGCTCGGCGGCAGTACCTAGCGCAGGTCTGGTAATGCTCATCATTGTTCTACAAAGCGTTGGTCTAAACCCGCTCTGGATCGCAATAATATTTCCCGTAGACCGTATCTTAGATATGTGCCGCACGGTAGTGAATGTGACCGGCGATGCCACTGTGTCTACCGTAATTGCCAAAACAGAAGGTGAACTTAATTATCAGAAATAGAAAAGAATAGCATGAAAAAAGCGCTCAAAATCATAGGTATTTTCGTCGTATTGTTTATCGCGGCATTGATTATCATTCCTTTTGCCTTTAAGGGCAAAATAATAGCTCTGGTAAAAGAGCAAGCCAATAAGAACCTAAAGGCCACCGTAGATTTCTCGGACGTGGACCTTTCACTGATCCGAAATTTTCCCAATCTATCGGTCTCCATTGATGACCTGAGCGTGATTGGGCAGGAGCCCTTTGCCGGTGATACTTTGGTGGCCATGAAGGAGCTTAACCTGGTGCTTGATGTAATGAGCGTGATAGGTGGAGATCAGGTAGAGATCAAGAAAATACTGCTCAATGAGCCGAATATCAATGTGCTGGTGCTAAAAGATGGGTCGGCCAATTATGATATTACCATCCCATCCGATTCGACCGAAGTACCGGCTGAAGAAGAGCCGGGCGGTGAAGTTGTGAAACTCGAAATATCGGAATATGAAATACGGGATGGAAAATTGGCTTATGACGATGCCAGCCTAGAGATGTTGCTGAAGATGATCGGCTTGAACCATACCGGTAAGGGCAATTTTGCTGAAGATGTTTTCACGCTTTTCACGAATACCCATATCGATGCGACCACGGTAGATTATGGAGGAACGGTGTATGTCAATAAAGTCGAAACCGACCTGAAGGCAGATATCGCTATGGATTTGGCCAATATGAAGTTTACCTTTAAGGAAAATGAGCTGATTATGAATCAATTGGCGCTTGGCTTTGACGGTTGGCTTGCCATGCCGGGTGATGATATCGATATGGACATCACCTTCAATACGAAGAAGACCGAACTCACTACCATCATGTCGCTCATTCCGGCCGAGTTTGCGAGCGATCTGGATGGTGTCGACGCCGCTGGGAAACTCGATTTGAGCGGCTACGTTAAAGGGATTTATAACGATACTTCAATGCCCGGATTTGGAGTTTCTATGGGGGTAGAGAATGGCCGTGTCCAATACCCGGATTTGCCGAAGAGCATAGAGAATATTCAGATAAAAGCCGATATAAAAAGTCCCGAAGGCGCCGATATGAATAATATGACGGTAGATGTTCCCAAGTTTCACATGGAGCTCGGAAAGTCTGCCGGTCAGCCAAATACTATTGATGCACGACTTTCGCTCCGCCAACCGATGACCGATCCACTGATCGATACCAAAGTAGATGCCGATCTGAATCTTGGAAGCTTCAAAGATGTGATCCCAATGGAAGAAGACTTCACCCTGGGCGGGATATTAAATGCGCATTTCGAGCTGAAAGGAGCGCTAAGTGCCATTGAAAACCAGCAGTTCAGTGCGTTTACCGCCGGTGGAAATGCCCAGCTGGCTTCCTTCGTATACAAGGATGCCGAAGTGGCCGCAGAGATTCCCGAAGCCCGCATGAGCTTTACGCCGCAGAAGCTCGATCTCGAGATATTAAAGGTCATTTATGAAGGCATTAATATGCAAATGGATGGCTATGTAGATAATTATGTGGCCTATGCCCTTACCGATACCACGCTCCATGGGGTATTCAATTTCACGGCCGATAAGATCGACGCCAATAAAATGATGGGTGGTGACAGCTCCAGTGCCGAAGAGACAGAAAGCGCCGATGCTGAAACCACAGCCCCGGCCGATAGCACCGAGATGCTATTGATCCCCGATAATCTGGACATTATTCTTAATGCTTCCATTGGTCAGATACTTTATGACGACTTGACCATCGACCAAATGAAAGGTCAGATTACCATTAAAAATGAGATTGCATCCCTTAAAGATTTAGCGTTTAACCTGCTCGGTGGTTCGGCCAAGATGAATGGTTCGTATAATTCGCAGAACCATTTACAGCCCATTGCCGACTTCGACTACGAGCTAAAACAAATAGATATTGCGCAGACAGCCAAAGCTTTCACCACCGTAGAAAAGTACGCACCGATTGCAAAGTACGCTCAGGGCAAAGTATCATCTACCATGAAGCTTACTACTGCCGTAAATGCAGATATGGAACCAGTATATGAAACTATGAACGGGCGCGGAAGCATAAGCACCGATCAGGTGGTGCTCGAAGGAAGCGACTTTTTGAAGAAGCTCGCCGATACCATGAAGTCGCCCAAACTTGCCAAGCAGACCGTGCAAGACTTGAATGCAACCTTCGTAATAAAGGATGGTAAGATCACGACCGATCCTTTTGATGTCAAAATCGATAAGATGAAAGCGACGGTTTCGGGCTATACGAGTTTCGATGAAACCATGGATTACCTTATGGCTATGACCATACCCCGTGGCGAGCTGGGTGGAGATTTTAATAAAATGGCCGAAGGTTTACTGGGCCAAGCCAATAAGTTCTTGGGTGGCAATATGTCAATGGGCGAGAATATCAAGGTCGATGTGCGCATTAGCGGCGATATTGCCGACCCAAAAATCACCCCGAGCTTTGCAGGGATGGATGGCGCCAACGTGAAGGACCAAGCCAAGGAAGCGGTGAAGGAAGCTATCAATGAGAAGATCGATGAAGGGAAAGAAAAGGTGAAAGAAGAAGCATCGAAGCAAGCCGAAAAGATCATAGCCGATGCCCAGAAACAAGCCGACAAGATCGTAAAGGATGCCAAAGATGCTGGAGACGACTTGCGCAAGGAAGCTGATAAGCAAGCGAAGAATTTAATGGATGAAGCGAAGAACCCGCTCTCTAAGAAAGGTGCAGAAATCGCTGGGAATAAGCTAAAGGATGAAGCGGATAAGACGGCGAAAAATCTGGAGAAGGAAGCTCAGAAGAAAGCCGACGATATCATGAAAAAGGCACGGGATGAAGCCGATAAACTAAAGTGATTTTTGAATGATCGGCATACCGCTGAAAAAAATAATTGTTTTTTATCTCGTTCTTCTTGCACCCTTATTGGCCGTGAGCCAAAACGGCTGTGAGACCATCGCTTCAAAAAAAGCCGAGAAACTGCGGGAGAAAGCCTCGGCCAGTGGAAATATGGCCATCGAAGAAAGGCTGGCTCTATTTAAGGAATCGGTAGAAGAAGATGGGCAATGCCTTCCCTGTCGCTTTGGGCTCGCCCGCGCCCAATACCAATATGGGATGGAGAAAGGTAGGAGCCTTGAGAGTGCTCAAAAGAACTTTGAAGCCGTAGTAGCCCAATGTCCTTCGTACCATAGCGATGCCTATTATTACGCCGGCCTGATAGCCTACAATAATCAAGATTATGAAGGTGCAGTCACCTATTTTGAAGGCTTTCTGAATTTCGATAAATCGGGCGGAAAGGTATCACGGGATTTTGATGTGAAAGAGAAAGACATTGCATCGGTACTTCCCGAAGCCCGCTTCTATGTCGACTTCTATGCCAATCCGCTTCCGTATAATCCCAAGCAGATCGCAGCCATCAGCACCGCTGCCGACGAATACCTGCCCATGCTATCACCAGATAATGAGTTGATATTCTTCACCCGAAAAGAATCTGTCAAAAATAAGGGCGATCTCTACACCCGCGAAGTCGAGACCTTTATGGAAGCAGTCTCGAAGGGTTCCGATAATGATTTTGCACCGCCCGAGCCACTCGCACCGCCCTTTAATGTGGGCGATAATTATGGCGGTGTATCGCTCTCGCTCGATAATAGGGAGATGTTCGTAACCGTATGCAAGCCGGTATCGGCCAATTATAAGAACTGCGACCTTTATGTGACCCATTTTGAGCCAGCCCCGGCGGGTGCTACCGGGAATAAACTGAAATGGTCGGGGCTCGAGAATTTGGGCGATGCCATCAATACTCCCGATGGATGGGAAGCGCAGCCCACACTATCTGCCGATGGCAATACGCTCTACTTCGCATCGGTGCGCGCCACTTCTACGCCCGATGCCGATGGCAATCCTTCGATAGATATCTATTACGCCGAGCGGGCCGCAGACGGTTCGTGGAAGCCAGCCCAGCCCATCGGAGAGCCGATCAACACCCCTGGAAATGATAAGAGTCCTTTTCTCCACGTCGATAGCCGCACCATGTACTTTTCCAGCAATGGAAGGATAGGGGCAGGCGGCTACGATATTTACTTTTCCAAACAAAATAAATCTGGGAGCTGGTCACCGCCAAAAAATCTGGGCTATCCCCTTAATTCACCCCAAGATGAACATGGCCTGATCGTAAGCACAGATGGTAAGATCGCCCTATTTGCATCTAGCAATGTGCAGGCAGCTAGGGGTTTGGATATATTTACCTTCAGCTTACCGCCAAAGGCGCGACCCGAGAAGGTATTGATTCTGAAAGGTGATGTTAAAAACGCAAAAGGTGAGATCGTAAAAGATGCCCGCATCGAACTGAAGTACACCGAAACGAAAGAGATCAAAGAAGTCGACGTGAACAAGACCGACGGAACGTATGCGGCGGTAGTAAACCTTAGAAAAGATGAAGATGTGGTGGTTTCTGTAAAGAGCGATACAGAAGAAGTAGCCTTCAATACCAGAGTGTTTACCATGGCCGATACCGCAAGAACGGTTCAAAAGATCGGGCTTAAAATAGAGCCGATCACGGCCGGAAAAACCTATCGGATCAATGATATTCAATTTGCCACAGCTTCATCAGATCTAAACGGAGCCAGCAAAAAGGTGCTCGATGAATTTGCCGATTACCTGATCGAAAATGAATCCCTGATCATTGAGATAGGCGGCCATACCGATAATACCGGCGACGAGAAAAAGAACCTAGTGCTCAGCGCCGACCGTGCCTTTGAAGTGTTCGGTTACTTGCAGCAAATGGGGGTTACGCCTACGCGGATGTCTTTTAAAGGCTATGGACAGACCATGCCATTGGTTCCCAATACTTCAGAAGCCAATCGCGCTCAAAACAGGCGTACAGAGTTCAAGATCGATAAGCGCTGATCGAATTGTAATATTCATTAGTTTTGCAAAAAAAATGACATGAAGAAAATACTATCAATACTCGCAATCGGCTTTATCGTTTCTTGCACTGCTCAGGATTCCAAAAAGACAGAAAAAGAAAATCCAGCGGACATGGCCGAAAATGTTTCGTTTTACGGTGATACCATTTCGATGGAAGGAGCCATTCCTGCCAATTCTTTGATGGCTCAAATGAAGGGCAAAGAATCTGTAGAAACCAAGGTAGAAGCTACCATCAATGAAACCTGCAAGGTGAAAGGATGCTGGATGACCGTAGATATGGGAAATGGCGAAGAGATGCGTGTGCGCTTTAAAGATTACGGCTTCTTCGTGCCTACCGAAGGCGTGCAGGGCAAGATAGTGGTCATGGAAGGAGTGGCTTTCACCGATACCATTTCGGTGGCCGACTTGCAACATTTGGCAGAAGATGCTGGAAAAACCAAGGAAGAAATAGCCGCTATAAACCAACCCGAAGTAGGCGTTAATTTTGAAGCCCATGGGGTGATCATACGGGATTAAGATTACGTCACACTGAACCGAAATCCCCTTTATTGGGGATTTTTTTGTTCACAAATCTCCCGCACTGTCCCATTTTCTATGGAAAATCAGGATTTACATGGAAGCTTCGATAAATCTTTGCTTTGAATCGCTTAAAATCATTAGTTTTGACATGAATAAATTAAATTTCCTACGGGTATGAGAAACATTTACAGTATTTCCCTTTTTATCACAATTCTTTTCAGCGGACTTGCTTCAAGTCTATTGGCACAAAACACGTGCGCTACCGCTCAGGCCATCGCCACTTCGGTTAATGATTGCGTTTTTACCGAAGTAACTAATGTCGGCCTTTCCAACAGCGGTCAGACGCCACCATCGGGCAGTTGCCCTGGTTATAATGGTGGCGACCTTTGGCTTTCTTCTGTAGTGCCGCCTTCCGGCGAAATCACGTTCAGGGCTCAATTCAAGCCGGGAACTTCAAATTTATTGATGGATATCAATATGGCCGTTTATTCCGGTACGTGCACTGCGCTCAATTTTCTGGGCTGTGATGATGATTCGGGAGAAGGTTTCTACCCAGAGATCACACTTACTGGCCGAACTCCCGGCGAAACGATCTACATCCAACTTTGGGATGTGGGTGGCAATCAGTCAAGCCCCTTCGACTTTTGCTCCAATGGCGCTCCCACCTGTACATCACCCACGGCGACCTTCAATGGCGTGTGTGGCGCTGAGAATGAATACTCTGTCAATGTTAATATCTCATCGCTCGGAGATGCTACCGAGCTTAATATTACCAACAATGCCGGTGCCCCTGCTATTAATGGAATCACATCTACCGGAACGCAAACGGTCGGTCCTTTTCCGCTTGGCACCCCAGTTACCATTACGGTAGTGCACGCAGAAGATGCATCGTGCAATGTGACCCGGAACCTTACGGATGTCGGTCTCGGCTGCACCAACGTCGTATCCTGCGGAAGCCCGCTTGATCAGACCTATTGCTACAGGAATAACGACAATACTGTTTTCAGGTATTCATCTACCGACGGCTCACCCATTACGTTGACCTTCGTGTCTGGCCTTATTCAAAATGGGTCTGACAAGATCACTATCAGAGACGGAGCCTTATTTACCGATCCATTGCTTTTTGACGGAGCCAATGGTGGAAATCTAGCTGGCCTCACCCGTACCGCATCGAGTGGTACGCTTTACTTGCGCGTTACTTCAGATGTGGGCGGTAGCTGTAGTGAAGGAAGCCTCGGCCTTGGCGGCGGATGGAGCTTCAACGCCACCTGCGAAGGGGTTGCAAACCCAAATTGCGATAATGCAATATCATTGACATCGCAGACTACCTTCGCGGTCTCAGAAATAGATGCCGATCTAAGCGCCACAACCTATTCAGGCCTTGCGCAATGTCAGGGGGCTGGCGGTAATCCTGATCCTTACTTCACATTTACCGCAGTAGGTTCTGTTACTTATTTCCGGGTAGAAGGTGGTGCCGATTTCGATCCTGTGGTTGAAGTCTTTGACGCCTGTGGCGGCACACAGCTGGCCTGTGTAAACGATGGCGGTATAGGTCAGCGCGAGCTTTTCTGGCTTACCGATCTTACCGTAGGTGAGAACTATGTATACCGCGTATACCATGCCGGTGCTTCGGCTCCTGCCAATACCGCTTTCGAAACAGCTGTGGCACATATCCCAGTGGTAGAAGTCCGCGCTGCAGATTGCGGCCGCCTTGACCTTGTGGCCAATGACATCATTCGCTCCAACTTCCCAAGCAATACCTTCTTGCTCGATGGTTTCGTATGGGAATTCACTGAGCTGGAGGCTCCCTTCGGTGTTTATGAAGTGAATAGCCCGAATGGATCAAATCCACAATTTAGGATGTATTATTTTGCTGACTTCGAATACGGTCGTACCTACAGCGTTCGAGTAAAAGCGCGTATGTATCAAGGTGCCAATGAAGGAGAATATGGAGCAGCCTGTACCATTGGTTTCGACCAGCCGGCCGGTTCGGCATTACAGCCGCAGTATGAGAATGGTTTCTACCAGCTTTGCGACATTGTAAAAGCGGTACCGGGACAGTTGGTTACCAATTACCGCTGGACGTTTACCAATGCAGATGGAACGCTGGAGTACAATTCAAATTCGAGTAACTACTTCCTTCCACTTCAGAATGTGGCAGGCATACAGCTCGGCACTTCCTACGTGGTAAATGTATTCATCACCAGTGGTGGTATAGAGAGTACCACCAGTATAGACCGTACTCTAAATATGGTTGGTTCGGTGCCCAATACATCCTTGAATCCTGGTTTTCTGGCCTGTGGTTCTGCCGTTTCACTTACCCAATCTACGCAGGCATTCAATATCTGTGGAGCATCTTCTTACACCTTCCGTTTCACGAATAGTTCGCAGCCCCTGTTGCCGGCCATCGAAGTGGTGCGCCCCAATAGGGTGATCGTTTTTAATTTGGCACCCGGGTTGGTTCCCGGCGATACCTATGAGGTTGCGGTTAAGGCAAATGTGGGTGGTCTTATCGGAGATTATTCTTCCGAGTGTGAGATTACCATTTTAGGCCTTTCCGGCAAAGGGATTAACGCCACCACCACTGAAGGGGTTCAAATAGGATCTTCCCAGCTGAGTACTGCTTCGCCTTTCGGCGAAATGAGCGTATTCCCAAATCCTAATAACGGATCGGAGATTTCGGTGGTTATCGAAGGGTTAGAAGAAACCCAAGGTACTATTGAAATAGCAGTGTTGGATATGACCGGTAAGAGAGTGTATGCCGAGCAATTGGGCAACGCGAGCCCTACCATGATGAAGAAGATCGATCTTAGCGGTCAGCTTTCTTCGGGCATCTACGTGATACACGCTACGGCCGATGGAAAGCTCATTGAATCAAAGAAGCTTATTGTAGAATAAGCCTAGGAATCTATAGTTTAATCCCTGTATCAAGATTCGGTACAGGGATTTTTTTTGTCTCAATGATTTGCCTTGACCGATTTTGCTGTACATCAAGGTTTATCCATCCATCATTTTTATACTTTTGATTCAAATTAGCATTTCATGATCACAGCCGAATCCAGGCAGACCATCTTCGACCGTAAAGAGCTCTCGGACGATACATTGAAGAATCTCTACATCAATTTGCTCAAGCCCAGGCTGATCGAAGAAAAAATGCTCAGCCAACTGCGGCAGGGCAAGATATCCAAGTGGTTTTCGGGAATAGGGCAGGAGGCCATAAGCGTAGGGCTTACGCTTGCGCTAAATGATGACGAGTACCTTCTTCCCATGCACCGTAATCTTGGCGTTTTCACTTCACGCAATTTACCCCTTGATCGGCTCTTCTCCCAGTTTCAGGGCAAGGCCAATGGGTATACCAAAGGCCGCGACCGCTCCTTTCACTTCGGGGTAAAAGAAGCCAGAATAGTGGGTATGATCTCCCATCTTGGTCCGCAGCTCGGTATAGCCGATGGTATAGCCCTAGCGCATAGGCTGGCTGGAGAGAAGGCTGTGACGGCAGTAATAACCGGTGATGGCGGCGCCAGCGAAGGCGACTTTCACGAAAGCCTGAATGTAGCTGCCGTATGGGACCTTCCTGTAATGTTTGTGGTTGAGAATAACGGCTACGGCCTTTCTACCCCGAGCAGTGAACAATTTAAATTCAAGCAATTTATCGATAAAGGGCCAGGCTATGGCATGGAAACCCTTCAGATAGCCGGCAATAATATAGTCGATGTCTACACCCACCTGCGATCACTTGCGCAAAGTATGCGGGACGATCCGCGTCCTGTCCTGGTCGAGTGCCTTACGTTCAGGATGCGAGGCCATGAAGAAGCATCGGGAACCAAGTATGTACCGGGCGAATTAATGGATCACTGGGCGCAAAAAGATCCTGTGACCAACTTTGAAGCCTTTATTTTAGAGACAGGAATTATTTCGGAAGAAGAAGCCTTGAAAATAAGGCAGGATATAAAACATGAAATTGAAGAAGGCTTGAAAGCTGCTTCTGCCGAGCCGTTCATTGTGCAAAGTGACGCTGCCGAGCTGGCAGATGTCTACGCTCCGTTTACATTGCAAATTACAGAACCAGATAGGCCGACCGAAGAGAAGCGGTTGATCGATGCGGTATCCGATGGATTGCGAGAAGCAATGATGCGTCACGACAACCTAATCCTGATGGGTCAAGATATCGCGGAGTACGGCGGCGTATTTAAAATTACCGAAGGTTTTGTCGAAGCCTTTGGCAAAGACCGGGTGCGCAATACCCCGCTTTGCGAAGCGGCAATCGTAGGTACAGGTTTGGGATTGAGCATCAAAGGCTATAAAGCGATGGTCGAGATGCAGTTTGCCGATTTCGTGACCGAAGGCTTTAACCAGATTGTAAATAATCTCGCCAAGGTGCATTACCGTTGGCAGCAAAATGCCGATGTAGTAGTGCGCATGCCCACGGGAGCTGGTGTACAGGCAGGCCCGTTTCACTCGCAGAGCAATGAAGCTTGGTTCACGCATATCCCGGGGCTCAAGGTGGTTTATCCAGCTTTTCCAGCAGATGCCAAAGGCCTGCTGCTCACGGCCTTTGAAGATCCGAATCCTGTTCTATTCTTTGAGCATAAAGCACTGTACCGAAGCCTTAAGGGCGAGGTGCCATCCGGCTATTATACCATTCCCTTCGGAAAGGCAGCTACGATACAGGTAGGTTCAGATCTCAGCATCATCACCTATGGTATGGGTGTGCATTGGGCGCTGGCGCTGGCAGAAGAAATGCCCGCCGTATCTATTGAGATTATAGATTTGCGCACACTTCTACCGCTTGATAAAGAAGCCATATTTGATTCAGTTTGCAAGACGGGACGGGCGATAGTACTGCACGAAGACACTCTTTTTGGTGGGATCGGTGGTGAGATTTCTGCCATGATCACCGAGCATTGCTTCACATCGCTCGATGCGCCCGTGATGCGCTGCGCAGGTATGGACACCCCAGTGCCTTTTACAGGCAATCTTGAAAAGGCTTTCCTTGCCAATTCGCGTTTGAAAGCAGTTGTAAAAAAAGTTCTTGATTTTTAGGCTTTCATGCGCTTCACCTAGGTACAGATCCCATTGAAGCGAATTCTTGACTTAGGTGCTAGAAAGTCACCGCCAAACCTACCACTGCAAAATGGAATAGCGTAAAATTATAGACTTCATCTACATCGGCGCCACCTTCGAGCACACGGTAGCCCGCCTTGAGTGTGGCATGGGGAGTATAATACCGAAGGGCAAAGATTACATCTTCGGCACGTCCGGGACTATTTGGCGTGGCCAGGGCATCTCCATTAAGCTGTAGCCCAAACTTTCCAGAAAAATCGTATTCTAGGTTGAAATTCACCAATGGCACAAATCCGACATCCGTCTTTCGGGCCACTCCGCCTGAGCCGCTTAGTTCTATCTCTGCATCACGGATTTTTGCGGTAAGCCCCAGTCCCCAGCGAAAATCTCCTTCTACATCGATATTATACCGGTAGGTAAGGCGATAAGAATTAAATTGGTAGAGCGCGGTAAACGGGCTGCCCGCAGAGAAATCCGTTCCTGCAAAATTTACGTTCTCACTAAAATCTCCATTTACCGTGGTTTGTAAGGGCGCCAGCAGTCCACGGATGCTATGCCTTTCGGCAATGGTGTATGTGGCATCGATCCGAAAAAAAGGGACTCCAGAAGCATTGGTGCCATCGGTGAGCGAAAATCGACTTGCGGTGCCATCATTTGGAACTTCTACGTCGTTATATCCATTCCAAGCCGCTCCGGTTTCCAGATCTATTGTGAGTTGAGCCTTACCGGTCATGGTAATCAGGACAAAACCTGCCAATATGATAATTTTTCTTGTGTACATAGAACCCAAAAACCAGAAAAATTGAAGATTGTTTCTGGATTTATTGCCAAAGTTTTAAAATACGCAGAGGTCTTTATCTTTGTGCAATGGAATATTCCGACTTATTGGATTCCGGTAATTCGCGGAAGCGGGAGTTTAAAAAAATGGCCACTCAGCTGAAAGCTTCGAAGCCAAAGCATCTTGATAGTACGGTGCATAAGCTTCATGATGAAGCATTTGAAGAAATAGACTGTCTGCAATGTGCGAATTGCTGCAAAACTACCAGCCCCGGAATGCACGACCGCGATGTAGATCGGCTGGCCAAGCATCTGCGATTGAAGCCATCGCAGGTCATAGAAAAATACATGGAGATGGATGGCGATGGGGAGTATGTTTTTAGGTCGGCTCCCTGTCCCTTTCTAGGCTCGGATAATTATTGCTCAGTATATGAAAGCCGTCCGCTGGCCTGCCGCGAGTATCCACATACCAATCGCAAGCGTTTCTATCAGGTACTCGACCTTTCGGTTAAAAATCTAGATGTTTGCCCGGCCGTGGTAAGGGTTTTTGAAAGGTTGGGAAGGATACCTTAAAATTTTATTGTCCAGTATTGAGCTATATTAGCTGGGAATAAAATTGAACCATTAAATCGATATTTTAATCCTTCCGAATGGGTATGAAACCGCGCTTAGTTGTAACACCCAGACCGTATAAAAGAGAAGCAGCGTGAGATGTTTGCGATCTAGAATAATTGAATATGCTATTTGGCTTCTTGAATACGCGCATTTATCATCATAGAACAACCACCATATATTTTCTTTGGGTCGAAATTTAAATCATAATGAGCATCATTGGCGGTCGGGAAACAACGCCTTTCCCGACCGTATTTTTTTCCTTGAGATTCTTTCTTTTTCTCAGCACTAGGCAGTTTCATAGAAATCACTGAACAGAGCGATACTGCATTATGCAGTTTTCATCGAACCAAATCTAAGTTCCATATACTTTTAATACCTTGTCACCGCAAATTTTGATAGATGCTGATGCTGTCAGAATTATAAATTCAGATCTATGAATTTTATTTTCAATACATTGAGGAATAATGGAGCTTCCATATTAGTGGCTGCCGTGGCTATACTCTATCTGTCTGCGTGCGGCCCTGCTGTTCATTCGGCCATGAACACCACGATGAAAGCCATTCCTTTCGATCAAGAAGTGATTGTTTTTGGGCTCACCGATGAGATACCCGAAGATGCATACGTGATTGGTGCATTGAAGGTCGGTGACTCGGGCGTATCAACCAGTTGCAATTATGAGCGGGTCATCTCTGAAGCCAGATTAGAAGCAAGAAAGCAAGGCGGCGAAGCGATTAAGATCACATCACATGGCTTTCCTGATTTCTGGAGCACTTGCCACCGAATCACCGCGGATATAATCGTGTTTAACAGTATCAATTAACTCGAACCTTATGAAAAAGCTGATCGTACTCATCCTTTTAATAGGATCAATTTCTGGACTGAAAGCCCAAGATCTATTGGTGACCACCGCCGGAGATTCGATCAATTGCGTCTTTATGAAGCAAAAGGCCGGCTATGTCTATTTTATGGTCAAGAGCGATCAATCGAATAATTTGATAAAATCCTTGCTACCAGTTTCTCAAGTGGTCACGGTAAAGGAAGGGTTTTATTATACCCCCGCAGGGAATTATGGGAGCCTTCCGGTAAGGGATTTTGACAAGATCGTAATAGGGGTGGATGGCGGCTGGAGCCGTCGCATAGCCAAAAATCCAGATGGATTGGGTAGAGGTTTCGAAACCTATTTAACAGATATAAAGACCGGATACTCTCTAGGCGGGAGCGCTACCTATTTTTTTAATGAAGTAAATGGTGTAGGTCTGGTATACTCCCTTCACCGTTCTCAAGCTTCTATTGACTTAGTAGGTGAAGATATCAATGGAAATCGGGTGAGTGCCGAACTTAGCGACGATATCTCCATAAATTTCTTTGGGCCTTCCTACACCGCACGTTTTAACAATTTCGATTTTTCAAATGCAGGATATATTCGGATGGCTATAGGTTATGTGGGTTATAGAGATAAAGTTGAATTTATCGAGTCTATCGAGATTTCTGCAAGCACTTTGGGATTAGTCTTGGAGTTCGGATACGACTTTGGTATTTCAGAAGATTTTGCCCTGGGCATAAAAGCCGGATTTACCACAGGATACTACGAAGATTATACGGTGGAAGCCAGCGATGGTACTACTGAAAGTTTGAGTTCTGAAGAAGGGGAAGGGGATAACCTGGTGCGGTTCGACATCGGTGTAGGCCTACGCTTCCGAAAGTGATGACTCAAGGCCAATTTACTAATTAAGTGCTATTTCTTCCGTCTCATCTAGCCGTCCGATATCGATGGAGACGGTATCATCTTCTGTTTTTACGATGTATACGAACTTCTTTCCCCATTGAACTTCTTGGGTCTTATAAGACGATCGGGAATAGACCATCTGAGAGAATGACTCATCAAAGGCTTTGATGGAAATAATGAATTCACTGTCTTTGGACAAAAAATCTTCTGCCTTCATCCCTTTTAATGGACTGTCATTATTGATAGGATGCACGATAGTCCACATATATGGAAAGAAAGTGACTTTAGAACGCTCTAGTTCAAGCGGGTAGAAGCTACGGCTATCCGTGTTTTCATCTTTCACGGAAACGGTGACTTGGGCTTCGACTTCGAGCAGTTGATTATTGCGTGGGTTCACCACCCGAAACATGAACGCATTCATGTCAAGATAGGGAGCTATCAGGGCATTGTTGCTATACCGTATTTTGGCACGTGGCTTTGAGAAACGGCCGTATACCATACCCGTGGCCAGCGCAAAGGTGAGTAGGCCGAGTAAGCTTTCAAAGGCAGCTACCATATTGGCCAGCAGTCCTGTAGGAGCCATTTGGCCATAGCCCAAGGTAGTGATGGTCTGGGCACTGAAGAAAAAAGCCGAGATAAAATGTTCCCACTCCGTAGTGCCGCCGACACCCGTCAATGAATCCGTACCAATGAGAAGGTAGGCGGTCGCAAACAGTAGATTAACAACGAGATAAGCCAAAAAGACAATCAGAAAGAACCGCGCCCACGACATTGTGATCAAAGCATGAAAGAAATTGAGCCTTTCAAGTGCCGGGATGTTTTTCTTCTTTACATTGAAAGAGCCGTTTTTATTCAGCACGCGGTAATTTTTGGATTGTGACTTAGTTCCTAGCCCAAGGTCATTGAAATTTATATTTTTTTTGATCGCCATAATGAGCGGTGAATTTAATGGAAATAGAAGTAGATGAATGAAATATGGAAGCTGGCAGTAAAAGCGCCCGCATTTGATTGAAGCGTTCTGATTCCCTGATGGCTTGACCGGAGCGATGGAAACCGGTATAGTGCTCCGCTTGGCCTGAGTGAAAAAAATCCTGCTTTCGTTTGCTCATAGTCAATTACTCATCCAGCCTTACCGTTTGCTCATTTGGGTTTCTCGATCTGGAATTCTCATTTAGATTTGAACTAAAATTATATGGCTCTTATGCGATCAATGTGCATCTTCCTTTTTTTGATTTCCTGCCTTTTGGCAGGCGCGCAGGATGACCGCCAGCTGATCTCTTCCTTGGGTGGCCAACTGTCCGGCGCTTCAACCACACTGAGTTTTGCGCTCGGTGAAACAGTGGTTGAGACCTTCTCCACTCCGCAGGGAATGGTCAATCAAGGCTTCTATCAGCATTTTGATTTCGTTTCGGGAAGCAAAGCGCATTCGCTTCACGAACGCATCGTTCTTTACCCAAACCCTTTTCAGGATGAAATCCGTTTTTCAGTTCTTAGCGAATCATTGACCGGAAGGTTGACGATAATCCTTACCAATATGCTCGGGCAAGTTCTTATCGAGACGAGCATCGCCCTACCTGTGCTAGATAATTTCGTTTTGGATACCCGGACGCTAGGTCAGGGTATTTATCTGATCACTCTTGTTTCTGACCAAATGGACATTAAATCTTCATATAAGCTAACCAAACAAATATGAAATCTTTATTAAAACCAATCTAGCCTTGACCAATTTTTACAAGTTTACCAACCTCGCTTTCTTCTCTCTATTGTTTCTGGACTGCTTGGCACAAGCTCCACAAACATTTCAATACCAAGCCATAGCCCGCGATAACGCGGGCATGGCATTGGTAAATCAAACCATTGACATCGTATTTACCGTTCATAACCTTACCGCCGATGGCGCCGTGGTATACGAAGAAGGGCATACGGCCAGCACGGATGGTTTCGGACTATTCTTTTTGAAAGTTGGCGGTGGAGACCCTATCTCGGGATCATTTGATACTATCGGCTGGGGAGTAGGCGCCAAGTTTTTGGAAGTGAGTTTAGATGATGGCTCAGGGCTAGAGTCGATAGGTACCTTGCAGCTCGCCAGTGTTCCCTATGCGCTTTACGCAGAAACGAGTGGCGATGCTCAGGTGGGGCCTCCCGGCCCACCAGGGCCAGCTGGACCCACCGGAAGCACAGGTCAGACGGGTGCAACTGGCGCTGTAGGAAGTGTGGGGCCGCAGAGAGCAGGTGCAACTGGGCCTATGGGTGCCACAGGACAGACCGGAGCAGTAGGAAATACCGGTCCCCAAGGCAGCACTGGAGCAATCGGCCCCGCGGGCCAAACAGGTAATACGGGTCCCCAAGGCTCAACCGGTGCAACAGGGCCCATCGGGCCAGCTCGACCAACGGGGCAAACCGGGAGTACAGGCCCCCAAGGCCCTGTGGGTGCCACTGGCCCTGCAGGTTCAAGCGGCAATTATACCGCAGGAATAGGGATCACGATTACCGGAAGTGTAATAGCAGCTACGAACAATTCGAACATCTGGAATGCTAATAAATTGCAGGGACGGGATATCTCCACAAGTACGCCCGAAACTGGACAAGTCCTTCGATATGAATATGATAATAACGATGTGCTCAAGTGGGTGCCGAGTGATATCGATGAGTCGAAATGGAGCTCAACCGGCTTAGATATCTATCGTTTTGGAAATGTAGGGATCGGAACTTTTAGTCCAAACCAAAGTCTACATGTAGCCGGGAACATTAGGACTACCGGAAATATTTTATTTGGAACGGGATCGGCTACATACATATCCAGCCCAGCATCATTCATATTCAGAACCCGCGGTAGCGTGACACCGGTCGAAGATAACTTCGATGCCTTGGGAGATGCATCGCATAGATGGACAAGCGTATTTGCTCAGAATGGTACCATCAATACTTCCGATCGTAGGCTGAAGTCAGATATCACCACCTTAAAATACGGACTCAAAGAAGTGTTGGAGATGAAACCGGTATCCTATAGCTGGAAAGATAGGCCAGAATTTGGACGTAAAATAGGACTTATCGCCCAAGACCTGCAGCCCATACTTCCCGAGGTCGTAGAAGCAAAGAGCTACTTACGGTCCGAAGATGGCAAGTCCCTTGAACCCACTGAAAATGAATTTCTCGGTGTCTATTATTCCGATTTGATTCCTGTTTTGGTTAAAGCCATTCAAGAGCAGCAAATCCAAATCGATGCACTCAAAACTGAAATACAAACCCTGAAGATTGCTTCTCAACAGAAGTAGGCAGTCGCAGGTTTGATTGGCCACCACTGGCTTTCATACCCAAGCAGTGACATTTTAGCCTATTGGCTTAAATTAAATCAAAAGTTTTTCGATTTTTGAATTTCTAGCAAGGTTCTGCCGACAAAAAAATTTTGGAGTGAAGCATGTATCTTTGAAAAATGCCGATCATAAATCGATGTGTGCGCTGGCTTTTGCCAATATCTTTGCTACTTGCGCACCAGCTAAGGGCGCAAGAATCTTTACGTTTTGATCGAATTGATTTTGAAGATGGGCTGGGAAGCTCTTGGATATTCGATATAGCCGAAGATTCTATCGGTTTCATCTGGTTTGCCGGCCATACCGGGCTCAGCCGATTTGATGGCGTGTCTTGCAAGCACTTTATGAAGGACGTAAAAGACCTGCATAGCTTGAGCGAAAATCAGGTTTTTAAACTGCTCGCCACATCTCAGAATCGCTTGCTTTGCTCCACCATTGGCGGAGGCCTAAGCATTCTGAATCAAGCGAATGGACAGTTTCTTAATTATAACAAAAATACGGATCTTGGTATTCCATCAAACTTTGTCTCCACAGGAGTTCAAGTCGATTCAAATACCTTCTATTTCAGCATGGGAAGGCCAAATAGTTTGGTAAAGTTAAGCGTTGAAAATGATTCAATCAGCTACGATGAAATCCCATTGGAATGGAGCACTCCCAAGATATCGTGGCATGAGAATAAGACAGCCGAATTGCTCCGCGACCCTTTAGACCCGCGCATATTGTGGATTATCGGAAATTTCAGGATATACAAGTTTGATACTAAAACTGAGCAACTTTCGCTAAAATCAGAATTCGATTTTCTGGCAGAAAAGGGATATTCCCACGAATTGATCAAGGCCGCATTTTGGCTTGACGAAACCCATATTTTTATGAGCATTTATGGCCGCGGCTATTGCTCCTTTGATGTGGTGACCGGCAGCTTGACCGATTTGATGGATGAGCCCGAAACACATGGATATACCTGGACTGCAAAAAAAATGCGTGATGGATCCGTTTGGCTGGGCGGAACCGATGGGCATATCTTTAGGTATTCGATCGAGGGCAATACCATTCTAGAAATCATTCCTGAAAATGTTGACTTGAGAAACGATCGGATCGAAACTATATTTGAATCCTCGACGGGTTCAATTTATATTGGCACGACCAATTCGGGGGTGCTGCACTATGATCCTTCTGCAAATAAATTTGATGTCTTTCACTTGCCGCCCGAAATGCTAGGGGAGCGGCGAAGCATCTTTTACAATGGCATACTGCATAAGAAAAAGCCGTCCTACTTTGTGACGCGCTTGTACGAAGATTATATTAGTCGATATGATCTGGAAACCCATCAACTAGAAAAATTGAGTGGTGGTTTTGGAGATTTTTCTGGAATTGTAAATTTTGCATATTGGCAAGATGACCGAATACTATTCTATACCCAAAATGCAGTATTTGAGATCAATCAAACAGGAAGTTCTTTAACGCCTTTTGATCTTCCATTGCTGGAAAGTGCACTTCATACCAGGAAGGATAGAATAAGACTGCTTGCCACGGATCAAGAAGAGACCTTGGTGGCCGTGTGCCGCGATTTCGTATATCTGAAAAATGGCGCGGAAGCCAGCATTTTAAATTTGCCGGCAGGCGAGAACGCAACCTTACCCTGTGCGCAGGGAGTTGGTATAACCGATGATGCAATCTATCTTTTATGTCGTGAAACCCTGCAGCGACTTGATATGAAGACACACACTTTCTCCGATTTAAAGCTCACCGGAAAGGAAGGTTTTGAAAATTTGAACGACTGGAGAGATTTCGAAATTCTAAATGACACCTTCTACATCTCTTCTGGGTCGGCAGGGGTGATGATTGCTGTAGAAGCCGGCGATAGCCTGCGCATGGTTGATTGGCTCACGGCGCCAAATGGTATACTTTCAAACAATGTCTACGCATCATCTGCCGATGAGCAGGGCGCATTGTGGTTTTCGACCGGTCTAGGTTTGGTAAGATACGACCCCTACGGAAGCAGCAGCATTAACTTTTCCTATTTGCAAAATCTACCCGATTTGTATCAAGATCGCCCCATCTATGTAAATGACTCCGGTTTTTTTGCCATTAATGATGATGCGGCCATTTTGAGCGGTCGGATTGATGACTTGGCGACGGCCGGTACCCATACGCGGTTGGTTTTCAACTCGATAATGGTCAATGGTAAAGAAATATTGGAAGGAATCTCGTATCCGCAGGATTTAGATTTTCGACTGGAATATAAGCAAAACGCCTTTAATTTCGCGTGGAGCCACTTATATGCATCGGCAGCGCCTTATTATCAGCTATTCTATAAACTTGAAGGTTTTGATGAAGAATGGATCTTGGCAAAAAGTCCATATGAAGCAAATTATACCAATATGCCTTCAGGAGATTTTACTTTTTTGGTAAAGGCCGAATCGGTGGCCAATAGAGCTGCATTGAGCCAAGCGCGAATTGGACTTTCCATCGCTGCTCCATTTTATGCAACTTGGTGGTTTCGTGCCATCGTTATTCTCATGGCCGCGGCGTTGGTTACCGCCTTTTTAAAGTATCGCATCAACACCATTCGCAAGGAGCAGTCCATGATAGTGGCTTATGATAAGCAATTGGCCGATTTAAAAATGCAGTTTCTTCGGGCACAGATGAATCCGCATTTTATGTTTAATTCTTTGAATAGTATCAAGCATTTTATACTTACCAATGAGCGTGAAAAGGCATCAGAATACCTTTCAAATTTTGCACAGCTGATTCGTTCTATTCTCTCTTTTTCCAATGCCCGATACATCAGCCTGGCCGATGAGCTGAATACCCTTGAGACTTACATCGGACTGGAGCGCATCCGTTTTTCGAATGGTTTCGAATATCAGATCAAAGTTTCCCCTTTTATCGATCCAACGGCGCTATTGGTGCAACCGCTTATATTTCAGCCTTATGTAGAAAATGCTGTTTGGCATGGCTTGATGCATAAAGAGACTGATCGCATTCTCAAAATTGAAATCGCTGAAGATCAGAATATGCTGACCTGTTCCATTTCTGACAATGGGATAGGTCGTGAAAAATCTGCATCGATCAAGACCAAGTCAAATACGCGTAAGTCGCTGGGGCTTCAGATATCCGAATTAAGGATGAAATCTCAGGATGCCAGCACAAACGTCAAGATGGTCGATTTAAAATCTGATGATGGTACCGCTTTGGGCACGCGTGTTTTGATATCGCTTCCGCTAAAATATATCCAAACCAAAACCAAAACCGAAACCTATGAAGATGATTAAAGCGATCATTATAGATGATGAAATATCATCTACAGAGACTTTTGCCATAGAGCTGGGGATGTACTGCCCGCAAGTAGAAATATTGGCAAAATGTAATTCACCCGCCGATGGTCTAGCCAAAATAGCCAGTTTAAGACCAGACCTTGTATTTCTCGACGTTGAGATGCCCTGGATGAATGGTTTTGAGCTCTTGCAAAAAATACCCAAAATAGACTTTGAAGTAGTTTTCGTCACTGCGCATGATGCCTTTGCATTAAATGCGTTTAAGGTAAGTGCAGCCGATTACCTCCTTAAGCCGGTAAAGAAAGAAGAACTCATGGCAGCGGTAAATCGGGTCTCCGAGCGGCTTGCCAAATCAGAATCTGCAAACAATATAGAAAGCTTGCTTTCGAATATCAATTTTTTACAGCTCAACATTCCAAAAATTTCTTTCGCAACGAGCGAGGGCATCGAATTTCTGTCCATTCCAGATATTGTCTATTGCGGGGCAGACAGCAATTATACCTTTATCCACAATATCGACGGCTCGAAATTATTGGTTTCGAAATCGCTCAAACAAGTGGAACGTATGCTGGAAGGATACCATTTCTTTCGTATTCATCAGAGCTATCTGATCAATCTTAGTCATATTAAAAAATACCATCGCGGGCAGGGTGGATCTGTAAGAATGGTTGACGGTACCGAACTACCTGTTGCCAGATCAAGAAAAGATATACTGATGAATAGACTGGGATAAGTATGCGTTTATTCAGATTAGGATTTATAGGGTTTCGCACGCTATTCGGCCGACCCGCATCTTGGGGTTTCTACTTTTTTCACAGTCTGATATTTAACTCGACCCGTTTCATCGTCTATCCCTCTTTATTTTATGGGTTTAAGGTCGTGAGAAATTTCAAGCATTGAGTCGTAGCGATCAACGCTAGTATTTAGCAGGTTTGCGCAAACCCACTATACTGATGTTTGATACTTATGGATGGCGTCTACGCGGATGTGCAAAATAAATTGAATAATTTTGAGCTAACTCTAAAAATCAGGTCATGTCCAAGAAAAATAATATTCCGCAAATTAAAAACGAAGAACAATATGAAGCGCTTCGAAATGAAGGAATGAGTAAGGAAAAGGCGGCACGCATAGCCAACACAGAAAATAGCGGTGAGAAAGGTGGAAAGGCTAAAAGGTATGAAGATCGCTCACGCCAAGATGTTTACGCTCAGGCTAAGAAAGTGGGGATCAAAGGAAGATCCAAAATGACCAAGGACGAACTTATCGAAGCGCTCAGAAATAATTGATCGTCAAGAGCGATCAGTCCTTGTTTGAATTTTTTTCGGAGTGGTTTTTATCCAGAAAGCCGCGGATTTCCGATGGGTCTCGGCCGGTGTTGGTTTCGATGTAGCGTATAAGTTCTTCGCGATCCATCATGCTCAAGTCTAAATCGGCCCCCGCTAGATCGGGATACTCCTGAATAAGGCTGGAATCTAATTTGGTTCTATTTCCTATCGACTTATCTTTTAGCGGTTCCATTTATGATTTTCTGTTAAAGCTCCTTTGCTTTACAGTAAACACCAGTTCGTAAGCATTGTTTTTTGCTTCGATTCCATCTTTCAATTTTCCCACCCTTCTGGCGGTTTCATCTCCTACCTTGTTCGTGATTTTTCTAATTCGATTTCTCATTGTTTTAAAGTTATCTGTTCCTGGTGCTTTCCCATTTACATACCAACGCATTTCCAGCTCAGAGCAAATTCCAGTAAACTGTTGAAAATCAAAATTTAAAAATGATTCCATTTCTTCAAAACGTTCGGAGCATCGCTTTGATCAGGGTATTTCGTCCCCTCATGTTCCATAGTAATTCCCCAATGAAGCGGCTGAAACAGTTTTTAGGAGCACGCATCATTTCGCTCCATATATTTTAACCACTTTTGCCATGAATAATCAGTAGGTTAGAATGAATAGGAATTATTTACTCCGCTTGTCAATAATCATTTTGGCGCTAAGTCTAAACTTGGTTTCGTCGGCGCAAATTCAAAAAGATAGCAGTGCCGTAGCGGTGAAGGATAGCACCTTATCTGCTGAGTTTGATAAAACCACTGAGCTTATTTCTGCCGGCGATTCCCTAAGCATTGCCGACAGTCTTCGTGTACTTGAGATCACCCAGCAACTGCAGAACTTACGCAGGTCTGATGCAAAGAAAAAGGCCAAACTACTCGCCGAGATTGATTCACTACAAGCGCTCAGCCTAACCCGCGAGCAAATTATAAAAGCGCAAGTAGACTCCGTGCGAAGCTCTAATCGGGGCGTACCGGTAGTGGTCTATGAAGACACACTCTTCTATATTTTTGCCAAGCTCGGCCCGTTCAATCCTTCGCAGCGAGCAGCGAGCATCTCAGAAAAGGTAGAGTTTCTATGCAAAAGTGAAAGCTATAGGAGCGAAGGACTCTCTGTATTTCGCAGCATTGAGAGTGATGATATCCTTTACGAAGAGACCATTTTGCTCAGCGTCACCGATCGGGATGCTTTTTGGCAGGGAGAGCCCAGAGCAGTGCTTTCGGAGATGTATCGGAAAATGCTCGACGATGAGATCCTTACGTATCACGAGACTCATAGTCTAAGCAATACCATCTGGCGATTTTCCATGCTGGCACTCGTCATAGTTGGTTTCATAATCGGCATCACACTGCTTAATAAGGGATTCTCTACCATTAATAAAAGGGTAATGCTGCGCAGCAGTAAATACATCAAGGGTATCCGGCTCAGAGATTATGAGTTCTTGACTATCGACAAGGAAAAGCAGCTTATCAGGGTAATTTTAAAGATCATAAAGTGGACGCTTATTTTAATAATCGTCTATCTTGCCTTACCGGCTATCTTCAGTATTTTTCCCGCCACAGAAGGAATAGCTGCCACATTGATAGGATATGTGATGAGTCCCCTGCGGAGCTTCTTCAGCTCGGTAGTAGCCTATATCCCTTCGCTCATATCCATCATCGTAATCCTTGTAGTATCACATTATTTCGTCAAGCTACTCAGCTTCTTCGCGTCAGAGCTCCGTCTGGGCAATCTTCAGATAGCAGGTTTCTATCCGGAATGGGCCAAACCCACGCTGAACATCTTCAAAATAATTGTTTATGCCTTCACCTTCATAGTCATTTTCCCTTATCTACCGGGCAGCGAGTCGCCTGTATTCCAAGGGGTAAGTGTATTTCTGGGTCTCCTTATCTCACTCGGTTCATCATCTGCCATCAGCAATATCATAGCAGGACTGGTGATCACCTATATGCGCGCTTTCAGAATAGGCGACCGTGTCCGCATTGGCGATGTTACCGGCGATGTGCTTGAAAAGAATCTACTCGTTACCAGATTGCGGACTATAAAAAACGAAGACGTAAGTATTCCAAATTCGGCCATTTTAAGTGGAAGCACTGTAAATTTCAGTTCAAGCGCTAGGGCTTCGGGGCTCATTCTTTACAGCACGGTCACCATAGGTTATGATGTACCTTGGCGCGAAGTGCATAAGCTATTGATTGAATCAGCCTTAAAGTGCGACCATGTGGAAGAGAAGCCAGAGCCCTATGTGCTGCAAACGAGTCTCGACGATTTCTATGTAAGCTATCAGATTAATTTCTATACCTATCAGGCTGGCCTTGCGGCAAAAGTTTACTCCCAATTGCACAGCCATATTCAGGATAATTTTAATAAAGCTGGGGTAGAGATTATGTCCCCACATTACCGCGCGGCGCGCGATGGGAATGAAACCACTATTCCATCAGAAAGCAGGGCGAAGGGATATAAGGTACCCACTTGGCGAATGCCGGAGCCAACAAAAGGCACGCAGATCAATCCTGATATCACTTAGAATAATTGGATTACCTTTGCGGCTCAAATTAATTTACCTTCCTTGAGTAGTTTTCAAGTATTGGGCGTAAGCGCGGAAATAATACGTGCCATCGAAGAGCTCAATATTATCACCCCAACCAAAATACAGTCCGAGACCATTCCGATGCTTCTTGCCGGCGATGTTCACTTCGTAGCGCAAGCGCAGACCGGTACTGGAAAGACTGCGGCTTACGGATTGCCCATCGTTCAGAAGATCAGACCCGAACAGAAAGCCATTCAGGCCTTGGTGCTTTGTCCCACACGTGAATTGGCGCAGCAAGTAGCCAAGCAGTTTTTTAAATTTACCAAGTATCTCGACCAGCGGGTTTTTGTGGAATCGGTCTACGGCGGCGCCAAGATCGATATCCAGATCGATGCACTGAAACGGCCTACCCATATTCTGGTTGCCACCCCCGGCAGGCTCATTGATTTGCTTAAGCGAAAAGCCGTCAATCTAGACGCTGTTAATATGCTCGTGCTCGATGAAGCGGATGAAATGCTGAGCATGGGGTTTAAGAAAGAGCTCGATTCTATTCTCAACGACCTGCCCAGAGTGCCTAATAAGTGGCTTTTCTCGGCTACTATCCCCGATGGAATAAGGCATATTGTAAACACCCATCTCGAGCCCGACGCTACCCATATACAGGTAGACAAAGGTGATGTGGTAAATAAAAATATTGAGCATCAATTCGTAGTCTGCGATACCCATGAGAAGCTGCCCCTGCTCGTGCAGTTTCTAAAAGGCCAGAAGAATAACCGTGGCGTGGTATTCTGTCGTACCAAAGCTTCGGTAGGCATGCTTGAGCGACAGTTGCAAGAACGTAATATCTCTGCGGCAGGAATCCAAGGCGACCTGTTGCAAAAAGAGCGCGACAAGGTAATGCGTGCTTTTAAAAATGAAAAAGTCCAGGTTCTCGTAGCTACCGATCTTGCTGCGCGTGGACTCGACATTGACTCGCTCGCCTATGTGGCACATTATGAGTTGCCAGATAATGAATCATATTATACGCACCGTAGTGGCCGCACCGCCCGCGCCGGAAAGGAAGGGGTTTCACTTTCATTCGTTACTTCGGCAGAAGTAAAGCAGTTGCGCTATTTTGAAAAGAAACTTCAGATCGGCTTCAATCAAATAAGACGATCATAATTCACTTTTGAAGTCGCCGATATAGAAGCGCCTTCAACTTAAAAAACTAAAATATATTTTATGACATTCAAATCATTAGGTCTTAGTGACCCATTTTTACAAGCAGTAGAAAAACAAGGCTATACGGAGCCTTCGCCTATTCAAATAAAGGCCATCCCCGTAGTACTTGAGCGGAAGGACATTTTGGCTTCAGCGCAAACTGGCACTGGAAAGACGGCCGGTTTTGCACTTCCTATGTTACAGATTTTAAATCAATCTAAACAGTTGAGCCATCGTCCCGTGCGGGCACTCATTCTTACGCCCACCCGCGAGCTTGCGGCACAGGTGCATCAGGATATCATTGATTATAGCGAGTTTGTTGACATTCGCTCGGCCGTAATATTCGGTGGGGTAAACCAGAACCCGCAGGTTACGAAGATCAAGCGCGGGGTAGATGTGCTCGTAGCTACGCCGGGCAGACTGCTCGACCTTCATGGCCAAGGGCATCTCAGCTTGGCCAAGGTTGAAATACTAGTTCTTGATGAAGCGGACAGGATGCTTGATATGGGTTTCCATCGCGATATACAGCGCATCCTAGCCTTGCTGCCCGAGCGGCGCCAGAATATGCTCTTCTCGGCCACCTTTTCAAAGGAGATCAAAAAGCTCTCTGCGCGGTTCTTGAGCCATCCCGTAATGGTCGAAGCAACGCCCGAAAATACGACGGTAGAAAAAATCGAACAATTGGTCTATAGGATCGATAAAGGGATGAAAACGGCTTTCGTCACCAAACTTATTTCCGAAGGGCGATGGGAGCAGGTGCTCATTTTTACCCGCACCAAGCACGGCGCCAATAGGCTAGCCGAAAAATTAAATAAGCACGATATTTCCGCGCTGGCCATTCATGGAAATAAAAGTCAGAATGCCCGCACCAAGGCCTTGTCAGGTTTTAAAGAAGGGGGTGTCCGCGTGCTGGTGGCCACAGATATTGCCGCCCGCGGACTCGATATCCCGTTGTTGCCCTATGTGATAAATTATGAATTGCCAAATATTGCTGAAGATTATGTGCACCGAATCGGCCGCACGGGCAGGGCAGGAGCTAGTGGCCAAGCCATCTCTTTGGTAAATCACGATGAAGTGGATTTCCTTCGGGGAATAGAGAAACTCACCAACCAAAGAATGCCCGCAGGAATTGTAGAAGGCTTTGAGCCGAATTCAAATCCTGATAATTCGGGGCCAGTTGATAAATCACTCCACCATGGCCGTGGACGGAAAACTTCTGGCGGCGGCGGAAAGTCAGGCAGACGAAAACCGTTTAAAAGAAATTAGGTTCAGACGCTATGGTTTTAGAACAAAAAGGGCGTATCGTTTTCGATACGCCCTTTTTCAATGCTATAAAGTTCGGACTACTTTCTGAGAAGATCGCGTATCTCTGCAAGCAATTTTTCTTCATTGCTGGGCTCAGTGGGAGGGAGCGGGGCAGCTTCTTCTTTCTTCTTCATTTTCTCGATCATCGAGTTATACCCTTTTACCAAAAGGAAAACCGCAAAGGAGACGATCAAAAATGTGATTATGGTATTGATGAAGAGTCCATAATTAATGGCCACTTCTGCTACCGCATCGCCAGCACCTGCGGCTGTCTCGGCAGTGGCCGCAGTAATTACATACTTCAGCTCAGCGAAATCAACGCCGCCCAAAAGTAGGCCTATAGGTGGCATCAAGATATCGTTTACAAACGATTTTACAATTGCTCCAAAGTACGTGGCCAAAATAAGACCTACCGCCAATTCGAGCACATTTCCTTTTGCAATGAACTTTTTGAACTCCTTCATATTTAGTTAGTTTAGTTAAAGATCGCAGCGAAAATAGTTAAATATATAAATCACGCACAATTTTTTTAATAAATCGCAGCAATTAATGTTCACCTTTAAGGATGGCATCGATAAGTGGTTGAACATTTAAATAGAATAGCATGAAAGCAGCCATCATAATAATAACCCTTATCGCTCTTGGCTTTTGCGCTGCCTGCACGGGGCAGGAAGCAGAGCAAGATACGGGCGAATATTCCAATGCTCAAGAAGGGTATGGGGATTATCCAGAAGAAGGGTACGGATATAATACAGATCAATTGAATCCAAATATAGCGGATGATGGATTGCACGAAGGCGGTAAAACTGGAGCCACAAGGAGCGATGGCAGAGTCGTATGGCAGACCATCATGAGCGGTACCGATAACGCTCCCTTCGCGCGTATGCCACTGCCCGAAAGCTGGAAGATCCACAATAATGTGCCTGCCGGAAACCCTACACTAACAGGTGTGGGTGGGGTAGAAGGCTATAGTCTTCCAGGCAGCTTCAATATGTATTCAAACGACCCCATGACACAACAGGCTTACCAGTACAGCGGCACTCCGATGCGTGCGCCCATCGGCATCAAAGGGGTGATCCACCAAGAATTAAAGGCTAAATTTCAGCAGGACGGCTCACGCTTGCTAGATGAATATGACTTGCCCCTTCTCGCGCAAAAAGATCGCGAATACCGAAGCCGGCTATTTAAAGTAGGTCAGTCACAGGATTCTTTTCAGGTGATGGGCACAGACTGGATCGACAAAGAAAATAAGAAATTCTGCCTGATCATTCACTATTCTGAAAGTGTAGGAATGGGAAATGTGATGTGGGGCTATTATATGGAAACCATCAGCGCCAATCCCGAAAATTTTGAAAAGGCAAAGATCATATATATCAATGCTCTGGCAAATATCGAACATAGTCAACAGCATATCGATCGCTACAACCAGCGCGAACGGCAGAAGCAGCAGAGCAGCATGGCTACACATAATGAAAATATGCAAAATAATCAGCGCCAGTTCGAGGCCCGCCAAAAAATACACCGAGAAACGAATGACGCTATAAACCAGAGTAGCATGAACGCTTATAATGACCGCAATGCTTCAAGCGATCGCAGTCAGCAAGGGTTCGTAAATTCGATGCGCGAAGAGACTACTGTTCAAGATCCGTCCAATGGGAATTATTATCAGGTCGATGCCAATGCAAATCAAAATTGGATGAACGGAAATGGAGAAGTGATTCAGTCAAACGATGCTTTTTACAATCCCAATCAGGATCATGACGTAAACCAATATAATTGGGAAGAAGCTCCTGCTTCCGGCGGATATTGAACCAGAAAATATAGCTTAAAGGCCTGTACCATAACTTGGTTGGGGCTTTTCATTTAGGCTCGGTCAGCCAGGTCACATGTACTGTTTTATCAATCTCCATCTCGCGCGGGTTGAGCTCAAGGTTTTCGCTCACATCGCTCTTGGCCATCTCCATTTCTCCGCTATAGCGCATCAGAAAAGGATTCCGTGGCGCGATCTCCGCGTCAAAGTCGACTTCATAAATATAACTCAGCTTCAAATCCATCGCATCCGATATGATCTTTGCCTTGTTTTTGGCATCAGCCAGCGCTTTCTCAAGGCTTTCTTTTAAATAGTTTTCCTTCTGCGATTCGCTGAGTCGATAATTAATGTCGTAGCCAAAATTATACTTCTCATTACTGAGGGTACCCATTACCGCCTGAAGGTTTTTGGTGGTTCCGTCCATTTCAATTTCCATACGTATGGAAGCTTCATAACCCACTAGCTTTCGTGTACGGTCTTCATACTTATAATCTTCTGCCACACGAAGTTGGTCTGATTTTATGCTTTCTTTTTTAATTCCAGCTTCGATCAGATCTGTAGTCAGATCATTAAAAACAGCGATGAGTTTAGTCTGGGTAGCTTCATAGGATGCATCCTTTCGGGAAATGGGAATATGGATCACCGTTATCTCCGGAGTGGCATGAACTTGCGCACTTCCAATCACCTTTATTGTACTTCGATCCAATTGAGCATGGGATAGGAGCGAAGTGGAAATGAATAGAACAAAGGCTAGGATATTTTTCATGAAATATGGTTTTGAACTTTTTAATAAAATTTTTGGGGCATAAAGTAAAGCCAAATCCCGGAAGAAATGATGCAAAGTTCTACACATGTAGAAAAGCTCCCCAGTTTATCTGGCTACTTGAAGCTTAGAGAGATGCTGGTGCAGCAATTGCTCGATCTCGACGGCCGACACTGGCTTATTCACGTATTCGTCCACGTGCGGATGCACGGCGACCTTGATCAGGTCTTTGGTCTGGGTAGAAGAAGTAAGTAGGATCACTTCATGGTTGCTGCCCTTGCCAAACTTGCTTACATAAAGGTCTAAGAAGTCCCAGCCGTTCATATTTGGCATATTGATATCCAAAAAGGTGAGGTCGGGTAATTTAAAACCCATTTCCATTCGTTTAGAGAGTACTTTCAATGCTTCATTGCCGGAGTTGGCAGTGATCACTTCTTCTACCATCTCACTATTCTCAACGATTTTGGAGACCGCGGTGTTCATGGTCGTATCGTCGTCAATAAGCATTACCAATTTGATTTTTTTGGCCATAGTCGATCGGATTTTTAGATTGTTTTTTGGTTTAGTCAGTTCAGCACGCTCAGATACTCTAAATATGTCTAAATCGTATGAAGTTTTCGCTTAACCAAAAATAACGCCAACTTAATAGTGGAAATGCCCTTTTTGGGTATCAACCTTTACATCTAGTGGAGAACACTCCGTATATCAGGATCATCCCACAGGTCGAAGCCGTTGAAAAAAAGGTCACCTAGAACTTGATAACCCTTGAAGTATTTAAGGCTTCCGCTAGAAGCGCTTGCCAAATGAAATACCAACTCTCGGGTATATTTCGACATATGAATCACCGAATATTCTTCCGAGGCCGCCGTATACTTCTCCAAAAAAATTAGAGCGGGAGACAAATTTACCACCCACTGCTACGCCGGCGCCGCCAGCATAATAGGGTTCATCTTCTATGGAATAAAAGCTATTGCCATTGAAGCCAATCTCACTCCTTTCGCCAGCGATAAATGCAGCGTTTCCTTCAATAAAGAAACCATTGCACGGAACCCGATTTTGACCCGGGAAAAATCGAAAGTAAGGGTTTAGAATAAGATCATATTCTGAAGATTCATCGACCCAATAGCTGGCAGCTAGACCTATAGTAAGCTCCTCAGCCACTATGCGTTCATACGAAATCTCTATCGTTTCAAAAACAAAGTAGAGTAGATTTACCTTGATCTCGTTTTTAGGCTGATCTTGAAAGTCTATAAGGATTTCTTTATCAGAGCTTTGAGCATTAAGATGGCATACGATAAATGTGCTGGCAATCAGCAAAATTGCTGTAATCAATTGACTCATAAAGATTTTCATAATGTCGCTTTGCTTAGGTTGGATTTTAATTTGGAGCGACTAAGCTAATATTATATTCGATAGCAAATTGCATTTATATTCATTCCTGCCCCTACTGATGCAAACATGACAATATCACCACTTTTAACATTGTGGTTGCGCATCTTTCCTTTTCTTACGAGGTCGAAAAGTGTGGGCACTGTGGCTACCGAGCTATTTCCCAATTTATGGAGGTTCATGGGCATTACAAACTCGGGCATCTCATCTTCCATTTCGAAGAGCTTGTAAAGTCTTTTGACCACTCCATCATCAAGTTTTTCATTGGCCTGATGGATGAAGATTTTCTTAACATCCCGCAGGTGCAGTCCTGCTTTCTCAAGGCATTCCTTCATGGCAGCTGGCACATGGGTAAGTGCGTATTCGAAAACACGTCTTCCATTCATTTTGAGATAGCGCACTTTTGAGTCGGCTTCTGGCGCATAAGATTTGCCCATAAAGAGCAGGTAGGTTTCATCAACCGTGTGGGTCATCGTCGCCGAGCTCAAAATGCCCGAGTCGATTTCTGAATCTTGATATTCCAGAACGCAGGCTCCAGCGCCATCGGAATAGATCATGCTGTCACGGTCATAAGGATCTATGACCCGGGAGAGTGTTTCACTCCCTATTACCAAGGTGCGCTTTGCCAAGCCTGTTTTCAAAAATGCGTCAGAGTGGGTGAGTCCAAGAATCCATCCGGGACAGCCGAAAAGCACATCGTAGGCAACGCATCGTGGGTTTCGAATACCCAGTTTTTGCTTTACCCGTGATGCCAATGATGGGACGGCATCAGTTTGAATCGTGCCATCCTTGACATCGCCAAAATTATGGGCAAAGATTATTTGGTCGAGCAATTCAGGATCGATACCCGCGTCATCAATGGCCTTTTGGGCGGCAAAGTAGCCGATGTCAGACGAGTCGAGATCGGCTGTAACATAGCGGCGTTCTTCAATGCCGGTTATGGCTTGAAACTTCTCAGATATTACCGCATTCGTACTCTCGATGCGTTCGCTCTGATTGGTATAAAAGGAGTGCTCGTGAAAATCGCGGTTCTGCTGAACTACTTCAGGTATATAACTGCCCGTGCCTGTGATAATCGTTTTGGCCATATCTAAATGCATTTACTCCCTGCACTATAATATGGATGCATGGTGTCGATAAAGTAAGCAAAGATGATTAAAAATTAAGGGCTTACAAAATATTGGCAACTGAAAGACGCAATTGTTAAAAAACCTTCTTAGCTGGCGCATCCATTCGCTTCTGCCAATCTTTAGATGAAATAGCCATTAGGATTTTAGTTAAATGGAAGTTTCTCACGCAATAGACCATAAGCCCCACCTGCTTTCACATTTTTATGTAAATAGTACACGTATCCTTCCCTGACCGAAATATTCTCGGCAAAGGGATAATAGAGTTTGAAAGGCTTTCCACTGCTACCGTTGTCAGAGTTCAAATGACGTAGGTACTTTACGCCCCCTTTGTCATGTATGCAGTACAACTCTCTGCTCTGCCCATCTTGCACTACGGCTTTCAGGTCACCGTGAATGAAGTCGTTGTGATAAATCTCTGTCGAATCCAAGCGGCTGCCATCGAGTGCGTGCCTGAAAAACCAGTTATTGCTATGGTCAAATAAAATGATCTTTTCATTTGCCAAAAAGGCGGGTGCATAGGGGGGGATGAGATCCCTGTACAAATATTTACTCCTGATAAATGGTGCGAAGAGCATCTTATTGATCTGGGTCTCTTTTTCCAGCTCTTCAGCCCGTCTCGATTCCGCTCTGTTGAGCATTGAAAAATCTGAGCTTACCCACTCAAAATAATCCATATTCCGTATCAGTCGGAAGGGGTAGCTGAGCCCATCTTCTTTAAAATAGAGCCGGTGCACCACTTCTGGGATGTAGGGGAGCTGCCGGAAATAGTAGATGGCAAGCTCGCTCCTGCCATAAATGGGAGCAACGAATTGAAAAAAATCTAATTTATCAATGGAATTCAAAAAAGGTTTCTCCATTTTGTTTTCAATCAGATAGCAGCTGTCAAGCGTCAGCACGTATACCCTGCCATTTGGATCGGAATGGAGCGATTTTATATCTTCGGTGATGATGTTTCTGGTCAGGATTTTCCCAAGGCGTATATAAGTAAGCGATGAAGATGGCAAGCCGGCGTTTTTGGCCGAACTCCGTGCTCTGAGCTCAGCCGATACCAAAAGCGTATCTCCCAAAAAAGTGTAATCAGAGATATTCTCAAAGTCTACCCTGCGTATGACTTCAGGCCCTTCACTGCGCAGTACCTGTGTGTAATGCGCTGAACTGGGGGTTATATAGTACACACCGCTCTCCCTTCTTAGAATGCGCTCTTGGCGCACCGTCCGCCGCTCATAGTTCGGACTGTCTATTATGAGCAGCTCGCCCGCAGTGAGCTTCAGGTCAAAACGTCCGTAATTATCGGTCTCCGTATTCAACTTCCCGCAGCGCACGTGGGCCGTGATACCGGGTGGCCATCATGCCCAGACCTCACGATACCACTTATTTGCTCACCCTGGCCGAAAGCCATAGCGCCTAGCCACACAGCGCTTAGCACTATCATCCATTTCATTCACTAAAAGTATTTATTTGAAAAGAATCGCCTATTTCCATCCCATCGTGATTTTTCTATGCTCAACTGTCCAATCGCCTTTCTCAGCTTTGTAAACTGATATTCAATAGGTTTATGACCGTAGCTGTGGTTCGCAGCTTTTTTACTTATTCACAACCTATTAACAAAATTTTGCAGTATCGGTCTTAATTTTCTCCTTTAGCATCCTAAGGCCGTCGACAGCTTTTAAGATCAATTAGATTTTTTATGAATTTATAACCCTTAAACCCTAAATCCTTTAAACTATGAAAACGTTCACTTTTACACTTGCCTTCGTTATTTTCGGCTTTTTGGCTCTAGCCAATGGCTCAGCTACCATTTCTGATGCACATCAGAATTACTTTGATGAAACTAGAAAGCGCACCTATCACCACATCGAAATATACTCTGTGGAATGCGGTACCATAACCTATGATGGCTACACTGATTGGGATGGCCATGTTCCGGTGTCAATGTGCGTTGATATCACCAGTGAGCGATGTGGCTCTCACGTCATAAGTTTCGGAACTCCCCCCCCAGCAGATCTTTTTGATTCCACTGGAAGGGTAACCAATTCATCTGTACGGCGTTTCGTTTATGCCCTTTATGGGTTGAAATAAATCAGAAGCCCTTGAAAGAAGAAATCTATACATCTAAATATGCCTTGCTCATACTGCGGCTTTTGTGCTTGGTATGTATCTGCACAAGTGCCGCTTTTTCGCAACCAAAGCCGGGCAGGTGGATTCTTTCTGAATTTGAGCTCAACAATGTAAGCACTGATACCGAGAGAGACTGGTCTCTGGGCGTAATGTACGATATGGTCGAAGAAGGCTCCCGCTACTTTATTTTCTCTGCCGACAGTGTAAAAGAGTTAAATCCTTTGATACCTAAGCTCACTGATGTTGAGTTCAAAGTGCTATGGATATCGAATGACACATTTTGCAAAATTGAGCGCGAAGATGAACGCAGCACGGAATATTTCATTTCCTATATGAGTGAAGATGAAATAACCTTGACCAATTCAGAAGAGCCTTATTCGTATCATCTCATTCACGAATCAAGCTATAAGGGAGAACCAAAAATCTGGAAACTTTCCGAGTAGCTGAGTCTGAAATATTGCGGTAAGAAAATATAAAGGCATCCCGATCTATCGGGATGTCTTTTATAAATATGCGCGGTTCAAGATTATTTCCAGTCTACTATTTCGCCACTGGCAGCGTACTCCTTGGTTTCTAATTTCTGCTTTATCTTCTTAAAGCAATCTATGGTGTACTGCACATCTTCTAGGGTGTGGATGGCGGTAGGGATCAACCTCAGCATGATCACATCTTTTGGTACTACCGGATAGACTACTATTGAGCAGAAAATATTGTGGTTCTCACGCAAATCCATCGTGATATTGGTCGCTTCGCCGAGATTTCCTTTTAAGAATACCGGCGTCACTGCCGAGTTGGTCACGCCAAGATCAAAACCGGCGGTACGCAAACCATCTTGAAGGGCGGTAGCTATTTTCCATAAATTGGCCTTATGCTCAGGTTCGGTGCGCATCATTTCGAGTCGTTTGATAGCTCCTGCAACGATAGGCATGGGCAGTGACTTGGCGAAAGTCTGTGACCGCATATTATATCTTAGGAATTCGATCACTTGCTCATCGCCCGCCACGAAGGCACCAATGGTGGCCATAGCCTTGGCAAAGGTGCCGAAGTAAATGTCGATATGTTCTTGGACACCTTGATAGTCTCCGGCGCCGCGACCATCGTCTCCGATGGTTCCGAAGCCGTGGGCATCATCTACGAATAAGCGGAACTTATATTCTTCTTTATATTTGCATATTTCTTTTAACTTGCCTTGGTCACCAGCCATACCAAATACCCCTTCAGTAACCACAAGGATACCACCGCCTGTATTCGCCACCCATTTACGGGCGTGCTCCAACTGCTTTTGGAAACTTTCCATGTCATTATGCTTGAACACGAAGCGCTTACCTTGATGCAGTCTAACCCCATCTACCATGCACGCGTGGGATTCAGAGTCGTATACGATCACATCATTGCGGTCTACCAATGCTTCTATTGCCGACTGGCATCCCTGATACCCAAAATTTAGCAGGAAGGCATCTTCTTTTTGCATAAAAGTGGCAAGATCTTCTTCGAGCTTCTCGTGCAGCGAAGTCTGGCCAGACATGATGCGGGCTCCCATTGGATAGCCCATACCCCATTTGGCACTGGCTTCAGCATCTATCTTTCTTACTTCGGGATGGTTTGACAACCCCAGATAATTATTGATGCTCCATACCAATACATCTTTGCCCCGGAAGGTCATCTTGCGGTCTATATCTCCTTCTAGTTTAGGAAATGTGAAATACCCGTGTGATTCCTTCGCATGTTTGCCCAAGGGGCCTCTGTTGTTTTTGATCTTGTCAAAAATATCTTCCATATCTCTGGGTTTAAGTTAAGACTAAGGGGCAAAAATACAGTTTATTAAAAGGATGGCAATGGTGGCCTGAAATATGTATTAACAGTTCTGCGTTCCTAATGAGCGTGAACGAACTGCGCCATCTTTAAAATCATACTATCTTTGCGCGATATTTTGACCCTTTTGCGAATATTTTTCTTCATTTTTCTTCTCTTTTCGTTGGCATCTTGCTCCGAGTACAACAAGGTTCTTAAGAGCACCGATGTGGAATATAAGTACACCAAGGCCAAAGAATATTTTGAAGATGGTGATTACAGCAAAGCCTTATCCCTGTTCGACGAGTTGGGAACCCTTTTTCGGGGCTCTTCGCGTAGTGAAGAAGTGCAGTATTATATTGCCAATTGCTATTATAATTTGAAGGACTATTACTTTGCGAATTATTATTTCAAAAATTTCGCGAAGACATACCCCGCCAGCCCTAAGTCGGAAGATGCCTACTTCAAAAGTGCGTACTGCTCCTATCTTAATTCTCCCAAGTTCAGTCTTGATCAGTCTGATACAGAGCAATCTATCGATGAGTTTCAGCTATTTCTCAATAGGTACCCCGCTACCTCGCTAAAAGATAGTGCCAATACCATGATAGATGAGCTGCGGATGAAGCTAGAGCTGAAAGCTTACGAAAATGCCAAGCTCTATTACCTTACGGAAAATTACAAAAGCGCGGCGGTGGCGCTCCAAAATCTGGTACGGGATTTTCCCGAAAGCCCGCACCGCGAAGAGATCGCTTACCTTATCGTAAAAAGCTCCTATCTACTTGCCGTTAACAGTATCGACTCAAAGAAAGAAGAGCGACTTAACGCTACTATCGAAAATTACCATAAATTTGTAGATTCTTTTCCAGAGAGCAAACGCATTCAGGATGCCGAAGTGTATTACTCCAATGCCATCCGAGAGCTGGACAAGATTAAATTTTAATAGATAACAGTATGAACTTTAAGAATAGCAACGCTGCGCGCTCTACCGAAACCAGAGACATTCAAGACCTGGAAGCGAACACGGGCAATATTTATGAGTCGATAGCCATTATTTCCAAGCGCGCCAATCAGATCGCTATGGAAATGAAAGAAGAGTTGAGCTCAAAATTGCAGGAGTTTGCCACCACGCAAGACAATCTTGAAGAAGTTTTTGAAAACAGAGAGCAAATAGAGATCTCGAAGTTTTACGAGCGGCTTCCCAAGCCGCACGCCATCGCAGTAGAAGAGATGCTGGATGATGAGATCTACTTTCGCCGCGTTTCGGATACTCCTGCCGAACTCGATCAATAAATTTATTAATGGGACTTCTTGCAGGTAAGAACGTCCTTCTGGGAATATCAGGAAGTATAGCCGCTTATAAAGCGGCTTTTCTTGTTCGTGAGCTCATCAAGAGCGGCGCCCAGGTGCAGGTAGTGCTTACGCCAATGGCGCGTGAGTTTGTGACTGCCCTTACTCTCGGTACTTTGAGCAAGCGGCCTGTACTTGAGAAACTTGTGAAAGATGAGTCGTGTGGAGTTTGGAACAATCATGTAGAGCTTGGTCTCTGGGCCGATCTGATGATCATTGCCCCGGCCACCGCCCACACCCTTTCAGGAATGGCCACCGGAAATGCCGATAGCCTATTGCTAACGACCTATCTCAGCGCCAAGTGTCCGGTTTATTTTGCCCCAGCCATGGATTTGGACATGCACCGCCATCCCAGTACCACCGAAAATATCGCTCTGCTCACTTCACATGGAAACCACCACATTCCCGCCGAGTCGGGAGAGCTGGCCAGTGGGCTGGAAGGTAAGGGAAGGATGGCAGAACCCGAGCATATCATTCACTTTATAGAAGGACAGCTACTCAGTGAAGCGCCCCTTTCGGGAAAAAAAATAATGATCACCGCTGGGCCTACCTTCGAAGCTATTGACCCCGTAAGGTTCATAGGTAATAGAAGCTCTGGCAAGATGGGCTTCGCCATCGCCCAAGCAGCGCAAGAACTTGGCGCAGAAGTTACGTTGATAAGTGGTCCCGTAAATCTTCTCAAGCCCAGAGGAGCTAAGGTCATCATGGTAGAATCGGCACAGGAGATGTACGACGCATGTCTTGAAAAGGTAAAAGAAGTCGATATTGCCATTTTTACCGCTGCGGTAGCAGATTATAGACCTGATGCCATTGCACCCGAAAAAATAAAGAAAACAGATCAGGCGCTAGCTATAAATCTGGTCAAGACGGTAGATATTCTTCAAACTTTAGGCAGGCAAAAGCGCGATGGCCAGCTGTTTATTGGTTTTGCGCTTGAAACTCAAAATGAGATGGCAAATGCGAAGAAAAAACTTTCCGAGAAAAATTGCGACCTTATTGTTTTAAATTCGCTTCGCGATCCTGGCGCTGGCTTCGGCCACGATACCAATAAAGTAACGCTTATCACAGACAATAAATCGATAGAATTGGAGTTGATGCCTAAGGCAGATCTGGCACATAAGATCATGGCTTTTATACAAGAAACATTCCTATGAAGAAATATATTTTAGTACTTATCGCACTTTTTAGTCTTACCCTGCACGGGTCAGCACAAGAGCTGAATTGCCAAGTGAGCGTTATATACCCACAGATACAAGGAGTGAATCCGGCCATTTTTGAAAAAATGGAAGAAGATATTTTCGAGTTTATGAATAACCGAAAATGGACCAATGATAAATTTGATATCGAAGAGCGTATAAGTTGCAGTATGATTCTCAATATTACGGATGCCAGGGCCAGTTCAAACAATTTTGGTGCAGAGCTTCAGGTCGTTTCCACGCGTACGGTTTTTAAGACCGATTACGAGAGCCAAATACTCAATGTGCGTGATGTTAACGTGCGCTTCGAATATTTTCAAAATACCCAGTATAATTTCAACCCAGATCAGTTTCAAAATAATTTAGTTTCGATTTTGGCCTATTACGCCTACATGATTATTGGAATGGATTACGACACTTTTTCGCTGGAAGGCGGCACACCGTATCTACAACAGGCACAGCGTATTGTTCAGTCGGCACAGGTATCCAATTATCCGGGCTGGAAAGCCTTTGAAACCGACAAGAACCGCTATTGGTTGGTTGAAGACATTTTACACAAAACATTCAAACCCATGCGTTCTGCACTATATATATACCACCGGCAGGGGCTTGATGTAATGAGTGAGAAGACGCAGCAGGGGAGACAGAAAATTATGAATAGCCTGCTACAATTTAACGAGATACATCGCGTGAAGCCACTGGCCTATGATACGCAGCAATTTTTTCTCGCCAAGAGCGATGAGATTGTCAATATTTTTAAAGAAGCACCCGAGCCTGAGCGCAATACGGTTTACGAAGTGCTTGCAAAAGTAGACCCAGGCAATATCGCGAAGTACGATAGAATGAAGAAGGGGAAGTAGCGCTCTAATGGCTATTTTGCCAGAATTACTGTTACTAAGTGAGCTTAGCGCTCTAAATCTTCTACGCGTTCGAATATTGTAAGGTGATTACCATCTTCTATCACTTTCCATTCAGGATTATTGATATATTTATGTACTTCAAGCACATAGGTTTCCGCGCTTAAAGGATAGGTGGCATTCGGCATATTTCTAAGTACAAATATATATTTCGAGTCTCTTACTTCCGGCCATTGGTAGATATTATCGCGCTCGGCAAGATGAGGGATCAGGCTATAATGGGCCGATAGGGTGGCATTCTCATCAGGCCGCCATTTCTTAAGGGTACGGTGCATTTTGGCAACATCAAACTCTCTTTGCCAATGCTTGGCAGATAGTGGGTTTGCCGTGGCTGGGTCGTACCAAAATAATCTCCGGTGATCGAACCCATATATGGTAATTGCACTTGCGGAAACGGTAAAAATTAAAGCGATCCAGAAGGCTCTTGAAGCCCGCATATTACGCAGGCTGTATACAGCGGCCAAGCCTATGTAGGTAGCCAACTCAATACTGTAGTGACCGTAAACGCCCCATTTTCCATCACTGTCATTAAAAACTTTCATCATTACTATTGGGGTCACTACTATCAAGAACTCAGGTCGGCGCAAAATGAATAAGGCACCGCCCAAAAGGAAGAAAGTGTAGAACTCCGCCTTTATGTAATCTGCCGAAGCATATGGCGTAACATTCAAAAAGAAAGCTTGAATAATACGGTAGGGGTCTGTAAACAAAAGTTTGATAGCACCGGTTGCAGAATTATCTATGATGTGGTAGTTCATATGAAAATAACCTCTGCCGGGAATGAGCCCGGGCATTACTACGCGGGTGACAACTAGAAAATATGCCGCACTGATCACAACTCCAAGTGTAGCGTAGATTAGAATCTTCCGATCTCTCCAAAAAAGCAAGCCAAGGCTAACGAAGGTGAACACCATCCACATGGCCACCGTCTCTTTGCTGATGAGGCAGAAGAAGGCCATAATAGATGCCGGAATAAAACGGTGCTGCTGTGCAAAAAGGAAGAACCAAGGCAGAAATTGAATGCCTACCACATTATCATGATAATCAAAGCTCAGCGCCGAAAATATCGAACCACTGCACTAGGAAAAGAAAGAGTAGGGTATTAGATGTTTTGAGCGAAATTCCATTAAACCGACTCAAGCGAAATAACCCCAAACCACCAAATAGGATACTGGCTATCTGAATTATGAGCAAGGTGTACGAGCTAAATACATAGTTAAACGGAACATAAAGCAATTGAATAGGATCAAAATGATCTCCAAAATTATTTGGTAAAGGTTCATTTTCGAAAAACAGTTGCGTGCTCTCGTTTATCCGAAAATGAGAATAATCGTACATGGCATGAACATAGATTCCCAAATCCTGACCGCTGGTTCTGAACATATAATGATTTACCAAAGACAGAGCTGAGTACGATAAAGCGAAGAATAGAAAAATGAGTTTAGTATAGCGGTTCATGTGAAAATCGATATTCGAAGTGACTGCCGCGAAATTATCAATTCTGCATACATTTCATCCCCATCTGAAAATTGGTATACAGCATCAAAGAACGCAGCTAATTTTTAGCAGGGTGGCGCGTACTACTCCATTAGAAATTGCAATCTTTGCAGTATGCTGAAGCAGCTTTCCATACGAAACTATGCCCTCATCGAGTCGCTCGACATTTCCTTTGACGCAGGTCTGAACATATTGACCGGTGAGACGGGTAGCGGTAAGTCCATCATACTGGGCGCCATAGGCTTGATAATAGGCGAAAGGGCCGAAATACGCGTCGTGCAGGATGGAAAGAAAAAATGCATCGTAGAAGGACATTTCGATCTTGAAAGAACAGGATTGGAACCGGCTTTTGAGAAATACGATCTCGATTTCGAGACCACCACAATCATAAGGCGCGAGATTTTGGCCACCGGCAAGAGCCGGGCATTCATTAATGATACTCCTGTAAATCTCGGTGCCCTAAAGGAAATAGGAACCAAGTTGGTAGATATCCATTCCCAACATCAGACGGCGCAAATCAACGATCCTAGATTTCAATTAAATCTGGTAGACCGTTATGCGGGAAGCCATGACGAGCTCAGGGTATTTAGCGATCACTATGCGGCCTATAAGAAATCCGGGCGACTATTGGCGGAAGCCCGAGAGAAACAGCGCAACACACTCAGTGAAGATGAGTTTTTGAACTTTCAGCTCGATGAGCTCGACCGGGCGTCATTGGACGCGATAGATGCCGAAACCCTTGATGACGAATATAACGAGCTGGCGCACGCCGAGGAGATTTCGCAGACGCTCTTCGATGCGCTCCACGCCTTGCGCGATGCCGAACCGGCGGCGATCCAAATGCTCAGAACAGCTCGGGACAAAGTAGCCGTACTGCGCGATTTTTCCAAAACCTACGATGAGTTTCATGAGCGCTTGAACAGCGTACTTATCGAACTCGATGACCTCGCGGGCGAAGTGGAATCCATTCAAAATAACATTGAAGCCGATCCAGCCCGATTGGCCAAGTTGGAAGAAGTAAAATCCATACTCTTCCGCCTTGAGAAAAAGCACGGTGTGGAAGGGGTAGTGGCTTTGCGCCAAAAGCGCGATCAGATCAGGGAGCGTTTGGAAGAGTCGCAATCGCAGGATGGATTTATTGCCGAGCTGGAAGCCAAGGTCATAGCCACATTAGAAAAGACCACGCAAAGCGGCGGGAAGCTACATAAAATCCGGAAGGCCAGCCTGCCGCAGCTTACCAAAGAAGTGATCAAGGTATTGAAGTCTCTGAACATGCCTTCTGCCCAATTTACGATAGACCTTCTGCCCACAGATATGCCTACCGCGCAAGGGCTGGAGCGGGCAGAAATACGTTTCAGCGCCAATGCAGGCCACAAGCCGGAGTCTCTAAAACTGGTCGCTTCGGGTGGCGAGCTTTCCCGGCTAATGCTGTCCATCAAAAAATTGGCGGCAGCAGAAACCAACCAGACCATCATCTTTGACGAAATAGACACCGGTGTGAGCGGTGAAGTGGCCAATGCCATGGGCGGCATCATGAAAGATATGGCCGCCGATATGCAACTGATATGCATTACACACCTGCCGCAGATTGCATCGAAAGGGAGATCGCACTTCAAGGTCTATAAGGTGATAGACCAAGGAAAGACCGAAACGCGGATAGACCATCTCGATGAAAAGGGCCGGGTGGCAGAGATCGCCCAGATGCTGAGTGGCGCTACCACTACCGATGCCGCGCTGGCCAATGCGCGTGATCTGCTCTTAGCAAATTAATCGCTAATTGCTGCCTAAAAACCCACGCAGGGCATTTTTATATATTTGCAGGCTTCTAAGACGATATCATGGCCAACGAACTACTAAAAGGAAAAAAAGGGATCATATTTGGTGCGCTCAATGATATGAGCATAGCCTGGAAAGTAGCGCAGCGCGCACACGAAGAAGGTGCCGAAATAGTGCTTACCAATGCACCCATTGCCATGCGGATGGGCGAGATTAATAAGCTCGCCGAAGAATGCGGCAGCGCGCTGGTGATTCCTGCAGATGCCACCGATATGAAAGATCTTGAAAACCTTTTTGACAAGGCACAAGAAAAGCTGGGTGGTAAACTTGATTTTGTGCTTCACTCCATAGGCATGTCGCCAAATGTGCGAAAAGGCAAGCATTATACCGATCCCAACTATGATTTTTATCATAAAACGCTCGATATTTCGGCTATGAGCTTTCACCGGGTCATGAAGGTAGCCTACGAGAAAGAATTCATGAACGACTGGGGATCTATCGTCGCACTCTCTTATATCGCTGCCCAACGCGTATTTCCCGATTATAACGATATGGCCGATGCCAAATCCTTGTTGGAATCCATCGCGAGGAGCTTTGGCTATCATTTTGGGGTGAAAAACAAGGTGCGCGTGAACACCATTTCCCAGTCGCCCACGATGACTACTGCCGGCAGCGGTGTTAAAGGTTTTAACGAGTTCGTGGCTTACGCCGATGATATGAGTCCGCTGGGAAACGCAGGGTTCATAGACTGTGCCAATTACGTGATCTCCCTTTTCAGCGACCTTACGAAGTACGTCACCATGCAGAACCTTTTTCACGATGGCGGTTTTAGCTACACGGGCGTTTCAGAGAAAGTTATAGAGCGGTTCGTTTAGGGAGTCGCCGGTGAAGTCACCAGTCGCCAGTCGCCAGTTAAGTCGCTAGACGCAAGTCGCGAGTGTGAAGATGCCCTAAGTTGGAGCAGAGCGGAAACCAATCCAACGGTACGGTCATAAGCCTAAAGCTTCTCGCTTTTGGCTGTTAGCTTCAAGCTAACTTTTCCAAGATTAGGGTTTTCAACGTTAAACATCTCTTCTTCTGTTTATGCGGCTCATTGGTAGATATAAGTTGGGCCATGGTTCGCGCTTGGTTATCGCTCTGCTCCAATTTATAGCTCGAAGCTAGCAGCGGTCAACTCAAAACTCAAAACTCACCACTCAGCTGAAAGTCCCGAAACATACCTACGCACTCAATACGATCGTCGGGAAACTCACGACTCACGACTCACGACTCACGATTCAAAAACATCAACCAACTCACTGATCATCATCGCTGTGGCGCCCCAAAGGACTTCGCCTTCCAGATCGAAATATTTGATCGGCATCTCAGCATTTAAAGCTTTTACGAATAGATTTTTTTCAAGCCGGTTATTCTCATCCTGAAATAGCGAGATGGGGGCTTCTATGATGCGCTGTACTTCGATTGGGTCGGCAGTAAACCTGGGTTGCTCTTCGGATATGGCCACAAATGGACTTACGAGAAATCGGCTCGGTGGGATATACACTTTCGTGAGCGCTCCGATGTATTTTATCTTCTCAGGATCAATTCCTACTTCTTCGTTGGCCTCGCGCAAGGCGGTATGCCAGAGCGACCCATCTTCTGGCTCTTGCTTCCCACCCGGAAAGCTGATCTGTCCGCTGTGGGTGCCTTTATAGACATTTCGCAAGATGAGCACCAAGTGCAAGGCATTCTCTTTTGGATAGATAAGTATCAAGACCGCCCCAAGCCGCGCGTTTGGATCTACTTCATCAATATTTTCAGGGCGCGGCCGGTCGTAGTTGATCATCTTCTTTTGGGCTTCCCAGCCCGGTAGCGGCATCCCAAATTTTTTTATCAAGCCCGCAGCCCATTGTTCCATTGGGCGAAGTTAACATCCTTCCATTGGATTACCTTTGTGGGCATGGCAGTTTACGAACTCGATCCCTATTATATGGCTTTTCCGCCGGCCGACCATGCCGAAGATGACGGCTTGGTAGCCATGGGTGGGGAGCTTCGTGAAGACTGGCTGCTTACCGCCTATGCACAAGGATTATTCCCTTGGTTCAATGAAGGCGATCCCATCATGTGGTGGAGTCCCGATCCGCGTTTTGTGCTTATGCCTTCAGAAGTTCGCATTACCAAAAGTATGCGTACTTATCTCAATAACGATAGCTATGTGTTCAAGCTCGATACCGCTTTTGAAGCTGTGATAGACCGGTGCAGCGAGATACCGAGGCACGGCCAGAATGGGACGTGGATCACGCGCCACATGAAAAAGGCATACATCGACCTGCACCGGATCGGGATGGCACATAGCGCCGAGATTTGGAAGGATGGAGTATTGATCGGCGGACTCTACGGAGTGAGCATCGGAGCTGTTTTTTTTGGTGAAAGCATGTTTAGCGATAGCGCCAACGCTTCAAAATTGGCATTGATCAAACTATGTCAATGGCTCGAAGCGCGCGATTTTCTCATGATCGACTGTCAGATTTTTTCGGCTCACTTGGAGCGAATGGGTGCCCAATTGGTGTCCAGGCTTTCTGGACGCGCTCGATGAAGGGATGGAGAAAGCGAGCCTTCGCGGCGCTTGGCAAGCCGACCGGTAGGATGGCGCCACTCCGGGAGCAGCATGTTTTATTTCTGTATCCTTGTGACCCGATCCCTAAGTATTGCCATAGATGAGCACTTCTACTCCCGAGAAACTGAGTTCCATATACTGCATTAATTGTGGCACCGAGTCCAGCACCGATTACTGCCCCAATTGCGGACAGCCGTTCGTGGTCAAACGTATATCCGTGGCAAGCCTTTGGAGCGATTTTAGGGAAAGGGTCATAGGGCTGGACGGGCGCTTCACGCGGACATTCATCATGACCTTTCGTAATCCCGGACAGATGTCAAGAGAGTATATCGATGGATTAAGGCTCAAATATATGCCGCCCGTGGGGTATTTCTTTATCACCCTTTCGGCGATGGTGCTTCTCATGCAAATGCAAGACGTAAGTATCACTGATTTCTCGGCGGCACAAATAGATCAAATGCAAGCGGGCGAAGGGGCAGAGCGACAAAAATTATTGATGGGAACCCTTGCTCCAATCTTAAACGATTACTTCCGTCAAATGAACTTTTTATCTGTTTTCATCAGCGGAGTCCTGATATGGCTTTTCAGTAGAAGGAATGGTTTGAACCTTTCAGAACACATGGTTTTTGCCTTTTATGTGGAAGCCGGGATAGACATGTTCAGCATCTTGAGCACACCGTTTATTGCACATGGATACACTAGTTTGGGGATGATATTGAGCATATCAAGCACATTGTATTTCATTTACGCATACGTCACATTTTCAAAAAATGGGTCTTTAGCCCTGCGCATTTTCAAAGGACTCTGCATACGACTCTTGGTGTTTACTATCGTAGGTATATTTTCTGCCCTTGCTATGGCCGTTTGGTTATTTACGCATAAGGAAATGGTCGAATCTATTTTGAAGCCTTTAGAATAGCATAGCGGTCGGCATCGGGTTGTTCTATGGTTTTCTTATCATTGCAGCCAGATTTACCCCATGCGAATCACTTTTACATTCTTCTTCACAGCTTTATTTTTAGCGGGTTCTGCCCAACCTGGTTTCGAGTGGCTCGAATTGCAGCCTATGCCGGAGCCGGTCGCCAATAATGCGGTGGTAGAAGGCTACAGCGGCGATACACTTTGCGTCTACAGTTTTACCGGTATCGGCCTTGGGCTTACGCCAAATGATATCCACCTAAAGGCTTGGCGCTATAATACCGAAACAGCCGTGTGGAGCCAGCTTCCCGATGTACCCGATGCCATGGGCAAAATCGCTGCCGGAGCGAGCAGGGTCGGTGATACCCTGTACATCATAGGCGGCTATAATGTATTTCCAAATTTTAGCGAGACGACTTCTCCCAAGGTACATCGCTTCAACACACAGACCAATAGCTGGATGGGCGATGGTGCCGATACTCCAACACCGATCGATGACCATGTGCAGGCCGTATGGCGAGATAGCCTTATATTTTGCATAAGCGGATGGAGCAATAATGGAAATGTAAACGATGTCCAAATCTATGATCCATACCAAAACGCTTGGACAGCAGCTACTTCTACGCCCAATACCAATACATTCACCGCTTTTGGCGCCAGTGGAACCATCATAGGCGACACGATCTATTATATGGGTGGCGCTCAGATAGCCGGTTTCAGCTTCAATGCCACGAGCATCCTGCGCCGTGGGATCATTGATCCCAATGATCCCACGGCTATTGTATGGCAAGAGCTTCTGGCAGCCCCAGGCCCCGATGGCTACCGAATGGCCGCAACCAACTATGCCGGTCGCGCTATCTGGATAGGCGGTTCTGGAGAAGCGTATAATTTTGATGGCTTGGCTTATAGCGATGGAGAAGGAGTAGAGCCGCTCAACCTGATTCGCAGTTTTGGTGCCGATGGTTCGCTCTGGATTACTTACTGGCCCACCCCATTTGCGGTGATGGATCTGCGCGGTATTGCGGTGGCTTCCGCCAATAGCTGGATCGTAGCCGGCGGTATCGGCCCCAATCAAGTAGTGAGCGATCGCGTGTTTCAAATCTCCACGGCATCGCTGGGTGTGGCCGAGCCGCAAAGGCCGATTATTGGAATTGCGCAGGATCATTCTCTTTTTACCCTACGCTTTGATCGCTCACTGTCCGGTAGAATCAGGGTCATCGACATGACCGGGAAAACAGTTGCAGTCAAGACTATCGCTTCGGATAGAGTCGAGATTGATTTACATCAATTCCCTGCCGGACTTTATGTGTTCGCATTGGTCGAAGAACCTGGGATCTCTCAAACCCTTAAAGTGATTAATCCTTAATTCAAATTTTAGGTTTATTGTATCCGAAAGCGTTTAATGGAATTACGTTTCTAGACGTCTACATCCACGAGCCCGGCGGCCTTATCACTGATTCGGCCATTGCTTTTCTCTGCCTTTATCTTTGCTGGAAGGTGGGCCGGCCGAGAGACTCCTTTCAGAAATATTGGCTACTTTTTATAGCTTTTGTGGGGCTTGGTGGGCTTGGGGGAGCGCTCGTGCACGGCTTCCCTACGGTGCTGGGCGAAGAGCTCTTCTACTGGATGTGGGTGCTAAAGAATATTTTTCTCCCGGCGGCCAATCTGTCGGCTTCGTATATCGTATTGGTCACCGTATTTCCCGAAAAGGGCAAGCAACTAAAAGTCGCGCTATGGGCGAAGTTTTTCTTGGCCAATGTCCTAATGGCTTATACCTATTCCTTTCTGCCCATCGTGGTCGATCTGGCCATCACCTATGTGCTTTTAATCTATTTCTGCTTTAAATTAAAAGAGAAGATCAAGCCTTACTCCAAAATATTTTACGCTTTTATTGTCGCGTTTTTATCGGGATTTCTCTTTATCATAAAATACGATATCGACCCCATCTGGTTCTCGCATAAAGACATGGTTCACGTCTTTGCACTATGGAGTATGATCTTGGTCTATCAGGGCATACGAATAGGTGGGAAGCCCTATAAGGCTGCTTCTTGATCTGTCATTTATCGCGCATTGCGAAAGGCGATCCATGCAGTTCGAAACATTTTATTCGTTGATTATTTCTACCCTTTGCTACCTTTAGGCGAATCAATATTTACTGAACGGTTCACCCTTCCCAATTATTCACCTATCGGCTCACCCTGAGATGACCATGACCCTGCTAGCCGGAATGACTGAAATACCGTATCTCACTGAGATCGTGGTGATACTCGGCCTTTCGGTAATTGTTATTTACCTTTTTCAAAGGCTCAATATGCCTTCGGTTTTAGGGTTTTTGGCCACGGGCGTGCTTTTCGGGCCACATGCGCTGGGCTTTGTTGATTCGGGCGAAGAGATTCAGATACTCAGTGAGATCGGGGTTGTGCTGCTGCTTTTCATCATCGGTTTGGAGTTCAGCCTTAAGAGTTTGGTGAGCATCAAGAAGATCGTTCTTCTGGGTGGTGGGGTGCAGGTCGGGCTCACCATTCTTCTCACAGCGGCAGTAGCATACTTCCTTGGTTTTGCGGTAAATACGTCCGTGTTCATTGGTTTTCTATTGGCCTTGAGCTCTACGGCGATCGTGCTCAAATTGCTCCAGGATAATGGCATGATGCGCACTCCGCATGGCCGTATTGCCCTCGGGATTTTGATTTTTCAGGATGTGATCGTTGTCCCTATGATGCTCCTTGTGCCACTTCTGGCAGGCCAGGGTGGCAATGTTACCATTGCGCTGCTTACACTCTTGGTAAAAGTGGTCTTGGTCATCGGGCTGGTCTATATTTCCGCACGCCACCTAGTGCCACGACTGCTTCACGAGATCGCGCATACCCGCTCCCGAGAACTTTTCCTGATCACCATTATGGTTATTTGCTTTGCCGTGGCCTACCTTACGTCTATGCTCGGATTATCGCTTGCATTGGGAGCCTTTATGGCCGGCCTTTGCATCAGCGAGAGCGAGTATAGCCATCAAGCTACCGGTCTGATCATTCCCTTTCGGGAAATTTTCACGAGCTTCTTCTTCGTCTCTATCGGTATGCTGCTCGATATGCGTTTTGTCCTGAACCATATTTTACTGGTTTCCCTCTTTACCCTTGGAGCCATCGTGCTGAAATCGATGGTGCTTTTTATCGCAGTCTACGCCTTGAAGTACCCTTTGAAAACGGGTGCGCTCGTTGGTTTTACCCTGTTTCAGGTCGGTGAGTTTGCCTTTATCCTTTCGCAGACAGGATTGGACTACGGCTTGCTGAGTCAGCAGACCTACCAGTATTTCCTTTCGGTGAGCATTCTCACTATGGGGATCACCCCCTTGCTCATAGCGCGTGGCGATAAATTGGCCGGAATGCTTATGCGCACTGCATTTGGAAAGCTACCACATTATAAGGCGCAAGAGCCTGACCTGGTAGATGTGGATGAATTGAAGAGCCATCTGGTGATCATCGGCTACGGCACCAATGGCCATAATGCTGCCCTTACGGCAAAAAAGGCTGGAATACCATACGTCATCGTCGATGCGGATGCGCAGGTAGTGCAAGATGCCAAAGCGATGGGGGAGCCCATCGTGTTTGGAGATGCTCAAAACCATCACATCCTGCACCACGTCCATATCTTTAATGCGAGGGTTGCGATAGTGGCAGTGCCCGATTTTGAATTGTCGCAGGCTATTGTGGCGGGTATTCGTGATATCTGCCGCACGGTGCATATTGTAGTCAGGGCCAAGACGGTGCTACAGGTTGAAGAGCTGCTGCATGCGGGAGCCAGTGAAGCCATCAGTGAAGAGTTTGAAGCTTCGGTAGAAGTATTTGCAAGAATGCTCAATCAATTTTTGGTGAGCCCGACCGAGATCGATGACTATATCGAAGTGGTAAGAGACCAAGCGTATAGCGGTATCCACTCCAGCTATCACGTCTATAAGAAAAATGCGATTGAGCTCACGGCGCTCCGTACCATACGGCTCACGCTAGCTCCAGAATCGCTACTTACCGGCCAGCATCTCTGCGAAGCCAAGATATTAGATGGCAATAAAGTACGCCTGGCAGCCATCGTACGAAAAGAAAAACTAATTAACGAGTTGAATGGGGACACCCTCATGCTTGAAGGCGACGAGGTGCTGATCGCCGGCTTGCCTGTAGACCTGAATAATTTTCAATTGGAGTGGAATGATTCCGTTAAAGTAATTTGATATTTAGGAGATCGTTTTTTCGATAATTTAAATGCCTTCACTGCTTGTACATAGCACGTACTCTCTTACTTCAATACTTGAATAAGTCCCGAGTTGATCAATCTTATTTACAGTCTACTTAATCAGACCAATTTTTTATCAGAAATGTAGGGCAATCTGAAAGATATTTATACTCATTTAATTTATTTCGAATTATATTTACATCGAAGTTTCAACGATTTTGGTTTGATTGTTGGCTGACTGAATCAGATTATAGACTGGTTACATTAAAATAGAGTTTTCTTACACAATTAATTATAGCTTGATGGTATAATTCATGCAACTGGTGCGCCATCGGTTGCGTGAATTATATTTAAATTGTTTGCTTATGAATTCAAAACTTATCATTTCTTGTTTTTTATCATGTTTGTATTTTACTGTGAATGCGCAAAGCAAATCCATGAATAGGAAAATCGAATATCACCAAACGGGCAGATCTGGTTCGTTGGAAATTAAATCTTGTCTTTATGTTTACAATGAGGGTTCATTTTATACATACGCATTCGACTATTCCAATCCAAATAGGGATGAAGATCCTTCTAGCTCTGAAGTAATGGATGACCGAACCTATTATATCAGATATAGTATAGAAAAGGATTCAATATACGAACTCGCATATATGAAGTCATTGCACCCCGGTGGGATCCTATTGGGAGAAAAGCGCGAAACAATCGCATGGGAATTGATGGATTCAACAAAAGTTATAAATGGTCATTTCTGCAAGTTTGCACGAGCTAGTTTCAGAGGGCGCGAATATTTGGTTTGGTATGATCCTTTAATTCCAATTAATCTTGGCCCATGGAAGTTACATGGACTCCCAGGTGCAGTTATTTACGTGAGTGACATAGAAAATGACCATAGCTTCGAAGCTATGACTTTTGATGAAATAAGTGATGAAGAATTGGGAAACATTATGCGACAACCATCGTTGCCAATAGTTGGTAGGGAAGAGTATAGGACTCATCGTGATAGTACATTTAAAGCGATTATAGAAAATACAAAAGCGCGATCTGGATCTGGTGTTACTTACAATCTAAAAGTGACATATCACGAGCTCGAACTAGACTAGAGCGTTTCATCATATCACTGAGAAAAAGATAAAACCCTTCTTTTTGCTTTTCATCCTGAAGAATAAATTTTTAATTATCATCACTCCCGCCCAAACCAAACCGCCGCATAGCCTTCGTAAATCCCCACGCCCATTGCCTTCCAAATGGTATCTTCCCAGATTCCCTTGTTTAAGATCACATTCCGATGGTTTTCACTTTTGAGCCAAAGCCCTAGGGCGAGCGCCGGCTCAATATCGGCATTTGGCTGCGAACTATCGAAGCTATAGACCACGATCTCAAAGCCATCGCCGGGATAAGTGGTAAGCTCGCGGGGCTTATTCCACATACAGGCACCATCTATGCGGCCATCGCTATAGCAGCATGCCTTCCAGCTTCCTTCTGCCGACCATGAATGCGGATTACACTTTCCGTTTTCATCGTAGGGTTTATTGATCGCAAGATCGCGCACATGGGCCTGCGCCACTTCCGTGAGTTGAGTCGAAAAAGCTACAGTGTCGAGCCCAGAGTCGTCGCGGTATTGATTGATAAGGGCAAAAAGTTGCTGCTCGGCTTCAGACAGTTCGGCTTTGCGAAGAGTTTCGGTGTTCTCTTGCGAATGCTTCGGAAGCGCTAATGAAGTCGCCAATATGGTAAGGAAAACGAAAATAATATTCATGGTTGACTTAACGCCATAATCATTAACAAATTTGAATTCGTTTCTTTGGACTCAACTATTTTACGACACTTTTCAATCTCAACTATGAACCTGATCATCCGTTTGCTCATCAATGCCCTTATAATTTTTGTTCTCGCCTGGGCGCTTCCAGGCATAGCCGTGGCCAGCTATTGGTCTGCCCTTATCGTTGCCATCGTACTGGGATTGCTCAATGTCTTCTTGAAGCCGCTCTTGGTCGTTCTCACAATACCGGTCACCATTCTCACGCTCGGACTTTTCTTATTCGTGATCAACGCCTTGATTATTCTGCTCGTAGACGCTATGATCGATGGCTTTACAGTGAGCAATTTTTGGTGGGCGCTGCTCTTCAGCATACTGCTTACCGTTTTGAACTCAGCCTTTGAGCGAAGCGGCAAGGAGCGGGAATTAGAGTAGGGAAAAGATTGGATGACTGAATTTTCAATTCACCAATACATTCGCCGCCCAGGTAGCCATCAATAGATCGGGCTTGGTCTTCGCTTTATACCCCATACTTTGGGCGTAGCCCACGGCAGCTTGAAAAACGCGATTGGATCGAAATTCGGGATCGCTGTTTAGGTCGAGATCGATCTGCTCGATCGGAATGTCAAATTCAAACTTTAAGTACCCCGCCACATCTATGCTGCGCTGAAGCTCGCCCCAAAGCCGCGTCCACATATCATTTACCAATGGGGTAGCTTCCTTATGATAGATGACATGGGCACCATTATTCTCAAATCGAAAAACTACCGTAGTGGCGTAAAGCGTTTTATCTGGATAATTCTGGCTATCGCTGCCTACATAGATTTTCAACCGCGGATTTTTCCGGATCATTTCTTGGGCGTATTCCCCAAGCTCGACCGTAGTTCGGTCACCCATTTTTTTAAATACCCTTTCCATTTTATTTGACAAGTTAGGTTCTCTTCTTCTGCTGTCGACGACTACCTTTGAACACTTATTCACAAAACAAGTTGTAAGTTATCCAATTAAATCGAGAGTGAAAAGATAGCTACCCACAGAATTAATAAATACCTTCGAAGGCTGAGCTGGTATAACCCCTTTCTCGAGCTAGCGTTTTTTCCCCCATTATGAATCAGGGCTTTGGCATAATCATTCAAGCGCGGACCGGCTCGACCAGGCTGCCCAGTAAAATTTTAAAACCGGTAGATGGCGACCACTCTTTCTTGGATGTATTACTCGTAAAGCTGACCCGCTCCTTTGATAAAAATCAGATTTTCCTGGCCACATCTACCAATCCCAATGATGAAATATTACTTGACTTTGCCGAAAGGTATCAGATCCATGGATTTGCCGGTGATGAAGCCAATGTGCAAAAACGGTTTATAGACTGTGCCGAAGAGCACGGGCTTAGCACTGTCGTGCGCATCTGCTCTGACAATCCTTTTTTGGATATTACCGCATTGAAGCATTTGATCTCGGCATATACTGCCCAAGATTATTTCTCCTATTCCGTCAATGGCACCCCGGCTATTATGACCCATTTCGGTTTCTTTGCCGAAATAGTCTCCCTAAAGGCACTTCAGAAGGTGCAGCAAGAAGGAGCGGAGGGTTGTTTTGAGCATGTAACCAATTGTATCTGGAGCGAGCCTGAGAGATTTGAAGTGGGGTTTGTTCCGATTTCGATTGCCAATACTTCCATTCGTGCGACGCTCGATACCTTTGATGATTTTGAAAATCTGAAAAAAATCTATTCCGACTTTTACGATAAGCAGAACCCCGAGAAGCAGAATTATACCGACTTGATCGCCTTTGTAGAGCGGGATAGTGCGCTGCTAGACAAGATGAAGCGTCAAATCTATGCCAATACTAAATAGAATGGGCTGCAATCGAACAAATCCTAGCCCCTAATTGTACTATTCAAAACGAAAACAAATGACCTTCCTTAATTCAATACTCATCCTTGGCCTGCTCATGCTGGCACCAAATAAATCCGAAGAACCTATGAATATTTATCAGTTTACAGCCCAAGCCTTAGATGGGGATGGCGCCATAAATTTTGAAGAGTATCGCGGTAAAAAGATCCTTATCGTGAATACCGCTTCTCAATGCGGCTACACCAAGCAATATGCACAACTCCAAGAGCTCTACGAAGCCAAGAAAGACGAGCTAGTGATCGTGGGCTTTCCAGCCAATAATTTTGGTGGACAAGAGCCAGGAACCAACGATGAGATAGCCAGCTTCTGTGAGAAAAACTACGGCGTTACTTTTCCGATGTCAGCCAAGGTCTCGGTAAAAGGAAGTGATAAGTCCGATCTTTTTAAATGGCTCACCGAAGCCGAAAATCCCGATTTCACAGGTGATATCCAATGGAATTTTGAAAAGTTCCTGCTGGATGAGAACGGAAATTTAATTCACCGCTACCGTTCGGGAGTCGATCCATTGGAGATCGAGCTATAAGTTTGGATTGCTTCTTGCCCCGTTCGAAATTCAATCCTTAAAATTTTTAGAATGAATTCAGTAAAAAAAATACTTATCATCGGAGCTCACGGCAAAATAGGGCAGAGTCCGTTTCGCGGAAGCTTGCAGAAAATACAAGGTATGAGCCGACCGCATTTATCCGAAAGGAAGAGCAAAAACCGACTTTCGAATCGATGTCCGTTCCCACGCTGGTGGGCGATCTAGAAGATTCCGTATCCAATCTTTCCGAACAGTTTAAAGATTTTGATTGTGTCGTTTTCACTGCGGGTAGCGGGGGCGGTTCTGGTGCCGAGATGACCCTTGCCATCGATCTGGATGGAGCCGGTAGATCTATAAAAGCTGCTGAGAAAGCAGGGGTAAAACGATACATTATGGTGAGTGCGTCACATAGTGATGACCGCGACTTCTGGGATAAGGCAGAAGGCATGAAGCCTTACTATATCGCTAAGCACTACGCAGATGAAGCCTTGAGACATTCTCAATTGGACTACACCATACTGCGACCTGTGCAGCTTACCGATGATGCCGAGACTGGAAAGATCATAGCATCTTTAGACCCATCGGAAGTGAATGAGAAAATAGCCCGGGCAGATGTAGCTTCGGCCATAGCATTCTGCCTTGACGAAGGCCGTACGATCCATAAAACGATAGAACTCAGCTCAGGTGAGTCGACCGTGAAGGAAGCTTTTCGATCCATCACTCACGGAGAGCTGGAGCAAGCCTAGCCTCTCGGCAAATGATCCTAAGTCATACTAATTGACTGCAAGCCCATCCGGAATTTTTTGGATGGGTTTTTTTGGATCACTCCCTACTCCAAGTGGTATTACCGGTACAGAAAAGGCGATGGGATAAATTCCCGCTTCTACACCTGTAATGCCCCAAATGATCCTTAAAATTTTGGTTTCGGCAAGGGAGAGCCGCCACCATTCGGTAGCACGCCATTTCGCGGTAAGCGGAATATTATTTGCCATAAGGAGAGTGAATCAAATAAGATAGACAATATGAATATTAAGAATAGTGTGATCATCATAACAGGAGCATCGAGTGGAATAGGAGAAGCTACTGCGAAGAAATTGGCAAAGCATGGAGCAAAAGTGGTTTTGAGTGCCAGAAGTGAAGATAAATTGAATACTCTAAAGAAAGAAATTGAAAAAGATGGCGGCAAAGCGCTCGTGGTGACCTGCGACGTGACCAAAGCCAAGGATTTCGAAAATGTAGTGAGCAAGGCGAAAGCAGAATTTGGCGGAGTACATGCCCTTATCAATAATGCCGGGCTTATGCCGCTCTCCTTTATGAAGAAACTGAAGACCGATGAATGGGATAAAATGGTAGATGTCAATATTAAGGGTGTCTTGAATGGCATTGCCGCTGTGCTGCCCACATTCATTGATAATAAAGGTGGCCAAATTGTGAACATTTCATCCACGGCGGCCTATAAATATTTTCCTGGGGGTGCCGTATACTGTGCCACCAAGGCTGCGGTAAAAATGCTATCGGAAGGGCTCCGACAGGAGCTCGCACCCAAGCATAATATTAATGTAACATCTATCGAACCCGGAGCCGTCGATACCAACCTGTTCAGCACTATCACCGACGAAGATATCAAGGAGATGATGAAGCCTATGATGGAGATGACCACGCTCCAAGCCGATGATATCGCCGAAGCGATTTTCTATGCGCTTTCTCAGCCCGATAGGGTGAATATCAATGATGTATACATTATGCCCACCGAGCAGCAATAAATCGAATTTTCAAGAACTTAAAACTTTAAAACCATGAGCACCACAGCAATAAGTGATATTACAACGGTAAATCCAACTACCGGAAAAGAATTGGAACATTATGAGTATTTGAGCGACAAGGATGTCAACCACGCGATTGAAAACTGCCACGATGCTTTTTTAGATTGGCGACATCAATCGCTTTCCGACAGAGCTAAGGTAATTCAGGCCATAGGAAAATCACTCCATGAGAATAAGAAAGAATTGGCTCAGCTAATGACGGACGAAATGGGGAAGCTGCTGAAGCAGAGCCATCAGGAAGTTGAACTATGTGCAGGGATCTGTGAGTATACCGCCAAGATGGGGCCTGAGCGACTGAAGTCTGAAGAACGTGAAATGGCTACCGGCGGCAAAGGCGTGATATCTTACGATCCAATAGGTATCATCTACGGAATCCAACCTTGGAATTATCCTTCTTATCAAGTAGTGCGCTACGCTATCGTAAACCTGATGGCCGGAAATGGGGTGCTGCTCAAGCACGCTTCCAATGTAACGGGTACCGGTAAAATGCTCGAACGCATTTTTGCGGAAGCAGGATTGCCAAAATACCTGTTCACGACCTTGGTGATAGACCATGATCAATCCGATAAAGTGATCGAAAATAAACTGGTGCGCGGAGTTACGCTCACCGGAAGCTCATCGGCAGGTAAGAAAGTGGGAGCAAAGGCTGCCGAAGAACTAAAGAAAACGGTGCTGGAGCTTGGTAGCAACGATGCCTACATCATACTCGACGATGCCGATATGGAATTGGCTGTGAAAATGTCGGTTTTGGGCCGAACTTATAATAATGGGGAGACGTGCATTGCTGCAAAACGGTTTATCGCCGTCGATGCGATTTATAATACGTTTAAGGAGAAATTTGTGGCTGCGATGGGCGCACTTACCGTGGGTGACCCCAACGAAAAAAGCTCCAAGCTTGGCCCTATGGCTCGAAAAGATCTGCGTGAAACCCTTCACGATCAGGTTATGAAAAGTGTAGAAAAGGGAGCGGAGATACTCTGCGGTGGAAAAATCCCCGAAGGAGAAGGATACTTTTACCCCGCCACGGTGCTGGGCTCGGTAACCAAAGGACAACCAGCTTACGATGATGAGCTCTTTGGCCCGGTGGCTTCCTTGATCAGGGCAGAAGATAAAGAAGATGCGATGCGGATAGCCAATGATAGCCGTTTCGGATTGGGCGGCGGCATCTTTTCAAAAGATGAAAAAGGTGCGATCGAGCTCGCTCAGAAGCATTTCGATACGGGTATGATTTTCATCAATTCCTTTGGACTGGCAGATCCGGCCATGCCATTCGGTGGTGTTAAAGATTCCGGTTATGGAAGGGAACATGGCGGATTTGGAATGCGGGAGTTTGTCAATGTAAAATCTGTTATGGTCAGAGAGATGTAAGTTCTTGATTTCACAAAATATTAAAAGCAGAACGTTTATCGTTCTGCTTTTTTTATTTAAAAACAAAGCCGCTTTCGTCTTAAAAGCGGCTTCTTTAATGAACTTGACCAAGCGGGGTTATTTAACCGCGGCCCACTTTCTGATTTCTCCCCTGAACCATTCGTCAGCAGCATCCGTCCATTTGAAGTTTTCGCGGATATAGGCGATCGTGTCTTTTTCGATGTCGGTATAAGAATCACCATCTTTTACGGAAGCGTAGAGCTTCTCGGCATCGGCCATGGAGATGCGGCCATCATTGGTACCTTTTGTCATCTTTTCGGCCATTTCTATAAGCTCGCCGTCATACTTCTTTCCGTCAATTGTTTTGTAATATCCCATTGTAAAGATTTTATTTGATTTATATCCTGCAAGCTACAAGGGTTGAATCAAATGGCCAAAAATTTCGGAGTTTTTTAATTCACAATGTTTTGGTTATAGCGTCTTTAATGTATTTTCAAATTATTGATGCACCTTTCAATAATCGCATTATTAAGTGGTATTGGCCTGTTATAAAAATACCTGCAGCCAAAAAAAAACCCGCCCAGAAATTAATCCGGGCGGGCTTATAATGACTGGTTAAAATTCCAATTACTTGGCGATCATAAATTTCTCGATGATCGTTTCGTTATCGGTAGTCAATCTATACACATACACTCCATTTGAAAGTGCTGCACCATCAAAGTTTAATCGGTATTCTTGACCGGCCTGTGCTTCTTGGTTGAACAAGGTAGCGACAGTGCGACCATTCATATCGTAAACTGCAACCGTAGTTCTGGTAGTCTGCGCCGTAGTAAATACTACATTAGATACCGCTTGGGTTGGGTTTGGATAAGAAGTCAGTGTAGAAGTGCCAGAGAGGTAACCGAGAATTTCTCCACGACCATCATCATCTGAATCATTATCACCATTTCCATCGCCACCATTATCATCGTCATCATCACCATTGCTGCCGTTAATGTTCTCACCGCATCCTGAAGCAAGGTCACCATCAAGCGAAATGAAAGGCTCCCCGTCCAAAACTAGGTCAAAAGATACTCCGTTATCAGTCCCATCAGCATTTCTGCCCATAAGCTGACCCGAATTCTTCGCAGAAAAGAGTAGGTTTCCACTCTCCATAAGCGCCAATCCTGTTACCAATTCAGAAGTCGTACCAATCTGACCAGCCATTCCTGGATTGATTTGGTAGAGCTTACCACCACTATTGCGAGCCGCCAAATAAGCGACACCGGTAGTAGAGCTGAAGGCGAGGTCACCGCCATTAACAGAAGCCGAAGTGTAGAGCGAAGAAGTTCCATCTGCAATATTTACTGAACGAACCGTATTGGCCAATTGGTCGCCAATGATCAATTTATCATCAACGTTGAATGCTGCGGCTACAACTTGTGTCAGCGTAATATCAATAGACGTTTCTGCGCTTAGGTTACCATCCACTACCGATACATCAAGAGTGGCAAACGAGCCATCTGCTTTGCGAACCACATAGAGAAGGCCTTCACTCACATTGAATGCAATATGAGCTTCATAATCCAACTCCTTCAACAATGTAAGGTTGGCATCGCTACCAGCAAGACTTACTCCGTAGATATCGGTATTAAGATCAGAATCTACGTCGGCAAGGTAGTACACATAATTCGTGCAAGCACCAATAACGATCGGGGTGCCTTCGCAACCGCAATCTTCAGTCACTACGTCGTTTTCTGTGTCGGCATCACCATCATCGCAGGCATCTCCGATATTGGCTTCTAGGTCTTCACAGTCGAACTCCGAACCACAGTCTTCGCGAACTACTTCGATAGAATTTGAAAGCTCGAAGCATCCGGTAAGGTCGGCAGCATTCACATCGTCGCCAGCGGCGAAAGAAGCGGCAGCTGCGGCAACATTACTACTATCGGCATCGAAGCTTAAGAACCAGATCAGGCAGTTGCCCGCACCGGCATCGTCAAAGTTCACAGCTGCAACGTCAGCTATGGTAGCAGGTAGGCCGAGAAGGTTTCCTTCAGCATCGGTTATCACCCAAGTCGCGCCATATCCTTCTGGAGCAGTAGGAGCGGTAGCAAACACTACATCGACAGTACTTGCTTCATTATCATCCACGCATACATTTACAGAAGTAGAACCATCTGCAAATTCGATCGCCCCACCATCGGCTTCGCATTCAAATACAGGCGTTCCCACACATTCGCAGTCGGCGGTCACCGTATCGTTTTCAGTCGTGTCGTCACCATCATCGCAGGCATCTCCGATATTGGCTTGTAGGTCTTCACAGTCGAAAACAATGACTGGCGTTCCCACACATTCGCAGTCGGCGGTCACCATATCGTTTTCAGTCGTGTCGTCACCATCATCGCAGGCATCTCCGATATTGGCTTGTAGGTCTTCACAGTCGAATACTACTTCTACGATACACTCACAATCAACTATGACACCATCACCTTCTTCGGTAGAACAGGCATCCCCATTTTCAACATCCGCGAGAAGAGGGCAGTCGTCTTCGGCATTACAAACGCCATCATTGTCAGTGTCCATAAGGATCAAGCTTCCATCGTCGCCACATATAAGGCACATTGGAGTAGGCTCAACACAAGATCCGTCATCATCTGTAGCGTCTTCGCTAAAGTTACATGCAGTAGAGCTTGTACAGCCAGCAATCTCTTCGGCGTCGCAGACTCCGTCATTATCCGTATCCACGATTACCAAACCATCATTGGTATCGTTGCAGGCTAGGCAATTTTCAACTGGCTCAATGCACAGTGAAGGATCGGAATCCGTCGCGTCGGCATCAAAATTACAGGCAGTTTGATCAGTACAACCAGCAATTTCTTCTGCATCACAAATACCATCAGCATCGGTATCTATGATGATCAGTCCATCATTGGTATCGTTACAAGCTTGGCAACTCTCAACAGGCTCTATACAAGTGCCGTCATCAGAGCCGGCATCTGGGTTGAAGTTACACGCGGTTTCACTTGTACAACCTGCGATTGCATCAGCCACACAAAGGCAGTCAAAAACAGTTCCTTCTATTCCGTCTTCGGTCTGGCAAGGATCACCATCGATCAAACCGGCCAATAAGGGACAGTTGTCATCTTCATCACACGTGCCATCTTCGTCGGCGTCAACGAGTTCTAAACCGCCCGCTCCGTCACAAATCGTACAATTCTCCTCAGGAAATATGCAGGTTTCATCATCAAGCGAAGCATCTTCGTTAAAATTACAGGCCGTTGCATCGGTACATCCTATAATGGCACCCGTAAGCGGGAAAGTGAGGCTTGGAGTAATCTGGCTATCCAAACCATCGATGGTCAGGATTTGAGAGTGGGTATAAATTTCTGGGTCTCCATTCGGATCCAATACTTGAATATTGAACCTAAATGAAAAATCACCATCGGTGGTGAACTGACCGATATAAATCACATCATCGGGCCCAGTGGTAGTGGTTCCACCAAGTACATAGAATGAACCGTCGAAAGTGAAAAGGCTGTCGGCACCGTTCACTTGGATACCTTCTAGCGTTCCGCTGATGCTCACCCCCAGCTCTGCTGCCGCAGGGGTAGTACCTGCTACATAGCCATCGGGGGCGCCACCTAGAAAAGGAACCAGGTTTGAACCATCTGTGTCATTTACTTTTTGGATTCCGCGCTGTCCATTGGCAGCACCTCCGAAGGAAGTGTAAGAATCGAGAGCCGTTCCATTGAACACATTAAAAAGTGCAGAATTATTAGCATCTCCGTAAGTCACACCAAACGTCGGTTCATTGTAGAACCCAGTGGTAGTGGTAAATAGAAGATCGTTTCCAGGATCGTTTGGTGTGTCGATTCCAAATACATTGATCAATTTATACCCAGGCTGCAGATCCAAGAATATTCGGTAAGTTACCGCTCCGTCTGGAACGCCAGCCACTGCAGAAGCACCCGTATTGACGAAGTACTCTTCTACAATTACATTTTCCAATCCTTGGCTATAGCCAATAGATGTCATAAATAGAAAAGAAATACAAAGGATGCATATCTTTTTAAATAGATTTTGTTTCATAATAACAGTTTGATTAGTGATTAAATAATTAAACGTTCACAATAGAATGAACGGAACAAAACTATCGATAAAGCCAGAGAATGCTCCGTTTGATACAATATGCTTACTTCATCTTTGTGTTAACCAAAGTTAAGCGAGCACTTCTTGTGGCTATTATGAAAATCTGTATTTGCGTGTAGCAAAAAATAAATGCGCCACGCATGGGCTGCTCTCAACTGGTTTAAGATCAAGGCAAAGAATATGTCAAAGGGATTGAATCAACCTATGCCGGTCTTAATGCTAAAGAGATTGGAACCACTTCACCAAGGCTATTCTATCACTATCTTCTGCGTATAGGATTCAAATTGGTGTCTAATGTTAAGAATATAAATCCCAGTGGGTAAATCTGAAGTGTCAAGATTTATGGATGGTTCCCAGTCTTTCTGCCACTTCTTAATTTCATGTCCAAGCAAATCAGAGAGAATAATTTCAAGATCTACCGCTCCTATAACTGAAGGCATCTTAAGGGACAGGGCATCCCTAGTAGGATTGGGAAAGACCAAAACGCCAACAGGATCAAATATGCTACGGGCCGATGTAGTAAGGCAAGCATTTTGGTTTGGGCTGCCGTCTGGCAAGAAATAGCTCCATGTACCGCCAACACCGTTCGTATCGTTGACCTGTAGATCTGCCGAAAACTGGTAAGCGGGGAGGCCGTTGATCTCAAGTATATTTTCGTCATTTACGGTGAGCGTTGCCGAAACATTGGCGTCTACGACCTCATAACCGTTTGGAACTTTCACGTAAGGCCAGTTGCTACCTGTGTAAGAAGGTGGCTGATTAAGTGCATCATTACCAAAGCTATAAATAGTTCTCGTCTCATCGGTGGCCACTCCACCTTCTGTTTCTCCTTGCTGGGCATGGGTGATCTGTAATACAGATGCTCCACAGTCAAAAAGTAGAAGGCTTATTTCAGCTTGGTAGAGACATGACCCATCATCATCGGTAGCTCCAGGGTTATAATTGATGGCCAGGGTATCTGTGCATCCATGTATTTCTAGCGCATCGCAGATCCCATCACCGTCCGAGTCAATGAGTACGAGACCTGTATCATCGGCATTGCACGCATGACATCCTTCTACTGGCTCTATACAGGTTCCATTATTCTGCGTTGCTTGTGGGTCGTAGTTACAGGCTGTACTGCTGGTACATCCTTCTATGATCTCGTAGGAGCAGGTTCCATTATCTTCGGTGGCGAGCGGGTTATAGTTGAGTGCATCAGGATCTGTGCAGCCCAAGATCTCTTCTGCGTTGCAGACCCCATCGCCGTCATCATCAACGATATCTAGACCACTATTATCGCTATTGCAGGCTTGACAATTAAGGATCGGCAAAATGCAAGAACCGTCATTCTCGGTGGCTTGGGTGTTAAAATTGCACGCCGCTGGCTCCGTGCATCCTGGAATAGGCAGGGGCGGATAGGTCAGGCTCGGTGTGATCTGGCTATCTAGGCCGTCGATGGTCAATATTTCGGAATGGGTGTAAAGCTCTGGATCACCATTCGGGTCGAGGACCTGGATATTAAACCTGAAGGAAAATTCACCATCTGTGGTGAATTGACCTATATAAATGACGTCATCCGGACCCGTGGTCGTGGTTCCGCCCAGTACATAAAAAGAACCGTCAAACGTATAAACGCTATCTGCACCATTTATTTGGATCCCTTCCAGCGTACCGCTAATGCTTACTCCAAGTTCAGCTGCCCCCGGTGTGGTGCCTAGCACGTAGCCATCTGGTGGAGTGCCAGCTAAGAAGGGGACGAGATTTGAACCATCTGTATCATTTACTTTTTGGATACCCCGCCTTCCACTTGCCGCACCTCCAAAGGAGTGATAAGAATCGAGTGCGGTGCCATTAAATATTGGAAAAAGAGCAGAATTATTCTGATCTCCATACGTAACTCCAAAACTGGGTTCATTATAAAAGCCTGTGGTAGTGGTGAACAGCAAATCATTGCCGGGGTCGCTTGGAGTATTGATGCCAAATACATTGATCAATTTATAGCCCGGCTGGAGATCAAGAAATATGCGATAGGTAATGGCACCATCTGGCACACCGGCTACGGCAGAAGCTCCAGTATTGATAAAGTATTCTTCAACGATCACATTCTGCAATCCCTGCGCTTTACTTGATAGCGATGCATATAATAATCCGAGAGAGAAAATGATCAACAGGAGCTTTTTCCTTATAAAGGTGGTTGGAGTAGTCATAGTACGAGTAGGTGAATGCCGTTTGGCTGGTGCTTGGAGTAAAGGTTAGTTTTCTGTATTGGCAATAGAGGGATAAATCAAATCGGGATGTGTGAAATCTATAGGCTCTGGGTTCCTAGCCAAAAACCGCTCTACGCCGCCATAAGGTGCGAGCAATTGAAGATTTAATTCAAAAGAAATAATACCTGTGGTGGTGATCTGCGCGATCAAGACCTGATTTTCTTCAGTTATACCTTCAGCCCCTTCCATAGTGCCCCACACCCCATTATCCGTTTCTAAAATTCCATCATTCTTTAGTTTTTGAAATGCAGTAGGTTGGAGATTAAAAAATATGATTTTGGTGGCTTTCCTTTCCGCGTATCCGTCGCTCTCTGTTAGGGCGATGCCCATGGCAGGGGTCAAATTCTTAAGTAAGCCGCCTTCCACTTGAGCACTTCCGCCTTGGTTATGGCTTCCGCCAATGATTGAGCCATCCGGATCATTCGACTTTAATACACCAAAATGATCTTGGCTTGCAGCTCCCACGGTGATCCAAGAATCTAATGCCACAGTGCCCTTCGAAAGTTTCAAAGGCGATATATTATCGCCCGTGGATTGGCCACCTCTAAAATTATTAAAAAATGGCTCGGTACTCTTGACCGAAAGTATGTGCCCTGTTTCTCCATAAACCATTTGAAGCTTATATTCTGGCGCCATATCCACAAATATCCGATACGTTACTGAGCCCACTGGCAAGTGCTGCTCGCTAAATATATCGGTCGAATCATTTTGGTCAGAAACATAATACGTTTCTACAATTATTCCTTCCAGACCCTTCTGTGCATATCCGCTCGATCCAAGTACCACCATAGAAATAATCAGTGCTACCTGAATGGAGCAGACCAAACTTGTACATCGCTTTTTATGCATGGTAGGTGTTTTGATCGAAAGGAAAATTCTGGTTAGAGGGTGCCCTATAACTTTATGATTCGCTTTGAGGCAAACTCACTGGCGGTGGTGATGGTCAGGATATACGTTCCTTTGGCAAGCGACGAAACATCGACAGTATGCTGCTGCCCGGCCACTGTTGATCCCAATTTTCCGGTAAGGAGCGTTTGCCCTTCAATATTCAGCACAGCGAAGCGGACATCCTTCAGCTCAATATTAAAGTCGATGTTGAAATTGCTCTCCGTTGGATTGGGATAGATACCTATGGATTTTCCAATATTGTTAAACTCTTCAAGACCCACAGCAAAACCACATGCTTCACCATCGTCTGTATAACTTAACATGTCCGATTGGTAAACGATGTATCCATTATCGGCGTTAGAAAGTTCGGTATCACCAGGAGAGCTTTGCGCTACGTAGGTTATTGATTCCCTCTGGCAGGCTGGACCACCGCAATTTTCTTGAAGTTCTTCGGGTATGAGTATCTGAATATTGAGTTCAAATTCTAAGGTTCCACCTATCACAGTAAATTGTCCCACCAAGACCCTATTTTCTGTATTCGCTTGTACACCGCCCAGCACAAACCAAGTTCCACCTGGAGCGCTAAAGTTTCCACTATTGGTGCTTGTGCCAAATACGTCTAAATCTTCACTGGGTATACCGAGTGTGCTTACCGCAGATGGGGTTCCCGCTACCAAGCCATCTACTTCAGAGAGCGGTTCACAGCTCGCAGGATCTTGGTTCAATAGATATCCACTGGCATTGGTAGTGGTGAAAATAGATGCTTCGAGCGTATCTGCGCTTGTGGGTACTCCAAAATGTCCCCCAGAAGCTCCACCCATACTCAAGTAAGAATCTAACGCGTTGGTGTTAAAATTGAGCAAAGCAGCATTGATTTGATCCCCGAAGGCTGACCCAAATGGGTTATTATAGAATTGACCACCTGGAGTGGTCCTAACGAATAAATCGTGGCTATAATTCTGTGGTACACTTGAAAAACCGACACCACCAATAGCGAGGCGATAATCTGGTTTCATATCGATAAAAACCCTGTAGGTAATTGACCCTTCTGGCAATAGCCCATCCTGCGAATCATCAGTACCTGACACGTAATATTTTTCAACGATCACCGCTTCGAGGGCATCGGGATCGGGGAAGCATTGACAGTTTTGTGCGGATAGATCAAGGGTGATGATTGATGATAGCACCGCAATGGCGAGTAGGTTTCTTTTCATTTCTGGAATCATTAATAATTTAAGGTGTACCAAAAGTAGAAGGAGCAAACGTTTTTCCTTTCCATCTTAGGTTATCATTACATTAGCAAAAGATGGGCTTTAGTTAATAAACAGTTAACCTGAGACCTGCATTTCTGCGCCATGCTAATCGCCGCAGCGCTCACTCAGACTTTAAGACTGATTTACGGATCGCGAAATCGTCTCCGTAGCCAATAATAATGTATACCCCATTGGCCAAACCTCCCATTGAAATAGATATTTTTTCATTGGGGTATATGATTTGGTTCAACTGATATACCCGTTGACCGGTGCTGCTGTAAACATCAATATTACGGAGCGGCTGCTCATGGGTATTAATAATATTCAACTCGTTTGAAAAAGGTACCGGAAAGATTTTAAGCTCTTTCTCAAGCATCTCAGACTGCACGGAGAGTGATGCACATAAAAATTCTTCGTCCAATCCTTCGCAATCGCCAACATAACAGCAGAGTTCTGGAACGTTGAAGTTGGCATTCTCATTATAGCTGCAAGCGATAGGGTCGGTACAGCCAAAAACAATAAGGTTCTCACAGGATCCATCGTCACAGCCAGCTCCGGGATCATATTCGAGATAGTTGGGATCTATGCATCCACAAGCCTGCGGATATTTCAATAATGAACTTACCACAGCCCCACTGGGTAGATTTTCACTCGAGGCTACGTATGATAGGGTTGTCCCAGCACTATTACTTATCAAGGCATTGAGTTCAAAGGAAAGTTCGCCAAGGGTCGTGAGTTGTGCAATCAATATTTTATTGCCATTACCTGGATCTATAATGCCGCTGCTCCCTGTTTCTATTATGAAATTGGTCGATACTAGTTCAAATTGTTCGGGATCTGGGTTCGGCCGAAATAATCATTCAGGTTAGCTGGCGCCGCATCGCCTACCGCTTGGAACGGATTGGGTAACGTGCTGCTGAAATTGGGATTGGAAAACAGACCATCCTTATCAAGAAGGGAGCTGCCCATTTCTGATGTTTGGTTTGCCAATTGCCCGGTGGGCGTTGTTCCGCTTGACCAGATGGAGCCATCTAAATCATCTTCTTTAGGGGTCGCAAATAGACTGGAGCTAGCACCCCCGAAACTTAGATAGGAGTCTAAAACGGTCACTTCTGCTTGGCCGAGCAAAGTGGTGGCTATCTGATGTCCGAACAGCCTTCCCGTAAGTTCGGTATTGTACCAAGGTAGGGTACTGGCAATTTTGAAAGGGTTATTTTCGTTTCCAAAAAGTCCGACAAGCTTACAGTTTTCACATAAATCCAAAAAAACCCTGTAGGTGACCGATCCTTCGGGTGGGCCGCCGAAGGGGGGTTCATTATCTGCCGCCGAAGAGACATAATAGGTTTCAACGATCACCCCTTCTATCACCGATTGGCTATTGGCATATAGGCATAGGAGAAAAAAAACTGAAAAGAAAAAACCAATGATTACTTTAGTAGTTGCGGTCATAGCTGGGTTATAAAGTGTAGGTAAGCCCTAAAATATAATCGGTGCCCCATTGGTAACGATCAAAATCCACAAGGTTAAAATCACTGGCTGCACCCGGTACGCCAGAGTAGTCATAGGTACGCCGTGCAGGGGAATTAAGTAAATTTCTAACTCGAAAACTTGCACTAAAATGCTTTCCTATCTGTTTGGACAAATTCACGTCAACAAGATGCCTCGGCATCTCGTATACATTCGGAGTTATACCACTCCGCACTACGGCGAGCTTTCTGCCTTGAACATTATAAGAACCGCTGAAGGTTAACCCTAATTTATTAAGATCATAGGTGAGTATCGCATTGATGATGTAAGGGGCTTGGCCAAACATAGTCCTTGTTTCTTCCACAGGCTGCGTGGCCTTGGTTTGAGATTTGATCAAAGTGACATTACCACGCGCACTCAGACTGTTTGTTATATTATAAAGTCCTTCAATTTCGAAACCTAGCGCATAAGAATCCTGTTGATTATCCCAAGTAAGGTCACCGTCAGTAGCAAAACTGATAAGCTCAATATGATCTTTGAATGTTTTATAAAAAAAGCTTGCTGACACATTATTGCCTCCAGTCATGTAGAACTCAGCACGAAGATCATAATTGTCAACATAAGTGAAATTGAGATCGGGATTTCCTATCAGCCTACCCCTCAGTCCAAAATCAAAAAGAGTGACCGGCGAAATTTCTTTAAAACTAGGCCGTGCCAACGATCTGAAGTAATTTAGTCTTAGATTAATCGGATTTTGGTTGTCGCTTCTCAATTCATAAATTATATTGATACTTGGAAGAAAATCCGTTTTCTCTATCGTACTCTCATTGATCGGATTTCCTCCGTTGAGGCTAACAGAAAAGCGTCTCTCGTCACTGTCGAAAGGAAGATCACGATCGTAATAATCTTTTATGTCCACCAGAATATAGCTATGTTCCACACGTAACCCTCCAACTAATCGCAATCTAGTACCCGCCTTGTAGTCGAATTTTAAAAATCCAGAACTTATTTCCTTGAAGCCTACTGATGACTGGACGATGCTAGTATTATTTTGGTAATAAAAAGGATCATCACTCGCGCCTAGTTCAAATTTTTCAGGGGTTAAGGCTTCACTAAAGCCAGTTTCAGGAGAATATGGAAACACTTCCGTGCCTCCAAACAACAGTGGAAAGATATCCTGCTCACTGATCCGATCATTTTTGAAATATGCTCCACCAATGGTAATTCTCAAAATAGATTCCATCTCCTTCAACGCAGGAAATTCATACGCTAGGCCAGCATCAATAATATCATCATCAAGAGATCTAAATCTGTTTTCCAAACCGACATCGGCAGCCTTGAGTGACAACGTATCTTCTGGGGGATTCAAACTTCCTTCATCGGCTCCAAGAAGTGGAAACCTTGTTTGTAGAAGCCCCGGGGTACTACTTCTTCCATCAGTATAGGAAAAGCGGGTTGTCAATCTGCCTTTGGTTGTAGGAATGTAATGATTGCTTGAAAATTGGTAGATTAATTGCCGCCGCTCTTCGTACGTATTTCCAAAAGATCGCCCAGGTAGCTCAGGCCCTGCTGAGTCGTCGGCATTTACTCTCAAATCTTGAGCTTTACTGGTACCTTGAAAATTTGGCATCAACATCAGGGAGAAACTGTTATTGGAATTCAATTTGAGCGAAAGATTTGCTAGTATATTAAGATCGGCTGACTCTTCTGAGACTTCGCCTGATAGGGTTCGAAAACTTAGGTCACCATTTCCCAAGCTGTCCAGAGCGGTGTTTATTACTCGATTGATGCTCGGATTGTGATCCGCCCGGTTTGTCCTGGAATGACGTAAACCAAAATTAAAACCCAATGTCTTGCCGAATACCTTTGTTTGATTTCCAATGGTAAATGAATTAATATAATTGAGCGAGCCTTCACTTTGGATTGGTGAAAGATTATTCGGCCACGCTTGCCCGATAGCTTCTAATTCTTGATTTAGTATGTCCCGAAAGTAAGCCCTGCTATAATCATTTTGATAAGAGGCAAAACCTGCGTTATAGCTGTTTTGATCATTGAAATTTGCCGGTTCAATATACCCAAGCTCTACCAGCCCTAAGCGAAAAAATGCATTTCCTGTCCCATTAAAATTTGGGTTGATCAGTGTCTCGTCGGTGATTCCGTAGCCGTTTAAAAAAGATCCAAGACCCAATACGTGCAGCTGCTGATTTAAACTTGGATTGGAAATATACCGCGGAAAATCGCTTTGATCTTCGGGAACGAACGATGGGACATCTCGAAATCCATCGTCCCAACCAAGCCAATCTGTATCACTTTTTTCAGTGCTGACAATAGTTTGTAATGAAGCATTTGTATTATAACCTATCGATGAACTCACTTGTATAGAGAGTTTATCGGGAAAGTCTTTCGTTTCTACTGAAATAAACGCTCCTGACCATTCACCTGGAAGGTCGGGCGCTCCAGTTTTTGTGATCACTATATTATCGACCAATCCGGTCGGAAAAATGTTCACATCAAAATTATTGGTCAATGGGTCGAGCGTTGGAATCCGGCTACCGTTCACAGCGGTAAGCACATAGCGGTCTGCAAGTCCGCGGACTGTAACAAAACCTCCAACGCTACTCACGCCCGAAACACGCTGTATCGCTGATGAAACCTGCAGATCACCAACCTTGCGCATCGTTTCATTCGAAATATAGTCAATGCTCGTAGCCGAGTTCTTCTTGATCTTCTCCATATAGTAGTCGCCTGCCTTATCTGCTTTAGCTTCTATGACTACCTCGCCGATATCATAGTTTTGCGGCACCAAGTCAAAATTGACGACCTCAACCTTTCCATTTTTTGGGTTTACTGTTTTTTCAGCATTTTTGAATCCAATGAAGGCGACCATCAAAACGACGGGCTCCACTCTCTTTATCTCCAATTCGTAATTTCCGTCAAAGTCTGTGACCACCCCATTAGAAGGATCATTCTTGAACACTACGGCGGCACCGATTACCGTCTCACCATTATTGTCGGTTACTTTTCCTCGTACCACACCTTGTGAAAAACAGAAGCTGCATACGAATAGAGAAAGAAGGAGGAGAAGTGTGGTTTGTTTCACGGCATTTGGATTGGAACGCGAATGTAATGCTGTAAAACCGTTGTTAAATTAACCCAATATTATTACTTCAATTAATTTACTTAACATTGGAATAGATTGATAGTCAGAATTGTTTATTTTTTCATAGGCCATCAATGATCCATTGTTCGCGAGTGCCCTTGGTTTTGATTTATTCGTAGCTAAGTCCAAGCTTGAATTTTCTTGGTTTTTTCCTTTCGATGGATTTCGAGATAAACTCAAACTCACATGCGTCATCTTGGACAATAGCTCGTTGAGAAAAATAGGTTTTGCCTAATTCGTAAATCCCACACAAAACTCGTCAATCGCCATGTCGCCGCGGGCGCCATTTGCAGTAATGCCAACAAATCGGAGTTGAATGAAATCTCCAAACGAAAAGCCGCTCAAATCAACTTGGGTATAATGCCAACTATTGCCTTGATCTCCAGTGATAGTCCAAGCAGATTCCCAAAAACCCAAATCGTTGAGAATTTCAAGTTGGAGCATGCCAGCATTGGCGCCCCAACTGTGATAAGCGAAGCTTACCATGACTTCAGCTTCTATGCCTGTCAGTTCCACGCAAGGGGCATAAACTATTCCTGACTTATTTGGGTTGTTGGGCGAAGAGGATTCAACATATATGTAGGATGATCCACCAAAAGCGGAATCTGAACCAGTGAGCGCTGTCGCCGTAGAACCGGTATGCCAGTACCAATCAAAATCATCTTCCATATCTTGAGAGAAGCTCTGCCACCCATGGTTGGTTTCGAAGGCTTGACAATAGGGAAAAGGTACGATCTGATTGCAATTGAAATACTGGCAGGAGCCATCGTCGAGGGTGGCATTATTGTTAAAATTTGAAGCAACCAGATCGGTACAGCCCAAAAGCGCAGGGTGGAGCTTTATGCGGTCTAAAGCAATATCACTCTTCCAGGAAATACCCGTAGTGGCTTTGAATCTAAATTGAAGACTCATAGATCCTTCTACGTCTTCAAACGGTATCTCCGCATTTTTCCAATTGATGCCTTGCTGGCCTACCAGCAACAACGCTGTTTCAAAATCACCGCCATTTATGGAACACTCCACTTCCAAGCTGCCCATGGTCGATCCGCGCATGCTGTAGTCAAAGCTAAAAATGCTCGGGACTGATATTATAAAACAGGGCGACAAGATACTGGCAGTCTTAAATGGGTAATGTGATCCTGAAGCTTCGGCATAAATATAGCCAATCCCATCGGCAGCTACCCAAGGCCCCGTATAAGGAGATGGGGTAGCCCCCTGCCTTCTTACCCAATCAAAATCGTCGGAGTTGCCGTTGATCCAATTGGCAAAGCCATCTTCATAGCCCTGGGTTGCTGAATCTGCAAGGCATTCGAAAAGGCAGGAGCCGTCATCATCAGTAGCTGCTTCATTATAATTGAGCGCTTCCAGACTGGTGCACCCGTCGATTTCGGAACCATTACATATTCCATCGGCATCATCATCTACCAAAACGAGTACGACAAGCCCCTGATATGAGCCACAAACGGTGCAGTCTTGTACAGGGAGTGCGCAGCTTCCGGCGTCTGTCGCAAGCTCATTATAATTACAAGCTATGGGGTTTTGACAACCAATTATTTCTAGTTCGTCACATATTCCGTCTCCATCGCTATCATTATTGCCAGTGCTGTCCGCACAGGGAGCGCAGTCATCACTGGTACCATCACCATTCAAATCCTGTCCATAATGAAGCGGCGCAAAATCACTCGCATCTGGGCAGCCATCATTGTCATCATCATCATCAAGTGCATTGCAGATGCCATCAAGATCACTGTCTATACCAACTAAAGTCCCATCGATGCAAATCTTGCAATCGGGTATGGCATATAGGCAAAGATCGACATCCATTTCTGTCGCAGTTACTGAATAATTGCATGCTTCAGGATCCAAGCAGCCAGATACTTCGTTGGCATCACAGATTCCGTCTCCGTCGGCATCCATGATGGTAAGACTGTCGCCATCGCATAATGTACACCCCGGAGTAGGGCTTAGGCAGGAGCCGTCATCGTCGGTGGCATTGACATTATAATTACAAGCTTGTACCGATATACAGCCTGGTACTTCAGAGCCATTGCAAATTCCATCTCCATCGCTATCGAGCATAGCAATAACCCCATTCACACAAACCGTACAATTCAATTCTGCATAGGCGCAACTTGGTGTTGGCTCGGTGGCCAATGGATTATAATTGCACGCCGTCGCATCCGCACAACCCATTATTTCTTCTCCGTCGCAAATACCATCGCCATCAGAATCGATCAATACTGTATTTCCATTTCCGTCACATTGATAGCAATAGGTAGATGGCTCTGAGCAAGAACCATCTTCTTCTGTGGCTAGTGGATTATAATTGCATGCATTTACGTTGGTACAACCTTCTACCTCCAATGCATTGCAGATTCCATCTGCGTCGCTATCAATGAATATAAACCCACCATTTTCGGTACATATAATACAACCGGCAGTGGGTACGATGCAGGAGCCATCATCTTCTGTTGCAGATGGATTAAAATTACAGGCGGTAGGTGCATCACAACCAAGGATTTCAAGGCCGTTGCAAATACCGTCAAGATCGGTATCGATCAATGCAGCAGTTCCCGTGCCGTCATAGCCATTTCCGGTGCATTCGTAACAGCCGAATATAGGTTCTATACAGATGGATGCATCTACAATAAAGTCAATCCCTTCTTGCATCCCGGCCGTCGCCAAATAATTACATGCAGAAGGATCTATGCAAGCTGCAATAGGTTGCGACTTGACATGGAATGAGAAAAAAAGTAGGCATGAAACGAAAATCAATGAAGAACTGGCTTGCCGGAGCGAATTAAAATTGATCATACCATCAGGTTGAGAGATTTGTTCCAGCCATTTGAATATCAACCGAGCATCCAGACTTTTCCGCAACTAAATTTCTGAAAATAACTTTTTGCACAAAGTTGATCTCAAACTTTGAGAGTGCGCAAATGTCGACTAAATAGACTGTTAAAGTCAATGCAAACCCATTGAATTAATCCAATCTTAACCTAGGGTTTATATTCCGAGCGATAAAACCCGATTATAATTAACATAAGCGTCTATTGTAATTAAACCCAGGTATAAATTCGGTCTATCGAACATTTATTCGAGTAGAGCGCTAATGTGGTTTTCGTCTGCTTCCAACCTTTGAGTCATCGTAAAATTGGGTTGAAACCTGTTCTGAAGTCTAACGGGTGCATCGCATTCCATCTTGATTCTTTTCCTAGATTTTAAGGTCTACTATGAATACGATACATACGGAGTATGATCTATCTGGGCAAGGCACAGGTTTGGATGCCGTTTTCCAAAACCATTAAGTCCATAAGGAATTTTCTATCGATCTAAAATTTCCGTTAGGTGAATATTGCAATGGCGGACAGGCATTTAAGCGTTTCTTGTGAAATTCACCACTATCAGAAAGTTTTCATGGTGCGTGCACAACGCATACGTGGCGTGATCATCCTGTACACCTTTTTTTACAAAGGCCTGAATAGCACGAGTTGTAATAGAAACCAAGATCAAAGCCATATGCCATATATCATAAAAAACCCCCGGCCATTGCTGGCCGGGGGCTGAAGTTTAAAAACTTCGGTTTAACACTAGTTTATGATCATTTGGAAATAACCAATCGCTGGGTCTTAACAATGTTTCCGGCAGCGATAGATACTATGTAGGTACCACCTGCAATGTCATTGCTCAAGTGCAACTGTCGGTAAGCCTGGCTTCCATTAGTGGCAAATTGCTCTGCCATTACCTTTCTGCCAGTGATGTCGAAGATGCTCACTTCAACCTTCTCCACACCTGTCTCGATATTCAAGAGTTCAATGTTCAATACTGAACCATTGTCAATCGGGTTAGGATAAAGAACCATGCTGAAGTTTCCATCAACGCTGTATTCAGCGCTTTGCGGTACAACGTATGCGGCTTCAGTGATGAACTCATCAGTATCAACATTCACAAGTGCCTTCGCTGCTGGAGCGTTCTCCACGCAAAGGTCATCAATTGCCATGTCACCTTGCCATCCGTTAACGGTAATACCTACGAAGCGAAGCTTCACGATACCGCCGTTATAGTCGGTCAAAGAGATTGGTTCTTGCTGATTCCACTGATTGCCTTTGTCTCCTGAACGTACCCATAGAGTGGTCCAGTTTTCACCATCAGTGCTAGCTTGAAGCCTTAGCTGACCCACATAAGATCCCCACATATGGTACGCAAAAGATACCGCAGGTGTAGGATTCGTGGTCACATCTGTCAAGTCGAAGCAAGGAGTTTCCAATCTTGCTTTTTTGAAAGGACTGTTAGGCTGAGAAGCTTCTACATAGACATAACCTGAACCGGTATTACCTGCAGATGGTCCTGTACCCATAGAAACGGTAGGCCCATTGCGTTGCAACCAATCGAAGTCTTCACTACTGTCTTGAACGAAGCCATTGAGTGCACCGGCACCTTCAAAGCCACGGCAGAATGGGAGTGAACGTGTAGAACCACAATTAAGGGTCGTACAAGAACCATCGTCAACAGTTGCTGTCGGATCAAAATTATCTGCAGCCGAATCAGTACATCCAGCGATACTTTGCGAGAAGCAGAATTCATCGACGGCGATATCGCCAAGGAATGAGCTCGCTGTGGTTCCGCGAAGGCGGAATTGAACATTCTCACCATAGCTTATGGCTGGCAATTCTACTTGAGCTAGGTTCCAAGCACTCCCTTGGTTTCCGCTTACGCTGAATAAAGGAACAAAGGCAGCACCCGCATTCACTTTAATCTCCAGTGTGAGGTTACCAACACTTCCACCGTTGCCTCTCATATGGTAAGCAAAGCTCACAAAAGATGCACCATTTACTTCATAGAGTGGAGATTCTAGAACCGCCGACTTATTTGGGTAATTAGGGAAAGAAGCTTCAACATATACATAGTCATCTCCAGCAAATGCAGCAGAATGGCCGTTCCATTTGAAGGGGTAGAACCACTATTGGCTGTCCAGTCGATATTATCGGATGAGAGGTTGCTCCAATTGTTGAAACCACCTTCGAAACCTTGGCAACCATTGCCCACCAATACATCAAACTCACAAGAGCCATCATCGTCGGTAGCAGTCACATCAAAGTTGGAAGCTTCGGTATTGGTGCATCCAGGTATTTCATCTGCATTACAGATTTTATCACCGTCAGCATCAACCAAGATCAATCCTATCACTGTATTTCCATTTGGCAAGGTAATCAAACCACATACGGTACAGTCTTCTGTAGCTAGAATACACGTAGCGTTGGCCGCATCGGTAGCGTCTGGGTTATAATTACATGCATCCTGTAGCGTACATCCTATCACTTCATCAGCGTTACATATGCCGTCACCGTCAGCATCTAAGGTAACCAGGACAACCTCACCATTTACTACATCACATTTGGTGCAGCCTGGAACGGGGATCAAACAAGATCCGTCGTCTTCGGTAGCATCATGGTCAAAGTTACAAGCGCTAGCGTCAGTACATCCGCTGTCTTCATCTGCATCACAGATTCCATCATTGTCGGCATCAACCAGTACGAGTGCTGTGCCGGCAGTATTACACTCAAGGCAATCAGCGACTGGTACAAGGCAAGAACCATTGTCATCAGTAGCAGCAGCATTGAAGTTACAAGCTGTAGGGTTGGTGCAACCGATCACTTCGTCGGCATCACAAATTCCGTCACCGTCTGTATCGATAATACTCACTGTTCCATTTAGGCATTCTGAACATCCTGCGGTAACAAATTCACATGAACCGTCATTATCGGTAGCATCTTCATTAAAGTTACAAGCGGCTTCATCATCGCACCCTGGAATCTCATCGGCGTTACAAACTTTATCACCATCTGAATCTAGAAGGACAAGATCTCCATTAAGACATACGGTACAGTTTTCAACGGGTACATCACATGACCCATCATCATCCGTAGCTTCGGCATTAAAGTTACAAGCGGTAGGTTCAGTACATCCTGCGATCTCACTGTCATCACATATTCCGTCACCGTCGGTATCGCCGCTGGCGTCGTCACCGTCACAGATATCACAATCGTTACCTACACCATCACCGTCTGCATCGGCAGATGCCGTGAGTGGAGCTGGATCATCGGCATCAAGACAGCCATCATTGTCGTCATCTGGATCTTCACTATTACAGATTCCGTCCAAGTCATTGTCTTGAATAATCAATTGACCATTAACGCATGAAGTACATCCGGCAACTTCAAAGGTGCAAGATCCATTTTCATCGGTGGCCAACTCATTGAAGTTACATGCCGTCGCATCGGTACAACCAGGGATTTCATCAGCATCACAGATACCGTCAAAATCAGTGTCTACCAATAATAGACCTTCTCCATTATCAGCACAGATCAAGCAATCTTCAAATGGCTCAAAACAGGTGTTGTTATTGTCAGTTGCGCTTGGATTATAATTACAAGCGGTAACGCTGGTACATCCAGGTATCTCATTCGCATTGCAAATACCATCCTGGTCATCATCGATTGGCAAGAGTATTACTGTATTACGCACGGTAAGGCAACGCGAGCAATTCTCAACCGCTATTAAGCAAGAACCATTATCGATGGTTGCTTCAGGGTTATAGTTGCAAGCACCTACTGTGGTACATCCGAATACTTCTTCACAATCAGGAGTACCATTACCATCGGCATCTATCACAAGTACTACATCACCATCACATTCGGAACATCCGGCTTCAGGCAGGTTACAAGAACCATCATTGTCAGTAGCGTCTGCATCGAAGTTACACGCAATTGGATCCGTACAGCCAAGTATTTCAGAAGCATTACATATGCCGTCCCCATCGCTGTCGATGAATATGATTCCACCATTGGCGTTTCCGGCTGCATCCCTGATGCATTGGTAGCAATTTGCAACTGGCTCAAAACAAGATCCATCATCAATCACGGCAGTCACATCATAATTACAAGCGGTAAGGCTCGTACAACCTTGTTCTTCTTCATCATCGCAAACATTGTTACCGTTCACATCAAATTCAGAAGGAACTATACTTGCACCGATACCATCGCCATCTGGTGTAGGAACACCATTGGTCACATCATCGGCATCTATAGTGGTATCACAAGATTTGCATCCAATAGGCTCATCACATAGGGAAGGTGTATTGATATAATCTATCCCATCTACAAGTCCGGTTGGGTCGAAGTAATTACAAGCAACAGGCGATATGCACTGTGGCTGAGCACCTTCTACGCATTGACAGTCTTGAACAAAACCTGTTTCTCCATTGCCTAGATCACAGTCATCGCCATTTGCAAGGTTTGGAAGTAGTGGACATGGGTCTATGCAGTCTGGACCGTCTTCGTCATTGTCAGAATCCGTGTCGGCAACGCCGCAGCCACAAGCACCAGGTGCAAGTTTGTCGGGATCGTTGGGACAGGCATCATTACAATTTGGGGTACCGTCATTATCAGAATCTAGGTCAGGAACGCCACAACCGCAGCTGCCAGGAGCCAATTTGTTCGGGTCGTTTGGACAGCCATCATTACAGTCAGGGGTTCCATCAAGATCACTATCGGCATCGGCCACACCACAACCACAATCACCGGGGGCGATCTTGTTGGGGTCGTTTACGCAACCATCTTCAGCATCACAAGTACCGTCATTGTCAGCATCGATCAGGATCAATCCATCATCGGTAGCATTACACTCTGTGCAATTCGCCTCTGGAAGGATACAGGTACCATTGTCGTTTGCAGGATCTACATTCGGATCGAAGTTACAGGCCAATGCATCCGTACATCCACCATCTTCCAGTGCATTACAAACTCCATCACCATCATCGTCGATCAAGTCGAGGCCATCATTGGTAGCATTACATTCGGTACAGTTGGCTTCGGGTACGACACATGATCCATCGTCCGTTTCTGCATCAGCATCAAAATTACAAGCCAACACATCGGTGCAGCCAGGCGTAAGTGGAGCTGATGGGAAAGTCAAATCGCTGCATATACGGCTATCCAAACCATCAATTGTAAGAATCTCTGAATGCGTATAGATCTCAGGATCTCCATTTGGATCCAATACCTGAATGTTGAACCGGTATGAGAACTCACCATCAGTGGTAAACTGACCTATGTATATTACATCGTCAGGACCTGTGGTAGTAGTACCACCAAGCACATAAAATGAACCGTCAAAAGTGTAAAGACTGTCGGCACCATTGACTTGAATCCCTTCGAGCGTTCCGCTGATACTTACACCCAGCTCGGCTGCTGCAGGTGTAGAACCAGCCGTATATCCATCGGGTGGAGTACCGGACAAGAAAGGGACCACGTTTGATCCGTCTGCATCGTTCGCTTTAGGTATTCCGCGCTGCCCATTGGCAGCGCCACCAAAAGATGTGTAAGAATCAAGGGCAGTACCGCTGAATACTGGAAACAATGAGGTATTGTTTTGATCTCCGTAGGTAACCCCAAATGCGGGTTCATTGTAGAATCCAGTAGTAGTGGTAAACAGTAGATCATTACCAGGATCGGACGGAGTGTTGATTCCAAAGACATTAATCAGCTTATAACCAGGCTTTAGGTCTAAGAATATACGGTATGTGATTGCTCCGTCAGGTACACCACCTAGGGTGACGGTTCCAGAATTCACATTGTATTCTTCTACGATCACACCTTCCAAACCACCGGGCAAGCCGTCGCAAGCAAGAGTCTCGCCGCCACCGAAGTCACATGAACCATCATCGAGATTGGCATTAGGGTCAAAATTTGTAGCGCTAGGAGCAGTACATCCAAGTACATCATCACAGTCAGGCACACCGTTACCATTGGTATCGGAATCAGAAGTACCACATCCACATGCTCCAGGAGCAGTTTTGGCAGCGTCGTTTGGACAACCATCATTACAATCGGCCACGCCATCAAGATCTGAATCGGTGTCAACTACACCGCATCCACAGGTACCGGGAGCAAGTTTGTCGGCGTCGTTTGGACAGCCATCGTCAGCATCGCAAGTTCCATCAGCATCAGCATCGACGATGATCAAACCATCACCTGTAGCGTTACATTCTTGACAATTTGGGATGGGAACGATACACGAACCATCGTCATCCGTAGCGCTCAAATTGAAGTTGCAAGCTGAGAGCGTCTGGCATCCAGCGATCTCATCTGCATCACATACTCCATCAGCATCAGCATCTATTGGGTCTAGACCATCGCCGGTAGCGTTGCACTCCGAGCAGTTTGCCACTGGCACGATACATGAACCGTCGTCTTCCGTGGCATTGCCGTCAAAATTACAAGCTTCAAGATCTGTACAGCCAGGTAACCCTCCCACTACGAGTGGGAAAGTGAGGCTTGGAGTAATCTGGCTATCCAAACCGTCAATAGTAAGGATTTCAGAATGGGTGTAGATCTCTGGGTCTCCATTCGGATCCAATACTTGAATATTGAACCTAAATGAAAAATCACCATCGGTGGTGAACTGACCGATATAGATCACATCATCGGGCCCAGTGGTAGTGGTTCCACCAAGTACATAGAATGAACCGTCGAAAGTGAAAAGGCTGTCGGCACCGTTCACTTGGATACCTTCTAGCGTTCCGCTGATGCTCACCCCTAGCTCTGCTGCCGCAGGGGTAGTACCTGTTACATAACCATCGGGGGCGCCACCTAGAAAAGGAACCAGGTTTGAACCATCTGTGTCATTTACTTTTTGGATTCCGCGCTGTCCACTGGCAGCACCTCCAAACGAGTGATAAGAATCGAGAGCCGTTCCTTTGAACACGTTAAAAAGTGCAGAATTATTCGCATCTCCGTAAGTCACACCAAACGCCGGTTCATTATAGAACCCAGTAGTAGTGGTAAATAGAAGATCGTTTCCAGGATCGTTTGGTGTGTCGATTCCGAAAACGTTAATCAGCTTATATCCCGGCTTAAGGTCTAAGAATATGCGGTAGGTAATTGCTCCATCAGCAACCCCAGCTACCGTATTAGATCCAGAATTAACGTTGTATTCTTCAACGATAACACCTTCCAGTCCTTGGGCTGATGCTTCTGTGGTAGCCATAAAAATGCTACAACAACAGACCAAGAAAATAAAAAATTGTAATTTTGAAAAAGTTTTCATTTGGTTTTATCTTTTAGATAAAGGCAAATCAGTGGCTGCGCTCCGTTCAAGATAGCGCAGCCACTTCATTTTAAGCCTTTATTTGTTTGGTGATTATTCTACTTCGCAAGAAGTATTGAATGCACTTGAAAACTGGATAAAGTCAGAAGATGAAATCTGACCATCACCATTCAAATCTGCAGGGCAGCTTACAAGAGAGTTGTCGAAGTCAAAATTGTCAACGATACTATAAGCACTCAACCAGTTGTTATCAGAACCGGGAGCAAAGGCACCACAGTACTTTGCAGTAGTAAAGAATCCATCAACTGGAGCGCTTTCTGAAGAAATTGCAGTTCCAGCAGCCGGCACAAAAGAAGTGGCATTTGTAATGCTCACACCATTGGCAGCCAAGGTGAAGTCAGTATCGATAAGGCCTGGCGTAGCAGCATTTCCCGAACCGGCAAACTGATTGGCTACTAGCGTGCTTGCAGCAGCGCCGTTAATACTTACAATCGTTGGAACGTTCACGAAGCAGTTATTTGAGAAAACCAATGCCTCAGAGTTGAAGTTTTGTAGCGCATCAAACGGACGGGCAGCGTCATTGGCCAAGTCAACACCGCGCTGGAAATTCCCGAAGATTGAGTTCGAAACCCTACCACCAAATCCTTCTTTGGCAAGAACACCGCTATCGCTTCCATTACCAATAATGGTTGCGTTATAAATCACAGGTGCTGAAAAAGGAAGTGCTCCAGTATCTTCATCGTCGCCATCTGCTTCGAAACCTTCATCGCTATCAAGGTCGCCTTGCGTGATTTGCAACGCATACAAAAATTGATTGCGACCTGTATAACCTTGGTCATAATCAAATTGATCGTCTCCGGCGAAGATTACAGAAGCATACTTCACATCAACAGTTCCACCAAAAAACTCGATTCCGTCATCGAAATTGGCAACTACTTCCACATGCTCTATAACCGTACCGCGACCTACTGACCCGAGTGTAAGACCATTGAGGTCGTTACCGTTCGAGCCACCATCACCTACCTGACCACCACCGTGGCGGATAGAGACGTAACGAAGGATACCTGAGTTGTCATTGTCATTGAACTGCGCAGGAGGATTACCATATCGAACCCGCACATCGGTAGGATCGAAACCTTCGATAACACCTATACCGTTGGCAACAGCCAAATCATTGGTAGGAGCAAGTAAGTTATTGGTAGCGCGGCCTAAGATTACCAAACCACCCCACTCACCATTGTCAAGTAGGCTCTTGTTACCATCAAGTTGATCGTCGATGGCAGTGAACTGGATAGGACAGCTCTCGGTACCATTGGCGATAATTTGACCACCCCGGGTCACTACAATTGAATTGGCGTCTAGTCCAGTTCCATCATCATTTGCCCGTACGACTGTACCTGCCTGTACGATGAGTTGTGCACCAGAGCTTACATAAATCGTTGCATCGAGTACGTAAGCATTGTCACAAGTTAATGTGGCGGTAGAAGTTAAATTACCGTTCGCATCAGTTAGCGTAGATAAGTTAATAGAAGTTCTGTCTGCGAAGGCAGGACATCCACACTCTTCCCCAACGGGTACTTGAGCGTTAGCAGTTCCAACGGTGCCGGCTAGTGCAGCTACCATTGCGATTTTGTTTAATGTTTTCATTGTAAAATGAATTAAGATAAGGATTAAAATGATTTGATTGATAGCTCCTCTCTGGAGCTGGCACAAACGTCCTCATTGATATCCCAAATCACTTTAAGAGAACAATATGATTTGATTAAGTAGGTTAATTCAATGCAATCATATTGTTACGGGATTAAGCAATAAAATTCATACTGCGCTTATCACGCCAGGACTTATCAGTGTACTTTGCACACCTAAGCCCTTTTACGAACTTGACCTAGTAATATGGTAAGTAGCAAGTTAGGTTCACTGGCGCAAGAGAAGGAAGCGGGTTTGCCTGTAGATGCCAATGTTAATTATTCAATTTCGGACAACAATTAATATAGTAGTTATTAAAAATTAGTCGAAAAAAAAATCCGCTTCATAAGGCGGATTTTAAGAGTCATTTTGACCAAACCATTAAACTATTGCATCATGACGCCACTTCGGCAACATCGGCAGATATCGTAAGAACAGTTTTAGCAGGTTCTGTATTTGCAGTGATCGTTACTGTTTTAGATTGTTTGTTCTTTTGCTTTCCAGGCTTATATACTACTTCAATTTCTCCCGTAGCTCCGGGTACGATGGGCTCTTTAGGATACTTCGGTACGGTGCAACCGCAAGAACCTTTGGCATTCTCAATGATCAGCGGCTCGGTGCCGGTATTGGTGAAGGTGAATATCTTCTTGTTCTCCGTATCTTGATTTACATTGCCAAAGTCATGGCTGGTCTCGCCAAAAGACATCGCGGTAATGGCCACGGCGGGTTTTACGCTTGCCGACTTTAATGGATCGATAGAAGCAACATCGGCAGCAGAAGCGGCTTCAGTTTTTGCGGTACGCGCGGTGCTTTTAACTCCATCTGCGCTCCGCTCAAAGCTGGCTTTTGCTTCAGTAGGGTTGGCGTAGGTACCACCATCATTCGTTACTAAGAGTACTGTATTTACTACCAATAGAGCAGCAATAAATACCATTAATCCTGTTTTAATATTCTCATTCATGATCATTGATTTTCTTTATTTGATGCGCAAATTTAATGATTAGAAGTATAGCTTTCTTTATTTAACAATTTCTTTAATCTTTCGAGCTCGCCGAGCCCAGCTCAGGCTGTTTCCCGAATCTGGAACTAGCCCAATTGTCACAGTCCTTCCTTGGCCAAATTGTAATTTTTATAATCACCCCGATTAAGCACTTCCAGCGCGCTGATATAGGTAGGCCAGTATGGGTTGAAGACTTGGTAATACGCCGAGTTATCCCATAGGTTACGGGCTATCAACGCCTTCAATCTTCCCACTATCATTTGCTCAGAAGCGCCATAGGACTCATCATCCCATTCGATGCTTTTATCTTCTGCCTGTACATAGCTTTTGAAATCGGCAATAACCGGCTCCATCACGAAATCAGTGATATAGCTCTCGACGGTAGGATAGGTTTTCTTGAGCTTTTTACGATTGGTATTTGCATAGGTGATGGCAAAACTGTTCATGACACCTTTCCTGATCAGGTCTGAGTTCAATTTAGACGATTGCATAGTATCTACGGGCACGAATACATCGGGAGTGATCCCACCACCGCCATAGACCACACGCTTATTATCTGTAAAGAATTTTAAAGAGTCGGGCGCAGCCAAACTATCCAATGAGAACATCTCACCATTCTCATACCGATCATACTTCTCCATATAATAGGCTTCTGCACCGTCATCATAAGGTTTTTGAATGCAGCGGCCACTTGGCGTGAAATACTTCTGGGTAGTCAGGCGTACATAGCTGCCATCGGTTAGCGGTATGGGGCGCTGCACCAATCCTTTTCCAAAGCTTCTCCTTCCTATTACCAGCCCGCGGTCCCAATCTTGTATGGCGCCAGCTACGATCTCCGATGCGCTCGCCGATCCTTCATCGATAAGCACTATGAGCCTTCCTTTTTCGAAAGAACCTTTGGCAGTGGCCTTCGCCTCTCGACGGGGATAGCTGCGGCCTTCGGTATACACTACCAGTTTTTCATTCTCAAGAAATTCATCGGCCAAGTCAATGCTCGTCTCGAGCAGTCCACCGCCATTTCCCTGCAGGTCAAGCACCAAATCTGTCATTCCCTTTTGCTTGAGATCGGCGATGGCGACACTAAATTCGGCCATCGTGGTTTTTGCAAAACGGTTCAGTTTAATATAACCCACTTTATCGTCTATCATATAATGGGCGTCAAGGCTGAAGATCGGGATCTCATCTCTGGTGATGTCAAAGTCCAGCGCACCTTCCACACCCTTGCGCTTTATTCCTATACTTACCACGGTGCCTTTGTCGCCACGTAGTTTGGTAGTCACATCCTGATTGGTGATGCCCGTACCTGCTACATTTTCACCTTCTATAGATACGATCTTGTCACCGGCCATTATGCCGAGGGATTCACTTGGACCGCCAGCAATGGGGGAAACCACAATTATAGTATCCTTCAAAATATTAAATTGGATGCCGATGCCTTCAAAGTTTCCTTCCAGCCCTTCATTGGCCTTGGACACATCCTTGGCCGGTATGTAGACGCTGTGTGGGTCTAGCTCGCTGAGTATTTCGCGTATGGCATCATCTACAAGTGTCTCGGTATCAACTTTATCTACATAGCTGTTTTCCAAATGGTAAAATAAAGCGGTAAGCTTTTCTGCCGAACTCTTAAATGCTGTTTCGGTGGTTTCGCCCTGAGCGAAGAGCCCAGTGATCTGTATCAAACTAAAAAGGACGGCGATAAGGTATTTCATAAATACTGGTTTTACTGATTTCATTAATGCTTTAAATTAACTACTAGATTACTATGTTCGTTGCGTTTGGCCCTGTTAATTATGGTTAAACATGGCGCTGCGCCCTATTGTTAGCGAAACCTATACAACGCTTACGCAGGTTAGCTGGTTACGTTCTATTCGTAACTTCTTTAGGTACTTACCGTAAGGATTCTAATTATGAGCGTTTTCTGCGTGTATAAATTTGAAGTTAAGTTATCCGGATTATAAAATTGATTTCCCATGAGTAGAGAAGGAATTTACGTGTTTTCGTCAAGTGACTGGGAAAAGATCGAAGGGCAATATCTGAATTTGTATCAACATGTATTTGAGTTCATTACAGAAAATAAGGGAACGGTAGGCGAAGCACATGATATTTATGTGGAAGCTTTCTTATACTACGCCCAACTCATTGAAATCAAGGGAATAAAGATTACCGAAAAAGCAGAGCTCATCATTTATTCATTTTCCCGTTTGCTCTGGGTTCAGAAGCTCGAAAAGCGAAATGTAGACCTCGATTTTATAGTTCACCGCCGCACATTTTGTGAAATGGAAGACGCCTTTCACCAAATATCATCCATCACAGCCCGCAGCCGCAAGACAGCCGAAAAGCTAGCAAGTGTGGGCGAGCCATCCAGATCACTCGTTCTTGACCACATAGGCCGGAAGATGGAGCTGAGCGATGCGACCAAAAGGCATGGCTACACCGATGAAGACCGCGCTTTCGTGCAAATAGTTAAGGCGATACGGAAGCTGATCAGCCAGATCGAATCAAAAGAATTTGATCTATCGGATGCTGAATTTGGAATACAACTGCGGTATGTGCTTGACAATCCATCGGAAAAGTACGATGAAAAAAGTGACGGATCAAAACTGAGTATCACCATGATCTCACGCACGGTGGCGATGCTTCGAAACTACCACTTACGCACCCAACGTATGAAGCGGCTTGGAGAAATGAAAGACCGGCTCAACCCCGAAGCAAGGCTCCAGCAGAATATAGAAATGCATCAAAAAACCAAAACGAAGATGAAGTCAGTCCCTGTTATGATCGTCTCAGCACTTATTGCGCTCAGCGTGTCGGTGATCACCGCGTTATCTATCGAGCGCTCATACGCTCAAGGAGAAGCGGCGCCAACGGCCGAAGTTGAAATTCAAAAAGCTAAGCCAGATAAGGTATCGACCACCGCAAATGAAAGTGCGACCAGTAATAGGATCTACACAGCCTTTAAATTTACAGGATCCGACCTATACCTTACGAGCGCCGCTGCGGTAAAAGGGAAGGCAGGCATAACACTTAAGAACGAGACGAGTGAGCAGTCGACGTATTGCACGGTATCTTATATTGATACAGCCAGCCAGCTAGCCCTGCTGAAAGGAAATGCACAGGGGTCTTCCATTGTGCCTTTTCGTTTTAGTCCCAATGGGCTCGCGCTTGCGCAAAAAAGTTTTTCGATCTGTTTTGATAAAAATTCTTCGCTTCGCTATAGCGAAGCTACCGTAAATGGACTTGAAAAAAATGGGACGGGAAGCGTCCATATATCGGAAGCATCTATTGGCTCTCCATTATTTTCAGAACATGGCGAAATAGTAGGTGTACTGGCCGAAAATAAAAATAGCGCATCAGAGTATAAAGTAATTCCCGCGGCCCAGCTTAAATCAATCATTACGAAGTGGGCGCAACAAGAGCAGGTGAATGTAAATTTCCCTAACCGCAATAAGCTGTTTTACAGTGATAGAAAAGCACAGATCGGCATGATCGAGCCCTATCTATTCAAGGTGGTATATAATGCCGACGGGGAGCAACTTTCTGAATTAGGCCCCGTAGAACGTGCATCGATAAACTAGCTTGAGACCATAGCTATGAAACAGAAAAGCCTTCCTGCGAGCCAGGAAGGCTTTTTCGATGCGTATGCCACAACTTATTTATAATGATATCAATGCAGACCCTTATCGCCAAGATACCGCTCGGCATCTAGGGCGGCCATGCATCCTGTCCCGGCAGCCGTCACTGCCTGTCGGTATATTTTATCGGCGGCATCGCCACAGGCAAAGACTCCTTCGATCTGTGTTTTGGTAGAGCCGCTTTTTACCTTTAGATAGCCGGTCTCATCCATTTCGAGCTGATCTTTGAAAATGTCTGTATTGGGCTTATGGCCAATGGCTACGAAAAAGCCGGTAATATCGAGTGTGGTTTTCTCATTGGTTTTATTGTTGACCACCCGCACTCCGGTCACTCCGTTGTCACCGAGAATCTCTTCCGTCTCGGTGTTCCACATTATCTCGATGTTCTTGGTATTCATCACTCTATGCTGCATGGCCTTCGAAGCGCGCATCTCATCTTTTCGCACCAGCATAGTCACCTTGCGGCATAGCTTGGCAAGGTAACTCGCTTCTTCTGCGGCAGTATCGCCGGCGCCCACGATGGCCACGTCCTGGCCTTTATAGAAAAAACCATCACAGACCGCGCAGGCGCTTACGCCAAAACCATTAAGCCTTTGCTCACTCTCTAACCCCAGCCATTTGGCGGAAGCCCCGGTAGAGATAATCACAGAATCTGCGGTGATCTCGGTCTTTCCATCTATCGTGACACGATGCTTGCCATTCGAGAAATCTACGGCCGTAGCCATTCCAAAACGTACATCGGTGCCAAAACGCTCTGCTTGCTTTCTAAAATCTTCCATCATTTCCGGCCCTTGAATTCCTTCGGGATAGCCGGGGTAATTTTCTACATCGGTAGTGATCGTAAGCTGGCCGCCAGGCTGTAGGCCTTGATACATAACCGGATGCATATCGGCTCGGGCTGCATAGATCGCAGCGGTAAAACCTGCGGGCCCGAACCGATGATCAAACATTTAACGTGTTCTTTTTCTGTACTCATGAATGAAAGCTTGTTTTTTTTAAGTGAGCAAAGGTACGAACGAAATAAGATTTAATGACCGCGTTTGCATTGACATTCTTTATCGAAGTATAGGGATATAAGCGGATTTAAATTAGGTCAAGGGGTGGCCATCAAGGTATCGTATGAGCATGCCATTCCCGCCCAGATCCCGAGTCCGCCATTGATATTGCTTATCACATTGCTCGGGGTTGAAAAGGGGCTGCCTATGCTCCCTTGCTGCGACTCGAAGGTGCGGTAAAATTCATAGCTCGGCTGGGTAATGGCGCAAAATTTAAACACAAACCGATCTCCCACTTCAAAATAACCGGCTTCTTCTGCATTGTCCGTATCCCGATTGCTATTGGAAGGCTGCCCGCGCACAAAGCCAACTTCAATGGTCTCCCCATTAAAAAATTCATCGATAAATGTAGAGCCAAGTGGGGCGTAATAAATCGGATCGGTAGGATTATCATTGATATTCGGCCCTATCCGCCTGGTCAGCACGCGGTAAGCATTGTTAAGCGTGTCTGGATCGGCAAGATCGCAGAATACATAGCCGTACCGGGGGCTATCGGCCCACAGTCGAAACCATACTGAGTCGGGTGCTATAGTATGGGGTATTTTGGTGGTGGCCGTGATGCGCTTCCCGTCGGTCAATACTTCAAGATCGTACCTTGTATTCTCTGCTCCCGTTAGGGCAGGGTCTAGCCCAATATAGGCGCAGATACGGATGTCATCAAAATCACCTGGGGCTATCCCAAGTAAGGCTGCGATCTCATCTTGGAGTGCACTCGGCACTTCGTCGGTACATATTTGATCGAGCAGGATGTCGTTTACCCTTACTTCCGCGTCGGCGATATACGAATTTGCAATATCCAGCGCTCCGGTGGGTTCAAAAAAGCCCCGCGTGCGGCTTAAGATCACCACCGGGGGGCGGCCGTTTTCTATGGTTCCTTCTACCACTATTTGCTCATCGCCTGTGGGCACATCGATGTCGATCTCTTTTTCACAAGCGTGGAGCACTGCCCCCAAAATTATGAGCATGATAATTATCGCTAGGTGTCTGGCTACTTTCAAAATGAAAAATTCCATGTGACAGATGGCAGTATGGGGAAGAGCGAGACCTGCTTTGCAGTGATCTTAAAATTATTGTCGGCTGCTCGCCCTTCGGCATCAAAATAATAAAAGTAGGGATTCATTCGGCTGTATACATTGTAAATCGAAAATACCCATTTTGATTGAATGCGTTTTCGTATTTCCATCGATTCCCCAGTTCTTGGATCGGTCATGACTTTGGTTTCTTTCGTTTGCCATATGGCCGAGAGATCAAGCCGGTGGTAGTCGGCCATGCGAAAGCTGTTGCGGTCGGAATAATTATAAACCAATCGGTTTTCTATAAAATAGCCGCTTTCGGGGAGGGAGATAGCCCTGCCTGTGCCATACACGAAATTGCTCGAGAAGCTCCAGCGGTCGTTTAATCGATAGGCCATGACTACTGCAAGGTCATGCCTTCGATCGAAAGGAGCAGGGTAGCTCCTGCCTTGATTGATCTCTGCAAAGGTGCGCTCGGTTTTCGACAGGGTATAGCCGATCCATCCGGTGGTCTTGCCAAAAGATTTTTTTATGAAGAGCTCCATCCCATAAGCCCGGCCATCACCAAAAGTCAAGAGATTGTCTTCATTATTATCTACCCCGTCACTGGGTTGTGTGTTCTCCTTGTATTCCACCAAGTTTTCCATCGTTTTATAATAGGCTTCCGCCGATGCTTCTATCCATCCTTCACGGAAAGTGCGGAAGTAGCCGACGGAGTATTGCCTGCCCAATTGTGGTTTAACGATATCGCTGCTCGGCAGCCATACATCGGTAGGCAAGGCCAAGGGCGAAATGTTGGCAAGATGGATGTACTGATAATTTTGGGTAAATGATGCTTTTAACGATTCTCTGCCATTAAGCTTGTAGCGCACGGCCGCTCTGGGCTCCAGCCCACCATAATCTGCTATGTTCACCCAAGGATCATAGGAGATCGTATCGGTCTTATTTCCGCTTGCATCGAGAATATAGCGCGTAAAAGGCCCAGTAAAGAGAAATCCCGATGCGCGCAGTCCTATTTCAAACCGCCAAGTATCGCTCAGGTCAAATTCATCGGAGATAAAAACAGCTCCTTCATGGCTGTAATACTGCTGTCTCTCACCTAGATCAAAAACAGTTTCGCCTTGGGCAGCACTCGAATTATTGGGGCTGATATCGTGAAATGTGTAGAGTAACCCGGTACGTATATAATGGCTGCCAATTTTAAAATTGTACTCGGGTTTAATCCGATAATCCTTTATCTGGCTATTTACTTCCAATTCAAAATCATCTTGCGAACCCGTAAAGTTAAAGTTGTACCGTGTGAAAGAACCGTTCAGCTTCAAGAATGAATGGTTCTCATAGACTTTTTGGTACCCACCGGTCAGTATTCGGTTTCCCCAGGCCACATTGGTTTTAAATTCAGATTGGGCGCTGTTAAACCCAAAGTTGTCGTCTCCCAAATAGCCACTCAAATACAGGCTGCCCCCTTTTTTAAGCTTCCAGTCCAGCCTACCATTTAGGTCGTAGAAGAAGTACTGGCTTCCGCCAAAATCTGATTCGGGATCGATAAAAGGCCTAGCCAGTATATCTACATAGGTACGCCTACCCGATAGGATGAAGGATAATTTATTCTTTACGATGGGGCCCTCTACCGTTAGCCTGCTTGAGATAAGGCCTATGCCCCCGCGACCCCCGATTTTTTCCATGTCGCCCTTCCGCTGTCTTATATTGATCACCGATGCCAACCGCTCGCCATACCGCGCCGGCATGGCTCCTTTATAAAGCTCTACATTTTCTATAGCGTCCGAATTAAAGACCGAAAAGAAACCGAGCAGGTGGGATGCGTTATACACTACTCCATCATCAAATAAAATGAGATTTTGGTCGGCGCCACCCCCGCGAACATAAAAACCGGCAGTACCTTCGCCCGCCGATTGTACTCCTGGCAACAGTTGTATGGATTTAAGTAGATCAACTTCACCCAAAAAAGCTGGCATGGTCTCAATAGTTTCCATGCTCAACTTGTTGACGCCCATCTCAGTGCTCTCCGTGATTTGGGTGGTAGCAGCTTCTACTTCTACGGTGGCGAGCGTAAGTCGGCTCAAAGAAATATCTATATAAAGGGTGTCTCCAGCGGCAAGCTCTACTTGTTTTTGAAATTCCTGATAGCCCACGTAAGAGACGGCCAGCGTAAAATCACCCGGTTTTGAACGAAGCGTATAGGAACCGCTCTCAGAACTGATCACTCCCTTGAGCGCAGGCTTCAAATAGACCGACGCTCCCGGAAGGGTCTGCCGGCTAATGCTGTCGGACACCGAGCCCGTGATCACTGCCGCATCTTGAGCCGATAAATTGCCTTGAAGCGATGTGCAAATGATCCAGAGGGCAGCACCACGGAAGATAGGACTGGGATTAAACTTCACAAGCGTTGATACAAAGATGTAAGTGTAAAACGGACTATTAAAACGAACTGCAAATTTCACAATAGATTTGAATAGATCGAAATGAATGGTATTTTTGCGATCCTTTTCTAGAAAGAAAGGCAAATATCGGGGTGTAGCTCAGGTGGTAGAGTGCACGTCTGGGGGGCGTGAGGTCGCAGGTTCAAGTCCTGTCACCCCGACTTGTTTTAAGTTAGATTGATAAAGCCCGGTACGCCGGGCTTTTTTTGCCAAGTTATACGGTGACAACATTTTAGGTTTGTTGTAATCTCCTATCTCTGAGGCGGTCATTGACTAATGCCAATCAATTCATGGCCGATATTCTTTTCACCTTTTGTCGCTGCAATTGTCTCATAAACGGTCAATATGCCCTGTAAAGCGGAAGCCAAATCAACCCCGTTTCCCGCTGCTTCGGTATTGATCACGCTGTAGTTAAAGGTGAGCATCTGCATGCCGAGGTTCCCGCTCGCTCTGCCGTCCCCCTATAAACTGGACACAGATTAAAGTTTGAGATTGTGGTAAAATCCCTGTCAGGTTTTCTTAGAGATAGGCAAGTCAAGTAAATCTACCTGACCTGCCATTTTACTTTTCTTGATCCTGATCTCGAGCTCCTTCTCGGCCACGAGCTCTTTGAGCTTCTGGTTTTCACGCAGCAGCTTTTTGATTGCGCCACTGCTCATGCCGGGCTGGCCGCACAGGGCAGCTTCACCGCCGCGTGCATAGCGGTCGCGCCAGTCTTTCAGGGAAGGATAGGAGATGCCATGCTTCCGGGCGGTCTCTACCCAGCCCTTCTCCTTCCCCTCGGTTATGATGTCGATCTTCTCTTGGGTGCTTTTCCTTTTCTTGTTCTTCATTGGTTCTAAATTAAAGTTTTCTAACTTTAATCTATGTCCAATCATTTAGGGGGCTGGTGAGATACCTACCTTGTTTTGTGATGAAACAGATAAATCAAGAATCTTGGCCAAACGAAATTTTGAGACCATTCTGAACGAGATAAGCTGCCAGCGGATGGCACGGTTTGTTGATATAAGAGCCTTTTGCAATGGTTGGGATTTTTTTGAACTCTTTGCCGTCATTAGCGTTCTCTGACTCTTCGGTTACAATACAGCAGTCTTTGTGAGCCTTTGCTGCAATTATGAGTTGCCCATCTGCATCGCCTATCCACTTTTCCGTGAGCATTTGTATTTCCGGTGCACTTAAACCTTTATTGCTCACTAATTCTTTGCGGATAAAATGATCGTCCACCTGCTTAAAAAATTTTGGAATCAAAACTTTGGCCAAGTATTCATCAGGGATTTTATAAACCCGTTTTTTGTCAAGCCAAGGAAAGGTCTTACAAACCAAGCCACCCGATACTCGTTCGCACTCTATTAAAACTTCAGGCAGCACACGGATTTCATCTTTTTCTATCTGAGCGCTCAACCAATCATCCTAAAATCCGGGGTCGAAAGCATGAAAATTACGAACAAGGCATAAAAGTGAACTGGTATCGAAATAAGCTTTCATTCCAGCAGCCTTTTAAGTTTTTCAGGGTTGATATTAAGCATCTTACCTACATCATGGGCTTCCACTACGCCGCTGTAATATGCAATTTGCATTACGCTAGTGGTCAGCGGTGAATTGATAGCCTTGGCTCCTCGTGGTATCCCCCCTTTTTTTTCCAGTTCAATCTTTTTCTTTAGGTCGTTTTCAGCAATTTGCTCATTTAAGTCCTTCTTAACCAAGCCGTATTGGCGCTGGTTAACTTTACCCATGAACAATAAACGGGTAAGGATGGCAAATCGACTTAAATTGGTACTTGCAGATATATGATTAATCGTATCATGGTGGTAATCGTTTGAAGGACTGGCAGCATCTAAATCATCTAAAATTTCAACTGCTTTTCCACCCAGAAAATAAAAAGCAAAGTCATTGCACCATTTTTCAATTTGGTTTGAACCCCATTTTTTACTCAGATAATCATCTACGGATTCTATTTCTTCGCTATTCAGCAAATAATGTCCAAGCTCATGTGCCAATGTAAACAACTCACGTCGAAAATACTTCTGGCGTTTGATCACAATAGTATTGGGGCTTAGAAAGAACCCATCCACACTGCTTTTTTCTATGAGATTTGGATGATCTACAAATTCAAAAACCAGAATGCCATGGTTACTCAAAACCAGGATCAGATTCTGTAAATGCTTCTTTAGATCTTTGGAGAAGCGGGGCTTCAGTAGCTGAGACATCTCAGCAGCAATCAATTTTGGGTCGTCTGCAATCGAGTAAATACCAATCTTCCTTTCCAGCGCGAAGTCGGCGAGCTTGGAGTAGGCCGAGATCAAATGAGCCTTTTGTTCAAAATCATTGACCAGTTGGTGGTCTCTCAGGTTCAGGGCGCCGTTGAACGTTGCCTTGCGGTAAAAAACACTGCTTTCTTTAGACTGAAGCGGCGCCGAAGGGTTCAGATAATAGCTCAAGCCCTTCCCGAATATTTTATCAATGCGCTTCAAATAGGTCAGTTTGATATCTTTTGATAAAATATCTGAAGCTTCAAGTGCTAGCTTGCCCGAAATCCGTTGACATAATTCTCCTATCTCAAGCCCGTATAGGTGCATAAGGTGATTTAGACGTTCTATGTTATGTTCTACGGTCAATGGGATCGAGACAGAGCTGGTGGTGTAAAAAATTAGAAGTTCAAATATATGTTTTTTTTATATCGGACAAGCCTTTCTGAATATGCCAATTTACGCCTTCCCAACCACTATTTATCAGATATGTACTCGCTCTCAGCTTCCGTTACACAGTCCAATGTTTCAAGAATTTCTAAATCAGAAAAAACAACAAAGTAATCTTTGACGTAAGCCCCCGACCAACTACACCCCTATACTCTCGGATGATTCTTGTATGGCTTGAGCTCAGGCAGCTTAAGGTTTTGGGGAAAGAGCTCGTAAAGTTTATTGACCTTGTGATCGGCTATACGGTGCAGCACTTCAGTGAGCAAAGCCATCGGCTCCGCCCCCGTGGAGTTTAAAGGTTCCCGTGAAGGTGTAGAACATCGCTGATCATTTGGTTCCGTTATGCGATCCGGCGAAGAGGTCGTTTTTACGTCCGAGCGCATTGGGCCGGATGGTATTTTACTTGTGGACTAATTCTTTTTAATGGATACTCGTGAGTGCTTCGTGGTTCGATCAGGTTATTGTCGATGAGCGGTTCTCCATTGTAGAGATCGTTCAAGAGGCTGTCCCACGAGTTGACGGCATAGTTAAATGCCTTGCCATGGTGCTTTTAGGGAATACGTGCATTTTTTTCCTGGCTATCCACTTACCCAGTCCGTTGATGATGGGCAGCGTTTTTTCCAGCGCATGGTCTTTCTATGCCCGGTACTCGTCCATGATGGTGGCAAAAAAGCTCACGTCATTGCCCGAGATGCCCATGCCCGTCTCGAAGATGCCTGCGATGCCCATCTCGCTGCGCCCGTCTATGAACTTTTTGCCCAGCCCGCTAACCCACTGCGTGGTAGTGCCAGCTACCACGTCGGGCACGTACCCCGCAGGGCCGAACACGTTGTCGAATAAATGTTCTTTTGGAATCACGGTATTGGGTAGGGCAATGTCGGGGTTTTTTTGACGGATGTTCATCAACTTTACCGGAAAGGCAACAGATTTAGCCCCAGTGCCGGGACTGTTGGGCACCTTGTACTGGAAGGCTTCCGCCGTCCATCCACTCCACCCAAAAAAATCCTTGGGCTAAACATTTCCAACCAAAAATCCTTCTTTACTTTGTCGCGAATGGAATGAAAGATCTGCATCAAGTAAAAAAAGGAGAGAAAGCGCTCGAAACGGCTGTCTTCTTGGAGTTTGAATTGAAGGGGGCGGGAGATCGGTGGAAGGCTTTTACCGATTTGGGACGTGCCAAAGACCTTTTTGCTGATGCGGCCGGACTGCTTTTCTTTAAGCCTTTGGGCACCGGGAGCGGCAATGGTTTTGGTGCGATGCCTGATTTTGGACGCTATGCCTTTCTACTGATGTTCGAAAGTGAAAAAAGCGCTCTGGAATTTATGGATGGCCACGCCTATATCACGGAACTGAAATCGAAATCAGACTCTTATGTGGCCACAGTACTGCAAGCGGTAAAGGCGCACGGCAAGTGGAATAAATCAAGCGCTATTGAAAAGGTGCGGGATTACGAAGAAGGTACTTCCGTAGCCGTACTCACGCGGGCTACCATCCGAAAATCAAAATTACTTCAGTTCTGGAAGGCGGTGCCAGATGTGAGCAGATTTATTTATGAAAATCCCAGTGCGCTTTATCAAACCGGAATAGGGGAGTACCCCTTTTTTATGCAGGCCACCTTCAGCATTTGGAGAAACCGCAATAGCCTGATGGAAGCTGCTTATGGAAGCAATGCGCATGGACAGACGGTGCGTGACGCTCGGGAGCATGGATGGTTTGCAGAAGAGCTTTTTGCTCAATTTCATATTTTAAGGCTTGCTCATTGCGGCCGTCGTTATGAAAAGCTTTCGGAGTCTACTCTTCCTTAAATCCGAGACTTACCGAATTAATGCAATATCTTAAACCGGTGGGCTCTTGACCATCGTTGAATACATGGCCCAAGTGTCCGCCACAGCGGCCGCATACTACTTCGGTGCGTGTCATGCCATAGGTATTGTCACTTAAATTTACCACATTGGTATCGCCGATCACATCGTAGAAACTAGGCCAGCCGGTGCCGGATTTAAATTTAGTGCTCGACTCAAAAACGGGCAGCTGGCAGGCAGCGCAGGTATAGGTTCCTTCTTTTTTATTATCTAGGAGTTCACCGGTAAAAGGTCGTTCTGTCCCTTTGTTCCGAAGCACATCATAGGCTTCCTGAGTGAGCTCCGCCTTCCACTCGGCATCGGTTTTTACGACTTCAAAATGGGTAGATGAAACGGATTTGGGTTCACCGTTTTGGGCACAAGCATTGAGCGAAAGCGTGAGCAATAAGATTGAGAAATATTTCATGGGAGCCATTCTTTTTTTAAGTAACGCAGCGGGAGAGCCATTGGTTTTGAATTGTGAAAAATTTGCATTGTATGGGCATGAGCTACGCCATTCGTTTTGCTATTTTCGCTTCGATGAATGACCAGAACTTTAAGGATCCATTCCCTAAGTCAAATGCATTTGATAAGTTTCGCTTAGCGGGATTGTCTAAACTTCTGATGGGGATACTCAGTGTAGACCGAATCCACAAGATATGCCTTGAGCATAATAACCGGAGCATTCTTGAAATAACAGAGCGTATCATCTCCGAGATGCAGCTTGAGACGCGTCTGAGTGAACTCGATGTGAAGCATATCCCAAAAGAAGGGGCGGCCATTATAGTGGCCAATCATCCACTGGGTGGTGTAGATGGCTTGTTAATGCTCAAAACGATTATCCCGATCCGTAGCGATGTCAAGATATTGGCCAATTTTAGATTGCCAAGTGATGATGCATTGCGATCGCACTTTATACCGGTAGATCCTTACAGCGAAAATCTTGATTTTGAGATGTCTACACGCGGCACCACAGATGCGGAGCGGCATCTCGAAGCGGGTGGTATACTCTGTGTTTTTCCTTCCGGCAAGGTGAGTTCTTATAATTTGCGCCCACGCGCTATCAGAGACCGGGAGTGGCAGCTTTCTGCGCTGTCGCTGATAAAGTCATCTCAAGTCCCGGTAATCCCTGTAAATTTTACCGGTCAATTCCGAATTCTCTTCCACCTGCTTACCTGGGTGAACCCGCTCTTGAAGCAAGCCAAGCTTCCTGCAGAGCTGTTCAACAAAAATGGTAATAAAATAAGTATCCGCATCGGAAGGCCCGTCCCTGTAAAGGAGCAAGAAGAGTTTATGGATATTTATGAGTACGGGCGGTACCTTCGCACGCGATCCTACCTTCTCGGGAAATCAATAAGTGTGAAGCCCTTCTTTAGGCCGGCACTCTTCAAGAAAAAGGTGAAAGAAATAGCTCCCGAGCTCAACCACCAGGCCATCTTGAAGGAAATAGAAGCGTTGAAAAAAGCCGATTCCATGCTTTATGAGAATAAAGAATTTCAAGTTTTTTGGGCGGCAGCCGATACCATACCCCATCTGCTCTACGAGATCGGAAGGCTGCGTGAGATCACCTTTCGCGATGTGGGAGAAGGAACCGGAAAGACGATTGATCTTGATGAGTTTGACCTGTACTACCGCCATCTCTTCATCTGGGATATGGAGCAAGAATGTATCGCCGGCGCGTATCGGCTAGGTATGGGGAAGGAGATCTTACAGCGTTATGGCAAGCGCGGGTTCTACCTGTATTCGCTTTTCAAACTACGCAACGGATTCCTTCCCGTGCTCGAAGAGTCGGTAGAGCTGGGCAGGTCGTTTGTAGTGAAGTCCTACCAGCAGAAACCCTTGCCGCTCTATCTGCTCTGGAAGGGTATTCTGTATTTTATCCTGAAAAATCCCGATTACCGCTATTTGATAGGCCCAGTAAGTATAAGCGGGGAGTTTTCAAAGTACTCCAAATTCTTGATTATCAATTTTATACGGGAGTATTATTTCGATAAGGAATTGGCTCAGCTCGTACGTCCGCGCATGGAGTATATCCCCGAATTTGTAACGGCCGAGACGGATGTCGATGCGCTTAAAAAGATAACTGGCGAAGATTTGAAGAAACTCGATAAACTGATAGAAGAAATAGAACTTGGTAATTTCCGGCTACCGCCATTATTAAAAAAATACCTCGGCCAAAATGCAAAGATCATCGCATTTAACGTAGACCCAAAATTTAATAATTCACTCGATGGTCTCTTGGTCATGGATATGTTCAATGTACCCTTTGAAACCATCGACGGATTGGCCAAAGAGCTAAATGATAAGTCTATTCTCGACAACTTTCCGGGCAGAAAATGAGTATACCCTAGCGCAACCAAGCAACGCAGGGTATGGGATTGATAAGCCATAGCGGTTTTGTATATTGCCCGATAATGAACTCAATTTTTTTGTTCGTCATTAAGTAACTATGAAAAGGATTCTATTTATCGCCGCGTTTGCAAGCGCGGGTTCTGGCTTCGGCCAAGATCAAGTTTTTCAAAATACCAACATCGCCACATACGGAAGTAACCTAGTGGATGCCGCACAGTCCGTGGCGCGTGACGCTTCGGGTGATATCATTGTGTACGGCACCTTCTCGGGCGAAATGGATGTGGAGCTGACCGATGCCGAATTCGTGCTCGATCCGCTCGGCTCACCCGACTTATTTCTGGCCAAATACACTTCTAATGGCGATTTTCTATGGGGCTTCAACCTAGGTAGAATAAGCCTTAATAATGGAATGGACGCCGGCGGATTGGTCGTAGACCCTAGCGGTGAGATCATCATAAGCGGTAGCTTTTCAAACACGGTCAATTTTAACCCCTTTGGTACCGCGCTTTCCAAGACCAGCAATGGGGGCAAGGATGGCTTTACCGCAAAGTATTCGAGCAATGGAGAAGTGCTGTGGGTGCAGACCTTCGGAAGTATCTTCTTCGATGGAGCTCCCGATGTGCAGGTGGCAGCAGATGGTAGCTTGGCTTTGGCTTTTCGTTTTGGCGGCGCTTGCGATCTAGATCCAGGTAGCGGTGTGGTAAATGTGAGCCCTGCCGGCGGCACCGATGCCGCAGTAATCAGGCTCAATGCGGATGGAGCCTACCTATCTCATTACATCGTTTCATCTACCGGTTCTGATAATATCTCTGCGCTAGACGTAGCCGCAGATGGTCGCATAGCCATTGGAGCCAGCACATTTGGAGCCACAGTAAATGGGTTCCCGCAGCGGTCGCTCTATACCGCCCTGATCGATGCTTCTAATAATCTGGTCTGGGAGTACGATTTTGATAATCTTGAAAACGGAAACAGCATTCGCCAAGTATTATTCTCTTCATCTGAAGAAGCTGTTTTCTTTACGGGAAGGGTGCAGGGCAGCGCCGATTTCGATCCTTCGCCCGATGCGGAGTTCATGATCAACCCACTATTTTCTGATCCTTTCCTTGCAAGGTATGATGCAGCTGATGGATCTCTGGTCTGGGCGCAGTACATACGCAGTGATGCCACGAGCGATTTTGGTATAGGGCTTATAGAAGCCGGATCGGCGGTGATGGTAGTCGGCTCTTTTGATGAATCGGCGCGCTTCGATCCTGAAGATTTTACCACCCAGATCAGCTCTACTGGCGGGCAGGATATATTTCTTGCAGCTTACGATGGTTTGGACGGAAGCTTTATCGATGCCGTCACTGCCGGCGGTAGCGGAGACCAAGCGCTGCGCGATGTCCATTTTGATTTGGCCACAGGTACCTTGGTGATTGCTGGCTCGTTTACCGAATCTATCCTACTCGATCTGGATGGCACACCCGCTCTTGCAAATGGCTTTTCGGATGTGTTTTTTGCAACCTATAACTTTGAGACTTCCCTGTCGGTAGCTTCAACCGAAGCCGGTTATAGCGCAGTTCTTTTTCCAATGCCCGCATCGGACAAGGTAAATATTCGATGGTCGGGCACTGGACTATCAAGCGAAATAGGACTGAAGGTATTGGATATTAATGGACGCGAAGTCCCGATAGGTAAAATCACAGTTTTGGCATCGCAGGCCAGTTTTTCTATAAAGCAGCTCGAAGCGGGACTTTACTTTGTTCAGATCACGCTTGATGGTGCACACCAACTAAAAAGAATGATGAAGTATTGAGCCAGTTAGACAGGCAGGCGGCGTTTCTTATTTTGGGGCTTCATGGTGACGGGCATTCTCAAGAAGAAATAGAAGATGCTTATTACGATGCTGTCTTTGCGGTTTCGACCTATTTTATGCGACGCGCTTTTCTGCCCATTCTTGCAAAAAAGCAAATTAGAAAACTTGAAAAGCTACAGTCTGCGGCCCACACCTTTCATATTAGGGACGATGGAGCAGCTCTTGATTTTTCTTTTGCGGAAGCCGATGAATCTAGCCTTCATGCTGTGACCCTCAGCTTTCAAGCCGATGAGACCCTACTGCGCTATCAACTCAATAGGTCAGGGCGTGCCGAAGATTCGATACGGGCATACGAAAAGTATATGGAGCGATTTTCGAAATACGCCAATGCCTACGTGCGATTATTCGAAACTGCTTCGGGCTCTAGCGAGCTTGCGGCGGGCGTACTTAAAACAGAGAATATGGATGCCGGAGCGCTTAATGCAGCTTTGGCCGCCGGAGCGTATGATGGGGTGGCGAAAAGGGAGTATAGCAGGCTGCGTTCTATATTGACCTAAACTTTCATGGCGCGATCCATCGCACGCTTATCGTCCTTGTCTTTCAAGTCGTTTCGCTTATCGTGAATCTTCTTACCGCGCGCGAGGCTTATCTGCACTTTGGCATACCCGCTCTCTGCGATGTAAACACGAATAGGGATTATGGTCAGTCCTTTGTTCTTCAACTCTTTCTCAAGCTTTTCGATTTCTCTTTTGTTCAGCAGCAGCTTCCTATCACGCGTCATGGGCGGATTATTATAGCTGGCAGGCCCATAGGGTGAGATGTGCATAGACTTGATCCAAAGCTCACCATTCTTCAAGAAGCAATACGCTTCCATAATGCTGGCCTTGCTTGCCCTGACCGATTTTATCTCTCCGCCGGTAAGTTTTATCCCGGCTTCATATTTATCAATAAGTTCGTATTCAAATCCGGCTTTTTTATTCTTGATGTTCACAGTTGCCATGGCGCAAAGTTAATTTTACTATTGATCATAAAAAAAGGCTGCCCAAACCGGGGCAGCCTTACAACTTATTTTATAGGGATTTACTTCTTAGCATCGGCATATCGCTTAGCTACATTGTCCCAGTTTATCACATTCCAAAAAGCCGACACATAGTCGGGTCTTTTATTCTGGTACTTCAGGTAGTACGCATGCTCCCAGACGTCCAGTCCCAAGATAGGCGTTCCTTTCACATCGCTAAAGGGCATGAGCGGGTTATCTTGATTTGCAGTGCTGGTAACGTGGAGTTTTTTATCGGCACCCACCACGAGCCAAGCCCATCCTGAGCCGAACTGCGTCTTGGCGGCTTCGTTGAACGTCTCTTTCAACTTATCCATTCCGCCCAAATCATTTTTTATGGCTTCGGCCAATTCTCCAGAAGGATTGCCACCCCCATTTGGGCTCATTACTTCCCAGAAAAGGCTGTGGTTATAAAACCCGCCACCGTTATTTCTTACGGCTTTATTTCCCGAGTCAAGATTCTTTAAAATTTCGTGGATCGACTTATCTGCATGTGCCGTACCTTCTAACGCATCATTTAATTTTGACGTATACCCAGCGTGGTGCTTGTCATGGTGTATCTCCATGGTGCGGGCGTCTATGTTTGGCTCTAAAGCGTCAAATGCATAAGGTAAATCTGGTAATTTAAATGACATAATTATAGTTTTTAGTATTAGTTAATAATCGAACAGCCGAAGCTAGGTATAGTTCACCAAAATAGCCGCTCGAAGGCGGTTCCATTTGCGGGCTTATAAAATTTTAACTTTCTAAGGCTTATAGTGAAAGGCTCCAAGCCAAAGCGGGTTCGATCTTTGAAAATACCTTGACCGGGCAGTTGGGGCGGTTGAATTTTATGTAAAAATTAGCAACGATCATATTGGCCAACCCTTCAAGTACCAAAGCTTGTGAAAGCCGAATGGCGCTATGCTGCGTGTTTTTGGCAAAGTGATCTCTAGCTTCATTCGAGAAAGCAACCAATTTATCCCTGAAGACCAAGATCAAATGGCAGGCTTTTCCACCGCGAAGGTCGTAAAGTGCACCGGTGTGGGCTTCTGCGGTTTTAAGTCCCAATTCATCATTCGATGCCTTATAGTAAACGCATACAATATCCCTTTCCAGTTCAATAAAGGAAGCCGAGCTGAGCTCTAGCCGGCTTAATTCTTTTATGTTTTGAACGCTTACCATCGTCGAATTGAGAAGTTGAAGGTAAGAAAGAGATTTTTAATGGTTGACAAATCAAAGAACTATTCCGCTTTGAAAGCCTTAATTTCGTGGCCAAATTATTCCATGTACCACCGCCTTCTTAAACCTTTATTGTTTAGGCTTTCGCCTGAAAAAGCCCACCATTTCACGTTCAATGCCATCAAGGTACTGTTTCAATTGCCGTTTACGCGATCCATTTGTTACAGTATGTTTTCATTGAATCACAAGAGCCTAGAGCGCGAAATCTTTGGGCTCAAATTTAAAAACCCCGTAGGGCTAGCAGCAGGATTTGATAAGAACGCCAGGCTCATCAATGAGCTTCCTTTCTTTGGATTTGGGTTTATCGAAATCGGTACGGTGACTCCAAAAGCCCAAGTTGGAAATGTCCAGCCGCGGCTCTTTCGCATTCCAAGAGATCATGCCTTGATCAATAGAATGGGCTTCAACAATATAGGTGTCGAGAAAGTGGTAAAACGACTCAAGCGAAGGTATTCTTCTGTGATAATAGGTGGTAATATCGGCAAGAACAAGCATACCGATAATAGCAATGCAGTGGATGATTATTTGATCTGCTTCCGCCAATTATTTGATGTGGTCGACTACTTTGCAGTAAATGTATCTTCGCCCAATACGCCCAATCTGCGGGCCTTGCAAGATCGCGCCCCACTCACAGATTTGCTCACCAGCCTGATGGATGAAGGCAAGAAGCAACCTGCACAGAAACCCATCTTGCTGAAAATCGCCCCAGACCTGAATGATGCCCAGCTTGATGATATCATAGCCATCGTCGCCGAGACCGGTATAGCGGGGATCATCGCGACCAATACCACCATCTCCCGCGAGGGCCTGAGTATTTCAAAAGAGAAGATCGAAGCGATGGGAGCGGGGGGCTTGAGCGGCGCCCCGGTGCGCGATCGGTCTACGGAAGTAATACGTTATCTCCATAAGAACTCCAATGGTAGCTTCCCAATCATCGGCGTGGGCGGAATACACGCTGCCGATGATGCAATAGAGAAAATTAAGGCCGGTGCTTCCCTAGTGCAGCTATACACGGGATTCGTGTATGAATGGGCCTGCCATCGTCAAGAAAATCAATCAAAAACTGATCGCCCATGGTTAAGATTATCGAGTGCCCACGTGATGCGATGCAGGGCATATCTGAATTTATTTCGACCGAAGTCAAGATCCAATACATCAATAAACTGCTGAAGGTGGGTTTTGACACCATAGACTTTGGCTCTTTTGTTTCGCCCAGAGCGATACCGCAAATGGCAGATACCGCCAAAGTAATCAACGGCTTGGAACTTGATCACACCGATACCAAATTACTGGCTATAGTGGCCAATGAGCGGGGCGCGCAGGATGCAGCAGCCTTTGATCAAATCGACTTTCTGGGCTTCCCATTCTCCATCTCAGAAACGTTTCAAAAGCGCAATACCAACAGCACCATAGCCGAATCTTTCAAGCGGGTAGAAGAGATGAAGTCCATAGCCGATGCATCGGGAAAGGGGCTGGTCGTTTATATTTCCATGGCTTTTGGTAATCCTTACGGCGATGCGTGGCACCCCGACATTGTGGCCGAATGGTGTGGTAAATTGCACCGAAACCTCGGTATCGAAAACCTTTCGCTTGCCGATACGGTCGGGAGTTCTACGGCGGCTTCCATTTCAGAATTATTCACTACCGTACTCAATGCCTTTCGGGATGTTGAGATCGGCGCCCACCTTCACACCACACCTTCCGATTGGGAAGCCAAGCTAAATGCTGCTTATCTGGCAGGATGCCGCCGGTTTGATGGTGCCATGATGGGCTATGGAGGTTGCCCGATGGCTGCCGAAGAGCTCACCGGCAATATGCCCACGGAGAAGATGGTAGGCTATTTCAGCGATCATAAAATCCCGTTGGCGCTAGAAGCCGATCATTTTGCGGAAGCATTAAAAGCCGCAACAAAGGTCTTCTCTTAATACACGCCTAGCCTTTTTGCAATTCTATTAACGTGATCTCCGGAGGCATTCCCACCCTTCCGGGAAAGCCGAGGTAGCCAAAACCACGGTTTACGTAAATATGCTGCAAGCTTTCGGTATAGAGCCCACCCCAGCGCGGGTAGCGGTATTGCACAGGGCTCCACTTGATGAAACCGGGTATCTCTACCCCAAATTGCATTCCGTGGGTGTGGCCAGCCAAGGTGAGATCGATGGCGGTCTGGCCCAATACCTGTGCATCCCAATGTGATGGGTCATGAGAAAGCAAAATTTGAAATTTCTTTGGGTCGGTGCGCTCCATCGCTTTTTTGAGATCGCCATATTTGGCAAAGCCACCGGAACCCCAATTTTCGATCCCTATCAATTCAAAGTTTTGACCGGTGCCGGAGTCTACCGGCACCCATTCATTGAGCAGCAGCCTGAAGCCCATTTCAGCGTGGAGCGCTTTGAGTTGTGAAAGGTTATTACGCTTGGCTTCACCGCTCGGCCACGACACATAGTCTCCATAATCATGGTTGCCGAGTATCGAATACTTGCCCATTTTAGCTTCAAGCTTTGAGAAATGCGATACCCAGCCATCGAGCTCATCGGCCTGATTATTTACGATGTCACCAGTAAATAAGATGAGATCTGGCTTTAGCTCATTCACCATTTTAATTCCCTTGAGCACCGGTTCATAATTATTGAAAAAGCTGCCAATGTGGATATCTGAGAGTTGGACGATCTTCAATCCATCGGCCCAATCAGGCAAGTGTGGGAAGGCAATTTTTGACTTTAATACCCGAAAGTCATAGCGCCCCCTTACGATACCGTATAAAATGCCGGTGAATGGAATTGCGGCCAGTGCCCAACCGATCAGACTGATAAATTTCCATCTGCCCATCCCTTTGGAAGTGGGATTTTCTGCGCCCGTAGTTTCATTGGCGGAAGCCAACCACGAAGCGAGCTTACGCCCCAAAACACTAAGGTCATCAAGCAGGTGAAACGAAGCAATGACCAGCTTAGGAACAAGCATAAGAATCACAAAGCCAAAGGCCAGATAGATCAAGCGGTACGCCTGCGGATCTTTTACATCACGGTTAAATGAGAAGTAGGCGTAGAGCACGAAACCATAAGTAGCTAAGGCAGTGATGAGATAGAGCGTGCGCGTAAGATTTCTGAGTCCACTGTTCTGCCAGTCGGCGGTAAGTAGCCTGAGCGACTTAAATACATAGAAGTCGAGTAGCAAGAAGATGGCCAGAAAGATGATAAGGGGAAGCATACTGCGCATGGATTGAAGCTAGACTGATCTATTGTAATTTGGCAAAGGATCGAAAAAATGAAATTTCAAATTTAGAACAATATCCAGCAGGAAACGCTTAATATTCAAAAGTAGGGTTTCAAGTTTTAACCGATCTGGCCACGATTGAAATCCTTAAATTTGCGTTTATATGAATGAAGAAGATTTCGAGCGGATACATAAAACCATTGATGTAAACCACTCCTGGCCGAGTGTGTTTTTATTTAAGTTCATCGTACCATCAGACAATGAGAAAATCGCCAAGGTCGAAGCCCTTTTTAATTCAAAGACTTCGGAGATAAGGCTGCGACAGTCGAAAAATGGAAATTATACAAGTATCTCAGCGCGGGAAGTAATGACCAGTGCCGATGCTGTAATGCAGTGCTACCGCAGCGCCGCAGAAATAGAAGGCCTTATAGCACTTTAAATGGAGAGTCTCACGCGCTACCTTCTCGTCTCGGCCATCGTGCTGTTCGTAATCGTTTTTTACCGCTGGCTCATACGCTACTTGCGCAGAAATGACATCCAACAGGTTTTTCCTTATATCTATCCCTTTCAAAGCAGGGATTTTAATGGATCGGAGCAGTTAAAAATTGAGCTGCCGGCGCATGCCAATGTGCTGGCAGAAATATACCACCATGAGCATGGAATGATAAGGGAAGTGCTGCGCAGAGATCTGCCTGCTGGCACGCATGAATTTGCCATTGACACTTCTGGGCTTGCACCGAGTGCGTATGAGCTCAAGATAACACTCCCCAACCAGACCATCAAGCGGCCTTTTATCATTTCGTGAGCAAAAAAAAACGCCCTTCGAATGGACGTTTTCTTTGTTGCTGTCTGTGATTTTCGGATTAACTTACTCGTCATCTTTCTTTTTCTTCTCACCTTCTTCGGCGGCTTTGGGCTTTCCTGAGCCTTTGGCTATCTTGATGGTTATCTCTTCCTTATCTTTCTTGAAGCCAATATTTATGGTATCGCCTTCTTTCAGATTGGAATTGATAATTTCTTCTGCAAGCGGATCTTCAACATATTTTTGAATAGCTCGCTTCAAGGGCCTTGCGCCGAACTTATCGTCAAAGCCTTTCTCGGCGATATAATCTTTGGCAGTGTCACTCAGTTTGATCTGGTACCCTAATCCGGTTATTCGCTTATAGAGCTTATCCAACTCGATATCAATGATCTTGTGGATGTCATCTCTCGTCAACGAGTTGAATATTACCACATCGTCGATACGATTAAGAAATTCGGGAGCGAATGCTTTTTTCAAGGCATTCTGAATTATAGAAGATTGCGCCGCAGCTTCATTTTCTACCCTTGTCTTTGTACCAAAACCTACGCCTGTTCCAAAATCAGATAATTGACGAGCCCCAATATTTGAAGTCATGATCATAATCGTATTTCTGAAATCGATCTTTCTGCCCAAGCTATCGGTAAGTTGTCCATCATCTAGCGCTTGCAGCAAAAGGTTGAACACATCGGGGTGTGCTTTCTCTATTTCATCAAGTAGTATAATGGAGTAGGGATGTCTTCTCACTTTTTCTGTAAGCTGGCCACCTTCTTCGTAGCCTATGTATCCAGGAGGAGCCCCGATAAGTCGACTTATGGCAAATTTTTCCATGTATTCACTCATATCGATCCTGATCAAAGCATCTTCTGTCTGAAACATCAGCTTGGCCAGTTCTTTGGCCAGTTGGGTTTTACCAACTCCAGTAGGCCCTAAGAAAATAAAGGATCCAATAGGCTTATCGGGATCTTTCAGGCCGGCCCTGTTTCGCTGTATGGCTTTCACCACTTTGGCTATTGCTCCATCTTGACCGATCACTGTGCCCTGCATCTCGATATTCATGCGGGAGAGCCTTCCGCTTTCTTTCTCGGCGATACGTTGCACGGGGATGCCCGTCATCATGGCCACGACTTCTTCTACGTTATCTACCGTTACCGAGACGCGGTGGTTCTTAGATTCTTCTTCCCACTTATTCTTGGCACGCTCCAGCTCTTCGAGCAGGTTTCGCTCCTTGTCGCGCAGCTTGGCAGCTTCTTCATATTTCTGGCTGCGTACCACCCGGTTTTTCTCTTCTTTGATCTCTTCGATCTTGCGCTCAGCGTCTATGATCTCGGCGGGCACATTTATATTGGTGATGTGCACACGCGATCCCACTTCATCCATGGCATCTATCGCCTTATCGGGCAGGTGCCTGTCAGACACGTAGCGGTTGGTAAGGTTTACGCAGGCAGCCAGCGACTCATCGGTATAGGTCACACTATGGTGCTCTTCGTACTTCTCTTTTATGTTATTGAGTATTTGAATGGTCTCATCTACGGAAGTTGGCTCGACCATCACTTTTTGGAAGCGGCGCTCTAGGGCTCCATCTTTCTCGATATACTGTCGGTATTCGTCAAGGGTCGTGGCACCAATACATTGTATCTCGCCACGAGCCAGGGCAGGTTTGAACATATTTGAAGCATCAAGCGAACCACTGGCGCCACCGGCACCTACTATAGTATGGATCTCATCTATAAACAAGATCACATCGGGAGATTTTTCCAGTTCGTTCATCACGGCCTTCATGCGCTCTTCAAACTGGCCGCGGTATTTGGTACCTGCCACGAGCGATGCCACATCAAGTGATACGATGCGCTTGTCAAATAGCACACGCGATACCTTGCGCTGCGTGATGCGCAACGCGAGCCCTTCTGCAATGGCCGATTTACCAACGCCTGGCTCACCGATCAGCACCGGATTATTCTTCTTCCTTCGCGACAAGATCTGTGATACGCGTTCTATTTCTTTCTCACGTCCCACTATTGGGTCGAGCTTGTCTTCTTCGGCCATCTTGGTTAGGTCGCGGCCAAAATTATCGAGTACCGGAGTTTTTGACTTGGAGTCGGAAGGTTTGCGGCCGGCCTGACCGCCACCGCCGCCGCTGGCCGAAAAGCTCGCGCCATCATCATCGTCATCGTCGGTAGAACCGGGAAACTCTGAGCGGGTATCGCCTAGGCGCAAATCGCCCGTGCGATGTGCTTCAAGCTCTTCGCGCACCGATTCATAATCTACGTTAAATTTTAAAAGGGCGCGGGTGGCTACATTGTCTTCATCTTTCAGGATGCTCAGCAGCAAGTGCTCCGTACCTATCGTAGGGCTTTTGAATAATTTGGCTTCCAAATACGTGATCTTCAATACCTTTTCAGCTTGTTTTACGAGCGGGATATTTCCCAGGTTCCCAGATTTGGCGGAAGCCGAACGAATAGAAGACTCCACCATGCGGCGCAGCTCCTTTAAGCTCACTCCAACTCCTTTCAATATCTGTATTGCGGTGCCTTCACCTTCTCGTATGATGCCGAGAAGCAAGTGCTCTACACCTATGAAGTCATGCCCCAATCGAAGGGCTTCTTCACGGCTGTAGCTTATAACGTCTTTCACTCTTGGCGAAAATTTAGCTTCCATCTATATCTTGCTTTAATTAGGTTAATTTAAACTGAATGTTGTGGCAAGGCAGCCCAAAGTACATCCAAAAAACAATAGAATCAAATATATGTTGGAGAAACCGACAGGATGTCACGCCGTGTTCTTTTATTACACAGATTTTTGTTGAAAATTACACTTTTGGCTTTCGCCGAAAGAGCTTGTTTTATATGTACTTTCGTTGCTTGGTTGCGCTTGTCTGCGCAGAATTGCAAAAACCATACAATTTCTAATTTACTATCAGAATGGCAGAAGGAGAAAAGATAATCCCTATAAATATTGAAGATGAAATGCGATCGGCCTACATCGACTATTCGATGTCGGTAATCGTGTCAAGGGCTTTGCCCGATGTACGCGATGGCCTTAAGCCGGTGCATAGAAGGGTGCTTTATGGAATGCTCGACCTCGGCGTGCTTTCCAATAGGCCTTATAAAAAGTCTGCACGTATCGTAGGTGAAGTATTGGGTAAGTATCACCCACATGGCGATTCTTCGGTGTATGACACCATGGTGCGTATGGCACAAGACTGGTCACTGCGCTACCCCTTGGTAGATGGACAGGGTAACTTTGGATCGGTAGATGGCGATAGCCCCGCAGCAATGCGATATACCGAGGCGCGCCTTCGCAAAATAGCGGAAGAGATGCTAGCCGATCTTGATAAGGAGACCGTAGACTTTGCCAATAATTTTGACGATTCCCTTACAGAGCCCACAGTATTGCCTTCAAGGATTCCAAATCTCTTGGTAAATGGAGCAAGTGGAATCGCTGTAGGTATGGCCACCAATATGCCACCGCATAATCTTACTGAAATTATAAATGGCACCTTGGCCTATATCAAGAATACCGAGATCGACACCGAAGGGCTGATGGAGCATGTTAAGGCTCCAGATTTCCCCACAGGTGCAACTATCTACGGCTACGAAGGCGTGAAAGCCGCTTTTGAAACCGGAAAAGGACGTGTAGTGCTGCGCGCCAAAGCCAATATTGAAGAGATCAGGGAAGGAAGGGAAGCCATCATCGTGACAGAAATTCCCTATCAGGTCAATAAGGCCGAAATGATCAAGAAAACTGCCGACCTGGTCAATGATAAAAAGATAGACGGAATTAGCGACATACGTGATGAGTCTGACAGAAATGGAATGCGCATCGTATATGAACTAAAGCGCGATTGTATTCCCAATGTTGTGCTGAATAAGTTGTATAAGTACACGGCGCTACAGAACTCATTCTCAGTAAATAATATTGCGCTCGTAAAGGGTCGACCGATGCTTCTTAATCTGCGCGATATGATTCAATATTTCGTAGAGCACCGCCATGATGTGGTCGTGCGGCGTACGAAGTATGAGTTCAAGAAGGCCGAGGAGCGCGCCCATATTCTGGAAGGTTTGCTCATTGCCCTTGATAACCTTGATGAGGTAATAGCACTTATTCGCGCAAGCAGCACCCCCGAAGATGCACGAAATGGCTTGATGTCCACCTTCAACCTATCGGAAATACAATCCAGGGCGATACTTGATATGCGTCTCCAAAAGCTTACCGGTCTCGAGCGGGACAAGGTACGCGAAGAGCATGCTGATCTCATGAAGTTAATCGATCATTTACGTGAAATATTAGCAAGCGAAGACCTGCGCATGGAAATTATTGCCAATGAATTGGTTGAGATCCGCGATAAATATGGCGACGAGCGCAGATCGGTAATCGAATACTCTGCGAATGAGATGAGTATAGAAGACCTTATAGCCGATGAAGAAGTGGTGATCACCATCTCTCACCTTGGGTATATAAAGCGTACCGCACTTATCGAGTATAAGACCCAAAGCCGCGGTGGTGTAGGCTCCCGCGGAAGCACCACCCGCGATGAAGACTTCTTGGAGCATCTTTTTGTGGCTACCAATCATAATTACCTGCTCATCTTTACCGAAAAGGGAAAATGCTTTTGGATGCGGATCTTCGAGATTCCCGAAGGTTCTAAAACCAGTAAGGGGCGAGCCATTCAAAACTTGATCAACATCGAGCAGGACGATAAGATAATGGCCTACATAAATACTAAAGACCTGCGCGATACCGAGTATATCAACCAGCATAATGTGATCATGGCCACCAAGAATGGGGTGGTTAAGAAGACCTCGCTCGAAGCCTATTCGCGTCCAAGACAGAACGGTATCAATGCCATCACGATCAAGGATGGTGACCAACTGCTCGAAGCCAAAATGACGAATGGTACCACCGAGATCATCCTAGCTAAGAAGAGCGGAAAAGCAATACGATTTAATGAAGAAAAAGTACGCGCTGTAGGCCGCAACTCTCAGGGAGTTAAAGGGGTAACACTCGAAAGTAAAGATGATGAAGTGATCGGAATGATCTGTATAGACGATCCCGACACCAATGTGCTCGTAGTATCTGAAAAGGGTTACGGTAAGCGAAGCGGGGTAGATGATTATCGAATCACCAACCGCGGAGGGAAAGGTGTAAAGACCATGAGCATCACCGAAAAGACTGGAGCACTCATTTCCATAAAGGCGGTGACCGATACCGATGATCTTATGATAATCAATAAGAGCGGTATCACCATCAGGATGAGCGTGTCGGAGCTAAGGGTGATGGGTCGTGCCACACAAGGTGTGCGATTGATCAATCTTAAAAATAATGATGCTATTGCGGCTGTGGCCAAAGTAGATGTCTCATCAGAAGACGAAGAAATAGTGCTGGATGATGAGAATCCGGACGACTTGATAGCCGGAGCCACCATGGATGGCACGACAGACGAAGATCCCGGCGATGGCAGTGCCGATATGAAAACCAGCGATGACGATAGCGATACGGACGAGTAGCATTCTATAAATGAATGAAGCCGCCTTGTCGAATTTCGGAAGGCGGCTTTTTTATTGGATTTAGTTTCATTGCGCTTGGCGATAAGATCCCAAACATTGACTATCCCAAACATTCCCTAAATTTGCAGCCCCAAATAACGATCAAAAACAATAATTCATGAGCGACGATAAGAAAGTGATATTTTCAATGGTGAAGGTGAATAAGACCACCCCAACCGGAAAGCATATTCTAAAAGATATTTACCTATCCTTTTATTACGGAGCCAAGATCGGTATTCTGGGACTGAACGGCGCAGGTAAGTCTACTGTAATGAAAATCATAGCCGGGCTTGACAAAGCCTATCAGGGCGATGTAGTATGGGCACCGGGCTTCAGTGTGGGCTATTTGCCGCAAGAGCCGCAGCTAGATGAATCTAAAACCGTAAAGGAAGTGGTGATGGAAGGGGTGAAGGAGATCACCGATGTGCTGGCCGAATATGAAGAGATCAATAATAAATTCATGGATGAAGAGATCATGAACGATCCTGAAAAAATGGAGAAGTTGATCGATCGTCAGGCCACGGTGCAAGATAAAATCGAATCTCTGGGAGCTTGGGAGCTGGATACCAAGCTAGAAATAGCCATGGACGCGCTCCGCACGCCCGAAGGTGACACGCCGATCAAAAATCTATCGGGTGGAGAGCGTCGCCGGGTGGCACTCTGCCGCCTACTGCTCCAACAGCCCGATGTGCTCCTACTCGATGAGCCAACCAATCACCTCGATGCAGAATCGGTGCAATGGTTAGAGCAGCACCTACAGCAGTATGCCGGTACGGTACTGGCCGTAACCCACGACCGCTACTTCCTTGATAATGTGGCGGGATGGATCTTGGAGCTTGATCGTGGAGAAGGAATTCCGTGGAAGGGTAATTATAGCTCATGGCTCGAGCAAAAAGCCAACCGATTAAAACAAGAAGAGAAACAGGAGAGTAAGCGCCGCAAAGAATTGGAGCGCGAGCTGGAATGGGTGCGGATGAACCCCAAAGGAAGACACGCCAAAAACAAGGCAAGACTGGGCAATTATGATAAGCTGATGTCGGAAGGAAGCGCTGAAAAAGAAGCGCGACTGGCTCTGCCGATCCCGAACGGACAGCGCCTTGGTAATGAAGTGATCGATGCTGTTCAAGTAGCTAAAGGCTATGATGATAGACTGCTTTATGAGAATCTAAACTTTAAGCTCCCGCCTGCAGGTATAGTAGGTGTGATAGGGCCAAATGGAGCGGGAAAAACCACGCTTTTTAGAATGATAATGGGCGAGGAGCAACCCGATAGTGGAAGTTTTAATGTAGGCGACACTGTACAGATAGGATATGTGGATCAGCGCCACGCCGACCTTGATGAGAATAAATCGGTATGGGAAGTGGTCAGCGGCGGAACAGAGTTTATAGAGATCGGTGGTGCCAAGATAAACTCCCGTGCATACGTATCCAAGTTCAACTTTAACGGTCCCGATCAAAATAAGAAGGTAGGCGTACTATCGGGTGGTGAGCGCAACAGGCTGCACTTGGCCATGACGCTGAAAACCGAAGCCAACGTGCTATTGCTCGATGAGCCGACGAACGATATTGACGTTAACACGCTCCGCGCCTTAGAAGAAGGCATTATGGACTTTGCCGGATGCGCAGTAGTGATCAGTCACGACCGCTGGTTCTTAGACCGCATATGCACGCATATCTTGGCTTTTGAAGGCGACTCAGAAGTATACTATTTCGAAGGAACCTATAGCGAATACGAAGAGAACAAGAAGAAACGACTTGGCGATGTCGGTCCGAAGCGTATCAAGTATAGGAAGTTGGTGAGGTAGTTTTGCCAAGTCTCGAGTCTCGAGTCTCAAGTTCCGAGTCTCAAGTCTCAAGTCGCAAGACCCACTCGTGCCTTTAGGTGCGCCAGCTGGGAAAGGAATATGCGACGAAAAGCTGGGTAGGAATTATGGTTGGAAATTATTGGTCGCCAACATCCCGTCATCAACCCATCCAAAAAATAGGCTCATTCCACAATTATTCTTGTTTTGACATGCTCCAAAATTTATTGTAAACCGTTCATCCCAAGCGCCTCCCACAACCGTAAACTCAATTCTGGTCAAAAGCCCGCGAAACCTGTTATGCTTTGGGCAACAACCCAAAGGCACAGCCATATTCTCATTGCCTTCTGTCAAATAGTAATATTTCGGTAATATATTACGTTCACCTTTGCATCAAATAAAAATGCGACTCCATTGCTACGTTCAAAACCAAGCCATCCTGTTCTTCTTTTTTTCCTGATTTTCTTTTTCGCGGTTGCCGGTCATGCCCAACCGAAGGCAACGCTAAGTGGTTATCTCAAAGACGCCCTAACCGGCGAAGGCTTGATTGGAGCGACGGTTTATGTAACAGAAACAAAATCGGGTACGACCAGCAATGTCTACGGATTTTACTCCCTTTCGATGCCGGCCGGTACCTATCAAGTTACGTTCAATTTTTTGGGCTATCAGGCGGTGACCCGCGAAGTGGCGCTGAATGCTGACGAGACTTTCACACTGGAGATGCAGCCTGATAAAAAACTGTTGAACACGGTAGAGATCACTGCCGAAAAGGCCAATCAAAATGTAACGAGCCTAGAAGTGGGGGTAGAAAAAATGGATTCCAAATTCATTAAGGATATACCGCAGTTTCTCGGAGAAGTAGACATTATAAGGAGTATTCAACTTTTGCCGGGCGTATCAACAGTTGGTGAGGGCGCTACAGGATTTAATGTGAGGGGAGGTAATATTGATCAGAATTTAATTTTGCTCGATGAAGCCACGGTGTTTAATTCGTCCCATTTATTTGGATTCTTTTCGGTGTTTAACGCCGATGCCGTAAAAGACCTGACCCTTTATAAAGGTGGGATTCCGGCGCGCTACGGCGGGCGCCTGAGCAGCGTGCTCGATGTGAGGCAGAAAGAAGGCAATAGCAAAGTTTTTGGCGGTGTGGCAGGTATCGGGCTGGTGAGCAGCAGGTTGATGCTAGAAGGCCCTATTGTGAAGGACAAGGCATCCTTCATGATTGCCGGAAGGCGCTCCTACGGTGATCTGCTGCTACCCATATTCAATGATGATTTCAGGGGCGATCAGCTTTTCTTTTATGATGTGAATGCAAAGGTGAACTATAAGATTTCCGATAAGGATAGGCTTTTTCTATCTGGCTATTTCGGTGCTGACCGGTTTAAGTTTGGCGACGATTTTGAAAGCTATTGGGGCAATAATACCGCCACCCTGCGGTGGAACCATCTCTTCGGTCCAAAATTGTTCTCAAATTTTACAGGAGTGTACAGCGATTATAATTACTCGCTCGGCATACCCACGGGTTCGCAGGCCTTCGAGTGGGAAGCAGGCATTCGCACCACGAGTGGTAAGGCGGCCTTTTCATATTTCGTAAACCCACAGAACACGATCGAGTTTGGTGCAGACGCCATATTCTACCGGTTTTCGCCCGGAAGGGCAGCAGGCACGGGCGATGAATCCATCTTCAATGTGGTAGAAGTGCAAAAAGAGAATGCCATCGAATTGGCCGGATACGTCGGGAATAAGCAACAATTTTCAGAAGCATTTTCGGCAGAGTACGGCCTTCGCTATAGCTATTTTATGAATGTGGGTAGCCGGGATGTTTTACAGTATGCCAATGGTATTCCGACCAATGAAGATTCAATAATCGGATCGCGCAGCTACGCAGACGGCGAAGTGATAAAGGCCTTCGATGGGCTGGAGCCAAGGCTGGCATTGAATTATACCTTCTCACAGCGCAGTTCGGTTAAGGCGAGCTATAACCGGATGCGCCAGTATATTCATTTGGTGTCTAATACTACCGCCGCCACACCGCTGGATATTTGGACTCCTGCCGGTCAATATGTAGAGCCGGCCATCGTAGACCAGATCTCGCTGGGCTATTTTAGAAATTTTTTCGACAATGCCTATCAGCTTTCGCTGGAAGGGTATTATAAAGATTATCAAGACCTGCTCGACTATAAAAACAATGCCGAGCTATTGCTCAATCAGAGTTTGGAGACAGAGCTCCTTCAAGGGGAAGGGCGGGCGTATGGGCTCGAAGTGCAGATCGAAAAAGTGACGGGATCACTTACCGGATGGATCTCCTATACCTTAAGCCGGAGCGAACTGAAAGTGGAAGGTATAAACCTGAACGACTGGTATGCTTCAAATTATGATAAAACGCATGATATAAGCGTGGTTGCCCAATACCAGCTGAGCGAAAAGTGGAAGTTTGGTGGAGTATTTGCCTATATGACCGGCCGTCCGATCACCTTTCCCGAGTCGCGTTTCGTTTACGAAGGCATTACCATTCCCAATTATGTGAACCGAAATGGAGCGCGCACCCCCGACTACCATCGGCTCGATCTGAGCGCTACACTCACACCACAGAAGAAAAAAGATAAAGTACTGTTCTTCATCAACCGACCCGATTCTTGGCAGAGCAGCTGGACTTTTTCGCTCTACAATGCCTATGGAAGGCGCAATCCTTACAGTATTTATTTTCAGCAAAGTGAAGATAATCCGCAGGTTACGGAAGCCTACCGACTTAGCATCTTTGGATCGGTAATACCGGGCATTACTTATAATCTATCTTTTTAATTGAGCACCATGAAAAATACGAAGATCATATTCCCGGCTGTGCTATTTGCTCTATTTGCGACTGCGGGCTGCACGGATAAAATAGAGCTCGATCTACCCGAAGGCGAAAAGTTTTTGGTGGTAGAAGGCTGGATAAGCAATGAAGACGGCCCGCAGGATATTCAACTTACGTTTACCGCGCCCTATTTTGATTCGCAGGCCGTACCGCGGGCTACGGGAGCTACGGTAAGCATATCCGACGATCTTGGGTTGGAGACCGTTTTGGAAGAAGTGGCTCCCGGTACCTATAGATATCCTACAGCTGGCGAAATAGGCCGCAGCTATACCTTGCGCATCGGCCTTCCAGATGGTGAGCAATATCAGTCGCGCGCAGAGCTGCTTCAGGAGCCCGTGGCTATAGATACCATTTACTGGCAGCTAAGTGAAGATGAGCCTAACGAAGATAATGATGAAGAGCCCGATGACATTTACGATGTGCTTATTGATACGCGTGAACCGGCAGGGGCGGGCGACCACTACCGATGGCGGTCGATATTGAATGGTGAGGAGCAGCGCGAGCCTTTTGATATTTTTGTGGTGACCGATGAATTTGTAGATGGCAATGCCATTCCCGGGTTCAACATCACCGAAGATCTTTACTCACAACCTGATACGGTGGTGATCATCCAAGAGCGCATCTCTAAACGTGCTTATGATTTTTTTACTTTGGTGCAGCTACAAACAGCTTTTGTCGGCGGCCATTTTGATACTCCGCCAGCTCCCATAGAAGGGAATGTTCTCAATCTAAATGACCGCACCAAAGACGCCCTTGGTTTTTTTGGAGCCGCCGGAAGAGACCGCGCGATGGTGGTAGTGGGGGAGTGAGGGTGCTCTAATCCTATTCTGAAATCCTTTTCGTTGTTTTGCGAGCGAAAGACGACAAAACAAATCACTCTGAAATAATTTCAGCGCTCTGTTCCCCGCGCTTATCTTGCGCCTTCTCCACCTTATAAAAATCAAACTGACCCTGGGCGGTGTCTTGCTCAATGACACTTGCAACCCGTCTTTCTTCTGGGAAACTTGCCTCGACGTATGCCGTCTTTCCTTCAAGCGGAACCGTGATGCAATCTTGGAAATCAGAACCCGCGCATATTTTGATCAGCGTATCAGAAGGCGCATAGCGCAGTGAGACGTAAGACTTTACATCGAAAGAATATTTTAGACTATCGTCAACGATAAAGATTGCAGGTTCTTCTTTTTCTTTTCGTGACCTTCGATAGATGATAAGCTGTTTAGGGAGATAAGGCCGGGATTTTAATTCTTCCGTGGTTAGATTTACTGTGATTCCTGTTCTGGAATCAATCCTATACCTTATTTTTTGGTTTTTCGCTTTTGCTAATGCCGCGGCTGCCGCAATTCCCCCTCCGATGGCGCCTCCTAAAGCTGCGGCAGTATTGGTGCCCGAATTATCGACCTCGCCATAGCCATAAAAGATCAACTCCTTTCCCACCAAAGCAATCGGAAAATAATCGAGTCCATCCCAGATGTAAGCGTTGACCCCGTCCGAAAAGCCCCATACCTTTTTCACTTTTCTATTATTTTTCGCGTATCTGGGATTCATTGAATTTGTACCCTGCCAAATATCTTCTTGGCGTGGCCTTGGGGCAGTAAAGAACGAGTCTTTGAAGGATGGTTCATTCTTCAGGAAATCCGAAAAGTCTTAGTAGATGCCACGCTCAAGGTTTTCGGAGTCTAGCGCATCATAAATCTTATGACTCTCTGTCGCCAACTCTTGGGCGTGAATCGCAATAGGTGCGAGTAAGAGAAGTGTAAGCAATCGTTGAAACCTTTGTTTCATAGTGGGCAGGTCGATTTAGAATTTAATTGAACAAATGTAAGATTTGCTAATTGAAAACCTCGACAGAGGGTTAAAATATCAGATGGAATGAGTGCAGGATTGGTTTTACCAGCCGCAATCTCGAAGGGGAGTGGTTGATTCTATTCCGACGGTGGTATCTATCGGGAGCCCGAGAACCGAGCTGCACCCTAATCCACGATCCTTTTAGTTTCTCATTTTCTTGATCACTCCTTTCAACGGAAGTACAAGCCCTACCGTAACTGCCGCCACGAGAAGTCCTATGACAAATTCTTGAAGGATGGACGGTAGGAAATCCAAAAAGTGGTGCAAGAAATCCACGTTATGTGTGAAGATCCCGCCGGCCACTAGGATTAGTGCGATGGTGCCGATTATGCTGAGCGACTTGATTATGATCGGTAATGCTTTCACCAATAGCCGTCCCAGCTTATCGGAAAAACTATTGTCTTCAGCATTCCTAGCGATCAGCTTGGCACCAAACTCATCCATACGCACGATAAGCGCCACGATGCCGTAGACCCCGACGGTGGCAAGGAGTGCAATGAATGACACGACCATAATTTGATTGAGCAGCGGTTCCTTAAGCACCGTGCCGAGCGCAATGATCACGATCTCAACAGAGAGTATGAAGTCTGTGAGAATGGCCGATTTGATCCGTTCTTTCTCCATCGCTAGGATCTCTTCCTTCGTAATGCCTTCTTCAGCGAGATGCGCGGGAGCGTCGTGGTGATGGGGAAAGATAAACTCAAATATTTTCTCACCCCCTTCAAATGCAAGGTATAGACCACCCAAAAGCAAAATCACCGTGATGGCTACCGGCAGGAAGGCACTCAGCAGGAATGCCACTGGCAGGATGATTAGCTTGTTGAGCAACGATCCTTTCGTGATGGCCCAAAGCACGGGCATCTCACGGGTCGATGCAAAGCCCGAGGCTTTTTCAGCGTTTACCGCTAGGTCATCACCGAGTATACCGGCAGTTTTCTTGGCCGCCAACTTGCTCATCACCGCCACATCATCCATCAGGGTGGCGATATCATCTAATACTGCTAGAATGCCCGATGCCATTTTTTTTGATTTTATTTATCAGGATCAGGCTCACCTATGAAGGCATATTGAACCAGATTAGCACCCATCTGGAGGGCTTGAAGCCTGATATCTTGCGGGTCATTGTGCACCGATGGGTCTTCCCAGCCATCACCCAGATCGCTCTCATAGCTGTAGAAGAGCACCAGTCTATTCTCATGGAATATACCGTAGCCGCGTGGCGGTAGTTCATCGTGCTCATGCACCTTGGGCAGGCCGCTGTCAAAATTGAACTTTTGATGATAGACAGGATGGTCAAAAGGAATTTCTACCAGTTCCTTATCGGGAAAAAGGCGGGTCAGCTCAGCACGTACGAAGGGGTCGATCCCATAATTATCATCGATATGGAGAAAGCCGCCACCCAATAAATAGGTCTGAAGGTTCTTACGGTCGGAAGCCGACCATACCACGTTCCCATGCCCGGTCATATGCAGAAATGGATAGTCGTATAGTTCGGCACTGCCTACATCAACATATTGCGTTTCGCCAATCTTAATTCCGAGCTGTTCGCTACAAAACTCGGCCAAGTTGGGCACCGAAGTAGGATTGGAATACCAATCCCCACCGCCGCGGTATTGAAGCACTGCCAATGAAAATGAAGCTTGCTCTTGCGAATAGCACGATAGCTGAGCTATGAAGACTGTGAGTACAAAGAAATGTTTCATAGTGTATTGTTCTAAATCATCTTCCGGCGACTAAGGTAAGGTTCTTTTTGTGTTCTGATCCGCAGGCTAAGAGCCGTGGGTTAGTTGTCAGGATGCCAAACTAGCGATCCGCTTGCCTAATATGGCGTAGTTACAACCAAAGTGCGCACGTCCCCATCAGACCCCGCGGGTTTTTGAAACCCGCGGGGTCTCGCTCAGCGGGGTGAATTTGAAATTTGATGTTTGAAGCTTAGGAGCAGCGCGGAAAAGAACGGCAATTCATAGGGAGAGAGAGACTCACGACAACCAAAGCACGCCCGCCACCATCAGACCCCGCGGGTTTTTGAAACCCGCGGGGTCTCGTCAAGCGGGGTGAATTTGAAATTTGATGTTTGAAGCTTAGGAGCAGCGCGGAAACGAACGGCAATTCATAGGGAGAGAGAGAGACTCACGACAACCAAAGCACGCCCGCCGCCATCAGACCCCGCGGGTTTTTGAAACCCGCGGGGTCTCGTCAAGCGGGGTGATTTTGAAATTTGATGTTTGAAGATTAGGAGCAGCGCGGAAACGAACGGCAATTCATAGGGAGAGAGAGAGAGAGACTTACGACAACCAAAGCACGCCCGCCGCCATCAGACCCCGCGGGTTTTTGAAACCCGCGGGGTCTCGCTCAGCGGGGTGATTTTGAAATTTGAAGATTATAGCTTTTTTACTCGCGGCTAACTACTCGCCTGCCAGCAAAGGTAAAACCGGGGGGCGACTCACCCCTTACGGACGATGCAAAAAGCACTGATCCCAAAAGGGAAGTTGACACGGCGCAAGAGCTTATTCTCGGTGTTTATAATGCCATATATGAGTCCATTAAGGGCGGATGGCTCGTTAAGGTCAGAATCTGCCTTTCCTTTTTTTGGCTTGAGCCGGCTTAGGGCACGCAGGAGGTAAACAGGAGTAAAGAGCGAGAAATTCCAATAACTGGACTTGGTCGGTACAAGCCCATTTTCGTTAAGGGCAGCCTCGAGCTGGGGCAGGGTATAGCGTCTATAATGCATATTGGCCACATCGTGATCACTCCATAATGACATAAAGGCGGGCACAAAAACCATCATGGTGCCGGTATCTTTCAGCACCCTGGCCCAACTCTGTAGTGCGGCTTGCTCATCTTTTAAATGCTCCAGACAGTCAGAGGCGATGACGATGTCAAACTGAAGGCCGAAGCTCACCTGCTGCGCATCCATCACAAAAGCATTTTCGATCCCGTTCTCTTTGCAATTGGCAATAGCCGTTTCGCTAATATCTATACCGTATAACTTAGAACGGTCAAATCCCAGATCGGCCAGCTCATTGAGCAATAGCCCCGAAGAGCTTCCGATATCGAGTACCGTGGCATCTTTGGGAAAGTCTTTTAAGTATTCGGTGATGTATTTGCGGCGCCCCTTAAACCAGAAATGGTCTTTTTCAACCTGATGATAAGTTAATTCGTAATCTTTCTTCATAACTGGCTTGAATGAATGGAATTATACCGACGAGAACGCCTGCCCATCAGATTATCTTATTTTATATAAAAATACGTTCCCATAATTGCCGAGCAGCTCTTCGTCATAATTATCCAAAACGTAATTCTTAATATGCGCTTGGCTTGTGATGACCTTCTCGCCCGGTTTTAGCTCCTTCCAGTTAGCGATTTTGACGTCCACCCCTTGATCTTGAAGGATATTGATATAAAATTTGTTATGGGCGGGATACCCATCATAGAGCATTCTAAAACCGTCCAAGTCTATTTTTCCTTTCACCGCATCTTTCAGCACATAGCCTATTTCGTAAAAATCCTTATCCCACGCGTACTCCTGCGGCTTATAGGTTTTCAAAACAATATGTCGGTAAGGTGCCAGAAAGACTATAAAAAGAAAGATGACTGGAAGCAGATTTTTGCGCAAGCTTACGCTAAAAATAGGGCTGCCCGAGAGCAGGTCGAATACCATCCAAATAGCCATGGCAATAAGCAGCGCCAAGAAAGGGTATATGGGCACATCGTACCATACCAACTTAGTGCCGGCGGTAGAGATGACCAAGAAAAAACAGATGGCCATGATCGTGAAATAAATGGCCAATTGCCGGATGCGCGGATTATTACTGACCCAGCCTAATACGACGCCCACTGGTATGAGCACATACCAAGCAGTGAGATTAAAATCGATCAGATTATTATAATAGAACCAAAACCCATGCTTATGTTGATCGAGTGTGGCAAGGTAGCGACCACCGAGTTCATTATCGGCAACAGCCTGCAAATATCCCGGGTTTTGCGATTCACGTAATAAATAATAGCCCAATACGATGGACAGAAATCCGAGGAGTCCGAAATAGAAATGCTTGTTTTTAATCAAAAGAAGCACCTGCTTTTGCAAAAGCGCAAAAATACCAAAGGCGGGCAGGAAGAGCAGCGCAGTGACGCCTTTGGTAAGTGCGCCAAAGGTAAGAGCCCCATAAAAGAAGTACAAGAATTTAACCTTTCGTGTGTGGAGGAAAGCAAAAAAGAAAAGTCCGCTCAAGGTAGTGAATAGGGTGAGCATGGCGTCATAATCTCCTGTACGGGTGGCGTGCTGCTCTACATACCCGTGGGTAGTGATGAGCACCATAGCGGCGATGAAGCCAAACCAAAAGGTCTTGAGATAGCGCACTGAAAATACCGCCAGCGCCATGCAGGTAAAGAAAGCGGCAAAGGCTGATGGTAATCGCAAGGCGAGCTCGCCCACTCCAAATACCTTCATGCCGAGCACCTGGAGCCAGATCAGAAAAGGAGGCTTGGTATTCCACATATCGGGCCAACCGTAATAATGCGTTACGATCCAATCACCATTTTTATACATCTCGTAAGCATTGATCGCCAGCCGCGACTCATCCCATATCCTAATAGGAAGGCTGGTGATGTGCCCAAAAACAGGAATGTATAATAGCACTGCCAAAAACAGAAACTGAAGGAGAAGCTTGGTGCGGGGATCGACTTTTTGGAAAAGATTCATCAGCCCGCAAATCTAATAAATGGCCGTCAATAGCTTAATCAACCTTTAAAAAATTATGCATCAACTCTACAGCAGGCGATGATCATAAAGCTTAAAGTAATATTATTGGCTAAGACCAAGAGGAGAAACAGACTTTTTTCAACAAAGCTCAATTCCAAAGATGGTGTGCCAGAAAGCTTACTGCCTGAAAAACTCTGGAATGTAGCTCCTGCAAATGACCTGTATCAGTATATTTACGGCATAAATGCTGAGATCGACCAAAATACCGCTGGAAAACATCACTATCGCCGGAGCTTTATTCCATCGCCTTATGCTAGCGGCGGCCTGTATTTTGTTAACGTATGCCACCTTGGCGCAGGATTACGATTACGGTATACCAGACGATTATAATGCCGATGATTATTCTTTTGGGTACCTCTCTATGGAAGATTATGAGAATGATCGATCTGTGGGACTTGATGGGTACGACATAACTTATTGGGACGAAGGGATTCTAATCCAAAAAGGATCACGGATCAACTCCGACTGCATCCTGGTGTGGCACCATGGAAAGTATTGGGTGGGGGGTGAGTTTCACGAAGAGAAAACCTATAGACCTTTGATGGGTACCGGCCCGAATTACGGTTATGTTTGGCTTGACCTTGACTATATTTTATCGGAAGATGCATTCATCAAATATTTTCGGATCTTGCAGTTAAATAGCAATGAGCGTACCTTAGCTTTATATTTAAGCGAAGTTGACATTCGTCGTTTCGCCCGCGCTTTAACTACCGATGAGCTACGAAACATCTTTAAGAATGAGCCCGTCAGGGCAGTGACGGAATACATCACCGGATTAAACAAAGCATACCGGAAAGATTTTCCCGATCAGGCTCGTGAATGAATAAAATGCAGCCTGCCTACTGCCATGGGTAGAATAACGGATCAGAATCCATGAAACCCGGTCTACCATCCACATCTTTTCGCGGATACAAACCAAGTTCATAATAATAGTGGAAAAACTAAAAATTATTAAGCACCCGTCACCGAGAGCAAAGAACTATGATACCGGCTTTCTTTCCATTCTCCATCCTGCTTTTTCCAGATGATGGTAGCGATCACCGAAAAACGCATCTCCTTGGAGTCAAAAGCCAATATTTGATCAAAGTCGACCACCGAGTATGCCATGGCATCGGTGGCTAGGCATTCATAGCCTGTGATCTCCGACCAGGTATCTGCCTGCATTGTTTGGAGCTTAGCAAATAATCCAGTAAACCAAGCTTCCCATCCGGCGCGGTCGCGAATTATTTCGCTTCCACCTTCGGGGTTGATGTCGATGATTCCGAAGTCATCATCACATATTTTGGATAACCGCTCATAATTATGGTCGCTTACGCATTCTAGCATCTCGGCAGAAAGCCGAAAGAATGGCTTATCCAGCCATTCTTTCGGGTATGAATCTATTTTTGGACTAAGCCGCAACGGCATTTCTAGAAGAGCTTTTTGCGTTAATGGCTATGCTATAGACGACCAATCCAAATCCGATCTTGTTTATAGCATCGGCGATATTATAGAAGAGATCTACGCTAGACGAATCCCAACCGAGACCGGTATTCAACCAGCCGCCGGGCATACACATGTATCCGATAGGGTAGATGGCCCAGCCCACGAGTACGAACCATGCCAATATCCGTATACCCTTCTTAATAGTAGGATCATCGGTGCTGTCACCAAGCTTTTTCACTTCGCCGAACCATACCGTGTAAAGTATGTAGATATACCCGATGGTAGAAAGGGCACCGTAGAGTGCCGAATGCGCCATGGTTCACCATCAGAAAAGGCTTCTCCAATATAGCCCATCACGAGCATCCAGACTGATGCTATGATGAGTTTCCAAAGCAAGGAAAGCTTTGCACCGGCCGCTTTGGTGAGTAGGTAAAACTCCACACACATCAAGGGCACAGTAAGCGTCCAGTCGATATAACGGAGTGCCGTCGGGTTCTCCCCCGTTGAGATATACACATCGCGCATGTAATAATAATGCACTGCCGCAATACCGGTGATAAGTCCAGATACGAGCAGGCTTGTTCTCCATTTGCCTTCTACACTGCTACGCTCAAAAAAGAAAAAAACCGAAGCGGCAAACATGGCCATATATCCGGTAAAAAAGGTAAAAGCTACCGGATCATCTACCGGAATATTCATTACTTCAAGCAAAATTGTTTTCATCTTTTTTTCGGGTTTTAAAAGTTTGATATGAAACCCTAATGTAGCTCTATTGTTTAATAGATTTGAGCATAACTTAGACAAGATAATTCAAGCCTTCCTAACGTCGACCCATCGAATTTCAGCCTAAAAACCTATCAAACAAAGCTTTAACAATTATGCGGTGCATTGGCTTACTTGTTTTTGGCTTGAGTGCACTACAATATGGAACCAGAACTTTCTGAAATGGAACCTTACAATTAAAGCAATCAACATGAAAAGCTTAACGCAGTGAAACTTAAGTCAAAGAAAAAGCGCCACCCGAATCCGGGTGGCGCGTAAGAGCTACTTCTAGGCTGGCGCTATTCCTTTACTAGTTTTGTAGTACCTGCACCGGCTTTGGTAGATACCACCGCTGTGTAGATGCCGGGCTTCAAGGCGTTGGCATCGATGGCGACCCTAGTGCTTACAGGGTTATCGCTCCACACCAGTTGCCCCAGCGCATTGAAAACCTGTACTTTTTCGATCACTGCATTTTGCGATGCGATCGTCCAGCGGTCTACCGCCGGATTTGGAAATACCTTAAAGTTTTGAAGGTCCAGTTCGGCTAACCCCAGCACATTTTTTGAGAAGTATACATTGTCGAAGAAGATCGTGCCAGACCCATCAAACTTCCATTGAAAGGCATCCGTCAAATCATAGTCGAAAGCGCCCGAATTATAATCTAGAAAATGCTGTACCGGGATGGCAACCGTTTGCCAGGCTCCCTGTACGATCGCTTCATCGGGATTGGCGCCGCCAAAAGCATAGCGCGGCTCTTCCGGAGCCCCGCCGGGTATAGCGGCAGATTGATCGATCAGGTAAAAATTAAAACCTGTAGATGAGCTCGACCAATAATTAAAGCGGAGCGTATCAAATTCTGAAACGTCGGCCGCCATCCATTCGGCTCCATAAAAAGATAATTGCTCGATCTTGCCGGCATTATTGCCCATTCCTTCTAGGTCTACTTCCGAGATCACTCCGCCTCCCTGAAAGGCATTGAAGTTAAAATTATTCACGGTATTGTTCGTGTAGAAATCGCTGTATACCGATAGCACCAAGTCTTCGTCGATCGTGGGGTTGGGGGCGTCTACCATAGGGTCGCCCACTGGTGGCGGCGTAGCGCTGAAAGATACATTGTCAAAATAGACCGTATGTCCTGTAGATCGCGGGGCATAGCTCGGGAAGAAGATGAACTGGTCGGGCTGTCCGCCCAATGGGTCACCGATCCAAGCCGAAAGGTCAAATTCTAGTTCCACCCAGGCATCGGCCACCGTATTGGGAGCGATCACTTCTGCAAAAGCGGCGCCAGTGGGTGTGGCAAACTTCACCGCTACCGGAGCTGCAAAATCTTCCTGATATACCATCATGGTCACGATTGCATTATCATTGGTAAAGGAGAACGCCCCTACGTCGGCACCGTGCATCGTCTCACAGCCTGCGCTGCCCCAGTTTGCATCGGTGGCATATTCGATCTCTATTTTGCCTATTGTGGCCGAGCCATTGGTGGGGTCGCCAAGATCATTTGGCACCACGCTAAAAGCTGGATTAGTGGCACCTTCGGGCGCTTCGAAAGTGGCCCAGGTAAAGTTGGCCCCAAAGCCATCGGGCTCAAAGTTGATCGGTGCATTTTGAGCTGAGCAAAGACCCGAAATAAGAATACAAGTTGAGAGTAAAATACTTTTCATGATTTGATTTTAAAGAGTTATTTAAATAAATAAGAAGCTCTAAAGTGAGAAGATTTATGGAGGTGTGAAAGCCCTGATTTTGGCGCAAGTGGTGTCCCAGAGCTACTTGCTACTACCCAAACCAATGATCGGCAAGGGTTTACATACGTATTTCCGGCTGAGCAGCACCGTTCTCAAAATTGGCTTGATGTAGTCATGTAGTATTGCCCACCCCTTCTTTTTTTCCTTTTCGTAAAAAAAGAGACCCTTGTGAATTGCAGCTACCGGTATCGCCTTCTCGCCCCACGGGAAAACCAGATCAGAAACCAAGGATTTAAAAGATGAATGCGGCGGGCTGCATGGGCGTTTAAAAAGACAACTGCGCAGGCTCTAAAAGAAGCTCCATTTTTCCTATCATTGCCCCATGCCGGTAACCACGCTCTACATCTTTGAAATAATTGGGACATTCGTTTTTGCCGTGAGCGGGGTGTCTACGGCTGCCGCCAAAAAGTTTGATATTCTCGGCGTATCGGTCATCGCCTTCGTAACTGCAATAGGCGGCGGCACCCTGCGCGATGTGATGATAGGCGTGCAACCGGTAGGGTGGATGCTCGATTCCAACTTCGTGTACACTATTATTCTCGCCATCATCCTCAGCTTTTTCTTTCTACCAAAGCTCTTGAAACTGCGCAAAACGCTCTTTATCTTCGACAGCGTCGGTCTTGCCATCTTCACCATTCTCGGCATGGAGACCGCTCTCGCTATCGGACTTTCCGCATTGGTGGCCATCATGATGGGCACGGTCTCGGCGGTGTTTGGCGGCGTGATCCGCGATATTCTTTCCAATACGGTTCCGCTCATTTTCGGCGGGCAGATGTATGCTTCCATTTGCGTGATCGGTGCGGTGGCCTATCTCATTCTGGTGCACTTTGGCCTGCCGCAAGATATTGCGATGGTCTGTACCATTTCGTTAATAATTGTGCTAAGGACACTTGCCGTAAAACGAAATTGGTCTTTGCCTGTTATACATTTTAACGCAAAGCAATAAGTGTCGCAATCTGCGATCAAAACTTTAAAAAAATGAAGTATGAAAATTGAGATATGGAGCGACGTAGCCTGTCCATTCTGCTACATCGGCAGAGAACGCCTTTTTAAAGTGATGGATGAGCTCCAGATGCGTGATGACATTAAGATAAGCTGGAAAAGTTTTATTCTCGACCCCACCCTTACCGATCGGGTAGATGGGGATATCTACGAAACCCTTGCAGAGAAGAAGGGGATGACTGCGGCCGCGGTGACCCAAATGATCGATCAGGTAGATGCGATGGCCAAGGGGGAAGGGCTCTGTACCGATTTCAGTAAGGTGAAGGCGGTGAGCACGTTTAAAGCGCACCGCCTATTGCAAAAAGCAAAAGAGCAAGGTTTGGGCGATGTTTTGAAAGATCGATTGCTCACGGCCTATTTCTGCGAAGGCGCCAATGTAGCGGCAGAGTCTGAGCTGATCGCCATTGCCAAATCGGTTGGGATCTCAAAAGCTGATGCTTTGGAAAGCCAGACCGATGAAAAATACACCGAAGCTGTAAATCACGACATTCATGAAGCGCGCCGATTAAATATCTCGGGTGTGCCCTTCTTTGTGATAAACGAAAAATATGGCATCTCAGGCGCTCAACCGGAAGAAGTATTTCGGAGCACCATTCTCAAAGTGCGCGGTGAAGAATCAAGAGAGATGGCGGATTAGGGGAAGGATGTAAACAAGATAGGAGCAGTATTATGGATGCGGGTTTTATGAAGGGCTTATGGATGTGCGCTCTGCCGCTGTTCTTATGTTCGTGCTGGTCTTACCAATCATCACTTGGTTCAAAATCAAAACGCATTTTTAACAATCAAACCAAGCCCATAGCCTTCAAAGTCAACCCTGATCAATGTGCTTATGGATGGGAGATTCTAGAGAAGTCTGGAATTTATCAGTTCACGGCCGACTCTGCGCAATCCCTCAAGATTAAAATGAAGCCGACTCTATTCTTTTTACCCGAACCGTGCGCTACAGGGCGAGCGACCGTTCTATTGTTTACCCTAGGTCAACATCCCGTAAAAACAGAAAAAAAGCTGGTAATAGAATATGATGAGATCGAGTCGGGTATTTCTACCCATGTTTCCTACCCTTTGATTTTTGATAAACCAATCTGGTTTTGGGATTTATTTTCAATCAGAAAAAGCGATAAAGGTGCTGCTTCAAGACAACTGAAACATGAATGGGTCAAAAAGAATGCGCTATCCGGTTAGCCTTTTTACCATCCACTTGCCCACTCAGAAACTCCTTCCATTTGCCGTAAAGGCGAGCCTAATCCGCGCAGGGCTGGGCATAATTCCGTTTTCTTAGTACCTTTCCTATTTTAAATATAGAAATCACTTAATCCCTTACTGACATGAAAAACAAATGTACAATGCTCCTGCTGTTCCTTCTCGGCGCGGCTACTTCGGCTTTCGCTCAAAACGATACCATAAAGGTAGATTTTGGGAACATCACATCACCATCGCCTTGGAATAATGTAGGCAACCCCAATGATGCTCAGATTGATAACCTCTTGAACTCCTATGGCGCGCAGACCGATATCTCTATCGCCGTGGTAGACTCATTCAATAATATCAATGTCAATGGTACCCAAATGCCCAATCCCGCGCTGGGCTTTCCATCTACTGCTACGGGCGACAGCTTCTTTGGCAACACGCCCCCTTTTGGAGGACAGGTGCAGCCCACCGGTGCTATCCAATTCTCCAATCTCAATCTGGATTCGGAGTACTCCTTTAATATATTCTGCTCCCGCGATACCCCCGAAAATCGCGAGACCCAGTTTGACATCGAAGGCCTTACCACTGATGTAGCCTTCCTGAATGCGGGCAATAATGCAGACATGGTAGCCACGCTCGCCGTATTTCCAGCGGCCGATGGTACCATAACAATCACCTGCTCGGCAGGGTCCAATAATGTGAACAGTTCCAGCTTCTATTACCTCGGAGCCGTGCTCATGATATACCCTGAAGATACGACCATAGAGCCTGTAGTAGCGCTGGGCCAGCCCGATGGTGGTGAGTTTTGGCAAGCCGGCAAGGCGGTGGACATCAAGTGGTTCAACACCACTCAAAACCCTGCATTGCTAGAGTATTCTATCGATGATGGCGCCAGTTGGATCGTGATCGAATCCGACCTTCCCTTTATCCAGACCGTCTATAACTGGACGGTGCCCGATAATCCAGCAGAAGCCTGCTTGGTGCGCGTTACCGCCGGTGGACTCGAAGATCAGAGCGAGACCAATTTCACAATCTCATCTGATGGTGCTACTTGTCCCATCGTGGTGATCGGGTCATCGACCGCAGCCGGCACCGGAGCTTCGCAGCCCGACAGCTCTTGGGTGGGCCGCTATAGAAATGAAGTATATCAAAATGATACCCGCTACCCGATCGTCAATCTGGCACTGGGTGGGTATAACACTTATAAGCTTTTGCCCACAGGCACACCTATACCGCCGGGCGTAAACCAGACTATAGACACCGAGCGAAACGTGACTGCCGCGCTCGACTTTGACCCTTCGGCGATCATCATCAACCTACCTTCAAATGATGCTGCCAACAACTATCCGGTGGCCGATCAATTGGCCAATTTCGAACTGATGGTAGACGCCGCCGCAGCCGAAGGGGTGCCCACCTATGTAGCCACCACACAGCCGCGCAACTTTACCAACCCTTCGCAAATACAATTGCAGGAAGATGTCCGCGACTCGATCTTTTCCATCTACGGCGACTTTGCGATCGACTTTTGGAATGGTCTCGCGGCAGAAGATGGCTTCATCCTTCCCGCTTTCGACTCGGGCGATGGGATCCACGTAAACGATGCCGGCCATGCCTTGCTTTTCAACCGGGTATTAGATGCACAGCTCGATACGCTTTGCAATGGCATCACCACGGGTTTGGGCAGCCCCATCATTGAGCAGCTATCGGTAAAGGCATATCCCAATCCTTTTTACGGACCTGTAAACCTCGCCTTCTCGGCAAAAACCGCTGGCGTGATGAACGTCTCCTTCTACGATGTGCTAGGTCGAAAGCTCGATCAGGTCAAAGCGCCATTTACCGCCGGCAGCCAGGTGATCACCCTTCACCCCAACCTTCCGGTAAATGCCGGCGGACAACTGCTCATCCTTAAAATGGAACTGAGCAATGGCGCCGCGCAATACCAAACGGCCATCAGGGTGATGAAGAATTAAAATTGCTTAATTTGGTTAAATAAGCCGCCACCCTCTCTGGGTTGCGGCTTTTTTTGTTTCAAGGCCTTCGTTTGATCTCCCATTTGTTAAGCCTGGATTATCAAAGGCTGGTGAAATTTAATTTATGGTTAACAATGAGTTAGCACTTCAAAATTAGTTTCGCTGAAACTAAAAATAAAGACATGATTAAAAATTTACTCTTCATTTCTTTAATGACTATTGCTGGCCACGCTAGTTTTGCCCAGCAAGTGTTCTTTGAGCGTTTTATCCAAGGTACAGGTGGCCAAATAAGCGATACGCTTGATAACGGGACTGTAGTAGTGCTCGATCTTTCTACCGATGATGTGGAACAGGAAAACGACGCGGTAGACAGTTATTATGATGATGATCTCAACGCCGGTTGGGAGGGCGCTCCAGAAGATCAAAACCTATTGACCCTGGGTCTGCGGTTTACTGCGCTCAGCATCCCACAGGGAGCTTTGATTGATTCGGCTTTTGTGGTATTCCACGCGCATGAAGGAAAATCGGCAGAAGACGTAGCCATACTCAATATCAAAGCCGAGGCAACAGATAATGCCATCAGCTTTGATGAAGATAATTTTACGGACGACTACCTGTTGACCGATCGCCCCCAAACAGATGCTGCGGTAAACTGGACAGTGGCTGAAGAGTGGATCATTTGGCAGCCTTATAAAACGGCAGATATCGGAAGTGTGGTGCAGGAAGTGGTAAATAGGCCGGGCTGGGTTTCAGGAAATGCCTTGGCGCTTATATTCCTACCCACCGATGTACAGGGGCCTACCACTACCGAAAATGCCCGTGAGTTTACATCTTTTGAAAACATAGCCGATCCTGAAGATGTTGATCCCCAAGGTAATGCTGGTGATGGCACCAACCATCCTGAGCGCCGTCCATTTCTTCAAGTCTACTATCAAGGTACCATTGGTATTTTAGAATTGGAAGAAAGCCTTTTCAATCTCTATCCAAATCCCGCTGAAAGTGGAAATGTAAAAATTGAATTGATTCAGAATGCTCCTGCGAAGGTTGAAATACTTAACCTGACCGGTGCTGTGGTCGCGCAGTTCGATATTGATCGCTCTGCGGCCAATCTCACTATCAGTGATTTGAGCAAAGGTATTTATCTCGTTAAGGTATCACAGGAGAGCAGCATTGCTGTAAAGCGATTGGTAATCCGCTAAGCGGATGAGCGAAATTGAGTTTTAAGTAGATCACTATCATACTTTGTACTGTACTAGCCCGCAAAGATCGCGGGCTAGCGCATTGATACCTTATTATAGCTCCCGCATCATGAAGTTTGCTTCAATGAAGATAATGGGTACCCATATCACCATTTTGCTTAGGAAGGTCTTGGTGATCGTTCTGCTGGTATCAGGGTCGCTCACAGCCAACGCTGCTGTGCTGGAAGGTTCAGTAACAGACATGAAGACCGGCGAAACATTGCTCGGTGCCACTATACGGATCGAAGGCACTTCTATTGGCAGTATAGCTGATCTCAGGGGCAATTTTCGGATAGTAGATATCCCGCTCGGAAACCATACCATTGTCGCCGGATTCTTGGGCTACGACGATCAAGAATTTGAAATTTCAATCACCGCCCACATCACCTTTTCGCACGACTTCCTATTGGTTGCCAGCTCTACCGCCCTTGGCGAGATCGTGATAAGCGAAAGGGCTACCGGGCAGGTGAAGACCATGCGGGATCAACGCGAAGCCGATAATATCATGAACATTGTTTCGGAAGATCAGATCAAATCCTTCCCAGACCTGAATGCTGCAGATGCCCTTTCAAGGGTGCCTGGTGTGACCCTTACTCGAGATCAGGGCGAAGGCAAGTATGTACAGTTGCGGGGAACCCCGCCCGAGCTTACCAATTTTAACGTAAACGGTATCCAGCTGCCCTCGCCAGAGAGCTCTATACGCACCGTAGGTATGGATGTGATCAACGCGAGTCAGATACAGACCATCGAAGTATCAAAAGTGCTCACTCCCGATATGAACGGAGATGCGATAGGCGGCACGGTAAACCTTAAAACGAAACGCGCAGAAAGCACCATTCCCACCTTTAATGTGGTACTGGCCGGTGGGTATAATAATTTAAGGCAGACGCCAAATGGCGAAGCTCAGTTTACCTTTTCCCAAAGGAGCGGAAGGGTGGGCTTCTTAATAAACGGAAACTATATTCGCTCCCTGCAAGGTGCCGATAATATGGAGTTTAAATACGATAAGGGCGTATTCTTCGGTGGGATGGGGGTAGATAATTACTTTCTACAGTACAATGAAGTACAGTTGCGCCACTACGAGGTAGATCGCGAAAGGCAGGGGCTTTCTGGTACCTTCGACTTTTACATAGATGAGAAGAACAGGCTCTTTATCAATGGGATGTACAATCGATTTACCGATAATGAAACCCGTAGGCGCAAGGTTTTTACACTCGATGACGCCACCAGTGAGCGAAATTACCTGTACGGCGGTATAGAGCATGATTTGCGCGACAGGGAGAAGGTACAGACCATCTCAAGTATCAGCTTGGGCGGGGAGCATGATTTCCGAATAGCAAAACTCACCTACGAGCTCGCCCGGAGCCAAGCTTCGGAGATCACCCCAAATTCTATGGAAGCCGTATTCGAAAATGCTGGACAGGCCATCAACATCCGCTTTGATAGGTCGAACCCCGATTTTCCTATCCCCACCTTTCCAGATCCGGATAATGCGATAAATGCTACCGCATACGATACCTATACTTTGTCCAAACTTATTTTTGAAGACCAGGCAGCTCTCGATCAGAACCTAATCGGCCGGCTCGACCTTGAGATACCTTATGGTAAAAAAGGCGGAAATAATATTCTGAAATTCGGAACGCTATTACGGTTCAAGGATAAATCGCGTGATGTACACGCCCAATCTTATGGCGCCTATCGGGAGCGATCAAATCTCTATCCCATTCGGGGCGATACCCTCACGCTGGCCGCCGTAAGCGATGATTTCTACGATGGTGATTTCTTAGATCGGGGATATGAACTAGCGTCTATGGTGAGCCCCGAACTCATGCGTGATTGGTACGAGCGATGGCCCACCCTTTTCGTTTACGGCGATGCGGGAATCACCGAATCTTTAGAGCGGACCTATTCGCAGGATTATACTGCCGATGAAGCAGTGCAGGCCTATTACTTCATGGTGCGCCATAATTTTAATAAAATCATGGTGCTGGGTGGGGTGCGTTATGAGCGCACAGATATTTCTTATGAAGGGTTTCAGGTTTTCAAAGGCAGCAGTGGTTTCTTTACCGAGCTGGACACGGTAACCGATGATCGTACGGTAGAGTTTTGGTTGCCAAACCTGCAATTTAAATATCAGGTTAAGCCCGACCTGAACGTTAGGGCGGCCATTACCACATCTTATGCAAGGCCAAACTTCAGGGACGTGATCCCCTACCGGGTGCAAAATGAGCGCACCGAAGTGCGGCTGGGCAATCCTAATTTAGATTATCCTTCGGCGCTCAACCTTGATTTTCTGATAGAGAAATATTGGGGTGGAAGGAATATTATCTCTGGTGGGATATTCTATAAAAGAATAGATAATTTCATTTTTAACTATAAGGTTTTCGGGTACGAAGGCGATCCCACACAGGCCAATTTCAATAGATTGGAGATCGAGCTTCCGCTGAATGGTAGAAGGGCTTTCGTGCGCGGTGCCGAAGTGCAACTTCAGACATTCTTTTCCTTCCTGCCCAATAATTGGAAAAATATTGGCGTATTGACCAACTATACCTACACCGATTCAGAAGGTATTTTGAGTAAGCGGTTTTCCGCAAATGACAATATCAACATCGTGCGGCTGGGAGATGATTACTCCGACTTTTTCAATGCAGATGCCACGGAGACGATCCCATTGCCGGGACAGGCGCCCCACACGCTAAACATTGCCCTATTCTACGATTCTCCAAAATGGTATTTTAAGATCTCGGCAAATTATAACGACAACTTCCTGAGTACCCTCGGCGCCGATCCCGATCTAGATGAATATTATGGCAAGCAGTGGCGGGTCGACCTTAATGGGTACTACCAATTTACCAAGGCGCTACAAGTCTTCGGCGATCTGCGCAATGTGACCAACGAACCCTTGCGCTATTATTTGGGGTCGCCAGAAAATAGACGAATATTGCAGACCGAATTTTACTCATTTTGGGTGAGACTAGGCCTGCGGATCAAATTTTAAAACCTATGAAGAATCTTGCTTTAGCAATGGGCATTGCCAGTTTGGCTTCAGGTTGCCAACCCCCTGAGAATGTCGGTATGGCGCATGTGGTGGCCGCATATGAGACCGAGCCTGCTTCTGCCGATCCGGAAACCGATGCCGCTGATGATCCTGCCATTTGGTATAACGAAGCCGATCCTGAACAGAGCTTGATCATAGGCACTGACAAAACCAATGGCATCGACCTATTCTCCATGAAGGGAAAGCGCCTGCAAACTTATCTGGTAGGTCGCATTAACAATGTTGATGTGAGAAATGATATGCCTTGGGGCAGCTCGAAGATAGATATTGTAGGCGCCAGCAACCGGAGTACCAATACCTTGGATTTCTGGCGGGTCGAACCCGATTCTTTGACGCTCACCGCATTGGGGCAGATCCCCACAGACTTGCCCGACGTGTATGGTTTCTGCCTCTATCAAAATCGGGACACCCGCGTGATATACGCGTTCATAAACAGTAAGACAGGAAGGATAGAGCAGTGGAAGCTCTATGAAGAAAATGATGGCTTAAGGGCGACTATGGTCAGAACGCTCAAGCTAGATACGCAGGTAGAAGGTATGGTGGCCGATGATGAAATGGGCGTGCTGTATGTAGGGGAAGAAGGAACAGGGATTTTTAAATTTGCCGCCGCCGAAGATGCCAGCTCAGCAGGCACCTACCTTTTGAACTCTGGCGAAGACAATGGGCAGATCAAGTACGATGTAGAAGGTCTCGCCATCTACACAATGGAAGGTGGTACAGGATATCTCATAGCTTCGAGCCAGGGAAATTACTCTTATGCGGTATTTGATCGTGCCGGTCAGAACAAATATCTGGGGAGTTTCGAAATTAAAGACGGTAGCATAGACGGGGTCGAAGAAACGGATGGGCTAGAAATAAGTCCGTACAGCTTCGGAGCTTTATATCCTTCCGGGTTATTGATCTGTCAGGATGGATATAATTATGAAGGTGAAAATAAGGTAGCCCAAAACTTTAAGATGGTACATTGGAGCGACATCGCCCAGAGTTTTGATCCACCGCTAAGCATAGCCCAGCCTTAAGTCTTCTCAGCATTTCTGCTTCTTATAGACCCTGATCCCTATTAGGAGCATCGCTAGCAGTGGGATGAATGGCCAGATATTAGAAAGTGCCACGTATAACCACATCAGGTTGACCCACCTATAGCGAAAGCCTTCGCCAAACTTCTGGTCGAAGGCGGTCTGGTATGGTCTCGCAAAGCGTAGTGGAAAGGGTAGAGTAGGAGACCCTGTTTTGCAGGTACCGCAGCTGGCCAAGGCCAACCGCGCGCTGTGCAACGAGTCTGCATGCAGCGGGGTGAGAGCATAGTGGATGACCACAGGGAATCCGTATGCAAGGGGTGAGTCCATACTGGTAACAACGTGCGGTTAAGCATGTCACCCATAAAATAGTAGAGAATATAAACGTACGGGTGAGCCCACACGAATAGCACATTCTTGGATTACACACCGTGTCGCCAGCCAAAAAATGAATTCTTGGCCTACTCGCGAATAGACACCCGTCTGCCCGTATGGGGGAAACCGGGGCGACTTTAACAACCTTGCGTCTATCGCCCGCACTAGACCACATCATTGGGATCTTCGGCTGCCACCTTTCTGATCGATTTCAAAATGAAGATATTATTTGGCAGCGTCATCTCTTCTTGTTTTTGGCTGGTTTTTAGAGTGGTGAAGAATAGTCCAATCGCAATAATTTCTCCTTGTATCTCGTAGTCTTTGGTCTCCATAATTGCTATAAAGTCTCCTACTCTGATGCTGTGATAAAAGAATATGATAATGCTCGCAGTGATATTTGACAGCAGTGACCATTGTGCAAACATAGCCACCCCTACTACTGTGAGCACTGAGCCTATAAACACTACTAGATCGGATTGCTTCACTCCCCATATTATCAGAAGTATTAGCATACATACCATGAGCGAAATGCCATGTATCGCGCGCCTTACAAGCCTAGTTCTCGACGGCTGGATAAGCTTCTTCAATACATTTCTTCTTATTACCTGATTTACAATGAGCCTAATGGCAAAGAAGAAGAGCAGTACTGCGATCGACTCGATGAATTTCGTGTAATCGGTTTCCATAGAATTTGGTTTTATAAAAGGCGGGTTTAAAATTACCGTATTATGGAGTAGATGGCTTTTTGACTTAAAGTCGGCAATAACCAGCGCAGACTAGAGCTAATCGCAAAATGAGATTAAGCAAGACCAGGATGAAAGCCATAATGGGCTCATCCTAACCGATGGTTTTAAGGTTCTAGCAAAATAGGTTGCTGTCCATTTCCGATAATCAATTTCGCATTGGGCGATTTCGATAGCTCCCGGTATGCTTCGATCGTTTTGTATTGAATGATCTGGGGAGTGAGTCCTTCGGAAATGATTTTATTGGCATCCCTGATACCTTCTGCTTCGATGGTCCTCCTTGTGGCTTCCTGCTTTTCCTTGAGCAGCACGAACTCCATGCGCTGAGATTCTTGCTCAGCTTGAAGCTTGTCTTCTATCGCTTCATATAATCCTGCTGGCAGGGAGATACTCTTCATCAGGACAGCTTCAATTTCAAACCCTCGGTCACCTATTATCTTCATCATCTGCTCTTTGATAGCCGATTCGATCTCAAACCTGTTGCCAGTATGCATATCCTTGGCCATGTACTTTGCAGTGACATCTGCTGCCGAAGCTCTGAACACGGGCATGATGATAGTCGACTCATAGTCCATACCAATGGAACCTATAATCTCTGTTGCTTTCTCTTTTTTGACATGGTACAGTATAGAAATATCTGCCGATACGTTAAGTCCTTCTTTTGAAGGCAATGCCAGCTTCACTTCAATATTTTCCGTCCTTATTGGTACAAGGATAATTTTAGTTGCGAACGGATTGAACAATTTGGCTCCAGGCTCCAATATGTTTTCATTGATCTTTCCCACGGTGCGCTTTACGCCTACGTTGCCTTGCCTGATGGTGACACAGCTGGAAATGGCTAAAAGTACTGCGAGTAGGATGATGGGGTTATATAGATTTTTCATGGCCTTTTTGGTAAATCTACGCAAACTATTGGGTTAATAATGGAAAGTAATTCTTCCCAACGATTTTTTGTGCATAGGAGTAAAGAACGCTATCTGGGTGAATAGAAGTTTTTCACCCAAACAGCGTTATTTACCATTAATCTCTATTATTAAAGCTATTGCTTATTGTTTCCAACGGCAATGAGACAATGCCATGGATGGCAGGCGCATCGACTATCACAAAAACGTGACTATTCCTGAATCCATATCATATACTGCACCTACTATTTTTATTTGGCCATTATCTTCCATTTCTTTTAAGATTTGACTTTGAGATCTTATCGTTTCGATCGTATTTAAAACATTACTTTCGCAGACCATCTCTACGAATGCTTCATTCTTAGAACTTCTATCTCCTTCATAAATAACCTTATCTACTGCCGGGCGAATTTTAGTAAGCATGGCCGTAATATTGCCCAACTTTACATCATCTATCGCTGCTTTTACTGCTCCACAATGCTCGTGGCCAAGTACTACAATGAGCTTGGAACCTGCAACCTTACAACCAAACTCCATACTGCCGAGTAGGTCTATATTCACAAAATTACCCGCTACACGGCCAACAAATATATCTCCGATCCCTCTATCAAAGACATCTTCTACCGGCACTCTGCTGTCAAGGCAAGAGAGCACTACCGCTTTTGGAAATTGGGCAGCGGCGCTTTTTCTAACCTGTGCCGAGTGGTCTCGTGCGGTAAGGTCATTATTAGTGTAGCGCTTATTTCCTTCCTTAAAAGACATAAGCACATCATCTGGAGACAGCGCGTCTCTCTGCTCCTGAGTCAACACGTCCTGTATTAGCGGCTGTATATACTCTTCATTTACTGCTTTGCGCTCTCTTATTTCACTTTCTGTTGTCTTTTGTTCTGGTTCATTACTGCATGCTGCCATGACCATTGTCAGCATAGCTGCAGCTAGAAAATTAAATCTATTCATTTTAGTTGAGATTATTGTTTGGCCTACCTTGTAGAATGGTTTTCAGCTTTTCCATTGAATTTAAAAATTAAAAAATGTAATCACGTTGAATTGATTTCGTGATAAATTATCTCTGGTTTGATTCATCAACCCAATTTCAGATCTGAGTTGAGCTGAAAATCTGTATCCGAAACCGCCATAAAATCTATTCCTATCAAAATAGTCGGTTTCTGTATTCACAAAAATTTCATTATATACGGATAAGTAAATGGTATTATCTACTAATTTAGCTTTGCTCAATGCGATGTTGCAGCTCAAAAAATACCTAAATCTAAAACTAAAATCATCTTTAAAATAGCGTTGTTCGAATCGATACCTATGTTGAATACTCAATCGGTCAAAGAGCTGACGTGTGATAAATTGCTGATAAATTCGATGCTCTTCAAATTCTGTTTTTTGGTCTGAATCCTGCAGGTAAGGTTGGCTATAAATAAAGGCATAGCCAAAATGGATATTATTGTTGCTCTCAGTGAGATTCCACCCCAACCCAGTGCGCAAGAGCAATTGTTCTGTATCACCGATCAGATTAAAATTTCGGTATTGAACTTCATGGTGCCAGTTTAATCGCTGCTTTATTTTTTTATCTCCAAAATAAATGAGCCAATTTCCAAAAGGGCTCTTTTGAGCAGTTGCTGCCGCAGAAATGAAAATAAACAAGAACAGTATTATCTTCACATAGTATGGTATTTTGTTTGTGCTTCGTATGGACAAGGAGCTTTCACTCTTTGAGAACTCCCAGTCTTGACATAACACTGCTGCGACCAAAGGTAATCGGATTTATTGATTTCTAGGTGAACTCAAAAGCTAAAGGAGCATTATCGAGTTCAGTAGACGCTATAGGCGCCAAAGTATGAGTATATACATTGGATATGCATGATCTATAGATATGACGGCTGTAGCGTTAGGCCGTGATATAAGTATAGCCCAAATAGGGTCTGTAAATAAAGTTGGGTGGCTGGGTCAAAGAGTTCGATAGCAACGCGCGCGCAGTTCTAAAAATCAAGGAGTCCCGCTCGAGCGGGACGACTGTTTTTAGAACAAGTGCAAGGCAGATAGCGGACTCTATGGACAGACACTAAATAGATGCATTCTGTGCCACCTTACAAATATTCTTGGGGGCGTACTTCGATGGTTTCATGTCCTTTTTAGCTGTGCAGTGCCCCTTGTTACGAGCCTTACCACTCTATAGCCGAAGGGAATGCGTATGGAAGCAGCACGGCCCCGTCGCATTGCTTCCATACGGATTCCCTGCGGTCTTCGGGGTACTCATGCCGGTAATCGCAATATGCTTGGGTATGAAAGAATTGCTAAAGGACTTTTGTCAATGCTGTCACCCGCCCAGGTCGGGGCTTATCACTTTTGCGTGCGTTAGCAGCCGGCGGCGTGCGATGTGTGGTGCATGGTAGCGGGTTGAAACCAGCTCATATAATGATGCCACCCGATTGTCCACTCGAAATCTCTCCAGTATCAAACGATCTTGGAAACCTTACCTTCTCGGTTTAAAATTGTCTGCGAAGAGAAAGAAGTGCTTGGAGCAGACTAGAATTGATAAGTAAGGTAAATATCATAAAGAAATCCGGGGCTTATCGCGTTTGCGCCAAGGGTTCGGATCTCAGGATATTCTCCTAAGTTTGTAAATAGGTTGAATTCTTCGTAGGACATATTCTCGCTATCTGAGCCATCGATATCTTGAATAAGGATTATAAGGATCTCATTGATTTCTGTGAAAACGATAGGATCAGAAGGTATAAATTCGTAAGTTGAAGTTGGATCGGCATCTTGAATAAATTCGTCTTGAAAGATATAGAAAGTAGATGTTGCATCTTGGATAAGAATCGGGAACGCATCGGCAGTGCTACCATCCACATCCCATCGACCTCCATCTATATTAAATGGAGGATAAGCTTTTAATACAACTTTTGTAATTGAAATAGAGATGGGTGCGACCATCTGCGAACAGTCTGCGCCCGCGAAGCCATCAGCGCAAAGACAGTTTCCGTTTTCACAGGTGCCATCATTTAAGCAGGTAGTATTAAAACAAGGATCAAATGTTTCACAATTTACCCCGCTATATCCATCTGAACATAGGCAGGTGCCATCAAGGCATCCCCCGCCATTTAGGCAAACCACTCCATCACAAAGGTCAGCATTTGAAGAATCGTCTTCTTTATTGCACGAAGTGAGAGCAAGCAACAATAGAGTCCAAAATAAGATTTTTATATTCATGGTCGTTAATGATTGATTTTCAAATAAGCTCAAACAATGATAAACATAAAATTTGATAAATCTGATTTTCGCGGTTTGGTTTTAGCGTTCAGCTATAATGGCCTGTGGTGTAACTCATTTTTTTTTATGTTAGGTAGTCTGTATACACGAGCTTGAAGCAATCGCAATGGCGAGGCGGTCAAATTTTCTGTCCCCGAAGTTCCTACGATTAAGTTTGTAGCAAAATTCATTGAGATAATTCTGGAGCCTCGACCCGTGAAACCAGTGATAAACTCCCAAGAACAAACGTTTGGCGTTGCTGATTGCGATATGTACCCACTTAAGGGTGTCTCTTTCGGTATGCTCGTCTGAATATTCACACATGTGACCTTCTACAAAGTCGGCGATGTCCACAAAGTTCGTGGCCTTGTCTGAGAAAACGATCGTCTTCTCGTCCAAATTTTCGGTGACGACCTCATTTATATCTTTTGCTGCTTGGCCCGGCAAGACTTTCATCTTATAATACCTGCATTGCGAACTTTTCTTTCCGGTGTGCGGATCTTCTAATGGTGTGGACTCTGCCATCACCGCAACGCTTGCCCTGCGCTGACTGCCCTTGCCACGTTTGAGCTTGGTTCCTTTCTTGACAGGAACGCTGAAATGGCCTTCATCGAACTCTACGATGCCTTTCAACCCATAACGGTCATCACGTTGCCCCATGGCTGACCTTATCTTGTGCATCATCTCCCATACAGGTCTGTAATTTTTCATTCCCAATTGCCTGCGCATCTCATGAGCTGAGAAAGATTTCCTAGTCATCATCATCAGTGCCATACATTGGTACCACACTCTCAGAGGAAGCTTGCTGTCATGCATTACGGTACCACTGCGGATTGTTGTTCTGAATTTACAGCCATTGCAGTGCCACTCGTACCGATTTTCCAGAAAATTCAGATTCGAGCTGCCGCATTTTTTGCAACTCATCCCTTCATTTTCTCTTCGTTGTTTCATGTCCATCCTACAGCTGTGCTCATCGGGAAAATGCTCGTTGAATTCGTATATTGTCATGTCCTTGTAAATTTAACTACAAATCAACATGTTGTGAACGTAACCTATTTACGTTGTGCAAACAGACTACCTAACATTTTTCAGAATAAATATCACTGGGATCTGTGATCGCTATTTGCGAGAAACATTGAAGCGATGTAAGTAATAAAAGGAATGGTAAAACTGTTTTCATAACTGGAGTTTTCTTAATTTTTCTGCAAATTTATAGACATCGCCGCAGGGGAACGTTAAGAACAATTGAATAATAGGTTAAGGCAATATTACTTGGTCATGTCGATTCATACATTGAAAAAAGGTACGATGTTCTAGGTTTCTCAGACTGATGGATTTATTTGTAGAACGACCTTTTCGTAAGCATTAATTTTGTAGCCTTTTCCACGTGTATTGTCAGAATTGAAGTGTTCCGATTATTTACTCCGAGATGAGTTAAGCTCCCTGCCATTCAATAGTTTAGCGATAAAATTAGTCTGTTGAAGCGTTGGGTCTTGGCTGGGCTCAAGCTTTTTACTCTGCGCCCTTTACCTGCCGGCGGCGAGTGGTGTGTGGCGTGTGGCAACGGGTAGAAACCCGCTGATACTAAACGTGTCACCCCTAAGACCGCAGGGAATCCGCATGGACGTAGCGTAGCAAGTCCGTATGGAGGGGGTGAGTCCATACTGGTAGAACCCGTAGTTACTAGAACTGTTACCCCTTTGCAGTGCAGAAAGTAAGTATGGACGTAGCGCAGCAAGTCCCTATGGAAGGGATGTGCCCATATTGGATAACCACAGCGAGTCCGTATCACCCACACCACATGCGGCGCCGTGAGATATTCAAAGCTACCTATGCCACCCCTTCTACCGTATACTCCTTCCCCATAAACAAAAAGCGATCTCCAATCTTGCGGTGATGAAGGGCTTGGCCTAGCGGTGACCCGAGTGAGATGGCATAGAAAGTATGGCCTTCTTGGTCGAGCTTTCCGATGCCTACGGAAATGAAAAACAAACCCTGATTGGTAGCAACAAGTGAGCCCGCCGCCACGCTTTCCGAAGTGCTGACCGTACTGATTCCTGCCAGATCTTGCTTTTGTTTTTGCACCTTGCCGAGTTGGCTTTGGGCATTGTCTACTTCGAGCTGCATCATGGCCCTGCCGGTCTCGTGCTTATCTCCGGCGCTGCTCTTGGTGTCGCTGTTTTTAGAAGCGATGAGTGAGTTGAGCTCTGCCTTGGCCACCTGTATCTTTGCGTCTATATGCTGGGCGATATGCCGGGTGCATTCCCGCTTCAGTTTTTCTAAGTCCATGGCTCAATCTTTTTTGGGATGGTTGCGGCGCATCGTTTCGGCCACTGCGCGCTCATGGGTTTCGGCGCTGCTGCCCAGTGCAGTAGCTATACGGTCTTGCTCGCCCCGGCTCTTGTTCTGGCTCAGCTTTTCTACGCCTAGCACTTCGTCGATCACTATCTCAAAGGTGGCGATCTCACTGATCAGCTGGGTTTTATATTTGGCGCTAAGCCCAAGCCACTGTTGCCTATACGCAGGTTCAAATTGCGCAATCATCTTCTCCAATACGGCTACCGCATCGGCAGGATCGGGCAGTAGCTTTACGCGGCCATAGGCATGCACCGCGACATAATTCCAGGTGGGCACATTCTGCTGGTGATCATAATGCTGCGGCGAAATATAGGCGTGGGGCTCGGCAAAGATGCAGAGCACTTCGCGGCCATGGAGCTGTGCCGACTGGGCATTGGCAAGAGCCAAATGACTGGAAAGTACTATTTTATCATCTTTGATCTCGGCGTGAAATGGGATATGCGTGGCCGTGGGGCGTCCAGATGTGGCGCTCACGAGCGTGCCAAAGGGGTAGCGCTGCATGAAGCTAAGGCAGCCTGGCGGGGCGATTTTTTTAAACTCTTTGGGAATATACATGGTGGGGTGCTTTGGGCAAAATTAAAAAACCGATTGCCGTGTGGCGGTGGTAAACTGCTCTAGAAACTTCATGCCGCGGCAGGAGTTGCCCTTTTCATTGAGCCGCGGACTCCATACTGCGATGCTATAGTGGCCTGGATATACCGCCGCAATGCCGCCGCCCACACCACTCTTTCCCGGCAGGCCTACGTCATAGGCGAAGTCGCCCGCCTGATCGTAAAAGCCGCAAGTGAGCATGATGGCATTGATCCGCTTGGCTTGGCTCTGGGTCAAAAATGCTTCATTATCAAGTATAGACTTACCGCCGTGCGCCAGAAAGAGAAAGGTCTCGGCGAGCTCCCGGCAGTTCATCTCAATGGAGCAGAGATGGCAATATAGGTCGAGCACTTCATCGATATCATTTTTGATATTGCCATACGATCGGATGAAGTTTACGAGCGCGGTATTCCTAAAACCTGTATCCCGCTCCGATTGCGCCAGTGAGTGGTTATAGTCTATTTTTTCATTTCCTGAAAGGGCACGTACAAAGTGCAGCAACTCGGCCTTGGCAGCGGGGTAAAGCGTGAGCAGCACATCACATACCACGATGGCGCCAGAGTTTATAAAGGGATTTCTCGGAATGCCATTATCGTACTCCAATTGCACGAGCGAGTTAAAGGGATTGCCGGAAGGCTCTACCCCCACACGCTCCCAGAGCCCGGCTCCTTCGCTGCGGTACACCAATGCGAGCGAGAGCACCTTGGCTATACTCTGTATGGAAAAGGGGATGGCGCTGTGGCCGGCGCTATAGTGCTCACCGCCAATGGTGCACAGGTGTACGCCAAAGTGCTCAGGGTCTATGCTGCCCAGCTCTGGTATGTAATTGGCTAGCCGCCCAGGATTCTCGCCACTGCCCACATCAGCGTATATTCGGTCTAGTATGTTCTGGTATTCTATCATGTTATAGCTCAGGCTTCCGCCAAAAAAAGGGTGAAGTTACGATTGATAAGGGAGCAGGCCAATGGATGGGGACGGCTTTCGGCCAATGCCTTATTAGATTTTTATCTTTGCTGGCATGGAAACCTTCTCACGGTTTCCAAATGATAAAATCTTATGGAAGAACCGAAATTGGTGCGCATCAATAAATACCTTACGGAAGCAGGCTATTGTTCGCGGCGCGCGGCCGATAAGCTGATCGAGCGGGGGCGCGTAAAGATAAACGGTGTGGTACCCGAGCTCGGTACGAAGATAGCTCCCGGCGATAAAGTGCGGGTAGATGGCGAGCTGATCATGCCCCCTTCGGAGAAGCCTGTATACCTTGCCTTTAACAAGCCGGTAGGCATCGTGTGCACCACAGATACGAGGGTGGAAAAGGATAATATCATCGATTTTATCAATTACCCCTCACGCATATTTCCCATCGGCAGGCTCGATAAGGCGAGTGAAGGCTTGATCTTTTTGACCAATGATGGCGACATCGTAAATAAAATCCTGCGCGCCCGTAATAGGCACGAGAAGGAATATATGGTGCAGGTAGATGGGCCTGTTACAGAATTTTTCATAGAGCGTATGTCGCAAGGTGTGCCAATATTGGAGACAGTGACACGCCCCTGCGAAATCGAGAAAGTAAGCGATACCATCTTCAAGATCATCCTTACCCAGGGGCTAAACAGGCAGATACGCCGCATGTGCGAGTTTATGGGCTACCATGTGGTGAAGCTGAAGCGCACCAGGATCATGAATGTAAAGCTCGACCTGCCCGTAGGCAAATGGCGCGAACTATCGGGCGCTGAGCTTATCGAGATACGACGGCTCATAGCCGATTCGGTAAAGACGGTGTAGGGGCACCGCCGGCTTGTCAGCCAAAAAAAAGAGCGGCTCATAGCGCATCATCATGCCGGCTTCTAGCTTTGCACTTTCTATCCTAGGGGATTTGCTGGTTAATCTTTGAAGCTATTCTAGGCCTGTCCATAAAGTCCGATATCGGCGTTGCACTTGTTTTGCAAATCATGGATCGAGCCATTTCGGAATGACAGTGATCCGACACGAGCGGGACTCCTTGATTTTTAGAACTGCAGGTGCCTTGCCACCGCAGATCGCACGGATGGGATATGGAATATTCTGAACCAGCCACCCGACTGTATGGTCAGACTCTATTTAAGATGCATGGATCAGCCGAATCTTCTTTCGCGCAAAGCGGATTTCGATATAGAGCGACTCGCCGGCAGTTTTGGTCTCTGGATGGGTGGCAAGCAGGATGGCTTCCAGCTCCAGACCGCGGTCGATAATATTGGCGATGCCTTTATTGGTATCGGCGGGAAGGTAGCCCAGCTTGCAGGCTCCATACCAAATTCCGATGGAATAGGGATCTTTCGGATTATTGGTCTCACGTACCAACCTTAGCAGGCTACCGCGATAGAGCGTGAGCCGGGCGATGGAATAATCAAATGCGTCTAGACCACCGATGAGCGGGCGGTCTAGCGCCAGATGTTTTATGTCGATCTCCATTGCGGGCTTTCGATCTTGCGCTTTTGAGCTCGGTAAGAGCTGTGCATTGCGACGGCCTGAAAGGCGGTAGGGAGATTTCTGAAGTCGATTTAAACTTGTTTTTATATCCATCTTATTTTGTTTCGGGCAAAGATGAAGGGGCAGGACGTAATGTATTTACGTTGTGAAATGGAGTGGGGCGTTTTTACAGATTGCTTTCAATGGCGCAGTCTACCTGAATCATTAGATTTGGGATCATTTTCTGATTATGGATGAATTTAAATTAGACGGCAAAGTGATCGAAGTCACTGAGCACCGTACGATCAAGCGTATCACGCTGCGCAACTATTTGGTCAATGCGCTGGAGTCTTTTAATCTGGAGCGCGGCGGCATCTATACATTGAAGATGTTTTTTATCAATCCCGGCAAGATGGGGCGGGAGTATGTCGGTACCCACCGGTATAAGATCACAGCTCCGTTTAAGGTATTGATTTTGAGTACTACGGCGGTATTGCTTTTGATAAATTATAGCGACTTCACTGACGGATTTATTGACGGGTTTACAGCAGTTGACAGTTCGAAGGACTCGGCCAATTTGCAAAGAACATTTTCTCATCTGCAGGATTATTTCAACCTTATATTATGGAGTTTTATTCCAATATCAGCGAGTATTACCTATTTCTTTAACTATAAAAAAGGATTGAATTATGCTGAAAATCTGGTTTATCAAACCCTGCTTCTCAGTTTGACGAATCTATTATTTTTAGCGAGTGCTCCCATCTTCTTAATATCGTATCATGCTGCTTTGATTTTTTACACAGTCACTTCCTCGATCTACATCATTTACTCCTATAAGTCGTTTTTTGGAAGATCTTGGTTGAGATCAATCTTTCACGCAGCTGTATTCTTGACCGTGGGAACATTAATTTGGACGGCCTTATTGGGGCTTTTCGTTATTCTTCTTGTTTGATTCGAATATCTGTGTATGGCCTTGAGATACTTCTGGTGCTGCGTATTATGGCTTCAGCGATTGATTCCTTCTATAAAACAAATACGCCACCACAAAGAGCACCCCAGCATACGCAAATGAAGAGAATATGGAGTCATGCCAAGGTCTTTCGATGGTTTCGCCGTTGGGAAGAGCGGCAATCTCATTGATCATAATAAGGGCCCGCACGATTAGCGCAGCACCGATGGTGATGAAAAGCCAATAATAATTCTTGACTTTTTTTGATTTCGATTCTTCCTGCAAAATGGTTGGGTTATACTCTTTAAACGCTTATTGTAGAACCAGGTTCGAGTAAGCGATACGCTCAAATTTTTTGTATTCAAATTCAACGAGGGCATGCTCCACGCCTATGCCACGTATTATGCCAACCTTGTTGAGCGTAAAGGTTTTTACTCTTTGTCCGCGTTGAAAGTCGATTTTCATATTCTCGGTGCGCGGCGAGATGGAAAAGACCTGATCCCGGCTCAGCTCCTTCGTTATTTCATCGCCAATCTTGAATATAAAGCGTTCATCTTGAAGCGATTGAAAGAGACCTGTTTCAAAGAACTCATTGTCGATCATGAGCAGGTAGGTATAATTTCGGCGCAATACTACTGAGCCATACACTGGACTACTGAGCATGAAATCACCGTCTTCTGCTTTTTCCTTTTCCAAAAAGCCCGACTTGTACTCCTGCCCAAAGTAGGACTGATAAAATCCCGAACTGTCCTTCGTATCGAACTGTATAATGTCGGCAGTCACTGTATATTTTGCTCTGGATACAATGATGTAAAACCCAATCTTCCTATTTACGGTGATGTTTCCAAAGGCTTGCCCTTTCTTGAGCGGGTAGCGGCGGTACATATCCCTTTTGGCTTCCGAAACGATGGCTTCTCTTTGATTTCCGCCCAGACCTAATACGTAGGTGGCTTCGGCGCTCCCCTCGGCAAAGCCTACGATCTCGAAATTGCCAGAGCTCAATTCTGCGGCACCATCATAGCTGCCTGCATGGAAGGCGCAGCCGCAGCCCATGAGAATGATGGCTCCAAAAAGAAGCATGCTGATGGTCGATCTATATGTCGGTCTCGTTGTTTTCACAGTTTTCGATGGGTTTATTTTGGCTTTACGCCAAAGGTTTTGATCCATTTAAGTAGCATTGGCTCAAACTTTTCCATTTTTCCAGCTTCGGCTTGGGCTGTGATAAGGAAAAACTGATTGCCATTTTGAAAGGTATAAAAATATCCGAGCATTGCCGCATCGTTGACCGCTGCTTTAAATTGGAACCGCCCCCAATCGGCATTTTGACCGGCAACCTTTTCAGTTCCGGTGGCAAGCGACTTGAAGGAATCCAATTCATTTCGCAGTCCGCCGAAATACTCCCCATCGAAACAATCCTTCGCAACTCGACAGTAACGGTCGAAGTAGGTGATGGCAATACGGTCTGGACCGACGCTATCATTTTCTGAAAAGAGAATATAATGATAATAGGGATCATCTATATTGCTCCAGCCTTCCGGCAATGTATAGGAGAAAAATAAGTCGGGATCTTCGATGCTCACAGTGCGCTGTGCACACAGCGAAGTTGCAAAAAAAGCGAAAGAGAAAAGAAGGGGTTGAATTAATTTCAATTATTTGATTTTGCATTCAGGTGCAATTATTTTGCCGAAAATCATGGGAATGGAAACGGCATTCTTCACACATCTCATTTGGTATAATCATCCTTGTGCATCACCCCATGCTGCCGATTGATGGACTCTTGGTGCACCGCCCGGAGCATCGCAGAGACAAACTCTTCGCTAAGCCCCAAGCGCCCGCCTTTTTCTATACTTTTCGCCAAGATGTCGCCCCAGCGCTTGGTCTGAAGGATGGAGATATTCTTCCGCTTCTTATAGGCGCCGATACTTTCGGCCAGCTTCATCCTATTGGCCATGAGCGACATGATCTCATCATCTATCTCGTCGATCTGATGCCTGAAGTTTTCGATCGATTCCAGAAATGCAAGGTCATCGCTTCCCGCCGAGCGGAATTCCAACCGGTCTTTTAAATCCTTGTATACCGCAGGGGTGACCTGCTGTGCGGCATCGCTCCAGGCGCGGTCTGGGTCGGGATGCACTTCGAGCATGATCCCGTCATAATTCAGGTCGAGTGCTTTTTGCGCCACAGGTTCGAGCATATGTCGGTTTCCGCAGATGTGGCTGCTATCGCAGATCATCATCATATCGGGAAATTGGCGTTTTAACTCAATCGCAAGCTGCCATCGCGGTTGGTTGCGGTACTTATCGGCACCATAGGCGCTGAAGCCGCGATGGATCACACCGATATGGGTTATGCCACTTTCGTAGATACGCTCTATCGCTCCGATCCAAAGTTTTATGTCGGGATTAATTGGGTTTTTGATCAGCACCGGCACGTCGGCACCTTTGAGCGCATCGGCTATCTCTTGCACTGCAAAGGGGCTTACGGTAGTGCGCGCGCCGATCCATAATAGGTCAATCTCTGCGCGCAGGCAGGCTTCCACATGCTCGGTATTGGCCACTTCGGTGCAGGTTTTAAGCCCCGTTTCTTTCTTCACGGTCTGGAGCCATTCGAGGCCCGGCCTACCTATGCCTTCGAAGCTGTTGGGGCGCGTGCGGGGCTTCCAGATCCCCGCCCTAAACATATCTATGCCGCTGTCGGCTAGTCCTTTGGCTGTAGCCAATACCTGTGCTTCGGTCTCGGCGCTGCACGGCCCCGCTATCATATAGGCGCGCTTGTTTTTCTCAGGGAAAAAGGGTGGGAACTTCATTTCTTCAGTCATACTTAAATAATTTTTTTAATGGCATTGGCGCGTTGCATAAGTGCTAGGAGTGCATGCTCGTCTTGGTTTACCAAGGCCGACTTAAATAGTTCGAGCTGATGGGTGTTTTCGGTGATAACATCGATCAGGGCTTCACGGTTCTTCAAGAATATGGACGCCCAAGTATGGGGATTACTCTTCGCTAGCCGCACTGTGCTGGTAAATCCACCCGCCGCCAGCCGGAATATATCTTCTTCGTTTTTCTCCTTCTCCAGCACCGTCAGCGCTAGGGCGAAGCTCGTGACATGCGAAACATGCGATATATAAGCCGCATGCCTATCATGCGAGGCAGAATCGTAATAAACGATTTCCATCCCAAAATTCTCAAAAAGCCCTTCTACGGTTTTCAATGCTTTGGAATCGCTTTTATCGCGGTCACAGATCACCATAAAAGTATTTTTAAAAAGATCGGGTAGGGCTGCTGCAGGCCCTGAAAATTCAGTACCCGCCATGGGATGGCACGCCACATAGCGCGATCGGTTCGCATGATTTTCTACCGATCTGGCCATGGAGCTTTTGGTAGAGCCAAGGTCTATCAGGATTTGATCTTCCACGAGCTTTTGCAATAGCTCCTTCAGCAGCCTTTCGATCACATTTACCGGTGTGGCCAGCACGATCAGGTGGGCGCTGCCCAGCCCATTATCCAGCGATAGGATCTCGGCTACCAGCCCAAGCTCTAAGGCTTTGGCGGCATTGGGTTCATTTGATTCTACGCCGATTACGGTATGCCCGTTTTGGCGCGAAGCCAAGGCAAAGGAGCCACCGATCAATCCGAGCCCAATTACAAGAATATTCATGATCGAAACTGGCTTTTGATTCGTTTGAGTGCTTCGCGCAGCTTCTCTTCGGGGGCGCAGAGCGAGATACGCAAGAAATCGGCTCCGGCGCTTCCGAATATATGTCCGGGCGCGATGAATACGCTGGCGCTATTTAAAATTTCTTCCGAGCGGGCTTCTCCGGTGCTTTCTGATCCCGATATCGCGCCCCAGGCAAATAGACCCGCCTGTACAGGATGGTGCGTGCAACCGAGGGTGTCGAGTATTTCAAAAGCGATATCCTGCCGCAAAGCATAGGTTTTATTTATTGTTTCCACCCACTCCTGCCCAAGGCTAAGTGCTTTGGCAGCAGCCAACTGTATGGGTTTAAACATACCAGAGTCCATATTGCTCTTGAACTTCATCACCGAGTCGAGCAAGTTGGCATTTCCGATCAAGGCGCCCACCCGCCATCCGGCCATGTTGAATGTTTTGCTGAGCGAATTTAATTCGAGCGCTATTTCTTTTGCGCCAGCCACTGCGAAAATACTGATGGCATTCAGATTTAAAATCGTGTTATACGGATTATCGTGGCATATTAAAATGGAATGTTTCCTGGCGAAGGCTATGAGTCTCTCGAACAGCGCCATTGTCGCGGCTTTGCCCGTCGGCATGTGCGGATAATTGATCCACATGATCTTTATTTCGGTGAGATCTTGCTTTTCGATCGCATCGAAATCAGGCCAACCACTATTATCATTGCGAAAGCGGTACTCCATCACCCTTGCACCAGCTATCTGAGCAGCAGCGCGGTAGGTGGGGTATCCGGGATTGGGGATGAGCACGCCATCGCCAGCCCCCAAGAATGCCATGCTGATGTGCATGATCCCTTCCTTCGAGCCCATAAGTGGGATTATCTCGCTTTGGCTGTCGAGCTGCACGCCATAAGTGGTTCCATACCAGCGGGCTAGGGCGGAGCGCAATTCGGGTATACCGCGGTAGCTCTGGTAGCCGTGGGTATCGCCGCGGGCACTGGCTTCTGCCAATGTTGAGATCACATCGGGATGGGGCGGTAGGTCGGGACTGCCGATACCCAGATTTATAATGTCTTCACCAGCTGCCTGCCGGCTGGCTATCTCCCGCAACTTTACAGCAAAGTAGTATTCCGAAACCGAGCTGAGCCGTTCTGATTCTTTCACGCCAAGTGGTTTTTGCCGGGAGCGTAGATTCCCAAAATACGCATGCTATCGGTGTGCGGTTCCAGTAGCGCATTGAGCTGATCAAACCCGAAGGGTATCTCCGATCTGAGATCTACAAAAAAACGATAATGCCAAGGTTCCCCAATGATCGGAACAGATTGGATTTTAGTAAGATCTATATTTTCTTTGGCTATGGCCGACATGAGATGGCTCAGGCTGCCGGGCTTATGCGGAAGCGAAAAACAGATGGAAGCCTTCTTACCTTCTTGGGTATCTCTGCGCGGTGCGATAACCAGAAATCGCGTGAAGTTTTCTTTATGGCTTTCGATAGAAGGAGCTAGGATTTGGAGCTGATTCAGCTCGGCGGCGAGTGTGCTGGCTATGGCTCCGGTTTTTTCTTTGGCAGCTTCGCGTATCTTTTGGGCACTGCCCGCGGTATCTTCGGTTTCCACCAATTTAATGGTCGGATAATCTTCGAAAAACCCGGCACATTGTGCCAGCGCCATAGGATGGGATTCGACCCGTTTTAAGTCTTCGATGCGGGTACCGGGGAGCGCCATCAGGTTTTGGCTTATCCGCAAGTATACTTCGCCGATGGTCGATATTCCGGGATCATTCAATAATTGATAATTGCCCATGATGCTTCCTACCAGCGCATTCTCAATGGCCAACATTCCCGTATTTCCTTTTTCTTTTACCGTCGCCACCAAATCATTGAAGGTATGGCAGGGCAGGATAGCTTGCGACTTCGACCCGAAATAATGGCGCGCTGCGATATGGTGAAACGACCCCGCAAAACCTTGAATGGCTATTTCTTCTTTATTTATCTCCGATTTGGTTTGCATAAAAAAAGGCCTTTACGGCCTATATTAAATAATCAATAATAGCCTTTCTTCAAGCGGGATCTTGAAAATAATACCAACCGAAATTATGAAGGTTCAACGTATTCATGGATATAAGCGGCCAAAGTAAACAATTGGGCGAAAGAATCGGAGATAATAACCCGTATCTCATAGCATAAAGTTCATTCGTTTTATCAGCAAAACCGGCGTTCGCCTAATCCTTGACTCATCGCTTCCAATTCCCACGTTTTTTGGCGCGGTACGAAGCAGTGGTAAAAGTCTCGGGTACTGTTCTAAGATTCTCAAGGTATAATTTCGAATCTTTGAAAGGAAACCAATTGATAGACAGGTAAAAAACATTGGCTTGAAAACCTTGGAATGGCTGCACTTCGACAGGTCCTGTACCTTCTACTTCCCTAAATTCTTTATAATCCTGATTGAAGAAACTGTCCAAATAATATTTGACCTTCAATGCCATACCGCCTGGCAGCTGCACTCCTGCAAATACCGATTGTGTAAAGAGCTCCGTTCTATCGCTAAACCAACCTGTGATCTTTTCTTTCTTGTCGCCATTTTCAAACCGTTTCTGCTTATAATGAAAGGGCATCTCTACTTCGTAGCCCCCAAAAAGGAAGAAAGGCCTGTTCTGGTTTAGGTTCCCAATTTTAAATCCGATGGGCAATCCTAAATTATAGGTGCGGTATTTTATTTTAAGATCGTTTTCCGCATCGGGATATTTGGCAATGAAGCCTACATTCCTGATGGCAAGTCCTGCCGAAAACCCGAGATTCTTGCTAACATCGTAATTGATATGTCCAGCCAAATTTAAGACCGGTGTAAATCTCATATTTTGATCTACACTCACGCTGTCATAGTCAATACTGGCAAACGAAAAGATAATCTCCATTTCTTGCGAATTGTAAAATTTACCCGCGCGGTAGACGGGTTCTTTCTCCAATTCCTGTGCAAAAGCACCTAGGGTGGGGATCAATAGAGTAAGCGTAAGAATTAGGGAAAATTGTTTCATAGGTTGGTTTTCTGATTTTCAAATATATAAAATCGATGGGCATGGTACGCCATCAAATCCGATTGAGAAAAAATATGATGAAATAAATCACCAATACCATCAGGATGATCAGCCATACTTTTCGGTAGTGGCGCCCGAGTCCTTTGAGGTCTTTGCGATATGCCCATACCATTGCGGCTATAAAAGAGACTGCAAAGATTATGGCAAAAATAAAATGGCCGTTGCCAATACCATCCATAGTTGATTTTTGGCGTAAAAGTACCATTTAGATCGGCTGTAGCCCGTTTAAAATATTTTGCGGCAGCCATCCCGGTTTAAGAAAGCTACTCCTTACCTTCGCTGTATGGATATAGCCTGGGAGAACCCGGAAGTAATTACGCAAGACCTTCCGGCCCTAGAAGATGTACGTTTTCAACATCACCCCATACGGTACCGCTCGCTGCGAAACCTGATCGCTTCCATATTTTGGAGCATTCCGACCATCGCCGCTATTATAATCCCTGTCGCAGTAGGTGATTGGTGGTTATTCCTTATGGTTCCAGGCGTATTGCTGCTGGCTGGTTTTAATTTTTATGCCATTAACCGCGGCTATCGAAAGCGATCCTATGCCTTGCGGGAAAAGGATATCACGTATAAGAAAGGATGGATATTCCGCACCATTCTCACTATTCCCTTTAACCGGATACAGCATACGGAAGTATCTCAAGGGCCATTAGAGCGAAAATATGAGCTCTGCACCCTGAAGATTTATACGGCTGGCGGAGCAACTTCCGATTTATCCATTCCTGGGTTGGAGCAAGATGAAGCCCAGCAGCTTAGGGATTATATTTCTAAAAAAGCGGCCAATTATGTCTAAAGCGGATTTCTCCTACTTCAAGGAGCCGCAACGGCAGAGTTTACTGGGGATCGTGGTATATCTCCTGCGCAGTTTTCGCGCCCTTACCACCTTATTGCTTACCATCATCGCTTTGGCTGCGGCCAATCCCAAACTCTGGTATTTCTTAGGTTTTGGGATCATCCCACTGGCTCTGGCCTTCGGGGTATTGGCCTATTTCCAGCACCGCAATTTTACGTTTCACGTACGTGGCGATGAGCTGATTATCCATAAGGGGGTGCTCGTAAAAGACCGGATCGTAGTGGATGTAGATCGGATTCAGTCCATCCAGATCACTGAAAATATCGTGCAGCGAATGCTCGGGCTGGTAGCCTTGAAAGTCGATACGGCAGGATCAAAGGGCAATGAGTTGGAAATCCCTGCCTTAGAGCGCCCGAAGGCCAATGAACTAAAGGCATTGCTCTATCAAAAAAAAGCTGCTCAAAACGTGGGGGAAGAGGCTCGCGAAGAAGGCGCCACACCAGCCGATCCATTTGCGGAAGCAGAAGGGGAGACGCTCGTAAAACTAGGGGTGTTCGACCTATTATTGGTCGGACTCACGGAAAATCATCTCCGCACCGGCCTCATCGCCGTAGCCTTCGTATTTGGTACCATGAGTCAATACCAAGAGCTTATAGAACGGTACTTCAGCGACTCGGTAGATGAATATGCGCAGCAGGCCATAAATGCGGGCATCACACTTATCTTGAGCGCCATCATACTTTTTACGGTACTCTCGGTGATCATCAGTCTGGTGCGCACGGTGCTTCGGTTTTACAATCTCAAGGCTGTATTGAAATCGCAGGCGGTAGAGATCAGCACCGGCCTGCTGAAGCGAAATGAGTTTCGTGTCCCCATCCGTAAAGTGCAGTTTGTGCTCTGGCAAACCAATCCCCTAAGGCGGGCGGTGGGCTATGAGTCGGCCACCCTGAAGCCATCCAATAGTGTGGGCGAAGTGGCCAATAAGCAAAGCATAGAGATCCCAGCGCTAAAGAAGGCAGAAAGCGCGATGCTGGCCACGGGAATATTTGAGAATTATATGCCACCGGTCAACGAGATACATGCCGATGCGGCCGCATACGCCCGGCTGGCGGCCATCATATCTTCGCTGATCTTATTGCCTGCCCTCGGGCTTATCTATTGGTTCCATGGCTACTCGGCCTTTCTGCTCTTGATCCCCATTCTTTTAATCACGTCGCTGGCCTATATTTACGGTCGCACCGTGCGCATCTTCTTCGATCAAGATTATGTGTTGATCAAGAAGGGCTGGGCCTTCACTTCTAGGGCCGTCTTGCCATCCTTTAAGATTCAGGCGCTTTCGCGAAAGGATAATGTATTCCTAGCCCGGCGTAATCTCTGCCATATTAGTTTTTATACCGCCGCCGGCACTCGATCTGTGCGCTATTTGGACGCTACCGATGCCAAAAATCTCTATGATTATCTGCTCTACTGCACCGAGAAGAGCAATGAGTCTTGGATGTGATGACCATGAGCCACCCATCAAGCGAAGATCAATAGTTTGCCGCAATACTGGCCATAAGCCCTTCCCAATTCAAGCCCGCGGTTTTTTTGCCAAGCCTTACCATTACCAAATTCTTGGACGGATTTACATAAATACACTGACCCAATATTCCTTCTGCTACGAAGTCGCCATCTTTGCCGCCAAGCCACCACTGGTATTGATAATACCACGCACTACCGGCAGTGCTGTCGATGGCCGTAGACCGCTCCACCCATGATTTGGGTACCAATTGCTCCCCATTCCAATCGCCCTTGTTAAGGTAGAGCCTGCCTATTTTGGCAAAGTCGCGGGCACGGGCATTCAGGCAGCAAAATGTTTTTTCAAGCCCATCCTTCTTTCGGTCTAGGCTCCATGAAGCCGGGTATTCCATCCCCATGGGTTTCCATAGCTTTTCTTCAAGGTATTCGCTTATCGATCGGTCTTTAAGGGCGCGCTCAAGTACCAGTCCGAGCAGCTGGCTATCGCCGCTCACATAGTTAAAACGGGTGCCGGGTTCGGCTTCGAGCTTCAGCTTATTGATAGATTTACGCAGGTTGCGGCCGTAGTAGAACGTGGCTGCGTCGCCAAATGGATTTACGTAGCTCTCATTGAATTTCAATCCCGAAGTCATTTGGAGTAAATGCAAGATCTTCACTTTCTCAAAGCCTTTCTCCTTCAGCTCTGGGATATATTTGGTTATAGGTTCATCGACCGATTTTATAAGCTGCTCATCAATAGCGATCCCGATCAAAATGGACAGCACCGACTTGGCCATGGAAAAAGAGTTTACAATAGATGCCGTATCGTATTTATTCAAATAGGTCTCGTAATATATTGAGTCATTTTTAATTATTAAGAAAGCCACGGTTTCTTTCTCTGCCAAGAATTGATCGAAGGGTATGGTGTCAGTCGGGGTATTGGCAGTTTTAGGCGCTTTTGATCCATCAGTAGGGATAAATTCAAATGCAGGAGCCTCGTTGCTTATTTCCCGAAAGGGGAATATTTCATGGTCATCAATATTGGCAAAATTATAGACTACGAAACGCGTGACCTGGCAGGAGCAAAAGATCAATACGATGCTAAAAAGGATAAAATAGAGAAGTTTTCTCATGGACGCTGATTGCATTAAATCCATGCAGAAATACGCATTTCTTTTCTATGTGGCGTTTTTAGCATGGTTGTGCAGGCCATTTTGTGGCAACATATTCCTAAATGTCAGGTTTATACGTGGTGCATTTATCTTTTTCGTTTTTGGTAGGCTATGGTGCCAATGCACTTGGGTAGGAGCCTTCATAAGCAGCATACTGCCAGATGCCAGAATATGGTCTACCCGCTCACCGGTTTGCTTATGCTTAAAGGCAAATTTTCGCTCGGCGCCCAGACTGAGCGATGCTATGGCGCTGTGGGGATCGATGCTTTTTTCATCATCGGCATGCCAGCCCATACCCTCGCCACCGTGGTGGTAAAGATTGAGCAGGCAAGAATTGAAATGCACTCCCGAAAATTCGGCAATGGCACCTTCGATCTCATACAAGGCTTCAGTAAATGGCCGTGCCCTTCGTGAAATCTTTGAGTACGTATACTCAAAAGGCTCCTTGCCGTACCAAGCGGTTTTTCGGCTAGTGGTGATGGTTTTTCCAAACATTTTCACGATATCATTTTGCCATTCGATGTTTTGTAAAAGCATATCGAAATGGTGGCCCGCGGCATTGTTCCCTAAAAAATCGGTATAATAATACGCTTCACCATCGCAGGGGAGTAAATTGGTAGGGTTCATCACAGCTGGTTGCGCTTCTCTTCGCGGTGCAGCCTTTTCTCAAATAGGAGAGGCCCGCCCGGAATCCAAGCAGCGATGAATAAAAGCAGAATCTTGCCGAGAGACCATTTTCGCTGAAAAGAAATAAAGATCAAGGCACCGACATAGATCACGAAGAGCAATCCATGTACCCAGCCTACATATTTTACTGCTTCAGGGATGTCGGCAAGGTATTTTAAGGGCATGGCAATACCAAAAAGCACCAATGCCGAAACGGCTTCGATACGGCCGAGAAAAATGAATTGCTTTAAACTCATGGCTGGTTTTCCAATAAAACCCCAGCTTCGTAGAGAAGGCCTAATTCGGCAAGTTTGGTGCGCACGCGCTGCTGGCTGATGTCATTCTTGGCACTGCTCAGGTTGAGCTGTGCATCACGGAGTTCGGTACCGTTTATTTGCCCCGTTGCAAAGGCATCGCGGCTGCGGCTGTAGTTGAGCATAGCCAGTTCGAGGTTCCTGCGGCTCAGGTTGAGCAATTGAAAATTGGTGGTGTAGGCATCGTAGGCATTATTGATCAAGCGTACCATTTCATTCGTGCTTCGGTCTATTTCTATCTGGGCTACTCGGGTCTCAAGGTTTGCATTATCAATAGCGCGCTGTATGCGGCTGCCATCGAACAGGTAGAAGCGCAACGTAAGCCCTGCATTCCAGCCATAGGTTTCTTGTCGGGTGATAAAGCTGGCTTCCTGATCGCTAAAATTATAAGTGTAGGCAGCCTGCGCGGCTAGGGTAGGAAAGATATCAGCTTTGGCCGTTTTGAGCAGGAGCCCCGCACCGAAGGCATTGTTTCGGCCCGTAAATATGCCGTGTTCTGGCTTCGCGCTTTATCGAGCAATAGGTTTTTTTCAAGTGGGGGCATAAACTCAAAATCGGTCGCTATGGCCAAGCTGGTATCTGCCGGCAGTCCAATGTCCATATTCAAATTCCGCAAAGCTTGGTTGAGTTGGAGCCCTTGCTGGGCATAGGTGATGGAATCGTTGCGCAGGTCTACTTCGGCATTTAGCAATTGAAGCTTAGTGGTATTCCCGTATTTATAATTCTCTTCGGCACGTTTTACCCGCTCCAGCGAAAGTCCGATGGCTTCTTGGGCTATGGAGGTAGCATTGGTAAGCCGCACCACTTCAAGAAATGAATTGGCAACGTTCAGGGTGGTATTTTCCATGGAGAGCCTTTCGCGCAAGCGGGCATCTTCGCCCAAGGATCTCAGATAATCAAGCCTGTGTAACCTTCGGCCACCGTTGAAGAGCACATAATCCATATATGCGCCCGCATTGTACGAGAGCGTGGCGGCGCCTTCGGCATTGATGGGTGGCTGCTCGGGAGATGCAAACTGTAGCTCGGCGCTTTGCACGGCGTAGCTGCCGCCACCGTCCAGATATACCGTGGGCAGCAGGCCGGCATTGCCTGCTTCTGCATTGTTTTCGGCCATTTCACGGTCTACGCCGGCTATATTCACATCGTAATTATGGATCAGCGAAAGCTCAACAGCGCGGTAAAGGCCCACACTGTCCTGTGCGTATACATTGCCCATGAGGCCAAGGCCCAGCGATAGGATGTAAATTCGATTTAAGGTATTGTTCATCATATCTTTACGCGTTCCCTATTTTTGCGCTTAATGGCCTGTTCCACTTCTTCGGCACTGGGTTTTTCCTTCTCCCAAAGCCAAATAGCGCCTATTTTTATTCTATTGAATATGGAGAGCGTAATGGGCAGCAAGACCACGAGCAGGAAGGATCCCACTATAAGTCCGTAGGCGATGGAAATGGCCATGGGTATGAGAAACTGCGCCTGAAAACTCGTCTCCAAAATGAGCGGCCCCAGCCCTGCGGTGGTGGTAACGGTGGTGAGCACGATGGGCCTGAACCGGGTCATGGAAGTAGCCTGCAAGGCATCGTCAAAGGAGAGGCCTTCCTGCAGGTTTTGATTGAAAGTACCGATGTACACCAAGCCATCGTTCAGCAATACGCCGACCAAGGCAATGATTCCCAAGAAACTCAAGATGCTCAACGGCTGATCGTGGATGAAGTGGCCCCAAGCTGCGCCGATGATTCCAAAAGGAATAAGGAGCAGTAGGGCGAGCGTTTGCGAATATGACCTAAAACTTACCACAAGCGTGATGAAGATGAGCACCAGAATGATGGGCCCCACGCTTGATATTGATTTTTGAAGCTTGGCGGTATCGCGCTGCTGCCCTTCATAGGTCACGTTGATACCCGGATACTTTCCGAGTATGGGTGGCATTATTTCGTCCTGAATCTGGGCGATAAGTTCGGGGGTGCTCACATCGAGAGATGCGATCTCGCCTTCTACGGTCACCTCGCGGCGGCCATCTCGGTGATTTATGGCTATCAATCCATTGGTGGGTTCGATGGTGGCCACATCGCTGAGTGCCACCAACTTTCCTGCCGGGGTGCGCACCCGCATATTCTTGAGCTGTTCTATTTCCTTCCGGTCTTCCATGGCGTAGCGCACCCATACTTTCACTTCATTGTCGCCCCGCTGTAGCCGCTGCGCTTCGAAGCCAAAAAATCCATTGCGCACTTGGCCTATCAGGCTCTGCTCGGTGAAGCCCAGCGCACGACCGGCATCATTAAGCGAGATATTGAGCTCTGGCTGGTCGGCGCGGTCATTGGTTATCAGGTCTTTTACATTTCCTGTGGCGCCCAGTTCTTTCTTGAAATCGGCTACCGCAGCCCTTATTTTTTCAAAATCCTGCCCTGAGAAAGAAATATTGACCGGTTTCCCGAAAGGGGTAGTGGTGGCAAAGCTCAACTTTTCGGCCTTGGGCACGGCGCCCACTGCTTCGCGCATATCGCCGCCTATTACGAAACTCCGAATGGGCCGGTTTTCGGAAGAGACCAGATAGATCGTGGCCGACCCTTGATTGCTCTGCGGCCCGAGCCTTACTTCTATATTCTCGAAGAGGCTGGAGTCTACATCTTCACGCTCCAAGTATTTCCCGTCAAGGGTCTTGATGCGGTTCACGATATAGTTCATGGTCTCGCGGGTCACTTCTTCAGACGTGCCCGAAGGCAATTCGAGCGAAACCTGTATCTCATTCTGCTCGATGTCGGGAAAGAATGTGGTTCGGATCACCCCGCCGCGCAATGCGCCAAAGGTGAGTATGAGCACCCCGAATATTACCAGAAAGGTAAAGGCCTTATACTGTACTGAAAAGTCAAGGATAGGCTGAAAATACCGGTCCCTGAATTTAAGCAAGCCCTTTTCTACCTTGTCCTTTAGTTTATTGGGCTTCGCATCTTCGGTGAGATCCTTGGTGTGCGCGAGGTGGGCTGGAAGGAAGAGAAGCACTTCGATAAGCGAAAAAGCGAGTGCGGCAATAACCACGGCCGATACATCTGAAAAGAATTCGCCCAGCCTTCCATCAATGAAAAAGAAGAAGGAAAAGGCTATGCAGGTGGTAAGGATTGCAGAGATCACCGCTGGCAGTACTTCAATGGTGCCATTTACCACCGCCTTTAATCGGCTCTCGCCATTCTCGTAATGTTGAAAAATATTTTCTCCCACCACGATGCCATCGTCCACCAAGATTCCGATCACGAGGATCATTCCAAAAAGGGAGAGCACATTGATGGTGATACCGGTAAATGAGATGAAAATGAACATCCCTAAGAAAGAAATAGGAATGCCCAGCGCAACCCAGAATGCGAGCCGGATGCGCAAAAATAGAGCAAGCAGCACGAATACGATAAGGGCTCCGATGATGCCGTTTTTTTGCAATAACCCAATGCGTTCTTTCAAGTTTACGGTACCGTCTTTTACCAGGACCATTTCTACGGCCCGATTGCTGGCGTTGAAACTTTTTACGTATTTCTCGATCTTGTCTGCCGCGCTCAGTATATCTTCTTCATTGAGCGTATTTACGGTGATGAACACCGCCTTCTTGCCATTAAAATAGCCGGCATCCGTATTTTCTGCCCAGTCGTCTCGCACGGCGGCCACATCGCGCAATTGCAGCTTTTTGCCATCGGGCAGCACCTTGATCACCACATCGAGCATTTCATTGGCGGTATATGACTTATGGTCAGAGCGTATGATGGTTTCTTCCTTGCCCTTTATCCGCCCACCGGTAGTCTCAATATTAAAGGAGCTCACCGCATTGGCCAACTCGGTGAAGGTGAGATCAAAAGCCCTGAGCTTCGACTCTTCCACGGCTATTTCGATCTCTTGATCTGGATATCCCGAGACGCTTATCTTGGAAATTCCCGGATAGGCGCGCAGCTCATCTTCTACCCGGTCGGCGGTCTGCTCCAAGGTGCCCAGCGATACGTCGCCTACGAGTGCCAACTTTGCTGTAAAGTTTACGATCTCTTCCACATATACCACGATTCTTTCCATCCCTTCCGGAAATGTTGAAATCTGATCTACCGCGTTTTTAACGTCCTGCAGCACCAGGTCGGCATCTACATCGCTCTCAAGTTCTACCCTTATATTGGCGGCGTTTTCAGAACTTACAGAAGTCACACGGTCTATTCCGGATACGCCCTTCAGGTTTTCTTCTACCTTCTGGGTTATTCCCTCTTCTACTTCTACGGGCGATGATCCGGGGTATACTGCTTCGATCACGATGAACTTTTCGTCTACATTTGGGAAGAAGGATGTGTTCATCCTCGATGCCAGCAGCACGCCCATTAATGCTATCGCAATAAGGCCGAGGTATACGAGCAGCGAGTTTTCTATAAAAAATGCAATGATCCTTTTCATTCTTCGATATTTACGATCGTTACCTTACTGCCATCGAGGCTTTCATTATAGGTGTCGGTGATCACGTTCTCGGCTTTTTCCATTCCTTTTACGATGGCGGTCTCGGCATCTTTGTACAGCACTTCTACAGGCGTGAGCACGGCCATGGAATCTCTTACCACATAGAGGCCGGCATCATCTACCAGCGCTGAAAGCGGCAGGCGCACTGCATTTTGATATTTTTCGGCTTCCACTTTGCCGTCAAGGTAAATTCCGCTTTTTGCATTCTGATCATTTATTTCGGCGTAGATCTTCACTTGCTGCGTTTCGGGATCGACCTGATCATTGACCCTTACCACCTTTGCTTTATAGGTGGCCTTGGTATTCACGTCATCGAGTTCAAACTCGGTACCTACGCTCAATGCTTTCGCGTCGAGATAGCTCAGGCCGGCTTCGAGTTCGTAGGCGCCACGGCTTATAATCGTTCCTATGGGCTGTCCCACCCGCACCAATGTCCCTTCGTCTAGAGTGGCTTCGGTCACCGCCGCCATGAATGGTGCCCGCACCACGTATTTATCGAGCCTTGTTTCGGCTTCCCTTATAGTGTAGTAGGAAGTCAATATGGAGCGGCCGCTCAAGAAGAGCTTCAGGGTTTTATCTTCTATGGTAGGCAGTTCGGGCAGGCGGCCGGTGATGTCCAGCTTATCCAGATAGGCTTCCCACTCTGGCGCTGCTTCTACAAAATCGAGTTTCAGATCGGGGATCACGCCGGCCAGTTGGCTCTGGAAGTTGCTGCGCTGTGCCGCGAGTGCGCTCTGTATCTCCTCGCTGTTGATGGCAAGCATCAGTTCTCCTTTTTCAAAGGTTATCCCTTCTTTGAAAGGTTTTTGACCAAAGCGTGCTATACCGCCCACTTCAGCAAAGAGCTGTACCCGCTGTTTTGGTATTAACCTTCCGGTGATATCGATGTAGCGTGACACCGCACCCGGCTCCATCAATTCTGCATTTACGGCAGTGGCCGTGGCGCCGTCTTCTTTTTTCTCCTTCGGCTCTCTCTTAAGGAAGCTCGCGAGCAGTATGCATAGCGCCACCACGCCCACACCAGCCAAGGTTACGATCAGTTTTCTCTTATTCATCTTTTTTGGTTTCTACGGATAATATAAATCTCTTGATGGCATCGGTAAGGGCATCCAAAGGCTCGGTATCGCCGAAGAACCGCGAACAGCCCTGCTCTGCCGGAAGCTCTACGCTCAAGTAGGTATAGCCCTTTATGATGGCGATATAATTGGTGAGCAGGTCACGGCATTCATCTTTGCGGCCTGTGATGGTTTTTAGAATTTTGGTGAGCAGCTCAGCGGCTTCGCACATTCCCTTAAAAGTAGCCTCGCGCTGCCAAGCTTCCCCGCCGCTTACGAACATCATGCTGTGGAGCGCCTTGTTTTCAATGGCAAAGCTGTAGCGCGCCCTGGCCAGGTTGATCAGCTTTTCTTGCGGGGAGTAATGCGCTGCCGCTGCACTGTGCATGAGCGAAGTAAGGCTTTTGAACCCTTCTTCTACAATAGATTTGCTGAGGTGCTCCTTATTCTGAAAATGCTCGTAAAGCACCGGTGCAGCATAATTCAATCGGGCCGCAAGTCGCCTTACGGTGAGCTTTGCCCATCCATGTTCTTCGGCCAGGGCAACGGCTTCGGAAATAATTCGCTCTCGGGAAGCATGGCGTTTTCCGGCTATAGGTTTTCTTTCCACGGTGCAAAGATGGTAAAAATCTAACTAAGTTAGATCGCAAGAGAATTCTTTTTTCTTAATCTTGATTTTGACGCGATGATGCGATTCGGCCTTACCACGAATAGATAAAGGGGATCCTTTTTTCTTGGTCGGGTTCTGAACATGATTCTTTTAAATTAGTTTAGCCAATATGAAAACGAACGCCTTCTTGCTCATCCTTTTTCTTTTTGCCTGTTTATCCCTACACGCTCAATCGCTCACTGAAAGCTTTGAAGCAGAACAGAATTTTAGGACCAATGGCATGCTGGTGCTAGGCTCCTGGGCTACGGTGAATATTGCCGGCGGACTCATAGCGCGTGCCATTACATCGGGCAGCGACCGGTATTTTTATGAGATGAATGCGATTTGGAATGGAGTGAATCTCGGTATAGCAGCCTTCGGTTATTTCAGTGCCCTAAAAATGGCCGCGCCCAGTACCGGTCTGGAGCTCTACCAATTGCAGAATGAAATGGACAAAACCTTATTGTTCAATGCGGGTCTTGATCTGGCCTATATGGCTGGCGGACTCTACCTCATGGAGCGCTCTCGTAGATCAAGTTCCGATAATCCGGTGCGCCTAAAAGGCTATGGCCAATCCATCATTTTGCAAGGCGCCTTTCTGCTGGCATTTGATATTACCATGGTGCTCGTACATCAAAAGTTCATCGTGGGTGATGGCATGATTCTTACGCTCAATGCCCTACCTGGCGGATTGGGCGCGAGTCTGCGATTTTAGTTCTCGGCAGGCCATAAATGGATTGGTTTTTCTGGCCAGAACCGAAAGTTTCGTTTTGCGGCAGCATCTTGTCTCCCGGCCAGTCCCACCTTCTTTGCTAACTTCGGCAGCCCATTCCTTACGGGAAATAACTATGCACAAGAAAATTCGGGTTGCTATTGCCGATGATCATAAGCCCGTGCGAAATGCAATAGCAAATCTATTGATGGCACGTGGATTTGATATGGCCTATGAATGTGAGAACGGGAAGGAGCTCATTGATAAAATCCCGAGCGATCCTGTTGATATCGTCATTGTGGATCTTAATATGCCGGTAATGAACGGTTGGGAAGCCACCACCACGCTTCAAAAATCACATCCACCGGTTCAGATTATCGCCCTGAGCATGCTGGATGACGATCTGGCCGTAGAAAAGATGATCCGAGCCGGAGCGCGTGCATACTTATTAAAGGATGCCGAGCCTGATGAGTGGGTACGCGCCATACAGGAAGTATCGACCACCGGTTTTTACCACTCTGATTTCGTGTCGGGCAGCCTGCGCAAAAAGCTGTCGCCACTGGAAGAAATTCAGGTAAAGGAAGTCTCAGAATTTTCTGAACGAGAAATCCGTTTTTTGCAATTGGTATGTACAGAGTTGACCTATAAAGAAATAGCTGCGAAAATGAATGTGAGCCCGCGTACGGTAGATGGCTACTGGGACTCCCTTTTTTTTAAGCTCGATGCAAAGTCACGCGTAGGATTGGTGATATTTACCATTCGCCATCGCCTTATTGAAGGTTAGCAGATGAGCGCTATATACTTACATAAGCCCCAGATGGATCAATGCATCCCCCTGATTTACGATCGGCATATTATTATGCCCAATAATAAAACCGGGACGGGTGGATTTTATCTTCATTTCAAACTCGCCAAATGGGTCGGTGATAATTCCCAAGACATCCTTTTTGCTCACCGCACTTCCCGATTTTAAAATACCGGTGTAGATGCCGGAGCGCTTGGCGCGCACCCAGGTAGAACTCTCCAAATGAACAGGATCGCCCGTAGGGTCGGGGGCATATTTCACCATTTTGAGATGCTTCAACACCCGCTTTGCACCGTCTATTCCTTCCTGCACCACATCTTCATCAAGCCGCAGGCTCTCGCCACCTTCGTATACGAGCAGGGTCTTGCCCGCTTTATAGGCTTGCTTCCGCAAACTCTTGTCTATGAGACCGCTCTGCAAAATTACGGGCGGTGCAAAGGCTTTCGCCAATTCGGCTGCTCGCTTATCAATAGCGGCGTAGCGCACCTGCGGAAAATTGAAGCGGGAAGCCCCACCGGTATGAAAATCTACGCCCACATCGATCTGCGTGATGATCTGCTTATTTAAAAAATGGGCTACCCGCGCTGCCAGCGACCCGCCCGAGTGGCCGGGGAAGCTTCGGTTGATGTCTTTTCCATCGGGTACTTCCCGACTGAAATTCAGGAATCCATAAATGTTCATTACGGGGATGGCCACTACGGTGCCGCGCTCCAGTGCATCAAAGGAATCATCATTTAGAAGGCGGCGCACGATTTCGATTCCATTGACTTCATCGCCGTGAAGGCCACCGCTGAACAGTACCGTCGGCCCCTTCCGCTTACTTCTGAATACATAGATGGGCAGGTCGATGACCGTACCAGAAGGGAGTTTGGCGATATTGGCTTTTATCCTTGCGCTTTGTCCTGGCGCGATCTGCTTTCCGTTAATTTGAAATTCGGTATTGGCGATAGCTTGAGAATTTAGATCGGCAAATATAGGGCAATGAAAACTTAATATGGCTGGCGTAACCAAAAGCATATATTTGCGCCTTCATTGCGCAAAATTTCAGATGACAGGAGAGACCAATGCAAAACATATCATAGGGCGAAAGGAGAAAATAAACTTTCCAGAACTCAATCGGCTGCGTGTAGTGGCACGAATAGATAGCGGTGCACAATCATCTTCAGCACATTGTGATAAGATCTGGGTGGAAAAAATGGCGGGTAAGAAAATCCTATGCTGCCATTTTTTGAAGCGTTCACATAAGGTGGTACGCTTCCAAAAGTTTAAATCGCGACAGATTAAAAGCTCCAATGGGGTGAGCCAATCCAGATATGTGGTCGAACTGAAAATACAGCTTGGCGCAATTGAGAAGATGACCGAAGTGACACTCACCGATCGGTCTACTATGAATTATTCGGTACTACTGGGACGGCGGTTTTTGAAAGATGATTTCTTGATCGACGTATCCAAGAGCTACCTGCAAACAGAAAAAAAACTATGAAAATTGTTATCCTTTCCAGAAATAGCCGGCTATACTCTACCCGCAGGCTCAAAGAAGCGGCCACTGAGCGGGGCCATGAAGCCATAGTGCTCGACCATATGCGCTGCTCGCTGATCGGTGAGTATAAAAACCCGCGAATCATGTACGATGGGAAAGAAGTAGAAGGGGTCGATGCCATCATACCGCGTATAGGTGCTTCTGTAACTTCTTATGGTACAGCAGTAGTACGCCAGTTTGAAATGCAAAAAGTATTTGCGGTAAATAGTTCTATCGCCATCGTTCGCTCGCGTGATAAGCTGCGCAGCCTACAGATATTCTCACGCCATGAGATCGGAATCCCGAAGACCATCTATGCGAGCCACCCCAAAGATGTAGAGCCATTGCTCAAAGAAATAGGGGGTGCCCCGGTAGTGATAAAATTGCTGGAAGGCACGCAGGGCATAGGTGTGGTGCTGGCCGAAACGCGCAAGGCGGCAAAATCTGTAGTAGAAGCATTTCACGGGCTCAAGGCCAATATGCTCATCCAAGAATTTATTGAAGAAGCCGGCGGAGCCGACATCCGCGCCTTTGTGGTAAACGGAAAGGTGGTGGGCGCCATGAAGCGACAGGGTGCCGAAGGCGAGTTCAGATCCAACCTACATCGCGGCGGTTCTGCAAAAGCAGTGAGACTGACCAAAGACCAGCGCATACTGGCATTGGCCGCAGCCAAAGCGATGGGACTGGAAATGGCTGGGGTAGACATGCTCGAATCAAAGCGGGGGCCGCTCGTGCTGGAAGTCAATTCTTCACCCGGACTGGAGGGCATAGAGAATGCCACCGGCAAGGATGTGGCCGGATCGATCATAGAGCATATCGAGAAGAATGCCGCCAAAGGCCATAAAAGCGATAAGGTAGGGGCGTAAAGTCCTACTTCGACGGCGGCTGGCTCGGTCTTACTTCAATTTTTGAAGGAAGGGTGCGCGGGTTCATCTTCAAAAGGTCTACTACGAGTTCTCCGAGATCTTCGGGCTGTATTTTCCAAGCGTCATCTTCGCTGGGCGTGTGGCCTGCAAAATGGCTGGTGACCGATCCCGGCATAATCGTAGATACATTGATACCCATCTGCCTTAAGTCTAGCATTATGGCCTGTGTAAAGCCGACCAGACCAAACTTGCTGGCATTATAGGCCGAACCGTTTGCAAAAAAATTGGTGCCCGCCAAGCTGGCGATGGTGATGAAATAGCCTTTTGACTTTTTGAGCCCATCGATTGATGCTTTGATAGTATTGAAAACTCCGGTCAGGTTGGTATCTATCGTCTCATGCCATTGCTCTTCGGTTATTTCGGTGATGCTTCCGAAATGTCCCAGCCCTGCATTTGCGATCACGGCGTCTACACTTCCAAATTTCGATTCGATCGCGGTAAGTGCCTTTTTCATAGTTTCCATCGAGCGCACATCTGCTTCAATGCCCAGCGTTTCTAAGCCAGAGCTTTTCGCCAAATTGTCGGCAGCTTCTTTTGCGGAAGCTTCTTTACGACCCGATATGGCCACCTTGCAGCCCTGGGCCAATAGCGATTCTGCGATGCCAAAGCCGATGCCTTTGGTACCGCCAGTGATGAATGCTACTTTTCCTTTTAAGTTTTGATGTTCTTCGTTCATGGTTTCAAAATTTTGCCGGGATCATACCGGCGATTCAACGTCTGCTATAAACCAGCATGATTCTCCATTGTTCACGAGCCATGCGGCCGGCCACCAGATACCTTCTTTGGCAAAGACCGTAAAATCTTCGCTGCTGCCTGCGCTATCATCAAAGCTCAGCCCCATCTCTAGCAGGGTGCCCATACATTCGCGCACCTCGGTGGCATTCTTAACACCTACCGAGATCAAATATTCGTCTTCCTGAATATCCGTTTCGGTGATGGCAGACAATAAAGCCCGCGCACCGCCAGATACCTTATCGTCGGCTTTGAATTTTAGAAAAATCACATTGTACGTCCGTAGCACGATCATGGCGGCTAAGGTAGCATTATTGGATTTCGGCTTTTCAGCAAATGGAAAAAAAGCTAAGGTTTGGATCTTTTTAGCTTTTCAGCGGCAGCTTCCAGCTCCTTGTGAATGGTCTTAAAGCCAAGGTGTTCGGAGCGTCCTTTCTTAAAGGTGAGAAACCCACGATCTATTCCTTCGCGAAGTTTGTACTGTTCATCTTCTGAAAGGTGGATCACTTCACGGCATTCGGGCGAACAGCAACCTTCATGGGCGGCCTTGCAATTTTGGCATTGGATAAAAAGCAGATGGCAACCGGTATTGGCGCAATTGGTATGGGTATCGCAGGCTGCACCGCATTGATGGCAGCGCGACACCACTTCATCACTTATCTGCTCTGACATACGCTCATCAAAGACGAAATTCTTACCTACGAACCGGTTTTCAAGATTCTCTTTTTTCACCTGCCGGGCATATTCAATGATCCCCCCTTCGAGCTGAAATACATTTTGAAAGCCTTGGTGCTTCAGCCAAGCAGAAGCCTTCTCGCAGCGGATGCCGCCGGTGCAATACATCACCAGGTTTTTGTCTTCAAGACCTTTTATGTTTTCGAGAATATAGGGAAGCGAATCGCGAAAGGTGTCGACGTCGGGAGTGATGGCGCCTTTAAAATAGCCCACTTCATGCTCGTAATGGTTCCGCATATCGATAAGCACCGTATCGTCTTTGGCGATAAGTTCATTGAAGTCACGGGCATCTAGGTGGGTACCTCGATCGCGCACATCAAAAGATTCATCTTCAAGCCCATCGGCCAGGATTTTATTCCTGACTTTAATAATCAGTTTATAGAAGCTCTTGCCATCATCATCTATGGCAATATTGAGCCGTACACCTTCCAAAAAAGAGATGCTATAGACCTGGTCGCGAAAGGCTTCAAAATTTTCTTTGGGCACCGAGACTTGGGCGTTGATGCCTTCCTGCGCTACGTAGATGCGCCCCATGACCCCGAGCTCGGCCCAATGGGCGAAAAGGAAATCGCGGAACAGCTGCGGATTGCCCAGCTTGGCATATTGATAAAAGGAGATGGTGACACGCTCATCCGAGCCTTCTTCCATGCGCTTTTTTAAGACGCGCCAGTCTTCTTGATTATGGAGCTTATTACTCATATTACAATGGCAAGTTATACGATGAGAAATTCTGAAAACGAGCCCAAAGGTACTTCATATTTCAAAAAAATACCACTTACCTTTGTGGCGAACTGTTCCATCGCTCCGATACTCGGAGAGGAAAGTCCGGACAATGCAGAGCGCTGCGCTTCCTAACGGGAAGAGATACCAAAAGTATAATAGAAAGTGCCACAGAGACTATACCGCCCGGATGTAAATCGGGGTAAGGGTGAAAAGAGTGGGGTAAGAGCCCACAGCTTCGGCTGGCGACAGCAGGGGGAGGTAAACCTCGCAGATTGAAAGACCATGTATACCCAGGCTTGAGGGCTGCTCGCCCGATCTGGGAGGGTAGGTTGCTAGATCTTGCCGGCAACGGTAAGGCCAGATAAATGATGGAACCAGACAGAATCCGGCTTATAGGTTCAAACCTCAGGTCGCCCTCGCGGGTGGCCTTTGGTATTTTTGGTCCTAGTTTCTTTCTCGATTTACCGCTACTTTCAGAGTGTTTGGTGATTGATATTTTAGGCTTACTGCGAGAGCAGTCTCTGCACTCGTATTTCTCATCGATTAGGACGGATAGAGCTCTTGATAATCCATTCCCACGACTGCCACATCAAGTGATTTTATAGCCGCTGAAAAACTTCGAATCGCCGACCAATGATCTTGAGCTGTAAAATAGTACCGAGAGGCAAAGCCGGATGCATGTCCCTATCTCGATACAATTTTTGACGACCAGCATTTCACAACTCCTACTTACCGGAAAATTAATGTAAAAACCACCCGGTATGACGAACTTATGTGATACCCGTCACATCGAGTGATTTTACAGCCCTTGAAAAACTTCGAATCGCCGACCAATGATCTCGGGCTGTAAAATAGTATCGAGATGCGGAGCCGGATGCGTGTCCCTTCACATCCGTCAATTTCGTGTAGACTGGCACTTCAAGCCGGGGCCATTCAAAAGGAGCGCTATAGAATCCCCGAAAACCTTTTAACCTTACCTTCGTTTCCTTGCTATGACCCGAGCGGCTTTATTTATCTTTCTTTTTGGTCTTTCTTCTATTGGCTTCAGCCAAAATGATATTGCCAAAATCGTTACCATGAGCGAATTTGTGGTGAGCGCCGGTCTGGAAGATTTCAGTCCTGCCGATTTTATTGATCAGATCAAAAAAGACACCACCTTCTATCAAGCTTTCTTGAATCTCAAGTACTTTCCGCATCAAATGAAAGGCGCCATGGTGGTGTATGAAAAAGATGAGTCGGAGCGCGGAACCCTGAAGCGGCGGGCAGAGCAGCATCTAAATGAGCAAGAAGAGATGTGGGTAGATGTGACTTTTGAAGAAACCAATGGCAAAATAAAAAAGCGCAATGGAGAGTGGAAATACCTGACCGCCGAAATGTATGACGATGTTTTCTTTCCCTCGGCAAAGGAGAAAGTGAGCAATAAAAGGGTGAGCATGGAGCAAGAGCTCGTGTCGGGCTCAAGCATCGAAAAACATAAGGCGCAACTCAAAAAGATGATGTTCAATCCAGGTGCTGAAATCGAAAACGTCCCCTTTATTGGAGATAAGATGGCCATATTTGAAGGAGAGATGGTGCAGTACTACGACTATAGCATCTACACCTATATGTGGGAAGACTCCATACCGTGCATCGCATTTGCTTGCTATGCCAAGAAGGGGATGGAAGATGAAACCGTGATACGTGACATGACTTCGTATTTTCATCAGGACAGCCGTGAGGTGATAGCCCGCGAATACCGGCTGGCGCATAATACGATCCTTTTCGATTTTGATATTTCCATGCGGGTGGTGAACGAACTTCAAGAAGGATGGCTACTGCCAAAGCATATTACCTATAATGGTTTTTGGGATATCCCCTTCAAGAAACCCGAGATTATTAGTTTTCAGCTTTCATGCACCGATTATCAGACATCGCCGGGTCTGACCACGCGGTAATGCTTTCTCTTGATGGCTTTTTATACCTTCGCCGACGAAAAAAAAGCCCACGATGTCGGAGAAGGAAGTATATTATAAAGACTATTTGCAGCTCGGTAAAATACTGAATGCCCAGCATTTAGAAAGCGATAAAAAAGGTGTTGATGCCCATGATGAAATGCTCTTCATCATCACACATCAGGCTTACGAGCTTTGGTTCAAGCAGATACATCACGAGCTAGATTCCATTGTCGAGAGTTTTGACTCACCGGCCATAAACGATAATGGACCGGCATTACAGACGGCCGTGCACCGCGCCAACCGCATCAATACCATACTCCATCTCTTGGTAGACCAGATCAATATTATGGAGACCATGTCATCTTTAGATTTTCTTGATTTCAGAGATCTCCTTCGCCCGGCCAGTGGTTTTCAAAGCATACAGTGGAAAGAGCTCGAAGCCAAACTCGGCCTGCGCTATGAAGACCGACATGGAAAGAAATACTACATCTCTCAACTGCGATCCGAAGATGTGGAATCGGTGAAAAAAACGGAACATGATAATAACTTGCTCGACCTGCTGAATACATGGCTGGAGCGGATGCCTTATTTTGATGATCCGAAGATTTGGGGTACCGATACCTTGAGCGATGCGCCCAAACATCCCTTCTGGTCTGCCTATGCTTCGGCCTATGAGAAGGGTTTGCTCACCATAGAGTCTGGCAATGTAGACTTGATGAACCAAGTATTATTTGGAAAAGATGAAGTCGAAGACCGTAGGCTATCGGCCAAAGCGTGTCGGGCGGCACTTTTTATCATGCTTTACCGCGGCTATCCACTGCTGCACATGCCCTATCAACTGCTCATGTCGCTCCTGGAGACCGATGAGCTTATGGCCACTTGGCGGATGCGGCACGTGAACATGGTGTTCAGAATGATCGGAACCCGGGTAGGGACGGGAAATAGCAGTGGCAGGAACTACCTGAAGGCCGCGATGGACAAGCACTATGTTTTTGCGGAATTGGCCGGCTTGAATGGCCTCCTTATTTCCCGGAAGGACTTGCCTGCACTTCCAGCGGCGCTTGAGCGAAGCCTTGGTTTCGTGAACTAGTCTTCTCCACTTCGAGCGTGATTGACGGGTCGCCTTCGGTCTCGTTTTTGAAAACAGTGAGCTCCATATCGCCGGTTTCTGCCGCCAGGCCATGCCATTCGTGTTGCTCCATATTTGAGCCATTATTCGGTTTTAATATGAAATAGCTTCCCGATGGATGGGAATTGAGACGGATCTGAACCCTTTCGCCAGCTCTCGCATTGATCAAAAAAGTGAGCTGCTTACTTTCGCCAAATTCAAGATCGATCCTTTCCTTTGGTTTATAGATCCGAACCGTATGCGGGCGGGCGGCTTCGTATTTTTCAAATTTAATGGCTTTTGCAGCAGCATCTTGAAGTGATTCTATAGAAAAGGGAAGGTGGTTTAACCCAGCGGCGTTCCAGTTCCCTTCCAGCTTTTCTGCCGCAGCGTAAGCTTGATTGTTTGCGTAAGCCACGATCCATGATTGCTTCCCATCTTTATGATAAGAAAAAGTAGCGCGGCCTTGGTCAAAATAGAGATTGCCCGAAGGCATCCCATCCGATCGCTGAGCGAGCATTAACAGTTGATGGTGCCGATCAAAATGAAGTTCGGTCTCGGTAGATTTGTTGCTGGATGCCATGTATACCGAATAGGTTTTGGTTTCAGGATAAGATGTTTCTACTGCTTCTAGCGCTTGCCTAAGCCAAAGTTCAGTAGGAACAAGGTTTTGGGTGGCGGGATCGTCCTGATTATCATCGGTATAAATTTCGGCGCAGGCCATAAGTGCTATCAGGCAGATGCCTACTAAGCCAGGATTCAGGGAGCGTACGTGATAGAAGTGGAGCACGATGAGCGGGTTATGGCAGTTCACTAAAGTAGTTTTTTTTGAGTAAAAATCAAATCTTGACGATTCCTTCGTGTCTGATTACGAAATATTTATAGGGGTAAAAAACCTTTTTTTGGGGTTTTATTCCAAGCCAAATAGCTAATTGGGTCGGGGCAGTTTAATAGGTATCGATCCCGCTCCGCGGCTGTGCATACGCCGGGATAATCGCCACGAAAATCGCCCATATCCTTGATCAATTGAAAATGAAGGTGCGGTGGCCAAGCCCTATTCTCAAATGGCTCACCGAGACGGCCTATCATCTCACCCCGCACCACCAGCTGTCCCACTTCTAGCCCCGCTAACGATGGGCGACTTAAGTGGCCGTAGAGGGAATGGATCACTTCGTTTCCAATGTGGTGCTGCAAGATGATGGTCGAACCATAATCTCCGGGATTATCATTGTCTCGGAAGCTATGTACTTTTCCCGGAAGGGTCGCTCTCACCTTTGTTCCGGCGGGCATCCAAAAATCAACTCCGAGGTGAATAGAACGCCATGCATCGGTGGCGCTAAAATGCGCGCTGCGTTGATATAGATCACGCTTTTCGCCGTACCCGCCAAAGCCGCATTTGGCATGGGCGGCCTTGAGCTGTCCGGATATGTGATTCTGCAACCCTTCTACCGTCCTGATCTCTTCGCTTTGAAGCAATGGATTATCGGCAGATAGATCGAGTTTTAAAAAATCTCCTTTCTCGAAGGCTCCTTTTATTGGCAAACTGGTTTTCGGAAGGTATTCTTCTTCGTAGATAGTAAGCTTCATTCTTTTATAATCTCAAATGTGATATTCAGCTCTTTGGGGCTTTCGGCAAAGTTACCATAAACCAATATTCCGAGCCTTTGCTTACCGGCCAGCCCGGCAGGGTAGAGCATCCCTTCGATGGGCTGTGGTTCTTGTCCCGTGGTGCCATCTAAAAGTTTAATATGGCTTGAAGGGGTGGCCAAAGAATCTATTTGAAGACCACCAGAACTGCCGTAGGGAAATGCAAAAAGCAAGCTGTCCCTTACGGAAATGGAGCCGAGATCGACGATGAGCGATTCGAAGGCTATTTCTGCCAATGTGCTGTCTTCTAGGGCATGCTGAATAGAGACGATTTCAATTTTCCGCTCCAGCGCCGCGCTGATCCCATACACGGCATTGGACTCATTCGGATTATCGCTTACCACTGCGCTGGCCGTGTACTCCCCGAAAGGGATGCGATTGATTTTCAATCTGGCTCCGTTGTCGGCAGTGCCATTCAAATAGGGATTGAGCAGGCCGCGCTCATAGTTTTTAAGGTAGTTGACCAGTGAAGCGATGCGCCGGGACGTGAGCAATACATTATAATCGGTCTTGGCCAGCGGACTCGCAAAGCCTTTTACAGTAAGTTCTACGCGCTCACCTTCAGCTAGTTCCTTGGCCAAAAGAGAAACGAATAATTTTAAGTTTTTGACTCCTTCATCGACTTCATTTATAAAAAACCCATCCATGGCATCTTCGGCTTCCAGTGCTTCTCCACTCGCCAATCCTTCCCGATACGCTTGCTGGTAATCGGGCAATAGGCGGGTATAACCATAATAGGTGGCAAGATAGTCCTGGTCGGTACTTTCCTGCCTAGTGCGTGGGTCGGGCTCATCATTGTGAAAGTAGAGCCTTACCGGCAAATAATCGTTCAATTCTTCCAGCGTCGCAATCTCGGGAAGGGTGTCGGCCACTGTGGCAGTCGAATTTTTGAAAAGCCAGATGTCGTTGCAGCATCCTGCGGTATTCCCTTTCTCAGAGCCCGTTCTGTTTGAAGTAAGCAGTCCTTTTTCGAGTTTATGGTTAAAGGAATAATAGAGATCATTGGCAGGGGAATTAAAAGGGCGTTGCAGATTTTCGGGGTAATTAAAACGCCCATCGATCACATCGCTCGAAAAGAGATCGTACCCGCCAAAACCGGGATGCCAATCGGAAGCAAAATAAAGTTTGCGCTCGTCCCAATCGTAAAAAGGGGTGAGCTCGCTGCCGGCAGTATTCACAAAATCGCCAGCATTGATCGGAGCCATAAAGGGTTGTGCTGTATTGACATACCAAATATCCTGCTGGCCGGAACCACCGCTGCGGTCGGAAGCAAAAAAGAGTACTTCTTCGCCGTTGATCTCTCCAAAAGCGGGCTGTGAATACCACCCGCTATCTTGCTCAAGGGGTATTTTGAAAATGGGCTTTGTTTCGTCTCCTTTTTGGAAACAATGGATGGACGGCGCACCGGAATGAGCTGGCCTGACATAACAGTATTTTTCACCTGATCTTGAGATGGTATAATTGAACCTCGATTCGGGACTCACCGTGATGACCTTGCGCAGATTGCTATCGGCCATAAAATTTCGCGGTTTATAAGCGATAGGATCACCTTGCAGCTGCCCTTTTTCATCAAAGCTGCCTCGAAGCGACGAGAATACGAGCCTTCCAGAATTTTCATAAATCCCTGCAAACTCGCTCGATTCTGAATTGATCGGTTCCGGCAGGCGCTCCAGTTCAAATGGGACGGGTTCCTTGGCCCATTCCTTGGCAAGGTCGGCGGAGCGGATTTCCTGAACGGCTTTTCTATACCAATAGCTATCGGGTTCTTTCTTGAATTGATCGCGCACCCGACGCCAGTTTTGCTTGGCATCTTCATAGTCACCGCTTTGCTTCTGCATGGATGCCAGCCCGATACCTGCCTGGGGAAATAAGATTCCCCGATCGCGGCTATAAATTTTATAATAATAAAAAGCGGCCTTTTCGTACGCGTGATTGGCCGCGAGGGCTTCGGCATATTTATAGTTTATCTCGGCCTTGGCACTGTCTATCTTTCGGGCTTCTTCGTAATACCGGAGCGCACCGAATGGGTCTTGGTCACGCATGGCTCGGTCGCCAAGGCTTATCCAGTCTTGCCAGCGCTGCGCCAAAAGGGGAGTGGAAGCGAGTGATAATAAAGTAATGGTAAATGCGATCAATCGATTCATGCTGCAATAGATTGAAAAGGTGTGGGAACAATAGTCGCAACATTGCAAGCGCTGTGTAGCGCGACCGGGGTGAGTGAGTCGCCGTTTTGGGTTTGTTTGGAAGTATGGCATATATGGCGGCACGGGCGGCTCGCAACTGGGCCTATATTGCCGGTGCCTTGATAGTGGAAACTCATAAAAATACGGGACAGTATTTATGTCGGAAGCTTTTTTGGTTTGGTTTCCTATTGAAAAGGTATTGAACAGAAAATTCGAATCCGCCGCGGTTTCGGCTGGCTGCCGTGAGCTGGCTCACGTTGATATCGTAATTGGCCGCCACTCGCCACTCGTCATATTCAAAGCCTAGCATGGCGATACCGCTGTCGCCAAAGCGGCCGTAATAGCCCGCAAAGACGGTGCGGTATAGATTGCGCTCATTCATCAAAATATAGCGGAGCGCCGAGCCCAAAATGATTTCGGTAAAGGTGGCCTGATCCATCCACCGGAAGGATGGCATAAGGTCAAAATCTTCGGTGAGCGTCCACTCCGCATTGGCGTAGAGCGATGTGCGAAAGGGCAGCCTTACACCGGTTTCGTTGGTGAAAGACTGGTTGGGAGCGCTGGCATTGTGACCGGCAAGCCCCACGGTGATCGATTTTCGATTGGTCTTATTATAGGTGTAAATAGCTCCAAAATTTAGGTTGAAATACCAGCGGCTATTCCGGCTAAAAGATTCGCCCGTAGGTAGATTGGGGTCGTAGACTATACCGTTATATTGATTATTGAAGTTGAGCGCATCATAGTCGAGCTTTATTTGGGTCAAGCCCAATTGAAGTCCGCCGCTGAGGCCATGTACACCATCATCGGTAAGGGCATACCCGTAAGAACCGCCGGCGAGGATGCTGAAGGTGTTGAAGCGAGAGTCGCCCGCGCGGTCATTGAGCATGTTAAGTCCGAAAGCAATATTCTTGGGCAGGAAATCAAAACGTCCGTCGCCCATAATTGCGAAGGTGGAATAGGGCTTTGACACTTCCCGCCATTGTGTTTTTTGATTGGCATTGAGCCGGTACTGCGCATCGAAATTTCCTATTTCGGCCGGATTTAACGTCTGTGGGGAAAAGAAGAACTGCGAGAAATGTACGTCTTGAGCCATTGGCCGAAGAGCCAAACCCAAAAAAATAGCTATGGCCAAGAGCGCTCTCATCGGATCAAGGTGATATTTCCTTTCTGAAAATATTCCTGTCCGTCGCCGCAGCGCGCATCTAGATAATAGACGTAAACCGCCGGCTCGGCCAGATTTCCCTTATAGCTGCCATCCCAGCCGCGCGATTGATCTTCGGTCTTGAATACTTCTTCGCCCCATCGGTTATAGATTGAAAATTCCAATTGACTGATATTGTTTCCACGCACCAAGGAGAGATCGTTCTCCCCATCGCCATTGGGGGTGAAGGCATTGGGCACGTAGATATTGGGAGCGCCGCAGATGGCATCAAAAACCGAAATCCTGACCGTGTCACTTTTTTGGCAGGCACCATTATCGGTAAAATCGGTGATGGTGACCAGATAGGTGATGCTTTCGGGCGGGGTGCTGGTGACCGAAGCACCGAAATCGCCATCTAAATAAAGCGATGGAGTCCATTGATAGGTATACGAATCGATACGGGGAGTGGCCGTGAGCAGGCTCGACTCTCCGGTGGTGATCAATCTGGGGTTGGCCGTGGCATCAATGGTGATCGCGCCAAGTGGCGAGGTAAGCACGGCGGTCGAGTTCTCAACCTCGCAGCCCTGTGGGGTGGTGCTCACTACGGTAAATACGGTCGGCTCATTGATAATGGCACGGATGAAGGCGCTGCCCTGACCAGCGATGATCGGTTCTTTGGGAAGCCATTGGTGCGATAGCTGGCTGGCAGGGAAGTCATTGCTTACGGTAAGCGTAGCGGTATCCCCCTCGCAGATGTATTGACTGGGCGAGATGGTGGTGCCAGCCTGTAGCAGGCTCACCATCACTTGGTCGGTGAGGCTGCAGCCGCCATTGCTTACGCGAATATGATAGGTGGCCAATGCGCTGGGATCGACCACAATAATGCTGTCGCCATCGGGATTTAAAATCTCGGTAAATGCTGCATCGCTGGACCACTCGAAGCTCTGGGCATAGCCAAATCCATTTGCCGAAAGGGTTACAGGATTGGCATCACAGGCCAAGGTATCATCAGAAACTTCGAGAAAAATAGGCCGCACCGTGATCGCTGCATCGGCGCTGAGCCCACATCCAAATACGGTGGTAACATCTACGGTAATATCCACATCTGCGGAAGCATCGACTATCACAGCAGTGGTGTCCTGAACGCTCAAGAAAGCCGAATCGGGGCCCAAATAATCCTTGCGATTTCTGAGCCGCCAAAAAGCTGGATCGAGACGGGAAATTCCTGTGCTGCACAGAGCAAGGTATCGCCCGTACTCAGGCTCAGCGATGGGGCGGGGGAGAGCAGCACTTCTTCGGTTTGGGTGCAGAGCCCGTTTGAAGCACGAAAGTAGAGCTTGGTCTGTGTTTCGGTCTGGAAAACCAAGATACTGTCGGTTTCGCCCTCTTGAATGATGGTATTGAAACCCGCATCGGTAGACCATTCAAAATAGGAGCCGCTGCCACTCGTGGTCACGGTGATCATAAATTCTGACGCTGTGCAAGACTGCAACGTATCTGGAATCTCGACGATAAGCTCGGGAAATACTTCAACCGTTTTGATGACCGTATCGGCCAGATTGCACGCCAAGAAATCATCGATGATAAGCCGCACTTCATATACGCCGGGGGCATCAAAAAAGAACTCTGGATTCTCTATGGTTGTGGTCTCGCCGCCGGGGAAAGTCCATTCGTAGGTTGAATTATTTCCGCCAAAGCTGGAGCTGGTATTTTCAAAAACCACCGGATTGGGCAGGCAAACGGGCTCGACTTCAAAACCAGCGAAAACAAGGGGCAGGTCGAAATCGATCTTTGCGACACCGAGGTTGCAGTTCGGGCTGTTATTGGTAGCACTCAGCGCGGTATCGGGAAAAAACGGAAAATCATCATTATTGCCGCAGCCGGCGCATACGGCCTGATAGATTTTTCCCGTGCGGTCAAATCTGCTGGTGCCGCCATCGACATGCTCGCCGCTGGTATTGCCGCCAAAAAAGGATGCAAAGGTGAGCACGCTGGCGTCACTTTCCATCACGAGAAAGTAGAAATCGCCGCCATCGGTATTCGATTTCAAGGCATCGATGGTAGTGGGCAGCCCTACCGTGGTACCTTGTAATCCCGAGCCCACATTGCCGCCCCAGCCCGAAAGGTATACGCGATTGCAGATATCTACCGAAAATGCGGTGGGCGAAATATTGGGGTTGTTCGTTCCGTTGCCAAAAACGGTGCTCCAGATCCGGCTATCCAGATTTTCAGAAAATTTGGAGAGCAGGTTTCCACTATTTGGGTTTGAAAAGGCGGCATTTTCGATAAATGTATTTTCGGTGGCTCTGGTCTGTCCGAAGATATGTGGCAATCCATCACCATCTCTTTCCACAAAATAAATCTGATCATAAGCATCAGAGCCATAATAGGTTCCGACGTTCAGGGAATTTAAGTTGCTCGGGAACACAAATACGAATCCATCGGCGGGGCCGCCGCCATAAGCAGGCTGGAAGCATCCTGTGGTCGTGGGCAAATCGGTAGAGATGGTGCCGCCGCCAGCGGTGATCCTGCCCGTGCCGGTAGAGTGAATGGAGTAGATCGCATCTGCATTATTGCCGCCCAGGAAAGTAGATGCTATCAGGTTTTCCAAATTGGCGGTCATCCGAAATAACACACCATCTTGGCCGGCTCCTTTAGTAGTTTGAAAAGCCCCGGTGGTGGTCGGAAAATCGGCAGAGAAGGTGCAGCTTCCCACGATGATATTTCCAAGGGCATCGAGCTCGATTTCGCCCCGCACTTCATCGGCGTAATTAAATCGCAGTGCGCTGCCGCTATTGATCCCGTCGTTTAGGCTTCCGCCAATGAAGGTGCTGGCGAGAAGCTCGGTGCCATCGGCGCTCAGGCGGCTTACGATGATGTCGCATCCCGAACCGTAATCGACACCGATGCCACCCACATTGATGGAGTCGCCACCGGCAAACTCGGTTTGGAAAGCCAGCTCCGTAACCGGATAATCGGCCGATCCGGTAGTTCCGAATACGAAGAGCTCATTCTGCTCATTTACGATGATGCTATGCGGGAGTTCGTCTACGCTACCGCCGAGGTAGGTGCTGTACAAGAGTTCGCTGCCATCAAGCGCAAATTTTGAAATGGCGATATCGGTTCCCGCCAGGGCGCCCCCATCGCCGCCGCCCCATGCGGTCTGGTAAGCACCGGTGGTGGTGGGGTAGCTCGTGCCAAAAGCGGTGCTGCCCGAATAGAGATGGCCCGCCAAATCGAAGGTGGCGGTATAGCCGAAATTATCAGAAAAGGAGCCGCTATACGTGCTGAAGATCAGTTCGGGGTCGATGATCAATTCCTTGGCTTCGTCATACGCTCCAAGTTTAAAGCTCACGCGATCTCCCGATACGCGATAGGCGCATTCGACGCGGGTGATCAGACCATCGATCATCTGATAGGCAAATGGTTCGGATTCCAGCACTTCGCCTACCGATGTTTTCAATTCGAGCTGACCTTTTTTATTGAGCCTAGGCTTTACGCCTTCGTACCGCAGGGTGATGAGCGATGGATCGGCACCGGCGGCTAGGATGAAATCGTATTTGAGCGCCGAGTTGCTGTATACTTTTAAGTCAATGCCGGGATAAATCTTGGGATATAGCACTTCTGCAAATCCCTTTAAATCTCCTGCCCATTGAGACCTATCCTTGCCGGTATAGAAACTATAGCGGGTAGCATAGGCTTTGCAGCCGGTATTTTCCGCGAAATCGGCGCCTTCAAAAATAAGTTGATAGGCGTGACCATTCAGGTATTCTGGCTTTGTCATGGGCGAATCGCTACCGCTATGCGCTGCAAATACCGCATTGGTAGTGGCTACATCATAAAGGTCGAAAGTGAGCCTATCTTGCTCTAAATAAAGCTTTCCGCCGGGGATGTCGGTCCTAAAACTTACGTTGTCGTCCCATTGACCGCCATTTTCAATGAATCTATTTTGGCTATTTGCAGTAAATGCCAAAAGGGAAAGAAGGATTGAAAATGTAAGTTTATTCATAATCTGTAAAATTCGGCGGCCTTCGAAAAGTACGAAAAACAAATATAGCACGTTCTTCGTCTTAAGGCTGTCGACAAGATCAAGTAGAAGTTTCATTGCGCTTATTCGAAAAATACTATTCAATACTCGGGGTTCCGCAAGGATCTGATGATGTGGCCATTAAAGCGGCCTATCGGAACCTTGCCAAGCGCTACCATCCCGATCGCAGTGGCGACCCCAATACGCGCTATGCCTTTATCGAAGTAAATGAAGCTTACGAGATATTGATGCGCCGCGATGAATATGTGCGCGACGCCATACGCCGCTACCAGTCTAAGCAGACCCGCTACCAGCGCTATGGCACCAGCAAGGGACATGACCCGAAGCGGCGTGCGGAGACCTACGCCGATATGCGTTTTGCCCAATTTGAGAAATCGCCAATATACCGTACGGCGCGGGTGGTCAATTCTGCGAGCGATTATATTTTCGTTTTCATGGGTGCGGTCATGATCGTGTCGCCATTTGTGGGATATTTCGGTGAACCGGAAGTACCGCTATTGCCGGGCGAAACGCAGGATTTTCAATTTCTCCCTGTGTTTTTGGGTATTTCATTTCTTTTTGGGATCTGGTATTTTCTATTTCGGAAGCCTGCTTAGCGGCTTGAGTTTCTAGTGCTTCGCTTGTCCGAAATAAGCGTGGCGGAATGTATCGGGACACGAAGCCGGATTTTTATTAGGTAGATATTGCCAATCAAACTTAATTTGCAGCTTCGTGTCTCGATATGATTTATATTTCAAGAATCTCCAGTCATACACCTTTCCCCTCCCGTCACTTTAAAAGCCTTTCCAATAAATCCCCACATCCTTCCCTTCGACCAAACCAATTATATTCGCAAGAAATTATTATCCATGAAAATCTTGCGTACCACGCTCACCTGCCTTTTTATAACCTTTAACCTTTCCCTTTCGGCGCACGAAGGGATGTGGATTCCTTCTACGCTTGCCAAGTTGGTGGCTGGCGACATGAAAGATGCCGGGCTGAAACTGACCGCCGAAGATATCTACTCCATAAATCAGAGCAGCTTGAAAGATGCGATCGTCCATTTTGGTGGGGGCTGCACGGCCAGCGTTATTTCCGATCAGGGGCTCATCCTGACCAATCATCATTGCGGCTATTCGCAGATCCAGTATCACTCCAGCCTTGAGAATGATTATTTGAAAGATGGTTTTTGGGCTTCCGCCAAAACTGATGAACTTCAAAACCCAAATCTCACGGCCACCTTTGTGGTGCGCATTCAAGATGTCACGGAGCAGATGATGGCTGCCGCCAATGGACTGGAAGGCCCCGACCGTAGCAAGGCCATGGCTCAGGAAGCTGGCAATCTGGAAAAGACTGCCGTAGAAGGAACAGGCAACGAAGCCAGCGTAAAACCGTTTTTCTATGGCAACACCTATTATATGGTAGTGACAAAAACATACCGCGATGTGCGGCTGGTGGGCGCTCCGCCATCTTCTATTGGCAAGTTTGGTGGCGATACCGATAACTGGGAGTGGCCACGCCACAATGCCGACTTCTCCCTTTTCAGGATTTACGCCAATGCCGATAATGAGCCGGCCGACTATAGCGAGAGCAATATTCCATACAAGGCACCGCGCAGCCTAGAGATCAATATGAAAGGATTGGAGCCCGGCGATTTTACCATGGTATTCGGTTTTCCCGGCAGCACAGATCAATTCATGACGAGTGTAGGACTGGGCTATATCGTTGACGTGGAGAACCCCGCCAAGATCGCCATGCGCAAGGCCAGTCTCTCGGTGATAGATGCCGCCATGGAATCCAGCGATCAATTGCGTATACAATATGCCAGCAAGCAATCGCGGATCAGCAACGCCTATAAAAAGTGGATCGGGCAAAACCTGGGTTTGCAACGCTTCGATGCCGTGGCCAAGAAAGAAGCCGAAGAAATGGCTTTCGCCAAAGCAGTGGCAGGCTCAGACCGCTTTAGTGGCTATGCCAACCTTCCCGATCAACTCTCCAAGCTCTACGAAGAGAGCCAGGACGCACGACTGGCGCGGAGCTATCTTATTGAGTTTTATTATTATGGGCCGGAAGCGCTGCGCTTTGCAGCCAATTTTCAGAACCTCGTGGGCCATTACGACAGCCTTGATGCCAATGGAAAGCTAGATACTGAGCGGGAAGGCTTGATAAAATCCATTGATGCATTTGCTAAAAATTACGATTCCGCCACCGATCAAAAAATCATGGAAGCGCAGCTTCCCCTTTTTATTCTCGATGCTTCTGAGACCTTGCGGTCTTCCACCTTAATGCAATTTGCCGCTAAGGAAGGCCAGATAGCCGGAGCAAAGGCGGGAGCACTCTATGATAAATCGATGATCGATAATCTTTCTGAGCTGAAAGCGTTGCTTCAAAAATCGCCCAAGAAACTGGTCAAAATACTGAAAAAAGACCCTATCTACCTTATTGCAAATGAACTGCTCGATTCTTACGCCCGCGAAGTAAGGCCGGCCTATGAGCAATTCGTATTTGCGGAGAGCGACCTGATGCAGCGCTATGTGGAAGCCACCATGGCCACGGTGCCCGATACCTATTGGCCGGATGCCAATAGCACCCTGCGCCTTACCTATGGGAAAATGGAAGGCACTGAGCCCGAAGATGGGCTCGAATATAAGGCCTATACCACGCTGGACGGGATTATGCAGAAATACATACCCGAAGACAAGGAATTTGACGTCCCCGAAAAGCTCCGCGCCCTGCACCGCCAGAAGGATTACGGTCGCTACGCCACCGACGGCGAACTGCGGGTATGCTTCCTCGGCTCCAACCATACCACCGGCGGCAATTCAGGCAGCCCGACCCTGGACGCCGATGGACGCTTGGTGGGGCTAAACTTCGACCGCACTTGGCAGAGCACCATGAGCGACCTGATGTTCAACCCCGAGATATGCCGCAATATAATTGTCGACATCAAATACGTGCTCTTCGTGATCGATAAATATGGCGATGCCGGCCATTTGGTTGATGAGATGCGCTTAAGATAGGAGGGGAGTGGCGTGGGATTGCATAGGTAGTTCCGTGAGGTGCGCTTGCTATTACGTTTTAACAGCTTTAGGGGCACAGAATCTGTCCTAGCCTATATGCCCAGAAGAATGCAGTAATTGATGAAAACATTTGGTTGACAGATTTATAGGGGGTGTTTTGAAGGATTAAAATGGTAGGTTTGGGGTATTGATGAGTTAGGCATAATGCGGGAGAAATTCTACCATCTACTTAAAATTCAGTCGAATTAAGACTAAATTTACCGCAATGAACGATAGAAATCTCTATATAATCGCTGGCTGCAACGGAGCGGGTAAAACAACTGCATCCTTCACCATCCTGCCCGAAATCATCGGTTGTAAGGAATTTGTAAATGCCGATGAGATCGCCAGAGGACTGTCCCCATTCCAACCCGAAAAAGTCTCTTTCGAAGCCGGAAGAATAATGATAATTAGAATCAATGATTTGCTAAAGGGAAATGAAAGTTTTGCCTTTGAGACAACCCTGTCGGCAAGGAGTTACCACCATAAAATCAAAAAAGCCAAGAAACAGGGCTATACCGTAACATTACTATTCTTTTGGCTGAACAATATAGAACTGGCAAAGGAACGGGTAAAAACAAGGGTTAGGGAAGGAGGACATAATATCCCTGAGAAGGTTATCGAAACAAGATACCTGAAAGGAATCAACAACTTCTTCGATATTTACCTTCCCCTAGTCGATGGGGCATTGATCTTTGACAACTCCTTCGGAAAACACGAATTGATAGCACAAAAAATTGACAAAGAAGAGATTACCGTTTTTAACAAAGATAAATTCAAAAAATTAAAAGAATTCCATGACAAAAAAAGATAAACAAATAGAATTAAGGGACAAGATATTGAAAGGCCTCGAACAGGTTTATGCTAGACTTATCGAATTTAAAAAAGAAAAGAATAGTGAACTCGTAATAATGAAAGACGGCAAAATAATAAAGATCAAGCCGGAATCTACCGACCCCCTATAAACTGGACATAAATTAAAGTTTGAGATTGGTGTTAAAATCCGTGTCAGTTTTTCTTAGAGATAGGCAAGTCAAGTAAATCTACCTGACCTGCCATTTTACTTTTCTTGATCCAGATCTCGTGCTCCTTCTCGGCCACGAGCTCTTTGAGCTTCTGGTTTTCACGCAGCAGCTTTTTGATCGCGCCACTGCTCATGCCGGGCTGGCCGCACAGGGCAGCTTCACCGCCGCGTGCATAGCGGTCGCGCCAGTCTTTCAGGGAGGGATAGGAGATGCCATGCTTCCGGGCGGTCTATACCCAGCCCTTCTCCTTTCCCTCGGTTATGATGTCGATCTTCTCTTGGGTGCTTTTCCTTTTCTTGTTTTACATTGGTTCTAAATTAAAGTTTTCTAACTTTAATCTATGTACAATCATCTAGGGAACTGGTGAGACGGCAATACGCCATCCCCTTTGCAGGCATTCCCTAACTGAAAAGGATACGGCGCTTGGCCAAACGCGGGATGAACAAGAATAAATAAAATGGATGGTGAAACAAATAACGTATTTTTTATTCGCTGCATCTTTGCTCTTTCCATCCTGTGAGGGCGACGAATCTATTGATTTAGTATTGACTGAGTGGACTAGAGAGGCAAGTCCTGTCTTGAGGGATTTAATATTAAGCGAGAATTATCAAGCAGCAAGTGATGCACACGTATTTATGGACGGAGACTCACTTCGAATGATATATACTGGCGACAAGGATGGGAAACCAGCCATAAAACTAGCTTATTCAAATGCCTTGAACGATTGGAGTCCATCAAGCACATTGCTTGGCTCAATCGGCCCTTCTGGGCTCGACGCTCATAAAGAAACAGGATTTTATCGCAAAGCATCTAGTGGAAAACACCAAATTTACTATATCGGCTACGATAGTGAAGCCACGTACGAAGCTCAAATATTTCTCGCAGAAGCAGACTCCATCAAAGGGCCGTATACTCAAATGGATGCCCCCATTGTTGCTAAAGGAACAATCGCAGCCAAGAACGTATATTGTATGACTTCACCCAGTGTGGTGGAACACCAGAGCACATTGTACATGACTTTTATTGGCTGGGATAATTCACCGAATTTTGTAACCGAAGTTTGGGTAATGGGAGCAAGTTCCGAAGATGAAGGTCATAGCTGGAGCAACTTCCAAATTGTAGATACAAAAATTGGTATGGAAGGACAAGTGACAAAGATCGATAGCACTAGATATGTAGCTGTAAGGACAGGGGAATATGATGATAGAGAAGGGATTTTCTACGCAACCGCTTCACACCCTTTCGGCCCTTGGATAGAGAAGGAAAATCCAATTCTGGTTCAGGCAGGCCCGCCACTGGAGAAAGACGAGATAATTGCTCCCCACATTTTTATTGAGCCAATGAGCGGAGAAGAAATATTATTTTATACTGGTGCCGACCATTCAATGGGATGGTGGATAATGATGGCGAGAAAATGAATTGTTATTGTAAACATGGGTGTAGGCTAGCTGGGCTTAAGTGATGATAAAGAATTGATCTATTTATTGATGCTGCCATTGTGAAGTGTCTTGAAATCTCCTGCTACGTAGAATAGGTACCATTCTCACACTCGTAGAGACGTTTAAATTACTTGAAAACGTGTTTTTCTAGCAAAAGAAAGCTGATGAATACCCAATTAACCTGGGCTATCCAGAAAGATTTCTCAGAGCTATCCACCATATTAAAAATCGTTCGAGGCAGGGCTCTAATAAAGCTACGCACATCCATGAACTCACAGGCGGCTGCCCGTGCTGACCAAAATCTGTTCTGCACTCCGGCTAACGTGAATAGACGGCGTATATTTAATTAGTGTCTGTCCATAGAGTCCACTATCTGCCTTGCACTTGTTCTAAAAACAGTCGTCCCGCTCGAGCGGGACTCCCTGATGTTTAGAACTGCGCGCGCGTTGCTATCGAACTCTTTGATCCAGCCACCCGACTGTATTGACAGTCTCTAATTAGGCAGTAGAACTCTTTAATTTCAACCGGAAAACAATGGGTATATTATTGACAATTAATTGTTTGAATCCTGTTGGGTTTTTAGAGATGCCCTTATTCTATCGTTGAATTCACTCCCAGGGTGGGTTGAGAAGATCTAGATAATTGTACAATATTCTTTTTAACTTTAGCAGTCAAAGCAATCACGATGAAAACAATTCTACTCTTCTTAATCTCAATTCTACCGCTTGCCGCTCTTTGCCAGCCTATCGATCATTTTGCAAATCCGGATTCACGCTGGCATGTAGCTACTATTTATCCAAATGGCTCGATCGACGATCCAAGTTTTATACAAACGACCACTCGGATTTATGGCTTCTCGGGCGATACGCTTATTGATGGACAAGACTGGCTCCGTATGGTCTCCACGGCCGATGCTGATTTTGCAGATGGCTTTTTATTTGAAGCTTTTGTCCGAAGCGAAGGCGACATCGTATTGGCTTACCGCTATGCACAAGGTGTGGATACGCTATACGATTTCAGTATGGAAATAGGCGATAGCCTGAACTATGATTTCGAATTTACTAGTGCGGGCCTGCTCCTAGAGCAGACGTCAGAAGTGGAACTCTTGGGAGCATCTTACGGGCTTTTTGAGTTCGGCGAACCTATTTTTGGATTTTTCTACATAGATGAAGTTTGGATAAAGGGCATCGGAAGCCTGCATGGTCCCTTGTTTCCTTTGGAACCACGGATTTTTCTAGAAGAATTACCAGATTCCTTGGTGCTTACTTGTGCTGGCGTGGGTATAGAACAGACGTATACAGACCCGCGCTTTGAGAATTGCTATAGGCAGATTGTCATGGGCTTGGCGCAGCGCGAAGCCCCGGGCTTCCAAATAATGCCCAATCCTGCGAGCGATCGAGTAGTCGTTCACGTCCCAGAATTTCAACCGTTCACGCTGAGATTATTTTCTGCTCATGGAAGCGTGGTGCTCAATGCGGAAGTCTATTCCGATCGGTATCATCTCGATGTCAGCCATTTGCCAAAAGGCCTGTATATCGTGGAAGTAGCAATGGAAGGAGCAGTGCAGAGCCAAAAATGGCTGAAAGAATAGGGTGGCCAAATGACTAAAAAATCTTTGCTGTTCCCGTTCACTTAGGGCCATTAATTGGTCTATGATTGCCATAGTCCGGCCGCTCAATGGCCTTTTGGGAAAGTAAGGCGAATGCGACAACCGCCCTATGATAGCTCCCGTTCGATTGCGGCAAGCAGATCCCGCGCCGAATTTTTCAGACGTATGAGATTTGCTTGCTCTTGATCAAAAAAAATATATTTAAATGAGAGGACACTCGCATAGTTCGGGTCATTCGCCAAGCTTACATAATCTTTCGGAATTAAATCATACTCCGTCATGGATGTATCGATCGGAGCAAGGTTGAACTCGCGGTACAGGAGCGGGATCAATTCAGTTTCATTGAATTGATTTAGATTCGCTTCTAGCCGCATTTCCACTTCGGGCACTTCATAATCATAATACTCCAAGATCAGGCTGCGCAATGAGTCGTTTCCGATATACTCGAATCCGGCAGATTTAAGCTGCTCAAACGCTGACTTTTGACTGGTTAGCAAGACACCATTCGTAGCGCGAAACATCTCCGTTGGCAGGTCTTCACCCCAAATAGGAGAATTGAGCAGCACCTTAATTGCCCGCTTGGAGCCGCTCATGGCTTCTACTGAACTGGCCATTGCCAGGGTGTCTTGAATTAAAGAGATGCGAATTTCTTTAAGGATTTCCATTCCACGGTTTTCGCGCTTCTTCGTTTCGCTCACTAAATTGAGCTGCAAGGCGATGAAGATGCCGATTACCACAAGGACTATTTCTCCGATGGCGTAGAGAAAATACCGCCCTATGCGGCCTTTTTCAATATCGCGGAGCCGTAGCTTCCTGAAAACTTTGACCATACTGTGAATCTGGGATTTTGTGGCTAAAGCTAAACTATTAGAACGAAAAACCGGCCAATGAAAGGAGCAGTTGAAAGTGCATAAGGATTATTTCATCCGCACCCCGTCCATAATATAATCGTCCATTTTTTTCTCACGGTCACTCGCGTGCAAAACCGAAATATCGCCCGTGCTTTCAAATATCACCGCCTTCACTTCCGAAAGTTCGATCACATTGGCTTCGCGCAGCTTTGACTTTAAGTCAGATTCGGTGACCTTCGCTTTTTTCAGGTTTTCAAAAAGTATTTCTTGACCATCCATTAACAGGAGGGGCGGATTATCGATCAGCTTCCTAAACCAGCCATAGCGCCGAAGTGATGCAGAGCCCATCTGGATAAGATAGATGGACGCAAGTCCCCAGACAGCCTGCTCAAGTGAAACGCTCTTTGATAGAATGGCGGTCGCCAAAATAGAACCGATCGATACGGTAATGGCAAAATCGAAGCTCGACATTTTTGAAAAGCTCCGCTTACCGGCCAGCCGGGTGAAGATGATGAGAACGATATAAATCGCTAAGGCCGTAATGGCAATGGGCGAAAGATTATCGAGGGTAGAATTAAACCAATCTTTCATAATGAACAGTATGTCGCGAAAGGTAAGGAAATTGTGATGTCATGGCACCAAGCGTTTCTGCACCATCTCTGTCATCGCTACACGCAGTAAGCTAGCGCGGAACTCCACTTTAAATTTTTCTAAAAATCCGATATTGCGCTGTACTTAGATGCTAAAAAACCTGCTATGGCCCGAACTACCCGTTTTATTCCGCTCCTGCTATTGGCCATGAGCCTAATCCCGAACCTTATATCAGCTCAAAATAAGCGTAAAAAGAAGAACATAATCTTCATATTAAGCGATGACCACCGCTATGACGCCATGGCTTTTATGGGAAGGGTAGAAGGCATAAAAACTCCAGGCATGGATCGCATGGCGGCGGAAGGAGTCCACCTTAAAAATGCCTATGTGAGCACTGCGCTCTGTTCCCCATCCCGCGCATCCATCCTAACGGGACAGTACGCGCATACTCATACCGTGGTAGATAATGATGCCGATATGCCGGCCGATCTTCGCTTCTTTCCCGAATACCTGCAAAAAGCGGGTTATCGCACGGCCTTTATGGGAAAATGGCATATGGGACATACCGAAGATGAGCGCCAGCCAGGCTTCGATTATTGGCTGAGCTTTAAGGGGCAAGGCGTATATTATAATCCAATATTAAATGTAGATGGTGAGCGTATAGCCTTTAAAGACAGTACATACATCACCGATCTGCTCACCGACTATGCGGTAGAATGGATGGAGAAACAGGATAAAGAAAAGCCATTTTGCCTATACCTTTCGCATAAGGGTGTGCACGCAGAATTTCAGCCAGCCAAGCGGCATAGGGGGATGTATGATGACATGAAGATCAGTTATCCGCCGTCGATCAATCTTACGGCGAGCGATACCAGCAATGTTTTTGGCGATAGGGATTTGCCGGAAGGCAACGTAAACTTGGATGGAATACCCGAATGGGTCAAAAAGCAGCGATATAGCTGGCATGGAGTAGACTTTATGTACCACGATGCTATCCCATTTGATCAGTTTTATCAGCGGTATTTTGAGACACTCCAGTCGGTAGATGAAAGCATAGAGCGCATCATAGAATGGGTTGAAGACCAAGGTATTGCTGAAGAAACCATCATCATGTATATGGGCGATAATGGTTTCAGCTTTGGTGAGCATGGGTTGATAGATAAGCGCCATGCCTATGAAGAATCTATGCGCGTGCCACTGATCGCTTGGGCTCCAGGGCTGATCGCTCCGGGCAGTGTGATAGAACAGGGGGTAATGAATGTAGACCTTGGGCCACTTTTCTCGATCTGGCTGGAGCGCCTAAGCCTTCGCAAATGCAGGGCTTTAGTTTTGCCAATTTGCTCAGCAATAAAGACGGAGAATGGCCGCGAGAAGAGATTTTTTACGAGTATTATTGGGAAGCGCCGTTTCCGCAAACACCTACCACCTTTGCCGTCCGCACCGATCAGTACAAGTTCATTTATTATCAAGGGGTGTGGGATACCAATGAGCTTTTCGACTTAAAGGCCGATCCGTATGAGATGAATAATCTCATAGCCGACCCGGAATACCGTAAAATAGGGCTGGAGCTAAAAAAACAGCTTTTTGCTTGGCTCAAAGAAACCGATGGATTGAAAATACCACTCAAGCCCACGATCAATTATCGAAACGATGTAGGAAATAAAGGCACCTATTGAATGACCATCGTACTTGAATGGCGCTATTGACAGTACGCTGTTGCGAAAGTAGCTAGCTGGGCAGGCTTAGTCATTATACAGAATTGATTTCCAGGGGTTTTCTACTGATTTTTTATTGAGATTGAAATTTTCAAATCAAATTGGATCATATCAAACAGTATACTTCCAATATGGCATTTCTATAAGGGCTGGAATAGATTGAGCCTTTTTGAAATGAAGTATGAGCATTCATTCGAAATCTACGTCCTTTTGAAAAATCATTTGCGTCCCATCCTTCTTCTGACCCATGCCTATGTCAGCGTGTTTTTTAGCTTTTCAATCACTCTGGCAGAAAAATTTCCTTATTGACTAGTATTTTAAGGGCGTCTGATTTCATTTTCCAGCCGAAAACACTATGCCGGATCTTATCATTTCTAATCGGAAAGGAAGTAAATATTCGCTTCGTTTTCAATCATGTTGCGATTCGATAATTTCACAAATCTATCTCGATTGTTCCATTTGAATAAATTCTGATCTCTTTACAATCAAGATAACTCGATAAATTATTCAACAAGTTAGTTTTCATCGCGCTGATCTGCTATCGTATTAATAGATAGTTCATTAAAATTTTAAACGGGTTTAAAAAAATTTGAATATTAAAATCCAATTATCGAAATTTGGCAACCAAATCAATTCTCAATTCAAATACAGGATTCAAAGGGAGCCGCACCGATAAGGCTGCGGTGGTAATTTAGAATGAATAGAAAAACGAGTTATCCAGAAGACTTGGCAACGGCCACCAATAATGCCCATACAGGGGAGATGGCCGAGCGCATCGCCCGAAAGGATTGGGCCAGCACTTCCATGGGGCATCGTGACAATTGGCCTAATGCACTTCGCAATTATCTAAGCTTGATCCTTGATAATCCATTTCCGATGTATATCGCCTGGGGTTCAAATCTCGTTCAATTCTACAATGATGCGTATATCCATATTTTGGGGGATAAACTACATCCCGAAGCTTTGGGAAATTCCCCTGATCTAACCTTTTCCAGGAGCTGGGATGTGGTGAAGCCCTTATTTAAATCTGTTTTGAATGGCGAGGTGGTGAGCCATCCGGATTATTTTGACCCTGCCGGAAATGACGGGGCAGGCCGGCATTATAATTTTTCATTCAGCCCATTGCGCGACGATGATGGTTCAATTCAGGGAGTGATGGCCGTGGCGATGGATACATCCAAGGACAGAGCCTTGGAGAAAGCTTTGAATGATGCCAACAGCCAGCTCAACTTTGCCATTCAGTCAGCGGGGCTGGCTACGTTCGATTATTTACCTGATACCAATATGTTCAGGGCCGATAAGCTTCTGAAAACATGGTTTGGTTTGGATGAGAATGTTGCTGTCGACTTTCGTATAGGCCTCGATGCGGTTGCCAAGAAGGATAGAAACCGGGTGGCCGAGGCCATCCAGTCAGCGCTGGCGCCAGGTTCCGACGGACTCTACGACATCACCTATATGTTGGAGCCTGAAAATGGCGAACCGAGAATGATCCACGCCCGGGGCTTGGCCAGTTTTGAAGATGGCAGAGCCGTGAAATTAAGCGGCGTGCTTTTCGATATTTCTAAAGAGCATAAACAAGAACAAAAGATATTGGAGAGCGAACGCCGCTTCCGCAAATCGGTGGAGCAGGCACCCATGGGGGTCGCAATTTTTCGAGGGAAGGATTATATTCTCGAGATGGGCAATGATGCCTATTTGCAGATAGTCCATAAAAAACTGGATGAAGTGCTCAATAGACCGTTATTTGAAGCCTTGCCAGAAGTAAAGGCAGCGGTTGAACCCATTTTTCAAGGGGTCATGGCTTCCGGAAAGTCTTATACCAGCCCCGAAGAAGAAATTACCATACTCAGGGATGGACATCCCGAACAGGCCTTTTTTAATTTGGTCTACCACCCGCTGATAGACGATTCAAATCTAGTAATGGGAATAATGGTGGTGGGCACTGAAGTGACCGACACTGTAATTACAGCCCGAAAGCTGAAGGAGCGCGAAGCACATTTCAGAGAGTTGGTGCTCAGGGCGCCCATGCCGATAGCAATATTCGTGGGCGACGATCTCGTGATCGACACGGCAAATCACGCCATGCTCAATACTTTTTGGGGAAGGACGCTCCAACAAGTGCAGGGCAAGAATTTACTGGACGTATTTCCCGAGCTTAAAGGGCAAAAATTTCCAGCCCTGCTAGCACAAGTCTTGAATACAGGAGAAACCTACCAAGAGACCGAAGCCAAGGCAGTCATCGATCGGCCAGATGGAATGTCGACCTATTATGTAGACCTTGAATACTCCCCCCTTTTCAGGGAAAACGGGGATGTGTATGGGGTCATGGCATGTGTGAATGATATGACAGCCAAATTGAAGGCACGTCGCAAACTCGAAGATGCCGAAGAGCGGCTACGGTTGGCCACAGAGTCTACGGGGCTTGCAACTTGGGAGCAGGATCTCGGGGATGATAGTCTGATCCATTCTCCCAGATTTGCCGACATCATGGGTTTTGCACTTGATAAGCAGTTAAGCATGTCCGAAGTGAAAGAAGCGATCTACCCTGCCGATCGTGAGGGCATGGTTGCCGAGGCTATGAAGCGCGCCATCCGAACGGGAAAATTGCATTACGAAGTGCGGATACTTCGCAGAGACGGGGCCATGCGCTGGGTGCGTACTCAAGGAAAGGTTTATTATGATAATGATCTAGAGCCTTCGCATATGCTTGGAACCATGCGTGATATTACACGGGAAAAGGCACAGTCGCGTGCCTTGGTGAAAAGCGAACAGCGCTTCAGGCTGCTCGCCGATACCATGCCACAATTCATATGGACGGCCACTGCCGATGGGGTTTTGAATTATTGGAACAATTCTGTATTTCAATACACTGGCCTTAGCGAAGCCGAAATGCTCGGTGGCAAATGGATAGAAGTCGTGCATCCCGATGAACGCGAAATGAATGCCTTGACTTGGACAAAGTCCGTCAATAGCGGTGAAGAGTTTCTGTTTGAACATCGCTTTAGACGACATGATGGTGAGTACCGATGGCAGCTGAGCCGCGCAGTGCCGCAGCGTAAGAGCGATGGAACCATTCACATGTGGGTCGGTGCCAGCACCGATATACAGACGATTAAGGAGCTCGACCAGCAAAAGGACTTCTTTATAAGCATGGCCAGCCACGAGCTAAAGACACCCATTACATCTATTAAAGGCTATGTACAAATGATGCGGGAGATGTACGCCCAGAGCAAGGATGAATTTTTGATAAATTCACTGCATACTGTTGACAGACAGGTGGGGACGCTCACCAACCTGATCACTGACCTGCTCGATCTATCAAAGATCAGCCAAGGGGGTCTCTCTTTGGACTTTGAGCAATTTGACTTTATGGAAAATGCGCGTGAGATAATAGCTGAGATCAAAAAGATCTACCCTACGGCGCAAATTGAATTTTCTCATGGCGGGTCGCTCATGGTCAATGCCGATCAAGAGCGGATAAGCCAAGTGATCATTAATCTACTCACCAATGCTATCAAATATTCTGGCGAAAATGCCGTAGTATCCGTCACAGCCGAAAAGAAGGGGAGGAGCGCCTATTTGGCCGTCAAAGATCAGGGAATCGGCATAGGTAAAAAAGATCAAAGGCATATCTTTGAGCGCTTCTATAGGGTAGAAGGCAAAAACGAAAAGACTTTTCCGGGATTTGGGATTGGCTTAAACATAGTCGCTGAAATAATAAAGCGCCACAGCGGGATGATAGATCTTGAAAGTGAGCTCGGCAAAGGGTCTACGTTCTATTTTACTATTCCGCTTGAACGCTAAATAGAACTGCAAAAATTGGAAAACCACATTTTAATAGTCGATGATAATAAAGATATCGTGACCATGCTCAAAGCCATGCTTGAGATGAAGGGATTTAAGGTTGATGTAAAACTCGATACCAACGGCATTAAAGAATTTCTCGAAGAAATAAACCCCAACGCTGTGCTTATGGATATGCTCCTGGCCGGCGCCGATGGAAGGGAAATATGCGCTGATATCAAAGCCGACAATAGGTTCGACCACATCAAAATTGTCATGATCTCGGCGCATCCCGATGCGCACGCAGAATGCCTTCGCGCCGGCGCTGATTATTTTGTAGCCAAACCCTTTGAGATGAGCCAGCTGATTACCGTAGTGAGCAGTGCTTGCCAGCCTTCAGCTTAATGGTATTAAATTCAGTCGGTTATAGCTTTCAACTACATTAGAATATCAGGTGATACCATCTCGACATTCTGAGTATGCTTTCGCGAAGTCACGCAATGGCATTAAGCTATCGCAACGCACTTACGAACGCTCTGATCAATAATCTTCTCTCGTATGCTTCCATCGCTTATGGCTCCAAAGCCAAGGCGAGGGATTTTGCATAATGCGCTGCTCTAGCGTCTGGACATGAAGCTCGGTGATTTCAAACTCCGCAAATTCGCTTGGATTTTCAGCGAGTAATTTGAATTCTATTTCGTAATGCCCGCGCTTCACTTTGATGATATCGATAAACACCACCGCCATGTCCAGCTTTCGAGCGATCTGCTCAGCTCCCAAAAATATGGGGGTCTCTTGGTTTAAAAATGTTGTCCAATACCGGATTTTTGATTTCTGTGGACTCTGATCGGATAGGAAATAGGTCATGGTGGTCTCACCTGCTTGCGATAGCTGCACCAGCTTCCTGAAGCTTTCCTTTGTGGTCATCATATTAACGCCGTACTTGGAGCGAAGATCATTAATCAATACGTTGAAGTACTTGTTCTTTAATGGTTTATGAATAGCCCATACCTTGTGATCGATATACTGTGGCAGCAGGGACAGGTATTCCCAATTGCCATAATGCCCCAAAATGCCGACCACCCCTTTTCCCTTCCCATGCAGCTGGTTGAGCAATTCGGGATTCTTAAACCTATAAAACTTGGATAAGTGCTTGGAGCTGTGATGCAAGGGGTACATCCATTCAATAAAGCTGTCACAAAGGTGCAGGTAGAATTTCCGTTCTATTTTGCGCCGTTCGGCTTCCGTCTTTTCAGGAAAACTATGAAGCAGATTCTCGCGCACTATTTCCTTGCGGTACCCCAGCACATAATAGACGATCAGAAAAAAAACATAGGAAACTGCAAAGAGCAATCGCAGTGGAAGCCAAGTAATAGTCCATAAAAAGGCATAGGCAAGTACATAGCTAATTCGATTCATGGTGGCGCAAAAATAGTTAAATCAATAGCCACGGCTCTGTTTGGCTTGAATATTCTAATTTTGGGCTTTTGCTGAAAAGCTACGTCAAAAACATTATATGCCCGCCAATAAGTATGCGCTGCTGCGCTACCGGATAATAGACCGGAAGATATCATCGAAATTCCGACCCTTTCCCGGTAAGGAAGATTTGCGCAAAGCCTGTGAAGATGAGCTCTATGGAAGCGATGGTGACCATGTGTCTGAGAGTACTATCGAGAAGGACATCTATGCCATGCGAAATGAGCATAACCTGGGCTACTTCGCGCCGATAGCCTACCATAAAACCGAGAAGGGCTATTATTACGAAGACCCTGAATATACCATCGAGCAGATGCCGCTCAATGCCGATGATCTTGAAGCTATACAGCTCGCAGCCAATACGCTATCACAATATCGGAGCCTTGATATGTTTCAATCTTCCGAAGCGGCGATCGATAAAATATTGGATCGGTTCAATCTCAACCCGCGGAATGAAGAGCAGTCGGTGCAGACCTTTGTCCAGTTTGAGACCGTCCCTTCATACAAAGGTGGGCGGCATCTCCCGCTGATTCTCGGAGCGATCAAAGCCCGAAAGGCCATCCGTTTTTCTTACGAGAAATACAGCGGCGGCAAGAAACGCGATTATTCCTTGCATCCCTACCTGCTCAAAGAATACCGCAACAGGTGGTATGTAATTGGTTTAAACCCCGATAAGCAAGCCGTGGTCGTATTTGGCCTTGATCGTGTGGTGGGCGAAGTGGCAGTCACCGATTTTGATTATACCGCAGAGCAGGGGTTCAGTGCCGAAAACTATTTTGAGCACAGCATCGGTATTACGGCCGTGAATAGCAGTCCCGAGCGGATCCATCTGCGGTTTGCGCCCCTTACGGGAAAATATATTGAGTCCCAGCCGCTGCATACATCCCAGAAAATAATCAGAAACGACGAAGTGGCGCTCGAAATTGAGCTTTTTCTCTGCAATACGAAGGAGCTGCTCATGGCCATATTGAGCTATGGAACCGACGTGGAAGTAAAAGCACCCGACTCATTGCGGCAGCAAGTGTCTCAAAATATGCGCAATGCACTAAAGCTTTACAGCGATTAGTTCACTCCGTAAATAGATTACGTACTAGGCTTCGAGCTTGCCGGCAAATTCGAACCAAATGAATCATCCATTCCATTCCAGACTTGGCCAGCGGTGGCTAAGTGCAAATTTCACTGTAGATTATGTGATCGTAAATCCCGAAGTGAGCGGCTACCCGCCCTTGTTCTTGATCTGCCGATCTGCCGGAGCTTCCCATGCCATTGGCTTTAGCTTAGCGCAATTCAACCATCTGCTCATGCATAGGGCGAGAAGCGCCGATAGGACAGCTCTCGCAGCAGCTTTGGCCAAAGCCCTGAGCGCAAGGTCAGAAAAGCTCTTTTTCAGCCCAGCGTCCTTAATCGGCCGCCGCTGGGAAATAATGGATTTAGCACTTGAAATGACTCCGGATTCTATGCACTATGATTTTTCTTTTTCCGATGATCGATTTCCATACTTGATTATCAAAGCCTTGAACTTTAAGTGAAGCGGAAAATTCACAACGTAAATACCTTACGTTCTGCTACCGGACTTTAGCGTAAACAAAACGAAAAAGCCATGAAAAATTTAGCAGAAGCAAGCCGGTTTATCAATTCATTTCCACGACCTACTGGATTAAATCCACATTCATGGAGCGCCGTCAAAAATCTAGCGCTCTATGCGTGGGAGTGTCACTTGGGTCAAAAGAGATTTGAGCACGGTATCAATTTTATGTGCAAGGAGTTCTACCTTATGATCCGCACTCCAGAAGGAAAATTCATCATTCCCGAAAATTTCTCTTACGACCTGGCAGCATGATTGGAACATCTGATGACCATTTTTGAAAGGCGTCTGTCCGATGCCTTTCTTTTGGTAATTTTACGATCTATGGAAAAGAAAAAAACCGTGGTGATCGGCGCGAGTCCAAATCCGAGCAGGTATTCATACTTAGCCACCAATAGGTTGAAACAGCATGGACATGAAGCACTTGCAGTAGGTATGCGCGGTGGCGATATCGATGGGACTGTGATAGATGTAGACCGAAAAGCGTACGCAGATGTAGATACGGTAACCCTTTATGTTGGGCCACGGCACCAGCATGACTGGAAGGAATACATCTATTCGCTCAAGCCGAAGCGCGTCATCTTCAATCCTGGAACAGAAAACCCGGAATTCGAAAAAGAGCTGGCAGAAAAAAATATAGAAACCGAGCAGGCCTGCACGCTTGTGATGCTGGGAGTTGGAAATTATTGAGATTATCTCCGAGCTTCAGAAATTCACTACCGTGAAGCGAGCGCCAATTCGTTATGGATGGGCCGGTTCTTCGACGCTGTTATTGGTCGTCAATTTCAGCTTATCCACGATTTTATAGGCGATGTCCAATGCTTTGTAGCCATCTTCAATGGTCACGGCGGTGGCCGTATTTTTTAGGATCGCTTCCGCGAAAACTGCAAGTTCATCTTTGATCGCATTATTGGCTTCAATCTTTGGTTTCTCAAAAAACACTTCCTTGCTGCCACGCCCTTCGCCGAGGTCGATACTCATGCTGAAGGGATCTACTTCCCCTTCTACATCGCGCATTTTAACGATTTCTGTTTCGCGCTCCAAGAAGTCGACAGAGATATAGGCATTCCGCTGAAAGAAGCGCGATTTACGCATATTTTTCAGTGAAAATCGACTTGCGGTAAGATTGGCCACACAGCCATTGTCAAATTCCAGGCGGGCACTCGCTATATCTGGCTCTTCGCTTACGATGGCCACGCCGCTGGCACTGATGCGCTTAATGTTCGACTTCACCACACTTAGCACGATATCCAGATCGTGGATCATAAGATCAAGCACGACAGATACGTCGGTGCCGCGCGGATTGAACTGCGCCAAGCGGTGGGTCTCTATGAACATCGGGTTATCAAAATGAGCTTTGGCTGCTGTAAATGCTGGATTGAACCGCTCTACGTGGCCTACCTGCACCTTCACATCGGCTTCATGCGCCAGTGACATCAATGACTTTGCTTCTTCGATGGTATTGGTGATCGGCTTTTCTATGAAAATATGTTTTGAGCGTTTCAGGGCTTTTGAAGCACATTCGTAATGACTGAGTGTTGGGGTCACGATGTCGACCACTTCAACCGCATCGATTAGGGCTTCCATGGTTTCAAAGGCTTTCACACCAAGTTCTTCGGCCACCCTTTTGCTCGCTTCGGCATTGGGGTCGTAAAATCCTATAAGCTCGTACGAATCAATTTCTTTGATCAGTTTAATGTGAATTTTTCCGAGGTGTCCGGCTCCAAGTACTCCAATCTTTAGCATAGCTCAATCGTTTTGCCAAAGGTAAGTCTTGGGTTTTCCAACATGGACTGTGTATTTCATTTTTATCAACAGGCCGATAGTGGCGGAGGAGATTGGCTACTTTAGCGACCGCATGAAACAACTGGACAGTTATAAGCATCAAGGACTGCGCAAACAGCTTATCTCCGAGCTCCGAAAGAAGGGGATCGGATCGGAAGCCATCCTTGGCTCTATTATGAAAGTGCCGCGGCATTTCTTTATGGATTCGGCCTTTTTGAATTTTGCTTACGAAGACAAGGCCTTCCCGATTGGCGCTGATCAGACGATCAGCCAGCCATATACGGTGGCTTTCCAGACCGACCTGCTGGAAGTGAAACCCGGTATGAAAATCTTGGAGATCGGCACCGGAAGTGGATACCAGACGGCTGTTCTGACCAATTTGGGCTGTAAAGTATACAGCATCGAGCGGCAGCGCCTGTTGTTTAAAAATGCCACCAAGATGCTCTCCGAACTGAACAGTACCGCCAAACTTTTTTATGGGGATGGTTACAAGGGGCTGCCTTCATTTGCACCCTTCGACCGGATTCTTGTGACCTGCGGTGCTCCGGCATTGCCCGAAGGCCTACTTAGCCAGCTCAAGCCAAACGGCATTATGGTGGTACCGATCGGCGAGGGCGCCAATCAGATAATGACCCGATTGATATTGAGCGCCGATGGAGCAAAAGAAATCACCGCCCACGGCGACTTTAGCTTTGTGCCGATGCTGGAGCATAAATCGGTTTAGGGAAGGATGGAGAAGGATGGCAACTGGTTAATTTTTATTTCCTTCGCAGCAAATACTATTATCGTACAGAATCAGTTTAACAATACGACACCAATCAAATTTTTAAAATGACGCGTTATTTTCTTGCAACCATCTCTTTGCTTTTTACTGTTTATGGCTTTGCACAACCCATTTCCAAAAAAGGGGAACCCTACCTTCCCGAAGCCGGTGACTATGCCATCTCTATTGATGCTGCTCCATTTTTGAAGTATTTGGGCAATCTATTTACCGACGCCGAAACAGAAGCTCCCGGCACCGACTTTGCCAATAATAATTTTGCTATTATGGCCAAGAAATTCAAGACTCCCGAGATGGCTTATCGGGCTTCTCTGCGTCTTAATATACTTACCGAAACATACCGTTCCTTTAGTCCGGAGTTTAGCGTAGACCCCACCAATACTACCGTGCAGGATGATTATACCCGTACATTTACGAATGTGTACGCCTCACTCGGGATCGAGAAACGAAAGGGCAAGACCAGGATCCAGGGCTTTTATGGAGTGGAAGGTATATTGGGTTTCGGAACCGAAAATCACAGTTTCGATTATGGGAATGATATCGATCAGAGCAATACCACTCCGGAGCGCAGCGAGTACACCATATTATTTCAAGATTCTCCGCTTGAGCTTACCAATCTCAATGAAGAAGGGAGTTTCATAACCGAATACAAGCAAGGCACCACCTTCAGCCTGGGCGGAAGGGCATTTCTGGGGGCGGAGATTTTTCTGTTTCCAAAATGGTCGGTAGGCTTTGAGTATGGCTTTAGTGCTGCCTTTTTCTTTACAGGAAATGCGAGCATCACCAGCGAGCAATGGACCACTCCGGTAGGCGGAACATCGGAGCAATACGTGACTACGGTGGTTGACGAAGGGGGATTTTCACAATTTAGGATCGATAATGACAATAGTGGCGGGGCGCTCTTTATGACCTTTTATTTTTAATTTCGCATTTCCAACTGGCTCAAATAGAAATTTGAATCGTGAAGATATTACGTGCCGAAACCATCCGCGACGCTGATGCCTACACCATAAAGCATGAACCTGTCAAGTCGATCGATCTCATGGAAAGGGCGGCTTCGCGCTGCTTTGATTGGCTCTACCAAAATGCTCCCAAGCTCTTCCCCAAATCCATAACCGAAGAGAAAGACTGGCTTTTTATAGTGGTCTCTGGTACGGGTAATAATGGCGGCGATGGCTTGGTAATAGCCCGTCTATTGCAGCGCAATGGCTATAATGTGGAGATCTTGATCGTGGGCGACGAAACGAAGGGTTCCAAAGATTTTGAGACCAACCTGGGTAGGCTGGGAAAAGGTGCCAAAGCAGTAAAGCGTATCCTTCAAGATGCTGATCTGGACAAGCTTCCCGATGATGCAATTATCGTAGACGCGATATTTGGTACGGGATTGAACCGGCCAGTGGAAGGGCTGGCGCTTGAAGTGATCAAATGGATAAACCGCTCGCACTCCACGGTGGTAAGCATCGATATGCCGAGCGGGGTCTTCGAAGGGGACAATGCCGCCAATACTGCCGAAGGAATGGTAAGGGCAGATCATATCCTAACGTTCCAAACTCCCAAATTATCTTTTTTCCTTTCGGAAAATTCAGCATTCATCGGCCGTGTCGAAATACTCGATATCGGTTTGCATCCTACCTTTTTGGCAGAAGCCGAAACCAAACACCATCTACTACTAGAAGCTGAAGCCAAATTGATGCGAGAGCAGAGGGTGCGCTTTTCACATAAAGGTACCTACGGGCATGCCTTGATCGTAGGAGGCTCCAAGGGCAGCTACGGCGCGGCCATGCTCACTTCCAAAGCTTGCCTTCGGGCGGGCGCCGGACTGGTTACGGCCCATGTACCTGCTGGGGCGAGCCAGATAGCGCATCTATCCGTTCCCGAAATTTTGGTGAGCGCCGACGTGGAAGAAGAAGAAATTTCTGGGCTTCCCGACCTGAGTGCGTACGCAGCCCTAGGTATCGGTCCCGGCATGGGGCAAGGTGAAGCAGCGACCCGCGTGCTTAAAATACTGATCCAAGAAGCAACCATTCCATTGGTTTTGGACGCCGATGCGCTCAATATCCTTTCGGAGAATAAAACCTGGATGGCTTTTTTGCCCAAAGGCAGCGTGCTCACCCCGCATCCGGGCGAGTTTAGGCGATTGATAGGGGAGAAGCTTTCTCATTATGAAAGTATGGAGCGACAGCTGGAAATAAGCATCAAGCATGGAATTTATATTTTGCTGAAAGGCGCACATAGCAGCCTGAGCACGCCCGAGGGTAAGCTGATCATTAACAGTACCGGAAATCCTGGTATGGCCAGCGGCGGAATGGGCGATGCGCTCACTGGAATGATCACCGGGCTCATCGCTTCGGGCTATGGTGCTGGCACTGCGGCATCGCTCGGTATGTATGTGCATGGCCGCGCTGCCGATATGGCGCTGACAAATCAAAGTCACGAAAGCCTTATAGCCACTGATTTGATAGCGTACCTTGGCCCGGCTTTTCAATCTCTGGATCATGAATAAACCATATTTAATAGTTATTGCCGCCTTTCTTATGCTCGCTTCGTGCACGGATGATAAACCATCGCGCAGCCTTGACCGTCCGTCTTTCGATAAACCGAGCAAGTCTATAAGCGTCGACATCATGTCGGAAGGAGAGATCATCTATAACGACACGATCGTACTCAAGGTCTCATCACGTGAAGAAGGGGAGACGGTGACGGCCCTAGAGATTGCCACTGTGGGCGGCTCAACCTTTGAATTGATCATTGACGGCGCACAGGCCAAAATTCCTACATCGGCGCTGGGTGGTGGCAATAAAAGGCTTCGCATCTCAGCCGATCTGAGCTCGGGCGAGAAAGCCACGCGCTATAAGGAATTGAAAATCGTCGCAAAAAAGCCCCCGCAAGAATGGTCGCTATTGGTAGTGAATAAGTATCCGCACACTGCCAATGCATTTACAGAAGGCTTCCTGATGCATGATGGATTTCTCTACGAAGGCACCGGAAATTATAATGAATCGCGGCTGATAAAATCGGAGCTAAAGACTGGGAAGATCATACAGGAGAAAGCCGTGGCAGGAGATGTTTTTGGCGAAGGAATAACGATTTTGAATGGTAAGCTCTACCAACTCTCCTATAAGAGCGGTCGCGGATTCGTGTATAATGCCAATACGTTTGAACGCCTTCGCGAATTTACATTTGCCTTTGCCACCAATGAAGGTTGGGGGCTTACGCATAGCGACACAGAACTCATAGCCGGAGATGGTAGCAATGTTCTCTATTTCATAGATCCAAAAGAGCTTACGGTAAGCCGCACGCTCTCCGTATTTGACCACACTGGCTCGGTAGAAGGGATCAACGAACTCGAATACCGCGACGGGACAATCTATGCGAATATTTATACCACGGCCACCATCATAGCCATCGATGCGGCCACAGGAAAGGTAACAGACCGCTATGCAGCCCGCGGGCTCGTAGAGCAGAGCGATATCACTTCAAATATGGATGTGCTGAATGGAATTGCCATAAATCCTGAAAATGGAAACTTGCTGATAACCGGAAAGTACTGGAGCAAAATCTATGAAGTGCGACCTATTCCCGGGGGAGGTTAGCATGAACGACCGCTTTAAAATGAAATCGGTCTTAACCAGAAAAGATTCGTGAATGGTTTTGATCATTCCCTGATGCGGAAGCCCCCGCTAATATTCCAGCTCGCCAATACCCTGACGCACGATCTCTGGACTACCTGAAGTAAGATCTACAATGGTAGATGCTTCGTTATGACCGAAGCCGCCATTGATCACCAGATCAACTTGGTGATTGTATTTTTCGTGAATCAGCTCGGGATCGGTCGTATACTCGAGCACTTCATCTTCATCAAGTACCGACGTGGCAATGAGCGGATTGCCAAGCATCTGCACCAGCATGCGGGCTATCTTATTGTCTGGCACTCGGATTCCTACTTCCTTTTTCTTTTGTTTGAAAATTCGCGGCAGCGCGCTACTCCCATTTAGAATGAATGTGAAAGGCCCAGGTAAGTGCTTCTTCATCAATTTATAGGCGGGAGTATCAACCCTTGCGTATTCTGCAATATGGCTCAGGTCGTAACAGATCAAAGAGAAATTGGCAGTCTCGGGCTTCAGTCCCTTGATTTGAGCCACACGCGCCACCGCTTTCGGATTATTCACATCGCACCCTATGCTGTACACGGTGTCGGTGGGATAGATGATCACTCCGCCGCTTCTGAGGGTTTCGATCACTTGTCGAAGGCGCTTCTCATCCGGGTTTTCAGGATGTATATTCAATAGCATAGCTCTTTTTTATATAAAAGTACTCGATGCCAAAAATTGTTCAATAGGCTATGCCGATACTCTGGGTTCTCTACGCGTTTACTTGTGAAGCTTTCTTATGATCGGCCAAGAAGGTAGCCAAACCACTATCGGTAAGGGGATGTTTCAGCAGCCCCATAATGGCGCTCAATGGCCCCGTCATCACATCGGCTCCAAGCTCAGCGCAATTGATAATGTGCATGGTATGGCGCACCGATGCCGCTAGTATTTCGGTGGGGTAGGCGTAGTTATCATAGATCAACCGAATCTGTGCGATGAGCTCTAGCCCGTTGGTAGAAATATCATCAAGGCGACCGATAAATGGCGATACGTAAGTGGCACCTGCTTTTGCGGCAAGCAATGCCTGACCGGCAGAAAATACAAGCGTGCAATTGGTCTTTATACCTTTATCGCTAAAGTAGCGCAGCGCCTTCACACCATCTTTGATCATAGGCACTTTTACAACAATATTCTTGTGCAGGCTGGCCAATTTTTCACCTTCGGCAATCATCTCATCATATACGGTCGAGATTACTTCGGCGCTCACGTCTCCATCTACGATATCACAAATGTCGAGATAATGCTTTATAATGTTTTCTTGACCGGTGATCCCTTCTTTTGCCATAAGGGAAGGATTGGTAGTCACGCCATCCAGAACGCCAAGATCTTTGGCTTCACTAATTTGGTCTAGATTGGCTGTATCGATAAAAAATTTCATGCAAATCTTTTTTTTTGCAAAGGTATTATTTTAGCCCCTTCCCATGCGCGGGTTGAAAACTTTCTTCATGCTGAATTGGATCAATGGCGGAGATCGGGCACTTCATTAAAGCGCACTGTAATATTCCGTTCTTCGGCCACATCCCTAAATCCATGAAGCACTTCGAGCGCATCATGATCTATAAGCTTGGCTTCGGCACCATCTACGAATACATCGCTATTTTCGGGAAGATTTTCTAAGGTGACTTGAAGGTTTGCTTTATTTAAAAACGACACGTGCTCACTCAGCTTAATGGTTATCTCATGCCTATCATCGGGGGTGGCGCCATCTTTTATGGTCTCATCATAGTGATAGGGCACCTTATAATTAGACTTTAATATATAGAATATACCCACGGCCATACCGATGAGAATACCGATAAGGAGATCGGTGAAAAGAATGGATACTACGGTGACGATAAAGGGGATGAACTGCTGCCTACCTATCTTGGCCTGAGCCCGATAGATAGAAGGTTTGGTAAGTTTATACCCTACCATGATAAGGATTGCAGCGAGCGCGGCCAGTGGTATTTTATTCATGACCGTAGGGATCAGGCCGACGGCTATAAGTAGAAAAATACCGTGGTAGATGGCCGACATTTTAGTTTTGGCACCAGCATCGAGATTGGTAGAGCTACGCACGATAACTGCTGTGATCGGCAGTCCGCCTATCATTCCGCTGAAGAGATTGCCCAGTCCTTGTGCCTTGAGCTCTGCATTTTGGGGAGTCTTGCGCTTATCGGGGTCGAGCCGATCCATAGCTTCTATACTGAGCAAGGTTTCTAGACTGGCCACGATGGCAATAGTAATGGCGGTGATATAAAGTTTTGGGTTTCCTATATCGTCAAATGATGGGTAGATCAGTGAATCGGTGAAAGAAGAAAAATCGGAGAATATTGGAAGGTTTACCAAATGGCTCCTGCCCAATGTAAGCGAGCTATCAAACAGTCCAAGTGCATAATTGATCCCTACGCCCAAAAATACTACGACCACCCCGCCCGGAATTTGGCCAAGGACTCTATTGTTTTTTATACCCTTCGCGCTCCAGAAAATCAAGAATAAAAGGCAGATCCCACCGATCATGAGCGCACCAAACTCGGTGTTGCCAAGTGCATTGAAAAGCCCCGAAAAGGTGTTTTCACCATCTTTCTGGAAGAATTCCATTTCGCCAAAAGCGTCACTATCAAATCCAATAAGGTGGGGAATCTGCTTTAGGATTAGAATAAGACCAATTGCAGCCAGCATTCCCTTAATCACCGAACTGGGAAAGTATAGTCCTATAACCCCTGCTTTTGCAAAACCCAGTATAAGCTGGAGCACACCTGCTATGCACACGGCAAGCAGGAAAGACTCTAGCGAGCCGAGATCATCTACGGCGTTGATTACAATCACTACCAGCCCAGCAGCTGGCCCGCTCACACTCAGGCGCGACTTGCTGGCTGTTCCTATTACGATACCGCCGATTATTCCGGCTATGATGCCCGAGAAAAGTGGAACCCCGGAAGCGAGCGCTATGCCCAAACAAAGTGGAAGGGCGACCAAAAAAACTACGATACTCGCGAGAAGATCACTCTTGGTATGAGAAAATAAATTTTGAAAGGATTGACGCATGAAGGTCTTTTGAAAAAATAAAATTGTATAAAATTGAGAAAGGCAGAGATCTTATGTCAGTGTGGGATACGGACTAGATAGAGTCTGTCAATACAGTCGGGTGGCTGGATCAAAGAGTTCGATAGCAACGCGCGCACAGTTCTAAAAATCAAGGAGTCCCGCTCGAGCGGGACGACTGTTTTTAGAACAAGTGCAAGGCAGATAGCTGACTCTATGTACAGACACTAGATAGTTCTAGCCCCTTGCCGTGGGGGCGGTGTGCCAAGATCAGGATGCACAGAAAGGTAGTGCTGCGACCAAGCGCGTATTTCTCTAGAGCCGGCGGCCGATGTGAATTCTAGTACTGAAAGCAACTCAGAAATGCCCCACAGTAGGGTGGATGGACTCTCTTCAGACTCCGAAGATTCGCTCTCCGTTTCCATATCGCTGTCGGCACCTTCCAGAAATACTTTAACCGTCTTAGACTGAATGTCTAGAAGTGCGGGCGCCTGAATGGCCAGTAAAAGCATGAGCGCTACCACGACCCTTGAAATAGAAAAAAGTAAAATATGGTGCTGGTTCCATTTTGCCATTCGCCCAAATGTAACACTCTTCATACGATTCTATTAACTTATAACGGCCTATTTCTCGAAAGGATGAAGAGAATCCAAAAAAATGGTTAATCGCACTGTTCACTTTTTGCTAGCGCTTCGATGAATGGATAAACCAATCAAAGTAAATCTATGAAAAATTCTACCTTCAATATCGCCTTGATCACTGGCCTGCTGCTATTCGCAAGCAATATTAAAGCGCAAGAGCAAATGCCAAATCGCAAAATGGCATCAGAAATACAACCCAGCGAAAACAATTCGATAAGCAGCGCTGATGGTCTCCGTCAAATTCGCGTAAAATCCCCAGCAAGCCGCACCACAGTTATTCCCGCCTTCGAGCAGATCACTGTAGATATAAAATGGTACGCCATCGAAAATGCCGATAATGCCGCATACTGGTCGGCAGTAAATCAAAATCGGATTTGGATAGAACTCGCTTACGGGGTTTCGCCCGAAGATGTCGCAATAGCCGATTTCCTTCTGGCAAATAGAATCGATAAGATCATTGGCGGAAGCCGAAGTAAAAAGCATACCAACTATATAATCGTAGAGCTGCTTGGTGTGAGCCCTGCGCGAATAGTGGCTTTGGCCAAAGCCGCTCGAAGCCTACGCGAAATCCTTTTTCTAGAGCCTACGGTAAAGTATGAGAAGCATTATGAACCGAACGACCCGTTATACAATCAGCAATGGGCCCCGTATGTGACTTTCTTTGATGAAGCTTGGGATCAGGGATTTGGCGGCAATAGCTATAATGTAGTATCGGTGATCGATGATGCCTGCGACTGGAACCACGAAGATCTCTATGATCAAGTATGGTATGGGTACGACTATGCCGAGCAAGATGCCGACATCTCTCCCGATGACCCGATCAACCATAAGCATGGCACGCATACCACCGGCACGGTGGCGGCCACTACGGACAATGGCATTGGTGTGGCGGGAATGGTAAATGATACCGTTTATTTTGCCAAAGTAGGCCGGGTAGACGGCACCCTGAGCGATCAGGCCATCGTAGAATCGCTCTATGATATCGGAGACATAGACCGCATCACGGCGGTAAATATGAGTTTGGGTGGCGATGCACCTAGCGCGGCACTTGAGCAGGCTTGCAATTATGCCTGGAATGCCGGCCGCCTGCTTATCGTGTCAAGCGGCAATAACGGGATGGGCGTTATCTCCTTTCCCGCAGCCTACCCAGCCTGTATGGCCGTGGGGTCGATCGGCGCCGATGGGATAAACCTTTACCTGACCACTTATTCTCAATATGGCAATGAGCAGGAGATCTGCGCTCCCGGTGGCGATATCAATACGGGTTTTGGAGTGCTTTCCTGTGTACCCCTAAATGGGTATGAAATGCTGGAAGGTACTTCTATGGCAGCGCCACACGTCACCGGTTTGGCAGGATTATTAAAGCACATCAATCCCGTACTTACGAATTATGATATCCGAAACATTATCAACGCCACCGCGATAGATTACGGCAATACGGGATGGATCAGGTATACGGTTACGGCATGATACACGCCGGCCAAGCCGTGCAGGCAGCGCTCGGAGTGGTATCTGGCACTGTGCAACGTACCGAAGAAGCATTGATAAGCGTATATCCAAATCCCGTGGTAAATCAATTGACCATTGCTAAACAGCAGGATTTCAATACGGGATACATCCGCTTTTTTGATCTCTCCGGCCGATTGGTTCTGGAAGCAGCCATTGCTAATAGTAAGAAAATGATGCTTGATGTGAGCACCCTATCAAAAGGTATGTATTTGATCCAGATCGATTCTGAACTTGGTATATCGACTTCCCGATTTATAAAGTCATAAGTTTTCATAGTGGTTCTGTTAAGTACGCTGACCCATAGCAAATTATTGGGTTGGCGATGCCAAGCGATGAAGATAGATCGGGAGTGGAATCCCGCGTCTTGGTGCGGGATTTTTTACGTTCAATACTGCGGTAGGCTCGGGTCTATATCATCGCTATAGGCCAAGATGCCACCCCTGAGATTATACACTTTTTCCATTCCATTTTCTTCAAGAAATCTCGTTATGGTGGCGCTGCGCTTACCACTGCGGCACATCACGATTACCTTTTTGTCGCGCGCTATTTTCGACAGGTTTTCTGGTATTTCTCCCATGGGGATGAGTTCGCCCGCTATATTTACAAGGTCGTACTCATGGGGTTCGCGAACGTCAATCAATTGAAAATCTTCTTTTGCATCGATCATCGCTTTAAGCTCTATTGGTTCTATTTCTTTCATATTAAAGACTTTATGGGTTTTGAAAATGGGCTTAAATTCAGGTTACGCCTCACCGCAAATGTAGCGGAGTTTAAAGAACCGTCTGAATAAAAGGTATAATCGGCTCACAAATAATTATTTTACGGGTTGTTCAGTATAGGCTTAGCGCCAAATTTTGCTAACCAGCAAAATCCGCTCGGTATAGTCTCAATTTTAAAAACTAGCTTCGCTATGTTGGATACTATTTTTGTGCGCGATGGTAGAGAATTTTGACGGCTAGGCAGAGCTATGGTTATTTCGCAAAAGAATTTAATATTTTGGTATATCGCATTACTTATCGCTCCGGGCTGTGATGCACAGCAGCCATCAATAGATCGACCTATCAATGGAATGAGCCTAGAGTCGCCACCGAATCTCATCGAAGCAGATGATTTTGATGCCCTTGTGGAGAATCATATTGACTGGATAGCTATTATTCCTTATGGATATTCGCGGAAGAATGAGCCAGAAGTGTATTTTGATTCAGACTGGCAGTGGTGGGGCGAACGCTCTGAAGGTGTGGTAGAGATGATCAAGATGGCGCAGTCAAAGAATCTCGAGATCATGATCAAACCCCAAGTTTGGGTCCAGCCCGGTTGGGTGGGATCATTTTTGCCGGAAGGCGAACTAGCGTGGGCGCTTTGGGAGAAATCTTATTCGGACTATATTCTAAACTATGCTGCAATTGCCGAGCGTGAGCACGTACCATTATTTTGCATAGGCACAGAGTATAAGCTTACGGTAATCAACAGACCAAAATTTTGGTTGAAACTAATCCATGATGTACGCGCCATTTATAACGGTAAGCTAACCTATGCGGCCAATTGGGATGAATATATGGATGTTGAATTTTGGAGTGAGCTCGACTATATTGGGGTCAACGCCTATTTCCCACTGAGTGCGGCCGATGAGCCAAGCGTAGAAGAATTGAAAGAACAGTGGGTTTCGGTAAAAGCGAAGCTCAAATTATTTTCACAGGTCAATGCAAAGCAGATAATATTTACTGAATTTGGATATAGAAATAAGGATGGCGCGGCAGGTAATCAATGGGAACTAGACGGAAAAAACAAAAATGACATCGCACAAAAAAACGCGTATGACGCGCTTTTGCAGGAGTTTTGGAAGGAAGACTTTATAGATGGTGGCTTCGCTTGGAAATGGCATTTCAACAACCGTAATTCAAACGGGAATAATGATAGCTATACGCCGCAAGCAAAGCCGGCAATGGAGATTATCCGTAAATATTATTCTGAGTGATCACCTGATTAAATTTCCTGAAGAGTGCGTTTCTTTTTCTTTCGCGAGAATATGCTTTTACCTTTTTTCAGAATGGTGCTGGTCCCTTTCACCGTAGATCCTATAACCAGTGCGGTGCGCAATACTTTGGAAATGGTATTACTTGCCTTAGAATCGGGCGATATCCCTAAAGCATTGGCTAATAAATATCCTGGGCTCATTTTACGCTTCATCATTTGAACATCTACTTGGAGTTCTTCAGATATTACCTTGCGTCGAAGCTTCATCTTTACGATTTCATCTTCAAGGTTCCGCATAGTTCGAATGTGTTTGAATTTATTCATCGTCAAAGACTTCATTAATGATATTTCTCATGACCGGGCGCGTGATGATGTACTTACTCAGCAATAGTATTATTATAATTAATGCCGTAACTATGCCAGCGGTATAAAGCAAGGCAAGTGGAAGACTATTAATTTGCTCCGCCCAATACATCGCTATGGATGCAAAAAGGAAAAATAAGGCTATCGCGCCAAAAGACAATATAATGAGTAGCTTAACCAATGATGACACATACTTCGTAGCGCGTTTAATAGCGATCAGTTTGTAGCGCTCCATCTCTGATTGAAAATAAAGCCGCACTGCGGCTTTACTTTCAAAAAGGATTTCTTCTATAGATTTTTCCATCTATACGATTTTCAATTTCCTATGCTGTGGCATTTTTCACCTTTCCAGCTGCGTCGTTCACAGCATTACGAGTTTTATCTGTGCTACTGTCCAATGTGCTCTTCACATTGTCAGCCACGTTATTTGATTTATTCTGAATTTTGTCAGCTGTTTCGTTGATCGTTTTCTTTAAATCTTCATACGCTTGAGATACTTTCGATTCGATCTTTGCTTCAACTTCAGTCAATTTCTGGGCGGTCTTCTTTCTGGCTTTTTTGCCATCCTGACTGTTTAGGTACATTCCTGCTGCGATACCCATTCCGGCACCGACGATAAAAGTTACAAAACTTGTGCTATTCTTACTCATGATGTTTGTTTTATATTAGTAAATTCTGCGAATCCCGCAGCGAGATTAAGCTTTTTCTTTATTCATTCTTGCTTTATAGTCATCCACCTTCTTTTGAGTAGATTCTTTGAGATTGTCGTAGTTTTCGTTGAGCCAGTTCATGCTTTCTTTAACACCACTCTCTATTTCGGCACTGGTCTGATCTGCTGCAGAACCAATTTTTCCACCGGTTTCTCTAAACCAGTTATTGACGTTGGCCATTTGCTCTTCTGCCTTCCTATTGAAGGATGCTCTATCGTCTTTATATTTTGATTTCAGATTTGCAAATTTCTCCTTGAATCGATTTAAATCTTCTTGCATCTCGTCAGCGGTGTTGGAGAAAGCTTGATCGGCATTTTTGTCGAGCTGCTCGTAGCGCGACTCGATCATTTCCCAATTATCCTTCGATCCATCAGATATAACGTTTTCAACGCTATCGACAAAATTGGATAGCTCTTTCTTCGCGTTCTCTTTCTCTTCGGTATTTTCGGGAGTGCAACCTACTACGGTTAACGATACTACTCCGATCAAAACAAAACCTTTGATTTTTTTCATTTCTGACAATTTAATAATCTTCTCGCTTAAAGACAAATTTTGTTCCAGACTCTTTTGGAAATCTTAAAATATTCAAAAGTCTGTACAGCAATACCTTACTATAATTTAATGGCTGTCATTTTGGCCGATCAATATTCTAATGGGAATATGATTTCTCAAATGTGGCAATTCTATTCAGACTCTCAATCTTCTACTACTAGAAGCAGCTCTCGCATGGTATTTCGAGCAGCCATAATCTTATCACGTTGCATAATGACCACTCGCTGCACGTCAGGTGAGAATATGTTTGCACGTATGCTTGATTCGTAATCAGAAAGTGCCTGATCTTCACCGCGCTCACATTCCTTTAATATAGATGAGTCGCTCATTTCGCTCACTGAATCCTTTAGCTTTATGAAGGCTTGATGAATATCACCAAGGATCGACGTATTCTGGTCAGCCGATTCTCCTTTAGATTCAAGAATTTTTTTCAATTCATCCGCATACTTCTGGCGCTGCTCCGAATAGGTTTTCAAAAAATTTTTAAAATTTTTATTGCTAATATGGTCACTGGCAAATTTATATCCAGCTGCTCCATCCATATTGCGCACGAGTAATAACTTAAGTTCTTTCATCATCTTTTTTTTATCAGGTGGGCAATAGCTATTCCATAAGTTTAGCACCCTGATCTTGTGATGATTGTAATTAGGTCAGATGGTATACAATCCTCCGAAGGTAGAAAGTATTCCCAACAATGGGGAAGCTGGGAATATTTTCAACAATTAATATAAAATTCTATTCCGGCTTATCCAAACGGGCATTTCCATTTTCGGAATTGAGCATCTGTATTTTCATTTCTTCGAGCTTTTCGCCGCCTTTGATTCCAAAGTCGAGCGTTCTGATAGGGAATGGAATCATGATGTCATTCTGATCGAAAGCGGTTTTTACCGACATCACAATATCGCTTTTGAAGGTTCTGAACTTCGCTTGTGCCACATCATTTAGCCAGAGCGCTAGGGTGAAATTAATAGAGCTGTCGCCAAATTCTTCGAACCATAGCATAACAGGTTTCGATGAGCTCAATCCTTCAATATCCTTTACGGCATCCAGCGTGATTTTTTTGACTTTTGCGAGATCATCGCCATAACTCACGCCGATCTGGAGATCCATTCTCCGCTCTCCGTTCTTAGAGTAATTGATTATTGGGTTATAGAGTACTTCTTTGTTGGGAATAATAACGTATTGACCTTGAAAATTTCGAAGTACCGTGGCGCGGATGTTCAATTCTTCTACGGTACCCATATGATCATTGGAAGAAACGATGTCGCCGAGGCGGATCGGTTTTCTGAAAGCCATTAAAATACCTGCGAGGAAGTTTGCAGCCGTTTCTTGAAATGCAAAACCCAGCGCGAGACCAATGATACCTGCACCGGCGAGAATGGATGTTACAGCCTTATCGAGTTGCATCACGCTGAGCGCGGCAAAAAGGCCGAGTAGTACGATGCCAATGAAAACCATGTTGGCAATGATTTTCATGATGGCTGCATTGCCCGATGTGCGTTCGTCTATCTTATGTATTCCCGATCTTACTACCCGTGCAACAAAATAGAAGAGCACGACCACAAATATTGCAATAGCCAAGTTTGGCAGCATTTTAATTGCTGCATTGATCCATCCTTCCAGTTTATCTGTTACCAATGATGTTACTTCTTTAATCTCCATTTCTCTTGCTCTATATTATTAATTACTTTTTTGGCCTATTGGGTCAGATTATTTGATGGTCACTGTTCGTTTGGCGGCAGCGAGATCGTAAAAGTCGTGCCATGATTTATGGCGGTATCTACTTCAATTTGACCGCCGTGCTCTGATACGATGGTTTGCGTGGCTGTGAGCCCGAGCCCAACGCCTTTCGGCTTGGAAGTATAAAATGGGTCAAAGAGTGATTTCCGTTGTTTTTCATCCATGCCAGCGCCATTATCTTCCACGTAGATTACCGAGTAATCATCTTCGTCATACAGCCCTACTATGATCATGCCGTTTTCAACTTCTATGGCTTCTATGGCATTGGTTATCAAATTAGAAAGGGCGATGACCAGCTTTTCGTTATCGCAGTTATACAATTTTTCAGACAGCTCTAAATCTTTTTTGATTTCTATTCCCATAAGCTTTGCCCTATCCTTACAGGTGTCTATGGCATCATTTATAATGTCAACCAGATCACATTTTGTTGGGGATAAATTCTGTAATTCAGAAGATCGAAGCAGCTGACTTATCAGGGTATCTATGCGCTTGGCGCACCGGTCGATGATGCCCACATAGAGCGCCGCATCGTCATTGCCCTGCATTTCATCTTCCAGCTGGTTAAGTGCCAAGGTGATATTGGTCAGTGGGTTTCTTATCTCATGAGCCATGGTCCTGGCCAATCTATAGGTCATACCTATACGATCTGAACTTTCTTTGATTTTGCGGTAGCGTTCACGATAAGAAATATTACTCAAGGTGCCGTGAAAACCAGTAGTTTCACGGTGCGAAATATTATTCTCAAGCGTATACTCTTTAAGGGCGATAATTTTAAGATGCCCCAAGAAAACCCCCTTCCTGTCGATACGCTTAAACTTCAACTCGCAGTCTACGAAATTCTTATCACCCGTTTCCGTCCCAGATTGAAGCTTAGCAAAATCTTCTCCCGAGCGCAATAAATCTTTAAAATGCAGCCCTATGATATCTGATCTCTTTATCCCAAAAGAAGCGATAAAGGCGTCATTTATATTCTCAATTTCCCACTGGGCATTTAAGAAGAATGCAGGATCGACCCCATAATAGAAGAGAGACTGATAGCGCTTTTGCTGTTTTTCTATTTCTAGTTTCAGCTGGGTGGACTGCACGGCATATTTGATACTATTGTGAAGGCCTGCAGGGGTAAGTTGGTTTTTAAACAGATATTCAGATGCCAAGCTCCGCACCGCTGTAAATGCCCCTTGGCTCTCTAGTCTTTCAGATATATAGATGAGCGGTGCCGGCGCGACATGGTACGATATACTGGCCAGATGGCTGGTAGGATCCTTGTCTATAATCTGATCGTCGATCAATACTACATCTATATGATCGGGAAGCTCTCCAAGCGACTTGGCCATGATCAATTCATAATCCGGTTCTTCAAATTGTCGCAATGAGTCGCCCACCATTTGATAGAAGAGCTCATCATCTGATAAAATAACTATATGCTTAGCTGCCATCAATTTACAAGTCGTAGTTTTTCAGCTTGTTATATAAGGTCTTCCGATCTATATTTAGCACCTTTGCAGCCTTCGATTTATTATTTCCGGTTTGAGCAAGTACTTTTAGAATCCGATCCTTTTCCGCTTCAAGTGCCACGCCCTTCAGCGAACTATCATCCGATGAGCCATTACTGTCGCTGTGATATACGATCTCTTCGGGAAGGGTGCCTAGCTCTATGGTCTCGCCATCGGTAAGCAATACACTGCGCTTTATTACATTTCGCAATTCACGCAGATTGCCCGGCCAGCTATACTTCCGGAATTTATCTTTCGTTTCATCCGAAATGGACGTAACTTTTCTGCCGAGCTGTTCATTGGCCTGGGTTATAAAGCTTCCTACGAAATCTTCCACATCTTCAAACCTATTTCGTATCGGGCTGAGATTGATGTTAAATTCATTGAGACGGTAGTATAGATCTTCGCGAAAGCGACCTTCCTGTACGGCTTTTTTCAAGTCTTCATTGGTAGCGGTCACGATCCGCACATCTACCGAGATGTCCCTATCGCCACCTATTCGGGTATATTTGCGCTCTTGGAGCACGCGCAATAGCTTTACTTGAATTTCGTAAGATAGATTACCGATCTCATCCAGAAAGAGTGTTCCGCCATCAGCATATTTGAACTTACCGTCCTTGTCTTTTACAGCACCGGTAAAACTTCCCTTCTCATGACCGAAAAATTCGCTGCCCGCTATATCTTTTGGCAGCGCACCGCAGTCTATTGCTACAAAGGGAGCATCGCTTCGATTACTGAGCCGGTGTATTTCTTTTGCCACATATTCCTTTCCTGTGCCGGTTTCTCCAGATATTATCACCGACATGGGGGTGGGGGCGATCAATTCTATATTTTGATACACGTCTTTTGATAGCCGGCTACTGCCTACGATATAGGGTAGTTTACCCGCCGCTCTCCGCAACGGGACTGTTGCAGTACTTACGTTTCCCGCTGCATTTCTCATGTTTCCCTGCCCTTCATCTGTCGGGCTTTCATCGGCTAGGGTATCATTGATCAGGCTCAGAAGCTCTTCGGGATATAGCGGCTTAGTCACATAATCTACCGCTCCGTATTTGATGAGTTCTACTGCCATCCTTATATCAGAGTAGCCTGTGATGATGATCACCTTGAGCATCGGATTCTCACTTTTCACTTGCTTAAGTAGTTCCAGCCCATTCATATCTGGAAGCCTGAAATCGGAAATCACTAAATCAAAAGCAGCTTTTTTGACTTCCTTCATCCCGTCGGCACCGCGGTGGGCTACGGTCACATCAAATCCTTTTTTTGTTAAGAAACGGTCTAATATCATACAGATATCGACTTCATCATCGATCACCAAAATCTTGGCCATAGTCATCTTTGTTTAGTGTGGAAAATATTCTACAATATGCAAATTAGTCCCCGTTATTCAAGGGCTTTTAAAATCTGGCTCTTATTGAATGGTTTTTCAATAAAAAGCCTAATGCCTTCTGCTGCAACTTGCTCCTTAACGTCAGGCGCTTTTTGTGCTGAGATAACCACTACGTGGGCATTGTTGTTCTCTTCTCTAATGGTGGGCACCAAGTTCAGACCAAATTCATGGTCGAGATTCAAGTCCAAAAATATAGTGTCGTAGGTATTGTGCTTCAATAGGTAAACCGCATCGCCAAGATTGGCTGCATGTGTGACATCATATCCGGCATTTTTCAACATCGCCTTCATGAGCAGTCCGATATCGGCCTCATCATCGACAACTAAAATTTTCTTCATGCCGGTGCGTTGCCAAGAATTATTCCACATCTCATCCAGCATTTGAGATGCACAATTCCGGCCGCTAAAAACAATCTCTTAACATAGACTTAATAATGCGGAAATATCATTGATCGCTTCGATATTTACATTTGGCGCAAATTAATTTTAATTCATCGGAATAATGAAAAACAACTATTTGAAAACGGTCTTTTTGGCCATAACCTTTGCAGCGATCTTCGCACCGGGTGGCCTGAAAGCTCAATTTACCTTACAATTGCTACACGCTTCAGACCTTGAAGGTGGGGTGGATGCCATAGAGCGCGCACCCAATTTTGCCGCGATCATCGACGGACTTGAAGATGAGTACGCCAATACCATAATCCTTGCCGCGGGAGATAACTACATCCCTGGGCCGTTCTTCTCGGCAGCTGCCGATGGCTCATTGCGCCAGCCGCTCCGTGATTTTTACAACGAGTTTTACGGTGGCACCGCAGCCAGCGCTTTTCGCGAAGGCGTAGGCCGCGTGGATGTGACTATAATGAATGCTATAGGCTTCGACGCATCGGCACTTGGAAACCATGAGTTCGATGCAGGTACCAGCACGATTGCAGATATAATAGGCCCACAGTTTGGAAGCGACGGTGTGCGCTGGGTGGGAAGCCAGTTTCCCTATTTATCGGCCAATCTCGACTTCTCTGGCGATGGTGCCCTTAGCGGCCTTTTCGTCTCAACAATTGAAAACACCACCTTTTTTCAAGGTGATCCTGCCACGCTGACATCGGGTGACAAGAAAAGTATTGCCCCTGCCACACTCATTAGCCGTGGTGGAGAGCTGATCGGTGTAGTAGGCGCTACCACCCCATTGCTGGCAAGCATATCTTCTCCCGGCGATACCGAAGTTCAAAACCCGGGAGCAGGCACCAATGACATGGTTGCTTTGGCGTCTATTCTCCAGCCAGTGGTTGACGATTTGATAGCTGCAGGTTCCAATAAGATCATTCTCGTATCACACCTCCAGCAAGTTCAATTGGAGCAAGCGCTCATCTTGTTGTTAAATGGTGTTGACATCGTAATAGCAGGTGGTTCAGACGTTATTTTGGCCAATGCTGGCGATGAGCTGAATCCTGGAGATGCCGACAATATATTTGGCGACTATCCATTGCAGACCACCAATGCCGATGGCGACCCGGCGGTAATAGTAAGTACCGATGGTGAGTATAGCTATGTAGGCCGTCTTGTGGTTTCTTTTGACGATGCGGGTATTCTCGACCTTTCGAGCATAGCCGATGTAAGCGGGCCATACGCCACTACCGAAGCCAAAGTGACCGAAGTGTGGGGCTCGCTCGAAGCAGCCTTTGCCGAAGGTACGAAGGGCGCGCAGGTTACCGCCCTTACCGATGCCGTGCTTGGCGTAGTCACCACCAAAGATGGTAATACCTTTGGTTCTACCAGCGTCTTTTTGGAAGGTCGCCGCGCCGAAGTGCGCACCGAAGAAACCAATTTGGGCAACTTCACTGCCGACGCCAATCTATGGTTCGCTCAGCAGGTTGACGCTACCGTTGCAGTCTCCATCAAAAATGGCGGTGGAATCCGTGCCGCTATCGGAGAAGTAGATGAGCTCAGCAATGGTGATTTTGCTTTCCTTCCGCCGCAGGCCAATCCTATATCGGGTAAGATGAGCGGTGAGATTTCTCAATTGGACATTGAAAATTCCATGCGCTTTAATAACGCCCTGACCCTTCTATCACTCACCGCCACTGATATGGTGGCAGTTTTGGAACATGGTGTTTCCGCTACCGCGCCGGGAGCTACCCCAGGCCAGTTTGGTCAGGTAGGCGGTGTTCGCTTCAGTTTTGACCCCAGCCTTCCGGCAAATAGCCGTATCCAAAATGCGGTGATCGTAAATGCCGATGGGGCAACAGTCGATACCCTTGTGCAAGATGGAGCAATATACGGCGATGCCGAGCGCACCATCCGTGTGGTGACCCTTAGCTTTCTGGCCGATGGGGGCGATAGCTACCCTTTTGAAGATTTTGCCTTCGACCGTGTCGATCTACAGGGCAATGTTCCGGCAGAAGTTACCGATGCCGGCGTGGCCGATTTTACCGCTTCGGGCACCGAGCAAGATGCGTTTGCTGAATATACCGCAGCATTCTTTTCCAATGAACCTTTCGCCAACCCAGAAACCCCAGTTGAGCTGGATGGTAGAATCCAAAACCTGAGCTTCCGTGCCGATGCGATCTTCGTAGATCCAGCGACTGTTGAGTTTGACGAAGAATTCGTCAATGTGATGGAAGGAGCCGGAACGATTTCTATAGATGTAGATGTTGACAATCCGAGGGATGTGGCGGTATCGGTATCATTGATTGTTTCTGCAGCCAGCACAGCAGTGGAAGGCACGCAGTTTTCCCTTGGAGACACTCAAATGGCCATGCCTGGTGAATCTACCCTAAGTTTTGACGTGGAGATTTTGGAAGATATGGTAGTGGGGGGCAAATTTATAGCCCTACAGTTTTCACCAAATGAAGGCGTAGCTCCCGGTGATGATGATACTTTTGTAGTCCTTATCCAAGATAATGATAAGGAGCAAGTGCTTCCACCGGCCAATCCTTCGCTTACCATGACGGTGATCAATAGCCTAACCACTCCCGATGGTGCCATAGCCGAAATATCTGCGTACGATGCTGCCAGCCAGCGACTGTTCACTACCAATGCAGAAGATAATCAGCTCTTTATTTATGATTTGTCAGACCTTTCCGTTACCAATATCATAGCCACTATTGAGATTGCACCTTTCGGAGGAAACATCAACTCTGTGGATGTGTATAATGGACTGGTCGCCGTAGCCGTAGAAGCCGAAGAGACTGGTGAAAATGGAAGCGTACTTTTCCTTGATATCGATGGCAATGAATTGAATAGCGTGACCGTTGGTTTCTTGCCAGACATGGTAGTGTTTAATAACGATGGTACCAAGGTGCTTACCGCAAATGAAGGCGAGCCAAATGACGATTATGATCTTGATCCCGTAGGGAGCATCAGCATTATCGACCTTACTGCCGGCGTCGCTGCCATCACAGATGCAGATGTAACCGAAGCCGGATTTGAATCTTTTAATGATCAGGCCGACGCACTTCGCGCACAAGGCGTAAGAATATTCGGCCCTGGAGCTTCTGTAGCACAGGATTTAGAGCCAGAGTATATCACAATCTCTTCTGATAATACCACCGCTTACGTGAGTTTGCAGGAGAACAATGCAGTGGCAGTAGTCGATATTGCTACGGCCACTGTAACCGCTGTGGTGCCTCTAGGGTTTAAAGATCACTCCCTTCTCGGAAATCAGATTGACCTTTCTGATCGCAGCGACAATATCTTCCTATCAAACTGGAACAATGTAAAAGGAATGTATATGCCCGATGCGATTGCAACCTTTAATATTGCCGGAGTAGAATATCTGATCACTGCCAATGAAGGCGATGCCAGGGAATACGATGGATTTGAAGAAGAAGAGCGTGTAAAAGATCTCGATCTTGATCCTGCCGCCTTCCCATTCGCAGATATACTCCAGCGCGATGAGCTATTGGGTCGCTATACTGTGACTACGCAAAATGGCGATATGAATGAAGATGGCCTGTACGAAATGCTCTTTGGTTTCGGCGGTAGGTCATTTACCATTTGGAATGCTGCAACAGGCACTCCCGTATATGATAGCGGCGATGCCATAGAATGTGCAGTTGCAAGCGACCCTGTTTGGGGACAGTTTTTCAACTCAAATGATGATGAGCTCGAACTGCTTACACGCAGCGATAACAAAGGCCCCGAGCCAGAAGGAGTTACCACAGGGGTAATAGATGGAAAGACCTATGCCTTCGTAATCCTAGAGCGTATGGGTGGTGTGATGGCCTTTGATGTGAGCGATCCTGCTGCTCCCACTTTCGTTCAATACCTAAACAATAGAGACGATGAAGACGGCGAACTGGGCGATCTTGCTCCAGAAGGAATCATCTTCGTGCCGGCTGCCGACAGTCCGAATGGAGAAAACATCCTCTTGGTTTCTAACGAAGTGAGTGGAACCATCACCGTGATAAGCCTGGGTGGAATGGATGAGCCAGAACTTTGCGAAAATTTCGTGTACTATATGGCCGATAATGCCATTGGCGGAAGCTCTGACCTATACAAAGTGACGCTTACCGAAGGTGCGGCGGAGATGGAATACATCGCTACCAGCCCTGAAGAAGTGCATATCGCTTATAATGAGTTAGACAATCTGATCTACGCCGTAACCCGGGATTTCAATGGTTTCCGCACGATCAACCCACATGTGGAGAGCCCCGCGTATAGCGGACTCGTAGACCTCGGCGCAGACCTCCCGCAGATTACTACCGCTGTCTTTAACGCAGATGGTAAGCTGCTGGTAGGAAGCCAAAGCCAGAACAGGATTTACGCGATCGACGTGATGAATGGAAACGCTGTCACAACATTCGCCAACAATATAGCCGTAGAAGGTGGCGACCTTGAATTTGGAAATGATGGTCAGCTATACCTTGCCAGCCGCACGGGTCAAAGCTTGTTTTCATTGATTCCCAGCCAAGTTTTGGTGTCAGATGTTAACCTACCCAACGCAGTGACCGGTATGATGATCAATGCTGCCGGAAACCAAGTTTTGGTTTCTAATGATGGCGGTACGAGCCTGAAGGTGCGCAACATAGATGGGTCAGACCCCGGAACAGAATACGCGCTTACCTTAAATGGAGTAAGCTTACGAATTGCGAAGTGGTGACTTGGCTTCAGGTTGCAGCACTTTTATGAATCCTGATAGCGTACCTTGTTATGCCGCCGAAGGGAATGAGCTACTTGATTACTCGCCAGGCCTACGTAAGGATATGACTCCTTTGGTAGATCCTTTGCGCACTAATCCGCTACAGGCTGTGGGTGCTCCACAAGGCGATAATACGTTCAACTTTGTATCACTCGGATTTGGCGGAAGCATCACACTTGGCTTCACCGGTGGCTCGGCCATCAATGGTCCAGGTGCTGACCTATTGGTTAGGGAGACCACATTTGGGAACAATACCTTTGCCACCTATCCTGAATCTGCTGAGGTGTTCGTATCACAAGATGGTGTGAACTTCTTCTCGGTAGGTTTTGCCGAGACGAATGAAGATGCACTGTTTGATATCGACGATGCTGGTCAAGGTTTTACGTCAATCATCGCAGTGCGCGTGGTTGATACCACCCCGCTCACTTCCATCTCAGATGATGGCTATGACCTAGATGGCATCGAAAGCTTAAATGGGTGTATGATTGAAGAGCTAGAAGGAGCGAGGGCCGCATCTAGTACCGATGGGGTGGCCACAGTAGGCTCTGTTCTTGCATCATACCCAAACCCGACAGAAGGTGTTTCGAATATAGTGTTTAGTACTGTTGAGACTGGCAGGACGACCATCGCAGTTTACGATATGAATGGGCGCAATGTAGCCACCCTGTTCAATCAGGAAGCAGATGCCGGTCAGGAATATCGATTGAACTTTGATGGGGCAGCGCTTCCAAACGGAGTGTATGTATACCGATTGACGAATGCGAATGAAACGATCATCGAGAAGTTTATGATCGCGCGATAATAATTTTCCGATCCCGATCGGAGCCTAAGTTGAAAAACTCCCATCCTGAATTTATCGGGTGGGGGTTTTTTTTTAGGTTTTGGAATTGGCTTTAAGCTTCAAGCCACAAGCGGCAAGCTGCAAGTCGCAAGCTGCAAGTCGCAAGCTGCAAGTCGCAAGTCGCAAGCTACAAGTCGCAAGCGGCAAGTCGCAAGCTGCAAGTCGCAAGTCACAAGCTACAAGTTGACTATCCCTAAAATTCCCGGTCCGTCAAATCGAGTGGTTTTACAGCTTATGAAGATTTTGTATCAGAGCAAAATAGTTGATAGCTGTAAAATTGTATCGAGATTCGGAGACGGGAAAAAGCTACAAGTCACAAGCTGCAAGTCGCAAGCCACAAGCTACAAGTTGACTATCCCTAAAATTCCCTGTCCGTCAAATCGAGTGGTTTTACAGCTTATGAAGATTTGTAGCAGAGCAAAATAGTTGATAGCTGTAAAATTGTATCGAGATTCGGAGACGGGAAAAAGCTACAAGTCACAAGCTGCAAGTCGCAAGCCACAAGCTACAAGTTGACTATCCCTAAAATTCCCTGTCCGTCAAATCGAGTGGTTTTACAGCTTATGAAGATTTTGTAGCAGAGCAAAACAGTTGATAGCTGTAAAATTGTATCGAGATTCGGAGACGGGAAAAAGCTACAAGCCGCAAGCCGCAAGTCACAAGCCGCAAGCCACAAGCTGCAAGTCGCAAGCCACAAGCTACAAGTTGACTATCCCTAAAATTCCCTGTCCGTCAAATCGAGTGGTTTTACAGCTTATGAAGATTTTGTATCAGAGCAAAACAGTTGATAGCTGTAAAATTGTATCGAGATTTGGAGCTGGATAGACAGGCTTTCAGGTTGCTAGCGCAGCAAATAAACTATTCTTACGCACTATTGAATGAGAGCGGAACCCGCTGGTTTTTGATAGAAATCTGCGGAGACTTCTGGAAAAGAAACATTGGATATGTTTGCTTCGCCCAATTGATCGCCCAGCCCAGAATCGGCTTTCCATCCCCAGAATTTCCATTTTCTGGCTACGGGGATGCCATTGGCCACTTGATAATCGCCGTATTCGATCGCATGTGGATCTGACTCTGCTTCGGCCACGCTTTTAGTGAGGGTCACAATGTAGGATGCATAGCGTATCAAATGACTCTCCCTTTCGGTATAGACCACGTACCAATCATCGGGCGAGTCGCCGGTCTTTGCTTCAAAGGTGAGTTTCATCACATCAAAAGCTTCTTTGTTCAGAGTGTCTGAACCGTCAAAATCGTTCCATATTGTGCCGGGATCGCTCAACTTATAGGGCATACCGAAGAAATAGGGCCAGGTGAACAGTGCGAACCGCGCACCTTGAGTGGGCATGGTATCGGGGGTCTGGAAGCTATTGCTGCCATCAAAGACCAATGAACTTCCGTCTTTTTTCTCAATCTTGATCCCTGTTGAATTGGTGGCCATAGTGATTGTTCCATTCAATCTTTCGGAGCCACCGAAGAAAAGCTGAATATCGAAACGAACATGTTCCTTTGCCAAGAAACCAACTACATGATGTGCCTTCTCGGCCGCACCGACAAATGAGTTTGGTGCAATTCGCTCCGATGTCGCCAATTCTGATTTTTCTGGTTCTGCGGTGAGTTTAATTTTATTGGATTCGGCTTGGCATGCGATCAAGGCAAGACCTAAAATGGCAAGGGGGATGAGTTTCATAGTTGTTTTGATTTGTGTTTTTGGGTATTCCACTGGGGAAAAGGCGTGTTATGGTTTGGGACAATTCGTGAATGGCGGAGAATGCGCAATGGTGCAACGTAATGTGGCAAGCGGACAATGCGCACAATGGTGGTACAAGGCATGCCTTGTCCTACCTATTGATGCACAAATTTCTTTACATGGGTAACCCCATTTTGGGTAATCCTTAAAATATAAATTCCGGTAGTTGCTTGAAAAGGCAGGGTGTACGAATGGTTTCCCTGCCCTAAATCCCGGGTGAAGGCGGCAACTTCCTGTCCCACAATATTTATGATTTCAATTTTGGCCTGTCCAGCTTTGCTCTCTTTTTGATCGATTTGAATGTTGCCATCTAAGCTGTAAATACTCATATCAAACGTTTCTGATCCTTGATCGTCGATCCAGTTACCGTAACCAATCCGAGCGCCGTGCTAAAGGCTGTAGTTCTATTCGCGCCTTGATAAGCGATTTCATGCGTGGTGGGATGGATTACGTAATAGGTCGGGAAGCCCGAAGCGGCCAAAATTCGTCTAGGTCGACAAAAGTGAAAATAGTAGTCCAATTATAAGCGGTGTTCCATTGCTCCACATTGGCGCAGGTGGGAATGGCATTGGAATAAAGATAAGACATAGCTCCCCAAACTTCAATCGTCCCCTGATTGTCATTGGCAAAATTTCTAACATCGGGAGCGTGGTTCATGCAGATGCTGCAATCCAACCCGTCTGAAGCTATGAGCAGCGGCTTGCCTTCATCGCCCACTTGGTAAACGCTCCTGGCAGTGCCATCGCAGCCATTTTCAGTCCGGTCATCTACCTGCCCAAAAAGCAATGCTGGAAAGGATAATAGGAATACGAAGGTTAGTTTTTTCATTATTTCAAATTTGAGGTGAAGATACGTCATCCAATTTTCATGAATTGTCAGGGACGGGACAATTTGATTTATTGGTGGTGGCCATCACTCTTTGGATTTTTTGGGGTACGGCGTGCCTTGTTCAAACTTTGGGCAATGATCCATTCTATCTGCCCATTGGTGCTCCGAAATTCATCGGCCGCCCATTTCTCGAGCGCAGCGAAGGTGTCGGGATCAATACGGATCAAGAAGGATTTCTTTTTGGCCATAGTTTAGTTTATTGATGTAGCGTACCGGCATTTACCACTGGGGTGGCGTCTTTATCGCCGCAGAGCACCACCATCAAATTGCTTACCATAGCAGCTTTCTTATCTTCATCAAGCTCGACCACGTTTTTTGCGCTAAGCATCTCAAGCGCCAATTCTACCATACCTACGGCACCTTCCACTATTTTGAACCGGGCGGCTACAATGGCTTCCGCTTGCTGCCGGCGCAGCATGGCGCTGGCTATCTCGGGAGCGTAGGCGAGATAGCCAATGCGGGCTTCGTGAACGTGAATGCCCGCTATCTCAAGCCGCTCTTCAAGCTCCCGCTCCAAAGCTTCATTTACTTCCTGCAGGCCAGAGCGGAGGGTATGCTCTTTTTGATCGTCGTCAAAATTATCGTAGGCATACGAGCCGGCCAGTTTGCGCACTGCTGCATCGGTCTGCACACGCACGAAATTTTCGTAATTATCTACATCAAAGGCAGCTCGGTAAGTGTCTTGAACCCGCCAAACCAAAATTACACTGATCATGATCGGGTTGCCTTTCTTATCATTGACCTTGAGCCGCTCGCTGTCAAAATTTCGTGCGCGGAGCGAGATGCGCTGTTTGCTAAAAAAAGGATTCGTCCAAAAGAAACCATTGGCCTTTACAGTGCCCTTATATTCGCCAAACAGCACCAATACCTTTGATCCGTTCGGATTTACAGTGAAAAATCCGGGGATGATAAAAAGAGCCAAGATCAATAAGGCAAACCAGCCGGGCTGCTTTAATACGACTGCGATTGCAATGGAGCCTATAATAAGAATGAATAAAATGAGCAGGCCTAAATACCCTGATCCGGGTTTTGTGATCTTTTCGTTTGACATAGTAAATAATTTTAGATGATATTAATATGATATCGTAAAGATATGATTTATTCCATTTGATTCAAATAGTGTTCTTGATGGAAGGGGATGAATCTTACGTGTCAATTTTAGTTACATTCGACACCTGTTCCACCAAAGAAAACACTCCATTGAAACGATCTAGCCCTTCTACTGAGCTACAGTTTTTGCGCCAAGCGGGCATTCTGGCACTCGTACTCCTGCTCAATTCATGCTCTACCTTGGTTATGGAAGGTGGCTTTAAGCGCTATAAGGCCGATGTGGCCAAAACCAAATTGTATAAGGAATCCAACGATTTTCAGCAGGATATGCTCTACTTAAACGAGCTATGCGCAGAGACGATTCCGGCGGGCGACATCCTATTTCCTGCAGCGCTCAGAGAGAAAAAGTTGGATAGTTTGCTTCAGCTCTGTGAAGACCCGGCGCTTACCGCAAATGTATTTAATGGCTATGCGCGCAATTTTTTGGCGCAGTATAATTGTCAGCACGTCTCAATATCGGGGCTCAAATCATCGAATATCTTTCCTTTCGTACTGCAACCGATGGGCGGGGAGTGGTATCTGCAAAATATCAATATTGATTATCCTGCCGAGCTAATCGGTCAGCGCCTGATCGGCATGGCAGGTTTAGCCATGAAAGAAGTGGTTGATATACTGAGCGGTTACGTATCGGTTGAAAACGCTATCGCACGGGATCATCAGGTAGCGAAATTCTTGAACAGACCCGACATCATGCAGCAACTGGGAGTGCTAGAGAACATGGATAGCGTGAAGCTTTCCTTTGCTTCTGGCAAAGAAGCGTTCATAACGATGCTAGAGCGGGATGAAGATATCAATTTGGCCCTTGATGAAGATGACTTTAAGGCAAATAAAGTCACGCGTTATAATCCACATAATTATACGATGGATTTTTATCCTGATAGTAATTTTGCGTATTTCCAATTCAATAGATGTTACGATCAGATAGATACGTATGAGACCATGCGGGAGTATCTAAAGCCTTGGGTCGTTCCGCTGGCGCGAATGTATATGCGGCGACAGATGAAGAAAGGCAATACCGAAAAGCTGCGGGGTTATATAGACCTTGACCGTCCGGTATTCACAGATTATCTGGAGCTGGTATTCGACTCTTTAGAGCGTTCGGGCATAGACAATCTGGTCATTGATCTTCGCAATAATTCTGGCGGTAGCTCATTGCTTTGTTTGCAGCTTATGTACCACCTTACCGATCGCAGTAATTTGAAGGATTTTGAGAAGCGTTTTTTTTGTTCGGCCTTCCAAGAGCAGTTTGATAAGAAGGAGTATAAGCGAATGGTGGCCAAGAAAGCAGAAACCGAAAGCAGCGGCGAGCAAGTAGAAATTCTTATTCCCAACGGCTACTTTAATAGCGACAGCCTGCTTTTTGAGAAGATTACCGATCCGGGATCAGCATATTATGTAAGTCCCGACCGACCTGTTTTTCGCGGAAGCATAGTAGTTCTGGCGCATTATGGGACGGGCTCTGCGGCCGCGCTGCTCACCTGCCTATTGCAAGATAATGGCATAGCTAGGGTAATAGGTACCAGTGTAGGCAATAACCCTACAGGGGCCACATCTTTTCAGCCTTTTAAACTTAAGAATACCGAGTATAGCGGATCGGTAGCGACGGAATATTTGGTGCGTCCAAAACCAGAGAATGGGGTAGTGCTCATGCCAGATTTCTGGGTGGAGCGCAGCTTAGAAGATGTGCGCAGTGGTGTGGATGCAGCGCTCGATAAGGCGTTAGAATATTTTCCTGAAGGGGAAAAGTAAAAAGTCTATTCTTCGTCCAATTTGGGATCGCGAGCCGATCTTATCAAAAGGTCGGGGAGGAGAGCCCGCTGAAGGTCGATGGAGTTTAAACCTTGATCAGAAGAATAATTATACGTGTTTACATTCGATTCTTTTTCTGGGTCTTTCAGCCTAAAATCGCCATTGGCGAGCTCACTGATGTTCTTGAGCAGGCCATCTGTCTCAGAGAGTACCTTCTTGGCGCCCACAGGTTTATTAAAATAAAGCTTGGCCGATGACCAGCGGATATCTTCATAAATTCGGGTAGTATGTCCATCGGCAGTTACTGTATAATGATCTCCGGTGCGCTCTACATTCACATCGTTCTGTACATCTCCATTTAGGTATACCGTGGCAGATGATGCCACCAAGAGGTCATTCTTATAGGTAGCCTGTACTTTATAGGATACACTTATCTTAAAAAGAATGGTCATGCTCACTTCCGAGCTTACATCATATTGAACGAAATCACCTTCTTCTGAACGCGTGGCCGACATGATGCCCACCTGCTTATCATCTGATGTGATCGTGAAATTTCGTTTATAAGTCTGCCCGAAGCAACTCATGCTCAGGGTGATAAGAAGGATGCCGAGAATATTTTTCATGTTTTTCGTTATAAATAGCCTGTGAATTTATTCTTTTTCGCGGGCTTTGAACGTAATAGTTGATATTAGTTTTAGGTGCTTTGTAATAAAGCCAAGAGTTACTGCGCACTGCTGTGCTAATTTTTCCTTACTGCTTTCGCAAAATCTGCGACAAAGATCAATCCCTGCGCTATATCTGGGCGCACCTACGGCACGTTTTGCTCGCACGGCGTGCTGCGACAGGGATGAATCCCTGTATACCAGAACATAATATACCTATGTCACGATGCATAAAGTGCCTGTTTATGTGCAAGCGTGCCATAGGTTAGCCCCAGACTTGTAAGTCCCGGTTTCAACCGGAGCAATACCGCAGGTACGCCTAAACACACCATCACAGGAACCATCAAAAAACAATACCTTTCCCGAATAAATCCCCAACGACCCATCACAATGAAAAAAGCATCCGACCTATTCGTAGAAGCACTAGAAAATGAAGGTGTGAAATACATATTTGGTGTGCCCGGAGAAGAGAACCTTGACTTTCTCAATTCGCTGAAAAGCTCCAAGATAAAGCTCATTTTGACACGGCATGAGCAGGGAGCAGGATTCATGGCAGCCACTTATGGAAGGCTCACCGGCGAACCTGGCGTGTGTATGAGCACGCTAATGCCCGGGGCGACCAATCTTATGACCCCGGCTGCCTTTGCCCAACTCGGTGCTTTTCCCATGATGATGATCACCGGTCAAAAGCCACTCAAAAAAAGGAAGCAAGGCAAATTCCAAATTATCGATACCGTAGATATGTTTCAATCGGTCACGAAATTTACCAAGCAGATCATCAGTGGTGACAATATTCCATCACTGGTTCGCGAGGCATTCAGGTTGGCGAGAGAAGAGCGTCCCGGTGCGGTACACTTAGAACTTCCCGAAGATGTGGCCGGCGAAGAAACCAATGAACCGGTATTCGACGTGGTGCGCTATCGAAGGCCCGGTGCCGATAAGAAAGCGGTGGGCGATGCAGTTGCCATGATCGCAAAAGCTAAAATGCCGCTCATCCTTATTGGCGCTGCAGCGAATAGAAAACGCACCAGCAAAGCGCTCACCCGATTGATTGATAAAACAAAAATCCCCTTCTTCAATACACAGATGGGTAAGGGGGTAGTAAGTGAGAAACACCCGCTATACTTAGGTACGGCAGCACTTTCTAGCGATGATTATGTGCATTACGCAATCGATAAGGCCGACCTGATCATAAACGTAGGCCATGATGTGGTCGAGAAACCGCCCTTCTTTATGGAGCATGGCGGCAAGAAGGTCATCCACGTCAACTTCTTCTCGGCCGAAATAGATCAAGTCTACTTTCCCGATCTCGACGTGGTGGGCGATATAGCAGGTTCTATTACCGCCATTACCGACGAGATCAGCATTCAGGAGCATTGGGATTTCAGCTTTTACCATAAGGTGAAGGACGAAGTGGAAAGCCATATCGGCAAATATTTTGACGATCTGCGATATCCCTTGCTGCCGCAGCGTATCGTAAATGAAGTGCGCAAAGCGCTGCCCGATGATGGCATCGTAGCCTTGGACAATGGAATCTATAAGATCTGGTTTGCACGAAATTATCGCGCTTTGCAGCCAAATACCCTATTGCTCGATAATGCTTTGGCCACCATGGGCGCAGGACTGGCAGCGGGAATGGCCGCAAAATTGGTAAATCCCAATAAAAAAGTGGTGGTCGTATGCGGCGATGGCGGCTTTATGATGAACTCTCAAGAAATGGAGACCGCCACACGCCTGAAAATGAACATGGTAGTGATCATCCTAAACGATAATGCCTACGGAATGATCAAATGGAAGCAGGAAGCTATGGGCTTTGCTGAATTTGGACTCGATTATCAAAATCCCGACTTCGTGAAGTACGCTGAAAGCTACGGCGCAAAAGGCTATAAAATAAGCAGTTGCCAAGACTTCACCGATACGCTCAACCATTGTTTAAATTCTTCGACCGGTGTTCATTTAATCGACTGTCCAGTAGATTATTCCCTAAACCATGAGATCCTGAACGTACGGATCAAAGAAAAAGCCAAGAAACTGGAGTAGATCATTTGCCGTGCTGGAGCTGCCAAAGCCTTGGTCTTGGAGTCTTATATTTGTATTTCAATCCTAGAAAAAAAAATGGTAGAGCTCCGCGATTATCTCCAAATGAAGTGTAATATCAAACCATCAACAGCAGATTATATTCTCTCGTTTTTTGATCCAACGGTAGTAAGAAAGAATGATTTTTTCTTAAGGTCAGGTAGTCGCTGCAACCAAATCGCATTTATTCGAAGTGGCGTAATGCGAAATTATGAAATCAATGCTGATGGCAACGAAGTGGTTAAGTATATGACCAGCGATGGCGATTTCAACACGATCTACCAAAATTTCGTGAATGGGGAAAGCGGCAATGAGAATATCCAAGCACTTACAGACTGTCAATTAATGACTATAGATCGGAGGGGTTTTTTTGAATTGAAAGCGAGCTCGCTCACCTTTCGGGAAATGCTCGATCAACTGGTTATTGATGGGCTGGAATGCAAGGAGCAGAGGCTCATGTCGTATCTCAATGATGATGCTCAAAAGCGGTACGAAAATATGATCGCGCACCAACCCAAAATAATTCAATATGCGCCCATGCAGCATGTGGCTTCTTACTTGGGCATGACGCGGGAGACCTTGAGCAGGATTAGGAAAAGGCGGGTCAGCAACGCTTGATTTTTTGATTTAGGTCACATTATTCCTTTTGATTAAAGTTCAGTTTTGCACTGCCCGGAATGGTTCGGGCATGCGAAGGGCGCTGATTAAAAGTCATCTATATGAAAGGAATAAAAGTCTTGGTACTAAGTTTTTCTATGCTCTTTGCTTCTGTTTGCATGGGTCAAAATTTTTCAGGAGAAAACAGCGGAAGCTTTTCTATTACTGCCAATCCCATTTTCTTTGGCTTAGGTGGCTATAGTATCAAAGGGTTCTATCATCTACCTAAAAGATGGTCATTTGGACTTGCCGCCGAGGCCAATTTTGAGCTTCCCGAGCTTGCCCGCGATCAATTCTTTGAGAACGATGGGGATATCATAGTTGATTGGGATTATTTGGTCGGAATAGAAGCACGCTATAGATTTACCGATAGCGCTATAGACAAAGGATTTTATGCCTTTGGAACACTGGGATATGAAGGATGGACCATTTCAGACGGAGCCGCAGCAAGCGATGGATTTGAAAATTGGTATGCCAGCCTTGGCATAGGTTTTAATTGGTACCCGTTCAAAAAACCAAATTTCCATATCGGTGCTTCGTATGGTGTGGTTTTCATCTTGAACAATACCGCCAATCGGGAGATTGGAGCGCTAGAATACAATATTCGACCCGTCGTTTTGCCATCCTTTGTTCCAACGGTATACTTGGGTTGGCGGCTTTGAAAATTATCCCAACAAAGACATTAAAATCCGTGTGGTGTATCCCTAAGCGTACAAGGTGGCGATAGTATTAGAAGCTGTAAAAAAAATTTTCTCGGTCATCGACTGAAACGTAGCCAAAAACAAATTCAATATTGATCCTGTTCTTGAAGACGGAATAAAAGATCAAAAATGCATCCATTTAGAAAATTTATATCAGAGTACTCCCATCTCTCAGACGATGAATGGAATCAAGTTGAACCGCATCTTTCTAAAATGAATGTGAAGCATGGAGAATTTATTCTTAGGGAAGGCCAAGTATGCAGGAAGCTTTACTTTCTTGATAAAGGCTTTTTAAAGTATTTTGTGCTCAAGGACAATGGCGAAGAATCAACCAAGTTTTTTACCATTGCACCTTATTGCTTCACGTCGCAGGTGAGCTTGAACAAGGAGATTCCAGCAAGGGAGAATATTCAAGCACTCAGCGAGTCAATGATTTGGCAACTCGATAAATCTATGACTTTTGACCTGCTGCGCATCCCGGCGTGGAGCGAATTTATAAGGAAATTGGTACAGGAAGTACAGCACTTTACGGAAGAGATCGTGTTGGAGCTACAGAATAAAACTGCCGAAGAGCGCTATTTGGAAATGGTCGGGAATGAAAGTCAAATAATCAAAAATGCATCGCTCAAGGAGATTGCCAGCTATTTGGGTATCGCACCACAATCCTTGAGCCGTATTCGGAAAAAACACAAAAATTCTCGCGCCACTTAACCTAGGTGCAGTAATTGCCGACCTCTATCATCGAAATTTGCCCCAAACAAATCGATGAAAATCACAACTCTACTCTTTGCAATGGCACTTCTCACTATCAATCTCAATGCGCAGGATAGCATCCCGTCAAATATCCATTTTTGGAATACCATTGAAACCAGCGCCCGCGCCCGTGAAGTGTGGAATGTATGGACGGATGTGTCCAATTGGAAGCAGTGGGATACCGGATTGAAAGATGCTTCCATTCGCGGAGCTTTCGGCCTAGGGGCAACTGGAGTCATCCTATCGTTGGAAGGACGGAAGTCAAAATTTATAGTGGTCGAATATACCGATGGCAAGAGCTACACCATCAAAACCAAACTTCCATTGGGAAGTCTCTATGTGCGTCGTTCCTTGAACGAGAATATATCCGGTAACACGGAATTCACACATGAAGTCTGGTTCAGCGGCTTGTCCAAAAAGATATTCGCCAAGGTATTTGGTGCTAGGTTCAGGGAGCTGCTCGTACCGGCAATGAACAATGTAGAAGAAATAGCAAAGAAACCATGATCTTGATGCGTGCCATGTACCTAGCCAACTTGCTTGTGGCCGGCTGGATAAGTCTTTCCTGTATTTTCGCCCCACGGCAGGCGCTGACTACGGTATTTCAAAACACATTGAGTTATTCCGAATCTATTAGGCTCGTCGGTGCGCTCTGGTTGGCCATATTCATTTTATCCGGCTTCGGTCTTTTTTATCCAAGGCAGATGCAGTTGGTCTTTGTATTCCAGCTCATCTATAAATCTTCTTGGCTTCTATTCGTAGGCCTTCCGGCAATCTTGGCCAAGAATCCTTATCCAAAGGGAATGGCTTCCTTCTTTGTGGTATGGGTGGTCATCCTCCCATTTATCATTGATTGGAAGGCTATATTTGCCGTTCAATAAGAATATTTTCCCAAAGCGGAAAACAATTGACCTAAGCTTGATTCTAAACTGGGAATTCAGCAATGCTTAGATGATACGATGTAAAAAATCTTATTTTTAATGTTCTATAAGGCCAAAGCGAGAAAATGGAACGCAGCAGATTGGCCTTTACAATCAAAACATTATTCCCGTGACTGGAAGATTTAATGCTTTTTGCTATTTACTCAATTTTAAATTTTCCGAAGATCATTCCATTGAATGGTAAGTTGCCGATAAACACATGTTCTGAATCTGAATTAGAATCATCCCAGGATATTTTATAAATTCCAATGCTTATGGTATCACTGCCAAAACGAATAGGATAGGCTTTCGCATTTGCCGCAAGGCATGCCTAGCCATTAAATGTTCCGAAAAGAATATTTAGAACCTTTCAAAGCTTCTTGCCCTTGAATAAATGCGTGCTTGGTCGGTCTATCTTCATTCATCAATCTGGCATAGAGCCATAGCGCACCCATATCCCTGGCATACGGGCGAGAACGAGGAGATGACTTAAAGCCCAGCATCATAAGCAATGCAGTACCATGTGACGAAAAGAAAATTAGCTGATTGGGCTTCCGCCAATAAGGAGGTCAAAAACCGGTCGATTTCAAATCCAGTCCGCTTGAGTTCAAAAATAAACTTGGCGCTTACCGATACCTGCAGCGGTCGTTGATATGCCATCAATGTTCACAATATTAGCTGTTTATGATTGATGAATCCGCAATAATGCCGCTGTCGTGGTGAACAATCAATTTTGGAAATGGTTACAAATGGACAGTATATGACTCAATATGAGTATATTTCAAACCTAAGTCTCTACAAACACTTATAATTTACCGCTCCTAAATTGGAACCTATTGTTATAGAACAATGTATTTATATCAATTGCAAACAAAGCTGAACTATCTAAATTCCCTTAAATTATGGTGCCTGAAAAGACCAGATTAGAAGACTTATATTCTTACAGGATACTCGATACAACCCCTGAGCAAGAGCTTGATGAGCTCACAGAAATAGCTTCCTTGGTTTTCAATGTGCCCATCTCCCTGATTACTTTTATAGACAATGACCGCCAATGGTTCAAATCAAAAACCGGGATCGATGCCAATCAAACATCAAGGGAAGATTCTTTTTGCCGACATACCCTGAATAATCCAAAGGAAGTGCTGGTGGTAAAAGACTCTTTAAAAGATCTTCGCTTCAGGGATAATCCGCTGGTGACCGAAGATCCGAATATCAGATTTTATGCCGGCGCCCCGCTCGAGACACCTACTGGAAGTGTGCTTGGAACGCTTTGTGTAATCGATAATCAACCTAGGGAAATTACGGAGAACGAACAGCGCGTGCTTCAGATTTTGGCCAGAAAGGCCATGACTTATCTAAATACCCGAAAGCTGCTGCTCAGCCAAGAAGAAGAGATCAGCAACCACACCCAGAAACTTGAAAAGCTCACCGACACTGTTCCAGGCGGGATCTTCCAATTAGAGATGAATCCAGATGGGAAAATGAACTTTGATTTCTTGAGCAGTGGCATGAAGGCACTCCATCCTGGCATAGACATCGAAGAATGGAAGAAAAATCCCGAAATAGGTTTCTCAACAGTTCACCCTGATGATTTGGCTGGCCTACAGGCAAGTATGATGAAGTCCTTCAAAGAGCTCACAGTGTGGTATCATGAGTATAGGGCCGACGGCCATGGAGAGTATAAATGGCATCTGGTAAAAGCCAATCCAGAACGCCTGCCAAATGGAAATGTGGTATGGTACGGTAGCTTTCAAGATATCACGGCGCGAGTTGAATATGAGAAGGCTATGGAGCAAATAGCGTTTGACATTTCCCACGTTCTGCGCAGACCGGTAACGAGTCTAATGGGGTTGACCCAACTGGTTGAAATTGAAAAGGGGATAAGCAAAGCGCAGCTCCAAGAATACGTAGATCATATAAAAACCACATCCCATGAGCTTGATCAATTTACAAGAGAACTCAATAATGTCTACCAAATAAAACGACAAAAAATTAGCGGAAGCTCCAACGCGGCAAATTAAGGCGAAGCCTGTGCTCCATCCTTAATAGGATCCCATACATCAATCGCAGCGTTACACACTGGAAGGCTCCCTTTACCTAGGCTAAAGTATCCTGCCATTTCCCATCTTCTATTTTATATGTTGATCCTTAGGTATGATTTTGAGCGTTTTAATCGTTACAAGATGGTCCTTGGCTTGCCATATCTTGCGGCTGTATTTAATGTGGAGAATAGGTAAGCCGAGATTTGAATCCCTTTTTTGATCCTTGGGACGTATTACTTACTGAGCCGTTCCGTATTTATTACTAAGAGCTAAATCTTCTTCGACAAGGCTTTTTCCGCATCTCAAGCGCCGTGATTTCCCCACTCTTCCTGAGTAGATGTTCGATGCTTTAGGATTGAAAACCGTCTAAAATTGCGCTCTTTTGAATTCTTGGGTGTTCCTTAGAACTTTATTTATCGATGATATTCTGAAGGCTTGATGATAAATCTGCTTTTTAGAAATAAAATAATTTCTTAGTATTGTAGCCGAGCACATACTTATCAAGGCTGGGCTATCACATCCGAGCGATGAAACATTGCGCTTCAAATTTTTTTAAATTCTTTTAAACCAATCAGTTCAAGCCGGAATCCTTTCGAGCATATAAGTAAAGGGTGATTCGGCAACATACACTTTAGCCCTATGACCCTTACCCACTTTCACATCAGAATTTCTATAGCTCCGATCTTTGGCTTTCTCCGCCTTTCTAGCCTATCTCTGAATTTGCGAGAAGCCATAAAATACCACGTCGTCCCGCTGGATAATTGCGGAGCTGCAAGACTTGCAGTCGCCAAACCTTCCCCATTGAGCGAATCCAAAAAATTAACACCTTACGAAGGATTCGTGCGCAACCCAGACTCGGCTGCTCCCAGTGCCAAGAGTATATCTTGGAGCATGAAAGCACTGGTAGAGCACACTCTATTCCAAAAAGAAGAAGTGATAAACCCCAGCGGCGGGCTCGGATCGAGCTACGCACATTCTGTAAAAGATGATTGCCCTAGATGCTTGAATGATTTATTTGAAGCAATTATACCCGCACGTAAATCTGTTCAGAAACTGGCCGACAGGCTGATTTTATCAAAATTTGATTTTCCATGCGATGGCGGCGATAGCAGCATGGACGCAAGTTTTACCTTTTTTATGAAAAATGAAAAATCCGGAGAAACACGGGTTGAAAAATCCGCAACCGGTCACTTCGGTATCGAACCGTTTATGATGGCCGAAGGTACGGGCTTACGCGTAACACGTACTTTTGAAATACCCATTAAGTTTCAGAGCTCTATCAGAAGAGAAAGTTTAGCTCCAAATGATATTAACCTTGGATTATACCCTCAGCTTTTATCAAAAACCAATATAACCCCTTAAAAACAAAAAAAAACGTTATGAAAAAATCTTTATCCACCCTTTCGGCACTCATGCTGGCCTGCGCAAGTCTTATAGCGCAAGACAAGCCAAATATCCTTGTGATCATGGTTGATGATGTGGCTCCTAATTCGCTGAGCTGCTATAGCTTGGGAATGCAATATCCCACTCCAAATATAGACCGAATAGCCGATGAAGGCGCCCTTTTTACAGATCATTATTCACAGCCTAGCTGCACCGCCGGAAGAGCGGCCTTCATCACTGGCCAGAAACCTGTGCGCACCGGGCTTACCACGGTCGGGCAGCCCGGTAATCCACTCGGACTTAAGAAGGAAGATCCTACACTGGCCGAATTGCTAAAACCAATGGGATATATGACCGGTCAGTTTGGCAAGAATCACCTTGGCGATAGAAATGAGCATCTGCCCACGGTACATGGTTTTGATGAATTCTACGGAAATCTCTACCACCTGAATGTATCGGAAGAGCCCGAGCAGGCCGACTACCCAAAATCAGAAGAATTTGCTAATAAGTACGGCCCACGCGGGATCATTGAGTCATTTGCTTCTACCAGTGATGATGCTACCGTAGACCCACGTTTTGGAAAAGTAGGTAAGCAGCGGCTGAAAGATATCGGCCAGTTGACGTCTGAACGCATGAAAACCTTTGATGAAGAGCTTGTAGCCAAATCGAAGGATTTTATGAAACGTGCCAAAGATGCCGACAAGCCCTTTTTCATTTGGCACGCTACCAGCAGGATGCACGTCTACACCCACCTGAAGGAAGAATCGAAGAATCTCGCCACCAATATTTCAACCGATATGGATAAGTTTGGCCACGCCCTTATTGAGCATGACGGCCAGGTGGGTGAGCTACTTGACTATCTCAAAGAGCTTGGTCTTGACGAAAATACCATTGTGATCTACACTACCGATAATGGTCCCGAGCAAAGCACCTTTCCCGATGCCGGTGTAACCATGTTTAGGGGTGAAAAGATGACCACTTGGGAAGGGGGGCTTCGCTCACCCTTCTTGGTGCGCTGGCCTGAGCAGATTCCTGCCGGGCTCTTACGCAATGGTATCTCAGCACACGAAGATGTGCTGCCCACACTCATGGCGGCAGTTGGTAACCCAAACATTAAGGAAGAATTGAAGAAAGGCAAGAAAGTAGGTGGCACTACCTTCAAAGTCTATATCGACGGATTTAACAATCTCGACTATTGGACAGGTAAGGCCGAAGAGTCGGCGCGCAATTATTTCTTCTATTACTATGAAACCAGCCTTACGGCAATGCGTGTAGGGCCGTGGAAAATGCATTTTGCCACCAAAGAGCGGTATTTTGATGATATGGTCTCCCATGGGATGCCTATGCTTTTCAACTTGCGCAAAGATCCCTTTGAGAGTTATGATGACATTACCGGGTTTCATTTCGTGATGCATAAGTCATGGGTTATGCAGCCTGCCATTGGCATATTGAACGAGCATTTGGTAACCTTCAAAGATTTCCCACCCCGGCAGGAAGCCGCTTCGCTCGATATCAATAAAGCCATTGATAAAATTTTACAGGCCGGTACCCGGCAGTAGGAATTAGTTCACCGAAGGTTTTCTTGGTTTGACTAGATTTATTGCCTTGATTATTTTCCCTTTTTGGGAAGATGGTCAAGGCATTTTTTACTTGTATTTGAAGTGTTAAAATTGGATTACTATCCCTAATTTTCACGCATAAATGAGATTCGTATTATGATCCAACCATCCGAAGAGCTGGAGCGACATCTGGAAACGCATTATATCCATAAGAGCAATTGGCTTAGGGCTATGGTGCTTGGCGCAAATGATGGGATACTTTCTACATCGAGCATCGCTATTGGAGTGGCGGCGGCCAGCGGCACTAGGGAGCCAGTAATGCTGGCCACCCTTGCAGGGCTGGTGGCCGGAGCGCTCTCTATGGCTGCCGGCGAATACGTATCGGTAAGTTCGCAAACGGATATTGAGAAGGCCGATATAGAGCGCGAAAGGCAAGAGCTCATCGATACCCCTGACTTAGAACTGCTCCGACTTGCAGAGATTTACGAAAAGCGCGGGCTGCAGAAAGCCACTGCCATGCAGGTAGCCCAAGAGCTCACCGATCACGACGCACTGGGCGCCCACGTGCGCGACGAATTGGGAATCAATGAGATGAGCCAGGCCAAGCCAACGCAGGCCGCCTTTGCTTCTGGCGCTGCCTTCACGCTAGGCGGCGCGCTACCGCTGCTGGTTACCTTCTTGCTTCCGCTAGAAATCCTGGAGTATTCCCTTTATGGCTTTGCCCTTTCTTTTTTGATTCTGCTAGGCGTGGTCGCTGCCAAAACGGGTGGCTCAAATATCACCAATGCCATAGCCCGTATTGTTTTTTGGGGTACCGTGGCCATGGGGCTGAGCGCACTGGTAGGCCATCTATTTGGCATCAAGGTCGGGTAGGGGCGCTGCTGTACTTTATGGGGTTGGTTTTGTGGTTCTCAGCTTCACTGAGATTGCTGCAATAATTGACTCTGAATGTGATTATGTTCGCTCGAAACAAAATCTAATGGGGGGCAGCACTCTAAGATCACCAGGAACCTTATTCTATCAATGTCATTAATAGATGTTACTGATGCCGGCGAACAGAAGAAAAAAATTCGCTAATCTGTAAGTGGTGTTTTTCCCCAGAAATCGCGCTGATCGAGATTAACATACAGTATGGTAATACTTAAATCTCTTTTATTCTCAAGAATTTTTTTCCAAGAGATCACCGGATCGTTTAACTTCCCAACATGAGATGCCCAGTTTACCACCGCAGTATAGTCGGCCACTGGTATATTTGCTAATGGAAAAATAGCTCCTTCGACATCGGTAAGGCCTATAAGGTATTGATCTATTCTGAGCGTATCAGAAGAATAATAAAATTTTGTATCACCAATATGTTCTAAATAGTCGGCTATTCGACCACTACATTTTTCGATCATCGTATCATTTGGCACAATGACGTTCCCCTTTTGATCAAAAATTTCTACATGCACGTGGCTTTCTCCATTTTTAAAAAGTCTGTCAATATAAGCGCTGTAAGTTAACCCGAAAACATTTGTCGCATCAATTCGATATTTCTCGGCTGATTCGAGAACCATTTTACTACTTATTGGCGTAGCTTCCTTGACTCCAAAAAAGGCTTTCGCGATCAAAGTACATGAAGAAAATACAATACATACTACCATAATTAGATAGGTGTGAAAAAAGCGCTTTATACAAAAAAATTTATCTTCTTTTTGCTTATTTCTCAAATCTTTAATTGATGAACGATCGTTATTCATAATTCCACAATATTTCCGTTCACATCAACATAACCAATACAATTAAAAATGTTACCTCCTTCTATTTCTATGGCACCAACACTACGAACAAAAGTGTAGATCCCAGTATCAATTGACAAAGTATCCACTTTCAAATTAGGAAATCCTGATTTAGTAAATAACATTGGATTATCAATTCTAAATTCACTTTCATCCCAGTCGACATGATCGGAAATAAGTATTGTTAAAGAACCATTTTCGTTTTTCCTATAATTATAGGCAACTCTGCTCCCGTAAATAAAGTGTCTGAATCGACAAGACTAAGGAAGCTTGAAAAGCCGATACCTATAGAGATATCGCATATTCCAAAACACTGGAAGCAATCACAAACTTTTTGGTCGCGTGGACGTCGTGGGATAGGTCTGTGCAAGTAGGCTTTGACTTTCAGCTTAGGCTTAAGTTTCGATGCTATCAACCCAAGTAAATCAGAACTTTTTTCTTGAACGCGAAGCTCGGTTTGTGGCAGGTTATCGCTATTTTTTTGACAACTACAAAAAATGCAGCACATAGCGATTATAAGAATCTGGATTTTCATAAAACTGATTTTTAACGAATATACTAATTTGAATTTAGACTAACTGTTATCTTTCAACACAGAATGGAAAGAATATCACAAATAATTTGACACATTCATATTGGTAGAATAGAAATTCGAAAAAAGAAGTTAACTCGTGGGGTTACAGCTCACCAGCCCCCTAAAAGAATGGACATAGATTAAAGTTAGAAAACCTTAATTTAGAAGCTGAACTCAAGGAACCAATGAAAAACAAGAAAAGGAAAAGTACCCAAGAGAAGATCGACATCATAACCGAGGGGAAGGAGAAGGGCTGGGTAGAGACCGCCCGGAAGCATGACATCTCCTATCTCTTCCGTATTTCGGTTCTGTTCTATTTCTTGATGGAATAATATCGTAAATAGCTACAAAACCAACCTTAAAAGCTATTGGAATTAAAGACATTTTATTAGATTTGGAATGTGTAAAGCAAGACTAAGAATTTCTCCTGATTTGGAATTTCTGTCATTTTGCGAAAGCTTTGACCACCGCTGAAAACCAACGTAATGAATATTAAAAAGATAGGAATAGCCGTCTTTATCTTGGCTTCTATTTCAACTGCTACGGCTCAGGAAGTTACTCCCGCACCCGATGCCAATGAAGCCGCTGAGCTGGCCAAAAAGCTGGCCAATCCAATAGCTTCTTTGATCTCTGTGCCTTTTCAAAACAATACCGACTATGGAATAGGCGACCTGAATGGAACCCGGAATGTGCTCAATGTCCAGCCTGTAGTGCCCATTACCTTGAATGAGAATATTACACTCATCACACGGGCTATATTCCCGGTGGTATCGCAGTACAACATCACAGGCGAAGGGAGTACCCAATCTGGATTGGGCGATGCCGTAATCAGCGGCTTCATATCTCCCGCCAATAGCAGCTTTACGTGGGGAGTTGGCCGTGTTCTTGGTTCCAACGGGAACGGATCAACTTCTGTCAACCGAAAAATTTGGATTAGGCCCTACCGCAGTGGCTCTCAAGCAGTTTAACGGGTGGACGATCGGAGGACTCGTAAATCAGATCTGGTCGGTGGCCGGCGAAGAAGACCGCGCCGATGTAAGCCAACTCTTCGTGCAGCCCTTCATTAACTATAATTGGAAGAGCGGCGCTGGGCTAGGCGTAAACACGGAGATCACCCAAGATTGGAATAGCGAGCGCACCACTGCCTACGTTAGCGGGCTTATTACGGGGGTTACATCCATGGGCTCTCAAAAGGTACAGCTGGGATTTGGGCCGCGCATCCAATATTCCGGTGCCACAACGGCGCAGTTTGGCTGGCGTGCCCTTGTGATATTCCTATTTCCTAAATAAACGGGGCATGGCTTTATCTGAGCTCTTCGGTGCATCCACTTTGCCAAATTCTGTTTGATCATAGGATGCATGGTACGCTGGGCGCTTTTTATCCTTGGATTTATACTGCTTTACGGATCTACCGTTTTTGCGCAAGCTCCTGGCCATATTAAGGACACTGCCGACCGCGATAGTATTCGAAATGCTCCCTACCTGTATGTGCTGCCAGCTCTTGGCGAAAAGGTTCAAAAGATGGGCAATGAGCTCCCGCTGCCCTTTGGCATCATGGCCAATTATGTGCACCAAGTCACCAAGCTCAATCTTACCGATCTGCGCGTTTCGCTCGGCGGACTGCCTTACGCCGATATAGATTTTGTGGAGTTTGGCACCATCGAAAACAGAGCGAATGTTGCCAATTTTCGGGCAGATGCTTGGGTTCTCCCTTTCCTGAATGTATACGGGATATACGCATTTGCCCAAGGCGAAAGTACAATCCCGATTACCTTTCCGATAGACTTTACCGTAATCGCAAACCCCGTGGTGAATACCTACGGCGGTGGAATCGTAGTGGCTTATGGACGCGGCGATTATTTCGGCGCTGCCAATATTAACCTTTCCTGGTCTGATGTAAGCTCCTTAAAGAGATTGGTATACGGCCGCGTAATCTCGCTCCGCATAGGCCGGTCGATAAAACTGAAGCAGCGCAATCACAGTTTGAATTTTAGCGTTGGCCTGCAAAATCAATTTGTAGATCGCTTCTCGGAAGGCACCTTGCCCGTGAGCGATATTTTTGGAGAGATTGATCCCCAAAAGCTTCAAGAACTCAAAGATCAAATCGGCTCGGCGGCCAATAATTGGTATGATGAACTGTCGCTGCCGCAGCGGCTCGTGGTAGATAGGCTTGTAGAAGGAGTTGTAGACTGGCAGGAGGGGAGAAACACGGGCGATCTGGCCATCAATTATCAGTTTAACAAAGAAGCGCTCAATCCCTGGTCAATTCAGCTGGGGGTGCAATATAACTATGGTAAAAGATGGTGGTACCGCGCCGAGTATGGGGTAGGTGGTGGCAGATTGCAACTGCTCCTTTCGGTAAATTATCGGTTTGGAATCTATAAAACTGAATATCGCTGATGAAGTTTTTCGCGCTCTTGATACTCTTTTGGCTAAGCCTTCCCGCGGTATTTGCGCAAAGCGGCGGGCTAAAGGAATTTATGGTCAAGCGTACCGCCAAGAAAGAAGCCATCATCGCCAAAGGAAAGCCCTATCTCAGTCCTTTGGCGGGGCCAGGATATACCCCAGAAACAGGATTGCTCATAGCTGGCGGATTTCTCTATACTTTCAAGACCAAGATTTCGGACAGCCTGATTCAGCGTTCGTCTGTTCCACTCACGGCCTTCATCAGCACTAAGGGAAATATTGGGGTAAATGGCAGGCTGGTCACCTTTTGGAAGCAAGACAAACTGAGAGTCAATATAGTGGCCAAATATTCCGATGCCGATAATGATTATTTCGGGGTAGGCTTTGCCACATCAAATCAGATTCCGCAGAGCGATACCACGTCGCGCTACCACGAAAGAACGCTTTACATCTCTCCCCAAGTGCGGGTGCGAATTCTCCCAAACACCTATCTCGGCGCGCATTGCACCGTCAGTCGCACGGCTATTGATGATCCAAATCAGCTGATGCAAGAAGATCCGTTCTTTCTGCGATATGGTGCCGACAATTTTAATAATGGGTTGGGATTTTCGCTGGGGTATGACAGCCGCGACCTTACGGTAAATGCCTACAGGGGCTGGTACGCAAAGCTTACCAGTACCTTTTTTGGCGAATATCTGAGTAGTGATAATGATTATTGTATTTACGAAGTAGACCTAAGGACTTATTTCAAAATTCAACGGCCTGCCAACACGCTGGCGTTGAAGCTCTACGGCCGGTTTGGAGATGGCAATATTCCCTATTCGGAGATGACCCTGCTTGGTGGGGGTGGCGCTTTGCGCGGATATATCGAAGGCAAGTACCGCGATAATTCCGGCATCTATTTTATCTCAGAGTGGCGCACCATGTTTCTCAATACGCTATGCGATCCCGGTAAGCACGGCATGGCGCTGTGGATCGGCTCGGGCAGCGTAGCTACATCGGCCAGTGAAATTCAAGAGTGGATTCCAAATCTCGGGATCGGTTACCGCTGGGAAGTACAGCCCCGAATGAACCTGCGCATCGACTTTGGAATGGGCACAGAGTCTTCGGGGCTTTATTTTGGTTTTACAGAAGCATTTTGATGATGAGAAAAATCACCATCGCCCTGCTATTACTGTTTCTTGGCCTTTCGGCAAATCGCGCATTGGCACAAGACTACGAAAAGCCGGGCAAGCTGGAAATGGTGCGCGGCAGATTGTTTTCGATAGTCGAAGCCTTAATCCCATGACTTCGAGATTTTTGATTTTCGCTTCATATTCAAAATGAACTTTTTAGATCTCATCCCATTGAAGGTGAAATTATTCATTTAAAGTTGTTTTGAATCCGAAGTGGAACCGAGCTCCGGTTTATACGAATTAAACTGCGGTTGCATCGCCTATTTATTGCGCACCACTTGACGTTTGAAATTTATGGAAAAACTGGTTTCAAAGGTTTATGACATATCCTTGATCTTTGGATAATGGCCGCGCTCAGTATTTATTGATTATCCGCCTTTGAAGGATCATAATCTGCTCTGGTTTTTGTTTAAAGTGGAGGCATGCTTCCATCAAAGGAATCGAGTGCCAAAAAAAAACCGGCATTTAAGCCGGTTTTGATCATGTTTGGAGATCCAAAATTTTAAATTCTCAGCCCCACTCCGAGCCTTACCTGAAATAGGGGCGGGAAGTTTGAAAAGTCATGGGTGGTGCTCTTTCGATTTTCCAACGGAAGGCCGGGGTTCTCATTCTTATCGATGCGGGTGCTGATATCGCCCACGATGACCGGAACATTCAGATCGAGAAACCACTTTTCATTCAAAGAATAATTTATTCTCGGAGCTACTGCCAAACGAAGGCCAATAGCTGTTTGTGAAACAGGAAATTGATCGGTCTGCTTGGGATTCAGCGTCAAGAAAGCCAAGCTGGGACTGCCCGAGAAACCAACAGAAGCTTGAAATTTGCTTTCATTATCGAAAATGTTCAAGGCCAAGATGTATTCGTACCGAACTGCAAGGTTAAATTTTGCTTCAGCCTGTCCGTCTGCTAGTTGTAAGCTTCTATTGGCCGTATCCAGATTGAATACTTCAAAGTCGGAAACATTAAATTGCAAGCGCGATAATTCAAGTTCGTGGATGTTTCCGCGGTTATTGGTAAAGGCCACGGCAGGGGAGAAGTAGCCCAAGTCGTAGGTGGTTTTGCTTTGCGTAATAAAGGTCTGCCCCGATACGGGATCGCTGTAGGTGCTTTCCAATTTATCCCAAACATAATTGGAATAAACCTTGAAGCTCACAGGTTTCTCTGTCTCTGATTCTTGGGCGAAAGCCCCGATGGAAACTCCAAGAATTAAGGAGAAGGAAAAGAAGGCGGTAAAGGCAGTTTGGTTCTTCATGAGATTGGATTTTCTGCTGAAACGCAGAAGGTTGAAGGTTTGGTATTTGATCGAAGAAATAATTATTGGGTGGTTGCACAGCCAAATCACAAATACTATAAAGGATGTCCATTTATCTGAGCCCAAATGCACTGATATTAAATGGCTAGAAAACTTAATTCTATGGGATGTAAGCTTTAGAAATGGACATCCAAATCTAAAGTCCCATTGCATGGTTCCTTTTGCCAGTTTCGTACTGCAAAAGTACTTAAGCAAATGAGCAGGATCAGGATTAAGATTTTCGGAGCCATTAAAGAAGGACTTCGTGAAAATGACGGCTGGACTGACATCAAAAAGGTTACTGTATTTACGGGAAATCAAAGAAGCGGTAAAAGTACCCGTGCCAAGTTGATCTCAACATTTACTTGGTTGGAGAAAGCTCAATTTCGTGGGGATTTCAGAAGAATCAATTCTTGGTTTGGTGATTTTATTATCGGAAGATACTTCGAGTATCATAGCCAGAGTAATAAGTGTCTGTAAATAAAGTCCGATAGCGGCTGGGGCGCAAAGTCAGAGAAATCTTTGGTTAAAACGATCAACAGGACTTTATAGATGGCTGTGAAAACTCAAAAATGCAATGACTAGAACGCTATTCAGTCAAAGCACTTTTTCGGGGAATTTAAATATTGGATTGATCCGTTTTTAAAAAATGAATTTTGTCCGTTCAAGAACCACACTTCCCAAGGAATGAAGAGCTTCAATTACCTGTAGGTACCCCTTCCGTTTTGAATGCAAAACCCTGATTGCCATCTACACCGACCATCACGGCCTGAAAGATGGGTTTGATATCGGCATTGGCAGACCAGTGGAGCACAAAATTGGCGCCGCTGCCACCGGCCGTTTCACTACGCTCTACGGCATACTCTACCGTCTGCACGGGGTTCAGGTAGATCGGTTCTTCCAGATAGCGGTGTACCAGATTGCCAGCGGTGTCATAATAATCTACAAACTCCAAAAAGAGCGAATCAGTGGTGCTGGTATTTCTCACGCTAAGGGTCACGGTGAACAGCACTTGGGTTTCCTTAAAATCATTGTAAAGGAAAGTATAGACCGGCACATAGACTTCATTGCCGTAAGGCCTTGACATGGAAGCGTCAGAATCGATCTGGGTCTGCTGTTCCTTTAACACCTTATCTACCTGAATATTTGGCCCTGGCTTATTGCAACCTATCATTAGCGTGGCAAAAAGAATGATAATTAGCTGGCATTGTTTAGGTAGAAGACACATGATTCAAATGTAGCGCAAAAGATGGAAGTCTCTGCGCTTGGCCGCAAAATTTTAATTGGTTGGTGGGGTACGCTTCGCTGGTCTTTCCTAAAATTTGCGTTTGCAGCCAGTTCCGAAAATTCTGTTTTTTCGCGTGTTATGATGTAAAAACTCGACCGCTTCTAAGCTTCATACCTTGAGAGACTTCAAAAGAAATGAAGTCCCAGCTTCCAATGTATTTCGTTTATCTTGCTACTGCAATGACTGCCGGCAAGATCGACCACCGTCTGACGTGTTTCGAAGCAACCCGCCACCTATTACTTTTTTTCCGGATCCCTAAGTTCTTAAAATTACTTGCTTATATTCACAGCCTTAGATGAATGCTCCTATCAAATTAAAAAAACCAGAGAAATGACAGTAAAAGAAAAGTATAAAGAAGTGCTCGAAATGGGTGAACAACTCAATGTAAAGGACGGCTACGTAGAAGTAGAAAATTCTCAACTCAAGGTAGGTGGTACTGTCCATACCCAGCGTGAGAAAGACCTGATGTGGGATGCTATCAAGAAAATAGGTGGTGAGAACCCTTCCGATATCATGGCCGATATAAAAGTTTCAGAGACCGCTTATTATGCAAAGCATACCGTGAAAAGTGGAGAGTCACTCTCAAAAATCGCTAATGAATATTATGGTAAACCGATGGAATACAAAAGAATATTTGAAGCCAATAAAGATCAACTCAAGGATCCAGATAAAATCTTTCCTGGACAGGAATTGGTAATTCCATTTCCAAATTAAGGGACAGTTTTTTTCTCATTTCCTAGGTCAATGTTGCCCCAGCATTTTTGATATTTGAAGCCTGTAAATCGCGCGTTGTTAATACTTAAAGTCTGTTGGTCTAAGTCTGAAAGGTTCTCCACGAGTATTCGCTATGTTTATTAAAACCTGAGATCATGATAGCAATCCAATCCGGGGCAAGATTGGGAGACCATTTCATTGGCAAAGTCGATGATTCGATCCGTCAGGATATTTGATAATTTGGGACGGCCTGTACTTTCTAGAAATCCATGCAACGACAGCCCTTTGCGGTCTTTGAATGTGGAGTCGCTCGAAGCTGGGATTTATATAATAAAATGCGAAAGCGTCACTGGGATCACTTCCGTGAAATTTGTAAAGCAATAATAGGCGGAATCCAGGTGTACCTTCTTGCCAATAGTACGAGCTGGAGTTGATCACCACTTATACTGAAGCGTGAAGTAAAATCCACGGCCATCAGATGGGATTATGCCAGGACCTGGATAAGACTCAGCGCGGCGTGTGAAGTAGGCCTGATCCAATAGGTTATTTACATTCGCTTCAAGTGTAAAGCGCTTAATGGTATAAGCGGCAGAAAAATCAAGGATTTGATAGGCATAGATCAATCCTTCTACCGCAGTAGAACTAAGCTCGGCATTGGATGCATCCGAATAATGATCACTGGTATGCGACCCTTGGAACATCAGCGATAGGTCATTGATCTTAAAGTTGATACCCGACCGCAGCAAGAAGGGCGGCGCCATCTCTACTTCATTGCCTTCGATGGCCGAATCATCACTGTTTACGTAGCGGGCATTGACCAAAGAAGTGTTGATAAACCAACTGAGCCGGTACTTCTCCTTCCATCTCAAGAGCGATGAAATACGCAATTCGCCAAAGGCTTCCAACCCGTAGATGCGTGCATCGGAAATATTCGATCGGTAGCGGTAATCCAGAAAAAGCGGCGGCTCATCGGTGCGCAAGATCTGTCCGATTTTATCGCGGTAGGAGAGCAGAAATCCGGTAAGTTCGTAATTGAATAATTGATTTACATTACCGCGAAGTCCGGCATCGGCGGTGAAGCCACGTTCATCCTGAATATTCGGGTCAACTCTAAAATTGGGATTTACCACCCGCAGATCGGTGAAGTTGATGGCACGGTAATTTTGCGAAAAGTTTCCATACCACTCCAGCTTATCGTTGGGTTTATAGCTCAGGCCCACGCCACCGAGCAGGAAGTTGCGCTTTCGCGAATCGGATTCTTTGATCTTATTCTCTACGATCACATTTCCAGCTGCGTCGAGCACCCGCTGCTTGTAAAAGCCATCGGCATAGGTCGCAATATATTCGGCGCGTATGCCCGGAGTGATCGTGAACCGGGGCGAGATATAGAAGACGTTTTCAGCAAATAGGGCTACGTTGACATTGTTAAAATCGTAGTCAGACCCTTCAACATCGTTGGGATTCAAGAAATTGAAATTGGCATCATTGCCGTCGCTTCCATCCCCTTGGCGGCTATTGGAGCGCCCATTATAGATCCTTGCTCCCGCAAGCAGGGCGCTTAGGCTCTCACCGATTCCATACCGCTTGATGAGCCTAAATTCCGATCCTAGGTTTTCAAAATCGCCACTGATCAGGGTGCGGTTTCCCCCTTCATCAAATCGGTTGATACGCTCCAGATTCCCTACGGATTGCCTTTCGGCAAAAAGCCCAAAATTTCTCAGGTTGAGCTCCGTGCTTGGATTCAGCTTATAGGTAAACTCAAGCGCAGCGAGATTCCAGTCTACGGAAAACCAGTTGCGACTGCGCGCCGATTGGCGCGGATCATCATTGAATAGTCGGTCGGTAAGTCCGCCGGCCTGTTGGGCTTCATAGGCCATCTTGGTTAGATCGAGCTTTACGGTAAGCTTCTCGGTAGCTTTGAAGGCCGCCGAAGCGTATGCATTTTGATAGTCAAATCCAGAATTTTGGCGGTAGCCGTCGCCACGCTTGAATTGATAATAGCCATAATAGTTTACGCGGCCATCGGCCACGGTTCCACCCACACTATTGAACGAGTTGAAAAATCCCCATGAGCCGACACTTTGTCGCGTCACGATAGAGAGCTTTCGATCGGTGGCGCCTTCGCGAAATTTAAAGTTGACCATTCCGCCAAATTGGGTTCCGTATTGCAAACTGGCCGCGCCCCGCAATATTTCGATTCGCTCCAAAGCTTCGGCCGGTGGGGTATAATAGCTCTCGGGATATCCCAGCGCATCGGCGCTGATATCGTAACCGTTTTGACGCACATTAAAATTTGACGTCCGGTTGGGATTGAGCCCGCGACCACCGATGCCGAGTTGGAGCCCTGCCTGATCGCTTTCCCAAATGTGCAGACCGGTAATCTTTGCGTAAAGCTGGCGGGCGTTATTTGTAGCGGCGTTGATGGTAAGCTCCCTTGGCAGGATCACTTCGTTTTTCTTACCTGCATACACCCCAAAATTTTGGATGGAACGCATTCGGGCAAGTCCATCGGTTCTTGCCTTTCGATCTTGAATGTCTACTTGCTTGAGATCGAGCTCAAACGGCTCCAGTTTAATGTCGGCAATGGTCAACTCTTGTGCGATGGTAAGCTCCAACTCCTTGCTTACCATTCCGGTAGCATGCACTGCAAGGGTATATTGGCCGTAAGGCAAACCTTCTATACGATACCCTCCCGAAAAATCGGTATAGGTGCTGAAGCTGGTACCGTCGATGAGTACCGAAGCCCCAGGGATTCCCGCATCAGCTTCGTCGCTCACCCTTCCGCTCAGATTGCCCACCTGCGCCTGTAGGCCAGACATACAGAGCAGAGCACCGAGCAAGAACAGGGCGCGCAGCCGGATTCCATTTGCCGAAAAGACGGGATAACCGCTCAGGGATGGATCTTTTAGCCTAGGCATAGCGCTATGGAAACGGCGCTTCATGGATCCAGGGGTAATAACCATGACTTGGCGCCCCAGCCATCTTCAATCTTGGCCAGATCTACGGTGGGGTCTAAGATGAGCTCACTCGGCCGGGCATTGAGCGTTACATATACTTCTGCGCGCACCATAGGGTCGGCCATCCCGATCTGGGTATAATGGTCATGCAAGAAATGGGCAAACTGAAGGATAAGGTCGGGCTGCATGGCCATTTGTTTCTCCTGATGGGGATTTAAAAATTCGCTGTTTACCACTATTCCTTCCCTTCCGGTAATGGCGTCCTTGACATAAAAAGTAGCTGTGCCGGCTTTTTCCATAAGCATTACACGCCACGAAAACCGATAGCCCTGCTCTGTCCAAAACACATTGCCGGGATAAAGGACATACCGCCACGGAAAGATAAGCTGGAAGGCAAAAAAGGCAGCAGCCAATACCAATGTCATCTTTGGGACTGGCCTCGATCCGTTCTTCTCCCATGGTTCTGATGGGTGTTCACCTTTCGGGAAATAGCCATGTAGTGGCAGAAAGATTCTTCCGATTCCATTCAGGATGCGCAAATGCCAAGATGCCGAAAAAAAGATGAGCGTAGCGCCGATCATCACCATTGGGAAAACCCCGATCTGAAATAAAATTCCCGTAAGGGCGTGGAATACGATGACCGATACGAAAGCGATAGGCCGCGACCGGGACCAAGCCAGCCACCATACGATGGTGCAATCATAGAGCATACCGCCCCAGCTGAACAGGTAGGGGGCAAGCTGCCACGAGAAGAGTGGGCCAAGTATGGGAATAGTATCCGCAGCGGGAAGCCAAATCTTCAGCGGAAGCGCTTCGATGAGCCAAGCATGGTTCAACTTGGCGAGCCCAGCATAGGTGTATACAATGGCGATCAAGACTTGAAATTGAAAGATCCAAAATTTTGGGATTCGGGCTGTCTTTAAAACCCTACGCCGAAAGGCGTCAATCGAAAAACTGCGGTGCGCAGGGGCGAATATGAGCATGAATAGCACTAAGCTCACGAAATAATAGTGGTTCAGGTAATACGTAATGTCGATGAGCGCTACATAGGTAAAGCTTATAAATAAGAAGACCGCCGAAATGCGGTAAAACCAGCCGAGCATCACACCGACGGCCGAAGCGATCATGATAATGTGCGCACCATAGACAAAACTAGCCGATATGGGACTGACCCAACCAAACCCGTAATAATGGAAATGCAAGACCGGTTCGATATAATGATCGGTCACCCAACCCAGCCAGAGTATACGTAGGGTACTAAAAATGAGCATTGCCCCAATGATGATCCGAAAGGATACCAAGGGGGCAATGTGAATGGGTTTTTGTAAAAATGCTTGAGCTTTATTCAATGGTTCAACTCAATATAAACAGGGTGCAACTTAAGCTTTCATCTTCAATCCCCATCGCCGCTGCTGAAGGTGATGGCCAAGCCAAGCAGTGAAGACATATCGCTCTTGAAATAGCGGGTGTTGCGCTGAAGCTCCATGTGAAGATCGGTGGCGGCTTCTGGCGTGGCCACCACTTGCTGTGATAAGCTCGGAGCTAAGGGTAGGGCATCCAGCTTGGCATTGATCACTTCGAGTTGAGCTTCGGTAGATTCATAAAGTTCCGTGCCACCGGTTACTGTGCGCAGATAATTGGCGAAGCCAATTCCTGCAAAGCCTGCGCGTGAGCGACCCCACCAAATATCTTCCAAGGCGGTGAAATGTGCTGTTAAACCTTCTGCCGAATGGCCGCTGTAATAAGCTTCGACCAATCCCGGTTCTGCAGCTGTCTGTCCAGGTCGCAGCCCCAAAGGCAAGCCGAGCTTGAAGTTTTTCAGCGCTTCGAAGCTGCGCACGAATTCATTGTAAAATTTGGAGCTGCTGCTGCCGACGTCAGTTCCACTATTGGAGATGAAATTGGCGCGGTATCCACCGTTCCATTCGCTTAGCACATCGCCAACGCGCGCATCAATATTGGCAACTAAATCAACGAGCAATACCGACGCGTAACCTTCGGAGAAGCGTTCCAAAACGGCATCTTGATCATCAGTGATGCTGAAGAGCAGGAATTCGACAGCAAAAAAACCTCGGGCATCGCGGTTAAAATCGGTCAAGTTATAGCTGCCGGAGTTCATGGCGGCTTCTACTTTATTTACGCTGATGGGGAAAGTGCCGATTTCTTCGATCAGCCCTTTTCGGAGTCCATCTTCTCCGGCCGGACCGAAGTTGAAAGCGTTGGCATACTGCCATCCTAAATAGCTGGTTTTCCATGCGTCCTGTGCTGCTTGAAGGGTTAGCAGACTGGGATTTGCGATAAATGCATTTGATTTTGCGGCAAGCGTACCGAGACTGCCTGATAGCGAAGAATAAGCCGGAATAATTATTGAATCGGCATAATTTTCAAGCATGGCCTTGCGGTCAAACGGGGCTGTTTCATCCCCTTCATCCTTAGGCTCGCAGGCAGTAATGCCCAGCAGTACTAAAAAGAGCATCGCGGCCAATCGTCTTCCAGTCATTCCTTCACAGCGCATAATTTCAATTTAATTTTGTTCTTTTTCTTGTATCTCACGCCTATCGGCCCTGCACGCTTACCCAGTTCTGCTTGTAGCTTTCTATTTCTTGATCTGTGAAGCCGTAAATATTCTGGAGCTTTTCCATAATCAATTGAAGTTTGGGCAATTGGTTCAATCCATCTGTCGCGAAGGTGTATACGGCAGTTTGATCAGCATCGATCGGTGCATTGAACAGTACAAGGATCTCTTCGATTTCACTATCGGTGATCAATTTTGAATTGGATGGAATGCTGTGCCAGCCTTTGGTAAACCCGATGCCTTCGCCCAAAGCATGCAATGCAGACGCTATTTGGCTTTCGGTAAGGTCGGCATTACTAAGTGATGCTGTGGCTTGGTGGCAGTAATTTATGGTGGTAGCAGCATTGATTTTTTCCCAAGTGAGTTTTATATCAGCTATTGCTTCATCGCGCTCGGCCGTGAACTCTCCGCCCGCTTTTATGGCCGCCTGCATTTTTATAAAGGCGTTCTTAATTTGAAAATAAAGTCCAGTCCCGTCATTATTGTCACGGCGCGCCGCGTATGTGGCCATAAATCCGTCGGGATCGGCAGTGGTTTCGGGATTATTGGTATTTGGAAATGAAGGGTTGGAGCCAAAAATAGCCACTGCTTGATGTACCGTGGCGCTGCTGATATTTTCGGATAGAAGCTGTACAGCGTGATTATAAAGAACTGCACCGAACTGGCCTTTCTCCAACAGTTGCTCGTATTCCAAACCATATTCATTGAACAAATAGGAACCGTATACCCCACCTTGGCCTTCGGTATCGCCTAACGAGTAAGTGTTTCCACTGGCAAGGGCAAGTTGGCTCATAATGCCTTCTGTCCCTTCCATTTCATTGACATAATAAGTCGTAGAAACATCGCGCAGGGATGGATTTCCTTCAACATAACTGGATTGGAGTTCAGTGGCACTGACATTGGTTCCTGCCATTCTTCCTGCCTTGGCAATGTTTACCTGTTCTTGCAGGTCGGCAAGCAATTCCTGCTGCACTGTGGTGCTGGCTTCGAAATTCGTACCATCGTAGGTGGATGGAATTACGAGGTCTTCGCGGCCAGAGTCGTCGTCATCTTCGCAACTGGAAAACGTAGCTGTAAGTGCGGCAAGTAAGAATAATCGTGTAATTGGTTTCATAGGATTTAGGGTTTATTGTTGATACGAATAGAAAAGTGATTGATTAGAGTAAATTAACATTGTTTGAAGGAGTCCTTTCTGTGGGTTTAACCTTTTCTGTGAATAAATTGTCCATGGCTTTTTATTTTCCATTGGCTTCATGGAATCATCGTCGCTGCACGCAGCAAATGAGAAAAGAATAGGCTATTACAGAGACAGTATTTAGTTTCATTCTAAATAAGGTTATTTATTTGGCGCAAATTTACGCTGTGAGTGAAGTTTTGACAATACCTTTTTTAGGGTAATATCGATGTTGGGAGATTTATGCGAGGTAGAACCCTGATGGATTAAGATGCCAATAGTCTAGCTATCAAAGGATAAATAGGAGAAGATGCAAAAAGGGTTAACAAGGCCATATGCATAACTTAACAAAATGATAACCTTGTGACCTGAGCTCAGGCTCGTATGATTCTTCTTCTCGTGGAATGGGATCTCTCTGCCTTTTTTCACAGGAGGGTCAAAATATTACGGAGAGATTAACCGAGAGTGTTTGGATAGGATTGCTTTTAGGTGGAAGCGCGCCCGATGAAACGCTCTGCGACGATCGCCCATTCACTTCAGACTGCTCATAGCCGACAGAAAATTGGAGCCAAGTGCCGCTTGGGCTGTAAATTCTCACCCCGAGCTCGAAGAAAGCAAAGCCGCCCGAAATCTCGTTGAAGCCTTCACTCTGTTGGTAGGCGAGTCCACCGCCGAAGCCAGCCATCGGCGCGATCGATCTCTCAGAAAAAAACAGGCGCACATCAGCATAGATTGGAGCTATCAAGACTTGATCGGTAGGAAAATAGCGTATTCCGACCCCGATGCCAACGCTGCCAAGTCCGCCGAAGTTTACGCTATTTACAAAGCTGATTTTACCGCTCCCTGGATTATCTTCGGCCACACGGATATTGACGCCAGCAGAGACCATTCCTTCGTAATAGAGACCTTCCTTTTTCCTTTCGGTAAATTCCCTTTCCCGATCTTCGATTTCCTTCTTGCGGTTTTCTTCAGCATTGACGATGTACTTTCCATTGAGCTTTGTAATTTCTGTAAGGGGAATGTACCGCGGCAGCGTGTCACCAATCATCAGCGTAAGGCCTTGGCCTGGTACTTCGCCGGTTATGGTGCCCCGCAGTACTTCGCCATTCGTCAATTCCACCAAATTGCTCTTGGTCTGAGCGTCGCAGATGCCAGAAAGCAGCACTATAGATATAAGTACTGCTATTTTGGTGAATGTTCCGGTCAGCCTGTTTGTCATTTCTAGTTTCCTTGATCACGACAAAAGAACGAAGTATTTAATCAATGTCTGTCCAAAGAGCCTACTAGCTGCCTTGTACTTGTTCCAAAAAGCGAAGATCAAGCCATCTCGGCATTACAGTTATCCCGCTTGAGCGGGACTCCTTGACTTACTCCCTACCATATGGTCTTGCATTGGTCGTGAGTTCATTTTGCTTAGTTTAAGAACTGCGCGCGCGTTGCTATCGAATTCTCTGATCCGGCCACCCGACTTTATTGACAGACTCTAATATCTGGCTTGCTCAGCATTCCGATACAATTTTTGATTTTCAATATCGATATATCGAGTTATGTTCCAGCCAATGGATATTCTTATAAATACGATATCTTTTATAGCTCTAAAACCACCACTTGTAAACGGTACGTTCAAAGTGCTCTATTTCAAAATATCAATTTCCAGTTATCAACGTTTCGACCTAGGGGGTCTCCGAAATCCTTGGGTCGGGTCTGAATAGGTATCGAAAGTGTCAAGACACAGCAGATCTGCTCAAATCGATTCAAAACTTGGTTAAGCTGAAGTTTATGAGCTATGGTTGGGTACAAGCAAAGGTTTAGAACTTGTCGATTTGCAATTAGCTTGTTCTCGATCCTAGGGTCAATTCAGTTAAATAAACTATTTTAGGAGTCCGGCAAATCGGTATTTATGGTGTAAGTGTTTTCCTGACGTCCATAAATTTCCAATAAATAATATACGCCCTGCCATTGCTCGATTTCAGGAGCGTGACCTATCAATAAATCAAGAACGATATGCATTATCTTGGGGGATTTTATACTTGCCTTGCCCGCTTTTGGCAAAACTCCTTCTCAAAGTTATTTATAAATAATTTGAACGGAAGGGCACACATAATATCAATCATACATAACCCTTTGCCTGAAGCCGAAAGAGCGACGCGTACTTCCCGTCTTTTTCCATCAGTTCTTCGTGGCTTCCCAGTTCGAGCATGCTCCCGTTTTCGAGAAATAGGATCCGATCGGCCATACGCACCGTGCTGAACCGATGGCTTATAAGCACCGCCGACCGGCCTACCATCAATTCGGCGAAGCGGATGAACACTTCATTTTCGGCGCGGGCATCAAGGGCGCTCGTAGGCTCGTCGAGTATCATAAGCTGTGCATCGCCCATATAGGCGCGGGCCAGAGCAATCTTCTGCCACTCGCCACCGCTCAGTTCCACGCCACCCAGAAATCGTTTTCCAAGCATTTGTTGGTATTGGCCGGGCAGTTTTTCAATCACGGTATCAGCCAGGCTTTTTAAGGCACTCTGCTCAATATTGGCTTGGTTTTCAAGTGACTCTATATCGCCTACGGCTATATTTTCACGAGCTTCCAATTGAAACTTCATATAGTCCTGAAAGATAATGCTCACATTTTTGCGCAAGTCGGCCAGCTCATATTCACGAAGGTCGATGCCATCGAGCAGTATCCTTCCCTCGGTAGGTTCGTAAAGCCTTGCGAGCAATTTTACCAAGGTGGTTTTTCCAGCTCCATTTTCGCCGACGAGCGCAAGCTTCTCACCAGCTTGTAATTGAAAAGAAAGATTTCGCAAAGACCAGTTTTCACTTCCGCGGTATTTAAAACCTACCTTCTCAAAAATAAATCCTGTGGCGATGGGACTTGGTATTTTTAGCCCTTGCTGCTGGGAGTGTATGTCGGGCCGGATTTCAAAAAAGTCAAATAAGTCTTGCAGGTAGAGCGCACTCTCGGCGATCTGGCTAAATCGGTTCATAATACCTTGGAGCATATTCCGCATTTGTAAAAACGAACCGGCCAGAAAGGTGAGCTGTCCGACCGAAATCTCACCTTCTACTGTGCGCATCGCGATATATACGTAGGCTCCGTAATAGGCAGCTGTGCCTATGATGGCCAAGGCGCTGCCCCAGAAAGCGCGTGAAATGGCCAGCTTTCTATTGGCCTTATAGTACTGGTCTGCGAGTCGCTCGAAGCGGCTGGAGATAAAATCGGCCAGCCCAAAAATCTTTACTTCCTTGGCCGTTTCATCGCTCGCGCCAATGTAGCGCAGGTAGTCGAGCTCACGACGCTGGGGTGTCCAGCTCCGGGTTAGGCTATAGCTGGCTTCGCTAAACTTCGTCTCGCCAAGGAAGGATGGAATAATGGCAATGATCAAGATCACGATGAGCAAGGGCTCAAATGCAATCAGCCCGACGGAGAAAAATCCTATGGTTATGATGTCCTGTACTTGAGATAGCACTTGGCTCATGAGCACCGTCCGGCTATTGGTCTGCCGTCTTGCCCGCTCTAGTTTATCATAAAATACGCTGTCTTCAAACTGGTGCAAGTCGAGTGTGGCGGCATGGTGTATGAGCTTGACCGATGTTTTATTACTAAAAGATCTCCCAGCTGACCGTCGAGAAGGGTGATGCCCCGGTTGATGATGTCGCTGGCTATGGCAAGGCCAAACTCCATAGCTATGTAGATGAACAGTAGGCTATAAGATGGAGCCTGCGCATCGATCTGAAGGATGATCTCATCGATAATAAGCTTGCCTACCCATAGCATCACCACCGGAATGGCAGCCTTTATAATTCGGAGTGCCACATTTCCCAAAGTCATGGAAGGGCTTGTCTCCCAGATCATCCCAAAAAATCGTGGTAGGTTTTTAAATGCAGTAAGCCTTTCGCGAAAGCTCAACTTTTTCTTCTCCGGGAACCCTGCAGCTTGTGGTTTTGGCTGCTCTTTTTTTGCCATTGCCACAAAGGTAGGCAGAATAGCTAGCGCAAAGTCTACGTTCTATCCATCGCTTTGCTTTCCAATAAGCCCGGATATTTAATGGGGGTCGGCATGGCCTTTTTGATCGATACCTGTGAATTTAGCTCGGGTTCTGAATAATCTTTACCCTATAGCTTGCACCCTATTTAAGTTCAATGATCTACATTTTATTCTTTGACCGGTAAGGGTTCTGTGATTAATTTCGCATCGTTTTTCTATTTAGACCGGCTTTATGATTGCACTTAGATTATTTTCGACCACTTGCTTTCTTCTGCTCTTTGCATTGCATCCATGCTTCTCTCAAGACTTCGGTGAAATAAAAAAAGAGCATTTGGTAGGTGAAGCCTTCATCTTGCCTGGTTCTAATCTCTTTCCCATCCCAAATGGAAGTTTGGACGACTTCAGAAAGTTGGCGCCCCAGTCGCAATCCTTGAAGCGGGACTACGATAAATATCAACGGACCAGTTATTATTCTTCCAATAGCACAGGCTTCTTCAGTCAGGCTATAGGAATAGATCTAAAGGGAAGAGGAAATAATGCATCGCCGCTGCTCCGGCTCGGGATTATTTTCAGTGGTGGTACCGCGCTAGCCGAAAACCTTAATCTTAATGAACGCTTTCCATACGATACTTTAGTGTCTGCCCAGACAGGACAGGTTTTTTACCGCGATTCCACCTTTTCAGAAACGGTTGATATGACCTATACCAGCCAACAGCTTATGCTCGACGCCGCTTTGATATGGCGTACCAACTCCGAAGCGCGCTGGTCGCTTTATGGCGGTGTAGGCCTTTCGGCGGGCGTATCGTATAATAATGTGACACGTATCGTTACTTCCCAATATTCAGATATCCCGTCGCCAGGGTTTTATAATCCATCTGATGACGACATCCAGAGAAGACCAGAAGGTGAGACGATAAAAAACGATCCTGGTTTCATGGCACATGCCTATCTCCCTATCGGCGTTGATTTCAGGCTTGGAAACAAACCTTTCTGGCAGCGACTGCATGTACTTTATGAGTTGAGACCGGGCTTTACCTTTCAGGACATTCCCGAAATAAAACTTTATGTGAGTCCTACCTTGGCGCAAGTATTTGGGCTGCGGGTGGTATGGTAATATTTGAATGCATCCATGCAGTTTGAGCAGGTCTATATTTAGGTTTTTCCAATAAGTCTGGTGCTGGAATACCTGCCTTGTTTTATAATTTGAGCTATTTACATTAACTAATCCTCATGAACGATACTACACTAAGCGACATTTTCAAGAAGTTTTTCACTGCTCTATTTTTCTTTTTCCTTTCTCATGGTTTTTTAGTGGCGCAAGAAGGTTCAAATGTTCCGGCGGTAAAGCTGGTAGAAGCGGGGGTGGTACCCGGTTATTTTGTTAGTGATTTTCCCTTTATTTCGATCGAAGACTTTAAAGCGCTCGCCCCAGATTCAAGGCTCTTGCAAAATGATTATTCCGATTTTACGTCGGGAGAGCCTTTCTTTAATTCCCGTGGTGGCGCGATGTTCAATGCTGCGGTCGGTATGCAGTTCAGATCTGGCAAGACCGGTGAGCTACGTCCCAATCCATTGCTTCGGGTAGCCGTATCATCGTATTCTGGCAATTTTTTCAAGCGGGATTTCAATCGATCTCAAAGCTTCCCGGTAGATACCTTGACTTCTTCGCAAACGGGAGAAATCATAGTGGTCGATTCAAGCTCATTTCAAACCCTCAGTATGCACTATAAATCGCGTCAAGTAGCGCTGGATATATCTGTCATATTTAGGACCAATCCCGACGCCCGCTGGTCGCTTTATGGTGGTGTGGGCTTATCTCTGGGCTATAGCTATAACGCTACCACTAGGGTAGATTATAATTCTGACGGCTCGCGTTACGATTATAACAATAGGTATAATGGTTTGAGCCAGAGCGAGAGTTTTGACAATGATAATGGCTTACGGTCAATGGTTTATCTACCGATCGGGTTTGATTTTAGATTGGGGAAGAAACGGGAGTTTTGGCAGCGTATCCACCTATTTACTGAGGTTCGTCCCGGCTTGTTCTATTACGAGATCCCAGCGTTGGACACCTATTTACAGGGGTTCTTTTCACAAGGCTTTGGCGCCAAAGTAGTGTGGTAAGATCATTGGTTTAACCGCTGGGCTTGAACCGTTTTCATGTGATATAGCGTGCCAAGGCTTCCGCCAAATGAGCTTCCTGCTCCCTTAATTTGGCTTCTTCTGGACGGATATCGTTTTGCCTGCTAGGTGAGCATGGTAAAAGTGATGACACTGGCTACAGCCAATACAATGAGCATCACCTTGTTTATTTTTTTCAATAGCGAAATGTCCGTGCCTACTGCAAATATAACCGATGCCAGCAATGGGACGGCGGCCGAACCCAGTCCATAAAAGATGAGTAGCGCCTCGCTGTCCATTCCCTTATTTTGGGTTGAACCTGACACTGCTGCAAAGAGCATCCCCATCAGAAAGAAGGTGCAGAATGTAAGTAGATAAAGCAATAGCGCGGCGGGTCTGATAATGTTTTTCATCGTTTATTGGTTTCGTTCTTTATGGTTTCGAGTTTGGTCGGGTCTATCTTGTTCTTAAATCATGCTGACCTGTACTCTTTTAGAGAACATATCTAAAACTTGATGGTTCAAATTGCAAATAGTATTAGAATGATGCTTATTTTAGCATTTCAAATCGAAAGCTATGCATTTAAGTCAGAACATTAAATATTTGCGGAAGCAGGCGGGCCATACCCAATCCGAACTAGCTGATAGGCTAGGTCTTAAGCGACCCGTGATAGGTGCCTACGAAGAAGGTCGCGCCGAGCCGCGCTTACAGACCCTTCAATTTATGGCCGGACATTTCGGCTATACGATAGATCAATTGGTAAATACCGACATCACTACCGGTGAGAGTAGCGTAGACCCGAGCGGCAAGTCGCTGCGCATTCTTCCTATCGCCATAAACCCCGATGATCAGCAAGAGCGCGCCACGCTGGTGCCTGTAAAGGCTGCGGCGGGTTATTTGAGCGGTTTTGGAGATGTGGAGTACGTTGGGTCGCTGCCCCATTTTGCCATGCCCTTTGCCGAGCTTCACGCCGACCGCACCTATCGGGTATTTCAAATAGAAGGGGAGAGCATGCGCCCTATTCCACCGGGAGCCTACATTATAACCGAGTATGTGCAAGACTGGACCAACTTAAAGCCAGATGATCGGTACATCTTTCTTACCAAATCGGACGGGATCGTATTCAAGCGTGTACGCAACCATCCCGATAAGCGACAGTACGAACTGATGTCCGACAATCCCGATTTCACGCCCTATTTCGTAAAGCACTCACAGGTACTCGAAGTGTGGAAAGCCCGCGGAGTGGTGAGTTTCGATATGCAGTCATTCAGCAGCTTAGGGCATGGCGGTTTTAAGGAAGTGTTGGAGGCTATTGGGAGGTTGGAAAAAGCTGCAAGCTGTTAGCTACAAGCTGCAAGCGATTGGGGGTAGAAAAAGCTGCAAGCTGTTAGCTGCAAGCTGCAAGCGGTTGGGGGTAGAAAAAGCTGCAAGCTGTTAGCTGCAAGCTGCAAGCGGTTTGGGGGTAGAAAAAGCTGCAAGCTGTTAGCTGCAAGCTGCAAGCGGTTGGGGGTAGAAAAAGCTGTAAGCTGTTAGCTGCAAGCTGCAAGCGGTTGGGGGGTAGAAAAAGCTGCAAGCTGTTAGCTGCAAGCTGTTAGCTGCAAGCTGCAAGCTGCAAGCGGTTGGGGGTAGAAAAAGCTGCAAGCTGTTAGCTGCAAGCGGTTGGGGGGTAGAAAAAGCTGCAAGCTGTTAGCTGCAAGCTGCAAGCGGTTGGGGGTAGAAAAAGCTGCAAGCTGCAAGCGGTTGGAGGGTAGAAAAAGCTGCAAGCAGTTAGCTACAAGCGGTTGGGGGTAGAAAAAGCCGCAAGCTGTTAGCTGCAAGCGGTTGGGGGTAGAAAATGCCGCAAGCAATAAAAATTTTGTTAGAAAGGATAAAAAACAAATGAAATGAGAGATTTTAAAAAGCTCAAAATTTGGGAAAAAGGTATGGAGATTGTCGTCGAGCTCTATCGGCTCACCGCCACATTCCCCAAATCAGAAAAGTACGGTATGACAAGTCAGATGCGGCGCAGCGCAATATCTATTCCCTCAAATATTTCTGAAGGAAGCAGCCGTAATAGTGAAAAGGATCAATATAGATTTTTAGAAATTGCACTGGGATCTGCTTTTGAGTTAGAGACTCAGGTTATAGCCTCAGGGCATCTTAAATTTATAAGTCTTGAAGATGCTCCGATAATTCTCCAGGCTATTCGAAATGAACAAAGAATGATTTCTAGTTTTATGAGCAAACTCAATTTTAAACGTTGAGAAAAAGCAGTATTTAAAGGACATGTTTTTCCGTTAAGATGTTAGCCCCTAGCTATAAGTATTCACAGTTTGAAGCTGACAGCGTAAAGCTTTGAGCAAGAAGCTGCAAACATATCTATCCATAAGCTTAGCGCTTTAAATAGTAAAATTTTTGTTGATACGATTTAAGAACAAATGAAATGAGAGATATTGAAAAAGTAAAATTCAGCAAAAACCTACGGAGTCTTTCAAATTTTACTTTTTCCTAAGGCTTGTAGCTATTTTAGAAAGCTTACAGCTTGCAGCTATTTTGGAAAGCTTGCAGCTTTTTCCTAAGGCTTGTAGCTATTTTAGAAAGCTTACAGCTTGCAGCTATTTTGGAAAGCTTGCAGCTTGCAGCTTTTTCCTAAGGCTTGCAGCTATTTTAGAAAGCTTGCAGCTTGCAGCTTTTTTAAGGCTTGCAGCTATTTTAGAAAGCTTGCAGCTTGCAGCTTTTTCTTAAGGCTTGCAGCTATTTTGGAAAGCTATTTAAAAAAACGAATGTTAACAATAAGTCATCTCGACCTCGACACCTTCTTTGTATCGGTAGAGCGGCTGCTCGATAGCCGGCTTGAGAAAAGACCTGTGCTCATAGGTGGCGTTACCGATAGGGGGGTGGTGGCGTCGTGCAGTTATGAGGCGCGCGCTTTTGGGGTGCACTCGGCCATGCCCATGCGCATGGCACGTGAGCTCTGTCCCGAGGCTATCGTGATACGTGGCAACTCGGCCAATTACACCAAATATTCGCAGATCGTCACAGATATTATCCGCGATAGGGTACCGGTATTTGAGAAGACTTCTATCGATGAGTTTTATGTAGACCTTACGGGAATGGACCGTTTCTTTGGTGCTTTGAAGTTGGCTTCAGAGCTTCGGCAGACTATCATACGGGAGTCGGGACTGCCCATTTCTTTTGGGCTCTCGAGCAATAAGACGGTTTCTAAAATCGCTACCGGCGAAGCAAAGCCCAATAACCAACTCTATATTGAGAAAGGAAACGAAAAGAATTTTCTGGCACCGCTATCGGTACGCAAAATACCTATGGTGGGCAGCAAGACCTATCAAACACTTTGTAATCTGGGTGTAAAGAAAATTTATACCATCCAAGAGATGCCGCACGAGATGATGCAAAAAGTGCTCGGCAAGCAGGGCGACATGATATGGAAGAAGGCAAATGGAATCGATAACTCACCCGTGGTGCAGTATAGCGAGCGCAAGAGCATCTCTACCGAGCGCACCTTCGATCGCGATACTACAGATGTAGAGAAGCTGCGCGGCATACTCGTGGCCATGGCCGAGAACCTGGCCTTCCAGCTTAGGCGGGGCGAGAAGCTTACGGCGTGCATTACGGTAAAGGTGCGATACAGCGATTTTGATACCCGCACCATGCAGGCACGCATTCCATACACCGCTGCCGATCATGTGATTCTCCCAAAGGTCAAAGAGATGTTTGATAAACTCTATAACCGCCGTGTGCTCATACGCTTGGTAGGGGTACGCTTTAGCCATCTGGTACATGGTGGCCATCAGATCAATCTTTTTGATGAAACAGAAGAGATGATAAATCTTTATCAGGCCATGGATAAGATGCGCATCCGCTATGGCGACCGTGCCGTGATACGCGCCGCAGGTATTGAAGCCCGTACCATAGGCCGCTCCAATCCATTTAATGGTGAGCCGCCCCCCCTATTGGCCAATAGAAGGCAGTGATCTAGGGACTATCTATTGGCCGGAGAACCAAGTAGTATAAAGAGGTACCAAATCCATAGGAACTAGGCGTCGCCGAGCTGCTCCTTGAGCTCTTCCACCCGGTTGAGCTCAGTCTGCAATTCGCGCTTTATCTTCGTTTCTGTTTCGCGGGCACGCTGCTTCTGCGCTTCAAAGTCAGATTGCAAGGCGTCGTATTCCGACTTGGTGCGCACCGTGACCCTATTGGCGGTATTAAAACGCAGGTACAGCACCACAGCCACTGTGAGCAGAATGAAAATGAGCACCCACGTAAAGGTCACATATGTACCTTTGGTAAGGCTCATGCCCAGAAAACTCATGTGTTCGATCTGATACTCTTGATCAGCAAGGCTCTCTTCACGCTCATTGACCTGACTTTTAAGCGAACCCACCGTTTTGTTAAGCGTATTCTGCTCGGCATTCAAGGTGGCTATCTCACTGCGGTAAGCATTGATGGAGTCGGTCACGCCCTTAAAAAGCGCATCGAGAGAAGTCTCTCTCACTACTTTATAGACTTGGTAATTATTTGATTCCTTTTTAAGCTCTTGATATTGTGAAGAAAGCGAATTATCTCTAGTAGCATCCGCATCTTCGGTCTGGGCTGTGAGCTCTGAAACAAAAAATAGAAAGGCCAAAAAGGGGAGAAGGGAAAATTTCATAGTAGGGGGATTACATTCTGTTTAAGGATTCAAAAATACATAGCTTAGCTACGGAAACGGCGTTTTAAGGTTCGCGTTTTCCACAAAAACCAGCTAAATACTTAGCCCTGCTATCGCTCGCTTAATCATCTATGCCATCGTCTTAGTCGATAGAGCCTATAAGCCCTGAAAAGTTTATTAACAGAACCCCATCATTTTATTTAACAAGATATCACAACGGCAAGGCAAATAATATATGTAGGTACATTAATTTTGTAGTGTTTTAAAAATGATCAAACCCAGTATCGTATGAAAAGTGTATTGCACAGTGCTACCAGCAGGGGGCATGCCGACCATGGTTGGCTCGATTCACATCACAGCTTTAGCTTTGCCAATTATTACGATCCAGACCGCATGGGTTTTGGCCTGCTCAGGGTTTTGAATGACGACATCGTGGCTGGCGGCAAGGGCTTCGGGAAGCATCCCCATCAGAATATGGAGATCATCAGCATACCGCTCGGTGGGGCTTTGCAGCATATGGATAGCCTCGGCTCTTCGGGCGTGATCGAAACCGGCGAAGTGCAGGTGATGTCGGCCGGACGCGGCATAGAGCATGGCGAATTTAATGCGAGCAAAACGGAAGCGGTCAACTTTCTCCAGATTTGGATCCATCCAGAATCAAACAGTACAGAGCCCGGTTATGCCCAAAAGAAGTTTGCTGCCAAAGACCGAATGGGTAAGCTGCAATACCTTGTGGCTCCTGCCAATACCAAAGTAGGTGCGCTGGCCATAAATCAAAATGCATATCTCTCCCGCATAGATTTGGAACCTGGTGCAGCCTATACCTACACGCTAAATGATGCGACTCGCGGACTCTACCTATTTCTAATAGCAGGTGCGGTAGAGTGCGCAGGTGAGCACTTGGGTAAGAGAGACGCACTGGCCATGACCGAGACAGATACAGCAGTGGTGAAGGCTTCCGCCAAATCAGAGCTGCTATTCATAGAAGTACCCCTGAACTAAAACAAAATGTTGAGAAAAGTAAAAAACGCCTTGCCCGCCGAGCCGATTGACATGGGCGGCATGGATGTACGCCAAGCATTGCCCACGCATAAGGTGGAGCAAATAGACCCATTCATCCTTTTTCACCATGGCGTGCTCAAGGTTGATGCGGGCAGCAATGCACTGCATAGCGGAGTAGGCCCGCATCCGCACCGTGGGTTCAGTCCGGTCACTATCGTGCTGGATGGAGAAGTGCACCACCGCGACTCGCTGGGCAATAGCGCTATAGTGGGCCGTGGCGGATTTCAATGGGTCAATGCCGCGCGGGGCATCGTTCACAGTGAGCGCCCATCAGTGGCCATGGCGGCCGCTGGTGGAGCTATGGAGATGATACAGCTTTGGATCAATACTCCGTCCAGCGAAAAGTTGGTTGCACCCAGCTATATAAATGGAAGGGTCGAAGATCTCGCACATATAGCACTGGCTCCGGGCGCAGATATGTATTTGGCCGCTGGTCAATACCGAGACGCAAAAGCTCCGATCACTCCAAAATCGGAGTTGGTCTTGGCGCGCATTGAAGTGCAGAAAGATGCCCTGGCTGAGCTCACCATCCCTTCCCGTTTTAATTTGGCTATCTACGTGGCCAAGGGAAAAGGGAAGATCGAAGGGTTTGGCAATACAGAAACGAAGACGCTCTATCATTTTATGGGCGATGAAGTCAATGACCGTAGGGCTGATGAAATTCGATTTACCGCAGCGGAAAAGACTACGCTCATTCTTATGGCGGGCGTACCCATCGGTGAACCGCTGGCCACTTATGGGCCATTTGTGATGAACACGCAGAGCGAAATCATGGAAGCGATCAATGATTATAATAAGGGTAAAATGGGGATTTTGGTAGAAGAGTAGCTGCCGAAAATTGTTGAAATTCTTCGCTTCGGCGAAATTGCACGATTGACCGATAAAACCTAACTTTACAAACTATTAATCCATTCCCGAAGACCTGCGCCATAGAATGTCTTTGCGAACAGTTAAAAAACCGACAATCTATATAGAATGAGCGAAGAATTTGAGAACCTGACGTTCGACCACGATGAAGAACGGCAAACCTTTGATATCCTGATCGGCGAGCAAAGAGCTACCCTTGAGTACCGAAGCAATAAAGAAGGCAAGATATTTATCAATCACACCGAAGTACCAGAAAACTTACAAGGCAACGGACTTGGCGAGAAGCTGGTGCTCCATGTATTTGATTATATCCGTGAAAACGGTATGCGCCTGATACCTGTATGTCCGTTTGTGAAAGCCTACTTAAAAAAACATCCAGAGCATATGGATCTGGTAGCGTCGGGCTTACGGCTCTAGGCCATAATATTATGTCAGACGGACTCAAAACCAAGAAATACGAGAAAGGAGATAGTAGGGTGGTGTGGACTCCACATCTTTGCTATCACAGCAAAAAATGCTTCCACGGACTTCCCGAAGTATTCAACCCCGACCAGAGACCTTGGGTGCAGGTTGAAAATGCAAGCTTGGACACCATTATAGCCCAAGTAGAAAAATGTCCTTCCGGCGCGCTCACCATGGAGCGTAAGGGGGAAGAAGAATCAAAACAAGAAAATAACGATAAGATGGTAGAAATTAACGTAGTGCCAAACGGCCCTTTAATTTTAGAGGGAAAAGTGCATATAAAAACCGCCGAAGGTCAGCCCGATTTTGATGGTGAGAAGGCAGCGCTATGCCGATGTGGTGCTTCTGCAAAAAAGCCTTTCTGTGATGGTTCCCATAAGGGAATAGAATTTAAGGCAGAGTAGTAGCTACGCTGAAAAAGAGAATCATAAAAAAGCACTTTCCCTATTTGGAAAGTGCTTTTTTTTATGAATTCCATCCTTTTGAATTCCTAGACCAAGGCTCCGATTTTATCCAATATTGCATTAAGCGCTGGGCTCGGGCGCATGGCTTCGGTTACTTTCTGAATTGCCGGAAGGTAGTAGCCTTCAATGTCAACCGGCTTGCCCTGGGCTGCGATGAGTTCCTTATTGATCTGTTCTTCTTTGGCAACCAGATCGGATGCTATCGTTCTAAATATCTTTTTCAGTTCGACATCTTCATCCTGCCCGGCAAGGGCTTCAGCCCAATAGAGCGCTAGATAAAAATGGCTTCCACGGTTATCAAGTTCATTCACTTTTCGCGATGGCGACTTATTCTCATCCAAATACTTGCCCGTGGCTTCATCGAGCGTTTTAGAAAGTATGATCGCCCGCTGGTTGTTGTTTACCGTTCCCAAATGTTCCAGTGAAGCCGCCAATGCTAAAAATTCGCCCAGTGAGTCCCATCTCAAATGACCTTCTTCCACAAATTGCTGCACATGCTTTGGCGCCGATCCACCGGCACCGGTTTCAAAAAGACCGCCACCATTCATCAAGGGCACTATGGATAGCATTTTTGCGCTGGTACCCACTTCTAGGATCGGGAATAAATCAGTGAGGTAATCGCGGAGTACATTTCCAGTCACCGATATGGTGTCCAACCCTTCCCGTATCCGATCGAGCGAAAACTTGGTAGCGTCAACCGGTGACATGATTTTAATATCAAGCCCGGAAGTAGAATGATTTAGAAGGTATTTCTCCACTTTTTTGATCAGTTCGCTATCATGCGCCCTGTTTGGGTCGAGCCAAAATATAGCCGGGGTTCCCGCACTTCGCGCCCTGCCCACTGCAAGTTTTACCCAATCGCGGATGGCATCATCCTTCGTCTGGCACATGCGCCATATATCGCCGTCGGCTACCTTATGCTCTATTAAGACGGCGCCGCGTGAATCTATTACCTGCACAGATCCCGATTTGGAGAGCTCAAATGTTTTATCGTGGCTGCCGTACTCTTCGGCCTTTTGAGCCATGAGCCCCACATTGGCCACACTGCCCATGGTGGTAGGGTCGAAGGCGCCATGCTTCTTACAATTATCGATCACCGCTTGATATACCCCGGCATAAGATCTATCTGGTATCACCGCAAGGGTATCTTGCTGCTTGCCTTCACCGTTCCACATCTGCCCCGATGTGCGGATCATGGCAGGCATCGATGCATCTATGATCACATCGCTTGGCACATGGAGATTTGTTATTCCCTTGTCAGAATTTACCATCGCCAGATCGGGACCGGCCTTATAGGCTTCTGCGATATCGGTTTCAATTTGCTCGCGCTCCTTTTCAGGAAGCTCATGGATGGCATCGAGCAGATCACCAAAACCATTGCGCACGTCGACACCAATTTTGTCAAAAGTTACGGCATGCTTTTTAAATAGATCAGCAAAATAGACCTTCACAGCATGGCCAAAAATGATCGGGTCGGAGACCTTCATCATCGTTGCCTTCAAGTGGATAGAGAAGAGCACACCCTTATCGCGTGCGGCTTGAACTTGCTCAGATAGGAAGGATTGGAGTGCCGATACGCTCATCACCGAAGCATCGATCACTTCACCTTCTGATAGGGCAAGGTCTTTTTTTAAAATCTCTTTTGATCCATTCTCAGCTACGAGTTGGATAGTGATGTGTTCTGCCTTCGGCATAGTAAGCGACTCTTCACTGCCGTAAAAATCGCCAGTACTCATGCTGGCAACTTTTGTTTTGGAACTTTCCGACCAGGCCCCCATCCTATGGGGATGTTTTTTGGCGTAAGCCTTCACCGCTTTCGGTGCACGCCTATCTGAGTTGCCTTCGCGCAATACGGGATTTACGGCGCTACCTTTTACCCGGTCATACTTGGCTTTAATTTTCTTTTCATCTTCATTCTTTGGTTCTTCGGGATAGTCGGGCAGGGCATATCCCTTTTCTTGCAGCTCTTCTATAGCGGCCTTCAACTGCGGCACCGAAGCACTAATATTTGGGAGCTTCACGATGTTGGCTCCGGGTGTTTTGGCTATCTCCCCAAGCTCGGCCAAAGCATCGGGAGTTCTTTGGTCTTCACTCAATACTTCTGGGAAAATGGCCAATATTCTTGCTGCAAGTGATATATCCCTTGTCTCAACATTTATTCCTGCGGTATCGGTATAAGCTTTTATTACGGGCAGGAAGGAATGTGTGGCCAAGGCCGGCGCTTCGTCGGTGATGGTATAAATAATGGTTGGTGTCTTCTCAGTCATATTTTATGCGTCTTCGTTTCTTTTTGATTTCTATTTCGCTTAGCGCGGATATTAACAATTTGATTGAGTGCAAGGCTCGCGAAGATAAAAAAGAACTTGGTGATAGACAGGCCACATCGTTTAAATCAAAAAAAAGGGATCCAATCGGATCCCTTTCAATGTAACCTAAATAATTAATCTCAGTTCGTTTTTATGATCTTTTCAACTTTAAAAACGGTATTCCCGCTCATCAGTTTTACGAAGTAGATTCCACTAGCCACCCCGCTCAAATCAGCTGCTGTGAACCCGGCTTGACCTATTCGCTCTTCAAAGATTACTTTGCCGGAAGGCTCTATGATCTGAAGGTAGGTGTCTGCACTTACATCGCCATCTATTTGGATATTGACGGTATGGCTGGTAGGATTTGGGAAAGTTTTGATGCTTAGACTATGCTCAGGCGATTTGCCCATGATGGCCATAGGCTGGTTGAGCAAAGCGACCCCAGCGCCGCAGTCGCCATTTTCGTAGACGATGAGATTGCGAAAAGAAGCATCATCGCCGAAGCCTTCATCATTATCGCACGCAAAAATCAAACGATCAAAAGAACCCGTGAAGTACGCGCCGACCGGGATGGTATAGGTCACCCAATTCGAGCCGCTGTAATTCTTAAAATTTTGAAGTCCCCAGGGCTGGGTTCCATAGAGCTGGAAGGTCAGATTCTCTGAAATGCTATTGTCATTATCAAACCCGATTCCCTGTATCTCGCCCTGACCCGTAGACCTGAAGTCGAAACGGAGTAGGGTGTTGGGCGTAACATTGTAGGCAAAGGGAATCGACTTCCAGGCATTGTCTTCGATGCGCAAGGTTTTCCCAAAATTGGAAACGGTAAAGGAACCCACATCCTGAATGGATCCGTAGCTCGATACCGATCCGGCAAAATTAGTGGCCGGACAGGCCGTCTGTGCCGTACCATCGGTAATCCGGATATTGTCAATGGCGATATCGCTTCGGTAGCTCGCGCCGGTATTGCCCACGAAGCGCAATTTTACTTGAGATATGCCGGCGTACTGTGCCAGCGACACGGTTTGTTCCTTCCATTCATTTCCTTGGTTTCCGGCAAGCGACCAGAGTTGGATCCAAGTGGCACCCACTTTTGCTTCAATTTTAAGCGAGCCCATATTATTGCCGTACATATGATAGTCGAACTTAAAGCTCGGTGCACTCGTGGCGCTCAGATTATAGCAGGGCGACTCTAGCACGGCCAGTTTAGCAGGGTAATTGGGAGCAGAAGATTCTACGTAAAAGTACCAGTTGCCCGCAGATGATCCGCTGGGGCCAGTGCTGAAGGATGGTGTTCCGCCAGAGTTGCGACTCCAATCCATATCATCCTCGCTGCTTTGGCTCCAATTGTTTATCAAGCTTTCAAAGCTCTCTAGATAAGGGAAGCTATTTACGGATGCAAGACAATTGCTCGCATCTTCTTGTGGTTCTCCGATCACAATATGATCAAGCGCTATATCACCAGAATAAGTCTCGCCGGTCACGCCCGTGAAGCGTAGCTGAAGGCTGGTAGCATTGGTATAAGCGCTCAGTGAAGCAGTAGCTTCTTGCCACTCCGATCCTTGATCGCCAGAGATCGAACCAAACGTTCTGCCATGACCCGCTGCCTACTTTGGCTTCAAGCCGTAGGGTACCAACTGCAGAACCCAGCATATGGTATTGGAAATTGATCTCCGGCGTATTTACGGAAGTGAGATCCAGACAAGGGGAAACGAGCTTGGCATCTTTGGCGGGATAATTTGGCGCCGAAGCTTCTACATAATAATAGTAATTGCCTTGTGCAGCTGCATCTGGCCCCGTGGTGCTGGAAGGTGTGCCACCCTGTATGCGGTTCCACTCCAAGTCATCATCGCTGCCCTGTGTCCAAGAAATAGAGCTGCTCTCAAAATTTTCTGTAAAGGGAAAGGCCGAAACGGTGCTCGTACAGATCGTAGTGAATACTTGCGTGCCGATTCGGACGTCGTCTATGGCTATGTCACTGTCATAATTTGAACCCGTCACACCCCTGAAGCGAAGTTTTAACTCTGTTTGATTGGCATAGGCCGACAGACTGATATTGGCGAGGAGCCAGTCGCTGCCCTGATCTCCCAATGCCGACCAGAGCATGGCCCAGGTCGACCCGTCAGTACTGGCTTCTAGGTAGAGATTTCCCATACCCGCACCGTTCATATTATAAGCAAAGCTCACGGCCGGATTATTCAAACCAGCAATATTATAGCATTGCGAAGATACGGTAGCTGTTTTGCTTGGAAAGTTGGGTGTGGAAGCTTCGATATATAAATAATGAGAACCTTCGTAACTATCGCTGGGCCCGGTAATAGTGGTAGGAGTGGGGCCTGAGCGGCGTGTCCAGTCCAGATCGTCATTGGTATTCTGCGACCAGCCGCCTATGGCAGAGTTGAAGTTGATATTGTGCGGAAAGCTGTTGAACGTACTTGTACAATTTTCTACCTGTGGTGCACCCGCCCCGAGCTGGGTGAGCGCATCGAATGCACTTACGCGGCCATGGCCATAGGTATTATCAAAACCGGAGCTCCCCATATCGGTCGCCGTATTGGTGAGCAGGTTTCGTACTTCTGTTTCGGTGAGTGTGGCATCGTATGACAGTATAAGCGCGGCCACGCCGGCTACTACTGGACAGGCCGCAGACGTACCGCCAAAACCCGTAGTGTAATCTCCGAAGCTATAGCCCGCCGAACCTTCGCGGTCTATAGTGCGTACGCCCGCACCAGATTGGCCAGGAGCCGAATTGGACGGAGCTACTACATCCAGCGCCGGGCCGGTGTTGGAATAATTGGAATGGGTGCCAAGGTTGGTCACCGCACCCACTGCCATTACGGTAGTCAGGTCGGCCGGGTATTCGATACAATCGCCATAGCTATTGCCGGCTGCAAAAAGGATCACGCAACCATCGCCACCACGTCCATTTTGACGCGCATCATTTATGGCGGTGTTCAGTGCCGATAGGCTTAAGAAGCAAGATGGATACCCCCATGAATTGCTGATTACATCGGCATTTTGATTCTTTGCCCAAGTGAAGGCACTTGCCAAGTCGCTGGTGGTTTCGCCCCCGTTAAAAATGTTGACAGAGCGCAACTTTACTCCTGGAGCCACACCGCGCACCCCGATCGTATTATGAGAAGCACCGATTATTCCTGCACAGGCCATGCCGTGTGCTCCCGAAGCGTTCGGATTTCCATTGCCATTATTGGACGGCGTATAGCCACCCAAAATTCTTGATGCCCCGGTCGACGTTTTCATATCTTCATGGGCTTCGAGACCATCATCAATCACCGCTACGGTGATGGAAGCAGAACCTGTGGTGATGCCCCAAGCTTGTGCGGCATCACAGTCTACATCGTTCATTCCGGCGACCCCGCTTATCGTTTGGCCCGTATTGTTCATCTGAAATTGCTGGCTGTAGTAAGGATCGTTGTACAATACATGGTTGGCATAGAAATTTGGGTGCGCCCAATTTACCAATCCACTCTCTACCATAGTGTTGGCTAGAAGAAGACTCGCCCGTGGCTCATTGACGGTCATAATAAATCTCCCAAATTCATTCTCTCTTATGGTCGCGCCGTATTGGGATAGCGCTGCCGGCATGGCTTGCGGTATGCTTACTCCAACCTTAGGCTCGTATAGAATCTCATAGCTCAGCCATAGGTTGAAACCATCTTCCAGTTGCCATGAATGATCGATACTTCTGAAATCAAGGTCTGAAAGGTTCAAGGCATTGATGATTGCCCCTTCGTTAGATAAGTCATTGGTGACGTTGATGGCCATGGCCAAGTACTTGTCGATCGATTTTAATAGCTCAAAGCCTTCCGGCAACTGACGTGAAGCGGCGGTATAATCGGCTTCATTTTCAAAGTGTAGTATAAATTGGTTTGGATTTTCTGAAATCGAAAGGGGTGTTTTTTCATCGTAAAACACATCTTGGGCGCCAGCGTGCGACGCAAGGAACACTACTCCACAGAGCAGTGAAATTACTTTTTTCATTTATATAAGTGGTTTAAAATGTTGGTGATTGCTAAAGTATGTAATCAAGGATGCAAAGTAAAGAGGCAAGTTTCTATACAGTGGTGATTTACAAATGCTTCTATCGAAAGAAATAGGGGTTCTAAATCGTTCAAAAATTATCCCAAAGCCTTGTTAATCCTAAGTTAAATTAGCTTCTTGCTGGGATGTTAAATTTGGTTAACCCCAGAATTTGACTTTCTGTCGAAAACTGTCGTTTTCGATAGAAAATGTGAATTCCACTTTAAAATTAGCGAAATCATTTACCTACAAAGCCCAAAAATGGGGTAAGATGGTATTATTATAATTGTTTGGTGAAGAAGGAATCACTTAAAACGGGGGTGCAGGCTTTTCGAGAAATAATTTTTTACCATTAAGTTCATTGACAAAGGAGGTTCTGCTAGACGCATCATAGTCTGAAATAAACTGTTTAATTAATTGGCGGAAGCCTTTAAAAATCCACAAAATTCTATCTTCGCCCTTTATGAATCATTATCATGGAAAAGTATGTTGGATTACCGGAGCAAGCTCTGGTATAGGTGCCGAATTGGCGCGCCAGCTAAGTGATGCCGGGGCATCGCTCATACTTTCGGCGAGGCGTGAAGCGGTACTTGATGAACTAAAGAAAAGTCTGAATGGCGCTAAAACAGCTCATGTACTGCGGCTTGATCTGGAAAATACGGACGCGCTAGGAGCAAAAGTGGAAGAAGCCTATACCTTATATAAAAGAATAGATTATGTTTTTCACAATGCCGGTGTCAGCCAGCGCTCCTATGTAATGGAGACTGAGCTCGCTGTGGATCGGAAGATCATGGAAGTAAATTATTTTGGTACCGTAGCACTCACCAAGCTTATCCTTCCAAAAATGATAGCCGGTGGCGGCGGTCATTTTGCGGTAGTGTCCAGCGTAGTCGGAAAGTTTGGATATGGTGTTCGCTCGGCCTATTCGGCTTCAAAACATGCCTTACATGGCTTTTTTGAATCGTTGTATCTGGAGTTGAATCATAAAAATATTGGGATCACCCTGATCTGTCCCGGTCCGGTTCAAACTGACATTTCCCTGAATGCTTTGGGTGGTGATGGAAGGCCTACGGGCGAGATGGATGAGATGCAGGTTAAAGGCCTTCCGGTAAAAGATGCGGTACGAAACATCCTCGACGCTGTGGAGAAAGAAAAACTAGAAGTCATCATCGGAGGTTTTAAAGCCAAGCTTGGCGTAAGATTGCGGGCTGTCTGGCCGTCACAATTTTTTAGAATGGCATTGAAGCAAAACCCACGGGGCGATATTAAAATCTAATTTATGGGAAATTACATCTGTGGAATCCAACAGGTCGGGATCGGAACGACCGATATGCACCGTGACTGGAAGTGGTATCGGCGCGCTTTCGGTATGGACATCAGAATATTTGAAGATGCCGCCGAAGCTCCCTTGATGACGAAATATACGGGTGGCAATGTGCATAAGCGACTTGCAGCCCTCGCCATGAATATGCAAGGTGGCGGCGGATTTGAGATTTGGCAGTATACTAGCCGAAAAGCGGAGCGGGCAAAGTTTGAGATCGCACTTGGCGACTGTGGTTTCCTTGCGGTAAAACTGAAAACCCAAAGCGTGGAGCAGGCATACCAAGCATTAAAAAAGCAGGGGGTCTCCGTGCTCACCGCCCCTGCGGAAAATCCCGCTGGCGTGAAGCATTTCTACGCTTCCGATCCAAATGGATACTGGTTTGAAATAGTAGAGAGCCCTGATTATTTCAGGGAAGACAAAGCCCCCACCGGAGGCGTGTACGGCATGGTGATCGGTGTGTCCGACATGGATGCTGCCATGCAGTTTTACGGAGCTGTACTCGGGTTTGACCATGTGCTCAGCGATAGCAACGCAGTGCAGGGTGATCTTTCTGGATTGCCGGGATGCAATCATTCCTACCGTCGGGTCATACTAGGCCAGACTGCCAATGCCGTGGCCCTTTAATCCTTTGCTCGGCAAGAACCAGATAGAGCTCATCCAGCCCTTAGAAAAGAAAGGAAGGAAAATTTTTGCAGATCGCTTTTGGGGCGATCTTGGTTTCATCCACTTATGCTTCGACGTGCGCAATATGGAAGGCCTTAAAGAAAAAGCCGATAAATTGGGATTTGGATTTACGGTAGACAGTGCCAACTCCTTCGATATGGGCAAGGCAGCAGGCCGATTCAGCTATATAGAAGACCCCGATGGAGCGCTCATTGAATTTGTGGAGACCCATAAGCTGCCTATCGTTGAGAAGTGGGGTTGGTTTATCGATCTCACCAAGCGAAAAGAAGGAAAGTCATTACCCAGCTGGCTGCTGAACTGCTTCAGGTTTAATAGGGTGAAGTAGGAAATCAAGTCTTCTAAATAAATTATTCCGTTCAAAAATCTAGAAACAATTCGTTCTTTTCACCGCAAATTTTAGACGTTCTTGAACGACTAAATACCTTTACTTCCATCTTCTAAGCGCTTGTCATTTCAAAAAAGTCAACCCTTGATTTCCATAGGCCGGGTTTTTGCTGCACGATCATCCATGCCTAAGATTTAATTCCCTTGCACGATAACCATCGTGCGTCCTTTTCTAATGATCAGTCTTTTTCTATCCATATCAGGATGTAAGAATGCAGTCATGCTTTTCAGCGAAAGCAGCGCCCGGGAAGTTTATGAAGAGCGGCTGAGCGCTAGCGAAATCGATCAAACGACCATAGTAAAGCTCTGGCAAAAAGCTAGTAGAAATGCGCTCACAGAGCCCGCACTTGTAGAATTGCCGCTACAATTAAAAGGTAGCTTTAAAGGTCGAAGTCTGGATGCTATGGCTTGGAAAATAGCAATTAAAAAAGGAGCAACCCTATCGATCGAACTAAACTGGCTAGCGGCAGATAGCAGTAGATTGTTTTTGGATTTATATGATCTAAGTCAGGGTGTGGATGAACCTATTGGAAGCTATACCGATCAAGATCGCAACATAAGCTATGAAGCCGATGAAGATCAAACGCTTGCGGTGCGCATACAGCCAGAGATTTTTGGCGAAGGTGTATTTACGCTCTCATTTACCGGCCAACAGACTTACGGTGCCTTTCCGGTAAGCGGAAAAAAAAGCACCGCCATTCAAAGTTTTTGGGGAGCGCCAAGGGGTGGCGGAACGCGAACGCATGAAGGAGTCGATATTTTTGCCGCCAAGGGCACTCCCGTAGTAGCTCCGACCGCGGGAATAGTCGGCTCTGTGCGTAATGGTGGCCTTGGTGGAAAGCAAGTGTGGATCAGGGACTTGAAGCGTGGGCATAATCTTTATTTTGCACATCTTGACAGTCAAACGGTAAGTTTTGGTAACAGGGTAGAAATAGGCGATACCCTAGGTTATGTAGGAAATACCGGAAATGCAAAATTCACTCCTGCCCATCTGCATTTTGGAGTATATGATGGTGGTGCATTCGACCCTTTTCCATTGGTCAAAACAGAGTTTGCGAATGCCGGACTTGCCGCAGCTCCACCCATTGCTGAGCTTATGACTATTGCTTCCGCCAAAGTAAACCTGCGCAAAGGAGCCGGCACTCAAAATGAAATTATCGAAAGATTACCGAAAGGAACCGTGATCTCGACCTTGGCAGCTTCTGAAGATTGGACTTTTGTGCGCACGCTCAGTGGCATAGAAGGAGCCATCTATTCGGCCTTGCTGGCTCCAGTACCGGAAGAATTTGCGGGTGATAGCTTGGCTTACGCATCGACCGATCTTTTAAATGCTTCGGCCGCGAAAATCCCAATTGACCTAAAAGACTTCAAGATAATAGGTCGCGCGAATGGGCGAAAGGTTATCTGGGATCGAGAAGGCAATCTTTATTTTTTGTAAAAGGTGGATCGTTCAAGGTGTGCTCAGCAGCATAAATGTTCTTTTTTATAACTTTAGCCTGCATGCCTATTATAAAACTAGAGACGTTTATCAATGCTCCGAAAGATATAGTTTTTGATTTAGCGCGAAGCATTGATCTTCATTTAATTTCTACGGAACAGACCAGCGAAAAAGCAATCGCCGGAAAAACTAGCGGCCTGATAGAAATTGACGAATCAGTAACTTGGTAGGCCAAACATTTTGGTATTGTCCAAATGTTGACTTCAAAGATTACGACGTTTGATAGGCCGAATTCTTTTTCGGACGAAATGGTAGATGGGGCTTTTAAGCAGTTTAAACATTCACATATTTTTAAGAGCAGTTCTGAAGGAACTGTGATGACCGATATCTTCGATTATACTTCTCCGCTTGGCCTAGTTGGCAAAATTGCTGATGTCCTGTTTCTCAAAAGATATATGATAAAGTTGCTTGAAAAACGCAATCATATCGTGAAGCATTACGCTGAAACGCAAAAGTGGAATCAGGTTCTAAAATGAATTTGCTGTTCTGTTATCAAACAGGGATTGAACATGGTCGCCGTCGCTATAATTCAATCACCCCTTATTGATTTTAAGTCTTGATCGCTCTCGATGGTTGAGCTACGCTCCCTTAAAGTTGGAAGACCCCATCTTCTCCGGAGATGCTTCGTGTTGCACCTGCTCCAAAATGCCGGAATAGGAATAGCCACTCGTACTTAAAAGACGGAATTTTATTTTCTAGTCCCAATTTAAAACAACCTCTATTCCCGATTGCAGTCTAATAAACAGGAATCAGCTTTCTATCGAGTTCAGGAAAGCCAATAAGGCATGCCGCCTTCGGAATAAAAGAGAGCCATGAAGAAATCTACCGCATCCTTTTCGATCAGTTTGATTATTGCCATATTCGTGCTAATACTTTCAAATTTCAGCTTTGGACAGACCGACTCATGGCACATTTATAAAGAAGCTCCTGAAACGCTTATTCCTGTGCAGATCGAGAGCTCAGATGATGGCACCCTTTACCTAATGAGCAAGTCGCGCAAAATGTATTACCGTGAAGTGGATGATGCATCATGGACGGAAATAGCTAACATCTCATCCTTTTGGAATAGTACGACATTTGCGGTGAACCCGATCAACAAGCGCATATTTTTAGGTACCGAGAATCAAGGGATCCAGATGAGCGATAATTATGGTGACAGTTGGCAACACGAATATTTTTTTACCATTCCCAATTCTGGAACCCACGCCGGTATTCATTCCTTGGCGTTTGATCTGGAAGAAAACTTGGTCATCTTGGGAGGCGGGGTGAATGTTCAGGATTTTGCGTGGTTTGTTTATCGAAGTTTTAACAACGGAGACTCTTGGGAGACCATAGTGCTGCCATGCACGTTTTGTACCTTCTCTTCACTCCACTTAAGGCCGAATGGAGATTTATTGGCTTCATCACAGAATTCAGGGCTCTATCTTTCAGAAGACCAAGGGTTGAGCTGGTCCAATATCGGAATGTCAGGACTGGGCTTTTCAGACTTTGCTGAAGTGGCGGATGGTACGCTTTATGCCACTGCGCCAACCAGTTTGACAGGTTTTGAAACGGGGGTTTACACAAGCAGTGACGGCGGCCTATCTTGGTCACTGAATAATCAAGGACTGCTGAATACAGCTGCCACCTGCATTGAATATATTTGGAATACCAATGAAGTATTAGTCGGCACCTATGACGGGTTATACCAATTAAATTCAGGAATCTGGGAGCCAACGGAAATACCTCATTCAAATCCCGGAATAAATGAAATCCGGGAAGTTGCAACATCACTATATTTGGGAACTGAGATAGGCGGTGTCGATAAAAAAGATCTTCCCCAAAACCCATGGTTATCTTACAACCAAGGCTTTAAAGGGGGAGTCACGGATTATTTATTTAATCAACAAGGCGCACTGCTCGCGACCTATAACCGGGCGCCCGGCTTCTTTCGATCCAATACCAGCTCGGATGAATGGATGCGTTTCAACACCCTTCCACAAGATGATGATGGCGCGGAGATCAAAGTCTTTCAAATGGAAAAGTCGCCAGCTGGAAATCTCTTCTTTTTGGATTTTGATGAACTTTTTTTATCCATCGACCATGGCGAAAGCTTTTTTGATATTACCCCTTCCATCCCACTCGTGCCGGGTACATTCTACACGCGTTTCGATAAAATCGACGTTAGCGTGGAAGGGGAACTTATGTTCCATCAATTTGACGACAACCATATCTACCTTTCTACCGATAATGGTTTAAGCTTCGATGTGTTGCTCGAGCCTGAAGATAGTGACAACGGTATTTTTATAGTCGAAGAAATGTTGAACTCAGAGACCTTGGGTTATCTTACGACAATTCTAGATGAGAGTCTGGACAGAAAATTATTGCGCTCTCCTGACGGCATCGAATGGCACGAAATCATTTTTGTTGAGAACCCGGAGATCAACGGGTTTTTCAAATACACTCTCGATCTAATGGAAGATGGACAAGTGATATTCTCAAATGGGCATCGCCCATATCGCCTTCATCAGGATGAAACCCTTGAAGCCTTGTCAGTACCTTGGCTTGGGAATGGCAATAATTCGGTATACGAGTTCAGCAGTGACGACTTGGGCACCATGTTCATCAGCGTGTTTCCTACTTTTGGTAGTCTTGACTATGATGGCGTGTGGCGCTCTACCAATCAAGGTGAAAGCTGGGTGAATATCGGGTTTCCAATAGGGGGCGATGGCGAAGGCTTATACAGTGCCAAGGTCAGATTTGACGATGAAGGCCATCCTTTCATTCTTTATGACGCTGCTGTAGCTGGAAGCTCAAGCAGCTTAGATAGAGTAAGAATCTATTATTACGGGGCAGATGATATTTTTACTTCTACTGATGAACTGTATGCAGGACAATCTAAAGGATGGCTGTATCCAAATCCTGTTGGCGGGGACGGAGTCGTTACCCTAAAATCTAGCTGGTTAAACAAGGAGAGCGAATTTTTTTGTTATGATCTACAAGGTCGAAAACTGCAAATTGAAGCGCAAGCAGCAGAGGGATATGCGCATCTAAGGCTAATGGATATCACAAAAGGAGTTTATGTCATTCACGCCCGCACATCGCAGCATAGTTTTTCGCTACGACTACTAGCTGAATAAGTTTTTAGTCAACTTTGTGCAAGGCATCAATTCCACTGGTTCTAAAATGAATTTGCTGTTCTGTTATCAAACAGGGATTGAACATGGTCGCCGTCGCTATAATTCAATCACCCCTTATTGATTTTAAGTCTTGATCGCTCTCGATGGTTGAGCTAAGCTCCTTTAAAGTTGGAAGACCCCATCTTCTTCGGAGATGCTTCGTGTTGCACCTGCTCCAAAATGCCGGAATAGGAATAGCCACTCGTACTTAAAAGACGGAATTTTATTTTCTAGTCCCAATTTAAAACAACCTCTATTCCCGATTGCAGTCTAATAAACAGGAATCAGCTTTCTATCGAGTTCAGGAAAGCCAATAAGGCATGCCGCCTTCGGAATAAAAGAGAGCCATGAAGAAATCTACCGCATCCTTTTCGATCAGTTTGATTATTGCTATACTATTGCTGATACTTTCAAATTTCAGTTTTGGATAGACCGGCGCAAGGCGCGCCACAAATCCGAAAAGGTTCTACCGTAAATAATCGACTTTGATGAATTACAGGACTTGAATTCTGAGATTTTAAATAGCGACTTACCCGAAAACTGGCACACACTCTGCGCCTGCGTTGCCTTCAAAGAAATAGGTCCCAAATAGATGGGTACAAAAAATAATATTCACTTGAAAATCCCTTCCGCCATTATCCCATAGGAAATAATCACTTAATCAACACCGGGCACCCTTTGTTTGAAATAGAAATTTCGCGGAGAAGGAGAGAGTCTTTTGCTTTGGAATGGGCGGCTGGCTTAAATGTAAATGAGATCAATATTTGACAAATGCAGAATTGATCACTCCATCTATTTTCAAGATATAATAGCCCTTGCTCAAATCGTCAACAGATATCTGATTTATACCCCCATTTACTTCCTGCTCCAGCACTATTTTTCCAGAAATGTCGAAAACTCTTGCTGTGGTGCCATTCAGACTTTGCTCTAAGGTGAATGAAATATGATCTTTTGTAGGATTGGGAAATACTTTCAGTGCTTTTTCTAAAGGCAGAAGGTTCGGCGCACTTAAAACACTATCTCCAGCCAAATTTATTTCCATTAAGGCATTACATCCCAATTGATATCCATCGCCCATCATTATTTGCAGATATGCAGGCCAAGTAGCATCATCTTCACTTAGCATATTTGAAACTACAATTTCGGCCGATGTTTGTCCGGCCGCAAATGGGACGGTCAAAAAATCTGATTCCCAAGCGGTGCCATAATTATAATTTCCATCGATGGGGTAGAGCATTATTTCGATGGCCTCGTCTACAGCTTGAGATAAACTTATAATAGCCGTTTGACCTTGGCCGGGGGCGATGCCTATGGAGTCTAAACTGAAATTCACAAGTGCATTAGCAGTTGTCATAAGCCAGCTTGGGCCGGTAGCGTCAGGCCCTATGAAAAAACCTTCATTACTGGGATCATAGAAACCATTGTTAAAAAAGTAAGATTCGCCGAGATTTGTGCTATTCTGAAAAACTTCGTTATCAAGCGTTGCCGCTGGATTATTATTGAGTATTTCGTTGCAGGAAAACTGCAGGTTCTGCACTGTATCGTTCAAAAAATAGGCCGACCGAAAACCGGTGTAGAGCTGGGCAGTGCTGCTGCCTGCATTCAAAATAGTATTTCCGCCAAAGTAGGAATTGGTGGTTTTGCTTTCCAGATAAATTCCCGCTCCATTGCAATTAGCAATCTCATTTTGTTCGAAGTAAAAATCATTGACTGATACAGGATAATCCAATACGTTTGAGCCCATCCGCAGACCCGAAGAGCGGCGACTTTCATCAACGGTAGAGACTGGCGAGCCCATAAACCCGATCTTATTTTTGAAAACGAACAGTGAATCTATATTCCGATCACGGGTGCGGTCAAAAGCAAACCCTGCACCTCCACTAAAAAACTGCCAGTCCTTCCAACCATCGGCATTGATGGAAATTTCATTGTCGAAAACTGCGATGTTTCCCAAGCCATTGGCGAAAGCGGGATCGTTGTTCAGGCCCGACCAGAAAACGAAACCTTCCATCATTTCTTCAAAAACGTTGTTGTAATACACTTGATTTCGTGAAAAATAAAAATCGGCATATCCCGTAACGTTTATCCCGTATGAAAAACCGTTTATCAAGTTGTTCCTGATAATCTGATTGCTCCCATGAATTTCTATAGCTGTTCTGGCACCAAGCGTTCCAGCACCAAATCGGCTTTGAAAGACATTGTTTTCGATGAGAAAATCATCACCACTCGTATAAATGGTGGAATGATCCCAATCGGCGGTATTACCGCCGATTTCATCAAAAAAATTGTTGCGGATTACAACGTTTTCGCAGATACCGTTATACACGATGTTCCAAACCCCTTGGCTATTTGTAAAATGACAGTTTTCGATCAAGTGGTTGAATCCGAGATAAATCCTGAACAGGTTTCGCTTGCCATCGGTATCCATCTGAGCTTGTCCGCTTACGGGATTGTTCAGTCCGTTTCCATCTATGGTGATATCGTGGATGTGAACATTGTCAACCTGTTGGAAACTTGGAAAATTGCCAATGATTGCGTCGTAATTACCTACGTTGTCGGCCAGTCTGATGACGCTCAAGTCGTTTCCTGCTCCTGCTATCTCGATATTTTCTGGGATGTCAAGGCATATCACCTGTAGCGGAACGGAATTGGCCACTGGGCTTACCTTGTATATCCCTTCCGGAAAAAAGGCAGTCCCACCGCCGGCTGCACCTATCTGGTCAAATACGGCTTGAATAGCGTTACGATCATCGGCAATGCCGTCGCCAATTGCTCCTCCATCGGAAATCACATTTAGCGAAAGCTGTGAAAAACCGAAAACCGGAAAAATGCAAAAAATCAACAGGAAAAGGAAATTGTATTTGTAGCTATTTTTCATCTTGTTTGATTTGACCTTAATATTACTTAAATCAAATTGAACAATCCTGGGTTAACGATTTCTTGATGAAATAATAATATGAAATTAGCTCTTTTCAGAAATTTTGCTTTTTAAACTTAACTAAAACATAATATATCACAAGGCTAGAAGGCCAAATATTTTCCTAACTTGCTAGGCTAAAATTCACCATTGTGAAAATATTTCTGCTTTTCTTGTTTGGGCTGGTGATGGTTTCGAGTTCTGTCGCTTCTTCTATACTTGCTTCTTCCTTTGGTTACGAAGCCGATGATGCAACGCTAGCCTTCCAAACCGCGATTAATTCAGACAATGATACCATCATTATTGACCTTCAGTCGAGTGATTGGAAGGTAGCTCCAAACGCATTTTTCAATCTAAACAATAAGACCATCATTTTTGAGCCGGGTGTGGTGCTCAGGGCTCTGCCAAATAATTTCAACCCCATTTATTCGAGTCTTTTTAGGATTGTTAATGCCAACAATGTGCAGATCATTGGCTACGGTGCCGAGTGGATCATGAACAAAGTCGAATACGCCGAGCTCGACGATAGCGAATACCGCCATGCGCTGAATATTTTCAATTGCAATAACGTATCCGTGAAAGGCCTGACCATAAGGGATAGCGGGGGCGATGGTATTTACGTTGGCGGAGAGAATGGCGGTGGTGCCCAGGGCTATTCTTCCGATATTTTAATAGAAGATGTGCGCTGTATAAATCATTATCGCCAAGGAATGAGCATTGCGAGCGTTGAGAATATGACCGTAAGGCATTGCCTATTTTCAGAAACCAAAGGAACCTTGCCAGAAGCAGGCATCGACATAGAGCCTTTTGAGACCTATCAGCGCGTAGTAAATCTTTTGATTGAAAACTGCTCCTTTATAGAAAATGGCTGGTCGGGCGTGGCGGTCGCACTATTTGATATGGACAATACTTCGCTGCCGGTATCCATAACCGTTCGCGACTGCTACTTCCGCGAAAATTGCAGGCCAGGAAATTCATACGCATTATCGGAAATACACGCTTCTGCCGATGCCACGGCTCCTGTGCAAGGATCTGTTCTTTTTCAGAACTGCTTCATCGATGGCAGTGATTATGGAGCATTCTACTCGCGGAAGACTGCAGATGCCTATCAAGTAGATTTCGCTAATTGCGTGTTTCGTGATGTGAGCAGGCTTCAAATTCAATATAATGAGCCCATCTTTCTCGAAGTGCCCGATTATGAAAACCCTTCCGATGCGCTCGGTGGCTATACCTTCAATGATGTCTTTATTTCTTATGACACCGACTTCGATTTTTTTAGGGTGTTTGGCTGGAGCACACTGGAAGGTATCAGCGATATATCTGGAAATTTTACGGTGCTAGAGCCTTTCGACAATGGCATTTTTTACAGTAATGTGGCCGATACGAGCGATGTCGATTTCACCTTTGATTCATATACGTCACTTCCTACCACAGGGCTTAGTGCCAATATATTGAGCAATATGGCTGTAGAATGTTCGGGCGATCTAGCTGAATACAACTTGTCCCGTAGCTCCGAAAAGATTGACTATCCGCTGGGTGTCTCGATATCCACTTCCGGCACTGCCAGCTTAGGTGATGATATTCATCTACTTGCTGGTGGGCTCGTTATACCCGCAAACAGTTTGATCACTTCTCGAAGTATTGCTGCCAGACAGGATGGAATCGTCGAGAGCACCGAAAACATAGAACTATTGTTTTCCATCAACAGCATAGACCCTTCTGAAGTTGATTCATCGATCGAACTGGATGTCGTGGATTGCAATTCTTCCGAAGTTATTAGCTCCGTGTCTGATGGAAAAATCCTTGTAGCCGATAGTGCATTTCTACCTATTGGTTTTTACTGCGAAGGACTTGATTTTTCTGAATTCCCCCTTATCCCACAGAAAATGTATGATGGTGGTTTCAACCTTCTTTATACAGAGTCTACGGTAGGAGAATTAATCGATTATCCAGAATTTCTAAATCAGTGCGACAGCCTTGGACTCAAGAATATTATCGGATTGCCATATTCATTTCTGGATTTCGATGACTTTGAAATTTACGTGAATACTTTGAAAGACTTTCCATCAATTATAAGTTGGAACTTACTAGATGATGCCAACAATCTGGAAGTTTCTGATTTGGAGACTCAAAGGGACAATCTTCTTTCTCTAGATACCAGCAGGGTCACCAGCGCCAGTTGGTACAATACCACGGATCCCTTTACAGAAATGCTTCCGTCTGTAGAGATGGCAGGAATGCAGGCATATCCCTGGGAAGATGCCTCAGAAAATGACTTGGTCTTTGTGGATGCGCTGTGGCGAACTGCAGTTGTCGAAAGTCAAGCAGTAGGCACCGTTCCTTTCGCCACACCCCAAGCATTTAATTGGGATGGTCAGACATATCCTTCGGCGGCTCACCTTGACTGCCAGACCTATCTAGGTTTTATTACGGGAATGAAAGGGGCTTTGTTTTACACATTCAAGGATTACGATGCAGATGAGACTATTGACCAGAGTCAGCCCGATGTATTCGCAGCAGCGAGTAAAATTGCAAATGAAATTTTGACAACCGAATGGAAGGATGTCATCCTATTTGGGGAGCACACCTATTTCAACATCGATTTTTACCGGTATTATGCTACTTGGGAGCACAATGGTTTTCTATACCTTATAGCCGTTAATGCCAATGATGAGCTGGCCTACGAATATTCTATCGAACTCCCTGAAAATGTAATTGGCACGGCGTTGAATTTCTTTGAAGACCGTGAAGATGCGCTGAGTATTGAAGGACAGAGTTTGGTGGGAAACCTTGATCCTTATCAGGTAGCAATTTATAAAATGGAGCTCGCATCCAATGATTCGGCAGTCCTGAATTTAAATTTCGAGATGGCTTCCGTTTGTGAAGGCGTTCTTGCTACCGTACAAATTTACGAAACTGGTTCTTCAGAGCTAGTTAGTGAAACCGAATCAGAGATAAGTTTATCAGAACCCACGGCCGTTTCTATTCCAAGTCAAGGTGAATATGATGTATACCTAAAACTCGATGGTTATCTGCAAAAGGCATTTACGAATGTCTCGATTGATCAGAATTTAGCTCTGGCAGTGGGTAATTTGATCGGAGGTGACTTTGACAATAGCAATGGAATTAATGTTTCGGATTTTACGGCTTTTGCCCCCGCATTTGGAAGCGAAGATGGTGATGAGATTTTCGATCTGCTTTATGATTTGAATTGCGACGGCGGGATCAATGTTACTGACTTCACCATCTTCGGGAGTAATTTTGGCTTGGTGGGAGATGAGCCACCGATTTTTGAATAATGAGCGACGTATGATTTCAACTGATTCGCATAACAAGCTTAAAACTTTTAGATATGATCAACTCATTCAGTTTAAAACTATATAAAATAGGGCTTATAATATTCTCGTTTCTCGCTTTCTTTAGCTTGAAAGCTCAAATAGTAAGCACCAATGCGACCTTTGAGAACGATGAAATAGGGACCCTACCATTTATTAGCCCGGGCGGTTCCAATAACCCTACAGATATCGGAACAAGTGCTCTAGATGGAATCGCTGTAGCGAATATCACGGGACAGCAAGGGCTGAGCACCGCCAGCGGACAGGTATTGGAAATAACGGCACCCACGAGCGGTGACTATCGGCTCATAGAATTCAACGGATCATCAAGCACGGGAATAATTAGCACTGATACGCTATGGATTTCCTTTGACTATATCCAATTTAGCGGTTACAATGGGGACGGCTTCTCTTTTTACAGAAGCTATGATGATAGCGGAGAGACCTTTGCCGACATCGGTTTTATAAGCAGTGCCAATAGCTATAGCATTAATCTAATGGACTATGATAGTGAGACTGGAGAATTTAATGGGTTTGTGGCGCCACCTTTTCCTGCCAATTCTTTCGACATGGATACGTGGCATCACCTAGAGATCATTATAGATCTCAATAATAATGTGCTCACCCTTCAAGTAGATGACAGTGATTATGGAGTTAGTGCAGGTATTTCGAGAGCGACCGGTGCTGGCTATCTGGGCTCCTTCATCAATTGGGGCTCCAGCTTCGTCGGCAAGTCGGCGATAGATAATTACACGATCACGCGTTCCACTCCTACATTGGGAGAGCCTGCCCCTGCTGGTTTTTTAGATTTACTAGAGCCTGAAACCAATGGCGGGACCGCTTTTCGAATTCCCGATGCCGACTTTAGAGCACCGGGCATAGATTGGGAGAGCAGCATAGATTATGCCCAGCTTGAGCTGGTTCAGCTTTATGAAGGTCATATAGGATATAAACTTTCGGTAGCCGAAAATATGGATGAATCTGACGCTAGAATATACGCATTCAGGAGCTTTCCCTATATGGCAAACAGGACTTACGAAGCATCCGTTCTGATCCGATCAGACTTTCCGCGTGCTACTTGGGAGATAAGCGTGGGCGCCTATGGCGCCGAAAACGACGATGATCTCTCTTTGGGAGCCCGTTACGGCGGAATGCCTGCCATCACCCAAGGCCCAGATGGTTGGGAGCGTTGGACTTGGAGTTTTACGCCGCATTGGGATAATCGATATGATTTCGTAAAGATTTTTCTCGGGGTACATGAATATGGGCCAGGCTTTGATGATAACGTAAATTTTGAAATCGCAGATCTCGCGTTTGTAGAACTTCCCGAGGTACCCTTAACTGCTTTTGCACCGGGTGAAGGCGTCAGTTTTCCTGGCGGCAATGGAAATTTGGATATGTCGGTCGGGAATGTAAGCGAAACGACAGATACTATTTTGGTTTCTGTTACTGCGGCAGATTTTATTTTTGATATGGCGAATAATACCGTAACTGTCAATCAAAATATTGATTTTAAACGCACCCTTACCAAATTGACCGGAATACCATTAACGGGTCTTACGTTGAGCAGTCAATCGGAAACCGAAGCAATACTCGTTGGTGACCATCTGACCATCGGAGTGCAGCTGGACGGTCTATTGGCTATAAGCCCGCACCAACAGGTACAGGTAGAAATAGAAAGTGTGATCGGTGGTGATTTTAACAGGGCTGAAGGTGCAGACTTAATATCCCAAGATGATTTTGGTGGGTTTACGGCTGCGATTTATACGCCAAAGGGTAGTGGGGTGGTAAATGAAATCGAACTGCTCACTAGCGGACTGGCTTTTCAAGACTTTGCACCGGACGATCTGATTAGCACTGGAGAAGCGCCGCCCGGATGGCTGGCGCAAGCAACATTGGAGCCTGGAGAGCGCTTGTTCATCTCTGCATTTCCTACCAAACCCTATGATTGGGAAAAGTCCTTCGACCACCAATGGGCACTTTCAAATTATAACGAAGATGTGAATGGCTATAATGACCCGCCTTATGTAGATGATTGGATACTTTGGAATATTTCAGAGCGGGCATGGGCCATGAGCTTTGGTGAGCGCTACGAGCTCCGAAGCGATGTGCCCTATCAGGCGCACTGGGATGCCATAAGCGCAGCTGGTGATAAGTGGAGCGCTTATTTCAGCCAGTGGTTTTACTATAGCCGCGATGCGGAAGAATGGGCCGGAGAAATACAGCGTTGGAAAGATGAATATGGCATGGGAGCCATGTACAGTGATGGGCTAGCACAGGATGATTGGCTACAGTCTTATATCGCAATGCGGCTGCTCAGACAAAATGTATTTCCCGATGGTGACATTTTAATTCACGATAGCTACCCCCAGTCAGGACTTGCATCCGCAGCGTTCAAACCTTTCATATATGCTTATGCTACAGGTACGTATATGGGTGAGAACGCCATTGTCTCTGCGGGCTCAGATTGGGCGTGGGCGCGCTATGCTATGGGAATGTTTCGGCGCAGCAATGCTTTTGGAGTCATAAAGGGCGATGGCTGGGATGGCTTTCAAAATGTGGAGCGCTATAAGGTAGGTCTCGTTTGGGGTGGCCGCGGACGTCCTGGTGTACCCAATTATCAATCCGAATATATGCCGATTTTAAACGCCTTAAAAACCCTTTGGGAAACCTTTGGCGATGATCCCTATTTCTTCGATCGCTATTACCATCCCGAAGCACAGACCCTTACAGGCTATAATATTGGTAGGGCAGGTATGCCTATCGTTGAGCTAGATACGCTGCCTTCCGGCAATATAGAAGTTGGGCTCAGCACTTGGACTCCTGAAGCTATTGTGTATTATACATTAGATGGCAGTAGTCCTACCGCAGCAAGTCTTGCTTATAATGATCCTATTAACTGGAACGGAGAAGATTTGATCCGCACAGTCTCCATACGGAGCGATTTAGAAATAAGCCGTGAATTTACCTTAGGTAACGCCCCAGATGACAATGGTCAGTTTCAGGTCATTATTAATTCTGATCTGCTTTGCACCCAGAAAGACGTCTCTGTAAACTTGTTCACTCCTGGTACATCCTTTCTCTTTGAAACCAAGGAAGGGTCGGTTGGCAGCAATGGACTGATGAGTTTTGAAGTGGCCAACCCCGGTACGTATGATGTGTTCGTAAAAGTCAATGGATTCTTACAAAAAGGATATTCAAATGTATTGGTAGAAGTTGCAGGCAGCCTTACGGTCGATGCTATAAAAGCCGGTGACTTTGACAATAGCAACGGCATAAATATTACTGATTTCACTGCATTCAGTCCTGCGTTTGGCACTGAGCCGCCAGAAGTAAACTACTCGCCTTTATACGACATGAACTGCAGTGGTGGGGTCAATATTCTCGACTTCACGATTTTTGGTGCCAATTTCGGACTTGTGGGAGATGAGCCGCCGATGATTGAATGATTTGATCAAGAGCATATCAAATCATTTTTCTAGTTAAATTCGTAGACAAAATTTCTTCAATTTCCCTTTGTTTACAAAGAAAGAGATGTTCGATCAAATATTAACAAGGCTCTCAGGCTTTATATCGCTTAGCACAAAAGAGAAGGATTATTTCATTACTAAGCTGGAAGTGAAAGAGTGTAAAAAGAAAGAACTGGTATTGCGCGAAGGGGAAATCTGTAGAAATGCATATTTCGTAAATCGCGGATGCCTTCGGTACTACTATAATTTGGATGGGGTGGAAAACACCGCCCAGTTTTTTTTTGAGAATGGTTGGTATACGGATTATGGAAGTTTCCTTACTGGCAAGCCTTCTCAACAGAATATTGAGACTTTGGAGAAATCCGAGCTCCTTCTATTATCGAACGCCAATCTGCTCCATTTATACAAAGAAATTCCAAAATTCGAACGTTTCGGTCGATTAATGGCGGAAAGTGCCTTTCTTGGAATCAGAAGCCGCACCGAAATGCTCGAACATAAAAGTGCCGAAGAGCGCTATCTAAGCCTTATTAAGGAAAGGCCGAAAGTATTGGAGCGCATACCACAACATTATATCGCTTCATACCTCGGGATCAAAGCCCCTTCCTTAAGCCGCATCAGAAAGCGGATTATTAGCAATAGTTGATTGCTTCTATCTGCCAGATATCGGGACATACCTGCTTCCAGCATTTATTTCTTAACTCTGGTTAACGTATATGGAAAAAAAACGATGGAAGTTTGTAGCCTAAAAGCTACAGACCATGAAATCGAACTTACTTTTCCCGCAGATTGTCTTTGGGCTACTCGGATTAATGCCCAGTTTGGCTATAGGTCAAGCTACGGGCAAAAGCGCCGCGCCAAAAGAAAAAACTCAAGTGTACGGTGCCATAAGCATTGGATATGGCAATACCTTCTTGAGAGGTGCACTTGGCGATAAGGAAACCATAAATGATGAAAGGGGCTTTGGTCGAAACGACGGGATGAGCATCTCCACCTATTATTACTGGGCACCGCAAAAATTTCGTGGGCTCGGGCTGGGAACAGGTCTCAAAGGATTCATAGCGCGGCCCAACGAAGGAGAAGATAATGAAACATACACATACGATTATTACAGCCTCGCGCTTGGGGTTAAGGATTTTTTTGTCTCTAAAGAGTTCAACCGCGGAATTTCTATCAACGCAAATATCGGTTATGGCATATCTATGGAACGCACTGAATTTGGAAACACCAATACGATCAACCTTCAGATTGCACGCGGCCTATCCTATGGTGGTGGCATCGGCTATGCCATAGCGATAGCAGGTAATGGCATGGCCATTAACATAGATTTAGACTATGAATACGCTAACAGACAGGCCGATATTTCTGGGGTTACCGCCGAAGATGATTTCATCAATCACAACGTGGCTGCAAAAATCGGCTTGATATTCTAATCATTAATTGTATAAAACATGAAAATTTCAATTCTCATAGCTGCTATTCTCTCCCTATCCCTTTACGCTCAATGCCAAAACGAAAGCTCGTTAGCCCCAAAGCAGCGCATCTACGCCGAAGTAGGGATCGGTTTTGGCCAAACGTTATTCTTTGGAGACATTGACCAGCGGTTGAACGAATCCCTTGGAGGAAGTTTTGATCCAGGCTTGGGCAACAACTTGATGATGGGCTTTTTCTTCTCGCCTGAAAAATGGAAAGGTTTCGGCATAGGATCACGGATTAAGGGAACGTTCGGAACCCCGATCGATGGTGACAATGGCAATAGTTATATTTTCAATTATTATAATCTGGCGATTGCGGGAAAATACTATGTTTTGAGCAAGAACTTTAACAGGGGTATCTATTTGCGAAGCAGCGCGGGTTTCGGTCAACTTACCACTAAGCGGAGTGATGAGCCCTTAGAAAGCTACACCCATCAATATGCCATCGGCACTACGTTCATGGGTGGTTTGGGCTACTCTATTCCACTGAAGAAATCGGCAATCAGCTTTGAAGCTGAATTCGAGTTTTCCAATCGCAGTGGCACGATAAACGGGATCGGTGAAGAAACTTTCCAAAGTGGCCAGATCGGCGGGAATTTTATATGGTCTTTTTGATAGGCTCCACATTACTAATTGCTATGCAGTGACCTTTTCGCTAGGTTCGATAATCTGCACGAGCTCTTTACTATGGCCTTGAAGTATGGTCTGTAAGCATTAAAAAATTCGTCGCTTCGGATATTTCTGACGAAGCTTAGGTTAAAAGACTTCATAATAGCTCAGGCTTGAACCCTTGGTTTTTAATGTGTGCCAAGATGGGACAGGATGCCTTCTGGTCATGTTAACACTTCGCTTGGTTGAAATTTAAAGCAGTTCAAGGTAACCCTTTTTATTTGCAATGCTCTATTCTTCGGTTGGAAAATTCAGCTTGAAGCTTTTGGGACATTTTAAACAGAGGTCTTTTTATGACGGAGCAACTATGAATCGCGAAGAGGTTGAAGGAATTGTATTCCTTGAATTGCAGATTTCGACCAAGTCAGGGAGTCCAAAACGACAGTATGGTCGAAAATTACCTAATCGATACATTAGAATAAAAAAAATGCACAGTTCTTAGGATTATTGAACAACGTTCATTTAATTTGCATTCGCAATATGGGGTCATCAGAACGAAAAGCAAAGGAAAAAGAAAACCTTAGAATCCTAATTCTAGAAGGGGCAAAGAAGCTCTTCATTGAAAATGGGATCGATAAAACCACTATTCGCAACATCGCTGATGCCATTGAATATAGTGTCGGAACAGTTTATGTCTACTTTAAGGATAAAAAAGCAATTCTTCATGATTTACACACCCAAGGATTTCAAAATCTTGGGGGGTCAATGCGTATATTGAATAGCGTGAGTGAACCAATGGAGCGCCTGAAGGCGTTGGGACGTGTATATATTGAGTTTGCCAATCACAATAAGGATATGTATGACCTTATGTTTAGTATGAAAGCACCTATCGAATTTTTGGAAGCACAAGAAAAAGATGACTGGAATGAAGGGCTGGCAACGTTCAACGTACTACGGTCGACCGTGAAAGATTGCATGGCGGTCGGCTATTTTAAGGATCATGAACTCGATTCTCTCTCTTTTATGATCTGGGGTTGCGTGCATGGCATGTGTGCGCTTGATCATAGCGGCAGGGTGAATGGCGTTAAGTTTGAGCAAACAGAAAATTTAATTGCCCGCGGATACGAAGAGGCAATAAGATTGATGGATAAAAGATAAAAAAAATTTGAATTATGAGTGAACAATGTTCAATATTAAAACATAGATCATTATGTGCGCTATTCTTCCTTTCACTTGCTTCCTGCTGTATTTCGGAAGGAATGTCTCAATCTATTTTGGATGGCTATATTCAATTAGGGCTGAGAAATAACCAAAGGTTGATCAGCTCGCAACTAGATAGTGAGATCCAACATGAAGTGGTAAACCAAGCAAAGGGTAAATATCTGCCAAATATCTTTTTAGATGCATCCTACACGCGGGCTGAAGGTGGGCGAACCATTGACGTGCCTGCCGGTGATTTAGTGAACCCGATTTATAGTGGTCTAAACCAGCTTGTAGGTTCTGATATATACCCAACGGCAATCCCAAACCAAAGCGAGCAATTTCTTCCTGATAATTTCCATGAAACCAAGATTCGACTTATTCAACCGATACTGAATACGGATATTCTTTTTAATCAAGCAATTCAAAAGAAGGTTTTAGCCAGTAAAGAAGCAAAAGAACAGGCCTACGAGAACAAGCTCATTCAAGAGATCAAAGTCGCCTATTACAATCATTTAGCCGCAAGGGAACAGGTGAAAATACTTCTTACAACCCAAGTGATACTTGAAGAAGCCTTACGCGTAAGCCGTGCATTGGTGAAAAACGACAAGGAAACAAAGGAAGTTATTTTCGGCGCTCAGGCCGAATTGAGTAGGCTCAAAAGTGAATTAGCCACCGCTGAAAAACAAAAAAAAGTATCGGCGATTTTTTTTAATTATCTACTTGATCGTCCATTATCAGAAATCATTCTTGTAGAAGACCAGCTACCCCGTATTTCTGAAAGCGCAGTAAATCTGGATAGCCTTACCCGGAATGCACTTGCCAATCGCCGAGAACTAGACGAAATTCGCTATGGACTGGACGCAACTAGTTCAAATACGCGATTGTCCAAAAATTATATCATACCGCAGATCAATTTAATTGGAGATGTAGGGTATCAAGGATTTGGCTATGAGTTTGATAATACGCAGGACTTTTGGTTTCTGCGCTTAGGTCTTACATGGCCGATTTTTCAGGGAAATCAAAATCAATCAAAAATAAGACAATCACTGCTTGAAGAAAAAAAACTGGAGAACCAGCTTCGTGAAACGGAGAATCTCATTTCACTTGAAGTGGCAGAAGGATTTTACGCGTACGAAGAATCGATACTGACATTGGCTGCGCGCCTTGCAGCACGTAAAAATGCAGAAGAAAATTTTCGGATCATCGAAAAGAAATACGCACAAAACCTAGTACCTCAGGTCACCTTTACCGAAGCCAGAAATACCTACACCACAGCAGAGATTCAAGAAGTAGTGGCAAAGTATACAGTGTTGATAAGGGAAGCCAACCTGGAAGCGAGTATTTCCTTAAGAAACTTATAACCAAACATAAAAAAATGAAGGATCACTATTTATTGCTCATGCTTCTTGCCGTTGTGGCAATTTCTTTAGGATCGTGCAAGAAAAGCTATACCGAAAAAGAAGATATGAAAACTGAAACGGACAAACGTGTAAAAATCGTAAAGCTTGAAAGCAGTTATGAACCATTGCCTATTATGGCGAGTGGAGTATTGGCTTCAGAAACACAGATCAGCCTGTCATTCAAAGTTGGGGGTATTTTAAGAGAACTAAAAGTCGCTAAGGGTGCTACGGTAGGCAAAGGGCAGAGCTTGGCAAGGCTTGATCTTTTAGAAATCAATGCCCAGGTACTCCAAGCGAAAAACAGCCTAGACAAAGCTGAAAGAGACTTAAAGAGAACCGAGAACCTATACAAGGATACCGTGGCGACCCTAGAGCAATTTCAAAATAGCAGGACAGCTTTTGAATTGGCAAAAGCCGCTCATGCCATTGCAGAATTCAATCAGCAATATGCCCAGATAAGGTCTCCAATAAATGGTAAAGTTTTGCAACGAAAGGCCGAAGAAGGGGAGCTTGTAAGCCCAGGGCAGCCCATTTATCTAATTGGAAGCACTGGCGACAAAGGTGCGCAGATCATGAAAATAGGTGTAGCCGATAAAGAGATAATCAAGCTAAAACTGCAGGATAAGGCCACCATTACATTCGACGTATTTCCAGGTAGAAAATTCAATGCTCGAATCAGCGAAATGGCAGAAGAAGCTTCTCCTTTAACTGGAACCTTCGATATCGAACTTACGCTGAATGAATATCATGATGAGCTGCGAAATGGTTTTGTAGGCTATGTGAGTATCACCCCATCTGAAGGTGAAGCGCACTATAAAATCCCAATGGCCGCAATGATTGAAGGCGATGGTAAGAGCGCAGTGGTATTTACTTTGGCCGATGAGCGAACGGTACAAAAAAGGCAGCTTGCCGTTCAAGAAATTAGAGGGGACTATTTCACGGTAAGTAGTGACCAGTTAGACCAAAAGGAATGGCTGGTTTTGGATGGCGGCGCCTACCTGTCTGATAAAGACAGCGTGAAAGTTATTAACTAAAGTACCGGAATACATGAAATTACCTTCATTAGCAATAAAAAACAGCCAATTCATTTATGTAATGGTCGGGCTGGCTCTTTTTCTTGGGTTGAGATCTTTTTTTTCAATGCCCAAATCGGAAGATCCCTTTTTGGAGCTTCCCAGCTATACGGTCATTGTCGTATATCCTGGTACAAGCCCTGAAGATATGGAAGATCTTATTGTAGATCCCATAGAAGAAGTGATAGATGACTTGGATGATATAACCGAAGTGCGGACGGAAATAACCAATGGACTGGCGGTGATACAGATCGAAGCAGAATTCGGGATAGACTATGACGATAAATACGACGAACTTCAGGCCGCGGTAAGCAGTATCCGCGGAGATCTACCATCCAATATTTTCAGCCTTGAAATTGAACAGTTCAAGCCTGAAGATCGTGTGGCTATACAGCAATTTGCATTAATATCTGAGTCGATGGCGTTTAATAGGCTCTACGACATAGCTGAAAATTTCCAAGATGAAATAGAAAAGATAAATTTCGTTAAGTCAACTGAAATAGAAGCCTATCCGATAGAAGAAATCCGGATCAGTGTTGATTTTCAAAAAATGGCTCAGCTTAATATTCCATTAAGTCAGGTAGTCGGAATTTTAAGGGCGAACAATGCGAATATACCAGGCGGGGATATCGCGTCGGACGGATTGACGTTCAATATTCAATCTACAGGTAGCTACGATAATTTGGATGCAATAAGAAATACAGCCATCCGATCTTTTGACAACAATCAAATCGTCTATTTAAAGGACTTCGCGAGCGTCGATTTCGACTATGATGATCAACAGTGGTTTGCACGGTTCAATCAAGAACGATGTATTTATATCACTGTGAAGCAAAAGCGTGGATCTAATATTCTAACCCTCGTCGAAGATTTAAAAGATGTTGAAAATACATTCCAGTCCAAATTACCAGCTGGGGTAAGACTGGAAAGCGCCTTCGAGCAGGCACCAGCTGTGGCTTTTCGCATTAATGACTTCATCAGTAATCTTCTTCAGGGCATTGTACTGGTTGGATTAATTATTTGGCTTTTCCTCGGTTGGCGACCCGCGCTAGTTGTGATGACTATCATACCTCTCTCCATAATTCTGGCAGTGACGGTATTGGACTTCAATGATTACGCACTTCAGCAAATTAGTATCGCAGCGCTAGTGATCGCGTTGGGATTGCTTGTGGACAATGCAATTGTGGTGATCGAAAATATTGTGAACTTCAAAAATGAAGGCCAGCCTATAAAAGATGCTGCAGCCAATGGCACCAAGGAGGTAGGTTACGCTATAATCAGCTCTACCGCCACCACCGTATTGGCTTTTGCTCCACTCTCACTTTTAAATAGCGGTCCAGGTGAATTTTTGCGTACGCTTCCGCTCACGGTGATTTACGCGCTATTTGCATCTTTGATACTAGCCTTGGTATTTACGCCAATCGTGGCGAGCAAGCTTCTCGGATCCAAGAAGGCATCCCATAAATCTACCTTGGTCAAGAAGCAATTTGATAGGCTAATCCTAATCGTTTATCGTCCAGCGGTCAGCTATGCCCTGAGGCGGGGGTGGGTGGTGGTCTTGATCGGAGTGGGGTTTTTCGGCATCGCCGGTGCTTTGTTTCCCAGTATCGGAGTAAGTTTCTTCCCGACGGCCGATAAGCCTTTACTCTTGGTATCCGTAGATATGCCCTATACTTCTGATATCACGCGCACCGACAAGGCAATCGCCTATATTGAGTCTATCCTCGATACCACGCAGTACGTCCAGAGCTATACAGTCAATACCGGCCATGGCAATCCGCAAGTGTACTATAATCGGATACCAGAAGAGTATAAGAAATACCATGGAGAAGTGGTGATAAACTTTAAGGGTTGGGATCCACCGCTGTTTTATGCCACGTTACAGCGTTTTAGAACAGCATTTAAAGAATTTCCTGACGGTAAAATATATTTTAGGGAATTGAAGAACGGAGCTCCCTTCGAAGCTCCGATAGAGATACTGTTACTTGGTGAAGAACTGACAGAATTGAAAAAAATAGCGGCAGATGTCGAACAAATGGTCAGAGGCACTCCCGGCACCGAAGATGTAGACAATCCGCTGGCCTTGGGCAAAACCGATATAAAAATTAATATCAACAGGGATAAAGCTGCCCTGTACAATTTGGCTCTCATAGATATTGATCAAACCATTCGCGCCAGCTTAAATGGACTGACCGTAGACAAGGCCACCATTAACGAACTGGATGATACCTATCCGATTAGTTTAAGAATTCCTTTTGAAAAGCAGCCGACCATTGATGATTTTAATAAGGTATATCTATCCAATGCCACTGGGCATCAAGTGCCGCTTTCTCAGGTTTCTGATATCCAGTTCAAGGCTGAATACGCCAAAATCAACCATTTCAATTTAGATCGTTCGATCGGTATTACGGCAAATGTTTTAGACCCAGACCGGACGGCGCAAATAACCGAAGCTATTTTGCCTAAGCTTGATGCCTACAATTGGCCAGAGGGTTATTCTTACTATATCGGTGGGGAATATGAAACCCAAAAAGAGAGCTTTGGGGATTTGGGTATCCTATTGGCAGTAGCTATGCTAGGTATTTTTGCCGTTTTGGTTTTACAGTTTAGATCACTCGTTCAACCATTGATCATCTTTTCAGCCATTCCCTTGGCAGTGACAGGTTCTTTCATCGCGCTTTTTATTACGGGTTGGTCTTTCTCCTTCTTTGCATTCGTCGGTTTTATAAGTCTGATTGGGATTGTGGTCAACAATTCCATCATTCTGGTAGATTATACCAATCAGCTTATTGCTGGCGGTATGGAGAAAGTCGCTGCGATCAAGCAGGCATCTGAGCGAAGGTTTGTACCCATTGTACTAACTACTGCTACCACCATTTTAGGACTGGCACCTTTGACTTTTTCTTCTAGTAATCTCTGGTCACCGCTTGGCTGGACTTTGATTGGCGGATTAATCTCTTCAATGCTCCTTACCCTCTTAATAGTACCCGTGCTTTATAACTGGTTTACAAAAGTGGAAGTAGAAGAAACAGATAAATCACAGGGAATAACTAAATACTAATGTCGGTTAGTACGAAGATTGGGCATTTTAAGGTTTGCCACTTATTGAACCCTTAGGTTGCCCAAGCCAAAAGCGTGTGGAAAACGAGAGAGCCAAAAGTTGGATCAAGAACTATTCAGTATGATATACCAACTTAAACGGGATGAAAACCCGCTATTTTAAAACAGCCCAAGTTGAGCTTATCCTTCTAGCCTGCATTATCGCGCGCCAGTTGGAGTATTTTGAGCACCTGGTTCCCGGGCCTTGAAAGCGCTTTACAGTTTATGTACTTGATTTGCAAGGCCACGCCGATTCAGGGCTTTTGGATACTACCTAAGCGGATCTCCTTTTTCATACCTTGATAAAATGCCTAATAGAAAAGTTCCATTTGAATGAACTTATAATTTCTTAGAATCAATCGGGGAACTATGGCGCTTTCGCTTGCTCCCGATTCGTCCCTTTCCATTAAAGAAGTATTGGCGTTAAGCCCCTGATTTTGAATAAAAAACGGCGGAAGGATTAAACTCGCAAATGGTATTTCCAGATTGGTTTTTTCTCTCATGAAATGGCCACTGATTGGCGAGATCATTATGTATCTGGAATTTAAGTTTATGATTAGAAAGATGCGCTTTTGGGGCTTTTATAATCCGAAAAACGTACGGGATAGTTTTATAGAATTTTTACGTGCCATTGGAAAGCCAAAAGGATGGAAAAGAGTAAAATTACGCTAGTTCAGGGCTTTCGAAAGTTGTGTAAAAGCCGGTGTAGTATTACATAAACTTGCTAATAGCGTCAGCTTAGTACATATAAAGTTGAGATTTCAATAATTCATCATGGCAAACTCTCCTGAAAATCGTCGTACCCATTGTCTCCACTTAGCGCAGTGTCACAGTCTTCTTCATCGGCCTTTTCCGAAATGTTCTCTACCCGGTTGTCGGGATTGGGGTGGGTGCTCAAAAATTCGGGAGTGCCACCACCCTGACCGGATGCTTCAAGACTCTCAAAGAATATCTTTGCGCCATCACAGGCGTATCCCGTCTGCGCCAAATACTCGACTGATCTTAGGTCGGCTTCCGTTTCGAACTCTCTACTAAATGCCAATCCAGCAACGGTACCCGCTACCTGACCGGCTATCTGCTGCAACTGGCCGGCATCATTGCCAAGCACGACGCTCAGCAAAATCGACACACCGTATTGCTTCTGGAGATTTCGACTGGTATGGCGAAGATCGGCATGAGCGATCTCATGCCCCATTACTCCGGCCAATGCGTCTACAGATTCGAGGTATTTAATAAGCCCGGTGTAAACGTAGATATATCCGCCTGGCGTAGCAAAAGCATTTAAAGTGCTGTCATCCTGCACGATGGTCACCTTCCATTCAAACTCATCCTTGTAGGCCACTTCACCACTGTTTAAGATATTGGTCGTGATATTCTCCAAATATTCATAAGCTTCTGGATACTCCGTATCATCGAGCAGCGTAAAGGATGGATCGTTGGCTATTTCTTGGCTCACCTGTAGCCCCAGAGCCTTATCATCAGCTACGCTGAAGAAAGGTATGAAATTATCATTTTTATCACACGATAAAAAAGCGACGCCGAGAAGTAAAACCAGAAGATATTTTTTCATTTTATGAGAATAAAATTTTGAAGGGCGAAAATACAGAATTTTAGAGAGTACTTGATTTTTTTTAGGAAAGTTCAATTCTACTATTATGATTTTTTGGGATGATAGATGCATAATTATTCCTACTTTAAAGCGGCTGTCCCAAAACCGTAGGAAAGCATACATAAAACTAATTACGGTCATTAAAATTATAGGGACTTAAAGCGCGCATTGGTCTAAATCAAAAGGGATCGCTAAATAATCGCCGTATAGTGATAGGAGCCGACCCTTTATGTCTAATCTCTATGTCGAATTGGTTGAGTTAACAATCATCCCGCTCGAGCGGAACTTCTTGGTTTACTCCCTAACAGCTACCTGGTCTACTCCCAGTAATACGGGCTTGCGTTGGTCATGAGTTCACTTTGTTAGTTGTAAAACTGCGAATGCCCTAACCCCGAAGGGCACCTGTATGGAATCTTGAATACTCTGAACCAAACGACCACCTTCACTTACAGGCTCTAATCAAACCCTTGGCACTACACTTACCCAACATTTATTACACCCTAAAAGTAAGACGAAGGCTAGCGCCTTCGTTTTTCGGCAACATCCCCTGCGAAGCCTATAAGGAGAGAATGCCACCACCTACTGCTGCTCCACCGGCAACTAGTGCAGAAATAACTAACCACCATGCGGCCGAAATAGCGATCTTTCGAACGTGTTCCGCTTCGATTACAGCTTTACGCTTGGCATTATTAATCATCAAAGTGGCCTTATCTTCCAAGTCCTTGTACTGGCTCATCGCTTCTTCTTTCCATCCCGTCACTTTTTTCTTGAATGCATCGATATCATCATCCCCTAAGCCTGTATTGGCCGTCAAAAGAGATATCATTATATTTTCATCTAACTGAGAAATACGGTTTTTGATAATTGAAAAACTATCTGAAGGATGGTTAATGGCCTTCTGAAAATCATGCTTTAGTACGTCATAGTTCACATCACGCTTGCCCGCACCATTGAAGAAATTTTTAATGGAGTCTTCAATTTTACCTTTGAAATCTATATCCTTGATCCCTGACAGCTTTCCTTTGACCTTTCCCATCTCATCATCTACCATATCAGCGTATCGCGCTATTTCTCCCTTCTCGAGAGACGTATTCTTGCTCAGCTCATCAATAATAGTTTGCTTATCAAAACCGTCCAAACGATCTGAAAGGATCGAGCCTATCTGGGAAGGGTTCTGAACCACTTCTTGAAAAATTGCGCTCAGACCTTTTGAATTCATTGCATCGCCGTCCGATGAGTTCAAGAATCCCATGAATTTATCAATATATTTTTGGGTAGTTTCCTCATCAGCAGTAGAGACTTCAGAAGCTACATTTCTCAGTTTCTCTTCTTTGCCATCACCTGATTCATAGGATTCTTTTAATTCTGTGTAGAGATCTCTCAATTGCGATAATTTGGAATTATCACGATCTGACGACTTAGAATTATTACTATCAGTCTTCACATCTATAGCCTGTTTTACCGCCATCAAGATAGATTGCGTATCAGAACCACTCTTCCCAGATTGCGATACAATCTCCTTAAGGTCTTTTTTCAACTGGTCGTAGTCCGGAACTTTATCTGCGGTTCTCTCAACAGCCTTTTTTAGGGATTCTTTCATTTCGGTAAAATCAAAAGCATTTGAAAATTCAGACCTTAGTTTTTCAATTGATGAATCAACCACATCTTTCACCTTGGCTTCTTCGCTTGAAGAAAAGATGTTATTGATAGCATCTCCAGAAGCTTTTAAACCAGATGTGGCAAGACCGATCAAACTACCGATCAAGGTATTGGCTAATCGGGACTCAAAATAAAATAAGATCATGATGAACGTAGCCCATATTACTAGTGATAGTGTCACGGCTATTGGAATGCTTGCAATCATTACTAGGTTCATGGCCAAGAGCGTCGCTAGAAACAATGAGATGCTCAGCGTAATAAGTGACCATACCCCAAACGCCATTGAAACCTTCAGCCCGGTCGAATTCGAACTATCTTCATCATTGTCATTATCATCATTATCTGAATCGAAAATGGAATCCTTATCATTAATATGGTGTTTTGAATTGATATATGTCTTGCGAACATCTCCAATTGCAGTTATACCGCTCGCGATAGAGATCGCTGTCAGAATGACTTGAAAACCCAGAGCTAATAGAACGCCAGCTATAATGACAATAAAAAATTGGGGTAGAATAGATAGCTCCTGAGTCACAATAGAAGTCTGAGCTATGGTGTGGTTGGTGAACATAAAGCTCACCATAAAAAGTGTAAAGATTTTTTTCATGGTAAAAGATTTTATTTAGATCATATTCATCAATTATTGTTCTCATATCGAGTTTGAGCTAATCGTTTAAAACTGACAATTCTAATTACTATCGCACGTTTTTTATCGAGTCATTTAATTTACATAGTGCGATAATTATCTACATAATTACTTGCTATTTGCTCCAGAAATATGCGTCCACTGATACTATAACAACCTAACAATAGGGCGGTATGAAACCAATGGGAGATATTGTGAGCCTGTATAGTAAATGGAGAAATTGATCCTATTCCATAATTTTTCGAATTGGTGATGTTTGATGGGATTTTTGACTTTTTCAATTCTTGAGGCTTATATCTACCGCTTGTAAAATTTCGACTTCTATATAATTTTACGGTTGAGAATTGGTTTGTCTCTAGTTTGAAGAGCTAATAGAAAATTGAATAGTTCGGCGTGGCGTGTTGTAAAGTGACGACCGTCGAATCCATTCTCAAAAGGATTCATTTGGGTGGGTAGATGAATAATAGATTTATGTAGCTATCTTTAGCAACGTTTTGGGCTCAACAGCATTTTATTTCAATCAAATTTATTTTGTAGATGATTCTTAATTTCAACTCAATACAAGAAAATACACCTGGCTCAGTATGGCAGGCGCTATTCCAAAAACATTGGAATGCATATAAAACTTGGTATATATCAAAGGGTATTGACCAATCACCAAACCTTAAAACATCGGTAGAACAGCTAGAAAAGTTTATGCCACTTTACGTTCCTACATATAAGGCCTTGTGCGCGCTTGCGGGAGATGATAAAACTGCGCACCGGTTTTTGACGGGCTGGCAGCCACCTGCATATATTTCAGGCTGCTCTCAAGCTGTAGTAAAAGATGAGTCAACCTTGATCCGCAATTATGACTACCATCCCAACCTATGTGAAGGCACGGTGATCCTTACCCAGTGGAATGATCAACAGGTGCTGGGAGTAGGAGATTGCCTAAGCGGTTTGGTAGATGGCGTAAATTCAAGCGGTATTGTGGTCTCGCTGACTTTTGGCGGAAGCAAAGCCATAGGTGAAGGCTTCGGGATTCCGTTTATCATCCGCTACGTATTGGAATTCAGCAGCACGCTCGAAGAAGCGGTAGCCCATCTTTGCAATATACCTTCTAATATGGCTTATAATATCTTGGTGATGGACAGCACTGGCAACCATACTAAGGTAGAACTAACTCCACTCCGGAAACCCTTGGTAACGAAAGAATCTGTAAGCACCAACCATCAGGTAGAAGGTGACTGGCCTGAGCATGAAGCGTTTTCAAAAACTATTCTCCGAGAGAAGTTTTTAGTAGATTCTTTAGATAAGGAGCACCTTTCGGCAAAAGAACTTATCGAAGCATTTGGCGAAATTCCCTTGTTCGCAAACCGGTATTCCGATGGTTTTGGTACGATTTATACTGCGGTCTATAACGCGGCCAAGAAGAGTCTAGAACTGAGATGGAAGGGAGAAAGCCTCTTGCAATCGATAGAAGATTTTAAAGAATGCTCCATTCTCATTGACTATGATAAGCAAAAAGCAAGGAGCGCAGACGCTGGGGTCGAACATGCTTCTACTTACGGTGCGAAAGACTATGATTATCAAAGTTCTAAGTACTATCCCACCGGTGATATTGCCGCCTATGTTACCAAACTGATCATCGAGCATACGGGAATGACGGGAAGCGAAAAAGCAGTCGACATCCTAGGTAAAATGGACATCGAAAAGAAGGAGCGGGGAGAAGTAGCCTGGGAGATCTTGGCCGATATTTGGAGCAATCAATATAGCGGTACCGAAGAAGAAGTTTGAGCTGCATTTCAAATCATACAGCTTTCATCTAGTTAAATAAGACCTTTTGACAATTCAATGCGTGATACACTAAGGCTCAAATTCACATCAATTTACATACTTATGTTTCAATAGCCATTTACTATGAGTAGGATCCATATTCTTTGGTTCAGGAATAATTTACGGCTATTGGATAATCCTGCCTTAGTAGAAGCCATGGCAAATGACGCTGCTATCGTGCCGATCTATATTTTCGATCCGAGACATACACGCGCAACGAAGTTTGGATTCAAAAAATCAAGCTATAAAAGGTTTGTTTTTCTCAAGGAAACCTTGTCGGATTTAAGCCGAAGTTTAGAAGAAAAAGGTTCTTATCTAATTGTCAAATCTGGAAAACCAGAAGAAATCCTTCCAAAACTTTGTAAGACCTATGGGGCGGGTGCTGTGTTTGCTTCTCAAGAGATCGGTTCGGAAGAGAGCAATGTGGACACCGCACTAGTGAAATCTTTAGAACCTAATAAAATCAAGTACAATTTAATATGGGATGGTACGCTCTACCATAAAGACGATATTCCTTTTGCACTGGAAGAAATACCGGATACGTCAAAAGCATTTCGCATTAAACTGACCAAGGAGACCGATGTTCGGGACGAGATCGCAGAACCTGAAAGGGTCGACAGCCCCGAAATACTGCAAACCGAAAACATATCTTTTCCTGAAGCGAAAGACTTGGGCTACGATGATGTCAACGATTCGGAGATTATTGTTCATGGGGGCGCTAAAAAAGCCTTAGAGCGATTGGAGTATTTCACCTTTGGCAGCGAACTGCTCACCCGCTATAAATGGATTCGAAATAAATCGCTTGGTTTGGATTATAGCTCGAAGCTATCTCCGTACCTCGCCGTAGGCGCTATTTCTCCCCGAACCATCTATCATAAAGTCAAAGTTTACGAGAAAGATATAAAACGGAATATCAGTACGTGGTGGTTGGTTTTTGAACTTGTCTGGCGTGACTACTTTGCATTTATGGCATTGAAGCATGGCAATAGAATTTTTCATTTGGGTGGTTATCGAAGCAGGACGGAAAGAGAGTTTAATGAGAACAAAGAATTATTTAAACAATGGACGGAAGGTCAAACCGGGATTCCTTTCGTGGATGCCCATATGCGGGAACTGGTCAAAACGGGTTATATGTCCAATCGCGGTCGGGTGAACTGCGCTTCTTTCCTAAGCAGGGATTATAAGGTAGATTGGCGATGGGGAGCTGCATTTTTCGAATCTCACTTGATAGATTACGATGTAAGCAGCAATTGGTTGAACTGGAATCTGCAAGCTTTGGAGATTTATCATACCAACGCCCTTTGGCAGGGCCTAAAATACGATAAGGAAGGCGAGTATGTGAAGACCTATATTCCCGAACTGGCTGAGATTGAGTCTCCGCTCTTACAGGCGCCATGGCTCATAGAGAATGTGAAGCTGGACTATCCGCAGGATGTTGATGTTCCCGCAGGCTGGGATTGGGCCGTAAAACGGTTATTAAAAGCTGCGAAAGCCTTAGAATAGGATCGTCTAGGGGTCTCCACCAAAAATCTTCATTACCCTTCTTCGTTTTGTGGACTTCGCTTTGCTAGTACTTCGAAAAAAAGAATATGACTTTTCTAGAAGATTTATCTTGGATATATTCAGATCTGAGTTCCTTGATCATTACCATTCTGAGCACCTTCGCTATCTATGTCGGCGTAATACTAGTCACACGTCTAAATGGGCTCCGCACGTTTGCGAAAATGAGCAGCTTCGATTTTGCCATTACCATTGCGATAGGTAGTCTCATAGCCTCTACCATGCTATCTAAAAGTCAATCTATTGCAAATGGTTTGGTAGGCCTATTTTTTCTTATTGGGTTGCAGGCCTTAGTGGCAGCTTTGCGAAAGCGAAGTGACCTGTTCGAAAAAGCAGTAACCAATACCCCTGTGCTCCTCATGAGCGGTTCGGAAATTTTATACGAGAAGTTAAACGAACAGAAGGTAACTGAGTCTGACTTGATTGCAAAATTGCGTGAGGCAAATGTTACGCACTTTGATCAGGTGCTGGCAGTAGTACTGGAAACTACAGGCGATATGTCCGTTTTGCATAAAGCAACGGGAGGTGATGAACTGCACCATGATTTACTGAAATACGTTGATCCGTTATGATAGTCAATAAACTTGAAAATAGCTGGGAAATAATCTTTCAAAGAAACCACGCGCTGCTAGCAGGGCAAATTGCTATGGCTTTGCATAAAGACCTACGCCCACCATTCTGGTCAGATACACTCTTGGCCATTATGGATCATGACGATGGCCAGAACGATTTTGGCAGCGGCGAGCACATTACAGATGAAGGGCATCCTAAAAGCTTTCGCGAATATGACTTCCACCTCGAACAGGCTGAGCGCGTTGTGAAAATTGCCAGTCATAAAAGTAAGTGGGTTCAGTTACTAGTAAGTATGCATGCCTATTCCCTACGGAAAGATGTGGACAATAAAAGCGCTGAACTTAAAAAATTTTTAAAGGCGCAGCTTCAACAGCAATACAGGCTCCGTCAATTTTATGATCTCTCGGAAGATAAGGCAGAAGATTATTATTCCATTATGCGTTGGTGCGATCAATTATCGTTGATTTTATGTGAGAGAACATTGGGCCCCATGAATAATGAAGTCTGCATCGGTAGCCTTCCGAATTTAGAAAAAATCAATGTGCAGCTACTGGACGGTGGAACCCTTACGGTGAACAAATGGTGCTTCGATCAAGCGTCATTCTCCGTCGTTGCCGAACGCTATCATCTCCAGCAAAATCGGTTCAGAGATGAAGAACACCTTCGTGAAGCATTGAAAGAAACTGACCCTGTTTTACATAGCTGGCAGTTTAAAGATTCGAGCTGGATTTCCGTTTAATATTTGAGAATTACAGATAAAGAAATTGTGGATAAAGTTCCCAAGCTTACCCCAAATTCTACAGTGTTCAACCCATGGTTTTAAATGTTTGGCACGAGACCGTGGAGACTATTTCGATATTCTAAAGTCCCAAAAGGAGACTATCGAAAGTTCATTAGTTTTCAATTCTTTTTGATAATTATTGTCAGAATCAGGAAACCTAAGGTTAAGGCGGCAAGATCAAGATTCATGAGAAATTATTTTAAACCCACATTTCCCTTTAAATTAGTATATACCTTAATCATAGAAGATTAAAAATTATGGTCTCATATCGATAAGAAATGTAACCGATCCACGTGGTGCATTTATCGAAAGATTGGAATGCAATTTGAAATCCTTCCGATAGATATTTACGGGGAAGTGGAAAAAAACTTTAATTATTCAAAAGGGACGGATAAGTATTTTGTTGGAATTCTATTTACAATATTTATGGCAGTATGCATAGCCTATAGCTATGTAATTGTTCTAGTAATGGCGATCAATTTTGGTTTGATTATTTTGCTTGCATTTGGGCAATTGTTGCTTGCTTATAAATCAAAGCCCGAGAGCGTCGTCAAATCTCATCTCAAAAGTACTCCCTTTGTATCCGTTCATGTGGCTACTTGCAGTGAGCCGCCGGAATTGGTAATCGGGACTTTGAAATCCATACTTGCGCAAGACTACGGGCATTTTGAGATCATTGTTTTAGATAATAATACCCGAAATCGAGAACTATGGGAGCCGGTCAAGAATTTTTGTAATCAAGAGAAGAAAATAAGGTTTGTACATATTGATGTACTGCCCGGATATAAGGCGGGTGCATTGAATTGGTGCAAGTCTATAAGCGATCTTAGAACCGATTTTGTATTTACAGTAGACGCAGATTATATTCTTGAGCGGCATTGCCTTAGTGCTGCGGTAGCCCATACAGAAGATGAGAACTTGGCGCTGATCCAGTTTCCACAGGCTTACTATAATGTGTCGAAAGCCAACAATGGGCTTGCTGCTGAGTACGACCATTTCTTTGAAGTATATGCGAAAGGAAGCAACCAAAATAAGGCTGTTTTGGGAACGGGCACACTAAGCCTTATACGGCTTTCAGCATTGGACGCTATCGGTGGGTGGCCTACAGAAAGCATTACCGAAGACGCTGAGCTGGGTTATCGTCTTCAGCAAGCTGGTTACAATTCACTATTTGTTGACATAAAACTCGGTCGAGGACTCATTCCGGTCTCTGTGAAATCTTATAGAAGCCAGCGAGTAAGGTGGATTTTCGGAAATATTCAGACCTTATTGAATTATATAAGATCAACCCCTTCCTTTAATGATCTTACTAGGGACAACATCTTACAGCTCACGGCATGGATAAATCTGGGCGGGTTGCCTATTATTCTTTCGGCGCTCCATCTTATTCTTTATATGCTGTCTATACATGAATTTTCGAACCCGATTGCTGCCATGGCCATACTTAGTACGCTCACCATACTTTTAAGCAAATACTTTGTAATAATATCAATAAGGAACAGAAGCTATAAATCTAAGGTAAAAGGCTTTTTCAATCATATCGCATTATACGTGGAAGGCGCGTTTAGTTGGTATGGAGCCTTTATAGGGTTGGATAAACCCTTTAAGAGAACGAATAAAAATAGCCTATACTCGGAATGGCATCAATTTCCGATTTTGACGACGGGCATCTTTGCCACCTTCGGAATGATTTTCTTCTATGTCGATCAGTTGTCCATGGGACTGACAGCATTCGCGATTGCCGGAATATTTTTATATGCATCCATCTCACTGTGGAAAGAGTTTAAAGTATTCGAAAATATAGAAGGTAGAGAACTGTACACGGATTGTTTTATATCGGACAGAAACCCAATCGACAGCGATGTTTATGAATCTGCAAAACTTCATGGGAGATGAAGATAGCCATGCTTGCACATTCGCTGCACCCAATTGCAGAGCCCTACGCTGGTGGACTGGAGATGATCACCCATATTTTATGCAAGGAACTTAAAGAGAGTGGCCATGAGATCCATCTTTATGCTCATCTCGAATCTGATCCTACATTAGATTTGCATCCGCTCTCTCGATCGAAGTATAGTAGAATGCGCAAGGAAGAAGGTAATACTTCGTGGAATGGCGCGGAATACTTGGACCAAATAAGCATTTATAGCCAGACCATAAGTAAAATAGAACGGGGTAAATATGATCTCGTCCATAATCAATCACTCAGCGATACGGCCATGGTGCTTTGTAATTTTATAAGTACCCCAGCCGTCACCACGCTACACACCCCCATATTTCCAAATCTGGAATTGGGAGCTGTGTTGATCGGGAGTCTTGTGAAACATAAGATAATAGCTGTGAGCCATAGCTTGGCGCATACTTGGTCACCGCTGTTTGCATCTATTGGAGTTATTTACAATGGTATCGATATCAGTAAATGGGATTATTCAGATGCCGCTTCTTCCCATACCGCTTTCTGGATGGGTAGAATATGTCCCGAAAAGGCACCGCATCATGCCATAAAAGCTTGTTTGGAAGCGAAGGTCAGACTTCGCCTAGCAGGGCCCATTAGCAATGAAGTCTATTATAACCAAGAAGTGCTCCCACTTCTGGGAAATAGAGATATTCAATATATCGGTCATGTAAATCAGCGTGTATTGAACCGAGAGCTGGGCTCCGCCATGTGCTTATTATTTACGAGTATTTGGGATGAGCCTTATGGATTGGTATTGGCAGAAGCCTTAGCCTGTGGTACTCCTGTGCTCGCCTATAATTCAGGAGCGGCAAGTGAAATAATCACTGCAGACTCGGGTACATTGGTCAGAATGGGAAATTGGCGCGATATGGCCAAATTACTTCATCAGAAAATTAGGAAGGACAGAAGGAAATGTAGATCTAGAGCGATCGAATTTTGCTCTGCTCAGCGGATGGTAGATAACTACGAAGCGCTGTATGCATCATGTATAGGTACTAAAATCACTCAAAAACTCGCTTGATGATAGCCTATTATGCCCATAGCCATGGTAGCGGTCACCTTACGAAAGCACAGCTATTTGCAGACGTATTTCAAAAAGAATTAATTATTCTAACGTCTCGAAACGCTGCATTGTCCCAGTGCAAACGTATCTATAAATTAGATACGGAAGACCTTGATGGATCAGAGCTTCCACAAGATCGCTTTCCCAATCCAGACTTCCTTCACTACGCACCTATTGGAATTAGAAAAAATGCCCAGCGTATGTGCGATACATTAAATGCGCTTATCCGGCATAGGGTTGATCTTTTTATAATCGATGTGAGCGTAGAAATGGCTGCAATGGCACGCGTAGCATCTATACCATACGCTTACGTCAGACTGTTTGGCGATAGGTCAGACATCCCGCACCGCGCCGCATATCAGGGTGCGGTAGTCCTACTCGCTTACTTTCCACAAATCTTGGAAGACCCAAGTACGCCAATTTGGATCCGACAGAAGACCATCTATTTTGGTTTCTTTTCGAAGTATACCTACGGCATACCTAAACAACAGGTTGAGCTTTGTTCGTCTGATAGGTTAAATATTTGCATCATTTTGGGAGCTGGGGGCAGCGGTCTTTGCAGTGGTGACGTAGAAGCCTTATTGGCCAAATATTCCAGCGCTGAGATAACTCTGCTCGGAGAGCTGCCATTTAATGTCAGTCACCATCGGTGCCACTTATTAGGTAAGATAGGTGATATATCAACTATTGTGAATAGTAGCGACGTCGTAATAGCATCGGTTGGGTTAAATCTAATGTCAGAACTTCTTGCGCTAGACGCTAATATCTATGGGATAATTGAGGTTCGACCCTTTGACGAGCAGATTTGCTTTGCACAGCAATTGGTCGAAGCTGGCTTGATAAGAGTTTATGACAAGGAGAACATCAACCTTCTCCCCAAGAATATTGAGAAGAAAATTTACCGGAATAACATGGTGAATTCTACTGCAATCAGGCAGTTTAAAGTCTACTTGAATTCAATGGATTATAACTGGACGGGAGTTCAGAGCGACTTGCTTGCCGAAAACGATCTTAATAAACTTTACGCTAAAAGGCATCATCATGATTAGTTTAATAACAATAACGGCTTCTAGAAATGTTCATTTGAACAATATGGTCAAAGGACTTCAACTCGGATCTGTTTGCCCGGACGAATTGATTATAGTAGATATGGATGGCCAAGCAGAACTTGAGCATGCGCCAAAATTTCCTTTTAGAATCATTGATTTTTCTGATCGGGAAGGTTTACCTCTGGCGGCAGCCCGTAACAAAGGCGCGGCTGAAGCCAAAGGTCAAATATTGGTTTTTTTGGATGCAGATTGTGTGCCTTCGATAGATTTCATAGCAAAGATGAACCTATATTTAGCCGGTTTATCAGGAATTATAATGGGGCTTCCGAGATATCTTAATCCGGGGTTGCGGCTTCCCATGGCAGAAAGGTATTTGATGGAGTCCAGCACGCTTCATCCTTCACGACCTATTTTTAGATCTAATGTTAAGCTTTGCAATGACCCCGGTTTATTCTGGAGTCTTTGTTTTGCTATTAAAGCGATAGAATTTCAAATTTTAGGGGGGTTTGATGAAAGTTTCATAGGCTATGGAGCCGAAGATACTGACTTGGCTTTCACTGCCCGCAAAAAGAAGCATTCATTTTATCTTAGTGATGCCGTAGTTTTTCATCAGCAGCATCCCGTTTACTCTCCACCTATTAACCACCTTGAATCAATCGTGGCCAACAGCAATAGGTTTTTTGTAAAGTGGAAGACTTGGCCCATGGGTGGCTGGTTACAAGATTTTGCCAATATGGGATTGATAGACTGGAATAAATATCAAACATCTAAGATCTATATACTGGAAAATCCAGAAGAAGCAATGCTATCCGAAGCATTCAGGGAGAAGGCACCATATTGTTAACCCTAATATTTACATAGCATGAAATTAAAACTTACCCACTACAATAAAAAGGCGCTCTGGGGTGGGGCCATAGCTACGGCCAGTGTGACATTGGGCGTTTTCTTTCTCGGTCATATTTCACAGCACGAAGCTAAGGTACTGATCAAAGAGTCTTTACCAGGTTTTAATATGCTCTGCAATACGGTGGTATTGGCATCGGCTACCATACTGGCATTGCTCTTGACACTTCTGGGCATATCCACATCGTCTGATACTAGGCTTAAGGAGAGCCATTATAAGCAGGTGGCGCTCATAGCAAAGTGGGATGCTATTGTCTTTATCTCTGCGATTATCCTGTTTCAGTTATCAAATATTCCACTGACTGAAGCAGATAATTTCCCAAATGATTTCTTTAGTATTCTCTATTGGATCACGCTTGGCACATCATCCCTTCTTGTAGGTGGGATTGTTTCGGTTATTTTGATGCTCTACAATACTGTAAATAATATCATCTCCATCGTCGGTCTGAATATCTCTGATCACCCACTATCTATAAAAGAAGATGACGATGGGTGATGTTCGATCTGTATCTATCAACGGTGATCCGTTGGGTCATTAATGTTTAAGGAAGTGCTTAATCTATTCTATATTAAGCAAGTGGATAAAACGCTGAGAAATTAAAATTTAATATGACCTTATTGATTCTTCTATTAGATATTCTTTGGTGTTCAATTATGGCAACAACCGTAATGACGCTATTTAGCTATTTAATGGCTGCATTATTTAATCAACAGTTTCGAGAACCTGAACTCTTGAATTTATTGATCAAGCATCTGTCAACGGACAAGGATAATTCTTGGATTTCTAAGAAATCCTGCCTCGGGTGGATGATACACTATCTCGCTGGTTTCGTGTTTGCGTTTTGCTTCGTTTTGATTGCAGAATTATTTAAAATCAATTGGACCCTATCCACCGCTGTTTTCTTTGGGTTGGGATCTGGGGTAGTCGGTGTGGGATTTTGGATTATTATGATCCTTAAGAGTCTCTACCCGCCTGAGTTCAATCTGACGGCCTATAGTGGTCAGTTGATTATAGCGCATATTCTCTTTGCTTCAGTTTTTATGCTTACCGCACCATTTGTAGAAGGGGCGTTCAGCTTTAATTATTAGACCCTCCATCATCGCTTCTGTTTATATTGGCCTTATTGAGTTTGTCCTTAACAAATTTCATTCTATACGTTTGGGGAGTGACGCCATACACTCGATTAAAATGCTTGGAAAAATAGCCACGGTTTACCAATCCTATTTCGGCCACTATCTCACCCACCGACTTATCAGTAGTTTCCAGAAGTCGTGCCGCCCGCTCTACCCTAATATCCTTTAACTTATTGTTAATAGATTTGCCATAAAGTAGATGGAAAACCCCTTGTAACTTGCTCGTATTCGTTCCCAAAGCCAGAGCAAGATCTTGAATATTCACAGGTTTAGATAGGTTGCCTGTCAATATCCCAACTGCTTCACGAGCAAGGGATACGTCGCTCGCTTTGACTTTTAGATTATTTGCATCCAACGATATATCATTACTATAACTCACCAACTGCTCCAAAAGCACTTCTAGGGAAACACTCATTAAATGAAGCTTACGAATAAAACCTGTCGAACTAGTCCGCTTTATATTCTTTAATAGCTCAAACATACGAAGGCTAAACCCACCCTCGTGATAGAAGGCACGCGTGGCGCCATCATCATAAAAGAGTTCATGCAATGGGTTTTCTATTTTATCAATTTCACAATCCATGGTTTTTAGAAACTCTGTCCGATCGATTTCTATGCTATATAGCCTAATCTCGGCTCCTGCACTAAGAGATAGAACATGTCCATTATGATCGCTGCTTGCTACGATCGTACTTTGGTGTTGACGAAGCTGGTGTACTTCGGTTTCATTTTCAAATCGATGCGATAACTTACCATCCATTAGGTATAAGAACTTGGCAGGGTGAACCTTACTTACCGTAAAAGCGATCTCAATGTCAGATTTTAGATTGCAAGAATAGATAAGAAGTCCAATACCTCCCGGAAAGTTGATGCCCCGTATGATCCCGCTACCATAATTCTCCGGAATACTAAGTTCATACAGGTCACAATCGTTACGGTACGATACATTCATACCTCTTGCAAGGTTTTCAATTACATCCTTGATGGGCAAGGACTTTACATTTAGTTTCAACATTTATGTAGGATTATCGAAAGTTTCACAAATTTAACATACTGGGCGAAAGCATGGACGCTAATTTTCGATATCGCTGACACCTTATCCTGAATTTATGAACCAATTTGATAGTATCGGAAATGTAATCCGATCAAATACAGAAATATATGGAGGATCAAGTCAATAGCAGCAGCCATGGCGCGCACTACGAAGAATTTTCACTTATTTAGTATCAAGCATTAGCCAATGCTAAAGATTATAGGTTCCTGAACTTATCAGTTCCTAGCTTCTACAATTGATCTATCTACTGCTCAGCAAATGGCTTTCTAAATGGCTGATTGCGGTAAGACGGTGACCCGTTTCTGTAATCAATCCTACACAAAAAGAATATTCTTAGCAGTTATAAGTACCTAGGTACTGAATCGATAAAGATTGAAACGATTTAAGATCGGTAGTTCATCTGGCGTGAATACTGCTTATCGAACGGTAAACGAATTAATGTGAAAAGAGAAGAATTCATGGTACCCAACAAGATAACTGACCATTTGGTTGATTTTATATTAGATCAAGATCATCCCTGTATCATGGCTCAATCTATCGTAAGAGCAGGTAACTATACGCTTCACGTAACAGATGATATTTTTGGTGATTGTAATACTTGAGAAGCAATGGGTTTGGACAAGTTAAAATACTAAGTATGACAATAGGATTGTTTGTGTTGGGGTTGTTGATTGTAATTATCGGAGTTGGAGACATCTTATATACAGTGCTCTCGCCATCCGGTGCGGGATATTGTTCAGGTAAATGTGTGCATTGGATATGGAAACTTTCAATTATGATCGCAGGACATGATGGTAAAAAAAAATTTTTACCACATATTGGAATTTTCGCTATGCTCTTTATTGTTTTAATGTGGGTAGCTATGCTTTGGATTGGAAATACCGTAGCATTATATGCGGATGATGGAGCACTCCTTAACTCTAATCAAGACGGGCATCAAAAAGATTTTGTGAGCAAGTTGTACTATATCAGCTATGTGCTGTCTGCAATGGGACATGGAGACTATTCGCCAGCTACCGATTTTTGGAAGTGTTACACTGCAGTGGTATCATTTACAGGAGTAATTTTCATATCGCTTGCTGTCTCTTATATACTTCCAGTACTGGATGCTGTTACCAATAAGCGCAGCATAGCTATACGAATTTGGACGCTTGGTGCTACTCCTAACGAGATACTTGAAAGAAGGTTAAATAACGAGAGTTGCAAGGGGTTAGTGGAAGATTTATTAGACCTGAATGCTTCGCTGATAGAATTGGCGCAACAGCATCTGGCATATCCCATCATTCATTATTTTCATTCCACTAAGCATCATGAATCTACGGCACTTGCCATTGCAAAGCTTGATGAAGTCGTGTCAACACTGGAATACCTACTCATCGAAGTTAATACAGAGCTTCATCTGCTGGATAATTTATACAAAGTGCGTACGGCTTTAACATATTACATAAATACTTTGCATAGTGCCTATATTAACCCAAACGACCATCAACCAAGTCTACCAATCTTCAATATAACCAATATGTACGAAGGTCACTTAAGCTCGAAGAATGCCAAGTTTGAAGAACATTTTAATCGGCTCTCAGATCGCCGTCGACTGTTGGTAGCTTATGTAATTAACGACGGTTGGAGCTGGGAAACATTGACTGATTGTGATAGTACAATTAACATTCTTAAAAAATGATCAATTTTCAATATCCGCGTTTTTAGCCACATCATTTAACACATCATTAATGAGTAGGGTTATCATTATTACTATACTTAATAGCAGCCCCATCAGAAAGGCAAGTATGATAATAATACAATAATAGTAGTTAGATGGATCTGAGAAATAGATATTTACGGATTCGTGGAATGGCGAATTGATCCAGAAAAATAGGATAGCAGTTAATATAAACAAGAGAGCACTAGTAATAGATAAAATTTTAGTCCCCACGTACCGCTCTCTAGTTAAGGGTGAATCGCTATTTGCACTGATGCCGATATAGGTTAGGAGCAAGGAGAGCCCGGTAGATGTAGTTAGCAACACGGAGCTGAGAAGTTTGTATATGCCTTGAAATGATTTCGATAATATTCGAAGCGCATCTTGATCATCGATTGTACTAAAAATAATCATTCCAGCAGTTAAAATCATCATCAGAATTTCGGATAAAAGGATCGGATAGAACTTCTTCATAATATAGCAATTGGGACGTCTAAGCGACTGTATTGGTGAAAATCTAAGAGATATGATAGGCGATCAGCATAAAATAGCTATTAATTGTTGGATCTTCTATTTAGAAATAGGTGGTTTAATGTAAATTCGGCTACATAATAAGTATTAGGCTAATGTTATCGAAATAAATCGTGGTGCTTGGTAAGTAATCTTCGACTGTTTCGGTGAAATTTTAAACTATTTAGAATCCAGAAGACATTCGGCGTGATAACTGTAACTCAGGATGTAAATTAGTTAAAATGAAAAGTAAGATGTCAAGTGAATTATCAAATATAACCACTTTTCTAAATGAGTTTATCATAGACCAAGATCATCCCTGTATCATGGCTCAATCTATCGTAAGAGCAAATAACTATACGCTTCACGTAACGGATGATATCCTTGGCGATGGTAACATTCGGGAAGTGATGGATTTGCTTTCAATATATGTAGCGGAAGTTTCAGCTGACCCCAAGAATTTTCAAAGTTTCATAGTAGCTTTCCGTAATGATACTATACTTACAGAGTCTGACTTTGAAAATTTGTTATGGGCTTTTCTAAACAAACTCCATGAGAACGATACCGTGGCATGGGACAGTACGGTAAGTGCTGATCCGAAAAATCCTAAGTTTAGCTTTAGCCTTCACGGACATGCATTCTACATAGTGGGTCTGCACCCAAATAGTTCTCGCAAGGCGCGCCGCTTTCCACATCCTATTATCGTATTTAATTTGCATCGTCAATTCGAAGCACTCAGAGAAATGGGCGTTTACACTGAAGTTCGTGACCGAATCAGGCAAAGGGATAAACAGAGAAATGGATCCGTAAACAATATGCTCCAAGACTTTGGGAGAAGTAGCGAAGCAAAACAATATAGCGGCCGCCAAGTTGATACCCATTGGAAATGCCCATTCAGTCATAAGTAAATTCAAATAAAGCATGGAAGAATCTGTCAAAATCATACCTCCACAATCTGGGGTTGCGTTCACTCTCAAGAAAGGTCAAAAATTAAAGGTAATTGATCTAAAGGGTCGTCAGGTATGTGACCTAGTTCTCTTCAACATTAATGACCCCCATGAAAAACTTTCCTCGGGTAAGACCTTAGACTTCGAAGAGACCATTTCTATTACAGCCCAGAATAAATTATGGAGCAATAGAAGCCAGATCATGGCGATCATAGAAGAAGACACCAATGGCGACAATGACTTTCTGCTCGCGCCATGTAGCCCGGAAACGTTCAAATATATGTATGGTTATCAAGGCGAGCATCCGAGTTGTTTGGGAAATCTAAGCAATAATTTATCACCTTATGGCATTTCTGTAGACGATATCCCAAATGCCTTTAATGTTTTCATGAACGTTGAAATCGCTAGCGACGGTAAAATATCGGTGGTTTCACCAAAGTCTAAGGCTGGAGATTATTTGGTGATTAAAGCAGAAATAGATTTAATAGTTGGATTAACAGCTTGTTCGGCAGAAGACAGTAATGGCGGTGAGTTTAAACCAATTGGTTACCAGATTATAGACTAGTAAAAAATAGACATAACGTTAAGACTATAGGCGCAGAAAGTTCGCCAATTCTATTTCATTAAATATTTATTCCGGTTTTTGTAGTTTTAATTTCCCAAGTCTAAACTGGTGCGCCTTTCACAATGCTTTCTCGCCATATGAGTTAGCATTATTGCTTATAGCTTTCCACATATTTTTAGAAATACCATTAAGATCTTTTCGAGAAAGGAAAATACGATCAGACTTTGGCTGCTCCATCATGTTCAGCGAAGCTCGCTCCGAAATTTCATCAATAGTGAGCTTAAAGGTATAGCTATGACCTGATATCGAATCAATAACCGTTATTAACTCACTATTACCCTTTGAATGGATCGCATCAAGATCTGAGTTAGGATCTACCTCGTACGGGTAGAGAAATAGTATAGCCCGACTTTTAAAGGCCACTGGCTGAGCTGAAAATTTAGCGTGCGAAAAGACCAACCATACCAAATGAGATTTGGAAGCAGATAGAATGTAGAATTCAGCTATTTCACCATCTTTTATTTCAAGATGCTTTTGTATACGCCCGACTTTTTCCATGATCATAATTACATTTATTACTGACGAGAACGAATGTATATAGAAATCCTGTCCGTATCTAACTTCGGATGTCCTGAATCAAATTACTTTGAGTTCTAATGGCTTCACCCGTTGAAATGGAACCAAATGGGCGTGGATTTTGCCATGCGCCGAAATTCCCAAGGGTGCCCAGAAAAGGTAACAGTCTTAGTTAATACGACGCTATTATGAAACTGATTTACAATGTAAAATCATTCGGGCACGATTTTGAGACCCAGTAAATCGAATCTTAAAAATTAGATATTATGAATAGAGATAATCAAAGGCGGTATGACCGTCAGGAAAATTATCGTAATGATAGCCATCAAAATGGCTACGACGATAATGACAATCGTGGGAATAGGTCGCGCAATAATGGAAGTCGTTATAGTGACCATCAAGGTGGGTCACGTGAAATGAATAATGACCCGGACGGCTACGAAGGAAGCTACAGGGATCGGAATAATTCTGGTGACCAACATGGAAACCAAGGAAATTATGGTCGCTACGGCAATAATGGTGGCTATGGAAATCCTTCTAGAGAAGATCAGGGTTATGGAAATTCAGATCGCCAACAGAGCTCGCAGGATGATAGCTTCTATCGAATTAATCAAGATCGCAATGAGCGCCGTGGGCCTTTTGATACAGATAACAATTCGTATCGGGGAAGCCAAAGCAACCAAGATCGTAACTCGGTAAGGTCAGGATCGCAGGGAAGCTACAATTCGAATTCTGGAAGGTATCGAGATGAGAACCGCGGTAATACCGGATATGGTTCTGGTAGTTCAAATAATAATGATGACGAACGATACCGCTACAGTGGGGGAAATAACAACTCCGGCTATGAAGAAAGCCAAAGATCGAATGACCAAAATAGGGACTCCAATAGGAATAGATCTTCAAATGATCGTAACATGGATTCTTACGGGAATAGCTCATCGAATAATTCTCAAAGGGGTTACGGTGGTAGAAATTCTGACCACAATAACGACTCCTATGGTAATTCCAACTCTCAAGGTAGCCAGTCTTCACAGGGAGAAAATCATCGCGGTAAAGGCCCAAAAGGCTATAAGCGTTCGGACGATCGCATCAAGGAACAGGTAAATGAGTGGCTTTCAGATTGTCAGGATATTGATGCTTCGAATGTAGAAGTTAAAGTATCTGACCAGAAGGTAACTTTGAGTGGAACCGTTTCCAGTAAGTGGGCGAAGCGAATGGCTGAAGATCGTATCGAAGACTTCTCTGGTGTAGATCAGGTAGAGAACAATCTTAAGGTTGATCGGGATAATGATTCTTCAAAAGATTATGATAAATCATCATCTGATAAGTCATCATCAAGTAATTCATCGTCAGATAATTCGTCTTCCAAGAATAAGTCAAATTCTTCGGATGACGATTCGGACAAGAATTATAGTTCTCAAAGCAATTCGAGCAGTAAAAAAGCAAAAACGAGCATGTAGGCTTATTTTTGTGGTTTTAGGTAAGAGTCCCTGCTTCTCCATTGGCAGGGACTTTTATTTTTAAGCGCTGCATTGGCTCATAGACAAAATGAAAAGGGAGCATATTTAATAATCGCAAATCACAAATAAAATTCTGAAAATGAAATTATCAATATTAAATAAACTTACTTGGGTAGCTTTCCTGCTAGCTATTACATCTCACACGGTCTATGCACAGGATTGTGACATCGACTGTCCCGGCGATGATGTAGTGGTCGAATACAACAGCCCAGACGGCTTTGTAGTTCCAGATTTCTTCGAAATCGGAGTGGTCGGTTTCACATTTGACTGCGAAGGCGGCAATTTTTTTCAAAATCCAGCGCCTGGCACAGTTCTCACTGAAGGGGAATATGAAGTTGATGTCGAGATCATTGCAGTAGGAGAAGACCCTGATTGTGATTTTGATCTCGTTGTAATGGAATCCGGGGGATCGGGTGGAAACGACTGCGAGATTAACTGTCCCGACACGCTATTTGTAAATGTCGGTCAAGATGGGACATACGCAATACCTGATTATTATTTGGAAACCGCCATCTTCAGTGGAGAGTGTGTATTTGAACAATCTGTCCAGACACCAGATCCGGGTATTTTGGTCGACAATACATACACTGAAGTTTCGCTGTCATATACGATCAACGGTGTTACAGGTGAGTGTAATTTTACAATAGTATCAGAAAACCCACTAGGCATCAACGATTCCGGGCATGTATCTAGCGTCACCTTTTATCCAAACCCAGCTCATGATGCCGTCAGCATAGATACGGATGAAGTACTGGTAGAAGTCATAATTTACGACTTATCGAGACAGGAAATCTTGAGAACTAAACATTCGAGGGTGAATCTTTCGTACTTAGCTGGCGGAATGTACTTATTAGAAATCAATACCGAAAGGAATCGCTATCTCAAACGGTTGTTAATAGAATAACAGCAATTTTTCCTTGAATTGACTCGTCTAGTTTTGAAGACGGTGCCGTTCTAAATTACTACCACAAAGATCGAAAATTGCATTATGATCACTTTATATTACTCCACTAAAATTTAATACAGCCTGATGGGTAGCGTCTATTGATAACGGGTGAACGGTTTAATCAAATGGGTATCAATACCCATAATTATCCGATTCTATATCTTTTCATTCATACCGTCTACATTCCTTCCACTAGTATTCTATAATTGTCATGGTGAATGTCGGTATTATTTCTGATTGTTAATTTTTTCCTGTCAAGGCTTAAAATAAATCGATCGGAACGGCAGCCATCTGCTACGTTTATCCCTGGAAAGTGTTGAAGGTTATGCTCGCAATAATCTACGCTGGGAACACCCAATTCCGCATTACTATTTCCTAGGTGATCATTCTCATTTAAGTCGGCCCGCATGATCAGTCCTATTACTGGGGTATTGAAGGTGATCTCAGCTTCTACACGGTATTGCCCTATGCAGTTCAAGTAATTGAAAAGGTTAAAAGATTCTTTATAGGTGGCGTTATTGTAATGCATATAATAGGAATTTATTCTAGTTCCCGCTGTGATCAGACCAGGATTTAAGTTCTCCCAAGTTTGTTCTTCATTGTCAAGGCTATCTGGAAAATAATCTCCTGGAAGCGACAGATCAATGATGATGTCGGTGCTGAGCTCATAGTCTACCTTTTCAGCAAACATGAATATATGATCATCGTCCACAAGCACATCCAACTCCAATGACACCGGCGGCGTGTCCAGATAAAGTATGCTACCTTCTATTAATGCTATAGCATTTTGAGTGCCGGGTTCTTCCGTTGGATTTTGGTCGTCATCTTGCTGACAAGAAGTTAATAGACCAGCGGCAGTAATCAACATTGCGAGGTAAAATAGTTCAGATTTCATACGAGTAATTTTATTTGCAATAAAGATCCGGATAAGAGCATTCAATTTCAAAATTATTCAACGATTGGTAGGAAATATTCAACCAGCAGCGATAGTATCAATAGGTTGACAACATCCAACTATTAGATTTCTGTCAAAAGTTCGATCCTGAGCCTTTTCTAACTATGGCATACCCTTTAAGCGGACAGGACTTGGAAGCTTTCCAAACGACAAAGTTCAGATCATTCAAAAATAATCTCAACGACCTTGGCCTTTAAATCACGGCCCATAGGAATGGCGTGAGCTTCTAGGTAGAGCATGTTGCCTTCTTGATGCTGCACATTATCAATATTAACGATGTATGATTTATGAACCCTTAGAAAGCGGCTGGCAGTTAGATCATGCTCTATCTTCTTAAGGCTCAAAAGGGTAATATAAGTTCCGTCGCGACAAACGAACTTTACATACTCGCGTAGACCTTCTATAAAGTAAACTTCCTTCAGTTTCACCCGAACTATCTTTCCTTCTGATTTAATGGTATAATATTGCTTTATTTGAGCGTCCATTTTATGGAGCCGTCCAATCTCTTCGAGATGTTTTGATTTTAAATAATCTTTGGCTTTGTTTACTGCCTTTAAAAATCGCTCAAAACTAAATGGCTTCAGCAGATAATCAACCGCATTCATTTCGAATGCTTCTACCGCGTATTCAGAATAGGCGGTTGTGAATACTACAACCGGTGGATGCTTCAAGGTTTTGATCATATCAAATCCGTTGAGCAGGGGCATTTGAATATCTAAAAAAAGAAGATCTATTTTAACCTTGGTTAGAACATCTATGCCTGCCACGGCTGATAGGGCGGTGGCTTCTATTTCTAAATCAGGCAGTTGATTGATATACTTCACCAGAAGTTGAACCGCGAGCTCTTCATCATCAATCACGAGTATTTTCAGCTTATTCAAATCGAATTCTCATTAATGGTCAGCAAAACAGAATAAACCAACCCATCGGTTGATATAGTAAACTCATGGTTTTTGCCATAGCGCAATTTCAGGCGTTCTTTGATATTATTCAGGCCCACGCCACCGACCTTTTCTTTGGAAAAATCATCAGTGGTGATCGTATTTCGGGCGTAAAATCTAAGCATTTTATTTTTTACCATAAGCCCGATGTCAATGAAGGCATTCTTATCCGCGGAGAAATTGGTGTGTTTGATGGCGTTCTCAACGATTGGCAAAAGGATCATAGGTTCTATTTTACTTGATTTTAAATCGCCACTTGTTTGAAACGCAATAGCACGGGGAGTAATCCGAGTAAGTTCAAATAAATCCAGATAAGCCCGTATCTGAATGGATTCTTCGTCCGCGCCAACAGGTTCATTCTCCCCAATGTATACAGCATAACGCAGTAGTTGCGACAACTTCATGATAGCATCAGATGTTTTATCTGACTTCAGAATGGAGAGCGTATAGATATTATGAAGACTATTGAATAGAAAATGTGGATTTATTTGAGCTTTCAGTATGGATAATCTCGCTTCGTTCTGCTTCTGGAGAACAGCGCTAGCCAATCTTTCTTTATCAATACTGTCCCGCAATAGAGTTAGCACCATACTGGTTAAGAATAACGCCGTAAGCGTGCTGATAACAATAATCTTTGTTCTTTTCATTGAACCTCGTGAAACCAGATCAAAGAAACTTTCGAACGCAGGAACTTCGGCGCGTAGTTTTATAAAATAGAATAAAGTACTGAGTGCAATCACACTGATTAAAAACAGGATATACTTTTTCAATAAGAGCAGTCTATTCACAGAAATTTCTGCGATCAGATAGAAAAAGATGCAATTGATAATGCCGGCCACAGCAGTGTGCTGGACGGCATAATAGAGCCCAAAATTATTTGCTTTGTAGAAAAGCACTATTGAAATATAAAGCGTCCAGAGCGTGAGATGCAATAAATTCCACTTTCTGGAAATCGAGATGTAGTTCATACAGACGATCTAAAATAGATAAATCAACCGGCTGAATAAAATTTTTCAACCAATGGTCAATTTAAATCAATCATGGGTAATCTCAGGTTAATGAAAAATCAATCCCGAAAATTGATCGCAATAGGAACGGGCCTTACATGCATCGTAACCATGGTAACACATCAGCCAAAGTCAGAGCCTAACGATCTGCCATCTACAAATTAGTTGCTTCCCGTAACATAGCTTGCCATTCCGAACTATAAAAAGGTGATCACCGCTGCCACTTCATCTGGTATTTCCCATTGATCGGTTACTACGTTAAGTCTTTCGTTTTCTAAGAACCATATTATTACTGCTTCCTTGGTTTCAACGCGTTACTCAGCTTCTTCTTCCATTATTCATCTGTAATGATAATCGCGATGAATGCGTGAGAAACCGAATTGATAATCAACACCTTCGGCGTGTGTGCGCGCGATAAGCATTTTCCGGGATTGATGATTCCTGCTTTGCAGATATTATAAGGACTCGCATAGGTATAGGACTGTAAGACATTTTCGGACGCTACTGAAACCACTCTTCCCAAACCGCTATCGAGCATCTGCGGAATGAAGACCCTTCACACACACTCGGCACCCGTGGAATCTATTGTTCTCCAGTGCGTCCAATCTGCATGAGATAGAGGAGTAAAACTTCACCAGCCGCGCGTATGCCAGCACAATGCACTAAAATATGAGTTGTCGAGAATTCTTCTTTTGCGGCCGCTGGCATAGCCAGTAGCTCTTCATTCTTAATAATGTCGGCAGCCATACTCAAAATCCTATTCGATAATTAAACGAATTCACCAACTTCAGCTTTTTCAGCGTCCAGACCAGCTTGATCCTTGTCGCTCAGCATTAAATTTACACCTTTGGCGGCTAGGATTTTTGCTCTAGCCAAACCTACACGAGAGCTGGCTCCCATGATCACTGTCGATCTATTCTCAATTTTTAAATCCATATTAATTATGTTTTATCTGGTTGGTAATTGACATATTGAGATTATCTAGCTGGCCGTGGGTTCGCATCCATTCAACTGAATGGTTTGGCCAGAAATAAAAAAAGCGTCTTCACAAGCCAAGAAAATATAAGCAATAGCCACTTCACTCGGATGATCAGCTCATCCCACGTACGTATCCGAATCAAAATCCTCTCTGTTTTCTGAGCAGGACGGAATTAAAACTGTCCAGATAGGGTCAGACGCAAACGCAACAGACGACATTCTGCATTGGGCAACCTGAACATCTGCGAATTCAAAAACCTACAAAGAAGTAAATATGCCGCATTCCTTCTTTTTTTTCATAGCTAAGGTTTTAATTCTGTTATCTTAAAAAGAAAAAAAATGGTGCAATGATTTCTGATCATTGCACCAAAGTTTCCGTGGTGATAAATTGAGAATTAATTATCGCTTCTTCGCTGATTTATTTATACCATCGGTCGCCAACTTGGCCAACTTCTTATCGGCAGCTTTTTCTTCCTTCAGTGTTTTCTTTAAGATTTTCGTTGCATCGGCTAGTTCCAATTGCTCCGACCAAGAAACTAAAGTTCCATAGGTCGCGATCTCATAATGCTCCACTTTTTGACATGCTGCGATAATGCCCGCGTCACGCACTTCACCGGGCTGGGTCTCTTCAAGTATCTCCGTCCCTTCTTTGATGATTCCGCTCATGGCTTCGCATTTCTTAGCTTTGGCCTTTTCGCCGATCATTTCAAATACTTGTTCAAGACGTGATATATGTTCTTCCGTTTCCGAAAGATGATCTTCAAGGGCGGTTTTCAAAGATTTATCCTTTGCATTTTCCATCATTTTGGGCAAGGCATCCGTTAGCGCTTTCTCCGCCCAATAAATATCTTTTAGGCTGTCGATGAAAAGTTCATTGAGATCTTTAGCCGCATCCGATTTAGCGCTAACCTTGTTTTTTGACTTAGCTTCTGTTGTGCTCATATTATTTTTTTTAAGTTATGTGATTCACAGAGCAAAATAGGAACCACTAATCTCGAATTAAATTTATTCGATTAATCGCTATTTCTAGAGCTATAGTAGACAATGAAGTTGGGAATTATGTGGAGGACTGTTACATAGTTGTGGTGAAAGAGAAACATAGTCATAATCTTTACAAACGTAGGCGCAGTAAGGCATAGCGACCGATTGCTTTATTTTTGGTTCTAAATGATTTTAATTCGCATAGTGAAGTTTTGATAAAACAAAAACCGCCCTTTAAGGGGCGGCTTCTGGTAATTGCTGTAATATGGTGGGATATTACTGTCAGCAATTATAAATTGAGCGGGTAATAAGATTTATAGTTCACTTATTTTTCATTGTCAAACGCATCCTTCAATTTGTCAAACCTTTTTTGCGTTCCTTCTTCCAGATCATCATAGTTCTCGCTGAACCAATCTTTCGTATCATTCCAACCTTTTTCTATATTATCTCCAGCTTCATCCATATTCTCCTTAGTGTTCTCCTTGCGCTCTTCAAACCAGCCTTCAGCTTCCGCCAAGCGCTGATCGGCATCATTTTCTAAGTTTTCACTTTTGTTTTGAGCTTTTCTCTTTACCGCTGCGTAGCGGTTTGCAAGCTCTCCATACTCCTGTGACATTTCATCGCTAAACTCATCTGACTTATCATCCACTTTGGATTTTAAGTTCTGGTAACGGTTTTCAACTCTATCCCAGTTGGCCTCGCTTTTATCATCTATCTTGTTTTCTACGCTATCTACGTAGCTCTTAAGATTCTCATAATCCCTGTCGCTCTGTGCATTGGTTGAGCAGGCAAAACTCGAAAAAGATATTATACATACTGCAATTAAAGTTTTCATATTTCTGTTTTTTTAGTTTCCATGTTTCGGTCAAATCCCATGCCACTTGGAAAAATGTGAACCCCAAAAATGGTCTGAGGTGAATTTCATAATAAAATGACTCTATTTGAACGAACTGTCTGCGCTGGTCTATAAGTTGCCCCTATGTGATATATGCAAAACTATGACCAGCTACGAAGATTTGATCAAGACCACACTAGACGCCATGCGAACCTGCTATATCAGTTTCTATGAAATGCAGATATACGATGAAAAAAAGTGGGGAGAATGTGCAAATAGATGTCAGGAATGTGGAGACCTATGTCATTTGACATCTAAAATTTTAGATATGGAGAGCCCAAACGTAATGGAGTATTTAACCCTTTGCAAAAGTGTATGCTTTTCTTGCGCGACAGAATGTGAGAAACTTGATTTTGAGCATTGCACCAAATGCTCCAAAGCCACTAGAAGATGTGCTGAAGCTTGCGAAGAAATGCTCTCAATGATATGAGCTGCCATTATTATTGATTTACCTGTTGTAGAATTAAAAAAGCCTACGAATATTCGTAGGCTTTCCATATTCTATTTCACAGTATTTAAGTCAATGAATTGACTTGTCTTTCATAGCGGGATTTGCTCCATCTTGCATACCTGCTGCCGCGTACCTTTGGCTTCGATCTATTTCATAATAGTCGTAAACAGATGACACGAATTCATTTTGTGCACCATCAGGCCAGTTGTCTTTATCAAAACCAGGGGAATTTTCCAATCGATCTTTACTGATATCGACGAGCACTTTTTCGCGTGACTTATCAAAGGTCATGGCTTGTAAAGGAATCGCAAAATACTTACTGCCCAAATTTAAAAAGCCAGTATTTACGGAAAGTACTGCGTATTCCACTTCTCCTGAGTTTGTGTTGATCATCAAATCTTTGATGTCACCTATGTTTTCTCCTGTACTGTTTTCTACAGTTGTTCCGTTAATAGAGTCTGCTGAAAGCAAACTCTTACTTCTTTGATTTTCCATCATAATTAATTTTTAGGGTTACAGTTAAAGAGTGCAATAGTCGTTCCTACGACGTAATATTTTGATGGTCAAGTAGCATTCAAGACTTCTGGAGTACGGGTTTACCCAATAGTGTAGAAATATCCTAGATTCTCTACAATAAACTCATAATCAAGTAGGTTCGATAAGAATCGATTCTGATTCGGATTGGATATGACCCAAGCCATCTCTATGATCGAAGAGCAATTTTCTAAATTTACACAATAGGCTAGTTCAAGTAATTTAGGCGATAGCTTCAGCAAGTCCCCACGCGAGCGCTAAGAATATGGATAAGATCAGCGATGCCTTGAAGCCTTTGGTCACGAAATCATCACGAAACTTGTCAACTAGCTCAATAATAATTGCGTAGGCAATGGTGCGTGTGATAATTCCCAGACCTATTAACCAGAAGAGTCCAAGAGTGATCAAGTTGAGAAAAAAGGTCAGAAGCCAACCGATCAAAAAACCAGTGATCATAATTGCAAGCGCCGTGTAGATTGCTGCCTTCCGGTCTTTGATTTCGATAGACCCCATAAACCTTCCTGCCAGGATAAGCACAATGGGTGTAAAGATGATTTTTAGAATAGTTTCCATAGTTGGGTATTTTAGATAATTGTAAGACACCGCGATTTTAAGCAATAAAATGGAATATCGCGTGTGATAAGAATTTCAACTTTCACTGTTCCGCGCGATTAGTACTAACGAGATTCCAAGATTTACAGCTAAATACTTTTAAAGGCTGAAGTCGAGCAAACGATTATACTTACTCCATGAAGTATTTTATAAGGAACTATGAATAGATAAGAATTCGTATAGCCGTTTTAATCGCCAAGGCTTGACCATCTTTGCATACGCTAAATGGAGTCTGTCCATACAGTCGTATGGCTGGATCAAAGAGTTCGATAGCAACGCGCGCGCAATTTTAAAAATCAAGGAGTCCCGCTCGAGCGGGACGACTGTTTTTAGAACAAGAGCAAGGCAGATAGCGGACTCTTTGGACATACTCTAAATAATGTAAATTAACCTAAAAATAAAAAACATGAATTTTAAATTTCTCAAAGAGTTCAAAGAGTTTGCAGTGAAAGGCAATATGATCGATATAGCTGTCGGTGTGATTATAGGTGCGGCCTTTAACAAGGTGGTCGATGTAATGGTGAAAGAAGTTTTTTTGCCGCCATTGGCATTGATGACGGATGGCACCAGTTGGTCCAATAAAAAAATTGTTCTCCGGGAAGCCCAAACGGGTATAGATAGTCAGGATGTGATCGCCATTGGATACGGTAAATTATTTGAGTCTACCATCGATTTCATTATTATCGGTCTCACTGTATTCGTTGTGGTTAAAATAATGAATGCCATAAGAAACAAGGCCGACGACCCAAAAAATATTACCACACCGACTCCAAAAAATCTGGAATTACTGGACCGGATAGGAGATTTGATGGAAAAACAGCTTATTTTAATGGAGAAGAACCAGGCCAATACGAACGATACTAAATGATAGCTACCCGAAAAATATTCTACAATCGACAATTTCCGCAATTACGCTATCTTAACCGCTCAAAATCCACAATAGCGGTGAAGAACTCGTTGGGCAGCAGAGCACTCAATATGGTTCAATTATAAATTGATCTCGAACCATTGCGTGATGGCTTTCAGACTAATTTTGATTGAATAAAAGATTTATTGTTAATCTACTTTTTTTCGATATTCAATTTTTTTATTCTGTCGCTTTAATGTCACTATCAGAACCTACTACTATTCCTTATTTCGACATGGGTGTTTCTGCTGGATTCCCATCACCAGCCAATGATTATTTGGAGAGTAGAATAGACTTGAATTCAGAATTGATAAAGCACCCATCTTCTACGTTTTACACGCGAGTCTCTGGAGATAGCATGGTAGATTCGGGCATTTACAATGGTGACCTTCTTATCGTCGATAAAAGCTTACCCGCCCAGAACAATAAAGTAGCGGTATGTTTTATAGATGGTGAATTCACTATCAAAAAAATCAAGATTCAGAACGATGTGATTTGGCTAGTGCCCGCCAATAAGTTGTATAATCCAATAATGGTAACGGTCGATAACGAATTCTTGATTTGGGGTATCGTAACTTATTCTATAAAATCCCATTAATGTTTGCACTTGTAGATTGCAACAATTTTTACGCTTCATGTGAACGGGTTTTTCGGCCTGACCTCAGAAATAAACCTGTGGTTGTCCTCTCAAATAATGATGGTTGTGTAATTGCAAGGAGTAGTGAAGCGAAGCAGCTTGGCATTCCCATGGGCGCACCAGCTTATAAGTATGACGACATGTTTAAGGCCAATGAGATCGAAGTTTTTTCGTCCAATTATGCGCTGTATGGGGATATGAGCGCTCGAATAGTCGAACTTCTTATGGCATTTACTCCGCATATCGAGATATATAGCATTGACGAGTGCTTCTTAAAATTTGATATGTTTAAAAAATGCAATTTTAACTTGTTGGGTGCAACTATCAAAAGCCATGTGGAGAGATGCACCGGTATACCGATTAGCATTGGATTCGCGCCGACCAAGGGTTTGTCGAAAATCGCCAACAAGATGGCGAAGCAGATACAATACGGTAGTACTGGTGTTTATACAATTGACTCTCATGACAGTAGGGTCATCTCATTAAAGTCTACGGCTATTGAAGATGTCTGGGGGATTGGAAAACAAAATCAACTAAAGCTAAAAGCCAAAGGTGTTCATGATGCACACGCATTCTCCATGATGAAAAATGATTGGGTACGAACTAACATGTCTGTAACAGGACTTAGATTGAAGCTCGATTTGGAAGGTGCACCTACTTTAGGTTTGGAAGATATCATAGATAAAAAATCCATCGCCACCACTCGTTCGTTTAAAACGAATTTGACTGCTTACGCGGAGCTCAAAGAACGGATTACAACCTTTGCGTCACTATGTGCCGAAAAGCTTCGACGCCAGAAATCGAAGACGACGCTTATCGAAGTTTTTCTCAACACTAATAAACACAGAAAGGACTTGAATCAATATAAAAGGAGTATTGACTTATGCTTACCATACCCCACGAACTCCAGTATTGAAATAGCCCAGTTTGCCGTTCAAGCTTTAAGGCGTATTTACATAGCAGGATATGAGTATAAAAAGGCTGGGGTTCTGGTTAAGGATGTAAGGTGTGAATCGTCCTGCCAAACAGCGCTGTTCGCAGAGTCAAATCCTCGCCATAAAGTATTGATGAAGACTGTAGATGATTTGAACGAGAAGATGGGGATGCATAAAGTCCGATTGGGGAGTCAAGATCATGGTTCTGTTTGGAAAATGAGACGTGATCGACTATCTCCAAAATACACCACTCAACTTTCTGATATTTTGAGCGTAAAAGCATGATTATATGACATTTAATAAATATTTATGAATGAATAGCTAATAATGTTTAATAGAAAAATTATGACAGCATCAGAACACAATGAAAAGCTCATAGAATCTTTACAAGAAATATTGCAAAAAAACTATGACGCCGAGGAAGGATTAAAGCAAGTAATGCAAAAGACAGATAGTCCTAATTTGAGAGACTGGTTGCAAAATAAGGCAGCGGAGCGCAATGCCTTCGCAGAAGAATTAGGTTTAGAACTTAAAAAGCTTGGGGCAGAACCCGATTCGGCAGGAAGTTTTTCTGGAACCTTGCATAGGGTATGGATCGATGTAAAAACGGCACTCTCCACCAATAAAGACGAAACCATCTTGGAAGAGTGTATTCGAGGAGATAGGGCAAGTGTTGAAGAATATGAAGAGCAACTACGGGCACCATATATGGCTGGAAGTGTCATCGAAATTCTTACTGAGCAAAAAAAGAAGGTTGAAAAATCTTTGAGAACCTTTAAGTTTCTTGAAGATTTCGTTGACAAGTAATGTCTAGTTTGAAAACCCACTCCATTTTTCCACTCTGCATAGACATCCGTGTTGAAGAAAAAATGCTGAGGGCTCGGCAGATTTTTATGGCTATCTGATAATCTCTTCAAAGTGATTGTATCTCTTTCACCCAATTTGTTACTGCTATCGAACTAGTTTCATTACATGCTTGTAGCCCATATGAATAAGGCCTAAAACCTAACGCATGATTAAAATTGATATCGAACAGACAGGAATTTGGTACGCCTTGAGAGTTCACAGTTCTATAAGATTTAGTTATTCTAATTCCTTCGACTGTGAATTCTACCGCTCCAATGCTATTTTGTAATTTCTGATCTCTTGAGTGAAATACTGCTGTGGGTTCCAAGCTGTTTCTTCTAAGGCTCGCCTTAGACACGTCACCACTATTCACCAAGGTCTGAAATGGATATTCTGGACATCCAATCTTATGCACTCCACCGCTGTCGATAAACAATTTATACTCATGGTCTTGAAAGTCACCGTTGTCAAATTCGACCCGGATTTCAGTCTTTCGGTTTTTTAAGGCATTATCGTTGATCTTGACTGTACCTTTCCTAATTTCAATACAGTTCGCGTCGTACAGCGCCAACAGTATAGACGCAGATTCTAACGGCAGTGCTGCTATTACATTCATTAAAAAAGGCATAATGTCTGTGTTCAAAGAAACGTGATCTTCCGCAGATAAATACTCCGCATGGAAGTTTAGGCTGTACATTAAATCGTCAAAAGTCTCCATCCAGTGAATAGGAGTATTGGTGTTAATATGGTGTTTTGCTAGCGCATATTCAAACTTCATTCCTTGAAATGAATCCACATATTGGTGTTTAGATGACATAACATTAGCAAAGTCAACGATACTAAAACTTTTGTACGCCAACCTTTTCGCAGTTTCATGAAGCCCGTCAAGAATCAATGATGCTATCAAGGGTTGGCGGCATAAAGTATCAAAGTAACGATCTAGGGAAAGAAAACCATGGTCATCAATAAGTGCCGAAACATGTGCTGGGTTGAAATGTCTATAAATTTCTCTTCTGGGTTTTCTTTGTATATATTGAAGATGTGGCAAAAGCCCATCAGCAGAATATAGGATTAGTTTAAAGTTTTGAGCGTTATTCCACTTGGTAAATTTCATTTTATCATCCTCCATACTAAAAGTACCATGCCGGTGGGAGAGTGATGTGACCACATCAAAGGCGCTTAAAGACGAACCAAGAATTCCTATTTCGTGATTGTAATGGGCATTCGGTCTGGTCAATACTTTATGGATTGGCCAAGGACTTGAGTAATATCCTTTAGTTGCCGCGTCATTAGACTTCCAAAGATGACCACTGGCTACTACTACAGTAGTGTAGAGATAATGTTGATTTCTGACATCGATTAAACGAATAGAATTTTGATTCAACAATTTGATGTCTATAATTTCTTGACAGGTATTTACCTCGACATCTAATCCAGCCTGGATCAATAATGCTATGATGCCTCTAAATTGATCAGCAAAATAATGACCCAAAGCAATTCTACTGTAAACAGTTTGATCTGAGATAGATAGATCATCTATGTTCCAACTATGTAGTTTTTCTGCTGACTGTTTGCGTAGGAAGGAAGCAAAAGTTTGTAGCAAAGTGGGAATTTCTTCAGACGAAATGTTGGCTAAATGATAAATATCTGTAGTCATGGGACTATATGGCATTCCGGTTCCAGCCAGAGATGATTTTTCGTAAATCGAAATATGGCGCATATAGGTTTTGAAGATATCAATGTTTCTGAGGATGTGGAAGAGCGTGAATATCGCCGTTCGAACCACTCCCGATTATCGCAATCCTTTTTAAATCCAGCATGTGAATTGACTAGCTTTGAGCGTTTCGAAATTAAAGTGAGTTTCTTAACCGTTTAGGTTTTAATTAGAACCATTTCGTCAAATTTTGCATGAGGGCATGATTCTGAAATAGCAACTGAATAAACACTGTAGGTCACCTTCTATCGCTCCAGGGCCTTCTAAAAAGCGGATGGTAATGCCGGGGAGCGTTATTTTTTTTGTGTATTTAAACGTCAAGAAAACCTGACCAATAGCTGTAGGAGCAAACTCAAATGCAGATCGATGGCTCAATACTGCACCTGGATAAAGATTACCTAGAATTGAAAATAAATTTCGACTGACAATGTCCTCTGGCGTATCTTCAAAATTTGTAGTGTAAAGCTTTGGTGCAATCTTTTGAATTAGACCTTTTTCTTCCCATTTCGAAAGTCTACGGGACATCACTGCATCTGCCGAACCAAAAACGATCTCCTGCGTGGGTAGTGAGCTAGGATTTCCGATTATATTTCAGATTTGGCGCTAATTTGCAAAATATTTTCCACTATAAAATAGTTGCCGCTGCGTTCTGTGGTATTATTAAGCTAATCAAGCGCTCAAATATTTTCCAAGTACGATTGAAATTGCGGAAAAAGGAATCTTCTTGCGGTCGAAAATTTCAGGGTAAAATCATAACCTGTTAGGCTCAATCTTATTTCACGAAAGCTTTAGATCCAGCAATCATAAAATCGCAAACACCGACTTAGCATAAGGCCATTACTTCGCTTGCTGCATCTCATTCTTTTCCTTCTGACGTTCGCTCGCCTTATACAATTGAAGCCGGGTAGGGGTGGGCATCTCCTTCCAAGAATTATTGCTCAGGTCAATATCTGCCGTCTGCTGGTAGGGATCTAGAATAATATTCTTGGCTTTTTGATCGGTAATGAAAACCTTTGTGACCGTTTTGGCGCCCTTACGCCATATCTCGACCGGTATCTGCTGTATTTCGGTTTCGCCATTTTCAAAAACAAACTGTACGATAAGCGGCATCACCAGTCCTCCTTGATTCGTAAAACTGATTTGATAAAAATGACGGTCATCCTTGTTCATGGCCGATTCTTCTTCCGAGTACTCTTCGACCATCGATTGATCATCTTCACCATTGTCCATTAACTGGCTATTCAATTCAAAGGCCCTGGCCTTGGTATAGAAGTCGACTAGGGTGGTATCGCGCTCTTCACGGGTCTTCTCGATCGCAGTGGCATTTCGCATATCGGTGATACTCTTGTCAAAGTCGCGCTCATTTTTGGCGGAAGCCGCGCCCTCGGCTATACGGCGGTACTGCACTTCATCGATCGATAGGTCGACCGCATGTGTGCTGTAAAACCAACCGCGCCAGAACCAATCGAGATCAACGGCGCTGGCATCTTCCATAGTACGGAAGAAATCGGCTGGCGAAGGGTGCTTAAACATCCATCGCTGGGCATAGGTCTTGAAGGCAAAGTCGAAGAGTTCCCTGCCCATAATGGTTTCGCGCAGCATATTGAGCCCGATGGCCGGCTTGCCATAAGCATTATTCCCAAATTGATGGATCGACTCAGAATTGGTCATGATCGGACTTATGAATGCTTTGTCGCCCTTCATATAACTCACTATCTGCCTAGGTTCCAGCCGTCGACTTGGGAAGCCGCGCTCAAATTCTTGTTCGGTAAGTACTTGCAAAAAACTATTCAGCCCTTCATCCATCCATGTCCACTGCCGCTCATCGGAGTTTACGATCATTGGAAAATAATTATGCCCCACCTCGTGAATGATCACTCCGATCATTCCATATTTTGTTCGTTCTGAATAGGTTCCATCTTCTTCGGTCCGGCCAAAGTTGAAGCATATCATCGGATATTCCATGCCGATGCTGGCAGCATTTACCGAAATGGCCACAGGATAGGGATAATCAAAAGTATGCTTCGAATAGGTCTCAAGCGTCTGCATTACCGCCGGGGTGCTGAAGCGTTCCCAAAGCGGATTTCCTTCCTTCGGATAATAGCTCATGGCCATTACCGTGCGGTCGCCAAACTTTTTGCCCTGCGCGTCCCAAATAAATTTTCGGGACGAAGCCCATCCAAAATCCCTTACATTCTCTGCTTTGAAATGCCAGGTTTTCATTTTAGTACTGCGGCCTTTTTCAATTTCGCGTGCTTCAGCTTCGGTCAGAATCACTACGGGGCGGTCAGCCGTCTTGGCTTGATTGTATCGCTGTATCTGCTTTTCTGTTAGCACTTCTCGCATATTCTGGCACTCGCCCGTAGATGCCACCATATGGTCGGATGGCACGGTGATGCGGACATCAAAATTTCCGAAACTAAGGGCAAACTCACCTGCTCCTAGAAATTGCTTGTTCTGCCAGCCTTCCACATCGCTATATACGGCTAGCCTTGGATAAAACTGGGCGATGGTATATAAGGCATTGTTCTCTTCTTCAAATAGTTCGTACCCTGATCGACCACCTATTTCGAGCCGGTTATTGATCAAGTAATGCCAGTCTATTTTAAAACTAAATGCGCCGCCCGGTACCAATGGCGATGGCAGATCAATGCGCATCATGGTCTTATTTACGGTATACTTCAGGGGTTTACCTCGGGTATCGGTCACGGTATCTAGCTTGAAACCACCGTCAAACCAAGGGCTTAGATTTTTGAGACCATCATAGGTGATTCTCTCATCGAGATCAGATTCTGATATTTTATACGTGTCGCTATCCTTCGCACGCCTGTTCTGATCGAGCTGGAGCCAAATATAATTGAGCTTATCGGGCGAGTTATTATAATAGGTCACCGTCTCTTCTCCATACAGCTCGTGCTTGTCTTCATCGAGCCTAACAGCAATATCATAATCGGCACGCTGCTGCCAGTATTGGGCTCCGGGAGCTCCCGAAGCGGTGCGGTACACATTTGGGGTCGGCAATTCAGATTGGAGCTGTTCGAATTTATCCGTTCCATCGGTCTGTGCCATGGCAGCCGTTTGTAGCGCTATGGCGTAAAAAATCAGTATTTTTCTCATAATTGGATTGCGAAATTACCAAAAAATGGCCGCTTTCAGTAGAATCATCGCAGCGCCTGCCGCTATGCCCGATACCACAAGAATCCAATCACGATGGCTGAAGTGAAAAATCCGCGATCCTATGGCAGATATTACCAGTACGGCCGCGACGATCAAAATCTGCCCCAGCTCGATGCCTAGATTAAACGCTAGAATAGGCATGGCCTGTGATGCGTTTTTGGAAAGTATTATTTTCAAATAATTGCTAAAACCAAAGCCATGTACCAGCCCGAAAATGACGGTGATGGTAAGCGGAAAAAAGACACGGGATCGGGCAGCCGACTTTCCACGCCAAATATTGCTCAGCGCCGTGACCAAAATGGTAAGAGGAATGAGAAACTCGATCCAATCGCGATCCATGCTGACCATACCGGTACTTGCGAGAATTAAGGTAAGGCTATGGCCAATGGTAAATGCGGTGATCAAGATCAGCATCCGTTTCATATCTACCAGCTGATAAGCTGCTACAAGTGCCACAATGAAAAGAAGGTGATCGAGACCATTAAAATCGACAATATGGCGAATGCCCAGTTCGAAAAATGTGGAGAAAGAGTTCAAAGGATTTTATAAATTAATAAAATTTGCCAGGCTTGTTTGCTCGATGCAAATGACGCAATTTATTGGTAGACTGGTAGGCCTGAGCCCAGATCGCCTATTCACGATTCCATTTGTGTGTGGAGCGCTCAAGGGATGAAAGCAATAAGACATACTTTCTTCGCCAGCCAGCTCAAAACCCGCATAAAGCAACCAAACCAAAACGCCTACCTTTGGCGTCGATGAATTTATTATTGCTCTATCTCATGCTTTCGGCACCGGCCAAAATGGCTGCGGAATCGACCGATAGTGATGGTAGCCATAAATTTTATATCGGTCTCACAGAAATTTTATATGTGGAAGAGAGCCGCACCTATCAGATTAGCATCAAGCTATTTACAGATGATCTGGAGCTGGCTTTAGAGAGTGCGGGAATCGAATTTGACCCTGACCGCAGAGCTGCAAGCGATCAAGCTGCCTTCTTCGATTATATAAGAGATCATTTTAGGCTTATAGCCATTGGAAAGCCGGTCTATCTGGATGCTATTGGCTCCGAGCTGGAAAACGATATTAGCTGGATTTATCTCGAATCTCTGGCGATCGATATTCCTGAAAGCCTTAAGATCGAAAATAATTTGCTTATGGATGTTTTTGATGAACAAGCACATGTGATCAATCTCACGCAGGGTGGCGAGATTCGGAGCAGCCTATTTCGTGGCGACAAATATTCTGAAGAATTTAAAAAATGACTAAAGCTGAAAAAGCCGATTTTGTACGCTTGACCTTAGAAGAACTTTATCCTGAAGTGCCGGTACCGCTTGATCATGTAGACTCTTATACCTTGCTGGTAGCGGTTCTGCTTTCAGCGCAATGCACCGATGCCAGAGTAAACACGGTTACTCCAGCGCTCTTTTCGCGTGCCGATAATCCCTATGATATGGTGAGACTATCGGTAGAAGAAATAAGGGAGATCATAAAACCCTGCGGATTATCACCCGCCAAGAGCAAGGCTATTTTTAATCTTTCCGATCGATTGATCAAAGAGAAGGAAGGCCGTGTACCTGCCGATATGGAGTATTTGGAAACCCTGCCAGGCGTGGGTCATAAAACGGCATCTGTGGTGATGTCGCAAGCATTCGGACAGGCAGCCTTTCCCGTAGATACGCACATACATCGGCTCATGTACCGCTGGAACCTTAGCACCGGAAAAAATGTAGAGAAGACCGAGTCCGACGCCAAGCGGCTCTTTCCAAGGTCGAGCTGGAATAAGCTCCACCTTCAGATTATCTATTACGGACGTGAGTTTTCTCCAGCGCGCGGTCACGACCTGCGAAAAGATGTGATAACAAGAACGATAGGCCGTAAAAAGACAATCGATGAATGGCTGAAGAAGAATCCGGGCGTAGCTTTGGAGACAGCAACCCGTAACCCTTAGTGACCATGGATACAAAAGATAGCAATGGCAATATTCTGAGCGACGGTGAAACCGTTCAAATCACCAAAGATTTAAAAGTAAAGGGTTCAAACACTGCGCTGAAGCGTAGCAATCTCATCAAAAACATCCGCCTTACCGCAGGTCAAAGCCAGGTGGAATACGGCGCCGGCAAAAGCTCCTTTGTGCTACGTACGGAATTTCTGAAGAAGGCTTAAAACCTACATAGAGCGATGATTTTCGGTACGCTCTCGCAATGCTTCATAGCGCTCTTTTGCCTTTTGATCTATGATCGCTGGCTGTGAAAAGTTCAGTTCTATATCCAATATTCTTTGGTCGCCGCCAAAAATCACATGATGCTCTCTGTTGACCAATCCATCGAGCGACTTTTGAGCCACCATTTTGGGATCGTCCATATCATCCACCTTGGCATTCTTCATCATCGGCGTGGCCGTGGCAGTAGGGTAAATGGTCATCACGTGGATAGGATATTGATAAAGATCGCGTCGCATGGCATCTGAAAATTGCCTTACCGCCGCCTTGGTTGCAGCGTAAACACTGTAAAAAGGCCAAGCGATAAATCCGAGGCCGGATGAAATATTCATTAGCGCAGCTTCTTCTGAAGCTTTCAATAGTGGCAGGCAGGCCTTGGTAAGAAGAATGAGCCCCGTAAGATTAACATTGATCTGCCCGATCACATCTTTATCGCTCATTTCTTCAAGAGCCCCCGCACTTACCACACCCGCATTGTTGACCAGGATATCGAGCTTCCCATAATTCTGCTTTATGGTTTCGGAGATTTTGTGAATATCGTCCGGTACAGCCATATCGGCTTGAACCGTAAGGATTTCTACCTGTGGATACTCGGCCTTGAGTTCTTCCAGTCGGGAAGCATTTCTGGCAGCGACAGCAAATTTCCTTGCCCCGCGTTTTATAAATCCCTTCAGTATCTCTTTTCCGATTCCAGCGGTAGCTCCTGTGATGAGTATGGTTTTGTTTTCAAATTTCATTGCTTCAGTTTTGAGAATGGAATGTAAGGATTAAGTATCCGTTCTATCTACCTGAAATAGGTTCGATTTCATACTTACTTGCATTGCAATAGTGAGAGAATACAACCAAGCCCCTAATTTTCAATCTGTTTCATGCTTGCCTTCAAGCCTTTGATAAGTGCCGAACTAAAACCGTTATGTTCCATTTCGTTCAAGCCGGCTATGGTGCAGCCTTTTGGGGTGGTTACTTTATCGATTTCACTTTCGGGATGGCTCTGTCGAGCGAGCAGGAGCGAAGCGGCGCCGCGCACGGTATGTTGCACGATGTCACTGGCGGTCTGCGCATCAAAGCCTATCTCAATCCCGCCCTGCACCATAGCGCGGATGAACCGCATTACATAGGCTATTCCACAGGCGCCCAGCACGGTAGCAGAGTTCATGAGCTCTTCCTTGATTACGATCGTAGTCCCCAGCGAGTCGAATATAGAAGTGACCATCGCCAGCTGAGCCGCATCGGCACCCTGATGGCATATACAGGTCATCGATTCTTTCACATCGGCAGCAGTATTGGGCATTGCCCTTACTATGGCAGCCCCCTTTGGCAGTCCGCTCGCAAGGTTCTCAATCCCTATCCCCGAAATCACCGAGACCACTATTTGCTCTTCGGGCCGCAGCACGGCGCTTATTTCTTCGAGTACCGGCCGATAATTGAAAGGCTTCACGGCGAGTATGATACAATCAGCAGCTTGGGATGCAGTCCGGTTATCGCTGCCCACGTTTACACCCATTTGCCGCAAGCGATCCAATTTCTCAGTATTTCGTCTGGTAGCATAGAGATTGGCCGGCGCCACGCCCGTGTCCAGCAGACCCTGCACCAGTGATATACCAAGGTTTCCAGCACCGAGTACCGCAATTTTTAATTCTTTGAGCACCATAGCCTTGATTCTTTTTTGACAAATGTATACTTCACCGCCTTATGTTCTCAAATACACCGGAAACTTATGAGCAAATATTCAGATTCTGATTAAGTTTGGATTCTATGATAGACGATCAAATTCTGAATTGGGAGCTTCTCAAAAGCTTTGAAGGCCAATTATTTCATGATTCACTCAGCCGTAAGGCCTATGCCACCGATGCGTCGATCTACCGAAAGCTCCCGCTGGCGGTGGCCTACCCCAAATCTACTGCCGATATTCAAGCTTTGGTAAACTTTGCTTCGAGCGAAGGAATAGCCCTGATTCCGAGAGCTGCCGGGACTTCGCTGGCCGGTCAATGCGTGGGAGACGGACTGGTCGTAGATAGTTCAAGGCATTTTACAAAAATTCTAGCGCTCAATATCAAAGAGCAATGGGTGGAAGTGGAACCCGGCGTGATTCGCGATGATCTCAACCGACAATTGGCCGATAAAGGACTCTTTTTTGGCCCCAATACTTCTACATCAAACCGGTGTATGATAGGGGGAATGGTGGGGAATAATTCCTGTGGAAGTTCTTCTATAAAATATGGAAGCACAAGGGATAAGCTTTTAGGATTGGAAGTAATACTTTATGATGGTTCGATCGCAGCTATTGGCAGTATTACTCCCTTATCGGGAAATGGTGAGCCGGTAGAAAACAACCCATTGAAAGAAATCGAAAATTCAATAATCGATCTTTTGGCACCTGCCGAAATACAGCAGGCCGTGGCCGATAATTTTCCCGATCGCGAAGTGCAGCGAAGGAATACCGGCTATGCCATTGACGAACTCTTGAAGCAATTTCCGTTTCAGCCTTCCGGCAATGCTTTTGAGCTCACCAAGCTCATGGCGGGCAGTGAAGGTACGTTGGCTTTTACCACGCGTATTCGGCTCCAGCTCGATCCTTTGCCCCCAAAAGAAGAAGCGATCATCTGTGCTCATTTTACTTCGATCGATGCTTCACTCCGTGCAGCAGTGATCGCCATGGAAAGCGCTCCCTATGCCTGCGAACTCATGGATAAGATCATTCTCGACCTCACAAAAGACAATTTGGCACAGGCTCAAAACCGGTTTTTCGTGGAAGGCGATCCGGCAGCTATCCTAGCCATTGAGTTGAGGGATGAGACAGCTATCGGGCTTGAGACTTGCATTTCAGAACTTATTGAAAAACTACGTTCGGCCAATCTGGGTTATGCCTTTCCCGTAGTGAAACCACCGCAGACACAGGCTGTGTGGCGATCTGCGCGCTGCGGGGCTCGGCTTGCTCAGCAATATGAAAGGCGATGCCAAACCGGTAGCCTTTGTGGAAGACACGGCTGTGAAGCTCACCGACCTTCCCGATTATATCTCTGATTTTGATGCCATTATGAAGCAACATGATCAAAAAGCTGTTTATTACGCCCATGCCGGTGCAGGTGAGCTTCACCTTCGGCCAGTACTAAATTTAAAAACCAAGGAAGGTCAGCTTGCATTGCGGGCTATTGCCAAAGACAGCGCCCTGTTGGTAAAGCGTTATGCGGGATCGATGAGTGGAGAGCATGGCGATGGACGCGTGCGGGGCGAGTTCATACCCCTTATGGTGGGTGAGATCTGTAATGATATTTTCAAAAAAATAAAGAAACTCTTCGACCCGCAGGGCATTTTCAATCCGGGCAAGATTGTAGATGCCGCTCCCATGGACAAGGATCTGCGCTATGACGCCGGTCAGCCTGCATTTTCATTTCCCACTATGCTTCGGTTTGATAATGGTGAATCTATGCAGCAGGCGGCCGAGCGCTGCAACGGCTCTGGCGATTGCCGCAAGCAGGCCTGGACGGGAGCGACCATGTGCCCAAGCTATCAGGCCACGATGAACGAAAAAGATTCTACGCGTGCCCGTGCCAATATACTTCGCGAAGTGCTCACCCATCCCGAAAACCCTGCCTATCCGCTCGACTCCAAAGAGCTGAAAGACGTGCTCGACCTTTGCCTGAGCTGCAAAGCGTGTAAGACCGACTGCCCGAGCAGCGTAGATATGGCCGCGCTAAAGGCAGAAGCCATGCACCACTATCAACGGCGGCATGGGGTAGACTTGCGAAGCCGTTTCTTTGGAACTTTTCATAAGAAGGCCGCGCTGGCAGCCCCTTTCGCACGGCTTGCCAATTTTGCTTTGAAGCGTGATCAAGTAAATGCGCTATTTAAGCGAAAGCTGAATATAGCTCCGCAGCGATCTATTCCCGCATTTTCTGTGAGATCGGCGAGTTCGGTTCTGAATGCGTATCGAAATAAGTCAGCATCAATCGATTTCTTGCTTTATATCGATGAGTTCACGCAATACCAAGATGCTGCCATAGCCAAGGATGTTGCGCTCTTTTTCAAGAAATTGGGATTAAAATTTGATGTGATCTACGCACCTTCGGGACGCGCTGCGATCTCGAAGGGATTATTGCGGGAAGCGAAGAAATGTGCGGAGAAGACGCTAGAAAAACTCCAACCCTACGTAGACCGCCGCCTGCCCATAGTAGGCATTGAGCCTTCGGCCTTGCTCGGGCTGAGAGATGAGTTTGCCAAGCTCGTAGACCCATCAAAAATTGAAAAAGCCCACGCCCTGGCCAAGGCTGCGCTCACCTTTGAAGAATATGTTTTTCAATTAATGGAAACGGGTAAGCTGGGCTCCGATCATTTCACGCGAGATGAGAAGGAGATTCATATCCATCTCCATTGCCACCAAAAGGCGCTCTCGCATGTGAAGTTCACGAAAGCCATTCTCAAGCTTCCTGCTGGCCATACTGTAAGGGTCATCCCATCGGGCTGTTGTGGTATGGCGGGCAGCTTTGGCTATGAAGCCGAACATTATGAAGTGAGCAACCAAATAGGGGAGCTGGTGCTAATGCCACATATTAGGAACCACCCGAACGCATTGATCGTAGCGGCAGGGACGAGCTGCCGCCATCAGATCAAGGATGCCGTGGCTGTGAAAGCCCTGCATCCAGCGCAGCTCTTGCTGAAATCATTGAAATAAAATAAGCCCGAAGAATAGCATCCTTCGGGCTTCATTGATCTTAGAAGTTTAAACTTATTCCGTCACAGCAAATCGCTCTGTAGCAACCGATCCATCCATTCTCAACTGGAGAAGGTAGATACCCTGACTAAGGTTAGAAACATCTATTTGATGGTTGTTTTCACCGTTGGCGGTAAAGATATTTTCAAAATAAAGAGCCTTGCCGGTAATGTCTATTACCATAAGCTCTGCGGCAGCGCTTCCATCCATTTCAAAAGAGATGGTGAGCTGCTCGGTGGCGGGGTTGGGATATAAGCTCAGGGATAATCTATTTTCAATATTAAATATCCCGAGCGCGGTGGATTCATCAATCACATTGATTTGGAAACCACTGCCGGTAAGGCCTGCTCCGCTGAGCATTTCACTGGAAATATCGATGCAATGGCTTATCTCACAAATGCTGCCAGTAGGACTTGAAAATACCGCTGATACACAAAGTGTATAGGTGCCACCTTCCTCATACGCATGGGTAGGGAAGAGCTCATTGCTCGTCTGCCCATCGCCAAAGCTCCAGGTGATCGAATCGGCATCGAAGATAGAAGCCGATGGGAGTACCCAAATTACATTCTCGCCGGTAGAGTCGGGCAAGACTTGAAAATCAATCTGGCAGCCAAAGCTATAGGTGCATGAACCATCATCTTCGGTGGCTTCTGGGTCATAATTATCGGCTTGCGGATCGGTGCAACCCACTAATGGTTCAGATACACATCCCGTGATATACACAGACTCGCAGATGAAGAAATTCTCGCAGTCTCCCGAAAGATTCTCATAGCATATAGTGTACTCTCCGTTTGCCGGGAAGGAGTAGAAAAGAAATGGGGTATTGTCCAAGACTTCAAAGAAACCATCTCCTTCGATGGTCCACATAAAATCGGTGTTAGACTGCCCGTCAAATGGATAGACATTGAACACGGCAGCGCAGTTTCCTACAGTGTCGACCTGAATAAACTCTGGGCAAGGGGTGTTGAAGCAATCTTCGGTTACCGTAATGGTCTCGCAGTATACTTGGCCTTCACATTCACCTGAATTGATGGCGGCGCAAACTTCATATATACCTGCTTCTGTGGCGGAAAAATAGTAGAAATTGCTGTCGGCTGGCACCGCAAGTCCATCAACCAGCCATATAAGATTATCTTCTTGAGCGTTATTGGTCTCTAAGAATAGAAACTGCTCATTGCACGCAAACCCATCAGATACAAGCGTATAGCTACATGGCTCAGGGTATTCGCAAGTGCCATCGTCATAAATGGCGCTCCAGTCATAGTTTAGCGCATCCGGATCGGTACAGCCACCGCTTCCGGTACTGTCGGCACAAGAAGCAGAATTGATCCCAAATGGAACGGAACCAAAATTTCCGGCAGGTAAAGTGCCGCTTGCCACGATCATGGAGTCGTATAGAACCTGAAAAGTGGCACCATTCCATCCATCGCCGAATGAGTCGAGCAGTTGAAAATTATAGCAACCATCGGGTAGGCAAGTGGTAAGCTCGTAAACCGAATTATTTTGGTAAGCACCGTCGCCGCCTGTGGCCAGCAATTCAGAATCCTGCTCTATATGCCAGGTTACTTCGTTGCCCCAGCTATTGCCAGTTTGGATGATCACGGTTACTTCGTTGGCAAGACAAGGCCCTTCGTATTGGCAAGAGCCATCATTGATGGTAGCATCCGGATTATAATTTATCGCTTCGGCATCCGTACAGCCGGGGATCTCTTCGAAGATCACACAAGAGCTATCATTTACCGAAAGGATAAGCTCTGCATAGGTTCCAGGAGCATTTACTGTACCGGTGGCCAAAGTATTACCGCCTAGTGAAGCCGTAAAACTGCCACCATTCCATCCATCTCCATAGCTATCGTAAAGTGCTATGGTATAGCAGCCATTCGGCAAACATACGTTGGATAGGTAGGTGCTGTTATTGACATAGCCCTGATCGGTAGCTGGCACTATCACTGTTGAGTCTTGTAGAATAGCCCACGATATCTCCGATGCCCAAGATCCAGAATGTACGGTGATCAATATTTCGTTGGCATCACAGGGTTCTGGATATTGGCAGGAGCTATCATCAAAACTGGCTATTGGATTATAATTTAGGGCGTTTGGATCAGTACAGCCGCCGATACTATCATTGCCACACGTTTCATTTCCGATACTGAATTGATACGTACCGCTCATTCCCCATAGACTAAAAAAGCCTATTATTTGGTTTCCCTGAAGAATGCTTGCCGCGGCACCTGTCAGCGAATCTTGAGATTCGAAAGCGAAAGTATAGCAACCATCGGGCAGGCAAAGGTCTATTACCGTCGCTTCGCCAGAATAATTTCCAATACTGTTCCATCCGCCTTCGTTGGTAAGCGCGAAGAAAAAATCACCTGCGCCATCCAGCACGAGCTGGGCAGCGGCACATGGGTAAGCGCAAGAACCATCATCTACAGTAGCGGCCGGATCATAATTGGTAGCAAGGGTATCGGTGCACCCTAATATCTGTGGGGGTGCGCACAAGGTGTCTAAAGAGTATGCGAGAAATGCGGTGCCAGCATCGCCGTTCCATCCATCTATCATTAATAGGTATTCTGTATTTTCATCGAGGTCTCCGCAATAGAAGTGAAACGAAGACAGTAGGCCTGCGCCAGAATTGCCATCGCAATAGATCATATCGCCGCCGCATTCTTCAAAGATTCCAAACTGTGTATCGGTAAGGGTATTAGAGAAGTCACTTAAAGCTTCTAAGTGGATGCTTGCGGGAAAATCGGGTGTAGTAAAACTATACCAAATACTAGATTGCTCCCCTTCGCCATTGCCAAAACCCCAGCATTCACCGAAGATTCCTTCATTAAGGGTGGCTCCAATATTAGAGATGGCCAGCGTGCCCGGAAATATCGCAGTTGCATTGGCGCATAGATCATTATCTACCGTAGATGGGTATTGGCAAGAGCCATCATCGAAAGCGGCGTTGGGGTCGTAATTGAGTGCTGCGTAATCGGTGCAGCCGCCAGCTTCGGCGCAGAATTCCAGCGAGATGTAAACATCGACGATGCTGGGAAGCGCGTCGGTGGCGTTTACGGTATTTTGAACTGCCGTAGAGTCACATCCTACAAAGCTTGTCGCGATAGAATCCCAAGGCAGGCTCGGCAATTCAATCCACGAAATCGGGATTTCTCCTTGCGCATTAGAGTAGACAATGGTGTTGGTGGTTTCTTGCCCATATACCGTCGTATAGATGCCGACTGGGTAGGATGGTGCATTTTGCAAGGTGCCAAAAAGGTAAACTCCTGTTTGGCCAAAAGAAGCATAGGAGATCAATATTGCGATAAAGGGGAGTAAAAATTTTTTCATTGGTTGGTTTATTTGGTGTTGGATTCTCCTATCTGACTCATATTGGCTGGTCAGGGTTGTCTGATGGATCGAGAAAATTAAAATTGGCTGGACACGGAGAGCTTCCGAATTGGATTTTCCCCTTTTCAATTTGCGGCAGCGGGGGAATGTCGCATACTATTTTTTCATTTTCGGACTTTTCCGGATTAAGGCTTTGGCAGGCAGGCCATTTCTGAAATTTGAAGGCGTGTTTTCGATTCTCAATCCATAAACATCTATGACCAGAATCCCGGCTCACTGAAACCCGACAAGTAGAATCTCGAAACAAAACGCTTTCCCATCACTTCACCCAAAGCACCGAATTTCCAGTTCCAAACTCATTTTCTTCAAACAGCGCATTATCGGGATCTCTAACCCACTCGCCATCCACGATAAACTTATAGCTAATCTTGCCCGGCGCAAGGTAGATCGGGAATACCCATTTATCATTTTTGCGCGTCATTTTATAGAAACTCTCATTCCAATCGCAAAATGAGCCAGTTACTACCACGTTTTTTGCATTTGGGAAGGCCTTTAATTCAAACTGTACATTGGCATCGACCGGTAGAAAGCTGTTTTGAAAGTCGCCATCGCCAACCACCACTGGATTGCTGGGATCGATGGCCCACTTGCCATCTACCACGTATTTATATTCATAATTGCCCTGTGATAAAACGACATCCGTTTCCCATCCATTTTCTGTTTTATCCATCATTATATTGCCTGGATTCCAATCATTGAAGCTACCGGCCAGCGCCACTTGATTTGCTTTTTGAAATCCTTTCAAATTAAGCCGGGTAGTCTCTCCGATAGAAAGGGATGAATTAAAATTACCTTCATTGTCCGGCTGTATTTTTGGATTGGCCGGATCGGTAATCCACTCCCCGTCTACGATAAATTTATAAGCGTAAGTTCCGTCCTTTAGATATACCGGAAGCTCCCAGACCGACTCCGATTTTTTCATTTTATACTCTTTCTCGTCCCAATTATTGAAATCACCTGACAGTATGACCGTCCGCGCATTCGGGTATCCGCTCAGGGAAAATCTATGATTCGTTACATAATAAACGGAGTTTGCGTCTTCATAACCGTCTTTTTCACTTATTTGATTGGCGGGATCTTCAGTCCACCTGCCATCGATCAAATACTTATAAAGGTATTTTCCAGGTTTTAAATAGAGTTCGGCTTGCCAGCCAAATATGGTTTTCTCCATTTTGAGTTCATCTGTAGCCCAGTCATTAAATGACCCACTGAGCGATATCTCATCTATCTTGCTAAAACCGTAAAGCTTAAAAATAAAGCGCTCACCCTTATTTACCACCACATTGTCTTGCGTGAACCGATTGACTCCAAAGATCACATTGGCCTGATTGACATAGCCGGGGCGTTCATAAAAATCAAACGGAAAATTGCCTGGCTGGATCAAAATATGCTTTGAAGAAGAAAGTGATCCCGGCATATCGGTAATGTCTTTCCATATCCTGAAGGTTTGACCCTTGAACTTATCAATATGCCAGATGATATTTTGAATCATGATCTCGCCTGCTGCCTGCATCATAAAAGCTTTGGCGATGAGCAGGGAGTCAAGCCCATATTGATCTTCTACACGTTCTATCTGCGCTGCGCTCCAGGCGCGATTCATTTCAAATATCATTTTCTCATTCTCGAAACTGCAAATACTGTCTCGCTGACCTATACAGAAGGTACTGGATATGAGTATAAGGAATGATACTATGTAAAGCCTTTTAAGCATTAATCAGTTTTAAAATTATCGAATAATTTGATGCGCAGCTCCGGTTTTATAAAATTAATGGTCACGATTCCTTTTGACAGAAAATCAAAGCCAAGCATACCGTCTATGGGTCGGCCATATGCGCGGCTCATATCGTCCATCCCGGTGATGATGGTGCGCATCCCCATCAATACGTTTTCTTGAAGCACGAAATCATTCATGCGGCCAAATATAATCTCGATCCGCTCAGGGCCGGTGCCCAATAGATCCGATCGACCCGTAATGGTAATGGTCTCTAAAACTTTATTTCCTGCTTTAGAACTCAGGGCATTGATCTCTGCGCCGGTATCCAATCCAAATAATAAACGTTTACCCGCTATCTCTGCTTTCACTAAAAGAGTATTGTTTTGAAACTCAATTGGCATCAGAATATCTGCTTCGCTTGTGTTCGGCTCTTCCGTATTGCCACGCTTATCGCATCTAAAAAGCCGCAGGGACTTAGTGCGGACATTGATTTCCATCTCGAAACTGGCGAATAAATTGGCACCGAGAAGTCCGAATATTTTGATTCCGCGGGCGTCTTCTATCGCGCCCAGTGGAGATAGGTCGGCTTCCACATCAGAATAGCTGATGCCGCGAAGCTCCAGTTTTGGGATGATCGTAGTCAGCTGCGCTGCGCCGCCACCCGTTATACCCGATACCAGTGCACCGCTTTCCTTTTCGTATGCCCTAAAATAAGTCGAATTGAGCACGAGATAGGGCGCCCCCGTATCCAGAATGAAGTTTCCCCTAATAGAGTCGATCTCTGCTTCTATAAGGATCAGCCCGCCTACCATGCGGAATGGAATGGTGGTGACCGCTTTCGCACAAATAGGTTGGGGCGTCTCCCGCTCATCGCCATTTGCATGGCAAAAAACACAGACCGATGCTAGGGTAGAAGGTAGAGCCGATTTCTCAACTGCCCTTGCCATCAAGGTCATTGCCGAAAGGCAGAAAAAAAGCAGGATAAAACGGGCAGACAAGAGATGGTTCCTTTCGGCTAAGATAATTGCTTAGCGCTATAATTGATCATTGCGGAAACAGAAAGATTCAATAAAATGTAAATTAATCTTTACATATTGTAATGTTTGTTTTACATTTGTAAAAACTTTGATTATGAAAGCAACCCTATTTTCTCCCAAGACACAAGTAGTGGGCTGGATACTTTTGGTACCTGGATTATTGTTTGGAATTTACTTCATATTTTCAGGTAATGAATTAAAGCTTGCAGAAGTTCCGGTTATAAGTATATTAGGTACCCCCGAGTTTAACATCGGTAATGGGAATCCCGAACCTGGATTTGGTTTGATCCGCTATGGCAAATCCGAAATTGCAGACGAATTAATAGGACTGCTCATACTGATAGGTGCCTTCTTGGTTGCGTTTTCCAAAGAAAGGGAAGAAGACGAGTATTTTATAAAACTCCGGTTCGATGCAATGCTCTTCGCCATTTACGTCAATGTGGCCATCCAATTTTTAGCGTTCATATTTCTATACGATTTTGTTTTTCTAACTTTTATGATGACCAACTTATTTATGGTTCTGCTCCTTTATATCATCCGTTTCAAATATTCCCTGTACAAACTTAGAAATGTAGGTAGCGATGATCAATAAAATCAAAGCCTATCGCGCCCTTAAAGCATATACCCAGCAAGACCTTGCCGAAAGGGTAGGGGTAAGCCGCCAAAGCATCATTGCCATTGAGTCTGGCAAATACGCTCCATCAACTCCGCTGGCGCTCAAGATAGCACGTACGCTGGATACCACGGTCGATACGCTTTTTGAACTGGAAGGCGACGATTAAAGTTTCATGATCCGCTTTAGCCAAGTCAGCTTCAGGCTGCTATATGGTGGGAAGAGCAGATTTGGGTTTACGATGGTCGAAGTTTTCACGATTGACTTGGCATGGCTAAATGCCGCAAAGCCATTGAACCCGTGATAATTTCCGTTGCCACTGGTTTGAACGCCACCCACGGGCAGGTCGGGATTGCCAAATTGCAGAAGGGTATGGTTCGAAATGCCGCCGCCAAATTCGACCCGCTTTTCGAGAAAGTCCCAAACCGATTTATCTTCTCCAAAATAATATAGCGCCAAGGGATAGCGGTTTTTACGGATGATGGCAAGGAGCTCATTTTGATCGGAATATCGGATAATTGGTAATATTGGACCGAAAATCTCTTCTTCAAGTATCGCTGAGCCTTCTTTTGGGGAAGTGATCAGGGTAGGCTCGATATAGAGATCATCGCGGTCGTGGCTTCCGCCAAATTCAACGTTTCCCATAGATAGATATCCCATCAAGGTATCAAACCGTTTCTCATTGATAATGCGCGGGTAAGCGGTCGATTGCTGCGCATCATCGCCATAGCGCTTCTTGATGATAGCCTTCAGCTTTTCGATAAATTCATCGGCTATGCCAGCTTCCAAAAGCAGGTAATCGGGGCTTACGCAGGTCTGGCCGGCACAGGTGAACTTGCCAAAGGCTATACGGCTGGCAGCCACATCCAGATTGGCAGTGGCATCAACGATGGTGGGGCTTTTACCGCCCAATTCGAGCGTAGTACTCGTCAGCTTTTCGGCCGCCATCTTCGCTATTATCCTACCAACAGCCGGGCTGCCGGTGAAAAAGATATGGTTGAGAAGATTCTGCTCCACTATTTTTGGAACTACATCTTTCCCAATGCCTTGCACTACTTTAATATAATTTTGAGAAAAGATCTCACCCAGCATTTCTTCCATGAGCACAGAAGTGTGAACGCTCTCTTCAGATGGTTTTAAAATGCAGCAATTACCTGCGGCAATCGCACCTACCAATGGCGCGATGCAGAGCATAAATGGATAATTCCAAGGAGAGATGATCAAAACGATACCCTTGGGTTCATGCCGCACGTAATTTGAAGAAGGTTCCAATGCGATCGGGGTGGCCTTCGATTTAGGCCGCGCCCATTCTTTTAGGTTTTTTAGGGCATGGTCTATTTCATTTATCGATAGGCCAATCTCGGTGATGTAGGCTTCACCTTTTGATTTGCGCAGGTCACTGTGCAAGGCAGCGTAGATTTCGTCTTCCCGCTCTTCAATGGCAGCTTTGAGTTTCTTGAGCTGCTCCCTGCGAAAATCTATGCTCAAGGTAGCACCTTCATCAAAAAAAGAGCGCATCGCTATATTAGCAAAACGCTCTTTCTCATCAGTTTGGGCAGTTGCAACACCAATTTTAATAGTCGTTTCTTCTATGGCCATAAGTCATAAAGATACAAGGAGATAAGCGGCAATGCAACGGTTGTAATTAATTCAATCAAAATCTGCCTATCGGCTTACAACCAATCTTCCCACTTTCGTTTTGCTGCCCAACTGAAGTCTAAAGGTATAAAAACCTGCTGCCAAACCTGAAATATTTATTTTTTCTCCATTGGCAAAGCTAGCATTAAAACTGTCTTTGCCAGTAGCATCGTAAAGCCGCACGATAGCTTTTGCACGCTCAGATGGATCGCTCCACTTGAAAGAAATTTCATCCACGGCCGGGTTTGGAAAACAATCAACTCCAAAATCATTGCCGCCAGATTGATCGATACTCAGTGCATCGCTCACATTAATCATTCCCGTCATGGATGAATGCTGACCACACTTATAATTGTGAACACCTTGCTGGTCGAAGGCTACCTGATAAGTCCAAGCATCGGCGCTTATCTCATTTCCAAAAGGCATCGGGTTAAAGGGAAAATCGAAAGCATTTCCATCAACACTGTGAGAGCCACCGGCATTCATCCATCGCACCGTGTCACCTTGAGCAATCTCCAAAGTGCTCGGCGTAAAACTGAAATTGGTCACCAAGACTTCATGAGTGGTTTGGCAGAGAGCTGCTGTTGAGATCAAGAAGGCGCTTAAGAGGGTGGTAGTTCTGATTATCATTATTTGAGTTTAAGGTTTTCACAAGTGACGAAGGTAATTGATATTAGTTGGTCAAGCTGGAAGGGTAGATCCATATAAATCGGATACAACTTAAAATTCACGTTATTTGTAGAGACAACGGATGATCCACATCAAAATTCGACTTATGAAAAAGAAATATGGCGTACTTATAATTTTAGCAGCAGCATTCTTGATCAGTTGCACCTCTGATGACGATGAGAACCCTATCGATAAGACTCCCGACGAACCTATGAATATTACGGCAACTTTCTTGGCGGCAGGAACTCCACTTTCGTTGAGTACCGAATATTCTGCGGGTCAAACATTGGTGAAATTCTCACGAATCGATATTTATCTTTCTCAGTTTTCACTTGAGAATGAAGTGAACACCCTTTTTCCGGCACAGCCTAAAGCCGTTTATTTGATGCGTACTGGAGAGACCAATAGCTGGATGAACAATGAAATACCTATTGCAGAGTACATTACGGCAAGGCTTTCAATCGGATTGAGTGAATCCCTAAACCATGCCGACCCTACCATGGCCGTGCCGCCACTCGATTTACCGGCCATGCATTGGGGCTGGAACCCAGATGAAGGGTATAAATTTGCTGTTCTTGAAGGCCAATATGACAGCAATAATGATGGCAGTATTTCGACGGCCGACGAGAATTTCGTTTACCACTGCGCAACGGATGAATCTTTCAGATCTTTGGATATCCCCGTAAGCGATGGCAGCTTTGGAGATCGGGAAGTCACAATTTTGATAGATATCTTGGCGCTTTTTGCAGATGTTGACATCCCTACCACCCCATCGCAGCACGGATCTGGAGAAACCAATACCACGATAATGGATAATTTTCTAACGGCAGTTACCTTAAATCGTTAGCGGTGAAGTTTGGCCAGGAAGCTTTGTTCGTCATCGTCCTTGGTCTTTTTTCCTGTTCTGGAAATAATGAAAAGCCAGTACCGCTAAGTCTTCCTTCCACTTTCGATAGCTTGCCGAATATTCCTGCTGACAATCAGCTAAATGTGGCGCGAATTGAATTGGGAAGAATTCTATTTAATGAGCCCATGCTCTCGGCCGATGGAAAGGTATCCTGCGCCAGCTGCCATAAGCAGGCACTCGCCTTTGCCGATACGGTTCCAGTAAGTGCGGGAGTGCATGGAAAACTCGATCGCAGAAACTCCCCGAGCTTACTGAACGTGGCTTATCAAAAGCGGCTATTTGCTGAAGGGGGTATCCCCAATCTTGAAATTCAGATCATGGCGCCTTTCGGCAATGAAAATGAAATGGATTTTTCGCTTACCGAAGCTGCCCGAAGATTGTCGGGCGACAAAGCCATTCAAACACTTAGCCAGCGGGCTTATGACCGCGATCTTGATGGATATTCCATCTCTCGCGCCATAGCGGCATACGAGCGAAGCCTGATAAGTATGCCAAGTGCCTATGACCGCTATATGTCTGGAGAGCTAAGCGCAATCTCACCCGCAGCACGCGCAGGATTAGCGCTCTTTTATAGCCCTGAGCTAGCTTGTAGCTCCTGCCATTCGGGATTTCTATTTACCGATCAGGGTTATCATAATATTGGCCTTTTCGCAGAATATAAAGATGTAGGTAGGGCTCGACTCACGCGTGATTCCAGCGACATAGGGAAATTCAAGACCCCTAGTTTGCGCAATGTCGCCATTACACAACCATATATGCATAATGGATCTATAGCAAGACTTGAATCGGCCATGCTACATAATTACCCAGATGGTAGGAACCATCCCAATCGAGATGCAAGATTGGGCGATATTAAGCTCTCGGAAACAGAACGGTCTCAGCTCTTGGCTTTCCTAAGAAGCCTTACCGATGGAAACCTAGAAAACCCCACGGGGTATTAGCTGCCGAAAGGGGTGCGCTTCTCTGGGACTTCTTTATTGGGAGTACGCTCTATTTCGGTCACAAAGTACTTGGTATCGCCCCTCCAAAAAAGCTTAACATATTTCTCTTCATAGCGAAGCCTTACCCGCTCTCCGGTAAGGGAAACTTCTTCTAAAATCTGAAATACATCGTCGTGGTCTTTCATGACCGAAAAGTCAAACGTTTGCGAAAGCGAATTATCACTTTTCACAGCTCCAAAACTCATTAAGTCAAGTTGGCCTTCGTGCGTTTTGAAAAGAGCACCTTTTTCACTGACTTTCAGAACTATGCCAGCCCTAACACCCGTGCTGTACGTGGCGTAATGAAAAAAGACCATGAGTCCAATAAAAATAATAAAAATGATCAGGAATAGACGGCGCACGAACCTTTTGGCGCCCAGCTTTACTGAATTTGTTTTCTCCGCAATTGTGGTCATTCGGGTGTTTAATTTTCATCGAAAGTAAACAAAACGGAAATATGGCAAGCTGGTTTAGAAAGATTTCATCACGGGAAAGCGACTTACACTTGTTCCTTGATAGATCACCAGGTGGTACATCCCGCGGGCAAGCCCACCGGTATTGATTTCTTCATTGAGATAATCGCTGCTTCCACGAAAGTTGGCATTGCGCACCGCACGACCCATTTGGTCAAAAAGGGTGACCCTAAAATCTCCATTACAGATAGAGTTTACCTTTAGATTGAAGGACTGGGCATGGGGATTTGGGAAAATGGAGACCGTAAAACAGTCATCCTGCGCATAGGTGTGAAGTTTGGCAATGGTTTCGACCACATCGATGCGCACTTCTGAAAACCCGTAGCAGTCGCCACCCCAATTGCCCAATGCCGACAAAAGAACAAAACGCGCGGTATCGCCAGAAAAATGAGCTAAGTCGGAGCCTTCGTACACGCTGAGCCCGCTGGCCCGGTCGGCTTCAAAGTCGCCCAGCGTCTTCCAGTTTTTGCCATCCAAGCTGTAGTCTATGGCTATGGTTTTGAATCCATTGTCAAGCGATTTAGGATCGTTCAGATTCCAAATATGGGTCTGTCCCAACCGGTAGGTGTTGCCAAAGTCGTAGAGAATCCAATGACCATCGCCACGCGAAGGATTGGGATTTTGGCGCACTTCGCAAGAGATCCAGCTTTCATTCCACGAAGTATTATGCCGATCTGGGTAGCATTGGCCATTTGCCCAAAAGGGCAGCGCAATAAGTAATGCGATTAAAATTCTTTTCATGGTCTCATCCATTGATATTCATAAATCCTATGGGCTGTCCGCCGCTATTCACATCATAGAAATTGACCAGGTCGGGGAGTATTTCCGATACGTCGCCCGGAGAAACGCCAAACCATAATGCCAGCTCTGCAATGTACTCAGCCACCGAAGTAGTGGGTATCACCCGGCCACGGTTCAGCATAAATTCCGATCCTTCTTCTAGCATGGGGTAGGTACCGTAGATCTCTCCACCATTTACCTTGCCTCCCATCACCATCATATTTCCGCCCCAAGCGTGATCACTTCCATTTCCATTTGAGGTAAGCGTACGCGCAAAATCTGAAATCGTAAAGGTCGTGACGCCATCCTGTACTCCAAGCTCATTGATCGCCGCATTAAATTCGGCTAGGGCATCATCGAGTTCGGGAAGCTTGGCGGCCTGATTTTCCAAAACTTGATCATGGTTATCCCACCCTCCGTAATTGATAAAGAAGGTCTGCCGCTCGAATCCGAGGGCTTCCCTGATAGCTATTACCTTGGCCACCATGTGCATTCTAGCAGATAGGTTGGTATCTGAAAATGTAGTGGTAAAAGGTTCTAGCTGATCGAGTGCTTCAATAAACTGCACGCTGCCATCCTTCGACTTTGTGAGCGTTTCGATATAGGTTTTTTCAAAAAGGTCTTGATATTGCGCATCGAGCATATTATCGATCGCCGCATTTCTAAGGCTGTAATAATCGCTTTCCGATGCATACCCGTTGATCCCCACATTTCCATTCGACTTCACCGAAAACTCCACGCTATTGGCGCCGCTCTGGAAGTTATTGCGCCCGTTGAGCGATATATTCATAGATATATTCTCGTTGGTGTTTTGACTGCCTATAAGATCGGCCATTCTACCTGCCCAACCATGCGAATTTCGCTCCCCGGGCCTGCCTGTTTGCCAGTGCATCACTTGGTCGGAATGAGAGAAGAGACCCAATGGAAGTGGAACGGAACGGTTCTGAAATTGCTCTGTACTTAAGGGTTCGAGCAGTGTACCTACATTAGCCACAAAAGCGGCCTTCCCTTCATTAAAAAGCTGCTGTACCTTTGGCATTCCAGGATGGAGACCATATTTTCTACCTTCCTGTCCGTTATGGTTGAGCGCGAGTACTTCACCGCGTGGAATAGCTAGATTGGACCGTGTGATTTCATAAGCGCCATGCTCTGCCACCCCTTTTGGGATCAAGATATTATGCGAGTCGGCACCCCCAGAAAGGAGTATGCAAACCAATGCTTTATACTCTCCACTACGCGCAGGTACCGCACGCTTATCTGCAAATGCAGCGCCTATAGCCTGAAGATTTATCAATGAAGATAGTAGGGTAGTGCTGCCCAATGCGGCACAACCGGTGTTATAAATAAATTTCCTTCTACTTATTTGGTTCCTTGTAGGCGACATAGACGTTTATTTTAAGATGTTAAATTCGGGGCTGATCGTAATTAGAAAGAATGCCAACTCTACCCGCTGTCGTAACCTGGTTTCTTCATTGTTTGTCTCTACTCCTTCGAGTGCCGCCCTTAGACTTGTCCTAGTGTCTTCGTGGAGCCGTCCATGGGTGAGCACTTTATCGAGATGATTGATAAGCACTTCAGGGTCTCTAGCCAATTCATAGTACGCAGTTTTATTGAGCTTCACGCCTTCTTCCATCTCATAGACACCAAAGAGCCGTCCATTTCGGCACCAGTCATCAGCCTGATTGATATAGCCAATGCTGGTTACCGAATTATGTATTTCGAATTCAGGAGCATAGAGACCTTGATCTACGAGCGGTCCAATTGGGCTGAAAATCGGGAGAGTAGAAATTAAAAACCGAAGGCGAATCCATAACGCGCTGGGCGGTATTGTTTTGCAGACTATAGCCATTCGAGAGATAAAGGCCGTTAGGTGCATCCTTTTGCATGACCCGAGCGATATTTGAAAATCGGAGCACTGGTGCGACCAACTTGCCATGCGTCGGTTCTTCCTGCCATATGCAGCTGCGCGCTTCTTCGTGAAGCAAGATGGCTTTTAGTACGGCAGCCAAATCGCCACGGAGTCCATAGCCATTATCATTAAATACTTTAGACACATCTTCTATGTAAATGGCGCTGGGGTTTGACTTTATAAAATGTTGTATCAGCTTTCGGCAAATAAAAGGCGCTGCGCTTGGCTGATAGAATAAATGATCTAAGGCCATTCGTACATCGTCCTTTCCATTATTGGACGAAGGCAGCTGAAAGCCATTGATTAAAGTTTTCTCACCGGGTTCGTGCTTATTATCATACATTGCCATAGGTACGGTGAAATCCATATCACCCTTACCTGTCCAGAAATTCAATTCTTTTCCTTTTTTGATCCCTGCTTCACTTAGCGCCCCGGCTCCTAAGCCGGTAAATACTTTTGCAAGTTCTTTTACATCATCTATCTGATAGGTCGGAATAGATTGGCCGGCATCATCCAGCTTTTGAGAGCCGTCTAGATTCAGCTCATAAAGTCCGATGGTGAACAGCTGCATGACTTCACGGGCATAATTTTCATCGGGAAAGGTATTTTTAACCGTGTCCGTTTTGGGATTTTTGAGATGGCTCAAGTATTGACCCATCGCAGGGTGATAGGTAACTTCATCAAGTAAGGTGCGGTAGTTTCCAAACGTATTGCGCAGAAGCACATCATAATAAGAAGCGAAGACCATCCCATCATTGGGTATGTCCGAATCATTTGAGATAACCAGTATTTCGCTTAATGCCAAGGCCATACGATTTCTAAGTACGGATGGGTCGGTCATCATTCGATGCCACCAAGTGTATTGAAAATGGCGCTCGGTATTGCCATAATTGGTTACATCATTGCCGCGGACGTAATGGGAGTTTTTGGACTGAACGTAAATGTTACGCACTGAGCTGGTCATCAACCCAAAGCTGGTACCCATCTGTGCATCAATCCATTTTTCAAAATTCAGATTGCCTTTGAGTGCATCGATTTCGGCTTCTGAGCCACCAAAACCTGCCTGACGGAGAAATCTTGCAGCTTCCATAGCATCGCTATCCATTCCACTACCGTTCAACGTATTAAGACCAGATGCATTCTTAGATTCCTTTGGCTTCGCGACATCGCTACTGGTTACCACTCCAATGCCCTGAACATGGCCAGCACCGATATAGTCGGTATATTCCACGCTCTGCGCGGCTGCAAACTGGGATATAAAAGGAAAGGCAATGGTGCAAACGCACCGTATTGAGCAAGTAAATAGTTCCATAGAGCAGGTATTTACGTTCTCGGGTGGGATGTATACGACCCTTAGATCGCGATGGTTACCGATATGCAGGTTACCAACTGATCGGAAAGACTATAGGAAGTGATCGATACCTAGAGAACGGCTATGCTCAGAACAAGCTTTCCAGTTCGTTCACTTTCTCAAAAAAGCTGAACTTATTTTTGGACTGATCGATGCAGCGCTGGCTCATTAGCCTGTATTTTGATGGATCTTGGCTCAGGTCGTAAATTGCTTTCGCAAAAGCGGTCTCGGAAAATGTTCTGACGAGAATTCCGGTAAATCCATTCTCGATCATCTCGGGCATCGAACTGATATCAAATGCGATAGGAACCACTCCATGATCCTGCGCTTCTATGATGGCATTGGCCGAGCCTTCGTAATGGGATGTGAATGCAAAAAGATCAATAGATTGGAAGAACTCGTGGGATTCTACATGACCTATGAACGTGATGAGCTTTTGCAGGCCAGCGTCTGCAACGAGTTTATGGAGCCTATCTCGCATATCGCCTGTACCGGCAATCTTGATGGAATACTCTATATCAAATTTAGATAGCTCACGCGCTATTCCGATTAAGTGATGAAAGCCTTTTTGGCTCACCAGTCTTCCCATGGCACCTATTTTGAATGGGCTCGAAAGCACTCGGGGAGCATTGCCGGAAGGAATTACCCCATTATAGATAACCTTTATTTTACGTACCAGCGAAGGCATGTTTTTGGATACGGAGCGCTTGATCTCTTCGGAATTGGCTACGATGATATCGACCCTAGCCAGACATCGCTTATTGATGGCCGATGCCTTGATGGGGTGGGGCATACCGCGGCGGTAAATGAGCTTGATATCAGGTCTTGTCCTGCAAGCCATAGCGCCAAGTTTCATATCGCTTGGGAGATTGGTTATGACTACATCTGCCTTGAATTGATTAAAAATCACCCTTACTTTTTTGATCTTTATGAGATTGAGAAAACTCAGCTTCCCAACGTTCACTTCGATGCTAGGCATATTATTCTCAACCGCTTTTAGGGCAAGTTTGCTTGAAGGGTAAACCAAAAGCAGGATTTTATGGCCGCGCTTTGCGAGTTCTTCTGCCATACTGAAATGCCATTTTTCACCGCCGCCCCAGGCCTTATTGGTATTGAAAAAAACAATCTTGGCCATCAGGGGTTCAGGTAGTCATTCAGCTTATCGATCTGCCCTGTAGAACCGAGAAAAAACAGGGTGCAGTTTTCAGAAATCTCTGCATTGCGATCGGGATTTACCACATAATGTCCATCGGCTCGAAGTATACCAATGATCAGGCATCCCGATCCAGTCTTCTCTTCCAATAGATTGACCCTATTTTCATCAATCTTATCAGGGAAATCGACCGTGCGCACTTCCCGCATATGGCGCACTTCTGGCTCTACAAGAGAGAGCTTATCAATGAAACGGTTTATATTTTGATTGATAATATATCCGGCCATTCTCACGCCGCCTACCTTGGCGGGTAGAATTACGCTGTCGGCCCCTGCGCTCTTCAGCTTGCTGGCTGTGCTCTCCGCGGCGCAGCGCGACACTATTTTCAGCTCTCTGTTTATTTGCCGCGCAGTGAGCACGACAAATACATTGTCTGTGTCTTTGGGCAATGCAGAGATCAGCGAACCTGCCTTTACGATATTGGCTTCCTTGAGCACATTCTCGTCGGTGGCATCTCCTTCTATATACTTTACTTTCAGCTCTCTGAGCTGCTCGATGCGATCGGGGTCCATGTCGATCACGACCACTTCTTCGGTATAGAAATTCAAACTGCGCAAGGTCTCTGCACCGCTCTTGCCGTATCCACATATTATAATGTGGTTTTCCATGGTTCTAATGGCTGATTCCATCTTGTACTTTTTATAGTATAAAGCGTAAGTGCCCGAAAGTATGTATTTTGAAAGGGAAGAAAGGGCGTAGGCAAAAGTTCCGAAGCTTATCACAATCAAGAAAATCGTAAAATACCGTCCGGTAGGGGAGAGCTCGCTCACTTCATTGAAGCCTACCGTAGACACCGTGATGATGGTCATGTAGAGCGCCTGTGAAAGGCTGAAATCTTCTATGAAAATATAACCACAAACGCCAATTACCATCACCACCAAAATGATAAAAAGTGCTATATACAGCTCTCTAAAATATTTAAGGCTTGGGAACATTAAGCTACTGAACCTTTGGCGGATAGATACGGATTTTTGGCATTTGTCACCACTCGGAAGGCCTTCTCGATTATCTCAAGTTTCACTACCTTAAATTGACCCAAAAGCTCGCCATCTGCCTGTACCATTTGCGGCTCACTAAAATGAATTGTTGCTTCTTTTAAAGACCACTTCTTATCTATGCTCTTCTCGATGGAAGCATCATTTACGATAGATATCCCTGCATTTAAGATCGTGGCAAGTCCAATTTTTTCAACCACAATAAGTTCAAATTTGCCATCAAAAGGATTCCCATTCATGTTAATGGGAACCCCTGTCCCAAACTTTCTGCCATTGCCAAAAGCAATCATGGCAGCTTCACCAGATTCTATTCCGTTCTCACAATTTATCCGATACCCAATCTGCACTTCATTCTTGATCTCTTGAGCAAGGTATTTGGCATAGGTTACCATGCCCCGGTTTTCATCTTCGTGAAAAGATTTCACAATTCTTGCGTTCAACCCGATGTCGCCCAAATGGATGCAATAATCAGTGTCATTGATCCTGATCATGTCCATGTCAACGATCAGATGCGATTTCAAAAAGTCATCTAATGCTTCAAGGGGATCGGATTGAACGCCGATTTCTTTGGCGAGCCCATTAGAAGACCCGAAGGGAATAACACCTACGCTACAAGCTGAATTCATTGCTGCTCTGGCTGCCAAAGCAAAGGTGCCATCACCGCCCATAGCTAGGAGCCTTTCAGGTTCAGACTTCTTGATTATAGCTTTGAGCATTGCAAGATCGTCCTTGCCAGTAGTCTCATATATATCCAATTCGAACCCGTAGTGACTGCTTTGCCCGCGCAGATTTTCCAAAAAGAAAGATTTATCGGTATCGCCTGAGATGGGATTATAAATAGCTAGGATTTTCATTGATCAACTCGTGAATATGAGTGCTAATTTCGGTATAAGAATTATAATAGTGCACAGGGATGGAAGCATCGGGGAGTTGCCAGATCCTATCGGCAGCAGATCCTTTCAAAAATCCCGTTTTCCGAAGATAGACGCTGTGAATTCTTTCGGGATAAATTTTGGCCAGTTCTCCGAATACAGTAAAGTCATGCTGCGAATCATCACCGAAAAGGACAAAGTGCTGGGTTTTAAAATGCTGGAAGAGCATCTTGATTTTTTCCAGTTTATAATCCTTCCGCTTTCGCGGGAAAAGCAGTTCTTGCCAAGCCTGATAGGGACGAAGATAAATCTGCCCTTCGGGCAGCTGGCCAAGTTTGAGAAATCCGTAGATCAATGCGTAGAGATTATATTCGCTGGCAGACACATAGGCAAAAGGGATGTTTGCATTTTTTAAAGTCAGATATGCTTTTTCGCTTTCTTCGACTGCCCGTCGTTTTCTTAAAGGCTTAAAAAGCATGAGCCAGAGCTTGCTAAAAAATCGCGCCGAGTGGGAAACCAGAATCGTGTCATCGATATCCGATATGACCATGGTTTGAGCACAGCGGTCGTGATAATGCCGTTGTCCTTGGTTTAATAGGGGTAATTCTGCATTGTTCGAATCATAAAAAACCAATGATTTAATCTGGGCCGCTCCGGCTTCCAATTGAAAACTACCATCCCTATCTGTTTCTAAAAGGTGTCTTTTGCCATTTAGCTCGGCCACAATCTTTACTTGGTTTCGGCTTTTATGAAAATAGGAACCTATCGTTTTAGTGAATATACGCAGCGCCCCATCGCTGGGTGTGATAGCTTTTGGAAATCCCGAAACGATAACACCATTTATTAACCAACCCTGTTTTGACTCGACCGCCTGATAGGTCCATATTCCAATTTTTCGTGCCATAGCCTATCGATTCAGCCTTTAGTACTAAGCCCAGATTCAAAGTAAACATCTTCAAAAAGGGTTGTTTCAGGCCACTGCATTTCTACGAGCCGAGCTATTATCGCTTCGAGTTCACTTGCGAAAAGATGGCCCAATCCATAAAAAGCTACGTGGGTGACGGCATCTGAAAAAGAATTTAAGATGCTCTTTGCGTAAGTAGGGTGGTAGCTCTGTATGGAGTGGTAGTATCGTGTTAAGGTTTCTAGGTTAAATAGCATCGCCTTAGCAATAACGGCGGGTTCTACACCGATGGTTTTATAATGCTTTAAGAGTTTCTGTGCCACCGATCTGCGCGCACGGGATCTGCGATAATTTGGTGGAAAATACTCCTTTTCGATCCGTGTGTAAAAATCGTTCAGGATTTTATCTTCATTGGGATTGAAAGCAAAGTCGTAGTAGGTTTTAACGTCCTTAAATCTGTCGTAAAGGTCTGCTATCTGCTCTACAGCCTGCTTTTTGGTAAGTGTTTGAAGGTATTTTTTAAGTTCTCTTTTTGACAAATCTGAAGCTAGCTATCAAATTAAGGTTTGGTGATAGGCACATCTACCCTCACATTGTCCCAAGACATCTGCATGGAAGGTGGATTGCCGACCACCTCTATGGTGAACTGTTCCAAGACCTTGAAGTTTTTTTGCGTAGGCGATGTCACTTCCACCACATCCAAATCTGGCTTACGTGAGGCTTTTTGATTAAAATCCACGCCCCAGCCATAGCTGCCGCTATTGAGCATTACCTTCCATTCGTTCTTAGAAGGAAGTGTCCACAAGGTATAATCGCCAGCGGGCAGCCGCTGTCCATCTATCATCAAGTCTGTACCTGTCTTAAATGTAGTCGCTTCATTGGCTCCCGTGCGCCATACATCACCGTAAGGAACAAGCCCGCCAAATATCTGGCGATCTTTCTTGAACGGCCGGGAATAATAAATTTCTATGTCGTAGCCATTCTCGTCATAAAGCACGGTCTGCTGCGGACTCTTTTGCTTGGTCTTATATTTCAATACCTGAAAACCAACTACTGCTATTACAATGAGGGAAAGCAGGACGATGCCCAGCCATTTAAAGAACTTTTTCATGGTCGTTAATTTGGTTGCAATATAAGAAGTATGAGCAAAGCGAAACTTCTGTGCATAAAAATGTGTGATACAAAGTGAAAAAATCGAAAATAATCTACCTTCGCTGGTTCATTCACCACCATTCCATGACCATTACTTTTTTTATCGATAAGGGTCTAAAAACACTTATTGAGCGCTTTGAAGGCCACGTGACCATTCCCAAGATTATGGAAAGTTTTCCCGCTATTTGGAACCATTCGGACTATGACCCCACATTCGATGGGATCATTGACTTTCGCAGCTGCAAAATGGAGTTAAAAATAGCGGAATTGAACCAGCTAATTGCATCATTATCTACCGCTGAAAATGCACTAAAGGCCAAAGCAGCCATCCTTGTGTCTGAACCTATGGCAGCGGCGATGGGAGCCATCTATGCTGATCAAATGAAGAGCCACCATATGTCGGGGGTTTTCTGCAGCAATTCAGAAGTAGAGCGCTTCCTGGCCGTTGATCCCATTATTTTTAAAAGATTGGAGCAGGCGGGTGCCGAGCAAATCGAAATCTGATTATTCCGGTTTATAAAGCAGTCGCTTATTGGCAAAATCGTACAGCGTAAGCCGGCGCAAATCGTAGTAGGCAATCCAAAAATCGCGTAAAGCCTTTACATAAGATCGCTTGGCCGCATCCTTCTCACTCAAGGCAATATTTAAATTGGTGATGTCGACCTTTCCCGTAAGGTATCGGTTTTGGGCAATCTCATAGCGCTCGTCGGCAACTTCATCTGACTTTTTAGAAATGCGCAACTGATTTCTAAGCAGTTCAAACCTGCCTACCAAGGTAATAATCTCTTGCTCGAAGTTCTGGATATCCTGTTCGATCACGTATGCATTCAATTCTTGATTGGCCATAGCCGTCTGCACACGAGCCTTGTTTCGACCCCAATCCAGAATGGGGACGGAGAGCGTAATGTCAATGCGTTGCTGCTCGTTGGGATCGGCATAGGCATCGTCCCACTCATCGCTGGCCTTATTAAGGCCATACGATGCTGATAGATTGGTTCGAAACCGTTGGGAGCGGGCTTCGGCAAGTTCGCTTTCAGCCTCTACCCGCCGCCGCTCGAAGGCTACGTAATCTGCCCGGTTCAGCTTGGCATATTGAATGGCATCGAGTGCTATGATGTCAAACTCGGGGATGGTAGCTGGCACGTCAAGCTCTAGGGTATCTACATTCTTGATGGCCAGATAGGCACGCAGCTGCTGGCTTGATGTCTGCAAGTCAAGCTGAGCCTGTGCCACATCTTGCTGACTGCGGAGTAATTGTAGCTCCACTTGAAGTAATTTATCCTTTGAAGTTGTTCCGATATTATAGCGTCCATCTTCAATCTTGTAAATCGTATCGGTATTGGAAAGATTGAAATTTGCGATCTGATAATTAATCTGAGCATCCAGATAATCGAAGAAATAGCGCACCGCCTCGCGGCTCACGAATTCCATCTCTTCTATATATTCCCGCTTGCTCTCTTCATAGCGTAGGGGCTCGGTGCGCTTATCCCATTTTAATTGGTTGAAGCCAAATAAGGGTTGGTCGAGCCGGATATTGACGGCAGTCGTATTATACCGATCCAGATCTTGCTGTAGGTCAGAGAAGTAGTTCAGGTTTGAGTTTATACTCACGCTTCCCCCAGTGAACGCAATGGGCTGCACCAGCCCAAGATTTAAGCTGGAGTTCACTTGTTCCCTGCCCTGAAATACGATCGTACCATCATCAAGCCGGTTGCTGAAAAAATCTCGGTTATAGCCCGGAACATTTCCTGAAAGGGCGAGCTGCGGATTAAAATCAGCGCGGTATAACCGGTACTGCCAATAGCGGTTTTTCTTTCGCGTTTCGGCTTGCTTGGCGGCTGGCGAGTTATTTCGCGCCATGGTGATCACACCATCTAGGTTGAGCACTTCCGAAAGCTGAGCTGATGAATCAACCCCGAAAAGAACAAGCGCCATCAGGACGGCAAATGAATTATTCATAACGCAGTGAATTTATTGGGTTTTGCTGTGCTGCACGCCGTGCTGGGGTTATTCCAAATACGAGCCCTATCCCTGCGGCCACTCCAAAAGAAACTAGGATGGAAGAGAATGATATCACCGTGCTTATGCCAGCGAGTTGGCTTACCGCAAAAGCGAGTGAAATACCCAAAACAATACCAATTATACCTCCCGACACGCTGATAAGTACGGATTCAAACATAAACTGGTGAACGATATCTGTCTTCTTGGCGCCGAGCGAAAGGCGGAGACCTATCTCCTTAATACGCTCAAGAACAGATGCCAACATAATGTTCATAATTCCGATTCCGCCTACCAGCAAGGATATTCCTGCTATGGCGCCCAGCACATAATTAAAGAGTTCATTGCTCCGTTTTTGCTGTTTCAGCAATAGCTCAGGAATTTCGATTTGGTAATCGACCACTTCAAAATGCTTGCGCGCCAATAACCTGGAGATTACATCGGCCACAGGATTGAGCAGCGAGGTCTCATCTACCTGCACTACCATCCGATCCAGTTGATGGTAGTTCTTTTCATTGGCGGCAGCCTCGGCTTCATCTTCTTCATCATTGCTATTGGAAAGCCTGATCATCGCTTCTGTGACCAGCTCGCGGTTCTCATACCTTACCAATATAGATTGGAGCGGCGTATAAACATCCATATTATAATCCCTGATGCCCAGATTGCTCAGGCTCTGCTCGCTGATAAGCCGCTGCTCCAGCACGCCCACCACTTCGAGCCAAGATGAGCCCACCTTGAGCTTTTTTCCAATCGCATTTTCGGTAGGAAAGAAGCGGCTCTTAATGGACTTGCCGATGATGCAGACTGGAGCACCCACATCTAGATGACTCTTATTGAACATCTTGCCTTCGCTTAGCGCAAAATTGAAAATCTCAAAATAGACAGGTTCTACGCCCACTAGTTTTGCCGAACGGCGCGTACCGTTATTGATAATATAGGTGTCAATAATAATTTCTGGACTTATTTTACGGATCGAAGGCACCACATCTTTTATGGCTTTCACATCTTCAAGGCGCAGGCCGGGGGAGAACTTCTCTTTCTCTCGATTGGATTTTTCTTCGCTGAGCACTTCTTCTTTCTGCTCTACGATCGGTTCAATTACGATGTTATTCACACCCACCAGTTTCATTTGGTCATTTAACTCTTGCTGGGTTCCATTGCCTATGGCGAGCATTGCGATTACCGCGGCCACCCCAAAAATGATACCCAGAGCGGTAAGCAAGGAGCGCATCCGATTGCTTATGAGCGCTTCGAGTGCAATATTAAAATTGGCAATGAGCCTTTCGTTTATCACGGTTTCGGCATTTGCGGCATTCCACTTCGCCTTCCGCCGTTGCGTTTATTTTCTTCGGGCTCTTTCAGCTCCGGTTCTGGTGGGTTATTTCGCTTACCATCAAGCTGTGAAAGCAGTTCTACGGCTTCGTCATCTCTTCCACTTACCTTACTGATGTAAACTTTGTCGCCCATCGCCAGCCCAGCATTGATGGCCACTTCATTTCTATTGGATGCACCAAGGATCACCTCTTGTTTAGAAACATTCATCCCGCTCTTCTTATAGACATAGGTGATGGAGTCGTCTTGATTAAAGAGACCTTCCAATGGGATGTAAAGTGCCGAATCTATCTTTTGGGTTATTATTCTATTGCTGGTGGTCATAGATGGCCGAAGCAGGTCATCCTTTTCGTTGATTTCGATGGTCACCTTAAATACTTTGGCATCGGAGTTGGGCCGCTGTTCGCCAACATTTGCCACTTTGGTGACCTTCCCGGAAAATTTTTTTTCTGGAAAGGCATCCAGTCCGATCTCTACCCGCTGCCCCTTTTTAATCCTGCGTATATCTACTTCATTCACAAATGTGGTAGAGACCATTACAGAGAGATCGGGTAGGGTGGCCACTACAGGATCCCAAGCGTTTATCTGCGAACCTTCCTTTACGGCGCGTCCATTATAATCTTTTTTGTAGATGAGCATACCGTCTTCAGGCGCCATGATCCGAAACGATTCCATGAGCTCCTGCATGCCTTCCATCTCGCGCATTTCCTTTTGGCGGTTTAGCGCTACTTCTTGCATCTTGGCGATATTTTGTTCTTTCTTGATCTTATAGTTCTCCGTGGCTTGATCGAGCGCGCGCTTGGCTTTGTCCAGATCGATCTCGGCCTGCCTGATGGTGGCGGGCGGCTCGTAAATGCTTTGGTCCAGAATCAACTCGCGCTCATCTACTGCGTAGGCAAGATTGATGAGTTCATCACGTGATTTGCGCATTTCCAATGTCGTGTCCAAGCGGGTTTGCACAAATTGAGACTCTATTTTTTCCATTTCGAGCTGGGAGTCCTTGAGCTTATTGGTCAGCTCCGAAGGATCGAGCGAAGCCACGTAGTCGCCTTTGGAGACCAGGGTGCCTTCATCTATGATTTCTTGAATGGTCACGTTCCAGATCCTGTACTTTCGAATTCCCTGTGGGCCGAGAATTTCTACTGAGTTTTTTGCTTCAAGCTCGCCGGTGGTAGTAATGTCCACTACAAACTCTCCCGACTTGACCGGAACGAGAATACCTTCTGTCTCTGCGCTTGAAGCGGAAAAAGAGTAATAAAGAATAAGTGCCAATATTGCTGTCGAGACCGCAATGATCCAGTAAGATCTTTTCATCTGTAAATGAGAATTCAGTTCAGGGTGGTGAATTTAAAGGTTTGCACTTAGCCCGCAGGTTAAGGTATGTTAAGGACGCTTCCTACGGCGCCATATACCGATCCCGATCATGGCAACTATAAAAAGTACTACTGGGATAATGAGCTGTGGATTCTCCCAAAGCCTTACCGGATCTTCTTCTTGACCGGCATCTATGTGGGTAGGCATTTGAGCAAAAGCTTGGCAGCTCAAGAAAATGAGCATTGCGACGGTGCTTAAAATTTTAGTTTTCATAGCGTTTAAATTTCTTCAAAGTTAGCTTTCTGGTAAAGTTGTAAATATGGCGATGCTTTAATTACAATTACAGCGGTACAATGTTTGGTCATGACCAAATCAAAAAAATAAACCCATGGCCAAATTATCTTCACTTATTACGCTCTTTGTCATCACATTAACATCCTGCACATCCTATCAATATGTAAAATTGGGAAGCAGCCTGCAGGTAAATGATCAAAATTCAAGGTATTATTTTGAAGATAATTCGGTATACATCGACTTTGACTTTTGGGCGCAAGATTTTCAGCAGGTCATCCATATAAAGAATACCGGTGACGAGCCCATCTACATCGATCTGGAAAAGTCCATTTTTGTGAAAAATAATATGGTGGTACGCGATCTTCTCTTCCCCACATTCGCACCGGGGTCTTCGTATTATAATCAAAGCAGTGACAGCCCGGTGCTTTTCATTCCTTCGGGGCGCGTCATGGAGCTGCACTACCGGGCATACCCCGTGATATATAGTAAGTCCGACAAGCGAAAAGGAGAGTCAAAATATTTGCGGGAAGCTAACCGAACTGCGATTACGGCATATCATACCGAGTTAGACCAAAAAATCCAGAGCCTGCTAGAAATAGAATTCTACCTGGCCGATAACCCAGACTTCAACAATAGCTATACCTTGACCTTTCCTTTTTATGCCACCGATGTGTACACCACCAGTTCAGCGCCCAATCGATTTCCACTTTCCAATGCACAGTCCTATTATACGGTCAAGGCTTCTCAAGCTGGTGTTGGTTTAGTGGTGGGCCTTATGTTAGCTGGAGCTGTGGCGGGAGCCTTTGAATAGGATCGGTGGCGGCATCTATTAGTTCTCTTCAGCGATAGCGGCCTGCACCATCCTTATTTTGCCATAGCTATATTTTCCTTTGAAGGATGCAAACACATCATTGAGTCCTTCATTCTCCTTATCCAATAAGGCCATGGCTATGGTCTTGCGGTCATCTTCGGTCATGAATTTTGAGATGTTGACCTTTCCTTCTCCAATGCCACGCGCTATATGGCTTTCTATGGTGCCTTCAGTGAGCGATCGCTTTACAGCAATCTGCTCAATGCTCAACCCGTCTTTGACCATGCCGTACGTTTCCTGGTAGGTAGCACCTTTCGCTTTGGCCGATTTTCCTGCCTTCTCACCGGGCGCCTTGCCAGTAGTCCGTTTCTTACCTGATTTGCCTGCTCCTTTCCGCGGATTCTCTTTGATATGGCTTTCTATTTTGCTCAGAAAAGCCTCATGCTTTGCCATTCGGACATCCTTATCTACTTTGTCTCCTTCTATTTCAGCGCCTTGCAATATAGACTTGGTAAGCCGAAAGGGCCTTTTGCGTATCGCCTATTTTTCGCAGTTCAAGTTGCTCCAGCTCGGTCATCAAATTTACATAAGCCTTGCTCCTAGAAAACTGTGCTGCTTCGTTTAAGTGGAGCATGGTTTGGTAAAGCAGATCGTAGAGGTAAGTGAGAAAATAGGAAGCGGCCTTTTCGATACGTCCTTGCAGTAGGTCATAATCGCCCGATGTGAGCAAGCCGCTGATCTGATTTCTAAATTTCCGGGCATTTCCTTCCTGCTCGCGTATTTTTTCTTTGATGATCGGCACTGCGGTGCGCATATCCAGGTCTTCGAATTCCATCTTCCCACCCGACTTCCGCTCGATGTACTCCGCCTGGCTCAGTAAGTCGGAATAAGAAAACGTGCGGTGCAGCGCATCTTGAAGGTAGTGGGCTTGTCCTGCTTTGAGCAATGGAGATAAGTCGCCCTGTGATTTGGTTCCTTCTTGAAAACCCATCACATCGGAGTCGCTGTGAATGCCACCCGGATTGATCTTGGTACGAAGTATAAGCCCGTCCAGCGTGCGCAATCGGGATAGCGCCACGTAGACTTGGCCAGGGGCAAAGGCCTTTCCTACATCAATGATGGCCTTATCAAAAGTAAGTCCCTGACTCTTATGTACCGTGATGGCCCAAGCGAGTTTTATCGGATATTGCTCATAGGTGCCGGCTATCTCTTCGGTCAGTTCCTTTGCATCGTCCATGCCATATTTGGTATTGTTCCAGACCATGCGCTCCAGCTTCAGCTCCCGATCTTCGCCAGCCATTTTTACGCATATCGATTTGGCGTCAAGCGCTATGACTTTGGCGAGCTTTCCATTGTAAAAGCGGTTTTGAACTGTATCGTTTTTGATGAACATCACCTGCGCACCTTTTTTTAGCACCAGCTCAGATGGCAGGGGATAAATATTTTCTGGAAAGTCGCCTGTAATATTGGCGTGGTACGAATAGGGTTTTTCCTTTAAAGCTTCCAGCTCCGTTTGATTTATCTTGTCGGCTTGATAATTATGCGTGGTGAGCGTTACTACTTCTTCTTCTCCAGAATGATTGGGGTCGTAGTGTTTATTGAGCTCGGCAATATCTCCGGCGGTGCAGGTATTATGTCTTAGATTATTGAGAATGTTCAGGAATTTATCATCACGCTGCCTGAATACTTTGCTCAGTTCTACATAGATGTATCCGTCTTTTCGCAGCGCAATGGACGAGAAGAAGTGGGGGGTAGGGTAGTGGGCTTTGAGAATATTCCACTCATCGTCCTTCACTATTGGCGAAAGCTGAAAGAGATCACCGATCATTAATAACTGCACTCCACCAAAAGGCTTGTTGTGATTGCCCCGGGCTGCTCTCAACCTAAAATCTACCGCGTCAAGTATATCGGCACGGAGCATGCTCACTTCGTCAATCACGAGAAGCTCGATATCACGAAGTACCTGCTTTCTTATGCTGTTCAGCGGGTTTTTCCGGGTCAGGATATCGGAAGAATAAATCCTGCCGTTGGCGCTGGCTTCAGGTGCGTATTTATCAGGATGGTAGGCGCCCAATGGCAATAGAAATTGGGAATGGACGGTAACACCGCCAGCATTAAGCGCCGCAATTCCGGTAGGCGCCACGATGAGCATTCGCTTATGGGTCTGGCCGGCGAGGTTTCTAAGGAAAGTAGTCTTTCCTGTACCTGCTTTTCCCGTAAGGAAAATATGGCGTCCAGTGGTATTAACAAATTGGGCAGCAAGCTCAAAGACTTCTGTTTTCTCTATGATGGTAGGGGCGTTGGTCATAATCTTAAAAAAGGAAAGGTAAGAAGCTTTGGCCAATTTTGAATCCCGATGATAAAAACCAGCGCTTATTGGCAAATGATTTGCACAAGAAAGTCAAAGCCTTATTTTTGTCAACGTGATATGGGTTTGGCTCATCTGGCATCCCATTTGTAAAGTAAAGAAAAATTAAACTTGACAAAAATGAAACGATTATTTTACTTGCTACTGGTTTTTGGTTCATCCACGGCCATCGGGCAAAATTCTAAAGTTGTATCAGCCTTCAATGCCAAAGAAGCTGGCGAATTCGCCAAGGCAAGAGAGTATATAGATGACGCCGTAGTGAACGAGAAAACGCAGGACGATGACAAGGCTTGGAGATACCGCGGCGAGATATATCAACGCATTGCGCTGAGTGAAGAAGATTTTGGTGTGGACAAGAAAACGGCGATCGGCGAAGCCCTGAGATCATATCAAAAAGCCAAGGAGCTGGATGTAAAAAAGCGGAACACCGACCTGACAATGGTTGGCTATAACCAAACCAGAAATTTGGCAATCAATAAAGGAATTGAAGCATATAACGCCAAAGACTATGCGAATTCACGCGATTTTTTCAAGATGGGCGCCGAAGCGGGTGCGGAGCTCGGAGTCTTTGACACACTGGCGGTCTATAATGCAGGCTTGGCAGCCGAGCAGGCGGGTGATAATGAAACTGCGCTAGAAATGTACCGCAAAGCCATGGAAGCTAAGTATCTAGGAGCCAAGATGTATGTTTACATGGCCAATATCTACCAAAAAGAAGAAAATGATGACCAGTATATCGCCATTATCCAAGAAGGACGGAAAGCGTATCCAGACGATGCCGACCTGATCGTGTACGAATTAAATCACTACCTGAAGAATGATAAGTTTGAAGAAGCCGAGAATAATCTGAAATTGGCCATTGCTAAAGAGCCAGAAAATAAGCAATTACAATTTTCATTGGGAGTGGTATACGATCAACTAAAACGGACGGAAGACGCTGTTAAAGCTTATAGCGAAGCAATAAAAATAGATTCTGAATACTTTGATGCACAGTATAATCTGGGTGCCATGTACTTTAATAAAGGGGTGGAGATGAACAATTCGGCCAATGACATCAAGGACAACAAGAAATATGATGCCGCACGTGCCGAAGCCAAGGCCATCTTCATAAAATCAAAGCCGTATTTAGAGAAAGCCCATGAGCTCGATCCAACGGATGTAGGGGCGATGGCATCTCTTAAACAATTATACGCCCTGCTAGACAATCAGGCAAAGTATGATGAGATGAAAGCAAAACTTGAAGCTGTAGAAAAATAGAAGCTCAAGGTGTTAATGCACTTTCGAAAGCCCGACTCCGTTCGGGCTTTCTTTCTAAACAGGGCAAAAAAATGAAAACCAGTCTCGGATCAGTCTTTGTAATTTTTGTTCTGGTATGCTGCGCTCCTAAAGGAGAGCTCCCAAAAGATCGAAACGCTGAAGATATCAGTCTGGCCATAGATGGAATAAAGGTTAGGAAAGAAAGCGAATTAAAAATCATCAAAGAACAGAAGGAAATAATCCTTCAACTTGAAGCCAATATCGAAAAGGCAAATTCTAAAGGAATGAAAGATGAGATCCGAAAGGATATATTCATGCACCGAGCAGCGCTGTTAAAAGCGGAACAAAACAGCTTGAATCAAGATTTAATTATCAATGAACTGAAAATGAAGCTGGATAGCGTGAAGGCGCTTGAAGAAATTGGAGAACGGAGATAGTAGGTATGCTGCAGATACTGGGATATATTTACTCGAAAAGAAAGGCAAGAGAATAATCTGGTCAAGAGATTATTCAGTTCAACTTAACATAATATAAATTATCGGACATTTTGTACAGACTGTGAATTTGAAGAAATATGGCTCAGAGATCAAAACCTTTATTTTTGCGATGTGTATGCTGGGTGCCAAGGTGTCTTTCGCGCAGGAATCGGCTCCAAGAAACCAAATTGAAAAAATTTCCATGAACATAAAATTTATAGGCGTAGAAAGTGAAAAAATAAAAAACTGCTTTTTAAAAGCTGCAAAAGCTTATGAGACGCTTTATGAATATGAGATCATCCTTAACCAAAGGCACATCAAGTCATCTACCATGCAAGCTCAACCTGTGATAAAGCTCTCGAGGGTTTTTAAGGGAATAAATGCCTACCAAATCAATCTGGCCAACTATGTACGCGACAGTAAATCTGTGAAAGTTGCCGATCTGCCCGAAGAGATCCTTACCGGCTGGTTTGCCCACGAGCTCGGTCACGTGGTCGATTATGGGGATAAATCAACGATAGGTATGCTCATCTACGGTGTTAAATATGTCTTGTCAGGTAAATTTAAGCGAGAAGTAGAACATGAAGCAGATCGGATTGCCATCTCACATGGATTTGTAAACGAAATACTTACCACGAAGCGTTTCATTCTTGAAAGCGACTTTATGGGTAAGAGCTACAAAGATAAAATCAACAAGTTTTACATGTCCATAGCCGATGTAGAACTATGCATCGATCAGGACCAGCCCGTTGAAGCGCCAAAAATCGAATTATAGATTCAGCGTTGATTCAAAATCGAGCATCTTCTCTTCACTCATCACTTTCGGGGTTTTTATTTGTCCGCCCACTTTTTTCTTCTTTTCCAAATAGGTGTGGTATTGCTTTTTGGTGATGCGCCTTACTTCTATTCCCGTAAGTGCTTTTGATCGTGCTACCTTATAGTTTTTATTGGCGTCCTTCAGTTGATGGTCGAGCTCTTCGGCAAATCGGGCTACATCAAAATCAATATCCGAAACCAATATCCATCGATGGGTATACTTGCCTGCTTCATTTTTTACTGCGGCTACCGAATATTCATTTATTGAGACGTTCATCGCGCGGCCAACTTCCAATATCGCTACGTCCATCTTCTCTTCGGAGAGCTGCGATCCCACCACATTTAAGTAAAATTTTGTCCGGCCTGTAATCTTGATTTGGATCGGCTCAACGGCCGTTATCTTTACCACATCCCCTATGATATACCGCCATGCCCCGGCGCAGGAGCTAACTACGAGCACGTACTCCTGCCCTACTTCAACATCACCTGCCGTGAGCGTCATCGGATTTTCCAATACCCCGCCCTGGTCGTCTACACCGCGCTCATCGAATGGAATGAATTCATAGAAATAGCCATGATGGAGCGCGAGCTCCATGTCCATGGTTCCGGGTCTTGATGTAAATGCAAAAAACCCCTCACTGGCCAGATAGGTGTCCAAGAATGCAACTGGCTTTGAAAACAGGGCTTCAAAATCTGATCTATACGTGTCGAAAGCCACACCGCCGCTGGCATACAAGGTTAAATTTGGCCAGATATCATGGATCGATTCCAGCTTATGCTCTTTGATGATTTCTTGGAGCAAAATCAAAATCCAAGAAGGTATGCCGCAAATGGCGCCTATATTCCATTCCGGCGCTTCGGCAACCATCATTTTAAGGCGATCGTCCCAGTTGGGGCGATCGGCAATTTCACGCCCCGGACGGTAGAATACGTCATACCATCCCGGAAAATTATGGGTGTTTATACCGCTGATCTCCCCTTCTTTAAAGCCCAACTCATTCTCTTCAAGGCTCGCACTGCTGCCGAGCATAAGAAGCTCGCTCTCAAATAGGGATTCGGAGAGCTCGAAATTGGCCATTGACTTTATCATCGACGTACCGACAGATTTCATACTGTCCAGAAATGCTTCGGTAATAGGTATCCGCTTGCTCGCCTTTCCGGTGGTGCCACTGCTTAACGCAAAAAATGGGGGCTTGCCCGGCCAAGTAATGTCTGGAAACTTTTGCTGCTGCACCCACCAGTCGGCGTTCATTTTATTATAATCGTGGATAGGCACAGTATTCTGGAAGTCACGCACGGGATGATCAGATAGCAATAAGGCTTCAAAACCGAAATATTTCCCAAAAGCAGTATCTTTTGCCTGTTTCAATAATTCAAGGAGCTGTTTCTCTTGAGCATCCCCATTCTCCGGAAATTCAAATTTATGACTTAAGTTAATTCCAGTTTTTATCAGTTTTCCTAAGATGGCCATTTGTTTGTTTTTCTTTTGGCCTTTAGCCAATATTATTCCATTAACCGCGAAAGACCACATATTGTACTTCCTTTTACGGCTTGCGCAAAATAACTTTACTACCTACCGCTTCTGGCAGATCAATACTGTTTCGGGAAGCAATCCCGCTCGATTTCCCGCTTTCGGATCAAAATTTTCTACAGAAACTTTGAAGCCGGCATTTTCAAGTCGCCCTACCAAGCCGGGCACCGAATAGATACGCACATGATCGGCCTGTCCGAAGTGCGCACGACGCTCATTATCCGTTTTTACCGACTCATTTTCATAAATGTTTCCATCCTTAAAAGGAGTTTGAACAAGGCAATGACCACCGCCCTTTAATACGCGAAAAAGCTCGCTCATAGCAGATAGATCGTCTGGAACATGTTCTAGAATGTGATAGCATAGAACGAGGTCAAACCGCTCCGACGCACAGTTTATTGAAGTAATATCGTACCGCTTGGTCGCTATGAAATGATCAGAAAGGTCTGAGCTGACATAATCAAGATCCAAATTTTGAAGTTTATGGTAGATGCTTCTCGAAGGACTGAAATGAAGAATACTTTTTTTTTCATTGAGAAATCGCCCAGAAAGCAGAGTCCATAGATTTCTAGTTCGGGAAAGACTCCCACAACTTGGGCAGAGATTATCTCCATTCTTAAGTTTTATAAACTTTCGGAACGTCTTCTCACATACCGAGCATTCAAAACTGCTGCCGCTGTAAAACCGAAACAGCAGCAACCTGACCTGAGCTTCGTTGCTTATGAGCCACTTTTTTGGAACCACTGCTTTTGCGGCAGCTTTCAATTGGTTATACATCGGTGAGATATCTGGGAATCACTTCAATACCACTTTCGAAATTCCAGTATTGCTCCCATGATGCAGCTTCAAAAGATAGATCCCTGCGGGCGCCGCGCTAAAGTCGAGCGACTCTGGAAGGCCATTCCCCCCTACTCCATTTGCCGAAAGGACTACACGCCCCTGAAGATCTATAAGCTCCACGCTATAGGCCGAAACCGGGCCATCGATGGCCAGGTTTAAAACCCCCTGACTCGGGTTTGGATATATGTTTAAGTCCTTCTGCCCTGCCGACCCATAGATCGAGAGCGGAGTGCAATCTAAAGCTCCAAGCAGTGCTACGGCATCAATCAAAACCGCTGCTTGACCGATACTATTGCCATGTCGGAATGCAATATAGATAGAATCTCCGGCATAGGCCGATAGATCTATTGAGCGGCCGCTCCAACTACTGCGAAGTATATCGTCCAGCAATAAAACTTCTGAGAAGTTTTCCGGCTCAGTTCCACTTGTAGAAACCCTGATCTCATACTGCTCCGAAAATTCAACATCGGTGCTGCGGACTACATAATAGAGGGAATCACCATCTTGAACGGCCAGCTCTGGAGTGATCAAAAAATTATCGGGCATTAACGCTCCCGTAGCACTGGAAAAAGAAACCGATCGAATCAATGCCGATCCGTCGAAGGCATCGAACCCACCGGATACCTGCCATCCGAAACCATCTCCATCGGCATCAATTTCGATCCAGCAGGTGGGAATATCGCCCGACTCAAAGCTCTCTGCCCCTGCTATAAAACTAGGTGGCGGGCCACAATCTATAGTACTTTGAAGGGTGATGAGCGTGAGAAATCCATTGGCCAGGTTTTCGGCGGTACCGCAATTATTTTCTTCATTGACGGCAAGTAGATAATCTCCGCTTTCGGAAGCGACAAATTCTAAGGAACAGGGGCTTTCGGCATCGCTTCCAAAGGCGTCTACCGCTCCTGACGGAGCAATGACGGTAAAATCGGGATTCCACTCAAGGGTTTCGAATATTGCGCAGAGCGTCACTGCATAGGTAGACCCTTGGGTGAGCTCAGGGAGCACATAAGCTTCAGATTTCCAAACCTGAAAGCCTTCAAAACTTACGGAATCGCCCGCGCAAGGCGCTTCGTCAAAAACGTCGAAACCGCTGGTACTGGTAGGGTTCACCCAGACTTCACATTGCGCCGCCGCACCATCGGCGAAGGCCATAAAAAGCAATGCAATAAAAAAGCTATTTTGAATATTTCTCATTGGGTTATAATTGGCATTGAAAAATGCGCGAAGGTAATCCTTCGCACCGGAAACTGTAATCAGCGCAATGCGAGCTAAATGAACGGTGGTTTACTCCGTTCGGCCAAAGGACAGGATGGGCTTGGCATCGCTGAGAAAGACCAGCGATTCTTCCGTTTTTCTCACGGTGTTGATTGAGCTCAGCGCATCTAGGAATAGCTGTTCACCCCTGCCGGGACATGCCATCTTGGTCATTGGCCCCATCTTAATGGTTATGGAGCTATCCTGTATGGAATAACTTGCTCGGTATTGATTGCATCCTGTGCTCCCGCTCAGAGATGTAGAATCCAAGAAAACGATGGTAGGCTTTCCGCGCATATAATCGTCGGTATTGATGGCCGCGCCACTTAGCGTATTTAAAACATAAGAGCCTTCGAAAATCTCCACTTCTTTCACTTGAATGTTTTTTTTATCCTTACAGGCCACCGCAAAGAAAAAAAGCACCACCAGTAGTACCGATGGGCTTTTTATCAAAGTAGCATTAATGCTGATCTTCATACGTTTACTTTACGCTCTTTTCTGATTTGGTGGTTTTAGATTTCTTCGCATCGCCCATTTCCATTTTGCTGTAGGCTTCATATTGCGTTTCTGTAAGGATTCCCTTCACCGCTTGGTCATAACTCTCACGTTGCTTTTCCATCCGTACATCAAGTTCCGGAGTTTTTGCTTTGGCAGCCTTATAGTTTTCTTCGGCTGACAGCGCCACGTAGTTTTGGCGGTACAAGAGCATTTTTTGATCATCATCCAGCTCCAGCGCTTTCACCAATTTATCGGTTTGAGCGGTAGCCTTCTTTTCGATCATTTTCGAATCTTGGGCCATAGTGTATGTGCTGATTCCAAGTCCGAGCGCTAATACGATTAATTTCAAATTCATGATTTAAGTTTTAATGGTTAGTAAAAGTATAATTTTGGGATTTATTCCCAATTTGGCTGAAAGATACTATAATTTCATTTCTGGGAATGTTAATGATTTTAAACCACCCCTTCACACGCGCTCTAGCCGGTGAATTTCTAAGCTATGAATTTTATTAAGACCGGCCTATTTCTTGCGCTAATTTTTATTATAAATCAGTCAGTAGCCGCTCAACCTACAATGATTCAGGTACATGATGAGCCCTTTCATAAGGTGGTATATGAAGGTGAAAATTACCGAATCATCCATTTGGAAATGGAAGTGGGCGACACTTCTCAGCTTCACCGACACGATACGCCCATACTTTACCTTACGGCAAATGGTGCAGCCATGTGGCTAGATGTTTTGGGGGCTACACCACGATTGGCCGAGCTTCCCGATGGCTGGGTGGGCAGTGATTTTTATTCGGACACGGCATCGATGGTGCATCGCATCGCTCCAGATAGCGGCAGCCTTAATCTGATCGCATTCCAAAAAAAGGCTGCCGGAAGAAATATAGCTCTCGAAGCTGCTCCGGCAGTCGACAGATATGTTGAGAATGGATTTACGGTAATGGAGCTTGATAGCGCAGCGTTGGGGATAACTTCGATACCATTGGTTGTAAAATCAGGCATCTGCCCAATCAACAGATCCCGTATATTAGAACCCGGTTCCTTGCTAGACGCGGCGCTTTATCAAACCCATCGCGCCACTATAGATTCCTGCCAACTTACCTTTTGGAAGGTTTCCTTTTGATTTTGCCATGAAGGCTTTTTTAAAGTTTTTTAGGAAACTTGAATTTTTACCTTTGCCGAAATTTTGGATTTGAAAGTCTTCCTGAAGCGATTTTTACAAAATATTCTCGGCTTCGATACCTATCTTCTTCTTTTTGCCCGTTATAAGGTGCTTACCCTCAAGAGCGATCCGAAGGAAGGTGATTTTTTCAAGTTTATGGAATTGCTCCCAGCACATGGCGTCATACTAGACATTGGTGCCAACCTAGGTATCATGACTTGGCACCTCCTGCGTACCAAGCCCGAATCGAACATTTGGGCATTTGAGCCCATCCCCGATAATAGGGCTGTACTGCAAACGATCATCAAAGAAAAAAACGAAGAAAAATTTCGGCTTTTTGATGTAGCACTTGGCGCAGAGCCTGGCGATGCCGAGATGATCCTACCAGAGATCAATCAAGTAAAAATGCAGGGGCTGAGCCATATCCTACATCCATCTATTGAAGTGATGGGCTCTGGGCGCAAATATCAGGTCAAGGTAGAAACACTTGACAACCTCATTCCCAAGTCAAAAAAGGTAACAGGAATAAAGCTCGACGTGGAGAATTTTGAGTACTTCGTTTTAAAGGGCGGCGAGTCTTTGCTCAAGAGAGATCAACCCATTATCTATACTGAATTATGGGATAATGAAAACCGAAAGCGCAGTATGAACTTTCTTACTGGGCTCGGTTATACCATCCACTATTTTGACGGTAAGTCGCTGCACCCCTATTCTGAAAAAAGCTATAGCGGCCAGAATTTTTTCTTTTTGCCGTCCTGAGGGTTATCAGAATTAATCTGCTGATCTTCTTAATTTTGAAGCTCTAAAACCACCATTCGTGAACATCATTGGCCAGTATGTAAAGACCTATGAAGGACTCTCCGCACCGGCATGGATGCTGGCGCTCGTGCTTTTAATAAACCGCACCGGGACTATGGTGCTTCCTTTTTTGAGCATCTACCTAAGTAAAGAAATGTCGCTCGAGACTGGAGAAGTAGGCATCGTACTGAGTCTTTTTGGAGCTGGTTCCTTGGTGGGAGCATATCTCGGCGGCTTTTTGATTGATAAGATTGGGGCTTTTCATGTTCAGCTTTGGTCACTCATCCTTACGGGAGTGGGGTTTTACTTTTTAGAGATGCAAGATTCTTTCTATAGTCTTTCGATAGGTTTCTTCATCATCACTGTGATCTCTGATACCTTTCGACCGGCAAATGCTGCATCGGTAGCCCAATATGCGCGCCCTGAAAATCTTACCCGCGCTTATTCCCTTAATCGGATGGCTATAAATCTAGGGTTTGCCCTTGGCCCAATCGCTGGGGGTGTCCTTGCCATGTACGGTTATAAATGGCTGTTTTATATGGATGGCATGACTTGCATCTTGGCCGGCTTGGTCTTCTTTCTATATTTCAGTGGTAGGGCTAAGGCTGATGCAAAGAAGCCGATAGAAATACAGAAAAAACAAAGCCCAATTCGCGATGGCCGCTATGTGCTATTTTCAATTCTCACCATTCTATTCGGGACGGTTTTCTTCCAGTTTTTCTTCACTTTACCGCTTTATTATCGGGAAATTTATAAACTCTCTGAGCGCTCAATCGGCGCTTTGCTTGGAATAAATGGTGGCGTAGTATTCCTTTTGGAAATGCCCCTCGTATACATCCTGAGCAAAGCTATGCGTCTCGGCAGGGCTGTGGCCATAGGTGGGTGGCTACTAGGCTTGTCTTTTCTAGCCTTAAATCTTGACACGTCATTACTTATATTAATAATCGCGATGATTTTGCTGAGCATTGCAGAAATCTTTGTGATGCCCTTTCTGCTCACCTACGCTGCCAATCGACCGCCAGCAAATAGTCGCGGTGCCTATCTCGGATTCCACTCCATGAGCTACTCGGTATCATTCATCCTAGCTCCAGCAGTCGGATTTTATTTGGTAAATCATAATGGCTACCCTGTGCTTTGGTATGGAGCTCTTATCGCATCGCTGCTGGTCGGCTTGGGCTTTTATTTTACTATTGGCAAGGCCGATGCAGCACCCACTATCATAAAAGTTCTGGAGCGCATAGATTAATGCCCATGCTTCTTCAACCAATCCTGCCCTTCTTTCAGGCCGATGTCGAAAAGGGTCTTTGATTTGGAGAAATCTAAGAGCTGAAACGTCTCATCCAGCTCGGGCATAATGAGCTCATCGCAGGCGTTCATTCCCTTTTGGCTGTTTTGATCAATGATCATTTGAAATATCTCCATCGCCACATTCTTCATATTACGCAGGTCTGGACTGAATTTCCCATGGTTTACTTCTATCCCCAGCACCTTGTCGCACTTCGATTTGCAAGCGCTTGATGGCAGATTATCGATCACTCCGCCATCTACATATTTATCACCATCGATCTCTACCGGCTCAAACAGTACGGGGATGGTAGCCGATGCGATTACTGCCTGATGGAGTGCACCTTGATCAAACACTACGTTCTCCCGTTTGCTCAGATTGGTGGCCAATGCCATAAAGGGCATCTGCAATTCTTCAAAAGTCTCAGGAACATATTTCTGAAGTATGGCCTTTAGGTATTTCATTTCCAAAAATCCCGAGAGACTTGGCTTTATGCCAAACATCCGCAAGAAACTCTTGGCCAAAATCAGCTTCATCATCTCTTCGGGCCGCATTCCATTTGCATAAAGCACACCCACGATAGCTCCTATACTGGTGCCTGCCACACATACCGGCCTAAATCCGACATCTTCAAATGCCTGTAGTACTCCCACGTGAATGATGCCACGCGCCCCACCGCCGCTAAGCGCCAAGCCCCATTTTTCTGTTTCGTATCCTTCCATTAAGATTCCAAAGATAAATAGACCGTCTCATTCTTTATCAAATAGAAAACCTAATTTGGCACGACTTTTACTAATCAAGCTGAAACTAAAACCATGAACCGAATCTATCTTCTTGCATTTCTTGCCCTTACCTTATTTAATAGCTGTGCCAACAAGTCTCCAATGGGCGAAAAAGTTAAGGAACCATTTACGGGTTCCAAGTACGAATCGAATAACAGTTATTTCCGGGCCACCGGAAAAGGGGTAAGCGCCAAAGACAACATAGCACGTAGCAAAGCCGACCTAGAAGCCAAAAACCAACTCGCATCGCAGGTGAGCACCAATTTAAAGACAGTCTCCGATCAATATCTGGCAGAAACTGAAAACACGAACTCATCTGAAGTATCTGAAAAGTTTCAGACCCTGACCCGTGAGGTAATGAACACTGGGATAGCCGATTTGAGAAAATTTGATGAAGAGAAGTATTATAACGGTACAGACTATACCGTCTTTGTAGCCTACGAGATCAAGAAAAACGCGATGTTTCGCTTCATGAAAAAACAGGCCAGGACGGATGCCAAAGTAGACAAGCAAACCTTGAAAGCGATGGAAGCCATTCTCGATAAGCAGATCGAGCTATCGGAAGAGTGAACGCATTACCTAAGCTCTACTTGGGTCACCAACCGCTCGCCCATAGCCTGATTGATTTTGGTCGCTATCATATCCTTGCCATAGCTTAGCTCCTGCCGCAGGCTGGCCGATTCTATCCAGATAGTGAGCACACCCTTTTTCAATTTCATGTCGCGCGTGCGTTTTGCGATGGCCGGCCCCATCAGCTTTTCCCAATGGGTGCTGATAGCTGCGGTATGAACTCCTTCTTCCAAGCCGTAAGCTTTTAGAAGCCGGTTCATTACGGTCTCAAGTGATTCTTCATTCTGGTTGCGGTTCATAGACTTCTCCTTCTGAGATTTTAAAAATTTTCACGCTCTCGCTAATGCCTTCAAAGATACCCGTAATTCGGTCGGCATGGGTATCGGTGATAAATATCTGTCCGAAATTATGGGCGCTTACGAGTCGCATCAAGTGGGCGACACGCACATCGTCTATTTTGTCAAAAATATCATCGAGCAATAATATTGGCGTAAGCCCAGTGCTCCGCTTGATCAAATCAAATTGGGCAAGCTTGAGCGCTATGAGAAAGGTCTTCTGTTGCCCCTGCGATCCAAATTTCTTCAAGGGATGACCGCCGATCAAAAATTTGAGATCATCTTTATGCGTGCCTACATTGGTGTAGGAGCTACGCCTATCTTTATCAATGTATTGAGCGACCAACTCCGGAAACTCGGCTTCTCTCAGATGCGACCTATACGCTATCCCAACTTCTTCTGCATTGCCACTTATGGCCGCGTAATGCGCTATGAAGGCGGGCATGAACGCTTCGATAAAAGCCGCTCGCTCCGCAAATATTATCGCTGCCTTATCGGCCAGCTGATTCGTCCAAAGCGCTAGATTATCAGCATCAAAGGTTCTGTTCTCCCAAAAGAATTTGAGCAAGCTGTTCCGATGGCCCAATATCTTGTTATAGGCCACCAGCTCATCTAGATAGGCGCGATTATATTGAGATATAATGCCGTCCATCCATTTTCGGCGTATTTCGCTCCCTTCGCTGATCAAATCTTTATCGTAAGGCGAGATCACCACCGTGGGATATTTTCCTATATGGTCGGCTAGGCGCTCGTAATCGGTTTTGTTTTTCCGGAAGGTCTTCTTCTGCCCTTTCTTTACCCCACAATAGATTCGATCTACTTGATCATCTGCAGTAAAATCGCCTTCTACCACGAAAAATTCTTCTCCATGCCGCACATTCTGACTGTCGATAGGATTGAAGTAACTCTTGCAAAATGATAGATAATGTATAGCATCCAAAACGTTGGTCTTACCCTGTCCGTTTAGGCCTGTAAGGATATTTACGTGAGGGTCGAAATCAAGCGAAGCATCCTCGTAATTTTTAAAATTTATTAGATTGAGATGGGTTATGATCATAGCGATGTGGGCAAAATTATCAAATCTAATGACCCCAGACTGTCATGGTTCCTAAAAAAGTCTATTTTTGCACACCGAAATCAAAATGCCCAGTATGGCCAAGAGTACCAAGAACAACGAAGAATCAATTGTTGATGTTCAAGAAGTCTATTCAAAGACAGAGCAATATGTAGAAGATAACCGTAACACCCTGCTCATCATAGCTGGAATAATGGTGGTGCTTTTTGCCGGATATTTTGCCGTGACGCGGCTCTACCTAGAGCCCAAGAATAAGGAAGGCATGGAGCTGTTATGGAAAGCCGAGTATTGGTTTGAAATAGATAGTCTTGATAAAGCCCTTGCGGGAAATGAAGCTTATTACGGTTTTGAATACCTGGCCGATGAATACAGCGGCACTGATGCAGGAGCATTGGCTTCTTACTACACTGGTATTATTTACTTGCGAAATGGAGAGTTTCAACGCGCCATCGATCATTTAAAGGATGCCAATCTAGATGATGAGATCGCCGGAGCTGTGGCTTTGGGTTCTATTGGTGATGCCTATGTGGAGCTCGGTAATTTTTCGGAAGCGCTCTCATATTATGGAGATGCGGTAAGTCACTCTGAAAATATTCTCACCGCTCCAATTTATCTCAAGAAAGCTGGTCTGATCCATGAAGATACAGGGAAGCACGAAAAAGCACTTAAGAACTACCAAGAAATAAAGGAGAAATATCCTAAGAGCACAGAAGCCCGTGTGATCGATTCATACATAGCTCGTGTAGGCGGTTAATGGCTACAGCAGGAAAAAATTTGAGCGCACTTGATAAAAGCTCCACCCCTTCGGCGGCGCTTTTTCATTTTGGTATCGTCGTATCCGAGTGGAACGCTGAAATCACAGATGCCCTCACCACTGGCGCCCGTGAAGCGCTTAGCGAGCTGGGCGCATCATCCAGGCATATTCATATTCATAAAGTACCCGGAAGTTTCGAATTGCCCATAGCTGCAAAGCTATTGACAGATCATGTGAAGCTCGATGCCATCATCGCGATCGGGTCAGTGATTCAGGGCGAGACCCGTCATTTTGATTTTGTTTGCAACGCAGTAGCCCAAGGAGTAAAAGATGTAAGCATCCAGACCGGGGTTCCGGTCATATTCTGCGTGCTCACCGATGATACGATAGATCAGGCCAAAGCCCGCTCTGGTGGAAAGCATGGAAACAAAGGCGTAGAAGCCGCAATCGCTGCCGTGAAGATGGCCCACTTCCGTCGGTCACTTGGTTGACGGCTATCTCACCTAGTTTTTTTTGGCTCCACGCTCAACTTATGCCAAGAGTGCCTTGGAGTTTTCAAGAATCCACGCGCTACCACCCCAAGACACTAAAAAGTCCGTAAGGTCAACAACTCATAACTAACTAATAACCAACAACTAAAAGCTAGCAACTAAGAACTAAGAACTAACAACCAAAAACTAATAACCAATAACTAAAAACCAACAGCTAAGAACCAACCTTCGTCTTCACCTTTTCCCAGGTCTTGATCTGCCAAATAGTCTTCGCCGTACAGAGTAGGTTGCCTTTCGCATCGTGCACCGGAATCTCACAAGTGTGGTATACGGATTCTTCAGACTTTAGCGGCAGCAGTATTTTCGATTCAAAATCTTCTTGGCTCAGCTCAAAGCGCGCAGTAGCATCGCTCTTGGCTTGATAGTGATAGGTCACTTCGATCTTTTGCATAATGATGCGGTACGAGCGCGGGTCGAGCTTGCGAAGCAAAACCAGCCCGCTGCAAAACTCGGCCACCGTGGCCAAGCCACAGGCGTGCACCCCTTTTATGTGATTGAAATTCTTGCGTTTATAGGGTATGATGGAGCTTACCGCATTGGGCTCCACCTTGGCCACCTTAATGCCGTGCGGCTTATTGAATGGTATTCCCATTGCCAGTGCCAAGTTGAGCTTTCGAAGCGCCCACGTGCTATTTTCCGCTTTTTGGAGTGCGGCTCCGAGATCAATTTTCAAGGATATTTGCTATTTCAGGTTTAAAGTAATTCTTGCCTTTGAGCACCTTGCCGTCTTCGCGGTATATCGGTCTGCCATTTTCGAGCTTGCTCATATTGCTGCGCTGTATTTCGGTAAAAACTTCTTCTATCTTTTCCGAAAGGCCATGCTTTAAAATGGTGCCGCAAAGAATGTAGAGCATATCGCCCAGGGCATCGGCTATTTCTACGAGATTGCCTTCTTGGGCTGCTTCGAGGTACTCTTCGTTTTCTTCACGCATCAGTTTATAGCGCAAAAGGGCTTCGGCTTCCGCCAATTGAGCGGTTGGAACGGCGGCATTGCTTATACCAAAAGCATCGTGAAAGCGACGCACCATTCCGATTGTTTCTTGTAATTCCATTTCTAAAATTTGCACCAAGATAGCTTTTCAGGAGATCAATTGACATTTTGGTTTTCAACAATTTCTAAGCTTTTCCATTAACAAGAATTAACGGCGCAAAGACCGCTGGAAGCCCCTATTTATGGGAATTTTGCGGCGAACCGAATGACAGCGTCAATTTCTAGCGCATCTGTATAGATCCTTCTATGAGAAGGTGTAAATTCGCAGCCTTTAACTGAATTAGAAAAGCAAAAGAATGGACGAAAATACGGTGGTCGATGCCAATACCAACATAAAAGCGTTGAATGAAAAAATCCAAAAGGAAAGCGCCTTTTTGGATTTGCTTACGCTAGAAATGGAGAAAGTAATAGTGGGGCAGCACGATATGATTCAAAAGCTGCTCATCGCCCTGCTTGCCAATGGCCATATCCTGCTCGAAGGGGTTCCAGGTCTTGCCAAAACACTGGCCATAAAGGCACTTTCCGATTGTATAAATGTAGATTTCAGCCGGGTACAATTTACGCCCGACCTACTTCCTGCCGATGTGGTGGGGACGATGATCTACAGCCAAAAGAACCAGGATTTTACCGTTAAGAAAGGGCCATATTTGCCAATTTCGTGCTTGCCGATGAGATCAACCGCGCACCGGCCAAAGTACAGAGCGCCTTGCTCGAAGCCATGCAGGAGCGGCAGGTCACCATTGGCGGAAGCACCTTTACCCTGCCCGAACCTTTTATGGTACTCGCCACCCAGAACCCTATTGAGCAGGAAGGGACCTATCCCCTGCCCGAAGCGCAGGTAGACCGATTTATGCTCAAGGTGGTGCTAGACTACCCCAAGCGCGACGAAGAATCGCTGATCATTCGCAATAGCGTGGGCACCAAACCCTTTCCAAAAGCTGCTAAAGTGGTAGATGCTGCTGATATACTCCAAGCGCGCAAAACGGTGCGCGAAGTGTATATGGATGAAAAAATAGAGCGGTATATCGTAGACCTTGTGTACGCCACCCGCGATCCAGAAGCCTTTCGGCTTTCCGAATTAAAAGAATTAATAGGTTTCGGCGCATCGCCACGGGCCAGCATCAGCATGGCTTTGGCAGCCAAAACCTTTGCCTTTATAAACCATCGCGGCTACGTGATCCCCGAAGATGTGCGTGCCGTAGCACCCGATGTAATGCGCCACCGTATCGGGCTCACCTATGAAGCCGAAGCCGAGAATGTCTCGGTAGAAGATGTGATCAAAAAAGTGCTTAACGCAATAGAAGTTCCTTAAAATTATATGGCTACAGATACCGCAGAACTACTTAAGAAGGTTAGGCGCATTGAGCTAAAAACGAAGGGATTATCGAATCAGATTTTTTCCGGCGAATACCATTCTGCCTTTAAAGGCCGCGGAATGGCCTTTAGCGAAGTGCGGGAGTATGCTGTGGGCGATGAAGTGCGCACCATTGATTGGAACGTTACCGCCCGCTTTGGCCATCCCTATGTCAAGATATTTGAAGAAGAGCGAGAGCTTACGGTAATCCTGGTGGTAGATGTGTCGGCCAGCGATAGCTTTGGCACGCGCGAGCAATTGAAGAAGGCGGTGATCACTGAGATTTGTGCCGTGCTCTCCTTCTCGGCCATTACCAATAATGATAAGATAGGCATCGTATTCTTCAGCGATCAGATCGAAAAATACATCCCACCCAAAAAAGGGAAGTCACATATATTGAGAATAATACGGGAATTGATAGAATTTGAACCCGCTCACCGTGGCACCAATATTTCAGAGGCACTCCGCTTCGTAAATAATGTGGTAAAGAAGAGAAGCATTGCCTTCCTGATCACCGATTTCATGGATGTGGCTTATGAAGATAGCCTAAAGCTGGCCAATAAAAAGCATGATCTTGTAGCCCTTCAAATCTACGATAGGCGGGAGAATGAGCTGCCCGCTGTGGGGCGGGTGCTATTTACCGATCCAGAATCGGGACGCGCTGAATGGATCAATACCAATTCGCGAAAAGTGAGAGATGCCTACGCGAAGCGCGGCGATGAGCGGATGACGCGCGTAAAAGATGCCTGCCGAAAAGCCGGAGTCGACCTGGCTTCTATTGCCACGAATGAAAGTTATATCAAACCCTTACGAAATCTATTCAGCAAGCGCACATGAATAAGTTGCGGTTCACATATTGCACCATTTTATTCTTGCTGCTACAGATCGGCAGTTGGCCCAGAATGCCGATGCCGTAATAGACCGAAGTGAAATACTCATCGGCGAGCAAGCTACGATAAAGCTCTCCTACCGCATTCAAAAATCGGGAGCTGCCAAGGTCGTTTTCCCCGTGATTGGAGATACGCTCTTGGCAAATGTGGAAGTAATAAGTCAATCTGAAGTGGACACGCTCCGCACCGGCGAAGGTGTTGCTGAGCGGCGGCTTGAGCAGCTTATAGTCATTACGAGCTTCGACACAGGCTATTACGCCATACCCCCATTTGAGCTGAAAGTAGATGGAGATATCGAGAAGACACCGGCGTTTCTCCTCACGGTAAAAACGGTAGAGATAGATACCACCCAAGGCATCATGGCCGATAATCCTATACTGGAAGTAGATGTTACCCTGGCTGACTATGTCAAAATCTACTGGCCTTATGCAGCAGCGGCCGCAGCTACCATAATCCTTATCGCGGCGGCCTTCATCTTATTCTTTTATATGAAGCGCAAGCGGGCCAGAAGACCCACAGCCCCACCTGCCGAGCCAGCCATACCTGCCGATACCGAAGCGCTTAATGCCCTACGGCGAATGAAAGAAGAACGCATATACCTGAAAGGCCGCGTGAAAGAATACCATACTGGGATAAGCGATGCAATGCGTACCTATATCGAGCGGGTGTTTGGTATTCAAGCCCACGAGCTTACTTCGGCACAGATCCTTTCTGCACTGCGGTACAGCGAATTGGGAACCAAGAATACGGCGCTACTCCGCATCATATTGCTTCAGGCCGATATGGTGAAATTTGCCAAAGAAATACCCACTGAAACGGAAAATGAAAAAGCCGTGGCCGATGCCTTGAACTTCGTACGCGACACCGCCCACTTTATAGAACCTAAAAAACCAGAGCAAGATGAGCAGGCATAAGGTCATGGTCACGGTGCTGGCACTCTTGGGGACAGGATTTGCGATTGGTTTTTATTTATGGATATCAGGGCGGTATGACTTTGCAAATGAAGCGATACTTTGGCTGCTTTTGCTCGTCCCTCTATTGGGGCTGTACGATATTTTGAGCACCGACAGGAGAAATCCCAAAGTGCAGCTTTCCGCATTTTCTCAGCTTAATACTTCCATTTTATCTTCGCTCGTAGTTTACATACCTGCGCTTTTGCGCTATGCTTCTCTCACGCTTCTCATCGTGGCACTCGCTAGGCCACAGTCCCAATTGAGTTGGCAGGATGTGAGCACCGAAGGAATTGATATCGTGATCACTATGGATCTGTCGGCGAGTATGCTGGCCAAAGATTTTGAACCCAATAGACTGGAAAGTGCCAAAGAAGTGGCCATTGAATTTATCAAGCAGCGTCGCAATGATCGTATCGGGCTGGTAGTGTATGAAGGGGAAAGCTTCACGCAATGCCCGCTCACTACCGACCATGCCGTGCTCACAAGCCTGTTCAAAGATGTGCGCAGCGGCATGGTGCAGGGCGGCACGGCTATCGGCATGGGTCTGGCCACTTCCGTAAATAGATTGCGCGAAAGCGAAGCAAAAAGCAAGGTGGTCATTCTACTCACCGATGGCGACAATAATCAAGGTTCCATAGCGCCGCTCACCGCTGCCGAAATAGCAAAGAGTTATGGCGTACGCGTCTACACCATCGGAGTGGGATCGCTGGGCAAAGCGCTATCGCCAGTAGGCCTATACGCCGATGGCCGCTATAAGTATGAGTACGTAGACGTTAAGATCAATGAGGAGAGCCTTCGCGAAATCGCTGCGATGACGGGCGGCAAATATTTCCGAGCTACCAATGGCCAGGCGCTTGCCGAGATATACTCCGAAATAGACCGACTCGAAAAGACCAAAATCAACGTTACGGAACATAGCCGCCACGCCGAAGAATTTTACATTTTTGCATTGATCGGTTCAGCATTATTGCTGGGCGAATACCTTTTCAGGACTTTATATTTACAGACCCTTCCCTAGATGCGCAGTAAGCCAAAATATCATCTTTCGGGAATGCTCACATCGGCTGTGCTGCTAGAAGTGGCCTTTTGGGCTTGCTTCGGCGTGATCTATTTTATCATTGCCGCATCACTCCCTGGCCTGCGCTGGGAGCGACCGGGGTTGGCTTGGCTATTTCTCACGGGACCAGCCTTCTTCCTAATCTTCATCCTTACCATTTGGTCCAAAAACAGAAGGCTGGGCAGATTTTCTGATCCTGAGCTCTTGCGCTCGCTGGTGCCCGATCTTTCGAGCGTAAACGTAACTGTGAAATATCTGCTCTGGCGATTGGCAGCAGCCTTTTTGGTATTGGCATTGATCAATCCGCAGTTGGGATCGAAGATGACCGAAGCCAAAGTGCGTGGGATCGACATTATGATCGCCGTCGACGTATCGAATAGCATGAAGGCCGAAGACCTGAGTCCCAACCGTCTAACAAGTGCGACCCGCGCCATCGAAAAACTACTTGAAAACCTGCATGGAGATCGCGTAGGTATCGTGGTATTCGCCGGACAGGCCTTCGTACAGCTTCCTATCACCAACGATTACGCCGCTGGAAAGCTATTTCTCTCATCCATCGATACCGACATCGTGCCCGTGCAAGGCACGGCCATTGGCTCGGCGATCGAGCTGGCCATGGAGAGCTTTAATTTTGAGACGCCCGCACAGAAAGCCATCATCGTGCTAACCGATGGCGAAAACCACGAAGATGATGCCATCGTGGCCGCAAAAGATGCAGCCGATCAAGGGGTTAAAGTATACACCATTGGATTGGGAAGTCCGGACGGTACCCCCATACCAGAGTTTCGCGGCAGGCAGCGCACCGGGTTTAAAAAGAGCCAGGATGGTACCGTGGTCATGTCGAGCCTAAATGAAGGAATGCTGCGACAAATAGCCGATGCGGGAAATGGCTCCTACTTCAAGGCTTCCAATGCAGAAGTTGGTCTCCAGCCACTTTTAGCAGATCTTAATGAAATCGAAAAAACAGAAATGGGCTCGGTGAGTTATGCTGAGTATGAAGATCGCTTTCAGATATTCTTGATGTTGGGCTTGCTCTGTATCTTCTTGGAGTTTTTGGTAAGGGATCGGAAAGGATCGATTGCCAAAAAATTAAAACTATTTCAATGATGAAAATAAGAATCATATTTCTGCTCTTCACGGGCTACCTGATCTTCGGTTCTCCCCTATCCGGCTTTTGCCAAAAGGCCAAAATAGCAACAGAAAAAGGGAATAAAGCCTTGAAAGCGGGAGATATTGAAGCAGCACGCAGCGCATATGAAAATGCCTTGGAATTAGATCCCAATTTTAAAGAAGCGCGCTTCAATCTCGGCAATTCCTACCTTATGGAGTCACGTGGAATTTTGGCGGAAGCCGGAAAAATGGAAGACCAACAAAAGGGAATGGAGCTGGCTAAGAGCGCCCAGGAAATAAGCAAAAAAGCCGCTGCAGCCTTTGAGAGTGTAAGCGCCAATGCTACCGATGCTGATGAAATCAACAAGGCGCAGTATAATCTGGGCAATGCCAACCTGCTGGGGGGTGAACTTGACAAGAGCATCGAAAATTACAAAGAAGCCCTGCGCAAAGTACCAACAGATGAAGCGGCACGGTATAATCTGGCCTACGCCAAACACCTGAAAAAGAAACAAGAGAACCAGAAGCAAGACCAAGACCAAGACCAAAAAGACGACCAGCAGAAGGACGATAAAAAGGATGAGAAGCAAAAAGACCAAGATAAGAAAGACGAAAAGCAGGAGCCAAAAGAGCAGGAACCGAAGAAGGATGAGCTCTCTAAAGAAGAAGCTGAGAAAATGCTTCAGGCTTTGATGAAACAAGAAAAAGACCTACAGGAAGACCTTAATAAAAAGAAGCGAAAAGCACAGCCCATTAAGATTGAAAAAGACTGGTAAACATACGTTTTCACTTCTAGCATGCATATTCTTGCTCGCCTTTTACGGCAGTGCACAGGATGTGAATTTCTATGCGACGGTAGATAAAAATCCCGTTGCGGTAAACGATGTTTTCACCTATACACTGACGCTCGAAAATGGACGTGGCGATATCATACCACCCAAGTTGAGCGACTTTAACGTAGTATTCGGCCCTTCGCGCTCTTCCAATTATCGAATTATAAACGGCCGCCAGAGCAGCTCCATCACCCTGTCTTATACCATGCGGGCCACGAGTATCGGTGAGTTTACCATCGATCCGGGTCGTGCGCAGGCCGATGGAAAGACCTACGAAACCGAAGCGCTGAGCATCAAAGTGATCAATGGCCGCTCTTCTGCGGCGGCGCAGCGCAGCCAGTCCAATAGCGGCTCATCGGCGAGTGGGTCAGAAAGCAGCAACGATGAAAACCTGAAGGTGCAAATCCTGTTGAGCAAGCGAAAAGCATATCTGGGCGAGCAGATCGTGGCGACTTATGTGGTGCTTACGCGCTACAAGAACATAGATGTCGACGAAACCAAATTTCCATCTCTGGCCGGATTCTGGACGGAAGACCTAAAGAACGAGCAGGCCACGTGGGAGCGCGAACTCGAGATCATAAACGGTGTAGCGTATAGAAAGGCGGTTTTAAAACGACAGATTCTCTTTCCACAGCGTACAGGAAAGATCAAGATTGATCCGCTTGCGATCTCAGCCCGGGTCAACAGGTCATTCTTTAATGCGGGAACCGCCCTGCGCGTAAACAGCAACAGTCCTCAGCTCGAAGTAGAAGCCCTTCCCAGTGGGGCTCCCCCCAGCTATACGGGAGCCGTGGGCGACTTCCAGTTTTCGGTAGACCTTGACAGGCAGGAGCTCAAGGCCAATGAAGCGATCACCATGAAAATAGCTATCTCGGGGCAGGGCAATCTTACGCTGATTGATGAACCGGAGCTGAGCTTTCCGGCCGACTTTGAAGCCTACGATCCAGAGACGAGCGATAGGATAAACGTAAGTGGCGGCGGGGTATCCGGATCAAGGTCATTCCAATACCTGCTCATTCCCCGCTACCCCGGTGAATATGAAATTCCTAAAATCAGCTTTACGTTTTTCAATCCCAGGTCGGCGCAATTTGAGCGGCGCAGTGCCGGCCCATTTGCCATAAAAGTGGGCGGCGGCGATGTCGTGGCCACTACAGCGGGCGCCCAGCGATCTCAAAATGTGGTGGAAGAATCGGCCAATGATATTCGGTACATCCTTACCGACGCATCGAGATTGGAACCTAAGGGAGCACTTTTTTTTAAATCGATCCCCTACTTCATTATTCTTTGCATCCCGTTCTTGGCTCTTATCATTTTTCTGCTATTGCGCAAAAAGCGCCGCTCCGATCTCAGCGATGCCGCAGGATATAAGCAGCGCAAGGCGAGCAAAATGGCCAGGCGAAGGTTGAAGAAATCGGAAGCCGCGCTCCGTGCAAATGATAGTACCAAATTTTACGCGGAGATCTACCAAGCGCTCTACGGTTATTTGAGCGATAAACTCGGCATTCCCGTTAGTAATCTCACAAGAATTTTGATCAATGAAAAGCTGCGCCAAAAAGATGTCGAAGAACCGCTTCTGGCAGAATTATCAAAAATAATGGATACCTGTGAGATGGCACGGTTCAGCCCGATGAACAATGCCGATGAAAAAGGTTTTTACGATGAAAGTGTGCGGTTGATCCAGAAACTTGACCAGAAGATACGATGAAAAGGTTTTTGACCCTAGCAATCTTTATTTTGGCTCAAACGGGCTTCGCCCGGGGCGATGATGCTTTTGACAAAGGTGTAGAAGCCTATAAAAATGGGGCTTACGAAGCTGCCTTGGAGCAGTTCAATATAGCGGCCCAGCACCATCAAGGTTTGGCGATCAATTATAATTTGGGAAATACCTATTATAAATTGAACATGCTGACCGCAAGCATTTTGCACTACGAAAGGGCGCTGAAGTTTGAGCCTTCAAATAATGATGCTTTGCATAATTTGGACTTGGCCAATGAGATGATCGTAGACCGCATCGAAGTGCTTCCAAAGAGTAAGGCCAGCATTTGGTGGGATGAATTCAGGTATGGTCTGGGGCCTGAAGTTTGGGGCTGGGTTGCAATATTCTTTGTTTTTTTGGCAGCCGCCATGCTCTTGCTCTATTTCATCTCCCGCCGGCCGGGTATGCGCCGATTGGGATTCTTTGCGGCTTTTATATCCCTGAGCCTGGGCGTAGTATCGTACACGCTGGCCGAAGCAGCTTCAGAATTTAGAATTGAAACTAGGGCGGCCATTATTTTTTCAGATAAAGTAGATGTAAAGAGCGAGCCCCGGGAAGGTAGCACCAATGTATTCGTGCTACATGCGGGCACCAAAGTAAAGGTGGGTGCCGAAGACGGAGGATGGGTAAAAGTAGAGATCGCCAGCGGCAGCCAAGGATGGATCAATAAAGAAGATCTGGAAGCGATTTAACTTGAGTGGTTCTTGTAGGGGCGGTTTTCCAAAAGAAGTCTTGATTTGCTTGGAACCGCCTAATCGTAGTGTACACTAGAAGTTGAATTACTCTTCTGCCACAGCTGCGCGTTCGCCATTTTCGACTTTGCCATCTTTAATCTTTTCTTCCACTTCTTCCTTTTCATCTGCCGTAAGCTCTTCATCCTGACCTTCCTGCTTACCTGCCTTATCGGTAATATAAAACTCACTATAAAGCGGCAGGTGATCGGAATTTATCGATTTATCGGCTTTGAAAGTCTCAATATAGATCTCATCGGAGTGAAAAAACAAGTCTATAGGAAATCGAAAAAGGCGGTATTTTGCATGGAATGTAGAGACCAAGCCATAGCCCCTGCGGGGATCGCACAGTCGGGATGTTTTACGAAACAGCACAGAAGACCGCGCCCAGGCCACATTATTGAAGTCTCCCACCACTACCGTGGGCATGGTCTTCTCCTTCACCAATTTGGCCACAGAGAGCAGTTCGCCATCCCGCTCTTTTGATGTTTCTTCTTCCGTGGGGCTCGGTGGCGGTGGGTGAACCCCAAAGAGTCGAAAATTTCTACCGTCATAATCTTTCAGTTCAAGCTCAAAGCTCGGAACATCATCTGAAACCAAAAAATGTGTTTTGGCATCAACTAGATCAAGGCAAGTATAGAAGTGCATCCCATAAGTGTTTTCAAGCGTGCACTTATGCGTGTGGTCGAGCCGGTCTTCCAGCACGCGCAAGGCTTGCTCCCAGTCACTGTTCGACTCCATGGTAATCAATACATCGGGCTCTCGTTCCCGCACCAAATCAATGAGTTGGTCATAGTTTTGGTTGAACTGATACACATTGACTGAAATAATTTTGATCGACTTTTGCCCCGCCTTTTTTTCTTCTGGCTTCCTTCTGGGAAAAAAACGGGTATATGGGATCAGGATGGATGTATTCAGCAGCACGAATAGCATGAGCGTTGATTGGCAGATATAAAAGGCCACCCCATGGTGCATCACAAAGAGCCAACCAGTTGCAATAAGGATAAGCAAAAGGATCGTGATCTGGATACGACCAAAATCCCAGACCCTGAACATCCAATGCTGGTCGGATATAAAAGGCAATGAAGAGCCCAGCGCGAGCAGGAAAGATAAAATATAAAAGGTAAGCTCCATTGTATTGGCAAAAATAGAATTTTAATCGGGGTGGCGCTGAAAGAATACAGATGATATTACGCCTTTGAAGTTTAACATGAAGCTGGAAAAATATCAGACCTATTTCTAGGCTATAATTGAGCTGATTATTTCAAGCAATTTAGCTTTTGAACTCCCTTTTTTCAATAATTCCAATACATTGAGAATTAAATTTGAACCTTTTACCCGTTCTGCTTGCAACTAGTCAACTTTATTGCCGTCGCCATTTTGAGCCGAATTGATCTTTCCATGATCAAAACCATAACACCATGCAGCATCAACTTATGATTGCCTTTTCCGCCCTGGGAGTAAAAAAATAAAAGCTGAATTGAGAACGAAGCAGGAATAGTCCAGTAGGCCAAAGAAATCGGCCTTGATTGGGTCAATGATGACGAAACCCCGTTGTGCAGCATTTTTGTAAACTGGGTCTGCAAGCAGGCCAGACGACCAATGAGTAAAGCAGCAAATGCCAAGGCGTGGGTGAATGCAGGCACGACTGTCGAGCTCCAAAAACCTGGGGACATTGTTGTCTTTTTGGAGATGGAGCCCGACATCTTGGGAATGGCATGTTGGATTCTATTTAGACCATGCCATAGACTTGGCTAAAGTGTTTTGTCTGGGCGGAGATCAGGGGAATTTGGTAAGTGTAGAAGGTTTTGGCTCAGAAAAGGTAATACGGTACCAAAGGCTTATACGACAAGTGGGAAGTGATATCCCGAAACCAAGGTTGAAATTGGGGAGCAAAGGAAAAGAAGTATTTAGGCTTCAGAAATTACTGAACGCCACTGGCTATAATTGCGGAGATGTAGATGGAGACTTTGGGCCGATGACAGAGAACGTCTTGAAACTCTTTCAAGCTGATAATGCTCTTCTGGTCAACGGCATATAGTACGGTAAGGCAAAACAGAAATTTGAATCTTACTTAAATAGAAGCTACTAAAGAGAGTGTGAACCAGCGTCTGTGAGTATAAGCCGAAAGGGCGGCTTAAGAATGCATATCCATAGCTTACAACATCACAGATTATTCTGGGGACCAACTATTCCGATTTCGTATTCGTTAATTTTGAGCCGCTCCTAAGCGATCCCCAAATCAATAGCTTTTTTGACCATGCCTGTAGTGCTATGCACTTTAAACTTTCTCAAGATGCTCTTTCGATGGGATGAAATCGTGTGTTGAGATAAATGAAGTTCTTGGGCAATTTCTTTGCTGGATTTATCATCAATCAAAAGTCGAATAATTTCTTTTTCACGAAGTGAAAAGGTTTCTGCCGTTTCATTCTTCATGGATAGCATAGCTGAACTGACTTCTCGGCAACAATAATATTTTCCTTGGTGAACATCCTGAATGGCGTCCATCAGATTGGACGCCTTGGTACCCATGACCAGATACCCACGTATTCCCAGGGTCTGCATATTTGAGATAAGCCATCGACTTATTTCTGTGGTTATGGCAATAGTCTTACAGTTTAGCTTTAGACATTTCAAGGCAATCTCCTTAAAAGCCGGATCTGTCTTTGTGCTTAGCAGAATCAAGATGTCCGTTGGTTGATTGCGTAACTGATCGAGCAGGACTTTTTCCTTGTCAGTAGAAAACTGAATGGTTACAAAATCAACACTGTTCAAGAGTTGAGTGTAAGTGCTCAAGCGCAGATCTAGCTGATCATATATTCCGATGGTTATCAAGGCGAAGTAAGTTTTGGTTAGAGTCAGAAAACTAAATTAGATGATGATATGAATTCTCAGGTCAAAGATATTATTTATGAATATATAACGGCTGTTCAATTTTATATTGTGTCAGTTTCAAGTAAACGAAATCACTAAAAATGATGAAGCAGCTGGCCGAAATTAGGTAATAAAATCCATAATTATGATAAGAATAAAAAGCCATGGAATGGTGTTCTTTATCCAAAATAAAATACCCAAAAATCTGAGATATCATGGACTTAAATGAACTGATTGCATACCTACCCGCAGAAAATGGAGCCGAGAGTACTCAACTCATTGAGCTAATTAGGTCAACGCTGCGCCTTGCTTCATCGGTCGAAGAATTAGCATCTTTCGACAGTTCTTATTTAGCAAATGCAATATCCGAAAACACTTTGCAAAACCCGGATATCTCAAAAACCTTTGTTCCAGCTTTGTTTTCTACGCTCATTTCAAATGGAAGAGATGCTAAGGCAGAGGTGGTGATGGCGAATAACAATAATTATGACATCAACAGTCCCAGAACGCGAAGGCAAGTTGAAAAGGCAGCCACTCTATATGATCAATTATTAAGCTTGGTTCGTCCTGTCCGTAGAAATATGATCGGTGTTTTGACCGCAGATTTTCAAAAGGATTATCCCATAGGCAATACGGAAAATTCTTTCATAGCCTTTGCCGCCATGAATGAAACTGAGCTTAGGGACGCAATGACCCTTGAATTCTTCAATGCCCAGGCCGAATATCTCATCACCGCGGCGAATGACTTACTTAGGTTTAGGGTAAACACTTATAAACTTATAGGACGCGTTGTAGATAGCGTTGATACCAGCAAAGGCATCCGCAATGGTAAAGTGATTCTGAACCCTACTCCAAACTATGTTGGAAACGGAAGAACATATACAAATGCCAGAGGGTATTTTGAGCTGTCGTTTTCTACTTTTTCAGCTCTCACGGCCAATGTGAATATCAATGTGACTGCCAGTACCGATAGGTATAATACAAAAACCCAAAACCTGATTTTCAACCCTTTAGATCAAGAATCGATAAAGGTAATGAGTCTCGTCAAGACAACCGTCGTAAGCCCGGCGATCAGCAGTTTAGGGGCTGGAACAATACCGTCTAGCGTAAATGCTGCTTTGGGGGCCAATCGAACACTGGACGGAGTTAGGTCTATCGGTTTGCTGCGCAATCGAACAGATTTAGGCTCACTTTCAACAGCCCAAAAAACTACATTACGGAAAATAGACGCACATTCTATGTTCAACTTAATAGGTTTGAATACGAATGAGATCAAGAACCTTTTGAACGTGGGCAATTCGAAGTATGACAGTTACATTGCCGTAAGCCGAACTTCAAGAGAACGCTTTATCGATGAAACAGAGACGGCGCTTGGCGGCGTCCTGAAAGCCGCCCAGTTTTATGATGCCGCTAAGAAGATAGCTGAGCTGGCGGTACAGCAGCTTTCCCAGCCTAAAGATTCACTGAACCCTGCTCCTAGTGCCGCAAACGTAAAGGAAGTGGCCAAATGCGGCTGTGATGAATGCCAGTCAGCAGTGGGCCCGTTGCTTATCTGGCCGATCTGACAAGTTTTTCATTTGAGAATATTAAAACTTCTGCTTCTGATTTCCTGAATAGCTCTTGGCTATCAACCAACCTTCATAGGGATTTCACCCAGCTCCCCGCCAATTGTGATTCATTGGAAAATCAAGTCTGCCAAGCGCGGATCGCGACCGAAGTTTTACGCGTGCGGTCCATGGCAGCTGGTGTGACGGTCAATATGGCCAGACTCACAATTTTAGAAAAACAATACCTAGAAGAAACCTACCGTACAATTCTCAATAAACTTGGAACATCGTATGAAGAGCTTTTGAGCATTCAATCTGCATCTGATCCGGAAGCGAAACAGCGCTATGCAAACCGCATCGGTTTAGTGCTGGATATTTCTGGCACCCCAGATACCATCAATGTCATTTTCAAGAATCTATCTGCGACACCTTTTCCGCTTAGCGAGGATTTTCTGGCCACAAATTTTGGATTGCCCGATTCTACTACAACCACTGCCCCTGGACTTTCCAAAATCGAAGAGTGGAAAGCATTAAGACTGCGCCAAGTATGGAAAGAACGGGATTATATTGACACACCCTACCACAATGGCACCGCGGTGATTATCGATCCTGATGTAGTTACTGTTGATGACTTTAGATTTCCAAAGGATGATTCAAATCGAAAAGCATTTCAAGTTTGGAAGGCGAGAAGAAAATTTGTTGATACTGAAGTTTATCAAGTCCTTCTAACGCTGGCGACCAATGGTGCCAGAATTGATAGGATGAAAAGTACGGCTACCGGCAATAAATTTGTATACACAAAGGCTGGTACTTCTTCAACCAATCAGATTGGAGGAATCTGGCCATCCTACGCGATTTTAGAAACAAATGGTAATTCTCTGCAAAGGTTACTAGGTGCGGTAAATAGTGGAAGCTCTGCCGCTGCTGATACCCTTTGGAGTACATATTTATTGAAGACAGCGGAATTGACCCGCTTTATGGATCTCTATAACAAAGAATTAGCATCTATACAATTGACTATCAGTGAAGTTATTGAATCTATAAATATACTTACTCAGGTGGTAAAGAGAGCATTTAAGACCATTTGGTTGGCAGAAGAAAATGCGCCCATTGGTGGTTCTAGAATTGAGCTCTCTTCCAAAGAGTTTTGGATTTCCGAGCGGGAACCAAAAGAAGGCAAATGGCCAATCTTGAATTCAACACCAGATCCTTTGCTAATTCCCATCATCGACCCTGAGTTCATCTCGACGGCGGGTCTACCAGAGCTGACTTATCAGAAAAATGGATATGATGCCAAGACCAACAAATATCTCATCAGGGAAGGTGAACTTACAACTGCCAAAAACAATTTGCTTGCCTTGACAACTTATGCGTTTAAAATCAACAACGCTTTTAACAGCACGGGTTACAACTACAATGGCGCAACCAATAGTTTTGTAAGCCTGGCCGAACAGCTCGATGATCCCACTAGTGCAGATAATGCCAGAACCGAGATCACAGAGGTACTCAAACTGACCATTGAAGATTTTGTATACCTCGTTACGCTAGGAGAAAAGTATTACACTGATGAGACCAGCATCACCGAACCCGAGTGGGAGCGATTTTACGGGATAGCCACTACGGCGCGAAAAGTCCATACCCTTTACAGTTCTTGGCTGACAGCAGATATAAATCAAAGCACCATTAAGTACTGGCAGCTGCGTAAGGCCAATTTACCAAAGTGGCGGGCGTCGACTCAAGAGCGCGAAGAATGGAAGAGTGCGTATCGCGAACATAACCGAAGGCCGCTGATCGATCCTGACTTAATCGGCCCAGCATATCTTGTGAATCCCATTCAGGGCAACGAAGCATTCGATCTTTGGAAAGCCCGCTTTAATAATAACATCGCGAAATATAATGCAATTGCAACCGCAATCAATTCAGGATCATCAACTTTTAATTCAGTTTTTGAAGATTATCTTTTCGATGATTCAGTGGTTACGATTTCCATGCTTGAAACCAGAAAAGCAGAAGGAGAAGATATCGGCAAGGCATTGGAACAGCTTCAGGTTGAGCGAACAGATTATAATTTCTTGGTAAAAGTGAATAATGCTGCAGCCAATCCTAGCGCCTTGGAATCGGAAGAGAAGGAGCGAATGGCCCGTATCTTACAAAAAGTACAAAAACGCAGGTTGTCCTATCAATATCGAAAAAACGAAGAAGCCGATAACATCACACAATCACCCGATTTTTTCTTGGCACGCAATGACGATTATTCCACGTATCCCCCTACAGTGCCTTATGAACTAAATCCATATTTGGCATCCAGCCAAGATCTGAACAATTGGCGGCGCATTGTTTCATCAAGAATTAAGGAAGAGCTTGAGATGAAGCGGGGCTATTCCCAACTCCTGTTTGATGTGGACGACGAAAACATCGGGTTTTTGCGCGATGCGCTTATTGATACTACCTATTCCGGTGATGTGGTACCGGGCAGCCCAAGTGAAGGTGCTATTGGGCTTAGTGAAAAGGCGCGAAGATTGGGTGATAAACTTTTGATCGACCTCCAGGATAATTGCTGCACGAAAACCAACCGCATAGCCCAAGCGATAGAGAGCATGCAGCAGCTGCTTTGGAAATCAAATACGGGCGACATCCTTTCCGACTATCCCGCTATTGCATTGGTCACCCCTTCCTTTGATACAGTCTGGACATGGATGGGCAGCTATGCTAATTGGCGTGCTTCCATGTTTGTCTTTCTTTACCCAGAGAACATTTTACTCCCGAGTCTGAAAGCCAATGCTACGCCGATCTTCAAAGAGATAATTCGCGATACCCAAAATGACCGCAGATTTAATCCTTATTCTGCCTGTAAGGTCGCAGAAGAGTACCGGGAGTATCTGAAAGATATACAGACGCTGGAATTAAAATCTACGGTACAGGCGGATGTAATGACTCAAAAAGCAGATGATTGTGCAGGAGCTTCATATATGACCGAAAACTGGACTTTTGTATTTGCTACAGCCTCAAACAGTGGAAAGTCCTACTTTACCACAGTCCGCAAAGCTGAAGACGAATTGGATCAAAGGACTCTCTGGAGCTGCATTCCTAACCTTCCTGAAAATGCCATCATAAAAGGAAGCGATATTTTTATTAGTAAATCACGACAGATCAATCATATATATGTTTTTTATATCCTGAATGTCTTTGACGAGCACGATAAATTTCATGCTTTGCGATTTGATTTGACATCTAACTCTTGGGAAGCTACACCATTGAAATTTGTGGTAACCAAAGATGAACTTGCAATAATAATAAGCGGAGAGAATTCATGGCATGATCATCCTAAGGGTGAAGAACTTCTTGAGAACCTGAAGCTTGAGATTTCTAATATTGTGGTATGTGAAAACAATTATAATTGGGAACCTCCCTTCTTGGCCATAAGTCTCCTTTCAAACTATGGTGTGCGAAATGATGATAAAATGGTTGAAAAGAACGCAAATCTGGTATTCACTCGAAGACTGGATGGATCAGGAGAAACATTTACAAGTGGAGCGGCTAAAGATACCCTTTGGGCGTGTACCCTGTGGAAGGACTTCGGTAAAAACGCAATCAACCTGGTACCAGGTAGAGATTTTAATCAAGGTTTAATAGAACGAATGGTACATGTCCAAGGTGAAGTTGAAGAATACAGGCAAAAAAATGAATTAGGAGAAATACCCTGGTGGAGGGCTTCCCAGTTTTATATCCTGAAGTCAACGGGTTTATCGTTAATGAATAGAAAATCGAGCGGGCAGATACAAATCATCCCTATTTTGTACACTTCTCTAGATAAATCTGCATCAAGGACTATTTTTCCTATCAGTACTAATGAAAATCTTATTTGGTTGAAAAGCACTACGAGTTTACCCCAAGCACACTACCAGTACATAGATCTGGACGAAACAATCAATGAGGATAAAGTCTTTGAGCTAGACTTTCCAATGACCATTGCTCACTTTAACCCGCTTCAATTATACAGCTCTAGCACACCATTTGCCTATCAGAAAATAAATGATCCCGGCTCACGAATTTTTATCACAAAGGCTTCTTTTGATTTGGCGCAGCTTGAGTTGCACCTTGACGATGTCCCGCTAGGGCTAAACCCAAAATTCAATGAAATACCGAGTTTTGATACAAGCATTACTAAATCTCAACGGACAATTTTAAAAGAACAAACTCAAATAAATCTGGAAGCCAATATTAACTTTGGCAATCCAAAATTACGCATCTATCCAGAAGAAGCCTACTACAACCTCCCCATGCACATTGGGCTTAAATTGAGCGCCAATGGATACTATCAAGAAGCCCTAAATTGGTTCCGGCTGATCTACGATTATTATGCCCCGGAAACTGATCGGAAGGTTTATTATGGCCTCATATTGGAAGAAAGTTTCGATGCATTGGAAGACCGGCTTGCCGAATGGTACGAAGATCCGCTCAACCCGCACGCCATAGCAAATACCCGAAAGAACGCACATACACGGTTTGTGATCTTATCCATTGCCAACTGTTTGTTCTCCTTCGCCAATGGTGAATTCAGTATTGATAATTCGGAATCCGTTCCGAGGGCAAGGGAGCTCTATGAAGATATGATCGACTTGTTGGCCGTTCTCAATACCGATGATCCTTGCGCAAAAGATGAACTCATCCAGAGCCTTGACTCTTACCTAGATGACGATTTGGTATGGAGATTTAGGTGGAACGAAATCAAGCGTAGACTATATGATGTCTCTCTGGTGCCAAGTGCATTTAAGACGCTTATTACCAATGTACAAGGCCAGCTCTCAGGGGCTACTGCCAATGAAACGAAGTTTGAAACAGTGCAGACCCTGATCGATACTGCTATTTCCAACTCAACTACCAATGATACCATTGAGACTAAATTAAACAATTATGAAGCCCAGGTAGTCGACCAGATTGGTCTCTCTATGGTTGGAAATTCGAAAGACAGTCTATTTAAAAAAGGCAGTGAAGTGGCGCAAAGAAATACCACATCTGTTCTTACATCTATCACCGGATATGCTGAAAGTGAGCTGTCTGGCGCAGACTTAGGTTGGGTAAAAGGAGATGCGGTACCTGCGGGCGGGATATCCCGCTCGGTAGATTCGGAAGTTGACTTCGTGGGCAATACAAAGCGGCATACCATCAATCAATTTTTTTGGAGTAAGCCCAAGGAAGCCATGGTGGTAAACAATCCATTTCCAGAAATCAAGATATCGGGGATGCCTTTTCTTTTTTGTGTGGTGCCAAACCCTTATGTGAAAGCCTATAAAATGGCGGCTGCTGCCAATCTTTATAAAATTCACAATTGCATGAACATTGCAGGGATGAAACGTGAGCTGAACCCCTTCGCAGCACCCACGGATACCACTACTGGGATACCATCCATAGGTATTGGTGGGGTTTTGCAACTGCCTGGGCAACTTTCCATACCACCCAGCAATTTCCGATACCAGTTTCTGGTAGAGCGTGCAAAGCAGCTTGTTTCAATCGCCCAACAAATGGAAAGCTCGCTTTTGCAAAGCTTGGAAAGATTTGATTCTGAGACTTACTCCCAATTCAAGGCGAAACAAGACATCGAGTTGGCCAAGTCAAATATCAAGCTACAAGATTTGAAAATCAAAGAAGCACAGTCCAATCTTGGATTGGCCGAACTGCAAAAAGACAGGGCCACTATTCAGGTAAGTGGTTTACAAGGGATGATTGATGAAGGATTGTTGAGTTTTGAAAGTGAGCTGGTCAACAGCTTTAATTTACAGGCACAGCTACAAATTGGATTGTCTTTGGCTGCTTATGTTACAAAAATAACCAATGCCGCAGTCTTGGTAGCAGGAGCTGGAGGTGGTCCAAATGTGGCATTATCAGTGGTAGCAGCTACTGCAGCTGCGTCAGTGTATTCTGTGGCTGCACTTGCTGAAACGTCACTTCAAAGCGAGTTGGCTAATATTGGCTCAAATATTTCAATCAATCAGATATACGCTTCCCTCCAACGCCGCACTCAAGAATGGGAATACCAAAAAACCATCGCCAACCAAGATGTGAAAATCGGAGGGCAACAGGTCAAAATAGCCAATGACCGCATACGTATTACAAGCCAAGAAAGGGAAATCGCCGACATCCAGCTCAATCAAGCGGAAGCAACATTGGATTTCTTGAAAACCAAGTTTACCAATGCAGAACTTTATGAATGGATGAGTGGCATATTGGAAGATATCTATGCTTATTTCCTTCAAGAAGCCACAGCCATGGCCAAGCTCGCCGAACAACAATTGGCCTTTGAACGACAGATCAGCTTGCCAAACCTTATAAAAAGTGACTATTGGGTGCAAGAAGCCAATAATACCATGGACATAGCTGGCGGAAGCAGCGATGTAGATAGAAAAGGGCTTACAGGCTCAGCACGCCTGCTGAAAGATGTAACCCAACTGGAGCAGTATCACATAGATACAACCCAACGAAAACTGCAACTGAGCAAAACCATTTCCTTGGCAGAATTGGAACCGGTACAAATGGAGCAATTCAGGAATTCGGGTGTCTTGGATTTCTATACGACAAACAGGGATTTCGACCGGGACTTCCCAGGGCATTATATGCGGCTTATCAAGCGTGTAAGCGTGAGCGTTATCGCGCTCACGCCCCCGAGCAAAGGTATTAAGGCCACCTTGCTCAATGGAGGGATTTCAACAGTGGTGACAGGCGGATTGATATTCCAATCGAAAACCATTGCACGCAACCCCGAGCGCATTGCCCTGAGTTCACCATACAATGATACCGGCCTTTTACAGTTTGAAAATGATGACCGATTGCTCAGGCCCTTTGAAGGTTCGGGTGTGGCAACCAATTGGGAGCTGAGAATGGAAAAACCATCCAATGATTTCGATTTCCGTTCCATTGCAGATGTATTGCTCACCATAGAATACGAGGCATTGCATGACGAGCTTTACAGCCAAACCATCAAAGGTCAATTGGATAGCGAGCCCCGCGGACGAAGTATTGTACTTAGTTTGAAAAATAACTTGCCAGATACATGGTTCGACCTGCTTAATACCGAAGATGAATCGCTCGGTATTAATTCTTCATTTGATATTCGCGAAAGCGACTTGGCTCCCCACGTAAATTTCGGCCTATATCACCAAAGTTCAAATTTACATGTCGCTCGATTTGGATGAAGAAGACGAATTCAGCTTTGGGCCTTCGGCCGAAGTCCGCTTGAGAAAGGAGACACTTGAAGCTGCCGTGCCGCTGAATGTATTTATTTCCGCTCTTGGCAATGAAATACAAGATATCAGTAGCGTATTCGCAGAAAACAGCCCTGTGGGCTCTTGGGAGATAGAGTTCTCTAACGTCACCTCCGTGTTGGACTTGATTGCCAATGATCAACTGAATGATATTATACTGATTATCAATTATGAAGATGCCGATGGGATCAAGTTCATCTCAGGAACTCAAAATTAAACCGGCTAAGACGCGATACCATGCAAAGCGAAAAATCAGGTGTAGGCAGCAATGTAATTTCCCTCCCAGAAGGTGGGGGTGCCATGCAAGGCCTTGGCGAAACCTTTAGCGCTGACCTTTTTAGTGGCACTGGCAACTACTCCATACCCATAGCTGTACCAAAAGGAAGGCTGGGAATGCAGCCACAGTTGAGCCTGGGCTATTCCACTGGAAATGGTAACGGCATAGCCGGCCTGGGCTGGAGCATGTCGCTGCCGGGAATCATGCGCAAAACATCCCTTGGCATCCCACGCTACCGCGATATGGAAGATATTTTTGTGCTTTCCGGCGCGGAAGATCTCATTCCAGTGGCGGAGAGCAATGAAAACGATAATGGAGTGGCGATCAAAAAAATGCGCTACCGCCCCCGTACGGAAGGGTTATTCGCTAAGATAAGCCACATAACAGGTGCAGACAGTAGAAACTATTGGGAAGTGAAAACCAAGGACGGTAAGACATCCCTCTACGGAAATCCTGACCCTATAAACGAGAACCCTTGTACCTTGATCGATCCGGAAGATGCCGCGCATATCTTTCAATGGCTCATTTACCGCACCATCGATCTATTGGGCAATGAAGTAGTCTATTCTTACAACTATGACACCGACCCCACTGACGAGAATGCTTATCAGCAAGTGTTCCTAAAGGAAATTAAATACGCCGATTATATGGACGGCGGTACGAAAAGGTATCTCTGTTCCGTGCGTATGAACTATGCAGACCGGCCGGATGTACTTTCGTCTTATAACAGTGGGTTTGAGATACGTACCAAAAAGCGGCTCTCAAATATAGAGACCTATACCCATCCGAAAAATGCCGACCTGCCCGAAGGCTATACTGCCGAAGCCGGTGGAAACAGCATCTTGGTAAAGCGCTATGTGCTCACTTATCAAGATGAGACCAGCCTTGGCCTTCCGGCAAATGGAATATCGCTGCTGAAGCAAGTGCAGATGGAAGGCCACGGGCCGGATGGTATGGAGCCTATGCCACCAGTTGAATTTTCTTATAGCGAATTCGACGGCTCCTCCCGCAACCTGATAGCCCTAAATGGAAAAAACCTTCCTTCCCTTTCCTTGGCCGATCCGCAGATGAACTTGGTAGATCTGGATGGCAATGGCCTGCCCGACCTAGTACAGCTAAGTCCGGGGCAAGCCATACGCTATTGGAAAAACCGGGGCAATGGCCAGTTTGACCCACCACGCACCATGAAGGATGCTCCCCTCGGCCTTAGCTTTGATACAGGAGTGGCACAACTAATGGATGCCGATGGCGATGGCCGCGCCGATCTTGTGATCAACAGCCCTACCATCAAAGGGTATTATTCTTTGAGAAACGACGGGCAATGGGATGTAAATTCCTATACGCGCTATGCCACAAGTCCCAATGTAAATTTTGCTTCCGCAGATGTGAAGTTTATCGAACCTTACGGGCGATGGGCGCACTGACCTAATTATCAATGGAAACCAGTCCTTTGAGTGTTATTTTCAAAATTCACCACTCCTGTCAAACACCGGGGAAAATACTGACAATGCCGCCAAGGTAGGTTGGTCAGACTCTCTTCGGGTAAGGAAGCAAAGCTCCGATGACTTCCCCAATGTAAATTTTGGTGATCCGCGCATACGGGTGGCCGATCTCAGTGGCGATGGTTTGCAAGACATTGTAATGCTCACCAACGGCGGCGTTTTTTATTGGCCCAACCTCGGATACGGAAAGTTTGGCAAGAAGCGGCAAATGAAAAATGCGCCGCGTCCGGGTTTTGGATTTGATCCCGAGCGGGTGATACTCGCCGATATCAATGGGGACGGCCTCACCGATTATCTGTACATCAATACCAATTCGGTAGATTATTGGATAAACCAATCTGGAAAGGGCTGGGGCGAATTGAACACCATAAAGGGAACCCCCAGATTTACTTCCCGCAACCGCATAGTGGTAACCGACCTGATGGGCACCGGCACCCCCGGACTGCTGTGGAGCTATAACGCGGGCGAAAGCAGGGACAGGTTTTACTATGTCGAACCTTACCCGTGGTCAAAAACCGTATTTGCTAAATGCAGTCAACAATAACCTTGGGGCATTGACACGCATAGAGTATGCACCAAGCATTTCTTTTTATTTGCGCGACCTTTATGGAAATACCGATGGGGAATTCAATTTTATTGATCCCGTGGGCGAATGGAAAACAAGATTGCCCTTTCCCGTGCTTACCGTAGCTAAGGTGGAAGCCATTGACCAGATATCGAAAAACAAACTCACCACCCGCTACTTTTACCACCACGGCTATTGGGACGGCGTGGAAAGGGAGTTCCGCGGGTTTGGAAGGGTAGACCAATTCGATACCGAGACCTTTGAAGCCTATACCGCCGAAGGGCTCATTCTCGATCAAGATTTTGAAGGGGTGAGCCAAGAAGTGTACAGCCCACCTATCTACAGCAAAAACTGGTTTCACTTGTGCCCGGTGCAAAAAGACGACGGAGATTGGCCAGGTAGGTTTCGAAAACGAGTTTTGGGAAGGCGACAGCCCCATGCTGACCAAGCCTGCTGCCTTCTACACCTTGATTAAGGGCCTGAGCCGCAGGGCCAGGCGCGATGCCTACCGCACCCTGCATGGCACGGCGCTGCGCTCAGAGATTTTTGCCAAAGATGGCAGCCCATTGCGGCAGCGGCCTTATTCCGTAAAGGAAAGCCAGCAATCGCTGAAGCTCATAGACTCTCCAGCCCTAAACGATACCATCTCTGCCCGAAAAACGCTCCGGCACAGTAACCACATCTTCTTCCCATTCCAGTACGCTTCACGTGAAACGATGTGGGAACGCGGTATTGAGCCGAAGACATCCGTCAGTTTTACCGGAGAAATCGATGCATACGGCCAAGCCCTGAATACCTTGACCATAGCCGTGCCACGTGGGAAAGACCCCCTTACGGGGAACAGCCCTCGCTGATGCCCCTGTCTATGATATACTGGAAGAATACCAAGTGGTGCAAAGCATTTCAGAATATATCTACAGGGATACAGCGGGTGACTATTTGGTGGATCGCGTCGCGCAGGCCAGGTCAGCAGTACTGAGCGGAACGACGGCGCTGAATGTTTTTGAAATCAGGGATGCCGGTTTTGACGGTACACTTGCAGGCAATATACTCTCCCATCAGCTTAACTATTACGATGGTGCGGCCTTCAACGGTTTGCCTTTTGGCCAATTGGGCGCTTATGGGCTAATGGTAAAGAGCGAACAATTGGCAGTGACCGAAATGGAACTTACCACAGCCTATGGCACTGAGATCCCCCCTCCTTTTTCTGCGGGCGCCAATCCGAATTGGAATGGCTATCCTACCAGTTTTGTAAATGACCTGAGCGATACCAAGCTGGGCTATACCCATTACGGCGGAACATCAACCCATCTAAAAGGATATTATGCCATAGGCCAAAAGCTCAAGTACGACGTGCAGGATAGCAGCGGCAAGGGTCTCGTGACTGCCATGCAGGATCTCTATGACAGGGAAACCAAGATAACCTATGACGCTTATGGGCTACTGCCAACATCGGTAACAGACCCCATTGGCCTGAGCGTATCATCCGTAAACGACTACCGCGTGCTGGCGCCCATCGCCATGGCCGACCCCAACAAAAACGTGAGCAAGGTGGCCTACAATGCTTTGGGACTGGTAGAAAAGACAGCCCTTTGCGGCAAGGACACTGGCGCGGAAGGCGATACCCTGTCCACGCCGGGAGCCGCTTTTACATATAATTTCTTTGCCTTTCTAAATGATGCCGACCCCATATCGGTGCTTAAAACCGTGCGCGAGCATCACATCAACGCCTCCTACCTGAGCAGCCTGCCCGCTGCCGAGCGCAACAATACCATACAGAGCGCCGAGTACAGCGATGGCTATGGGCGCATCGTGCAAAGCCGGGCACAGGCAGAGGACATTATCTATGGCGACCAGACCTTTGGCGACAGCGGCCTGCCCGCCGACCAAAGCCAAAACGGCCCTGCGGTTGGCGTGGCGCGCAGCGGCGCGGCACCACTGAATGTCGTGGTGAGTGGCCACAAGCGATATAACAACAAGGGCGAGATCGTGGAGCAGTTTGAGCCTTATTTCGACAGCGGCTTCGACTATGCCGAAGACTATGCCACGGCGGGCGTTTCCCTAAAAATATACTACGATGCGCTGGGGCGGATGGTAAAAACCGTAAACCCCGACGGCTCGGAGCAGCGCGTTGTTTTTGGCATTCCAAATGCCCTGAACACGCATGGCATATACACACCTACGTCTTGGGAGCGGTATATGTATGATGCCAACGACCTGGCCGGCGAGACCCACCCCGGCGGCCCCGTACCAACATCGCACCACTACACCCCAAAGAGCGAAAAAATAGATACCTTGGGGCGCGTGAAAGAATCCACGGAGCATAAGGCACACTATAATGGCAGCGCATACGAAGACGTGGTGATGAAATATGTCTATGACATCAAGGGTCAGCTCTTGCAGGCCATCGATCCTTACGATAGGGTGATCTCAGAGAACAGATATGATACCGCCGGCAATATGCTCAGCAGCACACATATAGACCGCGGTGCGCAGAACATCACCCTAGATGCCATGGGACTGCCCACCATAAGCAACGATGCCAAAGGGGCACGGACGCTCAACAGCTACGACGCGCTGAACCGCCCCACAAAAATGTACGCCCGCGACAAATCGGGCGAGGCCACTGCCCTGCGCATGGTAAACAGCTATGGCGACAGTGCCGGGCTAAGTAGCCCGGAAAACCAGAACCTAAAAGGGGCGCTTTACGAGCAGTACGATGGCGCGGGCCGCATCCGTTTTACGGCCTACGATTTCAAAGGCAACCCATTGCAAAAAAACCGCCGCGTGCTGAACGACACCTTGATAACGGCCAAGAGCAAGATGGTGGTAGACTGGAACAGCCTGAGCAGCAGCAATTTTGCCACGACGGGCTATGACACCGACATGGCCTACGACGGCCTGAACAGGGTACGCAGCATTACCTACCCAAACGACAAGGCCAACCAGCGCAAAACCGCCGTACCGAAGTACAACCGGGGCGGCGCATTGCAGTCTATGAAGTTCAATAATACAGACTACATCAAAGAGATAGCTTACAATGCTAGGGGACAAAGAATACTCGTGGCCAGCGGCAGCCTGATGCAGCGCTATGCCTACGACCCGCAGACTTTCCGCCTTGTGCGTACCGAAGCCCGCAAGTACACCAAGAGCGGCAACACCTATACCCCGGCTGCCGGCATACGGCTTGACCGCGGGTATGAACACGACCTGATGGGCTCAGTGGTAGAAGAACGGGATCGCACCCCTGCCAGCACGGCTTCCCAAGGGCCGGGCAGCATTGACAGGGTATTCGGCCATGACCCCATGCGCAGGTTGCTCTCCGCCACAGGGCGCGAATCAACGGTGGCATTGGTGCAGCCGAGTTGGGACTTGAACGTGCGGCCGCAGGATTATACCGCCACCAATACCTACACCCGCTCGTACGCTTATGACAAGCTCGGCAATATACAGGCCCTGCGCCATGTCGCTAATGGCATACCAGCCAACAATTTCAACCGCAACTACAACTACCCAAGTGGCTTCGGGTCAAATATGCTCGAGTCCATGGGCATTGGGGCAAGCACCTACCAATACACCTACGACGCTAACGGAAACCAGACCAAAGAAAACACCGACCGCTATTTTGATTGGAACTATGCTGATAAGCTAAGTTTCTATAAGCGCCAGGCCGGTACAGGAAACCCAAGCGTTTGGGTTCATTACTTCTATGATGGTCAAGGCAATAGGCTAAAGAAAGTCGTAAATAAACCCGGCGGCATCCAGGAGATGACGGTCTATATTGATGGTGTCTTTGAGCATACTTATGTGCGCATCAACAACAATGTGGACAATAACCGGAATTATAATACGCTCCATATTTTGGACGGCGGCAGCCGAATAGCCACTTTACGTGTGGGCAATGATAGCCAAGACTCCACGCCGGCACTGAAATACTATGTGGAAGATCATCTGGGGAATAGTTCGGTGGCGGTGCAGAGTAACGGAAATAGGATAAACCTGGAAGAGTATTATCCATTTGGAGAAACGAGCTATGGGAGTTTTGCAAAGAAAAGGTATAGGTATAATGGGAAAGAGAAAGATGAACATACGGGCTTGTATGAATATGGGCAGAGGTACTATGCGCCGTGGCTTTGTCGGTTTGTGAGTGTCGACCCTATTGCGGAGGATTATCCGCAGTTGTGTAGTTATAATTATGCGGGGAATAAACCGGTTACTTCACCGGATATTGAGGGATTACAAGGGACGGAGGATAGCAAACAGTCTGCCCAAGCTCCAAGTTCTGGTAATGCCGAATTTGATAGACAGGCGAATTCAGCAATTGAGACTTACGGCACAGTAGACGGTTTTCAAGTCGATATTATTCATAATATTGACAGTCAAGGTAACCTAGAGTCCGGAAGTATTTCAGTTAGTGGGCCAAATGGGGAATCAAAAGTTTTAAATTACTCAGACGAGTCAGGATTCTCCGATGGAAATGCCAACTTACCTGATATTGGGGGGCAATCATCAATTTCAGTTTACGATAGTGAATTAAGAAATAGTTATATAAAAAATGCGGAATCTAATGCTAAGTCAAATTTGAACGCCTTTGATCGTGTGGTTACTAATTCCGAACGGACAGCGATAGTAAAAAAATCAGTCTCGGACAGAAACCAGTTAAAATCAGCAGTGAGAAAAAATTTAACCCCTGGTGCTAGTAAAATTACCGAGGCACTGGAGAATGACTCCAAGTACACTCCAGAAAAATTATCAAAGGCTTATGGCGTGGGAGGAGAGAAAAAAACAAATTTAGCAGGCAGAGCATTGGAGCGTGAGATCGTTAAAGCTTCAGGAAGAACTAACTCACTTTTAAAGGGGTTGTCCAAAGCGGGAAGGGTTTTGGGCTGGGCGGGATTGATTCTTGGTGTAATAATGTCTAGTATCGATATTTATAATGATCCTACAAGTGCCAACATTGGAGAAGAGACAGGTGGATTTGTTTTTGGTGCTGTTGGTGCCACAGTTGGGACAGCATTATTTGTGGGTGCAGCTTTAGCTTTAGGGGTGGCGACAGGAGGACTAGGGCTGATTGCCATAGGGTTAATTGGAGGTGCCATTGGTGGCTTCGCTGGCAGTATTGCAGGAGAAAAAGCTGGGAGAAATGTTGGTGGATCAATGAGTCCAAACAAATTAAAACTATGAGTATTGCTTATAAAAAGAAATATAAAAATAATAGAGATATTAATTTCTACTTTATTTTTTTATTGGCTGCAATTCCTTTGTTTATTGGCTTTATGTATATAGAGTACGGTTACTTGTTCATCTTAATTATATTATTATTTATGCTTGGCAATTTTTTGAAAACTATAATTATAATAGTAAAAGCTCATTCTATTAAACTCCTTTTCAAATGTGGCTTTATTACTTATGAAACACGTATTTTTCAGTTCGATCAAGTTTCTTTTGATTTGAATGACAATTCATTAAAATTCAGAATGTCCAATGAAATAATATTAACCCTTAGTAAACCTGTTAGTGTGGAAGAATCATCGGCGTCCCATGTTCAAGTTAAGCATAATAAAAAAAATCGAAAAATTGGAAACGCAAAGAATGCTAACCAGATTTTTGATGACGTACTGTATTACTACAACATCGCATATTAGGCCGATTTTGCATCTATCAACATATATTACGATGCGCTGGGGCGGATGGTAATGACCGTGAACCCCGACGGCTCGGAGCAGCGCGTTGTTTTTGGCATTCCAAATGCCCTGAGCACGCCAGCCATATACACTTCCACGCCTTGGGAGCGGTATAGGTATGATGCCAACGACCTGGCCGGCGAGACCCACCCCGGCGGGCCTGTGCCAACATCGCACCACTACACCCCGAAAAGCGAAAAAATAGATACCTTGGGGCGCGTGAAAGAAACCACGGAGCATAAGGCACACTATAATGGCAGCGCATACGAAGACGTGGTGATGAAATATATCTATGACATCAAGGGGCAGCTCTTGCAGGCTATCGATCCGTATGATAGGGTGATCTCAGACAACAAGTATGACACCGCGGGCAATATTCTCAGCAGCACACATATAGACCGTGGGGCGCAGAATATCACGATAGATGCGATGGGGCTGCCCACCATAAGCAACGATGCCAAAGGTGCGCGGACGCTCAACAGCTACGACGCGCTGAACCGCCCCACGAAGATGTACGCGCGGGACAAAACGGGCGAAGCCCTTACCCTGCGCATGGTAAACAGCTATGGCGACAGCGCCGGGCTAAGTAGCCCAGAAAACCAGAACCTGAAAGGGGCGCTCTATGAGCAGTACGATGGTGCAGGCCGCATCCGTTTTGCGGCCTACGATTTCAAGGGCAACCCCTTGCAAAAAAACCGCCGTGTGCTCAACGATGTCCTGCTTATAAGCAAAAGTAAAATGGTCGTAGACTGTGTTGAGCACCCCTAAATGGTCGGACACGATTACGGAAAGAAATTCGTAATTATGGACGTGAAAACGACTGAAAAAGGAACCAAGAAGTTCACCAAAGAAGAAAAGCTGGCTATCCTGAAGGAAGCCCGTGAAACAAGTGTAAAGGCCACACTGGAGAAGTATTCGCTCTACCCAGCTACGTTTTACTATTGGAAAAACAAGTATGATGACCAGGGCGCGGACGGCCTTGATCACAGTGCGGTAAAAGAGAAGCTCAGGACCGTCAAAGCACTTGAGAAAGAAAACCGGATGCTCAAAGAGCTACTCGCGCAAGAGAAACTTGAGAACGCGCTGAAAAACGACTTGCTAAAAAAAAAGTATCCACATCTGAGAAAGTTGCTTTAGCACGGCAGCATATCGGCAAAGGTCTTAAGCGTGACACAGTACTTGCCCTTATAGGCTTAAGTAAGCATAGTTACTACTACAAGCCCAAACCGGGTACCAAGGGCAGAAAGCCATCGACTCATTGCCCGCAGCTGCAAGACGATGGAAGCATTGTTTTAATATCCAATGAGGCAGTTGTAGATGAGATGGCCGACATCAAATCTGACCCAGAAACGGATTATGGCTACAAGGCAATGACAGCAGCGTTGATGTTGCTCGGGTACATCATCAACCGCAAGAAAGTATACCGATTGATGGATCAGTGGCAGTTGCTTCATGAAGCCAGGAAGAAGGCGCCGCGTCCCTATGCCAAGTACAGGAGGGTTAATCCTACTGGGCCACTTATGGTAATCGAAATGGATATAAAGTTCCAGTGGGTAGCCTCTCACCAGCGCTATGCCTACATACTGACTATCATCGATTGCTTCACCCGTAAAGTTCTACATTGGCAAGTGGCTTATTCGATCAAAAAGAATCAGGTAATCTCTGCTTGGCAGCAAGTTATCCTCAACTATTTACAACCGCATCAAATGCCCAACAAAGAAATCACCATCGAAGTGCGCAACGACAATGACAGCAGGTTCGTTGCCAAAGAGGTACAAAAGTACATGACTGATAATCATCTTAACCAAGTCTTTACGCACCCCTACACACCTGAAGAAAACGGGCACATCGAAAGCTTTCATGCTATTTTGGGGAAGTCACTTAGCAGAAAAGACTTCTCCACAATCACTGATTTGGAGGTTCATCTCCACGGTTTCTATGACATTTACAACACGATAAGACTTCATGGAAGCCTCGATCACCTATCCCCGGTAATGTTCTGGAATCTATGGAAAGACGGACTCATTGAGTCAATACCGCGTAAGAACAAACCTCTCAAACACAGGCTGAAAGTGCCACATTATCAGCTATCGGGCAATGGGAGCTTGAGGGCAGCATCTGGCATGCCCGAAGGGCAACAAAAACAAACGCAGGCCATAGAGATATGACCTGCGTCTTCAACCATCGGTATAAAGGTCACCATCGGTTGCATCTGGCACAACAAAATTAGTACCTTGTACCACTCATTTATTAACCCTATCGTAATTTGTCCGATTTATAGGGGGGCAAACCAGACTGGAACAGCCTAAACAGCAGCAATTTTGCCAGTACAGGCTACGACACCGACATGGCCTACGACGGCCTGAACAGGGTACGCTCCATCGCCTACCCCAACGACAAGGCCAACCAGCGCAAAACGGCCGTACCGAAATACAACCGGGGCGGCGCGTTACAGGCCATGAGGTTCAACGGCACCGACTATGTAAAGGAGATAGCGTACAACGCAAAAGGCCAGCGCGTGCTGATGGCCAGCGGCAGCCTGATGCAGCGGTATACCTACGACCCACAGACCTTCCGCCTTGTCCGGACCGAAGCCAGGAAATATACCAAGAGCGGCAACACCTATACCCCGGCTGCCGGCATACGGCTTGACCGCGGGTATGAACACGACCTGATGGGCTCAGTGGTGGGCGAGAACGACCGCACGCCTGCCAGCTCAGCTTCCCAGGCCCGGGCAGCATCGACAGAAAGTTTACACACGACCCGCTGCGGCGGCTCATATCCGCCACTGGACGGGAATCAACGGCGGCATTGGTGCAGCCCAGTTGGGACCTGAACGTGCGGCCCCAGGATTATACATCCACTAATCCGTACTCGCGCGCTTACGAATATGACAAGCTTGGCAATATAATAATGTTGAGCCATACCGCCGATGGGTTACAGGTCAATAATTTCAATAGAAAATTCAATTACGGTTCTAGCTTTGGGCCGAACCTTTTGGAAGGTCTAACCATTGGGGGCAGTACGTATGAATACAAATACGATGCGAGTGGTAACCAAACAAAAGAAAACACCGACCGCTATTACGAATGGAACTATGCCGATAAGCTCGCTTTCTTCAAACGTCAGGCCAGTGATGGCAATCCCAGTGTTCGGGTGCATTATTTCTATGATGCCAGCGGCCAACGCATCAAAAAGGCAGTGAACAAGCCTGGCGGCATCCAAGAGATTACAGTCTACATTGATGGTGTCTTTGAACATAGCTATGTCCGCATCAACAACAATGTGGACAATAGCCGGAATTACAATACGCTTCATGTACTTGACAGTTCTAGCAGAATTGCCACCCTACGGGTAGGCAACGATAGCCAAGACTCCACGCCGGCACTGAAATTCTACGTTGAAGACCATCTGGGGAATAGCTCAGTGGCGGTGCAGAGCAATGGGGATAGGATCAACTTAGAGGAGTATTACCCTTTTGGGGAGACGAGCTATGGTTCTTTTGCAAAGAAAAGGTACAGGTATTGCGGAAAAGAAAAGGATAGCGAAAGCGGTTTATACTACTATGGACAGAGGTATTATGCTCCTTGGCTTTGTCGGTTTTTGAGTGTTGACCCTATTGCGGAGGATTACCCTTTTTATTCATCCTACAACTACGCGGGCAACAAGCCTGAGAGTAAAGTCGATATTGATGGGTTGCAAGAACAGGGTGCGGATACTGGACCGAGTGGAGGAAGTAATAAAGGTAAAGATGTCGTAGGTTTTGAAAGTGGTGTTGGGACACCCGAAAGCCCTATAGTTGGCCCAACTTTTGAGATAACAGGGATGCACTCCTATGCTGAAGGTTCGAGCAAAATGGAAGCCACCCAATTCATCAATCCATTAGATGGAATGTCCTTTGCCAAACCCGAAGAAAAAACCTACCACCAAGGAAGTGCTAGTAATCCTTCGGGGTGGTATTCAGCAAAGAGCTATTCAAGTTTGGTTCACAAGGATGGATATAACGTTGGAATGCAAGAAGAAAATGCATCTAACAGATTTTCACTTGCTGCATCTGAATTGGATCATTCAAGTTCAATGTTTTCTGATGGTCGGCATCTTGCACAAGGATTTGAAGAAAAATATGCTAGCACATATTTAGCTGGTTTGAACAGTGGTATGAGTCAATTTCATTTCAACAGAACAGGAACAGCTTATTCGAATAGTATAGATTTTGATGTATTATCTTTGGGAGGGGGAAAGTCGTTAGCATCCGTATTCAGAGCAAGCGCCAATAAGTTGTCAAGTGGTAGTGCAGTTCAAACTACGAAATATGTTTTTGGGCTCAAGACGATTGTACCAAAAATAGCTGACGATATAGGGGGTGTACATTTAATGAAAGACCCAAATTGGCAGAAGAGTTTTATAAATACCATTGACGATCCGAGTTCTGAAATTCACTTCATTTTGGATGGAATAGATAGCACTCCAATGGAGATGATTTTGAAACCAAACAGATCAGGAATCAACTGGGAACTTCAAACTTTATACAACAACCCAAAAGCATTTGAAAGAACAATTTTCCACTATGGCGGAAAAACACTTAACAGTGCAGACATTTTTAAAATCAAACCTTAAACATAATAAATAAACCATGTCAATATTCTCGGCCTTAGATAGTAAATTTCAAATCATTGATTTTTCAGCAACTCATAGTCAATTATTGATAAGAAGTCCAAAAAATCGGACTAGAATTCACAACATCGATATCATCATTAAGGGAGTTATCAACTTGACCATTCCCATTTCTTTCAATGGTTTTGATATTTCAATATTGGATGATCCCCAAAAAGTATCTCTCCTCAGTACTACATTCAATTTCAGTCGAGAATATGATAACCGGATTTTCCAAGTCCAGAATAAATTAAATCAAAACTATTTTGTAAATGCCCTCTGTTTTGGTGTCTATCATAATGAATTGGACATTCTTGATACAAGCATTGGAAGATATGACATGGATGACCATGGGGAACTTCAGCTTTGGTATGCTGAATAACTATCCGCTGAATCTATTCCCACTCGATCTGGTATAAAATCGAGTTATCTCTACCAATCACATGCAGGAACATCAACCCATCTAAAAGGATATTATGCCATACGCCAAAAGCTCAAATACGACGTGCAGGATAGCAACGGCAAGGGTCTCGTGACTGCCATGCAGGATCTCTATGACTGGGAAACCAAGATAACCTATGACGCTTATAGGCTACTGCCAACATTAGTAACAGACCCTATTGGCCTAAGCGTATCTTCCAAGAACGACTACCGTGTGTTGGCGCCCATAGCCATGACCGACCCCAATAAAAATTTGAGCAAGGTGGCCTACAACGCTTTGGGGCTGGTAGAAAAGACAGCCCTTTGCGGCAAGGACACGGGCGCGGAAGGCGATACACTGTCCACGCCTGGAGCCGCTTTTACATATAATTTCTTTGCCTTCTTAAATGATGGCGACCCCATATCGGTGCTTAAAACCCTGCGTGAGCACCACATAAATGCCGATTATCTCAGCAGCATACCCGTTGCTGAGCGAAACAACACCATCAGCTCTGCCGAGTATTCCGATGGCTATGGCCGCATGGTGCAAAGCCGGGCACAGGCAGAGGACATTATCTATGGCAACCAGACCTTTGGGGACAGTGGCCTGCCCGCCGACCAAAGCCAAAACGGCCCTGCGGTGGGCGTGGCGCGCAGCGGCGCGGCACCGCTTAATGTAGTGGTGAGCGGCCATAAGCGATATAACAACAAGGGCGAGATCATAGCACAGTGGGAGCCTTATTTCGACAGCGGCTTCGACTATGCAGAGGACGACGCCCTTGCGGGCGTTTCCCTAAAAATGTACTACGATGCGCTGGGGCGGATGGTAATGACCGTAAACCCCGACGGCTCGGAGCAGCGGGTGGTGTTTGGCATTCCAAATGCCCTGAACACGCCCGGCATATACACTTCCACGCCTTGGGAGCGGTATATGTATGATGCCAACGACCTGGCCGGGGAGACCCACCCCGGCGGCCCCGTACCAACATCGCACCACTACACCCCAAAGAGCGAAAAAATAGATACCTTGGGGCGCGTGAAAGAAACCACGGAGCATAAGGCACACTATAATGGCAGCGCATACGAAGACGTGGTGATGAAATATGTCTATGACATCAAGGGGCAGCTCATGCAGGCTATCGATCCTTACGATAGGGTGATCTCAGACAACAAATATGATACTGCCGGCAATATGCTCAGCAGCACACATATAGACCGCGGTGCGCAGAACATCACCGTTGATGCCATGGGACTGCCCACCATAAGCAACGATGCCAAAGGGGCACGGACGCTCAACAGCTACGACGCGCTGAACAGGCCGGTGAAGATGTACGCACGGGACAGCGGAACGGAACCCATCACCCTGCGCCAAGTGATGCAGTACGGCGACAGTGCCGGGCTGACAAACCCTGAAAACCTGAACCTTAAGGGCAAGCTTTACATCCACAACGACGAGGCTGGAAAATTGACCTACACGGCTTATGATTTCAAGGGCAACCTTTTGGATTTCTACAGGCAAGTGATCAACGACACGCCCATACCGGCCTATGCAAAATATGTGGTAGATTGGAACAGTTTTAACCCTTCCCACCTGAGCTCCACAAAGAACACCATCACCCAATATTACGATGGGCTCAACCGCATAAGAAAGGCCGAGTACCCACAGGACAAGTCCAACCAGCGCAAGGTGCTCCTGCCCAAGTACAACAGGGCAGGGCCTGCTCTCGCTGAAATTCGGCGGGCAAGACTACATCAAGGAAGTGGCCTACAATGCGCGGGGCCAGCGCATCCTTGTGGCCACGGCCAGCAAGATCATGACGCGCTATGCCTACGACCCACAGACATTCAGGGTGAAAAGGCAGCGCAGTGCCATGTACACCAAAAGCGGCAACACCTACACCCCCGATGCGGGCATAAGGCAAGACCTGCTCTACACCCACGATCTGGAAGGGAGCATAAAGGCCATAAACGACGCCGCACCCGCGAACACCTACGCCCAGGGCCCGGCAACCTGCTGCGGCAATTCACCCACGACCCCATGCGCCGCCTGCTTTCTGCCACGGGAAGGGAAAGCTCAAATGTATACCAGCAGCCGAGCTGGGACTTGAACCTAAGGCCACAAGACCATACAGCAACCAACACCTACACGCGCCAATACAGCTATGACAAGATTGGGAACATTCAAGCCTTGAAGCACATAGCCGCTGGCCATGCCAACCAAGATTTCAACAGGGCTTATGGCTATGGCACGGGCAACAACCTACTGGAAGACCTAACGCTGGGCAGCACTGTCATTGCCTATCAATATGATGCTTCGGGCAACATGGTGCAAGAAGCTGCAAACCGATATTACGACTGGGGGGCCAATGGGAAGATGTCTGTTTTCAAAGACCAGGCCGGCACATCCACGCCAAGTGTCTACACAAATTACTTTTACAACGCCCAAGGCGAACGTGTGAAAAAGCACACCCGCAAAGGCAACAAGATCATTGTAACCTTCTACATAGATGGTGGCCTGTTCGAGACCAGCTACACCAAAACGGTGGGCGGCAGTATAGACAACAACCGCCATTACAATACCATAAAGGTTATGGACGGAGCTGCACTTGTGGCCACAGTCAGGGTGGGCAACAATGCCGACGACAGTACCCCCGCCACAAAATATGTAGTGGACGACCATTTGGGCAACAGCACCGCCATGGTGCAGGCCAATGGTGCCGCATTGATAAACCGCGAAGAATTCTATCCCTTTGGGGAGACCAGTTTTGGGTCATTTAAGTTTAAAAGGTATAGATATAACGGTAAAGAGAAGGACGAGCATACAGGCTTGTACAATTATGGGCAAAGGTATTATGCGCCGTGGCTTTGTAGGTTTGTGAGTGTGGATCCGATAGCGGAGGATTATCCGCAGTTGAGCGGGTATAATTATGCGGGGAATAAGCCTATAACTCATGTGGATATTGACGGTTTGCAGAGCGATGGTGATGCACCCGTAAATACGGATGGTGGCACTCAACTACCCGTTGAAGGCGGATTGCCAACTGTGCATTTAGAACCCATTGAAATTACAGGGGTTGCAACTGAAACACTTCAATCCAAAGCTGAGAAAACATATTGGGATATTAGGGAATCTCAGGGTGGCAACGGGCGAATGTCAGAATGGAATTATTCAAGTTCGCAAAATAGTCAAATATTCCATGAAAATGGCTCCCTCACCGGTTTAGGTGAAATTGTCAATAATATTGGAACTTTACAATTGAACTTAGAAAAGAGAAGTGAAAACGGCGCTGCGGGTAAATTTTTTGAATCTACATTCAAGGAAGGTGGGCTTAATAACTTCGAGATTGATGAACTATCTAGGATGAGAGAAGATGTTTATACTTCTTTGCAGGGTCAATATATTGCTGCCGTGTTTAGTGAAGAAAACTTAGGAATTGTATTAGGATTAAGTTTGTTTAGTGCGTCAGCAGGTCTTAGAGAAACAGGAAAAAGAACACTTCAATCCATTGCACCGAAAGCTGCAGAAGCCGCTGTTAAAGCAAGTAATCTTGTTAAGATAAGAGAAATTTCTGACGACATAATAGTTTTCTCAAGTCAGTTCGGAGATGAAACAATAGAAGGAATGGCAAATTTTAAAATGGTGGGAGATAAGCTACACCTTAATGGGTTACATCTTCAAGGGTCAACTGGGGGTCAAGTCGGTAGAGCAAACTTGTGGAATATGGCCAAAGATTTAGGAAGACAATTCAACGCCAAAGAAGTAATTATTCAAGGTGGAAAAAGAACAACAGGAAAATACAAAGGAACAGTACCTTCACCTGTGAAAATAAAAGTGAAATAGACTATGAAAGTGAAATTGACAGGATGGCAAAAAGGTATGCAGAAAATATCGCTTACGAAATTACAAACAGAGTATTTTGGTATGTCTTTGAAGGAAGCTAAGACAAATGTCGATGAATTGTTGGAAGGTGAAGTGATAGAAATAGATGTTGTATCCGAAGATAAAGCTAAAAAATTCATTCAAGAAGCAAGGCAAATAGGTGTAGTATGTGATTTGGAATAATGGTATTGATTTTAGAATTGAAGCAAAAGGAATTTGGAAATACATTTTTTTTTGCTCCAAACTTTCGTAAATCAGTCGAAAGAAGTTGGTAAGCTAAAAACTTAAAAAAAAATATACTACGACCCCCTGGGCAGGCCCTGGCGCGCTGTGCAGCCCGATGACAGCGAGCAGCGCGTGGTGTCTGGACATGTACCCGATGTAACTGAACCTTTCGTATACCATCCCAACCCATGGGACAGCTTTACCTACGATGCCAACGACCTTGCCGGTGAAACCCACCCCGGCGGCCCTGTACCAACATCGCACCACTACACCCCAAAGAGCGAAAAAATAGATACCTTGGGGCGCGTGAAAGAATCCACGGAGCATAAGGCACACTATAATGGCAGCGCATACGAAGACGTGGTGATGAAATATGTCTATGATATCAAGGGGCAGCTCATGCAGGCTATCGATCCTTACGATAGGGTGATCTCAGACAACAAATATGATACTGCCGGCAATATGCTCAGCAGCACACATATAGACCGTGGGGCGCAGAATATCACGATAGATGCGATGGGGCTGCCCACCATAAGCAACGATGCCAAAGGCGCGCGGACGCTCAACAGTTACGACGCGCTGAACCGCCCCACAAAAATGTATGCCCGCGACAAATCGGGCGAGGCCACTGCCCTGCGCATGGTAAACAGCTATGGCGACAGTGCCGGGCTAAGTAGCCCGGAAAACCAGAACCTAAAAGGGGCGCTTTACGAGCAGTACGATGGCGCGGGCCGCATCCGTTTTGTGGCCTACGATTTCAAGAGCCTGTCCCGATACATCGGGAGCAACCCCTTGAAGAAAAACCGCCGCGTGCTGAACGCTACCCTGATAACGGTCAAGAGCAAGATGGTGGTAGACTGAAACAGCCTGAGCAGCAGAAATTTTGCCACAACGGGCTATGACACCGACATGGCCTACGACGGCCTGAACAGGGTACGCAGCATTACCTACCCAAACGACAAGGCCAACCAGCGCAAAACTGCCGTGCCGAAATACAACCGGGGCGGGGCCTTGCAGTCCATGAAGTTCGACAATACAGACTACATCAAAGAAATAGCTTACAACACAAGAGGCCAGAGAGTGCTCATGGCCAGCGGCAGCCTGATGCAGCGCTATGCCTACGACCCGCAGACTTTCCGCCTTGTGCGTACCGAAGCCCGCAAGTACACCAAGAGCGGCAACACCTATACCCCGGCTGCCGGCATACGGCTTGACCGCGGGTATGAACACGACCTGATGGGCTCAGTGGTAGAAGAACGAGACCGCACCCCTGCCAGCGCGGCTTCCCAAGGCCCGGGCAGCATTGACAGGGTATTCGGCCATGACCCGCTGCGGCGGTTGCTCTCCGCCACAGGGCGCGAATCAACGGCGGCATTGTCTCAACCGAGTTGGGACCTGAACGTGCGGCCACAGGATTATACCGCCACCAATACCTACACCCGCTCGTACACTTACGACAAGCTGGGCAATATACAGGAGCTGCGCCACGTGGCAGACGGCATACCAGCCAACAATTTCAACCGCAACTACAACTACCCAAGTGGGTTCGGGTCAAATATGCTTGAGTCCATGGGCATTGGGGCAAGTACTTACCAATACACCTACGATGCAAATAGCCTGTCCCGACACATCGGGAGAAACCAGACCAAAGAGAATACCGACCGGTATTACGAATGGAACTATTCTGATAAACTCGCATTTTTCAAGCGCCAAGCCGGTACCAGCAATCCCACCGTCTGGTCACATTATTTCTACGATGCCAGCGGCCAGCGTATCAAGAAGGTCGTAAACAAACCGGGCGGCATCCAGGAGATGACCGTTTATGTGGACGGTGTATTCGAACATAGCTATGTGCGCATCAACAATAATGTGGACAATAACCGGAACTACAATACGCTCCATATTTTGGACGGCAGCAGCCGAATAGCCACCCTGCGTGTGGGCAACGATAGCCAAGATTCCACCCCGGCACTCAAATATTACGTTGAAGATCATCTTGGGAATTGCTCTGTGGCGGTACTGTCAAATGGAAATAGGATAAATCTCGAAGAGTATTATCCGTTTGGGGAGACAAGCTTTGGGAGTTTTGCGAAGAAAAGGTATAGGTACAACGGCAAGGAGAAGGACGAGCATACGGGACTGTACGAGTATGGGCAAAGATATTATGCGCCGTGGTTGTGTCGGTTTGTCAGTGTTGACCCTATTGCGGAGGATTATCCGCAGTTGAGCAGCTATAATTATGCTGGGAATAAACCGGAGACTTCGGTTGATATTGAAGGGTTACAAGGGACAGAAGACAATAAAGTGATTACCGATGGAGCAGGTAATGATGCCATTATTGATTCAGGGGCTACAATAGTAGAAGCCGATACAGCCGTAATTTCACAAGAAGGAGATAAATATGTAAACGTCAATGGAGTTGGGCTGGTAAAGGAAAGTTTGCTCCAAGAGGAGAATATAGAATCCTTTAACCCTGGTCTTGACCCGAATAGTAAAACTGGTTACGTATATAACGCGGACGACTTTGAGATGCGGGCAAAGTTGATGAAATCACCCTTATTCGAACGAACGGTCTTGAGTATGGAGCGAGATGGAATGACCGAACCGCTTACACGGAAAGGATATGAAGAAAAATGGGGCAGCGCAGGTGGCATCATGTTTTTTGGAAATATGCTACAAGCTGGTATGGAAGTAATGCCAGGGCTGCATTTGCCATCAACACCAAAAGGAAGAGTATTCAGAGCAAAGAGCAGACCTGAGATTTCTTTGAAGGATAAGGGCAAAATCAAACAGGGAGACCAACTAAATGCTAAAACAAAAGGTGAAGTAAAGATGAATGCTGAAGTCTCGGAGAATCATATGTTCGGGAACTTTGATTTTGGAGATGGAAGAACAATTGATTTTGGAGCAGAATACAATGTAATTGGTAATCGGTTAGAACTGACTGAGATGGTTTTCTATCCGCGAGGTGCCAAGGGAAATGAATTCAAGAAATTATTTGGAGGAAGATCCATGGTGAATACTCTACAAGAATTGCAGAACTTCGCTAAAATGAAAGGGCATTCACAACTTAGGGTTCAGTTTGCAAGGGGGATGAAAAGTTCATCTGCTAAACCAGGAAAGATTTTCGATAAAACGTTTAATTTGAAATAATGAATACTGAAATTCTAAATAATATTCTGAAAAGGTACAATCTAAAGGAGATTGATATTGACATTGTTATACAACAGCTAAAAAATCAAGGCTTTACACAAATGGAGTGCACTAAAATTTTGTGCACAAAACTACATTTTCCTTTGCCAGAAGCGGACAGACTTATAGTCAATTCAAAGGCATGGGAAAATAAAAAGGACGATGTGTTGAGGCTGAGAGATCAATTTTTACAGAATGATGAAGACAATGGGTAAAGCTGTGAAAAGAAAGATTGAAAAGCCACAAGCGATAACTTACAGATAAAGGATAAAAGGCTATTCGTAGGTATAGGGTTTGAGTTGAAATGTCATCAAGCTAGATCAAAACAGGAAAAGTTATTAACACTTACTCAACCTTCCGCTATCCCTTTCCCGTCCCTGCTTTCCCTCCTTTTTCTCTCTCTTTTTTCCTTCACCCCATTCCGCTTGCATTTGGGCTGATTTTGAAGAAAGATTCAAACCCGCCGAAAGAAGAATACAAACCCAAAAATTGGTTACTTTAACACCCGTGAATGTTTATCATAATATGCTCGGTTTCACCAAGAGCGGCAACACCTATACCCCGGCCGCCGGCATACGGCTTGACCGCGGGTATGAACACGACCTGATGGGCTCAGTGGTGGGCGAGAAAGACTGCACCCCTGCCAGCGCGGCTTCCCAAGACCCGGGCAGCATTCACAGGATATTCGGCCATGACCCGCTGCGGCGGCTCATATCCGCCACGGGGCGGGAATCAACGGCGGCATTGGTGCAGCCCAGTTGGGACCTGAACGTTCGGCCCCAGGATTATACATCCACTAATCCGTACTCGCGCGCTTACGAATATGATAAGCTTGGCAATATAATATTGTTGAGCCATACCGCCGATGGGTTACAGGTCAATAATTTCAATAGAAAATTCAATTACGGTTCTAGCTTTGGGTCGAACCTTTTGGAAGGTCTAAGCATTGGGGGCAGTACGTATGAATACAAATACGATGCGAGTGGTAACCAAACGAACGAAAACTCAGACCGCCACTTTGAATGGAACTATGCCGACAAGTTAAGTTTCTATAAGCGCCAGGCCGGTACAGGAAACCCAAGCGTTTGGGTGCATTATTTCTATGATGCCAGCGGCCAACGCATCAAAAAGGCAGTGAACAAGCCTGGCGGCATCCAAGAGATTACAGTCTACATTGATGGTGTCTTTGAACATAGCTATGTCCGCATCAACAACAATGTGGACAATAACCGGAATTATAATACGCTCCATATCCTTGACGGCGGCAGCCGAATAGCCACTTTACGGGTCGGCAACGATAGCCAAGACTCCACGCCAGCATTGAAATACTATGTGGAAGATCATCTGGGGAATAGCTCAGTGGCGGTGCAGAGCAATGGGAACAGGATAAATCTCGAAGAGTATTACCCGTTCGGGGAGACAAGCTTTGGGAGCTTTGCGAAGAAAAGGTACCGCTACAACGGCAAAGAGAAGGATGAATATACGGGATTGTATGAGTATGGCCAGCGATACTACGCTCCTTGGTTATGTAGATTCGTATCGGTTGACCCCGTGGCGGAGAAGTTCCCACATCTATCATCTTATAACTACGCCAGCAATAGACCTGAAACGGCAAGAGATTTAGAAGGATTGCAAGCGGACGGTGAAAAAGAAACAGGAAAGAACGGAAATCAACAATCAGGAGTTCAAGCGCTTTCTCAAATGGGTACTGCTACGGGTGTTCAAAAAGAAGACGGTAATTTTTGGGGAGAACTTGGTAACTATATTTTAAACGGTATAGTTTCAACAATTAAACATATCGTGAACAACCCAAATCACGCAGGCTATGACATTGGTGCGAAAAAAGCCCCTACTCTGGAGCAGGTCGAAGCTTACAAAGTTGATTGGAAAGAAGTCTTAGACCCATATAAGCAAATCGAGAATTTTGCGGAAAATGCGGTAATGGGCCCCGTGAATATGTATGAAGGTGTAGCCAATGAAGAAGGGGCACAGTTTGGGCAAGGGCTGTTTCAAACTTCCGAAGCTGTAGGGGTTTTATATGGAGCTAAAAAGGCAATTCCAAAAACACAGGGAGCAGGGGTTTTAAAAAAGGCGGATAATATTGTGACTAAAGCAGTCGATTTTTCAAAGCTCACACCTGAAGGTTCCGTTGACCCATTAAAGGTTAGATTTAGTCAAAAGAGTATAAGCAGTAATTTTTCTGAAGGTGGCAGCGTTGACGGTTTGATAAAAGGACTGAAAGAAGGGACAATAGACCCCAATTCAATCCCAGCCATAAGATTGGTTGAAAAAGATGGATTAACTTTCACTTTAGACAATAGAAGATTATATGCTTTCCAAAAAGCAGGGATAGATATAAACTATACTAAGTTGAGTTCAATACCTAAAAATCAAACATTTAAATTTACTACTGAAAATCAAGGGGTTTCAGTTTTTGTTAGACCTTAAACCAATTATCAATATGGATATTTATGAAATAGCTCAAAATGTAGATAGTCAGGATAAATTTTTATCCTTTCTAAAACAGCTTTTAAATAACCTAAAGGAAAATCCAAGCGAATGGGAAAATGATAATCTTAAAGCCTTTTTAACAGGAATAGAAGGTTACTGTTCCGACAAGCAACATGAAAATTTAGATTGGAATGATTTAGCAGAAATTCTTTTAGCCGCAAGGGTATACGAATAATGCCAAATATAAAATGTACATGCGGGAATATTATCAAAGCAGGGCAGATACCCAATCCAAATGAGTGGTTAATAATATCAGATGTCGAATATGACAACTATTCGGGAAAAATTGATGCAGAAAAATTGTATAAGGACATGAAGACCTTACTTAAATGTGGAAGCTGCAATAGAATATGGATTTATTGGGATGGATTTGAGAAAGACCCCATTTCATACACAAAAGAATGATTAAGTAATCAGCCTTAGCCCAAGTTCACAGCTTGGGCTTTTTTCTGCTCCAAACCTTCGGTTTTAGTTCTTCTAAGGCTCATAAACTGAAAAGTTATCAACACCCGCCCAAATCTTCCGCTATCCCTTTCCCTTCCTTGTTTTCCTTCCTTTTTCTCTCTCTTTTTTCCTTTACCCCATTCCGCTTGCATTTAGGCTGATTTTGAAGAAAGATTCAAACCCGCCGAAAGAAGAATACGAATCGAAAATTAGTTAACTTAACAGCCGTGAACCGTGGGCTTAACATACTCGTTTACACCAAGAGCAGCAACACCTATACCCCGGCTGCCGGCATACGGCTTGACCGCGGGTATGAACACGACCTGATGGGCTCAGTGGTGGGCGAGAAAGACTGCACCCCTGCCAGCGCGGCTTCCCAAGACCCGGGCAGCATTCACAGGATATTCGGCCATGACCCGCTGCGGCGGCTCATATCCGCCACGGGGCGGGAATCAACGGCGGCATTGGTGCAGCCCAGTTGGGACCTGAACGTTCGCGCCAGGATTATACATCCACTAATCCGTACTCGCGCGCTTACGAATATGACAAGCTTGGCAATATAATATTGTTGAGCCATACCGCCGATGGGTTACAGGTCAATAATTTCAATAGAAAATTCAATTACGGTTCTAGCTTTGGGTCGAACCTTTTGGAAGGTCTAACCTTTGGGTCAGTACGTATGAATACAAATACGATGCGAGTGGTAACCAAACAAAAGAAAACACCGACCGCTATTACAAATGGAACTATGCCGATAAGCTCGCTTTCTTCAAACGTCAGGCCAGTACGACAAACCCCTCCATCTTGTCCCATTACTTCTACAACGCCAGCGACCAACGCATCAAGAAGGTCGTAAACAAGCCAAGCGGCATCCGAGACCTGGTCATGACTGTATCTTTTGATGACGCTCGATTACATCGCTTGGGCTGCATTTGGAAAATGGGATGGTCGGAAGGTTACCAAAATACTTTCAGTCCGCCCAAACTTTTATCGGTATTTCCCAAACCCGCATCTCACGTGGTAACCATAGAATTCCAAAGACACAGCTTTGTTGGAGCTACTCAATTCGTGGATGCCCTAAGTCGGGATTGCAATGCGTCAGTGATGCTACATTCTCAAGAAGATTGGACTTCAACTTTCAACATTAGCCAATTGAATAAGGGAATCTATTATACTTCTTCTGAAAATCAGCATTATAAACAGAAGCAACTTTCTTTGTGAGACCAACTCTATTGTGATCCTAGAGCGGAATATCCCTACCAACTATTTCCACAAACTGGGAGTTGTCAAAGGAACTCAATCCCAAATATGATATAGCCGTTCCAGAATCGTTCAGCAAAATAGTCGCTACCCCTGTGGAAGACAGAAAGTTGTTTGATAATTGAACCAGACACACTAAAATTACCAGTAAAAAAGGGATCGCCTTCATAATTTATTTGGAAACTCAGTTCACTATTATTGGACGTTGATGCAGTTAAGCCTAGGGAAATTACATTGTTAAAACTAACAAAATTTTCGACGATAATACTTTCATAAACGACCGTATCGGATGTCGTATACACAGTCAATGCCCCAAGCTCCCCTTCTTGATATGCTCGGAGTATAGGTTAGTCTTTTATCCGTAATTCGAAATCATTTAACACAGGCAATGATAATTTTGCGCTCAATTTATTATCTACTACCGAATATTCCGAAACCTCTAAAAACCTGAATTGACTCAAATACTCGACTTGTGCAGTCATTCTAGAGTAATCTAATTCATAGAACTTTAAACGCACCCTATACAGCCCTCCAAAAGGTGAGATTAGTTCGAACTCATTTCGGAGCGCAGAAGAAAGATCAAGCAAAGGAGCTGTGGTAGTGCCGTAAACATCGCTGAAATAATAGGTCATGGCACCGGGTTCAGGTTCCTTCAGATCTAATATCGGTACATTGGAAAATGATCCTTCTGTTACTTCCAATACGTTTCCAGCATTTCCACTTTGTGTGAGCGTGAATGAAAATGTTCCTGTAATTATACCGGTGACTTCATTAAAATTAGTGACACTCAGCACGCCAAACCCACCATTCGATGTATTGAACCCCTGGATGGCTCCATTGAAAGTATTGGTGTACCGAGCACTATTCGAGAATGCAGCACCAAAACTATAATCCAAAGCACCTGCAAATCCACTTATAACAAATAAAAATTCTTCTCCATTATCGGTCGATGCCGTAACAGTAAATTCACCGGTAGACCTATATCTGGCTGTAGCATTATCAGAATTAAAATCACTCTGACCTACAGTTGCCTTCAGGGTTCCAGCGACAGGCGGAGTATTTGGGTTTGAAGTTCCATTTGAGTCGTCCTCTTTAGAACAGGCAGTAAAAGTCAACAACACAATAAGAAATGAAGCAATTCGAGAGATGGTCATCATAATAACTAAGGTTTAATGGTTGAATAAGACAGGATTTCACATTCAAATATGTGCTGGTTTAAAGATATTATATAATTTATAATTACACTCAATCATTTATAAATCAACAATCTTCTCATGAGTGGGGTTAACCTAAAGGCGTCTAGAGATCCAATTCGGTAAAACAGAATTATTTTGGCTTGAAATTTCTCAAATCAAGACCATCTAAGCAAACCGACTTGCCCAGTCGCTACCTAAACCCTTTCTATCTCCCGTTCAATCAACCTTCCTATCTCCTCTCCCCTTTCGACAATCATAAAATGATTTCCCCCTTCCACCACCGTGCAATCCCCTACTCGGGATATGGGGAAAACCCGGTCCTTGTCTCCGTGAATCCTGATAAGCGCTGCGCCGATTCCTGGCGGTTGCCATTCTAAAATAGCCTTACTGGCAAAATGCAAAAAATCGGCATTCGACTCTTTGATCATAGCATAGAATAATTCCCGGCCTTCTTTCGACTTTATCGTAAATCTATCGCCGAGCGCCGCCAATACTTCGAGCATCGGCTTATAGGCGATATGTCCAAGCTTCAGGGCGGCTCCCAATTTCAGCAGCCCAGGCAGCTCGCCCCTTGAAGCCATGGTGCTTATCAATATCAATTTTTGCACTGGAATGCGCGCTGCCACTTCCTGCGCTATCATTCCGCCTAGCGACACCCCACCCACTATGCAAGGCTGCTCGAAGGGATGCGCCGCAAGATATTTTTCAGTATAGTCGGCCATTGTTTTTGAATCGCCGGGATGAATCCATGGCAAGGCTATAATCTCATGGCCCGCGATGGGTTTAATTTGGCTGAAAAGCCTTTCATCGGCACCGAGACCTGCAAAAAGATATATTTTCATGGAAAATGCTTTAGCTGACTGGCGTAAAGAAGGATCCAAATAAGATTCCAGATGAATGCAATCCCAAAACTTATCTGCCCAAAAAGATTGAAGCTGGCAAATAGTACCGTAGCCATGAGCAAGCCTGCCTGAGCGATCCCGTAGAGTGCAAACCCCACCCTGTTCATTCTGAACATTTGGATCACAGCGATCAGTTGCACCGAGAAAAACAAGAATGTGGCAGCGCTGTAATTGCCTAGATTGAGCATCAGGTTTAAATAATAATGCTCCATTTGCTCGGCAAATCCTTCCATGGGCATTTCAAATTTATTCAGCTGCTCAGAAAGATTGGAGATAAAATTTGCGTCGACATCGGGCGGCGCTATGGCATTGGCAAGGCTTGTCAATATGCCATACACCGAATGGATGGTACTCAGCGCGCAGAGCACCACTAGGAATCGGGGTTTTTCAGATTTCTCCCATCCAAGGCCTTGTATCAAGTTTTGAGACAAATTCTTTTGATTTTGAAATAAGGGGGTAAAGTTCGCGATCTTCGCTAAGGAAATCAACATGGCGACGGTATTCTTTATGCATCGATTTCACCAATACGGCCATCCGATCGGTGCCGCGCAGATCAATGGCCTGCATGGCATTCATAAGCTCGATGCCGAGAATGGTCTCCACATTGTCTACCACTTCCAGTGCTTTCACGGCTCCATTGGCACCCATGCTCACATGGTCTTCCTGGCCATTGCTGCTGTCTATGGTGTCTATCGAACTGGGGGTGCAGAGCTGTTTGTTCTTACTTACGATAGATGCAGCGGTATACTGCGGTATCATAAAGCCGGAGTTGAGACCAGGGTTTGGCGTCAGAAATGCCGGTAGCCCTCTGCCCCCATTTACGAGTTTATAGATCCTGCGCTCCGATACACTTCCTATTTCGGCAATGGCTATGGCCAAAAAGTCGTAGGAAATGGCCAGCGGCTGCCCATGAAAATTTCCCGCAGAGATAATATCGTCAGTATCTACAAAGATGGTCGGATTATCGGTCACCGCATTTATCTCATTCTCTACCACCGAGATGATGTGGCGCACTGCATCGCGAGAAGCCCCGTGTATTTGTGGTATACAGCGAAAACTATAAGGGTCTTGTACATGGGGTTTATTGGTAAAGAAGTTTTCACTGTCCTTCAAGAAAGAATAAATGTTTTTCGCTACTTGCTGCTGGCCCTTATGGTGGCGTATGGCATGTACTTGCTCCTTAAAAGGCTCACTGCGAGCATCAAAGGCTTCGATAGAAATGGCTGCGACGATATCGGCCACATCTAGCAAGTGGATCACCCGATTTAATGAATAGCTACCGTAACTGCTCATAAACTGGGTACCATTGAGCAATGCCAGCCCTTCTTTTGAGCGCAGGGCGATGGGTTCGAGCCCGTGGGCTTTCAGGATTTTGGCTGTGGGGTGGCGCTTACCCTTTACCCATACTTCGCCGAGCCCCAGCAGCGGCAATGCCAAGTGCGCAAGTGGAGCCAGGTCGCCGGAAGCGCCCAGACTGCCCTGCTCAAAAATTACGGGGAGTACATCATTATTATACAGCCATATAAGCCGCTCTACCGTCTGTATCGTCACGCCGCTATGTCCGTACGAGAGCCCTTGGATTTTGAGAAAAAGCATCAGGCGTATGAGCTTGGGCGCCACTTCCCTACCCGCACCACAAGCGTGGGATGTTACGAGATTGGTCTGCAATTGCTCCAGGCTCTCACGGCCAATGGGCGTATCGCAGAGCGAACCAAATCCAGTATTGATGCCATAAATCGGTTTTTCGGAACGGTCTATTCTGAGATCGAGATAGGTACGGCAATCGATTATTTTTTTTCTGGCTTCCGCCGAAAGGCTAAGTGACACGCCGCCTTCGGCAATGGGCTTGAGCGATTTTAAAGAAAGCCACTCACTTGAAATAAGATGATTCATAGATTTTTGATCTTCGCGATCAGCTTATCCCTCCCCACCAATTCCTGCTCACCGCTGATCATATTTTTGAGCATTACCGAATTTTGAGCTACTTCGTTTTCTCCTACCAAAACTACCCATGGAATATCCTTGTCATTGGCATATTTCATCTGTTTCTTCATTTTTGCCGCATCGGGATAAAGCTCGGCACTAATTCCGCTGCGGCGAACATCACGGAGTAGCAACTGGCAGAAATTTGCTTCAGACTCACCAAAATTAATAAAAAGAAGCGCTGTGCCGCCTTCAGAACCCTTGGGAAATGCATCGCGCGCTTCGAGCAGATCATAGATGCGGTCGGCACCAAAAGAAATCCCTACGCCAGACATTCCCGTCATCCCAAATATTCCCGTAAGGTCATCATATCTGCCGCCGCCACAGATGCTTCCCACCTGCTGATCGGTAAGCGGAAGCACTTCAAATATGGCTCCGGTATAATAATTAAGGCCGCGCGCCAAGCTCATGTCAAAGCGTATTTTGGCAGTATCGAGCCCCAATTTCTCCACATTCGAGAAGACATAGCGCAGCTCTTCTATGCCCTTCTTTCCTTCTTCGCTTTCCGCAAATAGCGTTTCAATCTTATTCAGGACTTGATTGGAGTCGGTGCTGTCCTTCGCCAATTCCAAAACCGTTCGCAACTTAGCTTTGGCCGATTCCGAAAACCCCTCACCACCCAAATCATCCAATACCTTGTCTAAAGGCACCTTATCTAGTTTATCAATGGCGATGGTAAGGGGAATGATTCGATCGGGCTCACCTATGTGGGCAGCCAATGCCGAGAGTAGTTTTCTATTGTTGATGCGTATCTCTACGGGTAGTTTTAAGTCGGTAAAGACTTCGTCAAAAATCGCTATAAATTCGATTTCACAGCGCAGCGAGTCGGTGCCCACTACGTCGGCATCGCATTGAAAAAACTCACGGTAGCGTCCTTTCTGGGGGCGGTCGGCGCGCCATACCGGTTGTATTTGATACCGCCTAAAAGGAAAGGCAAGATCATTCTGGTGCTGCACCACAAAGCGTGCAAAGGGGACAGTAAGGTCGTAGCGTAGAGCTTCTTCGGCAAGGTTCTCTTGGGAGCCGGCCGCTACTGCCTTCGTCAGCTTCTCTCCCCTTGCCAAGACTTTGAATATCAACCGATCGCCTTCTTCGCCATACTTTCCGGTCAGCGTTTCCAGATTTTCCATGGCCGGGGTTTCGATGGGCTCGTAGCCATACTTTTGAAACACCGCCTTGATGGTATCAAAAATAAAATTTCGCCGCTGCACTACGGCAGGCAAGAAGTCTCTGGTACCTTTGGGATTGGATGGTTTCATTATGCTTTTAAAGCGGCCTCTTAAATGCCATTTTTAGATTGCAATGCATCAAGCCACCGCTCACTCGGGCTTGCTTTATGCAATGCGCTGCGAATTTACATTCTTGCAGGCAGCTTAAAAAATGAAGATTCTAACAAGAGAACTGACGGCGCCTTGATAACCGAATCCTTGGTCAGAAGTCGCTCTCGTCTGCACTTAAAATGACCACTTGCTTTTCATTGATCAAGTCAATGCCTATGCCTTTGGATTGTTTTTTTACTTCTCCCTTGATGCACACCCGTTGGTTTAGGAGTTCTACTTCGGGCTCATAGCTGAAGTTGGCCGTATTGCGCGACCAAATGGTAAATGTGAAAAGGGTGTTGGGGAATTTCTTGTCTACATTCAAAAAGACATTGTTCTTTTTTGAGCGAAAGGTATCTACGATAGTGCCGCATATCTCTACCTTCTCCCCGATATGATCGTAGGCTTGCAAGGAATTATACCGCCCCTTGCCCATTTCGGCTGGTTTCATGATCGGGGCATCAGACTGCTGGTAGGCCGGAAGCCAAGATCTGAAATCAAACTTACTTTCCAGTGAATCGGCCTGCGCTTCACTCAAATTGGAGAAGAAATTGAAACCTGTGATAAGCTCAATTTCATCAACCGTTTTTGCGTAAGCTTCCAGTGGTTTATCGACCTTATCATTGGGCATTAAGAAACCGATGGCGCTGCCCGACTCCATATCGCACACCACCTTAAAATATGCTTCGGGAATGGAAAGGCCATTTACACTACGTTCTATCTTTGGTAGATCATCGGTAAGCACCGGGCCGGTTACCACGTAGAGATCTACTTGATGCTCAATGGCATAATCGCGGATGTGACTTTCCAGATTGGCCCAATCCTGCCGATTGAGCTCCGGTCGTTGGGGAGACATATTTGAGTAAAAGTACGACTCAGAAAGCGCCGACTGATTCCATCTGAAATCGGCCGATGGAGCAAGGTGTCCCCGATCGAATCCGAAACCTTCGTATTCGAGCTTTCCATCTGGAAGTGTTGACGTCAAGAAATAATCTTCCTCTATGGCGCTATAGGTCGCTACCATAGTATCGATCCGAAAATCGTTGGTGCGTGAAGTGCGCCCTTCAGTCACATCGCGGAGTATAATATGCGCCACCCAATTGGCCTGCTCATGCTTTTCATTATACGATAATGCCATGGCGCGGTGCTTGATGATTTCTCCACTTCGGTCGGGATATCCGATCTCATCAAGGCGGGCTATAATGTCGAGAAGCTTCAGCGAGTCAGCCTGAGCACGTACTTGGGCCATCGCATATTCCAAGGAGATCAAGCGATCATTCAGCGCATTGATCTCTTCACGAAGCGTTTGCGCGTTCAGACCCGAGCCACCGATACTTGTTAAGGCTAAAATAAGCCCCATTTTTTTAATCATCGGGCAAATTTATTGCGAATCTTCATGGAAATTTAGCCTTCTGGCAAAACTTAATGAACATTTAACCTATCCATAAATTCATCGTTTCCTATACCACAGGATAGCCGCATAGATCAGCGAAAGCCCAGCGACCAAACCAAATATTCCCTTTGCTTCATTGGCCGAAAGAGCCGACAAGAAATAGATTATTATGGCTGCGGAAAGCATGGGAAACAGCCATCCGAAGGGCATTTTAAAAGCTGCCTTTTCGGTATTCTGCTTTCGCCGAATGCGAATTACAGAGAGAGCTACACCGAGATACATCAATAGAATGCCGGCGCTAGAAAGAATGGCCAACTGCTTAAAACCACCGAGAACAGCGAGCAGATAGGTCACGACGGTATAAAAAATGATCGCCACATGCGGGGTGTCAAACCGCTTATGTACGGCCGCCAATATGGGTATTGGGATCACCCGGTCGAGAGCCGCACCAAATAGCACGCGCGGATTGCTCAAAATACCGCCACTCAAGCTGCCAAATACCGAAATGGCTGCGCCGATAGTGATGAGAATGAAGCCATAAGGCCCGAAAACCACTCGCCCCACTTCGGCCAGCGGACTATCCCTGAAATCGGGCAATGCAGCTCCCAATACGCCTTGGGCTACCAACTGAATAAGAATGTAGAGAAAAAGAATACCCGAGATGCTGTAGCCAATGGCGCGGGGTATGGTGCGCTGTGCATTCTTCACTTCACCTCCCACCGTGAGCCCTGTTTCACCCCCTTGAAAAGCAAAAAACAAGACGAGCGACATCTCGGCAATGGTCTTAAATCCCGGACGCTCATCCCAATAAAGATTCGTGCCCAGCACATCCTTCCAACCTATTAATACCAATAAAAAAAGCGGAGTAAGCTTGGCAAGCGTGTTGAACTTGACAAAACCGATGCCTTCGCGCACCCCTAGCACATTGATGGTGCACAGTGCCGTGAGCATCACCAAAAAGAAGATGGCACGAAACCAATCGACCCCAAAAATTGGAAAAAATGTACTCAGAATATCGGCCACAGCATTGCTCAATGCGGCATCTGACGCGAAGGTTGAGAACATGAAAATACAAGCGGTAAGGAAGCCGGCATAATTCCCAAACGCTTCTTCAATATAGGCGTAAGGACCGCCCGACTGTGTAACCCTGCTGCCCATTTCGGCAAAACAGAGCATGATGCAAGCCACTAAAAAACCACAAACCAAATAGGCATAAATGCTGGCAGCACCCAGCCCACCGGCCACGATAGCAGGCAGTACAAAAATTCCCGCCCCTACGATGCTGTTCACGATATTGGCGCTCAGCCCTACCACACCGATCTCGCGGCGCAGTCCTTCGGCGGTCTTTATTTTGGATGGTTCTATCAATGGGCAAAGAAAATTTCGCCGCAAGGTATCTGTTTTGAAGTGATATGGTCACCCTAAAATTCCACTACGATACCTACCGTGGGCAGCAAAGTCCCCACCGTATTGGGAATGGTGGTGAGCAGGTACCTGCTGGGGTCATTGGGATCGACCAGAGGATTTCCTTCGGCATCTTTCTGGGTATCTAAGAAAGGTTCCAAATTGAAATTGGCATTCGTAATATTCTCAATATCAAGGTATAAATTCAAGCTCCACTTGTCAAAAAAGTATTTTTTATCTAGCCGGACATCGAGCTGATACGTAACGGGATTACGCTCCGTATTCAAGCGATCAAAATCGGGGATGCCGCTGCCGCGAATATCCCACAAGTCTCTGCGCGCCGATGCCGATCGATCAAAAGGGGTATAGGGTGGCCGCCCAATACGGCGAGCCTTGCTCCAAGCTCCCAGTTTTTGGCAAATTTCTTCCCGGCCGTAAGGCTTATTATAAATTGGTTATCCCAACTGGAAGGGATATAGTCGCCACGCTTATCGGTAAATTCGCTGCGCACCAATGTGATGGCCGCTATTCCGTAAAGCCCTTTGTATAGCTTTCGCTGGATAAGAAATTCGAGTCCGAAACTGCGCCCTTCGCCCGTTGAGCTTACCGGCTCATTGCCGATCACCCCAAAATCGCCGCCGAGATTAGCGAGATTTATGCTGTCGCGAATGGTAAATGGATAATCGCGGTAAACCTTGTAAAATCCTTCTACCGAGATTTTTGTGTTAGAAGGGAATACGTATTGGAGCCCTGCCACGAGATGATTGTTTTCAATATAGCTTACCCCGTTGGCCTGATTGACCAAATTGCCCCCATTATCCCTGAAACCTAGCACGGTGTAGGGCGGCAGCTGATAGTATCGACCTAGATTTGCATTGATGCTTAAGCTTGGTGTGAGCGAATAGGAAAGCGATATCCGCGGAGACCATTGATCTATCGGCTTATTCATTGCACTTGAAAAATTATTCCAATCGCTGCGCAGCCCGACCGAAATTAGCAGGCGGTCATCCATGACCGAACGGCTTAGCTGCCCGAAAAAGCCGAACTTCTGGAAGCGTATGCGAGATGAGAAATCGACTGTGATGGCCGAGTCTCCAGCCGCTATCCGGTTGAAGGTGCTATTGGTGTACGTTACATCTTCGGTATTCCAGCCCACATTCCAGCGGTAGGCCCCGCTGCGCTGGGTATGCTCCAGTCTTAGCTTATTCTCTATCTCTTCCGAATCATATTGAAGCAGCAGGTTGCCAGGGTCGCTATTATCGTTATTGGTATATTTCTCAGCGCTGTTATTCAACTGATTGCGGCTGAGCACCACATTCTGAAACCCGCTTTTGGAGAAGTGCTTATAGTTGGCACCTATGGTGTAATTCCATTGGTTGTTCACAGGAATATTTCCGAGTATATACGCGGCTTCTTGTTTCTCTTCGGGGGTTTCGGCATCAGCCACAGCATTTTCGTTCAGCTCGAAGGTGTCGTAGGCGCCGAGTCCTACAATGGTGATTTCATTCTTTGAATTGAAGCGGTGCTTTATTTTCAGCTGGCTATCATTATAGGTAGGCAAGAATGGAAGCCCGATAATATTGAATAAAAATTGGAGATAAGACCGCCTGGCCGAAAAGATATAGGTGGTCTTTTCGCCCAATGGGCCGTTCAAGGTAAGTCCGATATCGCTGGCGCCTAATGTAAAATTGGTTCTGAGCTTATCTTCATTCCCGTCTTTTTGGGTGAATTCGAGCACGGAGCTCAATGCATTGCCCCGATTGGCCGGAAAGGCACCCGAATAGAAATCAACATTCTGAATGAAGTTGACATTGATTATTCCCACCGGCCCACCAGAAGAGCCCTGCGTAGCGAAATGGTTGATATTGGGTACTTCGATACCATCTAGGTAAAAACGGTTTTCATTGGGCGCCCCGCCCCTGATGATGATGTCATTGCGAAAAGAAAGGGAAGACGAAACTCCGGGCAGTACTTGCAGGGCGCGGGATATATCTCGGTTTCCACCGGGATTTCGCTGAATTTCGTTGGTACCGATCTGCTGGAGCGAAAGCGGACTCTCGGCATTTCGCTCAAATACTTCGGTGCGTACTTCTACCGCCCCCAGGTTGGTGGCCGATTGCACCAGTGCAATGTCGAGCTGCAACGCCCGCTGGGAAAAGACTTCTACCTCGAAGATCGTCTTTGCTTCATAACCCACATAGCTGGTCTGAATATTATAAAGCCCCGGCTCAAGCTTTGGTATGGTATAAACCCCTTCTGCATCGCTCACCGCACCGGTGGCCGAGTTTTGCACGGCAATGTTGGCAAAAGGGATAGGCTCGTTGGTAAGTTCGTCGAAGATTCGACCTTTTATTTCGCCGACCTGCGCATTTGCCGTAAGGCTCAGTAGAAGAGTGCTTATGGCGAGCAAAGAATGCCTGCTGGATTTGTGAATTTTAGAAGTAGATTTCAAATGGATGAACAGCATTTTTTTAAATCCCGTAGTTAAGGTCTTGGGCAAATAGTGGTTTCATAAGCCGCTTTCAGCGCCGTTTTTGCAATTTGAGTCTGGCGGTTTCTTCGGCATAATGATCTACGGCTTTCCACTGCATGGTGTCGGCTATTGCCAAAAGGCCTTTGCGGGCATCGGAATATTCAAAAAAATCGTTGATGCAATAGGGATCGCCATCATCGCTGCGCAGCAGAACCACATCGAAGGTACGCGATGTACTTCGATTATACCGGAAGAAGGTTCTATGGGCATAGTTCACCACTGTTTCTCCGAGCTCTGCACCTGTGAAGAACTTTAGCGGAAGCCAAATACCCCTGCGGAAATTGAAAAAAGCTGAATACTTCCGTACCCGCTTTTCAACTCCATCGATTTCTAACCCCGTAGTGGCTGAAAACAAGCATACTGCGGGAAGCATGAGCAATAAAAAATAGAAGGTGATAAAGGATAAACTGAGCCCAAGTATGAGCAAAAAACTACCGGGCACGAGGTAAGAATTGGAGTAGCCTTCAGAAATCACGACAGTGCGGGCCATCCTAGCGGTATATCTTGCGCTCATTCATGGCTTGCTGAAAGGCACGTGCATTTTTATTGTGCTGGCTCAAGCTTTTCGCGAAAGCGTGATACCCCGAGAAATCGGCCTTTGCACACATGAAAATATAGCTGTTCTTATCGGCATTGAGCACGGCATCGATAGATCGTTTTGAAGGAATATTGATAGGGCCGGGCGGCAGTCCAGCGTTGACATAGGTATTATACGGGCTCGGCGTGGCTAAGTGAACAGTGAGTACACGGTTTATGTTAAAATCGCCCATGGCGTATACCACCGTAGGGTCGCTCTGTAGCCGCATGCCCCGCCGCAACCGGTTGAGATAGAGCCCAGCGATGATCGGCCGCTCATCGGCATGAAGCTGCTGCTCGGCCTGAACGATAGAAGCCAGAATGCTTACTTCACTTTGGCTCAATCCGATGGCCGCAGCTTTGGCTTTGCGCTCAGCAGTCCAAAATGCCTTGTACTCAGCGGCCATCCTCGCTATAAATGTATCGGCATCGGTATCCCAATATACATTATAGGTATCTGGGAGGAAGAGCGTGAGAAAGGTCTGGCCATCAAATCCATATTTTTCAGCTGTCGCGCCATCCCTTAGCAAGGTAATGATATCCAACGAATCGGCTTCAATATTGGCAGAAGCCTTACCGGCAAGCTCTGCTGCGGTGCGTGCAAGGTTAAAAGTAATCTTCACTTCTTCCCTGCCATTTCCTGCCCGCAGGTGGTCTACCAGTTCATTGGCGCTCATGCCATCCCTTAGGATATATTTTCCAGCTACCACCAACTTGCCCTGATAGTTTTTCCTTTCCATCACCCAGCCAAACGCTTCGGGATGGAGCAGTATCGCGCGGTCTTCAAGACTTCGAAGAACATCTTTTTCGGTCCAGCCCGTACGGATATAAAAGTTCGTGTTGCCACGCTCTAGTTCTACCGCCTTGCCGAAGAGCAATTTATAATAGTGAAAACCGGTTACCATGGCGGCAGCGACAGCAATGACTGCCAAAATAGACAAAACCTTAACCTTCTGCTTCTTTTGTTTCTTCATTCAACTTCTGTAAAATCAATTCATCGTGAAAGGCTCCATTGCTATAGATCCACGCTTCTTTGGTACCAATGATTTTGAATCCGCACCCTTGAAATAGCGCCACACTTGGGTGGTTTTGCGGATCTATATTGCAGTAAAGTTGATGCAACCGCAAGGTTTTAAATGCGTAGTGCTCTATGATTTTGATCGCACTTGACGCCAGGCCCTGGCGTCGGTTTTCTTCATCGGCTATAAGTATCCCGATCCCAGCGCGGTGATTTTTAAAGTCAAAATCGAATAGATCGAGCGCACCCAACGCCTTATAATCCTGTTTGCGCTCAATGATAAGCCGCAATTGCTTATCGGTATAAATATCGCTTACAGAGTGGATATAATCAGTGAGCACATGGCGGCTAAAAGGCGCTACGGTATGGGATACGTGCCAAGACTTTCGGTCGTTTTCCCATAGGTAAAGAATTTCTACATCGCTCATTTCAAGCGCCCTTAACCTTATGTGGTCATTCTCAAGATTCAAACCTTCCAGAATAAACCTGCGCCACCGGACCGGTAAGCCAAATATTGGTGAATAGATCGTCGGCGCGATCAAAGGATACTTCGAGCTCGCCCCCGCGTGTGCGGATTCTGATGGCGCCACTGGTCAGGTTATGTTGGATGCCGTGTGCCAATGCCGCCGCCGTAACACCAGTGCCGCAGGAGAGTGTTTCTCTTTCTACTCCACGCTCATAGGTGCGCACTTCTAGGATATCTGGCTCCTCGGTGGGCGCCACAAAATTGACATTCGCCCCGCCGCAAGCATCAAAGGCAGCATTATTTCTCCACTCCCTACCGATTTTTTCTATGGCCAGATGGTCTAGATCGGTCATTGAAATAATGAGATGTGGTGAACCGGTATCGATGAACCAATGTCCATCCACCTTATTCACACCTTTCACATCGCGCATTGCGATCGCAACTTCCCTATCTGAATGGATTACATAATCATGCAGTCCATCTGTGGTTAGCATGCTGCCTTTGGCTGCGGCCAAACCGCGTTCCTGTGAAAACCGGACGGCGCAGCGGCTTCCGTTTCCGCAAAGGCTCTTCGATCCATCGGGGTTAAAGAAGATCATCTCAAAATCGGCCTGATCAGACTCCCTAAGAAGCATGAGCCCATCGGATCCAATGCCAAAATGACGATCGCAGAGCTGTGTTATCAATGCGGGCTCCTTTACGGGAAAGTTTTCTTGGCGATCATCGATGAGAATAAAATCATTGCCACTGCCATGGTATTTCTTAAAGTCTATCGTCAAATCGGAATAGGTAATTGGTAAGGGCGGTATCTGATGCTAGGGTATAAGGTATATTGATGGCTGCTTCTTGGAGGGAGTACATATCTTCATTGATGGCCAGATAATAATTCTGAAGGTAATAATAGATGGTCACATCAGCGCGTACGCCGATTCCGTAAAGCATAAGTTTGCGTCTATTGAATTTATAGCCTTTGTAATTGACCGGTGATTTCCATTTCTCGACCACCACTTTGAAGTTCCGGTCGTTTTGTCCTAGATTGATGCGCTCTTCGATAAGGTTGAGCACCGAGTCGCGCCCTGTTCTGAAATCGGCCGCACCACCATAAGTACTTCCGTAGAGAGCAATTTTTCCTTTTCTACCCTTAGGTCACCGTTTGATACTTCGATATCGCCCCACTCCCCTTCAGAATCATCCATGTCGGAGTATTCTTCAAAGTCTTCTTCGTTCAGATCATAATCTTCGCCCGAAAAGTCGGAGATCTCAACGGAGTCTGCCACTTCGCCGTCAACGGCTTCACCATAGCTGGACAAAAATTCGACATCGCTCTCGGAGAGTTCGGTGGTATCGCTAAAAGTCGGCTGTTCCGCTATTGCCTTCGAAGCACGACTCTCTATACTTTTTTCGACCGGTGCAGTCGGATTTTTCTTATTTTCGGCAGTGCCCGCGCAGCTCATTGCGCTCAGGGCTATGGACAGGGCAAGCTGAAATCTGACAATATTTCTGAAATTGAAACCCATAAAGCGAATGGTATACAAATTGCACTTTTCCGTTAGATATCAATTGGCATTAGCGGCTTAACACCAATTAACAGCACAAAAGTAAGAAAAAGCACTCAGCCATTGTTTAAACATCCAAACTGCAAAAGATATGAAACAAGCATTTAAATTTTTCCTTATCGCCGTTCTTGGCGGTGTGGTGTCCGTGGCCATTTTCACCCAAATCAATCCGGGTTTTCGCGGTTCGGCCATTGCCGACGAGCAACCCCAATTTAAATTCACCAATTTTTCTGCCAGCCCTTCGGTGCCCTTAGAGAGCGTAGACTTCGTAAAGGCCGCTGGAATGACGGTAGACGCTGTGGTGCACGTCACCACTACTTTTCAATCGCAGAAGGTTTATAATCCTTGGAGTCAGATATTTGGCGGCGACCGGTATTATTCGCAGCAGCAGAAGGCCACAGGCTCTGGGGTGATCATAAGCAAAGATGGGTACATCGTTACCAATAACCATGTGATCGCCAATGCAGCCGATATTTCGGTAAGCCTGAACAATAATACCACCTACTCGGCCACCTTGATTGGAACCGACCCCGCTACCGATATCGCCCTTATTAAAATAGATCAGTCTGGCCTTCCGGCAATAACGCTGGGCGATAGTGATAACTTACAGATCGGTGAATGGGTGCTGGCGGTCGGTAACCCTTTCAACCTTACTTCTACCGTTACGGCAGGCATAGTAAGCGCGAAGGCACGGAATATCAATATTTTAGATTACAGTCCTACAGATGAAATATTTCCGTTGGAATCCTTCATCCAGACCGATGCAGCGGTAAACCCTGGCAATAGTGGCGGGGCATTGGTAAATGGTCGTGGCGAGCTCGTAGGCATCAACACGGCAATTGCTTCGCGTACAGGTTCATATAGCGGCTATAGCTTTGCCGTTCCGGTGAGCATTGTTCAAAAAGTCACCGCCGATCTATTGGAGTTTGGCAAGGTACAGCGCGCATATATTGGGGTAAGCATAAGTAATCTCGATCCTGCCCTAGTGACCGATAAGAAGCTAAAAGTAAGTGAAGGCGCCTATGTGCGAAGTCTATTGGAAGATGGTGCTGCCGCAAAAGCAGGTTTAAAACAAGGCGACATTATACGTACCGTGCAAGGAATCAATGTGAGAAATGTGACGGAACTTCAGGAGCAGGTCGGCAAATACCGCCCTGGCGACAAGATCATGGTCGGAGTGCTCCGCGGTGGTGGCAAGCAGGATTTTGAAGTAATCTTGCGCGACCGTGCAGGCAATCTTGAGATGCAAAAGAAAGAAATTGAAAAAGTACTAGCAGCGCCCGACAAGATTTACGGTGCTTCCTTTGCCCCGCTCAGCGAAACAGATAAGCAGCGGCTCAACCTAACCGATGGCGTAAAAATCACAGCGCTTCAAGAGGGCAAACTGAAGCAAGCCGGTCTTGAAGAAGGATTCGTGATCACACATATCGATAAGCAAGTCGTGAAAACACCCGCCGATGTCAATGCGATTTTGGGCTCCAAGTCGGGAGGTGTGCTCGTAGAAGGTTTTCACCAAAATGGAAAAGCAGATTATTTCGGCTTTGGGTTGTGATTTACCAATTTAAGCTTTGAACAAATCCGGTCTTTAAAGGCTTCATAGCATTTAGAAGCTGCCACTAAGAACGAACCGTACTTAGTGGCAGCTTTATTGTATCCGTGTAGGCGACGTGAATTCTTGTAGCAGACGACTACGTTTTTTTCAATAAGTTATTAAACAATCAATTGCGTTTTTGACTTAAATACTAAGAAATACTACCTTTGCGGTTTGCTCCTGCATTCGCATTCACTAGAAAATTAAGAACCCAATATGAGACAACTTAAGATAACCAAAAGCATAACCAACCGCGAGAGTCAATCTTTAGACAAGTATCTTCAAGAAATAGGGCGTGAAGACCTTATCACCGCCGAAGAAGAAGTTGAATTGGCTCAGCGCATTAAAAAAGGAGATCAGGCAGCGCTCGAAAAGTTGACCCGTGCCAATCTCCGTTTTGTGGTATCGGTATCTAAGCAGTATCAAAACCAAGGCCTGTCCCTTCCCGATTTGATCAATGAGGGTAATCTTGGATTGATCAAAGCAGCACAGCGGTTTGACGAAACCCGAGGTTTCAAGTTCATCTCTTACGCCGTGTGGTGGATCCGTCAGTCTATCCTTCAGGCATTGGCAGAGCAGTCACGTATTGTTCGCCTTCCGCTAAATCAAGTTGGAAGCCTAAACAAGATCAATAAAATGTTTGCCAAGTTGGAGCAGGAATACGACCGCCCACCTACGGTAGAAGAAATTGCAAATGCCCTTGACATTCCAGCCGAAAAAGTTGCCGACTCTCTAAAGGTGAGTGGACGCCACGTATCGGTAGATGCTCCTTTTACGGAAGATGATAGCTCATCGCTGCTTGACGTAATGATCAACAATGACTCGCCAAATGCAGATACTGCATTGCTGAATGAGTCTTTGGTGCAAGAGATAGAGCGATCGCTTTCTACCCTTACCGAGAAAGAGCGTGAAGTAATACGCCTGTTTTACGGTATCGGAATGAAGCATGGCCTTACCTTGGAAGAAATAGGAGACCGGTTTGGCCTTACCCGCGAAAGGGTTAGGCAGATCAAGGAAAAAGCGATCAGAAGATTGCGCCACTCTTCACGAAGCAAGCATCTAAAAGCATATTTAGGATAAGTATTGAACCCGCCACCGTGCGGGTTTTTTTTATGTCTACACAAATCTAAACCAACATTTATGTCAACCGACTTATTAAGCAAAGGAAGAGCGACCTATAACCAAGAACTGGAGCTCTGGATCAAAAAAGAAAAGGCCGCTGTAGAGCTGATCAGCGCTGTGGGAAACCTTCTCTATGATTATTCTGTAGAGCTCGTGCTATTCCGAAACCACCTGGTAAATAAAAGTGTGACCGAAGTATTGGCATTGCACCGCTATGCCGCCGAAGTGGTTGAAAAGCCGATCGACGTATTTGCCACAAGCGAGCTCGCCCGCACCCTGCTGGAGATGGATTTGGCTCCAGCCAAAATTGACATCGGCCGACTTACTGCCGAGTGGATGGCAGAAGGAAAAAACCATGCCTCCAAAAAGGATTTTCTCTTTTCGAAAATTGGACATTTGGTCTCGGCCGATACCAATACGAAATTTGAGCCACGCGACGTGGTTCTTTTCGGGTTTGGAAGAATCGGAAGGCTTGCAGCACGCGAACTCGTTGAGCAGTTTGGCAAAGGCCATCAATTGCGACTCAAGGCAATCGTGACCCGGAAGGTGACCGAAGATGAAATCATAAAACGTGCCGACTTACTGAGAATGGACAGCGTGCATGGCCCATTTCCCGGCACGGTAAAAGCCGACACGGCAAATCGATGCTTGATCATAAACGGTCAGATCGTTAAGATGATCGAAGCGCCGAGTCCAGAATCCGTAGATTATGAAGAGCATGGTATCAGTGATGCAGTGCTGATAGATAATACGGGTGCTTTTCGGGATCGGGAAGCGCTCTCACGCCATTTGAAGGCCAACGGTATAAGCAAGGTGATTCTAACCGCTCCCGGAAAGGAAGTGCCTAATATCGTTTATGGTATCAACCATAAGCAACTCGACCTTGAAAATGAGAATGTTTATTCAGCTGCCTCCTGCACTACCAATGCGATCAGCACGGTACTGCATGTGGTAGATCAGGCGTACGGAATTGAAAAAGGGCATATAGAAACCGTTCATGCCTATACCAATGATCAAAACTTATTGGATAATTTTCACGCCAAAGAGCGCCGCGGCCGTTCGGCAGCAGTGAATATGGTAATCACTGAGACCGGCGCTGCTAAGGCAGTCACCAAAGTGATACCCGGCCTGGCCAATAAGCTCACCGCCAACGCCGTGCGGGTGCCTGTGCCAAATGGATCGCTGGCTATTATGAACCTGACCGTAACCGCCGAAACATCTATTAAGGCGGTCAATGAGCTGGTAAAAGCTGCAGCGCTCCAAGGTGACTTGGTAAATCAGATCAAGTATAGCATCGAGCCTGAGCTTGTTTCAAGCGATATAGTGGGCGATAGCTGTTGCTCTGTTTTTGATAGCAAGGCCACGATCGTGCATCCCGATAAGAAAAATATAGTGCTTTATGTATGGTATGACAATGAGTATGGCTATACCAAACAAGTGATCCGCCTTGCGAAGTATATCGCCAAAGTGAGAAGGCTGCATTATTACTAGTGTTACGTTAACTATAAATTGACGGATAAAGTCTTTTGAGTTTTATTCTCGCATCTTTATTTCTGAACTGCCAATTAATTTTGCTGTTTTTATTATTTCTTGCTGCCTGCCATGCATCAACCTCGCCTTTGATCTTTTCCATGCTTGCCAAGTGCCGATTGAGGCACTGTCCATTTAGCACATTCAATTCTATCTCCGCCATATTGAGCCAGCTGCCGTGCTTTGGGGTAAACACAAATTCGAACCTGTCCCATAGCCGCTTTGCTTCGGCGGGTTTGTACGCCTCATAAAATGCGGAAGCGGCATGCGTCCTGAAATTGTCCATCACAAGTATTATCTTCTTTGCATCCGGATACCACTCATCCGCAATTTTCTTCACAAATGCGGCCCAGTCTTTTTTCTTCTTGTATCTTGTAACTTCCACAAATCTATTGCCCGTCAGTGGTTCATTGGCCATGAATATGTTGACGACCCCATGTCTAATATATTCATAATCCACCCTGGCTTCCTGCCCGGGTCTCATCTCCGTGGACGGACGGCCTTCCTCTATCAATTGCTTTGGCGACTCGTCCATGCACACCACGGGAAAACCTTTGTCGTAAGGCCTTTTGTAAACGTCAAGCACCTTTTCCATGTTCGCCACGAACTCACTGTTCTTTTCCGGTGGTATTACCCAGCCTTTGACTTTCCAGGGTTTAAGTTCGTTTTTTTTAGAATGTTCCCGACCGTGACGTGCGATATGCTTTCAACGTAGTCCAATTCTACCATCTTATCGGCAAGCATCCGTAAAGACCATTTCGCAAAACCTTTGGGTGGCTCGCTACAGCACAACGTGACCAGTTTCGCTTCCACGTCCCCGTCCGCCTTCTTTTCGTAAACACGGGTCGTTGGGCGGCGTTCCAGCACAGCTTCGATGCCATCCTCCATGAACTTCTTCTTGACCCTGTCGATCGTCCGCATGCCAACCTTAAGGACTTTGCTTATCTGTTCGTTGGTGACCTTATCAGAAAATCCGCCTTCGTCGCAGTTCAATAATATGTAGGCAGTGCGAAATGTCTGTGAAGTGTGGGATCCTTTGTCGATGATTGCCATTAATTCATCCACTTCGTCTTTTGTCAATTTAATTGTGTATCGTATCATTTGCTTCAAGGGTTTAGCAAATATACAAATCTATTACGTCACAATACGATTAACATAACACTAGATGCTTGTACCGAGCTGTTAAATTTGTTTAGGAATACTGATCAAACCAAATTGATTAAGGCTTTCCGGTTTGTACAAATTAAATTCTCTATGTGAACCTGAATTTTCGATTCAAATCGGTCATATTATGGATCATAGTCGGCATAGGCATTTCGGCGTACGGTCAAGAATCGACCTTTGACTTAAGGCTGCTGAGTTCAACCTATCTGGATTCTACAAAACAAGAAGTGCTAAGCGTTCTAGCAGTAACTCCACGAGGTAAAAAGCGTGATTTCCCGCCGATTTTGAGCATGAAAATTGGCTATCGACTCAATGAAATCTTTAGATTATAAAACCGTTGACCTACAGAAACAAGAAAGTACCAAGATTCAATTAATCATCTACGGAAAAACCGTAGTCGATAAAAACCCTGAAGTATATGCATTGATCAAGGATAAAATTGACTTCGATAAATACCAAAATGTCCAATTGATAGCTCTCGTATTTAGACAGATTTCGACAACAGAAATTTCAAGTATGGACTTCAAATATGGGCTATGGGAAAAAAGGGGGAACCAACGGGTAGAGAAAGAATTTAAGGTAGCTATTGAAAAATAGAAAAATCCAATGCCTAAGCCCCATCTAGCATTTGCAATGCTCAGGAGAGTTCCGATGCAAAATGCAACAATCCGCAGATCCCGACCTATCAGGAAACCCACCAAAGTAAATTGACCCTAATGAAGATTGCGCGAAGCACTTCCATTCCAAGAAATCATCTTCCGCTAGCTCGTATGATCATATACGATCTTCCAACCATCGGGAAAGCGTCTCCAGATCAAGGTAAAATAGCCGCCCAGGCTATCTTGATCGCGCCGCAGCTGCCAGGTTCCATTCAAATAGGCATTGTCGGCATCTATAGCCTCAAGATTTAAGATTTCAAAGTTCAGCTTTCCCATCGCTTTGCGATCGGGGTAAGACTTTTGGTATCTTTCCAGCAAAGGTGCGTAGCCTTTCGTAATCCCTTTTTCGGTAACAAAAGATAGTGAATCGCTCTCCCAATATACCTCCATAAACCCGTTGATATCACCCTTATTCCAGGCATCCTCCTGACGCTGCATCGCAGCTCTTATTTCCTCGCGAATAGAATGCTCTGTGCCGCCGCGGTTGCAACCAGAGACCAAAGTACAGGACAGCAGAAAGAAAAGGAGAGCATCAGGACGCATATTTCTGGATACTGGGATCGTTTAACATTTTCCGGATTACGGAGCGCGCGGCCACGCTATCGGGCGCAGGACGGATATAAGCTTCTACGTCTTCTGCCGTCATGGCGTGGGCATCCGATAAGGTACCAAAGCCGCTATACTTTCCGTGGCTTATCGATACACAAAGCGCTTCGGAGCCATTTGCTGCGCTACTTACCAAAAGATAAGATGCATCGACCAAATCTTTATGGATGGCTATAAAACTTGCCAGCGCCCGATCTTCATCGGCGGCAGCCCCGGCTATGAATTCTTCGGGCGTGTAGAGCCCAGCCCTAGCAGGACTGATACCTTCAGAAATCAACGCGCGACCTAGCCAAGCCTTGGCACTGCTAAGCGAGAGAAACCATGCGAGCGCATCTGGTCGGTGCAAGGTAGCGATGATAGCGAGCCGCTGCGCATTCTTTCTATCACGGTATGGCACAATTGCAAAGCCCTTTGCACGCTCCTTCTGCGCTTGATTATACTTGGGCCACCATTTTTTGATTTCGGCATCTTCAAGGAGCAAGGCTTCATATTCATTTAAGGTAGGCATGAAATCAAGCCGAACCACTTCTTTTTGAAAGAGCTGCTTGCGGCGGGTGCTTCCCGATGATGTAAAATGACTTAATACCCTGCGCTTCAAATTCTTTGCCTTGCCGATATAGATTGGCCTTGAGCCCTCGCCAAAGAAGTAATAAACACCGGGCGACGCTGGTAGCGCATTCACCTGCTCTGCTCCAAGCGCTGGGGGAAGCACTGCATGACGGGAATTATGCTTGAGCAATTCGAGGCTTATTCCAGCGTCATCTTTTGCTAGCAGCGCCGCCAGAACATTGGCCGTAGCTAGGGCATCACCACCAGCTCGGTGCTCCTCTATATTCCGAATGCCTAGGTAATTGCACACGCTATTCAGTCTATGCGACTTTAAACCGGTATTCAGCTTTCGCGAAAAGCGCATAGTGCATAAACGCGGGTATCTAAACGGCTCGCCATGCGCTTCAAAAGCAGCTTTTAGAAACTGATAATCGAAGTTGACATTATGCGCTACGAAGACATATCCTTCTAGGGCGGCCTTAAGCGGTTCTATAATGTCTTCAAATTGCGGGGCATCGTGTACATCCTTTGCCTGAATCCCGGTGAGCGCCGAGATTGCCGGCGGTATATTGCGGCATGGATCGATCAGGCTGTGGAAAGCCATTTGAGACTGACCATCAACGAGGTGCACCACCGCTATCTCGGTAATACCGTGAGCCTGATGGTAGAGCCCAGTGGTTTCTATATCTACAATAGCATACTTCATCGAGTGAAAAAAATCGAGCTGATAAAGCTAGTAAATATTGATGGTAAAAAAAGAAGAGAAGCTCGTGTGAACTTCTCTTTCTTGTCTTGGTAGCGAGACCGAGGGTCGAACTCGTGGACCCTCATGAGTATGAATCATGCGCTCTAGCCAGCTGAGCTATCTCGCCAAATAATGCGGGCGCAAATATATAAATTTTTTTTACTCAACTGCCGGTTCGCTTATCGTCACAAAAAGGAGAAATAAGTATGCTGAAAATAGGGCATTAGCAACATCTTAGACCCTTGCACCAAAATAAATTCATATATTGCCGCCAGACTAGATTCACCCTATTATAGCCAATTATTCAGCCATGGCGGAAAGAAAAAAAATCGAAATAGAGTACCTTATAAAAGCTTCACCCAAGATTTTATATAACATGATAAGCACTCCAAGCGGCTTATCAGAATGGTTTGCCGATAACGTTAACATACGCGATAAAACGCTTACTTTTTTTTGGGACGGATCAGAAGAAAGTGCCTTGATACTGTCAAAAACCAAAGATCAGGCGGTGAAATACCAGTGGGACTATGACGAAGGGGAAGATGTTTACTTTGAGCTCCGAATCAAGATAGACCCTATAACCCGCGAAGTAGCCATTATTGTTACCGACTTTGTCGAAGATGATGAAGAAGAAAGCACACGCAACCTTTGGGAAAGTCAGTTAGACGATCTGCGCCGCGTAGTAGGAGCATAATCTCCTTATCTTTGCAGGGTGACTGGCGGGCATGGTTCTTGCCAACCCCCGCAGCACGCTAATTGCTCGACTTGAAGAAATTACACATTCTCATTTTGAAGTCCTACCTAGGGCCATTTCTACTTACTTTCTGCATCGTGATGTTCATACTTCTCATGCAGTTTATCTGGAAGTATATCGATGACTTTATGGGCAAGGGTCTAGAGTATAGCATAATAGCCGAACTGCTCTTTTACGCTTCCGCTAATTTGGTGAGCCTAGCCCTTCCGCTTGCAGTGCTTTTGAGCAGTATCATGACCTTTGGTAGCATGGCCGAGCATTACGAATTGGTGGCCATGAAGTCCAGCAGTCTCTCGCTTGTGCGAATCATGCTTCCGCTAATCATTTTCATTTTTGCACTTTCTGTGGGTGCTTTTTATTTCAATAATGTGCTTTCGCCAAAAGCCAACCTTAAATTTAAGTCCCTTTTATGGGATGTTACCCACACCAAGCCAAGTCTTGAACTCAATGCAGGGATTTTTTACAATGGTATCGAAGGGTATAGCATACGCGTTTCAGAGAAGGCAAAGGACTCTAATATGCTCTATGATGTGCTTATCTACAAGCACGACAAGCAGAACCCCGGCAATAAAACGGTGGTGCGTGCCAAGGAAGGTGAGATGTTGAAAACCGCCGATGGCCGCTATCTTTCACTTCACCTTATAGATGGGGTAAGCTACGATGAAGTTGGCAACCAGCGCAATGACGATCACCCACATATTAAGAGTTCCTTTGACGAAGACTTTCTGATGATGGATCTATCGAGTTTCGATATGCAGCGCACCGATGAAGACCTCTGGAAAAACCATATGCAGATGCTTTCCATGCGCCAGCTAAAGGTGGCCATTGACTCCCTACAGATTCAGAAAGAAGGTAGGAGGAATGATTTCATGCGCTATCTCGACAGAAGCATTGATGTGGCCGATACTGCCGGGGTTGAACTGTCAGAGCAAGATACTACTCCCCTACCAGTCTTTGCTGCACTCACCGCTTCTGAGAAACGCCGGGTGGTGAATGTGGCGCTCAATATGACCCGAAACTCCAAAAATTATATGAACCGCACAGCAGTGGAAATGGAGAGCCGCGAAGAGTTTATTGATAAGCATAAAATAGAGTGGCACCGCAAGCTTACCCTATCATTCGCGTGCATCGTGCTTTTCTTTATCGGCGCTCCGCTCGGAGCTATCATAAAGAAGGGCGGACTCGGGCTGCCGGTAATTTTCTCAGTTATCTTTTTTCTGGTATTTCATATTACTTCCATAGCTGGCGAAAAAATGATAGAAAGCGGTGTTCTCGAACCCTTCACAGGGATGTGGCTCAGCTCAATGGTATTGCTTCCCGTGGCGATATTCCTAACGTATAAGGCCGTGAAAGATGCAGCCCTGTTTGATAGGGAGACTTACGCTAAATTTGCCCGCCGCATAGCTGCTGTGCTACCCACCTTTTCGAAGCAGGTCTGATGAAAATATTACAATTATGCCATAAGCCCCCTTTCCCGGTTCGTGATGGCGGCTGCCTGGCCATCAATCAGATATCACAGGGACTGCTCGCGCAAAATAATGAGCTTCACATACTCACCATCGCCACTCCAAAGCACCCGTTTCTGCCAAAAGAGTATCCGAAAGGCTATCTCAAAAAAACCAACCTTAAATCCGTGTATGTAGATACCCGGCTCAATGTGGTCGATGCTTTCTCAAATCTTATCACTCAAGACGCCTATCACGTATCTCGCTTTTTCTCGCCCGATGTAGACCGCAGCATCACTGAGCTTCTTGCCAAAGAAGAATTTGACATCATACTTCTCGAGAGCATATTTGTAGCCCCATACATAGGTTCCATCAGAAGGCTTTCTAAGGGGCGCATCGTGTTGCGCTCACATAATCTAGAATTTTCGATCTGGCATAGGCTTGCAAAGTCGCATAAGTCGGGACTCAAGAAGACCTATCTAAAAATATTGGCGCGCCAGCTCAAAAACTATGAAGTAGAATTACTGAATCAAATAGATGGCCTCGTGGCAATAAATGTAGATGAGCAGAAGCACTACCGGCGGCTCGGGTTTAAAGGCCCGGCCTGCACCATTCCTTTTGGCATCGAGCCCGACCAATACCTTCCCGAAAAGGAAAATTTCAATGCAAATTCTGTTTTTCATTTGGGCAGTATGGACTGGAAGCCCAACGAAGAAGGCATAGAATGGATGCTCGAGAAAGTCTGGCCCTTGGTGTGCAAGAAGAACAAAGATGTGAAGCTATATTTGGCCGGAAGGCAAATGCCCGAATGGCTGAAGATATTGAACCTGCCGCAGGTAGAGATCGTCGGTGAAGTAGATGATGCCAAAGACTTTATCAATGCCCACCATATTATGATCATTCCGCTGCTCAGCGGGGGCGGTATGCGTGTCAAAATGATAGAAGCCCTCGCCTTGGCCAAGCCTATTGTCTCTACGCAGCTGGGTGCGAAAGGAGTCACGGTGCAGCATGAAGAATCTGCTATGATTGCCACTGCTCCACGCGACTTTGCCGAGAGCATTCTGCAATTGCTCAACGACCCTGAGAAGGCCGAAGGTATGGGGCTGTCCGGAAGGGCACTGGTACAGGAGTTTTATGATAACACTAAGCTGGCTTCATCCCTTCAGAAATTTCTTCAAAAATTAAACGGGTGAAGGTATTGGTCATTCTAAGCCGGGTGCCCTACCCTCTTGAAAAAGGGGATAAGCTGCGCGCCTACCATCAATTAAAAGAATTGAAAAAGCGCCATGAGATCATACTATGCTGCCTCGCAGATGGCGCAATACACGGGGATGCCCAGAAGGCCCTTTCATCTATTTCAGATAGTGTGCACATTTTTAAACTAAAAAAATGGCGCATACTATTCAATCTGGTTTTCAGCTTTTTATCGCGCTTACCTTTTCAAGTTATTTACTTCTACCAAAAACCGGTACACCGAAAAATTCAGAGCGTAATAGCCCTTGAAAAACCAGATCATATTTATTGCCAACTAATACGGACTGCCGAGTACGCCAAAAATGAGCACGACATCGGAAAAACGCTTGATTACCAAGATGCCTTTTCTAAAGGAATGGAGCGCAGGGAATCGGGAGCCCGCTGGCCCCTCAGCGAAATCTTTGCATCGGAAAGAAAGCGATTGATCGCTTATGAAAATATAATATTTGAATATTTTGAGCAGAAGACCATAATATCTGAAGAAGACCGACGCTTCATCTACCATCCCGAAAGAAAGGATATCGACATCATAACCAATGGGATCGATACCGATTTTTTTCATCCACTGAAAACGGTTGGCAAGAAATACGATCTTCTTTTTGTGGGAAATATGAGCTATCCGCCCAATATTGAAACATCGGCCTACATCGTAAAAACCTTGCTCCCCCTTTTACAGAAGTCCATGCCCAATATCACCTTATTATTGGCTGGCTCAAGCCCGCACCGAAAAGTAATGCAGCTTGCAGAGCATAAGGGGGTCACGGTGTCTGGTTGGATTGACGACATTAGAGATGCGTATCAATCTGCGCAGCTATTTCTAGCTCCGATGCAAATAGGCACCGGGCTTCAAAACAAACTGCTGGAAGCCATGGCGATGGAAATGCCATGCGTGACGTCTACGCTGGCCAATAGATCATTAAAAGCGGCAAGCGGCGGGCAGCTCATCGTATGTGACGAAGCCGATGCTTTTTGCGAGGCTATTTTACGCCTGCTGCAAGACCCAGAGTCGTCGGCATTATTGGGCTCAAGAGCCAGAACCTTCGTAGCGTCAAATTTCTCTTGGGAAACTTCGGTAAGAAGATTGGAATCGGTGATGGCTCGCTCTGCTTCCGCTGAAACGGTTTAAAACGTACCTTTGCACCTAATAAAAACAGTACTACAACAAGATGACGGAACTCGATTCAATTGAAGCGGCGCTGGAAGATATTAAGGCCGGCAAGGCAGTGATCGTAGTAGATGATGAAGATCGTGAGAATGAAGGTGATTTTGTAGCTGCCGCCCGCTCGGTAACTCCCGAAATGATCAATTTCATGGCCACTCATGGCCGTGGGCTTATTTGCGCTCCGCTTATCGAAAGCCGCTGCGAAGAGCTGGAGCTTGGGCTTATGGTACCTACCAATAATGCGCTTCATGAAACCCCTTTTACCATTTCGGTAGACTTGCTGGGGCATGGATGCAGCACCGGTATTTCGGCGAGTGACCGCGCGAAGACGGTTCAAGCATTGATCGATAAAGATATAAAGCCTTCCGACTTTGGTAAGCCAGGCCATATTTTTCCTTTGAAGGCCAAGAGTGGCGGTGTACTCAGGCGTGCCGGACATACCGAAGCAGCCATTGATTTGGCGCGAATGGCCGGATTTGAACCGGCTGGTGTGATCGTAGAAATAATGAATGAAGATGGTACCATGGCGCGTCTTCCTGAATTAAAAACCATCGCCAAACGCTTCGATCTAAAGCTGATAAGTATTAAAGATCTGATCACCTATCGGTTGAAGCACGAGACATTGATCGAGAAAGAAATCGCTGTAGACCTCCCCACCGAATATGGTGACTTTGAACTTCATTTATATAACCAAACGACCAATGGTCAAAAGCATATAGCTCTTGTAAAGGGAGATTGGAAACCGGAAGAATCGGTGCTCGTGCGTGCGCATAGCAGTTGCGTGACCGGAGATATTTTCGGCTCCTGTCGCTGTGACTGTGGCCCAGCAGCTACACGCGGCTATGGAAATGATTCAAAAGAACGGTACCGGAGTGATCGTTTATATGAATCAGGAAGGCCGCGGCATTGGTTTGCTCAATAAGTTAAAAGCATACAAATTGCAAGAAGGTGGCCTTGATACTGTAGAAGCAAATATCCAGCTCGGCTTTAAAATGGATGAGCGCGACTATGGTGTGGGCGCTCAGATATTGCGGGATCTTGGTATTGGAAAGATGCGACTGCTCACCAATAATCCAAAGAAAAGGGCTGGCCTCATGGGCTATGGCCTTGAAATAACGGAGATCGTGCCGATTGAAATAAGTGCCAATGAGCATAACCGCAGGTACTTGGAAACGAAGCGCGATAAAATGGGGCATACCATTACGGTAACCGGAGATAAGCGCCAATAATATAATCTGGGCATTAGATAAAATTTAAGAATGCTCAATTTTCGGGAACCACAGCCCCGGCCTTATCTTTTTTAAAAAGACCACCTATTTCTTTAAAAAATTCATCGAGCGTATCGAAATCTTCCTGATAGACCAGCCCGACACCTTGGGTATAGATAGAAGTAGATGTCGAAAAGACTTCATAGGGATTGGTCTCATTAAAAACTTTGAGCCGAATCTTTCCTTCTTCAGTGAGCGAGTATTCAACCAAGAAATCTCCAAGGATCCCGGTCTGGCCCTGAGTGTATTGCGTCTCGGTGGCCGATGTGACCCCAAAGCTACCCTTCACAGCTAGCCGCTCATCAAAAAGCTGGGTGCTCAGGGCTACGGCGATCTCTTGATTGCTGATCTGATCGCCGGGCCGATAATTAACCCCGATATCAAACTCGCTGCTCAGCTCAGAGAGCCAGCTACTGATCTGCGAACTTACAAAATCGCTGGTCGTGGTAGCATAAAGTCCTGATACTCCGCTGGCAGCAGTATTTTCCTGGGTTTGATAGATCGGCAGGAATTGGTTTAGAATAAGCAGCGAGAATACCTGCTGATTGAGCTGTTGGGTGGTACTCACCGCACTTGCCAGTTGGCTTCTTTCCGTCTCAGTGGCCTGTGGCAGCTCGACGGCAAAAGAAATAGTCAGGATTGAGCAGCTTCCCGTCAAGGTTGAGCACTACCCCGACATCTTCCCTACCGCGGTATCGATCGGGATTTTCTGAAATGATCGGATAGAGCGGGGTACGCACATTATAGCTTGCAGAAAGCGAGATATCAGCTTGGTAGGGATCTCCATACCAGCCTATTACCCCGCCCTTGCGTAATTTAAACTGCTTATTGATAAGATTCTGAAGGGTGAAAAGATAGCTTCCTTCGTCAATTTCGTAACGGCCAAACATGAGAAACTCGCCCGAAGGCGATATTTCAAAAGTGATTCTACCGGCACCGCGACCGCGAATAATGTCGCCGGCATCTTCGTCAAAAATTAACTGAACCTCGGCATCGGGCGTAGCGTCGATATTGAGCCGCAGCTGTATTCCGCTCAGATCGACTTCACGCTCTACCGCCACGGTGTCGGCATTTGACACGAAATGCACGAAGTTTTCCATGGTCACTTCTTCTGATTCATCAAGGGGCAGCTTCACAGCAGTTCCCTTGGTAGTTTTCGCATCGACACTTATTTCCGTGAAGCCGTCATAACCACCTATTTGGACACTTCCCGTCCCATATGCCGTTCCGTAATAGGTGCTGTTCATGGCTCGGGTGGTGTTGAGCAAGAAGAAATTATCTACTTCTACCGATACGTCATAAGTCCACTTGGCATAATCGGTGTGAAATGCCGATGCCACCACAAAGCCTTCATGTCCCTGCTCGTCATAGAGTGGCTTATAGTCAATTCCAAACCAACCATCTTCAACCCTTACCCGATCGGAAAAAGTATAATAGGTATTCAGGTATTCCACTTTGAAGCGGGCTCGATCGAAGTCTATAAATCCATCAAGCGCTGGCTCTGTGACTTCTCCTGAAACCGAAATCTCACCGTTGGCGCGCCCGCTATAATTATTGATTTCTGGAATATTGAAGGCATTCAGAATTCCTAAGTCAAAATCATCTAATGTCAACTTGGCCATCAGCGGATTTTCCACACCCAGGAGATATTCTCCTTCTAGGTCTATGATCTTTGTGTTATCCCTGTTCAGACTCCCGTTAATGGCCAGTGTATTCTCGTCCCCATAGTACCGGCTCGTAAGGCCAACATCTCCTAGATAATAACCCGAATAACCAATGCTATCAATTTGAAGGTCAACTCGTAATACACGCTCTTCATAAAAATCGCTCAGACTGGCTTGGATGTTGGCATTTCCTGAAAGGCCGCTAGCGACCCCCAGACCTAGGGAGTCGAACGAAGCGAAATTGAAGTCTTCGAGCGAGATGTTCAATAGCTCATCTGGATTTTCACTTACCGCCCCTTCGAGGTAAAATACCTGATTGCGGTTTTTGATTTTCAGACCGGGTGTTTGGTAATGTGTTGAATCCATGCGCACGTTTGCCGTGTCGGTGATCTCCCAGAGTGAGCCATCACTGCCGAAATAACCTGGAAAAAGTTTGAAATTTGTTTTTTTTCTGGAAATAAAAGTCATCTCTGCTCCCAGATCGGCTTGAAAATCGCCGCTATAATTATACCATCCCAGACCCACTTGCGCAATATCATTATAGGCTTCTACATCGATATCAAGATTTTCAAGTTGTACTTCTTTCACCGCTGCACTGCTCGCGTATAGCTTTCCTTTTAAAATTTCGCTGATCTTGCCCAGATCCACAGTGACATCATTCAGCACATAATCGAGATATGCAAGGTGTCCCGAACGCAGGAAAAGGCTGAAACTGCGATCGCGCGAATTATAAGAACCGTAGGCCGTAGTCTGTGCCGCTATCTCGATACCTGGTATCAGCAGGCCGCTGAGTGAGTTTGACTGCTTATAATTAACACTAAAATCAAAGAGCTGCTCCTTCTTTACCGGCTCCACATCTATAGCCGATGGCATGACTTCACCGATCAGGTTTTCAAAACTCTGGCCGAGCTCTTGCATATCGAAAGCACCGGTCACACTTATATCGAGAATATCGCTGGTGAGTCCCACCACCCTATTGCTAGTGCCGCCCGCCGCGGTAAATTTCAAATTTTCAATGAAGATTACCGAGTCACCAAAGCATACATAGCTATCGCGGGCGGTGAGTGATCCCATTACATCGTTCACATCACTGCCGCGCGCATTAAGATAGAGCCGCGAACTTACGGAGAGCGTCTGTTCCAACTCTATTAAATTAAGCGCGGTCAAATCGATATTGAAGATGTCTGCATCAAAATCAAATACCGGCTCGGCACTTGATAGGTCGACGATGCCCTGAAAATCAAAATTCACATTGGGGTCTCTGCTCTGCAAGTTCCCTTCAAACGTGCGCTGAGAAAAATCGCCGTCGACTTGAATGTTCTTATACGTATAGCCAGCATAGTTTAGCTGGCTAAGCCGGCCGGTTACTTCGGCCGATTCAAACTCATCTTTTGAATACGCGAGGATATCTACTTCGGCAGATGCCGTCCCAAGCTTTGGAATAGCCAAAATGCGCCCGAGATCGAAGGATTGTGCATTGAGTGAGCCGGTATAAACGAGCCTATCGTTCAGTGAGTCATTCTTTACGTTTAGATCGACACCCAGATTTCCTGCCGAAGTGATGAGCGATCCAAAAGCCACAAAATCTTGTGGAAAACCGGTGAAGGAGCCATCGAAGTAAACACCGCCAAGACGTTCAAATTCAACAGGTAAAACAAAGTCGCTGGCCTTGCTGGAAATACCGTTTCTAATTCGCTGCATATCATCGTAATCGGTAGAGAACTGGCTTACGCGAATATCCAGAAATGCATTTTCCGCATCGGGAAGACCTGTAATATCAAAATTGCCGCGAAGGATGCTTTGAGATCCGGCAGCGATTTTTATGCCCCTACCTTTCAAGTTTGAAATAGCTCCATTTATTTTACCTTCCAGCGCTATGGGCACATCTGCCTGTTCGAGCCCAGAGAAAAGGTATCCGAAATCTGATAAATTGATCGTGCTCGGATCCAGCTCGGCTTTAATTTTCACGCTGTTAACAAAATCAGAGTAATCGCTCCAATCGTCATGTTGTGAAGCCAGCGTACCAGCGATTTCACTAGCTGGTGTGTTTAACTTGAAATGATCTATGGATATACCGTTATCCTTGATCGTTACCGCCCCCTTAAGGCCGGCCAAACGAAAGCCGCTCTCCTCCCGAAAGCGCATTTCTTCTATTTCGGCTACGATGCTATCAGAATCGAGTTGAAATTTTGATAGTCTGGCGTTCAGATCGTTGATATGTAAATTGTTAAAATCTAAAGCGTGACTGGAGCGCTCCGTATAAGCATTGGTATATGTAAATTCAAAATTCGCAAGGTTCAATGCATCGGCCTTGAGCAGCAGATTACTTACATCGGCGCTGTCGGGGAGTTCATTCTCCGCTGTTTTGGGAGCGAAGGCATCGGCGATAAAATCGAAATTAGTGGTGCCGCTGGAGTCAATGATCTGGAGGTGAAAAGCCGCATCGGCGATGAGCAACTCACCAAATTCGAACTTATTCTCTCGAAAGAGCAGAGATGTAGCGCTAAGCCTTATCTCTTTGGCGGCGATTAGCGTATCATTTTGCTGGTCAAAAACCAAGAAGCCACGGAGCGAAAGTTTGTTGAAGAAATCGATGTCGAGTGTTTCAAGTGTTACCTTTGCACCTATATTCTGGCTTATTCGATCGGCAGCCCACTGGCCTAGGCGTGTCTGCACAGCACTCATATTGAGCAGCGCCATGACCAATCCCAGCGCAAGCACTAGAAAAAGTATCGAAAACAGCAGTATTTTGCGGAAGCGCTTTATGAAACAGAGTTTTAAGAACGACGAAAATAAGACAACTATACGAGCCACAGGCGAAGCAGGCGATCTATTCATATTGGGCATAGAATCTTCTTGTGATGATACTTCGGCTGCGGTGATCTGCAATGACAAAATTCTTGCCAATATCACAGCTGGTCAAGCCGTGCATGCCGCCTATGGCGGCGTGGTACCAGAGCTCGCATCCCGCGCCCATCAAAAGAATATCGTTCCGGTGATCAAGGCTGCCCTTGATGCGGCCGGAATAGTGCCTGATCAATTGGCGGCCATCGCCTACACCAAAGGGCCAGGGCTATTGGGCTCGCTGCTAGTGGGTAGTTCCTTTGCCAAGTCCATGGCCCAGGCCTTAGGGGTAGCAGCTATCCCTGTACATCACATGAAGGCACATGTTTTGGCGCATTTTATAGAAGGGCTGAAGAAGCCTTCATTTCCATTTCTATGTATGACGATAAGCGGCGGTCACACCCAAATATTGACTGTGCATGGTCCCAATCAATTTGAAATCATAGGCGAAACACTCGATGATGCGGCCGGCGAAGCCTTTGATAAAGCCGCGAAGAGCATGGGGCTCCCTTATCCCGGTGGGCAGGAAATAGACCGGCTGGCTAAAACCGGAAACCCATTGGCCTTTAGCTTTACCAAGCCAAAGGTGGCTCCTTATCATTTCAGCTTCAGTGGTTTGAAAACCAATTTCATAAATTTTTTGATCAGGGAAAGTCGAAGAAACACCGATTTTATAACCGAAAACCTAGCCGACCTATGCGCATCTATTCAACATACGATCGTTGAGATACTCTTGGAGCAATTGCTAGCTGTAGTAGAAAAAACTGGAATCAGATCGGTGGCCCTCGCCGGCGGTGTATCGGCAAATAGCTATTTGAAGCTCATGCTGGAAAGCGAAGCCAAGAATAAAAGACTGGAACTATTCATCCCACCATTGGAATATTGCACGGATAATGGAGCAATGATTGCTATAGCTGGGTATTTTGAATTTCTGGCAAACAGAGAATATTCCCTAAGTGAAAGAGCAGCCGCACGCTGGGCGATCGACGAGTAAGATCATAAAGAATCTTTCGGCTTTTCAATTTCTTTCTTCTTTTTGGCGCAAGCTTTCAAGATGTCCATGGTTTCTTCGGCCGATGTTCGGGCTTTCTTGGCGTGACTTTTTACATCATCCCACTTGGCAGATTTTGAGCCTTCTTTAGCTTCTGCCGATACTTTCTTTGCCGGCTCCAAAGCATCTGTACAGCCGCATTCTTCCGCATATTGCACCACATCATCAGCAAGTTTTTTTGCTTTTTTAAGGAGCTTTTACCTTCTTCAAATTCCTTGGTCTTATCTGCTTTCTTAGTTGGCCTTGTAGCATCTTTCTACATTGCTTAGCGCCTTGGAGCAGTCTGTACCGGGCTTTCCGCCCATCAGTATCAGAGCGCTGAACATAAGAATCAAAATTTTAATATCTGGATTTTAATGTGTGCTTAATGTAAGAAAACCGCAAATGAGTAGTTAGGAAAATTTTTCAAGATGATTGAATCCTTACTATTGCCTATCCTGCTATAGGGGCTGACCAGTTCTACAAAAATTACCACACCTAATTTTTAGCTAATTTTCGCGCTTAAAGCTACCGGCATGAAATGGCAAAATAGAAGAAGAAGTTCGAATGTAGAAGATAGGCGGGGTGCTTCGGGTCTTCGGCCGGCGGGTCGGGATTTAACATCGCCCTTTTGGCGCCCCTATTCCGCTTTATCTTCACCAAGAAAGGCTTGATCACCGTGGGCATCGTGGTCTTGCTACTATGGATTTTTGGAATCAATCCGCTTAGCTTGATAAGTAATTTTATGGGCGGTGGACAGCAATTGGCTACGACCGAAAACTATACCCCTACGGCAGCCGAAGAAGAGCTCGCCCAGTTCAGCTCTACCATTTTGGCAGACACGGAAGATGTATGGAATAAATTGATCAAAAATTATCGCGAGCCGACCTTGGTTTTGTTTACCGGTTCAGTAGCTTCTGCATGCGGAAATGCCTCTAGCGCCACCGGTCCATTCTACTGTCCGGCAGATGAGCAAGTCTATATCGATTTGGCATTTTTTGAAGATATGTCAAGAAAACTAAATGCCCCCGGCGATTTTGCGCAAGCTTACGTGATCGCACATGAAGTAGGCCACCACATCCAAAAAATAATGGGTACGACGACCAAAGTCAATAATATGCGTGGAAAAGTGAGTGAGAAAGAATACAACCGCTATTCGGTCATGCTTGAATTGCAGGCCGACTTTTTGGCTGGCGTTTGGGCGCACCATTCCCAGAAGATGAGTGCGATGATGCAAGAAGGCGATTTGGAAGAAGCAATGAATGCGGCCAATGCCATTGGCGACGACCGACTCCAAAAGCAAGCGACCGGAAAGGTGGTTCCCGATAGCTTTACTCATGGGTCATCGGCTCAACGCATGAAATGGTTTAAGCTCGGTTTTGATACCGGCGATCTCAATCAAGGCGATACTTTTAATGCATCGCGGTTATAGGATCACTTCTAAACTCAAAGATTCATTTAGGCTAGATTACCTTTTGTTTTTACTTCAAAAGAAATCTTCGCGTTTACTGCGTAGCTGGTGATCTTATCCCCTTCTACTTGCGCCTTCATATTCTCTACGTACACCGATTTGATATTCTTGACTGACTTGGCCGCTTCTTTTACAGCGTTCTTCGTAGCATCGTCAAAACTCTTGTCAGAAGTGGCTATCACTTCGATTACTTTTACAATATTCATAGTGTTTTTTTTAATTATTTCTCTAATTCGATCAATAAAGGTGCCGAAGCACTGCCTTCCCGTATTCAGACGATCGTAGAACTTTCTTGCAAATCATTTTGCGGAAAGCAATACCCACTATGAAGGCTTTCTGCCTTTTGACTTGGCTCAGATCATCCTATAACCGGGGCTTCTTTCATTTGGCACGTTAATCACTACCTTTCTCAAGAATTTCACAAATAGAATAGAAAAATAGGATGTATGGAAAGCCACGAAACAGAAAAAGAAGAAGGTTTTTTTTCAAAACTGAAAAATCTTGATTTTGACAAACTCAAAGAAATAAGCGCCCGCATTGACCTTAAGGAGATGTTCAGCTCCATTTCAAAAATGGATCAAAATCAGCTCTACTCTTTAATGAGAGCCCTGAAAGCGGGAAACAAAGAATACGAGAAACCAGAAATCGATGGGGATTTTTATAATCTGAGTGAACAGCTGAGCCCCGAAGAGCGGAATATCCAGCTTCGTGTGCGAAAATTTATGGATGAGCACGTGGCGCCTATAGCCAATGAGTTTTGGAATAAGGGTGAATTTCCCATGCACCTCATACCCAAGATGGCGGAACTTGATATCTGCGGAGTACCACTGTCCGGTCATGGCTGCCCTGATCGCACACACCTTATGGAGGGCATCATCTCTATGGAAATGGCTAGGGTAGATACTTCCATCAGTACCTTCTTTGGAGTGCAGAGCGGCCTGGCCATGGGGTCGATCTTCCATTGTGGGAGTGATGAGCAACGCGAGAAATGGCTTCCGCCAATGCAGAAAATGGAAGTGCTGGGCGCCTTCGGACTTACGGAGCCAAATGTGGGATCGGCAGTATCTGGTGGGCTAGAGACCACCGCCCGGCGTGAAGGTGATAAATGGATACTCAATGGACAAAAGAAATGGATAGGCAATGCCACCTTCGCCCACATCACAATCATTTGGGCTAAGGATGAAGATGATAAGCAGGTAAAAGGATTTATAGTGCGACAGGAAAACCCAGGATTCCATGCCGAAAAGATTAGAAATAAGATGGCACTCCGCACGGTACAAAATGCCATAATTACCCTCACCAATTGCGAAGTGGATGAATCGGACCGCCTTCAAAATGCCAATTCGTTCAGGGATACTGCGAAGGTGCTAAAAGCAACGCGCGCCGGAGTAGCTTGGCAAGCAGTGGGCTGCGCGCGCGGTGCCTACGAGAATGCGCTCGCATATTGCATGGATCGAAAGCAATTCGGTAAACCCATAGCCGCCTTTCAGCTTATACAAGATCAACTCGTGCAGATGCTCACTTCGCTCACTTCGATGCAGACAATGGTATTTCGGCTATCACAATTACAAGATGGCGGCATGATGAGCGATGAGCAAGCTTCGCTGGCCAAAGTGCACTGTACCATCCAGACCAGGGCTATCGTAGACTTGGCGCGTGGGGTGATGGGCGGAAACGGAATCTTGCTCGAACATAATGTGGCGAGATTCGTGGCCGATGCCGAAGCTCTTTATTCTTATGAAGGCACGAAGGAGATCAACTCGCTAATCGTAGGAAGATCTATTACCGGGCTGAGCGCTTTTGTATAATTAAGGTCGCCTTGTCATTCAGAACGGAGTGAAGAATCCCTATACCGGTGATTGGTTTTTGGTGATTGGTTCGTGTATGTCGATAGAGTCCGCTATCTGACTTGCACTTGTTCTAAAACAGTCGTCCCGCTCGAGCGGGACTCCTTGATTTTTAGAACTGCGCGCGCGTTGCTATCGAACTCTTTGATCCAGCCACCCGACGGTATTGACAGACTCTATCTAGATCAAAACTTCCGAAAAAGCGCCATTAACATAGTTTTAGATTTATACTGGAACAATCATTCAAAGAAGACTACCTTTGTTCTGGAATGATCGTTCTATTATATTAATTTTAAAACTAGAAAAATGCAAAACTTAAATGGAAAGACCGCTATAGTAACTGGCGGCAACAGCGGGATCGGCTATGCCACCGCAGCAAGGCTGAAGGCGCAAGGAGCCAAAGTGGCCATTACCGGAAGGTCAAGAGAAAAAGTAGATAAAGCGGCTCAAGAGCTTGGGGTAAGGGGATTTGAAACGGATGTTCTTTTTCTTGACAGGATAGACCAATTGGTGCGGGACGTCGAAGACCAAATGGGCAAAGTGGACATACTCTTCGTAAATGCGGGTGTTTTTCTGCCCACTCCTATTGGATCGCTCACCGAAGAAGTCTTCGATCAAGAAATGGGAATCAATTTTAAAGGTGCCGTCTTCACGATCGAGAAGTTTCTTCCCATCTTAAAGGATGGCGCATCGATCATCAATCTATCTTCGATCAATGCCTACACGGGTATGGCCAATACTTCGATTTATGCAGCGTCAAAGGCAGCGCTAAACTCTTATATGCGGACAGCATCTACCGAGCTGGCACCTAAAAACATCCGAATCAATTCGGTGAATCCCGGGCCTGTCTCCACGCCCATTTTCGGGAAGACCGGTATGCCACAGGAGATGCTCGATGGATTTGCCGAAGCCATGCAGGCTCGGGTGCCAATGAAGCGATTTGGCGAACCTGAAGAGATCGCCAAGTTGGTGGGTTTCTTGGCCTCCGATGATGCGCTATTCATCACCGGATCGGAGTATAACATCGATGGCGGTATGAATATAAATCCTGGAGTGAGCTAAGCATGATGCGCGCACACCGATAGTAAAATAAAAGGGTTGCGCTATGGGGCGCAACCCTTATCTTTGCATATGCCAAGAACCAAAGCATTTGATACCGATGTGGCGCTTGAGCGAGCGCTCCAGCTCTTTTGGAAGCAAGGTTATAATGCGACTTCCATGCAAGAGATTGTAGATGCGCTCGGCGTGAACAGGGCGAGCATTTACGATACGTTTGGCAATAAGCGCGCTCTTTTTCTAGCGGCTTTCGCCAAATACCGGGTAGGAAACCTAGCGCAGATGTCCGCCTTTATGGCGAGCCACAGCTCAGTCAAAAAGGCCTTCCAAGAGCTTTTCACCATGGCAGTCCATGACTCCATCACCGATCTTGATCGAAAAGGATGCTTTGTGGTAAATACCACATCGGAGCTTGCCGCCATAGATCCCGAAATTCAGAAAATAACGGTTCAGAACAGAATTAACGTTGAAGCCATATTTACCACAGAGCTCCGTCGCGGTGTGGCGAATGGAGAGATTTCGGAAGTTAAAAATGTCACAGCGATTGCTTCCATGCTTTTTACGCTTTTTGGCGGTTTGAAGGTGATTGCCAAAACAGCACCCGACAGGATTATGCTGGAAGAATCTATAGAGACCGCGCTTACGGTGCTTGATTAACGGTAGGCTAACTCATATATGCCGCTTCCGGGATTCTAATCCCGGCTACGAGTACATCGTCGATCTGTTCAAAGTCACTCTTCCAATGATGAAATTCATATTGCAAAAGAAATTGCTGATCTTTCATGACATGTTCTTGGGCAAATTCGATAAATTTGTTTAGCTTTTTGCTCATGTACTTCTTGTTCGACTCGCCCCCAAATTGATCGCTAAAACCATCTGAATACAAATAAATAGAATCACCGGGAACAGATTGAACTTCGTGATTCGTAAACTTTTTAATTCCATTCCGATGCCCACCAATTGAAAACTTATCGCCCGAGATTTTTTCCATGTTTCCATTAGAGACCAGTAATAGTGGTCTTAGGGCTCCAGCAAATTCTACCTTATGAGTATTCGGGCAGTATTTTAATAATGCGATATCCATCCCATCTGAATTATCGCTTCCATTTTCTTGCAAAAGGTGAGAGAGTTGCAAATCCAACTTCTTTAATATTTCTGCCGGGCTTGCATTTTTTGATGTTCTGAAAATATTGTTTAGCAAGGTATGCCCGATCATAGCCATAAATCCGCCCGGTACGCCATGACCGGTGCAATCGGCAACTGCAAAGTATACGGCGGATTTTGATTCTGCATACCAAAAGAAGTCTCCACTCACGATGTCGCGTGGTTGAAACATAACAAACATTTCTGGGAAGGTCAACTTCAGAGTATCGATATTGGGCAATAATGCATCTTGGATATTCTTAGCGCGCATTATGCTGCTCATTACATCCCGGTTCTTCTGCTCTATTTCCGATCGCTGGCGGCTTAAGAGTATTTTCATTTTCTCTTCTTTTCTCAAAATATGCTGAACCAAGTGAAGCATGGCCATCGCTAGTGAGATGAGAAGAATTAAAATAATACCGAGTTGGTAGAGCACCTTTTTTTTGGCTTCCGCTATAAAGAAATCAAAGGGTTCATCGACTTGTACTATCGCGACCGTTTCACCCAATCCGTTAGTAATGGGCGCAAAGGCAGAAAGCCATACTCCATTCTCATCGGTATATGGGCCGATCGCAGTGCCAGTATTGTACAGAGTAATATGTGCCGCATCATAATGCTTCCATTTATGGCGGTAATAAGGCATCTTGGCAGATGTGATACCGAAGAAAAAGGCGTCTGATACTTCATCGTAGCATAGGGTATAGATGTCGCTCTTTACTTTGTTCACACTCTGAGCACGGGCGAGAAGGTCATGCACATCGCGGTAGTAGTCGTCTTCTACGGATGTGGTTATGGCATCTTTTGAAGGAAAATCATGAAGCAGCTTTTGATGCAAATCACCATTTATTTCGCTAGAGAGTGACCGGGCTATGCTTTGCAATTTTGAAATTTTGGCAATACGCGATGCATTCAGCTGTGAATAATAAGTATATGTGATGAAGGCAACAGCTATAAGGATCAAGCTCGAAAGCAATAGCAGCATGATCCTTCCGGTTGTATTTTCCAAAAGGTCTTTCCACTTAAGTCGAAGTATTTGCATCGCGAAGGAGTTTTACTCTTTGCCAAAGGGTACGAAAAGAATTGATTTTCGTTCAAAATAAAATATCGTAATACTTCTTTCACCAAAAGCCCCTGCCGCCTAGTGCGTCTTGATAAATATAATAGCCGCCAAAATCACTTTTTCTAAGTCTTCAGGCAGCCCAGATTCTTCCCAGGGATGGACGCCACCGAAAGTGTGACCGGTATTTATAATCGCCCGCAGTTCGGATTTTGGATTCCAGCTGTGCAGGCGCTCGGCATTTCCAAAGCTTACGGCTTCATCGGCACTTCCGTGAATGATAAGCCAAGGCTGCACAAGATCTACGGCGGCGCGCTTAATAAAAAGCGCTTCTTCATTCTCCTTAAAGTCTTCATAGAACGCCACCTTATGCGGCAGGTCTTGACCGGTACGACCATTCCTTACTGTGGCAATTCCAGTAGCTTTCCATTCTTCAAGATCGAAATTGAACCGCTCGCCAAAATCGGCCACGGATGCCCAAGTGATCAATTGATCCACGTCAGGATTTGCGGAAGCGTTGAGAATGGCTATTCCTCCACCCCGGCTGTGGCCAATTGTTACTAAGCGCGACCATTTTTTGATCCCACTTGGAGTAGCGATTCCGGTTTTCGCCATCCGGCAAATCTCGCGAAGGTCGAAGAGTTCTTTAGAATAGGTATTGTCACTAAATGCTTCTAGATCGGGGAAATCGATCGGATTATCTACGGTGCCGCCATTATGCGAAAAATTGAATTTTAAGCAGTCCATTCCAGACGAAGCAAACCTTGCCGCCACCAATCCCCAAGGCCCCCAGTCTTTAAATCCTTTGTATCCGTGAGCGAATATCACGAGCGTGTCAGAATTCTGATCGGCCAAAAGCAGATTGAATGGACTTTCCCGTCCATTGGCTCCAGTATACGTCTCACTTAGGTATATCATAATCTTGGATTAAGTTTAGACCTAGTTATTTGAAAATCAGCGGCCGTATAATGATATTCCAATCTACTGCTTACCGTCACCTACACTATCGATCAAAACAATGAAGCCTGCTGCCCGCTTGACCCGCCCGGTTTATCTCCATCATTTGCAGATGCCTTTTTCTCATCACCGCCTTCTCGCCCACCATCATCTTTGCCTTCGGTGGTATCTACCGCAGGTTCTTCTTCGGCTTCTTCTTCCATTTCTGGCTCTATGCGGTCTATGGACTTTAGCTTTAAGCTCGTAAGCCGGTTTCCCATAGCGGTGATCCCCTTAACGGAAATAAACCCTACCAGATCGATCACTTCATCATCGTGATCATTGCTGCGCTTATCGAATTGCAAATTGGCCTTGGGAGCAGGATGGGTAGTGGCAAACTCTAAGAATGAATCTTCATGTTCGGTGATGAACTCTACGGGCTTTTGGGCTGATTCTGCATTAAAGCGCTTCACATTATACTGCGCTTTCTCACCTTCCCAGTACACCGCTGTGATCACCTTTTCCGGATTGAGCTTTTCGATCGCCACCAGATCTTCATCAAAGCGCGTACTCAGGTCAAATGTGGTGGTGCGGTAATAGCCTTTTTGGTAGATGGCCAATACCTTATCGCCCCCTTTAAAGGTACCGAGATAGGTGCCGCGTCCATCGGCATTGAGCCTCTGTACGATATCATCAAACCATAGCTTTCGAGGTGCAAGGGTGCTCGTGCCTTTCTCCTTGAGCTCTATTTTGCTTACGATATGCTTCGTGAGGGTATTTCCCTTGGCCGTTCTGCTTTTGATCGATTGCTCTGAAAAGTCAAAATCAAATTTTAATTTTTTCAAGTTGGGTCTTGGCCGTAGCTTTATGTGCACTACTTCGGCTTCACCATTATGGTTGGCGCTAAAGTAAAGTAGCTTTGAACCTTTGGTGCCTGCCGTGAGATCATATTCCTTATCGCGGGTGATGCTGTTTACCGCAAACCGTTTGACATAGGCCGAGCCGGTGGTGCCGTCTTGATAAGCCATATTATAGATCGTACGCTTGTCCCCTTTTTTCCATACGTAAGCGAAAATGATATTTTTACCTACGAATTTCTTCGCATCTATCTTGGTGACCAGCATCACCCCATCATCCCGAAAAACAATGATATCATCGATATCCGAACATTCGCAAACAAAATCTTCCTTTTTCAAACCAAATCCTACAAAGCCTTCTTCACTGTTTACATAAAGTTTTTTATTGGCCACCACTACTTTCGCGGCTTCAATGGTATCAAAGGTTTTGATCTCTGTGCGGCGCTCACGTCCGGCGCCATACTTTTTCTTTAGATTTTTGAAATAATCGATCGCATACTCTACAATATGGTCTAGGTGGTGCTGTACTTTTTCCAGCTCTGCGATAAGCCGAGCCAAAACATCATCGGCCTTAAAACTGTCGAATTTTGATATTCGCTTGATCTTTATTTCCGTAAGTTTGATTATGTCGTCACGCGTTACTTCACGCAGCAAGTGCTTGATGAATGGCTTTAACCCATTGTCGATATTCTCAATGACGGCTTCCCAAGTCTCGGCTTCTTCAATATCGCGGTAAATCTTGTTTTCAATGAATATTTTTTCGAGCGATGCAAAATGCCAAAGCTCATTCAGCTCGTGCTTTCTGATCTCAAGCTCTTGGGTGAGCAGGTCTACCGTTTGCTCGGTACTGAGCCTGAGCATTTCATTGACACTGAGAAACTGTGGCTTATCATTCTCGATCACACAGGAATTTGGCGCAATGCTCACTTCACAATCTGTAAAGGCATAAAGCGCATCAATCGTCTTATCGGGCGATGTGCCAGGAAAAAGATGGATAATGATCTCGGCTTTGGCAGCCGTATTATCTTCGATCTTCTTGACCTTTATTTTAGACTTATCGTTGGCTTTTACGATACTGTCTATCAATGATGAAGTGGTCGTGCTGTGCGGTATCTCATCTACCACCAAAGTTTTAGTGTCGAGCTGTCTGATCTTAGCCCGCACCCTTATGCGACCGCCGCGCAGCCCTTCGTTGTATTGGCTGAAGTCGGCCATACCCCCATTGGGGAAATCGGGTAGAATATTTGTTTTCTTCCCCCTCAATACTGCTATTGAGCCATCGATGAGCTCATTAAAATTATGCGGAAGCATCTTGCAGGCCAGGCCTACGGCTATGCCTTCGGCCCCTTGGGCAAGCAGCAATGGAAACTTTACCGGAAGGGCAACGGGCTCCTTATTCCTACCATCATAGGAAAGACCCCAATTGGTCGTCTTGGGATTAAAGACCACATCGAGCGCAAAATTTGAGAGCCGCGCTTCTATGTACCGCGATGCTGCTGCGCTATCTCCCGTAAGGGTATTACCCCAGTTACCCTGCATATCTATCAGCAGGTCTTTCTGGCCGAGCTGCACGAGGGCATCTCCTATAGAAGCATCGCCATGCGGGTGGTACTTCATCGTATGCCCTATGATGTTGGCCACCTTATTATACCTGCCATCATCAAGGTCTTTCATAGAGTGCAGAATACGCCGCTGCACGGGTTTCAGCCCATCGTGAAGCCCCGGTACGGCGCGCTCCAGGATTACATAAGAAGCATAATCGAGAAACCAATTCTCATATAAGCCAGATACGGGAATGACCCGCTCTCCGGTATGCGCTGCTACTTTATCTTCAGGGTTTTCCTCTTCGGGACTATTTACATTCTCTTCTTCGCTCATTTTTCTCTAGCCTTCTATTTCGATCGCTTCTACTTCTACCGCCTTGGGTTCCAAATCACTCTCTACCGGATCTTTCTCGACACGCAAATTATCAATGATAAAATCCTGTCGCTCAGGAGTATTCTTGCCCATATAAAATTTTAGTAAATCACTTATCGTAAAATCTTTGGAGATCACTACCGGCTCAAGCCGAATATCTTCTCCAATAAAGTTTACAAACTCATCGGGTGAGATTTCGCCCAGGCCTTTGAATCGGGTTATCTCTGCCGACTTACCCAGTTTGGCCATAGCGTCGACCCGTTCCTGATCGGAATATGAATAGATGGTGGTTTTCTTGTTTCGGATCCTAAATAAGGGGGTCTGAAGAATATAAAGGTGATTGTTCCGAATCAAATCTGGGAAAAACTGAAGGAAGAAGGTGAGCAGCAGGAGCCTGATGTGCATACCGTCTACATCGGCATCAGTGGCGATGATCACTTTACTATAGCGCAACCCTTCTAGCCCATCTTCAATATTCAGCGCGGCTTGTATCAGGTTGAACTCTTCATTTTCGTACACTATTTTTTTGGTTAGTCCATAGCTGTTCAGCGGTTTTCCCTTAAGGGAAAAAACGGCTTGAGTGTTGACATCGCGCGACTTGGTAATAGAGCCAGAGGCCGAATCTCCCTCGGTAATGAAGATTACACTCTTCTCTGAATTATCATTGGGCTTTGCATCGTTATAGTGGGCGCGGCAGTCGCGCAGTTTCTTATTGTGAAGGTTTGCCTTTTTCGCCCGGTCGCGCGCCAGCTTCCGGATTCCGGCAAGGTCTTTCCGCTCTTTTTCGTTTGATTTAATCTTCTTCTCGATAGCTTCGGCGACGTCGGGGTTTTTATGAAGGAAGTTATCAAGCTTTTCCTTTAGGAAATCGGCTATAAAGGCTCGCATGCTCTTACCATCGGGCTCTATTTCGGTGGAGCCTAATTTGGTTTTGGTCTGCGATTCAAATACCGGCTCTACCACCTTCACGCTCACCGCAGCTATGAGGCTGCTGCGAATGTCAGTAGGTTCATAATTCTTACCATAAAAATCTTTCACAACCCTGGCGTATGCTTCCCTGAATGCGCCCTGATGGGTGCCGCCCTGTGTGGTATGCTGGCCATTTACAAAACTGTAATACTCTTCGCCATAGCTATTGGTGTGTGTGAAAGCGACTTCGATATCATCGCCCAAAAGATGAATGATGGGATAAATGGGCTCATCATCCATCTTCTCTTCAAGCAGATCCTTAAGCCCGTTTTTTGAATGGTATCGATCGCCATTGAACCAAATGCTGAGACCGGTATTTAGGTAGCAATAGTTCCAGAGCAGTCGCTCAATGAATTCAGATTTATACTTAAAATTCTTGAATATGGTCTCATCGGGACGGAATACCACAAGGGTCCCGTTCTTCTCTTCAGCCGCGTCTATATCTGACTCTTCTTTCAGTACTCCCCTTTCAAAAACGGCTCTTTTGCCTTTGCCTTCGCGATACGCTTCGATCTCAAAACTATCGGAAAGCGCATTTACTGCTTTGGTACCGACGCCATTGAGTCCCACCGACTTTTTAAATGCTTTGCTATCGTACTTTGCTCCTGTGTTTATCTTGCTGACTACATCTACCAATTTGCCCAGCGGTACCCCCCGGCCAAAATCGCGCACAGTGACGTACCCTTCCTTTACCGTTACATCTACTTTCTTTCCAAAACCCATGACATACTCATCGATCGAGTTATCTATGACTTCTTTGATCAATATGTAAATCCCATCGTCGTAAGCTGTTCCATTTCCGAGCTTTCCGATATACATCCCTGGTCGCAAGCGAATATGCTCTTTCCAATCGAGTGACCGAATATGCTCTTCGGAGTAATTTACTTCTTCTTTCATACTAATTTTTAGGAGATGGGCTGCTGCGAAACAACCAACCGTTAAAATTACATTTTTAGGCACGTTTATCGAACCGCAGTTTTCAACAATGGGATGTACTTTTCAACTTCAGCGGAAGCTATTTAAAAAGGGTATAGCGGTAAAAGCTCTTAGACAAGGGCATAGCCAAACAAATCTAAGAAAGGACGGTTTACCGCCGAGTTAAACTCGGCCGCTGGCAAAGTGGCGTAAAGCTCGATCATGGAGATCTATGTATTAATAGATAATACATAGACAGCCTTAGCCATGGCTGAATACCTTACTCAACTAAGAGAAATTTTGCGCTGTTCACTTGTTCTCGATGGGGTTTCTTAACCAGAATTAAACCTAGCTCACTATCCCAGTCTAAAAACCAACTATGCTCCTGCGCACACCGCCTTGTTATAACCCCATTCGCTACATCGTCGGCTGATATTTTTTTGCCCTTATCCATATGCGCCAGCAAATGGTCAGCTTTAATAATCAAGCACCAAGAACCGAATGGTTACATTGTAGTCTTGACAAAGAACATAGAAAATTTAACAAGCCTTCTTGCACTTTAGAATCAAGTGATTATGATGCCAGTTTTTTCACAATTGAAATAATAAATCAAGTTTGGGATTGCAGGAGTAATTAGAGATCAATCTTTTCATGCTTTTACAAAAAAAGAACCGATGTTAGAATTACATGTGCGCTCGCTTCCACTTAAGGGAGTTTTAACAGACATAGCCAATTCGTTGTACACTAGTGTTGAGAGTGATTGTGAAGTGTATGAAGTAAAGATACCGACTGAATTTGGATCAGGAAAAATCACCGGAATAAATTTTCGGTCGGGTATAGGCTATATCAATTATGATTGCACTTTTAAGAAACCAGTTCGCATAGACTTTACAGTAAATTCCCTACACCCGATAAAGTTCCTATATATACTTCGCGGAGATATAGCGCATGCCTTTGAAGGCGAGAAGGACATTCATGAGCTAGGTCTACACCAGAGTGCCATTGTGGCAAGTGCTAGGAACCGCGGACATATCATCACTTTTAAGGCTGGTGAAAATATCCAATTTTGCAGCATTGAAATAATCCGAAAAGAATTTCTCAAAGAGATGTTCTGCGATGTTGCAAAACTCAATATATCAATACGGGAATTATTTCTTGACACGCCGATCAGTGAGTCCTACTATCACGAAGGAAACTATAGCCTGCGCTTGTTTGATCTACTGCGCGATGACGTAAATATGCATCCGTATACGGGGCTGGTGCAGCGGCTCCACCTAATGCGGCTCTCTTCGGGCATCCTCCATGAGCAGCTCGATACATACGACCTAGAGCAGCATACCGACCATCGTTTTCATGTGCTCAAAAGAGGGGATGTAGAAGCTGTAAGACAAGCAGTTGAACTTATTAAATCGCGTATGGATAGACCGCTTAATATCGAAGAGCTAGCACGATCGATCGGCACGAACCCCACCAAGCTCCAAAAGAATTTCAGAATGGTTTATGGGCGTTCCATTAATGGTTTCATAAAAAAACTGAGGCTCGAAAAGGCATCTGAGCTCTTGATAAGCAGTGATAAAAGCATCACGGATATCGTACGCGCGGTTGGAATTATAAACAGGGGATATTTCTCTAAAATGTTCAGGGATCATTATGGCTCCACACCGCAGGCTTATCGTGTGAAGTTTGTCAAGAAACTAAAATCCTAAGAATCGCTGGGCTGTCTCATCACTCGCTTACTTTTCGGCCGGTTTTTGAGCGAAGCTGAGGGTTTAATCTTGCAGATTTTATGATGTTAAGGGCGCGAAATCAATAAATCAGAGTCGTTAAGTATCACCCACTAGGCATGGAAACTTGAGATGAGTAGCAAGTGCCAAGGTCTGACGGCCTATACGTTAAACCGGAAATGCATGATATCGCCGTCTTCAACAACGTACTCCTTCCCTTCTACGCCGAGTTTGCCGGCATCTTTTACCGCTGCTTCAGACCCCAGGCTTATATAATCATTGTACTTGATGACTTCAGCGCGAATGAACCCTTTTTCAAAATCGGAATGAATTACTCCTGCCGCTTGCGGAGCAGTAAAGCCATTTTTGATCGACCAGGCGCGTACTTCTTTCACTCCAGCCGTGAAATAGGTATAAAGATTCAATAATTTATAGGCCGCCTGAATCAGCTTGGCGACTCCGGCCTGCTCCAGTCCGAGATCGGTCAAGAACTCCTGCCGCTCTTCGTAGGTTTCTAGCTCGGCGATATCGGCTTCTATGGCCGCACCGATAATTAATACTTCGGCATTCTCATCGGCTACGGCTGCCTTCACCGCTTCCACGTGCGCATTGCCAGATTGTACCGAGCCCTCGTCTACATTGCATACGTAAAGGATCGGTTTATTAGTGAGCAATTGAAATTCTCGCGCCAGTAACCGCTCGGTTTCATCCAGTTCTACCGTTCGTGCCGACTCGGCCGACTCCAATACTTTCTTGTATTTCTCAAGAATGCTTACTGCTTTTAGAATATTCTTATCGCCCGACTTGGCCGATTTTTGAGCTGCCTGTAGACGCTTGTCTACCGTTTCCAAGTCTTTAAGCTGCAATTCGATATCAATGATTTCTTTATCGCGTACCGGATTGACGCTCCCATCCACATGGGTCACATTATCATCATCAAAGCATCGCAACACGTGGATAATGGCGTCACATTCCCTGATATTACCAAGAAATTTATTCCCCAGTCCTTCGCCCTTGCTGGCGCCTTTTACCAAACCGGCTATATCTACTATCTCAATAGTAGTGGGCATAACCCGCTCGGGATGTACGAGGTCACTAAGTTTATTCAATCGCTCATCGGGTACCGTAATGGTTCCCACATTTGGCTCTATGGTACAAAACGGAAAATTTGCCGATTGTGCCTTTGCATTTGATAGACAGTTGAAAAGCGTTGATTTACCAACATTGGGAAGACCAACAATACCACATTTTAAAGCCATTCATTCTAATTTGGCCGCAAAAGTACGAAGATTGTGAGATTTGGAAATGTTCGAATGAACTTAACCCATTTTCATTCTAAAAAGGAGATCACTTTACACTTAAAAGCCGATCACGACAAGAAAATAGTTGAAATTTAAGCCAATAAAATCAATGCTCTTACAGCCTTATCAGAAGTAAAACAAGAAATATCCGAACCACAGCATATGGCTTATTTCTTGAAAGAAAATGACTCATTAATCCTGCAAATTGCCTAAATTGGCGTTTATGAAAACGCTATACCTAATGCGCCATGCAAAATCAAGTTGGGACGATCATGCCTTACGGGATTTTGAGCGACCGCTGAATGAACGAGGATTCCGCGATGCTCCGGAAATGGGGATTAGAATGGCGGGTTTAAAACCCAATATCGACTTGATCATATCCAGCACTGCACTCAGGGCGGTGACTACCGCCGGATTTGTAGCCGAAGCCTTAGGGTATTCCGAATCAGAAATTGAAAAAGAACCTTCCATCTATCAAGCCGGCGTAGATGAGTTATTGGAAATAGTGAATCAAACACCAAACGATATTAACACCCTCATGCTCTTCGGGCATAATCCAGGATTTACAGATTTCTGCGATTACCTCACTGGAGCGGGTATCTTTAATCTTCCTACCTGTGGCCTATGCCACATTGAATTTGACATTGACGACTGGAATCTTGTTTCTGCGCACACCGGCAATTTAAAACTCTTTGATTTTCCCAAAAAGGAAAAGAGCAAAGAAATCTAAGGCCGCTTTCTTAGTTTATGAAAGCGAGATCATCCAGTTATGCTCATCGGCGATCCTGAACTTTTTTAGATCCGTAAAATATTTGCTCAGGCGGTTAGATAGCTTTCTGGTGGAGATATTGGGAAGAACGAAAGCATTATCATCGTCACCAATACCCGAAATATGGGCGATCGTAGCAGCGGTGCCACAGCCGAATGCTTCTTGAAGAGTATTGTCCTTGAGCGCTTTTATCAACTCTTCAACGGCTATTTTTCGTTCTTCTACTTTATACCCCCAGCTGCGTGCAAGATCGAGTACACTGCTTCGCGTAACCCCTTCTAAGATCGAGTCACTGAGCTCTGGAGTGATCAATACATTGTCTATTAGGAACATCACATTCATAGTGCCGCTCTCTTCTATAAACTTATGCTCTTTGGCATCAGTCCATAGCAATTGGTCATAGCCCTGCTCATTGGCCAGCTTGGCAGGGTAGAGCGACCCGGCATAATTACCTGCAGCCTTGGCAAATCCTGTACCACCGCGGGCTGCACGTGTGAAGTGGCGCTCTATTTTTACATTTACGGGCTTGCTATAATAAGCATTTACCGGTGAGCTGAATATCATGAACCGATAGGTCTGGCTTGCCTTTACCCCTATATATTCGTCGAGCGCAAAAAGCACGGGACGAAGATAGAGTGAAGAAAGTTCGCCTGTGGGAATCCACTCCCGATCCATTTGCACCAGGGTAGTAATGGCATCCATAAATACTTCGGTAGGAATCTCGGGCATGCACATCCGAACGGCCGATTTATTCATTCGCTGTATATTTCTATCGGGTCGGAACAAGCCAAACCGGCCTTCCTTATTCTTAAAAGCCTTAAGCCCTTCAAATATACTCTGGCCATAATGCACTACCGATGCTGCAGGTGACAAGCTCATATTTTGGAAAGGCATTATTCTAGGCTGCCCCCACTTATTATCCTTGTAGTCCATCACGAACATGTGATCTGAAAAAGTGCGTCCGAAAATTAAATCATCAAAGTTGGTTTCTTCTCTCCTACTTCTTTCGGTTCTTTGTATATCTATTGTGATCGTATCAATCATTCGTTTCATCCTTGTTGAGCGCAAAAATAGCCAATTTAGCATCCATTTCAAACGCCACGGAGTTGCAATATGCTTAATGTGCATATAACACTAAGGTAGATTTTGTCTAGCTTGGTGCTATAAATGAAAAGGTTAGATTTTTGACACAGCCTGAAAATAAGTGTATCGCAAACACAAAAATTTATAAATCGACCCTTTACGGGAATTGAAATTGACCGAAGTCCTAGTAGAAATATTAAAAAAGTATTGGCATCATCAGAGCTTCAGGAGCCTTCAGGAAGAAATTATCATGGCTGTAATGGCCGGGAGAGATACCCTTGCACTACTTCCCACTGGCGGGGGAAAATCCATTTGCTTTCAGGTGCCCGCTATGGCTATGGAAGGGGTCTGTATAGTGATATCGCCCCTTATTGCACTCATGAATGATCAAGTGCAGAATCTGAAGAAGCGGGGCATCCCAGCCATTGCGATCAATAGTTCGCTGAGCAAAACCGAGATAGATCACGCCCTTGACAATGCCATCTATGGCAATACAAAGTTTATTTATTTATCGCCCGAACGGCTGAAATCAGATATCGTCTTGGCGCGGCTCGCCAAGATGAAGGTTTCGCTCATCGCGGTAGATGAAGCCCATTGCATAAGCGAGTGGGGCCATGAGTTCAGGCCGGCCTACCGAGAAATAGCAGAGATAAGGGAGCTCCTTCCCCAAGCACCGATCATAGCGCTTACTGCCACCGCTACGCCAGATGTAGAGCTCGATATCGTTGAAAAGTTGGCATTGCGGGAACCGCAGATTTTCAAAAAAAGCTTCGTCCGCAATAATCTCATTTACGTTGTTGCAGAAGAGACCAATAAGCTATCGCGAATGCTGAATATCATCAAAAAACTTGGTGGGTCGGGCATTGTATACGCATCTACCCGCAAGGAGACCCTGCGACAGGCACGCCTGCTTCGCGGCAATGGAATCTCGGCCATAGCCTACCATGGCGGTATGGACTATAAGGCACGAAATGAAGCCCAAGCGCTTTGGGTGGCCAATAAAGCGCAGGTGGTGGTCGCTACCAATGCATTTGGAATGGGGATCGATAAGCCTGACGTGCGCTTTGTGATTCATATCAATCTGCCGCCCAGTGTAGAAGCATATTTTCAGGAAGCTGGTCGTGGTGGCCGCGATGGCAAGACAGCCTACGCGATATACTTGAAAGATCAGTATGATGTGGCCGATCTACAGCAGCGCGTGCAGGCTATGATCCCCGAAAAGATAGACATAATGCGCACCTATCGGGCACTCACCAATTATTTTCAGCTCGCGCTAGGTAGCAAGATGGGTGAGCCTGCACCATTTGATATCAAGGCGTTCGCCAAAAAATACGACCTACCGGCCATCACCACCTATCATTGTCTCAAAATTCTGGAATACTTCGAGTACATCAGTCTTACCGAAGCCGTCTTCTCCCCTTCCAAGCTTCAGATTCGGGTGGGAAGTCAAGCCCTATATAGCTTTGAAGTAGGGCATCCGAAATTTGAGAACTTGCTACAGCTTCTCCTGCGCTCCTACGAAGGTCTCTTTGACCAATACGTCCGTATCAATGAGAACAATATCGGCGTGAGGCTTAAGCTATCGGCAGCATCCGTAAAGGAACAGCTGAACTATCTGCAAGAGCTCAGGATACTGCGTTACGAAGAGCAGACGGATCTTCCTTTTATAAGCTTTCCCAATGAGCGTATCACCCCAGATGCCCTGCAGCTTGACAAGGAATACATGCGCCTTCGCGAACAGCGCAACAGAGCAAGAATGGAAGCCATGGTAGGCTATACTGCCAATGGATTGGTATGCAGGAGCAGGCAGCTCGTGGCGTACTTTGGCGAATCAAAATCTACCGACTGCGGCAGGTGCGATGTATGCTTGCGCACCAAGGGGTTGACATCACTCAATGGCCTCCAAGTAGAGATAAAAGCAGCGCTAAACGAAGCCTTGGCCGAAGGCCCAGAAGAGCTTGGCCACTCTCCCACAGCTTTCTAATTATAAAGAGCAAGATATACTTACCACCCTAAGATGGCTTATAGAGCAAGATGAGATCAAGATAGATCGTGAAAATCAATTGCATAAAAGATCCTAGCCTAATCTCAACGCCTTATTTTTTTACATTTGCCCACCCCATGAAAAACACCTTGATAACCCTGAAGAAGGGTAAAAACCAAAGTTTAGACCGACGCCACCCGTGGATTTTTTCGGGAGCCATTTATACCGATACCAAAGCATTGGCCAATGGCGCAAAAGTAGCCGTGGCCGACAGCAGTGGAGCGATCAAAGCAACCGGCCATTATAGCCGCGGCAGCATCGCCGTGCGCATACTGGCCTTTGGTGAAGTGGCACTAAACCAAGAGTTTTATGCAGCACGAATCTCTGCCGCATGGCAATTGCGTGACCGTGCAGGACTTACCGATATTAAGGGTACCAACGCCTTTCGGCTCATACATGGAGAAGGCGACCTACTGCCAGGGTTGATTATTGACCTCTATAAAGACGTGGCAGTAATACAAAGTCATAGCCATGGCATGGCCGAAGATTCCCAGCTTATAGAAGCGGCGCTGCTAGCGACTGCCGGTGATCGGATAGCGCATGTATTACATAAAAATGCCGATCCCGGAAATGAGAAAATTTCAGAGGGTTCAGATAAGGATGTGGTAGACATTCGTGAAAACGGCCTAGCCTTTAGAATCAATGTGGCCACTGGGCAAAAAACTGGATTTTTTATCGATCAGCGTGAAAACCGCGAGCTGATCCGTAAATATGCCAAAGGTGCCAAAATGCTCAACGCCTTTTGCTATAGCGGTGGCTTTTCCATCTACGCCCTGCAGGCTGGCGCCGCAGCCGTTCATTCGCTCGATAGCTCTGCAAAGGCTATGGGGCTGGTAGCAGAAAACCTTGACTTGAACAATTTGGCTGGAGATCGACATACTTCCATGTGCACCGATGCTATGGAGTATTTAAATTCCGACGAAGCCCGTGACGAGAACTATGATCTGATCGTACTCGACCCACCTGCTTTTGCCAAGCATAGGTCGGCGCGGCACCGCGCCGTGCAGGCTTATAAGCGTTTGAATCTGCGCGCACTCAATATTCTGAAGCCCGGAGGCATTCTCTTTACCTTTAGCTGTTCGCAGGTGGTAGACCCCAGTCTATTTAACCATACCGTGGCAGCCGCCGCCATGGAGTCCGGTCGCACCATCCGTATTTTACGGCACCTTCACCAGCCAGAAGATCATCCCGTGAGCATCTACCATCCCGAAGGAGAATATTTGAAGGGGCTTGTGCTATCAGTTGACTGAGATGAGCCGACCATACGTTTCTGAAATGGCTGCGCAATTTCATTTTAGAAGGCCATAAGCTTAATTCGTAATAAGAGAATAATATGAAAATCGTATTTATGGGCACGCCAGAATTTGCCGTTCCCGCTTTGCGCAAAACAGATGAAAACCATCAGGTTGTGGCGGTAGTGACCGCTCCCGACCGTCCTGCCGGCAGGGGCAAAAAATTGCGCTACTCGGCAGTGAAGCAGGCGGCTATGGATTTGAAAATACCTGTACTCCAACCGACCAACCTTAAATCTGAGCACTTTTTGGCGGAGCTACAGGAACTGGATGCCGATCTATACGTGGTAGTAGCCTTTAGAATGCTCCCCGAACGGGTGTGGAGCCTTCCGGCAAAAGGGACGATAAACCTGCATGCCTCACTCCTGCCCCAATACCGCGGTGCCGCCCCTATAAATTGGGCGATCATCAATGGCGAGAAAACAACAGGCCTTACCACATTTTTTATTGAGAAAGAGATCGACACCGGCAAAATCATCGACACCGCAGAAGTTCCGATTACCCCAAATGAAGATGCCGGCAGCTTGCATGATAAAATGATGGCGCGTGGCGCTGAACTCTTGAAGCGCACATTGCACGCCATAAAAAATGGCACGGCAAGTCCAAGAAGCCAGCAATGGAGCGATAAGCTGCAGGGTGCGCCGAAACTCTTTAAGGAAAATACGCAGATCGATTGGACGAAGGGGCAAGAAGCACTGCACAACTTTATACGCGGACTATCGCCCTACCCTGCGGCCTACACAATTACTGATGGTGATGAGAATTTTAAGATTCTAGCTTCAGAAATTACGGCCGGTACCAACTTTGGGTCTCCGGGCGATGTCAAAATCGACGCCGATAGACTTCTCGTGCAGACCGGAAAAGGCGTATTGAGCATCACAGTGCTACAGGCACCAGGCAAAAAGCGAATGAATACCGTGGACTTTTTACGCGGTTTCAGAGATGTCAAGACCCTCCAGTTTAGGTGATCTATTCGCGAAAGCGGTAGAAAACGAAGCCAATACGATAGCTGAAGAAAATACCTAAAACATAAAATCAAAGGGTCGAATGAGCTGTAAAGCCCGTAAACACTAGCTTTCAGCGCCGTACTTATCAACAAAAGCCCATTTTTATTAACAAACAGTGCTCTACCGCCCGCAATTACTTGGTACGCATGGTTATTCGTGTAAATTTGCTCCTGTTCAACGATCTTTTTGTTTAATCTAAAATTACATTCAAAATGAACAAAGCAGAATTGGTAGAAGCAATGGCTTCTGAAGCAGGATTATCTAAAGCTGATGCTAAAAAGGCTCTAGATGCATTTATTAACACTACAACCAAAGCTCTCAAGAAAGATGACAGAGTTGCATTGGTAGGATTTGGATCTTTTTCTGTGAGCGAGCGCGCTGCACGTAAAGGCCGCAACCCACAGACTGGTAAGGAGATTAACATCAAAGCCAAGAAGGTAGTAAAATTTAAAGCAGGAGCTGATTTACAGGATAAAGTAAAATAAGCAACGCTTTAAGCGCTTGAAGTCTCTCCCTATATGGAGAGACTTTTTTTTTGCCCATTTATATGAACTCTCCTTTCCTTGATTATTTGCTTAGCAACGTAAGCGAAAACAAGAAAGCCATCTTCGAAGGCCTTGTAAAATACCGCACGCGCAAGGCTACCGTAGTGCTCGAAGATTTTTACCAGCCCCATAATGCAGGTGCCGTAATGCGCAGTTGTGATTGCTTCGGAATACAGGATGTACACATTATTGAAAACCGCAACAAATGGGAGATGCGCCCCGAAGTGGAACGCGGCAGTTCAAAATGGCTTAGCCTGAACAGATATAACGAGCTCCCTAACAATACTTCGCATTGCCTTACCGACTTGATCAATAAAGGTTATAAACTTGTGGCTACCACACCATATACGGATCTCGGCATTTCAGAGCTTCCACTGCGGGAGCCCGTGGCCTTCATATTTGGCACAGAAAAGAAAGGGGTATCTCCCCTTGCTATGGAGATGGCCCACTATAAGGTCAAGATCCCAATGTTTGGCTTTACAGATAGTTTTAATGTTTCAGTGGCTGCAGCCATTTGTCTCCACAGCTTTAGACAAAGGCTCGAAAATGAAATTCCCGACTGGCAACTCACAGATGCAGAGCGCGAAGAAGTACTGCTGTATTGGTGCAAGAAGGCGCTACACCATTTTAAAGATTATGAAAAGCATTTCTTCGGCGGCTAATTCTCCAATGAATTGGTACCTTTGAATTTCTCACAAAGAATAAAATATATTATGGGTAAAGGAGATCGCAAATCACGAAAAGGAAAAATAGCAATGGGATCGTTTGGCAAGACGCGACCCTCTAAAAGAAACCAGAGCAACTTTGTGCCCCAGCAGGCGCAGCCCAATACGACCGATACTGCCTTAGAAGCCAGCAAAGCCGAAGCACCAAAAGCAGAAAAAGCTGCGAAGAAGCCAGCCAAAAAGAAAACTTCTACGACCAAGGCAAAAGCTACAGCCAAAAAATCAGGAAATAAAAAATAAGCATAGAAGGGATTTCTAAGCGCATTTTCAAATTTAATCTTTCAGAAATTGAATCTGGGCAGGGACAGGTGTTCGATCTAAGCTCCGAAACACTTCGAGCAGGTCATTGGTAGATTTAATTTCTTGCAGCCCTTCATAGTTTGACTGGCGTAAAAACTCGAGCGAAGCCCGCTCTACACGCACATTTGGGTGTGCGTTATCCCGTACGAAATGGACGAATTTCAAAATCATGAAGGCGTTGAACCATACAAAAAAACGCTTTTCAAAACTTGCCATACTGCTACTATTTGCTCTTATCTCTTCCATTCGCTCATCAAAAAAGTAAGCATCCAAGAAGTCGATCATTACATAGGGCAACGAACTGCCCAAACTTACCAAAGGTGGCGTGGAGAGATAAAACTCCGGTATATGCTTGAAAAAGGTATGTAGGTATTCAAAAGCGCGAAGGTTATAGGTGTAAAAACCCTTAGTTGGCTCGCGCAAATATTCGTTAATCGCTTTTCCGGTGCCAAAAGGTACCCGCTCGGAGCCACGTGGAGAAGGAAAAACGGTAGTGGTATGAAGCTCGGTAAAATTTCCCAGTAGCATCACCTTATGCAAAAAGTAAAAATCCTCGCCAGCCTTTCGTTTGTTCATCCCCCCCTGTTTTACATAAGCGTCTACCCTTACCGCCATCGATGAGCCCACGGTATGAAAGGCATGTGGGTAACCCGTCGCGCGCATGGCCTGATTATAATAGCGCAAATGAAGCTCGTAATAGGCCGCACCAAGATACGTATGCGGGCTATACTCCGTGCCAAATAAGGGATGCTTGAATTGGATGCTGCATCCTGGAGTTTTTGGGTGGAGCCTAAAATGAGCGTAAATCTCGCTCAGGTAGTTTGGTGCGCACGTGGTATCGGCATCCATGCAAGCAATTACGCCGTTTGGATTGCCAACCATTTCTAACCTGCGCACCGCTTCATCCATTCCTATTTTTCGCGCTAAGCCGACGCCGGCGTGCTTACTCGGCATATCATTCTCCAGATAAGCATATACGCGAAGGGCACTCTCCCTATTCTGCGATTGCCAATTAATGCAATCCGCATAGATGCGTTCATTGCATTGGTGCACACTTGGAGCGGCATTTTCGCTTGCATTTACGATTACGATAACCTCGACGGAGCATTCAGGTAGGCCACAGCTATAGAGCGAACTTAGCGTGGCGTGAATATCGGGTTCATTGCTGGCAGGTATAACCACCACGATTCCCAAATCTTGTTCGGGCCATGCATCAATGAGCTGTGGCCTGAGTCCATATTTCCGAAGGTAGGAAGCCATTTAAGGCGCCAATCGGTTTAGCGTCCACCGGCCATCGTCTGCCTTCCGATAGCTCAGCCTATCATGTAAGCGGCTATCTTGCCCTTGCCAAAACTCCATTCGACTGGGCTTCAAAATATACCCGCCCCAATGGGGTGGTCTTGGTACTTCGCTGTTTTTGAACTTCTCTGTATATGCCTCGACCCTGTTCTGAAGCGTGTCTCGACTGTGAATCGCCGAACTCTGATCGCTCGCCCAAGCTCCGAGTTGACTTGCGCGTGGCCTTTGGGCAAAATAGGCATCAGAAACATCGGCGCCTACCTTGTCTACATCTCCTACCATGCGCACTTGGCGTGTAAGCTCCTGCCAAAAGAAATTGATGCAAGCCTGCGGATTTTCAGTCAATTGACGCCCTTTCTCACTCTGATAATTGGTGTAAAACACGATGCCTGCATCACTCACATCTCGCATATAAACGACTCTGGCCGTTGGCATCCCCGATTTATCGGCGGTACATAGCGTCATCGCATAAGGATCGGCAATCTTGGCATTTAAGACCTGCTCGAACCAGGCTTCAAATTGATCCCAAGGATTTGTGTCCATATCTGATTCGTTCATCGGTTCACTATCGAACTGATGGCGATCTCCCTTCACATACTCCCTTATTTCTTTTTTCAAATTCCTGTTTTATGGGTTTCCAAAAGTAAGCATTCGAGAATTTGTGCATATTTGCCCATGCTTCTTTTTTCAACCTTCATACAAAACCCAGTTGCCCTGCCATGAAATTCTCTGTTGACCTTTCATACCAAACTCCCGATGGCTGGGCAGAGCAGGCGGTAGCGCAATTTGACCTGTTCTTGCAAGACCACGCTGACTGCGAGCGTAAAGCTTCGGCTATGGCCATGAGTTTTATTGCAAAATGTCCAGATAAAGTAGAAATCATACCCGAGCTGATCGAGACCGCTCTTGAAGAGCTCGAACATTTTCAAAGGGTCTATCAATTGATGGAGTCGCGGAACGTACAGCTGCCTGCAAGGATGCCCAAAGATCAGTATATTGACGATCTCATTGCACTCTGTCGCTCATCGGTAGATGAAAGGTTGATGGACAGAATGCTGCTTGCTTCGATCATAGAATGCCGCGGTGCCGAGCGTTTTCGGCTTATAGCCCATGCATTGACCGACCCAGAGACCAAGCGTTTCTACAAGGAACTTTGGACGTCTGAAGCCAAACACGGTAATATTTTTGTGACCTTCGCATTGAAATATTGGCCGGAATCAGACGTTTTTAAAAGACTGGCCGAGCTCAATGAAGCTGAAGGCAAAATCTGTGAAACATTGGCCTGGAGGCCGGCGCTACATTAAAAACAATAGGAGAGTTTGAATCTGGAACCCGAAAATATTCTAAACCCTGCTCCTGGCAGATTGCTGATTGCTGCGCCATTCATGCAAGATTCTTCTTTTGGCCGCACCGTGATACTCCTGATAGACCATGATGAAGAGGGGTCGTTTGGATTCATTTTAAATAAATACGGAACCATCAAAACAGAAGCCGAGAAACTGAAAATTCCGGGACTTAATTCACAGCTAGGCTGGGGTGGCCCGGTTGAGAATGGAAACGTCTATTACCTCCATACTTACGGATCTAAAGTAGAAGGAAGCATTCATGTAGTGGACGGAATATATATGGGCGGCGATTTTGCAGCACTCAAGACCATAATGGATGCTGACAAGGCCAAATCCGAATCAGTACGCTTCTTTATCGGTTATAGCGGTTGGGGCTCTGGTCAATTGGAAAGCGAGATTGAAACCCGCTCTTGGTACGTGTCCAATACGAAAAACCTAAACCTTGAAAATACGCATAGCGAAGATATCTGGTCACAGGCCTTGCGGGACATGGGCGGAGAGTTTTCGGGGTTGGCCAATTATCCTGCCGACCCATCAATGAACTAAGAAAAGGCAGGTATTTTCTGGTTGAGCATCCCTATCAATCTATCGCTGAGCTTGTGAAAGTAACGCTTGGTTTGAAAACTTGAGACCCACTTTATACCACTCACGGCATTGGTAAGGAATACTTCTTCAGCTGTCACGATATCGTCTGCCTTGAGCGCCGCCTCGTACACGTCTACCCCACTTTTTAAGGCTGCATTGATCACTGCCATTCGCATCACACCGCCCACGCAGCCCGAACTTACCGGTGGCGTATAGATAGCACCAGCCTTTACGATGAAGATATTGCTGGAGACCGCTTCAATGATTTCGTGCTGTTCGTTCAAGATAAGCACATCATCAAAATTTTCTGACTGTGCCCATATCGCAGCTCCTATATACACATGGTTTCCCATTATTTTAAAGGCAGCCAGCGGACCTTTTGCCTTTTTCATATCGGGATATATGCCTACGCGAATACCCTGTTCGCTCACTCGGAATCCAAAATGGTTAAGGGTCTCTATCTCTGCGATATATCCGGCTTCATTTGAACCGGGAAAATAGGTGCCTTTACCCTCTCGAAAAAAGGTGATCCGCACACGCCCGTCATAAGCCAACCTGTTCTTTTGCATTACGTCATCGATCAAGTTGAGTATCTTTCCAGAGTTAATTTCAGGGGGTATTTGGAGCTTCATTATTTTTGCACAAGCCATAGCTCTAGCAAGATGGGCATTCCATAGATGGACTTTGCCACCAGTATAGCGCATGGTCTCAAAAAATCCGTCGCCCAGCCGAAATCCCCGATTATTCATAGCAAAGTCATTAGGAAGTGCCTGAGAGACAATTCCATTAAAAATAAACCAGCCTTGATCTGAATACGTTTCGCGCATAAGAAATGCAAAGGTAAATGGAAAATACGTTTATCCTATTCCCAGAAAGGTTGAGATCTGCTGTAAAAAATGGATCCCAAATCGATAATTGAGCAGGAGCAACAGGACGAGACCAAAGATAGCTCCCCAGAAATGCGCATCGTGGGCAATGCCGGTTTGGTCGCGCTTACTCATGTAGTACTCATAGCCGAGATAGGCCGCTCCCATTATAAAGGCCGGTATATCTATCTGAATAAAAATCAAGCGCAAATTGGTCGTAGGCATCAAAACGATAAAAGCCATTACCACCGCCGACACCGCCCCGGAAGCGCCCAAAGAATTATAAGATGGATTATCAGCATGCTTCTGGATGGAAGGCAGGCTTGCGGCCAAAATACCTCCGAAATAGAGAATTACATAGTAAAGATAACCGCGTGAGGTACCCCAAAATTCCAAATCTGGAAAGAGCTGCGCAAAAAACCCAGGTACTGTAAAAATGCGCTCTATGAGATTGCCAAAACTATAAAGCACATACATATTGAAAAAAAGGTGTATGTAATTAGCGTGGATGAAGGCATGACCGATCACGCGCCCATATTGCTTTCTGTGCACCACTTGGTACGGATTGAACAGCAGTCGCCCCATGAGCTCCTGATTGCCGAATGCAAGTAGCGATAGAACCACGTTTACAGCTACGATAAGGTTGGTAAGGGTAAGAAACTCCATTTGCTCTAAGCTAATAAAGCCGCAAAATTAAGAACTTATTGCTGCCTAAGGAAAATCTCAATCTCGACCCATCGCACCGCTATGGCATTTCTTCAGGCTCCGCTCCAAGCTATCTGAGAACAACGCTTTCTGAGCAGGCTTGAGCATTTTCATACTCAGCGCCATACGGGCATCAATAGAATCGGCAATCGCGGTACTCAGGTTGGAGAGCTGGGCTTTCCTTTCGGAAAAATATGATAAATTCCCGCTTCCGGAATCCTGCTCATGAAAACGAATGGAATCTGCTAGTGCGAAGCGCTGGTCTTTAAGATGCCGCGCCTGACAATTGAGCTCAACCACCCGCTGAAAGTCTACCGGCCATCGATCATCGGCTGGCTCGGAGCAGCCTCCCAGTGCTACCAGAAGCGCTGCCACACACCAAGCTTTCAAACTCATTCTATGTTTTGTGGCCAGTTAATAGAACTTAAAACAGCATCGCCAATAGCATACCCCTGCTGAAGGCCTACCGAATTATCCATCTCATAATGCATACCACCGTAGTATCGGGAAATGGCGCACTCTTCGGCCATCTCATAAAAATTAGCGTAGCTGCGGGCAGCAAAACCGTATTGATTTTGACTTAGGTCTGTGAAATTATAATCGCCCGAAGAATCTGAAAACAAATGAACGAGCAGCTTTGTACTGGCGCCAACCTCTACAGAGTGACCCGAAACATAGGCTGGAAACGGAGGAGTGGCAATGGCCGTCTCATAGGCTGGATCAATATGGGCGCGGATGAAGGTATACGGCCGCATTAACATATGGTCGTACTTTGATTTCCAACACGCGATAAAGGCATCATTTTCTGCAATAGCGGTCATGCCATAAGCCACCACCGATTTCTCAAGCGTAGCCCCCGTTTCATGCAAGAGCTGCTGTACGATATTAAATGAATGCCCGGCAGGTGTGCAAGTCTCAAATGGGTCATCTGCCCAATATTGAGCGATGGTGATTTGCTCATCCGTATTGTTGAGGTCTTGTTGATACACATCCATGGCCTGCTGGTAGAAGTCGGTGGTAGGATCGGTAGAGTATGCCAGCGGCGCTTCGACTTCTGTGTCGTCTGCGATTCCGGCTATAAAGGATCGATTGTTCTTCCAAAATGGAGTAACTGGAGTGGTGGTCGAACCTGTGGGTAGCCAGCAATATTCTTCGGTAGGCAATTCGAACGGCAATTGAAAGGGATCAACATATGCTTCATGCCCACCATCGGTTTTGCTGAGTTCGTAAAGCGCATCGGCGAGGGCTGCTCCATATTGCTCTGATCTGGTAACTACATCTGCAGGAACCCCTGCTGACAATGTTGCTTGGTACTCCAGCGAAATGCTCGTGATCTCCTGCGATCCATTGGCCGAAAGGTTGAGATCAAACATGTGGCGCATCATGGTAGATGCAGCAGCATTGGTGGCCAACGCCCAATTATACACCGCTGCAGGATCGGGTGCCGGAAGGCTACCTGCAGGGATGCCCTGCACCTGTCCTTGTAAGGATTGTGATCCGGCAATACCGTTCACAGCAGCTTCATATACCGCAATACCCAAGTATCCATAAGATCGTGCAGCAACGGTAGGCACGAATCCGGGAGTCTCCCGTACGATGTCGCATTGGAGCTTAAAATAGTCGTTCACTACTTCTCCAGAATAAGATTTGGTAGCTGCACTTGTCGTTGGGCTCTCTGATGGAGCATCGTCGTCGCTTACGCAAGAACTTAAAAGGGCGACACTTGCGATTAAAATGATTAGTTGTTTCATTGGTTAGATTGATTGGATTATTGGTCGTTGACTTTTGTCAGCTAGACGACAAATCTAAATTATTTCGAAAAGATTTGCAACTTTGGTCAGACCTAAATAAACGAGGCACGTCATACACCAAAAGGATCAAAGCGTAACAGGTTTAATTACTGTTAATTAAGTGGCTTTACTTGAGACGAGAGCAGTAAACCTTATATTTGCGGAAGCAAGCAGATGATCACGAAATCAATACAATATCTTTTATTTTTTCTTCTAACACCCCTATTTTCTATGGGTCAGGCCTACGCTTTCGTGGGTGATAGCTATGCCATAGACGATAATTGCTACGTGCTTACCGGGGCTGTACCGTGGCAGAATAGCAGTATTTGGTATAATGAAACGATCGACCTTAATGATGATTTTCACCTTCAGTTTACGGTAGGCCTTGGTAGCAATGATCAGGGTGCAGATGGAATGGTGTTCGTGATGCAGCAGGTGGGAAATAATGTACTCGGTGTGGCTGGTAGTGGTATTGGTTTCTCCGGATTTTCTCCTTCCCTAGGTGTCGAGTTTGACACATATACCAATGATATAAATGGAGATCCTTTTGTAGATCATATCGCGCTCATTAAAAATGGAAATGTAAATCATACATCTCCAAACAATATCGCGGGGCCCGTGGCAGCATCTAGCGTAAGCGGCAATGTGGAAGATGGGCTAGACCATGTGGTAGACATCTTTTGGAATAGCCAGTCCATGCTATTCAGCGTTTGGTTCGACTGTGTGCCGCGTATAGAAGCCACAGTAAACCTTCTACAGTCAATATTCACTTCCGATCCAAATGTATATTGGGGTTTTACAAGTGCTACGGGTGGCGAATTCAACGTACAGAAAGTATGTCTGGACCCACAAATATTGGGTGTGCCTGAAGGATATGCTATTTGCGCCGGAGAGCAGGTAACGCTTGAATCTTCGGGTGCGGCTTCTGGACAAATATCTTGGGAACCCGCTCAATTTTTGGATGATCCCTTCTCAAATACCCCTGTCGCCACCGTTACCGAAACAACAGAATTTACAGTAAGCTATGCCGACCTTTGTGAAACCGTGCAAAGCGAAAGCACTACGGTTACCGTATTCGACCCGCAGGTAGATCTGGGGGCAGATTTGGAGTTTTGCGAAGGTGAAGAATTTTCTCTGAGCGTGCCCACAGGTTTTGATGATGTGCTTTGGTCTACCGGAGACACTGGAACCGAAATTATTCCAATCGCTACGGATGCTTATAGTGTGACGGTCACAGAAGGAGAATGTGAAGCCAGCGATGAAGTCTTGGTTCAGATCAATCCCGCACCCGAGTTGGACTGGACGGCCAATACTTCGCTATGTGATGGCGAAACTTACACAATAGATCTGTCGGAGTATCCTTACGAATTCTTATGGAGCGATGGAGACGATGCTAATGTTAAAGTTTTTGATCTTGGCGGAACCTACCAGCTAGAAGCTATTTCAGGCAATTGCTCATTAACGTATGAACTCGCCGTTCTTGTGGAGGCCGTGCCCAACTTCTCCCTTGGGGCAGATCGGGAGGCGTGTGATGGAGAATCCATCTCGATAAACACCCAGCTGAATGGAGCGAATATTACTTGGAGCACGGGGAGCTCCGCAAATGCCATAAACGTAACAGAACCTGGAGATTATTGGGCTATGGCAGACTTGAATGGATGCACCAGCGCAGATACTGTCTCAGTAACTTTTCTGGAAAGGCCGAACCCAAGCATAATGGGCATATTTGAAATGTGCTCGGGAGAAACCACTACGATCAGCGCCACTGGCGGCGATAGCTATCTATGGGGCGATGGCAGCACCAGCGAGTCCATCGATGTAGCCGTTGCCGGTCAGTATTCGGTGGTAGCGTCTCTTGATAACTCTCCGTGCACCGCTCTAGCCACACACCCCATTTATTTTTCTGCCGAGCCGAGGCTGAATGTTGCGGAGCGGATTTTGAAATGTGATGATGAAGCCGTTGAAATCCTTATCCGAACGAATGGCGAGCTTACGTGGGATGGTCGCATCATCTACCCGACGCTGAATACCGACGAATACCTCGTCAACGTAAGTACTGAAGGCTATCATCTTGCCGAAGCAGAAAATGCCTGCGGAAGAAAAACGAATCGGGTCTTGGTGGTAGATGAAAAATGCAATAACTCAATCTTTATTCCCAATAGTTTTACACCAGATGCCGATGGCCTCAATGATATTTTTAGACCACAAGGTGAGTCGGTCGCCACATTTACATTGCACATCTACGATCGCTGGGGAAAAGAAGTTTTCCATTCCGATAATCTAAACGATGGGTGGAATGGAAATCATATCAACGATGGGTATTACTGCGAAAGCGGTGTGTATGTGATTGAATACCAAGCTACCTTCAGAGATGAGTCCATTGAGACCGGCAGTGGTATTGTAAACCTTATCCGCTGAGTGAATTTCTACTGTGCCAGCTGGCTCGTGCCCTACCATAGAGTCAGGCGAGAAGGGAGATTTCACCGAGATTTTGATTGACGTCAATTTTGATTCCGCGGACGCCGGCACTTTCTGCTGCTTCAACATCGCGCCACTTATCGCCGATCATCATTGATGCAGACTTGTCAATGCTGTGCATAGCTGCGGCTTTTTCTATCATTCCCGGGTGGGGCTTACGGCATAAGCAGTGACTTACCGCATCGTGATGCGGACAGAAATAAGTAGCTAGATAATTGATCCCGGCCGCCAAAAAGGTTTTCTTCATAAACCCATCAATCTCATAAAAATCGGCAAGCCTATACTTCCCCTTTGCAATACCGCCCTGATTGGTAATGACTATTATGGCATAGCCCTGCTCAGTCCAAGCCTTGAGCGTGTCAATGACACCAGGCAGGATGGTGAAGTCTTCTATACGAGCGGTATAGTCACCGGGATCATGATTGATCACTCCGTCGCGGTCTAAGAAAATTGCTTTCATTTCAAATATTTGGAAAATAAATATCAAAGGTACGGTCTGCATAAAATACCACAACCTTCTCGACAGACTTTCTGGTTCCACCACTATTGCCTGCACCCTTTTTTGAACTTGCAGCATCTTTGATCTCCGGCTCTACTAGTGCTGGACCTTTTATCCCTGGCTCCTTCGCAGCGGTTTCGTTTTTCGGAGCTTCTCCGGTGATGAGCCATTTAGCATCGACCCGCGGAAACCTATACAGCATTTTTTCTATGAAATCCAAGGATGGCTTATTTCGTCCGTTCAGAATGTGAGAGATATTCGATCGTTGCACGTCAAGGGCTTCCGCAAATGCAGACGCCGTCAACTTATTTACATGCATCACTGTAGCTATTCGATCCTTAATTTCCATCTATACATTTGTAAATATGCCATACTACCTGTCCTGAGCACAAAGGTCTAAATCTTTCGGAATCTTGCATAAAAAGTAAAGTAAAGTTTTAAGTGATTGTCTTTTTTATTTATATTACAAGTAGTTATGAATTATTTAACGAGTGAGTTCATGACCGATACATTTGTAACGTCAAAGCAGATTGTCAATCGGCCGTATGTTTACTCTTGTACGCATAAATTGATATCCCTAAACAATTTCTATTGAATTTTTGTAAACACGGATAAAGCAGATCACGCCTTTATCGGGTAAGAAACGCTGATAGGTGTCTAGCGCTGTGAGCATATCACAAACAATTCTTCGATATTCGCGTCATAGAAAGATATTAGAAAAACTATGAGTACAGAAAAGGACGAAGGATTTATCAATCCCATAGATAAGGACTTAGTAGCAGAAAACCCCGGATTCTTGCCTTATCCGCATTCTATAGGAAGTCCTGCCTTTGCACCCAATGAAGAAGGCGTAATAAAAAGCCGATCGCTCACAGCAATGGAAGAGCAGTGTACCCGGCAGATGGATCAAATAAAAGAGCAGATAGCCCTTCTCGCTCGACAGGCCGAAGCGATAAAAGAGCGGGTACAGACTTCAAAGGCAGTGTACAGTGCCAGCATGAGCTTCGACCCTTTGGTAGGCGAAACCTATCATCTCTATGCCCGTGAAGAAGATCACTTTGTGCTTTCAATGGTAGGCCCGAAGGAATGGGGTATGAGAATACCTTTCAAGCATTTTGTGGCCACTGTGCGCTTGCTAGCCGATAGAACTTGGGATGTGGTGAGCACAGAATTCTAGAAGTCGCGCTTCTTTAATTGATAGTAGATTCCCGATGCGAAAATCATTCCCCACCCGCCAGCGATCATAAAGGTCTTTGCCGTAACGTACTCAGGGGTGTTCATAAAGATGTAGCGCTTGAAGGGAAAAACGATCAAGTTATCTATGGCATTCAATGGAAATAAGCTGGAGATATGCGGGACCCAAAATCCTAAGGCTCCCGCTAAAATGGGTTCGATAAGCAAGGTATAGAGTATCACCAGCACGATCGTTATGGCCGACTTGCGTATCAATAGCGCTACGAAAAGCACGAATAAAAAGTATAGGAAAAGCTGAAAAAAATGAAGTCCCAAGAAATGGATTCCGTAGGTGAAAGCTTCAAAAGTTTTGGCAGAAGCATTCATACCCCCTAAAATACAGCTTAGGACAAAAATCACACCGGTAGACACCAGCGCCAGAAAAACAGAGAATAAAAGCTTGGAGAGAATAAATTCCATCCGTGATAAACCGTCTATCACATTCTGGCGATGGGTTTTAAAACTGAACTCATTGCAAATGGAAATGATAATCAAGAAAGCCGGAAACAATTTAAAGAAAGACCCTAGCCATGTGAAATTATGCCAAATATCTTCAAAATCGTAAATGGGCAGCATGGTAGGGTCTAAGCCTTCATACTCCATACCGCTTGCAGCCAAGAGCTTCAAAACAATGCCTCCCAAGAAAAACACGAGAATAAGGCAAGCCAGATAAAGCCCCAACAAAATCCATAATGCCTTATTGGCACGAAGCTTCAGATACTCAAGTCGGATAAGCCTAACCATTCTGTTTGGATTTTAAGATTTCCAAAAACTTCGACTCCAATGTTTTAGTATTCACCTGAAGCTTGGTAAGTACGATGCCCTGAGCTATGAGATCGGTATGAAAAGCTGCTATAGCGTTTCCCGGCTTTAGGCTGATTGCAAATCCATCGCCCTGCTTCGATAACGACTCTACATGATTTGACTTGTTGAGCGCAAGCTCCAGATTGCCTTTGTCCGTTGCTGAGATTTCGAGTTGGCTGGAGCTTTGGTTCAATTCATCCACCCTCCCTTGAAAGATCAATTTGCCAAAGCGCAGTACCGCGAAGTCGGTACATATCCGCTGGACTTCATCAAGTAAGTGACTGGCGATTATAACGGTCCTGCCTTCGGCGGCAAATGCTTGAACAAGGTCTCGAATCTCGGCAATACCTTGCGGGTCAAGACCATTGGTAGGCTCATCTAAAATCATGACTTCTGGATCTGCGAGTAGCGCAGATGCAATGGCCAATCTCTGCTTCATTCCTAAGGAATAGGTTTTGAAAGCGTCTTTTTTTCGCGCAAGCAGCCCTACCCTGGCCAGCACTGGGTCTATACGCTCCGCCGATACGCCTTTTATGTTGGCCACCACACGTAGATTCTCATCGGCATTTAGATAATGATAGAAGGAAGGGGCTTCCAAAATCGCCCCGATCCGTTTTCGGGCAGTATGGTTTTGTTTGGCTCCAAACCACAGGAACTCTCCACCTGTTGGATTGATTGCGCCAAGCACCATACCGAGCGTTGTTGACTTCCCGCTTCCATTCGGCCCCAATATCCCAAATACAGCACCTTTTGGTACCGTCATGCTCAACTGGTCTACGGCTAGTGTTTTACCGAACCTTTTCGAGAGCTGGTTTATTTCCAGGATGCTATTCATTGTGGATTAGGATCTTTGATGAGTGAACCATCATTTTCTGGGATACTGTCATTGGGCGTCCCGCCAAATTGAATATTGAGCAGTCCCATCGCTCTTCCCATATCAAGGGTGGAAAGTTGCTGTATGGTCTGCATACTTATTTCACCTGTGATTTCGAGAATGAAAGTAGAACCTTCTTGATCAATAAAAAGCAGGTACCCATCTTCGGGTTCTTCCCGATAGAAAATGTCAATCTTACCATCAGGAGCATTTAGCTTCATGATCGATGTAAACCCGTCGTCATCAATAGCTGTCTTCAGCGGATCAAAACTGTTCTGAAAATCTGTATCTCCGCCACCAAAAGTGAGCGACAGCCGTCCGCGTTTGATCTCGTTTAGAGAAGCTCCTGTTTCATCGCCTAGCATTCCGGCCAGCATCCGTATCGTGCTGGGATAAAAATAGAGTGTGCGCACATTGTCCGGAGCAGTAGCTAAATATTCTGTAAGTGCCGTACTCTCAGCATTTTTTCTACCGCAAGAAATGCACAAAACGGCGATAAGTAAGATGACAATGCTACTTATTCTTATTCTTCTCATCTAAATTCTCTAAGTATTCCATTCCACCAATATTCATATTCTTGCTCAGGCTTGAAATCTTGGCAAGGTCGATATTTCCGGTGAGACTCATCAAAAATAAATGATCTTGCCCAGCCACGATCATGAGCAGCTCTTCAATTTTATCGGCTTTCTCGCGCACATAAAATCGTATTTTTTCGTTCTGTTCGTCCACACTCATGAGCACTTCATATGCCGAACTTACCTTACCTACGGCACTTTTAAAATTATGCGCCGGTTTTGTGTTATCATCTCCATCGTACACCAGAATACGAATTCCAGATAGCCCCTTTATCACATCTTTCACAGCCTTGCTCTCCGCATCATCGCCTTTAATATTGGCAAAAAGCTCAAACATCTTGCTCGACACCACTATGGATGTATAATTGGGATCATCGGCGTACTCCTTGAAGCATGTGGTAATGGCATCTTGCGCATTGGCAAGTTGAGCCATTCCATTGATGAGCGCAAGTACTAGAAATAATTGGAATCTCATTCGTTTCATTTTACATTTTGTCATTTGCTTAAAGCCAAATTAGAATTCTTAATTTGTAGCTCGGTCTCGTGAAATTTCCCTAATTCAGCCACAGGCTTTTTAGCTCTATTCAGCTTTTGAGCGGCAAAGAGAAGGGCATCACGGGTCTGATTAAAAGCTTCTTGTGGATCTTGGTAGGTATCTGCGGCAGAAACCGTGGCCAGCTCACCAGCCACATCGGTTTCCGTATGACCCATAATAAAGGTGAATAGTGAAAGCCCAAGCGCAATGAGCAGCACAGCAGCGGCGGCATATCGCAAGAAAGAATTGAATGTGAAATGGGGCTCTGTGTCTTGAGCGGGTTCTTTTTTGACTATTTCCCAAAAATTAGCATTGTACTCTTCGGGAAGGTATTCTGACTTGCCGAGCTCAGTATTTGCCATTAATTGGATGAGCGCTGAGCTCAGACCTACTGCATCAGAGCGCGCCGCAAGAGCAAGGGTTTGCTCTTCTTCACGGCTCGTCTCTCCCTGCCAATACTTAACTTCTAGAACACTTAACTGATTACTGTCCATGGCTTTCCAACATTTCCAATTTTGATTTTATCGTTTTTCTCGCTCGAAATATGTTCACTTTCACTTGATTGATATCCATATTTAACACATCGCCTATTTCGGTATAAGAAAAACCTTCGATATCTCTCAGCTTAAATGCGCTGCGCTGCTTTTCAGAGAGCTCATCTAAGATACAGTCTACCCTGCTCAGCGTTTCCCTAAGCACTGTAATCTGATAGGGCGAAGGACTTTCATTTACAGCAGCTCCTAGGCTTGAGATGTCAAGGTTAGACCTAGAGCTTCGAGCGGTACTTTTCAAAAGATCGATGCACTTATTCCGCACGAGCGTCATGCTCCACGCTTCAATATTCCTTTTTTCCCTAATTTCGAATCGGGTCTGCCAAAGTTTAAGGAAAATCTCCTGAACAATGTCTTGAGCTTCGGTGGTGTTTTTTAAAAATGATAGGGCAAAACGATACATTTTGTCTTTATTCTTAAGTACTTCTCTCTCGAAATCCTGCTCGTTCATTTAAACAAGTTCCCAACCAATTATTTTTCAATCAAAAATTTTCGGGTCGCTTCGGCATCTCCTTTGCGTGCTTTGAGAATAAAAACTCCCGTGCCCAATCGACCCGCATTTATTTTTTTTCCACTGCCTTGCGCCACATAATTCATAATTTCCCTTCCCGATTCGGAATATATCCGTACTGTAGCGCCATCAAGCTCTTTGGGCAGCTGCACGCTGATTTCAGAATCGCTCGATGCTGGACTGGGGAAAACCAGAATTTTCGAAGGGTTGATAGTAGCATTTTGGAATACGTCTTTCCTGACATTCGAAAACTGCTTGGTCAACTCGCCCACATCTTTCAAGTTCATATTTCCCTTGATGCTGGCCAGAATGAACTTAGATTCAGAACCTATAATAGCCAAGACCTCGCTCACCATCCCACCGTTTTCATCTATTGCGATATAGATTGTGTGATTTCGATCCTTAACGGTTATTAAATCTTCAAAACTTGGGGCTACCCGTTTATGGGCGGCCACTGCCGTAGTTGCCGCCGATTGATCTGAATCATCCATGATCATTCTAAAACTGGTAACCTGAGACAGCAGAGATTTTATTTCTTCGGCTTCATCTCCTTCGACATCTACGCCCGCTGCCATTTCAAAAGCTTTTCCGCTGAGCTGTATAGAACTTATGTTTTCACGGATCTCGTATTCTTGAAAATAGCGGGATATAGCATCATTCTGGGCGCTTGCCGCAAATGCCATTATCAGCATTGCGAAAAAAGTAAGTGTGAAATTTTTCATTGGATTTATGATTTAGTGATTTTCGGGAAGACGATTGACACCAAAGATTGTTACACACCTTTTTCAAAATCTTTATCGGCCTTGCTCGCAGGTTGTTTAATATGTAGGCGATAAGTTTACCTTTGCCGCGCAAAAAAAAATCAGGATGCTCAACAAAATTATAAAATATATACTCATCGCCCTGTCACTTGCTTGGATGGTCTATCAGTTCTATCTAGGCAATATTGGCAATGGGATTTTATTCATCTTTATCACCGGAATTTTGGTTTTGAGCTTATTTAGGCATGAGCTTATTCTGCTTGCTTTTATTCACTTACGCCGCGGGAAGTTTGACAAAGCCGAAAGGACATTATTGAAAATAAAGCATCCCGAGCATCTTATCAAGTCGCAGCAGGCCTATTATTATTACTTGATAGGTTTGATCAATGCCCAGACACAGAGCGCCATGAAAGCAGAAAAATTTTTCAAGCGGGCGCTTTCAATTGGTTTGCGCATGAAAACAGATCAAGCTATGGCCAAGCTAAATCTGGCAGGTATTGCGGTGATGCGCAGGAAAAAGCGCGAAGCCATAAATCTCCTTACGGAAGTTAAAAAGCTTGATAAAAACAAATTGCTTGATGGTCAGATCAAGATGATTCAAGCGCAGATGAAACGAATTTAAAGCATGGTCTAAACGGAGCGGGCTTTGTACAAGAACGTAATAAGAAGTTTAAAGACCCTTGCTCCTGCTGAGCTTCTGTCGGTTGGTGCCTGGCCCTGAAAAACTGGTTCGGTAACTGAGTACGAGTTCTACCCCACCTTGGCCATTATTATTTTCAGAAAGCTGAGAAGCCGTAAAATCATAGCTCACCCCAACTGAGAAGTCGTAGTAATTTACCCTTCCGATAAAGTAGATCGCGTCCTTATAGCGATAATACGCACCGATATTCAAAGAGAGATTGTTTCGAAAATCGGTGAATTGTGTGCGATCCCAAAACGAAAATTCAACTTCTGAACCAAGGTCAATGATTCGGTTCTGCCCTTGGAACATGATCAATAAATTGGGCAGATAAGTGACCTGCCCACCTGGTGGGGTGATGGCCATACTGGCATGACCGGTATATTTTCGCATCAGCGCTTCATTATTCCCCAGTATGGCAATCTTGGGCGCATTGGCGTGCAAAACGCTTGCTCCCAGCAATATGCGGGTATTGTCATCTATCGCGTTATACCAAGTGACACCGCCGCCTAGATCAATATTTGACTCGTTATAGGTACCTGAAAGCCGCTCGCCGCTGGCTAAGGATTGATTAAAGCCTACACCTGTCCATTGGTTTTCCCAGCTTGCCTGATCGAGCTGAATAGAGCGCTGCATCAATCCCACCTGCAGACCGACAGAAATGAAATGTGGGTTTTGCTCGGTACCACCCAAGTCTATGGCGTAAGCCACATTTCCTGATATGTTCAATGAATTATAGTCCACAACACCGGCATTATCGCTCACCACTGACAATCCAACACCGAGAAAATTGCGGTCATATGGATCGGTTGAAATCTTGATTGGTGCGTCGGCTGCGAAGCCAAAGCTCTTATAAGGATCGGAAATGGAACCATATTGGCTGCGGTAATTAACCAATGCCCTAACGTCGTTTTCGAAAGCCCCTGCATTGGCAGGGTTATAGGTAATCGGCGCCGCGTAAAACTGGGAGAAGTGATAGTCTTGCTGTGCAATAAGTGATGTCCCGATCGCAATCATCGAAATGCTCAAGAAATATGCTTTTGTAATCTTCATATGCTTACTTCATAAGGGTTACGTTTCCGGTATACACATCGCGCTGCCCTTCGGCAAATGTCACTTCGAGCGTATACACGAATGTACCAGGGTCTAGTTCTTTGCCATTATGCAGTCCATCCCAGCCACGTTCTTGTCTGGTAGATTCAAAAACCAACTGCCCATAACGATTGAAAATTTTAAACTCCATTCGGGCTATACCTTGACCGAGCACCCGCAGTTCGTCATTTTGGCCATCACCATTGGGAGAGAAGGCCGAAGGAACGCCTACTGCAGCTATAAACCTTACGTTGACGTGTACCGAATCTACCGCTGTACAGGTGCCGGGTTCGGAATAATAGACCACGTAGGTGGTAGACTCATTGGGAGATGTAGTGACGGTAGAAGCTGAAAAATCATCAACCAAATCAAATGGCTGCCATAAAAATTCACCGGAGGGTTCTGTTTCGCCAACTGTTGCTTTCAGTTCTATCACGGCACCCGCGTTAATATTGCGGTCTGGACCGGCATTAAGCTCTGGTCTTTCACCTACAAAGAGATTTATGAACGTGGGAGAAGCCGCCCCAGAAGGATTAAATGCCTCAACGAAAACCAAGTAATTACCTTCTTCTTCATAACAGACAATACCTGGATTTCGAGCAGTAGAGCTGGCCGGATTACCACCATTAAAAGTCCACCGTACACTGTCGGCCTTTTCGAATACTGCGGCAAACTCAGCGCAAGCTCCTGCGCAAAGCGTATCGGGTGCGTTAACTTCGACGGTTGGTCTGCACTCGGGAGTGCTCACCACCACCACAGCATCCCGAAATACGCGCGTACTATCTCCTGCCGAGCCGCTCACGCGAAGTGACACATCAAAAGAACCGGTTTGGTTATAACATACTCCCGGCGGGTTCTTCACATTAGACGTTCCACTGCCAGCCACAGCCCCTTCAAAATTCCACTGCCAGGCCGATATACCAACACCCGTGCTGGCATCCATAAAATCAATACAATCGCCGGCACAGATCGTGTCCTGCTCAAATGCAATTCTTGGCACTGGCTTGTTCACGCATTGGCTTACCGTGATGGTATCGACAAAGGTCTGTGAATCTATCTGACCATTTGAATTGCTTACGGTGAGTGTGACATTATAGGTACCTGGCTGGCTGTAGCAAATCACAGAAGGATTCTTTTCGGTAGAAGTAGCCTGATTTATATTGGCAGTACCTTGAAAAACCCAAAGATACTCGTCAACAAGTCCAAGCGATTGATCTACAAAGTCGATACAATCACCCGTGCAGATTTGATATTGGCTGGCGCCAATACCCACTTGTGGCGGACCAGTGCAAGGATCTACGGTGATGGTGATCGTCTTGGTAATCGCTGAAGGCCCTTCCTGGTCGGTAGCAGAGAGTGTGATCATGTACGAACCTGCTGTGGCATAACATACCGTCGGATTCTGCTGTGAAGAAGAACCGGCCACCGATTCTCCCACTGCCTGACCGCCTGGCAGCGACCAGTTCCAAGAAGTGATGGATCCATTGGAGGTCGACATATCGGTGAGCTCGATGCACCCACCAGGGCATAATACAAGTCTATTGGCAGAGAATTCTATATCGGGACCGCTGCAATCAATTACCTGAATATAGGCGGGAAATGTTTCTGTTTCGGTAAGGTCAGCATCTGTGGCGGCCAGAGTGACATCATACGAACCAATCTCATTGAGACAGATATTGGTCGGGTTTTGAAGGGTAGAAGTAGTCTGTACCATGGTGGGACTCGTAAATGTCCAAAGCCAATCGGTAATGCCGCCAGGATGATCGGTAACGCTGAGATCTGTGAAGTCAACGCATTGCTCATTAGCGCAAGCCACCTGCCGATTTGCAGAGATGGTGATGTCTGGTCCGCAGTCTTCTACGGTGATCAGATTGGTGGAAACCGCTGGCATGCTCGAACCGATATTGTCGGTCACCACAAGTGTAACATCATACGTGCCCGGTGTGTCATAGCATACCTGCGGATTGGCTTGATCACTCGTAGCAGGTGTACCTCCTTCAAATGTCCAGAGATATGCGGCAGATGCCAGACCTTCGGAGAAGTCCATATCAAAGGTAGAGGTAGCGGCCGAAAAAGACGTACAGTTCGTTTCACAAAAGGTATCATTTCCATCTACCACTTCTATGATCGCGGTAGGCACTGCCGGCGGTGGCCCTGCTGTGATGGTGATATCATCCACGGCTATGGATACGGTACTCGTGTTTCCGTCAGAATCATTCGTCCAGCGAAAACCAATCTTTACGCCGGCCTGATTATTCGCACCAGCAGGGAGCATCATGCTGAAAGCAGTCCATGAGATTGATGCTGGGCCGCATATACCATTTCCCGGAAGTACGGCCAGATCGTTCCACGCCGTTCCGTCAAAATATACCAAAGTGGCAAAATCGTTGGCATTGCTCTGGGCAGCATAATTGAAGGCGATGGTATTATTAAAATTCCCCGTGAAGTCAATTTCTGGACTTTCTGCACGAAGATTTGTTTCATAAGCACCTGGAGATGCAAAGCTTACATAAGTTGCTCCCGCATCGGGGAAAGGATTAAAAGAGTTCACTCCAATATGCAGCGTTCTATTGGTGGCTGGGTTGGTCATTTGATTACATCTGGCGCCGCAAGGTTGAACGAGAGGATCAAAACCCCCTTGTTCTTGCGAAGATATAAACCAAGCGTTGGATATGAATCCGGAAGCGCCAGTGTTGGCTACCGTCCAAAAACCATTATCTGTTACTGCCGTGGTTATGTCGCTCGCCTGGCTTTCACAGGGGAGCATATCAGCACCAAAGGTCTCTGTCCAAAACTGGCCTTTGGCCCCGCCGATGAAAATAAAGCAGAAGATGGTGGCAAAAGAGAATGCCTTCAGATGAGTGGTAATACTGTCGACAACAGGAGTGTGAACCATGCGTATTTTTAATTTTAACAGCTCGTTAAGCCCGTGAAAATAGTGATTTCCGCGATTTATCAAAGATTTTATCTTGCTTACGGCAATTTATTGCTGGAATTTTAGAAAATCCAATCCAAAAATGCGTTAAGTCTGCCGACCAATTCAAGAAATCTCCAGCAGTTTTAAACATTCAATTGATAAAAAGCCGCGCCTTTGGCTTCGTTTATGCGATACTGACGCCAAAAACATGGATCAGATGCTCGTGTGCAGAAGGGATGTCTTTGTATTTTCAGAATTGCATCCCTTCTCTGCTGCAATGAACCGATCTAGTTCAACACCAATTTTTTAGTTGCGAAGATTTCTCCATTTTCTGCCTGCAAGCTTAAAAAATAAACTCCGTTGGCAAGATCAGAAACATCAACGGTAAAGGATTGGTCTCCCATCACCCTTCGAAGCTCTTTCACCACGCGGCCGCTCAGGTCGAAAAGTCGAAGTTCAGCATTGATCATTTCGGCGGCCGCTAGCTCTAGGTCTACCCGAAATTCAGACTGGGCGGGGTTTGGATAAATCTCAAAACGCTTCACATTTGACCATTCATTTGCCGAAAGGGCTATGACTTCAAATGGATCGCTCAGCACTGTGCAACCTTCTGCAGATGTAATCTCTACCGTATAAATCCCGTCTTCTTCAAGGCTCAGGTTTTGCTCGTTTTCACCGTCTATTTCAATTCCGTCTTGAAACCATTGGTAACTGGCGCCTTCCAGGTTCGACTCTATTGTAGTAAGGTCTGTATAATAAATATGACCGATGCGTTCTTCGCCCACCACTTTAATCCTTTTCACCGATGCAGGATTATTGATCACGGCGTACATTTCGCCCCAGACATCCTTTCCGAAAGCGATCAAATTCGGGCTCACGGAGAGGTCAAAAGTATTCTGCCAAGCTCCGTTGACCTGCTTGAGCGACCAAATATTGCCAGAGCAATAATCACCAAATATATAGCGGCCGTGTAGGGTGGGGAACGACTTACCGCGATAAACGCGGCCGCCAGTGATGGAGCATCCACCGGGTTCTTCTGAGTGTTCGTATTCATAGACCGGATTTACCAAACCGGTAATTCCGCCACACTGGGAAGTATTATAAGGCACCGACCCTTCGCGGCATCTCCATCCATAATTTTCACCACCATTGCTTGAAGCAGCCTGAAAGTCAACTTCTTCGATTTCGTTCTGCCCGACATCGCCCATATAAAGGTCGTCGGTAAGCTCATCAAAAGCGAATTTCCATGGATTGCGCAGTCCGTAAACCCAAATTTCAGGAAGCGCAGTAGACATGTTCGCGAAGGGATTGTCGGCAGGGATGGTGTATGCATCGCCGCTCACATCGATACGCAGTATTTTGCCCAGCAGCGTCGTTAAATTTTGAGCCTGATTGGTGGGGTCTCCACCACTACCCCCATCACCTACGGAGATATATAGGTATCCATCTGCACCGAACTCAATATGCCCACCATTGTGATTTGAAAAAGGCTGCGCAAAAGTGAGCAGTACTTCTTCTGAATCTTCAAGTGCGTCATTGGGATCATCAGGATTTACAGCGTATCGCGCTATTTTTGTACTGAACTGATCATTGTTGGTAGAGTCAATGAAAGTGTGGTTCACATAAAACTTTCCCGAACTGCAGTAATCAGGGGCGAAAGCCAATCCGAGCAAGCCCTTTTCTGCTGAAGCATTGCCTACCCTTGAAGCAATATTCAAAAAGGTGTCGGGCTCCAGCACCCCTTCCCTATCCATTATTATGATATAACCTTCCTGTAAGGTCAAAAATAAGCGGTCATCACCCGCATTTATCAAATTAGTGGGGCGACTGAAGCCTTCAGAAAAATCTACGAGCTCAATACTTGGCTGAGCCAAAAGAGCTGCGGGCATCAACATCAGCACGAATAATATCCTTTTCATATACCGTTAATTTTTGTGAGAACAATAGAACCCAAAGGTAAGGAAGATTTATACTTTATGTAGTTTTGCAGATTGAAAAAGAGCCATTAATGAAGCTTAAGGAAGCAATAGACTCCAGAAAAACATTTGCAATAATCAGCCATCCCGATGCTGGAAAAACGACCCTTACGGAAAAATTCTTGCTTTATGGGGGTGCCATTCAGACAGCTGGAGCCGTAAAGTCAAATAAAATCAAGAAGACGGCTACTTCTGACTTTATGGAGATAGAACGCCAGCGTGGTATCTCGGTCGCCACATCGGTGATGGGGTTTAATTACGATGGTATGCAGGTAAACATACTGGATACACCGGGGCACAAAGATTTTGCTGAAGATACCTACAGAACTCTCACAGCGGTAGATAGCGTGATATTGGTGATAGACTGCGTAAAAGGAGTCGAAGAGCAAACTGAGAAACTCATGGAAGTGTGCAGGATGCGCAAAACCCCTGTGATTATTTTCATAAATAAAATGGATCGTGATGGAAAAGATCCTTTTGATCTGCTCGATGAACTGGAATCTAAGCTGGAGATCAAAACCCGACCGCTGAGCTGGCCCATCGGTATAGGCCCTACCTTTCAGGGAGTTTATAATCTATTTGATAAAACATTAAGGCTTTTTGAAGCCAATAAAACCAAGAAGGAAACTAATAGTGTCCAAATTAAAGATCTCAAAGATCCCGAGCTAGATGAGATCATTACCAAAACTGCGGCCAATACGCTTAGAGAAGAAGTAGAAATAATACAAGAAGTATATGGAGCCTTTGAGCGTCAGAATTATCTCAACGCCGAGTTGGCTCCTGTATTTTTTGGAAGCGCGCTGAATAATTTTGGCGTGAAGGAACTACTCGAAACCTTCATCGACATCGCTCCCATACCGCTGGCGCGAAAGACCGACATCCGGGAAGTGAAGCCGATGGAAGCGAAGTTTACAGGGTTTGTTTTTAAGATCCACGCTAATCTTGACCCAAAGCACCGCGATAGGATAGCCTTCTTGCGGGTATGCTCTGGAAAGTTTGAACGGAATCAATTCTTCCACCATGTGAGGTTGGATAAAAAAGTGAAATTTGCCAATCCATCCAGTTTTATGGCCAGCGAAAAAAACATGATCGAAGAAGCCTTCCCCGGCGATGTGGTGGGGCTTTACGATACCGGAAATTTCAAAATAGGCGATACCCTCACGGAAGGTGAAAAATTGAATTTTCAAGGACTCCCAAGTTTCTCTCCAGAGATATTTAAGGAAGTAGAAAACAAAGACCCTATGAAAACCAAGCAGCTCGAGAAAGGCATACGCCAGCTGACTGATGAAGGTGTGGCCCAACTTTATGTGCAAGAGCTCGGAAATAAAAAGATAATCGGCACTGTCGGCGAACTTCAGTTTGACGTAATTCAATACCGCCTTGAGCATGAATATGGCGCGAAATGTGTGTTTCGGCCTTTAAATTATTTTAAGGCCTGCTGGATAACGAGTGATAATAAAGAAAAGCTCGAAGAGTTCGTACGGATAAAACAGACGGATATGGTTAAGGATAAGGATGATAATTGGGTTTTTCTTTCACCGAGTGCCTGGATGCTCAAGCTGGAACAACAGAACTTTCCCAACCTTACTTTTCACACCACCAGCGAATTTAAAAGAGAAATCGCCGTCTAATACATAAAATGAAATAGTTCAAAATATAGAACGATGAAGAAAACATATATTTTTTTGAGTTTTATACTCCTATCGATTACTGCCGTAGGCCAAAAGAACGCCTATAATTTTGAGATCAAAAATCTCAAAGATACCGTAGTTTATCTAGCCAATTATTACGGTGAAAAACTCTATTATGCTGACACGGCTAGGGTGGATGCAAATGGAAAGTTTGGTTTCACAGCTATACCGGAAGAGAACCAAGGCAAATTTGCCGTAGTGATTCCAGGGCCGAAGTTTTTCGAGATCGTCGTTGCCGACAATGAAAAAATCAATATTACCGCCGATACCACCGATCTGGTAAACAGCGTGAAGGTGCTGAGCTCTGAGAACAATAAGTTACTTTACGGCTATATGGACTTCTTAAAAGAGCGGAGAAAAGAAAGAGAGACCTTGGTAGCCAAACTGGAAGAAGCCGGCGAAGATGCCGCGCAATCGAAGGCCATTAAAACCGAATATAATACGCTGAACGAACGTGTATCTGAGTACCAAATAACCTTAGCCAAAGAGAATCCAAATTTATTTGCTGCCAAAGAGATCTATATGTCGGTAGAACCCTCTCCACCGGCTGCGATATTGGAAGATAAACAGGCAGCTTATTATTACTATAAGAATCACTACTTCGACAATATCGATCTTAAAGATGATCGGATCATTCGCTCACCGGTTTTTCACGGTAGGCTGGTCAACTACATGAATAAAACGCTCATCCAGGATCCAGACACCATCATCAAAGCCATTGATAAACTGGTGGCGGGGCTCGAGAAGGGATCGGAAGTATATAAGTACGTGGTTCATTATACGACCTATAATTTTGAGACATCCAAAATAATGGGAATGGATAAAGTATTCGTCCATATGGTAGACACGTATTATAGGGAAGGTTCTGCTTATTGGATGGATGATGATAAGCTGGAGGCCATCAAGGAAAAAGCCGATGAGAAGCGAAATACCCTGATCGGATTAAAGGCGCCCGAACTTATTCTCGTAGATACATTGGGAAATTGGATAAGCACGTATAAAGATGGAAAGAAAAAGTATACCCTACTCTACTTTTACGATCCCGACTGCGGGCATTGTAAAAAGGAGACCCCAAAATTGGTCGAGTTTTACAATAGCTACGAGCCTAAAAATCTCTCCATATTTGCCATAAGCTCAGACCATGACATCAAGTGGAATAAATTTATCAGAAAGAACAAGATGAACTTCTTTAACCTTTCCATCCCCCAGCGGGCTTATGACGATGCCGATTACGCGACAGGCCTCATTACTTCTGGCACTACGACCTATAAGAGTCTAAAATATCAGGAGACCTTCGATATATTTTCAACCCCCAAGGTTTTTCTTTTGGATGAGCACAATGTGATACGGGCCAAAGACATCAGCGTAGAGCAGATCGAAGATTTCATCAATAGACTGGAAGGAGTGGCGGTGAAAGATGATGAAGAGAAGGCGGATACTACGGGGGGAAATTAAGCCGTCGCTTACCTTTTCAACACCTTTACATCGATCGCTTCTTTTCGATCTTCTTTCCCTTTTGAAATACGGAAGCTCACCTTGTAGTTTTTCTTGATCTCGTCAATCAGTCCAGATACCGGAATGTAGATTTCTTCTCCCGTTTCACTATCGGTTACAAAGCCGTATAGCTTCTCATCAATATAGAATTTCACAATCCCTTCGCGGATCTCTGTGGGTGCATGCATTGGCTCAATCCTTACCCTGTTCAAAAGCTTCTATCGTATCCCTGTCCCAAGTATTCTCAGAGATTGATTGACCATTCTTGAAATAATAATTCCCAGCCTTATCAAGCACTTTTTTATACTCATCACCTTTGTTGCCCTTGACCACAATCCGGGTTATTATGACTTTATTTCCGAGTGTTGAGCTCTCTTCGCTCACACCTTGGGGGTAATTTTCGGCAAGATCGGTCCTGAAATACTCGCTATAAGCTTTGGGCTTACTGGACTGCATGCCTTCCAAGGCTTCTTTGTTTTCTTTTCGGCGCTCTTCTGCCATCACTTTTTTATCGTCGAGGGCATTGCGGTAAGATGTTCTCTGTTGCTCGATCTGCTTCGCCCCGCTCTTCACTTTTTCATCGGCAGCTTCTATGGTTTTGGCACTTCGCTCTTCGGCAAATTCTTGTAGATCATCCGACTTTTGTTTGTTGACCGCCCGATTTTCGCGCGCCAACTTTTGGGCTTGGTCCGTATTTCGTTTTTTCACATTTTGAAAATCTGATATTTGGGCTTCCCGTCTGGCATCGGCAGTTTCGTTCCTTACTACCGCATCGGCTTTGGCTTCCTTGATTCGCTCGTAGGCTTCAAGTTTAGAAACGCTACTCAGCTTGCTCCAATCTTGCATTTGCTCTAACTGTTCCTGTTTCAGGTCAAGTTCTTGCTGTGCGTTTTCCCTCTGATTGGCCTGTAGCTCCGAGCTTCTTTTGGCGGCAGCTTCACGCACACCTTCTATACTTGCATAGGCGTCATCTCTCTGCACTTTTTCTGTATCTATCCGGTCTCGCTTGTTTTGCAACAACACTTCCTTATAGCGCATGGAGTTTTTGATCTTCGCATCTTGTTGCGCTATGGCTTCGGAGTATTGCTCATCGCCATTGCGGTATATTTCTAAGCTCGCACCGTTGGAAGCACGCTGCATTGCGGCATCTTCGCGGTAGTCTTGTTGGGCTTTTGTATTCTGCAACTTCATTTTACGCACTCTTTCATACCGCTCTTTCTCTTGTGCTTCTCTAGCGTCGCGCATGAATTGTTCCGCTTGTTCTTCACTGTTTGAGTTTACGGTACTGCGACTGTCGGCCAGTTCTTGAGCCTTTTTCTCTGCTGCGAGCCGCTCTTTCTCTTTTCTTCGGCGCTCTGCTTCTAGGGCTTCATTCTCAGCTATAAGAAGTTCGATCCGTTCTATCTGGCTTTGTGGATATATTTCAGCAGACTTAATGGTAAGCGCCTTCTCAAACGAAGCAATCGCCTTTTGGTATTCCTTTGCGGCAAATGAAGCGTCGCCTTCGCGCAGGGCGGCAGTATAACTGGCTTCGACATCTTGCAGCTCCTGTGCTTCTTCTGCTATTCTCAGTTTTTCCAGCGCACGATCTATATCGGAAATTTTCTTGGGCGGATATTTCTCGTCGGGCTTCATGGCCTGTGCATCCAGAAATTTCAGTCGCGCCATTTCATATTGGGCTTCATCAAAAAGCTGGTCTCCGGTTTCCACCAGTTGTACGTATTTTTGCTCAGCTGCCGCTGCGTCGTCCAGCTCGCCCAATTTTTGATTTACGAGGGCTATTTTTTCCAAGGCCAGCTCACTATCAGGTATATATCCAAGGGCGGTGGTATAATCTTCAAGCGCTTTTTCGTACTTCTCCTTATCAAATAACTTGTTGCCAGACTCGATAAAGGCATTAAAATCTTCTTGCAAATTCGCCAAGCGCTCCCGCTCAGCAGCTTCGGCATTGGCAGCTACTATCGCGTCTATTTCTGCTATTCGTTCTTGTGGATAGGTCTCGGCAGGCTTAGTCTGTGATGCTTGCTCATACCCTGACTTGGCCTCAGAATAATTCTCATTTTCAAATTGAGCATCGGCATCGGCTATAGCGGCGGCGTAGGCTTCATCGATACCGGCTTTTTCCAATCGCGCAAGATTTGCGGAAGCAGCGGCATCTATCTTAGCTTGTATATCACTGCGTGACGGCTCCAAGGCTAGGGCTTCTTCATATTTTATAATGGCAGCATCAAAGGTTTTTTGCTTCACCAGCCCATCCCCCTCTAGGATGAGCGCCGCGATGGCTTCACTCTTTTCCTTCTCGGCAGCAGCTGCCATTTGGGCAGCCTTGGCAGCACGCTCTTCTTCTATTCTCTTGATCTGCTCTTTGGGATAAGCTTCCGAAGTCTTCAGCTCAGATGCTGCAGTATAGGCCGCAATGGCCTCGTCAAGCGCTCCTTCGTCCCGCTTGGCATCGGCGCGTGTGATGGCTTCATTGTATTGCTCGTCTACCGCCATATTCTTTTGGCGCTCAGCAAGTGCCAGCCGCGCTGCTTCCAGTTTTTTATTGACTCCTACATCATCTGCTTTCAGGCCAAGGGCTTCTTCGTATTTCGCAATACCTTCGGGATAGTCCTTTGCCGTTACTGCAGCATCTCCAGCGGCCACAGCAGCTTCAAATTTCGCCAAGAGCTCGGCCTCGGCGGCCGCTTCATTGGCCTGCAGTTCTTTTTGTGCTATGGCTGCATGCGCCGCTTCGATCTGATCTGCCGGATAGGTCTCGTCGGCTTTGATTTTTAGGGCAGCTTCGTAGTCTGGAATAGCTGCGGCGTAGTTCTCTTTTGCAAATGCACCATCTGCCTTTGCGATGATGGCATTATACTCTTCATCCAGTGCGGCGCTGGCTTGAAGTGCAGCCAATTGCTCATTGGCATCTTCCAATCCTTTTTGGGCATCCTTATCGCCTGCTTTGGCTTCTAGCGCCAAAGAGTATGACTGCACGGCCGCTGAATATTTGGCTTCGCCCATGGACGCCGAAGCTGCCGACATGGCATCGGTATATTTCTTTTCCATAGCCGCCAGCTCTGCATTCTCGGCTATGAGTTTATTGATTTTGGTGATTTGCTCCAAGGCAAAAGTCTCTTCGGGAAAGAACTCGCGAGCGGCGGTATATTTTGTCTTGGCCTCGGCATAAGCTTCATCCTTAAAGAGCCCGTCGGCTTCTTTGATCAAGGCTTCGTAATTGGCCTTATTCTCTTCTTTGGCATTCTCTTCAGCCAGTAGTCCTTGGGCTTCCGCCAATTTTGCTTTGGCCGTTGGCTCATCGGCTATTAAGCCCAAAGCTTCGGTATATTGAGCCACCGCATCTTTATAATTTGCTTCGGTCATCGATGCCTTGCCATCGGCCATGATTTTATCAAAAGCTTCTTGCTTCTCGGCGGCATTTGCGAGCGCTGCTATTTCGGCTTCCGCCAATGCGACCTGCGATGCTGGGTACTCAGCGGCTGCATCTATGGCCAGGGCGCCATTATAATCGGTTATGGCCTTTTTATAATCCTTGGCCTGATAAGCCTTGTCGGCAGCAGCTATTAAGGCATCGTACTGCTCTTGCTGCGCTGCTATCTTTGCCTGATTGGCAATGGCAGCATTGGTTTCTTCAATTTTTCGCTGTACTTCTTTATTGTCAGGGATTAAGGCGAGCGCTTCATTATACGATCCTAGAGCGGCTTCATATTCCTTTCCGGCCAAGGCTTCGTCGCCTTTGGTCATCAGTTTATTGAATTTCTCCTGTTGCGCCAGATTGGCCGCCCGTTCTTCGAGCGTCTTGGTGGCTACGGCTATTTGGTCTTTGGGATACTTCTCATCTGGTTTTAACGCACTAGCCTTTTGATATTCATCGATTGCTTTTTTGAACTCTTCGGTACGCATGAAACCATCTCCGGCATCAAGCGCAGCAGAATAATCGGCGTCTAGCTTTTCAGCTCCAACCTTTGCCTTGAGCTTGGTCTCGGCATCACCGAGCTTACCCTTCACGGCCAAGTCATCAGGCTTTATGGCCAAGGCGGCTTTATAATTCAAGACAGCATCACCAAAATTATTTTTAGTCATGGCGCCATCGCCATCCTTTACCAATTGATTAAATTTCTCTTGCTCCGCCTGAGCTGCCTTCTCTTCGGCACTTGCTTCTTTATCGAGTTCTTTCTGCTTCTTCTCGGCTTCCCGTATCACGGCAAATATCTGTGCCTTCACTTTATTGGTATGTTCAAAATCCCATACCAAGTCATCTTGGGCGGGATCGTACTTAGCTTTTCCTATGGGTTGCTTAAAGACCGAAAGGTCTACTGCCTTAAGGGCTTCGGTGAGCTCATACATACTCATATCCGTAGGCATGATGATGCCCGCACCCACCAGCTCGGGCGGCACATTTCGGGAATCTATGATGATGCTTCGCTTTACGAAACCATCCTTTTCAAAAAGCAGTTCATAGTTTGAACTTACGTCGAGGTAAAATTCGTATTTCCCATTCGCCCGGGTGGTAAACGTATTGTGCTGGGCGCCATCTTTGATAACGGTAACTTTTACTTCGGCCAGTTTAGACGATGACATGGCGTCTGAGACGACCCCATAAATATTCATTTCTTCCTGACTTTTGGCCACAAAGGCACAAAGCAAAATTGCCAGAGTAACCAGCAATTTGCACTTTAGAAAAAAACTTCGATGATGGAATACGTCTACTCTCTGCATCATTGCGCACAAATATCGCAGAATTTTATCTTTCTTACGACACACTTAACTATACATTATGAAACGCCTAATGTTCAATTTTAGTTACTGGGAGCAAAAGCATTTTTGGCATTCTTGGGATTTTACCATCGTTGGAAGCGGTATCACTGGGCTCACGACAGCAATTTATATCAAAAAAATTCGTCCCCAGGCCACCGTCGCAATTCTAGAAAGGGGACTACTTCCTACGGGTGCGAGTACAAAAAATGCCGGTTTCGCTTGTTTTGGAAGCCTTACGGAGCTCTTGGATGACTTAAATAACATGACGAGAGATGATGTTTTCAGCTTGGTTTCCCAACGGCTTGAAGGGGTAAAAGCATTACGCGCTCTCGTGGGCGATAAGGATTGCGGCTACATCGATTCAGGGGGCTTCGAGATTTTCACCAATGGGTATAGTCCGGCCGATACAGATTTACACGATCGAATGAATGGGCTCAATAAAGAGCTGAAGAGCGCAGTTGGCTTGGATTTCTTTGAGCCCGCATCCCATCGAATCAGTGAATTTGGCTTACGCGGTGTAGATGAATTGATATGCAATAAGCTCGAAGGCACCATCGACACTGGCCTAATGATGAAAAACCTGATAGGCATGGCCAGGGGTTTGGGCATAGAAATTTTTAATGGGGTACCGGTCACTGCGATAGAAACGGAATCGGAAAGACCCACTATCCATACCGAATCAGGCAGTTTTAGCACGGGCTGTGCTATTGTGGCCACGAACGGATTGACCCAAAAACTACTTCCTTCACTGGATGTGACACCGGCGCGCGCGCAGGTTTTGGTTACCAGCCCGATTAAGCACCTAAAGATCAAAGGATGCTTTCACCATCATTTGGGCTATGACTATTTTAGGAATGTCGATGGCCGGATTCTTCTTGGTGGTGGCCGCCATATTAATAAGGCCAGCGAAAATACTGATGAGTTGCGCACGACCGAAGAAATTCAAGCCTATTTAGAATCGCTTTTGAGAGACCATATCTTGCCAGAACAAGATTTTACCATTGATCATCGCTGGAGCGGGATTATGGGCGTTGGGTCATCGAAAAAGATTATTCTTGAGCGGCTTGGCCGTTCCACATTATGCGCGGTGCGTTTCGGTGGGATGGGTATCGCCATAGGTACTTATATTGGCAAAAAGGTGGCAGAGTCGGTCACCTGAGTAAATGAACCAAGCCTTTGCCCTGCTCAATTTTTCCTGAAAAAGATATCGCAGTGTAAGAATAGCTATAGGGTACGTCTTGGGCGCCATCATCATCGGCTATACCTGACTGCCCGCCCCACGCTTCATCGATCGATCTTGATATGAAAACCTGTCTCCCCCAACGGTCAAAAATCCGCATCTCAAAGCTTTTTAAGAATCGGCCTTCGGCCTTGAACCGATCGTTTAACCCGTCGCCATCGGGAGTGAAGGCGTTGGGAATGAAAATATTGAGTGGCGGATCGAATCTTGATTCGGCTTTGTCAATGCATCCGCTGGCACTTTCAACCTGCAATCGGGTAGATCTTCCGGCTATCCTTTCGAAATCTACGATCGGCTCGAAAGCTGTGGACTCCGACCCATCTGGGAAATTCCAGAAATAGGTGCAATCGGATGTAGAATAATTCAAAACCGCAGCTCGATCATCATAGAATTCAAATTCAAAAAGGGCTTCTACCTGGTCTACTCTTACATGAACGGTGCGCTTCAATTCTATCCCGCATTCATCCACCACCCTAAAATGATGCGACCCTTCACCTTCTGGAAAGACGACCAGAGCACCCGTTGCGCTTTCCGCTCCATTCCAAGAATAGGAATACGCGCCATAGCCACCCGAAACAGATGGCTCTAGCGCCAGCTGTGCACCTTGGCAAATCAAGGTATCCGATGGCAGGCTCGATTTTAGGGGTGGATTATGGATGAAAACCCATTTGCTGTCCGATGAAAATTGACCGCATTGATCGCTCACGATCAGCTCCAGCATCGACGTATGCCTGAATGCTCTGGACAGACTACTGGAAGATGCTGCTTCTAGCTGGTCTATTTTCCAAATGAAGGAAAGCTCTCCGGTGCCGCCTTCTACTTCAGGTAAAACCAAGAGATTCTCTACGCAATTAATCGTGGTATCGCCACCGATCCATACCGTCAATGGATTGATGATTTCGGTCAAGAAAATCATTTTTGAGACGGGAGCAGCACATCGATCAGATACCAAAAGCTCAAGCACGGCATCTGATTGAAAGGTTTCTACCAGTTGAACTTCCGTACTCAACACTTCGCCATCCTGCATCCACACAAGATTGTAATCGCCATAGCCGCCATTGATCTCTGGCGAGATGGTGACGGGCTGTATGCAGTCATAAGAGATTTCTACCGGCGCATTTACGGTGATTGGATCGTAGGCAATTTGTGCTATCGCTATAGTGACCCGCTTACTATTTACACCGCATTGATCAGAAAGCATAGCTTCAATCACTTCATTCTGACCGACTGGAACTTGAAATTCAAAACCTGAAAAGGATGGGTCATCCCATACAATCGAATATGGGGGTAACCCACCTTGGGCTTCTATGCCAATATCAGCTATTTCATCGCAATGGAGCAAGAAGCTATCGGTATAAGTCAATTCGAGATTGGGATGATCAATAATGGACAGTGGAAGCGAGATTATAGATGTATCGATAGAGCATACATCAGCCAGTGAGAGTATGATTTCTCCGCTTCTGAGCCCTTGAAATAAGGAGTCATGAACCACCGGGATCTCAAGATTTACAATCCCTTGATGGGTATAGAAGTTAATGGAATCGGGAAGTTCAGGCAGGACATTGGCAAGAGATGCCGGAGCCAATGCTTTGATATAAACCGTTGATATCGACGAGCTATCACTTCTAGCTAGATGCAGCATGAGCGTAGAACATCCTTCTGTCGCAGATCCATCTTCAGCGGGATTCAAGATCATCAACTTGGCATCAAGCGGCGGTAAATTATCGAAGCTACCGGCCTTGATAAAGACCGCAGAATCATTTTTACGATCTATCGCATCGGCAATGGCAATCTTGAAGTGATAGCTTTCGCCACATATTACCCCGATTTTGGCCTGCAACGGTTTGGTAAAACCATCAAGCTCAGCCGCATTGGGATCGGTATTGGCTTCATTATTAACAAAATAGATGCTATTGGCTTGCCAGCTGGAAGATGCGGAGTTACATATGGAGTTTGATCCAAACTCGCCGGTCACTCCCTTATTCACAGTATTGATGGCCACTGGCGTATTGCTTCCGGGTATCAACGCAATATTTTTGGCGTTTCCGCTAAAATCGCCACTTATGCCTGCGCCTGAAATGAAAAAACCAAATGCGTCATTGTAGGCAGAGCACGCGTGCTCATTATACTCTTCACTGCCAAATACGTATTCAAACTTCAACGTGTCGCCCCAAGCGGTAAAGTCAAATTCGATCACTGCAACATCGTGCAGCTCTCCGGGTGAGATGATCGTGGCAAGATCTACTTCTGCACTGTTTTCCTGACTTAAAGGGATAGACTCAAAAGAAGTAGGCAAGCTATTGGGACTTTCTACCACAATCACTTTTCCTGTGGCCAATACGATACCGCGATTGATCCCGATATTTGAATTTGAACCGTCAAAATATCCAACCTGGAGCGAAATGGCTTCTCCGTCCTGGCCATTTACCGTTATATTTTCTGCTTCCACCCCCGAGCCAAGGAGAATTTCATTTACGAGCTGCGAAACGGATAGATTATTCTCAACTTGCAGTTGGCCAAAAACAAAAGTCTGCGCCATCAATAAGAGAGCCGAGAAAAGAACACGCATTGAGAGAAAGGGTTTTATACCCGTTTACCCAATCGACTGTTGAAGGTTTCACTCCTTGCTGTAAATGGTAAGCTTGGTAGATGTATCCACAATCTCTTCTTTATTCATCAGCATAGGCCTGAATTTTCCCTTCACATACATCTCTGCTTGATCGGCATAGTGCGGACTCATTACATTTCCACTATTGCCTGTAGGCAGTATGGACAATGCATGCTCTATATCGGCAAAGTCGATGAGTATGCGCATCGCTGGCCCCGAAGCGGCGGGATAGCTCCCAGTTCCGTTTAAGGTAAACGTACTATTATTGATCGTCTCTAGCCCGCCAGGTGCTGGAAATGGCCCGACATTAAAGAAATGGCTCAGTACATCTACTTCGCCCATCGGATGCGCATGGGTGAGCGTATGTACCAGCTCCCAGCGCCATTCTGATACTTCGAGCCCCAATTCATCTTCGAGCTCCGCTACGGTTTTCACAAAAGAGTCTGTAAATATTCCGGTACGTGTTTCGCGCTTATTAGCCGTGCGAAGATTATCCCACCAAGGCGAATCATCGCGTGAGAGAAGGCCGGCGTAGGAGCGCTTGAGCAAAAAAGTGGTCAAAAATTGATCAAACATCTCGTCCCCAAGCTCATCCCGAAAAGTTTTTCTCAAAATGGTGTAGAGCAACTTATAGTAAATAGTAGGGTGAACATCTGCCAATTGATGGCTACCATTCCAGCCTACCAATAGCTCAAGCACGCGTTCTTCCTTGGTAGAAAGCAGCTGATCGGAATTGCTGATTACTTTAACCATTTCGGCGGCTACGGCAGCTTCATTTTCTGAGACTACATCGGTTACTACGCGCTGCATACCGTCTATGGTGGCTGGAAAAATACTCTCCAATAGGGTGTCGAGCCGGTTATAACGTGTATTTGGAGCGTAATAGCCCGGATAGGAAATGCCATTTGCAGCAAGGTGATCTTCATTGGCAGAGATCACATATCCCGTATCGGGATTGATCGTTTGCGGATTCTCATCGAAGGAATAAAACGATGAATAATCTATTGGAACTTGCGCGGCATCTAAGAAGGTCTTGGTATTCTGGCTATCTCTACGTATGATGAGATTACCGGCCGAGAAACTAGCTATATTACCAGCCGCATCTCCATAGACCACGTTGAGTCCCGGCGAACTGATAAGGCTTACCCCTGCCGTAAAACCGGCCAGATCAGCTGCACGGTTCATCTTGTGAAAAGCAGATAGAAGATTATTCTTGACCTTGGTATAATTCCAGTACATACTTACCGGTCGAGACTCTTCACTCACTAGAAAAGAATTGATAATAACCCCGTGATCGGACTCATAAACCGTTAGGGTAGTGTCCTTTTCACCATCTACCTTAATCACTTCTTTATACTTTTTCACCGGCAGGCTGGGCCCTTCGGGTGCTATGATCATCGAGCTATCCGAGGCTGCAAAGGTTTCATAAAAAAAGTCGGAATCATCATCTTCAAACATCGTAATGCCCCAAGCTATGCTTCGGCTATGCCCTACGAGCGCGAGCGGTATGCCCGCTAAGAAATTGCCATAAAAGCCAAACCCAGGATATTCTATATGCGCTTCGTACCAAACGGCCGGAGCTGCGTATTTGATATGCGTATCATTGGCCAGCAAGACTTTATTGGACAAGGTGTTTGATGGTGCTATGGCCCAGCTATTGCTCCCTTCGAGCATAGGTACGGGCAGCTTGTCAAGCAGCATAGCCGTCTGCAATCCTGTGCCTATTCCAAAAAAGGGTGCGACCGTATCTTTTACAGTCGCCGTATCCCGTTTTAAACCTAGATCAAGATCACGCAGATAAGCTTCGCCGTACTTGGATTTTATGGATTCGACGATTGGATCGGTGCGCAGTGCAGCAGCAAAACTATAAGCCATATAGCCCATGATGCAGTACATATCTTCTACGGTATACTCTTCCCGCTTCAGGCCAAGCAACTTATACTCAAGCGGCAGCTTCCCATGGCGTATATATTCATTTACACCTTCGAGATACGCTGTTATGATTTCTTTTTCCTTTAGGCCCAGGGAGTCAAAACCGGCGGCATCTTCTTTAGCCTTTCGGTTAGTTCCCACCGTTCTGAAAAAGGCATCCGTTTCTTTTAGGTCTCCGCCAAATATTTCGGAAAGCCGGCCTGCACCGACCCTGCGCATGAGTTCCATTTGAAAAAGCCTGTCGGCAGCATGCACGTATCCAAACGCACGGTAAGCATCGGCAGCAGTTTTTGCATAAATATGCGGAATGCCATACGTGTCGTAATAGACATTTACTTCTTCTGCAAACCCGGCCACCTGCAATTTTCCTTTGAGCTGGGGCTGATGACTTTGCACATAAACCCAAAGCCCCAGAAGGACTACTACCAATAGGATCAAGAAATATTTGAAGCTGGAGCTAATTTTTTTCATCTCAATTTTTGCTTAAAGCAGAACTGTCCTTTGGACGATACAAGTATAGTAAGTCTATATATTTATATTCACGGTTTTTTAGGCATACACATAGAAACACATCTACTTTGCTAACAAAGCGCATAAAATTCAAGAATACGGAAGAGCTCGAACTGAGTGCCAGATTAGAGCTGCCCATAGGCCATAAGGCCAATAAATTTGCCATTTTCGCACATTGTTTTACTTGTGGAAAAAATGCAAGGGCGGCCACTTCCATCTCACGGGAGCTCACCCAATCGGGATTTGGGGTTTTAAGGTTCGACTTCACCGGCCTGGGTCAAAGCGAAGGGGAGTTTGAAGATTCTGGCTTTACCAGCAATGTCCAGGACATCATCTCGGCGGCCGACTTTTTAAAAGAGTTTTACAGTGCTCCCGCACTATTGATCGGACATTCGCTCGGTGGCACCGCTGTAATACATGCCGCAGCGCATCTAGAATCCGTAAAAGCCATCTGCACCATAGGGGCGCCTTTTGAAGCATCTCATGTGCTCCATTTAATTGGCGATAGCCGAGATGCCATAGAGCGCGATGGAAAGGCCGAAGTTCAAATTGGCATGCGCCCTTTCAATATCGGGAAGTCTTTTATCGATGATTTGGAAAAATTGAGCACCGCGGCCATTTTGCCTAAGCTCAGAAAGGCCGTTCTTATCATGCACGCTCCACAAGATGAGATCGTTGAAATAAGCAATGCGGCTGAAATCTATAAGGCCGCCTATCACCCCAAGAGTTTTATATCGCTGGATGGTGCTGACCATCTGCTCACCGATAATGAAGATTCGACTTATGTCTCGGCCGTGATAGGGGCTTGGGTGAAGCGCTATGTAGCCTTCGATGCAGAAGCAGAATTTCAGACCGAACAAGAAGTGGCCGTTCAACTCGGTACAGAAGGCTTCACTACGGAGGTGGTAGCCGCCACACACCGCTTTCTGGCCGATGAGCCAAAGGATGTAGGAGGAAACAATCTTGGCCCTTCGCCCTACCAACTGCTGAATGCAGCGCTGGGAGCTTGCACGGCCATGACCTTGAAGATGTATGCCGATAGAAAGAAATGGCCTTTGGAAAAGGTGACGGTGCACCTAAACCATTCCAGCTCTTACGGTATGGATAGCGCCGACCCCGAAAAATCAAAAAGTAAGATTGAGACCTTCGAAAGGTTGATCGAAATAGAAGGTACACTGGATGAAGCCCAGCGCAGCAAGCTGCTTGAAATCGCAGATAAATGCCCCGTGCATAGAACCCTTACGGAAACCGACGTGCAGATAGTGACCAGTTACATGGAAGAATAACCGATGCAACTGCCCGAAGCTTTTCTAGAGAGCCTGCCGATTCCCGAATCTGAAAAAGCAGATTTTATAGCGTCCCTGGCCGGGAAAAGTCCGATCACCATACGGCTTAATACCGCCAAGGCAAAATTGCGCACCACCCTGGCCGCCACCGATTGGTGTGCCAATGGGTATTACCTGCCAGAAAGACCAAGATTTACTTCAGACCCCGCTTTTCATGCAGGAGCTTACTATCCACAAGAAGCATCGTCTATGTTTTTGAGTGCTGCGATCGGTCAGCTGGGGCTCGATGAGACACCGCTCAAGGCGCTCGATCTTTGCGCGGCGCCTGGCGGAAAATCGACCATCTTGCGTTCCCAACTTCATCCCGATTCATTATTGGTAAGCAATGAAGTGATTCAGTCACGTGTAAAACTTTTAGAAGAATCATTGGTAAAGTGGGGTCAACCGGGGTTCTTGATTTCCAACAGCGATCCGAGCCATTTCACAAAGCTTGAAGGATTTTTTGATCTAGCACTCGTAGACGCCCCCTGCTCGGGCGAAGGCCTTTTTAGAAAGCAACCAGATGCCTTATCGCAGTGGTCACCGCAAAATGTACAACTATGCGCGGCTCGTCAGAAGCGCATCTTGAGCGCGATATGTCCGGCTGTGGCCGAAAATGGAATTTTGATCTATAGCACTTGCACCTACAATAAAACTGAAAATGAAGAAAATATGGATTGGCTTGCAGGTCAAGCTGATTTTGAGCCGCTTCAATTAGACCTAAAGGAATTTCAAGGGGTAGAGCAAGTGAAAACTAAAAGCGTCGTCGGGTACCGCTTTATGCCCCACCGGGTAGGGGGCGAAGGTCTTTTTCTCGCAGTATATAAAAAGCGCAGCAGCTCTGCCAAAGTGCGCTATAAATCAAAATCGACCACCACCACCAATAAGGAGATCATAAGCGGCCGTGATGATCTAGAGTATGTGATCGATGATAGGCACAATACCTTTGCAATCAAAAAGTTGCACCGTTCTTTCATAGAGATACTACAAGCCAACATACGGGTTTCAACCATTGGGTTTGAGCTTGGAAGAACGATACGGGATGACTTAAAACCAGGGCATGGCTATTCTCAGATTATTGGCGGAAGCCCGCGCCTCACAGAAGTAGAGCTAGGGCTGGAAGATGCACTGGCCTTTCTCGAAAAAAACGATGTGGCCATGCGTTCTTCTCATAAAGGAGAGCTGGTGCTGGTAAAGTTTGAAGGGTTCAGGCTTGGGCTGGCCAAAACCGGAAATGGAAGACTGGTAAGCAATTACCCTATCGGCTGGCGGGTGCGAAGCGGCCGGCCAGAGAAGTACATCCCCATAGTAGCTTCGGTCGAGTGATCCAAATGTTCCGAGCTTCTTAAAATCCTTAATTTCACCGTTTGAAAAATGACTTATGAGATTTGATAATTATGTACTGGGCGATTGGGTAGCTGGAGATGGGAATGGAGAATTACTGCTCGATGCAGTGACCGGTGCCGAGATGGGCAGCATAAGCAGCGATGGCTTGGACTACGAGCGCATTCTTGACTACGGCAGGAAGGTCGGAAACCCCAATTTGCGGAAGCTCACCTTTCACGAGCGTGGCAGAATGATCAAGGCACTCGCCCTGCATCTGATCGAACTCAAAGAAAAGTACTATGAACTCAGTTATTCTACTGGAGCCACACGCGCCGATAGCTGGATAGATATCGAAGGGGGAATAGGTAATCTATTTGCCTACAGCAGCTTGCGCCGACAGTTTCCCGATGAAACCTATTATGTGGATGGCCAAGCGGTGCCGATGTCAAAAAACGGCGGATTTATGGGGCATCATATCATGGTTCCAAAAACAGGGGTCGCCGTGCACATCAATGCCTATAACTTTCCTATTTGGGGAATGCTTGAAAAAGTGGCGGTCAATCTTTTGGCAGGAATGCCGGCGGTGGTTAAACCTGCCGAGCCATCGGCTTTTCTTACAGAGCTTATGGTACGCGATATTGTGTCAAGTGGGATTTTGCCGGCAGGCGCGCTACAATTGGTGCTAGGCTCTGGAAGGGGTGTTCTGGATCACGTACAATCACAAGATGTGGTAACCTTTACCGGCTCTGCATCTACTGGAATAAAACTAAAAGGCACGAAGCGCATCATGGAAGAAGCCGTCCCTTTCAACATGGAAGCTGATTCTTTAAACGCCTGCATACTTGGAAGCGATGTAGAAGTTGGCTCACCCGAATTTGACATTTTCGTGAAAGAAGTACAACGGGAGATGACGGCCAAGTGCGGACAGAAATGTACCGCAATACGCCGCGCCATCGTACCTGCCGATCGTATAGAAGATGTGCAAATAGCACTTGCCCAGCGACTAAAGAAGATTGCCATAGGCAATCCGCGCGATGAAGGGGTGAGAATGGGCAGCTTGGTGGGCACTGCCCAGCGGGAGACCGTAAAGCATCAGGTCTCAAAACTCATGGAGCATTCCCGCTTGGTATACGGAAATCTGGAAAGCTTTGAAATCGAAGGTCTGGACATCGATAAAGGCGCCTTCATTTCTCCTATGGTACTGCTGAATGAAGATCCAAAAAATAGGACCGGATCGCATGAAATCGAAGCTTTCGGCCCAGTGACCACCCTTATGCCCTATGAGTATTTAGATGATGCCATCGAGATAGCCAATATGGGCAAAGGCTCGTTGGTAAGCTCTATCGTAACGGCTGATGATGGCCTGGCGCGGGAGTATGTGCTTGGCGCAGCCCCATACCACGGCCGCATCCTTATACTGAACCGAGAGAGTGCAAAAGAAAGCACAGGCCACGGATCACCCATGCCGATGCTCGTACACGGCGGCCCCGGGCGCGCAGGCGGCGGCGAAGAGATGGGCGGAAAGCGCGGGGTGATGCATTACCTACAGCGTACTTCCATTCAAGGTTCGCCCACCAGCCTTACGCGGGTCACCCATGTATACCAGCCGGGCGCCGACCGCCAGGAAAGCGAAATCCATCTTTTCAGAAAGCATTTTGAAGAGCTTACTGTGGGTGATAGCATCTTGACGGCCAAGCATACCGTCACCGAAACCGATATTACCAACTTTGCCAATGTGAGCGGCGATAATTTTTATGCCCATATGGACGCCACATCGCTAGACGGAACCATATTCGAGCAGCGTGTAGCGCATGGCTACTTCATTCTATCGAAGGCTGCCGGATTATTTGTAGATGCCAAGAAAGGGCCTGTGCTGCTCAATTATGGGCTGGAAGACTGCCGTTTTACAAAACCAGTATATCCGGGTATGACGATAGGGGTAAAATTTACCGTAAAGGAGAAAATAGCCCAAGAAAAGCGCCCCGATGATGCTTCGGCAAAAGGAATTGTCAAATTTTTGGTGGATGTGTATGACGAGTCGGGCGAGACCGTGGCCATAGCGACCATACTTACCATGGTAAAAATGAAAAACCAATAAAAGAACGTGTAGTGGATTTAAATTTTGAAATCTTCCTGCAGCCAGAGTCGCTCATCGCGCTGGGCACCCTTACCCTTCTTGAGATCGTTTTGGGAATTGACAATATCCTGTTTATCTCGATCATCTCAGAGCGGTTGCCAGCGGAGCAAAGACCCAAAGCTCGGGTCGTAGGACTGGGGCTGGCATTGATTTTTCGGATTGCCCTGCTTCTTATGATCACTTGGCTCATCAAATTTACCGAGCCGCTCTTCACACTTTTTGATATCGCCTTTTCCGGAAAGGACTTGATAATGCTGGGCGGCGGACTCTTCTTATTGGTGAAAACCATTAGCGAAATCCATCAAAAAGTAGATGGGAAAGAAGAAGAAGGCGCACCCGGCACCAAGGTAAAAGCCAGTTCATTTGCCGGCGTGATCGGTATGATCATCCTTATAGACATGGTCTTTTCTTTCGACTCCATACTCACCGCCGTGGGTATGGTAGAAGAGATATTGATCATGGTAGTGGCCGTAGTAATAGCGATGATCATTATGATGCTCTTTGTGAACAAGATTAGCGAAATCATAAATAAGCACCCGAGTATACAGATGCTGGCACTTTCATTTTTAATTCTCATTGCCTTTGTGTTGATCTTAGATGGGGTGCATAAACACATCGAGCGCGGCTATGTATATTTTGCGCTTTTCTTTTCGCTGGTGGTAGAAGTGTTGAACATCAAAACCAAAAAATCTAAAAAGAAGATAAATGAGTAGTACTGAAGAGAGAAATGGATATGTGAGATCGGAGATTTCCGAAGGGGTTGAGACCATCACATTTTATCATCCTGCGAGTAATTCCCTTCCGGGAAATATACTTGCAGATTTGGCGCAGACCATAGAGCGCGCGGGGTTAAACCAAGAAGTGCACGTGATCTTGTTAAAGTCGGCGGGTGACCGGGCCTTTTGTGCCGGCGCCAGTTTTGATGAATTGATGGCGATAGAAAATGCCGAAGCAGGAAAATCGTTTTTTATGGGCTTTGCCAATGTGATCAACGCCATACGGCAGGCGCCAAAATTTGTGGTAGGCCGTGTACAAGGCAAGACCGTGGGCGGCGGCGTAGGGCTTGCTAGCGCAGTGGATATTTGCTACGCTACCAAATTTGCAGCCATCAAACTAAGCGAGCTCGCCATCGGAATAGGTCCCTTCGTGGTAGGGCCAGCGGTAGAGCGCAAGCTCGGCGTGTCGGGCATGAGCGAGCTCGCCATAGATGCAACCAATTGGAAAACTGCCGAGTGGGCGGAGCGTCGCGGACTCTTCGCACGGGTTTTTGAAGATGCGCAGGCGCTTGACGAAGGAGTAGAAAAGCTCTGTGGCGAATTGAGCATCAAGAACCCCGAAGCGATGAAGGAACTCAAAAAAACATTTTGGTCGGACTGCGGGCATTGGGACGATCTATTGGAAGAACGGGCTGCTTATAGCGGCCGCTTGGTCTTGAGCGATTTTACGCGTAAGGCCATTACAGCCTTTAAGAAGAAGTAAGATCAAGGATCTCAAGGGCCTGAAACTTAACCTTTCTTGATTTTTCTCGTACCGAAGGGCTCAACTCCCTTTAATCTTGATTTATTTTTATCGTACGCATTTTAAGCAGAAGCCCCTTGCATTGAAGGGCTTGAGAAATCTTGAATTTTTCAGGAATGTACTCGGTAGCATTCTTCACGCATCGAAGGGCGGCCTGATCACGCTCACGCTGCTATGCTACGGCATATCCGGCAACGGGAAAATCCACGCTTCTGCCCTACCCTGCCTCTGGCATATCAATGCCACACCTGTATCATCGGCAGGAATCATCAACGATTTATCGCCTAGCACCATCTTCGGAATCTTCATCTTGGCCGCGCTGCTATTCAGCATGGCCATGGCCTTTCAGATCCTTATCAAAACCAAGCAAAAGGCTGAGAGCGCCTATATGGAAATTTCAAAAGTCTTAAAAAGTACCAAGCGCTCGATAGGAATGCTGGAAACCCTTCTGGAAAAAACAGATCAAAAAGTAGCCGTAGTCGATAAAAAAGGGAAGCTGCTATGGCCTACGAACTTAGAGAATGGATCAAAATCAAATTTTGGCGCTAAGCCCCACCTAGGTGATATCATAGAAATGCGGGCTGTGGGCAGCACTCAGAAACTACAAGACGCGATAGCCGAAGTAGTTGAAAAAGACACTCCTGTAGAATGGATTTCGAAAGTCGAATCCGAAGACAGACATCCCCTGTGGATCAAAACGAAGGTATACGCCCTGAATCCGGAGATAGGGGTTGCAGAGCGCTTCGTGATTCATCAAGCTTTGATGAATGAGTCGGCAAAAACGATCATAAAGTCAAATCCGAACAATGCGCCAGAACCGGTACGCAAAAGTGTGATCCTTACGGATAGAAAAGGCGTAGTGAAAAGCGCAAGTCAAGAAGGGAAGCAATTTCTAGCTTTTCTCAAAACAGATCGGGATGGAAAGATCAACCGGTCGGGAGTGCTTAAGAAGTTGGCATCATTGCAAGAAGACGAAGTGGCGCATGCAAACTTTCAGTTGGAGAACAGGCTTTATAAATTAAGCATGGCGCAATTGGAAAGGAAAGATGAAATAGAACTTACGATAGAAGACATCACAGAATCCAACGCGGGTCAATTGCCCACAGGCGCAGGCCAGCTTATAGCTCCGCCCAAGGCATTGAACCTGGCGTCGCGGAGCGGATACGGTCACAACCTTCAGCGTGGTCTCCAGCATGCCTATGAAGGTCTTCGTACGGCTTTTGACAATTCGTTCCACATCAGTATTCCGAAAGGGATGGTGAGTGGAGATTTCTTATGGTTTTATGAGCAAGATCAGGGAGAGAAATGTATCATTGCGCTAGCCGATAGCAGCTTCAGCAATCTCTCTGAGTCGATGTCATCGCTGGCCATACGCAATCAACTCAATGAGCTTGCTGCAAAATTTCAACATGCCAATGCTGCAGATTTTCTCAATTTATTGAATCTTGAAGTGTTGAAGAAATCCCTTCACGATAAAGTGGCTGCCAGTCCACATTTCGCCTTGAGCATACTTACCATAGATCGTAAAGATCATACCGTAAGCTTTGCCGGTACCTTCCAAACTGGGTATTGGATGAATGGAAAACTCAATGCCTTGAAGTCAAGCCGTATAGCACTGGGAACCGATGCAGGCTATAATCCTAAATCTTATACCACACAGACTTTTAAAGTGGCACCGGGTGATTCGATCTACCTGCTCAGCGATGGTTTTATAAACCAATTTGGTGGGCCAAGCAATAAGAAATTCCTTCGAAAACGGCTGCACGAGCTTATTGTTTCAAATAGCGCCGATGATATGTGCGATCAATCGTTAGCATTTCTCCGCGCATTTGAAAATTGGAAGGGTAATAATGAGCAAGTTGACGATGTGTCGGTTCTCGGTATTAAATTTTGATCAAATTAGTGCATCACTGTTTCTGTTCAGCTCCTTTTTTGTAATTTTCACTTTCGTAAAAACGATCTGTGATTAATAACTACCTTTTTGACCCTAAAATGCAAGAAGGCCTTAACTGTTCCTTATGACCGAATTACTCCAAGAGCTAGAAGCATTATTAAACGATGACAAGCCACTTGCCAATCAGAAGAAATTTAAGGAGCTGAGCCTGCAACTGAAGGCCACCCTTCGGGAAAAGCAGGCTCAAATCAGGCAAGTTTCCGAAGATGGAACAGACGAACCTGCTGAGCGCACTACCGCCAACATAGACACAAGCGCCGATGCCGCGACCACTGCCACTGCCGATGAGACGCCGACGGACACCCTTGCGGCTCCAGCTGCGGATACAAACGCTAAGGATTCAAAGGAATCGGAAACGCCGACAGAAGAGCTGGAGCTTGAAAGCCCAGAAGCGAAGGTCGAAGCACCCCAAAAAGATGCGGTAAACGAAAAAAGGGCTGAAGAGCCCATAGCCCCAGAAAAAATCTCTGAACCCAACGCCGACGATGCTGCCGCCGCTTATGGTAAGACCACAGAAAATGACGTAGAATCAAGCGATGCCGGTGATGCAATGAGCCCTGAATTGGCCGAACTACATGCTACGCGGACAAAGCTCAAAGAAATATCAGATTCCTTTAAAGAAAAATTGGCGGAAGCCAGAACGAAAAAAAGGCTGATCGAAGAAGAAACGGTGGCTCAGGCCAAAGTGCTCATAAAAGAGCTGCAAGCCTTGGTAGAGAATGAAGAGAACATCGGTAAGGCCTTTAACGGGTTCAGCGCAATACGGGATAAGTGGAAAGAACTACCGAAGGTAAGCAATGACGCATACCGCGATCTGAATGCAGAATATAATAAGTATGCGGAGCAGTTTTTCTACAATATCAATATCTACAAAGAACTCAAAGACTTAGACCTTAAACATAATCTAGAATCGAAGCTACAGGTACTTGCCGACCAGAAAAAGCTGCTGGAGATAAATGACATACGACTGCTCGAAGTCGAAGTGCGCATGAACCAAGATCGCTGGAATGAAATCGGGCCGACCTATAAGGAGAAGTGGGATGAGATAAAAGACGAATTTTGGTCGGTGACCCGATCTATATACGGCACGGTGCAAGCGTATTATGATGGTCGCAGAATAGAACAAGGACAGAATTTATTGAAGAAAAAAGAACTGCTCGTGGAAATAGAACAGCTCACTGCACTCGAAATCAATTCGGTAAAAAAATGGCATGAGAAAACGGACGAAGTCAAAGCAAAGCAGCAAGAGTGGAAGATGATCGGGCTGGTACCGCGCCAAGATGCGAAGGAACTGAACAAAACCTATCGCAAGCATTGCGATGGATTCTTTGATAGGAAGAAAGCCTATTTTCAGGAAATATTCGATGAGCAGCGCGCGCACAAGGAAGCAAAAATGAAACTGGTGGAGCAAGCCGAAGCGCTAAAAGATGATGAAGACTTTGCAGCCACATCTTCTGCCTTGATCAATTTGCAGAAGCAATGGAAGGAAATTGGATCTGCCGGGCAGCGCGATGAGAATTGGCTCTGGCGTAAATTTAGAAGTGCCTGTGATGAATTCTTTCAGAAACGCAATAAACAGAAAACCGCTGAGAATGCCGAGCAGAAAGAAAATCTCACCAAAAAGAATGCTGTGATGGATGTACTCGGGGCGTTTGAGCCTTCGGCAAATCGGAATGAAAATATCGAAGCGCTCAAAAAAATAGCAGAAGACTGGCGCGCCGTGGGTCACGTCCCTTTTAAAGCCAAGGATAAAATCAACAAGGCTTATAAAGATCTGATGGACGAGAAATATGGTCTTTTAAAAATCGATAGGCGTGAAAAGGAGAAAATCCGATTTGAGCAGCGACTCGAAGATATTAAGGAAGCTGATAACGGGGATCACTTAAAACGCAAGGAAGACGATTTTATCCGAAACAAAATTTCTAAACTTGAGTCTGAAGCCATTCAGCTCGAAAATAATATCGGGTTCTTCTCTTCTTCCAAAGGTGCTTCCGCTCTGAGGCAAGGCGTAGAAGAAAAAATTGAGAAGATAAGAGATGAAGTCAAAACCCTGCGCGAGCAGCTCTCAACGCTTCGCAAGGCCTAATGGACAGGTTTTGCACAAGCATTTTATTACTTGGCATAAGCCTGCTAACCGCATGTGGTGAAACCGCCCGTGAAAAACAAAGGCCGATGGTGTATGAAGGAATGCCTGCCACTGAATTGGAGAGCAAGCTGGGCGTACCAGAATCTATTGATACTAGCGGGACGATCTATGATATAGCCTTGAATAGAAAAGTACCGCTTCTATTATGGCGCTATGAAACAAGGGTGGTCTTGATTTTTAATGATACCGTGAAGGAGCCCGACTGGCGGGAGCGTAAGTGATCGCTAGACTGACCGCAAAATATTGGCCGTATCCATCCCAAACTGATTTACTGCTGAGCTAGATAGCCTGGCGATAGTTGGATGTTGAGTTTGAGCGCAATTTCGATAAATTAGAGTCTGTCCATAAAGAACAATCTCTTCGTTGTACTTATTTTGTAAATCTAAGATCAAGCCATTTCGGCATGACCGTCATCCCGCTCAAGCGGGACTCCTTGGTTTACGCCCTACCAAGCGGTCTTGCGTTTATGGTGAGTTCACTTTGTAAGTTCCAAAACTGCGCGCGCTTAGCCACCGAAGAGCGCCCGTATGGCATCTTGAACTTTTGAGCAGCGCAAGGCCGCATGGGCTGATCAACCACTATATTGAATTGACATATATTAATTAGAGTCTGTCCATACAGTCGGGTGGCTGGATCAAAGAGTTCGATAGCAACGCGCGCGCAGTTGTAAAAATCAAGGAGTCCCGCTCGAGCGGGACAACTGTTTTTAAAACAAGTGCAAGGCAGATAGCGGACTCTATGGACAGACACTAACTAATCACCAAAAACCAATCACCGGTATAGGGATTCTTCACTCCGTTCTGAATGACAAGGCGACCTTCTTTCTGGCAGCGCATTAACCAGCGTCTGTCCATACAGTCGGATGGCTGGATCAAAGAGTTCGATAGCCACGCGCGCGCAATTCTAAAAGTCAAGGAGTCCCGCTCGAGCGGGACGACTGTTTTTAGAACAAGTGCAAGGCAGATAGCGGACTCTATGGACAGACACTAATTAAGATGTAGAAGGCTGATATTATCTACGAAATCCTGTCGCTCGAAAACGTTATTTACCGCCCTGATATATTGGACTTTACGGTCAAATCTATAGCTTACTTCTACATAAAATCCGAAGAGATCATAAATATAAAGCCGAGAGCCATCTTTTGTGGTTCGCTGGTCTAAGTGTTTTCCATACTTTGTAAGAAGGGAAGCTTTACCGTCAAAGCTTAAGTGATCAAAATCTGCTAGTGTCATCGTCTCTGTTTTCTACAAATTTAAGCATAGATTCGACCAAAGTCAATATTTTGTGTACGAAAAATGAAACCTTTTTATTTCAGGGATCCTTGATGCTTCATTCTCAGGATTTTTAATAATTATTTGGATGGGTTATCACCCATTTCTCATATCGATCTGAGCAAAATCTTATTGACCCATGTCGCTCTGCCTAACCAAATATCACTAGCACCAACTCCGTGAATGAAGTAGAGTTAATATTCTTAATAATTCCTTAACCTGACCAAAGATTTGCAGGTTCATAATAATTTGTAGAATTGCAGAATATTTGGCGCTAAACGGAATAGGCCTGTCTCCCCAATAAAAATAGGCCGCGGACAAATGAAAACCTGTAACTTACGCCCGTCAATTTAAATGGAGCCATACTTTTATCTCGTCCTAGCCCTTCTCATTCTTGCCGTTGCCGACTTGATCGTTGGGGTGAGTAATGATGCGGTCAATTTTCTAAACTCTGCTATAGGCTCTGAGGTGGCAAGCCGGAAGGTGATCTTTTCGATTGCCGCTGCGGGGATATTTGTAGGTGCCAGCTTTTCTAGTGGGATGATGGAAGTGGCACGAAAGGGAATCTTCAACCCATCCTTCTTTAGTTTTGAAGCTGTGATGGTCATTTTTATGGCCGTGATGATCACCGATATTCTTGTACTCGATATTTTCAACTCGCTGGGAATGCCAACGAGCACCACCGTTTCGATTGTGTTTGAGCTGCTTGGGGCATCGGTGGTGACAGGGCTGCTCATGATCGGCTCTTCGGAGGCAACTGCCGGGCTGAGCATTCTTGATGTAATCAATTACGAAAAGGCCATCGAGATTATCGCGGGGATATTTCTATCCGTGGCAGTGGCCTTTACAGTTGGGGCTGTGGTACAATGGTTCTGCCGCTTGCTTTTTACTTTTCATTTTGAGCGAAGGCTCAAAAAGTATGGCGCCCTTTTCGGAGGCTTCGCCATTGCCATTATCATCTATTTCTTACTGGTAAAAGGTGTAAAGGGGGCTTCCTTCATTACCGACGAAGTCGCTTCGGGAATTGTCTCGAACGGTGTGCCCATTTTCTTTGGTTCCTTCGCCATAGGCACTGTCCTTTTGTTTCTGCTTCAACGTACTGCCAATATAAACCCATTGAAAATCGTGGTTTTGTTGGGAACGTTTTCGCTGGCCATGGCTTTTGCGGGAAATGATCTCGTTAATTTTATAGGCGTTCCCATAACGGGGGTACAATCGTATACCATGTGGCTCGATAGTGAGCTGGCGCCATCGGCATTCAACATGGGTGCTTTAGCCAGAGCCGTACAAACCCCGGGTTATATGCTGTATATAGCCGGTATCATTATGGTACTTACGTTATGGTTTAGTGCTAAGGCAAAACGGGTAACAGATACAGAAGTGAAGCTGGGCTCTCAAGGCTCCGTGGGTGAGCGCTTCTCCCCTAACCTCGTATCGCGGGGGATCGTAAAATATGGTGAGCGCATAGGTGCTGGCATATCAAATTTTCTTTCGCGCCGCACGAGAACGGTTATCAACTGGCGTTTTAGAAGCATAGCCGATGCCCGAGAGAATGTGCCTGCCTTCGATCTGGTACGTGCGAGTGTAAACTTGATGCTGGCCAGTGTCTTGATTGCGCTGGCATCGTCGCTTAAACTGCCCCTTTCTACTACTTATGTCTCTTTTATGGTGGCCATGGGCACATCGCTTGCCGACAGAGCCTGGGGCTCGGGCAGCGCGGTCTACAGGGTAGCGGGCGTGGTGAATGTGATAGGGGGCTGGTTTCTCACAGCATTTGGGGCGTTTGCGGCCGCCGGACTTGTAGCCTTGGTGATTTATTATGGTGGCCCTTGGGTAGCACTGGCGCTATTCTTTGTCGCCTTGTTGATACTCGCGAAAAGCAACCTTCCCGGCCTTTTTAAGAAAAGAGAAAAAGCTTAAAAGCCCATCTCCATATAGTTTTCGTAATTCTCTTCATTGAACATAAAAAGGCGCGGCTTCCTGCCGGGATTCTCACTATCGTCATGACCCTTTGCGATCAAGATGTCGAGCTTATTGAGTTTCTTGCGAAAGTTACGCTTATCAAGTTCCCTGCCCAGTACCTGTTCGTATAATTGCTGCATTTCCGTAAGGGTAAACTGCTTAGGCAAAAGCTTAAAGCCAATGGGGCGGTTTATCAAACGGCGCTTGAGACGCTGCTGCGCCAGCTTGAAGATTTTATTGTGATCGAAAGCCAATTCGGGAAGCTCATCTACCGCTACCCATTTGGCTTCCCGATCATTGCGTAATTTGATCACTTCGGTACGCACGTTGATCAATCCATAAAAGGCAATATCGATCACCCTCCCGAGGGGGTGTCTATAGGTCTTTCCAAAGGCATTGAGTTGCTCCAAGTACACGTCGCCCTTGCCGATAGAATCAAAAGCGAGATCTTGGCTCACATCTTCTAGACCCTCGTGTGGTTCGATGAGCCTGCCGGGAAAAGACCAAGCACCTTCATAAGGATTTTCTATAATTTTCTGAATGAATACCAGCAATTTGCCATCTTCAAAACCGTAGAGCACATCGGTCACAGATACGCCCATCTTGAAATACCCGGCCAATTCTTCATCATTCATAGGCTTGCTAATTAGTGGGCTTGTAGTACTTCAAGGCCTTGTTCATGTGTTTGTTAAGGTCTGCAATGCGTGTCTCATCACTGGGGTGCGTACTTAACAATTCAGGTGGCGACGCTCCCCCATTTTGCGACATGCGGCCCAAAATTTTGGAGCTTCACGTGGGTCGTATCCAGCCATGGCCATAAATATGATTCCAAGTTGGTCGGCTTCAGACTCATGGGTACGTGAATAGGCCAATGATCCGAGCTGGGTTCCTATACCATACGACTGCAGAAGCAATTCTCTGGTGAGCTGTGGTTTTTCAGATAATAGTACGTCGAGCGACATACCTGCGGCTTGAATGCCCATTTGCTGGCTCATACGCTCATTTCCATGCTTGGCCACTGCATGGGCCACTTCGTGCCCCATCACTACGGCCACTCCTGCATCATCTTGACAGATGGGGAGTATGCCAGTATAAAACACTACGCGCCCTCCCGGCATGCACCAGGCATTTACCGTAGGGTCTTTTATCGTTTCAAACTTCCAGTCAAACTTTTTAGCAAGGTCTTCATAGCCATTATCATTGAGATACTTCTCTACCGCTACCGAAATTTTGGCTCCTACCCGCCCTACTTGCTTCGATTCGGGAGCGGAATTGGGCATGGGCGGATTTTCACTTAAAAAACTGCTGTATGCAGCGCTACTCTGCTGTATCATCGTGGACTCTGGCAAAATATTCAATTGCCTTCTCCCAGAGATTGGAACTTTCGAACATCCCATTCCCACTAAGAGCAAAAGCGCCAATCCTAAAAATTTTTTCATCATCAATTATCTTATTTCTGCGCTCAAACCCCTATCGAGCAGCGCGGTACAAATGGGTTCTAATTTCTCGTATTCGCCTTTCTTTACAGAGCATTTGCCATTATGGTGCACGATGAAGGTGCACTGCTCTGCCTGTATGGGCGAGTGCCTGCAAACGTTTATAAGGCTATTGATTACAAAGTCGAACGTGTGGTAGTCATCATCGAAAAGAATGATCTCATGCTGATCTTTTAAAAGCTCTTCGAGCTTTAGGTCTAACTCTTCTTCTATCGCTACTTCAGAAAACTCAATCATGGTCGAAACAATTTATCAGACGACAAAGTTAATAATATCGATAAAGATTGAAGCTGTTTAAGCAAGAACTTAGCGGCCGGAAATCAGCGAAATTTCACCATCTACCGACTTGCCCATGAGGGCATTGGTTATGCCCGCCTCGCGGCTGGCACGCAGCAGTTCGTCTGCTTCCTGTCGGTTTTCAAACTCGGGAGATAAATACATGGACTCACCTGATGGTGAAGTTATTCTGCGAATCTTCAAGTCATCGCGTTCCAAAAACACATTGGCGATCTCTTGTGGTATGTCGCCAGAAAAAGTTCCCATGATCACCACATATCTTACCACAGGAGCCTTTGAATTGGCGCGATCACCTGCAGGCACTCGCTTCGGAGCGCTCTCAAGGACGGCAGTTGAAATAATCCCCGCACCTTCTTGATTAAGTATTTCTTGAGCCTTGGCTACAGAAATGCGCTGACCATTATAGTAGGCAGTGATGAAGGCATCCGTCACGCCCTTGCCGATAGCATCTTGCTTAGGAGCCTGTGCCGCCATCACAGATGCGTATCTGCCGGTAGTATAGCGAATGGTTCCACCAGTGGTGAGCTCACTGTTCAGGTCATTCAAATTAAAGAGTTCACCCAGCCTTACCGGTTTTGAATAGACCCCAACCTGAACGGTGAAGAACAGTCCTTGTATGATTTCAACCTGGCTCGCTTCGGCCGCTTCAGGGTCATTGTAATAATCGGTATTTTTGAAAGTTTCATTTTCAGCTATTGCGTCCACAGGCTTTGGCATATCAGGTTCGGATGCTGTGGTTTTGGTTGTTTTTGGCTTTAAAGGTTCGTTTTTGGCGAAGGCCAGAAGCTCTTCGCTTGTAATATTCTCATCGGTTCGGGCTTGCGCCAAAATCTGTTGCGCTTGGGCACCGGTAAGCCGCTCACCATCTACATAAGCCACCACAAAAGCGTCGGAGTAGCCCTTCGTCCTAATCTGGGTTTTCGCTTCAAGCGCCCTTCGATAGGCTCTGAATATACCCGCACGATAGCGCGTTATCCCATTTCCGAGCTCTTCGCCCATCACGGGTGCAAACTCTCCAAAAAGGTCTTGCGGAATATTATTTCGGAATGCACCGACCTGCACTTGAAAGACCAGTCCCGAAGGCATAGCCGGATTGATAGGTATCGGCGTCGCATTGCTATAAGCCGACTTTGTCACGGTTGATGAACTCAGAAATAGGGATTCTTTCACCTCTGAGAAATCGTCTTTTTGGGCGATGATCTCAACGGCGTTCAACCAATTTCCCGACGCTTCGGCCAGCAGGTCGGCGTCGATCATATCTGTATTTCTGTCTATATAGACTGCATCGGTAGGTTTCTCGGGCTTTACAGCTTCATTTTCATCCAGCATATTTGCAACATCCGGAGCACGCTCTGCGGTTTCGTTAGCTGGAGCCATCGGTTCTGCGGTAGGCTCTGAACCTTTTGGACGTGGCGCGGGTACGTCCTGCACCACACGATCAGCCGATGCTAAATCTGTGCGCACCACCGAATATTGCTTCCCCGACAGGGAACTACTCAGGATATCGAGTTTCTTGGGGTTGAGTTCCCGTACCGATTCCGCCACCAGTGATTCTTGCGCTTTCCGAGCCGTGCGGAGCGACTCGGCCTGTACGGAACCCAATGCCGCCCTGTTCATATTAGCTATAGCTTCCAATTCTATGCGTCCGGCACGTCCTTCTAACTCGGCCTTATTGCGCGAAAGCGTTTCGTTTTGCGCCATATTTCGTAGGCGATTGGCCTCGGCCATTTTTTCGGTGCCCAACGACATCATTTCTTCTAGGTAGGCCGCTTTTGCTTGCTCTATTCTTCGGATGCTGTCGGCCTTTAATGTACCGGCCAAATATTGACGGGAAACCTTATCATCTCTTATTTTTTCCAATTCTTTGGGCGTTAGGCTGGTTCTGCTTTGTATGAAGTCAATCTCATCGTCACCGGCTATTTCGAGTAGCTCCCGAAAATCCATAGAAAGATTTTTTTCTGAATCGACAATATCATTTTGCTCCCCTTGAGATAAGTCTTCCAGCAGCCGAATGTGTATTGGTGCCAAATAGGTTTTCCCGTCTTCCGGTACGTAAAGCTCTGCGCTTGAAAGAAACGTATAGTCTACCAATTCAATGCTGTCGTGCGTTTTATTCTTGGCATCGGTCATAGGATTGGCTCTGGCCAAGGCTTCAGGGGGCAGAATGGCTATAAGGTCTTCATTGAGCTGTGATAGCTCGTTGATGTAGTTGAGCTCTTTTTCAATAATATCGGATTGTGAATCAATACTTGTATTTCCCGTTCGGGACGGGCTGGCGGCCGAGAGCGCTGCCCCTCTAGCTAAAATCTGATTTCGCCCTTCTTGGTCGTTAAAATCATCGGAACCCGCCTCCTTCAACTTCAGCAACATTAAGGTATTCGACTGATCATAATAGTCTATCTCAGCCGCATTCGATACCCTGACTTCATCTTCAAGTCGTGCTTCGATGGAGCCACGAGCCGTCGCCATAGCGCTCAGCTGCTGCCTTACTTTTTGCTGGGCACCTTGATCGGTAAGGGTGCTTAAGGCGAGTTGCTTCTCGCCGATGGCATTGGTCAAGTCTTCTATCGAATCGAGACGACTGCGTATCCCAGTCATTGCAATATTGGCATTCAGAGACTTATAGGCCAAGGCATCAGGGTCGATAGATGGTCGGTAGGGCGCACTGCCCGCCCTGGTTTCTGGCTGGGGTTGCTCGATTATTGCCGCCACTTTTTTTTCCGCTTCTAATTGGCTTTTGCTCTTCTGTTCTGGAGCAATTTTTTGATTTTCTGATTTCAACTCCGCAGTTGCACCGGCGATTTCATCGTCATTTTCCCCGTCACCATCCAGCTCGGTTTGTACTGCTTCTAATACCGGATCAACCGTAGCCACAACTCCTGCTTCACTGTTCAGCCTATCTGATTCTTGGCGCATATCGGCTGCTAGGTCATCGAGTTTCTGAATTTCGATTTGCAATTGATCCCGCTCCTTTTCAGAAGTACTGGCATCCAGTTTTTTAATGTGCGATGCGATGGTATAATCAATCGATTCGGCAAATTCTAGGTTGAGTTCGGCCATGGCAATGTTCTCATCTCTCGGTGAGAGTCCATCGCCGCGTATCAGTTCTTTTCGGCTTGCAAACAGGGCTTTTATGGATTCTGAAATAGCCGGCTTGTCCGTTGGAGCGGGTGCTGCTTTTACAACCTTTTGCAGAGTGGTGTTTTCTTTCATGGCCAAATCATCGGCATCCGTTTCTGCTGGCACGGCTTCAACTGCCGGCCTTGTATTATTTTCGGCAAGGGTGGCATCCCCATTTTTATTTAAAGCGGCGAGCTCGGCCTTGGTTTGATCGACTTTGTCTATTGTTTTTGAGCGCTCTGCGAGCAATTGGGCGTAGCGGTAATTGAGCTCCCCTATTTCTTCTTTCCCTTCCTGCGCCTTTAATGCTGCGGCATAGAGCTGAATATCCGACTGTACTTCTTCCAGATAATCAGAATAAAGTGCCAATTGGGCATTTTTTTGCTTTTCTGGAGAAGACATGGCCGCAATCCGTTCATTCTCGGCGTCATAGCCCGGCATTACGGTAGCATTCGTGAATTCTACATCAAGCTCGCGCCTTATCTCGGGGCTTAGGCCAGATAGTGCGGCATCGCGCGACGCTTCGTCTTCTCTCGCTTTTTCCTTGTCGGCTTCTGCCAATAGTCTTGCGTAGTCTCTAGCTTCTGCTGAGCGCGGACGAAATTCCGACTTTCCTTGCATCACCAGCTCGTCATTTATGAGTTCTAAGGTTTTGATCCTTCGCAATTCTATAACGTCATCCTTTTCCACCTTGGCTGGCATATCATCTGCATCCAGCAAGTCGCTTGATTTTACGATAAACGCTCTGTTTAAAGCAATGCGGTCAATGGCCATTTCAGGGGCACTTTTGCCGGATAGTTCGATGGCCGTGAGCTCAGCAATGTAATTCGCATCTACTGCCTGGATCGATTTCAAATAGGCTTTTTCGCTCGAAGCTTCCGGTATTTTCGATTCTAGCCTGGCCAATGAAGCGTTGTCCATAGCGTTGATTTCTTTTCTCGCGCTTATTAATTCTTCATCGGTTAATGTCTCGGCGGCCGGTGCGTGAGTAGCCTTGGCTTGGATGGATCGAATCCTAGCATCGCTTGCAGCTATTTCGCCCGATTTGGCATTCTTGAGTTTTTGATATTGATTGAGTTGCTCCTTGCGCTCTGCCGGGGTAAGTTCACTTGCCGTGCCCACGCCTTGTTCTAACTCGGCGATAGATGCATCGATGATCGAGATCCAGTCGCTGGCTGCATCGCGCTTTTCCATTTCTTTAGTAAGCGCTGTGTCATCCTGGCTTGGTTTCGGTGCCGGAGCTTCTTTGGCAATGGCCGGGGCTGACTGGGGCGCGCTGCGTTCTGTCGGTTCAAGTTTAGCCGGAGAAGATTCTTGCATTTCAGCGATGTTCGGCTGAGCATCTACCGCAATTTCATCGGGTGCCAGCATCGCTGTCGCCGTATCATCTTCGAGTGCTGCCGGCATTTTTGAAATGGATGCTGCTTCGGTTTCTGTTTCGATGAAAATCTCAGTCACTTCATTTTCTTCCACATCGGTGGTCGGCTCTGGAGCTGGTCTTTCTTCGGATGTTTCTTCCGCAGCCTGCTCAAAAGGATTTTTGGCTTCCACTTCTTTGGTTTCTGCTATTGCTTTGCCCTCTAAATTTTTGGGAGATTGCTCGGTATTCTTAGCTATTCGGTCAGAATTGGGCTCGGCGACATCTGTATCATCTGACGGCTTCACGTTACGATCGAGCGCAGTCTGCGGCTGAGCTTCTTCTTCACTGCCCAAATCGGTTCTATCGCCATCAAGCTCTGGCTGCTCTTCGGCGGCTGCCAAAGTTTCGTCGGCTATGGCAAATTGCTTCTTGAAATTGGATGCTTGCTGTGGAGAGTCAAAACTTTCGAATATTTCGGGATGCCCACTCAAGTAAGCCGCCACGAGTGTATTTTCGACTACCTGCCGATCGATCTGCTCTTTTACGGTTGCCGCTGCCGCATCATCGATTTTCTGTGCGCTTAGGTCGTTTTTGGCAAATGAAGCTTCGGCGGTAGTGCTCAGCCCATTCAATATTTCGTATTGTTCTTTTGTATTTGCGGAAGCATCTTCCATACCTATCGCTTGCTCGAACGCTCTATCGGCCTGCTGGCTTTGCTCCGCAACTTCTATTTTCAAGGTCTCTACCTGTGCTTCCAATTCACCCTTTGACTTGCCCTTTGCATTTTCTACCTGCCGCTTCTTTGTGATCAGTTTGGCTTGGGTCTCTTCGGCCTGCGCACGAATGGCCGAAGCGCGATCAAGGCATCGCTGGGCTTCATTTCGCGAATCGATGCTTGCCGTCTGCACGGCGTCAAAAATATCCATCTGGGCTTCTACCTTGTCGGTGTCTTCCTGCTTCTGTTTTTCTACCGATAGCGCAGATACGGCCGCATCAAAGTCTTCGCTTTCGATCGCTGTCTGGAGAGATGCGCGGTGGGTTTCTGCTTCCATTTTGGCGGCAGCTGCCTTCTCAATGGCATCATCAAGTTTGGCGACCAAGCTCGCTGAATTATCGGCGCTCCGCACTGCGCTTTGCGCTTCCATTTTCTTTCGTCCAGCTTCATACATGAGCCTTGTCTGATCAGAAGGAGCAGCGGCTTCGGCTTTCGCCAAAAGGGATTCAAGTTCCATTTCGGCGTTGGTGGCATTGTTCAGGGCGCTATTATAGTTCTCAGCGCTGGCCGATCTGAGCACGATGAGCTCCTGTTCTTTTGCGGAAGCAGTCATCACCCGCTCTTTGGCCATGCCCAAGACATCGGCATTGCTCATGCCCGCTCCAAAACCGGCGTTGCGGTACGCATCATCTACGCTATTTCCTGCTAAGGGCTCTTCCACTGCCGACAAAGGCTCATCTTGCTTATTAAAATTGACATCGAGTGCCGCTTTTTGCAGCAGCAGATTTCGCGCAAGTGCCATCACATCACCTTCATACTGCTGATCGAAAAGATTATTGATCACCAACTTCTCAACGGCTGCAGATGACACAAGCTCCATCTCTTGCAGCAATGCCTTTATGCCTTCCGTGGCTGGTATGTCTACGATACCGGCGTGAATACGCTCGCTCTTTTCGGCTTCGACCAAGAATTTATACTTACCGCTCTTGGGAAAGCTCAGCACATAATCTCCCGTGGTAGGGTCGGTATATTGCACATCCACTTCCTTATTCGTGGCGGCATCTACGACTGTGATCTTGGCCAACCGCACAGCTGGATCAATTTTATTTTTGAAACTTCCCTTTATCAAGGTGAGATTAACGGCTACGCTTGCCACCTTTACACGATACACGTGAAGCTCGCCCTGCTTGCTACTTCTTGCAGAAGCAAAATTGGCAAGGTTCTTTGCAGAGTCGGCGATGTAAAAAAGGTCGTCATCGGGCGTGTTGACTGCAAAGTCAAGGTTGACCGGACTCGAAAAAGAACCAGAACCGAGATCGGCATTTGACTTAAACACATCGAAGCCACCCATACTGGTGTGGCCCTTAGAAGAGAAGTAGAATGTTTTATTATCAGGATGGAGAAAAGGATAATCTTCGTCGTAAGGCGAGTTGATTGTATTGCTCAATCGCTCGGGCTCGGAAAACGTACCGCCGGGGAGCACTTCGGCGCGGTAGATATCCAGACCGGTCTTACCATCCTTTCCATAACTGGAGAAAAACACGGTAGTGCCCGATCCGCGAAAGTGGATCAAGGACTTATGATTTTTCTTTTTGTCGAGATTGCTGAGCAGTGCTTCGGGCGTGACGAGAATTTTGCCACCGATATCGGTGAGGTCATAGTTTCTGAAAAAAGCATCGGCCGGCCCTTTGCTTTTTATCCAGCACTACTACTTCTTTGATATTGGAAAGAAGGGCGAGACCATTTCTACAGTCTTCGATGGCGCGGTCTACCCCACGTGCTTCGACATCCTTTTTATTGGCTTTTGTAGTGTAGGTGGTATATGCCTTTACCGCGTCGGCAAATTGATAGTTAAGGTGGTAGGCACGACCTAAGAAATACCAAGATAAATCATCTGCACCGGGCTTGGAAGTGGCGAAGCGAAGAAATTTGACCGCTTCTTTTTTCTTATCGGCATCGCCGTACAGGGCGGTGGCTCCATAGCGAAAGTTGAGATCAACATCGGTCGGTTTTAAGCTTAGCAATCGCGCGTAGAGCGGCATTGCCTTGGCATACTTGCCTTGGTCAAAAAGTTCGCCAGCTTCTCTTCGAAGGTCTAGCTCGCTATATTGCGCTCTCGTGTGGGCTGTCGCCAAAACGAAAACGGCAATCAGCATAGATTTAATCGTAAAGTGCTGATTCACTTTATAGTTTATAGGGTACACCATCTACGCACTGTGCTTGATAATGTTACCACGAAGAAACCAAATTATCAGCTCTTATTAAAACATGAATTGATCTAAGAAGATATTTTGCTTCGATTTGGAACCGAGCATATACATAAAGTCTTGCTCTTTTTTCTCTCCGGCAGTCTTACGTTTGTCTTCTTTTTCTTCGAGTATTATATTGTTGAACTCCTTGTCTGATGCGAAAACTTGCATTAAACCACGCTTATAGGTGAAGTAGTAAAAGTTGGCTTCATTCACTTCCAGATAGAGATGAAAAATATCGCCACTTTGTTTTTTCTCCACCACCAGTTTTCCGGGCACTTGTCTGAAAAATTGATCTTTGCCGATGCTGGCGATGCTTATCGGGCCTTCCGAAACGAAAGATTCTAGCACTGGATCCCACGTAAGGTTCACGTCAGAGATGAAAAAAGTCTTGTTGATTGCGTCGGGCAGCTTCTTGATGGTTCCGCTAAGGCTCAGTTCAGAGATCACCTTGTCTGATGCTTCGAGCCCCATAAGCTCGCGTATGGCATTTTCGTAATTTGACTTGGCAAAGTCTACGGGTTTCAGATCGGGGATGGAGCTGAGAACCTCCCGCATCTTGTCGAGCGCCTGCGAGTTGAAGGGGAAGCTCAAGGTCATAGATGCATTGATCTCCACCTTTTCATCGGCAGGAGAATACTCCACCTTGCCTATAGTGGCAGTCTCGAGCTGCCCTAGGTCATCACCCATTTGAAGGGTGCCGAGCCCTGTAAGCTTGCAAGACTCGGTCTGTAACGCCACATAATTTCCGGCCGGTATTTTGGTTCAGCTTTTCTTTGGAAGCGACTTCGTATTGATTTGCGGAAGCATTGTATTTTAAAAATCCGCGGGAGGTGATCACCGAAGCATCGTCATCATCGCGACTGGCAGAGAGAAAAGTTCCATAGAGTTCGTAAGGATCTTTGACCAATTTAAGCCCGACATCCACTTGATTATTATTATCGTCGGTGAGAATGGTATCTACTGGAATGAATACTTCCGAGGGATCGATACTTGAATTAAAGCTCATCCAATTTCGCTCCAGCCGATCGCAATTATGCAAAATCCGGGTGCTTCCGTCAAAATTCAGAAACTTCTCATTCGATTTTACCAATACTTTCCCTTTATATTCAAAATACGGGCTCAAGAAAAATTCATCGGTCTGGGGTATTCTCCCTTCGGCGATGGTTTGCAACGAGCTGTCTACGCCGATCGTGCTGAGCCGGATCATAAAGGGCTTATCATCTTGGTCTATATAGGTATAGTCTCCAGCAGCGACGTAGTCGAACCGCGATAGGATGGTCACCGATGCATTATTTACGGTATGGTATTGTGTTACATAATTGGCCAGTATAGTAGCATCTTCAAGCGGATCTATCTTCGCACGACGGCGTATTACCACACGCCCGCTATCGGGGGTGATCTTGGCATCGGCCACACGGATCCATGGTATTTGATCGGCAAAGATGGTGTATGAATCAAGATCATACACTGCTTTTGGTGACATAAAATTCAGTGAGTCCTGATCTTTGGCTACGCTAAAAAAGTTGGAGCGGTTCATATCAAGCTCTGTATCGATCACAAAGTCGCTGGCCATGGCGCGCGAGGTCTCAAGCTCGATATCATTCTTGTCCATATACCATTTGAACTCATCCATAAAGCATACGTAGTCATTGACCGGAAATTCGACTTTGGTCTCATCCCCATTGGATTTGAATTTTCCGATTCTTTCATCAAAATCGATGAATGCATTTACGTTATCTGTCTTGAAGGCTAAGTTGGCTTCGGCCAAAGCGAGCAGTCTAAACTCGGCAGTATCTGAAGTAAACTGATTGACTTTATAATTGATGAGGTTGGACTCCAGTTCAGCTCCCGAAAACTCAACCACCCCGGTACCGGTAAGGCCTGCGGGTTCTAGATCGACTGCGCCTACTTTGGCCATAGCCTGCCCGTTAAACATATTAATGGGGGTTTTCATAACGCCCGCCCGCAACTTGTCATCGGCTGGATAAAAAGCAAGATCGACTGCTGTGCCATTGGCCTCGGGAATTTCTACGGGCGCGCCCTGCTCCCGATTGATAAAGGAAGTGGTGATACCTCGGGTGCTGTCGGGAAAGAAGGTAAACCGATCGGAAGATGCAGTGGCCGTGAGATATTCAAGATCTCCATTGCCCTGAAGGCCATTGTAGCCCAGTATGATCTCGTTTTTAAACACGGCCTTGTCGCCATAGAGCGCAAGCCCTTCGGGTGGCGCACTTCGCTTGAATCCAAGCGAGTAATCTTCCTGAATCTTTAACTTCTCTTTGAGCTCGGGAAATATGCCGCCACTCACGAAAGTACCATCGAAGGCGACCTGTTCGGTAGCAAAGTTATCTAGGCTGTCGAGGATAAATGGCTCCAGCTCAAAATAGACCTTATCACGCTCGTAGACCCCGCCTTGAATTCCGCCGGCATCGTAGTAAACATAAGACTCACGGTCGGAATTTAGAATGGGGTATTCGGTAAATTCTTCTTGAAGACCAGACTTATTGAATGGATTGTCAATCTGTAAGGTTCCGCCTATTCCTTCTATTACATTTTTTACTTGGCGCAGGCCGGAATAGTCGGGCCTGAAATCACGTACATAGAGTTTACAGGAATCAACAGCGATCAGATCGATCTGAAATTTATCGTAATCAAAGGCATACTCTTGTCCATAAAATTCGAACCTACCGGAGCGGATAACCCCACCGAAATTGAAATCTCGGTTTTTGCGCAAGTTTACTTCCCCATTTTTAGGATAGATCACTACGTTTTGCGAATCGGAAAGTAGAATTTGGTCTACCCCTTTCAGCACCAAATCAAAATTGATCAGGTTGAGCTCGGCATTATTTCCCTGCTTCACATCCGAGTTGAAGAGAATAACATCATAGTCGATATTTCCTGCGGCCGCCGAGATATAATCGTATAGTTTTGGTCGCACTTCAACCGTTTCGGAGTTGATATCATAGCTTATAAAACCTTTGTTGGTAAGGTCTACCAGTCGTGGGACGAATACTTCTAGCCTATAGCCCATGGAAGCCGCAAGCCCATTTGCATCAAGGTAGTCAGAGTTCACACGCTTGGCATATTGTCGTATTGCGTAGAGCGGATTTACCCGGTCTTGCCCCTGAAGGGTATAGTATCGTTTTTTCTTGAAGAAATTGGCACTTTCGAACGCGGCACGGGTTTCTGTGCTTCCATAGAGATTTCCCAAGCGAATGAGCGGGTCATCGATATTCCAGTAAAAGGCTTCGAAATACATATCTACCTTATGATAAGAATTGTAGAAAGGCGATCGGGAAAGCCCTTCTTCGGTGCGTATCAGGGTGAGTAATCTGTTTTCATTTTTGAACCTTAGCTGGAGTCCAGGGTGAACGATTGAATCATTGTTCAGTAGGATCGCGATGCGCGCATTGGCCGCCGAAATCTGGTCGGGCTTGATCGTATAACTCTGTGCCGAAGCGACCAGTGCAGGAAGGCCATCCCGCTTGAAGGTAAGCTTGGCGGGCACTTCGTAGGTACCATATCCTTTTAGATTGGCGCCCTCCATCCTAAAACCGCCGCTATAATCAACCTTGTCAACGATATCTTTTATGTCAAGGCGCTGCTCATAGGAAGAGAATTGTGGAAAGGTGGCGCTCTCTGTATCTACATTGGCCAGGATTTTATCTTCGACCGTGCCGAGCAGCGGATACGAAAAGAAGGAGTTGAAAAATTGGACAGAGTCAATAATAAAGGTCGATGAGCGCACATTGATCTCAAAAGGCTCTTGGATCACTGCAAAGGTTTCGTTTGGGTCAAGGCCAGCACGCTCCCAGGTTATTTTACCTTCCGCTCCTTCGAACCTTTCATTTTTTGGGTAGTAGGTACCTGATGTAGCGTAGATCACTGAGCTATCGCCTTTTGCGAGACAGATCAAATTAATATCTGGAAAAATAATCATTGGATCTTTTCCATCCCTTCCAAATCGCCAGCTGGTGGCATTTACCTTCCAACTGGTAGAAGGCGACTGGTAGAAAGTATTGTCCGTAAAGAGATTTTCCGATAAGGTGATATACTCTTCGATGTCTTTTTTGCTCTTGGTCAATAGCTCTTCCATGGTGGCTATCCAAATATCGAATCCCTCTCCTTCTTGCGGTGAACCTGGAAAAGCCATCAAGCTGGTGAAGTAGGACTTGTAGAATGGAAAAGGACGCAATCTCTTTTTAAGAATACCGTCAGCTATGGTATAAATTTGCTCCAGCTGAGCTTCGTTATAGGCGCTTCCATTGATCCAGAACGGCATGAAGCGTTCTTCCATAAATTCTTTGGCTTCCTTCTTATCGGCATCGCCCATGATCTCGTAAGCCTCGTTATAGAAGGCTTGCTTTTCATGGGTAAACTCACGCAGGCTCTGGCTTTTGGCCAATAGGCTAGTCAATGACGCAAGGGCTATAAGAAGGATGATTCTATTCATTGTACTATTTCACTTTTATGATACGGAGCGATGCCCACCCCTTTCTTTCCGTTTGAACGGCATCTCTAAGGTGATGTTTCAGCGCTTCGGCCATTATTTCTTCAGAATCTGAAGTAAAGAAGCCGCTTAAGAAAAGTATACCGCCACTTTTCAGCGAAAGGGCATATTGCTGCATGTCTGCCAAGAGCACGTTCTTATTGATATTGGCAAAGATAAAATCAAAGCTTTGGCCTTTGATAAGTGCTACATCCCCTTTCTCAACAATTATGCTCACATCATTCAGCGCTGCATTTTCAAGGCTATTCTTATACGCCCATTCTTCAATGTCTATTGCCATTACGCTCTCTGCTCCACGCTTGGCTGCGGCTATTGCCAATACTCCTGTACCGCTCCCCATATCGAGTACGGAAGCACCGCTCAGATCAATAGCTAAGAGATGCTCCAGCATTAAGGTCGTAGTCTCATGGTGGCCGGTGCCAAATGACATCTGCGGCTGTATGATAAGTTCGAGATCGTAATGCTTACCGAGCGTGGTATGAAATGGAGCGCGCACCACGCATTTGGTTCCGATCTCAACCATAGGATAGGATGCTTCCCAGCTAGCGTTCCAGTTTTGATCGGGAATCTCTTCTCGCAGAAAGCTTATCTCGCCAAGCCCTTTCTTGGCTTCCAAGATTTGCTCTACCGCGGCAAGCGAAAAGTCGGAGCCCGGGATATAGGCGCGAAAACCGTTTTTGGATTCTTCAAAGCTCTCGAAGCCGATGTCGGCGAGCTCGCTGATCAATATTTCGGCCAGCGGCTCACGGGGTATGCAGATTACGGCAAGCTGGGTATACTTCATTGAGCGGCAGCTTCTACGATTTTGGCAAAGTCGCCGGCCACCAAAGAAGCACCACCGATCAAGCCGCCATCCACATCGGGCTGGCTCAATAGCTCGGCAGCGTTTGAAGGCTTGCAGCTGCCGCCGTAGAGGATGCGAACGCCAGCAGCAAAGTCTTGGTCAAACCGGGTACTCAAAAAATTTCTGATTTCATGGTGCATTTCCTGTGCTTGTGCTGCGCTGGCAGTCTTGCCGGTGCCGATCGCCCACACAGGCTCATAGGCTACCACAAGATTTGCCAATTCCATAGAAGTCATTCCTTCTAGCGCTGTCTTGAGCTGGCCAGTTACCACGGCCACGTGCTTATTGGCTTCGCGCTGCTCGAGATTTTCGCCGCAGCAATATACCGGGACAATCCCTGCTGCCACGCAAGCTTTGATTTTTTGGGAGATCAAGGCATCATCTTCACCATGGTAGGTGCGCCTTTCGCTATGCCCCACGATGGCATGCTTCACCCCTGCCGATTTCAGCATGGCAGCAGAAAATTCGCCCGTGAAAGCACCATCTTCCTGTTGGGCGCTCACATCTTGTGCTCCTATGGCCAATTGACTACCAGCGCTATTGCCAAAATGAGCCAGATACAGGGATGATGGGGCTATCATCACGTCTACCTTTTCGGAAAATGAAGCGGTAGCGGTCTTTATTTCTTCGAGCAGCGACTTTGCTTCGGCTGCCATTTTATTCATTTTCCAGTTTCCTGCAATAAGGGGTTTTCTCATGATGATTATTTTTTGTTCTTAGGCATACGCCGATTTAGGGGAATACTTGTTTAGGTTTTAAGAAAGTCGGATCCGTGGATCTAGAATTCCGTAGATAACGTCAACAAAGATATTGATCAGCACAAATGCAGCAGCAATAACGAGCACCGATCCCATCACCACGGGATAATCATCATTCTGGAGTGACTGAAAGACTTGAAGTCCAAGTCCTTTCCAATTAAAAATAAACTCTATGAACACGGCACCGGCAAGCATAGATGCAAACCAACCAGAGACTGCCGTGACCACGGGGTTAAGGGCATTGCGCAGGGCATGGCCGAATACCACCCGATTTTCGGATAGCCCTTTTGCACGGGCGGTACGAATGAAATCTTGCGATAGCACATCGAGCATCGCGCTGCGGGTGAGCTGCACTACCACGGCGAGCGGCCTTATACCCAGCGTAATCACAGGAAGGATCATATTTTCAAGCGCCAGATATTCTCCCTTAAAAACGTCGACCCCGTAAAGGCTCCCTGTCATATTGAGCCCCGTACCGGGCAAGTAGATAAGGGAATCAGAAAATGGCAGGAAGGAAAAACCGAGATAAAATAGGGTCACACTGTTCAAAAAAATCATCCCCAGCCCTATCAAGAATCCTTTTATAGCCCATGCAAATGCATCGCCCCACCTGAGACTGCCCGCTTTGAAGATAGATAATAGGGCTGCGGCAAGCAAGAAAACCAGCGGGATAGTGGGAAAAGAGATATGATTGGCCCATAGAAAACCACCGATCCAAGAGATGATGATGGCCGAAAAGAAAGAAGGTGCCGACATACCGAGCACTGCCGCGAACAAGGCGAAACCATCTAAAAACTTCCCTTGATTGATCGCCGAAACCACACCTATCAAAACTCCGATGACGACGGCAAAGGTGATCGCAAACAATGCTAGGATAACCGTTCCCGGAAGGGCCTCACCAATCACGGCGCTCACTGGCTTTCGCGATTGATAGGAGCGGCGCAGATAAGGAGATTTAAGGACGATCACCTTGGAGCCCAGAGCGATGATCTTTTGGTAATTATACTTTTCAGAATCCAGATAAAAAGGGCTCTGCGAATTGGAATCGGTATGGACGGATAGCGGACTTACATCATTAATATACAGCGCATATTGCTTTATGAACGGCAGATCAAGACCTAGCTCCTTATTGACCGCAGCTAGAGACGCTTCATCTACCCGCTGCCCCAGCAACATACGAGCGGGGTCGCCGGGATTAAGACTGAAAATAAGGAATACAAGGGTCACCACGCCCCATAAAACCAATATGCCGTAGAGCAATTTTCGAATGATAAATCCTATCAAAATCCTTAATTGATTTGGTCTTTCTGAATCTTCTCGAAGGTAGGTAGGTCAGAATAGCTCCACTTCTGGATGATCTCTCCATTCTTGAGCAATACCAATCCAGGATTGGCACGAATGATGGTTTTCAGAAAAATCTCATCGCCGGTATAAAATGGGAAGGCAAGCTGATGCTCATGGCGGTAGGCTTCCGAGCTTTCATAGGGCGAAGAAGTAAGTGCATAAAAGTCAAAACCAGCAGCTTCGGCTTTTTCCGAAAGGGATCTGAGGCTGGGCCGGTACCTTGCCAACTTTCGATTTAGAAATATCATAGGCCACGACCATAAAACTGTATTTTGGATCATTCAACAGCTCTTCGCCGATATCCATATCATCACTGGTCATTACGTTAAATGACGCGATGGGCGATTCGTAACCTTGCGTGATCACCACGGGCTCCGAACCCGTGCTTGCTATCTTCCAAGACTTATCCTTCCACAATTCCTTCTCCAGATATTCTTTAGAGTTCATGGTCATTTTTTCACCGCTCTCGCTATTTTCGAGCTTATAAATATTGGCATATTCGGTAGCTTGGAGCCCAAGCTCATCGGCCAACATCATCTGGGTTTTAATATTTTTCCCGACGGCGTAGGGGCGGTAATCCTTAATGGGAAGGTGGCGGTAGGTGAATAGGGCAAAACTATAAGTAATGAGCGCGAGGGCCAATGCCAGTGACCACTCCCGCTTATTGATACTCAGCTTAAACAGACCGATCACGAAGAATACGATCACAGCGGCCACAAAGAAGTAGGTTGGAAAAAACCAGCCGAAGAGCCATCCACCAAAGCCTAACATAATAAGCAACGCACCGGGCAGGATGGCTATGCTATCTTTGGTAGTGTTCAACTTGATGCGGCCTGCGAAAACGACGATGATCAAGGTAAGGAAGAACAAACCGAGGTCTTTATAAAACGATTCCCATGGGGTGAGCGATCGCCCTACCGAACCGCGCAGGGCATCACCGAAGCAGCCGCAATCGGTCACGCAGACCCGGTTAAACGATTCTCCCGCTGTGATGGCCGCCATCTGTGCATCATTGCACTCGGCAGTAAAATAGGTGAGCCATCCGAAAAACAGGGTCATGCCGAGCAGTGCAAAAGATGCCAGCCTAGACTTGGCGCCAAAAATAACGGCCAGCCCAAGCAGGACTTCGATACCCGAAATAAAAATGGCCAATGGCAAGGCATAATCGTGAAAAGCCGCCCAGAAGGAACCGAGCGCGTTCTCGTCAAAGTACTCTTCGAGCTTAATGCTGAAGCCAATGGTATCATTGGCCTTGATCAACCCAGATACGATGAAGATAGAACCTACCACAATCCGTGCAAAATATACGGCTGCATTGGTCTTGCCCATCAGGAGCATTATACCGGGAATGATGGCTGCGGCCACAGCCATCCAATAAATCTTAAAAGCGTCGACCACATCGGGAGAGCCTACGGCAATGCCGGTCATTATTAGACCGATGAGAAGAAGTAGGATGGCCAGTATTCGTGATTTGTTCATTTTTGGTTATGCATTGGTTTCATTCTCGCCAATTAAAATAAGTGCGAAGATGGAATAATTTAAAATGTCGTAATAATTGGCATCGATCCCTTCGGAAGCGATGGTGAGTCCTTTATTATTTTCTATTTGCTTTATGCGTAGTATTTTCATCAATATCAGATCAGTGAGCGATGAGATGCGCATATCGCGCCAAGCTTCACCATAATCATGGTTTTTATTGACCATAAGGTCATGCGCGCTAGCAGCGTATTGATCATAAAGCCTTTCGGCTTCTTGGTGATCGAGCTCTAGGTTTTCTCCGCTTTTCAGCGAAAGCTGGATAAGTGCCATGACGCAATAATTGACCATTGCCATAAATTCGCCGGCGATGCCTTCATCTACTTTGCTTATTCCCTTCTCTTGTATGGTGCGGATTCGATTGGCCTTGATAAAAATCTGATCGGTAAGTGAGCTGCTCCGCAAGATGCGCCATGCGGTGCCATAATCTTGCATTTTCTTTAAGAAGATATCTTTGCAGCCGGTCAATACACTCTGGTACTGCTCAGTCGTATTATTTACCATTGCTTGTTTAGTCGCGAGTCTCAAATTATAGCCGTGAAAGGTACTGCTTTTAAAAAACACCAAAGTATGCAAGTCGGGGGCAAACTCCTAGAATTTAACAAGCCCTTAACGATGGGGATTTTAAATATCACCGACGACTCTTTCTATGCCGGCAGCAGAGTGAATTCTGAGCAGGACATCATTGACAGGGCGGGAAAAATGATCGGCGATGGAGCCGACCTACTTGATGTGGGCGCTTACTCTACCCGGCCGGGCGCCGATGAAATACCCGAAGACCAGGAGACCCGAACGCTTTGTGAGGCCATCCGGATTTTACGGGTAGCCTATCCCGAAGCTATTATATCTGCAGATACTTTCAGAGCCAAAGTAGCCGCCAAAGCTATCGCTGCCGGTGCGGAAATCATAAACGATGTGGGCAGCGGAGTGCTCGATCCGGCTATGTTTGAGACTGTGGCCGACCTGCACTGCCCATACATCCTAATGCATAACCGCGGTATGCCCAATGAGATGAACAAGCTGGCCAAGTATACCGATCTAACAGGTGACATAGTCTTCGAGCTATCCGAAAAGATAAACAGCTTGCATCGTTTGGGGGTGAGCGATGTGATCGTTGATCCCGGTTTTGGGTTTTCAAAAACGGTAGATCAGAACTTTGAGCTATTAGAACGAATGGATGAACTCTCCCTTTTTGGATTGCCTATTCTGGCGGGGCTTTCGCGAAAATCGATGGTATGGCGTACGCTCAACACGACCCCTGCCAATGCACTGAACGGAACTACGGCGCTGCACATGATGGCCTTAGAGCGGGGCGCCAAGCTATTGCGTGTGCACGACGTGAAAGAGGCCGCTGAGGTCATTCAACTTTGGCGGAAGCTTAAAAACCATGGTTGAGCACCATGATTGAGAACGAAAACAATCCTTAGTTTTAACAGTTGAAATAGCATGGAAGCACACGAGAAGATATGGCCTGCGATCATCGTAGGCGGCGGCCCATGCGGCATAGCAGCCGCAGCCGAATTGAAGAAGCAGGGCATTGAGAGCTTGATCATTGAAAAAGGATCGGTCACCGAATCGATACGTCGATACCCAAGGCGGATGACTTTCTTCAGTACCGCCGAAAATATTGAGATAGCCGGAATACCCTTTGCGACAAGCAATGTAAAAGCCAACCGGAATGAAGCGCTCCAATACTACCGGAAGGTAGCCCAATACTACGACCTTCACTTTAAGCTCAACACCAAAGTGGCTTCCGTGAAAAAGGTTGCGGATCATTTTCAAGTCCATACCGACCAGAAAGAAAGCTTTCGGGCCGAGTTTATCATTCTGGCTACGGGATATTTTGACAAAGCGCGCCAGCTCAATATACCTGGTGAAAACTTGCCCAATGTAAGTCATTATTACGAAGAACCCTATGCGCATTCTTTTCAAAAGGTGACCATAGTAGGTGCTGGAAATAGTGGGATTTCGGCCGCGCTGGAGCTTTACCGACATAATGTGGAAGTGACGCTCATAGCGCGGGGCGAAGACCTGAAGCCTACGGCCAAATATTGGTTGGTGCCAGATATTCGGAACCGTATCAAGGAGGGAAAGATCAGAGCGATCTACCATGCCGAGGCTAAAGAAATTTCGGAAACGGAAATCAGGATAGCCAAGAAAGATGGCAGCACCGAATCCATCCCTTCCGACTTCAACTACCTATTGGTGGGTTACTTGCCCGATGTATCGCTGCTCCGGGCTTGTGGGCTGCACCCCGATCCCGTTGACTTGATGTTGGACTACAACCCCGAAACCTATGAGTCAGAGATCGCAGATTTCTATCTTTGCGGCACTGTACTGGCAGGGGTGCGAACAGAAAAGGTATTTATTGAAAACGGCCGGGATCACGCCATTGTGATAGCTAAAGAAATAGCGGGAAAACTAAAAAAAGTACCCGTTTAAAAGCGAAAACTATGAGAAAAAACTCATTAATACCAGCTATTTGCGGCTTAATTTTGATCATTTCATTGGGTGCAAAAGCGCAAGATGCAGGAAGTGAAGAAGTCACTATCTGTCCCGACTCCATTCCGCTTTTTGGAACATTGCTCATTCCGAGCGATGGCTTCACGGGCGATGTGGTCTTTATTATTTCTGGCTCAGGCCCTACCGATCGGAATGGAAATAACCCGATGATGGTGAACAATAGCCTAAAACTATTGGCTGAAGCCCTTAGCAATTATGGTATAGCGAGCCTAAGGGTAGACAAGCGCGGAGTGGCGAAAAGTAGCAGTGAGAAGTTCAGCGAGTCTGGGCTCTTGTTTGATACCTATATTGCTGATGCAAATGCTTGGGTGGGGTTTTTAGCAAATGATAAACGATTGAAGTCCATCACCATCATCGGTCATAGCGAAGGCGCGCTGATAGGCACTATCGCAGCACAAGATGCCAAGGTTGATCGATTGGTATGCGTATCAGGTGCCGGCCGCCCCGCTGCCAATGTCATCCAAGAGCAAGTTCTTTCGCAAATGCCCGATTTAAAACCCAGCCTTGTTCAAACGTTAGACTCCTTAGAAGCTGGGTATCTGGTGCGCAATACGCCCCCATTTCTCAACTCGCTTTTTAGGCCAAGCGTCCAGCCTTATCTTATCTCATGGTTTAAGTATGATCCTGCTAGCGAAGTAGGCAAAGTTTCTAAGCCCGTCTTGATAATTCAAGGCACGACCGATATTCAAGTAAGCACCGATGATGCGGAGCGAATGGCATCGAAAAATGAGCGCGTTGAGCTCAAGATCATCGAAGGTATGAACCACGTATTTCGCGAAGTCTCTGTCGATAGGACTGTAAACATGGCCACGTATGGAAATGCTTCCTTGCCTATAATGGTCGAGCTCAGTCAGACCATCGAAGATTTCATGGCGCCCAAAACTCCCACTAGATGAAATACATAAAATACTTTCTACTTATCATTGGCCTTCTCGCATTGGTTTCGGTCGCCGTAGGATTTTATCAAGGGCAAGATATCACCGACCAACTCTTAGGTATCGTGTCTGGTATAAGCTTGCTATGGGGCTATTACGTGCTTAATAATGCTGAGAAGAAAAACAGGAAAAGGGATTGAAGACTAATTTTCTTCGTCGAAATATAGCTTGTAAAACTTGCGTCCGTTATCATCTTGGCCGCGCTCTATCATACTGGAGTTGCCATGCACGTAGACGTGAAAATTCTTGTCCAGCTTGATAATGCTTTTAAAGAATCGCTTTTGGCTCTTTACCGCTGTACTTGAGATATCGAAGCTAGAATCGCTAGTGGCAGAACCTTCTTGCGCCGTATGAAAAGTCTTGAATTGATGGATCACCTGCGGCTGCTCCATTACGGTCTGACCAAAATCTTCGAGATTGAACTGTTCATTTTCATTGAAATACTCCATAGAGCGGTTCAGCAGATCTGCTTGATCGGCTTTGCTGACTTCAAAACCGGCCGGCAGCGCTTCGCTGATAAATCTTTTACAGATGGCCAGTTCATTTTCGGTTTTTAAATAAGCATCGTTCATACGGCTTATCGAAAGGAAGCGCTCTACCCAATACCGGGTCTCACCGCCTTTATTGGTGTGATCTACTGCGGCTACGGTATATCCTTCTTCCCTATCGTAATTGAAAATCATGCATCCTTTATCGAGCTTAGAAAGGCTTATTCCTTCCGAGGCATTTATCTCGAAGCCATTCCCTTTGGTTTCTACCTTAAAGAACGTGTCTTTCGTTTCCGATTTAAAAAGGCCGATGGCATTGACTGCACGGCCATCTAAGGTGCAACCCTGAAAAAAAGCGGTATAAAACTCTCCCGACTTAATCTGGGCGTGATCGCCGTGGTCAAATAATCTTTTGGCCAATGCCACGGATGCTTCATGCAGCTCAAGTTCACTCTGAAAAACCTTGCCAGCGGTTTGGTAGACTTCGTTGTACTCCAAGCTATTTTCATGATCGAAGTGATAGAATATTTCAAACTTGAAAGACTTTGTGAAGTACGTTTCCAATAGCGATCTTACCTCATCGGTCAGGTTTACTTCATGCTCAGACAGCGTGATCGCCCCGCCATTGGTCTTATTGCCGATTCGGTGCACCGATACGCTCTGTAGGGAACCCATTAATACAGCCATACACTTGTGATTTTTTAGGTTGCCAAACTTACGCAGAGCTGCCCGAACCTTTAGCAACTGTGGATAATTCGTGGAAAAGAATACTCAATAAAACACAGGAATCAGACGGGTTCTCCTTTGGCGTAAGCCTTAAATAATTAAGGCTGAGCGGTATTGAGCAAACCCTTAGCAGCCCCTACCGACGTGGACAGAGATTTGCCAAGAAGGGTCAAACAAAATTAAACTATGAAAAAGCAATTACTCATTTTAACTATCGCCCTTATCTCTGGTTTTGGAGCGCATGCCCAATACATCGGTTTGAAAGGTGGTTTAAATTTATCAAATCTGAACATTGATGACGTCGATGATGAAAATCTGCGCACGGGATACCATTTTGGTGTATATCTCAATGTGCCGATCAGCGATGCCTTTGCATTTCAGCCTGAAGTATTGTATTCTACCAAGGGTGCGGAAGGTGCGTATGACATTGATCTGGGTCCTTTTGGTGATATAGATGGCACTGCCACTTTTAAGCTCAACTATATAGATGTTCCGCTTTTAGGCGTGTTTCGTCTTGGTGATATCGCCGAAATACATGTAGGTCCTTATGTAGGATTTCTGGCTGGGAGTGATTATGAAATTGAAGGTGACTTTGAAGCAGAAGACGATTTAGATTCAGATAATTTTAAGAATTTGGATTTTGGTCTTGTGGGTGGCTTCGCACTTAATTTTTCGGCTATTCAGGTAGGTGCACGCTATAATTATGGTTTACAAGAAGTACAGGATAGTGAACTCGCCGAAACGCTATTGGGAGATGCCAAGAATTCATATATCCAAGTATTTGCCGCATTACGCTTAGGCAGTTATGACTAATGCCGAATCTTAACAAATACAAACAGAAAAGCTGCCTTCGGGCAGCTTTTTTTATACTTCTAATCTGGCTGTGCCGTGGTTTCCAATTTGATAAAGCCCCACTCCTTCACTGCTAAAAGTGAAAGGTGAAAAAGCCCCTTCAGCAATTTTCTCTAAATAATTTGCATTGGCGAGACCTACGGTTACGTGCGGTTTATAATTGCTCAGGGAATGTTTCCTTCTGAAATTCTCCACATAATCGATCGTGTCTTGTTTGATTTCGGACTCGCCCGCAAATCGTGCAAATGCAGTCCGGTCTCCAAACTTGGCAACATATTGAGCCGACTCCTTTACCATCTCCCGGTGAAAAGCCGTAAGAATTTCATTTTTTTCTACTTCAATAGATCCTACCGACTTTTCACTCGCGTGATGCCAGTGATAGCCGGTGGCCTTTAGGGTCAATCCGGCCATGGGAAAACGCATGGCAAGCGTTTCAACCAGGAGCCTGAACTGCTTCAGGTCCGAATCCTTAACAAAACACTGAAGACAGGTAAGATGGATATGGTGGGTATCATCGAAAGCAAAACCTTGGGGATAATCTTGCAATAAGAATTTATTTGCGCGCTCGGCCGCTTGCCGCATAACTTGATCGGGTTTCAAAAGTACATTGAGTGCTAATGGAGCCATGGTTCTGAAGATTAACTTTTCAAAGGTAGAAATATCCCAGATTCCGTTATTTTGATGGTTGGACAGAATGGCATCTATTTCTATCTATCGTGGAATGTAGACCCCATAAGGATAGCCTTAAGCTTCAATATCAAATTATATCGCGCTCTGATTCAATTTATTGGCTGAAAGAATCGATGGGAACGGAGTTTGAATGATACAATTGAACCAAAAAATATTGAAATGGAACGTTTGAAAAATAAGACAGCAATAATAACCGGTGGATCGGGATCGCTCGGAAGAGCTACTGCAAAAAAGTTCTCAAGCGAGGGCGCCAACGTAGTACTGGTAGATATGGATGAGAAATCATTGGCGGAAGCCAAAACGGAACTAAAAAATGGAGACCGCTTGATGACGGCCACTGCCGATGTGACCAGTGAAGCAGACACCAAAAAATACCTGAAGGCAGCCAAAGATAAATTTGGCGCGATCAACATCATTTTTGCCAATGCCGGGATAGAAGGATCCGTGAAGCCGATCGTAGATTACGGAATGGACGAGTTCGACAAAATTATGGCCGTGAATGTGCGCGGTGTATTCTTGGCGTTAAAATATGGAATGCCACACCTTAAAGAAGCCGGCGGCGGCAGCATCATCATCTCATCTTCGGTATCGGGTATGCAGGGTACTGCGGGGACTTCTGTCTATACTACTTCAAAACATGCCTTGATCGGATTGATGAGAAATGCAGCCATAGAAGGTGCGAAGGATAAAATAAGAGCCAATACCATAAATCCATCGCCAGTAGATAACCGGATGATGCGCTCGCTCGAAAAAGGTTTTTCGCCTGATGATGTAAAAGGTGCCAAAAAGCAATTTGAACAAATGATCCCTATGGGTCGTTATGCTGAGCCTGAAGATATTGCCAATACCGTTTTATTTCTGGCCAGTGATGATAGTGTCTTTACTACAGGCACCATCAATCCTATAGATGGTGGTCTCACGGCTTGATATTTCAGCTTCCGATCATTTTTGTCGGCGTATATTTGTCTAATTTAAAATCATTTTCCAAATAGATTATTGATGTCAGAGACACCCGAAGAGAACGCTAAGGAGACCAAATTTAAAATCAAGGATTTTCCCAAGCTCATAAAAAAAACGGGAATAGCTTGGAACGATTCAGACCCGTGGCGACTGAGCGCCGTGGTAGCTTATTACGCACTGCTTTCGCTACCAGGGCTTTTAGTAGTTATAATCAATGGTGTTGGTTATATATGGGGTACGGAGATAGTTGCCGGCAAATTGAACGGACAGATCTCAAGCGCCTTGGGTTCCGATGCCGCTGAGTCGATCCAAGAGATGTTTGCCAATACGCGTGGTGAAAACAAGGGTTTAGTAAGCACTATTATTGGTATCGCCACCCTACTCTTCGGTGCTACAGGAGTTTTCTTTCATCTCCAGATAAGTCTCAATCAAATTTGGGGAATCAAAACCAATCCGGAAGCTGGAATTAAAAAAATAGTAATTGACCGGGCACAGAGCTTTGCTTTTGTACTGGCTATAGCCTTCCTTCTGCTTACCAGTTTTGTCATTACGGCCGGCATCGCGGTATTAAATGATTTCCTTCTTCAGCTCTTTCCAGATGCAATCGTATATGCGGTAGAGATTTTGAATGAAGTGATTTCCGTAGGTATAATTACTGTCTTGTTCGGACTTATATTCAGGTATTTACCTGATGCCAAAATTCGATGGAAAACGGTGTGGTTCGGTAGCTTTCTTACCGCAATATTGTTTATTATCGGGAAGATATTGCTCAGCCTATACTTTGGTAAAGCCAATCCTGGCTCGACTTACGGAGCAGCCGGATCGGTCATTTTGATTCTTCTTTGGGTATCGTATTCTTGTCTCATCCTGTTTTTTGGCGCCGAGTTTACCAAGGTCTACGCCGACACGTATGGGCATGGAATCGAGCCAGACACGCATGCGGTGCGCTATCGCACTAAGATTATCGAAGAGATCGAGAACTAAGGGTTTATTTCTCTTCCCACCACTTTACGATTTCCCCTGGCGCTTCTCCGATGCGGATGCTCTCTCCTATTTCGGGGGCTGTTATAGGCATATTTAGTCGGTTTGCTTCCGCCAAAACACGTACGATCGGGTCAGTCCAAGCATGAAGAGCCAAGGTGAATGCACCCCAATGAATGGGCATCATCAATCTGGCTTGAAGATCAAGTGCTGCCTGCACCGACTCTTCGGGCATCATGTGGATGTCTTTCCACTTTTCATTGTACTGCCCGCATTCTATCATAGCAAAATCAAACGGCCCATACTTCTCGCCGATGGCTTTAAAGTGCGGGCCATAACCGCCATCGCCGCTGAAGTATATATTCTGGTTTTCTCCTTTTATCACCCAGGAGCCCCATAGCGTGGTATTCCGGTCACCGATACCGCGACCCGAAAAATGCCGCGATGGGGCGAAAACCAGTTTCATTCCGTTCAAATCCCGACTCTCCCACCAGTTGAGCTCGTGAACGATGCTAGGCTCCACGCCCCAATCTTTTAGGTGGGCACCCACGCCCAGCGGCACGTAGTAGGCTTTGGTTTTTGCCTTGAGCTTTAAAATAGAACCGTAATCGAGATGATCATAATGGTCATGCGAGAAAATAATCAGATTGATAGATGGCAGCTTTTCTATTTCTATCGGTAAGTCTCCATATCGTTTGCTTCCAAAAAGCGGCACTGGCGAAGGGCTTTCGCCAAACATGGGATCGATCAAGATATTCATCCCATCCATCTGTAGTAAAAATGCCGAATGCCCGAACCAAACCAAGCGCGCAGCGCCGTCATAATCTGCAAGTTCAGTAGAATCCCGATATGCTACGGGCAGTTCAAAATCGGGTTTTCTATTCTTTCCACCCTTTGCAAAAGCTATCATCGTTTCGACAATTGCCTTGGGGCTCAGGTCTAAAGTAGTAGGAATGAGATTTTGAAACCTGCCATCTTCGTAATGACCAGAGCCGGCATAGCCAGCCTTATCTACATCGCTTGGGCTGTCGCCAAATTGCGGGCTAAGACTTATAAATAACCATACCGCAAGAGCAAAGATTACGAGAATGGCCAGTATTGTTAAGAATGTCATTTTGAGAAATCTAAGGAATTTGCGCATGTGCAATTTTATGAGCGCAAAGAAAAGGAAGAATAATCAATAGAAAAGACCCGAGTGGTTTACAGGCTTTCGCAAAATGTGCTTTGTCACTTCGACGTCTATTGGTTATCAATCCCAGAATTGACAAAATGGATTTAATAAAAATATGCCGTTTTATGTTGATTTATGGCTTAGCGGTTGTAGTTTTTGTTTTATACAGGCTCGTACCTTCGGACTGTTTATGGTCTAATAATAGCAGCTGCTATATCAGGCTCTTTACTCGTATTTGACTATTACCAGCATGTACTTTTCATACAAGAAATATCAGGATGGTAATAGAGAATGAATGAACAGACCGCTTTCTACGCCGAATAAGCGTTTACCTATTTATCATCCTACTTTATGCTGTAAGAGACCAGTTTGCGGACAATTAAAAAATTGCAAAAATGAATCTGTTTAAAGTATTTCGAGTAATTTGAATTTTTGGACTGATTGAAATTTTTTACTTTGCCCTTGGTGTGGACTATTCAGACTTATCACGGTCTGATAACGGATCCTATTATCTCAATATTATTATTGGTATTTGCCTTACTGCAAATGGCTATAATTCTATGAAGAATTACAAGAAAAGCGATACGGATTGATATTCCCTTAAAAATAAGCTCTTAAAAAAATGTCTTCTCTATCGAAATCATACGCGCTCTATCCAAGGTCGATTAGCTTCCCCCAAGAATATGCCGATCGGCCATCGACCGACACGTCTCCGAGTCAACGGGTTTGGTGATATACTCTTTAATAATGTGATAGGCTTCCGCCCTAGCTTTATCTGCAGGGTCAATGCTCGATGTCATTAAATAGATATTGATATGGGCAGTAGACAGCCCATTTGAACCATTGTCCAACCAATCTGAAAATTCCCAACCGCTCATAATCGGCATATTGATATCGAGTAGAATAAGTTTAGGCAAAGCTGTACTCTCCAATTTTTCCATTGCTTCTTTGGCGGCATAGGCGTCATCAAACTCACGTATGGTTTCGATCCCTGTGCTGTGAAAGAATGTTTTTCGAAAGATCAGACGAAAAACCGGGTCGTCATCTATTATCCAGATCAGCTCATTCATCCTTGGGCGGTTCAGATATTTCAGCTGATTTATCAACGATCTCGGTCACAATTTCATTCAGCGCCAAAGCCTCTCCACGAAGCATTTTAAATAGTGGTTTTTGAGCTTCTGTAAGACTGCCTTCCATTTCTTCCATGTCCAAAATCCCCATAATATTTGCCAGCGGCCTGCGCACTACATGAGATTGGATAAAAGCAATATCTCGGAGTTTCCGGTTATGTTCCAGCACAGTCAGCTCTGCTTTATGCTCCTTATTTATGTCCCGCACTACCACCAGGCCGTAAGCGTTGCCATTTTCATCTTCGCGTATTCTGCCATCCGACTGCACCCATTTATAGCTACCATTTTTGTGCAATGTACGGTAAGTAAGTCGCAAAGGATAATCAGGATCTTCTAGACTTCTCACAAATGCCGATATAATCAGCTCTACATCATCTGGATGCGCAAAATCTGAAATATATTTCCCTTCCACTTCCGAAGGCTCAAAACCATAAAGTTTCTTGACATTGGGTGAAAGATAGGTAAAGATTCCATCTGGATTAATGGTAAGGATTACATCAGATGAATTTTCGACATAGTTCTTAAAGCGGTCTTCACTTTTTTTGAGCGCTTGGGTCTTGTTCTCAAGCTCAGTGATGTCTATGATATGGCTCCATGCATGTATATGTCCATCAGTATTCAATACAGTAAACCCAGCAATAATTACTTTCAACCGCTCACCACTCTTACTAAAATAATCTTTCTGATAAGGCCCGAAGAGATCTCCCGCTTTTATATTCTCAAATTCCTTGCTATCCGCTATTTGATATTCTGCTGGAGTGATATCCCTTACTTTTCGTTTTAAAAATTCTTCTTTGGTATACCCAAGGAGATTGAGCAATGCATTATTGGCATCTAGCCATCTACCAGTGAATACATCTGTTAGGCCTTTGCCCACGGGCGAGTATTCAAATATCATTCGAAACCGCTCTTCGTTTTCTGCAATAGTCCGCGCCTGCGCCTTCTGCTCCGTGATGTCTTTTGAAATACCCAGTAAGGCTACCAATTTTCCATTTTCGTCCATGACTGGGTAGTTTGAAGCGCTTACTTCAAACTGCCTCCCATCACGATCTTGCATCAAATACTCTCCACTATAAGGTTTACCGCTCTTTAATGTGCCTAGCAATGTATTCAGCTTTTCTTTTGAAGCGAGCGTAATGTTAAAATCTGGAAGCTGCTTGCCAATAGCTTCTTGCTTCGAATATTTGTATAGATTTTCGGCTGCTTGGTTCCAATAGATGATCTTCCCTTCGCCCGTGATCGCAATGGCTGCATCGGTAACCCCATCGAGCATGAGCGCCCGTATACGAAGAGCTTCCAAGCGCGCGCGACTCTCGGTGATGTCTTGAAGTATTCCAGATAGCTTTACGGTCTTTCCATTCTCTACTACCGCTTCCCCCTTGCATTTGATCCACTTCTTACCAGATTTGGGGGTGATTATTTCTTTTTCAAAATCAAAGGGGGTCTGCTTTTCTATCGACTCGAGAAGAATATTTTCTACCCGCGCCCGATCCCCATCTACACAATTAGAAAGCATTAGATCAAGGGTAGGCTCGATCGATCTTGAAACTTCAAATAAAGCAAAGGTCATGTCGGACCAGTAAATCTTATTCTCCACGAGATCGAGTTCCCAGCCACCGATCAATGCAATCTCTCCAGTGAGCTCCAAAAATCGCTCTCGCTGACCTAGACTCGTCGCAGTGCTGCGCATCAGGGTAATATCCTGCGCCGAGCCGTGGAAAGCCCGACCCCCTGCCTGTTCCATAGGGTCGCCTTTAAATAGAAATGGGCGATAATCGCCATTGATTTCAAGCCGTACCTCACAATAAATGGAATGGGCATCGCTCGGGTCGGCTTGCATTGCTTCCATAAAACCTTGCCTATCTTCCGAATGGATTTTGAATAGAAAAAATATCCCTTGATCGGTTTTGAGCTCATGGGGCAAGGCGAGCAAATCCAGAAATTGATCAGACGGTTCGAAACGGTCATCATCGGGATACCACTCCCAGCCGGCTATGCGGGCTATCGTTTGAATCTGCTTGAGGTCTCGCTCACTGCGTTTGAGTTTTGAATGGGTCTTATACCGCTCTATGGCAAATCTCAAGGTCTTCTGAACCAGAAGCTTATTTAACCCTGCATCTGCCACTAAATAGTCTTGCACGCCAAGTTTTAATGCATCGAGCACCAAACTTTCGTCCTGCTCAGGAATCAATAAGACCACGGGCATTTTGGCCGCAAGATTTTGTATGAAACCCCGCTTATGTGGTAGATCATTATTTATACTTACGAAAGAAACGTCCGAATTAACAGGAATTGATCGAGGGTCTTCATGATCGATTGATAACCGATCGACATCTGCCCATCCCGACAATAGAAACTCCAGCCTTAAAGCACTGGCGCTTTCTCCATCTACGATAGAAATTTTAATCCGTTCAGCCTTTACAGCTTGCAGGGCATCACTATTATTCAATACTTTAATTTCAAAATTGAGAAAGACGCTTGAGCCTTCCTATGACTTTCACTGCTTACAAGTTCTGAGTGTTTTGGCTAGCCACTCTGCGGTATCATAGATTGACTAATCTATGTGAGATTAATGACAAGAGTACGGTTAGGTGAGAATTGTCATCTGCATTCGAGGCCGCAAAACTAATAGAAACAGCTGGGTAAAGCGTTATTTTTTTGTTAAATATTTGAGCTTTTTTGATCCGCTCAACCGTCAGATTGAGTAGGTATTTCTACAAGAATTTAAAGATACATAAAATGATATTTTCCAAGGCAATGCGGACGCCAACAGAACTAACCACAGTTTGAAGCCACCCTACCGGAAAAGTGATACCATGATTTGCGAAGGCATGAATCTTGATCAATTTATAAAAAAAACAAGATGAAAAATTACGACACCCTATCCGAAGCCACCAATAATTTGAAAAAGCGCGGGTTCGTGCTAGACTTCGAGCAAAAGGGAACACACTTGGAGTGCACACAGCAAAAAGATCTCAAATTAGATCCTGGAAAATTTGATATCGTAGAGTATCATCGCTTTGAAGGCATGAGCAACCCCGACGATAATAGCGTGGTGTACGCCATCGAATCTGACGATGGAAAAAAAGGATTGTTGGTTGATGCTTACGGTGTTTACGCCGACGAGTATTCTCCAGAAATGTTGAAACAACTGGATATTAGAAGCCGAAAATAATATTGTTTCTAGGGTGATAAAATATTTTGGCAGGGGCAGATGGCCCAAGCCTAATTTTTAACTTCGGCAATTAAAACCACACTATGGAAGAAGCTAATTGGAAAGAAGCTGGAACATTCGAAGATATCACCTATAAAAAATCTGATGGTGTCGCGCGTATTGCGTTTAACCGGCCCGAAATACGGAATGCCTTCCGCCCGAAAACAGTTGGGGAACTCTACAAGGCTTTTCTAGATGCCCGCGAAGACACTTCAATTGGTGTAATCCTTTTTTCTGCCGAAGGTCCTTCATCAAAAGATGGGGTCTACTCCTTCTGTAGCGGTGGCGATCAGAATGCCCGCGGGCATCAGGGTTACGTAGATGACGATGGTACGCCCCGGCTCAATATACTCGAAGTACAACGGCTCATACGCTTTATGCCGAAGGTGGTGATCGCCGTAATACCAGGATGGGCTGTAGGTGGTGGCCATAGCCTTCACGTGGTTTGTGACTTAAGCATAGCAAGTATGGAGCACGCGATATTTAAACAGACCGACGCAGATGTGACCAGTTTTGATGGGGGCTATGGCTCAGCATACCTGGCCAAAATGGTCGGTCAAAAAAAAGCCAGAGAGATTTTCTTCTTAGGGAGAAATTACTCTGCTCAGGATGCCGTTGACATGGGAATGGTAAATGCTGCTATCCCGCACGCCGAGCTTGAAGACACCGCTTATGAGTGGGCACAGGAGATTCTTCAAAAATCCCCCACTTCAATTAAAATGCTCAAATTTGCATTCAATGCCACCGACGATGGTATGGTAGGTCAACAGGTCTTTGCGGGCGAAGCTACGCGACTGGCTTATATGACCGATGAGGCCAAAGAAGGTAGGAATGCATTTCTGGAAAAGCGTAAGCCAAACTTTAAAAATATTAAGTGGATTCCTTAATCCGATAAAGCCTGACGAGTTATGGATTACGGAATTTCTATTTTACCCCTTATTCCAGGGCGTGCCAATCCTTCCGATAAGGCAGAGATGGTCACACAAATACTTTTTGGGGAATGCTACCAAATATTGAATACCGAAAAGAAATGGGTCTTGATACGCAATGAACCTGATGGGTATGAATGCTGGATAGATCGTAAGCAGGTGCGGCATATCGGAGAAGGCGAAGTGGAAAAGATGTCTGCCGATGGTCGGAAACGATGTGGGGACGCGCTAGGTTTTTTGACTTCAGCTTCTAAAATGCGTTTTGGAATACCATGCTCGTCCATCCTCCCCGACTATTCTGAAGGCTTTGCCAGCATTGATGGCCAGCTACTGGAATTCGATGGACGCATAGCGCGCACTGATCCAGAGAGTGCCGTGCGCCATGCCAAGCGCCTCCTGAATGCCCCCTACCTTTGGGGCGGGAAAACCCTTTTGGGTATAGATTGCTCCGGGCTCTTACAGGTGTCCTATGCGTGCGCAGGCGTTCAGCTTCCGCGAGATGCTTACCAACAAGCCGAATTTGGAGAAGCGGTAGATTTTATTGATTTGGCGGAAGCCGGAGACCTTGCTTTCTTTGACAATGAAGATGGACGGATAACCCATGTTGGAATGATCACCGAAAAGAATAAAATCATTCATGCCAGCGGCCATGTGCGCATCGATCGCATCGATCACCACGGTATTTATCAAGAAGAGCAGAAAGGATACTCTCATAAACTGAGAGCCATAAAGCGATTAAAGCTACTCTCTGAATAAACTGAGATACCCTGCTTGGTTTTGTGCGGCACCTTCAAAATTATTCAGCTGCACCACGTAGTAATACGTCCCTTCGGAGCATGGCTCACCCGATTTATAATTCATGCCGTCCCACAGGTCAAAGATCGACCGCGACTCGAAGACTATCGTGCCCCATCGATTATAGATGGTGACCAAAAATGAAACAGGGCGCTCATTGGAAATCAACCAAGAATCATTGCGGCCGTCACCATTGGGGGTCAGCACATTGGGAATCTCAAGCGTGCAATTGGCCAGATCGAGTTTCATCTCATCAAAAGACTGACAATCGTTAAAATCAGTTACGATCAAGAATAGATCAACCGACTCATCGGGGCTGAAAGTAGGGTCTGTTGAGCCATCCTGCCACATATAGGTTTTAAAGGTGGGTGTAGCGCCTACCATAAATCCTTGTCGTATACAAAGATTGGTGTCTGGCGGCAGCATAACCTGTACGGTCTCAAAAAGCGACACATCTACGGCTGTGGGTTCGCTCAGGCATTCGTTCAGGTCGGCCACGCATACGTATATTCCTTCTTCTTCGATGCCCGATACCCCATAATTTATATCACTTCCTTGCAGTAGGTTTCCGGCAGGGGTTAACCAGCGATAAACAACCTGCGATGCAGCATTCAGTACTTGTAGCGATAGTGTAGTGCCGGTACATACCGGGGCATCGGTTAGTAGAACAGGCCCGTCCGGATATGGCTTTGGACTCAAGGTAACAGAATCTAGCGCGCCCGTGCAAAAATCTGATGTGAGATAGGCGTAGAAGGTAGTATCGGCTAAGAAGTTTGGTAATGCTATTTCGGAATCGGTCTGGAGCTCTGCCCCGCCAAGCCCATCAGTGAAGTGTACCGTTCCGCTCCAATTTACAGTGAGCATTTGGTCTTCGCCCTCACATACTAGATCGAATAGAAAATTGGGTGTCGGTGGAATGGGCTCAAAATTAACTTCGAGTGAATTGGATACCAGCGGACAGCCAAACTGGTCTACCGCATTCAATTCTACCGATCCATTTTCGAAGGTATATATTTCGCTCCCCGCTCCGGGCACATTCCAGTTATACTCAGGATAAAAATTGGGAATGGCCTGAATGAGAATGCTATCGCCATAGCAAATAGGTGTCAAATCGGGCTGTATGATCAATACGGTATTGGTATCGAGCATTACATCGATAGAGATTTCTGAGAGTATGTCACAGCTCGTCACCTGCACGGTATAGGTTCCCGGTTCGTCGATGATCTGGCTCGGGCTATTTCCCGATAAGGGCTCCAGCCAGTTGATGTTGGATATAGAAGAACTCTCGATACTGATCTCTACCGTTTCTCCGCTGCACAGTACGCCGCCATTTCCATCGAGGTAGGGCGTAGCATATTCGGTGACTTCTATGGTGTTTGAAGCCAAGGCACAGCCGGGATAAAAAGATACTTCTGCAAAGTAAAGACCGGCTTGGCCAACGGTGATCTGCGGCTCGCCAGGAGCGCTACCATCGGGGGTTTGCCATACGAAGCTGCCTTGAGTCAATGAGAAGAGCGTGATACTATCGCCGGGACAGAGCACAGGATTTTCAGGGTCGGAGGCTATAACTGGGGTCTCGGCTTCGGCCACATTTATATTAGCGGAAGCTCCCCCTTCGCATCCAAATTCATTGGTAATGGATATGGAGCCACCAAAAGTGCCACTGCCCGTAACGTAAAGGCTGTCGCCAAAATTTTGGATCGGATTAAAGTTATAGCCTACGGTACCTTCGCCATATTCCACGTAAAGTGCAAATGTATCGCCCGGACAGGTAAATGCCGGCCCTGTAATGGAAAATGTACTCGTGGGAACGGGATAAAGAAGGGCATAGACCGAATCGGTCACTGAGTAGGTCACCATTGAGTCATCGCATGGATTTTCTTCTGACTCTATTTCTACTGTGACGGCGTACCACCCGTTACCGGGAAAACCCATACCTGCCGATGATGAAGAACCCGAAATACTGGCACCGCCAGTAATGCTCCAGTCAAACATAAAAGGATTTGCATCTACCAAAGCCATGGTGAGCGAGTCGAAGACCTGAACCCCATTACTGGTGCCGCAAATGCGCAAGGTGTCATCTGACGTATTGAACACCAGATAAGGTTCAAGATCAGGAATGGCCTCGGAATATTGCACAGCCACATTAAGGCTTTCTGAGCATCCATTCCCGTCGGTTACATTAAGGGTGTAAATTCCCTGCTGGCTTACCGTCAAAGTATCATTGCCACCTTGACCACCTATAGCTGGGCCACTCCAAGAGTGCTCATAATCATTGGGGTAATGCCCCCAGAGATCTACCGTTTCATCGGGGCATAGCTCGATCACCTGCGTAGGAAAGCCCTGCATGGTATTCACCCCTTCACTGTCACTGATGAGCGGCGCTTGCGCACCGGGATAAACATCTACTTGTACCGATGCCATACTGGTATAGCATCCATCTACGCTCGTAAGGGTCACCGAAACGGTACCGGCCTGCGATACCGTATAATTACTGTTGCCGCCATTTGGAGACCATTGGTAGGTAGATCGGAACCCCATCTGGCCATTTATGGGTACATCATTTACCGCATGTACATTATAAGGTGCGCATTCTATAATACTTTCTGGGCATGCAGCGGCCGAGCCTAATGGCGAAATCAATATACAAGATTCTGGTATCGACAGATCGCATCCCTCGCCATATCTGCGGTACATATCATAAGGTGATCTATTGGGATCTATTGCTTTTAAGGTAAATCCATCTTCATTATAACCTTGCGGTTGATCTATGAGTCCGAACTTTCCATAATTTTCATCGCCACAGTAGGTTGCTCCCGCATTGGGAGAACCGCTATAGGGAGATAGGCCTTGAATATTTTGAGCACCTACGGGAATTACCAGCTGATCTTCAAACACCCCGGTGATCACTTCAAAACCATCCAGAAGGATATGGATTCCGGTAGCAATTTCATCGAGCCGCGATCCAAAATTTCGAGCGAAACCGAAGGCGCCGGCTGTGGAATACCGCATCATGAAAACATCTTTATAGCCGATCGAATTAAAGGTCGACTCGCCATATACTTCACTGAGTGACTCAAAGGTACATTCATGCCAACCCGCTATTGCCAGCTGGCCGTTGCGCGCAGAGATGCAATTAGAAGATACGGCGCTGGCGCTCCCTTGGCTTTGGCTCCAGCTGAGGTTTCCCGACGTGCTGTACGAGGCTATGAACACCCCATTGGTATATCCTGAAGACAGTGTGCTGGTGCCAGATCCCAGAAAGCTGATCGATGCACCAAAATTTCCCGTAAGGAAGATGCTGCTCCCATCTGAAGCGATGCCATTGGCGATGCTCTGCTCACTCCCACCGGCCCATCGAAACCATTCTTCATTGCCCGAAGCGGAATGTTTTATTACATAGAATGCATTGAGAATTGTATTGGTATACGTATTGTCGAAGGTGATATTTCCGCTGAACTGGCCTGTGCTATAAGCATTCCCCACAGCGTCGGTGGTGATCGCTATACCGCGATCGGCCGCATTGCCACTGCCCTTCTTGGCCCATAGCTCGTTTCCATTGCTATCGTATTTTACAATAAACGCATCTAGCGTATTGTTCAAACTGGTAAGGCTGAGTGCGCCAAAAGTGGCCATCCCCGAAAAAACCCCAGTGATAAAAACATTGCCGGAATTATCGACGGCTATTGAATTGGCGCGATCGCTATTGGCTGCACTTCCCCCCCGCTTGACCCATAAGGCCGTGCCTGCCGGCGAAAGTTTCATGACGAAGGCATCTTGCGAGTTTCCTTCAGAACTCATGGAAAGTCCCCCGCCAAAAGAAACAGTTCCCGCAAAAAAACCACTTACATAACTATTCCCATCGCTATCTACAGCGATGGCCAGCCCCCGGTCTGAAGAACTTCCGCCAAAGGATTTCGTCCAAACGGTCGCTCCATTGGCGGCAATTTTTGAGACGAAGATATCGGTAAGTCCATTTACAGCCAGATTGTTGCCATCTATGCCCGCAGTGCCACTAAAATATCCAGTGGTATATGTATTTCCGATGGCATCGCCGGTCACGGCAAGGGTCTCATCTACATTGCTGCCCGCTTCGGTTTTGGCCCAGAAGGTTTGGGCTTGCGCCGAAAGGCAAAATAATAGCGCAAAGGAGAGAAGGAATGTTCGCATAAGGTTGTTCTTTTGACGTAAGAGTTTGAAAATGGTTGGCTGGGCTCTTTCGAGTTACTAGTCGCGAGTCGCAAGTCGCAAGTCGCGAGTCGCAAGTCGCAAGTCGCAAGTCGCAAGTCTTTAGAATTACGTCTCGAGACTTTTCTATCAGCACGATTCAAAAGAGTACCTCGCTAAAATTCAACCCACTCGCGAGCCGAGAGTAGCTAGTCGCAAGTCGCGAGTCGCAAGTCTTGGGAATCTAGACATCTTTACGACTCTAGACTTCCTTTAGCGAAATATCAAAATGATTCAAAAAAGTACGTAGCTAAAATTCAACCCACTCGCGAGCTGAGAGTAGCTAGTCGCGAGTCGCAAGTCGCTAGTGTCGAGTCGCAAGTCGCGAGTCGCAAGTCTTGAGACTCAAGACTTCTTTAGCGGGATACCAAAATGATTCAAAAAAGTACCTCGCTAAAATTCAAACCACTCGCGACTCGCGACTAGCTACTCGAGACTTCTTTAGCGGAATACCACAATGATTCAAAAAAGTACCTCGCTAAAATTCAAACCACTCGCGACTCGCGACTTGCGACTCGAGACTTCTTTACGGCTCGAGACTTAATGCGACTAGACATATTGTCATCAAAAACCATATCCTACTGCCAAAATTTCGGGCTATCTCCTTGATAGTTTGTCCAGCTGGGTATGGCTTAGAAATTGACCATTGGCCGGAAACCAAAACTTCCTACACCCAAAATAATCAAAAATGGACTTACAGAAATTAACGATAAAATCACAACAGGCGCTGCAAGAAGCGCAGCAGCTGGTAGTTGAAGCCGGACAGCAGAATATTGAAACACCCCACCTATTAAAGGCAATGCTAAAAGTGGATGAGAATGTGATACCCTACCTGCTGAAAAAGCTCTCGGTAAATACCGACTTGATGCTCCAGTTACTCGATAAGCAAATAAACTCATACCCCAAGGTAAGTGGTGGCGATGTGCAGCTCGGTCGAGGCGGACGCGACGCACTGAACAGATCATTTACTTATCTAAAAGATTTTGGTGACGAGTTCGTATCGCTTGAGCATCTGCTGCTCGCCATAGTTGAAGGCGATGATTCGGGAGCGCGGATCTTGAAAGATCAAGGCGTCAACAAGAAAAATTTAAAATTGGCCATCAACGAATTGCGCAAAGGTGAGAAGGTGACTTCGGCCAGCCAGGAAGAGACGTATAATTCTTTGTCCAAATACGCCCGCAACCTGAATGAATTGGCGAGCGAAGGGAAGCTCGATCCTGTAATAGGCAGGGATGAAGAAATAAGGCGGGTGCTTCAGATATTGACGCGGCGCACTAAGAACAATCCGATATTGATCGGAGAGCCAGGAACCGGTAAGACGGCCATAGCAGAAGGAATTGCACATCGAATAGTTGCTGGCGACGTACCCGAAAACCTTCAGGACAAGAAAGTATTCAGTCTGGATATGGCGGCATTGATCGCAGGTGCAAAATTTAAAGGAGAGTTTGAAGAACGCCTCAAGTCGGTGGTAAAAGAAGTAACTGCGGCCGATGGGGAGATCATTTTATTCATTGATGAGATTCATACGCTGGTAGGTGCCGGCGGTGGCGAAGGTGCCATGGATGCGGCCAATATCCTTAAACCGGCCTTAGCGCGCGGCGAACTCAGGGCAGTAGGTGCCACCACTCTCAACGAGTACCAAAAATATTTTGAAAAAGACAAAGCCCTAGAGCGACGCTTTCAGAAGGTTATGGTCGATGAGCCCGATAGAGACTCAGCGATTTCCATCCTTCGCGGAATAAAAGACAAGTATGAAGCCCATCACAAGGTACGTATCAAGGACGCCGCGATAATCTCGGCCGTAGAGCTCTCGCAACGCTATATCACCGATCGCTTCCTGCCCGACAAGGCCATAGACCTGATAGATGAAGCCGCCAGCAAATTGCGGATGGAAATAAACTCAAAGCCCGAAGAGCTTGATGAAATAGAGCGGCGCATCATGCAGCTCGAGATAGAGCGGGAAGCCATAAAGCGCGAAAAAGATCAAGAGAAACTCTTTGGCTTGGGCGAAGAGCTGGCCAATCTTACCGAGAAGCGCGATGGGCTTAAGGCCAAATGGGAGACTGAGCGAAATATGGTCGAAAACATACAGCAGGAAAAAGAAAATCTGGAACAACTCCGCTTTGAAGCAGAGCGTGCAGAGCGCGATGGCGATTATGGGAAGGTGGCCGAAATACGCTATGGCAAAGTGAAGGAAGCCGAAGAGAAAATTCTCAAATTGCAGCAGCAGCTCATCGCCGAACAAGCAAATTCAAAGCTTATCAAAGAAGAAGTGGACGAAGAAGAAATAGCCGATGTGGTAAGCCGGTGGACGGGCATACCGGTGAGCAAGATGCTCGAAGGGGAGCGCGAAAAACTCCTGAAGCTGGAAGATGAACTGCATAAGCGCGTGGTTGGCCAGGATGAAGCGGTAATAGCCGTGGCCGATGCAGTGCGCCGCAGCCGCGCGGGCCTCCAAGATGAAAAACGACCTATAGGCAGCTTCATTTTTCTCGGAACCACGGGCGTGGGCAAAACCGAAGTTGCCAAGGCTTTGAGCGAGTATCTCTTCAATGATGAACAGGCCATGACCCGCATAGATATGAGTGAATATCAAGAGCGGCATAGTGTAAGTCGGCTGCTGGGAGCCCCTCCCGGATATGTGGGATACGAAGAAGGCGGCCAGCTTACCGAAGCGGTGCGCCGCAAACCCTACTCCGTGGTGCTGCTCGACGAGATCGAAAAGGCGCATCCCGATGTATTCAACATATTGCTCCAAGTGCTCGATGATGGCCAGCTGACCGATAATAAAGGACGCAAGGTGAATTTTAAAAACACCATTATCATCATGACTTCAAATATTGGTTCGTCTATTATTCAAGAGAATTTTGACGCTGCAAAACCGGGACAAGAAGATAATATGGCCGAGCAGACCAAGGATGAAGTGTTTGCGCTATTGCGAAAGTCGATGCGGCCAGAGTTTTTGAACCGCATTGATGAAGTGATCATGTTCCGGCCATTGGATCGAAAGGCGATAGAAAACATCGTTCACCTACAGCTCGAAATTCTGGCCAAGCGGCTCTTAGATCGCGGTGTTGACTTCAATGCCAGTCCCGATGCTATCGCTTATCTCGCCGAAAAAGGGTACGACCCACAATTTGGCGCCCGACCGGTGAAGCGACTTATCCAGAAGGATGTGCTCAACGCCCTGAGCAAGAAATTACTGAGCGGCGAGGTGGCGCGTGACGAACCGCTGGTAATGGATGTCTTCGACGGCCAAGTGGTTTTTAGGAAACCGTTGGAGGAAGAGTTGGGTAAGTTGATTTGACACGATACAGTGATGAAAGATGCATATCTTTCACGTACAATGCACCTCGTCCCCACTGCAATGACAGCAGAATATTGAGGCCCCATTAAACCATTCATTTGTTTAACGGTCAAAAACTCCAAAACAATTAAAATCATGAAAAGAATCACGTTATTGATTTTCACTATTTCTGCAATTGCGGCAAGCGCCCAAAACGCGGATACACGGCAAAAAAAACAGACCCAACAGATCGACATCTCATCGGCAGAAGCCATGGCCGAGAGCTTGGAAATAGCTCCCCAAGAAGCCGAAAAGGTATGGGCGCTTTATCAGGAACACGAAGATCAGAATCGAAAAATGAAGGAAGCCAAAATTGCGGAAGTCCGCGAAGCGCGAAGCTCTGGCAACGAGCTTTCCGATCAGGACCTGGAATCACGGCAGCGGCAATTGTTCGATTTTCAGCGCTCAAAGATCGATGCCGAAGAGCAGTACTACAATTCCCTGCTGAAAATAGTTCCGGCATCGAAGGCCAATATGGTATTAAAAGCCGATCGCCAAAGCGAAAAGGCCGAAATGCAATCTAAAAAAGCAAGGATGCAGGGTGCGGGAAGAGCGCACTAAGCAAAGGGCAGAAGTTTAGAGTATTAAAAAGCCTGGTTAGCCGCCGGGCTTTTTTTGGTCTTAATGCATACCGAGACTTGTCTTTTTACCAAATGGGGCTGCCCATTTATCCGGGTTTTTTTTAACCGCTTGAAAGTCAAAGGACAATGGTTCACCATGTGCTCCATAATTTTCGTCTCCGACTTGCTTCGCCCTTGAGCACCTTTCTTGGGCGTACCTATTATATATTCATCCACATGGACTATTCCATCGAGTGGGTGTTTACTGCTCTCCATTGCCGTTTGTACTTTTCGTCTGAAAAGCCATGCCGTGGTCTTTCTGGCGCCTGCGCGTTCGGCAAGCCATATACTGTTGGCTCCTGTTTTACTTGTGGCGATCTCGTGGAGCATTTCAAATGCATTTTCAATCCCCAATGTCAGTTTGTGGAAAAGCGTGTGGGCAGTGGGCGATTCATTAGAGTCACACCTTTTACATCTGCGTCCGGCATCCGTCCTGCCACGGGGGTATCCGCTGCTACCGCATTTTCGGCATGCATTGCCGGACTCCCATTTTTGCCAAGCCAAATGCATCAGGCATTGTTCTGCCAAGCCGAATTCTGCCACGAATTCTTTCCTGCTCAATTCTTTTAATAACTTTAGGACTGCTAATTTTCGGCAAGGATAGACCCCAACAACGTAGCCAGTTCACCTTGTGAACTTTAAGGGCGCTAAATGGGTAGCCCTTTTGGTTTATTTCCATAGATCAGGATTGACCGCATCCTACCTTCCATTTTCAAAACTATTCTCCTTGGTCGGGCAACCATCGGAAAAAACCGAGACACTAACAGTATAGAAGGCACAATGCAATACCGGGATAATTCTGATCTATTAAAAGACTGTTTGAAGGGCGAGCGTATCGCTCAAAAAGCTCTCTACGATACCTATAAAACGCAGATGTACAGCTTGGCTTATCGAATCACCGGAGATTTCATGACGGCAGAAGACGTGCTTCAAGAAGGCTTTCTAAAAGTGTTCAGAAGCTTGGGAAGTTTTAAGGGCAATAGCAAGCTCGGCTCATGGATTCATACCATCATAGCCCGCACGGCCATAGCCAAAGTAAAGGATAAGCTTTTATTTACAGGCCTTGAAGAACTGCCCGAGATAGCCGATATCGGCAGTGAAATGCCTATAGATTCCGAATATCTTGAGCTCGCCATCCTTGCATTGCCGGAAGGCTACCGCACCGTATTCACCCTCTACGAAATAGAAGGTTTTAAGCATAATGAGATTGCCGAAATGCTCGAAATATCGGTGGGCACATCAAAGTCACAGCTTTTTAAAGCAAAGAAAATGCTGCAATCAAGGATCAATTCTTTTATGAAATGAAGCAGGATATTCCCAAGAATAAATTCAAAGACTACAACCCAAAAGATTCGGTATGGGATAGAATTGAGCATTCGCTAAATGCAGATGAGCATGAAAAGACCAACGGCGCGACAAAAAGCAATAAATGGAAAAGCTATACACCAAGCGATAAAGTATGGGGTGAAATCGAACTATTGCTCGCTCAACCTTCCAGAAGAAGGATTTCTGCAAAAGCCATGCTGCGGATAGCTGCTGTTTTCATTCTCGCTATTTGCGTTTTGTCCATCTATAGAATCTTGTTGAGTTCGGATACCAAGGTTGAGAATACCCTGAGGGCAGATTATGCTTTGATGCACGTACCACCACAATCGAGCTATACGCCCAAGCCGGACGACTGGGCAGATGCGCTCTGCAAGCGAAACCCCACAGCTTGTGAGAATGCTGATTTTAAAGACTTAGAGCTTCAACTAAAAAATCTGGAGAGGGCAAGAAAGACAGTTGAAGCGAGAATAAGTCCGTTTGGCGATAATTCAGCATTGGAAAGTAAACTGACAAAAATCGAAATCCAACACGCGGAAGTGATGAAGGAGATGGCCCGAAAAATACAGACCTTATGAATTTACTACGACTGATCTTTACGCTGCTGGCATCGATCCTGCTTTTTGCAGCAAATGCACAGAAGAGCATCATTATGAAAACCGAGCATTGGGAGCAATCTTTCGAATGGGGTGAGAAGTCGCGGCTTTTTATAAATGGTGAGCAGGCCGATATCGCAGTAAAATCATACAAGGGCGACTTGCTAAAATGTGCCGTGACCCGCACAGCCCGCCATAGCGATGAAGAGCAGGCTGCCCAGGACCTGGGGCTATTCAAATTACTTCAATCCCAGACTGGTCGAACCGTAAATATTCGAAATTACATAGAGTTGGAGAGCAGCCAGAAGCGCCCCGAGTCGAACCTCAAATGCACCTACCTTATTTTGATACCCGAAAAGGCGATTGGCCAGATTGAAATTTGGAATTATTTCGGGAAAGTTACCATCGAGAAAATAAACTGTGAGCTCGATCTAAAACTGGAATTCTGTGATCTAAAAATGAGTCGGTATTCGGGGACTGCCGACCTTAAAATAATCTACGGCGATGGGATCCTGACCGAAGTAGCCGGTGAGCTTACCATGAATATAAACCGCTCCAGTATTGAACTTCAATACATCAAGGCGGCCACCACCATAGCGTCGGAATATGCCGAGCTTAGGCTTATCAATATATACGACCCGAAAATCCTGAACATCAAAGCCAGGCGATCTGATGTATTTCTAGATATTCCATCTCAGAGTATGCTTACGTATGACATCCTTACGAGCAATGTGGAAGTGCAAGATCCATCGGGAAGAAAAATGAAAAGGATTACCGAACCCGACGGGCGGCTTAGGCTAAGCTTCACCCCGCGCGAAGCTCAAAGACAGGCATCGATAAGCCTCGATACAGGAACGATTAATTATATAGTGCAATGAGAAATCGTCGACTTACCCTATCACTAATCTCCATGTTCACAGCTCTTTGCACGCCTTACCTTGCAGAAGCACAGACCAATACCCAAGACTTCCGTCAAAGGCAAGATTCGATCGTTGCATATTTGACCCCGCTCGAATATGCCTTTATGATGCACGAAGAAACCCGGTTTATGCTGCGGCTCCCCGTCGTCGGCTTGGGTGCAGAAGTGGAGCTGCTCCCCTACTTTACCTTTATGGCGCAGGCCGAGATAGGGTATATTGAATACGGATTTGACATTTCTGGCCAGAATAGGGCCGAAGGAGAATTACGGTATTACTACAGTAGCCACAAAACCGGAGTGCGCAATATGTCGGGCAATTACGTCGCGGCAGGTTTCAGATTCAAAACTTTAGAACAGTACACTTTTGCCGAAGGAGGTACCAACGAAAACACTATGGGATATTACGCAAAATGGGGATTACAACGTAGGTATCTCGGAAATGGCTTAATTGATATTTCACTAGTGGCCGGGTACGAAGAAAAGAGTAGTCGATGGACTAGTTATGATAATCAACCCGGAGCTTTTTTGGAGACCCATGCCAGCCTAGGGCTAGGATTAGTGTTTGGCGAAAGGATGGAATTAGATAGAGATAGACTATGTCCGGTCCTGAAGTGCTTTGAAAAAGAAAATTGGCTTTTTAAGATAAACCTTGCCAATGTAATGTCCATATTTTATGATAACGCCCAATCTTACCAGCTCAAGCTGAAGCCAAAAGTAGGTGTCGAGAAAAAGATTGATCAACTTCCACTTTCCTTTGATCTAGAACTCGGTTTCATCTATTCTGACCTCGATTTTGATGTCCGCAGAACAAAGGCCAAACAGATCGATGTAAAACTCGAAGGCCGCTACTACTATAATCTTGCAAAGCGAATGAGATTAGGTAAGTCAGGCAATGGGCTATCTGCCAATTATCTAGGAATTGGATGCCATGCCATGGACTATGAAAGCATGAACGGAGAAGGAAGAAATTTGAATTACTGGCCCTTTACAGAAAAAATCAATACTGACATTTTTCTTGGAGCATATCTGGTTATAGGTGTTCAACGCACTTTTAGCAATAATTTTTATTTTGATACCAGTATTTCTGCAATAGTGGGAGGATTTAGGAACTTTTACTATATAGATGGTGACATACAAGTAGGTTTGAAATTTTAATGGGGCAGGCAACGCAATATTTGATACAACCGCATAGCGAAACAATTAATCAGATTTTACACAATGAAAATTATCTACCGTATCATCTTGGCACTATCACTTTTATCTGTGTTTTGCACGCCTTATTTTGCGGAAGCACAGACCACTAACCAAGACTTCCGTAAGAGGCAAGATTCAATCGTAGCGTATTTGACCCCGCTATAATATGCTTTTATGATGCACGAAGAAACCCGGTTTATGCTGCGGCTGCCCATGGTCGGCTTGGGTTTAGAAGTAGAGCTGCTCCCCTACTTTACCTTTATGGCGCAGGCAGAAATAGGGTATCGAAATATGATTTATTCTATCAGTGGCGACAACCGGCTCGAAGCTGAGCTCCGATATTATTACGGTAGCAAAAAGACAGGTGTGCGAAATATGTCGGGAAACTATTTTGCTGCTGGCATAAGTAACAAAACTTTGAGTGTGCTGCCCGTTCAAGAGATTGAGCACTCGGGAGTCGGGTATTACGCCAAGTGGGGTATACAGCGCCGCTATCTCGGCAACGGCCTTATTGATATATCATTGATTATCGGCCATGAAGAACAACCTTTTCAGTTTTACACTAGTGATCGACCCGGTTATTTTTTTGAGACCAATGCCAGCCTGGGATTTGGACTCGTATTCGGCCAGCGAGCGGCACTGGATCGCGATCGGCTTTGCCCAGTGCTTAAGTGCTTTGAGAAAGAAAGCTGGCTATTCAAAGTAAATGTGGCCAATATACTCTCAGCATTCAGGGATGATTTTAAAACATTGTAAATCAGGCTACAGCCAAAAATCGGAATAGAAAAAAAACTCGGTGACCATCCACTATCAGTAGGTCTCGCGTTAAAATATTTTAACAGTACAAAATTATCGTCAACTAATAATAGAGTAAATCAGCTTTTGGATCTTAAGCTCGAAACACGTTATTATTATAACCTTAAACGAAGGATGCGCATCGGTAAATCAGGCAATAGTCTTTCGGCCAATTATATCGGCGGTGGCGGCATGGAGCGGAGGGAATTTTATAGCTCGCACAATAAGCGGAATGACCATAGTAGTAGATGGCAAGATTCTACCCCCGGAGTATATTTCATAACCGGAATACAGCGCACTTTTAGCAATAATTTCTATTTTGATGCCAATGTGGGGATACTGGCACTCGGCGATTGGCGACCCGGAGGTTACGAAATATTAGGGATGGGAGATTTGCAGATCGGTTTGAAATTTTAATGCTGGGGTGGCAATGGTTTGGAGTGATTTGGGTGGTTTTGATCCGTTTGGTTTCGGTTCGGTTCGTTACGGGTGTAGGGACAAGGCATGGCTTGGCCCTACCACACATGTCTAAATCGATATCTATTATTTTCTATTTAATATTTGAATTCTGAAAATTGGCTTTTCTGCGGTCAATGGGCTTACGGGTTCAAACCAATTCACATTGACCTTCTGTCAAATCACATCTCCGATTTTTCAATAGGCCAGTTACTTTAACTATTTTCTTTCATATCTCTCCAACCGTCAACACTGTTTGGCCGACCATCAATTGGTATTTTTAAATGGATATGTTTCATCTTTTGCGTCCCACGTAATTTTTTAAGTACCACCAATTTTTTACCTTACCAATCCTTCATATCAAGGGACATCACGCTTTCTAATTAGGCCATCTTCACCATATCCCAATGGCCATGCTTACCTTTTGGGCAATTAATTACAGCTTCACCCGTCTATTTTATGTAATTGAACCAAAACTCAACGCAGCAAACTCCTTAGAATGGCTCATAGTAAACATGCCCACTACCGATATAATATCCTCGACAGATGCCTGCGGCGACACCAAAACGCGCTTAGCTTTAAAGAATTATTGGAAGAAATCAACGAACAAATTGCCGAGCTTTTCCCCGGCGAAGCCATCTCTACCCGAACGTTGAGAGAAGACCTGGCGCTGTTTCGAGATCCAGAAAAGGGTTTTGGTGCCCCGATAAAAGTCGAGCGGCACGTCCAGAAGGAAGTCTATCTATACAGTGATCCTAATTTCTCTATTGCCCTGCGTGGCCTGTTGCCGCAGGAACAATACCTGCTCGACTCGGCGCAGCAACTCTTAGAGCGATTTGACGACCACCCAAAATATGAGAAGCTCTCAGAGGCTATTGTCCTGTTTCAAGAGGAAGAAGGCGCAGCCACAATTCCCGAGTATACAAAGATTTTATTTTATGATAAGAATGAAGCATATGCAGGCTTGAGCTACCTGAAACCCATTTTTTTAGCAATTAAAAATAAGGAAGTTCTTAAAATCACGTATCAAGGTTTTGGCGATACAGCGGATAAGGAGTACCTATTTCATCCCTATGTCTTAAAACAGTATAACCAACGCTGGTTTGTATTTGGCTACAATGAAACCAATGATGTGACGCGTTGGAGCATCCCGCTCGATGAGAGACTGCGGCATTTTGAACCTTTGAAAAGCGCAGTTATGAAAAAAGATGAGACTGATTGGAATGCATTTTTCAATGAAATGGTCGGGGTTCGAAAACAAAGCGTAACAAACCCAGACCCTATCGCCGAGACCGTTGTGCTTAAATTTGCTGCGCACCGCCTTCAATATTTCAAGACCAAACCCATACACCCATATTGGGATGAATATGCCGGGGAAGGAAAAGAAAACCAAGTATTTTTCGAAACAGTGATCAACCTTGAGCTTATTCAGCAACTGCTTTCCTACGGCAGCGATGTCGAAGTGCTGGCGCCCGAAGGCCTGAAAATCAAAATGAAGCAACAGGTTGAAGGGATGCTGACCTTTTATAAATAACGTGCTGTGCAAATACCTTGCACATGGTAATGGTACATTTGTATCTCCAAAATATATGACACATATGAGTTTTTTTACAGAACTGTTAAACGAGTTAAATCTGGAAAGGCACGACGGAAGGGCATTGTGGAAATATAATTTGAGCGAAGTTCAAATTAACAGACTATCCAATGAATTAAAATTTGACCAACCTTCAGTTGTTGATCCGAGAGATGTTATTCTGTACTATGCTCACTGGTGGAAAAGCCAATATGATGGCGGCGCACCGAGTAAAAAAGAAGTCTTTGAATCGTTGAGAGGGAAAAGTAGATACAATTTAGATGAAGAGAATTTTTACAAAATTGCGAGAAAAGGTGCGCAAGTGCTCGGAGTAAAATGGATTAAAAAGCAAAACATACTTTACTTTAGAACCCTACTACTTCAGGGCGGACTTCCTATTAAACATATGGCGGCAAATCATGGTGCCTATCTAAATTTTCTTTTTTCGGTTTTAGAAGTGCAGCCTGAAACAATTGATGATTTCATGTTTCAGCCGCAAATTATTAACCTTTTGCCAAAATCAAGTCAGAATGATATTATTTACGAAAGCTGTTTTGAGATTGTAAAATCGATTTTGAATGAAGATGAAACGTACGATGATTTATTCAAATCAGACGATGTACTCAGCGAGATTACGAGAAAGTTAAAAATAAGAAAACAAAGCCTCATCCCAAGAGTGCGGCACTCCAAGCCAAAGAACTACTGGTTATTGACAATTAATGAAGATACACCAGTTATTATTTTAAGGATTGGATTCGCTGACAGCTATAACCCGGACTCCTTATCTAATATTCTCGGATTTGAGGCAGCGGGACAAGAATACCAGTTTTTCGTGAATGATAAATTGATTTGTGTCTTCCTGAAAATGCTTAATGGGAATTTTAAAACCGACTGGTTTTCTACACAAGATGAAAGGTGGGACGGAGACAGTAATCTACCCTATGCTTATGTTATTGAAAACGGTGAAAAAAAGGATGTAAAAGATTTTATTCAAACAATACCAAATTTCTATGAGCCAGGCCTCTGGGCAAAACATACGGAAACCGAGTGGCGATTAGTAAAAGGTAGCGGAACTTCTGAAAAGGAAGCAGCAATTCTTTTCCCGGCAACATGGAAAACCGATCTCCAATCAGTGGAAATCCGGATACATGAATTTGACTTGTTGTGGGCTGTTTTTGAAGGAGAAGCTCGGGTAACATTTGAAGAAGAACATAGAGTATACCGTAGTACAGTAAAATCGTTTGATTGGACAATAGTTAGTCAAAAGCCGTACTGGATGCTTAAATCGAGTATGCCGGTGGTTCAAAAGATGCCGCAAATCATGGTGTATGATGAAAATAATAATGCGCTTTCAAAAGATAGATATAAAGTCTGGATAAAACGTCGACAGCAAGACGAAAATTGGCAGTCATATTCAGTGGTGGACAAATTGCCATTAGGTTGTATTGACATCAAATTGGAAAGGGATGGCCTTGTTGCCCATGATACCTTCTTTAACTTGGGAAATATTCGCGTAGATTACATTCAAAAATCTATTGACAAAGCTGAAATAGAAATAAAGAACAAACACTCTTTAGAATTTAAGCTCGATGAATCATCTATTCTGGAAATAGAAAGTGATGCAGATAGTTATTCGCTAAAGGTGAAAACAGAATTCTCCAAAATTCCTACGGGTATAAAAGGATCAGTTGGATTTCAGTCAAAAAAGAAGCTTCATTTTGATCTGGTTTCTCCTTTTGAAGGAATGGCGATTGTAGATAAGGATGGCAGCCTTGTTGGAACAGATGAGCAGCTTTCATTGTCAAATCTATATGGTCATCGAATATTGAGCACCCCAAATAAGGAGAGTTTGATAAGACTGAGAAATAAGATTAAAACTGACGTTACAATAATAAATGAAATAAGTGAACCTTCGTTTCCTCTGATTTCTTTAAAAGACGAAATCCTGCGCCTTTACTATCTAGGCGACGTTATGGATTATAGAAACAAAGTCTCAATAGAATTAGTTGAAGGCCGTGATTCTAAATTTTTTGATGTATCTCTCTTTACGCATACTTTAAATGTCGATGACCAATATTCAAATTCTTTTAAATTCTATTATTCAGATGCGAATCTGGACTTATTTGCAATACATCTCAATTGTAAAGCTGAGGAAATTGATCTTATACCACTCCATAAGGAAGATGGCCATTTTGAGATTCCGAACACCGAAATAACGAGTCAATTTATCGTCATTTCTCCACCACAGGAAGGAAATCAATTAATGCCGCGATTTGTAAATAAAGATGAAAGTTATAATGGCATAGATAAAATTGAGCGTATTGAAGGTTATCACTCCCAACTCGCTGAGGAATCTTTCGAACATCAAATATGGAAACAATTGCTTTCGTATTTCAATATATGCGTTGAAAATGAAATACCATTTTCAAGTATTGATCAAATAATCGCAATTTCAAAAAGCTCGCAAGTTGCTGCAAAAGCATTTTTCTACTTGGGGGTTAATCAAGTGGATTCCGCAGAGTTTATTCAAAAATATATTCCAGAAATGGAAAGGCATTTAGGGTTTTGCTTCCATTGGATTAAAAAAGAGGATTGGGGAATAGCAATAAATGAAGTATGCAAAGTCTATGGAGATCAGTTCTTTTCAGATATTTCCCAATTGTCTTTATTATATTTCTGGGAAAACAACTTATCAGAGCTATTGCAATTTATGCATGGCAAAACAGCAGGCTCGGATCGGATTTACAATTCGGATATTCGTGAATTAAGAAAGGTGCTCGGTGAGACAGTATTAAGTGAATTGCCATATTCCAGTCCAAGGATAACTAATAATTATTGTATCCACATTGATGATAATAAGCAGGTTCGCTTGTTGATTCAAGCTCCTATTGCCGTCGCGGAATCAATACTCGATGTTCAGCAGGAATATCCCATTTGGGGAGGTGATGAGTTTAGGGATAATATTAGACGCAATATTCAATACAGCCAATATCTCAATCCGAATTTTTATAAAAAAGTTTTGCTTCACGTTTTAAAAAATAATTAAGCTATGGATTTCCAAGAATTTTATACCAAAACAGAAAATAGATTAATAGATGCCATTCTCTCACTCTGGTTTACCGGAGATAAGCAGATGCAGAATTACTTTAAATTCATATTGACCCAAGAGCCGATAATGGCTGATGCTGTTTTTCAAAATACTTTTCCATGGGAAGAAGCGGATATACCTTTTGAAAAAACAACTAAGGTTTTCAAACAAGAATTTATCGATGCTTTAGATAGAATCGCGGATGAAGAATTTAAATTCCCGAAAGATAGAAAGCCTTACAAGCACCAATTACAAAGTTGGAATACGCTGCTCAATCAAAAGAAATCCATAGCCGTTACTACCGGAACGGGTTCAGGTAAAACAGAATGTTTTATGTTGCCTGTACTTCAGGACATTCATGAAAACTGTAAGAACCAACAGGGAATTAATGCTATCTTTTTATATCCCCTAAACGCCTTAATTGCAAGCCAACAAAAAAGAATGCACGCATGGTGCTCTTCATTGGATGGAATAAAATATGGCCTATTAACAGGAGATACCAAAGACAAGGCTAATCTCGAAGAGAAAAATAATGCTCTCCCTCAACTTATATCTCGAGAACAGATAAGGAAAACTCCACCGCAGATTTTATTTACAAATCCTACGATGTTGGAGTACATGCTGGTTAGAAATGCAGATGTGCCAATTGTTGAAAATTCAAAAGGGACTTTAAGATGGATACTATTGGATGAGGCCCATACCCTTACCGGCTCTAAAGCTGCCGAAATGGCTTTATTAATCCGTAGGGTGGTTGCTGCATTTGAAGTAGATATTAAGGATATTAGATTTGCGATAACCTCTGCTACGGTCGGGAGTGGCAATAAGGACATTCTTAAAAACTTTATGTCAAAACTCTGCGGTATCTCTGTAGATCAAATAGAAGTGATACAGGGGAATAGAGTTAATAATAAAATTTCGGATCAAGATATTCCAAACCTTTCAAATTCTTTATCTCAAAAGAAAATAAAACTTTTAAGAAACGAGCTTCTGAATTCCGGCGGAATGCTTCAGAGTGAGATAGGAAAACGTTTTGGTATATCTGGAAAAGTAGAACAGCTTAAAGCCATCGATGCATTAGCCGATAAAAAAGTAAATGGAGAAAACTTATTACCTGTCAGAGGGCATTTTTTTACAAGAGGCATCGGTGGAGTATATGCATGTACAAATCCTAAATGCGATAAACATAAAGATCAGAAGCCAAATAAAGCACTTGGCACTATGTACACAATAGCCGGAAAAAAATGTAGTTGCGGACATCCATTACTTGAATTGGTCGCATGTAGAACTTGTGGAAATATGTTTCTGGAAGGTGAAAGGCAGAAGGTAAAAGGTATTGGTAAAGTCATCCAAAAGGCGAGTGCAGGATATGAAGCTTTTCATATAGACGCCGAAGAAGATGAAGAGAGTGCTAAGACTGGCCAATCGGATGTCGTAAGGTTGATTAAAAATGAGGTTGGAAACCCTCCTAAAAATAAAGCCTTAGTTCCTTGCTCGATAAATGTGGATAGTGAAATCGTTTCTGGTGACGATTTTTGGAGAACTGATAATGAGGTCTGCCCGCATTGTGCGTCCAGTAACGAAATCCCTATTCACTTTAGAATATCCTCTGCTTTTACCAATCGTATTTTGTCCGACATAATATTAGACCAAACAGATGCCGATACCGATTCGACCAAAAAGTTGTATAAAGGACGAAAGTATATCTCCTTCACAGATAGCCGACAAGGCACCGCTAAAATCGCCGCTTTCATCAATATTGATAGCGAGAGCGACTGGATTCGATACCAAACGTATCATTACCTCCTAAGAAATCTTAAGAAACACCGAGGTGATGTTAATGAGGAGGAACTCAAGGAACAAAGAGCCTATTACATAGAGCAATTGGATAATGCTCCTAATATGTTGAAGTCAAAATTCCGGATAGAATTAGAAAAAATTGAAAAAATTCTTTCAAGGGAGGATGGGGAAGCATTAATTGACAGCAGGGCTTCTTGGCAGAATATTATCGACTTCATTAAACAAAAAGAAGGTTTCAAGACATTGTTTAAAAAGGCTGCAAATGGAAATGATTTCGTCAGAGATAGTGATGCCTACGCCAAAGCTTTATTATTTGATCAATTTGCGAGAAGAATCTCTCGACAAAGGTCTCTTGAAAATTTAGGTTTGGTAAACATAGTTTATCCTTCTCTTGATGATGTAACATTACCGTCAATAGCTGAAGATTTGAATATATACCTTGACGAATGGAAGAGCTTACTCAAAATAGCCTTGGATTATGTAATTCGTAGTGGATTTCACTATCAACGCGATCCGTCAATTTTGAATTTCTCCACAAGTAGGCATTATGGAGTTTATTCCATTTATCCGACTAAGCATGAAATAGATGGAGGGAAAAATTGGCCGGTATATAATCCGAAATCAATAAGGCAATCCCATCTGGTTCTATTGATTTGTGCTGGTTTAGGATGGCACGAGACGGTAGACGTAACATTTGAAAGAGAAGATAAGTTGAATGATTTATTGCAGAAAATATGGCGTACTCTACAATCTAATGTGTTAAACAAGGACGGGGATGGCTATAAACTGGATTTCTTTGAAAAAACCAAGTTCGAAATAGCCGGAAAGGAGTATTTATGTCCGGTAAAAAGTCGTTTAATCGATAAAGTTTTCAGAGGATATTCCCCATGGATAAAAGGTAATCTTACAGAAGACAATATTCGGTATTACAAGATTGATCAGAATAAATCGTTTCAATTTCCTACTTATTCAAATCCTTTTCACCTAAATAAGGAAAATGAATTCATAGATAAAGCAGAAGTTCAAGAGTGGTTGCAATTAAACAGCGTAGGAGCAAGGGATAAGGGGCTTTGGAATGATTTACACGAGCACATTTTCGATTTCGAAAAATTATACATGGCAGGAGAGCATTCTGCACAACAAAGTAGAACTCGACTTGATCAACTTGAAGGTCAGTTTGAAAATGGTGAGATTAATATCTTAAGCTGTTCCACCACAATGGAAATGGGTGTGGATATTGGTGGAATTTCGGCGGTAGTTATGAGCAACGTGCCTCCAATGCCGGCCAATTATTTACAGCGCACAGGTCGGGCTGGAAGACGGTCTGAAAACAAATCTTTAGCTCTGACCTTTTGTGCTCCTAATCCCATCGGTTTGCGAAACATAAACAATCCGAAGTGGGCTTTGAAACATGAAATAGCACCGCCTTCTCTTGCTTTCGATAGCAAGAATATTATCGAACGACATGTCAATTCGCACATCTTCGGAATTTTTATTAGGGATTACGATAATGATAGCAGAGGCCTCAACATTAGAGAAAATATCGAAACCTTTTTTTTCGACGGCACCCCTACAATCGCAGAAAATTTCTTGAACTGGATAGCTAAAGTGGATAATCGTATTCGCGAAAAACATCTCGAGTATTTGGTGAGCGGAACACCATTAGCAAATGATTCAGCGGGATTCTTACTTAACAGAGTCTCCGAAAACTTTAAAAAGGTTGTTTTGGACGTAAAAAACCAGAAAGAAGGCTTTGCCACTAAACTGGAAGAAGTAAAACTGGAATTTGGAGATAATAGTTCCGCCTACAAAGCTGTCAACTATAGAAGAGGACAGTTTTCTCAAAAGTTTGTGTTGTCCTATTTGGCAGAAGCAGATTTCTTACCCAACGCGGGGTTACCAACCGGGATTGTTGATTTTGAGAAATTCACTATTTCCGATCTTAAAAGTAAAAATCCGGATAAGTTCCATAAAAACCCCACCTATCCTATTACAAGTGCTTTGACTGAATTCGCTCCGGGAAACAATATTCTGATAGATGGCTTGAATTATAAATCTGCAGGTATTGTTATGAAAAATACATGGGGTAATGAGTCTGAAAGATCAACCATTCAAGCTTGTCGAAATTGTGGTTTCCAAAGAACAGTTGACTTTGGTAAGGTAAATGAAAAATGTCCAAAATGTAATGGCATAAACACCTTTGTCGGAGTTGAGTTGGGTGATCATAATAGTACGTTTACGGAATTAATTGAGCCGGTAGGTTTTTCAATCGACTTATATCATACTCCGACCAGAGTTATTTCTGAAAGGGCAAAACCTCAATACCTCGAGCCTTTATTGCTAAATATTGAGCCATGGCCGAAAGAGCAGAATGGATATATTGACTATAGAAATAGTTCCGCGGAAGAAAACACTCAAATCCTTTTTTACAATACCGGCGAAGGAGAAGGATATAGCGTTTGTCTTGATTGTGGTAGAGTGGAATCTTCGAATGAAAGGCTTCAAGGTCACAATCGCTTAAGAGGAGGGAAAAATAGCGATGGACAGAGCATTTGTTCCGCAAAGAATACCCGAGATCATATCATTTTGGGAAGTAAATTCAATACAGATTTTACAGAAATCCGTTTAAAAATAGCAGATAATTCCTTTGTTAATAGTAAACGATTGGCCTATTCACTTGGTGTGATCTTTACAAAAGTATTAGCTGATTATTTGGGGATTGAAGAGGCAGAGTTAGGTTTTGGTATTAAAAGGTATAAATCTTATCAAACGATTTTTATTTATGATACTGCGAAAGGTGGAGCAGGTTACGCTTCACAATTCCGAATTTATACAAAAGAGATTTTAGAACAGGCCTTAAAGGATCTTGACAATTGTGACTGTCAAGCGGCTTGTACTAAATGCTTGGTAGATCGCAGAACACAATGGCATATTGAGGATTTAGACAGGCACATTGCTCTGGAATGGCTTCGCCTCACATGTGCCAACCAACTTCCTAAAGAACTTAGTTCCGGAAACCAAAATACTAGTGTAGTCATAGGGTCTCTGAGCGATGAGATCCAGAGGTTAAACTATCACTATGGGATTAAAGAAGTAAATGTCCATGTTTCTAATCAGATCTCCGATTGGGAAATTGATGAACTCGTATTGTTTGAAAAATTGAAACAGCATGAAATCAAGATCAATTTTATTGTTGAAGGCGATATTGATTTTAAAGACAATCAGGAAAAACTAACTGTTTATCTTTTATCCCATAATTACAATTTAAAAAAAGGTCAAAACCAGAATTATTTAGACTATCCGGTAAAGCTTTCATTGTCCTTAAAAGGTGGTAAAACCATTGGCTACATTTCCAAAAACGGCTATACCGGATTGGATGCTAATTCATTGAGTGAGTTGAATGAGCAAATCTTTAAGTTAGATGACTTAAATATTCCGGAATATACTTTCCTTCCCATGCCAAAGATTGATTCGGGAAATTTATTCGAATCAAGGATACAAACTATACCCACTGACAGTCATAGTAATGACCTCGCGAGTCTTATGATCCAAAACCTAAATAATGTTGAGGATTTGGTATCCCGGATGAAAAATAAATCATTCAAAGTTGCTTATTTCGATAAGTACAACCAGTCTGAATTTTCTATGAGAATGATGCTTCAATTCGTAGATCAGTTAAAGGATTTATGGCACATAAAGATAGCTGAATTAAATGTTCATTTGGAAAAGAATGCCTTCAAGAGAAATCAGTTTGACCCGGAATTCATTATAGGTAATTATAAGATTTATGATGATTATGTAAAATGTTTAAAGGAGTTATCACACAGTTTTGATTTTGAGATAAGCGCACATGATGAATACCGTTTACCGCATTTCAGATACTTTGAGTTTAGGGCAGATGATTTATCTTTTGTTATTCGAATAGATGCGGGTATATCACATGGTATACGACCAATAGAGCGACTTACCTCACAAGATATCCAACCCACGAACCAGATCCTTCCCATCGAGAAATATGTATCTCACGACCTAATCTACAACATAACCCTTACCAAATAACCCCACTCTGCGATTACCCCGCACACCCCAATCCTATATTTGCTCTGTAATCATTAAAAAACAAAAGCCATGAGCCAAAACACCACCATCAAATGCCCAGAATGCGGCAACAAAATCGATGTTAACGACATCCTAAAGCACCAGATCGAAGATACCCTGAAAGCTGACTTTTTGAAGGAGAAAAATGAACTCCAAAAAGCACATCAAGACAAAGCAGCCGCATTGGACAAAGCCCGCCAGGATTTTGACGAAAGCAAGAAGCGCGATGCTGAGCTTTATCAGGAGCGGCTCGACAAAGCACGTAAGGAAACCGAAAAAGAGCTGGAAAAGAAAATCGGGGCGCGCATGAAAGATGACAACGATGCCAGCATGAAAGCCATGCAAGCCGAGCTCGCCGAGAAATCTGAAAAAGTAAAAGACCTGATTAAAAAGGAAGCCGAAATAGAACGCCTGAAGCGCGAGAATGAAGAAGCCAAAGAGACCGCCAAGCTCGAAGCGCAGCGGGAACTCACGAAGTTGCTCGCCCAAGAAAGGGAAAAGATACAACGCCAGGCCGATGAGCGAAATGAGCTCAAGTTTAAAGAGATGCAAAAGCAACTGGACGATCAAAAAAAGCTCACCGAAGAAATGAAGCGCAAGCAAGAGCAAGGCTCCATGCAGCTGCAGGGCGAAGTGATGGAACTGGCCATCGAAGAATGGTTGGCGGCACAATTTCCGCTGGACACCATTACCGAAATCAAAAAAGGGGCCAATGGCGCCGACTGCATCCTTACGGTCAATACCCGCGAACAGGCCAACTGCGGCAGCATCTATTTCGAGAGCAAGCGCACCAAAACCTTCCAGCCGGCATGGATCGAAAAGTTCAAAAACGATATACGCCAGCAGGGCGCCGGCATAGGCGTATTGGTCACCGCAGCCATGCCTGCCGATATGGACAGAATGGGGCTCCGCGATGGCATTTGGATCTGTACATTCGAAGAATTCAAAGCCTTGTCCGCCGTATTGCGCCACACTATCATTCGGCTGGGCCAACTAAAACAGGGCCAGGAAAACAAAGGCGATAAAATGTCCATCTTGTACGATTTTTTGACCGGCCCCGAATTTCGCCTACAGATGGAAGGGATCGTCGAAGGCTTCACCCAAATGCAGATAGACTTGCAAAAAGAAAAAACCGCCATGAAAAATATGTGGAAAAAGCGGGAGAAACAAATTGAAAAAGTCATTGACAATGCCGTAACTATGCACGGTTCCATCAGGGGCATAGCTGGGAGCGCGGTCAAAAGCATCCCCGCCCTGGAGCTTGACGCTGTTGAAGAACAAGATATACCCCAATTGAATTAGCACTATGATAACCGGAGAACTCAAAAACCAAATAGATGCCATCTGGAATACCTTCTGGACGGGCGGTATATCCAATACCATCACCATCGTGGAGCAGCTCACCTATCTCATCTTCATCAAAGACCTAGATGAGACCGAAACCCGAAATGAGCGCATGGCCAAGCGATTGGCCAAAAATTACAACCCCATCTTTGGCCCCGACCAGCAAGATTTTAGGTGGAAAAACCTGAAGGAAATGGATGTAAACGCCCGCCACACCATTTTTGGCAACACTGTAGATGGCATCTTCCCCTTCATCCGTTCGCTGGGCAGCGAGAAGAGCCTGTTCAGCACTTACATGAAAGGCGCCACTTTTGGCATTTCGAAGCCCGCCGTGCTTGATCAGGTGATGGAAAAACTGGAGCGTGTGGATATGAGCAACCAAGATACCAAGGGCGACATATACGAGTACCTGCTCTCCAAACTCGAAGGCGGCGGGACGGCAGGCCAGTTTCGCACGCCGCGCCATATCATCAAGCTCATGACGGAGATGATGCAGCCCACACTCGCCGATACCATCTGCGACCCCGCCGCCGGCACCGCCGGGTTTCTCGTGGCCGCCAAAGAGTACATTGACGGCCATTACGACGTTACCGAGCTCGACAAGCACAGCGCCCATATCAATACTAAGATGTTCAACGGCAGCGAGTTCGACGCCACCATGCTGCGCATTGCATCCATGAACCTTTTTCTCCATGGCGTAGAAGCGCCCAATATCATTGATGTAGATGCCGTAAGCAAAGACAATGAAGTGAGCAATGCCTACACGCTCGTATTGGCCAACCCACCATTTAAGGGCACTATAGATAAGGAGAGCATAGCCGCAGGCCTGCGAAACGTTACCGACACCACCAAAACGGAGCTGCTCTTTCTCGCACTCATCCTGCGCCAACTCAAGACTGGTGGCCGCGCTGCAGTCATTGTGCCCGATGGCGTGCTCTTTGGCAGCGGCAAGGCGCACAAGAGCATACGCGAAGAGATCATCGCGCGCCACAAGCTCGAAGCCATCATCTCCCTGCCCAGCGGGGTGTTCAAGCCCTACTCGGGGGTGAGCACGGCCATTATGGTCTTTACCAAAACAGGCTCCGGCGGCAGCGATTACGTATGGTTTTACGATATGCTGGCCGATGGCAAAAGCCTGGACGACAAGCGAAACCTATTGGTAGACGATGCGCTCTTTCTCGATTTTGCATTTGGCGATGCCTTCGATAAGCTCTACACCGGTGCCGAAGGGCGCAGCCGCCGCGCCGACGTTATCAAGACGCACGATAAGTTTAACCTGCCCCAGGTGCTCGACCATTACCGCTACCTGAAGGGCGATGCCTTTAAAAAGAGCCATAGCCCCGACGGTACATTGCTGGCTGCTGCAGCTTCCGCTAAAAATGCGGGCGGCGACCAGTACCTGGCCGGCACGCACACCCACAACTTTGCCGACCGCACTTCCCAATCTTTTTTGGTGCCCTTTCGGGAAATAAAAGAAAACGACTGGGACCTTTCCATCAACCGGTACAAAGAGATCGTGTACGAAGAAGTGGCTTACGACGCGCCGGGGGTGATTTTGGAGAGAATAACAAAGCTCGATAAAGAAAGAAATATTCTGATGGAAACTATTGGTGAGGGTTTGTAATATGCGAAGTTTAAAGTAATCTGTACCCACCAATATTTATTTAACCAAATGATAAAATTAGGATCTGAAATTAAACTATACGGCGGCGGAACTCCTAGTAAGGCGGTTGATTCCTATTGGAATGGTGCCATACACTGGCTGAGCGTTAAGGATTTAATATCTGATAATATTTCTACTACGCAAGATAAAATCTCAAAAGCGGGACTAGAAAATTCGGCGTCGAGACTAGTTCCAAAAGGTTCATTGATAATTTCTACTAGGATGGCGGTCGGTAAAGCGGCCATGCTCGAAATTGATACTGCTATCAATCAAGATATTAAGTACATTAAATGCTCTAATAATTTAAACAAGAAGTATCTCTTCTATTGTCTGAAAGCCAATTCAAATTATTTCAATAGGCATTCATCTGGAGCTACGGTAAAGGGAATAAAGATTGAACATATTCTAAATCTCAAAATCCCCCTTCCCCCGCTAAAAACCCAAGAGCGCATCGCAGCACTATTGGACAATGCCGCTGCCCTGCGCGATAAAACCGCCGAGCTGCTCAAAGAATACGACCTGCTCGCACAGAGTATTTTTTTGGAGATGTTTGGGGATCCGGTTAGAAATCCGAAGGGGTGGCTCTCTAAAGGATTGTCCACTATTTGTAGTGTGGGTTCTAGCCGTCGAGTTTTCGTAAATGAGCTGGTGAGTTTTGGGGTGCCATTTTATCGTGGCAAAGAAATCGGAGAATTAAGCACGGGTAAGTCAATAAGACCTGATTTGTTTATTACGCCAGCCCATTATCAAAGTTTAATTGAAGCTACAGGTGTTCCCAAAATTGGAGATTTATTGTTGCCGTCGATATGTCCTGATGGCAGAATTTTCCAAGTGAAAAATAATGAACCTTTCTATTTTAAAGATGGACGTGTGCTTTGGATACAAGCAGATCAGAAAACAATAAATAGTTATTATCTCAAATTTTTTCTAAGAGAGCTTTTTAGAACGAACTATTACAACATTGCATCGGGTACCACTTTTGCAGAATTAAAGATTATCAATTTGAAGAAAATAAAGATTCAAAATCCCCCGCTCGCACCCCAAACCCTATTCGCCGAAAAGATCACCTTGATCGAAAAGCAGAAGGCACTGGCCAAGCAGGAACTCAAGGAAAGCGAAGATTTGTTCAATTGCCTTTTGCAGAAGGCTTTTAAGGGGGAGTTGGTATGAAGGACGTATATTTGAAAATCACGGTCTTAAATTCAGATTCTAGACAATAGAATGGTATCCTTATCATTATTCAAAAAATAAAACCAAAACAATGAAATTGATTAAAGCTAGAGTTCAAAATTATCGAAGTATCAAAGATACTGGTGAATTCGAAATTGAAGAATTGAAAACAATACTTGTCGGGCCGAATGAAGCTGGAAAAACTGTTTTACTAAAAGCACTTCAGCAATTAAATCGTCCGGAAGAAGTGAATGGATTTGACGTCATTAGAGATTATCCACGTTCTTTATATGATGAAATAACAACCAAAAAAGTAAAACCAGAGGATATTGAAGTTGTAACAGGTTATTTCAAGCTGGATGATGATGACAAAGCAGAGATACCAAGTGAATTTCATAATTGTGAATATGTCCTTTACAGAAAATTGGACAATAGTGGATTTCATATTCTACGCAACGCACCTGTCAAGATTACTTATGAAGATGTAAAAAAGGATTTGCAAAGATTAATAAACCATTTGGATAAGCAATTCGCCGACCAACACCCAGATAATGTCGACAAAAAGTCAAGCAAAATAGCGGCTGATTTAACCAGAAGTTTCTACGGTTCAAAAGAATTTACAGTAGAAAACTCAAAACAACTAATTAAGTTTTTAGAGGATAGTTACGCTTTGGTGGATGAGGACAATGAAAGAGAAGAACAAAGATATGGCAAGATAATAGAATTAATCAAAAAGAACAATAAGCACGCAGAAGTTTTAAAAATACTAGGTAAGCGAACACCAATCTTTGTATTGTTCAATAACTATTTCAAGGTAAAACCTTCTGTCCACTTAGAGCATTTGGCAGAACGCATGGAAAAAAATTTATTGGAAGACGAATATTATGATTACGGAAACTTGTGCTTGCTTAAGTTGCTTGGTTTTACTGCCAGTGAACTTTCCAAAATTGGACATACTGAAAGTCCTGACAATAATGACGCAGATGCGCTTAAGGCATATCGAGATAAGTTGGATACACGAAGTTACCAGCTAAATGCCGCGAGCATAAAATTGACCAATGAAATAAAGCGTATTTGGAATCCAAATCCAAACAGACCAGAAGCGGAAAGATTGAGAATTTCTGCCGACGGACAATATTTAAAAGTTGTTGTAGAAGATGAATTAGGCGTTGAAATTGAGTTAGACCAAAGATCAGAAGGGTTTCAATGGTTAGTTTCCTTCTTTGTAGTTTTCTTCGCAGATGCTATGGACAAACACAAGAATGCAATTCTGCTATTGGACGAACCAGGTATGAGTTTGCACGGATTAAAGCAAAGAGATTTTAGAGAAACGATATCAAGATTGGCAATATCCAATCAAACTATTTACACTACACATTCGCCGTTTCTAGTCGGGCCAAATGAATTGGATTTGGTGAGAGTAGTAGAGTTGAAAGATAGGAATGAAGGGACTAAGGTTCACACAACAATATCTTCCAGCGACCCAGCAGGACTTCTGCCATTGCAAGAAGCATTGGGATATGATTTGGCTCAAAGTCTGTTTACCCATACTAAAAATCTGATCCTTGAAGGTCTAACAGACTATTGGTACATAGAAGCTACAGCAGCGATGTTGAGAGAAGAGAAAGTGGCTAACCTTGACAGTAAAATTGCTCTCATATTTGCTAAATCAGCGGGCAAGGTTGTCTATTATGCGACAATACTACATGCGCATAATTTGAAAATAGCGGCGCTATTAGATTCGGATGCAGCAGGCGATCAAGCCGCACAACAAGAGAATTTGGTTCACGCTTTGGGAAATAAAAACATCTTGAGAACTAAAGATTTCTGCACTTCAATTCCTAAAGCCGAGATTGAAGATTTGTTGCGGGAAACCTTAATTCAGATCGTCAAAAATGAATATGGTATAGACTGCAAAAAAACATCTGATAGTCAGCCAACGAGACCCATAATAGATATTTTCAGTAAGGAAGTCCCTGCGTTTTCAAAGTATAAGTTGGCAAAGGCTTACTTGAGATGGTGCAGAACGAACGATTCTTCGAATTTAACGAAAAATGAAATTGAGCATTGGAAGAAAATGATTGATAGAATTAATAAGGCGCTAAAATGATCCTATGAACCGACATCTACACATTTTCAACCCTTTCAGTCATAACCAAGATAAGGATATGATCGAAGACAATTTAAGCCGGGCTTTCCCACCATTCGCAGAAGCGAAAACACCGTACCTAAAAAAACTGTGATGTATGATGGGCGCGAGACGGAATACACACATTTCGGGTTTTTAAGCTTTATACGAAAATAACAAGAAGTGAAAGACAGTGCTGGTTCTATCGGAACATAAATCACATGGGAGGAAACCCAGAACCAATTCTGCGCAAGCGTATTAAAGCGTGAGCTGGCTATAGCATAAATCAAAACTCGATAGTGCAGAAGATTTGGGGCTGCCCGAGAATAGGGTTTGAATTGATGTAACTTTGAGAGATGTATTATAGACGGAAAATAATTTTGGGGTTGATAGAACTCCTTGACGGAGAAGTGGAAAAATTGCGTTTGCAAAAGCTATTGTTTTTATACTCTATGCAAAAGCCACAACCTGAATACGACTTTATACCCTACAAGTACGGTTCTTATTCGTACTCGGCCAATGCGGATATAATTACAATGGTTAAGAAAAACCTTTTGGTAGAAAACGGCAATAGCTACCAAAGGCAGGATAAGGTCAACTATTTTGAAAAATTAAAACCGGCAGACCGTCAATACTTGCAACAGGTTGTCACTGATTATGGTGGAATGGGCGTAAATGCGCTTATAAAACATACCTATCTGAATTTTCCCTTTTACGCGATCAATAGCACTATCGCCAGGGAGCTATTGCCTGGAAAACTTTTTAACCGTGTGGAACAGGCCACTCCAAAAGATGCAGCAACTACTCTTTTCACCATTGGCTATGAAGGAATTTCCCTGGAAAAATATTTGCAAAAGCTTGTGCTCAATAATGTCAAGCTGTTGATAGATGTTCGTAAAAACCCGTTGAGTATGAAGTTCGGGTTTAGCAAAACACTGCTCAAGAGATATGCCAACAGTCTAGGGATAGATTACTTGCATATACCCGAGGTGGGTATCCACTCAGCCAAACGTCAGAAATTAGAGACCCAAGCCGATTACGATCGGCTGTTTGTCGAGTATTGCAATACTACCTTGATTGAAACAAATAAAGCACAGAAACGGATAATTGGTTACCTTGATCAGTATGGACGTATTGCTTTAACTTGTTTTGAAGCAGAACCTTGTCAATGCCACCGTTCTCATTTGGCGAACGTTATAGAGCAATCACCAAGTTTTAATTCCCAAGTTAAGCATCTTTAAAATGGCATTGACCAAAGTCCTGATAACTGTTAAAACCTATCCAACTATATCAGCCAAGTACGATGAACTGTTCTGCACGGCAGGTTTTCGGGAAGATGGGACTTGGGTGCGTATCTATCCCGTGCCGTTTCGCAAGCGGGCGTACACGGAGCAATACAAAAAATACGATTGGATTGAGCTGGATTTGGTCAAAAACAAAAGCGATTTTCGACCGGAGAGTTATAGACCTGCCACCTTAGATTCTGAGATAGGCGTTGTGGCCCATCTAGATACTTCGCGAAATTGGGAAGCACGAAAAAATTTCTGTTTGGGAAAGATTTATTCCAACCTTTCAGAACTTATAGCAGAATCAAAGGACAAGCAGGTTTGCAGGTCGTTGGCAGTGTTCAAGCCAACGGAAATTTTGGACTTCTATGCCGAGCCTGTGGAGAGAAATTGGAGTCAGAAAAAGGTAGACGCTCTTGCTCAGTTAAACCTATTTGAGACCAATAAAAAGGGTGAATTTGAAATAGTGAAGAAACTACCTTATAAATTCAAATTCCGCTTTAAGGATAGTCATGGTAAAGAAAGTAACATGATGATCGAAGATTGGGAAACAGGGCAACTCTTCTGGAATTGTCTCGCCCGACACGAAGGAAATGAGCAGAAAGCCATAGATGATGTGCGAAAAAAGTATTTTGACGACTTTGCATTGACCAAAGACCTGCATTTCTACTTTGGGACTACACAGAGAAATCATTATGTATCACACAATCCATTCATGATTATTGGGACATTTCATCCGAAAAAAGAGAACCAAATGAAATTATTTTAAGGCGTGGCAATTGATAATAACAAAGGGTTCAAGCGCATTGCAATCTTCGTTACCATGGTTGCAAAAAGCGTTGAAGCCAATACGCAAACGAGATAAATTAAGAAAACACGAAGGCGACATGGCATATCGTGTATGGCTTTGATATATTTAGGGCGTGTAACGGAATACCGCCTGCCAAGTAGACGAACCAACCCTTTTTAAAGTCGATGAATTCCAACTTTCAGTTTTTAGAAAATGCCTTTCCCGCCTTCTATCAAAGGGCGGCAAAGGCGGAAGAGCTGGTGATGGCCGACCCGCGCACGTCGCTCATCTATAGCCGTATGGCGCTGGAAGAAGGCATCAACTGGATGTATGCCCATGAGCGGGCGCTGGAGATGCCCTACGATACCAGCCTGAACAGCCTGATGATCGACCAGAGCTTCAAAGAACAGTTTAACCATAAGCTCTACGCCGACCTGCACCTGATACGCAAGGCGGGCAACCTGGCCACGCACAATAGGCGCGTCACCGATATCGACTCCCACCAAGCCATAGATGCCTTGTACTATTTTGCGAAATGGCTGGCAAAGTCTTATGCAGCAGATGGTTTTGAAGACCCCGGCCTGTTCGATTTTGAACGGATACCCAAAGAAGGGGCGGGCGTGCTCAACCAAAAACGGCTGCAAGCATTGCAAGACAAGCTGGACAGGGAGCTTGAAGCCCACCGCGCCGAACTGGTAAAAAAGGATGAAGTAAGGCAGGAGCTGGCCGCCATCAATGCGCTGTACAAGCAGCAAAAGGAAGCCCTGCAGGCCGAGATAGAAGCCAATAAAGCCCTGGCCAATGCGCAGGATGAAGCGCAGCACCCGCGCAATGAAGCCGAAACCCGAAAGTACCTGATAGATGTAAACCTGCGCGAAGCGGGCTGGGACTTGGCCGGCGCCAATGACAAGGAATACAAGGTGGGTTACATGCCCCCATCTACCAACAAATCGGAAACGGGATATGTGGATTATGTGCTTTGGGACGATGATGGACTGCCGCTGGCACTGGTAGAAGCCAAGCGCACCATAGAGAGCGCCACCAAAGGCGAAAACCAGGCGCAGCTCTACGCCGATGCGCTGGAGAAAATGCACGGCCGCCGCCCGGTGATGTACTACAGCAATGGCTATGAGAACTATCTGTGGGATGATCAATTCTACAAGCAATCGCGCAAGGTACATGGCTTCTACACCAAGGCCGAGCTGCAAACGCTGATGTTTCGGCGCGCCCACCGCAAGGATATCCGCACAGCGCCCATCGATACCGATATTGCCGGAAGGCTATACCAAATGCGGTCTATAAAAAGCATAGCTGCCCACTTTGCCGGCGATGACCAGCGCACGGGCAAACTGATAGGCACCCACCGCGGCGCCCTGCTGGTGCTGGCCACCGGAACTGGAAAGACAAGGACGGCCATCGCACTATCGAAGCTTATGCTGGAATGCAACTGGGCCAAGCGCATCCTGTTTCTCGCCGATAGAATAAGCCTGGTGGAGCAGGCCAAGGGCAACTTTGTAAAATTGATGCCCGAGCATGCCAGTGTAAACCTGCTGGAAGACAAGGACAACCCCGAAGCGCGGCTGGCATTCTCGACCTACACCACCATGATGGGGCTGGTAGATAGCAGCCGCAGCAGGGATGGCCGCTTCTACGGCGTGGGCCATTTCGACCTGATTATAGTCGATGAAGCCCACCGCTCCATTTACAATAAGTACAACGCCATATTCGACTATTTCGATGCGCTATTCCTGGGGCTTACCGCCACGCCTACCGACAGGATAGACCGCAACACCTACGCCGTATTTGGCCTGCCCGACAAATCGCCCACCGATGCCTACCCCTTTGATGAAGCGGTGGCCAATAACCACTTGCGGCCTTACCACTCCATAGAAGTGCCCACCAAATTTCTGCGCGAAGGCATACGGTACGACGAGCTTTCGGACGAAGAGAAAGAAGAGTTTGAGAAAGAAATACTCGATGGCGGAGAAGCTTCGGGCAATGAGTGGATCGCATCTGCCGAGCTGAACGAGTGGCTCTTCAATAAAGACACGGCGATCAAGAGCCTCCGCTATGTGCTGGCGCATGGCATCAAGAAGCGGGGCGGCGAGGAGCTGGGCAAGACCATTATTTTTGCCAAAAACCAAAAGCACGCCCATTTCCTGAAGGCGATGTTTATGGAACTCGACAAGGAGCGCTACGGCAACGACTATGTGAAAGTGATCACCCACAGCGAGCCTAAGGCCCATGAGATGATCAGGCGCTTTTGTGATGAAGAGAAGGAGCGGCTTCCGCAAATAGCGATATCGGTAGATATGATGGACACCGGCATAGATGCGCCGAGCTGCGTGAACCTGGTGTTTTACAAACCCGTAAAATCCTTCACCAAATTCTGGCAGATGATAGGCCGCGGTTCCCGCCTGCGCCCCGACCTTTTTGGTGCCGGGATGGACAAGACCCATTTCTTGATTTTCGACCTTTGCGGAAATTTTGAATTTTTTGGCGAAAACCCCAAAGGAATAGAATCGAGCTCCCAAAAAAGCCTGACCGAAATACTTTTTGCCATGCGCCTGCAACTCGCCGGGTGTTTGCGCAGCGAGCAATTTGCCGATAAGGCCGAACTGCAAGACTTCCGAAAGGAACTGCTCGATGGCCTGCAAACCGAAACGGCCGGGCTCGATCACGAACGCTTCGACGTGAAGATGAAGCTCGAAACGGTGCATGAATTCAGCCATGCCCACCGCGATGCCTGGGACAACTTATCGAAGCGCGACATCAGAAAACTGGAAGAAGAGATTGCGCCATTGGTAAAGCCCAAAAAGGGCGACACCGACCTGGCGCGGTTTTACGACCGACTGCTCTACGGCTTGATCATCAAAAGATTGGAAACTCCGAATACCGAAGAATATGTGACCGGTTTTATCGCCAATATCTCCAAAGTGGCCCGGACTTCGCAGAAATTATTGAAGAAAACATCCATTCCGGCGGTCAAGGCAATGGAAGCTTTGATCAAATTGCCCACGGAAAAAGACTTTTGGCAGATAGATGGCATCGCCCATCTCGAAAAGCTGCGCAAGGGCGTGCGCGACTTGGTGAAATACATCGACCCGGAAGATCAGCGCTACGTCACCACCGATTTTCAAGACCACATCGATGAAAGTAAAATTGTGGTGACCACCCCTGGAGTCAATGAGCCGGTATCCATCTACGATTCCCCTTTTCAAAACAATCGGCACCGGTTGGAGCGGCTTATTCGGGAAAATGAGAATCACGTAACCATAGCACGCATAAAGAAGGGCAAAGCCATAACCAGCGCAGAACTCGAAGCGCTCGAGAATATGCTCTTTTCCGGTGCGATAGAGCGTGGTGCGCTGGAGACAGAAATCGGAAGTTCAATCGATCTTGTGTCTCTGATTATTTCGCTTGTTGGTCTAGACCCCGAAAAGGTAGATGCCGCTTTCGCAAAATTTATCAATTCCCACCACTTGAACCCCGTTCAGATTCAATTTTTGGATACTATTAAGAAATTCATGACCATAAATGGAAAATTTGATCCGGCCAAGCTATACGATTCGCCCTTTAAGAATTTTCATAGCATGGGCGTAGACGGCGTTTTCAATTCGGCGCAGGCCGATAAGATTATTGAGATTGTGCGCGATTTCAATATGGCCAATTGTTGAGCACCCCTAAATGGTCGGACACGATTACGGAAAGAAATTCGTAATTATGGACGTGAAAACGACTGAAAAAGGAACCAAGAAGTTCACCAAAGAAGAAAAGCTGGCTATCCTGAAGGAAGCCCGTGAAACAAGTGTAAAGGCCACACTGGAGAAGTATTCGCTCTACCCAGCTACGTTTTACTATTGGAAAAACAAGTATGATGACCAGGGCGCGGACGGCCTTGATCACAGTGCGGTAAAAGAGAAGCTCAGGACCGTCAAAGCACTTGAGAAAGAAAACCGGATGCTCAAAGAGCTACTCGCGCAAGAGAAACTTGAGAACGCGCTGAAAAACGACTTGCTAAAAAAAAAGTATCCACATCTGAGAAAGTTGCTTTAGCACGGCAGCATATCGGCAAAGGTCTTAAGCGTGACACAGTACTTGCCCTTATAGGCTTAAGTAAGCATAGTTACTACTACAAGCCCAAACCGGGTACCAAGGGCAGAAAGCCATCGACTCATTGCCCGCAGCTGCAAGACGATGGAAGCATTGTTTTAATATCCAATGAGGCAGTTGTAGATGAGATGGCCGACATCAAATCTGACCCAGAAACGGATTATGGCTACAAGGCAATGACAGCAGCGTTGATGTTGCTCGGGTACATCATCAACCGCAAGAAAGTATACCGATTGATGGATCAGTGGCAGTTGCTTCATGAAGCCAGGAAGAAGGCGCCGCGTCCCTATGCCAAGTACAGGAGGGTTAATCCTACTGGGCCACTTATGGTAATCGAAATGGATATAAAGTTCCAGTGGGTAGCCTCTCACCAGCGCTATGCCTACATACTGACTATCATCGATTGCTTCACCCGTAAAGTTCTACATTGGCAAGTGGCTTATTCGATCAAAAAGAATCAGGTAATCTCTGCTTGGCAGCAAGTTATCCTCAACTATTTACAACCGCATCAAATGCTCAACAAAGAAATCACCATCGAAGTGCGCAACGACAATGACAGCAGGTTCGTTGCCAAAGAGGTACAAAAGTACATGACTGATAATCATCTTAACCAAGTCTTTACGCACCCCTACACACCTGAAGAAAACGGGCACATCGAAAGCTTTCATGCTATTTTGGGGAAGTCACTTAGCAGAAAAGACTTCTCCACAATCACTGATTTGGAGGTTCATCTCCACGGTTTCTATGACATTTACAACACGATAAGACTTCATGGAAGCCTCGATCACCTAACCCCGGTAATGTTCTGGAATCTATGGAAAGACGGACTCATTGAGTCAATACCGCGTAAGAACAAACCTCTCAAACACAGGCTGAAAGTGCCACATTATCAGCTATCGGGCAATGGGAGCTTGAGGGCAGCATCTGGCATGCCCGAAGGGCAACAAAAACAAACGCAGGCCATAGAGATATGACCTGCGTCTTCAACCATCGGTATAAAGGTCACCATCGGTTGCATCTGGCACAACAAAATTAGTACCTTGTACCACTCATTTATTAACCCTATCGTAATTTGTCCGATTTATAGGGGGGCAAACCACCAATTGATTGTTTGGAGTTCCGAAGATAATGATGACCTACATCATCGAAATCACCACAATTGCCCCAATAATCGCGACGATACCGATGACCAACCCAGCGATGGCCAGACCCCTACCCGAATACAAGGCCGGATAGCGGTTCATTTTCCCTAGGGCGATGCTACACATAATCACCGCCGCTAGACCGAGAATAATCCCCGCGAAAAAAAGACCCAATATGGCGAAAATAAATCCAAGCAGGGCAAGCACGTTCAGCCGTCGTCCCCCTGTGTCTTTATAATAATCGGGTTCGCTGCTCTCGACTCGTTCGGGCTGTACACGCTCGTTCCAATCAATGACGGTCTGATCTGCCTGCACCAATTGGTCGCCATCAATACTGGCCGAAAGCGTTTCGTCTACTTTTGATGCGGTTATAGAATCTTGCCCGGCCACTTTGATTGAATCCGTTTGATTCAAAACTGCGACTCCTTCCGATTCTGGCTCGGGCCTAAATTCTTCCGTTGCTTCTGCAGGATTTTCTGATCCGCTATTGGCAAATGATTTTTTCTCAGTCGTTCCCTTGTCAAATGGCGACTTTATATCCACATGAAAACCTTTCTGATACCTCCGTTTTTGAATCGGCGATTTATCGGCAAGCGTGTTTGATCTTCCGCAGGAAGCCAGCACGAGACCGATGATAATTAGGGAAAAAAAAGAAATTTGAAAGCGTGGCATAGAGATCACAAGGTTAGCATTTATGACATATAAATAGAATTATAACCACAATAATACAATTTTGATTTCATAGATTTAATACAAATTTCATATTGCGAATGGTCTTATTCGCCAGATCAGTCTCTCTTGATACGCGTGTTGTGGGTGTGGTTTGGTGTAGGGTCAAGCCATGCCTTGCCCCTACACCCACATCCCCCCAAAAAAACCAATTGTTAAAAACCCATTCCGAGTATGGATAAGTTGACCGATTGAACCCCATCGAATATGCCGCATTCTCCTATTTTTGCAGTCTGATCTAACGCTACTCCAATGTCAAATTCTGCTTCCCTTTCTGAAACTGTTACCCAGGTGCGCCGCGACATATTGCGCATGGTACATCAGGTCAATTCCGGTCATCCCGGCGGCAGCCTCGGATGTGCCGAATATCTGGTGACTCTCTACGGCGAAGTGATGGAGTACGATGCCGCCCATTTTGATATGGATGGAAAAGATGAAGATTTATTCTTCCTGTCCAATGGGCATATCAGTCCGGTGTGGTATAGCACGCTTGCGCGAAATGGATTTTTTGATGTCGAAGAGCTTAATACCTTCAGAAAGATCAACTCCCGCCTACAGGGCCACCCCACCACACATGAAGGGCTCCCGGGTATTCGCATCGCTTCAGGCTCGCTCGGTCAGGGGCTCTCGGTGGCTGTGGGTGCGGCCCTGGCCAAGAAGATGAATGGCGATAAGCACCTGATCTATTCCCTGCATGGCGACGGTGAGTTGCAGGAAGGCCAGATCTGGGAAGCCGCCATGTTTGCAGCAGCCAATAGAGTTGATAATATCATTTCGGCTATAGATTATAATGGCCGCCAGATAGACGGCGACGTAGAAGATGTGCTCGACCTTGGCGACCTTGACGCCAAGTGGACCGCCTTTGGATGGGATGTGCTCCACATGGAAGGCAATGACCTGGCTTCGGTCTCCAAAGGATTGGCGGAAGCCAAAAGCCATACCGGCAATGGGAAACCCGTAATGATCATCATGCGCACCGAGATGGGACACGGCGTAGACTTTATGATGGGGAGCCACTCCTGGCATGGTGTTGCTCCAAACGATGAGCAGCTTGAAAAGGCGCTGGCTCAAAACCCTGAGACGCTGGGCGACTATTAAGATGAAAAAAGCGCTCGCCTACATCCTACTTTTGCTATCGCTGCTCGCTGTGCATCGTGGCCAAGGCCAAGTGAGCGACCCACCCCTTACACGGCTGCTGTTCGTCTTTGATGCCAGTAATAGCATGAACGCCACTTGGCAGAGCGACCGTAAAATAACCATAGCGCGAAAATTACTCAATGAGACCATTGCCGAGCTCAACGAAAAACCAAATGTGCAGCTCGGACTTCGGGTTTACGGCCATCAGGTGGCCATAGCGCCGGGTAAGCAGGATTGCGATGACACCAGGCTCGAAGTATCTTTCCGCGCCAATAATGGCGACCTGATAAAACGAACCCTTGACCGTATCAACCCCAAAGGCACTACGCCCATAGCCCGGTCACTGGAGAAGGCCGCCGGCGACTTTCCCGATTGTGCCAACTGCCGCAATATCATCATACTCATCACCGATGGCATCGAAGCCTGCGATGGGGATCCATGCGCCATTTCCAGGGCACTGCAGAAAAAAGGAATCATATTAAAACCTTTCGTGATAGGCGTAGGCCTTGAAGATGAGTTTAAAGACACCTTCACCTGTGTGGGCAATTATTACGATGCCACCAATGAAGAGACCTTCAAAAATATTCTCGATATCGTAATCACTCAAGCACTCAATAATACCACCGCGCAGGTAAACCTGCTCGACGATTTTGGGAAACCCTTGGAGAGCGACGTAACCGTAAACATGTATAATCAGGACAGCGAGCTACTTGAATATGGCTTCGTGCATACGCTGAATAATCGCGGCAACCCCGACACCATAAGCCTTGACCCCATAGTGACTTACCAGATGGAAGTGCATACCATCCCGACCATTGTAAAAAAGAACATCGAGATACTACCGGGCAAACATAATATCATTGCGGCTGATGCCGGTCAGGGTGGGCTGCTGCTGCAGATAGAAGGAAGGCTTGGCGAGAGCACCCCAGTGATACTTCGCAAGAGGGCCAACGAGAGACCGCTCATGTGCTTGGCGCAAATACAAGGGAGAAAGTGCTCACCGGAACCTATGACCTTGAAGTGCTTACGCTTCCGCGAACAAAAATAAAAGACGTAGTGGTGAGCCAGGATAAAACGACCACCGTGACCATAGCCGAGCCGGGAGCGCTTAATATGAACTTGAGCTCACCGGGATACGGCAGCATAGCCCTAAAAGATGGCAGCCACTGGGACTGGGTGGTCAACCTGGACCCATCTGAGCTCAACCAGCAATATAAATTGCAACCCGGAACTTATAAAATCACCTATCGCTCACGCAATAGCAAGGAAGTGATTTATACGATAGAGCGCGAGTTCAAAATCAACTCCGGCTCATCTACCAATCTCAAACTTTAAGAAAATGACAGATTATCCCGTTCAAAATATAAAGGACACCCGCAGTGGTTTTGGAGCCGGCCTTAGCCAACTCGGCAAAGAAAATCCGAATGTGGTGGCGCTCTGTGCCGACCTTACCGGATCGCTTAAAATGGATGCTTTCAAAGAAGAATTTCCCGAGCGGTTCATCCAAGTGGGCATCGGCGAAGCCAATATGATGGGACTCGCGGCTGGGCTTACCATAGGTGGGAAGATTCCATTTACAGGTACCTTTGCCAACTTTTCTACGGGCAGGGTCTATGATCAGATCAGGCAATCTATCGCCTACTCTGGCAAGAATGTGAAGATCTGCGCATCGCACGCCGGCCTTACGCTGGGCGAAGATGGTGCCACACACCAGATCTTGGAAGACATCGGCATGATGAAAATGCTACCCGGCATGGTAGTGATCAACCCATGCGACTATAACCAGACCAAGGCTGCCACCCTTGCCATAGCCGAGCATGAAGTGACCCGTATACCTCCGCTTTGGTCGGCCTAAAGTACCCAATTTCACACCTGCAGATCAGACCTTTGAGATCGGTAAGGCCGTGAAGCTGCAAGAAGGAAGCGATGTAAGCATTTTTGCCACAGGCCACCTGGTATGGAAGGCATTGGAAGCGGCCAAATTATTGGCAGCCGATGGCATATCTGCCGAAGTAATAAATATCCATACCATTAAACCATTGGACGAAGCAGCAGTCTTAGGTTCGGTAATGAAAACCCGCTGTGCCGTGACCGCCGAAGAACATATGATGAACGGTGGCCTAGGGGATGCCATAGCGCAGCTGCTTTCGCGAAAGAGACCTTGCCCCATGGAGATGGTGGCCGTAGATGATACTTTTGGCGAAAGCGGAAAACCGGAAGAGCTGCTTATAAAGTACAATGTAGATACCGAAAATGTGGTAGATGCGGTGCGGGAAGTGATTTCTCGAAAGGGCTGAGCAGAAAGTCCTTTCGGTAGTTTTTTAACGCTTGGAATGGACCAAACCGAAAAGGATCTTGTATACCGGCTTCAAAAACAGAAGACCGCCCCCGCGGCCTTCAAAGCTTTGATGCATACTTATCAAAGACCGCTCTACACACATATCCGGACTATTCTCGGCAACCATCCCGACACCGATGATGCACTTCAAAATACCTTCGTAAAAGTATACCGGAATATTGGCTCATTTAAGGGTGAATCGGCACTCTACACTTGGCTTTACAGGATCGCCACCAACGAAGCGCTTAGCATATTGCGCACCCGCAAGCGCCACTCAGCTGATTCACTCGACGGCATACAGACTGCGGCTACCACCACCGATGGCCCAAGTGGAGATGCCATACGTGCAAAGCTGGACGAAGCCTTGGCCAGCCTACCCGAAAAACAACGGCTCGTATTTGAATTGAAATATCTTGACGAATTGAAATACCATGAGATCTCAAAACTCACCGGCACCACCGTTGGCGCCCTTAAAGCTTCATACTTCCACGCCGTCAAAAAAATCGAAGCCTTTTTGACCCGCTGATTAAACCATGCATTCAAACTTGCATCCAACGCACCGAATGAAAGAAAAAGACACCACCGAAGAAGATTATTTGCAGGAGCTTTCCCCCACGCTATTTCCGAAAAGAAAGGACTTTGAAAGGACGGCACCCGATGGGTATTTTGACAGCCTCTCGGGCAAGGTGCTCAGCAAATCGGGGATAGAAGAAGCCAACGGGAAAGGAAAAATCTTCCATATTCTCAATTACCGCAATCTCGCCATAGCTGCTGGGCTGGCATTGCTACTCGCTTCTATCGCTTACCTACGCTCGCAAAGCAATGGTGCTACCCAAACGGGCAGAGCCATAGCGACCGTTACTACCGATAGTTCAGCGAGCGAATTACTGGGAATGGACGATCAAAGCTACGTCACCCTACTCTCTGATGAGCTGATCTACGAAGCCTATAATGATGACCAATATGCAACCATAAGTCTGAACGAAGAACTTAATGATGAAATGCTTGTAGAATACTTGATCAGTGAAGGCGTCTCCTATGATTTGCTTTTTGAGATGGAATGAAACGCTTGAGCAATAGACCTACCCAAGTCCAAAAATTTTGGAATGGATGCAGCCACTGCAAATTCATTAATTTTAGTGAATCATTAACAGCGCAACCATCTCATAAGTCAAGACCGCAAGCCTAAAAATAAAAACATGAACAAAAAAACAAAAAATGATTTCCATTATAAAGCCGTTCCAAACAACTTGAAGGCCTTTATACTTTTACTATTGTTGCCTTTTATGGCCGCGGCGCAAGATGATTTTATTCCCGAATCGCGAAGGCAGGAGATCGAATCGCAGAAGGTCGCCTTCATCACCAATAAATTGCGTCTCACGCCAGAAGAATCTCAGAAATTTTGGCCTGTATATAACGAGTACCAAGATAAATCGAAAGCCTTAAAAAAAGAACTCAAACAGATCGTAAATCCAGCGAAAGGAGATATGACCGCTGTGCCTGATGAAGAGCTTGACGACATGATAAAGGGCCGGTTTGACAACGAGCGCCAGCAGCTTGCGCTGGAAGAACAATATTTCGATCGCTATAAAAATGTGCTCCCTGTGCGAAAAGTAGCCGCGCTCTACCGTGCTGAACATGACTTTAAAGTGGAGTTGATAAAAGTACTGCGCGATAGACGCGACCGCGGCAGGTAAAGGGAGCCGATAAATAGTGTACTTCCTTACCTTCGCGACATGGATCAGCATGGCGACTTCTTAAAATATCAGGCACAGACTTCTCCCCACCCCATTGGACTGGAAGTGAGCCATGCCGAAGGTTCATACATCTATGATACCGATGGGAAGGCATACCTTGACATGATATCGGGAATAGCCGTAACGAATGTGGGCCACCGCCACCCAAAAGTGATGGCCGCCATAGAAGCACAGCTTGCTAAGTATCTGCACGTGATGCCTTACGGCGAATTTATACAGCAGCCCCAACTGGATCTGGCGCAGAAATTGGCTTCTCTATTGCCGGAAGGATTAGATGCCACCTATTTCGTAAACAGCGGTGCGGAAGCCATAGAAGCTTCCTTGAAATTGGCAAAGCGATATACCGGTCGCCGGAAAATTATCTCATGTCTTAAATCATACCATGGCAGCACCCATGGCGCGCTGAGCGTATCAGGCAATGAGAAGAAGAAGCAGGCCTTCCGGCCGCTCCTTCCCGAAGTGTACTTTATGCATTTTAATAAAGAATCCGATCTCGATATGATCGATGCCGAAACGGCCTGTGTGATCGTGGAGACCGTGCAGGGCGATGCCGGGGTACGTATTCCAAGCGGTTCTTATATGCGTGATTTGCGGAAGCGTTGCACCGCTATGGGGGCGCTGCTCATTCTTGATGAGATTCAGGCGGGATTTGGACGCACAGGAAAGCTTTTTGCCTTTGAGCATTTCGGGATTGTGCCCGACATCCTGGCCATCGCCAAAAGCATGGCCGGTGGCATGGCCATGGGTGCTTTTATAAGCAGCGTGGAGATTATGTCCTGCCTGAAATCGGAGCCCATGCTTGGCCACATCACCACCTTTGGCGGACACCCGGTATGCTGCGTGGCGGCGCTGGGAAATATCGACGCCCTGATCAGTGATGGCCTTATTGAATCAGCCGCAGCCAAAGGAGCCTTTCTGGAAGAACGCCTTGTACACCCCTCCATCATCGAGATACGCCGCATCGGGCTGATGTTTGCCATAGAATTTGCCAACGCCGATATAGTCTACAAAATCGTAGACCGATGTCTAGAAAAAGGACTTATCACATTTTATTTCCTTAGCTGTCCGGAGAGTTTTCGGCTTGCACCGCCACTCACATCGAGCTATGAAGAATTGGAAAAAGCTGCGGGGATTATTGTTTCTGCTTGTGAATTTTGAGTTTCCCCGAGTCGGGACTTTTCCCGATTTCCCAAGACTGCTGCAGTTGAGCCGGTTTTCTGGCGGAGTCAAGCTAGCGATGCAAGTATAAACCGCCCATGGCTTAAAAAATGTCGAAGCCAAAAATTCAAAAATCTAAAACAAATTCTGCCGGGCAGTTCTTTAATTAAACGTACGTCAGATTTAAAACTTTTTAAGCACCAAAACACCATGAAATTATTCGAAGAATTTAAACTGGGGAGCATCACGCTCAAAAACCGAATGGTGATGGCTCCACTCACCCGATCGCGCGCCATCGACAATATTCCGAACGACCTGATGGCCAAGTATTACGGTCAGCGGGCCGGCGCAGGGCTCATCATCACCGAAGGTACATCGCCTTCTCCCAATGGGCTGGGTTACCCGCGGATACCCGGTGCATTTAGCGAAGCGCAAACCGCGGGATGGAAGAAAACCACGAAAGCGGTACACGACAATGGCGGAAAAATTTTCTTGCAGATCATGCATACCGGCCGCGTGAGCCACCCGCTCAATATGCCCGAAAACGCCGAAATCTTGGCTCCATCGGCCATAGGGATAGATGGAAAAATGTATACTGACCAAGAAGGTGAGCAGACCTATCCGGCGGCCAAGGAGATGACGATGGGGGATATTGAGCACGCCCAAGAAGAATATGTGGCTGCCGCCAAAAATGGGATCGCAGCAGGATTTGACGGTGTAGAAATACATGGCGCCAATGGATATTTGATCGACCAGTTCTTAAATCCGGGGAGCAATACCCGAACAGATAAGTACGGCGGAAGCATTGAGAACCGCTGTCGATTTGGACTTGAAATAGCTGAGAAGATCACCAAAGCCATCGGTGCCGACATCACCGGAATACGAATTTCTCCTTATGGAGCCTTCAATGATATGACTCCCAAGTACGACAGTATTAATGAGACCTATACGCATTTTGCACAGGAGCTCGGCAAACTTGGCTTGGTATACATTCATATCGTAGATCACTCTTCTATGGGCACACCCGAAGTGCCTATGGAGATAAAAACCCAAATAGCAAGAGCGTTTGGCGGTACGATGATAGCCAGCGGCGGACTGGACAAGGCATCGGGAGAAGCTGCCATCGCAAAAGGCTATGCCGAACTTGCAGCATTTGGTCGTTCATTTCTGGCCAATCCGGACCTCGTGAAGCGGTTTAAGCAAGACTTGGAATTAAATGAACCCGATCAGGACACCTTCTATACCCCTGCCGAAAAAGGTTATACCGATTATCCTTATGTAGGAAAAGAAGTGAGCCCAGAAGCCTGAATCTGGCGAATCTACTTAAGTGAAGCTTGATTGGAGCCGGTTTTGCGGAGCACCATCAAGCTTTTTTATTTGCGGTAACGCAGAGAGCTAATACCCAGCGCGGTAAAGCAAGGATTTAATAATCCTTTTCTATCGCGCTAATGGTTTAAGGTCTTCTCTCCTAATTGATCGGCGGCTGCCCTACGAAAAACGGAATATTGGCGGTAGCCGCATTACCATTGCCATCATAGATATAGGCGAATAGACGATACGCGCCATTGCTTCGTGGAGCCTGAAAGGTGAGCTCATTCTCATTCGGGTTTTTCTGGCGCACGATCTGCACCGGTACAGGAACCGACTGTACATCACCCCCTTCCGATAGATCGGTAGACTCGGGCATCAAGACCCATTCATAGCGAAGGTTATCTCCATCTGGATCGGTCACAGATGCCACTGCGGTATAGTTCTTACCCGATCGGATAGTTGAACTGTCATAGCGGCCCTTGCCGTCTAAGGTAATATCGGTGATATGGGGCGACTGATTATCGGGCATCGAGCCACTCCAGCCTTCTTGCAGTACATCCATTACTTCGGTTTCGGTACCATCTTCTAGAAAAACGCCATACCAAGTGGGTGTCTTCTCCTGCTTCTGTCCCCATAAAAAGACGTATGACCCTAGACATTGTGCCGGGTCTTCAAGAATTCCTTTGAGATACCGCTCCTTATAAGACACGGCCTTCTCGGCACTGGTCTGCTCTACGGGTGCCCCCCACTCGGTTTTGGGTACTTCCCAATGCCCGTTTGGCCCCCACTCGGTGATCACGTAAGGCCCTTCCCAACCAAAAGCGCGCACTTGCTTATCTACCCCGATCAACTCCCCATACGTGTTGATCCCATAAACGTCTATTGCAGGCGCACGCTCTTTTATCAACTGTACTTCGGCCACATCAAAGCCCGCAGTGACGGTCATAGTGGGATGATTGGGATCCTTTTCATGGATCATCTCGGCAATGTCGTTTATGGCGTCCCAAACCTTAAAGTCGTTATAAAAAAGGTCGGCTTCATTGCCAATGCCCCACATTAATATGGCCGGATGATCTTTATACTCTTCTACTACCGCTGTAAATCTAGCGAGCTGTGCCTTCACCGCGCGGGCATCGTCATAATTGAATCCCTGTCGCTCTACACCTACCCAAAGCCCGAAGAGCACAGTGAGCCCGCGCTTATGAGCATCATCAAGCACCGCCACGGCTTCTTCAATTCCCCAGGTGCGTATGGAATTGGCTCCGTAAGCTACCGCTTGGTCCAAGTACTTATTGCCACCTACACCTTTGATATAGTAGGGCTGCCCGCCGCGCAAGATCTGCCACTTGCCATCTACTTCTTTCAGCTCCACTTTTATGGGTCTATCTTGTGCTTCTGCCGTCGCAAAAATTGCAAATAGCAGGATGAAAAAGGTAAGAATACGGAAATTTAAAGGACGTGTGGACATCTTCGGTTTCTTTTTTATTAATGGTGTTAAATGTACATATCTTCGTGTGAACACCTACCTTTTAGATCGAATTGATGTAGTCTTGATGTAGCCCAAATGGCGCTGATTTCGGCTTAAAACCATCGTTCTTCCTTTTTATTTATCAATATTTGGCTAAAATTGTAAACTGCTTGTTGCAGTCGTTTCCATTCCAAACTACATGGGGAGCAAACTACTTTGGCCATTTGAAAATATTTGTCGTTCCATACAGCGTGTGTTAACGACCCTATTACCGGTCTTTTTCCTAATTGCGTTTTTACCATCAACTGTTTTGGCGCAAGACAGCTCTGGCCAGGAGACGCCTGATCTGAGTGAGATCGAGTATAATTTATTAAGTCTCGACTTTGCGAAAGGGATCGCTTATGACTCTGCCTTTGTAGAAAAAAAGCTCAAGAAACGTGGCCAGAAAATATCGGCCTTTGGGTATTACCGGCTCTTTGTATACGGTCGAAATATGCAAGAATACTATCCGGGGCTCGAACCCTTCGAGCGCACCTACAGTGTGGGCGATGGATATAGAGAGCCCATGCTTTCGCTCAATGTGGTGGCGCGGCCTACGGGCAAGACCAGCTTCGGAACCGAACTCTTCTTCTTCACGCCTTACGACGGCACCACAGCCAATAATCAGTTTACGCTAAATCTTGGGATTAATTTTTATGGCAACTTCAATACGGATGATGGTAATTTTGGAATCAGAGCGGGTGGTATCCATTGGTATAATGTAAGCCCTTTTACCATAGGAGTTTATCAAGTGCTCAATCGGTTCAGCATTTTCGACCGCACCCCTTGGGAAGGCGTGAGCAATACCGAAAAATATGATAGCTATTACAGCACCGGCGCCATAAGTCCGGGCGATCTAAGGTGGAATAATCAGGCTTTTCAGGGCATCATACTGAACGGTACAGAGCTCCCGGGCGATTTTGCACTTGATCTCTTCTGGGGGAAAGCCCAGCCTAATGGTGGCCTTAGCTCCATCATCACCGATCCATACAGCACCATTCCGCCTACGCTTGATGCGGGCAATGTGCCAAACTACGCAGGCATTGCCGGCACAGGTCGCGTGCTCCCGAGTATACTTACCGGTGGTCGTATCGCCAAGGAATTCGGTAAGAATAAGCAAAGGCTCGCCTACAATACTATTTTTAGCAATACAGCATTAGACAGTATCCGCACCGACTCACTTCGCTCCTATCAGCTTCACACGCTTTCGCTCGATCTGAGTATCGGTAAAATCGGAGTCTCAGGTGAGCTGGGAGCCGGAAATTATAAAAGCCCCACCTATGCCGAAAGATGGGGTGAAGCCCTTATGCTCCGTTTCAAAATACCGGAGCTTTATACCTTTCTACCACTAGATATTCAGGTATATCAGATCTCAAAAAACTTCTACAACGAAAATGGCGAGATAGCCACCAACTCAAACCGTGAGATCGTTGCTTCTTCTGGCCTGACCGTAAATGCCACAGGTGTGGGTGGGCAGATCGCCCAAGTAAACCAATTGGTGCATAACCGCCGCGGCATTACAGTGGGCACAGGCTATACCCTCGGCCGGTAAAGCTTGCGGCGAGCTGGGGTCTCTCGCAAGAGATAGACCCCGAAGCCACTTCGCTCAGCTATGTGCACCGGATCAACGGCCTAGCACTTTCCAGAATTTACAATCCATTTCCGGGAGGGGTAACGGGTCCCGTTATTTTTGGGCCTTATGGTAGGAAGCTCTCCTTCTTTCGCGGTGCATCGGAGCTCGTAGAAACTACCGATCTGGATGTTGAAAATGCGGTTTCACTGAATCGCAAGTTTTTTAATGTCGTAGACCTTCAGGCCAAGTTCAACACCCGCTTTTTAAACCGGTCGCTCTACTTCTTTTACCTCGGCTATTTTGGAAGCGCATCTAAGCAGGCCGAGGTGCTACCGACCATTAATGAACAAAGCTATCTGCTGGTGCAATACCACGAGTTCGACCTTTACTACGAGATACTACCAAAATTTATTCTCACCGGATATCTCGGATTGGAAAGAGCACAGGGCGGAAGTGACACCCGATTAGATGAGTTCTCTCAAAATCCGCTGGATCAGCTCGGTACTGCCGTAGGTGTAGGTTTCGACTGGAAGGTATCAGAAAACTCCGGCCTTTACGTGCGCCACCGATGGATGGAATTTGAAGACCGCAGCTTCAGCTTAGACAGGTACCGCGGCCGGGAATTTACGGTAGAACTTAAAACCTTCTTTTAATGATGATGAAATCTAAATATATCGGCCTACTTGGCTTGCTCTGCTTCAGCCTTTCAGGGCTTGTTGCACAGGATGATGCCAAGTTACAGTTCAACGGACTGGGGCGTGCCAACCTGCTCCAGACGGGCATCGAAGGAGAAGTGCTGGAAGGTGACACCACCACTCCCCGATCTAATACAGATGGCGAGTTCTTGCTGGATCTTAAAATGAATGCACAGCCCAATACCAAGACGGAAGTGCAGGCCATCTTGCGACTGCGCAATGAGTTTGGTGGCTTTTTTGGATCGGGAGTGACGGTAGAAGTACGTGAGCTCTGGGCACGTGGTGTCATTGCCAATAGGATAAAATACCGCGTAGGCGATATGGATGTAGTGATGTCACCCTATACTTTTTTTAGTCCCGATGAAGAAGGAACAGTAAATGAGCCGGCCATCTTCCAACCTCAAAAAGAGCTGATCTATTACGAGCAGTTTTATGACGGTAATAATAGCCGAAGGATGCAGGGAGCCAGCCTCGACTTTGGGCTGCAGTTTCCGGTATTTATGCGTTCCATTGATACCAAAGGATTTCTCGCCAGGGTGCGCGGCACAGACTTTTTTACCGTTCCATCGCGCTTTGTGACCGGTGGTGAACTGCAATTTGAAACCTATCAACTCGATGATTCCCTGGGTACCCAGTTTGATTTTGGTGTTAATATCATCTACACTTTTGATGATCTGAATTCGGGCGAAGCCAATACAGGAATAAGAAATGCGGTCACCACGACCAATTTTGACCTGCTGGTATTGAATAATTCAAAGATGGCGGTCAATCTTTTTGGAGAAGGTGGCTTCAGTGCATTCGCATCGCTCAATGACAGTACCACCTTTTACCGCACAGACGACTCCTTTATTGATGTAACGGCGAGTATAAACCTAAAACCAAAAAAGCTCACCTTCAGCGCTGGCTTTATCGATATCGGGCCGGACTTTTTCAGCATTGGCGCACAGAGCAAAAAGATTGATTTCAATGCCGAAAAGCGGTTTTACGACCGTACCGGAAATGCAGAAATTCAGCGCCAGCCTACGCTTTTTGATATTTCAAGAGATCCATCGCTGTACACCTTTCAGCTTTCTGAAAATCTAATGCCCTACGATCCCCGCTTCAGCAATACCTTTCCGTATGGTAAGGCTACGCCAAATAGACGGGGTGTAAATCTCGGTGCCGACTATGGAACAGATGATGATAATGTCGAAGCCAGAATAGACGCATCGCTGGTGAGCGAAATAGCCGGACAGGGCTCTACGGAGCTCAAAGATTTCACCTTGCTCAAAGCATCTGCGGGGTTAAACATCCACCAATTGATAGATTGGAAAAAAGAGCTGAAGCTTACCTTCGGATATCAATTTGAGCAGACCAGCCGCGATGGAGAAGCCGTAGAGCAAGTTGATCTTACTTCAAATCTTTTGGAAATCGGATTTCAGGCTGAGCTATTTAGAGATTTTATGTTTCTGCTGGGTGCAAAGCAATTGCGCTCCGAAGGGAGCGACTACATACCGCGTATTGACTCATTCGATATAATTGCAGACTTCCCCCGCAGGACTATTATCGACGACACCGAGACTTTGCTGGCCACAGGGTTCCGTTATAATTTTAAAGAAGGGATTTACATCACTTTACAGTATCACACCTTTGCCACCGAATTTAAGACCGAAACGAAGACCGATTATAGGCTCGATCAGGTATTTCTGCTTTACACCATGAATTTTTAAGGAGATGAAAATACGATCTAACGTAATTTTAAAGATGGCCTTTTTTTATGTGGCGTTGCTGTCTATAGCCCTAGGCGCGAGCAGTTGCGAGCATGACGAAGAGCTAGAAGGCCCGAATCTGATAGACCGATTTGGACCTTTTACCAATCTGGTAAGTCTCACCGCGTCACGCGACTCGGTCGATTTTGCCAATGGTGAAAATGTACAGTTCACGGCCGAGTTCAATAAAAACGTGAGTTGGATCATCACCATCACAGGTGATGAAAGCGGCGCCGTGCAGCGCATCGAAGGACTCAGCGCCGTGGTGGAAGCCACTTGGAATGGCCGGGTCACCGAGCTTCCCTTTTTCAAAACGGAGCCTTGCTCGGTAACGCTCACCGTGCCCGAAGAAGGAGATTTTACAGACTCAACCAGCGTGGTGGTGAAAAGCGGGCGGATCTATCCGGGCTATCTTCTTGCCGACTTTGAGCAGGCTGATCCTGCCAATGTAATCGTGCGTAATTTCGAATTTGAACTTGATAATGTCTCCGGCCGCTCAACGCTCGTGCCCGCAGTACAGGGAGATTTCTCCTTACTGCTGCAAGGTACCGATGGCAGCAATCCGAACTTCTTCGTAGGGCTGGTGGAAATCAGCTCGGCGATAACCGGAACCACCTACCTAGAGCCACCCACTACCGTACCTTCCAGCCTTTACTTCAACTTCTTTCTTTATAACGACGGTCGGCCACATGGTATTTGTGTTATTCAATTTGCTTTTGACAGCAATGATAATGGTGTTTTTGATGATGGTATCGATGCTACCTTTCAGGTACCTGGTGATTTCCCCCTTAACTTTACAGGGATCCGAAAGTTCAGCCACCCCATGACCGATGTGAAAACCGGCGGCGAAAATGGAACATCCATTACGCAGGCCCAACTCCAAAAGATAGTCGCTGTCCGGGTGCTTTTGATTTCCAATATGAATGATCAGCCCAGCCCACCCCTACCGGTTCAGTTTGGTATCGATTATATGATATTCACACAGGGAGCCCCACTCGCTTTATGATGATCTTTTTACGAAATATTGCTCTTGTCTTTGGCTTGATCCTACTGCTCTTCACAGGCTGTGTGGAATTTAAGACAGCCGTTCTCTACGACGGTTTTGAGCCGCTGCCGGCACTAGATAAGCCCGTGAGCATTAGTTCGGTAGTGCCCCCCATCATATTTCAGGAAGAGTTTAAGGATATGTGGGGTCTTGAAAAAGACGACTGTAAGAATATCACCAAGACATCCGAAGCGACCCACACCGGCACCAATGCCATAAAAGTGCAATGGGACCGGAAGCCTGAACTCTGCGAATGGGCGGGTTTTGGAATCGGCTGGGACGATTATAAGGGCAAGGACTTATCATCATTGATGGACTATGCCGCCATACAGTTTTACGTGCGCTCCGATTCAGGGCTCATGTATAACCTGCCCATGGTACTGAGCCTAGAAGATTATAGTGGCGGAAAAGGATTCGTCTACACCGCCAATAGCTTTTTTGAGCGGACCGCCATTGATGAGAATTGGCAGGCCGTGCAGGTGCCACTTTCGGCTTTTGAGATCAAAAAGGAGAAGCTCGACCCTACTAATGTCAAGCAATTGATGTTCGAGCTCCAGCAGAGCGGCGCCATCTATATGGATGATATTGAGTTGATATTCTACACCCCAAAAGCAATAGAATCTTGGATGGTCGAAGAATCGCTGCCCGATCCCGTAGCCACACCACGTATCTTATATGATGATGCCTTTATCAATAATAACGGTTGGGGTATGATCAATGTGGGCTGTCAAGATTTCTCTATTTCCGATAAAGAAAAAATTACGGGCAGTAAGTCCATTCACCTAAAGTGGACAGATGCAGAGAATTGCGCACTCGTATCTTTTGGCGTAAGCTGGAATAAATGGCGTCCCATTGACCTATCGAATGTAGCCGAGTCTCGAGCCATCAGTTTTAAGATCAAGAACATGGGTACGCCTTCCGGCAAAGTTGGGATTGTGGCACGGCTAAATAATTATACTTATCAATTTGGCGATATAGCCCTTACATCCACCTACGTGAAAGGTGGGAGCTATGACTCAGAGTGGCGCACCGTCACATTGCCAATCCAAGATTTTGAGCCAGCAATAGACTTGAGCAATATAAAACAATTGCAGTTTGATATGAAAGGTACGGGCGAAGTTTATATCGACGACATAAGATTGGTCACCATTTAGCCTTGAGCTGCATAGTTTAAGATATGCTACGCCAAATTCTCAATACCGTAAGGTCGCTGCGATTTCGGTCGCGTTATCGGGCATCTGATCTTCTGTAATCACGTGCACTTCTCCACCATTTTTTACAGTTTCTACCACTGCAAGGTTGAGCAGGTCGGTATCTCCTACCGTCCGGGCTGCCGCGGCTTTGATTTCGTGCGTCTCTTTCTCGTAGGTGCCCCACACTTCGGCGTTGGCTTTTACAAATAGAGTATCTACCCTGCCACCAATAGCCGCTGGCACCACTTTATGTATGTCTATCGCGGCTTCGCCTTTGGAAAATGAAGCTTGCAGCCGATCTTGTTTTGCCTCTAACACTTCATCATAAGACTTTGTGATGATCTGCATTGCTTCTGCCGCCAGATCTTCAACCGACTCGTGCTCCGGGTTGCCTACGATGAATTGCTCTTCGAGAAAATGGTAGGAATTGGCATTGCTGTAAATAGGATAAAGATAGTCTACACAGGCTATGACCAAGGGTAGTTTCTGCTCATTGAGCAATTTCTTGAGTCCATTATCTATCTGCTGGAAATAGCGAAGGGCTTCTTCTTTTTTCACACTATCGTTACTCCTTCCGTGACCGTGGTAGACATTATACTGTCCATCGGGGCGGCTATTGCTTACCCTTCCTTCGAGATGCTTTTCTTCAAAATCTTCGCCTACGGTATCGGTCATTTCTTTCGGCGCCAGATCGGAGACGGTAATCCGGAACACTTCCGAGCTATTCACCTGATAGAGCTCCAAGTCATTCAGGCTCAATTTCATCAAGAAACATTCTTTCGTATCCCGAAGCAGATTGGCCATAGGCTTCAAATAAAAATGGCTGCTCACGTATACGAATGGTTCAAAATCTATTGGAACCGTAAAATGCTCAAGTTTTCCTTCCGCGCAAAATAATGCAAGGCCATCGGAAAGATGCAGCCAAAAATCGGTGCTTTCCAAAAGGTCTTCAATAGGTTTTATTTCTTTATCCACTTCTGCATCCGATAAGCCGAATGCACTCAATTGCAACGACGCTTCTTTAAGTTGGTTTTTCAGGTTGATTTGATCTTGCTTCATGCCATCGCCGCCCTTGTTGGTCCTATGGGTTGGAATGAATATAGATATGCAGTGAAGGGCATGCACCGCTGCCAAGTTTTCGAACGTCTTTTTGGTAAAACTTTTCATTGAATTAGTTTTAAGTGAGATTTAGGGTAGGATGAATGAGCGATTAAATAATTTCTTAACTCTGATTGCTTACGCTTGGCTCAACGTCTACTTTTATTTCTAATGAAAGAACAGAAATCAGACCAAGGAGTATTGACAGGATCAGAATCTTATGAAGCCGGATCAAAGAAGCGGGTTTAGAAATACTTAGCCAAGTTCAATGCTTTTACCGCCCCCACATTCGGTTGTGAATGAGCGTCTACAAAAGATGGGAACTTATGGGAAAAACTTTTTTACTGGAGGGTGCGCAGCAGCTCAAAACAAAGCGCGTCGATATTACTCCCATACTCATTGGAAGCAGATACATTGCTGAGTATAATTACGCCCGATCGCCTTAGCGTATCTATGGCCATACAAGAAGAATAACCTCCGGTGGCGCCATTGTGCCAGAAGATGGGATCGGCGGGGTTTTCTGTCTTGATCATCCATCCAAGTCCAATCCCATTTTTCTCATCACGCGAGAAGGTGTGCTTTCTCGTAAGAGATAGCGCCCGGTTGCCCCTGTCAAACTGAGCCAAGGCAAAATTTGCCAAATCGGGTGCAGTGCTGAGCACAGCCCCCGCTCCTGCTAGTGATGCCATATCCCAATTGGATGTTCTCTTACCTTTTTTATCGCGCGGCGTCACCAGATTATCCGTAGCGGCTCTGCGGTCTACCGTGCTGCTTGACATCCTATACCGCCCAAAGATCAGCTCGCTGAGCAAAACCCCATATAGGGTATCAGCATTATTGGCCAAGGCAGCACCGAGAATTCCCGCACCGAGATTGGAATAGGCAAACTCTTCTCCGGGTGGGCTGGTATAGCCGACATCATTCTGAAGATACTCTTTCATAGCTGCGTCGTTAAAATCCTTGTAGGGATTATCCATATGCAAAAGGGACGATATGACCAGTCCCGACGGAATTCTGGGCAGTCCTGAAGTATGGTTGGCGAGCTGCAAGAGGGTAATCGCCACCGAATCTTTCAGCATAAACCCGAGGTAGGTGCTCACCGAATCGCTTAATGATAAAGTACTATCACAGGCCATCTCGGCCAGCAACGTGGCCGTAAAAAGCTTGGTAATACTGCCCACTTCAAAAACCCGATTTTCAAGATTGGTAGCGATTAGGCTATCATTGCGAACGATGAACCCGTAATATCGGGCTGCACTATCTTCTATAAAAGCCAAGGATAGTTCGGTCTGGTCGGGGTAGTCCTTCAATTTGCTGAAAAGCGCATCACTCTGCACCTGAGAGATCCCCTTAATGGCCGGCAGGGCGATCTGGCTCTGGTCTTCTTCACCCCCATCGCAGGCGGTAAGTGCAAGAATGGAAATGAGAACAAGGATGAATGGACGGATAGAATTCACAAGTGGAGAATTAACTAAGCTGAAATTTAGTAGGTGGCGCCGATGGCAGCACTCTTCTTTTGTATGTGGTAGGTATTGCCCAAAGTTTCAAATTCTAGGATGATATCAACTTTAGATTCGGGCGGCCAAGCTGGCCCGCTGGTGGTTGACACTTGGAGCTGATAGTCTTGTGGGCGCGTAGTCTCGGTGATCGAATACGTCCAGATGCTGTCTCCTTTCAATACATACTGTCTTTTTATTTTTAGCGTGGCAGGGATCTCAAGGCTATCGCGCTCCGTGAGCAAGGATACGCAATGCAGTTCATTCTGCTTCTTGCCGATCATAGGCATGAAATTGCGCCAAAGCTCGGCACTTGCAAAATAGGTTTGGTCATCTACCGTGAGATTTATTGGGCTCTTGCGAAGGGTGGTCGCGGCAGCTTCATTTTTTACGACCCCATCGGGCAGCTTCAGCTCTTGGCAAGATGCGGCGTTGAGCAGCAGAAAGAGAAGGAGACCTATGAATGTTTTCATTTCTGTTTTTTGAATGGTTCGGCGTTCTAGGCTTTGGCCAATTTTGACCGGTGTAAATATGGGATTTTTTTCTTGGCCACGGAGCAAGGGATGTTCAGCTATTTCATGGCGGCAGGTCGTCTTGAAAGCTTATGGGTCACGGCCTATCAAACCAGCACCTTGGCACGAAAACCCCGCGAACCGTAATACGATTGGGCTCCATTATGATAGACGAAAACACGGCCAAAACGGTTATCCCCGAATAGGGCTCCCCCGAGTTTTCGCAATTGGGGTGGGGTTTTGAGCCAGCTTGATGTTTTGAGATCAATGGCTTTTAAACTTTGGAGCAGTCGGTATTCATCTTCGTCAAGAAGCTCCACCCCCATCTCAGCAGCCATATCGATGGCCGTATTCTTTGGACGGTGCTCTTTTCGGGATTCAAGTCCGGCGCGGTCATAGCACAGGCTCCGTCTTCCTTTTGGGCTCTCATCGGCGCAATCGAAGAAGATAAAAGCGCCCGTGGCTTCATCGCGGCCTACCACATCGGGCCCGCCACCGGTGCGCTCCATCAGCTCCAGCACATGAAGCTTTTCTTCCTGCTGTTGCAAGCGGGATTCCAGCTTATTCCAGTTCAGCCCTGAATGGCGCGGCAAATTATTCTCGAAGCGGGTTTTTAATAATTCGATGATGGGGGAAGATGGTTGGGATGCTCGGGTTTTGGCTGGCATATTCAAGGCTCTAGGTAATAGGTGGCTTCTCAATAATAGACTTAAATTAAGCTGGGGTCAGCGCCCAATAGTCAGATGAAACGGTACATTTATCAGCAAATATAGATAACTGGAGAAATCGTAAAATAGAATTTTCTAATAATCCGACTAAATATTTTACCATGACCAAAACCTTGACCATAAAATCACTACTTCCAAAGACAATAGTTCTCCTACTACTCATAGGTTTAACTCCCAACCCAATGAAAGCCCAGGAGCTCCAATCTTGGCCAGCTGACGGAGCGGAGTGGAGCTATTGTATCAATAATGTTTTCCCGTACTATACATTGACCCACACTTTCGGGTATGTCGGCGACACAGTTATCAACACTTTGAGCTATGCCGTGGTAGAACCTATAGCACTCAATGGAATGCCTATCGACGAATGTGAAGTCAATAATTCTTTTGGACTTTGTGAGGTAGAAGACTTGACCACTTTTTATAGGCAAAGCGGAGATACCATATATAGATGGGTCAATGATAAAGATTATATTTTCATGATAAATGGCATTTCAATTGGCGAATCATATACGGCCTTTAGAAGTTCACCCTTTAATTTTACTGAATATCCATGTACTCCCGAGCTGGTGCTCGAAATAATAGCCGCCGAAATGGTAATGGTTAATGGGACGAGTTATCGTGAAGTTACACTGCGCGATTCTTTGGCAATGGCGCAAGTCGGTCAAGACATTTTATACCGCTATATAGAAGGGGTCGGCCTGAGGGACTATTTTCCATTCTTTAGTTCTTCATTCTATACCGGTGAGTCAGATTCAGAAGATCTCTGGGATTGCTGGGTTGTAGATCTTGGCGAGAGCGGTGGCTCCCTGTATAATTATATTGATGATGCGTTGGCACTAGATTATTTTCAATGCGAAGTCAACGTTTCTGTGCCATAACGGCGACCTGCCGGAAAGCTTATCTGCACGCCCAACCCTACGACAGGTAGAATTCTGATTCAGCGGGAAGGTGAAATCAATGATCGATTGAGCATCCATATTTATGACCGTTACGGAAATGTGGTGTTTACCGCTCTGCGCCATGACACTTCTATTCCAATCGAACTGAATCCAAATTTGGCATCGGGTGTTTAATCATTAAAGCTGAAAACAATAAAGGACTATGGGTGGGAAAGATCTTGCTTACGCCCTAGGCACTTTAGAAAATACACAAAGGTTTTTCTTTACAGAGAACTATCTTGGCAGAGAAATCAAAAACCGCAATCTCGGTAAGGTTTACGAAGGTCAAGAACTGATTGATGTCCGTAAATTCGATACTGGTATTTACTTCTACCCCATAACACAAGATGATGCCAAAATTGGAGATGGTAAATTTGTAATCGAACATTAAAGTTATGCTTGTCAAAGCTTTATTAAGCCTATTTGTTTTCTTAACCTGCGCGCTTTCTCTGAGCGCGCAGGTTATTAATTATGAGATAGATTCTTCTTTCGACTCTGAAATGCTCTTTAGCCGCGGTGCAATTGATGATTTATTAATTCATGACAACGGCGATGTACTATTAACTGGTATGATGGCCAACTTTGGATCCCCTGCGGGTACCACAAGTCTTATTGACGAACAAGGCAACCTTATCGTTTCGCTTGGTAACTCTACGTCATTGCAAAACTTAGAATATTACTTGGGCTCCTATATTCATTACGGGGGAAATGGTTTAACTCGTTTTGGTCTGCCAGATCAGACCATTCCACCTTTCATATTTGAATTTAATAAATCCATTTATGGCGTTGGTATTCCTGAACGAGCTCGGGACGTTATTATTCTGCCAAATAACAATATACTTGTTGCAGGTCGCTTCTTTACGGACTCAACATTAATTGGAACCCCAGATATTGCTTCAGGCATTCGCCAACTCTGTCTCATTGATTCAACGGGTGCTCCTGTACCCGATTTCCCCATGCTTCGCTGCGCAGCGCCCGTGCAGGCAGAAATTTATACCTTGGATCAACTCAGCACAGGCGAATACATCATCGCTGGAAATTTTCTGGAAGTAGATGGTTACGCCTACGCCAATATAGCCAAGCTGAATGCCGACTTTTCAGTCGATACGACCTTTGCACAGGTATTTGAACCTGGAGCACTGACAATATTCACCAATCTAGTTGATAGTCAAGACCGCATTTGGGTAGGTCGATCTGTTTTGACCCCATTAATTAATGAACCCTATAATCATTCTGGTTTGATAAGACTTCTCCCAAATGGAGTATTGGACACTACTTTTAACCAATTGGTTTTTAATGGTTACAATAGTGGAAGTTTAGAAAACCCCGGCAGTATTGCATACGTTAGCGCGGGTGTTTTTGAAGATATCGATGGAACATTTATTTTATATGGCGATTTTGTGGATGTGAACGGTGAGCAAAATAGAAATATCATCAAGGTGTATGACTCTGGTGCACTGATTGATGGTGCCTTCGAGAATACACGTCCAGATTCTACCACATGGAGCAATTGGAGTCATATGGCCGGACCTATCATGAGCAGTAGTATAAAAGACATCGTAAGGTTACCCGATGGTAAACTATTGATCGGTGGCCGGTTTTCATCTTTCGGAGGCGAACCCTACAGCTGCTTAGTGCGCCTTCAGCCTAGAGGCTTCGTTGGGCTTGACGAAAATGAAGGCCGCGGAAAGCTGAAGCTATGGCCTAATCCCATGGTGTTGAATTCGGGCAATAATTCTATTTATCTATCTGCTCCTTCCCAACCGGAAAGAATAAGCACAGTAGAAATATTCAATCTTCAAGGTCAACAGGTTCTGCAGAAACAGTTTAATGCTATCGGGGCACCTATATCCATAACCTTGCCCGCTTTGCCATCAGGTCTTTATGTGGTAATGGCAATTTCTGAAAATACGCAATACACCCAGAAATTAATTCTGAGCAACCCCTAAATCTGAACCATGAAAAAAATCTATCTTCTTTTTTGCTTTTTACAGTTCGGCCTTTTCGCCCAAGCCCAATGGTTTGAAACCGGCACCAGCTGGAAGTATACCGCCGGTAATCCGAATGGTGCTGAGACCATTCAGGCAGAGTACCAGATCACCGAACAAACCACCTATCTCGGTACGCCCTGCGCTAAGATGGAAGCTCTTTCGGCCTTTAGTCTTTTGGAATGCTCTCCTCTTGAGCCCCCTTTTTACTTCTATGAATCGGGCGATTCTATTTTTTATGCCACCGAAGCAGAACCCGTTTTCAGGCTTGCGTACGTTTTTGATAGCTCCGCGGGCGATAGCTGGGAGTACAGTCTGTATAACCCATTTACCATGCTAGCAGAAGATTATTTGGCAACAGTTATCAGCACAACCAACGAGCTCATCGATGGCAATGATCTCTCCAGGCTCAGCATCGGCTATGAGCCACCAGACGGCGATGTGTTTATAGAATTGCCCCAAGGAGATGGGGATGTGCTGGAATATGTGGGGTCTATTAATTCATTCTTTATCCCCATAGGCAGGATATCTGGTTGCGACGCATTTTCCCAGTTGAGTTTGGTCTGTTTTGATGCGCCTAGCTTTTCGTACATCAACCCATTGTATGAATCTTGCACGGTAGGTTTGGCCGACGAAGAGTTGGAAGCCAAAATCGATATCTATCCAAACCCGACCAGGTCTGATCTATTCATCGAGATGGTAGGAATACAGAATGCCACCCTGGCCATATTCAATATGAGCGGAAAAGAAGCTTATTCTGATCGAAGTCCTAAAAATAGCTGGAAGGTCGATTGTCGAGAATTTCAAAGCGGAATTTATTTGGCAATCATTAAAACAGATAGCGGTAGTGCCTTGAAGAAATTCATGGTACAGTAAGTTTTCGCTATGCGCAGATAGCGGGCAGTACAGCCTTCCTTCGATCACCTTTCAATAATCCACACGGTCATCTTTTCTATCCCATTTTTGTAATACTGCAATGGCTTCTTCGCGCAATAGCTGGTGGTGGCTTATTCTTCGATCTCCTTCGTCCTTCTCCAGCTCTTGGTAGATGAAGGTATCGTCAAAACCTACATCGGCAGCATCGCTATGCCTTGCGGCGTAGTAAAGTGCTTTGGGTCGCGCCCAATAGATGGCTCCAAAACACATGGGGCAAGGCTCACAGGATGTATACATAATGCAACCTGGCAGCTGATGGCTGCCCAGATTTTTACAAGCGTTTCTAATGGCTACGATCTCGCCGTGCGCCGTGGGGTCATTGGTAGATGTTACGCTATTGCCGCCTTCGCCGATTATTTCGCCATCCTTCACGATGACACATCCGAAAGGTCCGCCTTGATTATTGGCCACCGCCTTATCGGCCAAAGCTATGGCGCGCCGCATAAATTTCAGATGGAGTTCGGGGGTTGGATTTTCGGTCATCGCTTGAATTTTGGATAAAGGTTGGCAAAAGACCCCGAGCTGGCAAGAATTTTGAATCAATTCTAAGATTGCTTTGAACGAAATGTGGAAGCTTTGGAAATGGCATCAACATTTAAACGGCCGGTTTATCCTTAAAGGAATGGAGTATTACGCCCATATTCATCTTGGGATAAGCTCCCTACCAAAATACCTTCACCTTAACGCTCACCAAGCTCCCAAAACTCAAGCTCCACTTCAGCACGCGTTGGCAAGTCGCCCGTTTTGCTCAACAGTTCACGGGTCAGCTCAATGCCGTATCTATTGAAGGTGCTTCTGATCTCCACCGCGGCATCTTCGTAATAAATCCTATTTCCGGCCTTGTCAAAATCCTGAACCACTTCAGAGAGTATCTTCCAGTCATCTTGTAGTTCGTCCCATACTTTGATCGTACGCCGAAGTTCAAACGGGCTATCGAGCGATGCCTTGACCAGCTCGATACGTTGTACTTTCGACTTCCCCTTCTTATCGGTGATGATGGTCACCGTAGTGTCGGAATAACCAAATTCGATGATTTCCTTTGGCTCCGACCGTGGACTTTTAGCAAAAACTACGCGACGGTATACTTTGCCAGCACTATTGATCTGGTGCCGGAAAGAACCCAGCCAAGTGGTGTCTCCGTTTAGGCCGATGGCATATTTTCCTTCTTCAATGGCTTCGGGCAGCATTCTTCGGTAAGTCTCATTTTTATAGGCCGTATTCGGAAAGGGCTCAATAATTTTTTGGAGCCTGCCCGATGCTTCATAGATCAGCATCGGACTTATCCCGCCTTTGGCAAAATGCAGGGTTTGATGAAGCTGGCCATTTACAAAGGTCGAATCGACACGTTTGGCTTCTGAAATCTGATAATTCGGCCATTCCCAATCGCTCTTAAAGGCAGGCTTTCTACCCAGGTCTTCCATTCTATAACCCTTGGCGGTATAGAGCACGCGCGCAGTCTCACGTCGGTCTAGGTGCGAAGTGGTCTTGATATAGCTGCCATCACCGCGATAGGCAAAGGTTTCGATCTGGCTTAAAGCCAATGGCTGGCCCCGAAAAGCATTGCTCACGAGGATGGAGTCAAGCCTTCCAGCGTCGGTGTAGACGAATGCTTTTTGCGTAAGTGTGCCAGCCGAATCCCTGATGCTCCGCCCCACCCTACCTTCGCTATCATAGGCATATTGTCTTTGGTACTTAGGGCTGTCGGCCAATGTTTGGGTAGCTTTCAGCAATCGACCTGAAGGATCGTAATCCATACGACCCGTGATGAGTGTATCTTTTAATTCGCCATCTAGTTGGTACGATTTAGCAAGCAGCTGTTTCGGCAAATAAAGGAACCCGCGCTCGCTCAGAAAGTCTCCGCTTGCTCCGAACACTTTTTCATTCAGCCAACGACCATCGCGGGTATAAGTGTTCACTTCCAATATACCGCTGGAATATTGGGTCTTAATGGCCTTCACATCGGGCATCGGAACCAAGGTTTCGGGATCGGTCAGCGTGGGTTGGGCTTTCGCGGAAGCGGCACCCAAAAAGACAAAAACCAAAAAAACAAGGTATCGGATAAGTGGAAATTTATGCATTGGAACCTTTACCTATCTCATTCCATTCTGACCAAGATAAGCAGTCAACTGAGCTGCATTCTTCGGTCGTGCCACTACCTTTCTATCCTTATCGAGCAGAAACATGACCGGCGTACTGGTGACCCTAAAATCTTTGGCCACCGGACTGCGCCACCCTTCACCATCGAAGGTATTGGGCCAGGTGGTACCATGCGTCTCAATCCCCTTCAGCCAAGCAGTGCGATCGGTATCTACGGAGGCGCCTATCACTTCAAGGCCTTTGGACTTATACTTTCCGTAAATGGTCTTGATCTCCGGTATTTCACGCTCGCAATTATGACAAAATGATGCCCAAAAAAGCACTAGCGTAAGCTCATTTTTCGAAGCCATTTCTTCCAGATTCACTGACTTTCCATTGGCGGAAGCCAGCGTAAAATCAGGCGATGTATTGCCTATTTGCAAATTTCTGATCCCAGCTGCCTTCATTTTAAAAAGCTCAGAAATCTCGGCATCACCGCAGGCATCGCCATAAAAATAATTATCGACCACGTACATGCTCAAGGGCTCCATGCCGCTCGAATAAAACCCTTCGGACATGGTATAAAGCGCAAACTCCAAAACTTCGTCGCTCCCATTGGTCTTGATCTTATTGGCGATCTGGTCTACCGCATTATAAAAGCCCAATTGCGGGTCGGCTTCCGTGCGCTCCGTGCTGGCATGGATGCGCATATAATCTTCGATCCTGTCGGGAAAAACAGGGCTGTGAATCAAGGAGACATCCCGAAAATCAATATCGTCCCAATAGGTGTTTTTATCAAATCGGTTAGGGCTTTGAAGATGGCTTACCATGTTGGCAAAGAAGGTGTTGGAGTATTCACCAGCTAGCTTCATCTGCTCTTTCTTGAATTCATTGTCAGCTTCATATATAGCCGATCGCTTGTCTTTGCTCTGCTGCCCACTGCGCTGAATTCCTTTGACTTCTGCACCGTGGTCCCGTGCCAGTTTTTGGTAGATAGCAAGCGCTTCGTTCTCTATGGAATTTTGGGGCACCGCGCCATAAAGAAAATTATCACTGCTATAATTGAATTTGACCGATCCTTCGCTATGATTGAGAATCACATCGCCCAGTTTTTTGGCATCGTCGCCAAAACCCAGCTTGTACAGCCCAGTCTGCCGATCGGTCTTTTCAAATAGAAAGTTTCCACTCTCCACCAGCGCGCTATCCACCAAAAAATAGTCACGGCCTTCGGTCTGGTAGAGTTTCACGTAGCGGCCATCATTCACAGCGCCGTTGGCGATAGCCCCAGCCACCGAAATCTCCCCGAGATCAATTATGGCTTCTCTGGTTGAAGGCTCCGCTTCGGTTTTCACATGGCCGTTATTTTCTGCCATGATTGCGGAATGATCCGCTTTGGCCGACTCTGCAACTTGTGCGTCGGAGCGGGAAGGGCTGCAAGAAGAGAGCGCGATAAAGATGCTGGCAGCGAGAAGGGTATGATACGGATACATGATACTATCTTTTGGTTTTGACGTGCAAAGGTAAGGCTTGAAATGCAGCGGACAAGGCAGTTAACGAATAGGTAACAGTTTGATAAAATGGCGTAAGGGATGATAGATCGCTGCTAGGATAGACCTTCTGGTCACTCTTACACCTTTAAGACCCCAAGTTTAGGTTGGGATTGGCTATTTACTTTCCTACTTCAAAGCAGTAACTTAGCCATCAAAATGGCGCTCGCGCCGGGATGCTTCAACTATGAGAATCACTTTATTGCTTATTACGGCTCTATTGAGTCAAATTTATCTTTTTGGACAGTCGGTCCGCTGGGTTGATGCAGCGCCGGTAGCTGGCTCCGAACCACAAATCACTGCAAGTAAATACCGTACGATAACCGTTGATTTTGAAACCTTGAAATCACAGCTTTCCCAAGCTCCCGATAGATCAGAAACAGCCATTGAAAACTCAGAAACTTATTTTCCTATCCCCTTCCCATCGGGCGAAAATATTGACTTTCAACTGGTAGAAGCATCCATCATGCATCCCGACCTTCAGGCGAGATATCCTGAGATACGGAGCTATATGGGGCGCGGCACCGGCGCATACAGCCATGCCACGGTAAGGCTTGACTATACGCTCAAAGGATTTCACGCACAAGTATTCATGCCCGGCAAAACCTTTTATATCGATCCCTATGCCGATGGCGATCTGAATACCTATATCGTGTATACCAGAAAGGATTTTTTCGCTGCCACGCAGAAGTCGATGTCGGCTTGCGAACCGCGCGAGAATAGCGCAACAGGCTCGCTCAATAACAGCCTTGGAGTGCAGGGTGCCACAAATGCGCAAGAGCCTGTATTTCATAATCTTGGCAGCCCAGATGCACGGGCATCAAATGGCTCAGACCTGCGTACCTACGCATTGGCGTTAGCCTGCACGGGCGAGTATGCCCAGTTTCATGGTGGCACGGTGCCCATGGTCATGTCAGCATTTACCACTAGCATGAACCGGGTAAATGGAGTTTTTATGCGCGATCTCAGCATAGAGATGATATTCATTGCCGACAATGATGATCTGATTTATCTCAATGCTGCGACCGATCCATATAGCAATGGCAATGGCGGCGCTATGCTGAGCCAGAATCAAACGACCATCGATGATGAGATAGGCTTTTCAGGCTATGATATCGGCCATGTATTCAGTACCGGCGGCGGTGGCGTAGCCTATTTAAATTCCCCCTGTGGCGCGCTGAAGGCTGGCGGTGTGACCGGCCAGAGCAGTCCGGTGGGCGATCCCTTTGACATCGATTACGTAGCACATGAGATGGGCCATCAATACGGCGGAAACCATACACAAAACAATACCTGCAACCGTTCGGGCCAAGCGGCCTACGAACCCGGCTCGGCATCTACCATCATGGGCTACGCCGGTATCTGTTCGCCCAATATTCAAAGCAATAGCGATGATTATTTTCACAATCACAGCTATAATGAGATGCGAAATTTCACCGTGTCCGGTAATGGCAACACCTGCGCCACCACCACCAGCAGCGGCAATACCCCACCTGACGTAACGGTTGATGACGGTGGCTTCGTGATCCCCATTTCCACACCTTTTGAGCTCACCGCCACGGCCACCGACCTAGATAATGATCCACTGCTCTATTGCTGGGAACAGTATAATCTCGGTCCGGCGACTTCGGGCGGCGACTTCGATCTTTCAGACCCAAGTGGCAACGCCCCGACTTTCAGAAGTTTTGATCCGGTAGCTGCGCCGACCAGGGTTTTTCCCCGATTGGAAAATCTGGTGAATAATACCACGCTCTTTAGCGAACGGCTGCCCACGTATAGCCGAGATCTGATTTTCAGATGTACGGTGCGCGATTACGCTCCCGAAGGGGGTGGCGTGGATGATGCCGAGATCGCCTTTTCTGCATCTGATCTGGCGGACTTTTCTGGTTACTGCTCCAAACACTTCTGTAAACTGGACTGGAAATGGCTTGCAAAGTGTAATATGGGATGTATCCAATACGGATGCCGCTCCGGTTAACTGCTCAGATGTTGACATTTTTCTTTCTGTCGATGGTGGTTTTACCTACCCCTTTCTTTTGCTCGGTGCCACTGCAAATGATGGCGCCGCAACGGTGATCGTGCCAAATGTGCCTACCACCAATGCGCGAATAAAAGTAAAAGCCGCCAACAGCATATTCTTTGATATTTCCAATGAAGATTTTACCATTCTCGAAGGCGCTACAAATGAGTACGATGCAGGGATCATCACCATCGCACAGCCCCATGGAGAAACATGCGGAACCACTATCATCCCCGAAATAGAGCTCTCTAATTTTGGGTCTGAAACATTGACTTCGTTACAGATCATTTATAGTATTTCTGGTGGTTCTCCCCTTGTATTTAACTGGGTTGGTAGCCTAGAAACCAATGAAACTGCCACTGTATTACTGCCCGAACTCCTCGTGGCGGGTGGTGACCAAACCTTTAATGTGTCCATCTCAGATCCGAATGGGGAGACCGATGAAAACGCTGTAAACAATACATTGAGCACCGACTTTACGATCAATGAAATTACAGGACTTGCATTGCCCGTTACCAATGATTTCTCTGGAGTATTTCCAGGAACAGGCTGGGATGTAGAAAATGCTGATGGTGGAATCACTTGGGATCAATCTGGCACCATAACAGGTGCCGACTGCAATACTACGAGCGCTGCTAGCATAAATTTCTATAGTTATAACGAATCAGGCGAAGAAGATGATCTGGTATCGCCTTATTTTGATTTAAGCGGGGTGGGCCAAGCGGAGTTGACTTTCGACTATGCCTATGCCCGATATAGCGCAACACTTTTCGACCGGCTCCAGATTCAAATTCAGGAAAGTTGCAGCGAAGAGTGGAGCACGCTCTGGGATTTAGAAAATTTGGCGCTGGCCACTGCAGGCACCCAAACAGCTCCTTACGATCCTGAATGCGCAGATTGGGAATCAGATTTAATTTCACTTGCCGATTATGCCGATCAGATCGTTCGGATCCGTTTTAAGGGCATCACAGGATACGGCAATAATTTATTCTTGGACAATGTTAATATTGATGGCGAAAGCCAGACATTAGATTGTAATGGCGATCCCGATGGAGATGCCTTTTTGGATGAATGCGCGACCTGTGTAGGCGGAAATACTGGCCTTGAAGCCTGCGTACAAGATTGCGCTGGAGAATTTGGGGGCTCCGCCACTACAGATCAATGCGGCGTTTGCGATGCCAATCCAGCTAACGATAATACGACCTGTCTGGACTGTGCTGGCGTGATCAATGGAACCGCAACCACCGATGATTGTGGGATTTGTGATTCGAATGATGAAAATGACAATACGACCTGTCTGGACTGTGCGGGAGTGATCAATGGAACCGCAACCACCGATGATTGTGGGGTTTGTGATTCGAATGATGAAAATGACAATACTACCTGCTTGGACTGTGCGGGAGTGATCAATGGAACCGCCACCACCGATGACTGCGGCATTTGCGATGCCAATCCCGCTAACGACAATACGACCTGTCTGGACTGTGCGGGAGTGATCAATGGAACCGCCACCACCGATGACTGCGGCATTTGCGATGCCAATCCCGCTAACGATAATACGACCTGTCTGGACTGTGCGGGAGTGATCAATGGAACCGCCACCACCGATGACTGCGGCGTTTGCGATGCCAATCCAGCTAACGACAATACAACCTGTCTGGACTGTGCCGGTGTGGTGAACGGAACCGCCACCACCGATGACTGCGGCATTTGCGATGCCAATCCCAATAATGATGATACGACTTGTTCAGCAGTAATTTCGGGAAGTATAGCTTCTGCAAATATTTGCTTTGAGCGTGACTTGACGGTTAGACTTTATATGCCCGGAACTGCTATGTTGGTAGAAACCATTGATGGAACGGTCTCAGAAGATGGCAGCTATAGCATTGCAATCGGGATAGCCGGAACCTATGATGTTTTTGTGAAGGTTGGTGTCTTTTTGCAAAAGGGTTTTGCCAGCGTCGGAGTTCCCGAAACCGGAGCAAACCTCGATATAACGGGATTGACAGTGGGTGATTTCAATAACGATAATGGAATTAATATCGCAGATTTCACTGCCTTCGGTGCATCCTTTGGTTCGATCGAAACAGATGAAAGCTGGGACCCGCTGTTCGATCTAAATTGCGATGGCGGTGTGAATATAGGAGACTTCACCATTTTCGGATCTAGCTTTGGCTTGGCTGGAGATTTGGCTCCGCTGGTTGGGGAGTGAATGTGGGCAATAAATGGAAAAATAGATTACAATTCTTGCTTATCCCTAAACTAACTCATCTATCTTACTGGCCAGCTTCATGTCCTTCTCGGTCACTTTGCTGCCATCATCATGGGTGGTGAGATGGATGGTGACCTTATTATAGACGTTGTTCCACTCGGGGTGGTGGTTCATCTTTTCGGCGTGAAAAGCTACCTTGGTCATAAATCCGAATGCTGCCACAAAATCGTCAAATTCGAAGGTGCGGGTTAATTTGTTGTTTTCTTCTTTCCAGTCCATTGAGTTCTGAGTCATTAGTAATTAGTTGGTGATTTTCTTTACGAGAGCAAGAAGTCAACCAATATTTTTATTCAGGAGTAAATCACATAATAATTTAGAGCGCTCCAGATTTAATCTCTTCAACGATGTCGGGATCGAGCAAGGTGGATGTATCGCCGAGATTGGATGATTCTCCTTCGGCGACCTTGCGCAAGATGCGACGCATGATTTTTCCGCTGCGTGTTTTTGGAAGGCCACTTACAAATTGAATCTTGTCGGGACGGGCGATCTTACCAATTGCGGTTACGACGGCATCGGTGATCTCTTTCCGCAGCTGATCTGGGTTTTCGGGTTTCTCCTTTGTTATCACATAGGCATAGATCCCCTGTCCTTTTAGCTCATGCGGATATCCTACCACCGCGCTTTCGGCTACAATATGATCATTTGAATTGATGGCATTTTCGATTTCTGCCGTTCCAAATCGGTGCCCCGAAACGTTGATCACGTCATCCACTCGACCTATGATTCGATACATTCCGCGCTCATCTCGCTTAGCGCCATCGCCTGTAAAATAATATCCTTTATAGGCCGAAAAATAAACATTCTTACACCTCACATGGTCGCCATAGGTGGTTCGGAGCATTCCCGGCCAGGGAAATTTAATGCACAGATAGCCTTCTTCATCCGTAGTTTCCAGCTCCATTCCTTCTCGGTTGAGCAGCACGGGCTGTATTCCCGGAAGGGGAAAACCAGCAAAAGTAGGCTTCATAGGGCTATGGTCGCCCAAACCAGATATCATGATCCCGCCGGTCTCCGTTTGCCACCACGTATCTACCACGGGGCAGCGCTCCTTCCCCACTTGGGTGTGATACCATTCCCATGCTTCCCGATTGATCGGTTCGCCTACGGAGCCGAGCAATTTTAAACTTCTAAGATCGGCGCCCTGCACAGGCGCATCACCACGGGCCATAAGCGCCCTGATGGCGGTGGGCGCAGTATAAAACTGATTGATCGAATGCTTATCGCAAATCTCCCAAAACCGCTCCGGCCCGGGATAGGTGGGCACACCTTCAAACATTACCGTAGTGGTAGCATTCAGCAAGAGGCCGTAGATGATATAGGTATGACCCGTGATCCAACCGATATCGGCCGTGCACCAATAAATATCCTGCTCGGAGGGTTGGAATACATTGGCAAAACTATAACCCGCATAGACCATATAGCCACCGCAGGTATGCACCACTCCTTTCGGCTTTCCGGTGCTGCCCGAAGTGTAAAGAATGAAAAGTAGATCTTCCGCTTCCATAGGTTCGGGCGCACAATAGGGACTGGAGTTTTCCATTTCTGGCTTGAGCCACACGTCGCGGCCTTCCTGCATTTTTGCGGGTGCTTTGGTGCGCTCGGCTACAAGTACTGATTTCACAGAAGTGCAGCTTTCCAAGGCTTCATCCACGACTTCTTTAATGGGTACTTCTTTGCTTCCGCGAAAAAGTCCATCGGCAGTGATCACCATCTTACATTTTGAGTCATTGATTCGATCGGCAAGGGCATTGGCTGAAAAGCCTGCAAATACTACGCTATGTACCGCCCCCACTCGTGCACAAGCCAAAACGGCCATGGCCAACTCGGGAATCATAGGCATGTAAAGCGCCACCCGATCGCCTTTTTTAATACCGTGGCTTTTCAAAACATTGGCCAATCGGCATACCTTTTCGTGAAGCTCGCGAAAGGTAAATCGCTGAACATGCTCCTTTGGATCGTTGGGCTCCCATAGTAATGCTGTTTTTTCTCCACGCGCGTCAAGGTGCCTGTCAAAGCAATTTTCAGTGATGTTTAACTGCCCACCTTCAAACCATTTTACCGATGGAGTAGTAAATTCCCAGTCTAGCACCTTATCCCATTTTTTCATCCAAGAATAATGCGATGCAATGCCTTCCCAAAATTTTTCGGGGTTGTGCACACTCTCCTTGTACACTGATTGATACGCTTCGAAACTGCTGATCTGAAAATCCATTTATTCCTTCTTTTTTCTCATTATTGACTTTCGCCAAGGTAAAAATTATCTACTACCTGTTCACCTTTTCTATTTCTATCGATGAGCTCACAAACAGCAACACTCGGAAAAATGAAAATTTCAACTATGGTCATTTCGGCATGTCTACTTCTATTGATCGCATGTAGCAAGGATGATGACGGCGGCCCTTCCGACCCCATCGGCGACGCTACGCTCAGCTATAAAAGCGTTTCGGGGGTGGATTTTAAAATGTGGGTCGGTAGCCAGCTGGTAAGCACAGCCGACTTGGAAATAGCAGATTATATGGAACCGCAAGTATTTGAGCGCTTCGATCCGGCGCGGCTGAGCAATGGATCTGTAGAATTTATTGGAGATTCTATCCGTGTCGATGCCAGCTTTTTTCCATCTACGCAGAAGTTTCCGTACCGCTTTTCAAACGACTCACTTTTCGTGCAGCTTCCCTTTTTTGGCGAAAGCTATACCGCAATCGGGAATAAGGCACAACTGGTGATGACCCAGAGTTTCGTATACGACTCGAAGACGATTGCCAACGGGGCTTTCAGCTATAATTGGCAATATGATGTGATACCCTACACCTTTGAAAACACGGAAAGCGAACATGGCTATTCAAGTCCATCAGAAATTGCCGCCGGCGATACTGTGATTGTTTATAACCAACACCTTACGTTTGGACTTTAGTAAAACAACCATTTAATAAAGATTATGGCCGGCACTAGCGGGTCATTTTCTTTTAATATACCGCGCGATTCTTCATTCGCTGTTCTGTTTTAAATAAATCTGATTCTCTATTTTCTTCTATCTTTCTGAATTTATGAAACCGATGAGATGGATAGTCGCGGGGTTTTTCCTCGCCGCCCTAAGCCTTAACAGTTCGGCCCAGCGGTTACAGAGTCACGGCTATTACGAGAATAGCCTGAGCTTTTTTAATTCTGGCAATACGTCACAAGCGCTGGCAGAAATCAACAAGCATTTGGACGTCAATCCGGCAGATTCCGATGGACTTTCGCTGCGAGCCTATATTTATTTGAATCAAGGGAATAAAAAGGGTGCGCTTGCCGACTACAGCGCCATTCTTGCCGATGACCCCGATCAAGAAGGCGCGCTTACCAACAGGGCGCTGCTGCTCATGGAGCAAGAGCGATACCCTGAAGCGATCATCGATCTCGACCGCCGAGTGGTTAAGAATCCCGAAAACTGGCAAGCCTATTATGACCGAGCGTATTGCCGTGGACTGATGGGCGAGCATGATGCCGCAGTGCAAGACTTCAATAAGGTGATAGCGCTCAACCCGGGGTCGGCAGGGGCTTATGCCAATCGGGGATTCTCAAAAATCAATAAGCTATCCCAAAATGGTTTGATAAAACCAAGCCCTGAGCAACTTGAAGGCGCTTGCCACGACCTTTCCAAAGCACGGCAAATGGGCGATACCACGGTGGTGGAAATGATGGGGACGTATTGTGAATAGATACGTGATCTCGGGTCAAAGCCGATGTGATATCGAGCCATCACTTCGAATCTTTTCCGCCTAGGACGACAACCCTACCTTCGCGACCTGATTGCTATTTACCATCTTTCGCTACGATCCGGATCACTTCTATCTCACTTTTCTGGACTTTATAATCGAGCACTCCACGCTCCTTCAGCTGATCGAGATTTTCGTAAACAGTAAATTGATTCGATACAGGAAGTACGATGGGCACAGTGCAGTTCAAATCGCAAACCACTTTCACTTCATACTCTTTTTCGAAGTAATACGCCAATCTAGTTCCAGAAGGAAAAACCATATCTTTAATGCCACGATAGCGATGTTTGAGCATATTTTCCGTGGAATAAGAGTAATCGTCCTGCTCAAATAGCTCGATTCTTATGATATCACTTTCTTCCAATCCACAAATTGATTCGTAGCTGAAATGATCCATTATACCATCAAAGATTTCTTCGGTAGCACCATCGGCTATTAAGCTGTATTTATGAAACGGTGTCTCATTTTCGGCTTCCACGATTACCAAGGCTCCTGGATGCAAGCGGGAAGCTAAGGAATGAACGATCCCGTTTCTAACCTTCGTATTAAAAAGGTAATTATTCAAGTCCACGTTTATGTCCTGTTTATGAAATATTTGATGCTCGATCAAAGTTGCCGACCCAAGCTCATACTTTGACTCCATCAAAGGTGGCGATATAGTTGCCATGGCTAAAAGATTGAAGGCAAAATGCAGTAGCATTGAAGCCCATAGACCCCACTTAAGCCTTAAAAGGCCAAGAATCGCTCCCACTCCGGTATAATAAGGAAGTAGAAGGAAGTGCTCCGCATGAATCTCAGTAAAATTGCTGCCATGAATTATAGCGAAGAGTACTGAACTGAAAATCAAGATAAACATAATGTTATGGGCACTCAGCAATCTCACTTTCTTGTAAAAGATAAAAATCAAGAGAGTGAGAATAGCCAAAACTATAATGAGAATGGTATTTGGATACGATACCATAAACCAAGGCACCATTAAACAGAACGCCCAGAAATATTTCGGCGTCAGCCACAGCCTGAACGATACTTCTTCGATAATCGGTGCAACAACCACAGCCGCCAAGAGAAGCCATAAAAATGGAATAGAATCAGGCCTTAGCAGATAAGTGTCGTCAAGAATCTTACCATCGTCTTCCAAAAATGATATTGCAATCATGCTGCCTGCGGACAGCAGGAGCGCAACTATAAAGATATTGATATATGCTTTTTTGGAGAGCTTGGGTGCTCCGGCTGCTGGTAAAGTTGAAATCACGGTTGGTGCTGAATAAGGAAATTTAGTTCGAAAATTTTGGCTAAAGCTATGGAATTCTAAAATCCTTAAGGCATTTTCAATTTATCAAATTGGTTCTTTGATCTTCGAAATCCCTTCCGTTTGAAGTTTCGATAAAGCAGCTGATCTCAAGGAGTGTTTAGGACCTACCAAGCTCAACGGTCAATGCTGCTTTTACGAGATCAATTACCTCTCAGAGAAATTCGATATTTCCATTCTTCTCTCGGTTCAATTTCTAGAAGAAAAAGCTCAGCACCGCGCTTAGAAAATCTTTCAATTATAGATAAAAAGGAATTTGAAAATAAGAAGTCTCACGATTAGATTTAAAGCTAGATCAATTTCAAATATAGGATAAAATTAAATCAAGCATAAGGTTCGATCCAACATTGGGTCTACCAAAACGTGCAACTCTCCGCTAGTAAAACCCTCCCGATTCATCCAAAAAATTACCCGTATAGATTTTCTTTATCAAGCTGGGGCAAATTTTTATTTTACGTCTGTTAAATTTGAAGAATTCAAAATCAAAAAAATCCCAATAAAATGGAAGATCATAATCATACAGGCGACAACCCCAACGGAAAGGTGTGGGATGTGAACGAATCAAGCAAATGCCCCTTTAGCGGTGGAGCAGTAAATTCTTCGGCTGGTAGGGGAAACTCTAACCGGGAGTGGTGGCCCAACTCCCTTAACCTATCTATTCTTAGGCAGCACGGCAAGGAGAGCAACCCAATGGATGCCAGCTTCGACTATGCCGATGCTTTTAAGACGCTCGATCTAAAGGCCGTAAAAAACGACTTGTATGAATTGATGACCAATAGTCAGGACTGGTGGCCAGCAGATTACGGCCATTATGGCCCTTTCTTTATACGTATGGCCTGGCATAGCGCCGGCACCTATCGCATAGGCGATGGCCGCGGTGGGGCCGGCATGGGCACGCAGCGATTTGCTCCACTTAATAGTTGGCCAGATAATGCCAATCTCGATAAAGCACGTCTGCTGCTCTGGCCCATTAAGCAGAAATATGGACAAAAGATCTCTTGGGCCGACCTTATGATCTTGGCAGGAAACTGCGCGTTGGAATCTATGGAGTTCAAGACCTATGGTTTTGCCGGTGGCCGCGAAGATGTTTGGGAACCTTCGCAAGATATCTACTGGGGCCCTGAAGGCGAATGGCTTGGAGATAAGCGGTATAGCGGTGATAGAAATTTGGAAAATCCGCTTGGAGCTGTACAGATGGGATTGATATATGTGAATCCCGAAGGGCCAAATGGCCATCCAGATCCGATGGCTTCGGCACGCGACATACGGGAGACTTTTGGCCGCATGGCCATGAACGATGAAGAGACGGTGGCGCTGATAGCAGGCGGTCATACTTTTGGCAAAACACACGGCGCTGCCGACCCCAACGATTATATAGCTGCCGAGCCGGCTGGGGCGCCTATCGCCGAAATGAGCCAAGGGTGGAAAAACACTTTTGGTTTCCCGGAAATGCCGGACATACCATTACTAGTGGTCTAGAAGGTGCTTGGACACCGACGCCTACAAGGTGGAGCAATCATTATTTTGAAAATCTTTTCGGCTTCGAATGGGAGCTCACCAAAAGTCCGGCTGGCGCCCATCAGTGGAAACCCAAGAATGGGGGTGGCGAAGGTACCATCCCCGATGCCCACGACCCATTGAAGCGGCACGCTCCCTTTATGCTCACCAGCGACTTGGCCCTGAAAGTTGATCCGGCCTACGCCAAAATATCAAAGCGCTTTTATGAGAACCCCGATGATTTTGCAGAAGCTTTCGCGAAAGCGTGGTATAAATTGACGCATAGGGACATGGGGCCAAAGGAGCGCTACCTTGGCTCCGAAGTGCCGCAAGAAGACTTAATATGGCAAGATCCACTTCCTACAGCAGACTATGAAATGATAAACGAGAGCGATGTGGCCACGCTTAAGGCCAATGTGCTGAACAGCGGACTCTCAAACGCACAATTGGTGTCTACCGCTTGGGCTTCTGCTTCTACTTTTCGCGGAAGCGATAAGCGTGGTGGAGCCAACGGAGCCCGCTTACGGCTCGCGCCGCAACGCCATTGGGAAGCCAATAATCCCGGGCAGCTCCAGCAGATCATTGGGACCCTTGAGAATATCCAAGAAGGGTTCAACGCCGCTCAAAGCGGAAATAAAAAGGTGTCGATGGCCGATCTTATCGTGCTGGCAGGATGCGCCGCCTTAGAAGCTGCCGCTAAAAAGGCCGGTCATGAAGTGCAGGTTCCCTTCGCGCCGGGGCGTGTAGATGCCCTAGCCGAGCAGACCGATGTAGAAGCATTTGAAGCCCTTGAGCCTGCCGCCGACGGATTCCGAAATTACTATAAGCCTAGGCATAAGGCTTCTGCCGAAGAGATGATGGTAGATCGATCTCAATTGCTCACCCTTTCGGCTCCCGAAATGACTGCTCTTCTAGGTGGAATGCGGGTGCTGGGAACCAATTATGACGGATCAATGCACGGCGTGTTCACTCATCGCCCGGGTGAGCTTACCAATGATTTTTTTGTAAACTTATTGGACATGGGCACCACTTGGAAAGCCACATCAGATGATGAGACCAGCTTTGAAGGCACCGATCGCAAAACTGGAGAAGTAAAATGGACAGCGACCCGTGCTGATTTGATTTTCGGCTCCAACTCCGAATTACGCGCTCTGGCAGAAGTTTATGGCTGCGCAGATGGCGAAAAGAAGTTCGTGAACGACTTCGTAAAAGCTTGGGACAAGGTGATGAATTTGGACAGGTTTTAGGTTTTTGGTTTTTGGTTTTGGTTATTGGTTTTTAGTTATTGGTTGTTAGTTGTTTGGTTTTTAGTAGTGTAGACATTTAAATACTGCTCCGAAACCAAACCTAATTGCAGGATCTCTTTTTTGAAATGCTGCAAGCTCCAAGCAGCAAGCTAGAGCAGCGCGGAAACAAAGCGAAAACATCATCTAACCAGCCAGATGCAATGAGTCGCCTTACCAGATGCAATGAGACGCCCTACGCCCTAATAGAAAAATAAAAATTCACCTTTGAAAATCCAGTTTGAAGCTTCTGAAGCCGCAACTTGCCCATTGCGACTCAAACGAAATCTGGGAAAGTCCAGCTTGAAGCTTGAAGCTTGCGGCTTGTAGTTTCTCGAGCCGCGACTTGCCCCTTGCGACTTGCCCCTTGCGACTCAAACGAAATCTGGGAAAGTCCAGCTTGAAGCTAAAGGCTTGTGGCTTGAAGCTTTTATATCCAGAACAGAGAGCAGGATCTCTTTTTTGAAATGCTTCAAGCTGACAGCCCCAAGCTGCAAGCTAGAGCAGCACGGAAACAAGCGGAAACATCTTCTAACCAGCGAGATGCGATGAGTCGCCCTATTAGAAAATAAAAATTCACCTTTGAAAATTTAGCTTGAAACTTCTGAAGCCGCAACTTGCGACTTGCCCCTTGCGACTCAAACGAAATCTTGGAAAATCCAGCTTGAAGCTAAAAGCTTGTGGCTTGAAGCTTTTTTATCAATAACGTAGAGCAGGATTCTCTTTTCTGAAATGCTTCAAGCTGCCAGCCCCAAGCTGCAAGCTAGAGCAGCACGGAAACAAGCGGCTGCACCGTCGTACAAGAGAGTAGCTGCTCAAACGAGAAAAATAGAAATCGACTTTGAAATTTGATTTTGAAATTCCCAATCTTGGAAAGTACAGCTTGAAGCTAAAGGCTTGTGGCTTGAAGCTTTTATATCCAGAACGGAGAGCAGGATCTCTTTTTTGAAATGCTGCAAGCTCCAAGCAGCAAGCTAGAGCAGCGCGGAAACAAAGCGAAAACATCTTCTAACCAGCCAGATGCAATGAGTCGCCCTACGCCCTAATAGAAAAATAAAAATTCACCTTTGAAAATCCAGTTTGAAGCTTCTGAAGCCGCAACTTGCGACTTGCCCCTTGCGACTCAAACGAAATCTTGGAAAATCCAGCTTGAAGCTTGAAGCTTGCGGCTTGAAGCTTCTCGAGCCGCGACTTGCACCTTACGACTTGCACCTTGCGACTTGCCCTTGCCCTTGCGACTTGCAGCTCAAAAGAAATCTTGGAAAGGCCAGCTTGAAGCTTGGGGCTGGCAGCTTGAAGCTTTTTTACTTGATCTTCTTAAAAAATCTACCTAATTCGATCGAGAGACTTCACCAAAGCTTCGTCTTTCTTGATACCGCGCACGCCGAGAAAAGCGAAAACCGCGGCTATTATTGGCAGGTAAAATCCAGCATTATGCAATACATCAGCATTGGTAAAAACTTGATCGGCGGTGGCATCGATGGCGAAGATGAGATAGACCCAATAGCTGAGATTAACGAGGTAGGTAAGTCGTGCCACCCTTAGTTGAACGGGTCGGTTTTTGAAAAGCAGAATAGCGGCCACGGGCGCCAAGACAGCCAGAATACCGAAAACCCATGCAGGGAAGGCAAAGGGAGAAGACATTTCCAATACATCGCTCTGCACATTGAAAACGCCAAACATGGCGTACTCACCCAACTTCACATCGCCAGAATAAAAATTGGCGTAGGGAACAAAAAAGGTAATGATGGCAGAAAGGACAGCCAAAAAAAGGTAGATGGTTTGAACACGCTGTATCATGGAGCTATTTTCGGCAAAGATAAAATTATAGCATGATTAAGGTAGTTGTCGAGCGGTAGGCCACTCTTCTGCCCCATATTGGGCTTTTATCCAAATTTTAGCGATAAGCTAAAGCCCTGCTGCTTACCGTGAGCCCGCTCCGCCCCACCTTCCCGATCTAAGCTCTACAGACATAGCCATAAAGCTATACCAACATCTATGTTCCCTACCCGATATGAGATTCGCAAAACCAAAGAAGGTTCCGCCTACCCTCTTCTCTACTCGCGACTTGAGACTCGCGACTTGCAACTTGAAGGACTCGCGACCTGCGACTTGAGACTCACGACTTGCGACTTGCGACTTGATTGACTTGCGACTCGCGACTACTCACTCGCGAATTCAAAGACACCTTCGACGTTGATAATTTTTATTCTCAAATATCTTGGTATGGTTATTTTATCGTATTATTGCACCATCGAGTTAGCCCAAAAGTATTTCAACCGGGCTCTATTTCCCAACGATACCTATTCATTCAAATATCAAATTAAACATTTCACCCGTCGATGTACGACATTATAGAATTAAACGGTAAAAAAGTAACCGAATTACGGGCTATTGCCAAAGAACTTGACCTGAAGAAAACAGAAGCGCTCAAAAAGCAAGACCTAGTATATAGAATACTGGATGAGCAAGCTGTAAACCCTCCAGCCAAAACCGCGACAGAAAGCGCCGCACCGGCGCGAAAACCAGCAGCACGGACAGCCGACAATAAGCCTAAATCTGTCAATGTGAAAGCCACTCCGGCTGAAGCGCCAAAGCTCGATTTTGACGCCGAAACAGGCAGTAACGGAAAGGATAATGATGCGAAAGCCGACAGAAAACCGGCCGATCGCGATACGAAAAACACAAGCCGCCCGCGCCCTAATCCGCGGAAAAAGCAAGAAGATAAAAAAGACGATAAACCGGCCGCAGAAAAATCAGCAGTCGAAATACCCGAATCGGTGCTTAAAGGACGGAAAGACGAAAGCCGACCGAATCCAAGGCCCGATAACAGGCCAAATCCGCGGAACCAAAATAAGCCCGGCCCGAGAAACGAATCGAAGAATGAACCTCGAAACGACAATAGGCCGCAGAATGATCAGCGGAATTCTAATTCGAATCAACGAAACGATAATCAGCGGAATGATAACCGCCAAAAAAAGGAAGATTTCTATGATTTCGATGATCTTGTAAACACCGAAGGGGTGCTTGAGATCATGCCCGATGGCTATGGCTTCCTGCGTTCTTCGGATTATAATTACTTGAACTCACCTGATGATGTGTACGTGTCGCAATCACAGGTAAAATTATTTGGCCTTAAGACCGGAGATACCGTGGTAGGATTCGTTCGTCCACCAAAAGAAGGTGAAAAGTATTTTCCACTTATCAAGGTAGAAGAAATTAATGGACGTGACCCCGATTTTGTGAGAGATAGGGTTCCTTTTAAATACCTTACCCCCTTATTTCCGAAAGAAAAATTTAATCTCGCCGGCGACAATAAAAATATCAGTACACGGGTCATCGATCTGTTCGCACCTATTGGTAAAGGCCAGCGTGGCCTGATCGTATCTCAACCAAAAACGGGTAAAACGACCTTGCTCAAGGATGTGGCCAATGCAATAGCTGCAAATCACCCGGAAGTATATTTGATCATACTACTTATAGATGAGCGCCCCGAAGAAGTAACCGATATGAAGCGATCCGTGCGGGCGGAAGTTGTGGCATCTACATTTGACGAACCTGCCGATCGCCACGTGAAGATTGCCAACATCGTACTTGAAAAAGCCAAGCGTATGGTAGAGTGCGGGCATGATGTATGCATTCTGCTCGACTCCATTACCCGTTTAGCCCGGGCTTACAATACCGTCTCGCCTGCTTCAGGCAAAGTGCTTTCAGGTGGTGTAGATGCCAATGCACTCCATAAGCCGAAGCGCTTTTTTGGGGCAGCCCGAAAAATAGAAAATGGCGGGTCGCTTTCCATTCTTGCCACCGCCCTTACCGATACTGGTTCGAAAATGGATGAAGTGATCTTTGAAGAATTTAAAGGAACAGGGAATATGGAACTCCAGTTGGATCGGAAAATATCCAACCGCCGCATATTCCCAGCTATCGATATCGTTACTTCTGGTACACGCCGCGAAGACTTATTGTTATCAAAAGATGCCCTACAGCGCATTTGGATCTTGCGCAAACATATAGCCGATATGAACCCTATCGAAGCCATGGATTTTGTGAAAGGCCGTATGGAGCAGACCACTTCCAACGAAGAATTCTTGATTTCCATGAACGGATAAAGCGCCCTGACTTGGGGAAACATCCAAACATAAACATATCCATACGAGCTGCCATAGCCTTTATGCTAGTGCGGCTCGTTTTGCATTTTGCCGAGATGCCGTGGCCTTGGCTTGATTTCGGATTTTTGGCCATTACTGCCGGGGTGATCATCCCGCTGGTGTTTTATTCCATCTGGCCGCGTACTCCCGAAAAAAGATTTCTCGATGACTTCCTTAAAAGTATGCGGATCACCGCAGCCTTCACCTTGGCCATGGTCGTTTTTTTCATTCTGTTTTATGCCTTTGTAAATGAAGACTTTCTCATCACCCGCCGCACCGAGATTTTGTTAAAAGCGTTGGAGAGCAGTCCTACCGCGAAGCACGATTCCGTGCGTGAAGGCGTGAATAGCTTCTTCTCGCTCCGCAATTTTTCTGTGCTGCTTTTGATCGGTGGTATGGTACTTTGCGTATTTTACTCCTTACTATTCTCCGCTTTGAAGCGATTAGTGATTAAAAGCAGAATGAAGTAATAAGGTTCTTCCGGTGTATAATTTTCATATAGGCCTTACGGCAAATAGACGAACGCCAAATAATTAACCCTTCACTACCCGAACCAAATCTTCACCCAAAGACTTAAAATCGATCCCATCAAAGTTTCCACTGCTCATCATCAGTAGGGTTTTGCCCTTCCAAGTGATTTTCTTTAACGTTGCAACAAGGGCTTTTGAATCGGTAAAGATTTCGACATTATCCGTTCCAAAAGCATCCCGCACTTCTTTGGCATCTAGCGCCGGTAGCTTCTTATGCTCCACCACTTCGGGGCTAAAGTAAACCAAAGCCCTATCGGCAGCGGCCATAGAATTTTTGTAATGGGGTATGAATTCCTTATTGAGACTGCTAAAGGTATGAAGCTCCATGCAGGCCACCAACGGACGCCCTGGAAACTGTTCCTTAAGAGCCGTAGTGGTGGCCTTCAGCTTACTGGGTGCATGGGCGAAATCTTTGTAGAATTGAAATTCACCGCTTTCTGCGACTTTCTCCATGCGCTTTGACGCTCCCGAAAAATCGCCGACCACCGAATAAAACGCCTTATCAGAAATTCCCAAAACTGACGCTATCTCCATCGCACCGCTAATGTTTTGCAGATTATGCCTCCCGAAAACCCCGATCGGCACATCGCCAGAACTAGTGAGAAGGGATGTATATCCTTCATCGACCCTATTTTCATGTGTATCATAACCGATGGTACGAATGTCTTTTCGCGCATTTGCGGCAAGCTCTTTAAGCACACTATCTCCCTTATAATAAATGAGATACCCATCGGGTTCGATCAAATCGATAAAGGCTTGAAACTGCGCTACATAATTATCCCAGCTCGGAAACACGTTGATATGATCCCAAGCGATACCCGTGATCAAGGCAATATTTGGGCGGTATAAATGAAATTTTGGGCGGCGGTCTATCGGCGAACTCAAATATTCATCGCCTTCGATCACCGCCATTTCCGTATCGTCATTAAGGCTCACCATACAGTCATAGCCTTCCAGTTGCGCGCCCACCAGATAATCGGTAGGTCTGTTAAGGCGCTGCAGCACATGGAGTAAAATGCTCGTGATAGAAGTTTTACCATGGCTCCCGCCTATAACCACCCGCACTTTTTCGCGGGTTTGTTCATATACATATTCCGGGTAGGAATATACCTTGATGCCTAGCTCCTTAGCCTTCGCCAATTCAAGATTATCTTCCCGTGCGTGCATTCCGAGCACCACCGCATCCAAGTCTTTTGTAATCCGGTTTGCATCCCAGCCCATTTTTGATGGTAGAATTCCTTCCCGCGCCAACCGCGATTTAGAGGGTTCAAATATTTCGTCGTCGCTACCACTTATGGCAGCACCCTTCCTACTCAGGGCTATGGCTAGGTTGTGCATGGCGCTTCCGCCGATGGCGATAAAATGGATCTTCACGGCATGAACTTACGAAGTCTAATCCTGAGGAAATCAGACTTCGCATTCTGTTTTACACAGCAGATTGTTACTTTTAGCCAAAAGCAGATTTTATGAAAATACACAGCATAGATACGGGGAATTTTAAACTCGATGGCGGTGCCATGTTTGGCGTGGTGCCCAAATCGCTTTGGTCGAGAAATAAAGAAGCCGACGGGAATAATATGTGCAGCTGGGCCATGCGCTGTATGCTTCTGGAATACAGCGATAGGCTCGTGTTGATCGATACCGGTATAGGCGATAAGCAAGATGAAAAGTTCTTCAGCCATTTCTACCTCCATGGCGATGGATCGCTCCAGAAGTCGATCGAAGCGCTAGGATTTGGATTGGATGAGATCACCGATGTATTTCTCACCCACCTGCACTTCGATCATTGCGGTGGCGCCGTGCGGCATGATGCGTCAAAAGACCGCTACTACCCTACGTTTCCAAAAGCCAACTACTGGAGCAATGCCCAACATTGGGATTGGGCCATACTACCAAACGCACGTGAAAAGGCTTCATTTTTAAAAGAAAATCTCCTACCGCTGCACGAGTCTGGGCAATTAAAATTTGTGGAGCGCGACGGCCGCTGGAGCAGAGGAGAAATCTTTCCAGGCTTCAAGGCATTTTTTGCCGATGGCCACACCGAGAGCCAAATGATCCCTTACATCGATTATAAAGGGCAAACCATCATATATGCGGCAGATCTGCTGCCATCGGCCGCCCATGTGCCACTGCCCTATGTGATGGGATACGACGTGCGTCCGCTTAAAACACTCGAAGAAAAAGCACTCTTTTTGGAGGACGCCGCCAAGCATAGCCATCTTATTTTCCTTGAGCATGACTATGATAATGAATGCATTACAGTCGAGATGACGGAGAAGGGTGTGCGCCTTGCGGCAAAAGACATGACGATAGCGGAGCTATAACCCAATCTTAGCTATGGTGAATAGCGCCTATGGCGATGAAGTGTTCTTTCTATGTGCAAAGAAAACCTAAAGGTGTTTAAAAGCGCAATCCCGTGCCACCAACACGGGATTGCAAATTGTTGTATTATCTAAAGCCTATGAAAACTTTTATACAACAATCCAAGAAGAACTATTCTTTAGATTTTAAATGCTAGGAAAGATAAAATGAAACAAGGTTGTTTTAGTAAATAATATTTGGTGGTAAGCCAAGATCAAAAAATGCTAAACTATTGAATCAGCATTTTTGTCGATGGCAAATCTAGTTTTATTAAACGTACTATCAAATATAAAAATTGATAAAGCGATTGATTTTTTAATAAATGTCCCCTTTCCTGACCGAGAAGGCTGCCTTTTCTTCAAACTTTCAGAATATGTAATTTTGCCCTATGATCTCATCAAAATATATCGATGAAGCGGTAAATGAAATGGCTTCCCTGCCTGGCGTGGGCCAGGAAAACCGCCCTTCGTTATGTATTAAATCTTCTCTCGAGAAGCGAAGCCGAAGTGGGACGCTTTACAGCTGCTATAGATTCCTTACGGAAAAATACAAAGCTCTGTAAGGAATGCTACAATATAAGCGACACCGACCTTTGCGGCATTTGCTCTAATATGAACCGCGAGCGCACCACCCTCTGCGTGGTGGAAGATATCCGAGATGTAATGGCACTGGAGTCTACCCATCAATACAAGGGTTTATACCACGTGCTGGGGGGTAAAATTTCTCCTATGGATGGGATAGGCCCTTCCGACCTGCACGTAGGTGGATTTGTAGAGCGGCTGCAAACGGAGGGGTTCAAAGAAATAATTTTTGCCCTCTCTCCTACCATGGAAGGTGACACGACTGCATACTACCTTTTCAAGAAAATAGAATCGAGAAAAAATCTAAGAGTTACCACTTTATCTCGTGGGGTAGCGGTAGGCGACGAACTGCAATATGCTGACGAGATCACGCTCGGTAGGTCTATCCTTCAGCGTACGCTATACGACACGGCACTTTCTTAATGAGCGATCTATCGGTAGTTATTGTCAACTATAATGTGGCCTACTTTCTGGAACAATGCCTGCACAGCGTGGCAAAAGCTATGGATGGCATTGACGGTGAAATATATGTGGTCGATAATAATTCTGTAGATGGATCGGTAGAGATGGTAAGCGCAAAGTTTCCCTTTGTAAAGCTTATCGCTAATAAGGAGAACCTCGGCTTCAGCAAGGCAAATAATCAGGCCATGAATTTGGCTACTGGTCGATATATGCTGCTGCTGAATCCCGATACGTTGGTAGAAGAAGAAACTTTTCGCCTCTGCATTGACTTCATGGATTCTCACGGCGATGCCGGTGGACTTGGTGTAAAAATGATCGATGGTCAAGGGAGATTTCTTCCAGAAAGCAAGCGTGGCCTGCCCACGCCGTCGGTCGCCTTTTATAAAATCTTTGGCATCTCGGCGCTTTTCCCAAAGTCAAAAAAATTTGGTCGCTATCATTTGGGCTACCTACCTGTAGATGAAACGAACGAAGTACCTATCTTATCGGGAGCTTTCATGTTTATGCGTAAATCTACGCTCGACAAAGTGGGCTTGCTCGACGAGACCTTCTTTATGTATGGTGAAGATATCGACCTTTCCTACCGCATTATTTTGGGTGGCTATAAAAACTACTATTTCCCCAATACCCGCATTATACACTATAAAGGTGAAAGCACGAAGAAGAGCAGTGTCAATTATGTCTTCGTATTCTACCGTGCCATGGTCATCTTTGCGAGTAAGCATTTCTCTGCGAGACTGGCCAGTAAATATTCTTTTTTCATTAATCTCGCTATCTATTTTCGGGCGGGTATAGCTCTGGCCAATAGATTTTTAAAACGTATCGCCCCAGTAGTTTTTGACGGAGCGGTTCTTTTCGGCGGTCTCCTTTTGGCTAAGGCTGTGTATGAAAACTACTCTCCCGTAATGCTTCATCAGAACATAGTTCTTAGCGGGTTTGCAGCCTTTACAGTCATCTGGCTTCTTAGCATTTACGCAGTTGGGGGGTATGCAAAAAGAAGCCATATACCCAGAGTCATTCAAGGGGTGCTCATCGGTTCGCTCATCATTCTGGCAGGCTATGCACTATTGCCAGAGAGCCTGCGCTTTTCAAGGGCGCTCATACTTCTGGGCAGTGTGAGCACCTTATTGGGACTCACCCTATTTTCGAGCTATCATCCATACTTTTCGCAAAGAGCAGCAGCACGGTAGGCAGCAATCAGAAAAGATGGGGATCGTAGCCAAGGAACCCGAGTTTTCAAGGATTTCTGCCCTGCTTGAAGAGTCGGGAAAATCGGCCAAATCAGCATTGCGGATAGACCCCAGCGGAGCGCATAATACCGCAGCGGCACAGACCGATAGGCTTCGAGAAGTAGTTGAAGTGTATGGTCTTGACACCTTGATATTCAGTGGTGAAGATGTGAGCTCCCAAAAAATAATTGAAATGATGGCCACCGTCGAGAGCGGTCGACTTCAATTCAAGATCGCCCCGCCAGAGAGCTTATACATTATCGGGAGTAATAGCGTAGATAAGGGTGGCGATCTATTCATGCTCGATCTGAACGCGGTGAGCAAACCATCAAACCGCCGCAAAAAAAGAATTTTAGACCTTTCCGTTGCTTTTTTCCTTTTCCTGTCCAGTCCTATTTTGATTTTCTGGGTTGAAAATAAAGGTGGGTTCTTCGGTAATATTGGCAGTGTTCTGGCTGGCGCCAAAACTTGGGTAAGCTATACCGGATCTGCCCATGAGCGTGCAGGGCTGCCCATCATTAAAAAGGGCGTACTCTCTACGCAGGCTCGCTTAAAACGACACCCGATTTCTAGCGAGCTAGCCAAAAAGCTCAATACCGTTTATGCCCGTCAGTACAGCCTCCGCACTGATCTGGCCATCATAGCATCGGGCATGAGAAAGCTCGGAAACAAAACATAACCGCGGTGCCCTTGTAATCGTTTCGATTGCGGTTCCTAATTTTTCAACTAATTTTGCCCGACCAGAAAGAAAATCAATATGCCTGAAGTTGAAGTTTTATTGCCAAAGATGGGCGAGAGTGTAGCCGAAGCCACCATTATAAAATGGCTGAAGAAAGAAGGGGATGCGATAGAAATGGACGAACCCTTCGTAGAGATAGCTACCGATAAGGTAGATAGCGAAGTACCGGCACCCGAAGATGGGGTATTGGTAAAAATGCTCTGCGAAGAAGGAGATGTAATAGAAGTAGGGAAGCCGATAGCGCTCATCTCAACCGGAAAAGCCGACTCAGCGCCAACACCCGGTTTGAAACCGGAAGGCCATAATACAGCATCCAGCAATGGAACTACTCTACAGGCTGCACCGCCAAAGCAAGAAGCTGAAACCAGCCAAAACCATGCTACCGAAAAAGTATCGAAAGCAGGCCCTTCGGGTAGGTTTTATTCTCCACTGGTGCGCAATATAGCCCAGCAGGAAGGTATTGGCATGGCCGAGTTGGAGCAAATAGAAGGCAGCGGGATGGAAGGCCGCGTGACTAAAAAAGACATTCTCGGCTATATCCCCCACAAGGGGCAAAATGGCTCGACCAAAGAACAATCCACCGTCGCGCCAGCAAGCCCACCACCAGCCACAGCGAGGGATAGACCACAGCCCAAGGGCCCAGCGATAAGCGTCGGTGCAGATGATGAGATCATAGAGATGGACAGGATGCGCAAGCTCATATCGGAGCATATGGTGCAATCAAAACGCGTGTCGCCGCACGTTACCTCTTATGTAGAAGCCGATGTAACCAACTTGGTGCAGTGGCGCAATAAGTGGAAAAAGAAATTTGAAGAGCGCGAAAGCGAGAAACTTACCTTCACCCCTATTTTTTTGGAGGCCATCGCTGCTGCCATCAAGGAGTTCCCGATGGTGAATGTCTCTACCGATGGCTCGAATATCATTCGCCGCAAGCGTGTAAATCTTGGTATGGCCACCGCACTGCCATCAGGAAATCTCATCGTGCCAGTAATACACGATGCCGATCAACTGAATTTAATGGGTCTTACCAAAAAGGTGAACGACCTGGCCAATAGAGCGCGAAACAATAAATTGAAGCCCGAAGATATCGAGGGCGGAACCTATACGGTGACCAACGTAGGGACTTTCGGCAATGTAATGGGCACGCCCATTATCAATCAGCCACAGGCAGCGATAATGGCCGTAGGTGCTATACGCAAAAAACCAGCCGTGATCGAAACACCAGAAGGGGATTTCATCGGAATCCGCCATATGATGTTCTTGTCCCACGCCTACGATCACCGCATCATAGACGGTGCTTTGGGCGGCACTTTCGTGCGAAAAGTGGCCGATCTTTTAGAACAATTTGATGTGAATAGGGAAATTTGATCATCAATCCTTCTATGAACCATTAGGTTTATATTAGCTTTGGATATTCAATTATCTCCTTAAATGAAGCTTTTTAAGAATCTTAGGCCTTTCACGCCTGTATTTTTGGCCTATTTCCGATCAGCATTCTCGCGCAGGACATGGGCTTCATGGAAAAATTTCAAGAAGCCGTTCGTCTAGACGAAGAGAATGAGCTCAGCCAAAGTATGCTTCTGTGGACACAGTTGGCCACCGACAATCCTGATAATGCCAATGTAAATTACAAGGCTGGAAGGGCATACCTCAATACGCTAAATATGAAAACCGCCGCAATGCCCTTTTTGGCGAAAGCCGTAAAAAGCGACATTGAAAAAAACTACGACCCCATCAGTCCCTATGAGAAAAAAGTACCTATCGAAGTGTATTATTATTATGCCCGAGCCCTTCACTTAAACTATAAGCTAGATGACGCAAGGGTCTATTATGAGCGGTTCATGCTCGGTGCACCTGTGAAGCATCAGCTTTTTGCGAAAGCAAACCTCGGAACGGAGCAGGTAGGCCATGCCCGGCTATTAATGAAGATACCGGTAGAATTTGAAATCGAAAACCTTGGCAGCGTCATCAACTCTGAGTATCCCGATTTTTCGCCAGTGATTTCTATCGATGAAAATGCACTATTTTATACTTCCGCCCGGGTGCGACAGGATAGCTCAAACTATTATGTAAAAGATAAAACTACTGGCAAATACTTCGAAGACATCTACGCTTCTTATAAAGGTGTAGATGGTGAATGGCAGGAGCCGGAGCTATTGAGCATCAATACTACCAACCATACTGCAACAATGAATGTATCGGTAGATGGTCAGACACTCTACCTGTACCGCGATGATACGGGCAATGGTGATATCTACCAAAGTAAACTGGTAGGTGAAACCTGGTCGGAGCCCCAAGCCATGCCCGGTGTGATCAACTCTCCTGCTTGGGAGACCCACCTTGCTCCGACTCCCGATGGCCGCACGATCTATTTCGTAAGCAACCGAAAGGGGGGGTTAGGTGGCCGCGATATTTATCGGGTCAATATGCTGCCTGATGGCAACTGGAGTGAAGCCGAAAATCTAGGAGCTAAGATCAATACGCAGTATGAAGAAGATGCCGTCTTCGTATCTCCCGATGCGCGCACCCTTTACTTCAGCTCACAAGGGCATAATAGCATGGGTGGCTTTGATATTCTATACAGCCGGATAGATGAGACTACGGGCGAATGGTCGGAGCCGACCAATATTGGATACCCTATAAATACGGTAGATGATGACGTCTTCTTCGTGACCAGCGCCGATGGTAAGCGCGCCTACTACTCATCGGAACGTAACGACGGCTTTGGCGAAAAAGACATCTACATGATTAAGCTGCCCAATCCGCAACGGGTGAATATTGCTTTGCTCAAAGGAAAAATTATCTCTGCAGATGGTAGCGACCTACCCGATGACATTCTGGTGTACATCACGGATAGAAAGTCCGGCAAGAAAGACCTATTCACTCCGCGGATGCAAGATGGCGTCTTCGTGGCCATACTTCCTCCCTGCGCAGATTATGATGTAGACTATTCAATAAATGGAAAGATAGCGGCGCGAGACACGTTCTCTATAGGATGCGAACTGGACTATGAAGAGATCTATAAAGAACTATTGCTGCGTCCAATAACGATTATGGAAGATGGCTCGGCTATTTTTGCGTCTTCTACCAGTGGCACAGCCAAGCCGGCTACCTATCGAACCAACTTTAGCTACAATCAAAAAATACTTGACGCCGAAGCAGCACTTTTTGCGAGTTTCATGAGAAATGTAAAAAAGATCGTGGATAGTAATGGAAAGGTAGATATCACCATATTGAGCAGTGCGTCAAAAGTGCCTACCAAAACATATAAAAGCAATGACGTACTGGCCGATAAACGTGCCAACGACGCCAAATTGCGCGTACTTCAAGAAGCAAAAAACTTGGGGATAGATTCCGATAAACTTAATTTTAGAAGCGTTAAAGGTTCGGTACAAGGGCCAGAATACGAAGGCGACTATATAAAAGGTGCCGAGAAATATGAAAAATTTCAGTACACAGACATTGAAGCCCGATAGATCAAGCTATCCGGTCAGGGTGCTACCTTTCCGTATCATTTCCGCTCTAGAAATCCCTTTCAGTATCATGGAAGAGTGCGGTAAGCTGATCGCTCTTCTTGCGTCGCTGGTTTTCACCACCCTTAGCTTTACACTTCAAGCACAAGATTGGCGCGAAGCCGAAGAAGCCTTTGGAGTGCAGAATTATTTTGAAGCAATAGATCGATACAGTCAACTCATAGAGAAAGAGCCACTTAATATGGACTATCACTATAATTTAGGCTTGAGTTACTTGAGATCCAATGCGCAGCCCGAGAGTGCATTAGACTATTTCATGGCTGTGGAGTCGGCAGGTAAATATGATAAACAATTGCTACTCGACATTGCGAAAGCCTATACTTACCACCTGCAGTATGAAGAATCGCTGCGCTATCTGGAGCGCTTCGAAGCCGAAGGGGGCGTGAACCGAAAAAACGCAGACCTGATAGCCCTTCTAAAATCAAACTGCACCGCCGGGATGGATCTTATCAAGTATCCTGTAGCGGTGACTTTCAAAAATCCCGGAGAGACCATAAATTCAAAATTTCCCGACTACCACCCTTTTATCGCAAAAAATGGGTCACAGCTATTTTATACCTCACGTCGAAAAGTGCGGCCGGGCTCCCACCCTGAGTTTGACGGTTATTTTCCATCAGATATTTACACCACCAACAAGGAAGATGGAGCATGGAAAAAAAGCGAAAGATTAAACGACCGCATCAATTCTATTTATGACGAGCAGACAGCAGGAATAACCGCCAGCGGCGACACGCTGTTTTTTTATATTGACCATGTAGAAGATTACGGAGATATATTCCGAACCGTTTGGAAAGGACGCAGCTATATGCAGCCTGAGCGAGTGACCGAACCCATCAACGGCTCTTCCATCGAGTCGGCCTGTGCACTTTCGAGAGATGGCAAAACAATGGTGTACAGCTCTAATCGATCAGGCGGAATGGGCGGGCTGGAGCCTTTGGAGCAGCCAGACCGTGGATGGTGTGACCTGGAGCGAACCGAAAAATCTCGGCGCTAGTATCAATACGGGTTTTGATGAAGACTATCCAGCCTTTTCTAAAGATGGAAGCACCCTTTATTTCTCTTCAGATGGCCATCCTGGCATGGGCGGGTTCGACCTTTTTCTCTCTGCTTGGGATGCTCAGGCCGAACTGTTGACGAAAGCCCAAAATCTCGGTTTTCCGGTCAATACCCCCGGCGACAATAAGAACATTGCTTTTTTTGACGATGGGCGGCATGCATTCATTTCAGCGCTTCGCGAAGATTCTTATGGCGATCTTGATATTTATGAGATCATTTATAATGATTGGGATGAAAAGCAACCAGCGCTTTTCCTGTTTAATGTTGCCACTGATCTAAAAGGTCAGCTTCCCACGCTCGAGATCAGGGATGAGTATGATGAACCTGTCGGTAAGTACGATGTGAATGACCTTACAGCCCGCTACACGGTAGGGCTGTATCCGGGCAAGTATTTCGTCTACTTGGATGCCGATGGCTTTAAACCCTATACCGAAGTATTGATAGTCAATAAATTTCACCGCAGGCAGCAGCAGAATCTCCGCCTTATCAACCTTGATTAATATGAAACTTAACTTAAAAAAGCCCTTAGCTTTTTTCGATCTGGAAACTACTGGCGTAAATGTCGCTTCTGATCGTATCGTAGAAATAGCCATACTTAAAGTACACCCCGATGGAAGCATTGAGCGCAAGCCAGATGCCAACCTAGGCCCAGATAGGCTGCTCGTAAATCCAGAAATGCCCATCCCGCTAGAATCTTCCCTCATACATGGCATCTATGATGAAGATGTACAAGATGCCCCTACCTTTCGGCAAATGGCACAAAAGCTATTCAAATTTCTGTATGATGCTGATCTTGCAGGATTCAACAGCAATCGTTTTGACGTGCCTATACTAGCCGAAGAGTTCCTTCGTTGCGAGATAGATTTCAGTATTGAAGACCGAAATCTTATAGATGTGCAGAACATCTTTCACCTTATGGAGCAGCGCACGCTAAAGGCAGGCTATAAATTCTACACCGGTAAGAACTTAGACAATGCGCACGAAGCAATGGCCGATGTAGATGCCACCTATGAAGTCTTTCTGGCACAGCTCGAAAAATATAAGGACACCGAGATAGAAGGTAAGAATGGTGCCATGATCACACCGGTGGTCAATGATATGGATCACTTGCACACGGTATCGCAGCGCCATAGAAATGTAGATATGCTAGGCCGTATCGTGCTCAATGACAAGGATGAAGAAATATTTAATTTCGGTAAGCACCGGGGCAAGACGGTCGCAGAAGTATTGCGAAAAGAGCCGGGATATTACGGCTGGATGTTGAGTGGAGACTTTCCGCTATACACCAAAAAGGTGTTGAAAGAAATCCGAGAACGACTCTACCCCTGAGATGAAAATAATCTGTATCGGAAGGAATTATGCCGATCATGCCAGCGAACTCGGAAACGAAGTTCCAAAAGAGCCTGTGGTTTTTTTGAAGCCTGAGACGGCACTTCTGCCCAAAAGTCATCCATTCATCTATCCCGAGCATACCAAAGATCTGAACTACGAGCTAGAGTTGGTGCTGAAAATTGATAGGTTGGGCAAGCATATAGACATCCAGTTTGCATCCAGATATTACAGCAGCGTAGGTCTGGGTATCGACTTTACTGCGCGCGACGTGCAGCAGGCGTGTAAGGAAAAGGGTCTACCATGGGAGAAGGCGAAGGCTTTTGACCATAGCGCTCCAATGGGTAGACGGTTCAAAAATCTGGCCGACGTGCCTAATCCGAAAAAGATAAATTTTGAACTTCAAAAAAATGGAGAGACCGTGCAAGTGGGCGACTCTGCGCTCATGCTCTTCACTTTCGATGCCATTGTGGCCTATGTTTCAAAATTCTTCACATTAAAAATGGGAGATCTTATCTTTACCGGAACACCCAAGGGTGTGGGCGCTGTGGTAAAAGGAGATCGACTCGAAGGCTTTTTGGAAGGTGAAAAATTAATAGACCTTACCATTAAATAGGCGGTTTAGGGCAGCGATGTCCCGTTTCTTTAAGGTAGGTCACTTCGATGCGATTTTCCCTTTTTGGTAGATGGGAATCCCAGGTCGGCGATGGCCATTTTTGCGCATAGGCGCGCGATCAAATGATCACACCCATTTATATTTTTCCCTCTAGGATCTTTATTATTGCCCCAAGTAAATTACTACCTTTCCGATGGTTGATAGAGTGAAGAGTTTTCGCCAATTTTGACCCACGGCAGAAGTGGTCAATTCAGGCTAATTCTCAAATAAGAAATACGAGCTTTTTATGGGCGCAATGGACGTTTATGTAGTTGAAAACAAGGAGCAACGCAAGAAATTCGTAGCTGCCATCCTAAAAGATATGAAGGCACTTGATGTAATGCTGGAGCGCGATATGTTTGAGCGCGACACCATGCGCATCGGCGCGGAACAAGAGTTCTGCTTTGTAGACCGGCACCACCGGCCTGCCATGATAGGGCTGGAAGTACTTGAACTTATTGACGACGAGCATTTTACTACAGAGCTGGCCAAATTTAACCTTGAAGCCAACCTCGACCCGCTCACCTTCACTGGTGACGCCCTTAGCAGAATGGAAAATCAGCTCTATGGCCTGCTCCAAAAGGCAGACCAACTAGCGCTAGAACGCGGGTGCCGAATATTGTTGACGGGCATATTACCGACCATCCGCAAGGCCGATCTAGAATTTGAAAATATCACCCCGTTCAAGCGTTACCGAGCGCTCAATGAAGCGATGATCAAACAACGCGGCGGCGACTTTGAGTTTAATATCAAAGGCATAGATGAGCTGATAACCAAGCATAACACCATGCTCTTTGAAGCGTGCAATACAAGCTTTCAGGTGCATCTTCAGATCAATCCCGATGACTCCGTACGAAAGTATAATTGGGCGCAAGCCATAGCTGGTCCGGTATTGGCATCGTGCACCAACTCACCCCTACTTTTCGGCAAGCGCCTATGGGATGAAAGCCGGATAGCCGTATTTGAGCAAACGGTAGATTTGAAAAACCTGCACAATCCGGAGCGGGAGATAAAGAGCCGTGTAGATTTTGGTACCGGATGGCTTGAAGAAAGTATTACCGAAATTTTCAAATTTGACATTGCATACTATAAACTCCTTCTTGCGTCAGACATCGAAGAAGATGCCTTGATGGCGCTCAAAGAAGGAAAGGTACCTACCTTAAAAGCGCTTTCCCTGTTTAATGGCACGATCTATAAATGGAACCGCGCTTGCTACGGGATCACCGATGGTAAGCCGCACATCCGTATCGAAAACCGATACATCCCTGCAGGGCCAACGGTGGTAGATGAAATGGCCAATACAGCTTTCTGGCTTGGGCTGATGGAAGGTATGCCAGATGATATCGACCAGATTCAGGAAGAATTTGATTTCGACCATGCCAAATTAAATTTTATCAAGGCAGCGCAAATGGGACTTGCCGCACAATTTAGATGGAAGGACGGAAACCGCTACACCGCACAAGACCTGATTGTGACCCATCTATTGCCCATGGCGAGAAAAGGTTTGGAAAAGATGAAAATTGACACCCATGACATTGATAAGTACTTGGGGATCATTGAGAGTCGGGTCGTAAATCATCAAACCGGTTCCATTTGGATCAACCAATCTTTTACCCAGCTCAAAAAAACGGTGTCCATTGAAGAAGCCGTGGTAGCGGTAACTGCCGGGATGCTCAAGCGACAGCAATCCGGACAGCCAGTGCATACTTGGGATTATCCTACCAAAAGCGAAAGTGGCAGCTGGGCAGCGAAGTATAGGTATGTGCACCAAGTAATGTCAAAAGAATTATACACCGTTCAGGATGAAGACCATGTAGACTTGGCCATCAATGTGATGAACTGGCGTAAGATACACCACGTCCCCGTAGAGAATGATGATGGAGAAGTGGTAGGAATGATTTCTTCGAGGGATATACTGAAATACATCACCCGCAAAGACGATGCGGAAGATAATACTACAGTGGATGAATTAATGACCAAAAATCCACTCACCGTGACGGTAGACACCTATGTAAGCGATGCCCTTAAAATGATGCGAAGGGGTAAAATAGGATGCCTGCCTGTAGTAAAAGACAAGAAGTTGATAGGCCTGCTCACGGAGTTTGACTTCGTGTATATGGCCGAGCATCTATTTGAAGAATTACAGAACATTGAGAGCGAAAATCATAAAACTGTTTGATTTTGTCGATGGCAAATCGGTGAACATTTCGCGTGAGATCGCGCGGATTGATGGGGTTGGGTCTGGCCAAATCTGAGTTTTCGTGGGCGGTATTCACGGCAATGAACCCACCGGAGTGCTGGCTTTGCACCGTGCTATGAGGGAGCTGAAGTGCCTTCAACCACTCATGAAAGGGAATGTATTCGCACTGGCAGGCAACCTTACTGCCCTCGCGCGCGGTGAGCGGTATATAGCCAATGACCTGAACCGAATCTGGCAGCCCGATAGAATAGAGCGTGCCCGCCGCAAGCAATACCGACCTGAAGAAATCGTAAATGAAGTAGAAGAGCAATTGGAACTCTGGGCTTATATAGATGAGCTCATGCAAGCAAAACCGGGAAAGTTTATCTTCATCGATTTGCACACGACCTCCGTAGCGACGATTCCCTTTATTACGATGAGCGATACCTTGGTAAATCGCTCATTTGCCAATAAAATACCTGTCCCCGCGGTGCTCGGTATCGAAGCCTTCCTTCATGAGCCTATGCTCGGGTATGTAGATGATTTGGGTTGTACCGCTATGGCTTTTGAAGCCGGCCAACACGATGACCCAAAGGCGATACAAAATCATGAAGCTTTTATATGGCTTGCCTTGGCGGAAGCCGGAATACTCAAAAAAATGGAAATGCCCCATTTTAGAAAGCACCAAAACCTGCTCCGAAGGGCTGCTAAACGAAACAGGAAAACCTATGAGATAAGAAGCCGGAGAGCCATATTGCCCGGTGATTTTTTTAAGATGATCTCAGGATTTCAAAATTTTGACCCGGTCAAGAAAGGTAGCCTTCTCGCCTATCAAAATGGCGATCAAATAACCGCTCCCGAAGATGGCTCCATCTTTATGCCGCTATACCAAAATCAAGGGGAAGATGGTTTTTTCATTGTCAAGCAATTAGCCAAAATCAACCTATTGCTTTCGTTTTTCTTGCGCAAAATCTATTTTCATAGGGCGCTTACGTTGATACCGGGAGTGAATAGATTTATGAATACCGACCATACCATGGCGGTAAACAAAAGGATAGCCGGAAATTATGTACAGGACATCCTCCGCTTTATGGGTTTCAGGCGAACCAAAAAACGCGGCGATCTCATTCTTTTTATGAGACGGAAAAATGATTTTCCTACATGCCCTTAGCCTTTGCCGACGCAACAATACGGTCTATTTTCCGTAAGGGAAAACAATAATTTAAAATCTTAATAGTTAAAATAGCCGCAACGTATCAAAAGTGCATTGTTAAGATTGATTTTAAAACACTGTTTCTCTAAAGCCCGGCAAGGCTATGTTTGCCGCTTAACGTCAAAAAAATTTATGAAACCTGTTATCCCCTTTCTTCTCGCGCTTATCCTTCCGTTATTCTCAATGGGACAAGAACTGATCTCTACCTCTCAAAAGCGGAAGCGTCAAACATTGAAGAGCGGATGCCAGCCACCGAAAGTCTGAAAATCTCTATTTGGGATATCAACGATTCTATTTTGAATATACCCGCCTACGACGATTATTGCTCGTGGAATACCGACAGGGTTCACCCCTATAACACCAGCCTTACGGCAATGAAAGACACCGTGCTCATAGGTTTGGCGCTAGACACCTGCGATTTTGCCGCTCCTTACGTAGGTCATAAAACATCAGATTTTGGTAGCCGTCGCTACCGCTATCATTACGGAGTAGATGTAAAGCTATACACTGGAGATGATGTGAAGGCGGCCTTTGAAGGAGTAGTACGCATAGCGCATTATGATGGCGACTACGGTAAAGTGGTGGTAGTAAGGCATACCAATGGGCTGGAAACGCTCTATGCCCACCTTTCCAAATTGGAAGTAGCCGAAGGCGATTGGGTAGAAGCAGGAGATATAGTAGGCCTTGGCGGCAATACGGGTCGCAGCACTGGCAGCCACCTTCACTTTGAAGCGCGATATCTCGGCGAGCCGATCAATCCCAATACTATAATAGATTGGGAAAACGGGGTCTTGAAATCGCCCAGCTTGGCATTGAACAAGGCACATTTTGCGTATCTGATAGATATCAGGAAGCGGAAGTATTATACGATTCGACGTGGCGATACGCTTTCGCAAATAGCCCGTCGACATGGGGTGAGTGTAGGTCAGCTTTGCAAGTTGAACAACATGAGAAGTTCTTCCACCCTGCGTATAGGTCAGACCTTGCGCTATAATTGATAGCAGTGCCCTTCTACAGTGTGGTGAGATGGCAAAGTCCATTATCTTTGCAGGCTTATTGAATAGTAAGAATAAACGCCTGAAGCCTTCACCGACTTAAATGCCAAAAAAACCCACTCCCAACAAGAAGAAAACACCACGCTCAAAACCAAAGAAAGGAAAGTCAAAGGGGTCGGCCAGATCACTGAAAAAAAAATACTGACGTTTTTAATACTCGGTTTTCTGAGTGGCATCTTAGGCCTTTTCATTCTTTTCGGCTGTGTTTATATCGGTTTGTTCGGAGCGCTGCCCACCACCGCAGATTTGGAAGGGATCAATAATGACAATGCTTCCGAAATCTACGCTTCCGATGGAGTATTGCTCGGAAAGTACTTCGTTCAGAATCGCTCAAGCATCAGCTATACAGAAATACCAAAGGTGGTGATTGATGCCTTGATAGCCACCGAAGACAGCCGCTTTTTTGAGCATGAAGGAATCGATTTCTACAGTATCCCGCGTGTGGTAATAAAGACTGCTATTCTACAAGATCGCACGGGTGGCGGCGGTAGTACCATCTCGCAGCAACTTATTAAAAACCTTTTTGGAAGATCGAATTACGGCGCACTTTCGGTGCCTGTAAATAAGCTTAAAGAAAATATCACGGCTTTAAAGCTTGAAGAGCTCTATTCGAAAGAAGAAATCATAACACTCTACCTGAATACGGTAAGCTTTGGAGAGAATGTATATGGTATTAAATCGGCCAGCCAGCGGTATTTTGGGGTCAACCCCAATCAGCTCAAACTAGAAGAAGCGGCCACGCTGGTGGGCATGCTCAAGGCAAATACTTCGTATAACCCCCGCCTTCACCCCCAAGCTTCGCTAAGCCGCAGAAATACGGTGCTCGCACTCATGATGCGTGAAGGATCAATAAGTGAAGCGGCTGCCACCGAGGCGCAGGAGATACCCCTAAAAATTAATTATCAAAGACTTGAAGGTCAGTTTGGCCGGCTCCCTACCTGCGCGCCATGGTAGAGCCCGAAATCAAAAAGATATTAGAAAGCCTAAAAAAGGCCGACGGTTCGGCGTATAACCTCTACGCCGACGGATTAAAAATAGAGCTTAGCGTGAATAGCCGACTACAGGCCCATGCCGAAAAAGCTATTGATGAGCACCTTGCAAAACTTCAAACAGACTTTGATAAGCAATGGGGCGAACGGGCTCCATGGGGCAAAAGCGATTCTTTCCTATGGGCTGAAGCAAAGAAGTGTCGCCGTTACCAAAGGCTGGTCTCGGCTGGAAAAAATGAAACAGAAATACGCGCTAATTTTAATGCAAAGATCAAACTGCTCATCTACACCAACGAGGGGTACAAGGTGCGCGAGATGAGTCCGCTGGACTCTATCGCATATCACCAGCGGCTATTGCAAGCCGGCTTTCTGGCTATGGATGTCAGCAGTGGCGATGTGTTGGCTTACGTTGGGGGCATTGACTTTGGGCACTTTCCGTATGATCATATTTATGCAAAGCGGCAGGTGGGCTCTACCTTCAAGCCATTCGTATATGCCACGGCACTCGAAGCGGGCTTCTCCCCTTGCGACTATGTGGAGAATGAACGTATAGTGTTTAGCGATTTTGATGATTGGTCTCCCGAAAATGCAGATGGCAAATATGGAGGCTATTATACTTTAAAGGGGGGCTTGACCTTCTCGGTAAATACGGTGGCCGCACAGCTGATGTCAGAAACCGGAGCTGAAGCCGTGGTCGAGCTCGCCAAGCGAGCCGGAATAAAGAGTAAACTACCCAATCTCCCATCTATCGCGCTCGGCGTAGCTTCTTGCTCGCTCGAAGAGATGGTGACCGCCTATTCGGCGTTTGCCAGCAAGGGGCTTCGGGTAAACCCGGTGATTATCAAAAGAATTTTAAACGCCGAAAACGAAGAATTATATAAGTCGGCAGCTGCCACCAAAAGACAGGTTTTTGATCTTTCTGTAGCGTCCAATATGCGTGGAATGCTAGAAAGCGCGGTGGATAGCGGCACCGCAAGATCGCTGAGATCGAAGTATGCCATTCGTGCACCATTGGGCGCCAAAACAGGTACCACCCAAAACAATGCCGATGGATGGCTCATGGCAATCAGCCCGAAGGTGGTATGCGGTGCTTGGGTAGGAGCACAGTCGCCAATCGTACATTTTAAAACAACCGCATTGGGACAGGGCGCGGCCACGGCATTGCCCATCGTAGGCAAATGGATGTACGCCATTGAGCACGATACTGAACTGCCTAATATTTTGGGGCGCTCCTTTCCGGAAATGTCAGAAGAAGAGTATGCCAGCCTAGACTGTCCGCTCTATGTAGAAAAGCGGATAGACGGTTTTTTCCAGTCCATTTTCGGAAGCTATGGCGACACCAATGATGAAAAAGATGAGAGCGGAGAGGATGATAGCAATGGCAGTTGGATGAAGAATCTATTGGACAAGCTGAAAAAGCAAGAGTAGTTGTTAAACAGTACACGCGGTAGAGTATTGTGATAAACGAGATGGCTTTCTAACCCATTTTAGAATCCCGACTTCTTCAGATCGAAGGCATCGGGGGCTGAGCCATCGTTCCAGCTAAAGTCAGAATGGGCGTCTTGGCGGATATGCTCAATCTCCGTGAGTGGCAAGGCCGTAAATGATTTGGCCGACATAGACCAATACACGATCATGGTCATCTCAGGTTCCTTTGCATTTACCAGATCAACGTCTATTAAAAATTTTTGCTTTGGCACAATCGCTTCCGGTACAGCGCCACTTACGAAAATACTTTTCTCAACCGTTCCATCGGTAAATGTAATTACTTGATCCATCCCCTTCTGGAGTTTCCAGGGCAATTCGTACTTGATCTCGAAGTACAGAGAGCCTTCGTCATTTACCTCTCGTACGGCCGAAAGATAGAGCGGCTCAAAGGTCTCTTGCCCTATGAGCCGAATGGCTGCCCGCACTTCTCCTTCGGTATAAATAAGCCCCTTTATGGTAAGCTGTGCCTGCAGATTGGAAACACCGACCAAGAAGAAAAGGCATAGCTTGAGCGCAATGCGGAATCGAAAAACTGGAGCCGACGGGAATAGTAGATTTAATTGCATAATAGGATGTGTCAGTAAAGGTTCGTTTAAATTGCATAGAAAATTTATCATTACCTAAATTCTAGGGTAATATTTTGCTAACACAGAAGGTTTTGAAAAAAGTCTTGTAGTTTGGATTTTGGTTTTTTACGGTTGAATGACTTGTCCTAAAATAGTTTTACACCAAAACATGTAAAATGAATAAAGAAAGTAAACCCAGTTTAGGGCAATGACGCAACAAGAAATTGTATTCTTCCGATATAGAGAAAAGACTGATAGTCGAGGACTATATATCTGGAAATGAGACAAAGCAGTCCGTTTATAGGCGCTATACAGGATTCCCTGCTGAGAGTGTCAAGATCACCATTTGGATATATAAGCTTGGAATGGAAGATAAGTTTGTGAGAAAACCTAAGTTTGAAGCTATGCCCAAACGAAAAAAAGAAATAGAAGTAAGTTCCAAGGAGTTCGAGACCCTTCAATTGAAGAGGCGAATAGAAGAGCTGGAAGATCAGTTAAAGAAAGCTGAAATGAAAGCTATAGCCTTTTCTACCATGGTTGATATTGCTGAAAAAGAGTTCAATATACCAATAAGAAAAAAGGACAATACCAAACCATCGAAGTAATGGAGGAGAACTTCTCGGGTCATAGTCCGGTCGGCCGGGATGATCGCGGGGGGCGCCACGCCAAAGCACTGGCCAGCCGCTTGAAGCAAGCGGCGGTTTTTTAATGCCCATATTTTGCTTAGATGCGAGCATCTGCATGCCATGAAGGTGCATACAGCCAGATGCAAATAATCGAAAAACCAAGGTCACCTGCCCCTGCCCACCCGGGATTATCCCGGCAATGCCCACAGTCCGGTCGGCCGGGATGATCGCGGGGGGCGCCACGCCAAAGCACTGGGTTCAGCCGCTTGAAGCAAGCGGCGGTTTTTTAATGCCCATATTTTGCTTAGATGCGAGCATCTGCATGCCATGAAGGTGCATACAGCCAGATGCAAATAATCGAAAAACCAAGGTCTCCTGCCCCTGCCCACCCGGGATTATCCCGGCAATGCCCACAGTCCGGTCGGCCGGGATGATCGCGGGGGGCGCCACGCCAAAGCACTGGGCCAGCCGCTTGAAGCAAGCGGCGGTTTTTTAATGCCCATATTTTGCTTAGATGCGAGCATCTGCATGCCATGAAGGTGCATACAGCCAGATGCAAATAATCGAAAAACCAAGGTCCCCTGCCCCTGCCCGCCCGGGATTATCCCGGCAATGCCCACAGTCCGGTCGGCCGGGATGATCGCGGGGGGCGCCACGCCAAAGTACTGGGCGCTGCCGCTTGAAGCAAGCGGCGGTTTTTTAATGCCCATATTTTGCTTAGATGCGAGCATCTGCAAAATATGGGCATTAAAAAACCCTGAAACGCTTCGCATTTCAGGGCCAGTACTTTGGCGGAGAAGGAGGGATTCGAACCCCCGGTACCTTGCAGTACGCTGGTTTTCAAGACCAGTGCAATCGACCACTCTGCCACTTCTCCGGCGCAAAAGTACACCTTTAATTGAATTGACAAAAATCAGCTTAACAATTTTCTGGATTAATTGAATTGGCCGCTCAGAGATGAAATCGTAATTTCACCGACTGAAAACCATACATGTCAAAAAATCAAGTACTTTCTTCTATCTTTTTAGCTTATTTTCTATTGCTGGCTGGGATTGTTTTTGGTTCTCCTTATGGCACTTTCAATTATAAAATCTTTCATGTACCAGAGCGCGGCCCTGTTGTGGAAACATATTTTGACATTTCCGGTAGGTCTATATCGCTTATGGCCGGCGCAGACAGTATGTATTACGGTAAAGTAGAGATCACAATGATCTTTAAGCAAGGGGAAGAAATAATCACATACGACAAAAAATTATTGGAATCTCCCCGCATGACGGCTCAAAACAGGATCGATTTTTTGGATGTTCACCGCTTTGCACTCGCCCCGGGGGTCTATGATCTAGAGATAAAACTTAAAGATGCACTCGACTCGCTTGATCAGGGCGAAATAGCCATCGTTCCAGTCTCGGTAAATCCATTGCCGGAAGGCGTCTCCATTTCGGATATAGAACTTATCTCGGCCTACAAAAAGACGGAAGTCTATAACGCCTATTCTAAATCGGGGTACGACTTGCTGCCCATGGTAGATGACGACTACCTGAAAGCCGAAATGAGCGAAGTCGCTTTCTACGCCGAGATTTATGGCGCCACTGAAGCGCTTATGGGGCCCAAATATCTGGTGAAATGTTTTCTGGAAGACACTGCGACCAGCGAAATAATAGAAGCAACGATCAGAAATCTACGACAGACTGCCGGAACTGTGACCCCCCTACTGGTCAAGTTACCACTTCAGGATGTGCCAAGCGGCTCTTATAGGCTGGTAATAGAAGCCCGTGACCAGAATAATGAAATGCTGGCCAAGAAAGAAATGGTGCTACACCGCACCAATCCCGGTGAAGAGATCAATACCGATCTGATCTCGGATACTGATCTGGAAAGCAGCTGGGTGATGCAATATGATGATAAAGATGTGCTCTTCAATTACCTAAAATCACTTAGGCCAGTAGCGCAACAAGCTGAGCAGATAGCTATTGACAATACCTTTGATGATGATAATAAGTTGGTGGAGCTAAAATATATCCAACGGTACTTTTATGCTTTCTGGAAAAAAAGATATCCCACCAATGCCGAAGCGGAATGGCTCCGGTATAAAAAGCAGGTAGACTGGGTAGAAAAAAATTATGCCACCCCTAATAAGCATGGCTACGACACCGATCAAGGCAGGGTCTATCTGCAATACGGTGCCCCCGACGATGTGTCCGTAAGAGCAAATGAGCCTTCATCTTACCCTTATGAAATATGGCGCTACTATAAAGCCGGGAAGTATAACAACGTAAAATTCGTATTCTACGACCCCAATCTATTGGCGCAAGACTACGTGATACTTCACTGCGAATATATACCAGGAGAGATTCAAAACTACCAGTGGAAGCTCCTTCTCCAGCAGCGCGATACGCCCATACTCGATGTAGATAGAACCAATAACAAGGACGCCTACGGAAGAAGGGTTGATGATTATTTCGAGAATCCAAGATAGATCATCGGCCGCAAATCCGCCTCATATTTGAAAGCTTCGATCGTAATACTGAATTATAATGGCCGTAACCATTTAGAGACTTTCCTTCCTTCGGTCATTCAAAATAGCCCGGAGTATGCTGAGATCATCGTAGCCGATAACGGCTCTACCGACGGTTCCCTAGCTTATTTGGCGAGTAGCTTTCCCCAAATCCGCTGTATTGCATTTGATGTCAACCACGGTTTTGCAGGTGGATATAATGAGGCCTTGCGGCAAATAGATAGTGAGTATTACGCCATCTTAAATAGCGACGTGGAAGTGTCGCAGGGCTGGCTGGAACCTATCATCACAGCCTTGGATAAATCGGATAGCATAGTCGCTGCCCAGCCAAAAATACGAAGTTATCTACAGCGCGACCTGCTAGAGTATGCCGGTGCTTCCGGTGGTTTTCTTGATAAATATGGGTATCCTTTTTGCCGGGGCAGGCTTTTCGATCACTGCGAGCGGGACATCGGTCAGCATGACGATGAGCGGGAAGTGTTCTGGGCCACCGGTGCTTGCTTGATCATTAAATCGACAGCCTTTCACAAAGTGGGTGGTTTTGATGCCGATTTCTTCGCCCACATGGAAGAAGTTGATCTTTGCTGGCGCCTTAAAAATCAGGATTATCAAATCTATTGTTACCCCGAGTCCAAGGTATATCACTTAGGTGGTGGCACCCTAAGCGCACAGAGCCAGAGAAAGACGTATTTGAACTTTCGCAATAATCTAATCCTTTTAATAAAGAATGATTTTCGAAAAGGCTTTTTTATGCGCTTTTTGAAGCGGATATGCCTTGACGGCTTGGCTGCAGTTTTTATGCTCTTCACAAAGGGATTCTCACATTTCATGGCAGTGATAAGAGCCCATTTCTATATTTATGGCCACCTCTCAGCGCTATCGAAAAAAAGAAGGGTCGAGCGAGCCAATTATGTTAAATACAACAGCACGGGCTATTTCCGAGAAAGCATTGTGCGCGCCTATTATTTGCAGAAGCAAAAAGTATTTGGTGCCTTGCCCAGCCGATATTTTATCCGTCAGGACCGCAAAAAGTGATCAATGGCCAATCTATACCCTTCAAGCCCAAACCCGACAATTAATCCGGCCGCATACTTGGTGATATACGAGTGGTGACGGTGCGCTTCACGCGCAAAAACATTGGAAATATGAACTTCTACTACTGGAGGATCTATCGCCGCGACCGCATCGGCGATGGCCATTGAAGTATGTGAAAAGGCAGCAGCATTGAGCACCACGCCTTTCACCCCATCTTTGGCCGCAGCCTGCAGGGCATCTACGAGCTCACCTTCAATATTTGACTGCACATAGGCTATCTCAACATCGGGAAATGCGGTGCGCAGTTCTTCCAAAAAAACTTCAAAACTTTTGCTTCCATAGATGGATGGCTCGCGGCTACCCAATAAGTTTAAGTTTGGGCCGTTGATAATTTTTACTCTTTTCATTCTTTTGAAGCGCTTATTGAGCCAAATTTACAATCATCTTTTTAAGCACAAGCTGAAAGCTTCAATCAACACCCGAAATAGCAACACTTATAAAGGCTTTCGCAAGGAAAAGACCGCGAAGCGCAACTTATGGATTGGAATAATAGCATCAATGGTTTCAGGGATTATTTAAAACTGGAGCGCGGCCTCTCTAAAAATTCCATTGCGGCATATCTCGCCGATATAAAGGCGCTATCGAACTATATCGATCATAATGAACTGGGATCGAAACCGGAAAATATCGCTCGGGGGGAAATTTCGGTTTTCATAAAATCGGTGGCCGAAGGGCAAAAAGAAGCTTCTACCCAAGCTAGACACCTTTCGGGGTTGCGCTCATTTTTTGCGTACCTTATCGTTGAAGGCATCCGCAGCGACAATCCTACTGAGCTGATCGATGCTCCCAACCAAACGAGAAAGCTACCCGATACACTCAGTTTGACAGAAGTCGAAGCCCTTATGAAATCGATAGACGTGAGTACACCAAACGGGACACGAGACCGCGCAATGCTCGAAACGCTCTATAGCTGCGGTATTCGCGTAAGCGAGCTTACTACCCTTCAACTATCTGATATCCATTTTAATGAAGGCTATATCCGCGTGATTGGAAAAGGTAATAAGGAGCGATTGGTGCCTATCGGTAATTCGGCCTTGCAGGCTATCAAAAACTACGTAGATGGGGTGCGCTGTCACCTCACCATCATCAATAAGTACTCAGATGTTCTGTTCTTAAATCGATTTTCAAAGCCCATAAGCCGTATCTCAATATTTACTATTGTGAAATCTGCTGCTGCAAAAGCGGGCATTCGCAAAGTGATAAGTCCACATACCTTTCGCCACAGCTTTGCGACCCATCTCGTAGCCAATGGCGCCGACCTGCGGGCTGTGCAGGATATGCTCGGGCACGCCAGCATTACCACCACCGAGATTTATACCCATTTAGATAAAACCTATCTAAGGGAAGAAATCTTAAAATATCACCCACGAAATACCGATTGAAGCCACGGCTTCCTAACCTGCTCATAAGACAAAGCTGCGAAAAGCAGAATATATTCTATGGCAATCAGTCCCCACGGTGGGCCTATCTCACCCAAATAATGTGCATAACTAAACACCACCGTAAAAGACCAAACCAAAATAGATAAACGACCCGAACGTATGGCCAAATAGACCAAAGGGATGATATACCAAGGATGAACCGTGGTGGAAAGCAACAGAAAAATAAGGTAAGAGACCAGACTCACTTCCATAATATTGGCGCGCTTATACCTGAAAGCCACTAGAAGGATTAGCGCAAAAGCCAGGGCACCCAAGGATGGCGCAAGAACGGCAATGGAATTATAGCCAATGAATAAGGCAATAAATTCACGAAGTACGTAATAAATAGAAGCATTGAATTCGAAACGCTGGAAGTAAAGCCCTATTCCCTTCCCAAAATTTTCAAAGATGTACCACGGTTCGAGCATCATAAAAAATACTGCAATCGACCCGAAGCTCCATAGCAGAAACTGGATGGCCGCCTTCTTCCGGTATCTAAACAAAAAGGCTGGCGCCAGCATAAGTGGGGTGAGCTTTACCAATACGGCACCACCGTAAGTCAGGGCAGACTTCATGGCTCCGCGGGGATCAAACCAAAGTAGGCTGGCCGCCAACCACGGCAAGAGTATCGCTTCAAAATGCACATTGCCCACGCCTTCTACCACCACGAGCGGATTCAGCAAATAAAAACACCCGTACTTCAGCTCATTCCCCTTTCTCAAAAAAAGAAAAATGGTGAAAGCCAACTCGAAGAAAATAATGATGCACCGCATCGTATTCACTCCTTGCAGTAAATTAGGCCCGGAGAAAAAATATGCGATTCCAAAAACAAACTGATGGAAAGGCGGGTAGACACTCATATACCCCGGCGAGTTCATTCCCGAAATCAAGGTCTCTGCAAACTCGGGCTGCGTGAAGTTACCGATGCGCTGATCTATAGGAATGCGGCCAAAAGGATTGAGCCCTTCATTGAGCAGCATACCGTCCCAAAGAAAGCGGAAGTAGTCATCGCTCAGCTGGGGCAGGTTCCAAAAGAAAGGAATACGCACGGTCAGCACTGCTATCAACACCAGGATCAATCCTCGCCCGTCCCATTTATAAATCATTAGCGCATAGCACGCAAAAATGATTGCGTAGAGGCCGATGAGCATTGTAAACTCGCTCCGTGCCACTTGTGAGAGCCCAATAAAGCCCAGTAAGATGGCAAGCAAGAGAAAAACCCGAAGGTAGGACGCCTTACCGGAGCTGCTTAAAGGCATAGACGAATACGAAAGAGAAACCAAATGCCAAAAGCAGATGGAGCGGAAGGAACCCATACTGCTGCGTGACGAAATCATAATAAATGGCAGCCATAAAATAGATGGCCAGCAGACCTTCCAGCCACGTAATGAAACTGATATTGGAGCGCACGTATTGCTTGTTGGCAAGAGAACCTGTCAAGCCAACAAGATTCCATTTTGGCGTGCGGATAAAAGGGGTACGCTGCCCCGCAAATCCAAGAATTACGGCTCTCGAATTATGAAGGCTCATACCCATAGAAATTGCTAAAAAAGCTGGATATAGCCAGATAAAAGAACCTGATGGAAGATCGCTCTCCATCTTTCGATACGATGTGTAATAAAAGGCTGCCAGTATCACAAAACTGAAGATAAGTAAGCCACCGAGATAGAACACCTTGCTAAATGCTGGGTAAGCGCCTTTGATAAATACGAGCGGCACTGAAAGCAAGGCGCAGACCAAAATCCAGATAAAAACGGAAGAATTGAGCAAGTGGAAAAAAGCGTGAAGGCGCGTGGATACGGGAATCTCTTTTTTCTGTGACATCTTTCGAAGATGCTTCACGGCACATTCGGCTGCTCCTTTGTTCCATCTATACTGTTGGTTTTTAAGCGCCCCCATATGTGCCGGAAGTTCGGCGGGTGATCCAACCCCTTCCAAAAATTTAAATTTCCAACCTTTCATCTGGGCTCTATAGCTCAGGTCGAGATCTTCTGTGAGTGTGTCGGCACTCCAGCCGCCGGCGTCATCTATGCAGCTGCGACGCCATATACCGGCAGTGCCATTAAAGTTTATGAAATGGTGACCCGCGTTTCTACCCCCCTGCTCTACGCTAAAATGAGCGTCTAGCGCAAATGCTTGAACCCGCGTAAGGAGCGAGAAATCCCTGTTCAAGTGATCCCACCGGGTTTGCACCATTCCTATTTTTTCATTTTTGAAATAGGGCAGCGTAAGCAAAAGGAAATCGGGATCGGGGATAAAGTCGGCATCAAATATCGCGACATATTCTTCTGGGCTGCTTTCCAATCCATACGCTAGGGCACCGGCCTTGAAGCCCTTTCTGCCTTCCCGCCTGACATGTTCGATATTGATCCCTTCACGCTGCCATTTCATTATGGCCTTCGCTGCCAGATCGACACTATCGTCATTTCCATCATCAAGCACCTGGATCCTTAACTTTTCGGCCGGATAGCGCAATTTTGCGGCAGCGTCGACCAGCCGCTCTATCACGTACAGCTCGTTGTATACCGGCAGCTGCACCAATACCAAAGGCATCTCCGCACCAACGCCGAGCACCTGTGCGCCTTGGTCACCACGGACTGTGCCGGTACGGCGATATTTAAGTAGCAGGCTCAACTGCACCAAGCTATAGCAGAAAATGAAAAGTAGGCCTACCCCATAGATTGAAATAATAGGCCAAATAAGATTATGCATACCGCAAAATTGTCAAGATTATTTTATATCCGGCCATGACCGTGCCTTTAATGGTGCCCGTAATTTTTGAAGTACCGGTGCGCTTGCGATAGCTCACCGGAATTTCAGTATATCTAAGCTTCAGCTTCAAAACTTTTACCTGCATTTCTACCGTCCATCCAAAATCCCTGTCCTGCATATTTATTTGCTGTAGCGCATCCCATCTGATGGCCCTAAAAGGCCCTAGGTCGGTAAACTTACCACCATAGAGCAGGCGCATTAAAAATGTAGCCAGCTTATTGCCAAAAACCTGCTGGGGCATCATTGCTCCCGGTTCCCTGCTACCCAGACTCCGGCTGCCGATCACCAGATCGCTCTCCCCACGAACGATTGGCGCCACCAAGAGTGGAAGCTGATCGGGATGGTCGGAGTAATCAGCATCCAAAAATACTACGATGTCGGGACTTGGCGAAGTTTTTCTCAATCTTTCAAGTCCCGCGAGACAGGCAGCACCATAACCTTTTGCGGGTTCAGTAACCACGATTGCCCCATGCTCTTTGGCTACCAAGCCAGTATTATCAGAAGATCCATTGTCTGCCACTACAATGTTCCGCACCAACTGTTTTGGGATGTCGCCAAGCACCTTGCCGATGGCACCTTCTTCGTTTAATGCTGGAATCACCAAATCAATAATGGAATCGATCATTGAACGTTCTAGACTTTCCGATTATAGATTGAGTGTAGCCCCCTCGTGCCCGATCAGAATAGGGTTATCATTGATACGCCCTCTCTTCACTCTTATTCTCAAGCTTCAGAACCCCCCGCGGACAAACCGCTGAACACACTCCGCAACCCACGCAGCTAGAGCGAACAATGTTTTGACCCCGCTGGGCGTACCAGCGCACATCAATCCCCATCTCACAATACGTCGAGCAGTTACCGCAAGAGATGCATTGACCACCATTGGTGGTGATTCTAAAACGGCTCTTGAAGCGCTGTACCAAGCCCAGGTACGCCGCAAGCGGACATCCAAAACGGCACCAGACCCGATTTCCCATAATGGGATAAAAGCCCGTTCCCACTGCTCCCGCGAAAATAAATCCAATGAAGAACCCATAGCTCGACCGTACGCTGTAGGAGTTGAGCCCGAGCACTTCAGACTCGCCACTGAAGGTAGTGTAAACCACCAATAGCGTCATTACGACGGCAAAGGCCAAAACTCCATGCACCGTCCAGCGCTCTACCTTCCAGGCCGATTTACTTTTATCGCTCAAGTGGCGGTAGGGATCGCCCACGGTCTCTGCCAAACCACCACAACCACATACCCAAGAGCAGTACCAGCGCTTGCCATATAGGTATGTAAAAAGCGGCACCCCAATGGCAAAGAGAGCTATGCCCCAGCCAAATAAGAAAATACCGAGCGTACCTTCGGCCAGGTATTGATCTACCCGATAGTCAAAGAAAAAGGAGTACTCCAGCGGCCAAGCGCTTTTCAAATCGTAGGCAGGAAGCTGAAGCTTAGTGAGTATTTGCGGAATCGTAAAGGCAAAAGCCAACTGAAAGAATATCACTGAGCAGGTCCTAACCTGCTCGTAGGCATTGCCACGGTATTTGATCAGCATCCGTAACCCCATCACCGTCATGGCGACGCAATACATAAAGCCGTAAAGAAACCATTGATTGGCAGCCCCGCCCGACATGCTGAATGAAAGTGGCATGAGCAGCGCGATTTGATTGGATAGAAAAGTGGGATATTGATAAAGAAAAATATAAAACCCTACCAGCAGCGCCAATACTATCCAAGCCGGCCATTGTCGGTTTTGACCTTTGTTATGCTGTATATGGTTATTATGTATACCCGGCTTCTTTCGCCAAAGCGGAATAAAATGGATGAAGCCGCCGAGCACGGCCAAGCCGAATATCACGAATGCCCAGAGTCCGGTTTTCGCATTGGCAGGAGCCCCGGCTATCATTAGGTCAAGGGTAAGCTGCCCCTGCTTACCGGAGGCAATTCCATATTCTCCAGTCACTGCCTTATTGACTTCGGAAAATTTCTTTTTGAGCTCGACTTCAAATGCCATAAAATTCTCCCATTCCTTGCCGACCATCCAGCCGGTGTATTCTATGAGTTTTTCAGCATTATAGGTTCCTTTGCCAAGTTGGCCATTTATATAGCTTTCGTCAAAGTTTGATGTCTCATTATTCAATGCTTTGAGAAATGATGCCTGAGTTTTTTCACCTATACCTTTTTGACTTACAACGTATTGATTGTAATCATATAAAGCATCACTTATCTTTCCGTCCATTCGGAAAGGCGGAGCATCTTCCAATTTGCTAACGGAATTAGCAAGACCTTCATGTTTCGCTTCAATTACACCTGATAAATCCTTGTTCTTAAATGATGTAGGGATAAAAATTGAAAGACCTACAAAAAGTCCAACGGATAGAATGAACAGGGTCATTCCAATTTTCTTTAGCATACGATCATTCATCGCTTGAGAAGGGATTTGAGCATGGAAGGCTTCTGGAGCGCAATGCCGGTTTCTGTTTCAAAATCATTCTGAAAATCTTTATACCATTTTTTGGAGAGCTCCGCGTCAAAATTTGCGATATGAATGCCCCCGATCACATCTGCCACCCCCATGCCCTTGATCAGCGCATTATTAAAGTACTCATGCCGCATGCGGATTCCAAAAGTATTTATTCCTAAAAACTTATGGGTTTCAGGAGCGTAAGCCACCGTGATAAACTTATCCTTTCCTTCCACCTTCCAGAAGTATTGCATCTCCCCTGCTTCTGGCTTAGCACTGATCGTACCGTAGGTTTGATACTCAATATCAAAAAACTTGGCAGAATTAAACCACGGCCCAGGCAGATATTTCTGTTCCTTTCCAGACAATGTTGCCCCGAGCACTTCACCCATCATTCTACCCACATACCACACCGCTTCGATCGGCTTGCGACCCTGCCGCGCATTTCGGAGTTGCGCACAGTCGCCGGCCGCGTAGATGTCGGGCGCCGATGTTTGAAGAAAATCATCAACCAATACTCCTTTGTCCAGCTCGATTCCCGAATCTTTTAGGAAGGAAATATTGGGAGCAACCCCCGTAGTGATCCCCACTACTTGGCACGGAAGTTCGCGCCCATCCTTCGTGCGAATGGCCCTGGCAGCTCCATGCCCATCATCGAGCACACTCTGCATCTCTGATTCTATTTCCAGCTTTATGCCATGGCTTGCAATATGCTGTCCTATCAGCTCCCCTTCATTTTGCGTAAGCACGCCCGACCAAAAATACTTCTCCCTAACCAGCAGGGAAACTTGAATGCCGCGCGTATGGAGCATCTCGGCCAGTTCGACCCCGATGAGCCCGCCACCTACGATCACCGCTTCTTTGGTCGGATGGTTTTTTTCAAAAGGAGCGGGTGTATTGGCTTCTAGCAAAGCTAAATCTTGTGCGCTGAACAGACCCTGCACCCCTTTAAGCTCCTGCCCTGGCCATCCGAAATACCGCGGACTGGAGCCCGATGCTATTACGAGCTTATCAAACCGCAGTTCTTCTCCAGTATCAAGGAGTATATTTTTCTCTTTCGGATGCACCTTGAGCACTTTGGCCTGTACCAACTCTATACGGTTTTTCTCCCAAAACCAATCTTCATAAGGCTTGATATGGTCGAACTTCATATGCCCCATATAGACATACATGAGTGCGGTGCGGGAAAAAAAATAGGGCGTCTCCATAGAGACGACCTGGATCCTAGTGTCGGAGCGCTTCCGCAAATGCCGAGCGGTAGTTATTCCCGCTATTCCATTTCCTATAATGATCGTTCCGTAATCCATTAAAAAAAGCTATGGTTTTGATATAGATACAACAGGGATATTCCAAAACGTAAATGTAGGAATCCAAAGCATATTAGCAGGTTGATGAAGTGTAAGTTATCCGACTTTTGTACATTCGAACTTTCAGAAACGATATATCCCAGCACGAGATGAACAGATTCTACGCAACGCTTTTTGTGGCTCTAATAGCACCGGTGGCGCTTTTGGCGCAAGCCCAAAAACTGGACGATGGCCTGGCCACTAGAATGGCTACGGCCATTGAAAACCAGAGCATACCCATCATGGTGATCTTGGAAAACGCAGTAGATATCCCAGCGCTCAAAGCTGAATTTCAAGCGAAGAAGACCCCAGTGAGTGAGCGGCCGCGCTTGGTAATGCGCGCATTGAAGGAGCGTGCTGAGCTGACTCAGCCCAGTCTGCTCAATGCCATTTTAGAAAATGGATTCGATGTCCCGCAAATTCAAACCTATTGGATCTCAAACAGCATAAGCCTAATGGCGAGCCCAGCGCTCATCGACTTCCTTCAGTCGCGCGATGATGTAGTTTTAATCGGGCTCCACGAAGCAGAATTTTCGCTTATCGAACCAAAAAATTCAAAAGGCGAAAATCAAAAATCTATAGACGGCACCGAACCTGGCCTGCGTGCTATTGGTGCACCAGAGTTATGGGCATTGGGTTATTCAGGGCTGGGTAGGCTCGGCCTAACATTCGACACTGGCATCTGGCATGACCACCCGGCACTGGCCGATCGGTTTCTGCCCAATATGATGCCGCTCTCTTCTACGTGGTACGCGTATGACAGTCCTACGCCTGTAGACAAATCGAGCAGTCACGGCACCCATGTTAGCGGGATAATGCTTGGGCTCGACCCGGCCAATAATGACACCATCGGTGTAGCTCCTGCGGCTTATCTCATTGCCACCGACCCTATCGTATCAAATCTTGCAGACATCAAACCCCTTGGAGAGCTGATGCTGGGCTACCAGTGGTCGCTCAATCCCGATGGCGATGAGAGCACCAGCTCCGACGTGCCAGATGTGATCAATAATTCTTGGGGGCGTGATAATGATGTAGTAGATATGGGATGGACCACTTGCCCAGATCTGGTCATTCCTGTTCTTGATGCGGTTTTGGCCGCTGGAATAGCTAATGTATTCAGTGCCGGCAATGAAGGCCCAAATCCTATGACGATCGGTGTGCCCCATAATATTAATACCGGTTTGGTCAATTCTTTTACCGTGGCCGCTGTGAATGGCAACGTTGCAGCCAATTGGCCCGTGGCAACCTTCTCTAGCCGCGGCCGAGCCTTTGCGGTGGCGAAGGAAGTATATTGATCAAGCCCGAAGTGTCGGCGCCTGGAGTCAATGTGCGCTCCTGTGTGGGACACGATGACTACGACTTTTACGATGGCACATCCATGGCAGCACCACACGTGAGCGGCGCCATATTATTGCTGAAAGAAGCCTTTCCGTATCTCACCGGAGAAGACCTGATGATGGCGCTGTACATGTCGGCCACCGATCTGGGCGCTACGGGAGAAGACAATACCTACGGGATGGGGATGATAAATGTAAAGGCAGCTTACGACCTGCTGGCAATAGATAATACACCAGTGCTGCCTGCTGCTTCCGCAAAAGATCTAGAACTCGTAGCCATCATTGAGCCATCCAATCCTTTTACCTGCTTCGCCGATGGCAACTCAATCATCCCGCAGCTCACCGTGCGCAATAACGGTACTGCGGCGGTGACCGGCTTTACCGTCTTCTATTCCTATAATGATGGTCAAGAGATATCGGTAGACTTCACTTCCGAGACCTTGGCATCGGGGCAGAGCTCTGTCCTTACCCTTCCGGTAATAGATTTGGATGCCGATCCCACCCAAAGTCTTTACACCCGTATACAGCCGATTGCCGATGAGTACGATGTATTCAATAATAATGATAAGTTTACCTGGATACAACTCTCGCAGATCGACTTAGCCACCAATGAACTTTCAGAACCCTTCACTAATGGGATCGATCCAAACCTGTGGACGGTAGGAAACCCCGCTATGGATCAGCTAAAATGGGATACCATCACGGGCCTTCAGATCGATGGCACGATAGGAAAAGTGGCCCACATAAGCGCTTATCCAAACTCACCTTATAACGCTCCCGACTTCCTGTACTCTCCTTATCTCAAGCTCCCAGAAATAGTGGAAAACGGAACTCTGCCCACGCTCAATTTCGATCTATTTCATCGCAAGCGCTATAATAACCCAGCCTATCAGGACACCCTGATTATTTATGCCGTAGATCAATGTCTTGGCTTCAGCACGCAGGGCACGGTGGTATATAAAGCAGGTGGCAGCCAACTATACACGGTAGAGACTGGCGTGGCAGGAACCCTTCCCCTAGCGGCCGAAGAGTGGCTAAATGTAAATGTGCCCATTGAAAATCTACCTGACGGCGCCGAAGGATTTTACTTAAACTTTGAGTTTAGAAGCCGCGGACTGAATACGCTCCTGCTTGATAACATCAATGTTCAGATGGAGACACCAACCTCGGTAGAAGAATTAGGGTCGAATAGTTTTAGGATCTATCCCAACCCATCTGACGGAATGTTTCAGATCGAATCGCTAGAATTTCAGTCTGGGGCAATGATCAATATTTATGATCTCACCGGAAGAAAACTTGAGACGCTCCGCTACCTTGGCTCAGCCTATCCTATCGATCTGAATGCGCTGGATCGTGGGGTTTATATCCTTGAGATGAAGGATACATCGCGTCGCGGAACCCAAAAAATACTACTTCAATAAGCCATAAGCCGCGCCATACCTTTTTTGCCGGAAGGCGCTGAAAGATAAATAATGTAATGTCCGGGGATTAATCCTGTGAGGTCGATCTGGCCTTTTGAGATCGTGTACGTACCCAACTGCCTGCCCAAAAGGTCGTAAATAGACGCGGCTCCAGTTTTGAAGTCACCTGCTAGGTACACGGATGAGCCCGAGGGCACGGGATTCGGATAAACCTGAAAGCTATCCGGCTGCCTATCTCCGACGGAAAGCACGCTCTCGTTGATGAGCAGTTTTGCCGAAAGAGCCACACCGCCTATTACCGAAATTTCTAAAACAGGGGCGCCGTGCGCTGCGGATAATTCAGCTATAGATCACCTCAAGCGGCCGATCTAAGGCGAAGGCAACACCGTTTTGCTCAATTGAGATCGTGTCACGACTGGTGCGCTCAGTGCGCACACGAAGCACTTCTATACTTCCATTTGGCGTAAGCAGGCTTCCATAACCATCTACAGTATAGCTTCGCGATCCTTCCTGCCCATAAGCGCCAAACAGCGGGATCAAGGTGAGGAAAGAAAAATCGGTGCTTGAGCTGTCGCCAAATTGAACCGGAAAGGAAAAAAGCTCTTCTACTGGATCGTATCTTGTGATAATCGGAAATCCTTGGAATGAGAATGCCGAGCCAGTGATCACATATGCGGTGTCATCATTGCGGTAATAATTGAAGGCATTGGAGACTTCAATAGGCAGGATCACGGGTAGCTCCGTTTCTACTGCCTGGGCATGGGTCGAGACCGATGCAGGATATAGAGTGGAATTTGAAAAGAAAATTTGATAGAGATTGGGCGTGGCGGCAATACCCACATAAGTCTCTTCCGACTGGATAAAAGAAGTAAAGTCTGAGACATCCCATACTTGGGCTGCGCCCGATATGGCCGTAAGCCCTTGGCTTCCCAGCCACACCGGATTGGCATTCTGGTACGTAAAAACATCTTCGGGCAAGATGAAATTTGACCCATCGATCATTGGCTGCGTAAATCCTTGTAGCCAAATACAAGCAAGGATCCATGTGCTAAAAGTTTTGGTCATGGCTTTATTTTTCGGAAATTTAACCAATTAGAACGAGAAGAAGACAAGTTAATGTTCGGAAAACCCGTACTTTTGAAATCTACATGATTATGCGACAGTCCCATCTATTAGTAGTGCTTACCTTATTATTCGGAGCTTTTCAGGGATATGCCCAGCCGGGCAATGAAGATCTTATCCAATTCTCGGGAGTGGTGATAACCGGCGATAGTCTAAGCCCGGTGCCATTTACCAATGTTGTGGTAGAGCAAAACGGAAAAGGTACGATGACCGATTATTACGGTTATTTTTCATTCGTGGCACAAAAGGGTGATAGCATCCTTTTCTCTGCGGTGGGCTATAAGCGAAATCGTTTTGTAATACCCGACACCCTGTCCAAAAACAAATATTCGTTGATTCAGATCATGGCATCTGATACGGTAGAACTCAATGAAACAGTGGTCTACCCTTGGCCTACGCGCGAGCAGTTTAAAGAAGCTTTTCTAGCCATGGAGATACCGGAAACAGATTATGATCGCGCGCAGAAGAATCTTTACCAAGCAGACATGCTGGCGCGCATGGATGCTGCAATGCCCAGCGGTGGCGAGACCTTTAAATATTCTATGCAGCAGTACCAGCAGCAAATTTATTACGCCGGACAGGCACCGCCCCAAAATATATTTAATCCGCTGGCATGGTCACAATTCATCCAATCTTGGAAACGCGGCGACTTCAAATCGGAGAGAGAGCGCGGAAAAGGACAATAAACTTTGCTTAAATGGGTTAAGTTTGCGGATTGAAATTTAGTGATCGACTCTTGAAGCATACGCTACTTACCTTCCTGCTCCTTTGCCTTATGCCCATCAATGGTTCGGCCCAAAAATCGGCCATTGTCCAAGGTAAGGTGACCGATGAAAAAGGTAATGTGGTATCTTATGCCAACGTGTTCATCCTTTCGCAGCAGCTTAAAACCTTCACCGATGAAGACGGCGACTTTTCGATCGAAGTAAATCCCGAAGAGGATTTAATAATACAGGTTACCCATACGGCATTTCAAAGTGACGCGAAGCGCGTAAATGCGAAGGCGGGTCAAATAAAAATCCTGAATTTCAGGCTTACCCCACGCGAGCTGCAGGGTGTAGAGATTCGGGACAATACCGATCGAGGCACGACCATGAAGCCTGTACCCATAAAAGACTTGAAGCTGAATCCCACAGTGCAACAAGGTATAGAGAGCGTGCTCACCTCTCAACTCGGTGTAAGGATGAATAATGAGCTCAGCTCAAACTATAGCGTGCGCGGTGGCAGCTATGCCGAAAACCTAGTATATGTAAACGATATTGAAGTATACAGGCCATTTCTCGCCCGCACGGGGGAGCAAGAAGGGCTGAGCTTTCCCAATCCAGATATGGTAGGCAGCATTAATTTTAGCGCTGGCGGTTTTGATGCGCGCTATGGCGATAAAATGAGCTCGGTGCTCGATATTCAATATAAGAAGCCCCGACGTTTTGGCGGAAGCGCAAGTGCCAGTCTGCTAGGCGGTTCAGTATCACTAGAGACCTCATCAAAAGACCTGCGCCTGAGCCAGGTAACCGGTGTGCGCTACCTCACCAATCAATACGTACTCGGCACGCTCGATACTCAAGGAGATTACCAACCAAATTTTACCGATATCCAGACCTATTGGTCATACGATATCTCAGAGCAATGGGAGCTTGCCTTTTTGGGAAATTATGCAAACAATAACTATAAATTCGTACCCGGTACGCGTGAGACCCAATTTGGAAGCATCAATGAAGCCCTTCGCTTTACCGTATTTTTTGAAGGTCAGGAAGTCACTTCATTTGAGACCTTCTTTGGCGCGCTCTCCACGGAATATAAGCCCAATTCCAGTACCCGCTTAAAGTTCACCACGTCGGCATTTCGGACTTTCGAGAATGAGACTTTTGATGTGCTGGGGCAGTATTTCTTAGATGAACTCGAGCGGGATTTTGGTTCTGATAATTTTGGGGATGTGACCCGAAACCGTGGTATCGGCTCCTTTCTCGAGCATGCGCGAAACCGGCTTACTGCCACCGTATTAAATGCGCAGCATCGCGGCTTTAAGACCATAGAAAATAAGTACCTACAATGGGGCGTCACTTTGCGCCATGAAGAGATTGAAGATAGATTGAGCGAGTGGAACTATATCGATTCCGCTGGATACTCGGTACCCATAAGACCTAGTAACGAGATTATCTTACAAGATGTGATCAAGGGCACCAACACGCTCTCATCCAATCGGGTGATGGGCTATGTGCAAAACAAGTGGGACTTCCTACTCAATGATGAGAGCGAAATATCGGCAACGCTTGGGGTGCGCGCGCATTATTGGGACTATAATGATCAAACCGTGGTGAGTCCGCGTGGAACCATTGCATGGAAACCCAAGTGGACGAAGCAAATAAACGATAGCACCACGCTGGTGCGCGATGTGGTGTTCCGGTTTAGTTCTGGCTATTATTACCAACCCCCATTTTACCGTGAGCTTAGAGAGATAGACGGAACCCTGAATCCAGAGATCCGGGCGCAACGTGCCATCCACTTTGTGCTGGGTGCCGATATCAATTTTCAGATCTGGTCTAGGCCATTTAAGTTTATCACGGAAGCCTATTATAAAGCGCTTAACGACATCATTCCCTATGAGATAGACAATGTGCGCCTTCGCTATTACGGTACCAATGAAGCCAAAGGATATGCTGCGGGTCTCGATATGAAATTGCACGGAGAGTTTATTCCAGGCATTGAGTCTTGGGCCAACCTTAGCTTTCTGAGAACGGAAGAAGATCTGAGAAACGATTTCTTTTACACCTATATCAACGATGAAGGAGAAGAAATTCAACCGGGCTTTACAGCCAATAACATGCCCGTAGATTCTACGCTTACGCTACCGGGATACATACCCCGCCCCACCGACCAGTTGGTTTATTTCAGTCTTTTCTTTCAAGATGAGATGCCTAGCTTTCCAAGCTTTAAAGTACACCTAAGCTTATTATTCGGTACCGGCCTGCCGTATGGGCCACCCGACTTTGAGCGGTATAAAGATATAGAGCGTTACCGCGCATACCGCAGGGTAGATATCGGTTTCTCCAAAGACTTAATGCCCAATAAGCCGGAAAGGGGCATCTTCAAAAATTTCGATTCAGCGGTGCTGAGCCTTGAAGTGTGGAACATTTTTGATATTAACAATACGATAAACTACACCTTCATCAAGGAAAGTAGCGGAAGGCAGTACGGCGTTCCCAATTTCCTTACGTCCAGAAGGGTAAACCTGAAGCTGGCGGTTACTTTTTAAAGTTCAATACCGTAGTCTTGATGATGTCGATACAGGTACCAAGTTGAGCTTCAGTCATGACCAGCGGTGGTGCAAAGCGAATGATATTGCCATGGGTGGGCTTTGCCAAAAGGCCATTATCGCGCAAGGCTAGGCAGATTCTCCAAGCCGTGTCGCTCTCTTCCGTATCATTTATCAAGATAGCATTCAGCAATCCTTTCCCACGCACCAGTTTTACCAAATCAGATGCTTCGGCCAGTTTGGTCATTTCAGCCCGGAAGACCTTACCAAGATCTCGGGCTCTTTGCGTAAGCCTTTCTTCATCGATTACCTGTAGAGAAGCCGTAGCCACTGCGCAGGCCAGAGGGTTTCCACCAAAGGTAGAACCGTGTGTGCCTGGCTTTATCACTTTCATCACGGCATCATTGGCAAGTATGGCCGATACTGGATAAACCCCGCCCGATATGGCTTTTCCCAATATGAGTATATCGGGACGTACAAAGGTTTCTTGACGCTCGCATGCGCCCATGCAGGTGCAGTCGCCACACACAGCCAGCAGGCTCCCGGTGCGACCGATGCCCGTCTGTACTTCATCGGCCAGAAAGAGCACATTCTTCTCCCGGCAGAGCTCGGCAGCCTTTTGTAGATAATCTCCTTCGGGTACGAATACTCCCGCTTCGCCTTGAATAGGCTCAACCAAGAAACCGGCTACCTGCTCATCCTTCAGCGCTTCTTTCAGCGCATTTATGTCGTCATACGGTATTCGGATAAAACCATCTTGTATGAACGGGCCAAAGTTTCCACGCGCCACGGGGTCACTGCTAAATGATATAATGGTGGTGGTGCGACCATGGAAATTATTATCACATACGATGATCTTCGCCGTGTTCTCATCCAATCCTTTTTCTTCATGCCCCCATTTTCGGCATACCTTAATGGCAGTCTCTACTGCTTCGGCACCCGAGTTCATCGGCAAGACCTTGTCAAAGCCAAAATAGCTGGTGGCGTACTCCGCAAATTTTGCGAAAGCGCTGCTGTGAAACGCACGCGATGTGAGCGTAAGCTTCTGTGCCTGACTGGTTAAGGCGCTTATTATTTTTGGGTGACAATGGCCTTGATTTACAGCGGAATAAGCCGAAAGAAAGTCAAAATATCGCTTGCCATCCACATCCCATAGATAGACACCTTCTCCCCTTTCGAGCACTACCGGTAGCGGGTGGTAATTATGCGCGCTGAATTCATTCTCTATATGAATGGCTTTCTCAGATTTGGAAGTATCGGTAGCAGTCTCCATGGGTTTTGTATTATTTGATTTTACGAGCGGCAAAGGTCATTTAAAACTTTAGATAAGGCAAATTTCCTTTCCTTTGTTTGCGGATATGCAGACAGACAAAAAGCAAAAACCGGCCAGGCTAAAGAGTGGCACCGAGCTGGAAGTAGAAATCGTACGGATGGCATTTGGCGGCCGTGGAATTGCTAAATTAAAAACGGAGAGCGGAGAGCTGGTGGTCTTTGTGCCCAATACGATACCCGGGCAGACCGTAAAATGCCGCGTGGCCAAAGCTCGAAAAAACCACGTAGAAACGAAATTGATCAAGGTGCTCAAGCCTTCGCCACAAGAAGTACCTATCCCCTATCAGGCCATAGCCGGAGCGCCCTACGCCACGGTGCCGATAGCCGATCAGGAAATGTATAAAACCGAAACCTGTTTCGACCTTTTCAGGAGGATAGGTGGCGTGAAAAATCCGGAAGAAAAATTTGATACGCTCCTTTCATCTCCTTCGCATTGGCATTACCGCAATAAGATGGAATATTCTTTTGCAGCAATACGGTATGATATTGAGACGCATGAAGAGCTTGACGAGTTTGCCCTAGGCTTCAAGCACCGTGGCACCTGGTGGATGGTAGAAAACCTTGATAAGGATAGCGGTATCTTTGATGCCGAAGTAGAAAACCAGCTACATCTTATACGCCAGTTCTGTCAAGATACGGGTCTGCCCCCCTGGCACGCGCCCAAGCGCGAAGGGTTTTTCCGCTTTCTAACCGTTCGTAAAAGCTATGCCAATAACACCTTGCTGATCAACTTAGTGACCACGAGCCATGACTTGGAGAAATTTGACATCCCTTCCTTCATCGATCTTCTCAAAGGGCTTTTCGGAACCCGACTGGCCGGAATATTACACACGATAAACGATGACAAAGGAGATAGATCGCAGCCGCTAGACGGTCAGAGCAGGCTTATTTTTGGAAAAGATTTTATTACTGAAGTGCTCAACGGGCTGTCCTTTGATATAAGTATGGAAAGTTTCTTCCAGACCAATCCAAAAAGTGCTGAGCGGCTTTATAAAAAGGCCATAAGCTACCTCATGGAAGAGATGGGAACAGAAGCAAATCTTTGACCTTTATTGCGGCACAGGTACCATATCGCAGCTCGTGGCACGCGAGCTTCCAAATGCTGAAGTGGTGGGGGTAGAAATAGAAACTGCTGCGGTGGCTGATGCAAAAAAGGCCGCCAATACCAATGGGATCGAAAATGTAAAGTTCTTTGCTGCCGACGTAAACAAATTCCTCTTTGAGCATCCTGAGTATGAAGGAAAAATAGATGCCATCATGCTCGACCCGCCCCGTGCCGGCATAGCTCCCAAAGCACTGAAACGAACCATTCAACTCGGTGCATCGATCATCGTTTACATCTCCTGCAACCCGGCTACCCTAGCCCGCGATACCAATACCTTGAATCAAGAAGGTTATGAACTGGTGAAATTCTCCCTAGTAGATCAGTTTCCACATACATCGCACGTAGAAGCGATCTCTCTTTTCAGAAAAAGACCATGAGCCATATGGACGAATATTATTGGCAGAAGCGATGGGATGAAGGTCAGACGGGATGGGATATCGGTGCTCCATCTCCAGCGCTCACGAAATATTTTGATTCTCTCGAAAATAAGAATATTAAAATCTTAATACCAGGCTGTGGCAACGCGTATGAAGCCGAATATCTATTTAAAAATGGTTTTGAGAATACGTATGTCGTTGATATCTCAGACTTGGCAATCAAGAGTTTTTTGAACCGGTTTCCAAAGTTTCCCAGCCAGAATGCCTTTCACGGTGACTTCTTTGAGCAGCGAGGGGCATTTGACCTTATCGTAGAGCAGACTTTCTTTTGCGCCTTAGACCCGACCCAGCGCCCTGCTTACGCAAAAAAGATGCACGGACTATTGGCCGATAAGGGAAGGTTGATGGGACTATTATTTGACATCCCGCTCTTTGCTGACCATCCGCCCTATGGTGGTAATGCCCAAGAATACCAAAGCTATTTCGCGCCCTATTTCAATTTTTTACGGTTTGAAAAAGCTACGGCTTCCATCGCTCCGCGCTTAGGAAACGAATTATTTATCGAACTACAAAAGAAATAGTTAGTTAGATCTCGGAATCCGGAGCTTCTGAATAGTGCTTACCGGCCCGGGACAAAAGTCGGAGTGGCAAGTGATGCAGGCACCAATCACATTATTAAATGCGGATATGTTTTTATTGGCCGCAGCTGAAAAAAACGCATTCAATTTTTTTCCATAATCCATTGCCCGAGATTCAAATTTTTCTCCTTTCACTTCCGGCTTTGTAGGCTTCCTGCGCACGAGCTCATTATAGACCCCGCTTGCGGGTGCTATGGGCTCTCCGGTCAATACCTGAGTGCGCCAAAGCTTGGCATCGATGTGCATACGGCGCATCAGCTGCGCCAGCTCGCTCGGTGCAGGTTCGCAACCTATGGCACCTACCAAATCTTCGGCCATGGGGCGGGCTTTGGTAGTGCAGGCCCAGAGTATAGCGAGCATAGAACTTGTTAAAATGATATGTTTCACCAGCGAAAGATATGTGTAAATATGTGAATGATTATTTTTGGCTCAAATTGGCGGAATGAAAGAAGAACGCACCTTGGTGCTCAATCACATCAACATCTTGCAAAAAATGCGCAGGATGGCTTATGAAATCTACGAGTTCAACTACGATGAGAAGGAATTGGTATTTGTAGCCATTGAGACTAAGGGTATAATATTCGCGGAGCGACTAAAGCTTATTTTAGAAGATGTATCGGGTATTAAGATCAAGCTCTTTAGCTTAGCTATCAATAAGAAGCGACCGCTGAACAGCGTTAATTTTCAAGCCGTGGAAGACGATTTGAAGGGAAAATCTGTGATATTGATCGATGACGTGCTTAACTCGGGCAAAACCCTGATCTATGCAGCTAAGCATATTCTTGATTTTCCGGTCAAAAAATTGACTACGGTCGTACTGGTAGATCGCAAGCATAGAAAATACCCCATCAAGGCAGATTTTGTAGGCCTTTCGCTCAGCACCACGCTCCAAGACCATATTGCAGTCGAATTTTCGGAAGGGAATGATGCGGTCTACTTGGAGTAAAAAGCTATCCTTTTTATTAGGTCTTCCAATTCGGCAGCGCCAAAGTCGGCCGCATCCACGTGAAGCTGGGCTTTTTGATAAAATGCCACTCTCGGCCTATAATGATTGGATATATAGGTCGGAAGCTCTTCTGAAGGAATATCCTTCAAGAGCGGACGTTCTGATTTTCCTTGCTCAAGCCTGCTCATCAATTGTGCTTCGGGCATTTTTAACCAAATGACGAGCCCAGTCGCTACAAGCATTTTCATAGTATCCTTATAAGTAGGGGCTCCCCCGCCGGTAGCGAGCACGAAGTCGGTTTCACTTTCTACGAGTACCGCCAATACGCTTTGCTCCAGCGCCCTAAACCCGGTCTCACCAAGCTCTTCAAAAAGCGTATTTATCGATTTATGGCTCATCTCAGAAATCCTTTTATCCAGATCGAAAAAAGGAGAACCTAGGCTAGATGCCAGCCGCTTTCCGATGGTGGTTTTACCTACACCCATATAGCCTACCAAGAATACCTTCATCCCTTTTCTTTGCTTTCTAAAATCCGCAACGCAGCGCAGATTAATTCATTCATAAAACAAGTTCTGGCAGGTTTAACTTCGACTTTGATGAAATCTTCGAAGTGATTTGCGCTTGCTAATGGTCTGTTCATTCCCATTTTTAGTATTCGTTTATTCCGAAGCACCAAACTGTGGTATGCATGCCATTTGCGTGGAACTTAATGATAAGTTTAATTTCGCGTAAAATTACCAATATGCGCGCAGTTCCTGTCGATAATAAGTCCCGCCTGAAGGCATTTCATTTGCTTCCGCGAAAAATTTATGCCAACGATCCGAACTATATCCCCCATATAAAACAAGATATTGACAAGATTTTTGACCCGTCGAAGAACAAACTCTTTAAGGAAGGAAAGGCGCAGCGGTGGATTTTTTATAAAGATGATGAGCTGGTGGGGCGGGTAGCAGCCTTTATAAATGCCAAAACCGCTTATACAGAAGATCAACCTACCGGCGGTATGGGATTCTTTGAAGTGGTAGATGAGCAGGCGGTGGCCAATTTTATACTGGATACCGCGCGCAACTGGCTTAGAGATGCTGGCATGGAAGCGATGGACGGCCCTATTAATTTTGGAGAGCGGAACCAGTTCTGGGGTTGCCTTACCGAAAATTTTACCGACCCAAATAGCTACGCCATGAACTATAACCCACCCTATTATCCGCAGCTCTTAGAGACTTATGGCTTTCAGACCTATTTTGAGCAATATCTTTATACGCGGCCTGTTTACATACCTACGCAAGAAGTATTTGCCAAAAAATTTGAGCGTCTTCTGAAAAATGAAAACATCACCGTGTCCAGCGTTGTAAATAAATCGCTTGACGAAGTAGCCAAAGACTTTAGAACAGTATATAATGCTGCTTGGGGGGGGCACGATAATTTCAAGGAAATGACGGCCGAAGCTGCGGCCAAAATAATGAAGTCACTCAAACCAGTGATAGATAAACGCATCATCATTTTTGCCTATCAAAATGAAATTCCCATTGCCTTTTTCGTAAACATCCCTGAGCTCAATGAAATCTTCAAGTATGTGGATGGCAACCTCAACTGGATGGGAAAGCTGAAGTTTCTATTTCACAAGTGGAAAGGCACACCGCAAACCATGGTTGGGATTGTATTTGGCGTGGACAAAGCTTGGCACGGCCGCGGTGTGGACGGTGCACTTATTCATTGGTCGGGGCTTTATCTTACCGAAAAGAAGCTTTACGATCAGATCGTGATGACCTGGGTGGGCGATTTCAATCCAAAAATGATCAAGGTATGCGAAAACCTTCAAGCCACCCGCTACCGAACGATGATAACTTATCGCTATTTATTCGATCGTAATGCTCCATTTAAGCGCTGTCCGGCGATCGAGTAAGTTCTTCTCATACAATGTCAAAAAAACTTTTGTCAGATTAGATGAAGCCCTTATATTTGCACCCGCATTTAAGGAAAATGATTCGGTAGCTCAGCTGGTAGAGCACAACAGCTTTCCAACGTTGGGGTCCTGGGTTCGAACCCCAGCCGGATCACAAAAGAGAAAAACCATTTGGAGACAGATGGTTTTTTTTGTGGGGTGGTAGGGACAAGGCATGCCTTGTCCCTACCACCACCGCCGCCAGCAATATAGGCCCAAAAGACTATATTCTCCTATTATAATACAAAATGGCTATATTCTAAAATCTTGATAAATGATACTGCACTTATAAATATGAAACAACGATATAGACTTAATACTCTATAAATACCAATTATAGAATTAAAAGACTATATTTGAATCATGATTGCTTTGATCACGGGAGATATAATAGATTCTAGGAGTGTAGAAAATCCGGATATCTGGCTGAAGCCTCTTAAAAAACTCTTTCAAGGTATAGGTAAGACACCAGTTAAATGGGAGATCTCACCGCGGCGACAGCTTCCAAGCTGAGACAAGCCCCAAAGATGCCATGCACTTTGCTTTTCAAATCGTAACAGCCATTAGAACCGCAGCCGACATAGATGTAAGACTATCGATAGGTCTGGGAGATAAATCATTTCGGGCTGAGAAAATCACAGAAAGCAGCGGTTCTGCATTTATACATAGCGGAGAAGCATTTGATGAGCTCAAGAAAACCAAGCAGCACATCGTCTTTAGAAGCGGAGAAGCAGCGCTCGATACCGAGATAAACCTGCTCTTGAATTTGACCTGTGCCCTGATCGAAAAGTGGACGCGCGTATCGGCAGAAACGATGGATCAAGTGCTTGCCAAGCCTAACATATCGCAGGTAGAGCTCGCCCAAAAACTGGGCGTGTCCCAGCCATCGGTAAGCTCACGGCTTCAGGTAGCCCACGCTGAGCAGTTGATAGCATTTCTAGATTATTACCGTACCAGAATCCATTCACGCTGACATGATGCTGCTCATTAAACTCTTGCTTGCCCACCTTATCGGAGACTTCTTCTTACAGTCAAAAGCATCAATAGCACAAAAGGAAAAACGAAAATGGCTGGCACCCCACCTGTTCTTGCATGTGTTCATACACTTCGGGCTGATCATGCTCATTGCGGGGCTGGAATACTGGCTCCTGGCGGTAGTCATCACCGTGCTGCATTATATCATTGACGGTGTGAAGCTCCAGTTTCAGCGGCAGGCCAGTCGGCAAGTCTGGTTTTTTGCTGATCAGGCCATGCACATCGGCGTAATTGCAACGGGCTGGCTGGTATACGCCGGCCTGCCACAGGTAGCACTGGGCAGCTCCGTCATACTGTCCATTACAGGATTTATCTTCTTGACCCGGCCCGCATCTTTATCATTTCCATGGCTATGACCCATTGGAATAAAAGCATAGAGCTTGAGCCCGATCCATCAGAATCCCTTCCCAAGGCTGGCCAATACATCGGAATGCTAGAGCGCGTACTGGTTTTTACCTTTATAAGTATCGGACAGTGGGGCGCAGTAGGGTTTTTGCTCGCGGCCAAATCTATCTTCCGCTTTGGCGACCTTACCCGATCTAAAGACCGTAAGCTTACGGAGTACATCCTTATCGGTACCTTCATGAGTTTCGGTATTGCCATAGCCACTGCACTTGCCACCGCTTGGATACGAGCGATGTCATAGCCCATAGATCATATTTGGACCCCGCTTCCGCGAAAAAAAACAAAAATAATGTTCACCATTGCGCCTCCCGTTCGATACCCCATTAGAAAGCGACCTGTTAAACGAAACATACCGCAGGAATTGCAGGCTTGGAATAGTTTTTCTAAAATTGAGAAATATTAGAATGATGCCAAGGCCGTGAAAAGAATAAACATCGAAAATGATCCCGTCCTTACCGAGGGCTTCATAAAAAATGATCCTAAATGCATGGAAACCATCTATGCAGAAAACTACTACAGCGTAGAGCGTTACGTAGTGAGCAACAGCGGAACGGATGACGATGCCAAAGATGTTTATCAAGAAGCTATTGTAGCCGCATGGATCAATGCGAAGGAAGGAAAGTTTGAGACTAAAACCGATAAGTCCATTGGTGGCTATATTTTTCAAATTGCGAAATACAAGTGGCTCGATCGCCTAAAGTCGGCTCAGCGTAAGGCTACCGCAAGATTGGTGAAGGAAAATCTTGGAGATCCCGCAGAAGATGAATATACGGAAGAGCAAGAGCAGAGGATGGACAAGCTCAACGAACTCTATTCAAAACTGGACGAAAAATGTAAGCAGATACTGAACCGGTTCTATTATCAAAAATGCAGCCTTGAAGAAATTGGCGAGCTATTGGGATACGACACCGGAACCGTTAAAACCCTTAAATACCGATGTATGAAGAAGCTTCGAAAGTTTCATAATGCATAAAACAGCAATCTATAGATGGAACCCCATAACGAAATATCCGAAGCGCAATACGACCGTATAGAGAGCTACCTTCAAGGTACCATGGATGCAGGCGACCTTGAAGCATTCTCAAAAGATATGGAAGCGAATAGCGCATTGAAGAAGGAGATTGAAATACAGCGCGAGCTCATGCTCGCCGTAGAAGCGGGAGCCTTCAAAGAGAGCCTGAACAGTATACATGAAAAGGTGATCGGTGCACAGCGCTCATCAAAAAAAAATGTCTGGCTCATCGCTGCCAGCATAGCGCTGCTATTGGCAGTAGCTATCTGGATCATTCAAAGACCCACTCCCACCGAAGACCTTTTTGAACAGTATGCCACGGCAGAACCGGGACTACCGGTTACCATGGGCGATACAGATGCCTATAATTTCTCTGACGCCATGGTCGATTATAAATTTGGAAAACACGAATTGGCTATTGAGAAATGGAAGGAGATAATCCCGACCTATCCCGATGTGAATGAACTGAAATATTTTATCGGCTCCGCCTATTTTCAAAGTCAGAATTATCAGGAAGCGATCACTTATTTTACTGAAGTACTTCAGGCGGGGCAAGAAGCTTATACCGATAAAGCCCAGTGGTACTTGGTACTTGCCCATTTGGCGCAGGGCGATACAGCGGTAGTGGCACGGATTCAACCGAATCCAAATTCGCCCTACACGTCCAAAATCAAAGCCATTCAGGCCGCATTGGCAGAAAATAAATAGCCATTGCCGCGCTCTTGATTACAGCGTTGGGGCGCTCAGTCTAAGCGCAGGTCGCCATGCTGTATCGATATCGTCACCGGAATCAGCGCTCCTGAATTTTCCTTAGATTCCAATACATAATGGCTCCGATTGATCTGCTCTTCTTTTACTTTGGTAACCAGAGAATTTCCAGAAGAAAAATCGCCAAACTGACCATCGAATAATACCTTATACGACCCGTTTGAAAGATCATTGATGGCAGCATCGCCAAACATGATCTCGAGATTGAACCGTGTTAAATCAGCTGCTAACCGCTCGATTCTGGTATCGCCATGTTGCAATTTAATAAGACTCTCGCCCCCCAAACTCTCTATTCGAACATCGCCAAACATATGGTTGCAGTTCACGTTACTCATTTTACCTGCTTTGATATCGCCGTGCTGCATTTCGATCTCTACATCAGAAACATCGGCAATGCGCAGATCACCAAACATCAAATTAACCTTATTGGTTTTGCCCTTTATCGCTCCGAGCGTGCAGTCTCCGTGTTGCGATTTCACAAAAACGTTTCCATCCGTGCCGCTTATGCGAATATCACCAAACATATTTAAAACGATCAAATTGGTGGCCGCAGGAATTCTAACGGTGTAGTCGACGGTCAGTTTCCGGGTACCCCCAAAGCTTATTTTGCTTGACTGGCCATGGTCTGTGCGAAGCACCACTTTATTATCCTTTTGAGAAGTAATGATCTCAATTTTTTCCATCAGGTCATCCACGCGCTTACTCTTCATGTCCGACCCTGATATACGGATGCTTACTTCTATGGTAGAACCTTGGTAGGGATCGATTACTACATCTCCAAAGGTGTTAGTGATGCTTAGTATAGCACCCTTGTTGACTTCAAAGGATTTCGTAATTAATGTATCATCCTGCCCATAGCTAAAGGTCGATATAAGGAGAATCAAGAAAACTAGGGCATTGAATCTTAAGATTTTCATTTTGAAGGAGTTTTGATGGATTGATTTTTATGCGCTTCCAGCTTTTCCATAAGGTCAAGCCGGATTCTAAAATTTTCTATCATGGCCAAGATTACTTTTTCATGGCTGCCGCTATCATAAAGTATACTTTCCAATTCTTTGTATTCCGTTTTTAGAAATTCAATTTCAGCGAGATAAGATGCTACCAAAGGATCTGATTCCGAAAGGCCGTCTATCTCATCGTACTCCTTTTTAAGGCGCGATTCATAATAGAACTCCACTTGTGCCAACTCTTTAGACACATCGCTCAGCGCCATGGAACCATAGTGCACATCTTGTGGACTATTAGAGCGTGGCAGAAGCATCGAAAAGGCCACCACCACTAGGACTGAAATTCCTGCAGCAATGCGCCAAATTACCGCAGATTTATGCTCGCTACGCTTATTTTCGAGCCTTAGCTTAAAGCGCTCAAGATGCCCATCGGGCGGAGAGTCCAGATCAAACTGGCTCTGGTTTTTACGGATATATTCTTCTAGATCAGACATAGGTGGATTCTAGTAATTCTTTGATTTTATTTTTTGCCCGGGCATATTGAGCGCGCGATGATGCCGCCTTTATGCCAAGCCGCAGGCCGATGGTCTCATGGTTCAATCTCTTCGAATAGATGTAGCGTGAATATTATTCTGCAGCCTTCCGGCAAATCTTTCACCGCCAGTGCAATACGCTCGGCATCATACGTAGGCTCCATCTGGTCAATGGCCGTCTGATCGGCAGCCTTTCGCTCCCATTCGTAATCATAATCGAGCTTAACTCTTTTTTTCTTCAGGTAGTCAAGACATTTATTGATCGCAATCCTACATATCCAAGTGCTCAGCTCGGCATCGCCACGGAATCGATCTATCTGCGCAAAAGCTTGGATAAATGCTTCTTGCATCAAATCTTCTGCCATGTGTTGATCTCTCAGTACTCGATGGCAGGAATGGTATACCTTCCGGCAATGTGCTTCGTAGACCGCAGTCTGCACACGACGATCGGTTTTCAACTTAGCTTTGAGTAAAAGGAGATCCACAGATTTTAGGTTTCTTTACTTGCTTCGTGTCTTTGACGAATATGAACCATCTAACGCTACATCACATCGAAAGTAAATCTAAAGATTTTATTAAATCCTGTAAACCAGTACTTTAATGAATGGATTTAAGCAGGTTTCGTACCCGCTCCAAGTTTTTGGTGGGCGCATTTACAAGGTCGGCCACCATAGCAGAAGCCGTAGCGTGGCCACCTGCCCCCGCTCCCGATAAGGTCAGCTGGCCGCTACGGGCACCCGAAATGATCACGGCATTTTGCTCTTGATCGATCCAGTACAGCGGGTCGGATGCCACTACTATTCTCGGTCGGATATCTATCGAATAGATTTCCTTGTTTTTCTCAATGCTGGCTACCAGCTTGATCTTTTCGTTTTTCTGCTTGGCGGCAAGCACATCGTGAATAGAGACTTCACTAATGCCTTCCCGCATGATCCTGCCAAACTCAGGAATGCCTTTGGCCCAGGTAGAAGCCAAGATAATAGCTTTATAGTAGGCATCAAATCCATCTATATCGCTGGTGGGGTCGCTCTCGGCAAAACCGAGTTCTTGGGCTTCGGCGAGCGCCTTTTTAAAGCTCCATTCTTCCTTCCACATCATGCTCAAGATATAATTGCAGGTGCCATTTAAGATACCTTCTATGGCATTGATCTCTTCGGCCTGAAGGTGTTCCCGCAGCGTGCGAAGTATGGGTATGGCCCCGCCCACTGCCGCTTCATAAAAGAGTTTTCCACCATAGCGTTCTTCAGCTTGAAGCAATATTTTGATATTCTCGGCTACCATTTTCTTGCTTGCAGAGATATAGGTTTTGCCCAGTTTCAGCGATTCGATGGCATATCCAAAAGCATCTTCGGTATGGTCTATAGCTTCCAGAATGATCGAAATGGCCGGATCTTCCACCACCGCCATTGCATCGTCCGTAAGGATTTCTGCTGGCAGTTCGCGATGCTTTGCTTTATGCTTCACGGCCACAGCGGCCAGGTCATACGATGTCAATCTTGAGACCTGCGCATAGAGCGCACTTCCTACCGTCCCAAAGCCTATAAGGCCTATTCGTTCTTTCATCTTTTATTTTTTTGTTTCAATAATTGATTTTCTACTCCTTTTGCAAAATTGCCGATGGCATGGGAAAGGCTTTTGGTTTCTATCAAAAAGCCATCATGACCGAATTCGGACGGGATTATTTCATGCCTTGCATTCGTGATGCCTTGGGCTATAATAGCCTGATCATCTAGTGGGAAAAGGATATCCGAATCAATAGAGATCACCAAGGTCTCGGCTTCTACCCTGCCCAGTGCAGCTTCGATACTGCTGTGGCCTATGCTCACATCGTGGCTGTCCATAGCATGGCTCAACCAATAATAGCTCAGCGCATTGAAGCGCTTTGCAAGCTTTTCACCTTGGTATTTTTGGTAAGATTTAGCCCGCCACTCCCACCGTGCATCGGCTTTGGTTCGCTCCTGCGTTTTGGCGTAAGCCGCATAATTACGGTACGAAATCAAGGCCATGCTTCGCGCAGCCCGCATTCCGGCCAGCCCGGCATCTTCGCGTAGCTCACCCCAAGACCCATCGGCTTCGATGGCCATGCGCTGCGACTCGTTGAAGGCAATGCCCCAAGGAGAATGCACCGCCGATGAAGCGACCACTACGAGCTTTTCAAACCGATCGGGCTCATCTACAGCCCATTGCAAAGCTTGGTGACCGCCCAAAGACCCACCTATCAATGTGCCAATTTTTGAAATACCCAAGTAGCCGGCCAGCAGCTTATGCGCCCTTACCAAATCGCGCACCGTGAGCTTGGGGAAAGAATAAAAATAAGACGATCCGGTATCGGGATTTTCCGAAAGGGGGCCTGAACTGCCATAATGCGAACCCAGGATATTGGCGCATACAATGCAATGCGTCACTGGACTGAATAGTTCTTGATCACCAAATAGCCCGGGCCACCATTCCATTACATCAGAATTTGCTGTAAGGGCATGGCACACCCAAACCAGATTTGAACCATCGGCATTGGGCGTACCCCAAATATGGTATGCAATGGTGGGCTGCCTGAGCAGCCCACCATCTTCCAGAATTAAGTCTACTTCAGATTTAAAATAGCGCGTGCCCATCAATCCAATACGGGTTCTGGCTGCGTGTTGCTTACGGCCAGTGCTTGCGCAAAGTCGGATTTGATATCTTCAATATGCTCTATGCCCAATGATACTCGGAGCAGTCCGGGCACCACTCCACTGGCCTTTTGTTCTTCAAGGCTCAGCTGGTCGTGCGTGGTCGAAGCTGGATGAATGATCAATGTCTTGGCATCGCCTACATTGGCCAAGTGACTCACTAAGCGCAGACTGTCTACGATTTTATCGGCCCGTTCCTTTCCACCCTTGACCTTAAAGGTAAGGACTCCACCGTATCCATTTTGCAGGTATTTCTTCGCAAGTTCATGGTATTGACTCGAAGGAAGTCCCAGATAGTTTACCCAATCTACATCTTCTTGAGCTTCGAGCCACTTGGCCAATGCCAAGGCGTTTTCTACGGTGCGCTCTACACGAAGCGATAAGGTCTCCAAGCCTTGTAGAAAAAGGAAGCTATTGAATGGTGAGAGAGCGGCACCAAAATCGCGGAGCCCTTCTACCCTCGCTCTCAATGCAAAGGCCACGTTGGGAAGTCCTAGTGGGTTTCCTTCTCCGAAAGTATCCCAGAAGTTCAATCCATGGTAGCTTGCAGATGGCTCGGAAAACTGTGGGAACTTACCATTCCCCCAATTAAAATTGCCGCCGTCTACCACTAGTCCACCGATGCTGGTGCCATGGCCGCCGATCCATTTTGTAGCCGACTCTACTACCACATTGGCGCCGTGCTCGATAGGCCGTACCAGATAGCCGGCAGCGCCGAAGGTATTGTCTACCACCAATGGAATGCTGTACCGCTGGGCCAATTTGGCGAAAGCTTCAAAATCTGGCACGTTGAACCCTGGATTTCCGATGCTCTCGATATAAAGCGCTTTGGTATTCTCACCGATGAGTGTCTCGAAACTTTCAGGCCTATCGACATCTGCAAATTTCACTTCCACCCCGATTCGATTGAAGTTGTTTTTAAACTGATTATACGTACCGCCGTAGATGGAAGATGAAGAGACAATACTGTCGCCAGAGCGCACTATATTATTGAGCGCCAAGAACTGAGCTGCCTGCCCCGAAGCGGTGGCCACTGCGGCCACCCCACCTTCGAGCGCGGCTACACGCTTTTCGAGCACATCGGTGGTAGGGTTCATGATCCGGCTATAAATATTTCCAAATTCCTTCAGGCCAAATAGCTTTGCCGCGTGCTCACTATTGTCAAATACATAGCTTGAAGTCTGGTAGATGGGCACAGCACGCGACTTGGTGGTAGGATCTACATCTTGCCCGGCGTGAAGCTGTAGGGTTTCGAATCTTAGGTTTTCTGATTTACTCATGGTTTTAATTTTTAGTTGTTATTTATTGAATATGAAATGTTTGAAAACAAAAAACCCGCTGAAGTCTATACTTCAGCGGGTTTGATCAATATTTAGATTGAATAATTCTCCTACGCGTCAGTACATACCGTAACGGGTGCAACACATACAACACATCATACAGGCTAGGCCAGCAGAAAGATAAGGTGTAGGTATCGTGAGAATATTCATGGTTTATTTTCCTTTCTTAGGAAGGTGCAAGTTAGCTTCTAATGAACGAGAAAAGCAAATAAAAAGTTGAATAATTAAATTTAAAATTTTATGATGCTATAAATAAGGTAGTTGCATCAATTAAGAAGACCCTACCTTTTTTGGGTGAAATAATATACGATAGCCGTTACTGCGTTGAATGCTATGGCTGCGATCGTCCATACCAGTTTTTCAGTATCGGTGAGTCGGTCATTTTTCGTCCATAAATCATAAAGGACCCAAGCCGCAGCCACAAATGCAATAAAACCTAAAATTCCATACATATCTTCAATTTTTTAAAGTCCGAGCTGCCTATCTACAACATCGTAAATCAATACTTGCTTTTTGATTTTGGCGAGGTAGTCTTGGGCCTGTTTGGTATCTCTCAATTCAATAGCCTTCAGCAGCCAATCTTTGGCCACGCGTGGCCGGGCGAGCATCTCGCTGGCCACCGCCATATTATACATCGCGTAGTACTTCACCTTTTCATCTTCGCTGGTAGTAAGTTTTAACCAGCTGGCCGCGGCTGCTTCCCAATCTCCATTATAATCTATGTTCTGAGAAATGGTGTAGAGCTCTGAGCTTCCACCGCGATAATAGAGTCTATAATCTTCTTCCCAATGGGGTGAGATACGGTTCAAATAATCTTGAGAAGCCACATAAACCACGTCGGTAAGGTTTAGCTCATCGGTGTCTATCTCCGAGGCCGATTCAGGGCTGTAGGCCACACGGTTAAAGGTGCGCTGGTAGGTCTCTTGATACTCATCGATAACCTTTAGTTCGTAGCCATCATAAAACCGCCAGCCTGCCGTGAAAGTTACCTCCTGCTCATTTGAAAATTCGGGCACCCGCACCGGCACGCCCGAGTCATCAACTACACTCACCACATTGACCTGGCCTTGGGTTCGCACCACCATCTCTACCCCTTCCAGCGCAATGATGCCATCTACTTTAAACACTTCACATAAACTATCTATTTCGCTAGACGTAAGAGCTTTAAGCAAAAAATCTGTTTCATTTCTATTGGTATTGTCCCAGTCCATATCGATCATCTTAAAACGGGAAAGCTTCTCGCCATCTGCTTTCAGACTTTTTATCGTTTTGGCAGCAGCCTGTGCAGGCATTCCTTTCACTGACTCAAACGGAACCCCACCCGTTAAAATAGTGGTAGATAATTCGGGGTTGGCCGCTCTATCCAGCACCCCGACCACATAAATTCTAGAAGGCACATACACTTCAGATGGTTTAATGAATTCAGCGTAGTGATATGTGGTTTTGCATCCTGTCAAGACCAAAACTGCGATTGCGACGTTAATTAAATACTTCCTTTGCATTGCCGCAAAAATAGTAATTCACCCGTGGAAAAATTTCATTTAACTACTTTTGCCCCGCGCAAAATGAAACAGTTCTTAGTTCCCATCCTACTTTTCTCCTTGACTTTGGCAACATCGTGCACCGAGCAGTGCGACGAACCCGATGTGCAAGCCATCAATGCTCTTTATTTTGAGCTGCAGCAAGGCGGCGAAGATGGCTTCAGCCCAGTAGAACTAGATCAGATCTTTTATGTCAGGTTCATCCCTTTTAGCGAACCACTCATTGCAGACACCTTTTATCCTGGTGGATTTTTCCCGTTGGGCGAAGGCAGGTTCTACATCAATGACGCCTATCCATTTCTCAATGATCAATCGCCGTACTTCACGGTCTACGGCTATCAGGTAGTTGATCTTCTTTCAGGTTATGTCGCTAATATTGAAAATATTGGGCTGGAAGGTCAGTATGACGGAGAGTGTGACTATTTCAATCTCAAGAAGGAATTTACTTTTAATCTCGATACGGTAGACCGAGGTGGCTCTGTTGATTTTTATCCTATTTCTAAATAGGCTTCCGCCAAAATAGAACCGAAAAAGTGTAGTGATGACACTTTCGCAGTATTCTCGAATACCTACCTTCGCACAACGAAAAAAAATTGAAGAATGAAAGAAGTTTATATCGTTTCGGCTGTACGCACGCCCATAGGAAGTTTTAATGGAATCTTAGCATCGGTACCGGCTACTACGCTAGGTTCTGTCGCTATCAAAACGGCGCTCGAAAAGATCGGGCTAGCTGGCGATAAAGTTGATGAAGTGCTCATGGGCTGTGTATTGCAAGCTGGGCTGGGTCAAGCTCCGGCGAGGCAAGCAGCGATAAAAGCAGGAATCCCCGACACCGTGCCATGCACCACCGTGAATAAGGTCTGCGCTTCGGGCATGAAGGCTACGATGATGGCAGCTCAAGCAATAGCCTTGGGCGATGCAGATATCATAGTGGCGGGTGGTATGGAAAGTATGAGCAGCACGCCCCATTATCTCCCAGCTAGCCGCACGGGCACTAAACTTGGCAATATCACGATGCTCGATGGGATGGTTTACGATGGCCTTACCGATGCTTATAGCCAAGAGCATATGGGCAACTGCGGCGACCTTTGTGCGAGGGAATATAATATAACCCGCGAAGAGCAAGATGAGTTTGCGATACAATCTTACCAGCGGGCAGCCGACGCTTGGAGTAAAGGCAAATTTGCCGATGAAGTGGTTCCGGTAGAAGTACCGCAGCGCCGTGGCGAAGCGGTGGTAGTGAGCGAAGACGAAGAGTATAAGAATGTAAAATTTGAAAAAATTCCTGCGCTCCGTCCGGTATTTTCTAAAGAAGGTACGGTGACAGCCGCCAATGCTTCAACGCTCAACGACGGAGCTGCTGCAATGGTGCTAATGAGCAAGGCCACAATGGAAGAACTCGGCTTGACGCCACTCGCAAAAATAGTGAGCTACGCCGATGCTGCCCAAGCACCTGAAAAGTTTACCACGGCTCCGTCAAAAGCGATACCCAAGGCGCTGAAAAAAGCAAATCTTGGCGTTGATGATATCGATTTTTTTGAGCTTAATGAAGCCTTCGCAGTAGTTGGCTTGGCCAATATCAAGGAGCTCGGACTAGACCCAGCCAAGGTAGATGTAAATGGCGGCGCGGTAGCCTTGGGCCACCCGCTTGGCTGCAGTGGTGCCCGTATTTTGGTCACGCTCATCCACATCCTTCACCAGAATGACGCAAAGCTCGGATGCGCTGGAATATGCAACGGCGGCGGCGGTGCAAGTGCTATGGTAGTAGAGCGGGTATAGCCTGTCAGGCAATCTCTGGATCAAGGAAGTCCAGTACTTCTTTTAGACATCTGCCCAAGTCCTTTTTTACTTCGCGCTCCCAAAATCGGAAGACGGTGATTCCCATTTCGGTAAGGAGTTTGTTCACCTGCCGGTCGCGCTGCATATTACGTTCTATTTTGGGTATCCAAAATTTTCGATTGGTTTTGATTCGGTCTTTCTTGTTTTTCCAGTCAAACCCGTGCCAAAATTCGCCATCGATAAATATTGCAAAACCTTTGGATAGGTTTGAAAGATCGGGTTTTCCAGCTAGGGATTTCGAGTGAACACGGTATCGAACTCCTGCCGCGTACAAGGCTTTTCGAAACAATAGTTCCGGCTTGGTGTCCTTGCCGCGAATTTTGGACATCATCTTGCTCCTTTTTTTGGTGGTATAGAACCCCGCCGATTCTTCAAATCTTGGAACCTTTATGTCTTCTTCATAATCAGGCATCGGTATATGAATAAATAAATACCAGAAATGTTTATCGATCGAGCTTTAAAGATATATTTGTAACCATGTATAAGGTTAATATAGATGGTTATGAAAGATAGCTATTCACTGGCAGAAGTGGCCGACCTACTCGGCAAAAGCAAAGAAACGTTGAGAAGGTGGGATAGATCGGGCAAGCTCACAGCAGTGAGAGAGCCGATGAGTAATTATCGGGTGTATAAAAAAGACCAATTAAAAATCTTCGATGAGTTGGATCATCTTTTCAATCCTGAACCGAACTCCAACCAGGTGGCTGCTGACCACGACTACTCGGTCATTGAGCTTTTTGCAGGCGCCGGCGGTCTTGCTATCGGACTTGAAAAGGCCGGTCTGAAATGCGCCGCTTTAAATGAGATCGATCACTGGGCCTCTGAGACCTTAAGGATCAACCGACCGAATTGGAACGTGATCGAAGGAGATGTCAGAACACTTTCCATGGTACAATATCAGGGTAAGATTGATGTGGTGACTGGCGGATTTCCTTGCCAAGCATTCAGTTATGCAGGCAAGAAACTAGGAATGGAAGATGCCCGTGGCACACTGTTTTACGAATTTGCGCGAATAGTAGATGAAGTAAAGCCAGCAATCTGCATCGGAGAAAACGTACGCGGCCTATTAAATCACGACGGTGGCAAAACCCTAGATGGTATGAAGTCAATTTTAGAAGAGATCGGCTATACTCCTATTGATCCAAAGATTATGAAGGCCATTTTCTATAATGTCCCGCAAAAGCGCGAAAGGTTATTTTTAGTAGGAATAAGAAATGATTTGAAGCTTGATTTTGATTACCCTACCCGAGGGGAAAAGATATACACACTCAAGGATGCGCTGAAGGCTGGAGAATTATTTCCCGACGATGTGCCTTACTCAGAAGGATCTGCCTATCCGAAAAGGAAAAAAGAAATCATTGATCTAGTACCGCCAGGTGGGTATTGGCGTGACCTACCGCTTGATGTACAAAAGGAATACATGCAAAAAAGTTTTTTTCTGGGTGGCGGCAAAACGGGCATGGCCAGGCGTATAAGTTGGGATGAACCCTGTCTTACATTGACCTGTAGCCCCGCTCAAAAGCAGACCGAAAGATGTCACCCAGATGAGACACGTCCTTTTAGGGTAAGGGAATATGCCCGGATCCAAACTTTTCCGGATAGCTGGAAGTTTGCGGGCTCCTTGTCAAATCAATACAAGCAAATTGGAAACGCTGTGCCCGTAAACTTTGCAAAAGAAATGGGGTATGCCCTTATTAAATTTTTAAATCGTGCCTATAAAGAATATGATCTTGCTGAGCGAAAAGCTTTTAAAGATCAAACCTTTCTGGAACTTTAATTCTTCCGCTTCCTTTTAGTCGAGATTTTTGCAAGCGTGATCTTCCGCTCTCAAAAACTATAAAACACCCCCACTCCATAATTTGGGCTGGCCAAGATATTTTTGCCTGCAAAGGCGCCTGCAGTAGCAATAGAAACCCCCAAACCACTTTTGCAAACGTAGGCCAGCTCAATGGAAGGACTTACATACTCCACGTTATTGCCAAATATGGTATTGCCAGTGGCGATCATGTCGGTTCCATTAAAGAATGACTGTACCACATCTACTTTGGCCACAGCCAGCACCTTGTTCCAAGCCTTGTAGCCAACTTCAAGGCCAAAACGGTACTCTTCAGAGAAGTCTTCTGTCCGGTTATTGAAAGCCGTATAGGCGGAAAACCAAGCGCTACCGGCAAAAGCACGGCTCGCATCCACGCGCAGCATTTGGTTGAACTCTCCATCGCCTGTTTGCAATATGCCGCTCTCACCGCCGCCCACGGTGCCACTCGGTATCCCAAAAAGCAGTCGACCGCTCACCACCCATTTATCTGACTTGTAAAGCCTGTACTGAAGCGAGACGTCAACATCTCCAAAGGCATTCAACTCATCGCCGGGAGTCTCTTCGCCCGACACTCGAAAGCGCGTTTTATTTAATGTGCTGCGGGTAAAAAACGGAACGTAGGCTATCGCAGTAAGCTTTTCGGTTATGCCATACTCGCCGTACAGCGAAGTGGTGTAGAGACCGATCGTGGTAATATCGATCAGCGTTCCATCTGGTGAGTAATAATTTCCAGAATAAATGGCATTTTGGCTCAGCTTGAGATAGCCCGTACCTTTATCGCGTGTCCAGCCACCGCCGGCCATTAGCATGGAAAACGAAAAGCTGAATGCAAAAATTAAAAGGATGTTTTTCATATTAATTGAGTGGTGCAAAGCCGAAAGTGATTGAAGCCGGTTTGCAGAGGATAATAACGTGTGAATAATCGTTCAGACCTACCGATGGGTCTATCGTGGAAACATTAAATGTTTTGGCACCGCCAGAACTTATCTCTGCGAGCTCTAGCCCATTGTTTCGAGTGCCGCTACCCGAAATGGTATTAGATAAATAAACGAAGGTGCCTAAAGCAAAATCGGTAGAAAAATTACTGCTGAAGGTAAGGATAAGTTGGCCGGCTTCATCGATAGACAGCGTAGCCATACCTGAAGTTGCGTAGCCGCCAGCGCCTTGGAAAGTCCCTTCGCGAGAAGTAGAACCCACCGTGACCGACAGCGTATTGCTCTGCACACCATCTGCCAGCGCGTATACCTGCGCCGTGCCTGCACTGATGCCGCTGAGCAATCCATCCGGAGCTATCGAAAGGATGGCACCATCTGACGTGTACCAGTCCAAGCTATCGGGTATGGCAGGCTCTCCGCTCAGCGTGGTGACCGATGTATTTAATGCGACGGAGCTACCTACAGCTATCTGATTTCCAGAAGGTATAGAGATGGTCACATTGGCCACAGCCTGCGCAGAAGCTACTACCGTGACCAAAACATTCATGCTTGCCGTAGCTCCGACCGAGGCCATTAGATTCGACTGACCCGCAGCTAGCGCTGTGACCAAGCCTTCTGCACTCACCGACGCTATGCCCGGATTTTGCGAAACCCATTGAATATTCACGCTCCGTAGCTGCCCTATATGGTCATAGAATTGCGCCGATACCGATGTGGTGTCTCCAAGGAGCAATCCAATCTGGCTACGGCTGGTTTCGATCCTTTCGGCTATAATGGGGTCTTCTACTTCGTCGGTACCTATGCATGAGCCCAATAAAAGCAGGATAAGAAATAAGAGGTAGTTTTTCACAGTACTATTTTTGGTAAATGTAGTCGGCTCCTATGTGATAAGCTGTCGGTGGGGCGACAAGGCGTCAATCCGACCGTTTTAGAAATCCATTATCTTACTTTTAATAGACTTTCGCACCGCATTGAAATGCGTACTTTCGAGCCATGAACAAGCAAGCGCTCTGGTACTTCGAAGGAGTAGATATTTTTGGAAAACTCTGTCCGCTGAAGTCTCAGCAGAGTGAAGCCGTAACCAAGCCATCGAAGTTCATGGCCGGTGATGTAATTTATATCCCAGAGCAAAAAGCCGACTGCCTGCATGTAATAGTGACCGGAAGGGTTAAAATAGGCCGCTTTCTGGAAGATGGTAAGGAAGCCGTAAAGGCGATACTCGGTGAAGGTGAAGTGTTTGGTGAGATGGTGCTGGCAGGGATCAACGAGCGGCAAGACTTCGCCCATGCCATGGACAATAATACCTTGGTGTGCACCCTTACCATGGATGAATTGCAGCAATTGATGCTGGACGAGAAAGACATGAGCCTGCGGATCATGAAGTGGTTTGGCCTAAGGATCCAAAAGCTGGAGCGGCAGATAGAGCTGCTCGCTTTTAAAGATGCGCGCACCCGCATCGTAGAGTTTCTCAAAGATGCTGCCGCCTGGAAGGGAACTCCAGTGGGCGATGAAGTGATGATCAAAACCAAGCTCACCCACTCTGACATTTCGAAGTTGACAGCCACATCGCGCCAGACGGTGAGCGAAATGCTCAATAGCTTGAGGGAAGAAGATCAAATCTACTTCGAGCGTGGCAAAATTTTGATCCGTGATCTAGGGAAATTGGCTTAAGGCCAATACGCTTACAACCTATTTTTTATCAAAGTCGTAATGGCCCGATTGCTTGTCAAGCCTATTGGAGATAATCGGCAAGGCAAAATACTGGAAGAAACTCTTATCGGCTTTAAATACGTGGCTGTAGAAACTCTCCAAGCTATCTTCAAGCGTAGCTGCGATATCGGTGTCGAGCTTTAGCAATATGGCGTGACCCAATTTTATCTGAGCTTCGATATATACTTCCCGGTCTTTTTCGCCCTTGGGCACACGCGTTATGAGTTTATCAAAACGGGTCGCAAAGCGCTCATCTACCTTGGTATAGAACTCCTGAAGAGATTTATGGGATGTGAAAGTACGCAGGTGAGCCAACTTTACGGCTTCCGCCCTTTCGCCTTCGCTCACCCTACCATCACCAGTAAATGCCGCAAGCAAAGCAAGCCAAATCGGTAGGTCTAGGAGTTGGGTCATCTCATCATCGGTGATGTTTTGGAAAGCCTTTTTCAGTTCAATCATGAATTCTTAGTTTCTCGGGCAAATCTACACACTCTATTCTCTAGAACCAACAGCATTTTTTAAAGGCGTCAGATTCTTGAAAATTCAGCATCCGCAAAGATTGACAAAGTAGAAATTCATGTGGCCTTGGGCATTAAAAATTATCAGCTGGCAGATACGCCGAAATAAGAACTGGCAAAATTTCACCAAATTTTACGTTAACACATGATTCAAATAAAAGACGCAATCAATTTTCTGCCAAGTACTTATGAACAAATGAAATAGCCATAGCGCCTTCTCCCACAGCCGATGCCACACGGTTCATCGCACCTGAGCGTACATCGCCCGCTGCAAAGATTCCGGGTATCGATGTCTCCAAGGAGTACGGGTCGCGATCTATCTTCCACCCCGATCTATAGCCGGGATGACTGATCAAATCACGCCCTGTGATCACGAAACCTTTGGCGTCTTTTGCCACATTTGGCGGAAGCCATTCCGTATAGGGCTTAGCGCCAATAAAAATGAAAAGTGCACCGGCCTTTCTGGTGGATCGGCTGTGGTCCTGATTGTTTAGAATGACCAATTCTTCAAGATACTTTTCACCATGGGCTTCGCATACCTCCCGAAAAGGCTCAACGGTAATATTCTTTATAGCATCGATCTGATCGATGAGATAAGATGACATGGTGTCGCGCAGATTATCGCTTCGCAGCAATATGAAAACATTGCTGGCAAAATTTGACAGATACACTGCGCCTTGTCCTGCGGAATTGCCACCGCCTACGATAAACACATCTTGGTTCTTACAGGCAGCAGCTTCGGTGGTAGCAGCCCCATAATAAACCCCTGCCCCGGTATACTTGTCCAGAAAATCGGCATTGAGTTCGCGGTAAGCCACGCCAGTAGTCACCACGACCGATTTGGCCAATAGCTTCGAATCATCGGCCAATATCAGCACTTTATAATTATCCTTTAATTCTATTGACTTCACCGACTGCGGCAGAAGAAACTGAATACCAAATCGAGTGGCCTGGGAGATGGCGCGCCTACTTAGCTCTGAGCCGCTCAGCCCTTTAGGGAAGCCGAGGTAATTCTCAATCCGCGAGCTTGTGCCTGCCTGGCCGCCTGGAGCGCGCTTCTCAACAAGGACGGTATTAAGTCCTTCGCTACCCCCATATACGCCGGCAGCCAGACCGGCTGGCCCAGCACCGATAATGGCCACATCGTATAGTTCTTCCCGCGCGGTGGGTTTCAGTCCAAGCTTTGCAGCAATGGGCTTCAGGTCATCACCCAGTAGTATTTCGCCATCGTCGAAAAGCACGGCGGGTAGGTCTTTTGGCATTATTTGATGTAGCATCATGAGTTCCGATGCTTTGGTATTATTCTCAACATCGAGCCATTCATAGGGAAATAGATTTCCAGCGAGAAAGTCTTTTATCTGGTGCGACTTTGGCGAATATTGATAACCCAATAGCCTGATGCTGTGCATACTATCGGTATTGGCCGCAGCCCATTCTTCGAGCTGGTCATTTACCACTGGGTAGAGCTTTTCTTCCGGCGGATCCCAGGGCTTCATGAGGTAATAATCAAGCTGCACTTCATTGATAGCGCGTATCGCGGCATCTGTGTCTGAATAGGCGGTCAACAATACCCTGCGGGCTTTGGGATAAAACTCCTTGGCCTTCTCAAGATACTCTACCCCAAGCATTTCGGGCATACGCTGATCACTTAAAAACAGCGCCACCACTTCGCCCTTTTTCTTCAGGTTTTGCAATTCTTCAAGGGCTTCCAGCGCGCTATCGGTGCTTATGACACGGTAGTCTTTACGGTATTGCTGCTTGAGATCGCGTGCCACCGCGCGCAGCACCTGTGGGTCGTCATCTACTACAAAAAGGATAGGGAGTTTCATTTTTTAGGTTGTCTATGCTGTTTTTCTGCTTACTCCCCTTCGGGAAAGCTAAATGTAAACGTTGTTCTACCAGGCTTAGAATCCACTTCGATCTGCCCGCGATGGCGAGCGATGATCTTTTGCACGATGTCGAGCCCCATACCGGTGCCCTTTCCTATTTTCTTGGTCGTGAAGAACGGGTCAAAAATTTGATTCTTAACATCTTCCGGAATCCCGCTTCCGGTATCGGAAATATGGACTTTGAGAAATGGTGGGCAATCTTCCGTTTTTACTGTAAGGGTTCCCCCCTTCTCTTCCATTGCATCTATGGCGTTATCTATCACATTAGTCCATACCTGCTTGAGCTGCCCGGGAAATCCAGAAAGTCTCGGAAGCGCTTCATCAAGCGCTAGCTCCACGGCCACTTTATTGGTTTTGGCCTTGTGCTTCAACATGGTAAGTGTAGTCTCAATGCTTTGATTGATATCAAATAGAGCGCGGTCACTGCCCTGATCCATATGGCTGTATTCCTTTATAGAACGTATGAGCTCAGCGATGCGCGATGCCGAGATATTGATCTCTTCCACCATCCTTTCCGTGTTCATATTATCTACGATCCAGCGCAGCGCCGTGGCAAAGCCTTCTTCATTCGTTTTTGACTTTAGGTCATGCAGGTCGGCTTCGGAGATGTTGAATTCAACGAGATTCTCGGCCAGCTCTAGGCTATCGTCAAAATCCCAGCTATCGAGCAGGTCAGTAAGCGCATCTTCCCGCGTAGAGCGCTCCGAAAGGGTCAGCTTCTTAGGCGGATTGGCGAGTAATTTAAAAAGCCAGTCATTTACTTCGTCCACCACTTTAGGAGCGAGTTTGGCATTCATCACCGCTTTAAAACCTTCGGGCTGGAGCTTTAAATGTTTTAGGAGCGCTTCGCTACTGCGCACCATGGCCGATGCAGGATTATTCAGCTCATGCGCCAGCCCGGCCGAGAGTTTTCCAAGCGACATGAGTTTTTCATCTTGCATCCTGCTCGATGTGAAGGTGCGAATGCGGGAAGCCATAAAGTGCACGAGCGCTTCAGTAAGCGCGTGGTAGTCCCTAATCATTTCTGGGAAGTGATCGCGGTGGAGCAATAGTACTTTTGTGGCCACCACTGCTTGCCCATATCCACTCGCTACGGTCATACGGCTATAGGGCAGCAGACCAGTGATCTCTCCTGCTTGTAACACTGAGATTTCTTTCTTCTGATCTTTTTGGGTCAGGTATACCCTTAATTTCCCAGATAGGATAAACTCAAAATTATCGGCGGGCTTTCCCTTTTCAAATAGAAAGTCGCCGGGTGCAAGCTCTGCAATGGTTCCTTTATCAATGAGAAAATAGAGCTGCTTATCGCTTATGTTGGCCAGAAATTCGTTCTGCTTGAGTATTGAAAGAATGTCCACGGGAATCGGTAAGGTATTTGTACCCTCAAAATTAAACCAAAAAGCCGGGGAAACCTTGCAGATCGCAAAAGCAATACCCAAATCCAAAAGCTTATGAAAGCAAAATTCTATTTTTTCTTGACCCTTCTCGTGTTTTTCACTTCGTCTTGCGCCTTTCATTCGGGCATGATGACGGGCAATGCTTCGCTCGGCGGCAATGAATTTGAGCTGGTCAGAATTGCTCAGGCTTCCGCCAAAACGATGCGGGTTTTCTTCATAGGGGGCTTCGGTGCAGACGGGCTTGTGCTGGCGGCCAAGGCCAACCTATACCGTGACTATCCGCTGGAGCAAGGACAGGCTTATGCCAATGTCTCCGTGGACTTCGGGGATGCTTTTTTTCCTTTTGTACACACCACCACCTGCATTATCACTGCCGACATTGTGCAGACCAAGGCGGAAGCTCGACCTGGGATACAAAAATTATTTGAAGTTTCGGCTGCGCCCTTCGATAGCGCCTATGCCGAAAAGATAGCAGCACTACCCTATAAAGCAGGCGACGTAATGGCCGTGTTCAATGGAAATGATTTGATACCTGTGCGCGTGGTCACCCTCAACCCCAACAGGGCAAAACCCTATACCGTTCAAATGACTGCGGTGATTTCACAGAAACGTCTGCATCTAAAAGAAGACAACCTGCTATGGGAAGAGCCGCTCCGACTTGCCATGGAACATGCCTTCAAAGTAGGAGATCAAGTAATGCTCAAGAATGGCGCGGGGCATTATGGAAGCGGGGTGGTGGCGGCCATCAATTCTGAATGGGTCGTTTATAAATCAGGCACGGTCTATGACAAAGTAAGACCGAAAAACTTGAAAGCGCGGGAGTAGGATTTTTTTTGGGCGTGGGAATGCCTGAACCGATTCTAAATTTTTAAGCTAAAGAAATAATAGCCGACCACGCATCTCACGCCACGTGTTCTACTCCAATTTTGGCGGAAGCCTGCACCGCGAGAATAAAGCAGTATGAGCTAGGATGATCCGCTTTCGAAAATGATTTAAGCGCAATCATTACCTTTGCGGCCTCAAAAGAAAATGAATTAATAACCCCATCTCACCCTGCACATGAAAAACCATTCGGTCAAAGTTTACCCATCAAAAGCAAACCTCCCGAAAGAAGATCAATTGGCCTGGAAACTGGCCAAAATGGTGACTGATCAAGTTGCCATAAGCGATGAAGTGACCGATATGGTGATCAATAGGATCATAGACAATGCTTCGGTGGCCATCGCCTCGGTAAACCGCATGCCAGTCGTAAACGCTCGCGCACAAGCACTTGCACATCAACGCAGTGACCGCGGTGCAAATGTATTTGGAATGCCGCGCGACTTTAAAGTACATGCCGAATGGGCTGCTTGGGCGAATTGTGTAGCCGTGCGCGAACTGGATTACCACGATACCTTTCTAGCGGCAGATTATTCACACCCCGGCGATAGTATACCGGCAGTACTTGCTGTAGCTCAGCAACTTGGAAAGAATGGAAAAGAAGTGCTCCGCGGTATCGTAGCGGCTTACGAAGTCCATGTAAATTTGGTAAAGGCCATAAGCCTTCACAAGCATAAAATAGACCATGTGGCGCATCTTTGTCCGGCTCAGGCCGCTGGAGTATGTGCTCTCTTAGGACTGGATACTGAAACTACCTATCAGGCTATTCAGCAGGCACTTCATGTATCGGTAAGCACGCGACAAAGCCGCAAAGGGGAAATATCAAGTTGGAAAGCCTACGTGCCGGGACATGGCGCCAAGTTGGCCATAGAAGCGGTAGATAGGGCTATGCGCGGCGAGAAAAGCCCCTCTCCCATTTATGAAGGTGAAGACAGCGTGATAGCATGGGTACTTGATGGCCCAGATGCCAATTACACCATTCCGCTGCCCGAACCCGGCGAAGAGAAACGCGCCATATTGGAGACCTACACGAAAGAACATTCGGCTGAGTACCAGTCACAGGCCCTAATCGATCTTGCAGCCCGAATGAAAGATAAAATTTCAGATTTTTCGGCCATTGATTCCATCCTGATCGAAACTTCGCACCACACGCATTATGTGATCGGAACAGGCTCTAATGACCCACAAAAATTTGATCCGCATGCCACACGTGAAACGCTGGACCACAGCATCATGTACATTTTTGCCGTAGCCTTGGAAGATGGCACTTGGCACCATGAAAACTCTTACGCCCCCAGTCGTGCACAGCGACCTGAGACGGTCGAGCTTTGGAAGAAAATCTCAACGGTAGAGAAGGAAAAATGGACAAAACTCTACCATGATGAAGATCCAGATAAAAAGGCTTTTGGTGGCAAGATCATCATCTCGATGAAGGACGGTAGCACCATAGAAGATGAAATGGAGCGCGCCAATGCTCACCCAGCCGGAGCGCGCCCGTTCAAGCGACCCAATTATATAGGCAAGTTTGATATGCTTACCGAAAAAATCATCTCGAAAGAAGAGCGTGATAGATTTATAAACTTGGTAGAAAAACTTACCACGCTGAGCACTGAAGAAATCAATGCCCTTACGGTCGAAATGCCCTTTGACAAAGTCAAAGAAAATAAGCCAAACAAAAAAGGAATATTCTAATGATAGTAAGCGACAAAACTGCGGCCGACAAGAGAAAAGACTTTCGGGAAGCTTTGAAAACGGGTAGGCTCCTCCAATTTCCAGGAGCGTACAACCCCATGGTGGCCATGATAATAGACCAGACCGGCTTTGATGGGGTTTATGTTTCAGGAGCTGTTATGTCCAATTCTCTTGGTCTACCCGACATTGGCATGACTACGCTTACGGAAGTGAGCCAGGCTGCTGCCAATATAGCGAGGGTCACCGACCTGCCCACCATAATGGATATCGATACCGGATTTGGTGAGACGATGAGCGTGGCGCGTACCATCAAAGAGCTCACCTTTCTGGGCATAGCCGGTTGTCACATAGAAGATCAGATAAACCCGAAGCGCTGCGGCCACCTTGACAATAAAGAGTTGGTGAGCGCCACCGACATGGTTCAAAAAGTGCGTGCCGCGGCCGACGCCAAAAGCGACCCGAACTTCGTGCTCATAGCCCGTACCGATGCCCGTGGAGTGGAAGGACTTGATAAGGCGATAGACCGCGCCAAAGCCTACGTAGATGCTGGCGCAGAGATGATATTTCCTGAAGCGATGCAGAATGAAACCGAATTTGAAGCCATGCGCAAAGCGGTCGATGTTCCGCTTTTGGCGAATATGACGGAGTTTGGAAAATCGCGGCTACTCTCCACTACTGAGCTCAAAAACTTGGGTTTTAATATCGTGATCTATCCCGTAACCACACAGCGACTCGCCATGAAGGCCGTGGAAGATGGACTAAAAACCATTAAAGAAAAAGGCTCGCAAGAAAGCTTGCTGGACAGCATGCAAACCCGTAAAAGGCTTTACGAAGTGCTTCACTACGAAGATTACAATGCTTATGATAGCAAACTTTATAATTTTAGGCTCTGATCAACCATTGGATCAAATTGAATGGAACGAACCTAAATACAACACGATACCGCATGGTAATCCTCTTATAGCCCAAAAGTCATGGCTTGACTACACTCAATATTCCGCTTACCTGCATTAGTCCCGAGAATTCGGGAAAAGTATTGGAAAATCTGGAAACTCAAAACTCAAAACTCATAATATGAACGATAAAATAATCGCCCCAAAAGGCCTAGCCGGAGTAGTAACCGACGAAACGTCTATCTCTAAAGTAATGCCCGAAAGTAACTCACTGACTTATCGCGGATACCGCGTGCAAGATCTCTGCGAACAGTGCAGTTTCGAAGAAGTGGCCTATCTGATGGTAAATGGCGAACTGCCGGACCCCACCCAGCTCAAAACATTTTCCGATAAGGAAAAGAGCTACCGTGATCTCACGGATGACCTTATAGATGTGATCATGGAGTTTCCAAAAAAAGCCCATCCGATGGATACGCTCCGCACCGGAGTTAGCTTTTTGGGTATGGAAGACGAGCGCATTTGGGATGATTCATCCGAGGCAAGTATGGACAAGTTTACCGGACTCCTCGCCAAGATCCCCACCATAATTGCTGCGAGCTACCGCCACTCGAAAGGGCTGGACTATATCGCTCCAGACACCGATATGGGGATGAGCGAAAACTTTTTCCACATGTGCTTTGGCAAAGTTCCTGCAAAAGAAGTGATCAAAGCTTTTGACGTATCATTGATTCTCTATGCCGAGCATAGTTTTAATGCTTCTACATTCACTACTAGAGTCATAACTTCTACCACCAGCGATATGTACAGCGCGGTAGTCGGGGGGATCGGAGCATTGAAGGGGCCGCTTCACGGAGGCGCCAATGAGCAGGTGATGCATATGATAAAAGAAGTGGGCGAGCCTGCCAAGGCAAAGGAATGGATGATGGATGCGCTTGCGCAGAAGAAGAAAGTCATGGGCTTCGGCCACCGCGTATACCGCAATGGCGACTCCCGGGTGCCAACCATGAAGAAGTACACCGAAAAGATGGCTTCGTTCACGGGACAGGAAAAATGGATGGAAATTGCCAATATTTTGGAAGAGACCATGGTTTCTGAAAAGAACATTTACCCGAACCTTGATTTTCCCGCTGGCCCGGCCTATTATATGATGGGATTTGAGATCGATATGTTTACCCCGATTTTTGTAATGAGCCGGATTACCGGCTGGTGCGCACACATTATGGAGCAGCGCGCCGACAATAAAATCATCCGACCACTGAGCGAATATGTGGGCAGTAAAGAGCGGGATGTTGTGGCGCTAGACCAGCGATAAGGCTTCTAATCATTTTGAATCAAAAGCGGCGCTAACTCAGTGTCGCTTTTTTTAGCTTTAAATCGAAATACTGATTGCCCCCATTTTTTACGGCTCAACAAATATGCACGATCTCTACAAATGTTTTGAAAATGCCTTTCCGGAAAAGGTTCAGAGCAGAAACTTGCGGCGTGGTGAAAAGCTGCTGCGCTTTGGCCAAAGGGAAAAATATACCTATTTCGTGGTGAGCGGTGCCCTTCGCGCCTATTGTCTCACGGATGGCGCCGAGCAGAATATCCGGTTTGGATATCAAGGCTCCATTCTTACTTCGCTCCCTTCCTTCTTCACGGGCGCCCCTTCCATTCTGGAGATTGAAGCTTTGCGAAAAACAAGTCTCAAATGTTATGACAGAGCGCATCTCCGCCTATTCATGTCAAGCGCTTCCGAGCATACTACCAGATATATTTCAATTCTTGAAAATTTGGTTTCTCAGACCTTAGATCGAGAGATGGATCTGCTTCTTTCCGATCCCTTAGACCGCAACCAACGTGTGCTTAAAAGAAGTCCTGCACTTTTTCAAGAAATACCGCTGCGGCATATTGCCAATTACCTAAGAATGACGCCTGAGCATTTAAGCAGATTACGCAAATCTTGATTGAGATCAAGGTTATTCAAGCTCGCTAGACCGATATTTGCAGAAAATACTACGCTATGGACGAGTTACTTGATGAGTTGGAAGAAAAATTAAAATCGATCATTTCCGATGTAAATGATATGAAACAGTACAGCTATAAAATGGCGAAAGCCCCTAACCAAAATAGCTGGAGCGCCTTGAAATGCCTGCACCATTTGAATTTATATGGGGCTTTTTACATCCCAGTGTTTACCAAAGGCATCGCTAAGGCGGCAAAGAAAACAGGCTCAGATTATAAGCCGGGTTGGTTTGGTAATCGATCTGCCAATAGCATGCTCCCCGAAGCAGGAGAAACCATGAACCCGATGAAGGCATTTAAGTCAAAAAATCCGTCGCACCTGCAAACGAAGTTGACTGAAGTTGATAAATTTCTCGATCTACAAGATCAATTTTTGAAATTGATTCAGGCAGCACGTAGGGTAGACCTAAGCTCGGTACGCGTAAAAACCACACTGCCGATTCTTAAATTTAAGCTAGGCGATGCCCTTCGATTTGTGATATTCCATGAAGTGAGGCATATAGGGCAAGCCAAAAGGGCATTCACGGCTGTGTGAATTTAGGACTTTAACCTTTCATAAGACAAATACTAATAAAGCACTATGAGAAATTTAGGAGCTGCTTCAGGAGTAGTTGTGGCTTTTTTAAAATCGAACAGTATAGCTCTAACTTTGGAAGTTAGAGCTCTTCCATAAGTTTTGATACATTTTCCGAAAGCTTGTTCTTCTTCAAGTATTCTTCCAACTTATCTACCTTTTCTGAAGGAATATGAAGATGATTTCCCATTTCATGGAGTAACTTTCTCTCGTCTTCGCTTTTATTAAAATCCACTTGAGAAAGGATGACCAGTTCGCAGAAATTCCGCAGCTTGGTCTCTTCGTCATTTGGCTGCATTTGAGATGCCAACTGTGGGCTGCGCGCTATTCGCTCAAAGGCGGTATTATCAATTCCCATCCGCATGGCTATTCCTTTTATGAACATTGATTCCATCGGGTGGATCTGCCCATCTGCTTGGGCTATTTTTACGAGATTTGCGAGGTGTGCTTCTTTTTCCATGTTATTGGTTTTTAGATGATTTGAAATGTAATTGAATTATTGGAATCAACAAATTTAATCATGTTTGTTTTGCGAAGATTTCCCCCCAATCGCCTTCCCTATCCCTTCCAGTCCATCCGAAATTTTACCAATCCCTTCCATCAAAACCGCATTTTGATTGGAGCCGTAGCCTTTCATCTTTTGGTTTTTTTGGAAGATGGCGCGGATCGCTTCCAAGCGGTCTTTCTCGTCTTTTGTAAGGCTTCCGTATAGCTCCTGAAAACGTAGAAAATTAAATTCTGCGCCTTTTGTCAGGGTTTGCGATTCGTTTTCGTAATGAGAAAGGATGAGTGAATCCAGCTCTTGGTCGTTCATTACGGGGCTGAGTTTTTCTACCAGTTTGTTCATATTCCGATAAGATCCTTGTAAGCGGAAAGGCGGCTCCGTGCGGTATTCATCCGCTTGGGATGCCGAAGCGATGTAAGCGCGATTTACCTTTAGCACAATATCCCGCACACGGATCATCATCTTGAAAATGCCGATGTAATCTTCGATTTCTTCTTGGCTGTGCTTGGCTTCGAAGCTGGCACCGTCCATATCGCCCGTTTCGGCAATGCGGATCAGGGTGTAAATATCTTTGCGCGACTTGTTGTTGAGCGGCGCCACCACTGCGTTTGACGTAAGGCTGTTTTCCAGATAACTAAGAGCAAAAGCTTCGGCCTTGCCACCAATGATGTCGCCCAGATTATACGTATCGGCGCGGTTGGCAAGCATGTCGGGTATTTGGAACCGCTCCCCACTCTCGGTGTACGGGTTTCCGGCCATGACCACCATCACCTTGCGACCGCGAAAATCATAAGTTTTGTTGCGGCCATTGTACACACCATCCACTTTTCGCTGGGCATCGCAAAGGGAGATGAACTTCTGCAAAAATTCGGGATTACAATGCTGTATGTCATCTATGTAGATCATCACGTTATCGCCCATCTCGAAGGCCAAATTGAGCTTTTCGAGTTCTTCCCGCGCAGCAGAATTGGTGGCTACCACAGGATCAAGGCTCTTGATATCGTGGCCCAGTGAAGGGCCATTTATTTTCATAAAAAGCAGCCCCAGCCGATTGGCCATGTATTCCATCAAGGTGGTTTTACCATATCCCGGTGGAGAGATCAAGAGCAGCAAGCCCATAAGATCGGTGCGTTTTGATTCACCGGCCTGCCCCATTTGCTTGGCCATATTTTCGCCAATCAGGGGCAAATAGACTTCATCGAGCAATTGGTTTCGCACAAAAGAACTGAGCACCCTAGGGAGAAACCCCTGCAATCGGATGTCTTCTTTCTTGGCTTCCAAAAGCGATTTCCGTAAATCGGAAAATTCATGGAATGCAGCAGCGTCAACATTTCGAAAATGCGCTAATCTCTTTTGGAAAGCATTGAAATGCAAGTTGTATACCCCTGAATTCACCTTTGGATGGTCACCTTTGAATCCTTCCAGCCCAGCCGCCAATTTATGAAAATGGGGTTTTTCCTTCTCCACCACTGGCAACATCGAAAGCCAGGCGGCTTCGTAAAGCAAACCTTCTTCCGCACTTGTTCCCGATTGTCCGACAAAAGATTGCATCCAATTAACAGCTTGAAAAAACCGGTCTTCGGGTTCACTTTCGAGTGTTTTCAATGATTGCTCGAATTCTTTGAGTGCTTTTTGATTTTTCAGGAAAGCCTTGAATTGATTGGTCAGCTCATTGCTTCCCGCGCTAAAAGTAGGGGCGTCCTTGCCTGTTTTCAATTCGAAAATATAGCGGGCGGCTTGAGCGAAATCATTGGCGTCGATTCCTGTTTTTGCCGAAAGGCTGGCTTCCATAATGGCTGCCAATTCGGCCACCAAAGCCGAGAAAGCATCCGTTGCCGGAAAAATACCGCAGACGGCTTTTGCCCTTTCCATGCGGGAATCCCAAGCCGCAGCCTGATCGCTTTTGGCAATGATCTCCCATGCCAACAAACCGATAACCCGCTCTTTGGCAGCGAAACGCAGCAGCCCGGCACTGGTATGAAAAGCGGCCAGTTGTCGTAAAATAATGGCTGCATCAAAATCGTGTACGCCTTTTACATAGCCTTCATCAAAGCGTGTGGCCATCTTGCTTTGAACATAGACCAGCAATTCCTTTTCGCTCATTTCCGTTAGCTCCAGGGGCTTTTTGATTTCCTTGTCCGTTTTGGATAAAACGCTTTCGCTGTAAAGCGCAAAAGCCAAATATTCAGCGCGGTACACTTCGTTGTTTTCGCTAATGAGTGGCTGATCCCACACCGATTTGAGCGGTTCGAATAATTCGGGGGCTGCCTTCTCGAAAAAATTGGTAGAAGTGATATGGTAGTAAAATCCGTCGTCGCGCCTTACCAGCGAAAGGTCGGCGTTGAGCGTATTTACATTGAAGCGGTTCTTGCCGAGTTTGATCACTTCCTGCCCTTCCACGAAGAGCTCTTTCTTGTCTTTTATCTGCCTGTTGGCATCTTCAAAAGCAGTTTTCAGATTGCTCTGCACCGTATCGGCCTTTACCGAATCGCCAATGGCCAGCAGGTCTTTGGAAAGGCTGCGCACTTTGTCGACCATGATATCCGCAGCGAAGTAGGCATTGATTTCTTCCTGGCTGGCCATTGCAAAAAGCCGCTTCCTTATTCCTTCAATTATCCGGTTGGCCGAGTCGCTCAAGGCCAGGCTGCGCTTGTTCTGCGCATTTACCAATGCGGCTTTTTTGCTTTCAAAAGCGGAGTAAATCTCTTCCCGCTTTTCTGAAATCCGGCTCAGGAACTGGTCGAAATCAATAAATTTCGCTTCAAGGTCTTCGAGCTGAACCAGTAATTTATTCAGGCTTTGATCGCATTTATCGGGCGAGTCGGCTATTTCCAAATAATTGGAAAGGCTCTGATTGATCAACTTGAACTGGGCGTTGAATTCCGATTCGCCTTCATTCACGGCCAAGGCTTTGCGCCGCTTTGACAAAGCCGATTTTATGCTGTTGAACCGGGCATAAATTCCCGAAATATTATCGATTATGGCCGTGGTCTGCGTGGCATCTTCAATATTTAGATTGCCCACGATGTCTATCAACATCTCCAATTCCTTGGAAATGCGGACGATCTCTTCTTCCAATTTGGCGGCTTCTACCACCTTTTGCACTTTTTCTACTTGTGCTTCCAGGTTTTCAACGCGCTTTTCGTAAGGCTCCAAAGCTTCCTTTTTCAACAGGAAATCGGCGCAGTTCTTGGATACTTTTTCCGAGACTTCCGTGAGTTCCTTCTCAAATTCAGCGACCTTGATTTCGTCGATGTACCGCATTTCGCGCAAAGCGATCATCTTGCCGCGCACTTCACGCAAGAGCGAAAGGCGCGCTACGTAGGCATCTATGTCTTTGGCTTCCCCCCTGCCCGATTTGGCGATAAGCTTCTCTGCTTCAGCCGCCACCGTTGCCAAAGCTTCATTGGAGTTTTTACGGATTTCGACCACTCTGTCGTATTCGGCTATGGCCGAACCGGCCGATTCACGTATGGCGCGAATGGGCTCTTTTAGCTTAAAGGCTTCTTCGTGACCCAGCCAGTGAAAATTGTCGAGAATGACCCTGGAAATTTTCGATAATTCGCTGTAAAGCCCTGAATAACTGTCTTCCTTGTCAACTAATTTGATCAGCTCATTGGCTTCGGCCATGGCCTGCACCACTTCTTTGTTCCCGATTTTGAAAAGATAGGCATCGCTGCTGCGCTCGCTTACCAGATTGGGCGAGTGGTAAGGCGTTTGCCAAATTTGCAGGGCATGGTGTTTTTTCTGCTCGGCTTCCGCCTTGAAAAAGATGAGTTCGCCACTTTCAAAAAGGCTGAAACCATTGCAAATAATGGGCGTGGCAACTTCTTGAATGATCAGGTTGTACGACAGCAATACGTACGTGCCGTTTTCCTTGCCGTAAAAAACGAAGAGCACATCTTCCCCATTTGGCGAAAGGATGCGCTTTTCGAAAAGCATGTTTTCCAGCGCCGTTTCAAAAAGCTTGAACTCACCCGTTTGGATGTAATAGCCTTCGGCAAATATAAGTCCTTGATTATCTGGCAGCAGCACACACGCATCCTTGAGCGTGTCGATACGGATCACTTCCGAAATTTTCTCGTTGAAAATAAAGTAGCGGAAGTCATTCTCTTTGTAAGGCCTTATTTTCAGGGCGATCAGGTTGCCAAGGAGCGCGTAATAAATCTCGGCATCATCCAGCGTTTGATCGGCTTCTTCCACCGGCTCTTCATAGATTCCTTTGCCCGATTTGGTATTGTCTTCCACTTTTATGGTCAGGTCGCCGCCAACGGTTTCCACAAATACGCGGTCTTCGATAGAAATATGCGGATAGGCGCCCTGCCGTTGCATGTCGCGGTTTACCTTCTTCCATTTAAACTCGTGCTGCGGCGGAAAAAGATATTCATGGTCGCTGCGGTTGTCCAAATAATTGGCCGAGCCATCCCCTTTCAACCACTTGAAAGTCTTGATGTCATCGGTGGTTTTTCCCACCTGAAATACCATGAAGATATGTGCGCCGATCTCGGCAAATTTTACGAAGCGGGTATCGCGGTAGTACTTGTAAAGGTTTTTGAAATCGAGCAGAAAGTTCTCGTTTTTGAGAAATGGCGACGGAATACGCTCAAAGCCATGCGTTTCGGGATTGTACTCAAAACTCGCAAAAACATCGGCCACCTGTGTTTCTGTTTTCAGCCCCATAAATACGTTGTAGCCGAAAAGGAATCGGTTGCCGCCAAGGGAAATAATGTCGCGCGCCAGGCAATTGTTGTCTGTGCTGATGCGCTCCGTAGCCAGGAGTTTGGTTTCAATCGATCCAAATACGGCTTTTCGGGACTCGTTTAGCTGCTCCAGCCGCTTCCGCAAATCGGCGCCATTCTTACGCAGCCTATCGCGGATGATCTCGTAAGTTCCTTGTTCCATTGTAGGTTTTTGGCTGGTTTCCGGCATTTTGTGTTTAGGCGAAGTTGGGGTTGTTTTTTGGGTTTTACTTGGTGTTTCGGGTGCTGTAAAAATAGGGGTCATATATATTATGAAAAGGTTTTGCTCCTGCTTTGTTAATCAACCGATTAATAAATTCCTTAAATCTGATGGTACATTCCTGTTGCTCAATTACCCCGAATTCGGGGTAATTGATTTCGGGATGGCATATTTTCTCCCAAGTGCTTAAAACTTCGGGCGAATTTTCATTTCGAAATTGATTGTTCATATTGGTTTCTCTTGCAACCGGTTCTTTAAGTACAATGCAAATCTTCGTAATATAAAGAATGCAACCAAGCCAAAGACGAGACCGGTCAAAATCCCAATTCCCGCACCAATGGTAATAGCAGTTTGAGCAGTCCACCAATGTAGAAATTTGTTCATCAACCAAAAACCGATACCGCAAAGTAAGAAGCCTGCAAAAGTGGTAGACGTTAATAGAAAAACCTTGAAGCCCGACGCATACGATTTTTTATAAATACCAATTAGAACAGACGTTGAAAGTATGCCAAGTGAAATTAATCCGAATATTATTAGAAGTCCTATTACCGTTAAGGCAATGCCAGCCCCAACGCCGATTAAAATAAACCCTATTCCAATAAGAGCGAAAAAAGCCAGTCCAGGAGAAAAATTTTGCGACTCATCGTAATCATCACTATTCTCTTCGTTGGGATATGACACCATATTTTCACTAACGACAAGACTCGAATCATTCTCTTGACCAAAACCCATGCTTGTAAATAGACAAAAGAGCGGTAAAAGAACAATCAAATTTTTCATGTTGCAGAAATATTAAAAGTCCAACCATGGCTAACTGATTCGGCTTTTGGGACAAACACTCCAGTTTTTTTGGTCCATTCTTTTACGCTGATCTTATACCTGTTAAGTCCCGCCTGATTTCTAATTGTGGCATATTCGCCATAATTAAAATCGGGATCGGTACCTGACTTCCTTGCCGGAATATAGTTGCGAAAGATTTTCTCCCATATTTCATTCAGATTGATCTTATTCGAGCCCTGTCTAAGTCCATCTTTCAAATGACAAAGCTGCCAATTGTGACTTTCCCTAAATTTCATCATCCCCTTTTTTATAGCCTTCATAATAGTAGGATTGTTCTATTCCCTTAAAAATTATTTCGCGGTTGCTTATTTCATCCGTCAAATTGTTGGAAAGCAATGTTCTTAGCTCCAGATCATTCACCGGACTTCTCTCCATGGCTTGCAAGTACAGCGTTTTGTCCACAAACTGCCAATTGACCAGGTTTGCCATGTTCTTTTTCAAGATCAAGTCCAACCAGATGCGCATGGCCCTGCCGTTGCCTTCCATAAATGGATGGGCAATATTCATTTCCACATATTTCGCGACAATCCCGTCAAAAGTCTTTTCGGGCATTTCTTCGATTTTCATCAAAATCTCCTTCAAATACAATGCATTGGCAAACCTAAAATTGCCTTTTGTGATATTTTTGCTCCGTACTTCCCCTGCAAAATCATACAAGCCATCGAAAAGACACTTGTGAATCTCTTGCAATCCTTTGGTTGTGCCGATTTCAATGGTGTCGATTGCTCCCGAATCAAATAGACGGTAGGCATTTTCGAGACTTTTCTTATCGATGGAGTGGTTCATATCAACCCCTTGATTTCTTTCATAATCACTTCCACCGATTTGACATCCATCTTCGAAAAAGCAAACCACTTCTTGCCCAAATCTTTGAGCGAAGCGCCTAAATGATAGACTTCTTTGTTGTCAATAACCAAAAAGCGGTCATGGCTTTTGGCAAATTCCAGCAATTTAAAATTTCCATATTGTTCGTTGGCTTTTTGCACGTCTAATTTTAGTTGTTTGCTTATAGATTTACTGAGTAAAAGTACGTTTACCCCTTTCTTCTTTTTTGCTAAGTGCGTAAGTGTATTTTCATCCACATAATTGTCGATCAACACAATGCGCTCTAATGCCGAACGAATAATTTTAGAAGCCAATTCATATGCATCAAATACTTGTCCGTTGAAAAATATCCCTTGATTGGGAATCATGTCTTTGCTTTCTAGCGCTTTAAAAACTTGCTCAAATTTTTGATCTGTTTCTATTTGTTTGTGTTCCACGCGGTCTATTCTTTGAAGTAGCCCACTGTGCCCGGCAATGAGTTTTCGCATTTCTACAAAAGCACTGATAATTTGGATGCTGACCTTGACGGCCGTCTCACTACGCAAAATAGCTGAGAGCATGGCCACACCTTGTTCCGTAAATGCAAATGGGTTATTTGATGAATGTTTCAGTGATTCGAACCGGTCACAATTTGTGACCAGTTCTGTTTTTTCACTATCAGAAAGTTGAAAGCGAAATAGTTCAGGAAATCGCTCAATATTGCGCTTTACTGCTTGATTCAACACTTTGGTTTCTACCTGATACATTTCTGCCAAATCACGGTCTATCATCACCTGATTGCCCCGAACAGTGAAAATTCGATTCTCAATTTGTTTTTGCGATATGGCAACATCTTCACTCATATCAACCCCTTGATTTCTTTCATAATCACTTCCACCGATTTGGCTTCCATCTTTGAAAAAGCAAACCACTTCTTGCCCAAATCTTTCAGCGAAGCTCCTAAATGATAGACTTTTTTGTTGTCAATAATTAAAAAGCGGTCATGGCTTTTGGCAAATTCCAGCAACCGAAAATTGCCATATTGTTCGTTGGCTTTTTGCACGTCTAATTTTAGTTGTTTACTTATAGATTTACTGAGTAAAAGTACGTTTACCCCTTTCTTCTTTTTTGCTAGGTGCGTCAGTGTATTTTCATCGACATAACTGTCAATCAACACAATGTGCTCTAGGGCCGAACGAATAATCTTGGAAGTCAATTCATATGCATCAAATACTTGTCCGTTAAAAAATATCCCTTGATTGGGAATCACGTCTTTGCTTTCAAGCGCTTTAAAAACTTGCTCAAATTTTTGATCTGTTTCTATTTGTTTGTGTTCCACGCGGTCTATTCTTTGAAGTAGCCCACTGTGCCCGGCAATGAGTTTCCGCATTTCTACAAATGCATCTATAATTTGTATGCTTACTTTAACGGCGATATTTGACCGCAATACAGCTGAAAGCATTGCCACTCCCTGCTCTGTAAAGACATAGGGCAGGTACTTTATGTTCCCACCTTGCGGTGTCCCTGATTGGTTCAAGGTCACAATTTGTGATCTTGAATTTGACGACACAATTTGTGATTTCAATTCTTCAATTTCATCAAGGGTCAGTTGAAATCTGAATTTTTCAGGAAAACGATCAATGTTTCGTTTTACCGATTGATTTAAAACCCTTGTTTCAACTTGGTACATTTCTGCCAAATCACGGTCTATCATCACCTGATTGCCCCGAACAGTAAAAATTCGATTCTCAATTTGTTTCTGCGATATGGCAACATCTTTACTCATATCAACCCCTTGATTTCTTTCATAATCACTTCCACCGATTTGGCTTCCATCTTTGAAAAAGCAAACCACTTCTTGCCCAAATCTTTGAGCGAAGCCCCTAAATGATAGACTTTTTTGTTGTCAATAATTAAAAAACGGTCATGGCTTTTGGCAAATTCCAGCAATTTAAAATTTCGATATTGTTCGTTGGCTTTTTGCACATCCAAGTTCAGTTGTTTACTCATACTTTTTGTGAGCAAATGCACCTGCACAGCTTTGTCTTTCTTAGCTAAGTGGGTTATGGCATTCTCATCGATATAGTTATCAATTAACACAATGCTCTTTTTGGCTGAGCGGATGATTTTGGAAGCCAACTCATAAGCATCAAATACTTGCCCGTCAAAGAATACACCTTGGGTAGGAATTTGCTGCGTACTGATTTGCAGGTCTATTTGCTCTACTTTATTCTTCAAAGTTTCTACATGGTCTTCAAGGCGGTTCATGCGGTTATTAATGGCATAGCCTTTCAACAAATAATCTTTAAGAACACGAGTTGCCCAAATGCGGAATTGAGTGCCTTGTTTGGATTTTACGCGGTAACCTACCGAAATAATTGCATCTAGATTGTAGTATGCAACAGGTTTATCGGAAAAAGGAATATGCATTTTTTGCATATTGCCTTCTTCATCTAATTCACCTTCCTTAAACACATTATTTATATGTCGTGATATTACTGATTGATCTCGTTGAAATAGCCGTACCAATTGCGCTTGATTCAGCCACACAGTTTCATCTTCGAGCCTAACTTCAATATGCTCAGTGAGCTCGTCAGGCCGATATAGAATGATTTCATTTCTCATCTAATTTCCAATTTGAGACGAAAATTTCAACACCTGCATCATGTAAAGCGTTTTGATCATCACAAGGGTACGAACGGTTTGCAGTTGGAAGATTTCGTTTTGCCGCTCGATTCAAAACCCTTGTTTTTATCAGATAATCTTCTGCACAATCACGGTCTACCATCACCTGCTCGCCTCGAACAGTGAAAATTCCATTCTCAATTTTTTTTTGCGATATGGCAACACCTTTACTCATATCAATTCCGAAATTCAGTTTATAATATTCGCAGTTGTCCGAACCTTGATTGCAGAAGCGTAGCCCTTTGGATCAAGCGGCATTTTTATCTTTATAGCGCGGAATTTCATTCAGTTCCATTTCCTTGTTTTCCGATTCTGCTTCTATGTAGTTATCGACTCCAATGCCGAGCCAGAATTTAACAGAAAGCCTCTGAGAAAACTATTTGTTTTCATCAATAATATTTTTCAAGTCTTTTTTACGTAACCCCATATAATTATTCGATTGAAGTTGTTGCTGATCAATAAATTGACGTGCTTCCTCGTAATAGGGCACAGTAAGTCTTTTTATAAATTCAGACAATTCTTGAAAATCGCTTGGATCGAAATTTTCAAGTAGAATTTGATATTGAATTGCATCGTCTAAAAATGAATAAAACTCCTTCCATTTGTAATCTCCCAGAAAGCTACTAAGCGGCTGATCGCATAAATATTCATTCTTAGAAAGGCGTGGACATCTCCCATTATCATGACAAATTCTAAAGCCATGATTTCGGTTTCCTTCACCCACCCATTCAACCCACCCGTGATCTGGAGTTTCGATGGTTTGACGGCAACTATCGCATATAAACTGTTCCAATGGTTTCAACATACTTTAAAAATATTATTTCGATAATAGAAAATAAACAAGTGACTCTTTGTGCTAACCAATCAAATAAGTGCAGAAGGAAATTGCATGTTGTAAAATCTAAAAAGCCATGTTTCTGTACAATAAAAATCTCACCCCAACCCCAACTCTCCCGCATTCTCGCCCGCTATGCCCGTACGCTTTGCCAGGTCGAGCAAATTGCCCAGCTTGCTGCGCTTCTGGTCATCATCTGTGCTCAGCATCATTTGGGTGATCAGCGCGGCTATCGAAAGGTTTTTCAGGTCGTCGGTTTTGATGCCCGATTCACTAAAGAGCGATTTCAATTGGTGGATCAATGATTGTCCACCGTCGGAGCCGAGCAATTGGCCGCGTATTTCCGAAAGCACTTGGCTGTTTTGCACCGCCCGATCCACAGCTTTTCCATTGGAAATGGCACCGACAATCTTGTCGAAGAATACCGCTTCGCCGCCCACAATGTCGATTTTGGCTGAGCGCAAAGCCGTGGAAAGCACTTCTGCCTGCGCATCAGCGATGTCTTTTTGAATATTGATACCGGCCAATTCCACTTCCTTGTCTTTGTTGAGCCGAAGCTTGAACTCCTCGTGCTCCTTGCCAACCCCATCCAACTCCTTCATAGCCGCAGCTTTTCTGCTCAATCCTTCCGCTTCGGCGTTGAATTTTTCTTGGCTCACATTGGCTTCGGCCAGGCCTTTTTCCTTGTCGGCAGCCGCCTTCTCCCGGGTTACTTCGGCTTCCGAAAGCCCTTTTGCCTTGAGCACATCTGCCGCAGCTCGACCTATTTTCAGATCGGCTTCCGACTGTGCCTGCGATTTGGCTTCTATGCCTTTGGCTTCCGCCAATGCCTGCGCTTCGAGCACCGATGCTTCGGCGTCACCCTGCTTCTCGCGGGCTAGTGCCTTGGCTTCCATTACTTGGGCTTCCGCCAAACCTGTTGCCGCGTAGCGCGATGCTTCCGCTTCGGCCATGGTTTTTATCGCTTCGGCGCGCTGCACGCTGCTTTGCTGCTCGGCATCTGCGTCGATGATGGTTTGCTTGGCCTTGAATTCCGATGCCTGTTTCTGGGCTTCGGCCTTCTTTATTTCCAGTACCAATCCTTTTTCGGCTTCTTCTTCTGCCTTGGTTATTGATACTTTTTTGTCCCGTTGTGCTTCCGCAAATGCGCGGGTATCCTTGATGATCTCTTCTTCGTCCACAACCGTTTTCTCAATGGCTATCCGCTCCCTTATTACTTCCTGAATATTTTTCTTTTGCTCTTCAATAGCCTTTTCTTTCTCGATTTCGGCCAAGGTTACGATGCGGTTGCGCTCGGTGACTTCCAGCAATCGGTCTTTCTCCACACGCTCGGTTTCCACTGCTTCAGTGCGCTCTTTGTTTTTAGCGGCCACTATTACCTGTCGCAGTTTATTCTCTTCAGCCACATATATTTCTTCTTCGGTCGCAATGCGCGCTTTTTCTGATTTCAGGCGTTCTTCCTGCGCTACTTTTGCGGTTTCGGCTTCTTCGCGCGATCGCGCATTGGCAACTTCCCGTTTCTGTTTTTCTTCGCTTTCGGCAAGTTGCCTTTCCAGCACCAATATGGCTTCGCGGGCTTCCACGTCTTGTTGTTTGATCGTTTTTTCCTTGTCGCGCTGAATGAAGTTGGCTTTCACGGCTTCCCTTGCGGTGATTTCGGTGATCTTCTTGATCCCTTCCGCATCGAGAATATTGCTCGGGTCTAGCGAAGCCAAAGAAGTCTGCTCCAAAAAGTCGATGGCTGCATCATCCAGCACATAACCATTCAGGTCGGTACCGATGGAGTTGAGTATTTCCTTTCGGAACTCATCCCGCTGATTATAGAGATCTACGAATTCGAACTTTTTACCAACCGTCTTTAGGGCTTCCGAAAACTTGGCATCGAAGAGCAATCGCAGCGCTTCTTTGGAAGATGCACGGCTACAGCCAATGGCCTGCGCCACTTTTTTCACGTCTTCAACGCGCTCGTTTACCCTTACGAAAAAGGCCACTTTAATGTCGGCACGCAGATTGTCCTTGCAGACCAGCCCATCTTTTCCGTTACGCTCTATGGTGATAGTGCTTAGCGAGATATCCATAATCTCAACTTTGTGTAGCACGGGCACCACAAGCATTCCATTAAATGAAATACTGATACCGCCGATACCCGTTCGCACGAGCGCTTGGCCCTGTGACGTTTTGTGGTAAAACCGCGAAAACATCGCAATAATCCCGAAAAGGATAATCACTCCAATGATGATCGAGACCATGAGTGAATTTTGAAAAAATGATTCCATTGTTTTAGGTTTAAAATGATCGCCTTTCGGCCTTGGTTAATTTTATTCTATCTCGTTATATGGCTCCACCAGATAGATGCCCCTTTCGCCGAAAGGCTGGATAAAAAGCACCTTCTGCCCCTTGCTAACGCGTATCTCATCCCTTGTGCGGATTCCCATGCGCAGGTATGTGCCGCCATGGTCTATTTCGGCCTGACCGCTACTTTTTGCATCGGCCGAAACCGTTACCACGCCTACCCTGCCCAGCACTTCTTTCTCTTTCGACTCTTCATCTATGCGCTGAAAAAACCGGACGAAGGGCCAGGTGAGCAACTTGGCGACAAATAGCCCGACTATCAATGCCGGAATGAAAACAATCAGCCCGGGCAGGAAGCTTTCAAAGCCAAGCAAGGCATTGACATTGATACAGATAAGCCAGAGTGGAAATACCAAGAAGCTCATCCAGATCATTACCGGGATTTTGCCCAGATTGAAGAATACGAGCACATGGTTGATCCACGAAATATCGGCGGAAGCGGAAGCCCCGTAGTCTATATCGCCGTCCACATCTATGTCCGTATCCAGATCGAAATCAAGGAAATCGGTACCGAGAAAGCCGAATATTACGACGATCCAGTAGAGCAAGACGAAGAAAAGCAGGCCGGTGGGCAAGGCATTCGCCGCATTGAAAATGATATGGAAAAACTCGCCCATGCCCGGATTTACCCCTGGTTCATGCCGAGTTTTTTCTTGAGCTCGGCCAATTGGTCGGTGGCACGGGCGCTGTCGGCATTCAAAAGCGCTTTGTCTATTTCATCATCCACTGAGCGGCTCTCATTGGCTATTTCTCCATAGCTCTCTGCAAGTGCTTCTTCCTGAGCCACTTTCTCCTTCATTCGCTCAAGCATTGCCACCGTGCCAGAAGCATCGATCTGCGCCATTTGCTTGTTGATGTTTTTGGTGGCACTGCTCACTTTCACACGGGCGCGAAGGGTTTTCAGTTCGTTCTCGTACTGGCTTATCTGCTGTCGCAATCGCTTTATGTTGGTGTCCATTGCCGAGATATTTCCGTCGAATTTTTCTTTGTCGATTTTGTTACGGTCGATATGTCGCAGGTTCTCTTCCTTTTTTACCAAAGCTTCGCTCGCCAAGCGGTCGGCTTCTGCGGTTTCCATTTCTCCTTTTTGGGCTTGCTGTAGCAAAAGCACAGCTTTACGCTCATAGTCTTGCGCCTTGTTTTCAAAAGTTTCGATGTCGTTTCGGGCACGGATGCTCAGCGCCTTTACTTCTGCCAGAGCGTGCAAGGCCCCGTCGAGATCGCCTTTCAATTCCCTGATGCCCTGCTCGGTCATCTTAATGGGGTCTTCCAATTTATCAACTGCCGAATGGGCTTCGGCCGTGCCTATCGAGAATAATCGTTTGAATAAGTTCATGTGGAGTGTTTTTAGTGTTTGTCAAAAATTGTTTTGGCAGGCTTCTTTCGAAAACTTCCGCCAGTAAAAATTCAAAGTTCAATGCTTTGAAAACTTGATCAGCTCATCGCTGTACTCGCTAAGCAAAAGACTAAGCGAATTGATTGACCCTTCCAGTTCATTGAGATCCAAGTTTTCGAGTTGAAGGGTGTCCCTGAAAATCACTTTTTTGCCCGTTTCGTCCAATACAAATGCGCCGTGAACGATGTCGCGGTTTTTTTGCAACAAGTCCCTAAACATCTCAACAGATGCCTGCTTTATTTCAAAAAGGTACATCTCAATGATCAGGATGGGATCGGCCAGTGCCAAAACCAGGTTTTGTATTCCCGCCGACTCATGCGCTATCACAAAAACACCTTCATTGGTATTTTCATGGCTTATGGTATAGTCCAGATCGGTGATGTACGATTTTATTTTTTCGAAATGTGCGCTCATATTAATGATTATGTAGTTAATAGATCAAGTTTGGAAGGGCAATATATAAAACTTTTACGGTGGATGGCGCCCCATTGATGTACTCGTTTGAGCTTTCATGATATTTTTATTAGCTTTACGCAGCCAAATTACTATTATTATTGGTAAAGCCAAATATATTGGCGTTTTATTTTTTGTGGTATGTCAAAAATAGGTAGGAACATAAAAAAGATCAGGGGCATAAAAAACCTTAGTCAGACTGAATTTGCCGCGCTTTTCGAATTGAAGCGAGCGAGCATCGGTGCTTATGAAGAAGGAAGATCAGAACCCAAAATTTCCACTTTGATTGATATTGCCAATTATTTTGGCATTGGCATAGACGATTTGCTTCAAAAAGACCTTAGCGTCAACAATCTTTACCGGTTCGACATTTTCCGAAAGGAGCTGAGCAAAGATGCCGCGCACAACCTGAAGCCGACGCAGAATCCGCAGGAAGTCTTGCACATCCCATACCTGGATGCCGCATCGCAGAAGGAATATTTAAGCGATGCGGAGATCACTAAAAAGCTCCCTGCCATTGCGCTTCCCCTTACCAAAGGGGTAAAATACCTGGCTTTTGAAATCGAAAAAGATGAGATGGCCACCGCTGCCGGCGGGCTTAAAAAAGGCGATGTTGCCGTGTGCTCCTTATCGGCAAATCAAAAACCAGATGGCCTGGAAGTTGGGAAGGCTTACATTATTGAAATGCTGGGCGAGATCGTATTCCGAAGGGTAAGCCAAAGAAACCTGAGCAACATTGTATTGTCAGGTGATAATCCGGAAAGCTACTCCATGCAGGTAAAAAGCAAAGACATCCGAAAAATATGGGAGTTGACCAAAACAATCACCAATACTATTGGCATTGGCCAAAACCAAGCTGAACGGATAGCCCGAATGGAATCAGAAATAGCTGGTATAAAAAACGAACTCCGCAAAAAGAATGGATGAGAGACTAAAATCACTGGAAGACCTATTTCGCGAAAGCCCGCGATAAAAACATAAACTCCAGTCGCGAAAATCAGCCAAGCTAAAATTTAAAGAAAATCATTGTGTCCGCTTCATTTTTATCGGATTCTGCCGTGTATCGAAAACATCAGCTATTTTGATAAATCGATTAACTTCGTCAACGGAGTAGACCAATTTATAATTCTTAAAAATAAAGTATCTGTAAGTTATTCTCCTATCCTTGAGTATATCTTCTTCCTGACCCATGTAGGGTTTTTGAACTAATTTTTCTGTTTCCCTAACAAGCCCGCTAATAATCTTGAAGGCAACAGCAACACTTGCCTTGCCTTTGTAATATTGATAAATTTCATCAAGTTGAGCTTCAGCAAAAGCTGACCAAATAACTTGGAAGCGCTTCAATCGTATTTGGATAAAACATCAGAGCTGCTTTTAAAACGTCCATTTTCAAAGTCAGACTCCGATTGATCTATGCGTTTATTAAAATCAACTTTCGACATAGGCTGATATTCGTGATCTGTGGAGTTGACCTTTTCTTTTTTTAAAATTTTCTCTAAGCGCGCTACCGAATCTTCACTTTTCAATTTTAAAAACTCCTGTACAAACTCTATTTTTCGGGCTTCTAGGGTCATTTGAATAATCTTTGAAGTAAAGGTAGTAAATTATAAAATCGAAAAACCCAATCGTTTTCCCACCACGCTATTGTATATTGGCAGCTTTCTATAACAAACAGAGTCGACCAACATGAGCTTACGGTTTTTTAATGCTGCTATTATGTTTAGGATAGGAGAAGATTCTAAAGCAAAAAGGTTCGATTAAGGGTATTCCAAATAAGATTGACGTGAATTCAAGTAAAGCATATAAGAGCCAAGCCTATTTCAGCCCAGGGGAAACCTGTCGCGACGCTATAATTGCGGCCATCAAGGCTGCGGGCCGAAGGATTGATATCTGCGTATTTACCATCAGTGACAACGAAATTACGGATGCCATTATTGAAGCGCACAAGCTCAATAAAAGGGTAAGAATCGTCACGGACAATGACAAAGCCCACGACCGCGGTTCTGATATACACAGGCTTATCGAACTTGGCCTTTCGGTAAGGTTCGACCCCAACAAGGCGCACATGCACCATAAGTTTGCCATTGTGGATGAGCGGATTATCACTGGCAGCTATAACTGGACGCGCTCTGCCGCCGATTACAATTATGAGAATATCGTCATTTCTGCCGACCCCGACTTACACGCACAGTTCGAGCGGGAATTTGAAAAACTCTGGGAGAAATTTGGGTAGATGGGCAGCACCAGCCAAATCATAAAACACCTTGCAGATTGCTATCAGGCCGACAATCGACAGCTCAGGATCAGTAATTACATCTCTTCTCCGAAGGTAGGGTTCATAAAAATTATTGACGGTCAGGAAGAACTGATCAATAATGTTGCACCGAAGTTGGCCATTCCTTACGCCTACGCTGAGCAAGTTCTCAAAGTCCTGGCGCTGTATAAAAGCGAAAAGGAACTCTTTTATGGTAGTTTCTTTTTATTGGGAAAAGATGAAAGTCGTCAACCGGCGCGAAAAATTGCAGCTCCTTTGCTCCTATTTCCAGCCGAACTCCTTTTCGAAAAGGACAATTACTTTCTCTATGTCGATGGAGAGAATCCAAGGGTCAATTCTTCGTTTTTTGAAGCCTTGAATGGAAAATATGGCGGAGATGTCAGCATGGCCGATTTCATTGAGAATATACCTAAATTCCCTTTTGACTTTGGCGTTTCCGGCAGAATCATGCGCTTTTTTAAGCAGCATTTTTCAGAAATGGAAGTCGATGACATGCTCTACTTTCCCAATCTATGGAAAGAGAATAAATTAAAACGGTATTTACAGCCAAAACAACTTGACGCCCAACGCGATTTTAGGCTTGTCCCTTCAAGCGCTTTGGGAATCGTAAAAAAATCGACGGATACTTACGGCATCATTTCTGAACTGAAGAAACTCAGCGATTCAAAAATTTTTAGTCCGGCCTTGAAATGCCTGCTGGGCAAGACAGAAAAATTGCTTCCGCCTTTAAACAAAAGTTCAATAATGCTGCCCGGGCAGCTTAGTGCTGCACAGTGCAAGGCTGTTGAAAATGCGCGAAGGGAAACGCATTCCATTATTATCGGCCCACCAGGCACCGGAAAATCCTACACATCGAGCTGCATAGCCATCGACCACCTTATGCGCGGGCAATCGGTGCTGATTGTGTCTCAGCAAAATGAAGCCGTGGATGTTTGCCTTGCGATGATCGAGAAAATGCTGGGTACAGACAAGCTTTGTATTCGTGGTGGCGACAAATCGAATGCTGCCCAGATGAAAAAGCGTTTGAATGAAATATTGAATCAGCGTAACTTTTCAGCAACCGAGTCAAATTATCGCAGCCTTAAAAATACGATTGCAGCGCGTCAGAAGCGCATCAAAAGACTGGCGAAAAAACTTGATGCACGGATGGGTCGCGAGATAAGTTGGGGGAAACAATTGACCGGGAAATCATTGGAAAATACGGTGCGCACAGCGATCATCGAAGCCATCCATGGATTTTTTGATCCACTCTGGGAAACCTTGGAATCTTACAATGTGGAATCCGCAAATCAAATCGAAGCAATCAAAACCTATATAAAAGAGAAGTTTGAGCAAGAGCTTACCGAGGTTTTAAATCGGGACAGACAAGAGCTGGCCGCGCTAAACGCCGCTGTGCGGGCGCGGAACAGTTCCCGCAGGGCGAGCCTTATGGAAAGCATAAACATAAAAATCTTGCTTCGCGCATTCCCAATTTGGCTTTGCCGGCAGGCCGAACTTTATAAAATCTTACCGCTGTACAACGGAACTTTCGATGTAGTAATCATAGACGAAGCGAGCCAATGCGACATGGCGACTTGCCTTCCGGCAATACAACGCGCGAAAAGGGTGGTAATAGTCGGGGATCCGAATCAATTGCGCCATGTGACTTTCCTTTCGCGTATGCGTCTGAGCCAAATTGGGAATGGCCATAAGCTGACTGATGAAGAAATCGCCACATTTGATTTTAGAAAAAACAGCTTGCTAGACCTAGCAATAGCACGGTTGAGCAGCCAAAGAAATTCGGTTTTCCTAAATGAGCATTTCAGATCGACAGCAGATATCATTCAATTTTCAAATGAGCAATTTTATTCTTCCGACCTAAGAATAATGCGGCAGCGACCTGAAGCAAGCCAAGGGTTGGAGACAGTATATCTAAAATATGGCAGCCGTGACCCGAAAAAAGGAATCAATCTAGTAGAAGTTGAAGCGATTTTGCTGGAGCTGCACCAGTTGGTCCGTTCAGAAGAAGATCTGGATGACGACCTAAAATCCAGTATCGGCGTATTGTCGCCTTTTCGTGATCAGGTAGATGCGCTATTTGCCGAAATATCCTCCCAGTTCACACTTGCAGAAATTGCAGCGCACCAAATTATGGTTGGCACTGCATACAATTTTCAAGGCAATGAGCGAGACATCATGCTCCTATCTTTCGCTGTAGATGCCGATTCGCACCATTCAGCATTCCTGCATATCAACAAGACGGATGTTTTTAATGTGTCGATTACACGTGCGAGACATGTACAGAAAGTGTATCACTCCTTTCTTCCCCAGCAGCTTGACAGCGATTCTTATTTGCGAAAATTCTTGGAATCTGCGCTCGAAACCCAAAAAGTCGATACGTCAAGTAATCCTTCCAAAGACCAGTTTCTAAAAGAAGTCTTAGCCTTTGTGTCAGCTTCTGAAACTTCGGTTTGGTCTGATTACATCATCGCTGGCTTTCAAATAGATATTTTACTCAAAAGCAACGCGCAGTATTTCGGTATAGATCTGATAGGCTACCCAGGCGACTTTGAAGAACATTTGAGCTCACAGCAGATTACAGACCTTGGACGGGCGAAAATTTCAATTTTTCCATTGGCCTTCAGCGCTTGGCAACTAAAGCGTGCAGAATCGAAAGCCGCATTGACCCGCTTTTTGATTGGATAGGATTGTGAAATTTTACGAATTACGGTCAAACAATTCCTAAAACAGTCCTGTTCCACTTTAAACTAAAAGTATAAATTATGAGCTATCTAGAAAAAGCACAAGCAATGTACAAAATGGTAGGCGAAGGCAAAATAATGGATGCCTTTGAGCACTACTATCACGAAGATGTCACCATGATCGAAGCCACTGGCGACAAGCGGGAAGGGAAAAAAGCCAACCGCGAATACGAGCAGGATTTCGTCAAGGGAATAGAAGAGATGCACGGTGGCGGCGTGCATGCCGTCACTTCCAATGAAGATGAAAAAACATCAATGGTTGAATCTTGGATGGATGTGACCATGGGCGGCAAGCGACAAAAAATGGAACAAGTGGCACGCCAGAAATGGGAAGGGGATAAAATTATCGAAGAGCGTTTTTACTATAATGCCTGATAAGTCCATTTTATTATTTGCGCTAAAAAAAGGGAACCGTATGGTTCCCTTTTTTTGTAAGATTTTCCAATAAATATCCTAATTAAAGTTTATCGCAGAACAGAATCTCAATAAATCTACTGCAGCTTCATATCGTAAATTAAAGAACGATCAACCTAGCATCAAAACCTGATAATAGGCTCTTTCTTTTGGTCATATTGCTCCATCATAGTTCTCGGAATAGGATTATCATGTACATCGAGCAATTTGAGCTTTGTCAGTTTCTTTATATCAAAGGGCACTGTCTTCAAATTGTTCTCATTGAGATAGAGGTATTCAAGGTTCTTCAGCTTGGTAACAGCGGTTGGGATTGTCTCAAGCATATCATGCTCCAAGTGAAGCGATTTTAATTTTGGTAGACCGCTAAGTTCGTTGAATACTTTATCTAAATTTAGGTTTGGATCATCATTCAAAAAAAGCTCTTCCAACGACTTTAGGTTAGCGAAGCCGGAAGGCAATGATTCGAAGTCATTTCCACTCAAGTCGAGAATCTTGAGATTCGTAAGTTCGGAAATTTCAAGTGGGATTTTTGTTAAATGATCATTTTTTAAACTCAGGTATTCTAGATTGGGAAACTTCTTAAATACCGACCAAGAAAAATCCAATTGCTTATTGCTCAGGTCAAGCGAATAAACTGCTTCGGGGTTTTTAAGGGCATCTTCCAAATTGGTAAATACGATACGCTCATCATCCACTTGCGCTAAGGCGAGATTGAGAAAACCAAAAACTAAGTAAAGATGTAGGACGAAAGGTTTCATAGAAGCGCTGTGTTTACCATTTGATTTGAATATTTCTGAATTTTCACCAATCCTGCAGCTACAGCGTCGAAACTTGGAATCGGCTTATCCCAATGATATAGCGCACCAAGAATTTTGATCACTACGCTCGCCCCAATGCTTTCAGCATTTTACCATGCTCCCATACGGCTATGGCAAAGTTCTTTTGCATATTGTATTTAAGGCCAAATTCCTTTGCGGTGCTTGAGACTATTTTGGAAATCTCCCGATAATGTGTGTGGCAAATATTTGAGAAAAGATGATGTTCAATTTGAAAATTGAGCCCCCCCACAAACCATGAGAAAACTTTGCTCTTAGGCGAGAAGTTGGTAGTGGTCTGCATTTGATGTATTGCCCAAGAATTTTCCACGGTTCCACGATCAGTGGGCACTGGAAACTCTAGTCCTGGCATCACGTGAGCGCTTTGGAAAATCATGGCAAGCAATAATCCTGAGACATAATGCATCGTAGCAAAGCCAAGAAGTACTAACCAAGGAGATACCGGGGCAAACATTAGCGGAAGCCCAAGGATATAAAAAAAGTAGAATGCTTTACCTATCACAATATTCCAAACCACACTTCTGTAATCTTTCTTCGACCGTATCAGCCCCTTGTCGTAAAATAATTTTGCATTCCGAAAATCGGTGGCAAGTGTTCTTGAAAATGTTTGAAGACCATAAAAGAACCAAGCATAGAGATGCTGAAAACGGTGGATCTTATATTTTTTCTGATGGGGTGAAAAACGCAAAACGTTAGGTACATCAAGATCGTGATCCATTCCTTCTATATTGGTGTAGGCATGGTGAAGCACATTGTGCTGGAGCTTCCAAGTTCTGGCATTGCCGCCGATTAAATTGACGCTCTTGCCCAAGAGGTCATTCCAAAAAGGGTATTTTGAAAACGCCCCATGATTGGCATCGTGCATTACATTTACTCCAATGCCCGTGCCGCCGAGACCCATAAGAAGCCACATGCCCACAAAGAGAAACGGATTGGTGACCCAGCCTAGGATCATGGCTACCAAAGGCCCAAGATAGAGCACGAACATGACAATCGTCTTAATGACTATTTTAGAATCGCCATGCTTGGGCAAGTCATTTGTAGTAAAATAAGAGTTTACGCGTTCGCGAAGGGTGTCAAAAAATTCTGCATTTATCTGGTTGCTGAATTTAAGACGTGGGGCTTTTACTTTCATTCTATAAATTTAAGTGGGGCATTTAAGCTGCGAAAATCAGATTTTCACTCCAATGATCAGCATTTACGCTCGAAGCTTATTCACAAAGATAACCTAAGAATTGGGTGAATGGTTTATAAAGACCAAAACTTTGATAAACTTCTAAAGTATTTCTGGATAACGCTCGCGCAACAGACTTGTTTTTACCTACATTTCGCTATGCGTAAAAAGAAACTATTTATCATCATCGGCATATCATTGCTTGCCATCCTTATTACATTGGCGGTAAGCCGATACGCGCTAGATCGCAAACTGGACGACTACCTGCAAAATGAGCTGGAGATGCAGCTCGGGGAAAATTACAACATAGCCTACAGCGGTTTAAAATTGGAACTTCTGGGTAACTCCCTAAAGATAGACAGCCTGATTTTCATAAAGAAGGGTGATAGTCTGAACGATATTTTCATCACCGTTAAACGTCTAGAATTTTACGGTTTCAGACCATTGACATTTTTAGTACAGAATGACTTTGCAGTTGATTCCATCTCCCTTCTAGAACCATCTATTGGCGTGCGGAATTTTCAATTTGGCGAAAGCAAAAACAGGGAAGAAGGGAAAGTAAAACCAGACAAAAAGAAGCGGGGTTTTAAAGTGGGTAGAATATCAAGTAAAGATGGCAAGTTCAAATACGATCCTGATGGGGCTGAGAAGTTAACATGCGCCTTTAATTTTGCCATTAATAAAATAGCTTATCAAAATGAGCTTGTAAATGTTAAGACGCTTTGGGATAAATCTGAATTATATATAGCCGGCGTTGATTATTTATTCCCTGATTCGGTGCAGTCCATAGAGATAGAGAGAATACTATTGGAAAGGAATGAATCAGAAATACAATGCGGTGGGATTCACTATTTCCAAACGCTCGATAAAATGGAGTTTCCAGAATTTTACGGCTGGCGCAAAGCCCGACTCGATGTATCGGTAGGCAAACTAACCCTAGCCAGACCGGAAAATGTCACAGATAGCCTACTCATAATATCAAAGATCTCACTGGACTCGGTCGATTTTAAAATCCATAAAGATGCACGCTACCCGTGGCCGGTGCGCGTCACAAAATTACCACAAGAGCCAATCGCATCCATACCGAAATCCTTGAAAATAGATTCTGTTATGATCAGCAATAGCCGTTTCTTCTTCGAAGGTATCTTTGGATCGAACAGCGCTCCAGCATTATTTGAATTCACCCATTTGAACGGAATGGTAGCTGGAATACAAAACGTGAATAAAGCAGAGCCTACATTCACATTTCGAGCCACGGGCGATTTCATGGATAAGACCCCTGTTACGGCATTTGTGCAGTATGAGTATGGCGAAAACGATCCTTTTACCTTAAAGGCAAGTATGGGCGCTTCGGAGCTTTACTTTATGAGCGATTTTATGCAGAAGATGGCCGGAATTAGGGTAGAGAGCGGTAAAATAGACAGCTTGCAATTTCAGCTGAGTGGAAATAAATATGCTTCTCAAGGTTATATGGATTTATACTACGAAAATCTAGACCTGCTTGCAGTTAAGAAAAAAACTGGTGAGAAGGCGTGGTTCAAAGACCTTTTGGCAGATGTGCTGGAGAAGTTGGTGTTCTGGAGATATAATCCGGAAGGGAAAAACTTCAGAAGGGGAGAAATCAACAAAGAACGAAATGACTACAAGGGCTTTGCATCGCAATGGATAGATGCCATCATAGAAGGCTTGATACAATCGATTGCTAAAATAGATCCGGGTAAGGTAAATTTCGAAGAGCAGGAAAGGGTAAAACCCAAAAATTAAGGGTGTACCATTTTTTGATTCATAAATTTCTGACTGATAAGCATGGCCGCTAGAGACGCCATGAGCCCAAAGATAATGGGTTCCAGACCAAAGGGCAACTCACCGTCCAGTGCGGTAAGGGTAAGCGTAAGCCCACCCCCAGCAACCATACTTATCATGGCGGCCACTTTGGACGGTGCTTTGGTAAAAAGCCCAAATAGTACAGGCACGAACAGGCCGCTTACCATGAAGGCATAAGAGTGTAGCATAAGGTCTAGCACATTTTCCATAAAAAGGGCGATACCGAGCGCTACCGCACCAATGACTAGGGTCGCCACTTGACTTAGCTTTATTTCATCCATCTTTCGAAAGGATGGAATCTTATAGAGCAGGTCGCTCACCACATTGCCCGAGCAGGCCATCAGACAACTATCGGCGGTAGAAAGGATAGCACTGAAATAAGCCGACATCATGAGCCCCATCAGGCCAATTGGCAAAATAGTACGTAAGAGCATGGGCAATCCCGTTTCAGGATCAAGCCCTGCCGCAGAAGCAAACCCGTACTCTGCGAAGAGCCCCTGATCTGCAGCTATGCGACCAAACAGGCCGAGCAGCACCCCTAAGAATGCCATGACCGGCCACTCAAAAGCACCTGCAATATACCAAGCTTTCTTGGCCTGCTTCACATCCCGTGATGCATAAATCCGCTGATAAAGCGTCATCCCAATAAACCAGATAGGAATGATCGTAACCCCCCAGTTTACAATATCTTGCCAGCTGATATTGCCCAGGGATAGTAGCTCGGGCGCTGCCGACGCGCGAATACCTTCTATACCACCTATAGCGTAATAGCCTAGCGGCAAGCCTATAAAAATAAGCCCTGTGAGCAGGATAATCCACTGAATGGTATCGGTGTAAATGACGGCCTTGAGTCCGCCCATCACGGTGTATACCACGGCGATCACCCCCATGACCAGCAGCGCCATATCGAGTGAGATGGAAGGAAAGGTAGCCGAGGCCAGTTTAGCCCCTGCGAGCATTTGGGAAGATGTAAACCCAAGATAACCGATGGCCGAAATCGCCGCAGCTATCAGGGCTACATTTTTGCCATAGATACTGTCGAATACTTGCGGAAATGTGAAGAGATCTACCTTCTTGCCCAATTCAAATACCTTGGGAATCAGAAAAACAGCAGCGAGCCAAGCCCCAATCAAGCCCGTAAAGAGCATCCAAGAACCACTTATACCGATCGTAAAACCCAGACCGCCCAGACCGATGGAGAACCCACCGCCCACATCGGTGGCCACTACCGACATACCGATATGCCACGGCCCCATATCACGCCCGGCCAGATAGTAGTCTTCTTTACTCGAATTAGACCGTAAAAAGAAATAGCCCACCCCAAGCATGGCCACCATGTAAACAAAAAAGATCGAAATATCTATCCAATGCATGCCGGGCAATATAAGGGAATGATAAGGTCTGACAAAAAAACTGGCTAGGCTTCCTTAGATGAACTGCCATCACTCCAGAAATGCTGTTATAAATTAGCTATTTACTTTACGCGCTTTTGCCAGAAGGCCTACCGTCCAGCTACTATAAATTGCTCGGAAAGGAATGATTTCTTATTGCGTAAGCGAAGATGATAGATGCCCGGTGCCAGCCCATCAATGTCAATCACGAATTCGGACCGGAAGCCACTCGCAGAGCGCTCTTGCTTTACCGCCTTGCCCGATGCATCAATAATGGTGATTTCCGTAGCATTGAATACAGGGTTCAGAATAGATACCCGTATTGAACTTCCTTGTGCGACCGGATTTGGAATGACACGAATGGCATTAATATCAAAATCAGATGATGGATCAAAAGAAATACTGTTTTTCGCCAAGATATAATGTTCGGGATCAAACTGGACCTGCCGAACGGTGAAATCGACAGGGAGATAAAAATCCTGATTTCTGGTATTATGATCTAAGCGGAAGTCGCGCGACTCCATATCACCAATGAGACGCACGGCTACGGGCATTTCATAAAAATCTACCGAAGGGTGGGAAGGGTTTTGATCCAGATTGATAACCACACCCCCTTCTACAATTGACCAACGCAGTTCATATATCGGATGTCCCTGACCATAAATCCAGCTATCGAAGAATGAACGGAGATCTAATCCGGATACCGTCTCAAAGTGGCCCCTAAGATCATTGGTACGCGCAAACGAAAAGGAAAGCGCTGGATCATTCATATAATTTCGGCACGCTACAAAGAATTGATCATCTCCGACCATCCACCGCAACATGTGCAGCACACATGCACCTTTATTATAGGACAGCCTTCCATCAAAGATCCGTTCACGGCTTGTGGTATCATTCACGAATACCGAGCCACCGCGCTCGGTCATGACACTGTTTTGAAATCCGGTGAGCATCTGCATATACTCAGCTTCTGTCTTTAAAAATTCTACTGCCAGCAAGTTCAGATAAGTGGCAAAGCCTTCATTCAGCCATATATCTTCCCAGCTACCACAGGTCACCTTATTACCAAACCACTGGTGGGCAAGCTCATGCGCCATAAGGTTGAAGTTGAGATTGGCCATGGTACTCATGGTGCTGTGTTCCATACCCCCAGGTATAGAGCTCTGTGCATGGCCGTACTTCTCATCTGCAAATGGGTATGGCCACAAAGCGATCGGAAAAAAGAGCGAGCATCGAGGGCAGTTCTTCTAGCCTCGGTAAGGCAAAATCCAAATACTCTGGGTAAATATAATTGAGAATATAGATCGAATCGGCACCAATAGCAACGTAATCGTTCAACTCCATATAATTGGTCACCGCGAGTGATACGAGATACGCAGGAATGGGGTGTCGATGTCTCCACGTGTACGTGACAGTGCTATCGGCATTCAGCAAAGTGGCTTTCAATACTCCATTGCTCCCGGCTTTATTTCCCAGTGGCACTGTGATATTGATCTCTATACTGTCCAGCTTATCATCGAGACCTTGCTTGCACGGCCACCAATCGCGCGCGCCATAAGGTTCAGAAAGGGTATATATTTCAGGGAAACCGCTGTGAAAGCTTTGATTAAATGATAAAATACTCGATTGCTCTGGCTCGCCCTCGTAATGAATCTCGATAGCCAATTCATTGGCGGAAGCCGAACTACCCAAGACCACTCCCAGTAATAAAGGACTCGCGAAGAAGGATGCCAACTCTTCACCTTCGCTCATTACCAAACTTACTTGCAGGGCTTCATTCAGATCGAAGTAGATCGTATCGGCTGGCGCCAAAAGTGCTAAAGTATGCACCACCTTGCCCACGATATGCCGCTGCCAAGGATCTATCGTCCAATGGCAAACTGCAGATTTGCTATCGTAATTTGCCCCGGATATCAATGCTCCAGTCTTCGGATGGGCCAGTACCGCCCGCCGCGATTCTGCCTCGGCTATCGAAAAAGTGGTGCTGTACGCTTCTACATCTTGCGCAAAGCTTTTGGTCGAAAATGCCAAAACTCCAACGCAGCAGTACACCCCCGAAAAACATATCGATCTGAAAATATTCACGTCAACAAAGCTATACAATGGAGCGACCAATGTCACCCAACTAGCGATTACTTACTGTCAAAACCATCAATTATTGGTCATTATTAGATGAAACTGGGCTCGGACAGACCCCTATTCTTATACTTTGAATGATCGCTATGCTTCGATTAATAGCCTGTGTTGAGAAAAATACTCATCCGTAATCATTGAATATCAACTAATTAAGATTTAAACTCATATATAGTGGATATCACCTGCCCTATAGAAATTCGACCAATATTAAAATTATTGCGATAAAACTTGACTTAGATTCAACAAGTTTGTATTTTTGCCTAGTAATTTAAACAACTAACAATAGTGCTATGAAAAAACTAAACTTTAAAAATGGAGCAATGATGCTGACAGCTGTTTTTGCGGCGGTGGCATCTTTCGCTCAGCCAGTATGCAATGACTTTGTATATTATTACTCCGACATTAATCTTAATGGTGGATCAAGAAATTCTGACATCTACAGCGTGTCGCTTGAAGATGGAAATGCAAATCTTAGCCCCTTAGTGCTTGACTTGCCTTATGGAGCGCATATCGCTTTCGACGAAGGCTCAGCACTATTATACGTAGTTAGGGATAATACCGGAGCTATCTTTTCGGTAGACCCTGCCACGGGGGAGCTTGGTGAAACCCTTCTTCCTGAAGTTTCTTTAAGTGGTATCACGGTGGCGGCCATTAATGCCGACTCCAAATTGATCATAGGTAACGGTGCTGGCAATCTTTATGAGATCGACCTTACCACCAATCCTTATGGTGTTGAATCTTTCGATGAAGATGCTGACATTGAAGGAGGGGACATCACATTTACCAATACAGGGCTTTACCTAGCGTCTAAGCCAAATGGTAATCTCTACACCGTAATACCCGGTATGACCAACATCCTTTTGGGTAATGTGGCTTCTGCTGTTACAGGCATGGCCACTTTTTCTGATGGTCTAGATGTATTTGTTTCATCATTAGGGAGCCCGAGCTTCATGCGATACTCTCTTGACGGTGGAGTGAACGAAACTGAATCTTTTCCAGCTTTATTAGGTGGTGAGCCTTTTACTCTTGCCAATGGAGATCTTGCTTCTGGTTGTGCTTCTTTTGAAACAGAAATGCAAGACTGTGAGTCTTTCAGCACTTACTATGTGAATCATGGCCCAGGCATCTCAGGAACCGATCTTTATAAGGTAGACTTTGAGTTTGGTTCTGCCATACTCACCTTCTTGGAGAATGTTACTTTCCAAGCCCACATGGCCATGGACGCATCTAGCGGAACTCTTTTCTTGGTCAATGCCAATGGAAATTTCATCCGCCCTTACGACCTTGGAACTTCAACATTTGGAGCAGATGTTGCGATAGATGGCGATATCAATAGCCTTTACGCCGCTGTATATAATCCTGCCGATGGTTTGGTATATGTTGGTGACGATAGCGATAATAAAATTTATACCGTATCTCTTGTAGATGGGGCAGTTGCATTTGCTGCAAATGGTCCGGTAAACGGCGGCGACCTAGAATTACAAGGTGGCAAGCTTTACCTTGCTACCCGCCAAGGCAATAAACTTTACGAAGTGGTAGACGGAGAGTCTGTACTCGTAGGTTCTATTTCCAATAAAGTAAACGGTATGGCTCGAGCCAATAATCAAACTACCCTGATCACTGCTAACTTCGATGCAAATTTCTTAACAGAAATAAATGCGAGCGATGCTTCTCTCGTAACTACTTATCCTATCTTTTTGGATGGTGAGTCATTCACCACCAAAAATGGTGATATGGCTTCTGGTTGCGCCGATGGTGGTGATTTTGGTGGCAATAATGAATTTAACTGTGTAGGTGGAGCAATCTTAGAATACGCTCCTGGTCTTCGCAAGAACAATAGCCCTATCACCAACCCAGACCGTAATGATCCTTCAAAAGCTTCTGGCGACCCACAGATAAGCAATGAGCTTAACTTTGTATCACTAGGATATCAAGGTAGCATTACCATTGGCTTTGATGGTGGTGTAGCTTACAATGGAGAAGGAGATGACATACTCGTAGTAGAAACTACGTATGGCGCTATCGCCGGCTTAGAAAGCAATTTTTCAATCTACCCAGAAAGCGCTGAAGTATTCGTTACACAAAATGGAACAGACTTCTTCTCGGTAGGTACAATGACCACAGATGAAGTAGCAACTTTCGAAATTGATGATGCTGGACAAGGTTTTTCTTATATCACTGCGGTAAAAATTATTGACACCACTCCTACTTCTTCCATCTCTGATGATGCGTTTGATGTAGACGGTATCGCAGCTCTTAATGGTTGTGGTTCAATTCCACTCATCGTACCTAGCGAATGTGTTGGTACAGAAGTACTCGAATTCGGCCAAGGGCCTAAAATGGACGGTACCATGGTTGCAGGTAACCGTTCGATAGCCGCTAGGGCAACAGGTCAACCTGATAAATCGAATGCTGCCGATGGTTTTGTATCACTTGGTGTAAATGGTTCTATCACACTCGGATTCAACGGTGCCATCATGGATGGTGAAGGCGATGACATCCGTATCTGGGAAACTTCATTCTCTGGCGATGTATGCGGCCTCGGTGATGACGAATCTGCTGATATCGAATTATCGCAAGATGGATTCAATTGGGTACCCGCTGGTACAGTATGCCGTGATGGAGCTGTAGACATGACTCCACTTGGGCTTGAATATGTGACATTGATCCGTATCACCAGCTCAGCTTCCAATAACACTCCTGATGGCTATGACCTAGATGGTGTAGAAGCGATTCATGGATGTGATGAATTGCCACAGATTGTAACTGGTGAGTGCTACGCTACCGAAGTAGTGCTTTACGAAGAAGGTACTTCTTCAAATGGCGGTAATATTGCTTTCGCAAGAACCAATCCCGATGAAGCCCTTGGCGCTCCCGAGCGTATTGATGAGTTGGTATTTGTATCCTTAGGGTATGATAACCCTGCTACTGAAACCGAAGAAGGTGTACTGATACTTGCTTTCGATGGTGCTGTTCCCAACATGGATGGCGATGACATCGAAATCGTTGAGACTACCTACGGTAATGCTAGCTGCAGTTCTTACATCGAAGAAGCAGATGTTTATGTATCAGTAGACGGTATAGAGTACTTCTTCGCGAAAACTGTATGCCGTGCCAACGGATTCGTTGATATCAGCGATGCAGGTACGTTCAGTTTCATCAACTTTGTAAAGTTGGTAAACAGCGCTAACTCTGCCACACCAGATGCATTTGATGTAGATGGTGTAGTAGCGATCCACAATTGTGGGCTCAGCGATGAAGATTTAGAAATAATGCGCCCAATGATGAGCGAGCTCAATGTTGAGCAATCCGTTTCAACCATCACTGCTTATCCTAATCCCACCACAGGTCCTGCCGTAGTTGAATTTTCAACTGCCAATACAGGTAAGACCGTGATCGAAGTAATGGATATGAGCGGTCGTACTGTGCAGACTATCTTTAATCAAGACGCGCAAGCCGGACAGGTTTACCGGGTTGATTTTGATGGTGCGAGCCTTCCTAATGGTATCTACCTTACCAGGATGGTTTCTAACGGTACTACTACCATCGAGAAAATGATGATTGCCCGATAATAAATGCAATCCATATAATTCAGAAGGCCGCCCCGATCGATCGGGGCGGCCTTTTTTTATCTTCACGGTCTAATACAGATTCGTTGAATAGAATATACAGTTCCATAGCACTCAGTTTAGCTTTTGGCGTATGCCAAGGTCAACACCCTAATATTCTGATTTCCGATGAAGCCAACCCAAACGAAATTTCTGTGGCTATCAATCCTGTTGATCAATCAAGACTTCTGGCTGCGGCCAATATAGCCAGCGTATATCGGAGTGAAGATGGGGGCATCTCATGGTCTAGGCAAAGTCAAGTGTCAAAATATGGTGTATGGGGAGACCCGGTAGTGGCCATCGATTCGGCTCAGTATTACTACCACTTCCATTTATCGCGCTATGAACTCGGGACTTGGATCGATCGCATCGTTTGTCAACGATCTACGGATCATGGTGCTAGCTTAGCGAGGGAACCTATACCGGTTTGAACGGCTCGAAAGCACAAGACAAGCCTTGGGTAGACATAGATCCAATTACGAAAAACACATATCTGACGTGGACTCAGTTTGACGAATACGAATCTAAAGATCCGAATGACCGGTCCAATATTATGTTCTCCAAATCTACCGATCAAGGCGAAACCTGGAGCAATCCGATCAAAATAAATTCAGTGAGCGGAGATTGCCTCGATGACGATGACACCACCGAAGGTGCAGTGCCAGCTGTGGGTCCCGAAGGTCAGGTATATGTAGCTTGGGCAGGTCCTAATGGTCTGGTATTTAACAAGTCAACCGATCAGGGAGAGACTTGGCTCGCTTTCGAGCAAAAACTGGATCCGATGCCCGGTGGTTGGAATATGGCCATACCCGGTATCTTCCGCTCCAACGGGATGCCTATCACAAAATGCGATAGATCAAGCGGACCGTATCGGTCGCAGGATATATATTAATTGGGCCGATCAACGAAATGGGCTGGATAATACCGATATCTGGCTCATCAAGAGCGATGATCAAGGCCATACATGGTCCCAAGCCCACCAAGGTGAATCAAGATCAAGGCGCTTCCCATCAATTTCTTACTTGGATGGATATTGATCAGACCACGGGGGAGTTGTATTTTGTTTATTACGACCGTCGCAATCATGACGGGAATGCGACCGATGTATACTTGGCCTATTCAAGTGATGGAGGCCAGAACTACACCGAGACGAAAATCAGCGAACGAAGCTTCACTCCAAACCCTGAAGTTTTTTTCGGGGACTATAGTAATATCGCTGCGCACAGGGGTGTGGTAAGACCCGTTTGGACAGTATTGAATGAGATGGAGCTTTCTGTGCATACCGCATTGATTGATGTAGACTTGATCAGAGAAAAAAGAAACCGGGCATTGGACATCAGTATTGAAGGTTCGGCGCTAAACGTTGCATCGCTTGGATCTCGAGAAAACTTCGTTTCGACTTTTTAATCTTGAAGGAAAAACACTGTCGAAATGGGACGATGAAGTGGCAAGGAAGAATTACAGGCTGCGCTTAGAGCAACCCCTCCCAACCGGTATTTATTTTTTAGAAGCCACGGCGGGTGAGCTCCATTGGCGCAGGCAGCTGGTAGTTCCTAAAGCTTCCGCTAATGATTGATCCAGTCTATTCCCTTCTTCAAATGGCCAAGTGTCAAAGCTTCGGGGCTACCTTCATTTACCTGATGGTTATAGAACCATTTGGCCTGAGCTGGAAGGCTCATTAGAATAGACTCCGTGCGGCCATCACTTTGCAATCCAAAGCGGGTACCCCTATCGTGAATAAGATTGAACTCCACATACCTACCCCGGCGCACATCACGCCATTCTAAGTTTTCAGCATTATAGGGGGTATCAAAATTTGCCATGAGCAAATGGCTGTATAATCCAGGAAACAACTCACCCAGCGAAGTAGAAAACTCGAATAAATCGGCCTTCGAATGTGCACTTGATGGCACGAGATGATCATAAAAAATGCCGCCTACCCCTCGGGTCTCCTTTCTATGTGGCAGATAAAAATAATCGTCTGCCCACACTTTAAAACGGGGATAGTATTCTGAATCGAATCGATCGCAAAGAGCCTTTAGCTTTTCATGAAAATACTGCGCCTGCTCTAAATCAATGAAGTGAGGGGTAAGATCCATGCCCCCGCCAAACCAGAAAGTCCCATCGTCCATTTCAAAATAACGGATGTTCATGTGAATGATAGGGCAAAACGGATTGATCGGGTGCATCACGATGCTTATGCCTGTGGCAAAGAAGCGGTCAGACTTTGCATTGAGATTTGAGCGCATGGCCGCGGTCATTTTACCTTCTACTTCAGAGAAGTTGACCCCTGCCTTTTCCAACTTGGCGCCATTGGTAAGAATCCTGCTGTTGCCGCCACCGCCTTGTGGTCGATCCCATTGGTCGGAGATAAACACAGCTTGTCCATCCACTTCTTGTACGGCTTTGCAAATACGGTCTTGAAGCTGCCTGTAATTTGAAGATATTTCAGCTTTACCGATTCCCATAATTTAATTGACCGCCTTGATTTCAAAATCATCGTACTCAATAATATATACCGCTTTGTTTTCCATTTCAAGTCCAGTAGTAGACCTGTCAAAGCGATAGTTGGCGCCGAGCCCCCCCATCTCTGTGGCAGATACATTATTGGCAAAACCTAGGCCTTGGCTTAAAAGTGCCTTGCCAAAAAAAAGCATTAGATCATAACCCAAAAATCCATAAGCGTACTGGGAAGGTTCCATTTCATATGCACCCCGGTACTGCTCCAGAAAGGATATCACTTTTTCTTGCTTATAATCTATGTAAGTCGGCACCACCAATCTAAGTTTGAAACGGTTCTTATACGCAGCATCGATATCATCAAAACCAAGCCATTTTTCTAGCCCATAGACCTGAATATCGTATGTATCACTAAGGCGCGAGAGCCGCGTCATAAAATCGGTCACAAAGGTCACTTCGTTTGATGGCACTACTAGAACGTTGAGTTGGTCTTTTTTAAGCCATTTTTCTACTTCACCACCATCGGTTAATCGCTTGGTGACAGACCGCAAGGAGTCTGAAATAGAATTTACGAAAGTACCGGCTGCCCTGTTATAGCTTTCTTTGAACATTTTGCGGTATGGCCAGTCTGATCCCTTCTCGCTGTTTACCATCAGTACATTATCGTCTTCATGCTGTATTGCCACGTAGTTACCGAGGTAGCGAAGGAGCGTTTCACGGGATGCTATGGCTCGAAAAAGGTAAGGATTGGATTCGAACACTTCATTGGCAAATGAGTTGGGAGAAACCAGATAGGTAGATTGAGAGCGTGATGCATCTGAAATTACTGCCAACGATGACTTGTGCATAGGCCCTATGATCAGGTCCATCTCTTTAAAACTCTGTTGTTTGGTGAGCTGGCGCGCATCTACCACATCACCTCCCAAGTCATAAACATATACTTTGGCGTCAAAGCCTAACCGCTTTAAGGAGTCTAAGGCGAGGAGTGATCCACGGTAATAATCCAGTGCTACTTCTGTAAAAATGTTCAAATCTTTCTTTTGCGAAAGCGCCCTGTCCAGCGAGTCGTTTAACTCTATTTCGAAAGGTAGGTACAAGCCTATTGTGTAAGCTTCCTTCATTCCTTTTGGATATCGCGTAATAGCCGAGCTATCTGTCCCTGCCACCCTATTGGAATCACGCTGACTTTCCAAGAATTTCTCCTTATATTTTGGTATGGTGATATAATCGCCTATTTTCAGCCCATTTGGAAACCCATTATTGGCCGCAGCCAAAGCATCTTCTGTAATTTTATAACGCTTGGAAATATTGTAATACGTATCGCCCTTCATCACCGAGTGTACTAAAAACGTATCGCTGCTCGCAGGCTCCAAGTACACTGCATTTGCATTTTTATTAGTGTCTCCCGGTATGCGGATCACATCACCGGTCTTTAGATTTTGCAAAGCACCTGGATTATTGGCTATCAGGGCGTTTACATCTACTCCATAGTCTTTGCTGAGTGAAAAAAGCGTTTCTTTTCGCTGCACGGTGTGAAGTATAAATGAACCATCCAGACTTACACTGCTTCTTCGTGCTGTTCGTTTGTCGACCGCATTAATTGGAACCAATACTTCTTGGCCTATCTGGAGACCTTCAGCAGCATTTTTATTGCTCTCCAAGAGTGCTTCTACTGGTATTGAGTACATCTTAGAGATAGCGAAAAGCGTATTCCCGGGATCTACGGTATGCACATAATAATCTACCCCACCACGCATTACCGTAGGATATTCCTGCGCTACACTGCACTGATTTATAAGGAGTATTAGCAAGAACAAAGCAATTTTTAGATTTCTCATTCCCATTCAATGGTTGCGGGCGGTTTAGAACTGATGTCATAAACTACGCGGTTTATTCCTTTTACCCGATTGATTATTTCGTTTGATATTTTGCCCAAAAGGGAATAGGGCAAGTGGCACCAGTCTGCTGTCATGCCATCGGTAGAAGTTACAGCGCGCAGCGCAACGGCATTTTCGTAGGTCCGCTCATCGCCCATTACCCCTACGGTATTCACGGGCAGCAATATAGCTCCAGCCTGCCATACATTGTCATATTCGCCAGAATCTTTCAGGTTTTGGATGAATATAGCATCTACTTCCTGCAGCATCCTTACCCGCTCGGGACTCACAGCTCCGAGTATCCGGATAGCCAGCCCTGGCCCAGGAAAGGGATGGCGACCCAGTATGGCAGGGGGCACTCCTAGCTCCTTCCCTACCCTTCGCACTTCATCTTTAAATAAATTTCGCAAAGGTTCTACCACCTTCAGCTTCATGAAATCTGGAAGACCGCCTACATTATGATGGCTCTTTATAGTCACCGAAGGGCCACCGGCGGAGACTGATTCAATCACGTCAGGATAAATTGTTCCCTGCGCCAACCACTTCACCCCTTTGACTTTATGAGAAGCTTCGTCGAATACATCGATAAATATCCTACCGATTTTTTTTCGCTTTTCTTCTGGGTCTGAAACCCCTTCTAAAATTTTATAAAAATCATCTTTTGCATTGACTCCCTGCACATTCAAGCCCATATCTTTATAGCCGTGTAGCACTTCTTCAAATTCATTTTTTCGCAATAAGCCATTATCCACAAAAATGCAGATAAGATTGCTCCCTATTGCTTTGTGCAAGAGCATGGCAGCTACCGAAGAGTCTACTCCCCCGCTCAGGCCGAGGATCACTTTATCATCAGCTAGCTTTTTCTTTAAGTCAGTTATGGTCTGTTCTGCAAAATTATGTGGTGTCCAATCCTGAATAAATCCAGCAATATTTACTATAAAATTATGCAAGAGCTGCTTTCCATCGGTACTGTGATATACTTCAGGGTGAAATTGAATACCATAGGTCTGCTCCCCTTCAAACTCATAGCCCGCCACATCTACGTCGCCCGTGCTAGCAGTAATTGCGCAGCCTTCCGGCAAATTAAATATCGTATCACCGTGAGACATCCAAACTTGGGAACCCACCGGGATACCCCTAAACAATTCTGAATCATCATTTACATACCGAAGATTGGCTCTTCCATACTCCCTTTTGTCGCTTTTGCGCACTTCTCCGGACCGTTCGACATGGGCTAGATATTGCGCCCCGTAGCATACCGCCAAAAGCGGAAGATTTCTTCTAAACCGATCAATATCGATGCTCGGCGCATTCTCATCATGCACGGAATGTGGACTGCCAGAAAGGATCACCCCCTTTATGCCTTCTAATGATTCTGGGATTTTATGATAAGGATGTATCTCACAGTATACATTCAGTTCTCTTACTCTTCTCGCTATGAGTTGTGTGTATTGAGAACCAAAGTCAATAATTAAGAGCATTTCTTGCATTCGGCAAAGATAGTACCGCATATTATATTAATACATTGCTGGGCACTCAAGAATCAATACCTTTTTGAACATTGAAAGATTAAAAGTTGCGAAAGAAACGGCAAAGCACGCTACTCTGAATTTAAAAAAGATGTATCAAAAGGATGGATTAAGACTCGCCAGAAACACAAACTTCAAACGAGATGAAATCAGCTTCTTTTTAAACGTGAGACCTTATGCTCTAAAATGCAGTCTGTTTAAAGGAAGCATCCAATCGTTTCGACAAATACAATCATTGTTCCCACCAATATGCCACACATATCAACAAAACTAAAATTTTGTTCATAAGTCTTTAATCCCTGTTTTTTCGGTGTGTTCCGTACACTTATAACCATCATAAAAACTTTAATCGCTTCAATTTTACAATTCATCGTTTCCTTATTCGGATTCAATCATATACATTAGCACCGTTAAAGTCTCTTAATTGACACTTAGACAATTTAACCAATCAACTCATTCAAGATTAAAACAACCGCCCAAATAGATGGCAGATTTGATCCAAATCTGTCTTCATCTTTCGCCCCTTTGAATCTCAGTTTTGATTTAGAAGTTGCAGCGATTTCGACTTTTTCCTTCCATCGACAATCATATTATGATTTTTCACTATACGCGAATTTAGTTCGTGCAAGCCTACATACCTTCTTTTTCCCAAACCCAACAACCATTAAATCCAATTAGTATGAAATCTCTTTTCTCACAATCGAAAGCACTCGTTTCGTGCCTTTTTTTAAGTGCTTGTATCGCAGTTTTTGCTGCTCCGCCCGAGCTAGTTTCTTCCGAAACAAGCTCTTTCAAAGAATTAGAAAACAACATTTTAAGGCATAGTGTCTTAGATTATGACATTTTCAGAGATACGAAATCGAGCTTTGAAAATGGGTTAATGGTCTGCGACAATGTCACAGATGCAGGCGCGATAAGTGCTGCCGACCCATCGACCTGTGGCCCACTCGTAACCGTAGTTCTTGAAAGTTCAGCTTTGCCTTCAGGCGGTTCCGGAACGCTTCAGTACATCTGGCTGCGCAGTTTGGTCGAAGTCCCAAATATCGTTGGCAATACAGACTGGGAACCAATTCCAGATTCGGATTCTCCTAATTTGACTTTAAATGAAACGCTCACAGAAACTACCTACTTCATTCGATGTGCTCGAAGAAGTACGTGTAGCTTTTATGCCGGAGAATCTAATGTAGTCGAAGTACTGATCCTACCTGGGCTTGAAGCTTCTTGCGCGCTTACAGCCGGAGACTGCGGTGAGAATAATAGCGAAGTCGCTGCTACCATAAGTGGCGGCGTTTCACCATTTGCCTACGCGTGGAATACCGGAGCAACATCTGCCACCATTTCAGGGCTGCCTGCCGGCAACTATTCGGTAGCTGTTACCGATGCCAACGGCTGCACCGGGGTGTGTGGTGCCGAAGTGCCAAACCTGCTCACGCCGGCGGTAGTGCTTTCGTGTGAACCAATACCCGGCTTGTCTTTTAATGGATTGGGAGAAGCTGCGAATACGAACTCTACCTGTGTGGATGGCCCATACGCCTTCTGGTCGGGTAACCTTTTGAATAATCGTACTTCACAAAAACACTGGGAAATAGTAGATGGTACTTTCAATGAATATGACAATAATACTGCGGTTCTTACCGGCACTGTGGTAAATCGTGCAAATGATGACCTATCGTTTGAAGTAAACGTTTTCTTCTCAGGAAAGACAGTTAGCCCTCCTGCCGGATCACCCAAAGAAAATTCAGTTTGTGTAGGCGATTTGGATAATACAGATTGGTATTACTACACACAAACTAGTGGCACCCTTAGCGGAACGAATGATTTGGCTGGAGCCGAAATTTCTATCGCTCGCTTCGGTGAGTCTTTTCAGATTGGCACAGGTGCCAATCTAAATCAAGGAGCTGAATTTGGCGCAAGCGGATGGGTCGAATTCTTCATCATGAGCCAACCTACCAACGGTCCCAATTTCGGGAGTACCCAACATGGAGATTTTAATTTTGCGCTCCCTACTGGTCCTGGTCTCCTTGATGTTCCAACTCCGTGCGCTTCGATTTGTGCGGGTGAGTCTATCGATCTTTATGCAAATGTACTTATCGGAAATGCCGCTACTTACACTTGGTCAAACGGTGGGACAGGAAATTTTATAACCATAAGCCCTACAGAGACTACGACTTATACTGTTGAAGTGACAGGAGCTAATGGTTGCAGCACTTTTGCGGAGATAGAGATCTTTGTTACACTTGCTCCCACCGTTACCCTAGAAAGCACCAACCCGAGCTGTGAAGAAGGCGGCACGGACGGATCGATCGCGGCCACGGCTTCAGGCGGATCCGAACCTTACACTTATCTATGGAGCAATGACCAGACCACCGCTTCGGTCTCTGGCCTTGCAGCCGGAACTTATTCTGTCACCGTTACCGACAGCAATGGATGCGTAGCCACCCAGTCCGCTACCATCTCTGCACCCGCCCCGCCACTTGTGGCCGTAGAGTGCGGTATCGACCCGCAGCCACTGTCCATCTTCTCTCTGGTAGATTATGTGCGCAGCTGCAGCAGCGGCGCAGACCCGGTGGCGGCATTCTGGACCAACAATGCCTTCGACAACCTGATCACAGAAGGTGCCGGTTGTTCTAACAACCAGGCAGCGCGATGAACGATCGCCGGAGCAACTTCTTTCAATGAAAATGCCAGCGGCTCTGCTACCCTGTCGATGACCATTGCCAGTGTGTGCGACGCTTCCCTGATCCTTCAGGTAGATGTGCTCATGGGCGGAAGGACATTCAGCGTCCCCGCAGGCAGCCCCGCATTGGGCGCGAGCACGAACTGTGTGGACGGCTCTACCGACACTTCCGATTGGTACTACTACACCGATGTCTCCGGTTTCGCCGTGGGGCAGGGTGCACTTGATGGCCTTGTGATCGCCTTGGAACGCACAGGCCCTGCCTTTCAGGTTGGTACCGGAGCAAATCAGTTCGACGAGAACAGCCCTGGCGCTTCCACTTGGCTTTCGCCAACCATCATTAGCCAGCCCAACAGCGGCGCGGTGGTGGCTGCCACCCCAAAATTTGATATCAACGTGACCATCGAAGGTGGCCCACTCTTGACCAACGAGCCCGGCGACTGCCTTTCCATCTGCGAAGGCGGATCGGTAGTGCTGTCTGCAAATGGGTTCAGCGGCACTGCGCCGTACACCTACGCCTGGTCAACTGGCGAAGCGACCGCTTCCATTGAAGTGTCGCCTTCAGAAACATCGACCTACAGCGTTATGGTTACCGATGCCAATGCCTGCTCTTCAACCACCGACGTGGTTGTGGCCGTTGCGGGTTCACCCGTTATCGTTTGCTTTGCCACCGATGATACCTGCGAGCCGGGCGATCAGGGTGAAGTTTCTGTCACTGAGATAGAAGGCGCCACCTATGCATGGGTCAACACTACGTTGAACCCTGATGAGGTCATTGCTACTTCCAGCACAATCAGTGGCCTTGGTGCTGCTACCTACACCGTAACCGTTACGGATGGGAATGGATGTTCTACTTCGTGCAGTGCGGTCGTTTCTACTCCACCTTGTTGTAATGTGACCGATCCCGGTACCATCGGCGGTGGCATCGTGAACTGCGGCCCTATCGATGGGCCTGTCACCCTTAATAGTGTTGCCGACCCTTCGGGCGGCGTGGGCGCACTTGAGATCGTTTGGATGGTGAGCAATGTTCCCGTGCCAAACATCGAAGGTAATCCCGACTGGACAGTAGTTGCAGGCGCTACAGATCTCACGCTTGTGATCGATGGCCCCATCACAGAAGATACTTATTATATCCGTTGCTCAAGAAGGGCCGGTTGTCTCGATTTTTATACCGGTGAGTCGAACAGGATCGACTTTATCGTCAATCCACTTGTAACCGTTTCCTGTTCGGAAGGCAATGCCGTTTGTGACGGTGGGCTAACGGGCACTGCTTCGGCAACTGCCGGTGGTGGTACGGGTGATTACAGCTACGCATGGGACAATGGTGCCACCACGGCGTCCATCTCCGGCCTTGCGGGCGGCACGTATACCGTGACCGTGACCGACGGAGCGGGATGTTCTGCTTCTTGCTCGGTGACCGTGGGCACTTTCCCACAGCCGATGGCCGCCATCGATTGTGCCGACATCAACCTGAACACCACTATCTCCATGGTTGCCGACAGCGACCCTATCTGCAACAACAACCCCAACTATGCCTTCTGGTCCAACAACCTGCTCCCGGGCAATAAGTACTGGACGGTGACCGATGGGCTCTTTGACGTATTTGCCGATGGTACGGCTTCCTTTACGGGTACCGTGACCAATGTGGGCAATGCCAACTGGAGCTTTACCGTCGATGCCGTTTTCTCCGGAAGGACCGCTGCCCCTCCTGCCGGTTCGCCCAAGTCGGGCAACTGTGTCTCTGATGTGTCGGATGTGGACTGGGAATACTATACCTCCACTTCCGGTACCCTTACCGGAAACGGTATGCTGAGCGGTGCCCTTGTACAGATATCCCGTTTTGGCGAAGCCTTCCAGATCGGTACGGGTGCTCACCTGAACAACCCTGCGGTATTTGGCGCCAGCGGATGGCTCGACTTCGATGTGCTCTCGCAGCCCACCGACGGCACCGTGCTCAACGGCAATACTGCCCACGGCGACTTCAACTTTGAACTCCCAGTAGGCCCTGGCCTGCTTGATGTGCCTTCCTGTGCCGAGATCTGTGAAGGTGGCTCTGTTGAGCTCTTCGCCTTCGGATTTAGCGGTGCCGCTCCTTACGGCTTTGAATGGAGCAACGGTTCTACCGGTGCTTCTATCTCCGTGAGCCCTGCAGCGAGCACTACCTACTCGGTAAATGTTACCGATGCGAACGGATGCACGGCCACCGCCACCATCGATGTGACCGTGAACGGTGCGCCGATGATAAGCTGTTCTCCTGAGAACGGCGCTTGTGGTGCCCTTGGTTCGGCCTCGGTCACTGCTTCTGGCGGTAGCAACAGCTATTCTTACGCATGGTCGAACGGTGCTTCAGGTGCCATGGTCACTGATCTTGCCTCTGGTTCGTACACCGTTACGGTGACCGATACGGAGACCGGGTGCTCGGACGAGTGCACGGTGGTGATAATTAATACTCCTGCCATCGTTGCCGACTGTTCTTCAACGGACGGTGAATGTGGTGCCCTTGGTTCGGCCTCGGTCACTGCTTCTGGCGGTAGCGACAGCTATTCTTACGCATGGTCGAACGGTGCTTCAGGTGCCATGGTCACTGATCTTGCATCTGGTTCGTACACCGTTACGGTGACCGACACGGAGACCGGGTGCTCGAAGGAGTGCACGGTGGTGATCGACAATACTCCTGCCCTTACCGTTTCCTGTTCGGATGGCGGTGCCGTTTGTGACGGTGGGCTAACGGGCACTGCTTCGGCAACTGCCGGTGGTGGTACGGGTGATTACAGCTACGCATGGGACAATGGTGCCACCACGGCGTCCATCTCCGGCCTTGCGGGCGGCACGTATACCGTGACGGTGACGGATGAAGCCGGGTGCGAAGCTTCTTGCTCGGTGACCGTGGGCACTTTCCCACAGCCGATGGCCGCCATCGATTGTGCCGACATCAACCTGAACACCACTATCTCCATGGTTGCCGACAGCGACCCTACCTGCAACAACAACCCCAACTATGCCTTCTGGTCCAACAACCTGCTCCCGGGCAATAAGTACTGGACGGTGACCGATGGGCTCTTTGACGTATTTGCCGATGGTACGGCTTCCTTTACGGGTACCGTGACCAATGTGGGCAATGCCAACTGGAGCTTTACCGTCGATGCCGTTTTCTCCGGAAGGACCGCTGCCCCTCCTGCCGGTTCGCCCAAGTCGGGCAACTGTGTCTCTGATGTGTCGGATGTGGACTGGGAATACTATACCTCCACTTCCGGTACCCTTACCGGAAACGGTATGCTGAGCGGTGCCCTTGTACAGATATCCCGTTTTGGCGAAGCCTTCCAGATCGGTACGGGTGCTCACCTGAACAACCCTGCGGTATTTGGCGCCAGCGGATGGCTCGACTTCGATGTGCTCTCGCAGCCCACCGACGGCCCGTGCTCAACGGCAATACTGCCCACGGCGACTTCAACTTTGAACTCCCAGTAGGCCCTGGCCTGCTTGATGTGCCTTCCTGTGCCGAGATCTGTGAAGGTGGCTCTGTTGAGCTCTTCGCCTTCGGATTTAGCGGTGCCGCTCCTTACGGCTTTGAATGGAGCAACGGTTCTACCGGTGCTTCTATCTCCGTGAGCCCTGCAGCGAGCACTACCTACTCGGTAAATATTACCGATGCCAACGGATGCACGGCCACCGCCACCATCGATGTGACCGTGAACGGTGCGCCGATGATAAGCTGTTCTCCTGAGAACGGCGCTTGTGGTGCCCTTGGTTCGGCCTCGGTCACTGCTTCTGGCGGTAGCAACAGCTATTCTTACGCATGGTCGAACGGTGCTTCAGGTGCCATGGTCACTGATCTTGCCTCTGGTTCGTACACCGTTACGGTGACCGATACGGAGACCGGGTGCTCGGACGAGTGCACGGTGGTGATAATTAATACTCCTGCCATCGTTGCCGACTGTTCTTCAACGGACGGTGAATGTGGTGCCCTTGGTTCGGCCTCGGTCACTGCTTCGGGTGGTAGCGGAACGTACTCCTATTCTTGGAGCAACGGTGAAACGTCTGCTTCCATCACTGATCTTGCCTCTGGTTCGTACACCATTACGGTGACCGACACGGAGACCGGGTGCTCGAAGGAGTGCACGGTGGTGATCGACAATACTCCTGCCCTTACCGTTTCCTGTTCGGATGGCGGTGCCGTTTGTGACGGTGGGCTAACGGGCACTGCTTCGGCAACTGCCGGTGGTGGTACGGGTGATTACAGCTACGCATGGGACAATGGTGCCACCACGGCGTCCATCTCCGGTCTTGCGGCCGGTACGTATACCGTGACCGTGACCGATGGAGCGGGATGTTCTGCTTCTTGCTCGGTGACCGTGGGCACTTTCCCACAGCCGATGGCCGCCATCGATTGTGCCGACATCAACCTGAACACCACTATCTCCATGGTTGCCGACAGCGACCCTACCTGCAACAACAACCCCAACTATGCCTTCTGGTCCAACAACCTGCTCCCGGGCAATAAGTACTGGACGGTGACCGATGGGCTCTTTGACGTATTTGCCGATGGTACGGCTTCCTTTACGGGTACCGTGACCAATGTGGGCAATGCCAACTGGAGCTTTACCGTCGATGCCGTTTTCTCCGGAAGGACCGCTGCCCCTCCTGCCGGTTCGCCCAAGTCGGGCAACTGTGTCTCTGATGTGTCGGATGTGGACTGGGAATACTATACCTCCACTTCCGGTACCCTTACCGGAAACGGTATGCTGAGCGGTGCCCTTGTACAGATATCCCGTTTTGGCGAAGCCTTCCAGATCGGTACGGGTGCTCACCTGAACAACCCTGCGGTATTTGGCGCCAGCGGATGGCTCGACTTCGATGTGCTCTCGCAGCCCACCGACGGCTCCGTGCTCAACGGCAATACTGCCCACGGCGACTTCAACTTTGAACTCCCAGTAGGCCCTGGCCTGCTTGATGTGCCTTCCTGTGCCGAGATCTGTGAAGGTGGCTCTGTTGAGCTCTTCGCCTTCGGATTTAGCGGTGCCGCTCCTTACGGCTTTGAATGGAGCAACGGTTCTACCGGTGCTTCTGTCTCCGTGAGCCCTGCAGCGAGCACTACCTACTCGGTAAATGTTACCGATGCGAACGGATGCACGGCCACCGCCACCATCGATGTGACCGTGAACGGTGCGCCGATGATAAGCTGTTCTCCTGAGAACGGCGCTTGTGGTGCCCTTGGTTCGGCCTCGGTTACCGCTTCTGGCGGTAGCGGAACGTACTCCTATTCTTGGAGCAACGGTGAAACGTCTGCTTCCATCACTGATCTTGCATCTGGTTCGTACACCGTGACGGTGACCGACACGGAGACCGGGTGCTCGGACGAGTGCACGGTGGTGATAAATAATACTCCTGCCATCGTTGCCGACTGTTCTTCAACGGACGGCGCTTGTGGTGCCCTTGGTTCGGCCTCGGTCAATGCTTCTGACGGTAGCGGAACGTACTCCTATTCTTGGAGCAACGGTGAAACGTCTGCTTCCATCACTGATCTTGCCTCTGGTTCGTACACCGTGACGGTGACCGATACGGAGACCGGGTGCTCGGACGAGTGCACGGTGGTGATCGACAATACTCCTCCCCTTACCGTTTCCTGTTCGGAAGGCAATGCCGTTTGTGACGGTGGGCTAACGGGCACTGCCTCGGCAACTGCCGGTGATGGTTCGGGTGACTATTCCTATGCATGGAGCAATGGTGCCACCACGGCCTCCATCTCCGGCCTTGTTGCCGGCACGTATACCGTGACCGTGACCGACGGAGCGGGATGTTCTGCTTCTTGCTCGGTGACCGTGGGCACTTTCCCACAGCCGATGGCCGCCATCGATTGTGCCGACATCAACCTGAACACCACTATCTCCATGGTTGCCGACAGCGACCCTACCTGCAACAACAACCCCAACTATGCCTTCTGGTTCAACAACCTGCTCCCGGGCAATAAGTACTGGACGGTGACCGATGGGCTCTTTGACGTATTTGCCGATGGTACGGCTTCCTTTACGGGTACCGTGACCAATGTGGGCAATGCCAACTGGAGCTTTACCGTCGATGCCGTTTTCTCCGGAAGGACCGCTGCCCCTCCTGCCGGTTCGCCCAAGTCGGGCAACTGTGTCTCTGATGTGTCGGATGTGGACTGGGAATACTATACCTCCACTTCCGGTACCCTTACCGGAAACGGTATGCTGAGCGGTGCCCTTGTACAGATATCCCGTTTTGGCGAAGCCTTCCAGATCGGTACGGGTGCTCACCTGAACAACCCTGCGGTATTTGGCGCCAGCGGATGGCTCGACTTCGATGTGCTCTCGCAGCCCACCGACGGCCCCGTGCTCAACGGCAATACTGCCCACGGCGACTTCAACTTTGAACTCCCAGTAGGCCCTGGCCTGCTTGATGTGCCTTCCTGTGCCGAGATCTGTGAAGGTGGCTCTGTTGAGCTCTTCGCCTTCGGATTTAGCGGTGCCGCTCCTTACGGCTTTGAATGGAGCAACGGTTCTACCGGTGCTTCTATCTCCGTGAGCCCTGCAGCGAGCACTACCTACTCGGTAAATATTACCGATGCCAACGGATGCACGGCCACCGCCACCATCGATGTGACCGTGAACGGTGCGCCGATGATAAGCTGTTCTCCTGAGAACGGCGCTTGTGGTGCCCTTGGTTCGGCCTCGGTTACTGCTTCTGGCGGTAGCGGAACGTACTCCTATTCTTGGAGCAACGGTGAAACGTCTGCTTCCATCACTGATCTTGCATCTGGTTCGTACACCGTGACGGTGACCGACACGGAGACCGGGTGCTCGGACGAGTGCACGGTGGTGATAAATAATACTCCTGCCATCGTTGCCGACTGTTCTTCAACGGACGGTGAGTGTGGTGCCCTTGGTTCGGCCTCGGTCACTGCTTCTGGCGGTAGCAATAGCTATTCTTACGCATGGTCGAACGGTGCTTCAGGTGCCATGGTCACTGATCTTGCCTCTGGCTCGTACACCGTTACGGTGACCGACACGGAGACCGGGTGCTCGGACGAGTGCACGGTGGTGATAATTAATACTCCTGCCATCGTTGCCGACTGTTCTTCCATGAATGGCGCTTGTGGTGCCCTTGGTTCGGCCTCGGTCACTGCTTCTGGCGGTAGCGGAACGTACTCCTATTCTTGGAGCAACGGTGAAACGTCTGCTTCCATCACTGATCTTGCTTCTGGTTCGTACACCGTGACGGTGACCGACACGGAGACCGGGTGCTCGGACGATTGTACTGTGGTGATCGACAATACTCCTGCCCTTACCGTTTCCTGTTCGGAAGGCAATGCCGTTTGTGACGGTGGGCTAACGGGCACTGCCTCGGCAACTGCCGGTGATGGTTCGGGTGACTATTCCTATGCATGGAGCAATGGTGCCACCACGGCCTCCATCTCCGGCCTTGTTGCCGGCACGTATACCGTGGCCGTGACCGACGGAGCGGGATGTTCTGCTTCTTGCTCGGTGACCGTGGGCACTTTCCCACAGCCGATGGCCGCCATCGATTGTGCCGACATCAACCTGAACACTACTATCTCCATGGTTGCCGACAGCGACCCTACCTGCAACAACAACCCCAACTATGCCTTCTGGTCCAACAACCTGCTCCCGGGCAATAAGTACTGGACGGTGACCGATGGGCTCTTTGACGTATTTGCCGATGGTACGGCTTCCTTTACGGGTACCGTGACCAATGTGGGCAATGCCAACTGGAGCTTTACCGTCGATGCCGTTTTCTCCGGAAGCGACCGCTGCCCCTCCTGCCGGTTCGCCCAAGTCGGGCAACTGTGTCTCTGATGTGTCGGATGTGGACTGGGAATACTATACCTCCACTTCCGGTACCCTTACCGGAAACGGTATGCTGAGCGGTGCCCTTGTACAGATATCCCGTTTTGGCGAAGCCTTCCAGATCGGTACGGGTGCTCACCTGAACAACCCTGCGGTATTTGGCGCCAGCGGATGGCTCGACTTCGATGTGCTCTCGCAGCCCACCGACGGCCCCGTGCTCAACGGCAATACTGCCCACGGCGACTTCAACTTTGAACTCCCAGTAGGCCCTGGCCTGCTTGATGTGCCTTCCTGTGCCGAGATCTGTGAAGGTGGCTCTGTTGAGCTCTTCGCCTTCGGATTTAGCGGTGCCGCTCCTTACGGCTTTGAATGGAGCAACGGTTCTACCGGTGCTTCTATCTCCGTGAGCCCTGCAGCGAGCACTACCTACTCGGTAAATATTACCGATGCCAACGGATGCACGGCCACCGCCACCATCGATGTGACCGTGAACGGTGCGCCGATGATAAGCTGTTCTCCTGAGAACGGCGCTTGTGGTGCCTTTGGTTCGGCCTCGGTTACTGCTTCTGGCGGTAGCGGAACGTACTCCTATTCTTGGAGCAACGGTGAAACGTCTGCTTCCATCACTGATCTTGCTTCTGGTTCGTACACCGTGACGGTGACCGACACGGAGACCGGGTGCTCGGATGATTGTACTGTGGTGATCGACAATACTCCTGCCATCGTTGCCGACTGTTCTTCCATGAACGGCGCTTGTGGTGCCCTTGGTTCGGCCTCGGTTACCGCTTCGGGTGGTAGCGGAACGTACTCCTATTCTTGGAGCAACGGTGAAACGTCTGCTTCCATCACTGATCTTGCTTCTGGTTCGTACACCGTGACGGTGACCGACACGGAGACCGGGTGCTCGGACGAGTGCACGGTGGTGATAAATAATACTCCTGCCATCGTTGCCGACTGTTCTTCCATGAACGGCGCTTGTGGTGCCCTTGGTTCGGCCTCGGTTACCGCTTCGGGTGGTAGCGACAGCTATTCTTACGCATGGTCGAACGGTGCTTCAGGTGCCATGGTCACTGATCTTGCCTCTGGTTCGTACACCGTTACGGTGACCGACACGGAGACCGGGTGCTCGGATGAGTGCACGGTGGTGATAAATAATACTCCTGCCATCGTTGCCGACTGTTCTTCAACGGACGGTGAATGTGGTGCCCTTGGTTCGGCCTCGGTCACTGCTTCTGGCGGTAGCAACAGCTATTCTTACGCATGGTCGAACGGTGCTTCAGGTGCCATGGTCACTGATCTTGCCACTGGTTCGTACACCGTTACGGTGACCGATACGGAGACCGGGTGCTCGGATGAGTGCACGGTGGTGATAAATAATACTCCTGCCATCGTTGCCGACTGTTCTTCAACGGACGGTGAATGTGGTGCCCTTGGTTCGGCCTCGGTCACTGCTTCTGGCGGTAGCGACAGCTATTCTTACGCATGGTCGAACGGTGCTTCAGGTGCCATGGTCACTGATCTTGCCTCTGGTTCGTACACCGTTACGGTGACCGACACGGAGACCGGGTGCTCGGATGAGTGCACGGTGGTGATCGACAATACTCCTGCCCTTACCGTTTCCTGTTCGGATGGCGGTGCCGTTTGTGACGGTGGGCTAACGGGCACTGCTTCGGCAACTGCCGGTGGTGGTACGGGTGATTACAGCTACGCATGGGACAATGGTGCCACCACGGCGTCCATCTCCGGCCTTGCGGGCGGCACGTATACCGTGACGGTGACGGATGAAGCCGGGTGCGAAGCTTCTTGCTCGGTGACCGTGGGCACTTTCCCACAGCCGATGGCCGCCATCGATTGTGCCGACATCAACCTGAACACCACTATCTCCATGGTTGCCGACAGCGACCCTACCTGCAACAACAACCCCAACTATGCCTTCTGGTTCAACAACCTGCTCCCGGGCAATAAGTACTGGACGGTGACCGATGGGCTCTTTGACGTATTTGCCGATGGTACGGCTTCCTTTACGGGTACCGTGACCAATGTGGGCAATGCCAACTGGAGCTTTACCGTCGATGCCGTTTTCTCCGGAAAGGACCGCTGCCCCTCCTGCCGGTTCGCCCAAGTCGGGCAACTGTGTCTCTGATGTGTCGGATGTGGACTGGGAATACTATACCTCCACTTCCGGTACCCTTACCGGAAACGGTATGCTGAGCGGTGCCCTTGTACAGATATCCCGTTTTGGCGAAGCCTTCCAGATCGGTACGGGTGCTCACCTGAACAACCCTGCGGTATTTGGCGCCAGCGGATGGCTCGACTTCGATGTGCTCTCGCAGCCCACCGACGGCCCCGTGCTCAACGGCAATACTGCCCACGGCGACTTCAACTTTGAACTCCCAGTAGGCCCTGGCCTGCTTGATGTGCCTTCCTGTGCCGAGATCTGTGAAGGTGGCTCTGTTGAGCTCTTCGCCTTCGGATTTAGCGGTGCCGCTCCTTACGGCTTTGAATGGAGCAACGGTTCTACCGGTGCTTCTATCTCCGTGAGCCCTGCAGCGAGCACTACCTACTCGGTAAATATTACCGATGCCAACGGATGCACGGCCACCGCCACCATCGATGTGACCGTGAACGGTGCGCCGATGATAAGCTGTTCTCCTGAGAACGGCGCTTGTGGTGCCTTTGGTTCGGCCTCGGTTACTGCTTCTGGCGGTAGCGGAACGTACTCCTATTCTTGGAGCAACGGTGAAACGTCTGCTTCCATCACTGATCTTGCTTCTGGTTCGTACACCGTGACGGTGACCGACACGGAGACCGGGTGCTCGGACGAGTGCACGGTGGTGATAAATAATACTCCTGCCATCGTTGCCGACTGTTCTTCAACGGACGGTGAGTGTGGTGCCCTTGGTTCGGCCTCGGTCACTGCTTCTGGCGGTAGCAATAGCTATTCTTACGCATGGTCGAACGGAGCTTCAGGTGCCATGGTCACTGATCTTGCATCTGGTTCGTACACCGTTACGGTGACCGACACGGAGACCGGGTGCTCGGATGAGTGCATGGTGGTGATCGACAATACTCCTGCCCTTACCGTTTCCTGTTCGGATGGCGGTGCCGTTTGTGACGGTGAAAGCAATGGCACGGCATCGGCCGTTGCCGAAGGCGGTACAGGTGATTATTCCTATGCATGGAGCAATGGTGCCACCACGGCGTCCATCTCCGGCCTTGCGGCCGGCACGTATACCGTGACCGTGACCGACGGAGCGGGATGTTCTGCTTCTTGCTCGGTGACCGTGGGGACGCTTGTTTCCCCTATTGTAGATATCGCTTGTGTGGATGATCCTGCCCTGTTCTTTGACGGTGGCGGCATTGCCGACAATACCATCAACTGTTCCAGCGGTACATACGCTTTCTGGTCGAACACCCTTGTGAACGCATATACTAGCCAGAAGCTCTGGACCATTGCCGATGGCTCCTTCGTGGAGAACGATGGCGGTTCTGCTGTCTTTACCGGTACGGTAACCAACAAGTCGGATGCCGATCTCTCTTTTGAACTCAGTGTGGTCTTTGATGGAAGAACCCTTACAGCGCCTGCGGGTTCGCCCAAGGAAAACTCCGTTTGTGTCGGTGATATTGATAATACCGACTGGTACTACTACACGTCGACCACCGGTACCCTTATCGGCATCGGCGACCTCGATGGTGCGGTCGTGAACATATCCCGTTTTGGCGAAGCCTTCCAGATAGGTACGGGTGCAAACCTGAACCAGGAGCTCGAGTACGGGGCAAGCGGTTGGTTGGAGTATGATATCATCAGCCAGCCTTCAACAGGCCCAATGCTCAACGCTTCTTCGGGCCATGGCGACTTTAACTTTAGCCTCCCGGGAGGCCCAGGATTGCTCGACATCCCTACCTGCACCACAGTATGTGAAGGAGAAGATGTGACGCTCTCTGCAATCGCCCTCGCTGGCGACGGTGCGTATTCTTACCTATGGTCGAACGGGGCTACTACTCCAACTATTACACTTTCGCCAGCCACGGCAGGTACGTACTCGGTTACCGTTGCTTCTAACGGATGCACGGCCACCGCCACCATCGATGTGACCGTGAACGGTGCGCCGATGATAAGCTGTTTTGCGACAGATGCTTGCAATGGAGCTGGTTCTGCAACAGCCGATGTTACGGGTGGAACAGAGCCTTACAGTTATAGCTGGACGGACGCCGACGATAATTCGATCGAAGGGAATTCAACGATTTCAAATTTAGAAGCAGGTACCTACTTTATAATAGTAACAGACGCAAATGGATGCACTGCTGCATGTAATGTAGATGTGACAAGCTCTGAAGCACCAGATGTAGCGATAACATGTGAAGATTTCCAACCACTCGTTTCTTCCTATGGTTTCAGTGACTACACCAGGACTTGTGGAGAAGTAGGTATAGCATTTAATTCACTCTGGACCAGTACTTCTTTCAACGATATCATCCCTGCTTCTTGCGGTGCCGATCGACCAAGATGGGCTATACTTGACAATACTTCTTTTATTGAAAACTTTGACGGTACCGGTCAATTGACCATGACCGTAGTAAGCAAGTGTGACGAGAATCTCATATTGGACGTGTTACTGAACCTATCGGGACGAACTTTTACAACTCCAGCAGGAAGTCCGGTATTTGGTACTTCTGCAAATTGTGTTGATGAAAATTCTGACACTAGCGACTGGTACTATTACACCGGGGTTACAGGGTCAATTACTGGTCTTTCGGATCTTGATGGACTGCTAATCTCTCTCACGGAGACTGGAGGAGCATTCCAAATCGGAACCGGCGCAAACCAAAACAATGAGTTTGGCCCCGGAGCATCCACATGGTTGCTTCCTACTATTCTAAGTCAACCGAACAATGGTTCTGAAGTTACCTTGACACCACACTTCGATGTTACAATAGACCTTGATCAACCTGTACTTCAGTTTGAACCTGGTGATTGTTTAACAATCTGTGAAGGTGAATCCGCACTTCTAGTTGCGAATTCTTCTGATCCTGCATCGACCTATCTATGGTCTACAGGAGAAACAACCCAAACAATTTCTGCCAACCCTGCTGTAACAAGTAGTTATAGTGTTACTGTAACCGGTGGAAATGGATGCTCGACAGTTACTGAAATTACCGTAACTGTTGAAGATTGCGCTCCTGAATTTGATTGTCCCGTGCTCGAAGCAAATAACGGCGATGCCTGTATGACTGGCGACGGCCTTACCGGACAGCTTATAGATTGTACTTGTATCTCTGAGATTGTAATGGGCTGTACCAATGTTGATGCATGTAATTTCAACGAGACCGCAACTGACAATGATGAGAGTTGTGTGTTTGCGACCGAAGTCTGTGAAGTCTGCGATGGTGATGAAGTTGCCCTTCTCGATGCCGATGGCGATGGAGTTTGCGATGGCGATGAGATTGCTGGTTGTCAGGATGAGACAGCTTGTAACTTCAATGCAGCAGCTACCGACGACGATGGTTCATGTGCACTAGCAACCGAACCGTGTGAAGTCTGCGATGGTGATGCAGTTGTAGACCTTGACGAAGATGGTGATGGAGTTTGCGATGCAGACGAGATCGAAGGCTGCCAAGATGCCACAGCTTGTAACTTCAACCCCGCGGCCACTGATGATGATGGTTCATGTATTTCAGTTGATGGGATCTGTCAGACCTGTGTCGATGGTGTGATCGTAGATAACGATGCTGACGACGATGGAATCTGTGATGCCGATGAAACTGCGGGTTGCACTGATATGGCAGCTTGTAACTTCAACGCAGCAGCCACCGACGATGATGGTTCGTGTGCATTCGCTACCGAACCGTGTGAAGCGTGCGTGGGAAATGGGGTGCTGATCCTTGACGAAGATGGTGATGGAGTTTGCGATGCAGACGAGATCGAAGGTTGCCAAGATGCCACAGCTTGTAACTTCAACCCCGCGGCCACTGATGATGATGGTTCATGTATTTCTGTTGACGGTATCTGTCAGACCTGTGTCGATGGTGTGATCGTAGATAACGATGCTGACGACGATGGAATCTGTGATGCCGATGAAACTGCGGGTTGCACTGATATGGCAGCTTGTAACTTCAACGCAGCAGCCACCGACGATGATGGTTCGTGTGCATTCGCTACCGAACCGTGTGAAGCGTGCGTGGGAAATGGGGTGCTGATCCTTGACGAAGATGGTGATGGAGTTTGCGATGCAGACGAGATCGAAGGTTGCCAAGATGCCACAGCTTGTAACTTCAACCCCGCGGCCACTGATGATGATGGTTCATGTATTTCTGTTGACGGTATCTGTCAGACCTGTGTCGATGGTGTGATCGTAGATAACGATGCTGACGACGATGGAATCTGTGATGCCGATGAAACTGCGGGTTGCACTGATATGGCAGCTTGTAACTTCAACGCAGCAGCCACCGACGATGATGGTTCATGTGCATTCGCAACCGAACCGTGTGAAGCGTGCGTAGGAAATGGAGTGCTGATCCTTGACGAAGATGGTGATGGAGTTTGCGATGCAGACGAGATCGAAGGTTGCCAAGATGCCACAGCTTGTAACTTCAACCCCGCGGCCACTGATGATGATGGTTCATGTATTTCAGTTGATGGGATCTGTCAGACCTGTGTCGATGGTGTGATCGTAGATAACGATGCTGACGACGATGGAATCTGTGATGCCGATGAAACTGCGGGTTGTACTGATATGGCAGCTTGTAACTTCAACGCAGCAGCTACCGACGACGATGGTTCATGTGCATTCGCAACCGAACCGTGTGAAGCGTGCGTAGGAAATGGAGTGCTGATCCTTGACGAAGATGGTGATGGAGTTTGCGATGCAGACGAGATCGAAGGTTGCCAAGATGATGCGGCTTGTAACTTCAACCCCGCGGCCACTGATGATGATGGTTCATGTATTTCAGTTGATGGGATCTGTCAGACCTGTGTCGATGGTGTGATCGTAGATAACGATGCTGACGACGATGGAATCTGTGATGCCGATGAAACTGCGGGTTGTACTGATATGGCAGCTTGTAACTTCAACGCAGCAGCCACCGACGATGATGGTTCGTGTGCATTCGCTACCGAACCGTGTGAAGCGTGCGTAGGAAATGGAGTGCTGATCCTTGACGAAGATGGTGATGGAGTTTGCGATGCAGACGAGATCGCAGGTTGCCAAGATGACACAGCTTGTAACTTCAACCCAGCGGCCACCGATGATGATGGTTCATGTATTTCAGTTGATGGGATCTGTCAGACTTGTGCCGATGGTGTGATCGTAGATAACGATGCTGACAACGATGGAATCTGTGATGCCGATGAAACCGCGGGTTGTACCGATATGGCAGCTTGTAACTTCAACGCAGCAGCTACCGACGATGATGGTTCATGTATTTCTGTTGATGGAATCTGTCAGACCTGTATTGATGGTGTCATTGTAAATAACGATGCTGACAATGATGGGGTATGCACTGCAGATGATTGTGATGACAATGATCCCGATATATTGGGAACTGGAAGCACTTGTGATGATGGCGATGCTGCAACAGAAAATGATGTCTACACTGCTGATTGCGATTGTGAAGGAACTATTCCAACACCTGCAAATGATCTTTGCGCAGATGCTATCCCAGTGTTATGCGGTCAGACCGTTTCTGGCACAAATGTGAACGCAACAAATAATGGAAATCCAGCAGCTCCAAATTGCGGGCCTGCTATAGGTTCATTTGGAGTTTGGTACTCTTTTGAAGGAGACGGAAGCATCGTAACAGTATCGACTTGTAGTCCAAGTACCGATTTTGATACCAAATTGAATGTTTATAGCGGAGCTTGTGGAGGCTTTACATGTGTAGGTGGAGCGGACGACAGCTCTGGTCCTGACTGCCAAATTGGAGGATTCAATCGGAAATCAACTGTCGAGTTTACTTCAGAAGAAGGCACGACCTATTACATTATCGTAAGTGGATTCTCGACTGCAGCCGGAAACTTCGACCTATCTATTTCTTGCGAAGATCCTCCATTATGCGTTGCGCCTTCTACATTGAACACTACAACCACTGAAACCTGTGCAAATGGTACTGGAACCTTTGATGTTTCAATATCGCTTTCGCAAGATGGAAGTGAAGGAACCTACGTGATAACCAATAATATCGATGACCAAACGGCTTCAATTGCACTTGATGGTACTGCTACCTTTACTTTCCCTTCGGGAACTGACGCAGCCATTTTCGCTACCAACGAAGCTTTCTCTGAATGTGTCACCGCGACGACTGTCACTTTTACCTGTCCGCCGGCCGCACCTGCCAATGATGAATGTGTGGGTGCTATCGCACTTGCATGTGGCACTCCGCTGGAAGGTCAGACCTTCGTTAGCGCGACTCAGTCTATTGACGATGCCTGCTCAGGATTGGGAACAGCCGATGTATGGTATACCTTCGAAGCCGATGGATCAAGCACCTATACGATAAGTGAGTCTTCATCTGCTGATGTGGTAGTGAACCTTTATTCTGGATCTTGTGATGGACTGACCGAGATCGGAAGCTGCCAAGACAGCCCTGAAAACTTTACGGTAACCGAGGCAGGCACTTACTATTTCAGGATAAGACCGTATTTTATCAGCGGAACTACCCACTCGGTGCTGCTCACCTGTGTGGCTCCCCCTGAATGTGAATCTCCTATTCTGACAATTCAAGCTATTGACATAGACGGAAACGGATTGGTAGACTGCCTTAATTCCGATGGCGATTTCTATGTGCTTGCAAGCTTGAGCGGTGGCAACGGAAATGACAGTTACGAAGTAACGATCAACAATGGAGATTCCGAGAGTATTGCTTCCAATGGTTCATTTACCTTTGGACCATTCGATGCTGGCATAGCAATATCAGCTGATGCAATTGGCACCGATGATGGAGATTGTGGAGCTTCGGCTACCATCGATTCTCCAGAAGTATGCTCTCCTTCATCCGCTTGTGGTATCTACAGTGATTCACCGAATTCTCCAATCGGTCCAAATGCAGGCTTTGTGGACAACATAATCACTGTCACAGGGACGGCAGGTCAGATTATTTCTGACCTTAATGTAGCCCTAAAAGGATCTCATTCATTCTTAGCAGATGTTGACGTAACCTTAATCAGTCCTAGTGGGACGGCGGTTCAATTATTCACCGACATCTGTAGCGCAGGGGAAAATTTTGACGTGCTGCTAGATGATTCTGCGGGCGCCATAACTTGCATCACTGGTAGTATTCCGGTTCTGTTTGGCACTTACGCTCCAGAATCACCGGCCTTGCTGAGCATTTTCAATGGACAAGGATTTGATGGGAACTGGATTCTGAGAGTCGCTGATGACGCAGTTGGAGATGGTGGCGTTTTCGAAACTTGGTGTCTATTGCCTACCCTAGAGATGGGTGAGCCCATTGTCCTTGGATGTGTAGACATGGATGCTTGTAATTTTAACGGAAATGCCACTACTGATGACGGCAGCTGTTTCTTTGAAGGAGATGCATGTGTTACCACATCTGGTGCAGACGGTTTATTTCAGGATTGTGAATGCATCATCCCGGCTCCGGCAAACGACCTTATTGCAGGTGCAATAGAGATCGAGTGCGGCGGAGTAGCTAGTGGTTCTACCACCAATGCGACGAATGGAGACAATCCTGGATCTTGCTTGACTGCCCCAGGTAACAAAGGTGTATGGTATAGCTTCTTCGGAAATGGAGAAGAAGTGACTGCTGGATTATGCAACTCTACTTATGACACTAAGATCAACGTTTACTCTGGATCAATTGGAGACCTAGAATGTGTGGTTGGAAACGACGATGGATGTGACTTACAATCGATAGTCAATTTCAATGCTGCGGAGGGAGTCACCTACTATATATATGTAAATGGGTTCAGTACAAACTCCGGGGCATATACGCTGACCGTAGATTGTATCGAAGCATTACCATTGGCTTTAAGCCAAAACATAACGGTAGAACTGGACGAAAATGGATTGGTAAACATCTCACCTGATGATGTGGATGCCGGTTCAAATGCGCCGCAAGGCTTAGCGTCAAAAACTGTTGATATAACCGAGTTTGACTGTTCTCATGTAGGTGATAATATGGTGACTTTAACGGTAACCGATATAAATGGAAATGCATCTTCTTGTGAAGCAATGGTGACCATTATTGACACCACTGCCCCATCAGTAGTGTGCCAAGACGCAACGATCTCCTTAAACAGCAACGGTGAAGCCACACTTCATCTATTCCAGATAGATGGCGGTTGTAGTGACAATTGTCAAATCGAGACCTTCAGTATCGATAAAACATCATTTAGCTGCGAAGATGTAGGAGTGCATGTGGTAAGCCTTTCGGTAACGGACATGTACGGAAATACTTCGGTAGCCACTTCAAATGTAACCGTGCAGTACAACCAAACGCCATGGGTACTCTGTGAAGACGTAGCCCTAACGCTCGATAATACTGGTTATGCGGAACTTACCAGCGATGTGATCGAAGCCCAATTGGTCGATATCTGCGGCTACAGCAGCATGTCTATGTCGGGTGCGCAATTTGACTTTGATTGCAGCAGCGAAGGAAGCTCCTACCCTGTAGTAGTTACCATGACCTATCAAGATGGATCGAGCTTAAGTTGTACCAAGATGATCGAAGTACTGCCTGGTGCCGATCAGGATGGCGACTTAATAAGCGATATCTGCGACTCGTGCACAGGAACGGATGCAAGTGGTGATACTGATAATGACGGTGTATGCGACTCTAACGATCAATGTCCAGGATTTAATGACATGGCCGCGCTCACCGAAGATTGCAAGCAAGTATCATTAAATGGAAAATCGCTGAATGCAAATCAGCCAGTGATGTTCTGTGTAGCTGTAGCAAATAGCGGTAATACCATTACTGCAAGCAATGGAAGTACGATACGCCTTTCTGGCTCTGGTACCGTGGCGCTTACGTTAAGCGCAGGGGCTAAGCTTGAGATCGTTGACAATGCGAATATTACATTCAGCAACCTTACGATAAATCCAGGTGCCGAAGGTATATTGATTTATCCGGGCGTGGTAGCCAGCTATAACCAGACCTTGACTGCCAACACCAACATTGTCAATTGCGGAACCTTGAATGTCAAATATTTAAATCTTAGCACAGGGAAGCTTTTTACCAATAATGGCGAGCTGAACGTGATGGGGTCTGGAGCAGTAAGTTACGCACATGGTCAAATTAAAAACTATGGATCTGTAAATACCGCCGGAACCTTACACATTACGAGCACAGGTGAGTTGATGAACTACTGCCAAGTGCAAGTGACTGGAAATCTCTATGTAGAAAATGCAGTAGAAAACCACAGCTTTATGGAAGTAGGGGAATGGACTTGTATTTATCCAGGTACTCAGATCACTTTTATGAACGAAGCATTTATGCACACAAGGTCAGTACTTCTCTATGGTGGTTTCAAAGGCCAGAATACCACATCGGTGATCATGGTTGATGAGAACACTATAATATTCAATAGTGGAGTGATCTCTGGTAATCTGGCCTACTGTGACGAGTCGGGTATTGAATACGACGATGCGCCCCAGTGCTTTCAAAATGGTGCCGAACCAATGTGCGGTTTTGGAATAGCCGCTTCGGGATGTAATCCTGGGTTTGATCCAGGAGTGCTTGCTTCTAAAGTTAATACTGCCAAAGACAAGGATATTTTCAATATGGAAGACATATCGCACTTATTGGTTGGGTCTGTCCAGAATGAGCTTGTTGCGATTGAAATAAGCCTTAGCCCTAATCCGGCTCAAGCACAAAGTGTAGTAAGCTTCGTGCCTGTGAAGGATGGCAGAGTGAAAATCGATCTCTACGACCTGAATGGAAAACTGGTAGATGTAAGATTTGAAGGGGACTTGTTCAAGAACATTCCTTTCCAAACTACACTCTCTCTTGAATCGCTGGCAAACGGAGTATACTTCGTACATGTGAATGATGGTGCGGATGTGCAAACACTGAAAGTAGTGGTGGCCAAATAATACTGGCACTACCCTTCTAAAATATAGGCCAACCCGATCAAGATCGGGTTGGCCTTTTGTTTTAAAATAATATTGCGCAATATTCGGAATTTGGTCGATGACGCATAGCTGAATTGGAAAACACAATCTTCTAGTCTCGTTTTTAATTCTTCTGATGGCCAGATCAAGAAATTCGGCTCTTTGCTGGTTAGAGCGGAAGAATAATAGCCTTCAAGGAAACTGCATCGCGTGGTTTGAGCAAGAACCTGAACCGTTCCTTCCATGAGTCACTTCAATTTGACACTGCTTCTTCTATGCAGAACCGCTCGATAAATGACTGGAGCGAAACTAAATTGGAAAAGATTTGGCGCTTAGCCTAAAAACGTAGCTTGGTAAAGCTTAAAACTTTCTTCTACGATGTGGTATGCCATCTCATAGCCACCAAACTCTTCAACAATCACTTCCTTATTCTCAAGCTTTTTATAATCTTCAAAAAAAGCACGAAGCTCCGAGATAAAATGTGGTGGCAGCTTTGAAATATCTGTAATGTGGTTAACGCTAGGATCGCCGGAAGCGACAGCAATAATCTTGTCGTCGGCTTCACCCTGATCAAGCATCTGCATTACGCCAACCACTTTGGCTTCGACCATGCACATAGGTACCAAATCGATTTGAGAAAGCACAAGAATATCAAGCGGATCTCCATCTTCGCAATACGATCGCGGGATAAAACCATAATTGGCCGGGTAATACATGGATGAATACAGCACCCTGTCCAGTTTTAAAAGACCCGAATCTTTATCCAACTCATATTTTGCCCGTGATCCCTTTGGGATTTCGATGATTCCATTTACCAATTGCGGTGCATTCTTTCCAAATTCCCCATCATGCCATGGGTTATACCCTTTAGTTGAGTTATGCTTGTCCAGAGAACCCATATCGACTGTAATTTTAGGGAGTAAAGGTCAACAAAAAAGCCGGTACCCAGAAAGGCACCGGCTCGAATCAATAGTCCGTTCGACTAAGAATCAGGATAAAGCTTATTTAAAAACACTTTCAGCTTATCCCATGATTTCTCATCGGCTTCTCTATTGTAAGCCAATGGCATTTCAAACTTTTTTCCCATCTCATCGGCAGCAGGATTGGTGTAAGCATGCACAGCTCCTGGATAGGCGATGTACTCATAAGGCTTGTTTATTTCATCCATCCGTGTTTTAAAATTCTCAACGGACGCCGCCGACACAAAGGGATCATCGGCGCCATTCTGAACCAAAACCATGGCCTGCAGCTTATCGCTAGGTGCTACGGGAACTTCCACACCGCTGTGGAAAGCGGCTACCCCATCTAATGGCATACCAGAATTGGCCATAGCCAATACCACAGAGCCACCAAAGCAATAACCGATGGCGGAGATCTTGGTAGGATCTACGGTTGGATCAGACGCCAAAAGATCATAGGCAGCCTGGAACCGCTTCTCGGCCGCAGGCATATTCTGCATCACCATCCCCGAAAATTTCTTGGCATCATCAGGGTGCTTGGCTTCCTTTCCATTACCATACATGTCTACAGCCAAGGCCACATATCCCAAATCTGCTAGCATATCGGCGCGCTTTCTAGTGTATTCATTATGGCCCCACCATTCATGTACGATCAATATGCCCGGCTTCTGCCCCTTAACATTTGCCGGATGAGCCAAATAACCATTCATCGTAGTCGTATCGCTCTGATACTGCACTTCTTCACCTGTAGCGGTAGCCGTTTCGCTTTTTTTCGTTTCTGTAGAATCGGCTATCGCTGCTTTCCCTTCCGTGGTTTCTACCCAAGTGCCACCGCAGGATGCCAATAGCATTCCAGCGCTTACTAAGGTCAAATTCATTTTAGATTTTAATTTCATCATATATTTAGGTTTATTTTTAAATTATCAGGCACTTCTAATCTTAAGCCTTGAAATTATTTATCTTTTTTCTTTTTTCCGTCCTTATCATCTTCCGATACAATTTGTTTTCCTTTCACCGCAATTCGACTTTCCAATTCTTTTCTCAGCGGATTAATGAACGCATTTTTGAGTAATTCGATTAATGCCGCTACGATACCAACATTTGTGGCATTGATAGTTCCCGAAATGGTTACTTCGGTCGCTGTTTGGTCTTTGCCCTGATTTTCTAACGCTTCCAGACCACCGCCTACGACACCTTGATATAATTTATTCAAAAAACCTTTTTCTTCATTTTTCCAATCCAATACTTTCACATCATTCAAAATCGGCTTTACATAGCCATTCAAAGTTGAATCAATAAGTGCCATCTCGGTGTAGAGATTAAAATCACCCCGCTCAAAATCGAACCATACATAAGCTTCAAAAAAATTATTAAAAGCCGTCAGATCGGCTTCTTCAAATTTTAAATCCACATCGAAGTTTGGAATTTCCCTCAATAAATTGGCCTTTCCCGATGCATTCAATCGGCCGTTGCCCAAGCTTACTGCACTTAGCCTGTAGGGCGAAGGAAGCGCATTTTCTTTATCTTCCGTATTGCGCAAATTTTCTAACCTGAAGTCTATTTCATTAATGTATACATTGACTTTAGGATCGCTGAAATCGTCGATATAACTCACCTTACCTTGGGCTATCTCAAAACTATTGATAGATATAGGTAGCAAATCCCGAATAGGTTCTGTCCAATCTACGTCCCCCCCTGTCTCGACCGAATCAACTCCTTCTACGGTCACAAAATTAAGCTGTGGTTTCTCAAGTTTGATGTCTCCCACTATACTTCCTTTAAAAATATCTTTCCAGCTCAGCGAAATATCTATTCCATCGGTAGCGAAAAACGGCCTTCCAATTTCTTGAGTGGTACTGAAGATTGAAAGATCTGAGATACGATATGCACCGCGGTACAGGGCAAGGTCTACATCTTCTACACTACCAGTATATCCTTCGATTTCGCTGAGCATCTTGTTTAGATAATCCTTGACCAAAGTGGGTAGGTATAAACGGAAAGCGATCAAAACCAATACGATTCCGATGATAATCATGTACCTTTTTTTCATAATGGAGTTAATTTCAATTTTCTAAATCGGCTATTTCCATGCCATTTTCAAGCTAAGACAGATAGTTCCTGCTACCTAAAGCTCCATACGGCTCATAAAGCCTTTACGGCCTGAATTTGAATATGTGATTAAATAGAACCATCAACTTAAAATTTATGGATTCAAAAAAAAGGGTAGAACTTATTCTACATAAATATTCGGAACAGTTGATATATTATTCCTCTTGCGTATGGGCTTCGCAAGAAGAGCATCCCTTTTGGGACGAATTATTAAAAATTCTATAAAGACCAAATGTTATGGCGCTTATCATTAGAATTACAACAATGGTTACTTGCATATTTACAAATTTAAGATAGAATTTGATAAACGGCCAACGCGGAAAAATAAGCAACAGCAGTCATAAATACCGTTTGTATAAGCGGCCATTTAATACTATTGGTTTCTCTGTATACCACTGCAATAGTGCTCATGCACTGCATGGCAAATGCATAAAAAACCAACAATGACCAGATGGTAGCCGGAGAAAAAACAGGTGAGCCGTCTTCCCTTTTTTCATTTTGTAGCTTTTGCTGAAGGGTCTGTAAATCTTCATTTCCCGCACCTACCGAATAGAGTGTGGCCATGGTCGATACAAAAACTTCCCTAGCGGCAAAGCTGCATATGAGCGCGATGCCGATCTTCCAATCGTAGCCAAGCGGCTTTATTACAGGCTCTATCCATTGCCCTAAAATCCCGGCATATGAAGATTCCAATTTACGCTGCTTAATTTCGGTGGGGGTGAGCGGCGGTTCAGAGTCTAGCTGTTCTATTTCGGGTTGGGCGGCTACAGAGACATTTTCAATTTTCCCGGAAGGGCCGTAAGAAGCAAGTCCCCAAAGGATAATGGAAATAATCAAGATAATCTGTCCGGCTTCTAGGACAAAAGATTTTGACTTATCGTACATGGTATGCAGTACACGTCCTATTCGCGGCCAGCGGTATTTGGGCAGCTCCAGTGCCAACTGACCGGGCGGCTGTTTGGTAAGTGTGACTTTGAGAATCCAAGCTGAAGCCAAAGCCGCTGCGATTCCAATGAGATACATAAAGAATAGAGCAAGCCCCCGGAAATCGAAAAAGCCGCTTCCCGTATCGGGAAATATAAGTCCGATCAAAATAATATAAACCGGAAGGCGCGCCGAGCAACTAATAAATGGGGTTACAAAAATGGTTATGAGCCGATCTTTTGAGTTGGAAATGTTTCGGGCAGCCATAATGGCCGGAATGGCGCAGGCAAATCCAGAAATAAGCGGCACCACACTGCGCCCATTCAGCCCGAAAGGGCGCATCACCCGATCGGTAATAAAAACCGCGCGGGCCATGTACCCCGACGCTTCGAGCGCGGCAAGAAAGGCAAACAAAAGGGCGATCTGCGGGACAAAAATCACGATACCACCAATGCCCGGTATGATGCCCTGGCTGATCAGATCGGTGAGCGGGCCTGCGGCAAATGTGGATGAAACCCAAGCGCTGAATGCAGCAAAGCTCTCATCGATAAAATTCATCGGCACTTGCGCCCACGTGAAAATAGCTTGAAATACCAAGAGCAAGATGAATATGAAGATTGCAAACCCCCATTTCGGGTGGAGTATCACCTTGTCAATCTTGCGTGTCGATTCGTACGATTTACCTACTGATTGCTTTACGGTTTTTTCCAAAAGGGAATTTACATGCTTATACCGTTTCTCCGTTTCGCGCTGCTGGGCGGCGTTGCTATTAAAGCCATACTCTTGGGCAAGCTCTTCGAGGCGCTTAGCTATGGCTGTGCTAAAAGCCCGCTTATCGCCCCGGAATTTTAAAACCTGTAGGGCACGGTAAGGATGCTGCTGATTGGTGATGCCGCTTACCTTGATCAGCAAGTTCTGCTCTGCCAATTCTTCAAAGTCCATTGCCCTGCGTCCCTTGATAAAACCATTATTGGCAATAGCCTTTTTCAACTCAGGAATACCTTTTCCCAGTTCGCCGGCCGATGTATAGACCGGAATACCCAAAAGCCGTGATATCAAAGTTTTGTTTATGGAAGTGCCTTCTTTTATAGATTGATCTTCCATATTGAGAAGCAGCGCCGTGGGATAGCCCATATCGATGAGCTGCGTGACCAGAAATAAACTCCGGTTCAAATTAGACATGTCGGCCACAGCCAAAACCGCATCGACTTCAATGTCCTTTTCCAAACCGCATAACACCCTGAATACGACTTGCTCATCATCTGAATGTGGGAATAAATTATAGGTGCCCGGCAGGTCAATGAGTGTGGTCTCGGTGCCTTCTTGTGTAAAAGAACCGATAACCTTATCTACGGTTATGCCGGGATAATTTCCTGTTTTTTGATTAGATCCGGTGAGCTTATTGAAAACCGTGGTCTTCCCAACATTGGGAACCCCTGCGAGCGCCACTACAAAGGGAGAAGGAGTTTTCTGCATTTAGGCGGCAGTGGTCGCAACTTTAACTTTTATCAACTTAGCTTCGTCTCTTCGAAGAGCAATCACAGTATTATCAAGTTGAAAGGCAAGTGGATCACCAAATGGGGCGGTGATGACCAATTGGATGTTCTTGCCCGGCCAAAAACCCATTTCAGAAAGACGCTGTCCTATGGAAGTATGCTCCAAGTAGAGAATTTCAGCATTTTGATTTAAAGAAATATTATCGGCGGTAAGTGCTTCCAAAGAATTGTTATTTAAAATCTTTCTAAACAGGCACAATGATACACATCTTCGGCATTAGTACCAAAGCCTTAGCAAAAAATACCACGTTCAAGGTATAGGCCTTCCAGTATGGAAAACATCTGATCGAAGAAATAGAAATCAAAGGGAAATTAATTTAAGTTAGCGCTCAAAATCCTTAGAAATGAATGATGCACACCTTCACATAGCTATTAACCACCTTCCTATTGCTGCAACGCTATTTGGAGTGTTGATCGGAATAATAAGTATGATCGCAAAAAGCGATGGGGGTCTAAAATCGGGGCTGTTTCTATTAATAGCAGCTGGACTCCTGAGTATACCGGCAGTAGAGACTGGCGAGCATGCCGAAGAGATCGTAGAACGTATGTCGCTCGGGGAAGACATCCACGATTATATCCACGAGCATGAAGAGATGGCCGAGACCGCCCGATGGATCAGTCTCGGTGTAAGCCTATTGGCAATGATCGCGGTCTATTTCAATTTTGCCAAGAAAGCTCCCGCCAAATTATTCAGCGTCCTTGCTTTGGCGGGTGGACTGGGCAGTACCTTTTACCTCGGTCAAGTAGCAAATTCGGGTGGGCAAATAAGACATACTGAAATACGGGATGATTTTGAGATTCCAGCGGGTGATGATCATGGCGCAACGCATGATGTCGAAGAAGACCATCATGATGACGATTAAAACCGTGGCGGGCTATCAGTGAACCTAAGTCAGTTTCAACCTCTCGAATTTTCAAGAATATCGACAGTCGCTATATGGTGAATAAGTGGGTGTATGAATATTGATTTTAGATGTAGGTGGACTAAAGTTCTTGCTCCCGCACGTCGAGCTGTAAGCGGCCTTTGCGGGTCAGGCCATAGCCATCTTTGTTTTCGATCAAGCCATCCAAGTATAGATTTGTAATGCGCTCCCCTATCCTACCCTGGCCTATGCTCAAGTCGGTATCAGACTCTATACGCTGCCAGAAGGTTGACTCAAGCTTGCGCAAACGTATCCTTCTGCGCTCCTCGCTCTCTTCTTTATGCGTTTTGATAATGCCAAGAATTAGGTTGTCGTATCTATCCATGATGGGCGAAAAGTTTAAAAATTTTAATAAAATCAATGAATTTCTTAAAGCATAATAGCCAATGTTACCAGCAGCTTAAGAAGACTTTAAATTTATTCAAACATAATGTATAAATGACACTATGTTGAAAAGAATACGCTGTTTATAAATCACGGATTATTCAAAAACCATGAGGCTAGACCGTTTGATTTGAAGCATTTACAGCTTCATTTTTTTGTTGATAAAACCAGTTTTCAGGGCATTTTGGAATTACTTTTCCATAAAACTTGTGCATCATTGCAATGTCTTCTTCAATATTGCCGGAAGGCATAAAGGGATCGGAAGTCAAGATCCATTTGCGCTCATAATCAAAGCCCATCATGACAATTGGGATTTTTGCGGTAAGCGCAATGTGGTAGAAACCGGTTTTCCAAGTCGTCACCCTTCCGCGGGTTCCTTCGGGTGTTACGCAGATCGAAAACTCATCTTTTTGGTCAAAGTACTCGCTCATTTGCTCTACAAAGCTATTTCGCTTGGAGCGATCTATAGGAAAACCACCCAGATTGAGCATCAGTTTCCTTACCGGAAATCTGAATAATTCTTTTTTGGCAACGTACTTCGTATTGATCTTCATCACGTGGCGTGCAGCTACGCCGACAAAGAAATCGACATTGCTGGTATGCGGAGCCACAGCCAGCACATACTTCTTTGTAGATTTGGGAATCTGCTTGGCAATGACCCAACCATTGTAGCGAAACCACCTAACGCAGAGCCAAGTGAATAACTTGCTTATCATAATTGCAAATAAAGCGAAAAAAGCTTGGTGCCGCGAGCGACTATAGAGATAATAGGTACTTTTGGCGCCGAATGATATATACGATCATAGACATCGAGACTACCGGTGGCAACAATAAATCTGGAAAGATCACCGAGATAGCAGCTTTTAAGCACGATGGTACCAAGGTGCTCGACAAGTTTACCACCTTGGTAAACCCACTCGTACCGATCCCACCATTTATCACGAAGCTCACCGGAATCTCTAACGAGATGGTCGCTGCCGCTCCCGAATTTGATGAAATAGCGAGAGAATTGGATGTTTTTACGGCCAATTCTATTTTTGTGGCGCATAATGTAAACTTTGATTATGGTTTTATCAGAGAAGAATTTCGAAAATTGGGCATGGAGTACCGGCGGAAGACACTATGCACGGTACAACTGAGCCGTAGTACCTTTCCGGGGCTCGCATCGTATAGTCTTGATAAAATCACGCGCGAGCTCGATATAAGTCTAAATGGACACCACCGTGCCGAAGCTGATGCTCAGGCTACTGTATTTTTATTTGAAAAAATACTCAGCGAACAGAGCCAAGCAGGATTATTTGACGCACACTATGGTATGCCCGATGTGGACCAACTGAACTCTCCGCTTATCACTAAGGAAGTGCTGGAAAGTATACCCGACGATCAGGGAGTTTTTCGTTTTTACGACAGCGATGACGACCTGATCTATGTAAAGCGAAGCGCTCAGATCTTAAGCGGCATTTGCGCTAAGCTCAAGCCCAACGAGACTAAAGACTCCGCAGCCATTCGGCAAAATGTATACCGTATCGACTGGCAAGTGACGGGAAGCGCCCTTGCTGCCCAACTCCTTGAAGCCAATGAAGTATTAAAATTTAAGCCCCATTTTAACCATGGCCGATTTTCTATTAAGATTGGCGCTGCGCTTGACCTTTGCACCATAGCTGATCGCTCCCACTTGGTACTCACCAAATACAATGCGGCCAAAAACCCACAAATGGTATTCGGGAATTTTTACGAAGGTCTCGATATAATACAGGATATGGCTTCGAAATTTAGCCTAGAGCTTACTCAGGTAAAGATCAGAAACCGGAGTTTTCCAGCAATATGCGCCATGGGAGATGATGAAACCAAGCTCCTAGCAGCCTTGCCTTCCACATCATATTACATAACTGATGAAGGGCCGCGGGTAGGTCTTACCTCGGTAATAAGTGTCCAAGAAGGCAAGGCCAAACAGTATGGCTGCTTTGAAAACGACGGCAATTCCAGCCCTTTTGATGAAGATGATTTTGAATACAATTTTCAAGAAAGACCAGAGTCGGAGCTGATCATACGGCAGCATCTCGCCAAAAATAAATTCGAAAAGATCATCCCGATCCGCAGCTAGTCTAGCGTCTGTCCATACCGTCGGGTGGCTGGATCAAAGAGTTCGATAGCAACGCGCGCGCAGTTCCAAAAATCAAGGGGTCCCGCTCGAGCGGGACGACTGTTTTTAGAACAAGTGCAAGGCAGATAGCGGACTCTATGGACAGACACTAACTAATCACCAAGAACCAATCACCGGTATAGGGATTCTTCACTCCGTTCTGAATGACAAGGCGACCTTCTTTCTGGCAGCGCATTAACTAGAGTCTGTCCATACAGTCGGGTGGCTGGATCAAGGAGTCCGATAGCAACGCGCGCGCAGTTCTAAAAATCAAGGAGTCCCGCTTGAGCGGGACGACTGTTTTAGGACAAGTGCAAGGCAGATAGCGGACTCTATGGACAGACACTAACCAATCACCAAAAACCAATCACCGGTATAGGGATTCTTCACTCCGTTCTGAATGACAAGGCGACCTTCTTTCTGGCAGCGCATTAACTAGAGTCTGTCCATACAGTCGGGTGGCTGGATCAAGGAGTCCGATAGCAACGCGCGCGCAGTTCTAAAAATCAAGGAGTCCCGCTCGAGCGGGACGACTGTTTTTAGAACAAGTGCAAGGCAGATAGCGGACTCTATGGACAGACACTAGTCTAGTCACGAATCACTTTGGCGATATAGAGATCACCCGCTTTTGTGGCGACCACCAAATGATAAAATCCAGAAGCGAGCGAGCTCAGATCGAGCTGACTTCGGGCGCCGCTGAACTCAAGTCTTTTCTGACCCGATATATCATAGATTGATGCGGTGCTGACACCCGAAGAGAAAGTGGGAAGCACGATCACCCCCGAGGTAGGGTTTGGATAGACCAGAGCTTTGTCATGATCTTGGTAAGCAGCAAGGCCTGTGGGCAAAGATGCCGAAATGGGAATGCTAAGATCCGTGATTCCGGCATTGTGCACATCCATAGTGAGATCTGCTTGGAGATCATCACTCCCTGCTGATGTGGATGCGAGAACAGAAAAACTATAGCTCTCGCCAGCTGCTATGCTCACGGTCGGCTCTGGTATAGCTTCAAAGGAATAGGTTGACGTGCTGTTTCCAACCAATTGAATATCGGACAAGGTGAGGGTGCTCAATCCGGCATTGGTAAGCACGAGCGCGAAGGTGGCGCTCTCCAAATCGCCAAGATTGCCATAATCTATGGCGGTGTGGCTTGCTATGAGTTGACCGGTCGCTGGTCGGTTTTCGGTAGTCCGGAGATTATAAATCCGGTCGATAAGCTGGGGATAGTCCACCATTGGGTTCCGGTTACCTTGGTAGCTATAAATATCGGTGTTTCGATTCTCTTCGATTTCGGTTACCGGCCAGGCTGCATTCCACTCACGCAGTGTTTCTTCTTGAATGGTATTTACAAAGCCACTGTAATTTTGGTAGCGCATCAAGAAGTAAAGCGTAGCCCGCGCAGTGCGGCCCTTTTGACCATCGCGAGGTTCGAATACTTGATTGCCGTTTACATCGTTGCCCCTTTTGCTGCCGCCTTCTTGCCAGTTTATGGCGCTCACCACATTCCCAAAACGGTAGCTACCACGCGTGCTGTTGGCGTCTACGTCGGTCACGAATAAGTGGTGCATATCCGATCGCATCGGTGACGCATTATTGAAAAACCCTTGGGGAAAGGTGTGCTCGGTATTCAGGTTATAAGGAGAGCCCTGGGCATCATCTCGGTTCACATATCCCACGGCATCCGTACCTAGATAAGCACGAGTGATTCGATTTTGGGCGGAGCCTTGCCCATTTACTTTCTGGTTATCGATCTCCATAAAGATCTTATCGCGGCCATTATTATAGCCCAAGTCAGAAGTGCCCGTATTCAATCGGATCTGGAGTGCAGTTTTTAGGGCTTCGTCACGCTTATTATAAGTAGTGTTGTAGTAGGGGTTTGAAAAGACGCAATTGCCCAGCAGGTCTATTGCCACGGCACCCCTATTGCCGCTCGTCTTAATGATCATTTCTCCATTATGCGCCACATTTTGAACCGGTTCAAAAATCACGTAAAAATCGCTTGTACCAAAAGGCTGTAAGGGCAGCGGCATAGCACTTACCCGAAAGGGAAATGTGCCATCTACATCCGTAAAGGTAATTTCATCTACTGTTACATTCTCACTGGTACTATTGGTGATCGTTACCAAAATACTGTCTTTGGCATTATAGAAAAGCTGGCCAAAATCGAGTTGCTGGGCATTGGTTTGAACCGCTTGGCCTATGGCTTGAATAGACAATAGAACAGCCAAAATTGTCGAAGTAAAAATGCGCATTGGAAATTTTTTTTTGCAAAGCTAAGGCATTATGGTCTATGCCTTGCCAAGGATCGTATTATGAAAATGTAAAATTTGGGGAATCAATGCTTCCACGCCATCATTCTTGATAATGTAGTCACTGAGCGCTATTTTCTTTTCATCGCTCCATTGCGCTTTCATTCGGTCTTCTACTTGCGCCGTGGTAGTGCCATCCCGCTCCATTACCCGGGCTATGCGAATGGCCGCTGGAGCTATTACTAAAATTATGGCATCCAGCTCTTTGGCTATCCCTGTCTCAAAAAGTATAGCAGCTTCCTTGAGCACATAAGGGGCTGTGCGCTTTTGCCCCAGCCAATGCTCAAATGCGCGAGCCACTGCCGGATGCATGATGGCATTGAGCTTCTTGCGCTCTTCATCACTCGTAAAGACCTTACTAGCAAGAAATGCCCTGTCGGGCTTGCCGTCATGATAAGACTCGCTTCCAAAGGCGGCCTTGACCTTGTCGATCACAGCTTCATCGCTAGAAAGCAAGCTTTTAGAAACATCATCTGAATTGAAAACAGGAACCCCAAGAACGGCAAATAGCTTTGCCACCACCGATTTTCCCGCGCCTATTCCGCCCGTAAGCCCGACAGTTTGCGGGAGCCCTTCTTTATTTTCTGGCGATCTCTTGCTCATTGGCCGAGCCATCAGGCGATATGGCCGATTTTTCCATGCGCAGCTTTGTTCCGCCAGCATCAATGATTACAACTTTCTCTTCCACATCTACCACTTTGCCGTGTATACCACCTATGGTCACGACCTTGGTACCTTTCGATAGCGCTTCGCGAAATTTTCGGGCATCCTTGGCTTTCTTGGCCTGTGGCCTGATCATAAAAAAGTAGAATATCCCGATCACTGCTGCCCAGAATAAAATCTGGATATAAGAATTTCCTTGCATTTATTATTTGTTTACTTGGTTTTGAATTAATTGATGTTGTTTGGCGCCATCACTTCAACATTGATCTTTAGTTGATTTGATGCAGGAATGGTATTGGCGGCGACCGAAACGGTTACGGTTTGCTTGCCAAACTTATTATCACTATCAAACTCTACTTCAATCTCGCCCCCTTCTCCAGGCATTATTTTACCCTTGGGATAGTTTCGCGCCACGGTGCAGCCACAAGACCCCAAGGCACTGCTTATTACCAAAGGATGGTTTCCAGTATTGGTGAAGGGATATGAGAAGCTGATCACTTCTCCCTGCGCGATACGGCCGGCTTCATAGACGGTCTCTTCAAAGGTCATCTCCGCTTTTTCATCCGACTTCTTTCCATCGCGCATCGTAGCGGGATTGCCCACCATATCGGTACCGATTGATCGATCTTCGGGCTCCGTTTCACACGCTAGGAGATTGATAGCCAGAAAGAGTGGGATAAGTAATTTAATTGATAAGTCCACGTCCCATTTTTTTGATCGTTCCCTGATTTTTAAGCTCATCAAATAATTTGTCGAGCACTCCATTTATAAAGGTATTGCTCTTTGGCGTGCTGTAGTATTTTGAGATTTCGATATATTCATTTAAGGTAACTTTTACAGGAATCTGCTTGAGTTCCCTTCCTTCCGTAAGTGCCATTTTCATCAATATGATGTCCATCAGGGCTATACGCTCTACCTCCCAATTGGCCGTATGCTCTTTTATAAGTGCCAGATGCTCATCTGACTGGGCTATCGTTTTGCGAAAGAGCACCTTTACGAAAGACATCTCATCTTCTGGTTCCTTCCAAAGGGGCAAAAGTGCCAAGTGTGGATCTGACTCGCTACCAAATGATTTCAGCGTTTTAATGGCCATCGATGCCACGAGATCCAGATCATCGACCCAGAAAATACTCTTTTCTTCAAAAAAGTACTGCAAGGATTCATGGTTGATAAGATGGCGCTTGAACAATCGGATTATAATCTCCCGGTCAGCATCGTAATCGGGCTCAGGTCCATTCATATATGCTTGATACTCTTCGGTCTCCAATAGGGAGCGGTAGATTCGACGTAATAACTCCCCTTCGCCCATCCAGTTTATCTTTGACTTGGAAGCGGCCGATTGCAACTCTTTATTCTCAGCCAGTTGCAGAAGCAGTTTATTATTTACGAACCGGGTATTAGGGTTCAAATCTTCTTCGGTAGGAAGGCGCTTCTTCTTGTTTTCATCGATCTTATCTTCGGCCACGCTCTTTATTTCAAGCATGATAAGCATGAGAAACAAGTACATATCGTACATTTTCTGAATGCTGTGAAAAAGCTCTTTTTCGGTACGCGCCATAGTGGCTTCGCTCGATAATTCAAAAGCGTATAAGGCCTGAAGTATTTTGATTCGAAGGTGTCGGCGGTTAAGCATTGGCAGTATATATGGGGATTCTAAATTCGACTGATCGCAGTGTGAAGTCCGATTTCAAACAATGGTTTCAAACAGGTGTTTTTCTTAGCAGGAATAAAGCGTAAATTTGCGCCACCAACATTCAAAAAACGGGTCAAAAGTACATTAATTTCCAGAGCCATCTAGACTAGTCGGACTAAAACTACGCATGAGCGCATTAGCACATCTCAATAAATACTTATGGCATTATAGATGGCAGATCATTTTAGGGTCGATCTTCATCATCGCATCCAATGTTTTTGCCATTTATGCCCCGCGCTTGATACGCGAAGCATTTGATCTGATCACCGAGTCCATCAAGGTTTATCAATCGGGTGATGTAAACGACTTTTCCATCGCACTTCCTTTCACCATAGAGTGGTGCTATAAAATACTCGGAATGAGTGTTGGCACCTACGAGAATATCAATTCTATAGAAGACTTGACGCTGGCCATTACGCAGCTTTCCCTGCTTCTGGCGGCGCTCTATATGTTGGCATCCGTGCTTAAAGGAATATTCCTTTTCTTCCAGCGGCAGACCATCATCATCATGTCTAGGCTCATAGAGTTTGACTTGAAAAACGAAGTTTTTGACCATTACCAGCAGCTAAGCATGGCCTTCTACCGCCGCAACAATACGGGCGACCTAATGAACCGAATCAGCGAAGATGTAAGTAAGGTCAGGATGTATCTCGGACCGGCCATCATGTACACGATTAACCTGATCGTGCTATCGGTAATGGCTATTTATGCGATGCTTTCGGTAAATGTGGAGCTCACTCTTTATGTGCTCATCCCCCTCCCCATCTTATCTATATCGGTCTATTATGTGAGCACCTTGATAAATGTGCGGAGTGAGAAAGTGCAACGGCAGCAGTCTACCCTATCTACGCTGGTGCAAGAAGCATTTTCGGGAATACGTGTCATCAAGGCCTTCAACCGCCAAAAGGCCACACAAGAAAATTTCACAAAAGCCTGCAATACCTATAAAGTAGATTCGCTGGCTCTGGTAAAGGTGGACGCCTTATTCATGCCTGCAATTATTTTGCTCATTGGGCTCAGTACGCTGATTACCATTTATGTAGGCGGCCTTAAGGCAATTAGCGGAGAGATCACCATAGGCAATATTGCCGAATTTGTGGTCTATGTTAATATGCTCACCTGGCCTTTTGCTTCCGTGGGTTGGGTTACTTCCCTAGTGCAGCAGGCATCGGCTTCACAACGCCGTATCAATGAGTTTTTACATATCGAGCCTGAGATCAAAAATGAGAAAACCACAACGGACGAAATAGAAGGAGAGATTGAATTTGAAGCGGTTAGTTTCGTATATCCAGATAGCGGTATAAAAGCACTGGACGATGTAAGCTTTAGGATCAAAACGGGCGGTACCCTAGCCATAATCGGCCGTACAGGCTCAGGCAAAAGCTCGATAGCCAACCTGATATGCCGCAATTTTGACCCGACCCAAGGACTGGTCAAGGTAGATGGCACATCACTAAGGGACATCAATCTGAACAGCCTGCGCACCAATATCGGTTATGTGCCGCAAGACGTGTTCTTGTTCAGTGATACCATAGGAAACAATGTTGCTTTTGGCCTTGACGGCGAAAACGAGACGGAGCTGACCGCAAAAATTAAGGCTGCCGCCATAGGTGCTCACGTCTATCATAATATTGAAGAGTTTCCAAAAGGTTTTGAGACCATCCTTGGCGAGCGCGGTATAAATCTTAGCGGGGGGCAGAAGCAGCGCGTAAGTATAGCCCGGGCTATAGCGCGTGAACCGAAGATCTTGATTTTTGATGATTGCCTTTCGGCGGTCGATACCGAAACCGAAGAAATAATCCTTGCTAATTTGAAGTCGACCATGGAAGGAAAAACAACGGTGCTCATCAGCCATAGGGTTTCTACTGTTAAGTTGGCCGATCAAATATTAGTGCTCGATGACGGAAAGATCATAGAGCGCGGCACACATGATGAACTGCTTGCAGCTGCCGGCACCTATGCCGAGCTGAATCAAAAGCAGCTCAGCGAAGAGCGGAAGGTGGAGTCAGAGAGCTAGCTACCCAAGATTTTGTGGTTTGGTACTGGTTTCCAACCTTATTCAAAATCGAATCTATCCGATCTTAGAAGAAATTCGATATATTTATCCTTTGGCCGATGGTCTATCCATGCCGAGACATAAACTGTATCGAATCATCCCAACGCATTGAAACGACTCCTACTTCTCGTATTCATTCTACTGGCATCCTTGGCAGGGGCGCAAGAGATATGCGACAATGGGATAGATGATGATGGCGATGGGCTCATTGATCTTCAAGATACGGAGTCATGCTCTTGCACCCCGATTGGCAACACCCCCCAAAATCTCTTCCAAAATCCGTCTTTTGAAGAAATGGATTGCTGTCCGGCAGGTATTAGCAATCTGTCCTGTGCAGCTGGTTGGGAACAAGCCACCTTCGCCACTGCAGATTATTTTAATACCTGCGGTCTGTTCCCTCCCTTTATCCCCCTGCCGCTGCCTGATGGCGAAGGGTTGATAGGCTGCATAATACGTCCCAACTCGATTGGAAATACCTATCTCGAAACACTCGGCACCTGCTTAAGCCAGCCGCTCATAGCAGGCCAGTCGTATACGCTTACCTTTCATGTCGCTGCCGCGCAAATCTCGGGTTTGGTCACCGAGAGCCATCCCTTGGATTATAATGCGCTTCAGTTTACGTTGTTTGGTAAGGAGACCTGTCCTACATTTCCGGTCACCACCAACGGCTGCGTAGATGATTGGGGCTGGGACGTAATAAGCCATCTATCGTATACACCGGACCCCAATTGGTCTGAGCTTACCGTCACGTTCACACCGGCCACTAATTTCGAAGCATTCATATTGAGCGGTCGCTGTAATTTTGATATGGGGGTGACCAGTTTGCCGGCAGGCCACCAAGCATTCGTGTTCTTAGACAATTTCAGATTTGCTGCTACTGTAGTATTTGAAAATGACAGTATCCTGGTGGAAGGGGGCGACTGCTTGAGCGATAAACTGCTTACGGCACCTGCGGCAGATGCTGCCTACCAATGGTATCTGGATGGGGTGGCCTTCGTGGGCGAGACCGATCAAGTGTTGAACCTTGGCTCAGATGGCTACCTTCCAGGCACCTATACGGTGCGGGTAAGCCCCAATGGTATAGACTCTTGCTACACCGTTTACACGGAAATAGTGGCATCTGCCCCTGCTCCATTTGAGTTCACTGCAGATTTCACTTTGGGCTGCGCACCCTTGACCGTCGATTTTAATTTGCTCATGCCTTCAAATACTTTTGAAAACGTAACATGGCAGTACGAAGGGGTGACCAGTACCGATCCGAATCCTAACCATACCTTTGCGAGCAGCGGAAATTATTCGGTTGCCATTAGCGTTACCACTCCCGGTGGCTGCGTCTTTAGCGGAAGCTTGGCCGGCGGCATAGAAGTGCTGAGCTTCGAGGCTCCCATCATTAATTCGCTCATCACAAAGGAATGCGAACCCTTCGAATTGGAGCTATCTACTGTAGATGGTTCAACAAATTGTGTATGGCAAATAGCAGATGACCCGCCAGAACTGGGCTGTACTCTAGACATGACCATTCCCGAACCGGGGATTTATACAGTGAGCTTAAGTACCAATGAAGGGACGCCATGCGCTTTGGCTACCAACATCCAGCTGGTTTTGGAGAATAAGCCCAAAGAGATCATTCGCTTAGAAAGTCAGGATTTTATCTGTCCGAATGATAGCGTAGAGATTCGCGTGGTAGAGCCTTTTGAAGCTGGGTCATACTTCTGGAGCAATGGAGCGCAGGGAGATACCATATATGTGTTTGATGCTGCGGATTATTTGGTTACGTACATTGATACTACTGGCTGCGAGAGCGATACAAGCATTCTTATTACTGGAAAGCAGTTTCCACTATTGACCGTCACCGATAGCCTTAGAGCCTGTGAAGGCCAAGTTTATTATTTATCGGCATCAAGCCCCAATGGCAATGTTTCTTGGCAAGGTATCACCGATCGTTTTTTGGCGGAGATTCGCGAAAGCGGTGCGTATACCGCAATGGCTGAAAATGAATGCGGTGTGCAGCAGGAAACGATAGACGTCTTCTTTGATAATTGCCGCTGTGATCTATTGATTCCCAATATATTTACGCCTAACAGCGATGGGAAAAATGATTTCTTCCAACCAGAAATTGATTGTGTCCACCAGAATTACTCATTGACCATCTTTGACAGATGGGGAAAAGAGATTTTTCGATCATCAGAAGGCTCACGCAACTGGGATGGTACTGTAGCACAGACCAACCTGGCCGCTCAAGAAGGAACGTATTGGTATCTACTTGAAATTAGTGATTCAGAATTCTCACCCGATGAAAAAGTGGCCAAGCAAGGAGTTCTTCAGCTCCTTAGATAGCCAGCAATCCAAATATTGGAAAAAATAAAGCCCCTGCAAATAGCGCGGGGGCTTCATTATAATTTAAAAGGAAATAATTATCGAATCACTACAAACTTCTGGAAGTAGGTATCTGCGGGTGTTTCAACACGGAGAATATACTGCCCTTCCGAGTAGGCATTGGTAGACAAACGCATGGTAGAAGAATTTACCGTTATGCGCTCTACGATCTTTCCAGTGATATCGAAAATAGAAAGGTTCACATTCTGAATATCGCCATCCTTAAATACCACGTTTACAAAATCTGTAGCGGGGTTTGGAAAAACAGAGATATTTGCGTTGGCGTTAAGCTCGGTAACTGACAGAGGGTTTCCAAAAGTAACGTCATCCCAATAGTAGGTGAGTTCTGATGTGCCGGCAGGAAGGCCAAAGTCGAAGAAAATAATCAAATTGGTATAGTCGATATTCAAATCGAGCATACCAACAACGGGGTCAGTAAAATCGAAAACCAGTGTTTCCCATTCCATGGCTACGGTTGTATTTACTTCTACTTCGACAAAAGGCCCACCATTACCCGCAGGCGTCTCAGCTTTTAGTCTAACTGGCTTTCCTGCTTCAGGTGACCAAACGCGTACTGACATGAAGGTACTTCCGTCTTCGAAAGGAAGAAATTCGGCGAGTGCACCGCCGCCAATAGTTGTGCCTGCAAAAACTTCAGAATTAAGAGTTCGAATAGTTTCAGCCACCATGTTTGATGCGTCGGTAGGGTCAACAATTACCGATGAAGCTGCACCTGCGAAATCTCCAAAATCGTACATCACATCCGTATCATCGAAAGTGATTGGCAATTCCAAGCCGGAAGTTCCACCTGTGATTCCACCGCCACCGATGAATTCCATATCGTCCCAGTAGAAAACCTGTTCTTCTGCTGTGGCTTGCGGCTGATCGAAATTAAAGAAGATAGTCGCTTTATTGAATACAAAGCCTACGTTTAAAGCGGCAGTTCCAGAAGCTTGATCAGCAAAATCAAAAATCACGGTTTCCCATTCCATAGCGACCGTAGATTGAACTTGCGTTTCAACAGATTGAGTGCCATTTGCAGCATTCTCAACTTTCAATCGAAGATTAAGACCCGCTTCTGGAGACCAAACCCTTACGCTCATACGCGTATTTTCAGCGTCGATCGGAATAGCTGAATCGAAGCCTGCATCCCCGTTGATTGTGGTTCCGGCAAAAGTGGCTGCCATTGCTCCACGTGTCGTTTCTGCCACTTGGTTTCCGGCATCAGTGGGGTCTGTAATAACTTGTGTAAAAGGGCCTTCAAAATCTACAAAGACATAAGAAGACGGATCACCTTCAAAATCTAAAGGTAAATCTGTTTGTGCAAAGGCTACTGTACTTGCCAGTAAGCCTGTTATTAAAGTAAAATTTCTCATCATACTGTATTATTTAAGGTTTAATAAAACTGCCAGACTATCTGGTAGTATTTTGATGACACCGATAATCTATAATCGGTACCATATAAGATCGTTTACGAAGGTATTAATTTTTTAAGAATCAATGTGTTAAAATATTATTGATAGACCCTTACATAATCTACTTCCATGCTTTGCGGAAAAGGTGTGGTAGCATCGGGGTCACCCGGTAGGTTACCGCCCACTGCCACATTGAGTATCAAATGAAAAGGCTGATCGAATGGATAAGTGGTGGGCAAAACGGTAGAACGCGTAAATGGCTCACCCACATTCACACCATCTACCTGACACTGGATGCACTGCTCATTCCATATGGCGGTGAAAACGTGAAAATCATCCCTGAAAGTTGGCTGCTCGGGATCGAGCTCCAAAGCTTTACTCGTGTATCTCCAAAAATCATGGCCATAGTGAATCGTGCTGAACATCCGTCTAGGCTGGTGTCCTAAGTATTCTAAGATATCTATCTCGCCACTCACTGGCCATGGCCCATAGGCATTGTCTGTGGAGAGCATCCAGATCGCTGCCCACAGCCCTTGACCGATGGGCATCCTAGCCCTCACATCGATGCGGCCGTACTTCCAGTCGCCTTTATTTTTAGTTTTCAATCTTGCCGATGTATAGGCATGCTCTCCCAGATAGCTCGGGCTTTCCCGCTGGGCGGTGATGATCAAATGGCCATTATCAAGCTTTATATTCTCATCGCGGGTGGTATAGTATTGTAACTCATTATTGCCCCAACCGCAAAGATTCGGACCCAACTGACAACCGTTGGCCGTATCAAAACTCCACTTTGACTCATCGAGCATGGTACCTTCAAACTCATCGCTCCACACCAATTTATAGGCATCGGCAGAAGCAGGAAATTGACATCCGCCCAATTCTTCAACGTCATTTTCCTGACAAGAGATTGCAGTAATGGCCAAAAGTGGAACAAAGGCAGAAAGAAATATAGTTCTTAATCTCATGATATAATTGAATTGGTGTACTAAGCACACAAATCTATGAATGTCTCTCAGTTTTCCATACATTTGAAAATACATCTTCCGTACATCCAGTTTATAATTCGTTACATCACACCTACATCAATATAAAAATATCCAGCTTTACTATATTGGTTTTCAAATATATCATGAAAATATTAACTATCTCAACCGCAAGCTAGCCTTACTACATGTTTAAGATTCTCTCTTTCGTACGATCATTGCGACCTATGTCCGTGGCAGGGTTTCTTCTCATCGGAATTACTGCCAGAGTCTCCGGACAAAACCTCAGCATAGGTCACCAGCCGATCACCAATTATTATAGAACCACCTATAAAGCGGGCACCCAGAACTGGAGCATAGACCAGACGGACGGCGGAACGGTGGTAATAGGCAATAATAAAGGAATACTAACCTATGACGGGTATGACTGGAACAACTTACAGTTGCCCAACCATACGGTAGGTAGATCGGTAAAGATGGATAGCAATGGAAGAATCTATATAGGCGGACAAAATGAAATTGGCTATATCGAACCAAAAACAAGTACGGTAGACTTTGAATATGTATCCTTAACAAATAGGGTTCCTGCCGACCGACGGAATTTCGAGGATATTTGGAAAATATTTTCTGTCGATGCGGGGGTTTATTATTGTTCCGAAAAAGAAATCATACATTTCGAAGATTCGGCCTGCACCCTTATCCAACCGCCCGGTGAACGCTTCGAGAATTATTTTGAGCTCAATGCATCGCTCTATTTCCAAGATAAAGAGAAAGGGCTGTTCAGATTAAATGGCAGCGGGCTGGAAGCCATCAGCTCGCTTCACGAGTTTGGCAATGACAGACTGGCTGCAATCCTGCCCTACTCGGCCGATTCTATTTTGCTGGTCACAGCGCTAAAAGGCCTGTACTTCCTTACTGGCGCAGGGATTAGAGCCTGGGAAAATGATGCGCTGAATACGCTCAAAACAGAACAGCCCTATTGCGCGATACCCCTGAAAGATGGCAGCTACGCTATTGGCACGAGCCTTAACGGACTTGTCATCCTATCAAAAAATGGTAGGATTACGCAAAGGATTACCACTTCGGAAGGGCTTCAGAATAATACAGTATTGGCCATCTATGAAGATAAGCTTTCAAACCTGTGGCTGGCGTTGGATAATGGCGTAAGCTATTTTGAGTATAGCTCGGCATTTAGATCGATTGGCGCAGAGGCAGGAATCGAAGGCACGGGCTACACCTCGCGGGCATTTGGTGATAAACTCTATTTCGGAACCAATCAAGGTTTGTTTGAATTGGAATGGTCGCCCAGAAGCCTCGAAGTGGGTCAGACAGCATTTAAAATGGTAAAACACACCCGCGGACAGGTCTGGGGTCTCGACATCATCGATAATCGGCTGATCATAAATCAACATAGCGGAAGCAGGACGCTATTTGGCACAGACACCAAACCCATAAGCAACATAGCGGGGGCTTGGAAAATAATGGAACTCAAGCAACACCCCGGATACGCCCTACAAGGCACCTATTCGGGATTATATCTCTATCAAATCGATGATGATGGAGCGCTGAAATTGATCGATCGGCTCAACGGATTTGACGAATCTGCTCGGATTTTTGAAGAAGACCATCAAGGAAAAATATGGGTCTCCCACGCGTATCGCGGATTATTTAAACTCAGTATCGACGTTGCTGAAGGAGAGATAAAAGCGGTGGAACAATATGGAATCAAAGATGGCTTGCCCACCGATCTCTTTATCGGCGTGGCCAAAATCAACGATGAGCTGGTCTTCTCATCACCAAAAGGGATCTATGGATATAACCCCGCCGAAGAAAGGTTTCTCCCACACAAGGAGCTAACAGAACTTCTGGGTGCCGGTAAAAATATAAAAGCGCTGACCGAAGATGAGATCGGCAATATATGGTTTTCGATAGATGATAAGTTTGGGATGGTAGAGATAGACCGAGCAGGTCTTTACAATGATTTGAAGGTGCGCTATTTCAGCCCGCTACAAGATTTATTGCTAGAAGGGTTTGAAAATATCCATTATTACGACCCTTCCAATATTTTCATCGCTACGGAAGGCGGTTTCATTCGCTTCGATGCCACCAAAGAAAAAGATGCAGACTTTCCTTTCGGCTTTGGCATTACCGAAGTAACCCTTACCGGAGCAGGATCTGCTACGCAAAGGCTGAAATTGGATAGCGATGATGCCAGACAAAAATTTGAACATGACCATAAAGAGATCAGTTTTAGATTTTCGAGTCCTAATTTTCAAAAGCTGAACCGAATGGAATACCGCTTTCTACTCGATGGTTTTGACTCTGAATGGTCGGAGTGGCACCTTGCAAACGAGCAGGCGTACACCAGCTTGAGCCCCGGAAAATACACCTTCCGGGTGCAGGCGCGCAATGCACGTGGAAAGCTGAGCCAAATTGAAGAATACCGCTTTACCGTAAACCACCCTTGGTACGCAAGCCTCCCGGCACGGGTGCTGTACGCCTTCGTAATAATGGGCAGCTTGGTGATGCTCACCCGCTACGTACAAAGACGTGAAAAGCGAAAAGCAGAAATATCGAAACTGCGCGCTGCCAGAAAATACGAAGAGAAGGAAGCATGGCTCAAAAAGAGCGTAGAAAAATCGGAAAATGAAGTGGTAGCCCTGAGAAATGAGCGACTCAGAAGTGAGATCGCACATAAGAACAGCAAGCTGGCATCGGCCACTATGCATCTGGTTCAAAAGGGCGAAATACTTACAAAGATAAAATCAGACCTTGGGGAACTCGCCAAGAATGCCCCTGAAAAGATCAGACAAAAAGCAAAAAAAATAGAACGTACCATCGAAGCTGATGGAAGGTTGGACAGAAGCTGGGAGCAGTTTGAAACTTACTTCGATCAGGTGCACGAAAACTTCTTTTCAAGGCTACGTGCCAACCATCCTGAGCTTACCCCAAAAGATCAAAAACTTTGCGCCTATCTACGTATGAACCTAAGCACCAAGGAGATTGCCCCGCTTCTGAATATATCAGTACGAGGCGTTGAAATAAGTAGGTATCGCTTGCGCAAAAAACTAGATCTCGATTCAGATCAAAATCTAGTGAGCTTTGTGTTAGAGATTTAGGAATGCTTTCTGATGGATGTTTTAATCGCAACCATCCAGATCAATACCTATAATCCCTACCTTGAAAATAATTTAGACCATCGCTAGAAAGCGCTCAGGCAAAAGGGTAAAACCTTTAACTTCGCCCGCAAATAATAACGGAGAGATGTCAAAAAAAGTAGTATTAATGATTTTGGATGGATGGGGAAAAGGGTTGGATCCCGAAGTGTCGGCCATTGCCCGGGCTAATACCCCTTTTGTTGATTCGCTCTACACAAAATACCCCAATAGCGAGCTGGACACTTTTGGCTCTGCTGTCGGTTTGCCAGAAGGCCAAATGGGAAACTCCGAAGTAGGCCACATGAATATTGGAGCAGGCCGAGTGGTATACCAAATGTTGCTTCGTATAAACCGTGCCATTGCCGACCAAAGCTTTCATAAAAACCAAGCGCTGAACGACATGCTCGATAGCGCCAAGGCCAAGAATCAAAAAGTACACCTCGTAGGGCTTGTATCTGACGGCGGCGTGCACTCCCATATCGATCACTTGAAAGCCATCACAGAAGTAGCGCATAGCAAAGGTCTTGAGCAGGTATTCATCCATGCTTTTACCGATGGTCGGGACACGGATCCGAAAGAAGGCAAAGGCTTTTTACAAGAGCTCCAAAATCATCTACAGGTCACTACCGGAGAAATTGCGACCGTATCGGGCCGCTATTTTGGAATGGACCGGGATAAGCGCTGGCAGCAAAGGATAAAGCCTGCCTATGATGCATTGGTGCATGGCAAGGGAGAACATACGACCGATCTGATGGCCGCCATAGACCGTAAATATGCGACCTCGGAAACTGACGAATTCATAAAGCCTATAATCCTCACCAAACATGAAAAGCCTGTGGCCACAATCGGTGATGGTGATATGGTGATATGCTTCAACTTCCGCACCGACAGGCTTCGTGAGCTTACCGAAGTGCTTTCGCAGAAAGATATGCCCGAAGAAGGATTCAGCACCAAGAAGCTCGACTTTGCGACCATGACCCGCTATGATGAGCATTTCAAAGGAATAAAAGTGCTTTTTGAAGCAAACAATCTCACCAATACGCTGGGTGAAGCGTTGGCCAATGCCGGCAAGAAACAGTTCAGACTGGCAGAATCTATAAAGTATCCGCATGTGACCTTCTTCTTTAGTGGTGGCCGCGAAGATGTATTTGATGGAGAAGAGCGCCATATGTGCCCCACCCCAAAAGTGGAGACTTTTGACCTGATGCCAGAGATGGCCGCAGCCTGCATCCGCGATAAAGCGGTAGACGTGCTGACCGAAAGGGAGATTGACTTTATGGTGCTAAATTTTGCCAATCCCGATATGGTGGGGCATACCGGAAATATAGAAGCTGCCGCAAAAGCCTGTGAAGTAGTAGATGCTTGCGCAAAAGACGTGGCTGCAGCAGCGTCTAAAAATGGCTATGAAGTGATTATGATTGCCGACCACGGAAATGCAGATAAAATGCGGAATCCAGATGGCTCACCCAATACGGAGCATACTTTAAATCCGGTGCCCTGCATCTTGATCTCCGAACGTATGAAAAACGCCAAGATCCATAATGGAAAACTGGCCGACCTGGCGCCTACTATCCTGCATATGATGGGGGCTGCTATTCCAGCAGAGATGAATGGGAATATTTTGGTGGAAGATGCTTGAGAATGAGCTTTTATTTACTTGGCGAAAGCTTCATACCATTCGTTTTGGCGAAAGCCTTAGACCCGAAGGAAAAGTTCGAAACCCACTCGGATAGCGAGTGGCTTAAGCAAAAAAACACCGCCGAAGCGGTGCTTTGCACTAAACCAACCATAAAGGTTTTAAAATTTTCACTTTACCGTGATCGTATAATCTTCGGTAGGATTTAGCGGGCATGAATAAACGTACTCTCCTTTCTCCAAACTTACTACCCCCGTGCTGCGCGACTCATTATTGGGAATAAGCCCTGCTTTATCAGAGTTTTCAACGGGCTTTTCCGACCCTTTTGGGTGTAGATAGAATCCCACATCCTTGCCCACTTCTTGATTATCAACTTGAAAAATATAATTACCTGGCTTTAAGGTCATGTCCTTCTCGGCAAATTCACCAGGTGTCTGGGTCAACGTTATGGTTTTTGCTTTCATATCTTTCTTTTCCTTCATGGCATCTTGCGCTGAAGCTGAATAGGTGAAAAGGAAAATAAAAGCGGCTGTAACGGTCATTAATTTCTGAAATCGTTTCATGTTTATCGTTTTTAAATTAGACCACAAAAATAGACCGGCCATAGCAGATGAATGGTCAAGCACCCGACAGTTCACTTTTTTTGACCGTACATTGCCATGCGCATTAACATTCGTTCAGGCATTTTGGCTATAGTTTAGAGATACAGTTATACTACGCTCTTTCTTTTTGCGCTTTAGCTAAAACCAAAAATCAAAAACTACCATGGCTACCAAAATGCAGAATTGGGTACGAAACTCGCCCACCTTCAAAGTGCTGACCGTATTGATCATCACGCTGCTACTGCTCATACCGAGCCTGCAGATCGAATCCCTGATTTATGAGCGCAGCGGACTACAAGATGAAGTGATCACGGAAATAAGTTCAAAATGGGGACAGCGGCAGACTATCACTGGGCCTATCCTTACCATACCCTATGGGGAGTTGGTGAACGAGGGCACCAAGAATGAAAAGATTGAAACCCGTCATTTGCACATCTTGCCCGAGCTTCTTTCAATATCAGGAGAGATCGCACCGAAGGTAAAGAAGCGCAGTATCTACCGCGCCATACTTTATCAGTCTGATCTTAAAATAAATGGAAATTTTGACCTTTCCGTAATCCCTACGCTGGGCATCGATACTTCTCGCTTTCAGTGGGATAAGGCTACCCTGAGCATAGCCATCAGCGATCCCCGCGGTATCAGTAAAATCGCCAAAGTGATGTGGGGGAAGGGGGAGTTGGAGATTTTGCCTGGGCTGCCACCTGCCGTAAATCTCAGCAGCGGCATTCACGGTAAAGCGAAGCTGAACGATGGAGATCGGCAAGTGTCCTTTTCGGGTGAGATAGAGCTTAAGGGAAGCTCATCTTTTTACGTGAGCCCCTTGGGAAAAACCACCGATGTAAAGATAAAATCGAGCTGGCCCGACCCGAGTTTTGTTGGTTCTTTTTTGCCGGAAGGCCATACGGTAAGGGAAGATGGATTTACAGCCAACTGGCGCATACTCGATTATAATCGGAGCTTCTCGCAGGTATGGCAAGATTATTTTCCCGACTTGACCCAATGGAATTTTGGAGTTGACTTTATAGAACCGGTCGATATCTACCAAAAGACAAATCGCGCTGTGAAATACGCCTTTATGATCATCGCGCTCACCTTCTCATTTTTTTTCTTCTTTGAAATATTGCGTCGCTTAAAAATCCATCCGATACAATATACCATCGTGGGATTTGCCATGCTTATCTTCTACGTGGTGCTCGTGGCGCTATCAGAGCATATGTCGTTTGGGCTAGCCTTTCTCAGCAGCGCTGCGGCCATCGTGGCCATCGTGTCCTATTATTTCTATTTCATTTCAAAATCTTTGCGGGTCACGGCCTTATTCGCAGCGTTGTTCTCTTTCATATACGGCTTTATCTATGTGATCTTGAATGCAGAAGCCTACTCGCTGCTCATCGGCAGCCTTGGCTTGCTGGTGCTTATCGCAATGGTGATGCACTTTACGCGAAATGTAGACTGGTATGGTGCAGGAGATGAAACGGATGAAATACCACCTGAAAAAAATACTTCCACAATTAAAATAAAAAGTTGATCTTTGCGCCCCAAATTAATGAACGGAGTCTGGAACTCCACAACAATTAATGTTATATGCCAGTAAAAATTAGATTACAACGCCACGGTAAAAAAGGTAAACCCTATTTTCACATTGTAGTGGCAGACGCTAGAGCTCCGCGTGACGGAAAGTACATTGAGCGTCTCGGATTTTATAATCCAAACACCGATCCTGCTACCATCGACGTAGATGTAGACGGAGCAGTAAAATGGCTTGGTAATGGCGCTCAGCCTACCGATACAGCCAAAGCAATTCTTTCCTATAAGGGAGTGCTCTACAAGAACCACTTGATGAAAGGGGTTTCAAAGGGTGCCTTTGACGAAGCTGAGGCTGAGAAAAGGTTTGATGCTTGGATGAAGGAAAAAGCCGAAAAAATAGAAGGCAAGCGAACAGGACTTGATGCAGCAGAGAAGAAAGCCGCCGAAGACCGTTTCAATGCAGAAGTAGAGAAGAACAAGGCGCGTGCAGCGGCCATCGCTGAAGCCAATAGACCTGAACCAGAGCCTGTAGCAGAAGCCACAGATACCCCCGAAGCCGCCGAAGCTGCTGAGATTTCGGACACACCTAGCGAAGAAGCCAAAGAAATAGCGGCCAATGAGCAGGAAGTAACCGTAGAAGAAGCAGCTGAAACAGTGGCCAAGGCAGAAGAGAAGGTGGAAGAAAAAGCCGATGCCAAAGCTGAGCCGGCCAAAGAAGAAGAAAAAAAGGGTGATGAGCCTAAGGCTGAAGCTAAAATGGAAGAGAAAACCGGAGAAGCAGAAGCACAGGTAGCCGAAGCCAAAGCCGAACCCAAGGAAGAGCCAAAAGCCACTGCCGAAGCACAAGCCGACGCAGCGACCGATGCCGAACCTGCCAAAGAAGATGCAAAAGATGCTGATGCCAAGGATGATGCTCCAAAAGCTGATGCTGGCGATGATAATGCGAAGGCATAAGAGAATAACGAACCATTCTCCATATTAAATCAAAACCCCTGGTGCTATCTTTATATGAGATATATGCCAGGGGTTTTTTTCTACCATAACTTATCATGATTATTTCAAAAGATGATTGCTATTACCTGGGCTACCTTTCAAAGGCGCAAGGTTTTAAAGGTGGTTTGATCGGATTCTTTGATGTCGACGATACCGGCGACTATAAGAAATTGGAGAGTATCCTGGTAGATCTGAACGGAACCCTTACTCCATTTTTTATTGATGAAATCAATTTAAAGGACAAGAACTTCGTGTTCTTAAAGCTCGAAGGTGTAGATGATCAAAACCGAGCTACCAACCTGGCCGGAAGTGATATGTACTTGCCCCTGTCAAGGCTGCCTAAGCTGGAAGAAGGAGCGTACTATCTCCATCAACTGGAAGGAATGGAAGTACATGACCAAAGCAAGGGGATGATCGGAACGGTAGAAAAGCTATTTTACTATAACCAGAATACCACGCTTCAAATAATAGATGGTAAAGATGAAATCCTGATCCCATTAAATGAAGTTTTTGTGAAGAAGGTATCGGTTGCCGATAATCGCATAGACATAGATGTACCCGAAGAATTGCTCAGCGTAAATAAGTCTTGAGCCTTCCATTTACCTTTAAGCAATTCACCATTGAGCAAGCGAATGCGCCTATGAAGGTGGGCACCGATGGAGTGCTGCTCGGAGCGTGGTGCTCCCTTTCTCCGGGTGCCCAAATCCTGGATGTCGGAGCCGGCACGGGACTGATATCGCTCATGCTCTGTCAGCGAAATAGCAGCAGCACCATTACAGCTTTAGAACCTGAGCCCGATGCATTGCTTGACCTAAAGGTGAACTTTAAAAATTCACGCTGGTACGAAAGGCTGCGCATAGAAACCTGCCGCCTGCAAGATTTCCGCCCTTCCGGGAAATATGATCTGATCGTATCCAACCCGCCATTTTTTGAGAATAGCCTTGCCCCTGCCCATAGCGGAAAAACTGCCGCGCGGCATACCCGGGCTTTAAAGCCTGCAGCATTGGCCGCAGCCGCTGCTTCCTTATCCGATAAAGGGATCTTCGCAGGGATCTACCCCGTCGATACTTTTGAAAGATTCCATCAGGAAATGATAGCCCTTGGGTGCCACCTTAACCGAAAAGCATTCGTGCAGCCCACCCCCGAAAAAGAGCCCCATCGTATATTATTTGAGTATTCGCGCCTAGCGCAAGACGAAGTGAATGAACAATTTACGATAGAAACCGACCGCAGGCATCATTATGTGGCCCGGTATATTGAACTTACGAAGGATTTCTACCTAGGCTTTTGACCGGGCTATTAAAAATTAAATGTTGACTGAATAACAAGGATGGAGCAATGAATTATTTGGAATTGTCTTATCTTGCGGCAATCTTGGTAAGATTTATGGTTAGAATGGCAGTATTTTTCCGAACCCTTTTTTGTGCTTCTTGCCTGCTCGTAATAGCAGGATGCGATGGAGACGATGGACCGGAAGACGATTTTGGAAATAATACGGGTATCAAAGGCCGAGTGCTGGTTCAAAATGAATTTACCCAGCCCCTTTATGATGACCGTGAAGGTATCAATGTAACCTTAAATGTCGGTTTCAATGACTTCTCGGTAGCTGCTAGCTCCGTCGGCAACTGGCAGCTTGCGGGTGCGCCTGTGGGCACTTATACCATAACCTATAGTAAAGCTGGTTTTTCTACCGTGATCATAGACAGCATTCTGGTGAGCACGGTGAATCCGCAATACGCGGTTGATAATGGTTTTCAAAAACTACCAACGGTCTCAATCACCAGGCTTCCAACAACTGAATTTAATAATTTCATGCTCGACCTGAGTTTTACCGTTCAAGGCTCGTGACTGCCGATACTTCTTTTACCCTTGATGTGATGGCCACCATGAGCCCTGCTCCACCGCCCACGGGTCAAGCCAAAGGCTACCGACTCTTTATCGGTGCCGATGCCGACGTGTCGCCATCAGATTATCTCTATCAGAAATACTTCAGTACCACATCGGCCAGTATCGCCCAGTCTTTCGACAATGCATGGTTTGATGAGCTTGGCTTTCGCTCGGGCGATGCAATTTTTGCATCGATCTATGCCGATGTTTCTTTTAACCAAGAAACGGTATTGAAAAATGGCTCTTTATTCTTTCCCAATCTTGGAGAGATGCAGGGAAGCTTGGCTTCGGTAGTACTACCATAAAACCGTTACACCCTTTAAAATCAGGTCGGCTTTTGATCCTTTAACGCTATCTCGCGCTCTACAAAATTAATTCCCAGCCCTTCCAGCTCATCTAAAATTGGGTCATAAATTTCCGGATATACTGGAGCCACTACACCTTTCATAGTGATCGTGCCATTTAACAATAGCCGGGCTGCAATGGCTACGGGTAGTCCTACAGTCTTGGCCATGGCTGTGCGCGGCTGTGCATCTCCGATCACCACCATGCTGGAGTGGAACTCACGGTGATGCGGTGCACCCTGATCGGCCATACGTATTTTATGCCACATTACGATCATATCCTTATCATCAGGCTTTAAGCTCCATTTCTTCTCCAGTATAGCCTGTAAAATCTCGGCCGGGCTCGATGGTTTTTTCAAGCCAATAGGTTCATCATCAAATATTCCCAACCAAGAGAGCTTATCCATTATATCGCCGTCCTGATCGAGTTTCAGGTAGTGCATAAGCTTCAGCTCTACGCTATCATCTGGATTATAGGCAAGGAAGCTATTCGTAAATTCCCGATGCGTCATGGTGTGGGCATCTTCTATCTTGAAGCTATCATCGGTCATACCCATTTGCACAAAAATGTTCCATGCACGACAGAAGCCCCTGCGGCGCAACGTGCCCCGGTAAATGGTGGGAACATCATTCAGACCATACAGCTCTCTATAGCCCAGGCTATCACGGTTGGCATAGCCTTCAAATTGACCATAGTCGGGAATATCAATTACTTCGGTGCGCCGAAACAGCTTTTGATAGGGAATGTATTTGAAGCGGCCGTTATGCTTAAACTTTACAGCTCCCCCCTGCCCTGCCAAAACCACGTTTCGCGGGTTCCAGGTGAATTTATAGTTCCATGGATTATCATCGCTTTCGGGAGCAATCAGTCCGCCGGTAAAGCTCTCAAAACAAGTGACTTCGGCGTTCTCGTCCTTCGCTCTGTTTATAAGCCGCATGGCCGACATATGGTCGATGCCAGGATCTACGCCGAGTTCGTTCAAGAAACTCAGTCCAGACGCCTTCACTTGCCCTTCAAGGCTCCGCATGGCATCGCTGATATAACTGGGGGTTATCAGGTTGATTTTATGGGCTATGCATTGTTTCGCGATCTTGATATGCATCGCGGCGGGGAGCATACTTATCACGACTTGCTTTCCAGCAATGGCATTGCTCAGGGATTCATCATCTTCTGCATCGAGCGGGATGGTGCGTGTAAATGGACGGCCATTGACCAATCGCTCCGCTGCGGCGCTATCCGCATCTGCCACAGTGAGTTCCCATCCTTCCTTTTGGGCATGATCGATCAGGTAGTCGATCAAAAAAATAGACGACCTGCCAGCGCCGATCACCAAGATCTGTTTCATACTGCTTTCTGTTTCTTTAGCCGCGAAGGTAGAACTCTCGATATTTTTGAAAGGGGTGGTGAAGGATTTTTATTGAACAATGGGGTGGGATTTAAAACAGTAGAATTTGGAATAATGGATCCCTTGCCGGATTATATGATCGATCTGCTTCTTGCCGCACGTGATCAAACTACACTTCGCACCACCATGGAATCAACTTTGGCAGATTTGTTTTTCGAGGCTGAACGTATTCAAAAAATAATGATAGGCAAGATCATGCTCGAAGACAGCGTAGGGTTTGAAAGGGATAGTTTGATAGATCTATATGCTCGGATAAAAACTGTTGAGAGTAATTATGTGCGAGTCGCTGCCCTATCCGATGATGGACAGCACAGCGCGGCTATCGCACTTCTCGATTCTATGCTGACCTATTATAAGCTTTCTACGCTACGTGCAAATGAATGTACAGCCATGAAAGATTTCTACTCAATGGTGGGATCTGTAGAAGCGAACGGTGGTAATATGGCGAGTCTCAAATCGGGAGATGTAAGTGCGCTTGAATTTATAGCCCTAAATCAAGATGCAGGTCTCGCAGCCCAGAAAGCACGGAACGTGCTCTGCTTCCATTATCAAATCTGTTATGACAGCAATGGACAACCAAAAAGCGATTATGTACGGCTGCCTAAAAACGCGCCAGAAGAGATCCTTGAAAAACTGAATACCATAGCCGTCTATCCCAACCCGACAGATCAATACACCACCATTGAGTACGCCCTTCTCAAGGCGGTAGAAGAGACTCGGATTAATATTTATGACATCACAGGACGTATCATTGAAAGCCGGGCAATTGGCAAAAATTACAATGGCCAGGTATTGCTCGACACCCGAAAGTATCCAAACGGATTGGTTATATTTGAAATAACGCAAGATGGCGAGAAAGTTTCCGATGGTAAATTTATTGTATCCCATTAATACTTGGTTCCAATGTTTAAGTATTACCTAGTCCTATTTTCTTTCGCCTGTGCGCTCAATTTGAACGCACAGGTGATTGACTATACCATCGACCCAAGTTTTGATTCGGATCAATTATTCAACCGAGGGTCTGTGTCAGACATTTTATCAACGGCCAATAGCCAATACTTTATCATGGGCATGTTCCAAGGCTGGGGATCGCCCATATCTACAGGTTCGATCGTTGATCAATTGGGTAATCTGATTCAGGCTAACATAATTGGCGGCCAGAAGCTGGATAATTATAAAGATGGCTTTCTTCAGTATGGAAGTTTGATGAGACGTTTTTCAATCTCTGATGGTGTCTTGTCAGATTTCAATTTCAGCTTTGAATATCTTAAACCAGCCTACAGCGGTTTTCTTTCCAGAAAAGCTTTGGATGCGCTGGTGCTTCCCGATGACGAGATCATCGTGGCGGGTCGTTTCTTCACAGACAGCAACACCACCGCCGAGAGCCTTCGCCACCTATGTGTCATAGACTCTACAGGCGCCCCGCTCGAAGAATTTCCCATGGTGCATTGCGCCCAGCCTATTGATGCTGAGATATATACTGTTGATACGCTGAGTGATGGAAGCTTTATCATAGCGGGACAGTTCAACGAAGTGAACGGCGAAGCCTACAGCAAAATCGCTAAACTGAACACAGACTTTACGGTTGACACATCTTTCAGCCCAGTGTTCGGTAACAGCGGAACGGTCGTCGGTGTTACACTCATAGACAGCCAAGACAGAATATGGGCCAGCTTTGGCCCGAACATTACCGTGCTCGGGCAGCCCGAATACGCTTCTCGCATTATACGCATATTGCCAGATGGCACTATAGACCCTAGCTTCACACCACCCATATGCACTGGCTACTTTAGCGGAACCTACGAAGATCCGGTTGGGCAATTTGAAATAGGCGCGGAAGTATTTGAAGATAGTGATGACACTTATATCCTTCATGGCAGTTTTACGGAGCTTAATGGTGAAGCACATCGGAGAATAGGAAAAATCGAAGATAATGGTACCGTAATTCCGAATGCAATGCAATACACCACTGCCGATTCAGCGATATGGGGATCTTGGGTGATGAGTCAATTCGGCCCAGTAATGGGTGCTTCCATTGGGCATCTTGAAAGATTGCCCGACGGCAAGCTTCTGCTCGGTGGTCAGTTCTCCAGCTTCGGCGGCGAGCCATACAGCTGCTTAGTGCGGCTTATGCCCAATGGTTTTGTAGGGCTTGATGAGAAGGAAGGCCGCGGCGAGTTAAAGCTTTGGCCCAACCCGGTCTCGCTCAGCGCGGGAGCTAAATCTATCCAAATTTCACTGCCTTCGAAAAACGAAAATATTCATCTCGTAGAGATCGCCGACCTTCAAGGTGCCATGGTGCTGGGACAGGCCATTCATGCAGGTGGCAGCAATGCCACATTAAAAATAGAGCAACTGCCGCCGGGGCTCTATGTGGTGCGTGCGCAGACACCCAGCTCTATGTATACCCAGAAGCTGGTTATTACTGACTGATGTTTTAGCTTAGATGCTTGTCCGAGCATACTCCAGCTGGAATAGGTCATTCTTGAGCAACCCAGAACAGTATATAAAACTAAGCTAGTGTTACGTTAACTATAAATTGACGGATAAAGTCTTTTGAGTTTTATTCTCGCATCTTTATTTCTGAACTGCCAATTAATTTTGCTGTTTTTATTATTTCTTGCTGCCTGCCATGCATCAACCTCGCCTTTGATCTTTTCCATGCTTGCCAAGTGCCGATTGAGGCACTGTCCATTTAGCACATTCAATTCTATCTCCGCCATATTGAGCCAGCTGCCGTGCTTTGGGGTAAACACAAATTCGAACCTGTCCCATAGCCGCTTTGCTTCGGCGGGTTTGTACGCCTCATAAAATGCGGAAGCGGCATGCGTCCTGAAATTGTCCATCACAAGTATTATCTTCTTTGCATCCGGATACCACTCATCCGCAATTTTCTTCACAAATGCGGCCCAGTCTTTTTTCTTCTTGTATCTTGTAACTTCCACAAATCTATTGCCCGTCAGTGGTTCATTGGCCATGAATATGTTGACGACCCCATGTCTAATATATTCATAATCCACCCTGGCTTCCTGCCCGGGTCTCATCTCCGTGGACGGACGGCCTTCCTCTATCAATTGCTTTGGCGACTCGTCCATGCACACCACGGGAAAACCTTTGTCGTAAGGCCTTTTGTAAACGTCAAGCACCTTTTCCATGTTCGCCACGAACTCACTGTTCTTTTCCGGTGGTATTACCCAGCCTTTGACTTTCCAGGGTTTAAGTTCGTTTTTTTTAGAATGTTCCCGACCGTGACGTGCGATATGCTTTCAACGTAGTCCAATTCTACCATCTTATCGGCAAGCATCCGTAAAGACCATTTCGCAAAACCTTTGGGTGGCTCGCTACAGCACAACGTGACCAGTTTCGCTTCCACGTCCCCGTCCGCCTTCTTTTCGTAAACACGGGTCGTTGGGCGGCGTTCCAGCACAGCTTCGATGCCATCCTCCATGAACTTCTTCTTGACCCTGTCGATCGTCCGCATGCCAACCTTAAGGACTTTGCTTATCTGTTCGTTGGTGACCTTATCAGAAAATCCGCCTTCGTCGCAGTTCAATAATATGTAGGCAGTGCGAAATGTCTGTGAAGTGTGGGATCCTTTGTCGATGATTGCCATTAATTCATCCACTTCGTCTTTTGTCAATTTAATTGTGTATCGTATCATTTGCTTCAAGGGTTTAGCAAATATACAAATCTATTACGTCACAATACGATTAACATAACACTAGACTTTAATTCGGGCCGGTCAATACAGTCGGGTGCCAAGCGGCCTCTATGGACAGACACGAATTCGGATTCAGAACAGCTGTTCATGAGTAAATTTCCATTCAATGAAATGGTATATGGAGAGTACACTATTTAACGTAAACCGAAAGCATGAAATCTTGAAATCAAGGAATGGGTAGTTTGATTATTAAAAATAATCTGCCGCTTTGCGTTTTCCATTCTATATCTGGTGTTAGGCTTGACGCTGTAAGCCAGTAGCTTGAAGCTTTGAATAAATTGCTCAAAACCTTTTGGCATATCCCTTGCAAGCGCAGGTCGATGCAATTAATTTAGCCGGTGGTATTTTTTAGCGAAATCGCTCATCTATAGATTTCTGGAATGCCTGGAGCTGACCTGCCAAACCAAAAAGCGCCTATGTCAAGACCTTCTACATTCACGATGGCCAAGTCCAGATTTGCAAGTCTTTGCACCCGCATTTTTGGCGAGAGCCAGTACTTCAAGCTTTTAGGGCTACTTATTTTGGCGCTAAGCCTAAGCTGTAACGGTTCTAAAGGGCTCGCGAAAAAAGGGGAGAAATTAAACTCTGCAGGGCTTTATACCGATGCGGCGCTCTATTATTACAATAGCCTGCAGCGAAATAAAAATAATATTGATGCACGCATTGGCTTGACCAAAACCGGCCAGCAGGTGCTCAATGATAAGTATGCCGAATTTTCTAAAGCCAAGCTGGATAATAACCGAAAAGCGGCAGTATACGCATACCGTGATGCCGAGAATTATTACCAAAAATTGAATCTGCTCGATATTAAATTATCAAACGCCGACTATTTGGAAAAGGATTACGAGCAGATCAAGAAGCTCTATATCAAAGAGCTTTATGATCTTGGAAATGAGCAAATGGCCGAGAAAAAATTTGATGCCGCCAACACTTATTTTAAAGAAATAGAGCTCTTGGAGCCCGGTTATAAGGACATCGGTCAGTTGCGGTCGGTATCGCTCAATGAGCCTCTCTATCTGGAAGCGCTTGATTTTTTTGATCAGGGTCTCTTCCGCAAAGCCTATACTCCTTTTGAGACCATCTTTCAGCGTGATCCCAACTATAAAGATGTGGGCATACTACGCGCCGAATGCCTAGACCGCGGTAAGTACCCCGTTACGCTCGTACCCTTTGAGAATGCCACAAAAAATCAGAATATCGAAAAAAAACTGAATGCCTTTTTGCTCAGTGAGCTCACCGAGCGGAATGACCCCTTTTTGAAGATCACCGAGCGTACCGACCTGCCCCTTATACTGAAAGAACAAAAGCTCAACCTGAGCGCGATCGTGGATGGAGCGACTGCTTCGAAAGTTGGCAACCTACTGGGCACCAAAGCGATAATTACTGGATCTATACTCACGTACTCCCCAAAGCCGGGAACCTTGAAAAGAAAAACCCAAAAGGGCTTTGAGAGCTATCAAGTGAAACTGCGCAACCCTACTACCGAAAAGACTTATTACGAAACGCGTTATAAACCAGTAGAGTACACCGAATACTACCAACTGAATGAAGTGGTGGTTTCGGTACAGTATAAAGCCATATCATTAGAGACCGGCGAAGTATTATTTTCTGATGTGGTAGAAAGCAAGGGAGAATCTTCTGCGTATTACGCAACCTATCAGGGGGAGATTAAAAATCTGGTACCGATGAACACCGATGGAACTGCCGCCGGAAAGCGAGAGCGAAATGAACTCTTAGCTCTACTGCGGGCCGATAGAAGTGTGAAGTCGGTAGATGAACTGGCTTCTGAAAAATTCAGTAAAATCGGCAATCAAATCGGAAATGAATTGAGTGCAATGCTGCGCGATCGATGAAAAAACTCGCTCTCTTCCTTTTACTGTTCGGAGCACTTGGCTGCTCTAACCAGAAAAAAATAAAAGAAACTTCAGCCCTTGAAGCAGCTCCCGGTTGGGTCAATTCAAAGCCCATCGCGCCATCCTACTATACCGGTATAGGCGTTGCTCAAAAGGTGACCGGCACCAACTACCAGCAGCAGGCGAAGTCTAACGCGCTAAGCGATATGGCATCTGAAATAAAAGTGAATGTGAGCAGTAACTCCCTCCTTTCATCCCTGGAACAGAATAATAAATTCTCTCAAGAATTTAGGGAAACGATACAGCTCAATAGCAGTATTAAGCTCGAAGAGTTTGAGCTGGTAGATAGCTGGGAAGATGAAAAAAGCTATTGGATATACTACCGCATGAGCAAGGCTGCCTATATACAACGTCGCCAACGGCAGAAAAAGGAAGCGCAAGATTTAGCATTGAACCTCTACGCACAGGGCGAGACGAGCAGCAGCCGGGGAAACTTTCAAGAAGCGGCCGATCATTATTTACGTGGCCTGCAAGCGCTTGAATCCTTCTGGAATGAATCGAACCTTATAACCTACGAAAATCGAGAGATTGCGCTGGACAATGCCCTTTACGAATCGCTTTATTCCCTTTTGAACAGTAATAAGATAACCCTAGAAAAACCGCTGGAGCTGAACTTCGGCAATAAATTTCAAACCAATTCTACCCTTATCGCGCGCCGGATGAACGGCGATACACCATTGGTCAATACGAGCCTTACGGTCTCTTATTTTGGTAAATACGGCCGGATCAAAACAAGGGCAAAGACCAATGCCGACGGGCTTGCCACCATTACCATAGCCGATACCGATCTGGAAAAGCCGCAAAACAGCCTAGAGATATCAGTGGACGTGGAAACCATTTTTGCGCCCTATATGAGTGATCCTTTTATGGCTCAGATCACTGAGAAACTCAAGGGTTCGAGCTTCGTGTTTCCGGTAGTTGTCACGTTACCTAAAATCTACCTCGAAACTTCGGAGACCAATCTGGGTTCACCCCTCAGTACAAAGCAGATCACCGAAGCCATCCGCTCATCCTTATTGCGCAGGAACTATGAGATCGTAGCAAATAAAAATCAAGCCGATGCATTGCTAAGACTTGATGCTGCTTCAAGAAGAGACGCCATCTCGCAGGGGCTATACTCTGCATTGCTGCAAATAGATGTCGCCTTGCTTGACGCAAAAACGGGTCAAACCATCTATAGCGCACCCGCCAATACGGTGAAGGGAATAGACCTGAGCTATGAAAAGGCCGGAATGAAAGCTTATCAAAACACAATAAAAAACATAGAATCAGAAATAATACGTAGCCTTGTAAAATACTTATAATGATAGTTTTATAGCTTTGGCATAATTTCTGGAAACACTCAAATCAAATAATAACCTACCATGAAAAAAATTACAAAAACTACCCGATCAATTGGAAAAGTCTTAATGCTTGCAGCCCTTACTGGAATGCTTGCCACAGGATGCAAAAAGAAGAAAGAACTTCAGGCGCCCGAAGGTGAAGTACTTATAAAAGAGTATTGCAGTGGCGAAGAGTATTTCAGCAATAACGAATTCTTTAGGGCCAATGGACTTGGCGAAAGTATGGATCAGGCCACAGCCAAGAAAAAAGCACTCAGCAATGCGCGGGCCGATTTGGCATCGGCCATCAACACTACGATCAAAGGTACGATAGACAATTACGTGAACTCACGGGAATTCAATAACCGTGAAGAGATCGAAGAACGCTTCGAAGGCCTTACCCGCGAAGTGATCAATCAAGAGCTGAATGGCACCAAGACCATTTGCCAGAAGGCGGTAAAGGTAGAATCCAATGGAAATTATAAGTATTACGTAGCTCTTGAATTGAGCGGACAGGAGCTTCTATCTTCCATGAATGAAAGATTGGGCTCTGACGAGCGATTGAAGATCGACTACGATTATGAGAAATTTAAGGAGACGTTTGATAAAGAGATGGAAGGCATGAAACGCAATTGAAGTCCTGAATTTTTTAGAAAAACTGTCTTGGAGATTCCGAGACAGTTTTTTTTTTGCCTTATTTTGATCCTGCCAATGAAATACTCGAAAACCTATCTAAGCCTGGGAGCATTCTTGATGGCCATGGCCGTAATACTTGGAGCCTTGGGAGCACATAGCCTAGAAGCGGTGCTGGATGCAGATCAACTTGACTCTTTCAAAACCGGAGTGCGCTATCAGGCCTGGCATGCTATTGCACTGCTCATCGTGCAGCTCATACCCGTCCCGGTTGTCAGCGAAAAAGCGCGAAGGTCAGTCTCCATCCTATTCCTATTGGGCACCTTCTTTTTTAGCTTTTCCATCTACCTACTTTCCTTAAGAGATCTGATCGGAATCTCTTCTTGGAAGGCCGTGCTAGGCCCGATCACTCCCATAGGTGGACTCTTGCTTATAGCGGGATGGATGTTGCTTGCGATCGGGATCTTGTCCCGCAAAAGTGTCTCCTAAACACTTAGAATAGCGAAAAAATTATTTAGGATGTAATTCTTTATCAATCAGTTATTAGGAAATAATCTGGTCTACTTCATTGCGCGAAAGCGTCGGTACCAAGACTAAAAAGCCCTAACTTTGCTGCGAAAATCTATATTTCAAAACCATGAATAATTACGGAATCATTCCAGACAATAACGATTTAGGTAAGATTGGCTTAGCCAAAGCACATAATGTATTCTGGAATCTGCCTCCGGCCGAACTGATCGAAGAGACCATAATTCAAGGGATGGGAGTACTTACCAGTACGGGCGCCCTGGCCATAGATACTGGCGAGTTTACCGGTCGCTCACCCCAAGATCGATTCATCGTAAAGGATAGCATCACCGAAGATACCGTATGGTGGGGAGACATAAATATTCCCTTTAAGGCAGATGATTTTGACCGGCTATATTCACGGATGTGCGCTTATTTTACCGGAAGGGATATCTACATAAAAGATTGCGCAGTATGCGACCACCCCAGCTATAAGACCAAGCTTCGAGTAGTTACAGAGCTACCTTGGAGCAATTTATTTGCAGACAATATGTTCTTGCGCCTGAGCAAAGAAGAAATAAAAGCCAATGAGCCGGAGTGGACGGTAGTATGTGCGCCCGGATTCTTGGCCGACCCACTGCTGGATGGCACCCGCCAAGAGAACTTTGCAGTATTGAACTTTACTAAAAAAATGGCCATCATCGGTGGTACGGGTTATACCGGTGAGATCAAAAAAGGAATATTCAGTGTGCTGAACTTTATACTTCCCCACCAGCGCGATGTACTCTCTATGCACTGCTCTGCCAATATCGGCGAAGGCCGCGACACGGCGATCTTTTTCGGTCTTTCTGGAACTGGGAAAACGACATTGTCTTCCGATCCGGAGCGCGGCTTGATCGGCGATGATGAGCATGGCTGGGCCGATGAAGGCGTATTCAATTTTGAAGGCGGCTGCTACGCCAAAACGATCAATCTTACAGAAGAGCAAGAACCACAAATCTATAAGGCGGTACGTTTTGGCGCATTGCTTGAGAATATCGTATTTCAAGAAGATAGTACCGAACCGGACTATACCGATAAGTTTAAAACACCAAATACCCGGGTGAGTTATCCCATCCATCATATTGATAACGCCGTACGACCTTCGCGCGGCGGGGTTCCGAGCAATATTTTCTTCCTTACAGCCGATGCATTTGGTGTGCTGCCCCCGATCTCAAAGCTCACCGCAGCGCAGGCGTCCTACCATTTTATATCTGGCTATACTGCCAAAGTTGCTGGCACCGAAGAAGGTGTGACCGAACCAAAAGGAGTTTTTTCGGCGTGCTTTGGAGCGCCATTCATGCCTTTGCATCCCGGCAAATATGCCGAGATGCTGGCCGAAAGGATCAAGAAGAGCCATGCGGATGTATGGCTGATCAATACCGGATGGACAGGCGGGGCATATGGCACAGGCCATAGAATAAAACTCGGCTATACCAGATCGATGATCAGCGCGGCCATGAATGGTAAATTAAACGCTGTTGAATATACCGAACACGATGTATTTGGACTTGCCATGCCACATTCATGTCCGGGTGTACCAGAAGGCCTGCTGAGCCCGCGGAACACGTGGGACGATAAAGATGCTTATGACCATCAGGCTGCCCTGCTTGCGCGAAAGTTTAATGAAAACTTTGCGCAATTTGAAGCCGGTGTGAGCAACGAAATACGACAGGCGGCGCCGGCCGTGAAAGAAAAGGTTTAATCAAACCCGGCTATTGCAGCGCTTATACGCGTGAATTAGAAAAAAAATCATGCATTATTTTTTAGACCAAGGCTTCGACCCGGACGCAGGCATTCTGAACCGCATGGAGTCGGGCCATGCCATTAAAAGCTTACGCCTGCGCGCAGGGGACACCATTTCTATTGGGAATGGATTGGGCACCATCCATACCTGTACCATAACCCTGCTTGACAAAGAAGGTGTGAAAGTGAATACTGTTGACAGCCATACCTTCATGGACTCATTGAAGCCGCTGACTATTGCTATGGCGCCAACTAAAAATCCTTCACGGTTTGAATGGTTTCTTGAGAAAGCCACCGAGCTAGGAGTTTCAGAGATCATTCCGCTAAATACGAGCCGCACGGAACGACCGAGATTGAGACAGGAGCGGCTGGAAAAAATAAGTCTGGCTGCCAGCAAACAGAGCCAAAGGCCCTACCTTCCAAAAATCAATGAACTTACCGATTTTCAAGAAGTGATCGAGCTCCCGTACGACCATCGCTACATAGCGCATTGCGATGTCGATCGAGACCGCGAAGAAGCGCGCAGCATCGCAAAGTCCAGCTCCAAGGGTTCGCTGATCGTGCTCATAGGTCCAGAAGGTGATTTTGCACCAGCAGAAATAGACAAGGCACAGTCGGCTGGATTCAAGTCGATTAGCCTAGGTCAAAACCGACTTCGTACCGAAACGGCAGGGATTTTTATTGCCACAGTGTTTGGGATTTGATTTTCTCGGGGGTGAACAATTAAAAGGCCTATTCTCACGTTAGTCAAGGTCAATCAAGCGTTTGCCTATTGCCGGGTATCTTGAGATTGAAAAAATGTTAATTTCGCCGGCTGCTTGAGTGAACAGATGCCTATGAACCAAATGTACTTGCTTACCCTAGGGTTGCTTATGCTAGGCTGTGATGTCTTCGATAAGGAAGAGACCATACCTGGTTTTGTGATCATCACCGAATCTGACCTTTCTACCACTACCGCGCAGGGTGCTCCGACCAGCAAGATAGTCGACGCCACTGTATTTGCCGACAATGAATTTGTAGGCACTTTTGAGCTACCGGCCAAGGTGCCCATCCTTAAAAATGGCGCAACAAGGATTCGGGTTGCGCCCGGGATTTTTAACAATGGCCTATCATCTGATAGAAGAATCTATCCTTTTTATGAATTTTTCAGTGCCGACGTCGATCTCATTCCCGATGCTGTGATCCCACTTACTCCCGACAGCAGTCTTACGTATACTTATTTTGATTCCGGTTTGGCTTTCGAGCGGGAAGATTTTGACGGATCGGGAAATACTCTGGTGTTCAGCGATTCCAGTAGCACCATGCGGACAGCCGTATCTTCACCCACTGTTTTTTCAGCGGCCAATAAGGCTTATGAGATTCTACTCGACACGGAGCAGCCAAGCTTTCAAGCCTTTTCCACTTGGGGACTTTCAGATTTGCCGAAAGGCAATAATATCTATCTAGAGATTGACTTCAAGGGCACCGTACCTCTGGAATTGGGCATCCTTACCCTAGATCCAGATCTGCGTACAATATTTGCGTTAGGATTGATTCCCCAAACTGATTTCACCAAGATATACGTAGACCTTACCAACGAAATAGCACAGCAGATTTCTACCAATAATTATGAAATCTACCTCCGCGCCACCCTTCCTGCCGGCGCGACGAACGGGAGCATTTATATCGACAATCTAAAGTTCGTTTACCCACAATAAATGGATAAAAGAAAGCAAGTATCCAAGTATGTAGCTGTAGATACGCTTAGTGCGGTCATGGCGTGGGTGCTTTTTTATGCTTTTCGCAAAAAGGTAATAGAACCTGAAAAGTACGGTCACCCCATACCTTTTGAGTTTGACGAACGCTTTTATTTTGGGCTCATCCTGATCCCGATATTTTGGGTATCGCTCTATGCCCTGCTCGGAATGTACCGCTCCATCTACCGGCGCTACCGCTTACGTGAGCTTGGTCAAGTTTTACTGGCGAGCATCATAGGGGTCATCGTACTGTTTTTCATCGTATTGATAGATGATCAAATAGCCAATTACCAATATTATTATCGGTCGCTGCTGACGCTATTTCTGCTTCACTTCGCATTTTCTTTTACGTTCAGAATTGTGCTTACGACACAAACCGTAAAGCGAATCCACAAGCGAAAAATTGGATTTAACACCGTAATCATTGGTGGTAACGCCGAAGCATTAAATGTATATCGCGAAATGCGCGACATGCTTCCATCTCCCGGATTCAAATTTATAGGCTACGTGAGCGTAAATGGCAAGGATAATTTGCTCCAGGAAGAATTGCGATGGCTCGGCAAGTTCAGCAATATAAACGATGTCATAGACGCGCATGCTATTGAAGAAGTGGTGATAGCGGTAGAATCATCCGAGCATAAGAACCTTGGCAGCGTGATCTCTGAGCTCGAAGGCTGTAATGTGACCATCAAGATCATCCCTGATATTTACGATATCCTATCGGGATCGGTCAAGATGACCAGTATATTTGGTGCGCCGCTTATCGAGATCAATACGGAGATCATGCCCGCATGGCAGTTTTTCTTAAAGCGCCTTTTCGATTTCTTCGGTTCTGTATTTGCCGTTCTTCTATTGTCACCGGTATTTTTGGTACTCGCCGTCCTTGTAAAAATGTCTTCACCCGGACCGGTATTTTTCAAGCAAGAGCGCATAGGGCATTTTAACCGACCCTTCCACATCTTCAAATTTAGATCCATGTACGCGAATGCCGAACATGCCGGGCCGCAGCTGAGCAGTGCCAATGATCCAAGGATCACACCGATAGGCCGATTTATGCGAAAGACCAGAATGGATGAACTGCCACAATTCATAAATGTCATCATCGGTGAAATGAGCCTTGTAGGACCGCGGCCAGAGCGTCAATTTTACATTGATCAGATCGTAAAAGTGGCTCCCCATTACCGCCACTTGCAAAAGGTAAAACCGGGTATAACCAGTTGGGGTCAAGTAAAATATGGCTACGCCGAAAATGTAGAGCAGATGGTGGCCAGATTGAAGTATGATGTACTTTATATAGAAAATATGTCGCTGGCCATTGATCTTAAAATCCTGGCCTATACCTGTCTTATTATTCTCAAGGGGGCGGGTAAGTAGTAAGCTGCAAGCTAGAGCAAAACGGAAACCAAGCTAGCGGCGTGGCTACCAGCCGCCAGCTAGAAGCTGGTTAAGGGTACTCAACACCACCAAAGTGCTGCCATGATCTGACCCATTGCTTACTCGACCGTAATCTCAAAAGATTTATGTCGCTTAATTCTGGTCTGCGTATTCTAAATTGTAATTTCGCAGACCTTAATTTTAAAGCTCAAGAAAAATGAAGCACATAGCAGTAATCGGCGCTGGAACGATGGGAAATGGCATAGCACATGTCTTCGCCCAAAACGGATTTCAGGTTAAACTTATCGACATCTCCGAAACAGCGCTCGAAAAAGCGGTTGCGACCATCGGCAAAAACATGGATCGGATGGTGGCAAAGGAAAAAATCGCCGAAGCCGATAAAAATTCTGCCCTGGAGCGGCTCGGTACTTCCACTGATATGAAGGCAGCTGTGGCCAATGCAGATTTGATCGTAGAGGCTGCCACCGAAAACATGGATCTGAAGATCAAGCTTTTCAAGCAGATGGATGAGTTTGCCCCCGCCACTTGCATCTTGGCCACCAATACTTCCTCTATCTCCATCACCCGAATGGCCGCTGCGACAGGTCGCCCTGACAAGGTGATAGGGATGCACTTTATGAATCCTGTGCCGGTGATGAAGCTTGTAGAAGTGATACGCGGCTATGCCACGAGCGATGAAGTGACTGAAAAGGTAATGGAGCTTTCCAAAAAACTCGGAAAAATCCCGACGGAAGTCAATGACTATCCTGGTTTTGTGGCCAATAGAATCTTGATGCCCATGATCAATGAAGCCATCCAATCCCTGCACGAAGGGGTGGCCGGAGTGGAAGAGATAGACACCGTGATGAAGCTCGGTATGGCACATCCCATGGGACCGCTGCAACTCGCCGACTTCATAGGGCTCGACGTGTGCCTGAGCATTCTCCGGGTACTTCAAGGTGGATTTGGCCAGAGCAAATACGCCCCTTGTCCCCTATTGGTCAATATGGTAACTGCCGGAAAAATGGGTGTGAAGAGTGGAGAAGGATTTTATATCTACACTGCCGGAAGCAAGGAGCTGGTTGTTGCTCCAAATTTTTTATAAGCTTTAAGCTTCAAGCCTCTAGCTTCAAGCTTCAAACCTAGAATTCTACCCCATGGGATCTGAGAAAACTTAACTTATCAAACGAAATTTCAGTTCCTACTATTTTGCGACTCGAGACTCACTACTCGAGACTCACTACCGCTCATACGAAGCCCTAAGGGACTCTATCCTCAGTTCGGCCTTTTCCATCTGAGCGGGGCTCAATTTAACTTTCGGTTTTGATGCTTCCAATTGCTCGGGCAGGGTTTCGCCCGTAAGCGTATACTTCATTACATACGTATAGATGTATTCGAGCATGGGGATTTCCTTACTGATGTCGCCCTGAATGTATTGGATTTTATTCTCACGTTCCATAAAGGCTTTAAAAAGCTCTGGCACCACTTTATTATTTTGATCGTATAGCGCTTCAAACGCAACACAGTTGACCACCGCGTTGGGATACCCAGTAAGCTCCAGCAATTCTTCTTCGCTCGGCTCCGACATCAATTTCATTCGGCGCTGGTAAGATGGTGACGGCTCTGGCATACGTCCCATAAATTCAGTCCCTATGAAATTATCTTTTGCAACCGCATCTGCCAGTGCCTGAGTGGATTTGCTCAGTTTCACCTGCTCTACGTCTGCTTCGGTGATCTTCTCATTGTCTTTGCAAGCGGTGACTGTGGCGCTAAGAACTCCAAAGAGCAGGCAGCCAAATGCTAGTCGGCGGAAAGTTCTAAGTCCGTTTCTTCCGCCCATCAATTTGATTTTAAGACTTTGAATACTTGGCTTCCAAAGCCATCTGCAGCTATTCTAACAAAGTAGAGACCTGCCGCTTGCCTACTAATATCGAAGCTGAGCGAGGACGCTTCTGGTGCCAAGTTTGAAAATATGATGCGGCCACTTATATCAATCAGGTCTACCCGCTCGGCCCTAACCCCATCGGTGAGCGCTATAAAAATGCGGTCGCTGGTCGGGTTGGGATAAATAGCAGCGATATCGCCAGCATCGAGCGAATTAATTGATGATATATCATCTGCTGCGAAGCATACCTGCAAATCCCAAGAAGTAAGCTCTCCGCCATTCCCAGCGTTGAAATCTTCTAACTCAAGCGTCCAGATTCCTTGAGCCTGTTGTCCAGTAAAAGCGATCAAAGGTTCTGCCGGAATAAAAACCGAACCATCCATTTCTGGGCAGGAAGTGATGCCAACTACGGCCGAATCATCAAAACCAAGATTAAACCCAGTAGCCACTCCAGACGCTTGCGCAGCCAGAAGCTCCCCATCTTCAAACGAGACCATGACCGATGGAATCTCAATATCATTGCTGTTTCCACCCATATCGAAGAATCCGTCGCCGGCTATATTGTTTACCACGATCACCGCTACGGCACCTACATCTTGTGCGTTGAGTACTTTTTGCACAAAGGAGCAATCGCCGCGATAGATGAGCGCGATATTACCGTTTACCTCGTCACCATTTATAATTGGCTCACAGCCATTGGTAATGTTTTCGGTTCCGTCCACTACATTTACCACCGTACCCAAAATACCTTCAAGGGGAAGATTGGGCCGAAGCCAGATGCATCGCTTGACTGAATGATTCCAGCCAGCGGTGATGGCTGTGGAATGTTAATCGTACCGTTCGACTCGATGGTAAGATCAAGGCCGCAGAGTCCGCCAGATAATTCTACGCTGGTACCTTCGGGGCTTACCAAGCGAAAGGCCAGGTCGGCCACGCGACTATGCGTACCGGAAATATTCGATACGTTTACGTCGGCCACAATGCCCGATTGTGCGATATTTAAAGGCAATGCCAAGAGAGATGGTTCCGTCAGCTGAGATCGCTTGGGGATCACTCGAAAGTGCAGGCGAAGCGCAGGAAAAAGTAGTGAAGCTGAAGATAGAGGATGGAATCGATACTGTACAGCTATTGGAATTGATCACATACCAATAATACGTTGTGAACGGCAGCAGGTCTTGCGCTTGAAAAGAAGCATCTTCGAGGCTATCGGCCGTGATAATTATTTCAGAAAAATCGGAATCACTTGCCACTACCAGTGTGTAGGTTACCCCAATGCTGGCATTTTCGACCCAGTCGAAATCAACCATCAAAGATTGGTTTTCAGCTTCATCAGCTGGGCTCTGGGGTTCAGCGGCTTCAAGGTCGGAATCGAGCACGGTAAGTTGAACGGAGACATCGTTGGTAAGATCATCCGAAACGCCAACCACGGTAACGGTATAAATTCCGGGTTCCACATTTTGCAAATCAGAGAGGGTAAGGCTGAAACTCTCGCCTACCACAGCCGTCTCTGTCGAGAAAAGAAGGTCTGAATCTACTGGGCTCTCCGTCGTCTGAAGTGTGATATCGCCATCGAACATTCCGATCTCTTGAATACTGAAGTTCAATACTGCCGGAAAATCCTGACAGACGGTGGTCTCTAATTCTTCTGCCATAAAAAAGAAACCGCTTTCTACCACCTCGATGTCGAAGCTATTATTTGAGATATCAAAAAAAGTGCCGCCGCTATTGATCACCATAATCCTGGCGATGCTGGTCTCTATATTTGGAACTTGGGTGGTAAACGAGCCATTATTGGCCACGTCATCGGCCAGTTGAATATCGTAGTTCTGCCCATTGTCTAGAGACAGGAAAATATCGACGGTAGATGCGCTGATGGGACTAGCGGTGGTATTGGCCACATTCCATGTAATAGTCTCAAAATTAAACCCTTGCCAAGTAATGCCGGGTATGCTTGGATAGATTACGGTGAAGCGAACCACCTTCGTCTAGCACATTTACGGTAAGGTCATCATACTCTGTACATCCAGCCGTTGCCGCATTATCGCGCACGCTTACGCGAAAATTCATAGAACGCTGTACGGACGGGAGTTGCTCCCATGTAAAAGGGCCGCCGCTTGCGAGCGATTGAAGATCAGGAAAATACCGAGTCGGATTTGGTTCAGGAGAGATACTCCTGAAGTTTGGGCCGTCGGGCGAATCTGCTTCGGGCGGCTGGGGGGAAATCTCATTATCCATCTGCTCCCAGCAATAGGTGAGCGAATCACCATTGGCATCGACCGCCGAGGCGGTAAGGGCAAATGGAGTGCTCACGGGGATGTAAATGTTGGATGGCAAAAGGCTCAGGATAGGTGCGACATTGACCAATTCGGTCACTACCTGACAGCCATTGCTGGCGATCTCATTACCCATTTGTTCTAGGCTATTGCCATGAAAATGGTCATCACTCTGGTTTTGAATATTTGGTGTGCAGATACCGGCGTATGCCATGATAGTGGTACCGCTGCCGGGCTCTACGGCGTTAGCATTGCTCCTATTTCCGTTGCAGGAATTATTGAAGCTATGGCTTCCGCCAAATTGGTGCCCGATCTCATGTGCCACGTAGTCGATGTCGAACGGGTCGCCAATGGGTGCAGGCCCACCGGTCACGCCTCGGGCTTTCTGATTATTGCTGCATATTACGCCAAAGCCGGCCAAGCCGCCGCTATTGGTTCCAAATACGTGACCGATATCATAATTGGCCGAGCCGATGACGTCATCTATCAAGTCTTGATTTTCACCGATCATCGCCCCTGGGCTGCCATTGGTAAAGGGATCGGTATCGGGATCGGTAAATATGAGAAGGTCATTATCTTCTACCAACGTAAAGGTCACGCCAAGGTCGCGTTCGTAAATACCGTTCACCCTGTTCAGCGTGGTGGCCATTGCAGCAAGCGCATCTTCGCTCTCACCACCGTGAAACTCGGTATACTCACCTGTGGCGCTTATGGCTATGCGGTAGGTTTTTAGTTCGCACGTAGAAAAAGGCTCGCCCGCCCTTGCCGAATTCTCTTCGGCCAGTTCTTCTACTTCGCAGCTCATCTGCTTATCGGTGATGAAGTCACTTTTGCGGTAGGCCATGTGCACGGTAAAGCCATTGACTTTTACCGGTCTAATAAACATCGTGCCCTTGCCCGGTTCAAAAATCATGGCAAATACTCCTTTGGACGTAAGTTCCAGCTTGCCCCAAATAGCAGGGTTTGAACTGGTAGATACCGTATACGTTCTGGGTGCGGTAGGATCATCTTTCATGCTTTGACTTAGCGTATTATTTCGCTCAGCTCTGAATCCCCTATTTCCCATTCCAGGTAGTGTGAATGTATTATTCCACTCCACAAAATTTCTGAATACGCCCGTATTGGATTCTTGCAGACCATGAAAAGTGGCATGGGGTGCTTTGATGGGCAGGACATCAAGATTAGTGTATACCGGATGCGCTTGATTTAGCAAAGGCCAACTGCAATTTTCATCTCCCCCGGCAGTCTGGGCATAGTTTTCAGCAGAAAACAGGATAAGAATAAAAACGAAAAGTCTTGCTGGTAAATTTTTGTAATTCATAGGTTTCAAATAAGGGCACAAGATACTTTCAAATCTAGCGAGTAAGCAAGGCGAATAGAGTCTGTGTTTGATACAACCTAAGACCAAAGGCTCACAAGGTCTTACTGCGTGAAAGGCTAGTGAATAGTGATATTTTCCATTAAAAGTTATGTTTAGCTTTGCAAGGAAATGGGAAAGGATGCGATGAGCAATCACCGAAAGATCAAAATGGTGAGCCAAGGACCTAAGCAGGCTCGCGATCCCATATTTGGCGGCGAGATAATGCTTCATCGGCCACCCAACGTTCGGCTTGTTTTCGCAGTTCTTCACCCCTCTCGTCAGCGGGCGCGGAATCATTCTCATTGCCAGCGCTAGCTGCCGAGTGCAATGGCTCCCCAAAACTAACGGCCACCTTTACCGCCAGCTTGCTAAAAGCGCGAAAGAAATGACCGATAAAGGTATCGGTTCCGACCCAAGCCATCTCCTGTTTCTCATATTCGATGGCTACTGGCGTGAGTGTAAAACCTTCGGCAGCGGCGGTATGAAACATACCAGGCTTGAAGGGAAGAATCTCTGGCCCAGTATGCGTAGTGCCTTCCGGAAATATCAACACGGAAAGTCCATTGCCAAGCCTGTCTTTTATGGCAGCGCGGGTGTTCTTGCGGCTGGTGGCGCTATCCCGATCTACAAAAATCACTTTTAACGCGATGCCGGTGATACCGATCACCGGCCATGAGCGCACCTGTTTCTTGGCCACTATCACGTAAGGAACCCGCGATGGGATCAATACGATATCGATATATGAGCGGTGATTGCTCGCGATAATCCCTTGGTGCACAGGAATGTTTCCACAGTAATTTACCTTAATATTCAAGCAGAAACGAATGGCTGCCGTACCAGCAGCGAAGATTGAAAAACTAAATTTTGGCGGAAGCCGAAAAATACGGCCGAAGAAAATGATGATGGTGACCGCTGTGGCAATCGCGGTGAAGAGGAGAAGACGAAAAAAGGCGAGTAGTCCACCCACGGCTTTTGGTATCAGTTAAGGTTGGAGACTTGCTACCACTTGCGCATTTTCGATTACAGCGATCTTGTCTAGATTGATTTCAGACAGCTTTTTTAATGTGCCGGCCTTGTATAGCTCAGAGATGAAAGGCAATGAATCGGGACTGGCGGGGCCTTCGTAATTGTCGTAATCCTGAAAAACCACTCCATTTATGCGTCTGGAGTTCTTGGCTGCCCTAAACCTTGTGCCGCCTTCATTTACCGTAAAGGAATATGCGAAATAGTCCATGGACGCATCGGCCTTATCAAACCAGTAGAAGTACACATCTTCAAAATCAGTACCACCGCCATCTGCCGCGAAGGTGATTTTTACGCGGCTATAAGCTTTACCGCCTATATTTTCAGTCCCCTCCAAGGTGGCATTCACTGCATGATCGGATAAAAAATAAGGCTGGAGCGCAAAATAAACCACCGAGTTAAGGCTGCCCGCTATGGATGCACTATCCTTTGCGCTAAGCGGTAAACGCTGATTATCAACAAAGGCCATGACGGTTTGATCGGTGAGCACCGTTCTATGATTTCCCAAGCTATCGCTCCAAATGCTGATATACTCGAACGACTGTGGGTCGCGGCTCACGCTATAATTTTTCTTGCGAAAGCTAAAGCGGATGGTCGAATGCCCAATATGATCACCACCGTGAAATACGATGGAGCTATCTACCACTGTGGGAAGCTTTGACTTTTCAATGACTTCTGCTACGGGTGATTCTGACTGGGTACACGCAGCGACCGACATAAAAGCAAAACAAATAAAAAACCTAAATCCCAAGCCTAAAAAAGGTCTCTGTCAAGGTAAAGCATTTTGACGCGGGTCAGCTCTTCCTTATTGGTCTGATTTTCAGGATGCGCAAAAAGATCGAGCAGGTAAAGGAAGTTTTCTTTCACTTCATTGAAGCTATCGTCAGCTTCCATGTCGATCTCTTCTTCAAGATTGCCTTCTTCATCTTCTTCGCCTAGCAGGTTGAGATTAAAATAGCCAAACTCATCAATATACTCCGAAGTAAGACGCACCACGCGGGTAACCAATGGTTCCTTCTGTTCAATAAAATGCGGACGAAGCTCAACGAGCATCTTGACAACATCTTCTTTTACTATTCCCTTTTTCTCAACGAGCGCCTTGATTTTATCAATGAGCTGGACAGTATCTTTATTGAGGGTGGCTTCCATATTTTCGATTATTAAGCCGTAAAATTAAACAAACTGCCCGATTTTGCACAATATTAGGCAATGTGTTGGAGCTTTTCAAGTGGCACGATGGTTTTGATCATACCAAAAACTACGGTAGCCTTGTTTTTAGTGATCTCTTCGACTTGACCTTCTTGTGAGCTCGCTTTTAGCTTCACTACATCTCCTACTTTGATCGGCTTATCGCTAAGCTGCTTAACCAGTTTCTGTTTTCCTTTTTTATTGGCACGCTGTCGCTTAATACGTTCTTGCTTTTCACGGATTTTGCCTACCACATCGGCTTCCTTTTTCTTGGCCGCTTCCTTCTCGGCGGCAAGGGTAAGCTTGTGCGCCAGTTCTTTACGTTTGTTTTTCTCTTGCCAGGTCTCTATCAAGGCATCGTATTTCTTGCCTTTTTCGATGAGTTGTTTGTTTTCGCTAAAATTCAAGTCTTCTTCCTTTTGGCGATAATGCTCGGACTGGCGGCGGCTTTCGTCTATTTCTTTGCGCACCCTTGACTTCTCTTGCTGCAAGATGCTCGTCTCCTTATTGAGCTCGTTCTTCTTGGTCTGAAGGGTTATCAAGAGCTTATCAAACTTCACCTTCCTATCATCCAGCTTGGCCTTGGCACGCTCGATGACCGATGTGTCGAGCCCTATTTTCTGCGCCACTTCAAAGGTATACGAGCTGCCCGCATGGCCGGTGTGTAGCTGGTATTTGGGCTGGAGCGACTTCTCGTCAAAGAGCATGCAGCCATTGATCATAGCGGGATTATTTTCGGCCATGATCTTAATATTGGAATAATGCGTGGTGATAAGTCCAAAGGCGCGCGTAAGCGCCAACTCTTCAAGGATCACTTCGGCTATGGCACCACCGAGCTCGGGATCGGAGCCCGTACCAAACTCATCGATAAAAAAGAGCGTGGTTTTATTGGCGTGAAACAAGAAATGCTTCATCTTGATGAGCCTGCTGCTGTAGGTGCTCAGTTCGTATGCGATGGATTGATCATCGCCGATATCGACAAATATCTGCTTGAAGATTCCCATTTTGCTCGTGTCAGCTGCGGGGATGAGCATACCGCTCTGAAACATGATTTGCAGCAGTCCGAGCGTTTTGAGAGAGATCGACTTCCCACCGGCATTGGGGCCACTTATTACCAGTATTCGTTTTATGTGGTCGAGCTCGATGGTGAGCGGCATGGTGGGCTTTCCTTCGCGCTTGTTTTGCATAAGCAATACGGGGTGGTAGGCGTTGAGAAGCATGATGTCCTTCTCTCGTGATACAGTAGGTTTTTGACCACTTATCTCCAATGCAAATCGGGCTTTGGTAAAGGTAAAATCCAAAAATCCGAGAGCCCTTTCGTATGATTCGAGCACGCCGTGGTGCCCCCTTATTTTATCGGTAAGCGCCAGTAAGATGCGGTACTCTTCGCGCTGCTCACGCTGGCGGGCTTCGGCGATGTCATTATTGAGCGGCACCATTTGGGCGGGCTCTATGAAGGCGGTACTTCCGGTCTCGGAGCTCCCGTGCAGGGTGCCGTCGATCTGTCGCTTATGCTCGGCCACAACTGCGAGCACCCGACGCTCATTATAATAGGACTCATCAAACTCGCGCAGCCAGCCGAGCTTCTTGTATTTCCGTACCGCGGCTTCAAATACTTTATTGGCTTTCTGTCGGGCTTCCGCCAATGCCTTTCTCGCCGAGCCGAGCTCTTTTGATGCATTGGACTTCACAAAACCATTTGGCTCAAGCACTTGGTCTATAATAACGATCAGATCTTTGGAAGCAATCAGCCCCGCGGTAATCTCTTTAAGCGCCGCGTATAAATCGGCCTTTTCTACTAGAAACCGGATCACCCCGGCGGCCACTTCGGCCACTTTACGCAACTTAATAGCTTCGGTACCTTCGAGAACGGCATTTTGGATGGCGAGCTTGCCGAGCTCACGCGTGATATTCGGAAAGGCATAATCGGGAAAGAAGATACCGTTTTCTACGATTCCCTTTGCTTCAAAGGTCTGGTTTAAAAGTGCTTCGATTTGATCTTGCTCATCGATGGGTGCCAGCTCAGCAGCAAAATCTTTGGCCCGTTGGCTGCCCGCAGTATCAATGATGCGCTGAACGATGATGTTGAACTCAAATCTTTTTGGAGTGTCTTCTGGGAATAGCTTCACGGCTGCAAAATTATCAATTGTGTTCTATTTAAGGGAGTATGGATAATTCAAAATGGACTGTTTGGGTTTAGGATATAGAATTTAATGGTAATTCAGTGAGATGTGTTATTATTGAGATTTAAATGAACCTTGGATGGATCTAGCAGGAAACAAGGAGAATGCGGTTGCATTTTATAAAAGGGCTTATACGGGAGATCCTAAGGGGGCGGTAGAAAGCTATGCTGGCAAGAACTATGTGCAGCATAATCCGGCTGTGGCCAATGGAAAAAATGGCTTTATAGACTATTTCGAACGAATGCACAAAGAATATCCCGATAAAACGATTGAATTTATAAGGTGCATCGCCGAAGATAATTTGGTTGCGCTCCATACCCATCAAGTTTGGCCGGGCAACGATCACTACGTTACCATGGACTTTTTTCGGTTTGATGGGCACGGCAAGATTTGCGAACACTGGGATTCCATTCAGCAAATACCTCCCGAGTCGGCCAATCAAAATACGATGTACTAGACCCTGAATTTTTCAATACGATATGAAGCTCAAATATGTCCTTAAAAACCTTTCTATTATCCCTTTTATTCGCAGGATCTACTATGCTCTGCTTTGCGCAAAAGCCAGAAGGAAAAGAGAAGAAGATTTCCCTTCGAAAAGCATCAAAAATAAATTCTTTGGAACAGATCAATTCGCTGAAAAACGGGGCGTTGCTAATATGACTTCAAACCAGAGAAAATTCTATTCAGGCCTTAAAAAGACATGGACGGATCAAGGATGTCTTGAAACTGGAACGCGAACAGGCCGAAAAAAATAAGCGTATTGTAAATGTCTTTGAGACTGAATTTAACTTTTGCCGCCCTTATTATTTCTTTAGCGATTACTCAAATGAACTTAGCGCCGGGGAATTTGATAAGGTGGTCTTTATTGATAAAAATCTAGACCCCAACGACCAAATCAAGTTCAGCGGTAAGAATTTTCTGGTAGCTGAGTTTGGGAATCTGTCTCAAGAACCTTCCAAATATCTCAATGATTACATGATCATGCAGGGCGATGATGAACCTAAGCGGCAGCCGAAATACTATTCTGGCACCGACTTTGGCTTTCAGGCATTGGTTCTAAAAAGTGATAGGTTCATCCAACTTCGAAAACCATTTCCTTACTACACAGGAATTTTTCCTTTTTGGCCCATCAAGCGAAAAGAGAAAAAAGTAGTATGGCGCATGAATAAAAAGCTATCGAAGTTTTATCGTAATATGCAGCGCAGTGTGCGCCAGTAAGTTTTATTGAGCGCTATAAAGTCTCATTTGAACTCAAGATCTGATAAACCGGTCTTTCCAAATTTGAGTTTCAGTATTATTAATCTTTGGGCTTGCCGACAGGAGTATCATTGATTGGCCTTACCGAAGAGATTTTGCGTACATATCTCTGTACGATTCCGCTCATGTTATGTGGTGCTCAGCTGCGTGCTGATCCATCAACAGGTATACTTTCTTGCGGTTGTGGACGTACCCCATTAAGATCAGCGCTGCTGTCATAGCTTTGTAGCCATAATCTGTCTCAGGAACAGATTTGATCCCGGCCATAATTACGAATTTATTTCCGTAATCGTGTCCAGATTGTTTAGGGGTACTCAACACTTCCTATTCCGCTATAGTCGTTTGGAGAACAGTTTCGATCAAACTCGATTTGCTTTTTAGTCTCAGTCTACCGAGATGCTTCATCGGTTCGGCCTCGTAAATTATTTCGGTAAGTAAGTCGTCCGTTAAGATTTCTTTTAGTCCGTCTTTGAATAGCTAATAGTCCCCTCCGAACGTATGTAATTCTATCAGGGTTTAAAGTCAGAATTTCTCGTCCTAGCGAGTTCCATAATATTATTCTGAGTAAGTAAAATCCAATTGAACTTACTGAAGCCAAAGGATGTGGAGACCGAAAGTGCAATTCGCCACCCCATGGTTTGCGGTCATCCCAGTATCCCCCAAGGATTTCTACTTTTGGCTTCTAGAGAACGGGACATGGGCAAAAAGCTATTGTCAGAGATGATCGGCACCTACGGCTTGGCGTTTTCTGGTACGGGAGCCATCGTGGTCAATGATATTTCGGGGGGCTTGTCACGCATTTGGGTATCGCCATCACCTTTGGGCTCATCGTAATGGCGATGATCTATGCTTCTGGCGACATCTCTAGGGCGCATATTGATCCGGTGGTCACCCTGGCCTTCTGGTTTTCGGGGCGTTTCGCCGCAAGGCTGGTACTGCCCTAGATCGCCGCTCAGGTCATTGGCGCCCCGCTGGCCAGTGCATCCCTGCTCCTGCTCTTTCCCGGCGACCTAAATCTCGGCGCCACCCTGCCGTCGGGAAGTGCTATGCAAACTTTCGTGCCTGAAGTGATCTTGAGCTTTTTTCTTATGCTGGTGATCATCAATATAGCTTCGGGAAGCAAGGATGTAGGCACCGTGGCAGGTATTGCTATTGGCGCCGTGGTTTTATTGGAAGCCCTCTCTGCCGGCCCCATTACAGGGGCTTCCATGAACCCTGCGCGCTCCATCGCCCCTGCCCTGCTCTGCATACGGCTGGAGCATCTCTGGATTTATATTCTGGCTCCCACCATAGGTGCTTTCTCTGCGCTACTCAGTTGCCGGCTTATCAAGTCAAAGTCATGCTACCTTTGCCTTCCGGCAATGCGGAGCTTAGCGCACCCGGAAACCCTCGACCCGCTAAGGCGTTCAATACCAACAATAAAACCAGGCCAAACAACATAAACAAGCCATGAACAAAGACCACTTCCTTCATACTATCTTTCGATCTGATCATTTTTCGGCAGAAGAACTGGACACCATCGTCCCAAAATTTGCCGAAGTGCGCTTTGCGAAAAACGAATTGATCCTTGAAGCTGGCAGAACAGAAAACCACTATTGGTTTCTACAATCCGGACTTATACGCTCCTTTGTAATTGATACAGATGGGCGCGATACCACCACCAACTTCTATGCTACCGGCGACATAGCCATAGATTGGACTTCCTTTTTTCTTCGCCATCCCACGCGGGAGACTTTTCAGGCGCTCACGGACTGTACCTGTTGGCAACTCGATTTTGAAACCTTCCAACAGCTCTTCCATAGCATCAGAAGCTTTAGGGAGCAGGGACGCACTACCTTAGTGGGCAGCTATTTTGCACTCAAGCAACAGAGCATCGCCATGATAACCGATCAGGCCAAAGACCGTTATCTGCGACTGCTCAACGAGAAGCCGCACATCATCCGGGAAGTCTCCTTAAAGCATATCGCCACCTATCTGGGGATCACAGACACGTCCCTGAGCAGGATACGAAAAGAAATTTCCGAAGCCTGAATTTCTTGCCATAAGGCAAGTTTTTACGCAAATAATCGACAGAGATTTGCAACGTGATCTTCTGATCATGTTTTGAGATCAAACCGTAAAAACTAGTTTATGAAAAGTATTTTTGACAAAGACAGCCGCGATGCGCTCATCGCCAGAATTGAAAAATTGGATCCCGACAGCCGTCGCATTTGGGGAAAGATGGACAGCTATCAAATGCTGAAGCACTGCTGCATGAGTGAAGAGCTCTACCAAGGTAAGAAGTCCTATAAACGCCTATTTATCGGAAGGCTATTCGGCGCAAAGGTCTTGAAAGGAATCCTTAAAAACGATGATGCTATGAAGAAGAACCAGCCTACCCATCCCGAATTGAAAATGAAGGGAAGCGGCGATTTTGAAAAGGAGAAAAAGAAGTGGATCCAACTTCTCCATGGCTACCACGGCTTTACCAGAAAGGGGCTCGTTCATCCCTTCTTTGGTAAGATGAGCACAGCCGAAATAGGTGGTTATGTATATAAACATACCGATCACCACCTCAGACAATTCGGCGTATGAAAATGGAGCTGGTGCGCTTTCTTTTCTTAGTGATTGGCCTGCTCTCGCTCCTTTTCTTCTACTTGGCCGCACCCAAAGACCGCAGACCCATCACCTGCTTCACTATATGGGCGTTGGCAATTGGCCTGCCGGGTTATTTCGGCTGGTTCGAAGATACCGCCGCCACTCCACCCCGCTTCCCAATAGTATTGATTGGCGGCATCACCATCTCTATTTGGAGCTATCATTGGCTAAAGCAAAAAAGAATAAACCATCGATGGCTGCTGGCAATTCACTCGCTACGCATCCCTATTGAAATGATGCTCTTCCAGCTCTTTCTCAAAGGCCTTATTCCAGAGCTCATGACATTCCATGGCTATAATCTCGATATTCTTGTTGGTATCTCGGCACTCATGCTATTGATTTATTCTGGATTTTCGCGCCGCCCACCCGGCCAGATTTACTTTCTGCTCTGGAATATCCTGGGACTCATGTTTCTGACCATGATCGTGGTCTTGGCCATTCTTTCATCGCCCCTGCCAATTCAGCTATTGGCCTTTGATCAACCCAATACTGGCTTGCTGAAATTTCCCTTTCTATTCTTGCCAGCAGTAATCGTCCCCCTTGTTTATTTAGCCCATATTCTCGCGATCAAAAATTGGAAAAACCTGGATTGCTCTTTTTAGGAATCGCCTTCCGGCAATTTGAGCCCGACCCCGACGAATGAACTGAGCGCGGTGATCAGGAAAAACATCAAGCCCAGTGCCACTGCAGTTGTCCCGTCTATGGGCAATAGCCCCGCAGCGTAAAGAAAAACAAGCTCCCGAAGACCTATGCCCCCAAAGCTGATGGGCAGCATGGCGGCAATGCTCGACACCAAGAAAAGAATGAAATAAAGATTATAATAGCCTTCAACACCATAGGCCTGCAAGATGCAAAAGGCAGAGATCAACTGGGCTCCCTGTACTGCAAGTGACCAAGTGGTAATCCCTGTAAAAACATTGGCGAAAGCTTTAAAAAACTGCTTCATAAGGGCGTACAATACTGGTATGCAAAGCGTAGTAAGCGCGATGCATGTGCCAAAAGACCATACTGGTAACTCGATAAAAAGCCTAGGTGAAAAGATGGCTATGGCCAATGCCAGAAAAGCTAGAATGGCTGCACCACTGAGACGATCCAGAAATACGGCCGAGATGAGCTGCGCCGTTTTTACTCCATGCCGCTGCTTTAGATAATACACCTTATAGCCATCGCCGCCAATGCCGCCGGGCAGGAATAAATTATAAAACATCCCAATATAATATAGCTTCAAATTGAAGCTCGGAGTAAGCTGTACCCCTATTTGCTGAAAAAGCAATAGCAAGCGCTTGGCAGATAATACCTTTGAAATATTGAAAAACAGCAAGGCCAAAGTCAGCCAGATTGGATTGCTGCGCTTTACCAGTGCCCAAACATTGCCAAGGTCTACTTTTCGGAATACCAAATAGATGGCCAGCGCCGAAAGCGCCAGCTTCAGGATGAGCTTAAGCGCCGACTTCGACCTTTGACTTGCCAATGAAAACTTCTTTTACTGCGTAGGTCTTTTTATCCTGCGATTGGTAATAAATACGGAGCATGAGCTCAGCCAGTAGACCGAAAATCAAGAATTGTATCCCCGCAAGGACCAGTGTCACACCCAATAATAAAAGCGGCCTGCCCCAGATATCAAAACCTAGGATTTTTAAAATCAATAAATAGACATTGATCATAAAACCGATGCCAAAAGTGATCAGTCCCACAGGGCCAAATAAGTGAATAGGGCGGCGGAAATACTTTTGCATAAAGATCATCAGGAGCAAGTCGCTGAGCACCTTGAAGGTACGGCTCAGGCCATACTTACTTTCTCCATGTATACGCGGATGGTGGTGCACATCTACCTGCGTGATCTTGGCGCCTTGCAGCTTCGCCAGTACCGGTATGAAGCGGTGCAGCTCACCGTAAAGTTCCATTCCCTTTGCGATATGCGACTTATATATACGGAGCGTGCAGCCATAATCACGAATGTGAACATCCGTAAGGTTCCGAATGAGCGAATTGGCGATTTTACTCGGAAATTTACGGAGCAGTGCCCCATCCTGCCGGTTTTTTCGATTGCCGGCCACTACATCCCAACCTTCGCTCTCCAGTTTCTCGAGCATCATGGGTATGTCGATGGGATCGTTTTGAAGGTCGCCATCGAGGGTCACAATATACTCTCCCGATGAGTGGTCGATACCAGCCTGCATTGCAGTGGTCTGCCCGTAATTTTTTTGAAACACCACGAGCTTGACATGCTCATCGCCAAGCTCTTTAATGCGTGACACAGTTGCGTCGGTAGAACCATCGTCTACCAAGATCACTTCATAGCTATACTGGGATATCGACTCCGCGATGCGCTCCAAGAGCGGAGCGATATTGTCTTCTTCGTTCATCAAGGTGATGACGAGCGATAATTTCATTGACTTGATTTTTAAGTCTGCAAGGTAAGCATACAATGTTATTTGGTAATATGACCAACTTCGCCATGCGGCTTGAAGCTTAACCGGTGCCTACCTTATTTTGACCAAGTGCAGTGCCTGATCAGTGCCCCGCGTATGAAACTTCAAAAAAGACTGATATTTCCGGTCATTGTATAGGCCTTCGTAAATAATATAGAAACCGTCATTGGCAGGTTGCAATTGGCGCTTTAAAATTTCTCCACGCTCCCTACTTATTAAAAAGCTTGTACCATCGTGCACATAATTCGGCCCTAGGATATGGAGCGGTTCCCCTTCTGTGAGCTTGGCCACTTTGAGTGCCGCCACTTCATATGACCTACCCTTGGCATCCCTATTGGGCAGCAAAGCCCAGTCAAAAGCAATTCTCAATACCAATAGGTAAATACCGAGGATCACCCATCTATGGGCAGTTTTTTTATAATATAAAACCGCCACGGCACCCAGCCCGGCGGTGATTATGATCATTTTGATGCCCAGCGCATTTATGCCCGCCTTATCGGCAAATAGAAAAAGAAAAAACGGCAAGGCAATGCCCACAAGAATAATTACAAAAAGAATATTTTGGATTATCTTGTTCAACTGGTTTTCTTCTTGTCCAGCGGCATACCAAAGCACCGAAAACAGAAGTGGCAAAAACATGAACAAATACCGCGGATGCACACCGGGCGATGTCCAGTAAACAAAAATGTTGAGCCCAAAAATGATGATGGCGTACCGTGTAAAGTCATTCTTCCAAAGCGCTTTGAGCGCTCCTTTCTGGAAAAGGAAAACCACGAGAAGCGTCCAAGGAGCGAAATGGTAGAGATTTGTAATGGGGAAAGTAAAGAGCGAAATCAGGGTGCGCCCAAAGCCGTATTCGGTCACTGTGCGCTTACTGCTCTCATTGATCAAGGTTTCAAAAAGGGTGAGCAGCGTTTGCGGATTTGCCGAAAGGTAAGCCCAATAATAAAGTGCTACAGGAATAAGAAACGCGAGAAAGCCTATGAAATGGGCAGGGTGAAAAATCAACTTCCAGCGCCTGAGATAAATGGCCCAACCGATCACCGTAAAGAATTGAAAAACCAGTGGCGGCAAGCCTTTCATCAGATATGTCGCCGCAATGAGCAAATATGAAACTGCAAAAAGCAAATAATAACGCTTCTGGCTGCCCAATACATAAAAGAGCATAAAATTGACGAAAATCAACAATCCAAAGGCGATATCGATCAATCCCAAAAAGCTGTCGTAGAACAAGATGCGGCCGCTCGTGAGAGTGGCTATGGCCACGAGCCAAGCCTTCGCATTGCCGAGTATCGGCTTCAAAAAGCCCCTTACCACCAGCCCATAAAGTACCACAGCCACCACTACCGGAAAACGTAGGGCGAGCGCCGAATACGCTCCGAAAGACTTAAAAGATAGCACGATGAGCCAATTATAAAGGGGCGGTTTATTATAGTAAAACTCTCCATTAAGGGTCGGGGTTATATAATTTCCCGATAGGATCATCTCAAGCGCCACTAAGGCCCGCCTGCTCTCGTCGGTATGCACGAAGAGATGGTGAGCACCAAGATTGATGAGGAGCGCAGGCACCAGTAAAACCCCAAAAAGGGCATAATAGAATGATGGCTGATCAAGAAGCCGGGATTTCATGCCGCTAAAGTAGGAGTTTCGCGAATGTTCGGTACTTATAGCGATGTCCCCAGGTGTCCCAATTTTTCAAAAGATAGATTTCATTGGTTTATCATTCCGGATTCGTTGGTTTCCAATCCAGAACGAAGCATCCTGTAGAAGATGTTTTTCGGTGATCCAACTGCGACCATTTTGATAAACTGAGATTTCTCACTCCGCTCGAAATGACAACGTGGTAGGATTTGATAACGTGGTGCTAAACGACAACCCCTTGCGTAATGACAGTCAAGCGCAGAAACCCCAATCTTGGAAAACCCAGATATGCCGGTGGCTTGGTTTCCGCTCCGCCCCAACTTTAAGCTAAAAGCTTGAAGCTGTTCCAAACAGTGCGGAGTATCTCTTTTTATTGGTTGTTGGTGATTTGTCTTTGGCGCTCCACATGGACTCCCGCCGGTCTTCAAAATAACAAAACGTTCACATGGCCTGTGGTGCGAGGGACAAACATCACTATACGGAATGGGAACAAAGACAAGATAAACAATGCTAAAAATCCAATCTTGAAAAAAACAACCCCATCAGGCTATTTCAAGCCAAACTATAAGATCAGGGCTTTAAAATAAGCATTCGAAAAAATTCAATTGCTGTGAGTCTTCAGCCTGCGGAGTGCCGAGCAAAATCTCAATAGAAACTTTTGATGGTCGCAGTATTGAGCGTAGCATTAGTGGTACTCAATAAATCTGTCATTTGACCTGATACGCTGATATCAATCCATCGGGCATCACGATCGTGCTCGTTCACCACCACCGTACAACCAGTATTGCAAAACCAATATTGATCGTTGACAGACACCGCAATTCCAATGGAAATAGAAGTCGTATATGTGCCTTCTGATGGCACGGGAGCACTCTCGAATTGCAACAAATTATTGCCCGAAGAAGCTGTAATATCAAGGTATTCAAGTGATGCTTCGTACTCAACTTCGATTTCAGTGAGATCATGAGATTGCCCATTTAGCTGGAAAGAAACTGATTGCGCACGAGAGGTAATTGGAATGCTGCTTTTTGATGAATCTTCGTCATCTTTATTGCAAGAAGCCAATAAAATAATGAAGAGACTCAATAGTAAGATCTTGGTTTTCATATTAATTTCTAATTATTCACTGCAATATTAAAAATAATTTAGACTCTTCTGTAAATCTTTGAAAGCGAGATGCTCATACAGGTCATTCTGTTTTTTTAATTCATCTCTGAAACCTGCTAATCCTTAATTAGTGTCTGTCAATACAGTCGGGTGGCTGGATCAAAGAGTTCGATAGCAACGCGCGCGCAGTTCTAAAAAATCAAGGAGTTGACATTGGTCAAGGACTGTTTTTAGAATAAGTGCAAGGCAGATAGCGGACTCTATGGACAGACACTAGTTAATGCAGCGCACTCTTTGGATAATAGGTTGTCAACGGCTTCATCTAAAAAATAGCCAAGAATCACTTTCAAGTAAGCTAAGTTGTATCCCAAAATTCCCAACGGTTCAAGCGTTTCCGAACAAATCAGAAATTCAGCTTTTTATGCGGCATCGTTTCCTTGTTTTGGGATGCATGGTAGCTTGTGCAAATGAACAATATCAATGACCCGGCCAGGGCGGTATATTGAATCATCGGCAGGCCGCCCCAATGCCGCACCGCGATGGCGACGAGACCCCAGATGAGTACAATGGCAAACTCCCGCATATTTCGTGCGAACGTCATGAAAACCCCCAGCCCAGTGGTCATTCCGATCATGATCATCGTCCATATTTCGGCGCTCATGCCCATTTGCCAATCAATAGCAGTAAACCAAGCGGCAAGATTGGCAATGGTCGCCACCGCTATCCAGCCACTGTAAAGGCAGATCGGCCACCAAATAAAAACGATGGTGCTCAGGGGCGCGTCCCAGCGCTCCATATCAGTCCTTAGTATGATCACTATAAGGCAGAGCAGAATTCCAAGCATGATCAGGACAGAAATACCAACCTCAAGCGAAAGCCACTGATAAAGCCAGAAACTGTTTAAAATATTGGCCAGGAAAAGCCAGATTCCAATTTGTTCCACAGACTTTTGGCTCTTATGCAACTGGAAAGACCTGATGAAGAGAAAGATGGCTTGCGCGGCCAAACCGAAAAAAATTAGGCTCCAGATAGAAAAAGCATAATCGGCAGGAGTAAATAAATTCAAATAAGTATCGCTCACCGATGAGACGGTATTTCCATTCAATCCGTTTATCCCAAAATAAGCATTCGTGGAGATGAGCAGGCTCACTCCGATTAGATTTAAAAAAGCGAGCAATTTAGGTTTCATGGGCGGCCTATTCGGGGTTGATCGATTCAAGATCGCCTAAGATCGAAGGAATCAATTCAGAAACAGTGGGATGGGTCTGAACACTATCGCGCAGCACTTTATAAGACACCTTTGCGTACATGGCGGTAATGAAGACGCCTATCACCTCGTCGCCACCTATTCCGAGCACCGTAGCGCCTATGATGCGCTCGGTGCTGGCGTCTATCACCACTTCCATAAATCCGTAGGTTTCGGCGCGCTCCTTGGCGCGCGAGATATCGGCCATGGCCACATGGCCATATAATATAGCATGGCCTGCTTCTAGAGCTTGATCCTTCGAGTGTCCCACCCTTCCCATGGGCGGATCGATAAATAGTGCATAATTCAAAATCCGATCGCTCAACTTGCGGTTTCCGCCATGGAGCTGATTTGCTTTTACGATCTCGAAATCATTAAAAGCGGTATGGGTAAATGCACCCCGCCCATTGCAATCGCCAAGCGCGAAGACGCCATTTACACTCGTCTCAAGCTGTTCATTTACAACGATATGGAAATGCTCGTCATGCTTTATGCCTGCAATATTGAGCGATAGCAAATCAGCATTGCTTTGCCTGCCCGTAGCGATGAGTACATGGCTGCCCCGAACACTCTTTTTCTCACCATCGCAATCCAGACTTACTTCTACCCCATCGCCAAAATCCTTGGCGCCGATACAATTGGCTTTCAGCTGAAGCTGAATGCCTTCATTTTCCAAAATCCTTGCGATCTCTTGCGATGTGTCCCGATCTTCCTTGCTGATAAGCCGGTCATTCATTTCCACTATCGTGACATCGCTGCCAAACCGGCTGAAAATCTGTGCAAATTCGAGTCCTATATAACTTCCACCGATGATGATGAGCCGCTCGGGAATTTCTTCCAATTCCAAAATAGACTCGTTGGTATAAAACTTTACTTTCTCAAATCCGCTAGGCACTTTCGGGCGCGCTCCCACGTTGATAAAAATCTGATCAGCGGAATATTCTTCACCGTTCACTTCTATTGTTTTCTCTGCTTTGAAGCGAGCGCTTCCGCGAATAAGCGTGATATTGTCGGTCGTTTCGAGCATATTCCCGATGCTATTCCGCGAGGCTGCCGTGAGCTTATCCGTTCTAGATTTTATGGCCATCAGGTCTACGTCGGGCGCTCCCTGTACGGTGATGCCCAGTCGCCCCGCATTTCGGACCGCCCATGCGGCACGCGCCGAAGCTACGTATGCTTTGGTAGGTGTGCATCCCGTGTTTACGCAGGTACCGCCAAGGCGGCCTTTTTCAATGACTGCGATCTTTTTTCCTTCGGCGGCAAGTGCTCCTGCCAGCGGATTTCCGGCCTGCCCAGAGCCGATAATTATAGCGTCAAAATGAGTATTCAGTGTGGTCATACGTTACTTATATGTTTTCAAGTATAGCAAATAAAAAACCGCTGTGTTCAGGTACAACGGTTATTTTGATAAACTTTATTCTCGGAATCCCAATCTCGGGATGGCGGTACTTTTGGTAGATTTCAAGACAGTAGCTTTAACATTATACGTGGTTGCTCTATGCAAAATTGCAGTGATTGCAAGATTTTATGTTTTACGTTCCACCTTCAAACGTGAAGTTTCCACAGCGCACTGCATCACATCATAAGTTGTTTAGAAAGAGCTGTTCGGACCACCAAATATAATCGAGCCGAAAAATAAAGGATTTGAGAAACGAAGGAATTTTGCTTCGTGCTAAACGGATCTTTGAATATTTGGCTAAGTCCAAATAGATTAAAAAAACCGTCCAGAAGTATCGGGACGGTCTTTATTCCTTTCCTTGATCTACAATGAATTAAAGTCTGTCCATACAGTCGGGTGGCTAGATCATAGAGTTTGATAGCAACCCGCGCGTAATTCTAAAAATCAAGGAGTTCCGCTCGGGCGGGATGACTGTTATGCCGAAATGGCTTGATCTTAGATTTTTAGAACAAGTGCAAGGCAGATAGCGGACTCTATCGACAGACACTAACCAATCACCAAAAACCAATCACCCGTATAGGGATTCTTCACTACGTTCTGAATGACAAGGCGACCTTCTTTCTGGCAGCGCATTAACTAGAGTCTGTCAATACAGTCGGGTGGCTGGATCAAAGAGTTCGACAGCAACGCGCACGCAGTTCTAAAAATCAAGGAGTCCCGCTCGAGCGGGACTACTATTTTTAGAACAAGTGCAAGGCAGATAGCGGACTCTACCGACAGACACTAATTAAAACTATCTCGGCCGCTCATAATTCTCCACGTCCTTATTGTTTGGTGTGGTAGCTCTTTCGGCAGGCACGATTACTTCTTTACTTTTTTCCTTGTTCTTTACAGTGTAGGCTTGGTATTGCTCATCGTTGAGCACATTTTTTACGGCACGATCGTAACCGGTCATCGACCTCTTCTCCATTACGTTGCGATCTACAGCTTTTACATTTTCACCCATTCGAGCGTCGTAATCAGAATAATACTGCTTGTTCACTTCCACAAGGCGCTCAGTTTGCGCTTGGGTGAGTTTCAGTTCTTCAGCCATCTGGTTGGTGCGCATCTCTGCTCGTTGTTGAACCGTTTGCTCTGATTGCGTCTCGTTCATCACTTTGCTCTGCTTGCTTGATTTGTTCATCTTAGTGTCCTGGGCATTTCCTGAAAAAATTGCGGCCACACTAAGCACTAGGGTTATCATTAGATTTTTTATTATTTTGTTTTTCTTAATGTTGGAACAATGTTCTAGCCAAAAAATCTAGAACGGCGGGTTAACTTCATTCCGAAAATTTCCAAGATTTCTTAAAGTTTCGGTCAAGAAACTTTTATTCAATTACTTAAGAATCTGCAGACCTTAGATTTCTTCTCAAATTTCGAATCATGTCATAGTGGCTTCGGCCAATACCGTTGAATTGGAATGAGCAAAACCTGTTGCCAAATTCTACAGTAATGTGGAGGGGCTTACGATCTGGTTTTGGAAATTAACTTACCAAAATTGGTGATATGAAGGCCATTTAAAAACCATCCGCAAAAAAGGTGAAGGCATCCTGGACGAAATGCTCCCTAGAAATACGGACTCTCAAGAGTATGCTCCCGAAATCGATGATCTCTATTTGGTTCAAGCAGCCATAGCCTTGCCTGAGACCGAAGCTGGAGAGCGCGGGTCAAAACTTGCGATATAACTCCCTTGGTCGATGATAAAATGCCGCCAATACCTGCCGCTCGAAATATAGATAGCATCCGGACGGCTCGTTGAATTATCCGCAGCCGACCGTATAAAAAAGAAGGGATCGCCATGCCTTCCGCTTGCGCCGTCGGGCAAGACATAATACCCTGAGCCCGATCCTAATCTGTGAATACAGTTGTTTATAAAAGGTGATCTATAAGGCTCATTTTTGAAGCTTTTTCGGGCTAGAGCAAGAGAATGGAACGCGTCATAATGTTTTTTATAATTATTCTATCCTTAAAGATCAAAAGGCCCGATAAACTCATTGGCTCCTGTACCGTTCACATTTCCTGAAATACAATATTGGGTACCCGTGTAATTGAAGAGTAAATAATACCTGAAGTTCCCTATATAGAATCCGATACCGGCGCTTACTTTGTCTACCGCAAAAGGCATCCCGCCACCGGCCCAACCTGAAGTATTCTGGATGCTGCCAAAAGAGTTGGGGCTATTGCTATAGATTGAGAATTGCGCGCCATCTTGATTAATCATATAGCGCGTAGATGGCCCATCGGGATCTTTGGTTCTAAAGAGCATTGCTCCAATTCCATTTAGGCCGAAAGGGTTTTCGCCTGTGGCCAGATTGGCTATGGGAGTGGTTTGGGTACTCCAAGCAGTGTCCCACCGCAAATAGGAATATTGCGAACCTGTAATATCTATGATCATCGTCCAGCTACTGGAATTGTTGTTACCATCTATCCTACAGGCAGCTCCTATGTTAAAAGGTAGGGTTCCACTACCGAGATTTGCCACAGGAAATGGCCCTTCCAGGGAGCCCACATTGCTTTTCATATACTGGTCTCCGGCCTGATTGATAAGGTAAAACTCCGTGCCTTCGCCTGAAAAGGCAGCTCCGACTGGCCCCATCGCTGAGAGCACGTTGCCGGCCCAGTGTGCAGTATAAGGCGGTGCACCCCCTACCCCGGCCGGTGTGCACTCTGTCACATCATATTCTGTGGCAAGCTGTACGCTTACGATCTGCTTTGTGGCCACACTGCGCACCACATAGCTTATCGGTACACCGGTTGAGATAGTGGTACTTTCGGCCAGCAGGTCAACCAAAGTGCCGAGATTGGTCTCACCAACAGTAAGCAATGTAGATGCAGCATCGCCACCAAAGGCCATAACTTTTATCTTCAGCCCTTCCAAGGTATTGAGCGAATTGGCCGAGATATCTGCTTGGGCGGAAGAAGCCACACCACTGAATGATGCATTGATCTCAGCCTTCATCTCGGTATAGCTTGAAGTAGATTCGATGAGCATATAGTAGATCCGGCCATAGGTCACGTCAGAGATGAATGCTGGCGGATTGCCTTCCCCTACGTAGGGAGAAAGGTCAGCAGGGCTTACGCTTGGCGCAAAAAATCCGGCATCGCTGGTTGGTATATCAAAACTCATGGTATAGAAGCTCTGGTTGAGCTCAACCAAAATCCGATTAAGGCTGCTGCCACTGCTGAACGAGAAGTCGGAACTGACATCGACAAAAGCGTTCTCGTAATCTATGCCAAGGGAAAGCGCCAAGGCTTGCTCGCTCTGCACCTGGCTGTAGTTGAACGTAAAATTAGAAGGCAAGTCGGGCGGAGAGTTGGCGATGATCGTGTTCATGGCGTTCTGTATCGTACTCTTTCTTACCTCTTCCACCGTAAAGGAAGATTCGAGATTGCCATTGATAAGATCATAGGATATCGTACCACCAGCGCGGTCTACGGCTATCACATTGGGTGTGGCCTGCTTTAAGGAGTTGCCTTGCAGCAGGCTTCCAGGGTATATTACCGATGCATTTGGGTTGAAGAGTGGGAAGCCATTATTGCCGCCACCGGCCGAGAGTGCGCTTACCGTGGTAGTGGTGCAGTTCCACACTTCGCCATCTATGATCTCGGTGCCCATTTCGCTGTCGGTCACCTCTTCCGATTGGGTCACGGGAACAAAATCCCCTCCCTTGGCTATTGCTTCCGCAAATGTTTGGGCAGTGCCATTATTGTTTTTTTCGTCTTTTTTACATCCGAAAAAAAAGATGGCAAGAAGCAGGATAAGACAAATTTGTTTCATTTTCTGATGGATTGATTTAGGGCAACTCTAAGGCAGCAGATTACCGAAAAAAAGGTGTAGAAGGGCTTGTCCACCATTTGTCTACCCCCTTATCACCACAGATTCTATGGAAAGAATTTACGGCAGTCCATTTCTTCAGCGGTACCCACATCGACCCGTATGGGCGTACAGTTCCGCCGAAAACCCATTGAGATTATACCCATCAATCCGCTTTATGGAGCGTGTTTATAGCACCGGTAATCAAAGTTTCGGCCTATACACCTTCTGTCCCCCCCGTGCGATTTAGTAAATTGCGGATTCACGGCAGATTTTTGTCTTTTCCAATCTGACCTGAACCAATTCTTCACCTGATGAAAGCATTGCAATCTGCTCTTCTTTTTATTCTATTTTACGATATCGCGGCTTCTGCTCAACCTGCCGATGCCCGTTTCAATGAGATATTCGAAGATGTAATGACCTGCTTGGATACCACCAAAAATCCATGTACCGAAATATTTGCGGAAGCAATGGCCTGCGCCAAAAACGTAAAGAACGACACCCTGGCCGCAAGCCATTACCTGACGCTGGGAAACGCAAGGATGCGCAATGGCCGCTGGGATCATATCGCGCTTGAGCTTTTCAACTTGGCGCATGAAAGGAATATCAAAAGCGGGATAGCCTGCGCCATCGTGGAGAGCCAGTTTGCACTGACCCGATATGGGCGGTTCAAGGGAGAGACCGACTCGGCAGAAGTATTTGCCGAAAGGGCAAGAAAGGCAGCAATAAACTGTGGAAACCCGAGCCAAATAGCCCGTGCTGAAGTGTTCTTGGGCAGTGCATATATGCAACGTAGCGATTATACCAATGCCCTTCCCCACTTCCAAGAAGCCGAAAAAGGATATCTGGCCATAGCCGATAGCTCTGGGTTGGGTGGCCTTTATCTTGACATGTCGATACTCTACTCGGAATTACATGAAAAGGACCGGTCGCGCTCGCTTACGAAGCGGGCATCTGAGATATTCAAGGCCACAGGCGAAGAGATGAAATACGCCATAGCCCTGATCGATCTCAGTGCCGACCTGCTCGATGTGAAGCTGGCCGATAGCGCGCTATACTATCTGCCATTGGCGGAAGCCGTGGTGGGCGGCAGGCATCAACGTGCCGAAGCGTTCATGGAGCAGAATTATGGAAGTGCATATTATCTGCTTCAGGATTATCAAAAAGCGATACTCCACTACCAGAAAGGACTCGATCTTATAGGCCCCGTGGGCGATAAAAACCTGATCATCATCTTGCACAACTACATCGCACAGTGCTATCGCGAAATGGGCGATGGTAAGAATGCCTACCGCAATGCCCTGATATCTGACAGTATTTCAAAGGAAGCTCCCAAAAATTTCCGAAGGACCAAAACCTATCTCGAGCTCGCAGAATCAGCATTTATTTATAAAAAATACGATGAGAGCTATGAAGCTTTCAAGCGATACATCGCACTCACCGATAGCCTCACGGGCGATTCAAAGAAGAAAGAAATCGCAGAGCTTGAACAAGCCTATGAAGCTGAAAAACGCGATAATCAAATACTATTTCACAAACAGGAGAACGCCCTGCTTGAAGACAAGAACACTGCATCGACCAACCGCAACTACGCTCTCGGCGGATGCTTATTGCTGCTCGGGATCTCGGGGTATGCGCTCATTGGCAAAAAGAACAATAAAATAAAAGCCCAAGAAGCCTCGGCACGCTTATCGGCCATAGAAAAAGAACAGCTCGGCCAAGAACTGGCACATAAAAACAGGGAGCTCACTTCAAAGGCACTCTACATCGCGCAAAACAATCAATTGCTCCAAGAACTCTTGGAAAATCTGAAAAAGATGGAACGAAAAAAGGATGACCCCGATGTACAGAAAATCGTGACCAAACTTAAGATCAATGAGCTGCAAGAAAGCAATTGGCAAGCGTTTACCGATCAATTCAATGACCTAAACCCCACCTTTCATAAAAGCCTTACGAAACGCTACGGAAACCTTACCAATGGAGAGATGCGCCTAGCCGCTCTCCTACGGATGGGTCTGGGCAGCAAGGATATAGCCAGCATGCTGGGCATTTCCGAGCCAGGGGATGAAAAAAGCCCGCTACCGCCTCCGGAAAAAGATGGAGCTCGAACCCGAAGAAAGCTTGGAAAAGAAATTGATGCAGGTATGAAGCTTGGGTTTTTGGCAAAATTCATCCCTGGAATTTCTCAAAGCAAAACTTTTCCTATCATATTGACCCCCGATCAAATGTTTTCTTCACCGACAAAAAAACCCAGAAGTCATAGGATAAAAATCCTATGACTTCTGGGTCAAATTATTGAGCGACTGTGAGCCGAGCCTATTGCTTCACGAATCTCGTATGCTCGGTGCCATTCATCCCTTGAAGTGCTATGATATACATTCCGGCAGTCAAGGAAGAAATATCCAGCTGGCCATTTACCAGTTCCATATTCAGGATAGGCACACCTGCCGTATTGTAGATTATCGCTGCCCCGGCTTTTGCACCATTGACGAATAGCACATCGCTCGCCGGATTGGGATAGATAGTCACAGCAATGCCGGCACTCGAATTTGCTTGGTATATCAATCCGGCTGATGTCGGATTGCTGATAGCTTGAGCCGCTGGGCTTACCTTGATCCCTGCGATTTTGGCATTGTTGATCGATGCGGTCAGTTTAATATCGAGCACGCCATCGCTTATGGTCACCTCCCGAGAATAGTCGAAGGCAGCATTTTTTCCCGCTTCCGCGTAAATATCGAGACCATCGATCGACATCTCACCTTCTATCATCACGTCGAATACGCGTTTGTTAACATCGCTGAAATATACTTCTGCAAATTGAAGGATTACGGAGTACACTCCATTTTCAAGCGGTATGGAATAATTGAGATTTGAAGCGTAGCGCTCCGATCGGTAGAGCTCATCATCACTCGTATTGGAGATTTGGGCACCCGCGGTATACGTGCTTCCGCCACCGAAATAAACATCGGCCTGATAGGCTGTGCCATCGACTGCGGTATAGGCTCCGCCACCTGCATTTATGGCAATTCCTTCTTGGGGCTCAGGTTCTACTGTACCACCAGCCTGCTTGGTAACCAGCACCACCCAGTCTTGACCCGGCGCAGAAGGTGGATTTCCGAGGCTTACGCTGCCAGGGCCGGTCACAGTGGCGGTTGCTCCTTCAAAGTTTCCACTGCGCGGGTTGAACCATTTTACGGCATAGGTGCCCCCCGTAATGGTCAAGTTGGCGGTTCCACCATTTTTAAGCTGGATCGCATATACAGAATCTACCAAGGCCAGCACCCTACCGGTACTTGCCAGTCCATTGCTCACTGCCATTTCCTGAAAAGGAAGATTCTCCCTGAAAAACTCAAGTGCATGGCGCGTATAATCCCACATTCCATCTCGGCTGCGGTAGTCCTGGCAGCTCAGATCACTCTGTGGTACTTGGTAGCCGAAATAATACTCCACCCCTGCTCCACCGGCCATGAAATTGCCCCAGAGTGTCTCCTTTCGGATATCGTCATGGTCTACCGAAGTGCCGTTGAACGTATTTCCGGAAGGATCTATGTAACCTACGAAGGGAGGTACTCCGATATTGGCACTTCCCTGCTCATCATTCGCCACAACCCAAGGCACACCTGCGGCTTCTGAATCTTCTACCCAACGCTTGGTGTCGTTGTACACATTGTTCCAGTTAGTCTGTATCGATACGCCAGTGAGTTTTGACGTTGCGCCCAGCAACGGATCGTAGACTTCATCCTGCTGACCGGGATAGGTATGTATCACCACATTATGCCTGTAAGGATCATTGTCATAAAAGAATTGGGCGTACGATTTTACGATGTTATTATTAGGATCGTTCAGCTCCTGCCAAATGTCATTTTCTTCACCCAGATTCCAATTTAAGGCGAGGTGATGGCCGAAGTGGGCTATGAGCATTCGGTAGTAAAGCTTGCGCTGGTTGCCGAGCTGGCCGCCATCGAGCAGTTGATCATTTTCGGTCTCCTGCGTTTTAAAATGAAGGTACAGCCCCTTTCGCTGTGCATGGCTGAAAACAATGTCCCATTGGTCGAGCTTCGAAATGTCGAAGTGGGTGAGATTATTATCGGCTACATAAGGAAATACATTTTTATCATCTCCATTGATATTCATGGTCAAGAATGAAAAAACATTCATCCCTTCTTCGGCGAGGTAATTAAGGGCGCCCATCATTTCAGTGCCCTTATTGCTCTGCCAGGTTGGGTCACCAGCATTGTAATCACCGGCGTGGGGTGCCCACGACTTTCGTCGGTTGCCATTATTGGGCGTATTGTCAAAGTCATCATAGGCCAAGAAATTCTCGGGAGCATCGGCTCCCCCTTTGATGAAATATTCACCAGTTTCTTCAAACTGCAGGTGGTGCTTTCCCACGTAGCTCAACCTTCCCTTCGATCTAAAATCAATCCCCGATTTATCAGATGCCGAAATGCTGAGTTGACCGCTCAGCCCATTGAGCGACACCACGGGGCTTCCCGCCGAAGCGGAAGTGCTCACGGCCAGATTAGCGCCGGTGCGGCAGTCCCAGCTATAGTTCCAAGTGCCTGTTTCATCGGGCGTGAAGTGGACACGCCAAACATTGCCTGAATTTGCGCTCGACTCGGCAGCGTTACCATCAGCAGCGAAATAGCCGGGAACCACGTAGGTCTTTCCAGAAGCAGGATGGGCGAAAGTCACATTCAGTCGATAATCTAAAAATGGGTTTGGATTATTATCCGTTTCAGCATGTTGCGGACCTTGATAAGAGATGGTCACAGCATGCCATTTTTTTAGTTCGCCGGTGATGGAAGCCGCTTGCTGGCCACCATTTGATAGCGTAGTAGCCTGGGCAGTCTGGCTCCAAGCAGAAGCCTCCCCTTCCAGAAAGGTGCGAATGCGGAAATAATAGGTCGTAGCCGGATTCAATTGAAAGACCAAGAGTTCTTCAAAGCCAAAATAAATCGCATCCGTCACGGGATTGGCGAAGGAAGGCGAAGTGCTCCATTGTATTTCGTAGTCGTTTCCGAAAAAGGGTGGATCCCATGTGAGCAGAATCTCCGTGCTCGACATCGTGCTGGCCATTACATTGGTTGGCGGTAGGGCATCTCCAAAAGGAGTAGAAGCACCGACGGGGCCGGCGTATGCCGATTCGCCAGCAGCATTGATCGCTTTCACGCGGTAATAGGCCAATTCTCCAAAAGTCAAAGTATTATCGCTATACGAAACAGTATTTGCCGGAAGGCTGGCTATCGGAGCGTAGATATTGGCGAAGCTGGACGCCTTCTCGACCACAAAGCCAGTTTCATTATTTGAATTATCGGACCAAGTTAAATCGATCTGGTTGGGATTCACGCCTTCAGCGGTAAGGCCGGAGGGTGCCGTGGGTGGAGCGGCACTGCCTTGGTTGGTCACAAAAAGCTGAATGGAGTAGGCTGCACCAGCCGTGCCATTTCCGCCGCCGTTGCTGTAGGGGGTCGCCGTCAATACATTGCTACCCAGCGGTGCCGACCAAGCGTTATAGTCGCCATTGCTATCGCCGCTTATCGCATATGGAGCCACGCTTTCGGTTTGAATATTAGTATTTCCATTTAATCCAAATCGCACGCTACCTACCCCACTGGCTCCGGGGTTGGCCCGGATCGAAAGGCTCGCAGGTAATTGTGAAAGGATTAGGGTATCGGTAAGCTGGAGGTTTCGGATATCCTGATCATTTGAAGCATTCACGAGGGTGAGACTGATCACCTGCGGGCCATTTGGGGCGTTTGAAAGCGTAGTTCCCGTAGCCGTTTCGCTCCAGGCCGAAGTCACATTATTATAATTCGTGCGGATACGGAAATAATAGGTCGTATTGGGCAGTAGGCCGCCATAAGTCAGCTCGTCATAACCGTAATAAAGCCCGTCACTAGCTGGGTTGGAAAAGGCAGGATCGGTGTCCCATTGTATTTCATAGTCGTTGCCATTTTCGGGTGGGCTCCAAGCCAATAGAAGTTGCGTAGTAGAGACCGGCGTAAGGCTCAGGCCAATGGGTGGGAAACTTTCGGAAAGCGTAGTGCCCGTAGCCGTTTCGCTCCAGGCCGAAGTCACATTATTATAATTCGTACGGATACGGAAATAATAGGTCGTATTGGGCAGCAGGCCGCCATAAGTCAGCTCGTCATAACCGTAATAAAGCCCGTCACTAGCTGGGTTGGAAAAGGCAGGATCGGTGTCCCATTGTATTTCATAATCGTTGCCATTTTCGGGCGGGCTCCAAGCCAATAGAAGTTGCGTAGTAGAGACCGGCGTAAGGCTCAGGCCAATGGGTGGGAAACTTTCGGAAAGCGTAGTGCCCGTAGCCGTTTCGCTCCAGGCCGAAGTCACATTATTATAATTCGTACGGATACGGAAATAATAGGTCGTATTGGGCAGCAGGCCGCCATAAGTCAGCTCGTTATAACCGTAATAAAGCCCGTCACTAGCTGGGTTGGAAAAGGCAGGATCGGTGTCCCATTGTATTTCATAATCGTTGCCATTTTCGGGCGGGCTCCAAGCCAATAGAAGTTCAGTGCTTGATACCGGCGAAAGGCTCAGACCAGTGGGTGGAAACGATTGAGATGGAGCTTCATTGATCACGGTAAACTGAATGCTCAAAGTTGTGCCGGCCACACCACCCGCATTGCTGGAAGCGAAGGCGGTAGCCGATAGATTTTTTAATCCGGTGGAAGGTGTCCATGAATAGTAATTTCCATTCTGGTCTCCTTCCAATGCATAGGGCGCCACATTTTCAGTTCGGTAATTGGAATTCGCCTGAAACGCAAATCGCACACTGCCGACCACCGCAGGATTGGTATTGGCTCGTACATTTAGGCCTTGCGGCAAATTTGCCAAATTTAGGACATCACCATTTTCAAGGCTTTGAATAGCTTGATTGGTGGCAGCATTGATCAGTGTAAAACCGGTAACAGATTGTGCAAAAGAAAGCAGCGGAAGAGTGCTGATTAAAATCATCACAATCAAACCATTGGGATTGATATTAGTATATTTTGTCTTCATTTTATTAGGTTTTTGGACTCTTAAATTATCTTAAAAAAATTCTAACATTGAGATTTCATCCATTAATTTTGAGTGATATTCGTCAAGTGTGTCTTTAACGTCAATGAGTGCCGATTTTGAAGGTATCGATTTTTAATCATTCCACTATTAATTTTCCCTTGGTAATTTGAGATTTGTCCAAGACCTTAAAATAGAATTCTTGGTATTAGAATTGCCTAAAGTTGAACGCACCACTGTACCGACTGGGCAATGATAAGCTAGAAGAGCAAGGAAGCAACCTTTGGAATTGCGTTTATTCGGGACCATTAAGCTTGGCACTTGAAAATTTGGCATAAGCCGCCGCTCACACTATAGAATCGCTGAAGCATTGAAGAGCCAAGCTGACTAAGCTTTTATAAATTTTGCTCGTCATTGACCATGGCTCTTTCTATGCCCCTTTCTTTATTGGCGAAGAAGGATAAATTCGCGAAATCTATGTCCGACCGTATGAAAAAATCTTTTTCTTCAAGATTTTTAGCTCTGGTTTGAGTCCTTTTAAATTTGGCGGAAGCCGAAGCCCAGAACAGGCCTAGTGTTCTATTAAACTCCACTCCTGCCGGTGCTAAAATACTCGTAAACGGAACGTATAAGGGAGTAACACCACTCGAGTACGATTATGATCTGGATGATGGATGTAAACTGGATTTCAGATTTGAACTAACTGACTATCAAAGTGAAAAATTAACTATTCGGGCAATAGAAAAAAAAGGCAAATCACTCATAAACGCATTTCTTTTTCATCTTCCGGGGCTGTTTTCGAAACAGTCTGCATCGGACTACACTCTACCCGAGAAGGGGATCAACATGCAACTCTTTAAAACAAATGAAAAGGAGCTGGTTCCAGTGAAATTACCTAAAGTAGACGCAGCATTTGAATTAAAACAAAAAGAATATATAGGAATGCTCGATGGAAAAAGACTCACTTATGATACGAAATCAGGCAGAGATATCTTGAGACCGGAAGAAGACTTAGAAAGATATATGAGTAAAGGATTTTATGGCACTTGGTTGAGCGATGTGCCAATCTTACTCGGCACCAACCAATCAGAAAAATTTTTGATGTCTTCCATATACTATTTGAAACCAGTCATTAAATCTATTTTGGCCGACCTGAAATCGAAGAAACGCAACGTTCGGGGCACTGTTGAGCTAGGTATCGATTGGGAATTTTACAGGGCAGATAGCATCGAAATACTCGCTTTTGCCATAGAGTGAAAAACAACACTGTACAGCTATGGCACCTATTCAAAAAACATAATACAAGAAGCACTGGAACACGCTACCAAAATGCTATGTGAAGAAGACAGCCTTCATGGCTTGCTTGCAGGAATGAATGCGCTTCGCGATTTTAAGGGAGAAGAAATGCACATAGTTGGCGATGCTACTCCACTATTTGCAGAGCGTAGAGATATGATATCCAGTCAAATAAAAGCAGTCGTAACGGTCAAAACATCGAAGGGCCACGGCAGCGGATTTTTTTTAGACCGCGCTGGCCACATCTTAACCAATGAGCACGTACTGAATGGAGAAAAAGAAGTCGTAATAGTTACCAATGCAGGGCTAGAGATGAGTGCCGAATTAATTAGAGAAAATCAAAATGGTGACATAGCACTATTGAAAGTAGACATACTCGGAATGCCTACCCTGCCGCTGGCGGTAAAAAGCGATGCCGTAATTAGTGAAGACCTGTACGCCATAGGCACACCCATGGATAACATGTTGGGGCAAAGCGTTTCACGCGGTATTTAAAGTGGTAAAAGACTTATTGATGATCGGGTTTTTCTACAAACCGATGTAAGCATTAACCCCGGAAATAGTAGCGGCCCCATACTTAATGATTCTGGAGAAGTAGTCGGTATCGCAACCCTAAAAATTTCGGATGTAGGCATTGAAGGGCTGGGATTTGCGATTGAGATCAGTGAAGCATTGAAAATGCTGAATTTATCCTACACACAGTCGAATAATTAAGAGCCCCTTTAAAACCCAATTGATTTACTAAGGCACGAATTTCACATTTAATAATGTAATAAAGAAACTCCTGCGATTTATCTGCATTCTAACCTTCCTTTGCCAGTCGAGCCGGATGGCAGCCCAAGGCTATGGGCGCATAGACTATTTATACTATCTGAGTATTTTTGAAGATGATGGTAACGGGCTTGGTTTTGCGCGAGGTTACGATCGAGTCTCAAGCCGACATACGAAGTGGGGCGCAACTTTTTTTACCACTTATCAATCCCTTATTGGCTTGTTGGAAGGTGATTACTATTCTGCCAACCTTGGAAATCCTACATCATCGACCAGTGCTCGTTTACATCAAAGTGTGTATAGACTGGTGGTGCACAGCGACTATGCCCTTACTGATGTTGACTATTCTCATTTCTTCTTCGGCCCTACCACCGGATTGATACGTGTAGCATACGTGGAAGAAATAATTGATTTCCCGACTGTTTTAGATAGTGACGACCAGCGCCACGTTGATGTAAATTATCTCATTCCATTTGGGCTTCGGGTGGGCTTCCGCGCTGGCGAGTTCTGGAGCTTTTACATCGGTGCCGGTCATAATTTTGGAAACTTGCAGTTAGAAGGGAATCCCTTTCTCGACTCCAACGATATTGTCTTGAAGAACAATTTTTTTGAAGCTGGCTTGGCTTAAATGTTTTGATTCATTGACAGCTCATCAACTAGGGGACTTGAATTTCATTATGGGAATAGCATCACTCTATCTTCGCTTGAGCCTGCCCATATCCCCAACCCGTTTTGAATATTATTATACACCTGAACAGGCTGGGCGAAAGGATCGCCTTCAGTGTATAGATAGTTCTCAAGACTGCGCTGATACTTGTAGTAAGCTTCGGAGCAACTCTTCAACCGTAGCTCTAGACCTGTGCCTATTGAAGTACCGTAGTAGCTGTCTACAAGAATTCTAAAACTCTGTGACCGCCCGTCAAAAAGCACGTCTCTATAGGCCAAGCTCCGGGAATAATAAAGCGTCTCATCAAGTCCATTTTCAACTTCGGAGAGAAGGATTTGATCTGAAGTGGTGAAATCTATCATATAGGCATTCGGCGGATTTAAAAAGATAGTATCATACACCGTCATCCCTGTGTTTGGGTCATAATCTGCACTGACGTAAAAGCGCTGTGTTTCCCAGATTTCTATTACGTAGAAATTTTCAATTCCAGCAGGATCGTTTATCGCGTATCTCACTTCCAGTCGATCACTGGTAAAGTCAAATTCGGTAACCGATATGATGTTGGTGTCCCAACCGGCCACAGGCACGGGCGATGGGATATAATCTACTGCAGAGACGGGCGCAAAACTGCCTGCCGCTGCCCTCACTTCATACGCTGCATTTACTTGGGCAGTGCTGGTGCTTTGATAGAGCCCCATGCCTGCGTGGTACAAGGAATCGATAAATAGACCGGTACCGTTGAATACGGCTACTTTCCCATTCATCACTGGGTCTAAACTACCGTTATCTACATATCCCAAACTATTGGAAAGGCGCACGGAAAATAAGGAGTCAGGACTCAAAACACCGTTTAAAACCAATCGTGGCTTGGCATCTTCTCCTTCATATTCCAAATACTTTCGGCATGACCAAAAACCTACCGCTAGCAGTAAGAACATGAGTCCATTAATGAATGATCGGGTCATAAACCTAAAATTTGAAATTATAGCTGAATGAAGGAATAATGGGAAATATACTCACCTGCGTAAGCCTTGTATTTCCTTCCCTATCATTAGAAAAGTAAAGAAAGAACGGATTCTGACGGCTATACGCGTTATAAAGTCCGAAGCTCCAAGTCCTGCTTCCATAGCGGGTTTCCTTATGGAAGTTAACCCCCAAATCAAGGCGGTGGTACGCCGGCATTCTATAATTATTTCTGGACTCGATGAAGCCTATTTCGCGGATGAAGGAATTTCCACCAATACCCGGTTCGGCTGAATATCGCTCAGTGGGCAGGGTCACCGCATTGCCGGTGCCGTATACCCAAACTACGCCCACATCTACCCGTTCATTAAATTTATGTGTGAGCGCCACCGAAACATCATGCCTGCGATCATATCGGTATGGGAATTTCTTCCCGTCATTCAATTCTTCAAATTGTCTATCGGTCCATGACAGTGTGTAGCCAATCCAACCCGTGGTTTTGCCTATCTTTTTTTCAAGCATGAGCTCTCCGCCATAAGACCATCCTTCCCCTACTTCGACCTTATTCTGCCAGTCTTCCGCATTTCCAATAAAGCTTGCACCGTCGCGGTATTCGATGAGATTATTCATCTTTTTATAATACGTCTCAAAGCTCAATTCATACTTTTCGCTCAACCTATGCGCTATACCAGCCGCCACTTGATGGGCTATCTGGGGTTTAATATCAGCGGTGGGCGGCACCCAAAGGTCTGTGGGCAAGCCAATCCCTGCATTCGTAAGCAAGTGTAGATATTGCGCCATGGTGGCAAAAGAAGCTTTCACGGAGGTAAGCTCGCTCAATAGATATCTTCCCGAAATACGTGGCTGCAAAGAAAAATAAGTCTTGCCTTCTACATTAAATCCCGAAAGGTGTAAACCCCCATTTACTTTCAATCGATCGGTGATGGCGTAGTCATCCTGAAAATAAACATAAAACTCATCTGCATAAATTCGTGATGACCCGAAGGAAGTGTCTTGCCGTGAGCCTTCCGAATTATCCTGAAATCTATTTACACCGGGATTGAAACGGTGGTTTATATAGCTTCCGCCAAATTTTATATAATGCTCGGGATTGGGCAGGAAATTAAAATCAATTTTAGCACTAAGGTCTTGTATGCCAGATAAATACTCGATCCTTGCAGATTCATTTACCGTTGCTCCATTTTCTACGTAAGAACTCTCGGATTCATTATACACGTCAAATTGATAACTGCTATAGGTGAGCGTACTATTGCTGAATAAGCGCGGATTGAAAATATAATTCCATCGCAATGCAGCGATACCGTTGCCCCACTGCAACCTTGAATCAAAGCTGTTTTCCTGCCTATCGGCTCCGCTGCCGTAGCTGTTTTCATCAATCGCATAAAATCGATCTTTACCAAAATAGCCGCTGGCGTATAGTCGGCTGCGGTCAGAAAACTTATGGTTCACCTTCGCATTAACGTCGTAAAAATAATAGCCGCCATCTACATCCCCTTGCGATCTGATAATAGGTCGTGTCAGAACATCTATATAAGTGCGCCTTCCCGATATCATAAATGAAGTTTTGTCCTTTACGATCGGCCCTTCTAGCGTAAGGCGGGATGCTATCAGCCCTATGCCGCCTTCGCCATGTATTTCCTTGGTATTGCCTTCCTTCATGCGTATGTCTACCACAGAGCTCAACCGGCCGCCATACTCCGCTGGAAACCCGCCCTTAATTAGGCTCACCGAATTAATCGCATCGGTATTAAAAACGGAGAAAAAACCGAAGAGATGGTTGGCATTATAGACCGGGACCCCGTCTATGAGAATCAGATTTTGATCAGGGCCACCACCGCGCACATAAATCCCAGAGCTGCCTTCCGACCCACTCTGTACTCCCGGCAGCAGCTGTATGGTTTTCATTACGTCCCTTTCGCCCAAGAGCACGGGAAGGTCTCGTACTTTATCCATAGAAACTTCTATAGCGCTCATTTGAGATCTTTCGACGATATCGCCGCCCTGACTGGCATTAATCTCCACCCCTTCCAATTCTGTAAGGCCGCTCATCTCGATGTCTAGAGAGACATTCGCTTTTAAATAAAAAATCTCAATCTGGTTTTGAAAGCCCACATATGAGAACCGCAGCCTTACCGAGTCGGCAGGAAGGGTAAGGCTGTAAAACCCATAGGTATTGGCCGATACTCCCTTACCGGAAATATAATCGTAAACCGTGGCGCCTATGAGCGCTTCGCCCGATGCTTGATCGGTGATCGTGCCCGAAACAGTAAAAGAGCCCTGTCCAAATGAATGATTGATTGCGATGCAAAAGAAAAGCAGAAATAGCGGGTAGAACCTTTTCATCGGCTATGAATTTAAATAATCGGGTGGTATAATTGACGCTTATTCCGGGGTCAAATATCACTTAAAAAACGATTTACCGCTCTTTTATTTTTGCATCTTCTTGGAAAGGTGAAAAAGCCCCTGTTCACCGAAATATTTCTTCCACGGTCTCACGCTTATTTTCCGAAAGGTGAGCAAGAAAAGCCTTAGCAACGGGTGAGTGCTTCTTCCCTTGCAGCCATATCAGACTCCAAGTGGTCGTAATAGGCAATCCATTTACTGGAATAATGTGCAGAGAGCCATCGGCCAGCTCTTTCTTCATACCGATAAGCGGCATTATGGAATAGCCCAGCCCCGCGAGTACAGCTTGCTTCACGGCTTCGTTAGATGTGAGCTCCATTTTTTTGAGCGTGGGCACATTATGGGCTGCAAGATATCGCTCCATAGTCTGCCGTGTACCAGAGCCCTTTTCACGGTAGATCAGAGGGAGCTTATCGAATATCGTCTTGGGCTTTTCTGGAACGGTAGATGCCTTCGCTTCGTTGCCCACTAGGTAGAGTTCATTACTGAGTAGGTCTAGTTGATCTACCTTCAGATTATCGGGAAGGAGCGATACCAGTGACATATCAACTTCATTCTGCTCCAAGCTTTTTATTACCCTTGCCTTATTGGTCACATCCATCGCGAGCTCTATACCGACGTGCTTCTTCATAAAACCGGTCAGAAAATAGGGCATCACATATTTTCCAGTAGAAACCACTGAGATCTTCAGCCTTCCGGCAAGCTGGTTGCGATAGGCCAAGGTTTTATGATTGATCGCATAGACTTGGTTCAAAATATCATCTGCCGCTACCGCTATTTCCTTACCGAAATCGGTGACGTAAAGCTGTCTGCCGATTACTTCGGTAAGAGGGATATCAAACTGATCTTGAAAATTTCGCAGCTGGATAGATACCGCTGGTTGAGTGAGATGGAGCTCTTCGGCAGCTTTGGTAACGCTCTTCAATTGAGTGACCTTTAGAAAAACCTGTAGTTGGTTTAACGTGTAATTCATAAATATGTGTTATGCTTTAGATAACAAATATAAATGAAAATATATGGATTGAGTGACCCACCTTTGCAGTCGTAAAACCCAAACGAAATTCATATGACAAAGATTACGCTTGCAAAAGGAGATGGAATAGGTCCAGAGATCATGGATGCCACCATCGACATTATCATGGCCGCTGGTGCCCAAATAGAATTTGAAGAAATACAGGTAGGCGAGAAAGTTTACCTCTCGGGAAATACCGCTGGGATATCGCCCGAGTCATGGGACACCATACGCCGGAACAAGATATTCTTTAAAGCTCCCATCACCACTCCTCAAGGCGGTGGATATAAAAGCCTGAACGTGACCACCCGTAAGTTTCTCGGTCTCTATTCAAATGTGCGGCCTTGCAGGAGCTTACATCCTTTTGTGGAAACAAAGCATCCCGTGATGGACATCGTGATCATTCGCGAAAATGAAGAAGACCTATACGCTGGAATAGAACACCAGCAGACCGATGAAGTGGTACAGTGCCTGAAGTTGATAAGCCGACCCGGCTGCGAAAAAATCGTGCGCTATGCCTTCGAATACGCCAAGCAATACGGCCGTAAAAAAGTGACCTGCTTCACCAAAGACAATATCATGAAGCAGACGGACGGCCTCTTCCACAAGGTATTTGATGAGATAGCGGTAGAATATCCCGAGATAGAAAATGAGCATTGGATCATAGATATAGGCGCGGCCAAAATGGCCGATACGCCCGAAGCGTTTGACGTGATCGTAATGCCCAATCTCTATGGCGATGTACTATCAGACATTGCCGCACAGATCACCGGATCGGTAGGTCTCGCCGGATCGGCAAATATTGGAGAGACCTGCTCTATGTTTGAAGCCATTCACGGCTCGGCGCCGCGCAGGGCCGGTCAGGGCATAGCCAATCCCTCGGGATTGCTGCAGGGTGCGATCCTGATGCTTAACCATATAGGACAGACCGATGTGGCCGAGAAGGTTCAAAACGCGTGGCTCAAAACCATTGAAGATGGAATCCATACCTACGATATTTATAAGGAAGGCGTAAGCAAGAAGAAGGTGGGCACTGCCGATTTTGCGAAAGCGGTTATCGCAAATTTTGGCGCCAAGTTGGAGAAGTTGCAATCTGTAAATTACTCGAAAGGTGGCGGGGCACTCACGCTGCCCAAGTATAAGCGAGCACCTGCGCGAGATAAGCAATTGGTAGGGGTAGACATCTTTGCCCAGTGGAACGGTAGCAACCCGGATGAGCTGGCGATCAACCTGCAAAAGATGGAAACAACCGGTGCCGAGCTTACCATGATTACCAATAGGGGCATCAAGGTATGGCCTGATGGCTTCCCCGAGACTTTCTGTACCGACCATTGGCGCTGCAGATTCAAAAATACAAATACCGGCAAAATGGAGAAGTCAACAATCATTGAACTGCTCAAAAAGGCGGAACAAGAAGGGATAGACGCAATAAAAACTGAGAACCTTTACAACTTTGACGGCAAGCAAGCCTACTCAATGGGACAGGGACAATAAAAACGTTACGATGAAAGAAGAAAAAGAAAAATTCAAATTGGTAGAAGGAACTTTTAAAGTAAGTGATGCAAAAGAGATATTACTCGGTCTCATAGAGCATAAGATCCAGTTCCACAACCGAAAAATACACGGTCACGCAGAACGACATGGCGAGGTAGACACGCCCAATAAAGAAAGGCTGAAAGTACTACGCCAAACGCGCGATAAACTGATTGAATACCTGGATGCCCACACATCAGAAATGGTGCACATCCACTCAGATATAACGATTGAGTTAAAGCATCAAGCAGATTGACGGTGCCTAATTGCAACAGAGCCCCCTCTCGATCTATGTCGGGAAGGGGCTTTTTTTGAGCTCTACATTTTACTGAACTACCAAACGTTACTTTATGGACTTATCGCTACTCATCGATAACCTCACCAACCCTGCCCTACTCTTCTTTATTCTTGGCATGATCGCAGTCTTACTGAAAAGCGATCTAGAAATCCCGCCGAGCTCTTCCAAGTTTATTTCGATGTACCTGCTCTTCGCGATCGGCTTTAAGGGGGGACAAGAACTCTCGCACGAAGTGCTCGATTCAGAAATACTTTTATCCATGCTTTTAGGAGTCGCCATCGCCCTTTTAATTCCGGCCTACACGTATTTTATTCTGCGCCGGAAGATGAATGTATTTGACGCTGCGGCCATTGCTGCGGCTTACGGCTCAGTAAGCGCCGTAACCTTCGTTACCGCGGTAGCTTACCTCGAAACTCAGAACATGGAGCTGCACGGGCACATGGTGGCCATTATGGCGCTTATGGAATCTCCAGCCATCATTGCAGGGCTCATGCTGATTTCTTTTTATAATAAATCATCCGATTCAATGATCAAAAAACGTCACGCCCTCAGCCATTCATTGACCAATGGCAGCGTGCTGTTGATCATCGGTAGCTTGATAATAGGCTTCATGGCAAGCGCCAAGCAGGCAGAAGGGATCAAGCCCTTCACTGACGATATTTTCAAGGGCTTCCTTGCCATTTTCTTATTGGACATGGGCATCGTGAGCGGACGAAAGATCAAGGCACTTCTCGATAAGGGATGGTACCCCATCGCTTTTGCGATCATCATACCTTTGGTCAATGGGTCAGCGGTGGCTTTTTTGAGCGGCTTTATAACAGATGATGTTTCGAGCAGGTTTATTTTTGCCGTCCTTGCGGCGAGCGCTTCTTATATTGCCGTGCCCGCAGCGATGAAAATTACTGTTCCACAAGCCAACCCAGGGCTGTTCTTGCCCATGGCATTGGCAGTTACCTTCCCGCTCAATATTACACTGGGACTACCGATTTATTTGGGCTTGGTAAGGTATTTTTGAGTAACGGATCGACGAATGACCAACTAAGGCGAAAACTTAATTATGCAGCTTCTCTCGATAGAAAACATACCCATTGACATGGGAAAAATATACGAAATCGACACGATCATAAAATCAACGTTCAGACTTATCTCATTCAGCCGAGAGCACCTCGCCGATGATCTGTTAAACAGCTATCTGGCCAGCATCACCAACCTTCAAGAGCTTCTCAGCATAAAGAATGCCCAGATGGAAGCGCAAGATGAACAGGAGTTGGAAGAATACCAGATATCATTGCATTCTGCCTTAGAATTCATCATCGAAGAGATTAAAAACCAGAAAAATTTCAGCTCTGAAAAACAGCTTTTTCAGCTTTTCAGGATTATTGCGAACGATGCGCACGCCAATCATCCCAATCAATACAGGCTGACTCCTGTGCAGATCGGAAGCTACTTATGTCCTGATGCCAACTTATTGCCATCGCTTGTCTCACAACTTTTCTATAACATCGGAAGAATAAACAATCCGGTGCTAAAGGCCATTTATTTCCACCATGAGCTCATTCGCATTCACCCCTTCAGCGATGGCAACGGACGTACCACCCGGATAGCTAAAAACTGGATGCTTATGTTCCATCTCTATCCCCCAATTTTCATTCGCGATGAAACTGAGAAAAAATCTTACATAAACGCTTTGAGCGGCAGTTTTTCTGCATTACAGCGAAATCCTGGAAAGTGGAATGCACACCTCACTGATTTTTTTGAGCAAGAGATCGAGCGTTTATTTATCAATGCCCAGCAGATCAGACGATCGGTTTACGAGCTGGCATCAAAAAGAAACAACTGAGTGATGACGAAATTCCTTAAGTACTTTGGGGAGTACGTTCAAATATTTCTTGGAATCGTATTGGCCAGTATTGGACTTAAGGCTTTTTTACTGCCCAATGGATTCTTAGATGGTGGCGTGACGGGTATCGCCCTGCTGCTCACATCCCTTACCGGCATCAGCGTTTCTATTTGGCTACTCATCGTGAGCGCACCTTTCATTTTACTTTCATTTTGGATGGTCTCCATCAGGATCGTGTTGAAGTCATTAGTTGCCATAGCAACCTTAGCAATGTTTATCTATTTTGAAAATTTTGAAGTAGTGACAGATGATAAATTGCTGATCTCGATCTTCGGGGGTCTCTTTCTTGGAATGGGCATCGGCATTTCCATAAAAAATGGAGCAGTACTAGATGGATCCGAAATCTTGGGCATCTTTGTGAATGACCGCTTCGGAATAAAAATCGGCACTACCATTCTTGTATTTAATATGGTTCTGTTTTCGATCACGGCACTTCTTATTTCAATAGAAGTAGCCATGTATTCCATACTTACTTACATCATCACTGCCAAAGTAATAGACTTTATGATCGAAGGTTTTGAAGATTACTCCGGTCTTATGATCGTGTCAGAGAAATTTTTGGAAATTGAAGAAGCACTCAAAACGAAAGGGGGTATGGGTCTCACGATTTATAAGGGTGCACGGGGTCATGGAAAGCGGGGCAGTCAAACCGAGCACGACATTATTCATCTAGTAATAAATAGGATAGAAATCCGAAAAACGTATAATATTATCGATGCCATAGATTCGCATGCCTTTGTTATCGAGTTTGATGTCAACAACGTCCGCGGGGGTATTCAGCGCTCCTATATGAGTAAAATAGGCCTTGAAAACTTTAAAGCTTTGACCAAGAACGATGGTGAGGCCTGATCGAATATCCTGTCGGCAAAATCGCGTATGCCCTACCAAAGAATTTAAAGCCAACTGCTCAGCAGCAATGCACCAAATGCAAGTCCCGCAAACCAAATCAACCAATACGGCCTTCTATCCAGCGGGTCAGCCCCCAAAAGGCGATCGTAAGCTTCATCATGAAAGGCCTGTTCTTGGCCACAAAATTATACCCGTGATCACTCAACCATGTAAATACCGGTACATTTGCGTAAAGCTTATGCCAAAATCCCTGCGGATCTTTGAAATGCGCCATACTCATATATGCAGAATCGGGACCGCTATATACCCTGCCATCTACATCGATAAAGCGAGAAGCTTTTTTAAACTCCTTCAGCGGTATTTCTTCAAAGTGGGTAGCCGCAAGCTGAAATGGGATGTACTCTACATTCTGAGTTTTAGATTCCCATACGGTGACCCAATACTTGCAGAAACCGCAGGCGCCATCCCATATCATGCTGGGCTCGGCTGGTCGCTCTTGAATTTGATTGATCTTCTGAAACATAATGCATAAACAGAATTGGGCTGACTTGGTTTTAATAGATCGGCTTCCTGCCATAAGTTTTCAAAACTTACGTTAATGAAGCAGTTGTGAAAGAGATCGATTAAGCATTTATTCTAGAAAAAGAGCCCTTCAGATACTAAAAGGGCTCTTCATATTTAGCGCTAAATGATCCATTTTTAGCATTTGACCTTTATAATGCTGCGTTAAAAAACTTTTGAAAGACAGCATTAAAAACTCATTATTTGCGCTTTAGCAGACTGAAGCCGAGCAGATAAAACTCGGCAGCATGGGTGTTTTGTGGACGCTGAGGCAACATGACCGAACTCGGGATTATATGAAGTCCCGTTTCAAGACTTCTTCCAAGGTCTCTGGCCTATGTCCGGTCAGCTTTTCCACACTTTCTGTTTTTTCTGCTACGTGGCCATTTTTTATCAGTCCGTAAACTGGGATCATATAGTCGGCCACCATAGATGGGGCACCAGATTCTTTAAGCACTTGGCGATAGGTCTCTTCGTCGGGCTTCGGATATTTAATATCTTTTCCTAAAATGGAAGTGAGTAGCGTCGATGCTTCTTTATAGCTCAATACTTCGGCGCCGGTAAGCACAAAAGTTTGATGCTTATAGCTATCGTTTATCAAAAGCTCTGCTATCGATCTACCGACATCGCGCGCGGAGACGAAAGGCGTTGCCCCATCTCCTGCAGGCACGAAGACGATACCCCGCTCTATAATATTATCATATTCGTAATTCTTGAAGTTTTGCATGTAGAAACCTGGACGCGCCACCCGCCAATCCAAATTACTTCCTTTCAATTTTTCTTCCATCTGCGCGTGGAAGGGCAGCTCAGCCAAATTGTCCATTCCATAGGCAGATAGATAGACCACCCGGATAGCACCCTTGGCAATGAGATGGTCTACGAATGGCTCAAGAAGCTCGAAAAGATCGGCCACCATGGGCGAACCAAGGAGAAATACGGTATCCGAGCCATCTGTAAGCTTAAAAGTTTCGCTATTGGCAAAATCAAATTCGACGGCTTCAACCTTATCGCCAAATTTTTCATGCGCTTTATCGGGATGTCTATTTGCTGTGATTACGTTCTCATCTTTCGCCAATAAGGCTTTGACCACTTCACTTCCTATGGTGCCGGTCGCACCGGTTATAAAATGCTTTTTCATACTTTTTTTTGGGTGAAGGTATAGTGTGCCGTATCTTCGTGCAAGTAGGTACGATAAAGTACGATACGCACCAAAATGAAACAAATGCTCAATGTCAATAGGTTATGGAAGAAATAAAATCTGGTAATGCCTCGATCGATGAGAAAACCATTTCTGAATGTCCGGTCATGACCACACTATATGTGATAGGCGGTAAGTGGAAACCTGGTATTCTCTGGGCGCTGGAAACAGAGGGGGTGCTTCGCTTCGGGGAGTTGAAGCGGAAGCTGCCCGGTATCACTCAAAAGATGCTTACGCTCCAGTTACGGGAACTCGAAAGCGATAAAATAATAAGGCGTAAAATATTCGCGGAAGTGCCGCCGCGGGTGGAGTATAAGTTGGCCGATTATGGCAGAAGCCTGACTCCTGTATTGAGCGAAATGGCCAAGTGGGGCTCAAACCATAGACTGCACCAGCCAGCGTCCGATTGAGATTCGGTCAAAAAAAAGCCTTGCATAGCAAGGCTTTTTTTATTAAAATAAACTCATGAGCGGAACCCATGCCCTAACCCTAAAACAGGTTAAATGTCCGCTTGCACCATTAATGATCGTGGTCGTGATCTTCACCGTCTTCATGGATATGACCTGCTTCTTCGTTGGCCATATCGTGATGGGTAGAATCGTGATCATGCCCATGCATCTCACCATCTTCATGGGCGTGCTCGTGGTCGTGCATTTCACCATTTTCGGTACCGGCACCACCGCCACATGCCGTGAAGCTTAGGGCTGCAGCTATGCAGGCAATCGTAAGTATTGACTTTTTCATACTGATTTGTTTTTCTTTAGGTTGGAAAAGTAGAAAATCTTACGGGTTTCGCAAAGAATTGTTTCCTAGGTATTTCCCGCCATTCGGACTTGCATGGTGCCTAGCGTCTACCTTTCTTTCCGCCGCCAAACTTACCACCCGACTTGCCGCCAAACTTTCCGCCCGAGCGGCCACCATCGCGGCCTTTCGCATAGCTACCGCCACCGCTTTTTCCAAAGCCACCCGACTTATCAGATCGGCCTTTCTTCGCCGGACGGCCTACACCGCCCAAAGGCCTATCACCAAGGGCCACATTCAGCGTTTTGCTGCCAAAGCGCAAACCTTCCAACGCTATGGCCACATCTGCGGCAAAGCGTGAGTCAACATCTATCGCAGAGCTATTGGGGTCGATCTCAATCTTACCAAAATTGATGGCGCTATTATTCATCACTTCATTGATCACCCCCATCAGGCGACCGGGATTCACATTCTGCTTGGCGCCCACATTGAAATCCACCCGGGTGAAGCTCTGGCTGTCATCATCATCTCTCTTGGATCGGCGCTCCCTGCGATTGCCGCGATCACCACCACCCCAGTCGTCATCGCGCCTGCTATCACGATCACGCCCAGCCGTGGCCTTCAAATTAATATCTTCACTGGCGTTTTCGCCTGACAAAGCTGTTTCGTAGGTCTCACTTGGTAAATTGCTCTATGATGTCTTCACGGCTCAAGCCTTCCATCATTAAATAAACTTCGCTCAATACGAAGCTCACCGATTTCTCTTTCACTTTGGTCTCGAGCATATCTTTGGCTTGTGCCAATACTTTTCCACGACCGATATCTTCGATGGTAGGCACTTGCTTGAGCTCAAACTGCTTACCTGTCATTCTTTCCAATTCCCTGATCTTGCCCTTCTCCCTGCCATGTACGATAGAGACCGCGATACCGCTCTTGCCCGCTCTCCCTGTACGTCCACTGCGGTGCACATATACTTCGGGGTCATCTGGCAATTGGTAATTGATCACGTGCGTGAGATCGTCTACATCGATACCACGCGCCGCCACATCGGTAGCGATAAGGAGCTTGAGCTGACGGGTGCGAAAGCGCTTCATCACTTTATCCCGTTGCTGCTGTGAGAGCGCTCCGCTTATCGCTTCTGCGGGATACCCCATGCTGATCAACTTGGCCGATACATCGCTGGTTTCCTGTCGGGTGCGGCAGAATACGACACCGTAAAACTCATCGTGCAGACCCACTATTCGCCGTAAGGCCTCGAACCTATCACGGGCGTGCACCACATAATACTCATGGGATACATTGGCAGCACCTTCATTTCGCTTGCCCACGCTTATGCGCATGGCATCTTTCATATAGCGCTTAGAGATAGACTCTACGCGAGATGGCATGGTGGCTGAGAAGAGCCACGTCGCTTTTTCTTTTGGGGTTTCCTTAAATATGGTCTCCAGGTCATCTTGAAAGCCCATATTCAGCATTTCATCCGCTTCATCGAGTATGAACCATTGAATATTCTCAAGTTTTAGCGCTCCGCGCGATATCATGTCTACCACCCTACCTGGGGTCCCGACTACGATGTGTGAACCTTTATTGAGTTGGCGGGCTTGATTTGAGATGGGCGCACCGCCATAAATGGCGGTTACGTATACATCATCCATATACTTCATATAATCCATGAAGTCTTGGGTGATCTGAAGGCAGAGCTCGCGTGTAGGGCAAAGTATCAGCGCCTGGGTATCTCTGTTTTTGGGATTTATCTGGTGAATGAGCGGCAGTCCGAAGCCAGCAGTCTTTCCCGTACCGGTCTGTGCCAATGCGATGAGATTGGTGGGTTCTTGGTGCAGCAAGGGCAAGGTTTCGGCTTGCACAGGGGTCGGGTTTTCAAAGCCCATTTCTGCGATTGCACGCAAAATTTCGGGTTTTAGCCCCGATGATTCAAAACTGATCATAATTTGTAGTAATTGGAACGCCCCGCTATTGGATATTAATTGGAAATCTATTCACGCGGGAGGGAAAGATATGGAACCGACCTTTTTATCGACTCCTAAAATGGGTGCAAAGGTAAGATAATATTAATGAGCTTACAATGGATTATTTTGATGAGATTTCAGGAATGGTCAACACCAATAATTAGAGTCTCTAAATGAAGTCGGGTGGCTGGATCAAAGAGTTCGATAGCAACGCGCGCGCAGTTCCAAAAATCAAGGGGTCCCGCTCGAGCGGGACGACTGTTTGACAAGTGCAAGGCAGATAGCGGACTCTATGGACAGACACTAACCAATCACCAAAAACCAATCACCGGTATAGGGATTCTTCACTCCGTTCTGAATGACAAGGCGACCTTCTTTTTGGCAGCGCATTAACTAGGGTCTGTCCATACAGTCGGGTGGCTGGATCAAAGAGTTCGATAGCAACGCGCGCGCAGTTCCAAAAATCAAGGGGTCCCGCTCGAGCGGGACGACTGTTTTTAGAACAAGTGCAAGGCAGATAGCGGACTCTATGGACAGACACTAACTAATCACCAAGAACCAATCACCGGTATAGGGATTCTTCACTCCGTTCTGAATGACAAGGCGACCTTCTTTTTGGCAGCGCATTAACTAGGGTCTGTCCATACAGTCGGGTGGCTGGATCAAGGAGTCCGATAGCAACGCGCGCGCAGTTCTAAAAATCAAGGAGTCCCGCTTGAGCGGGACGACTGTTTTAGGACAAGTGCAAGGCAGATAGCGGACTCTATGGACAGACTTTAAATAAGCTTGAACTGAAAGCCATACCCATCGTGAACTGGGACTCACCTATAGCAAATGGAAATCTGATAGACTAAAAAACGCTCCGCATTGATATGCGGAGCGTTTTAACTTAGGGTGCCCAGGACTGGATTCGAACCAGCACGAGCATAGCTCACCACCCCCTCAAGATGGCATGTCTACCAATTTCACCACCTGGGCTCTTGCGGGCGCAAATTTAGTCTTTTCTTCGACTATTTCAAGCATTTATAAAATCAACTTTGACGTTTCATCCAAATTATAGCTCCACTCTTCAACAATTGCAAAATCAATTTGCAACCTGTGGGCTAGGGATCAACCCAGCCATCCGAAATTGTTAAAATCTCTAAATTCATAAGAGCTATTTGAAACCATTCAACCACGATAATGCTCTATATGCCAGCATAGAGACATTTGCTTGCCCAGATAGATTCCATCTAAGCAGTATTTATGCGAAACTATGATGAGCGGCAAATCAAACCCAAATGGCTTGATTATATTTGCCCTAAAAATATTCTGATGCAACAACAGCCCAAAAACCAAGGCACCACCGCATTATTTCAGAACCCGGTGCTCGAAAAACTTGCCCGCACCCATATAGCCGTTCCGCTCAGCATTTACTTCGTTGGATCTGCCATCTTGCTTTATATCAATTTCTCACGCGGATATACCGGAGTGCTCGAAGGCGTTGGGGTATTCCTGTTTGCCTTTTTCGGCTGGACCTGGGTGGAGTATATGATGCACAAGCATTTGTTTCACATGCTGCCGAGCAATCGACTCAAAGAATGGGTGCAGTACACCTTTCATGGCGTACACCATGAGTACCCACGCGATAAGACTAGGCTGGCCATGCCGCCTGTGGCTTCGGTACTCATCCTTACCGGTCTTTTCTTTGCCTTCCGGCTCTTTATGGGCGATTATGTCTTTACCTTCCTGCCTGGTTTTGTGCTTGGCTACGCTGGTTACCTTTTCGTGCATTACGCCATCCACGCCTATCTGCCACCCAAAAATAAGTTCAAGGTGCTTTGGATAAACCATAGCATCCACCATTATAAAGATGATACCGTGGCCTTTGGAGTCTCTTCTCCCCTATGGGATGTGCTGCTCGGCACCATGCCTGAGAAAACCTATAAGAAGAAGGGTTTTAAGGCTTCCGCCAATTTAGAAGCGACAGAAAAACCGGAAGTAATGGTTTAAGTGTTTCGAAGTTTAATTTTATAAAGCTGCTAGAAGTGGCTTTTTTTGGGTTTATCAATTTAACTTATAGCTCAAATTGTGATTTCACAAAGATTGATTTCAGTCTGACTTCCGCTCACGGCAAATATTTACGGTCTACCCATCGCGCCATTCGAATAAAGGTTTTGTATCGGGTTCCTAGCGTATAAATCATTAAATTTTTTTTTCGCATTACGCACAAGCCGTATTTCTCAATTTTACTACTTATCTTTTTTTAAGATATCATCCAATTAATTTCGGGCGGTCTCTACCCAGCCCTTCTCCTGTCCTTCGGTTATGATGTAGATCTTCTCTTGGGTGCTTTTCCTTTTCTCGTTTTTCATTGGTTATAAATTAAAGTTTTCTGACTTTAATCCATGTCCAATCATTTAGAGGGCTGTAGAGAACCCACTAAGAAACCCACACGATTACCCAAACATCCCACGACACTCCGCAATCACCGCCAAAACCACTCACGACCCCAGACTCGCGACCCGAGACTTACTCCTTCAGCGACTTGAGACTCGCGACTTGAGACTCGCGACGTGCACCCAGCTAAAAGATTTTCCAAAATCACCTCACCAGCTTATTCGTCTTCGTAATATATTTTGGATAGATCGGCTGCCCTTCCCGATCGGCATTCGTCCAGCGCTTAGCGGTATCGTAAAAACCAGTGGCGCATTGATCAATGAGCACATAGGGGCTATGGCTCGATTTCACCCATGCCCTATCGGGCCACCATGGGATGTTCTTGAAGATGTAGTTACCATTGGTCATGATCCATATCGCCGGGCTTGCGGGTTCGCCATGCTGTAAGAAAAGCCCGTCTACTTCTACCAAGCTGCCATTGCTCCTGAAGCAAAGGGCGCCAGAATTTGGAAGGTGCTCCAAATGAAAATTCTTGATCGTAAAAAGCTTCGCCGTCGTGCAATCTTTGGCGTCAAAAAATACAGCCCGATCATTTGGCCACCCTTCCGAGATGCAATCTTCAAGCCTTACGCCGGTACTCTGCAACACCTTGAAGGAAGTGCCGGTGCACCCCTTCTTATTATAAACCCTGCAACTCTTCACCACGGTATGGTTGCATTGCGAATTATTATAGCTCGTACCTGGCCATACCCTGCTCTTATCTTCTGCGCTCACGGCAGATCGGAGCACGATGCCATCATGCGCCACATTGGTTACCAGCACTTGCTCTACGGTGCTCATAAGGCAAAAGACCAGGTCTATGGCTGCAACCGTCTGCCCCACAAATTCAATATTTCGGATCACCGTATTAAAGCTTGATCCGATAAAAATACCCCGCTCACCTCCGCTCAGCTGCCCAAAGTCTTGGATCAAAAAACGGGTTTTATTCCAGTCCATTGCTTGGGACTGATCACTCGGGATGCTCTGAAAGATAGCTATGCCCCCCTTGGCTTTTATATTTGCCCCCTGGCCATCTACGATCACCAAGCCGCCGCTGCGCGGAAGCATGAGCGGAGCAGTGATGAGATAATCGCCGGGAGTAAATACGATCCTTGTCACCAATGCTTCTTCTGTGGCCTTTCGGAATATGGCCGGAAGATCATCGCCCGGCTTGATCAAAATCTCTGCCGCAGATATTGCCGTGCCCTGATCGGCCGGCAGCTCCTCTCCCACAGTTTCAACCGATGCCAGTTGCTTATCTTTGGTCGCTGCCAACTCGTGGGTACAACCGATGGCGGAGAGCAGAAATGCCAAACTATAAAAAGCCAATTTCATCTTCATGCGTAGTTTTCTGGAGAATTTAAGAGTAATAGAACTTTCAAGCATCTTGGCAGGCCCGGCGGTGGGAATGTTTTTTGCCGAACTCGGCGCAAAGGTTATAAAAGTAGAAAATAAAAAGACCAAGGGAGACGCCACCCGTAGCTGGCGACTCCCCAATGAGACCCAAAACGGGGTCTCTTCCTATTTCTCGGCGATCAATTATCGGAAAGAATATTTACAGCTCGACCTGGGTCTGCCTTCCGACCTAAATGCTTTGTATGCCGAAGTCGCAAAAGCCGACATATTGATCTCCAACTTCCAGCCGGCCGTAGCTGCAAAATTTCAGGTGGGCTATGCTGATTTGCGGAAGCTAAAAACCGACCTTATCTTTCTCCAGCTCGATGGTTTCCTAAGCTCAGACCGTGCTGCATACGATGTGGTGCTACAGGCCGAGACCGGATGGATAGCCATGACTGGCAATGGCACCGAGCCGGCCAAGCTGCCGGTAGCCCTGATAGATGTGCTGGCCGGCCACCAGCTCAAGGAAGCGGCGCTGCTGGCATTACTTAAGCGGGAGCGCAAGGGCTCGGGATCACTGGTAACGGTAAACTTGGAGCAAACCTCGCTGGCGGCTTTGGCCAATCAAGCGTCTAACTACCTGATGAATGGTGCTATAGCCCAACCCATCGGCACGCGGCATCCCAATATCGCTCCCTACGGCGATTGGTTTGCCACCAAAGATGGAGCCCGCTTGGTGCTGGCCATAGGCAGCGATGGACAGTTTTTGAAGCTTTGCAAAACGTTGGAGATGGCTGAAGTGTGGACGGATCGTTTTGCAAAAAATAAAACCCGGCTAGCTCACCGCGGTGCGCTTTGTGAAGGCCTTCAGACGGCAATCTCTACTTGGGATTTTGCCAAACTGGGCATTGCGCTCGACGCTGAGCATATCCCTTACGGGAAAATACGGCATATTGATGAAGTACTCGGCAGTGATGCGGCCAAGGCCATGACCCTTCGCGAAACGATCGATGGAAGGGAAACCACCCGGCTTTCGGGCAATGCTTTTACGACTGATTTTTTAGATTCTTTTTGATCGCTTTGTTCAATAGCGTGTAGAGTTGCTGCTGGACATTTGGCGCGACCTGCATGGCAAATTTTATGAATCGGCCATTCACATCAAAGGCCAGCTTCTCGCCACCCAGCACCCACCATGAATTTTCATAGGTGCGCGAGAAGGATTTGATGTCAAGCTCCACCTTTCTGAAATCTTCGATATTTGAAATATCGTAGTCCTCGGCCTTGCCATAGGTATAAAAGCTGCGCTTGATGCGAAGGGTATCACCGCGCAGCGAGATAAGCTCATTGCCTTCAAGGCGATAAATCAATACGCGCCCAATGCGCCAGAAGTAATACGCCCAAAAAATCAGGAATACGATCAATACCAGTTTCAGATCGCCATCGGTACTCTTTATATATTCAGAAATCACTACGCCACCGCAAAATATCCATGCAAGCACCCATCCCAGTAGGAGACTCTGCTTCCACCGATCGGTCTTGCCCAAAATAAGGATGCGGAGCTCATCGGCATCTTGGGTATAGCTCACCTTCTCGCTCAGTATCTTGAAGGCCATTTAGCTGACTACGGGTTCTATTGATTTAGTGATCACACGCTCGTAAAGCGAAATATACATCGGCAAGATGCGCTCAATGCTAAATTCTGTAGCCCGCTCTTTAGCCTGCCGGCCAAAGGCAAGTAGCGATGCATCGGTGCGCAATATCTTGAGGGAATTGGCGGCCATGGCGTCTATATCGCCCACATCGCTCAGGTAGCCGGAGTACCCTTCTTTATTAACTTCTGGCAGGCCGCCGGTATTGGTAGAGATTACGGGCACGCCACAAGCCATGGCCTCCAGTGCCGCCAGCCCGAAGCTTTCTGATTCTGAGGGCAACAGGAATAGATCGGATATCGCCAGCACTTCTTCCGGTTTCTTGAGCTTACCGATTACATGGGAGTGGTCACAGGTCTTCAGCTCGCGGCATAGTTTTTCTACTCGATAGCGCTCAGGGCCATCGCCTACGAGGATGAGTTTTGCGGGCATCTCATCGAGTATTTTTCTAAAGATCCGCACCACATCATCTACCCGCTTTACAGGTCTGAAATTACTGATGTGGGTGATGATTCGCTCCCCATTGGGTGCATACTCCAATCTAAAATCCTTTTCAGGCTTAGGTTGATAATGGTCTGGATTTATAAAATTGGGTATTACCTCTACATCGACATTGATATCAAAATGCTCGTACGTATCATTGCGAAGGCTCTGGGATACAGCGGTCACCGCGTCGCTATTATTAATGGCAAAGGTGATGGCTGGGGCAAAGGACGGGTCTCTGCCTACCAGCGTAATATCGGTGCCGTGCAAGGTCGTAATAAAAGGAATATCGATACCCTGCTGTTCCAATATCTGCTTGGCCATATAGGCCGCCGATGCATGCGGAATGGCGTAGTGGACATGCAACAGATCAAGCTTCTCAAACTTTACCACATCTACCAATTTGCTGGCGAGCACCGTCTCATAAGGTGGATAATCGAAGAGCGGATAATCGGATACATTTACTTCGTGATAAAATAGATTTTTAGTGAATGAACCAAGCCTTACGGGCTGGTTATATGTTACAAAATGTACCTGATGCCCTTTTGCGGCAAGCGCCTTACCGAGCTCTGTGGCCACTACCCCACTGCCCCCAAAAGTAGGGTATAAGACCATTCCTATTTTCATCTTAAACTTTTAATCTTGCAAAGATAGTTTTATGTCCTTGTTAAAACCGTTCATTTCCAATTATACCATTCTAGCACCATTCTTCCACGTGAACTTCCATCATTAAAATTAATCCTGACAGCAATGCATCATTGCTTACTTTGCGCCGAAATAACATAAATTATGGCTCTACTCAAAATTGAAAACTTAACCAAGACTTATCCCAACGGAGTAAAAGCGCTGGACAATGTAAACCTAGAGATCACCAACGGAATGTTTGGCCTGCTCGGACCCAATGGTGCCGGTAAGTCAAGCCTAATGCGCACCCTGGCTACGCTTCAAGAAGCCGATAGCGGATCGGCTTATCTGAACGATATCGATATTCTCTCAGAGCCCATTGAGTTGAAAAAAGTCTTGGGATATCTCCCGCAAGAGTTCGGGGTATACCCGCGAATAACGGCAGAACAACTGCTCGACCATATCGCCATCTTAAAAGGCGTGGCCAAGCGCAAGGAGCGTAAAGAGCTGGTGCACTATCTACTCCAGAAAGTTAATCTTTTTGAGAAGCGGAATAAGAGTGTAAAAGGATTTTCGGGCGGTATGAAGCAGCGGGTGGGCATAGCACAGGCCTTGATAGGCAATCCGCAGCTGATCATAGTAGACGAACCTACAGCAGGTCTTGACCCCGGTGAGCGCAATAGATTTCATAACCTACTGGCCGATGTGGGGCAGGAAGTCATCGTAATTCTCTCTACGCATATCGTAGACGATGTGCGGGAGCTATGCAGCGCCATGGCTATAATGAACCTTGGAAAAATCGTATACTCGGGTAGCCCCATTGCAGTGCTCGACCAGCTGAAAGGAAAAGTTTGGAAGCGCATGATAGAGCGCGGCGAAGTAGAAGAATACAAACAAAGCTACACCGTAATATCCGATAAGATGGTAGCCGGAAGGCCACAGATCCACGTGCTGAGCGACACCATGCCGGCGCCCGAATTTTCGGCCGTAGAGCCGAGCCTAGAAGACGTGTTCTTTACCAAAATCAATGAATCAACCCTTTCTTAACCAACGCTACTATGTTTTTTGAATTTTTAAAATTAGAGTTGCGTTCGGCTTTTAAGAGCCCGATGGTGTATATATTTACTTTGCTGTTGGCATTTATTCTAGCCATGCTCATAGGCAGTGAAGTGAGCATAGGCGGCGCCGTGGGAAATGTGCACAAGAACTCACCGGTGGTACTTACCAACATAGTGCTGGTTTTCAGCCTTTTTGGAATTCTTTTTGCCGCAGCTTTCTTCAATAATGCAGCCCTGCGCGATCATAATAATCAGTTTCAGGAGATTCTTTTTCATACGCCCATTCATAAGGCAGCTTATTTCTGGGGACGGTTTACGGGAGCGCTCATACTGTCATGTGTTCCGTTTATAGGCATTTTTATTGGCGCATACATCGGGAGTATCGTCGGGCCGCTCGGTAACTGGGTGCAGCCCGAAGAGCTCGGTCCCTTTTATTGGGCTACCATCTTTAATAACTATCTTATTTTCGTCATCCCCAATATGTTCTTGGCGGGATCGATCATCTTCTTTTTGGCACACCGCTTCAAGAGTACCATCATCTCTTTTGTGGGGGCGCTGGCGCTGATCGTAGCTTATTTCGTAGCTGGAACATTGGTTTCGGACATTGATAATGAGACTATTGGAGCTCTTACAGATATGCTAGGTGTGCGCGCATACAGCATTTTCACAAAATATTTTACGTCGGTAGAAAGCAATACGCTGAGCCCCACATTTACGGGCTTGATACTCAAAAACCGGTTGATATGGCTCAGCCTAGCAGCCATCGTATCGGTATGGTCATATATCGCATTCTCCTTTCGGGAAAAATTACGCTTCAAGCAGAGCCGCAGAAAATCGGCCGCTCAGCTCACCGTCGAGCCGGTTTTTACCAAAATCCCCGAAGTAGAAGTGAGTTTCAAAAGCAAGATAAGCCGGCTCCAATTCTTCAGCTTTTACAAAGCCAATATGCTGAGCATCCTAAAGAGTCCGGTATTCGCCATTCTGACCATTTTTGGATTGCTCCTACTCATTGTTTCCCTCGTGCAAGGATACGATTACCGTGGGCTCCAGTCATACCCTGTTACGTATAAGGTTATGGACGATATATCTTCGTCAACCGGTCTCTTCCTGCTCATCATCATTATTTTCTTCAGCGGCGAGCTGGTATGGCGCGACCGTATATCGCGCATTCATGAGGTGATCAATGCCACGGCGTATGGCTCGGTAGCATCGGTTTTTGCCAAAGTGCTCTCACTCATTTCCATAGCGGTGATCCTTCAGCTTCTGTTCATCTTTCTCGGAATCGTATCACAGCTGGTGCGCGGCTACACCAATATTGAGCTTTCTGTATACCTTATAGATTTTGCGGTAGATACATTGCCTGGCTATATCATCCTTTCAGCAATTTTTGTACTCATACAGACCTTATTGAGCAATCGTTATGTGGGCTATTTTGTAGGCATACTCTTCGTGATAGGCTGGGGCATCATACTTAATACCGTTTTAGACTGGAGCTCAAATATGCTCGACCCCGGCGGGAGCCCTGGTATATTCTACTCCGATATGAGCGGCTTTGGCCCAGGTATGACAGGTACGCTGTGGTTCAATCTATATTGGACACTCTTTGCAGCGATCCTTGTCTTGGTCGCAGGGCTTTTTTGGCCGAGAAGTGTAGTTGGCTCCTTCCGGGAAAGGCTCTCGACCGTGCGCTCGCATTTTGATCGGAAAGCCAAGATCGGACTCGGTGTGATCGTTGCAGCCTGGCTCGCCGTAGCAGCTTTTGTGTACTATAATACAGAGATTTTAAATCCATATCAAAGCTCGGACGAGAGAGAGCAGCAAGCGCTGGAGTACGAACAGAACTACAAGAAATATGAAAAAATGGAGTTGCCATCGCTCACCGACATAAATTATTTTATAGATATCTATCCCAATAAAAGAGATGTCTATGTAAAGGCCGAAGCCAAATTGCTGAATAAAAAAGACAGTCCCATCGACTCTATTTTTTTCAACCTTTTTGAGTCTTGGGATACAGAGATCATTATTCCCGGCGCTAATTTGGTATTTACCGACACGGTGATGGGTATAGAGATTTATCGATTGGCGCAGTCACTTATGCCCGGAGACACGATGTCGATGACCATTACCAATGCCTATATCACTAGAGGATTTGGCAACTCACGCGGCAATACCAATATTTTGGCAAATGGGACTTTCTTAAATAACGGCTCCATCCTTCCGGTAATGGGCTATGCAGAGCGCTTTGAAATAAGCGATCGCAATAAGCGGAACAAGTATGACCTCCCAAAGAAAAAGCGAATGCCCGAGCTACGTAAAGATTGCGGTGAGCTGTGCATGTCAAATTACCTTTCTGATGGTAAATCAGACTGGGTGAACGTAGAAACGGTGATGAGTACCAGTACCGATCAAATAGCCGTTGCTCCCGGTTCGCTCATCAAAGAATGGGAAGAAGATGGCCGCCGCTATTTTCACTATAAAGTGGAACCATCCATCTCAAAACTTCTATTCCTTCATGTCGGCGCGTTACGAAGTAGCAAGGGATAAGTACAAGGATATCGATATCGAGATTTATTACGATAAAAAACACGGTGTAAATGTGGGGCGGATGGTAGATGCCGTAAAGCGATCATTGGCTTATTACGAAGCTAATTTTGGGCCTTACTATCACAAGCAGGCGCGAATTTTGGAGTTTCCGCGGTACAGCACTTTTGCGCAAGCTTTTCCCGGTACCATGCCCTATTCCGAAGGTTTTGGCTTCATAACCAATATGGAAGACGAAACCGAAAATAACGTGATAGACCATGTGATAGCCCACGAGATGGCACACCAATGGTGGGCGCATCAAGAGATACCCGCCCTTATGCAAGGGGGTACCATGCTCACAGAGAGCTTTGCAGAATATTCGAGCCTTATGGTCTCCAAAGAAGCCCTAAATGGTGATGACATCAAAATGAAAAAATTCCTGAAGTATGATTTTGATGGCTACCTAAGTGGCCGCTCCTTTGAGAGCCAAAAAGAACTGCCGCTGTACAAAGTTGAAAATCAGCAGTACATCCATTATAACAAAGGGAGTGTAATTCTCTATGCGCTACAAGATTATATAGGCTCCGACTCTGTGAATGCGGCATTGCGAGACTTCCTCGCAGAGTACCGCTATGCCGAGCCGCCCTACCCTACCAGCCTCGACTTTCTGAGACATCTAGAGCCGCGCGTACCCGATAGCCTGAGCTATCTGATCGATGACTGGATAAAAGAAATTACCCTATACGACTTCAGGCTCAAAGAGACGAAAACCAATAAAATGGCCGATGGACGCTATGAGACGACTTTTGAATTGGAATCTCGGAAGTTGCGCGCCGATACCGTAGGCAATGAAGTAGAACAGGAGCTGAATGAATGGGTGGACCTCGGACTTTATGCCGATGCTGACGAGGAGCGACTGCTGAGCTGGAAGCGTGTGAATATTACCGATCAGGAATCAACCTATCGCCTAATCTCAGATAGCCTTCCGGCAAAGGCCGCGATAGACCCACGCATGATGCTTATAGAAAGAGTGCTGGATGACAATGTAAAATCCATAGAGCTTATAGACTAGCCCCGGGGAAAGTGAAGATCAAAAAAACGATTGAGTGTGTCGCGAAAAATAGGAAAGCCATTGAGGTTGCCATGCTTGCCACCGGGAATGGTGAGCATCGTGATATCGCGTTTTTCCTTGACCGATTTATAAAGCTTCAAGCCCGATGAATAAGGCACGATGCTATCCTTGGTGCCGTGGGCTATCAGAATCGGAGCTTTTGAATGCGGGAGGTGCAGATCGCTGCGAAAGCTAAAGCGTAGGAACATTTTGACCGGTATGATCTTGGAGTGATGCGCCGCAGCTTCTAAAAAATTAAAGTATGGGGTCTCCAATATCAATCCGCTAGACTGGGCATTGGCAGAAAGCCAAGCTGCCACGCCGGTGCCTAATGATCTTCCATAAATGCATATTTCTGAAGATTCAAATAGTTCGCGAGCTTTGTGGTAGCAGGTCAACGCATCGCTGTAAAGCGTCTCTTCGGTGCGCAGGCCACTGCTCTTGCCATACCCCCTGTAGTCGGGCAGAATAATATCGAACCCAAAAGAAGTAAGCTCTTCGGCTATCGCTCCCCAGCGCTGCATGCTGCCGGTATTGCCGTGAAAATAAAGGATACACCCACGCCGATGTACCGACTTGATATGTAATACGTGAAGCTTGCCTTCATGCACCCCTTCTAGCGTGTACTCATTAAAGTCAGATGCAAGCGCCAGCTTGCCATCGGGGGTGAGCTTATTCAACGAAACGAAAATAAGCCGCTCCTGAAAAAAATAATAAAACGCGCAAATTGCCGTGTAGATGATAACCAGGCTCAGGGCGATATATAGTACTATTGCAAACAAGAGTCAAAAATAGGTTGAATTTTCAATTAAAAGCAGTTCAAAAAAATGGAAAATAGTGAAGTAAAGACTTTCATGTACGCTGAATATATAGAATGGGTTAACACCCTGGTGGCCGATGGCAAGACCAGCGGATCCAATCAATCTGAAAATTTAATCGCATATACGCAGCTGAACGCAAAGCGGATGAAGCGATTGAACAAAACTTCGAACCCATCGCAAGAGCTTATCACTGCGGTGAGCCAGCTGCCAATAGAGATGGATTGGCTTATAATCACAGAAGCATGGTGTGGGGACGCAGCACAGAATATTCCTTTCATAGCCAAGCTGGCCGCAGTCTGCCCTAATGTAAATCTCCACCTAATACTGCGTGACGAGAACCTAGATGTTATGGAGCGCTACCTCACGAATGGCTCTAGGTCTATCCCAAAATTCATAATAAAAGATCGAAGGGATAGTAAAGATCTGGCGATATGGGGACCGCGACCGGCGGCAGCGCAAAAGCTGGTAGATGCCAATAAAGCTAGGGAAATTGATATACCCTTCGAAAAATTTGCAGAAGAAATTCACAGTTGGTATGCTCATGATAAAAACGCATCTTTGAGCTACGAATTAACACTCCTTTTCGAAGGATTAAAACAGACTAAACCATGAAATACATTGTATTTACCCTCGCACTTCTGCTATCTGGAGCCAGCTTTGCTCAAGATGATGTAGATCCATCTGTCCTTAAAAGTCAAATAAAAGAACTCGAAAAGGTAATTAAGACCCAAGACAAAGACGTCGTAAAAATAGAAAAAAAACTTGCCAAGATCAGGCCTGAAGCCGAACAAGCAAAGCGAGATGCCGAGAACATCAAGGAAATGCGCGTGAGGATAAAAGAAGAATTTGAAGCCTTTGAATACGATAAAAAGGAAGCAGAGCTGAAGGCGACTAAAAAAGAGCTTAAAGGTGTGAGCAAAAACTTGAGCAAGGCAACTTCAAAAAAAGAGAAGCTAAAATCGCAGATCAATGAAATAGAGCGTGAAGCCGAGCTTCTGGCAAATTCGAGAAACACCAAGCAGAATCAAATCAGCGAAGCAAAAGGAAAGCTTGAAGCGATACCAGCCGAAGAAAAAGAACAACTGCGAGTGGCGCTCAAGTCCAAAACCCCAAACGAAACGGCAGTTGCCGAGAGAGCCACATTATTGCAATCAAATGAGATGATCGTGGCCGATGCCGGCAAAGAACTGAAAGGGCTAGAAAAAAACTATTCAAAATTGGACAGCAAGAAAAAAAGCCTAGACAATAAGAAGCAGAATTACGTAGATCAAGAAACCCAGCTTACTGCCACCAAGGCAGAGATGACCGCCAAGGCAGAAGCTCTGGAGCAAAAATTGGAAACCATGAACCCCAAAGCCATCGAGAAAGAATTGATTCAGCTTGAAAAAGATGAAAACACTGCTCAGATACGCTATGAAGAATTGAATACACAGTTGGTCCAAAACCAAGCCATCATCGATGAGCTCCACGATATGATGGAAGGTCAGAAGCAGATGGTTCGCGATAAGCAGAGCGCCCTTGACAAGAAATAAATTTCTAAAAACATAGAAAATTCAGGCGCCATGAACCACTCTTGGCGCCTTTTTCTTGAGATTGCACCTGCCACGGTGATGGAGAACCGAATTGCACGATAGCTTTGACGACCAATGCTCTTGGTTTTTCTGGTAAGCGCCCTCCGATCGAATGGCAATGTAGCTCTGGAGAATTGGCGTGCACCTGGTTAGTTCGCAAAGCGAATGTCGGGGCTCATTGTAAAGCTCACCGAAGGTAAAGGCTGGAGAGCGGAGCAATGCAACAAAGTGAAGTAAGGACTGGAATCGGAATCGCCAACCAAAAAAAAATCCCCTTCCGGGGACTTATATATTTAAATAAGAACAGACTTAAAGAAAGCAAAACACCATCATCCAGTCGAGAGGCGTTGACTTTATAGACGATGCTTGCCGCGGCAAAGTTAAGGGATTCTTTTTCTCCCAAAAGAAAATTGCAGATTAATCTATGGCTGTGATATAAGCTTCGATAAATTCACGAATGCACCCATGACCGCCATTCTTTTTAAGGATTATATCGGCAGCACTTTTGGCTTGGTCTGCAGCATCTGCCGGGCAGGCTCCAATACCTACTTTTTTTAAGATGTCCACATCGTTTATATCGTCCCCGATATATGCCACATTCTCAAAGCCGAGCCCCATCTCATAAAGCCACGACTCCAATACTTCCAGCTTCGGCTCTTTGCCTACATACACGTGCTTTACTCCAAGCACAGCCGCTCTGGCCCGCACGACTTCATCTCTGGCTGCCGCGCTGATTATACCAAATTCGAAGCTTTTGGCAGAAGCCCGCACGATAGCCATACCGTCTTTCACATCAAACTTCTTGGACTCTTCTCCAGATGACGAGAAAATCATACCGCCGTCCGTAAAAACACCATCCACATCAAGCACGATAAGTTTGATCTTACCTTTTTTGGCCGTTTCGGCAGCATAGCCCAGGTCTACACGGTTCAATTTCTCGAATGGCACCCCGAGCTGAGCTACCAAATCCCAGACATCGGTAGGGCTTAAAGCCAAAAAACCTTCTTCGGAAAGCGGCAAAGCGCCCCTTTCCTGAAGAAGGTAATTAAGGTTTTTTAAAAGCATTGTCCTTATTGTCCAGGAGTTACCGCTGGCTGATCTGCCGGAAGAATCTCGAGAAGTTCAATTTTGAAAATCAATACTTCATTGGCACCGATATTTGGCGGGCTGCCGCGCTCACCATAAGCAAGTGCCGGCGGAATGGTAGCAATAAAGGTGCTACCTACGGGCATCTCCTGAAGAATCTCAGTCCATCCGGCAATAACACGGTTCAATGGAAATTCGGCGGGCGTACCGCGTTCGTAGCTGCTGTCAAAAACATTTCCGTCGGTCGTTTTTCCTTCGTAGTTTACTTTTACCTTATCGGTAGGCACCGGCTTTTCACCTTCGCCCATGGTCACCACTTCGTAATAGATACCGCTTTCGGTAGATTGCAATTTATCGTTCGAGGCTAGATCATTCATATAGGCTTCCGACTTTTTCATAGACGCTTCACCCTTCTTCTTCTGGAGCCCAGTCATGTAATTGCGCACCAGATTCTGACCATCTTGCATATTGATGGCCATATTTGAGTCGCTCTTTAAAGCATCTTCTAGCCCGTGCATTACCTGATCTACATTCACACCTTCTATTTCAGATTGGCGGATATTAGACCCTAGGCTGGTTCCAAATACGTAAGAGATAGAGTCCATCTCTGTTTTCATTTCACCGGCTTTTCCACCACGGCGACCTTCACCCTTTTGGGCGCAAGCCGCAGATGCTACCATGCAAAATACTCCGGCATAAAATGCCAAATTTTTAGCTTTCATTTTCATTGATTTTTAGATTTACGGGTATATACCCATTTGTTAGTTCCGATATCAGAAAGGCGTTCGCTAAATACATAGCCCTCTGAATCGAAGTTTTTAAGTGCTGTATGATCTGTGATTTTATTCTGAATTACAAAGCGTGCCATGAGTCCGCGTGCCTTTTTGGCAAAAAAGCTTATCATTTTATAGTCGCCCCCGCGCTCTTCCAAAAACTCTGGTGCAATGACGGTGCACTCTAATATATTAAATTTTAATGCCTTGGAATATTCCTGAGATGCCAGATTCAACACATACTCCGAATCAGTAGCTTCCATATCTTCCTGCAAAAGCCCGGTAAGCTCTTGGTCCCAATACTTATAAAGACTGGTTTTCTTTGGGGTCACCGACCATGATGTGCCCATCTCAAGTCGGTAAGGCTGCATCAGATCAAGCGGGCGCAACCAGCCGTATAGACCGGATAGAATCCGGAGATGGCGCTGGGCATAATCAATCTGAATTTTGCTGAGCGTATATGCGTCAAGCCCTTGATACACATCGCCATTGAATGCATAAATCGCCTGTCGGGATACACTGGTGGAAAAACTGGGATCAAATTCTTGAAAGCGCCGTGCATTCAGTTCGGCGAGGTCACTGCTTATGTCCATCATCTGAGATAGCTTTCGCGACGAAAACTTCTTGAGCTTACCAGCCAAATACGCGGCATTTTCTCCCAGCAGCAGTTCAGAAGACTCCTCAAAAGGAAGCTTTGATTCGTAGTCGAGCGATTTTGCTGGCGACAGGATGACAATCATATTCAGGCTATTGCGCTATTTTTTCAGATTCCGAAGCCGCAAAGTTAATATCCTTTAGAAGTCATACCAATTTAAACCCGATTTATTCTACCTTGCGGCAAAGTAAAAAAAACGATTACGTGAAGTTTGAATCATTTGGATTAAACGAAAAATTGATAGAAGGGCTCGACGCCATGGGCTTTAAGGAAGCTACCCCAATCCAGGAGCAAGCCTTGCCAATCATTCTCGACAAAAAAGATTTAATAGGCTGTGCACAGACCGGAACCGGTAAGACCGCTGCATTCTTATTGCCTGTTATTCATCAGGTTATGGCCAATAATGCTGGAAATGGATCTATAAAAGCGCTCATCATAGTACCTACTAGAGAGCTGGCTTTGCAAATAGATCAATCTCTCGAAGGGCTCTCGTACTTTACCGATATTAGCTCTTGCGCCTTATACGGCGGTGGCGATGGGTCGGAGTTTGGACAGCAAAAGACAGCACTCTCTACAGGCACCGACTTTGTGATAGCTACCCCGGGAAAGCTGATTTCCCATCTCAATATGGGATATGTAAAAACTGAAGGCCTTACACATCTCATACTTGATGAAGCAGATAGAATGCTCGATATGGGCTTTTACGAAGACTTGATGCGCATCGTATCCTTCCTTCCGGAAAAAAGGCAGAACCTTATGTTTTCGGCCACTATGCCCAAAAAGATCCGCCAGCTTGCGCAAACGATACTTACCAACCCTGAAGAGATCAATATCAGCATGTCCAAACCAGCTGCCGGCGTGATGCAAGTGGCCTATCTGGTGAAAGAGAAGGACAAGGCGGCCTTGATCTTAAAACTCTTGGACAAGGACGATTTGAATGGTGCCATCGTATTCTCTAGGACCAAGCGCAATGTAAAAGACATTGCAAGAAAGCTCAAAAGAAGCAGCCTGAAGATCGAAGAGATGCATTCTGACCTCACACAGGATGATCGGGAAGAAGTGATGCGCCAGTTTCGCAATAAGCGAATCAATATACTGGTAGCCACGGACATATTAGCCCGCGGCATAGACATCAAAGAGCTGCAGCTCGTAATCAATTTTGACGTGCCCGACGAAGCCGAAGATTATGTGCACCGCGTAGGCCGCACAGCACGTGCCGATAAAAGTGGTATGGCCATCACCTTCATCACCCCCGATGAGCAGCGCAAGTGGGCTCGGATCGAAGAACTTATCGATTCTGATATCCGAAAGCTCGCCCCACCGCCCGAAGTCGGCGAATCTTTTACCTACAACCCAAAGGCAGCTTCAAGCAATTCTGGGCGCCGCCCGGGTGGTGGAAAACGAAAAGGTGGATTCAATAAACGAAAAGGGCCAAAGCGCAACTAAACCCTTTAAGCGATGCCCTGTTTATAGTCTTGATAAAAAGAGATTGAAAATGGAATTTAAGGTGAACAAGAATGAAGACGAGTGGCGCAAAGAGCTTAACGACGAAGAGTTTAGAATACTGCGAGAGAAAGGGACCGAGCGCGCGGGAACAGGAAAGTATAATCTCCACTTTGAAGATGGGCTGTATAAATGCCGCGCCTGTGGAAACAAGCTTTTTACCTCAGACCAAAAATTTGAATCGGGCTGCGGGTGGCCGAGCTTTGATAATCAAGTGAGCAAAGAAGCCGTCGTGACGCATCGCGATACCAGTCACGGCATGATACGTACGGAGATCGTATGCGGTAATTGCGGCAGCCATTTAGGCCATGTCTTCAATGATGGCCCTACCGAGTCAGGCTTGCGCTACTGCGTAAATAGCGCTTCAATAGATTTTGCGGAAAGCTAAAACAGGTAAGGTACAAGCATTTTTACCTTATGCTTATATGCCACATATTCATCGCCATATTTTTGAATGAGTTTTCGCTCTTCCAGCAAGGCTCCAATAATGATGTACAGGAAGGTCACGGTGGCAAACACCAAATTTTTCCAAGATGGAAAAAGAAGGAAGTACGCGATCATCAAGGTGAGCACTGCAAGATAAAGTGGATGCCTTACCCATCTGTTGATCCCAGAGATCACTAAGGTTTCACCATTCGACGGGCCATTGGTACCGAGCCAATAATAAATGGGGTATTGCCTTATGGCCAAAATAAATATCAGAAATCCCAGCAGGCCGAAAACAATTCCTATCCCATCTGACAGTAGATTTTTCTGGAAGATTAACTCAGAATTTAACAGTAGGTGAAACCAAAAAAGGAGCAGAAAGTTCACCAGGGCAAAAAATGAATAGAGCAGCCGGTACTGGCCATAAACTGCGGGCAGATTGTTTCGGAAATACGCCTTAATGCCATCTGTGGCCAAGGCAGAGTGCAAGGCGTAATAGACCATCCATAAAATCCCGATATACAAGGCGTTCATTAAAAAGAAGTTAAAGCTTTCAAAACTCGATTCAAATCGTACTTTCGCCCTAAATTAGCGAAATGAGAATGAAAAGCTTGCTTTTAATCACTTCTGTTTTTCTTGGCTTCACCTTTTACGGCTTGGCCCAAGACTCCCAAGACCTCGATCAACTGCTTGAATGGATGACCGGTGAGTTTGACTCTTCGGCACAAGAAGCGTCGGACAGCTCGTATTATAATATTACCCTTAAGACCGTGCGCATTTGGCCTGATTCGCCCAATGGTGGCTGGCTCTACGTGGAGCAGGCGGTGGCCGATAGTCCCGACGAACCCTATAGGCAACGCGTTTATTTTGTCTCCGCGATAAATGATGACACCTTCAGCAGCGACATCTACACTTTGCCAAATGAAGAAGAGTATGTGGGTGCATGGAAAGACCCATCTAAATTTTCAGGGCTGAAGCCTTTCGACCTGAAGTATAAAGAAGGTTGCACGGTTTATCTAAATTACGATGGCTTTCAATATACCGGCAAAACGAATGACGAAAGCTGCAAAAGTGAAATGCGTGGAGCGAGCTATGCAACTTCTGAAGTCACCCTATTGCCAGAGCAGCTGAATAGCTGGGATCGGGGATTTGACGCCAGCGGAAAGCAAGTATGGGGAGCCGAGAAAGGAGCTTACCAATTTAAGAGAAAGTAACATAAACCAGTAAATTGACGTATATTAACAACCGATCTTAGAACAACAAAGGTAAATTTACGTTATTTACATTAAATAGTAGAAAATGGCGCGTCCTAGAAAAAAGAAAAATACAAAAGTAAAGGAATTGAAGCCTAAAATAAAGGTTAGGCTTGATAGTAAAACGATAATCACAATTCGCGATATGACGAAACTGGATTTCTGGAAAGAAAAATATCCAGATGCAGCAGTGGTGCAATAAAAATTTAAAACCCGGCTTGAGCCGGGTTTTTTTATTCAGATAATATTGATTCAACTTCATCGAGCTTATCCCGCTCAAATTTTCCTGTGGTGATCCATACGATCTTTCCCGAAGGATTGATCAAAACGATCTCAGGTTCCGACTTATCGCCCAGACCTACTTCCCGAAAGGGATCTCGACTGCCTGAATAGATATAGACATGCTCCATTACCAGAGATTCGTTATTCTCTTCGAGCTTTTTCACCACTTTATTCTTGGCCATTTTGGCAGCTCCTGTGAATAGTGGAATGAAGCAAATATTTACATCGTACATTCCATCCATCAAGCCGGTCTTGGCCACGAATTTATTGTAGACCGGAACTTGCCAAGTTCTCAATTCTTCTTCACTCCTATTGCTGGTGCCCAACCCTATCAAGGTGTACTTACCGGCATAATCGACAGGAATATGCACGACAGTGCCGGAGACCTGCTCCGCTTCAATCGAAGGGAAATCATTCCCAACCCGAGCGATAGCATCCGATGTGCTGAAAGCCAGCGCGCTGAGCAGTGAAGGAAGGATAAGTATGCGGTAAGCTGACTTTAAAAGAGCTCTATTCCACACGCCTTATCTCTTCGATTATCACATCTTCATTAGGCCAGTCCTGCATGCCGTTTTTAACCCCTGTAGCTTCCTGCTTTATGGCATTTACCACTTCCATACCGCTGGTTACTTTACCAAATACTGCATAGCCCGGATTTCCGGGGGCATAATTCAAAAAGTCATTCTGCGTCACATTAATAAAAAATTGCGCTGTGGCACTGTTTGGGGCATTCGTCCGTGCCATAGCGATGGTGCCGATATCATTCTTCATTCCATTTTGGCTCTCAAGTACGATCGGATCATTCACAGATTTTTGCTTTCCGTTTGGCTCAAATCCACCGCCTTGGATCATAAAATTTGAGATCACCCGGTGAAAAACCGTTCCCGAATAATGACCTTTATCCACATAGCTTATAAAATTGGCCACCGTAATGGGTGCCTTATTTGGATCCAATTCCAATCCGATCTCGCCCTTATTCGTCTTAATTATAATGTTTTCCATAGGTTTAATTTCTGCCTTTTTTGGCGTTTCTGTTGTTTCTTCTTGGGTATTCTTGTTCTGATCCTGCACTTCTGCCGGACCTGGCTTTTGGCCGGTACAGCCGATCAAAAAGATTGCGAAAATAAAATTTAAAGTCAGCGTTTTCATCAAAAATCTATTTCTATTGGTTTTATAAATACTCGTTGGCAATATTGGCCAGCTCAGAGCGCTCTCCTTTTTCAAGGGTTATATGTGCGGCTATGGGGTGGTCTTTCACCCGGTCTATCAAGTAGGATAGCCCATTGCTCTGGCTATCGAGATACGGTGTATCAATCTGTTGAATATCTCCGGTAAGGACTATTTTCGTATCGTCACCAGCACGTGATATGATGGTCTTCACTTCATGTGGCGTAAGGTTTTGAGCTTCATCGATTATGAAGAAAATCTTGACCAAGCTCCTTCCCCTAATGTAGGCGAGCGGTGAAATGGCTATCTTCTCATTTTCGACCATGGTCTCTATCCGCTTATGATTCTTATCGGTTACTTGAAATTGGCCTTTGATATAACTCAGGTTATCCCAAAGCGATTGCATATAGGGGTCGAGCTTTGACTTTATATCTCCGGGAAGGTAACCTAAGTCTTTATTGCTCAAAGGTACCACTGGACGTGAAACAAAGATTTGTCTATAATTGGTGCGTTGCTCTATGGCTGCCGCTATGGCCAGAAGGGTTTTACCCGTGCCGGCCATGCCTTGAATAGTCACTAGCTTAATGCTTGGATCGAGCAATGCGTGCAGGGCAAAATTTTGCTCGGCATTCAAAGATTTTATACCAAAGGCTTCTTGATCTTCAATACGCTCAAGTACTTCTTCTTCCTTGTTATAGCGCGCCAAAACTGACTTGCGCCGAAATTTGAGTGTGAAATATTGATTCGCTTCAATATGCGCCATTTTCAACATCGAAGGGTCACCAATACCAGATCTATAAAGATTATCGATGAGTTTCTCGTTCGTACCAGAGACGATCATCTGCCCTTTATACAGGTCTTTTACATCTTTTACCTTTCCCGTTTCATAGTCTTCTGCATATATGTTCAGGGCTTTTGCCTTAAGGCGAAGGCAGATATCTTTAGAGACGAGAATAACTTTCTTATCGCTATGATCTTCCTTTAGCTGGATAGCACAATTCAGTATTTTATTATCGTACTTGCTGTCGCCAAAAACCCGCTCAGAATTTAAGCCCGTATTCTGTGAGTGCAGTACCACTTTAAAATTCCCGGTGTTTCGGCCGTTGAGCGGAACCCAATCGCTGATGAGTTGTTGCTTTGAAATGCCATCAATAAAACGAATGAATTCACGTGCTTCAAAATTCACTGTTTCATTTCCTTTTTTGAAGTCATCCAGTTCTTCTAGAACCTGGATCGGTATCGCTACATCATGCTCTTCAAAATTTTTGATTGCATTACTGTCGTAGAGAATTACGGAAGTATCAAGAACGAAGATTTTCTTTTCAGGATTGTCCGTTTTCAATTTTGCCTTTCGTGCCATAAAGAACTTTATCTGGGCTAAAATTAAAGCAGCATTGGCAATATGCCCATGGCTTCGATGTGCACTTATCCACAAAATAAGGTTAGGACTTTCTAAGCCCCTATAAAACAGTAAGGCGGAAAAAATCTTTGGGATTTATTCCGCCTTAAAAGTAAAAACCGTGGTTTTGACTTCCAGTTAAGCTACCGTTTGCAGATTGCCGTGTCTTCCAAAAGGCTGACAAATCAAGTGACCAACCCATCTACTTTTTGGTGTCGAACCATTAATGGCCAACACATAAATTTTCAATTTTGGCCGAAGCCCGATTTAAAATCCTAAAAAGTAGACCTTTACTCAGAGCATCCTTCACAGGCTTACTCCTTCATGCCGCCGGTTTTTGTGAACTTAATCATTTCAAACAAGAAATATATTCTTGTTCTTTCGCCTTGCGTCAAGCGTAAAAGGATGAGCAGTATGGAATAAACCCTGAGCTACAAACCCTTCTAATAGCTGGCACCGCTTTCGGTGAACCTGTTATCTCTTACTTAACGATGATAAATTTATTTTTCACCCGTGAATGACACAAGGTTTGGAACTCGTTTTTATGAACCAGCAATTCACATGGTTTATCAACACTTGTTTATAAGTCCCGTTTCTTCCTTTTATGGGTGCCGCTCCGAAGAAGTGAAACGCAGTTGCGGTTTATTGAAAAATTGCTGCCATATGCTTTTGAGAAATATCATTCTCTATATTTGGACTCTTAAACCAAAGAAAAAACAAATCGATGATCAAACAAATCCTAATAATCCTATTCACCGCGGCACTCCTTTTCTCGTGCAAAAGTGAAGAACAAGAGCAGGAAATTCAAAGACTTAAGTCTGAGAACCAATCTATCACAAAGGAGCTGAACACCAAAGACTCCACACTCAAACTATTTGAAGAAAGCTTTACCACGATACAGCGCAATCTGGGGCTTATCAGCGAACGAGAGAAGCAAATAGCCATCAATAGCGGAGAACTCAGACAAGGTGAAGACAGCCGAGAAGAGATAACCCGCGACATTCAGGCCATCAATAATTTGCTTCAGGAAAATAAGAGCACCATTGATAATCTGAAAAAACAGATGAACAAGAGCGGTGCAGAAACCGCTGGCTTCAAGAAACTTATAGACCAGCTTAGCACGGATATAGAGAGTAAAGAAGAGCAGATTACCTATTTGAAAGAAAATCTAACCGCGGCCAATTTCACGATCGAAATACTGAATGAAATGCTTGATTCTGCCGAGTTCAGGAATGAAATTCAGAATGAGATAATATCGCTTCAATCCAACCAATTGAGTACCGCCTATTACGCTATCGGTACTTTTAAGGATCTCAAAGAAAATGGGGTATTGGAAAAAGATGGCTCATTCATTGGTCTGGGTGGATCGAAGCAATTGAAAAGCGATTTCAATAAAGAATTCTTCGCTCAGATTGATATCACTAAAATGATGTCTATCCCTACCAATTCGGATGATCCTAAATTAATAACTTCTCATCCTCAAGATTCTTACACGATGGAGGGAGAAGAAGCCAAAGTCTTGAAGATCGTGAAGCCTATCGAATTCTGGTCTACAAGCAAATATTTAGTAATTGTGACCGAATAAAGCAGAAAATAATGAACACAAAAAACCCGCCACGTTAGGCGGGTTTTTTGCTTTAACCAATCATTTTAACCAATCAGAATAACCAGTTCTGAATGAAATAAGATGCTTACAATGTCTTAAACGTAACTATTTTTGATAAGTTACCTTTTTACCATATTTTTTGATCTTAGATCAAATTTAGAGGGTCTAATGCGGACATTGGCGCATCTAGATATTGTACAAGCTCATTGCAATAGCCCCGAACTATTTCACCAAAATTTATTCTATAAATCTGTCTATTAGACGTTTAAATTTTCAGCTTAAGAGTATCCTATGCACTAGCACTGAGTTATAATGGTAAAATTTTCATTATTGACGAGCGCAGTATTTTTTCGATAGTCCAAACTAATCCAAAACAAAAAACCCGCCTCGTTAGGCGGGTTTTTCGTTTTAACCAATCATTTTAACCAATCAGAATAACCAGTTCTGAATGAAATAAGATGCTTATTACGAATATATGGCAATCTTCATACCAAAAGCTATTGGAAAAACCAACTTATTGACATAGGAATATAAAGAAATGTTAATAACTTCAACCCAAGCATCTTATAAAATCTGATTTATCTGATCTGTAATCGGACATGGCCAAAAAAAAGCTCCATAAGGAGCTTTTCTAAGAAGGTTTCATACTTGTCGCCTCTCGATGAAAGCAGAAAACATCCAATGCTTCTCTTCCGTACGGATTATCATTCTTCGCATCATAGTCTCAGTGCCCAGATCGCCATGCTCTACCGCCAAATCGGCAACATCTACCATGAATGACAGCAAGGTCTCGTAATCATTTACCACTTCTTGAATCATCTGATCGGAAGTAAGCTCCTGATCAACTTCTGCCACTTCTGCTTTTTCTAGATACTCGGCCAATGTGCTGATGGGCTTCAACCCCAAAATTCGCACCCGCTCTGCCAGTGCGTCGATATCTTCGGCTGCATTGGTATATTCGATTTCCAACTTCTCGTGAACATCAAAGAAGTCTCCCCCTACTACATTCCAATGAAAATTTCTGATTTTCTGATACACCACTGCGTAATTGCAAAGCAATAAGTTCAGATTATCGCATATCTCGCCGGCTTCTTCACGATTAAAGCCAAGCTTATCATAGGATTTCTCTTTTACTATTGTGTCCATCTTTTCGTTTTTAAAGGTTTGCACAAAGGTAAGCAAGATGCACTATCCTTCCAATTAGATATGATTATGAAGGGAGTATCAAAGTTTATCTAAATCGGATGTGAGCTCTCTGCGAGTTCTTCGCTCACAATCGCTCCGGTGGCGGTGAAACGCTCAAAGAAACTATCTAGATCGGCGATGGTCAGGTCCGGATTTAACAAAACAAGGCGAATGGACAGACCGGAGTCGAGGCGGCAATAATTTACCATCGCTTCGCCGGACCGGAGCAGACGGTATCGGATTTCTTCATTGAGCTGGTCGGCATCCACACCATTTGGAGCTGCATACCGAAAGTTGACATTTAAAGTCTGGGTAGGGAACAGCAATTCTAATTTTGGATGCCCTTTCACAAGGGTATCGCAATATGCGGCGAGGTCAAACAGTTTTTCAATACGGGCTGCGTAGCCATTGTCTCCGTAAAATTTCCAGGCGAGCCATAATTTCAAGGCATCCACCCTCCTTCCACATTGCAGCGATGCAGGCCCAAGGTCATAGGCAGAAGAGTCATTCTCATGGTAGATATAATCGCCATCGTGCGTGTGAATCTCCTGCCGCGGTATGCTGGGATTTTTCACTAAAAGCACGGAACAGACCAGTGGAATATTCATCATTTTATGCGGATTCCAGGAGAAAGAATCTGAGCGATCGAGGCCTTGGAACAAATGCTGTCGCTTTTCGCTGAGAATAGCGCTGCCGCCCCAGCTACCATCGATGTGGTGCCAAAGGGAAAATTCTTCTGCCACATCGGCGATTTCTTCAAAAGCATCAAAAGATCCGGTCTCGGTGGTACCAGCCGTAGAGCAGACCATAAAAGGTTGAGCACCGCGCTCAATCGCTGATTCTAAAGCCCAGTGCAAAGCCTTGCCACGCATTCTCCCATTTTCGTCAATGGGTACTTTTATGACGCTTTCTTGTCCCAAACCAAGGGCATTGGCAGCCTTGAGAAATGAAAAATGGCTGCGCTCGGATACAAAGAATACAGGCCGCGGAAGCCCTGCTAGACCCTGTTGCTTTACCGATGGAAAGTGGTGGTTTCGGGCCAAGAGCATAGCCACCAAATTGGTATTGCTCCCACCCGTGAGCATTGCTCCTGTGCCGGTTTTCCATCCGGTATATGACCGCATCTTTTCCATCAGTTCCAGCTCCATCAAAGTAGCTACAGGAGCCACTTCATAGGTGTACATGGAGGTATTGGTGAGGGCAGTGATGAGCTCACCCACAAACGCCGGAAAATTAAACCCTCCAAACAATTGATTCAAATAGGCTGGGTGCCCTGTCTTGACGGCGTATTTCAGATATTGTTCTATCTCTGCGGTGAGTCCTTCGTAGCCCACTCCATCTGCACCAATTCTGAGCGAAAGCAAGTCTTTCAAATCATCGGGTCGATGATGCTCTAAAACCGGCTTCTCACTATTTTGCGAGTCCAGCATCCACGATTTCATGAGTGCTACGACCTTATCTAGTGCGGCGCTTTGCTCTTTCTGTTCTTTCATGTCAATCCATCCCTTCGCACCCTATGAAGCGCAAAATTAATTTTCCAATTCATTCTCTAGGCCTTTCCAGATGAAGCGATTATTTCGATAATCATAATACGCTTCCTTGCCATTATTCTGCGTAAAGCGAACGACGTAAGGATCGAGAATTTTTGCTTCATCGTATTCAAATCCTACCAAGGTATCGCCCGTAGCACCTAGGATACCGAAAAGGGAATCCAGCACCAAAAACCCCTTTTCCAAACGCTCTATTTTGGCGAAAGCCATGGGCAAAACATACTTGCCGTTTGCATCAATGGCACCAAATAGGCCATCCTTGGCGACGATGGCCGTGCTATCGCGAAAGGTTTCTGCCTGATCAAACCGATAAGGTATTACCAAATCTACTTCCCGATTGGCATATCCCCAGCTGCCTTTTTTCTTTACAGCAATGAGCTCTCCTTCAAAAAGACCCACATCTTCAAAAATAGCGGGAAAAATCTTCTCGCCCTTTTTATTGATTACGCCAATCTTATCCTTTTGATAAACAGGTGCATATCCATTGGTAAAATTCGATTTGAGCAATGCTTCCGATGAATAATCATAGCTGAAAGGAACGATCGTATCTGCTTTTACACCAATAAAACCAAACCGCTTGCCGCTTGTGGCCAGGGCAAGTCCTTCCGAAAAATCGCCAATACGCTCATACAAAGGGGCGCACAATACTTTTCCGTTATGATCGATCAATCCATAGGCATCGCCCAGTTTATACCGTGCCGGGGCAATCGAATCGGGAAAGGCTTCTATCCAGTCGAACTCAAATCCAGTAAGCTCTCTGCCAGAAGTATTTATGAGCGCACGCTTACCGCCCGTGGTTACTACGGCACGCTTAAAGCTAAAATCTGTCGCATCATCGTATTTCAATGTGATGGCCAATTTTCCGTAAGTATTATAGTAGCCGTAAAGTCCATCTTTACCTACATAGCAAAGCGAATCATTAAACTCTCCAATATCATCGAAATCAGCGGGTATGAGCCATGATCCGTTTCTATCGATTACTCCATAAGCATCATCAACCGTGGCCACAGCATAGCCGCCCTTGAAGGCATAGCCATCGTCAAGCTCGAAATCAATGATGAAGGCGCCAGACTTTTCTACGTAAGCCATTTTTTCATTTCTACCTACAGCTGCCAGTCCTTCTGAGAAAGGCTCGACCCATTCGAAGATAGGCTCTATCCGTACTTCACCTTTTTCATCAATGAAGCCAAAAAGCGTGTCTTGGCTGAAAGGATAAAACCGGGTGGTGGCAAAATCAAAATCAGCCTTCAGTTCATTCTGAAAAGGATAGTTTGGATACTTTAAGCTGAAAGCGGCTATGGACAGCGGTGACTTGTCTCCCACTTCGAGCTGGTAGATATTGCGCCAAGCACGATTTACATTTTGGTTATCTGGATTTTCAAGGATAAACTCTACAAAAGATGCGGCCGTCTGATCGGAGGTATAGCGCTCGTAGATTTTGCTTTGGGCTACTTCGGCATAGGGACTTTCGGGAAAGTTCTTGAGGAAAGACTTAAATGCACTCACGCTTCCCGACTTTGTCTTTTCTTCAAAAAGGAGCTTTTGGTATTGCTTTTCTGCCTCGGCCCCTTCGCTGGCATCGGGATAGTCCTGCATAAAAACCAATAGCGCTTCAGACTGGTTTTCAGCAGCGGCCACTGCATACGCCATCGCATTTCGAGCATCTATGGCCCGCTGTCGAAACGGTTTCGATACATGCAGTTTTGAATAGTCATCATAAGCCACTATGCTATGTATCAAGACTACCCTTTCAAATAATAGGGAATCAACCCGGATGAGTTGCTCTGCAAGAGCGGCGGAGTCTATTCCGAGTGATAAATAATCCATGCTATCTTTTGCTTCGATGCGGGGATATTTTGCAGAAGCCAATAGGCTATACTTAAAGGCAGAGTCAAGGTCGAAGAATGGGTTTTTATCTCGGCCGTAGATCTCACTCAGGCCAAATGCCGCGGCCACGGAGTCTTTTTTCAAGGCATCATAAAACAAGTCCTTGGCCAAAAAATAATTATAGACCCCTAGCGCTTCGAAACCCTTGCGGAGTTTTGAAGACGGCTTGGTGGCCACGAAGCTTAAAAGCAAAGCGGCCGGGATCAAAACCAGATAATTGAAGTACCTACCCATTGGGGCGCAAAAGTAAAAAAGGAGCGTGTAAGCTCCTTCATAAAATTGGGTTATTTCCGACTGGCCTAATTTACGCGGCCGGCCAGTGCGTCATACTCGCTATCGCCTTCGAGTGCAGGCTTGACCAGATTGACCAGCACCCGCGCCGAGTCGCGCATGCTTTCATTCATCAAATACTCCGCATAATTTATAGTTCCTTCGCGCAATAGAGTGCGCTCTGTAGAATTTAGATTGTCCATGGGGCGGGTATGGAGTACTTTGCCGGCTTCGATATAGGCCAGCTTCGCTTCTTGCATCGCTCTGATCTGCATTTGGCAATAGCCGAGCATGAGCCAGGCGCCCGCATCGTTTGGATCAAAATCGCAGATACCATCATAGAAACGCTTGGCACGCGAGTATTTCTGGTCTGACATTAAGCCGCCGGCTTCTTCCATGGCAGATTTTTTCAACTCATTGAAGTAGAAGTCATTTTCATCAAAAAGGGCTCCTTCCGGATCTTTCCTTCGGTATTTTGAAGCCCATTTCATGGCGTCTCGAAACGCTTTGTCTGGCGGATATTTTTCATTAAATTCTTCTAAGCGGCTCATTTCATAATAAGCTTTTGAAAGGTATAGATAAGGATCGGCGCTCTTGCGGGTCTTATCGCTTTCTACATAATTTTCGGCCTTCGAAATGAGTTTTTCATATTTCTGGTCCATATATAGCACCCGTAGGTCGTCAAATTGCTCTTCTTCCTGCGCTTGGGCACCAAGCGCAGCTGCAGCCGCCGATAGTATCAATATCAGCTTTTGGGATATCTTCATGTTTATAGGATTGATTTACCTTTGCAGACCAAATATAATACCTAAAACGAATCGAGCTTTAAAAAACACTTTTTTTTAAATTTTGGCTCCAGCCTAAAAGCTGATCCTATGCGTATCGATATAATCTCTGCCCTTCCTTCACTACTCCATAGCCCATTGAACGACAGCATCGTAAAGCGATCACAATCAAAGGGTTTGGTGACTATCGAAATACACGACCTACGAGACTATAGCACCAATAAGCACCGCAATATTGATGACTATGCCTTTGGCGGCGGCGCGGGAATGGTGATGAGTGTAGAACCCATAGCCCGATGCATAGATCAATTAAAAACGTACCGGGACTATGATGAGATTATCTATATGACTCCCGACGGCAGTACGCTGAACCAGCAGATCGCAAATACCCTTTCGATCAAAAAGAATATAATCTTGCTCTGTGGCCATTATAAAGGGGTCGATCAACGGATACGGGAACAATACATCACGATGGATATCTCTATCGGCGACTATGTGCTGAGCGGTGGCGAACTGGCTGCGGCGGTTCTTTCAGATGCCATCATCCGCCTTATACCCGGTGTATTAAATGATGAGACCTCTGCCCTTACCGATTCTTTTCAGGATAATCTCTTGGCACCACCCGTATATACACGTCCGGCAGAGTTCAATGGCTGGGAAGTGCCCGAAATTTTGACTTCTGGCAATGAGAAAGCCATCGAAAACTGGCGAATGGAACAGGCTATGGAACGCACCAAAACAAGAAGGCCTGACCTTTGGGAAAAGTTCAATGCCGACCAGACATAAATAAATCGGCGCGGGGCATATTTAATTAGAAACAATTTTCGTACGTTTGCAGCCCGAAATTTGAGCGTACAATACCCACTATCATGGAAGAATTACAGAGAATAAGCCACGAGCTAAATGCCAAGCCAGAGTTACCAGACTTTAAGGCTGGTGATACCATAACCGTAAATTATAAAATCCGCGAAGGAAATAAGGAGCGTATCCAGCAGTTTCAAGGTGTAGTGATACAGCGCCGCGGAGCAGGAATAACCGAGACTTTCACCATACGAAAAATGTCTAGCGGTATCGGCGTAGAACGGATCATACCCGTGGCTTCACCGGCTATCGACAGCATCATTATCAATAAATCAGGTAAGGTGCGTCGCGCGCGAATTTTCTATCTGCGTGAGCTTAAAGGTAAGGCGGCACGTATCAAGGAGAAGCGCTACATGGGAGCCAAAAAGAAAGATAAAAAATAAGACCATCTGGTCTTTAAAAAATTTAAGGGTTGCTACCAGCGGTGGCAACCCTTTTTTTATAGGTGCACCGGCGGCTCTATCTCTAGATTTGGTTTTTGCCCTTAGCGCAATCGTTGATCAGCGTCATTCTACACCGCTCCCCCTACTCCATCTTAAAAAAGTCGAGCGCGTGCAAATCAACCACGTGCACGTCATTATAATAAAAGTGAAGGATGTCGGTATACTCGAAGCCGAGATCGGCCATTCGCATGGCTCCTTCTTGACTGAGTCCCGTGCCGTGACCAAATCCCCGGCCATCAAATTTTAAAGAGTCGCCTTCCGATGGCAAAATATTAAAATAGGTCGACTTCAGCTTCCAGTCGCGGCGTATCTCTTTCAGCGGTATGTTGAAATCGGGATCTAGGAAGAAGGTCTGCCGATTATCCTGTACATAATTTTCGGCCATGGCAGCTATCAGGCGGTCTTCTACCAGCAGGCCATAGCGATCTTTAAGGTATTTCAACCAAGCTTCGCGCGCTACCGTCACTTCCCAGTTGGCATGGGAGCCTTCGAGCGAGTACTCGTCAAGTCGTGGCGAGAGATAGGGCAATGATCCCGACCAGACCGATTCGCTACTTACGGTTTCGCCGCCACTATTGCTATGAAAAGCAGCAGTGATAAGTCGCATTTCACTATCTACCAGCACCTTGCCTTCGGTAATAAGTACAGCCGAGAGAATGTCTGGCTCCCAGCGGCACTTGCCGTGATATACCTGGCAGTCTACCTGATCATTTAGATTATAGCCTTCCCGCCAAAAGCGGCGCATATTGCTCAAGGCATAGGTACGGGATATTACGGCCTGAACTTTATAAAATTCGAGTAGCTTCTGCTTTCCTGTTTCCGCCTCTACCACTCCCGCCACATACTTCTCCAAGGCCACCTTATTCACCAGTTTGAGCTGTCCTTTGCCGGCTGAGACTTCGATGGCATCATCATAGACGCGCTCCGTTTTTTTGGGGTTCAGCACATATAGTCTCAGGTAGGCGTCTTCATTGGTGCTGGCGAGTATGGGATTTTTAAACTGTCCTACTACCCTTCCGGGAATGGATACCTGTACCAAGGCACCGCGAAGCTCAAAGGTCATGCGGTCGGTGGCCTTCAGGCTATGTTTTAGTTTTCCGTCTACCCGAAGCTCGTAGGTGCCAAACTCTGGAATGATTTGAATTGATTTTGGCTTCTGTGGTGCAAGAATTCCTATGCGGATCAACTCAATCTGGGCGTTGGCAAATTGAAATGAAAATAAAAAAACGGAAATAAAAGCCAAGAAACGCATATCGACGAAAATAAGCCTATGCTTCATTTTGGGCAGCTCCCGCCGCCATACTTTTCAACATGAGCGATGCAGTAAGTGCCGACGCCCCTTCACCACCGAGCATCTCGTATAAGAGATCGTAATTTGCGAGCATCTCATCCCTGTACGATCCTGCTACCGCGATCTTTCCTAGCTCGTTCTTCAATGATTTTATGGTAAGTTTTACCTGAATAAGTTCTTTGACCACTTCCCGATCCATGATGAGATTTACGAGCGATATAAACTTGATCTTGACCATAGATCGGGCTATCCATACCGATATGGCTCCACCTTGATAGCATACCACCTGTGGCACTTTAAAGATGGCAGTCTCTAAAGTGGCCGTACCACTGGCCACCATGGCGGCATGACTATGGCTGAGCAGTAGGTAGGTTTTGCCAAAAACAATAGCCCCCGAAGCCCCTTTTGTGTACCGCTCATAATAAGATGGCTCCTGCGATGGCGCACCCGCAATGACAAACTGAAATTGTGGAAACTGCTTTGACACATGAAGCATGAGCGGGAGCATACGGCTTATCTCCTGCTTTCTACTGCCTGGAAGAATGGCTATGATCGGCTTATCGTCAAGGCCATTAGATGCCATGAAGTCTTGTCGGTTCTCAAATTTTCCCTTGAATTGACCCACGGCATCTATTAAGGGATGGCCTACAAAATCGACTTCGACCGCATGCTTGGCATAAAATTCTTTTTCGAAGGGAAGGATTACGTACATGCCATCCACATAGGCCTTGACCTGCTTCACCCTATTCTGCTTCCAAGCCCAAATTTGCGGGGAGATGTAGTAGAGCACTTTTATGCCGTGCTCATGTGCAAACCGGGCCATGCGCAGGTTGAAACCAGGATAATCTATAAGGATGAGTGCATCGGGCCTATTTGCCAAAAGGTCTGCCTTGCACCGATCAAAATTCTTAAAGATCGTACGGATATTCAGCAGCACTTCTGTGAAACCCATAAATGCCAGCTCCCGGTAATGCTTTACGATATAAGCCCCTTCCGCTTCCATCAAGTCGCCGCCCCAAGCGCGAAACTCTGCACCTGAATCTTGCTCAGCTATGGCTTTCATGAGGTTGCTACCATGCAAATCTCCAGAAGCTTCGCCCGCTATGATGTAATACCGCATCTATGCAAACTTAAAGTAAATGACGAAGGGGACGTAGACAAAAACCGCAAGCAATACACCACGGGCGGTCTGATATTTTTCTTTCCTGATAAAGATGAAAAAAGGAATAAGATTGATCAAAATACTAAGCGAAAGGATGGATGAACGGTATGCCGGGGTGCCAATAAAAAGGTCTTCGTAGAAATATCCCAACGTGCGGTTGAAGTTCCATGACCAATAGAGACCATAAATTATAAACCCGATCACCGGTGCGAAAAGCCCAATGATCAAGCCGACTTTTAAACTATCCCGGCGTTTAGATTTCATTTTTCCAAGTCTTCAGCTCAGCTATGGCTGCGTGGGCTGTAAGGTCATATTGAACGGGCACTACCGAGACAAAATTGTTTTCTAGTGCCCATACATCGCTGTCGTCTCCTTCATCATGGTTTACCAATTCGCCGGTTATCCAATAGTAAATCCGCCCCGAAGGATCTTTACGCGGCTGAAAATCATCTTCCCAAAACGCCTTGGCCTGCCGGCAAATTTTTATTCCCTTGATCTCCGCTAAGGGTATTTTCGGGATATTCACATTCAGGCAGGTGCCCTTGGGTATGCCGTTTTCCAATGCGCTTTTGATCAAGACCCTTGCCACGCCTTGAGATGCGCTAAAGTCAGCGCTTGCGCTATGATCGAGCAGAGAAAATCCTATGGATGGAATACCTTCAATGGCGCCTTCTAAAGCCGCCGACATCGTACCGGAATAGATCACATTGATGCTATTATTGGCTCCATGGTTGACCCCCGAGAGCAGCAAGTCGGGTTTTTGTTTCAGGACGCGGTATATGGCCAGCTTTACGCAATCTACCGGCGTGCCGGTGCAGCTGAGCTCAGTGATACCTTGCACATCATTGACTTCTTGCAATCTCAAAATATTATTGACCGTAATGGCATCGCCCATTCCACTTTGCGGACTATCTGGAGCTACCACTACCACATCGCCAAACTCCGACGCCACTTCGATAAGACTTCGAATGCCCCCGGCAGTGATGCCATCATCATTGGTAACCAGAATAAGCGGTCTCTTTTTTTCACTTGTCATAATGCGGGCAAATCTAATGAAATCGACGGATCGGAAAATTCAAATTCCTAGGATCCCTTTTTCGTTGAATCATTGATTGACTACCTTCGAGCGATCAAATTTGAAAATTCCCTTTGCATGAAACCCTTAATCGAATGCGTTCCGAACATATCTGAAGGCCGTAACAAAGAAAAAATCCAAGCCATTGCCGCTGTTGTCGAAACAGTAGAAGGCATAAAATTGCTGGACGTAGACCCAGGCAAGAGCACCAATCGAACCGTGATCACCTTTGTGGGAGAACCCGAAGCCGTGATTGAAGCGGCATTTCTACTTATCAAAAAGGCGGCAGAACTTATAGATATGTCCCAACATAGCGGCGAGCACCCGCGTATGGGTGCTACTGATGTATGTCCACTTGTGCCGATAGCCGGCATCACGATGGAAGAAATAATCCCTTATGCCCATAAGCTGGGTGAGCGCGTGGGCCGGGAGCTTGGCATTCCGGGGTACTTTTATGAGCAGGCGGCAAAAGATACCAAGCGAAAGAACCTGGCCTATTGCCGTCAAGGCGAATATGAAGGGCTCGATAAGCTGGCTGCGGAAGGTGGGAGGCCCGACTTCGGTCCGGCGGCGTTTAATGCTTCTGCCAAAAAAACCGGTGCCACTGCCATTGGAGTGCGCGACTTTCTGGTAGCCTATAACGTGAATTTGAACACCACGTCGAGCCGGCGCGCCAATGCCATAGCTTTTGACATACGGGAAGCCGGAAGGGTAGATCGCTCGGGCGACCCACTGACCGGAAAGGTAATAACCGATGCGTCGGGAGAGCCGGCGCGCATACCGGGCAGCCTGAAATCGGTGAAGGGCATAGGCTGGTATATAGAAGAGTACGGCATAGCCCAGCTTTCGCTAAATCTGACCAATATCAGCATCACGCCCGTACATATCGCCTTTGATGAAGCGTGCAAGAAAGCCCAAGAAAGGGGGATACGCGTTACGGGGTCGGAGATCGTAGGTCTGGTACCTTTAAAATGTCTGATCGATGCTGCCGATTATTTTTTGCGGAAGCAGGAGCGCTCGCTGGGAATCTCAGAATCTGAGAAAGTGAAAATAGCCGTCAAAAGCCTCGGGCTAGATGATCTCGCCCCTTTTGATGCCAATAAGAAAGTAATAGAATACTTGATGCGCGATGAAGCACAGTCGAAGTTGGTGAGCATGTCCTTGCGCGATTTTGCCGATGAAGCCGCATCCGAATCGCCAGCCCCCGGTGGTGGCAGCGTGGCAGCGTATGCCGGGGCGCTGGGAATATCGCTGGGCACCATGGTGGCCAACCTGAGCGCACATAAGCGTGGATGGGACGATAAGTGGGAATTCTTTTCTGACTGGGCCAAAAAGGCGAAGCACTCAAAGGAAAACTTCTCGCGGCTGTAGATGAAGATACGGCTGCTTTTGAGCAAATTATGAATGCCTTCGGAATGCCAAAGGATAAACCGGAAGAAGTGAAAGCCAGGAAGGAAGCTATCGCAAAAGCCACGAAGACCGCGGCCGAAGTGCCCTTGAAAGTGGCCAGAATATCTGCCGCCTGTTTTGACATGATCGAAGCGATGGCTACTGATGGAAACCCCAACTCAGTAACCGATGCGGGCGTAGGAGCGCTATGCGTAAGGGCGGCTGTAAGAGGCGCAGCGCTAAATGTGAAGGTAAACCTAATGGGTTTTGAAGATAAAGCCTTTGTAAGTGAAACAATCGCCGAAATAGAGCAATTGGAAAAAGAAGCAGATAAAAGGGAAGAAACGATCCTGAAACGTGTGGAATCTAAACTCAAACCGTAAAAGCCAACCCTAGAAGCAACGGCAACGTAGAAAAACTAGACTCGACACGAATGGTAGCCAAAGCTGCGGGAAGGCAATACCTCGACCGCTTTCTGTATTTTTTTCCTTTTCAACTGGCTATTCTCCATTTGAAGAGAAATCATTTCCTGCTGCTTTTCTGGCTCATACTATTTGGATTTACCACGCAGCTTTTTGCCAATAAGTTTGGAATACCCTACTTATTCTTGGCGCCCGAATACCGTGGCGAAGTGGGAATTTGGTCCTATGCCATCCTCGGGTTTTCGTTAGGTGCTTTTATTATGGCCTTCAATATATACTCGTATATCATTCATGCCAAGCGCTTTCCATTCTTAGCCACGCTTTCACGACCCTTCATCAAGTTTTGTGTCAATAATTTCATCATCCCGATCGTTTTTGTAATTACCTATATCTATTGCTCTAGCCAATTTCTCAGTAATACCGAGCTTAAGAGTGCCACGGAAATTACGATGTACATGGTGGCTTTCCTTTCGGGAAATATCCTGTTCATCACCTTGGCATTGGCATATTTCTTTCCCACCAATAAGAACATATATAAAATCACCGGCAATACCGAAGAGCAGATGGAGCTCTTGATGGACAAGAAGAAAGCCCGATTCTCACTCCGTTCGGGATATCAGTTCAGTAGAGGCCGCAGCCGTTGGCGCGTCGATACCTATTTATCAAATCCGCTGAAGCTTAATCTGGCGCGAGAAAGCGCCCACTATGACCAGGATATGTTGCGACAGGTATTCTACCAAAACCATGTGAATGCTTCGCTCTTCGAGATTCTGATTGTCCTTGCTTTTTTCTTTGTTGGCGCTTTTCAGTTTAGCGAGTTTTTTGTGATACCCGCTGCAGCAAGTACTTTCTTGGTTTTTACGGTGGTGCTCATGGTAATCTCCATCAGCATGTCTTGGCTAAAGGGATGGACACTTACCGTGCTTATCGCGATTATCTTATTGGTCGATTTTGCTTCGGGACAGTACGATGCCTTCCACAGGTTCAATCCCGCATACGGTATTGATTACGATAAGCCAGCCATAGCCTATTCTGCCGCTGTTATCGACAGCCTTAACGGAAGCTTGATGCGGGTAAGTGAAGACCAAAACCAACATTTAAGGACGCTCAACCTCTGGCTCGATGGCGAGCGTAAGCGCAAGGGAGACCCGGCTTATAAACCAAAGATGATCATACTGAATACCAGCGGGGGCGGGCTGCGCTCATCACTGTGGACGGTGCGGGCGCTGCAATATTGCGATAGCCTGATGGATGGTGCGCTCAGCCGAAATATGCGTCTCATGACCGGCTCATCGGGTGGTACGATCGGGGCAGCCTATTACCGCGATCTTTATATGCACCGCTCCGATACTGCGCGCTCCCTGTACAGCGATTCCTATCAGGCCGATATTGCGAAGGATATCTTAAACCGTGTGCTCTTCACCTTTGCGACCAATGATATTTTCGTGCGGTTTAGAAAGCGGGACATTGCAGGGCATAGCTATGTGGTAGATCGCGCCATGACCTTCGAAGACCAGTTGAATAAAAATACCCACGGCGTATTTGATAAACCCATGCAGGTATATGCTCAGGCTGAGTCGCAAGCTGAGATTCCCATGCTCATCTTGGCGCCATCGGTGGTGAATGACGGTAGGCGAATGCTTATTTCTTCTTCGCCCATATCGTATATGTGCTATCAGGATCCCAATGTGCAGGGGGAGCTTAATCTGGCTGCTGAAAATATTGAGTTCAGCCGGATGTTCGTGAATCATGGCGCCAAAGACCTGCTGATGAGTTCTGCCCTGCGCATGAATAGCACCTTTCCCTACATCCTCCCATACGCGAGCCTGCCCACCGAGCCACCCATTGAAGTGATGGATGCTGGCTTGCGCGATAATTTTGGAATGAAAATAACTTCGCAATATCTATTTTCTTTTCGTAGCTGGATAGAGAAAAACACTAGTGGAATAGTGATTCTTCAAATCCGCGATACCGAGAAAGATGCCTATACCAAGACACAGAAGAGTACGATACTCGATAAGCTTACGAGCCCGATCGGCTCTTTTTATGGCAATTATTTCAATGATCAGGATTATAATATGGATCAGATCCTACAGCTTACGAGCGAAGGGATGGAAGTACCGATCTATCAATTGCCATTGGAGATGCGAAATAATCCCGGAGAGCATATTGCGTTGAGCTGGCACCTTACAGAACTCGAAAAGATCAAGGTGGTCAATTCTATTGAGATGCCTTGGAACCAGAAGTCGGTGGCCAGACTGCGCGAGCTGATCGATGAGTAGATTTTAGCTAGTTTTGCGCCCATGTTTCGGAGCGCCTGCTTTCTCATAATATCCCTACTGTTTTCGCTCACGGCAAATGCCGGCATGCTCACCCAGCAGGCCGAAGTATCGCTCATCTCTTGTGGTGCCGGCGGCGATCTTTACTCCACCTTTGGGCATAGCGCAATCATGATCAGTGATCGACAGACAGGGCTGGACAGGGTGTATAATTACGGCACCTTTGATTTCGATACTCCCAATTTTTATGTGAAGTTCACCCGTGGAAAGCTTGAATACATTTTGAATGTAACCACCTTTCAGCGCTTCGTGGCTAGCTATCAATACGAAGGCAGATGGGTAAGGCGGCAGGTGCTCAATCTCAAGCAAGGCGAGAAAGAAAAGCTCTACGCCTTTTTGGAAAACAACGCGAAGCCTGAAAACAGGGGCTATAAGTATGACTTCTTCTACGACAATTGCAGTACGCGCATCCGTGACGTAATCGAAGATATACTCGGTGAAAATTTGGTGTATCCCAGCGATCGGAGTGAGACTACCCAGACCTTTCGCGACTTGATACAGTTACAATTAAACAACCACCCTTGGAGCGATTTGGGCATAGACCTAGCGCTCGGTATGCCCTGCGACTATCTGGCCAGCTGGAGGGAGCAGATGTTCCTGCCCGACTTTTTAATGTCCCACCTTGGAGATGCCCGTGTCATTCGCGGAAGCGAAATACTGCCATTGGTCAAAAGCGAAACTGTAATTCTAAAAGAGAATGCTGCGGTGGTGAAAGAATCGGCCGGCATAAATTGGATATTTTGGATTTTATTTGGCGTAAGCCTGCTGAGCACCATCTTCGTGAGCCCCCGAAAGATGAAGTGGTTTGACGTCGTCCTTTTCAGCCTCGTAGGCATACTCGGCATCGTAATTTTACTGCTTTGGTTTGCCACAGATCACTCCACGACTACTTGGAACCTCAACATTCTTTGGGCGCTGCCTTCTTGGCTCTACGGCGCTATCCTCTTGATAAAGGGAAAAAATGCCAGTCGGTTTTTTAAATTTCACGCTATATTTATGTTCGCCCTGATCGTATTTTGGGGATTGATACCGCAAGATTTTCATATGGCAGTAATCCCTATCATCTTGGCGTTGGCAGCGAGGAGCTGGTCGTGGCAAAAGCGCAAACACATTCTTGAAAAAACCGAGATATGATCACAAAACTCCAAAAAAAATTTGATATCCTGAACGTAATTCTTGATAAGAACCTGAAGTTTATGGATAGCCTGAGCGAAGATGCGAGATTTAAAAGCGGAGCCGAAGAATGGAATGCGGCACAAATCTTAAATCATCTTTTCGTCTCCGAGCAAGGCGTGGTGGCCTATCTCGAAAAGAAGGTGCTGGCCGATAAGGATGAAGTACCTAAGGGTGGTCTTTCGGCAAAACTGAGAGCCTTTTTACTGCAAAGGGCATTGAGAAACGATAAGACAAAATTTAGGGCGCCCAAGTTTTTTGAAGCCCTCCCCGAGAGACCTGATTACCAAAAGATAAAAGCCGAGTACCCCGCCTTGCGCTCCAAACTGGGCGCCGTACTTGAAAGGTTTGATGCTTCAATGGTGGGCAAGGCATACTTCAAGCATCCACGGGCGGGTAGAATTACGATTCTTCAAACCTTGGACTTTTTGACCGATCACTTCCAGCGGCATGAGCGGCAGATGATAGAGCGCAGTGAAGGCTGACGGCTCCGGAATGCGGAAAGAATATTGGCGGAAGCCTTAAAGTTCAAATAAGTTAAATGGCAATTCTCAAGACTAAATTCCTGAAAGATTGGCAAAAAAGAAAAAAAACATAATCTACAGCACCAATCCCGATTTCGCTTATAGCTATGATGGGAAAAAAGAAGCTACCACCCTGCAGCCCGAAGAGCAGGAGCTCCGCATCTGGCTGGAGCGCAAAGGGGGCGGGAAAACAGTGAGCCTGATCAAAGACTTCGTAGGCGCGGAAGATGATCTGAAAGCCTTGGGCAGCGTACTCAAAAACCTTTGTGGAGTGGGCGGCGCAGCGAAGAATGGCGAGATAATGATACAAGGCGACCACCGCGATAAAATTTTAGAATACTTAAATAAAAATGGATATGGAGCGAAGAAGGCAGGTGGGTAAATATAAGCCGGTTAAAAATCCGGTGGGGGCGCGTTTTCAAATGGTGGCCACTACCCTGCAAGGCCTTGAAGGAGTACTTGCCGATGAGCTGCGCCAAATAGGTGGCAACGATATAGAAACCGGAAAGCGTGCGGTATATTTTACCGCCGATATTGACTTGGTCTACAAGGCCAATCTAAGGCTGCGCACGGCGCTGCATATCTTAAAACCCATCCATACGTTCAGGCACAGATGATGAGCTTTACGAGGGCATAAAGTCCATTAAATGGGACGGGCTTTTTGAGGTGAGCAAGACCTTCTTGATTCGCTCAGCGGTGAGCGGCCCTACGTTTACGCATAGCTATTATGCAGCCTTGAAGAGTAAAGATGCTATAGCCGATTACTTCCGTGAAAAGCTGGGCGAAAGACCCAATGTCGATACGCGCAATCCACAATTGGTAATACACCTAAGGATACACCATGAAGAAGTTACCGTATCGCTAGATAGCTCGGGCGAGACCTTGCACCGCCGGGGATACCGACAGGCCGAAGCGGCTGCACCGCTCAATGAGTGCCTTGCCGCAGGTATGCTCCTACTGGCCGGCTACGATGGAAAGACCGATTTTGTAGATGGAATGTGCGGTACGGGCACGCTCTGTATCGAAGCAGCCATGATAGCACATAAGATCGCCCCCGGATTGATCCGCAAAGATTTTGCTTTTATGCATTGGAAAGGGTATAAGCCGGAGCTCTTTGACGTGATCCGCAAAGCAACTATGAACAGGCTGAATGAAAGTCCTGCCAAAATAATAGGATATGACAATGACCTGCTGGCGCTCAATCTGGCCAGGGATGCCGCCAGCGAAGCCGGACTTGAGGATGCGATCGATTTCAAGATAAGCGACTTCTTCCGTATCGAACCCCCAAAGCCGCCAGCTATACTGGTGATGAACCCGCCCTATGACGAGCGTATTAAAGTAGACGATGTGGTGGATTTCTACTCCAAGATCGGAGATAAGCTAAAAGCCGATTTTGCGGGATACCGCGCTTGGCTCTTTTCAGGAAATCCCGAAGCTATGAAAAACGTGGGGCTGAGAACCTTTGACACCCATCATTTGATGAATGGACGTATCGACTGCCGATTTTCGGGGTATAGGATGTATAGCGGCAGCGGGGAGTCTTCCGTACGGACTCTTTGAAAGGTCGCGAGTTTTTGAGTCGCGAGTCTTTGTGTCGCTAGTCTCGAGTCACGAGTTTTAAGAACTTCGGAAAAGATCACGAGCTTTTAAGTCTCGAGTCACGAGTTTTATGAACTCCGGAAAAGGTCACGAGTTTTTGAGTCACGAGTCACGAGTTTTATGAACTCCGGAAAAGGTCACGAGTTTTTGAGTCACGAGTCACGAGTTTTAGGAACTCCGGAAAAGATCACGAGTTTTTAAGTCGCGAGTCACGAGTTTTAGGAACTTCGGAAAAGGTTGTGAGTCGAGACTTGCGACTTACGACTCGCGACTTGCGACTTTTAGCTTGCGGCTTGCGACTTGCGGCTCAAAAAAATGCGACTCTAAAACTACCCCTTACTCAGTTCGGAATGCGACTTCAAGACATGGTCGCCGTCTTCCTGCTCGATATAATACGCCGGATTATCAGAATCGGCATTCCGGGTGACTTCATTGCCTTTTATTTTTCGATCTACCTTTTCGGTATACACGGTTTTTACCTTTCCACTTGCGGTTCCGTTTCCCCAACTCCATTTCACTTTATCCCCAACATTATAGCTCATAATATTTCCTTTTAAGTATTTGATTATCGCTAAAGTCAGCTGTGTGCGGTTATGCGCAGGCACCCTTACTTTTTTGCGGAAGCATTAAATCAATTATTATAAAATGGAGCAATTATTGAACCTAATAAATTAAATAACTTAGATTTACAACATGAAAAAGACAGTAGGAATAATGGCGTTCGCAGTAGCAACTTTGTTTGCATGCAAATCAAATGTGACCATGGAAGATGTACAAAAGCAAGAATCTGAAACTGTGGATCAACTCCAAGATACCCAAGAAGAATTGATAGAGCTTGCCGAAATGAAAGAGCAATACTCGGAAGACGGTAAGAAGGCTGAGATCAAAAAGCTGGAGGACAAGCAAAAGGCCATTAAAAAAGATATTAAAAGCCTGAAGAATGTAGATACCGCCAATGCTTCTGACCAAGCAGGGACGATGATTAAAAATCTGGAAGATGAATCCAAAGCCATTGATGGAAAGATCAAAGACCTTGAGAATATGTCAAATGAAAATTGGTCGGCAACGAAAGATCAAATCAATCAAAGCATAGAGAAGCTTCAGACACAAATCCAAGAAATCACCGCTAATCTCGGTGAAAAAATGGATAAATAGAAAATTGTCGGCTTAAAGGATTCTTTATACTTTTAAAGGATCATAAGAGCTGAAAAAATATCTAAGTCTTTTGGCGAAAATCAAGTATTAAAGTCGATTTCCTTTAAGCTGGACTTCGGACGCACCTTATGCGTTTTGGGCAGCAGCGGAAGCGGAAAGACTACTATGCTGAGACTCATCAATAGATTACAGGAACCCACTTTGGGTTCCTTTTTTATTGACGATGAGCCAGTTAGAGCTCAATCAGCCATCGAGCTGAGACGAAAGATAGGCTACGTGCTACAGGAGCCAGCACTTTTTCCGCATTGGACGGTGGCCAAAAATATTGGGCTGGTGCCACGGTTGCTCAAATGGCAGCCCGAAGCGGTCAGGGTGCGTGTAGATGAGTTATTGGAAATGATCAGAATGGATCCTGCCACCTACCGAGATCGCCATCCGGCTGCACTCAGTGGCGGCGAACAGCAGCGCGTGGGTATCGCGCGTGCCCTTGCGGCAAATCCTAAAATAATGCTTTTTGATGAGCCTTTCTCGGCGCTCGATCCCATCACCCGCTCTGAGCTACAACAAGAAGTATTGGCCTTAAAGGCAAAATTTGAGATCACCATTGTATTTGTGACCCATGATGTGCGGGAAGCCTTCTTGCTGGCTGATGATGTGTTGATTTTGGAAAAAGGTGAGATCGCCCAATACGCGGCTCCAGAAGAAATCAAAGCTAGACCTGCCACTGCCTTTATAGAAAATTTTATCCGCGCGGCCTATGCAGATTAAGGTTGTCATTGCGCTTCTGTTCTCCCTCGTGCCTTGCATTGGCTTCTGCCAAAAGAGCGTAACGATCGGTTCCAAAAACTTTCCCGAATCGCGTGTATTGGCCGAGATCACAGCGCAGGCCATAGAACAGAATACCGATTTGAAAGTCGATCGGAAATACGGGCTCGGCGGCACCCTTATTTGCTTTGAAGCGCTCACCACTAGCCAAATAGACATCTATCCCGAATACACAGGAACCATACTTACGGCCATCTTAAAGGATGGGCTCGCGAGCAATGCAGCCGACAGGGATGAAAAAAGCATCCGTGCCAAGCTGAGCAGTACGCACGGCATCTGGATGGCACCGGGCTACGGATTTAACAATACCTATATACTGGCCGCCCGTGCAGATGCCGGAATGTCAAAAATATCGGAGCTCAAGGAAAGACCCAATATTAAAATCGGATTTTCAAATGAGTTTCTAAAAAGGTCCGATGGCTTTCCGGGTCTGCGGAAGGCCTATCAACTAACTATCGCCGAACCCCGCGGCATGGAGCATGGCTTGGCTTACCAAGCTTTGGCTGCTGGCCAAATCGATGTGACCGATGCCTATAGCACCGATGGAAAGCTCAATGAATATAATTTTCAATTGCTTGAAGATGACCGCGGTTTCTTTCCACCCTATCAGGCTGTGGCCTTAGTCAGCGAGCGCTGCTTAGCGCAAAACCCAAACCTTAAAGAAGCCGTGTCATTATTGGAAGGCCTGATAGACGAGACCACCATGCGCCAGCTGAATTACAGGTATGAAGTGGAAAAGGAAAAGCTCGCCGTAGTGGCCTTCGACTTTCTCAAAGAAAATGGAATAGCGCAAACGAAACCGCCCGCAGCCGCCATGCACCCCATACTCCGGCAAACCCTAGAGCATATTCATCTCACTTTTCTAGCCACCTTCTTAGCTATTTTGATGGCCATCCCACTGGCCATTTATATGAATGGTAAGAAGAGACTCTCCAGCTTTTCTCTCTCATTTACCGGTATTCTCCAAACCATCCCGAGCCTTGCATTGCTTGGTTTTATGATCCCGCTCTTCGGTATTGGCTTCATACCGGCATTGATCGTCCTTTTTCTTTATGCCCTCTTGCCGATACTCCGCAATACCTACACCGGACTTCAGGCGACCGACAATCTGCTGGTGGAAGCGGGCAAGGCTATGGGGATGACCCGAAATCAAATCCTGCTTCAACTTCGGCTGCCCATCGCCATGCCAACCATAATGGCGGGTATCCGCACGGCGCTCACCATCAATATCGGCACGGCGACCCTCGCGGCATTCATTGGCGCCGGCGGCCTTGGCGAGTCCATCATAACCGGTATCACCTTAAACGACAATAGCCTGATATTGCAAGGAGCCATCCCCGCCGCAATTCTAGCACTGGTGGCCGATCAAGGGATGGCTTGGGCAGAAAGAAGAATGCGAACTTAAAAATGGATGTGATGCAAATGAATGTAAAAAAGACGCACTATCCTTGGCAGCGGGATCGGAGGGCAATTTCACAGTAAGGCTTTTTGGAAACCTAATATTCATTGGTAGGCCAGTACACCAGTCACTTCTGAAAACAAAGGCATTGTAAGAAGCCATGACCAAGATCAAATCTGAAATATTGAAAGTCGACACTCCATGAAAAAAATTTTGTACCGATCGGAAATCTCCCTACGTCGCATTTGCAAGTTTACAAGGCGATAACAGGAGTTTTGGAAATAGTCCCGCCGATCAATCATCACCGAAGTCGAAGAAAGCCCACGCATAAGAACACATCAGTATTTAGCGAGAGAAACTTTTTCGCTGACCAGCATTTTTTGATATTTGGTATCAAGGTGGCGACTCCAACCGATCAAATATCCGGAAAGCGGACTAATGCTCAAAGAGTCCAAACCACGATATGGAAAAGCCATGATCTCATTCGGGAATTCCCGCATTGCCCAATCTTTTCGTTTTCGGGATTGCTTTTGATTTTCAAAAGGCGATACATATAAATCCAAGGCACCAAAAAGGTGCAGGAATTCATGAGCGATCACAGCGGGCACTTTCCCGCTCACCACTGCATACTCGGGATTCTTATCCTGAGCCGTATGCATGGCTACCGACACTTCGTCGGTGTAGTAATTATTTATGAAGTACATCAATGCAACATTGTCTGTTTCGTAGATATCCCGAACTCGGGCCATGAGCCTTTCCCGATCGTAAGGTTTGATTTTGGTACGGGTTATTGTCGCAGTATCTGCACCAAAAATCTGTAGCGCCTTATTTCCAACTCTATCTGCCCAGCGATCTACATTCTGAACTCCGCTCCGCATGGCAAGTGTGGCCGATAAGCTGCGTCTTAGCAGAGTTTCATTGATAGGGATTATCAGATCTTCGTCACGGTAATGATCAAGTTCTATTTCCAAATTTACATTGGCCGATAGAGCCTGCGTTTCTATCCACTTTGCTGCTTTTTGGATAGAATCCAATGTTGATTTCAAATCGTGGGTAGTCCAAGGGTTGGTGTATTTCGAGTCGACAAAGATTGCATAGATCACTACATCTCCCCTGAGCGTTTTACAAACATTATTATTTACCGTCGCGATGTGGATATCCTCTACATACCCTGAACCTCTGCCAGAAGAAGCTGATTGGATAAGTGAACAGCCTGTAATAATCAAGAATACAAGAGCTATAAGGATGGTTCGCATTTATACTTAGGATTTGGTTATATATCGGTAAGACTTGGCTTTACAGCCAATGATATCTGCGTTTTACAAATAATATTCCAAAGTGTGCAAGGACGAAAATCTCATGCGGGTACGACTCGGAATTCTAGAACCTAAAGTTCGGGAACTGTATCGCAGATCAGACCCCACGGGTCTAGGAGACCCCCGGGGTCTAACTTGTGATGCTCCACAATATACTTTCAGTTGCAGAGCAGTTTCAACCCTGCTCTCCGTTTTAAGCTAAAACGAAAGCTTTAAATATCCTGAAATATACGTTTGCGCTCATCTCAAATATCGGGAAGTGAGAACGTATTGTCGGCTCTGGGTCTCGGTACAATTTTCATTCTGCACTATTTCCGTCACGTCGACCGCTTTTTGCGGTGCGTATGCAGTGGCGCACTGACTTAGGAATTGCAGCTGCGCAGCGGGCTTGACCCCGGGGGTCTCCTAGACCCGTGGGGTCTGAATTAAAAGTCCTAGTAGCCGTTGCCCATAAGTGAAATGCAATAATTGCTTTGGGCTACCGCTCCGGGTCTCGGTACAATTTTCATTCTGCACTATGTCCGTCACGTCGACCGCTTTTTGCGGTGCGTATGTAGTGGCGCACTGGCTCAGGAATTGTAGCTGCGCAGCGGGCTTGACCCCGGGGGTCTCCTAGACCCGTGGGGTCTGAATTAAAAGTCCTAGTAGCCGTTGCCCATAAGTGAACCGCAATAATTGCTTCGGGCTACCGCTCCGGGTCTCATTACAATTTTCATTCTGCACTATATCCGTCACCTCGACCGCTTTTTGCGGTGCGTATGTAGTGGCGCACTGGCTCAGGAATTGCAGCTGCGCAGCGGGCTTGACCCCGGGGGTCTCCTAGACCCGTGATGTCTGAATTAAAAGTCCTAGTAGCCGTTGCCCATAAGTGAAATGCAATAATTGCTTTGGGCTACCGCTCCGGGTCTCGGTACAATTTTCATTCTGCGCTATGTCCGTCACGTCGACCGCTTTTTGCGGTGCGTATGTAGTGGCGCACTGGCTTAGGAATTGCAGCTGCGCAGCGGGCTTGACCCCGGGGGTCTCCTAGACCCGTGGGGTCTGAATTAAAAGTCCTAGTAGCCGTTGCCCATAAGTGAACCGCAATAATTGCTTCGGGCTACCGCTCCGGGTCTCATTACAATTTTCATTCTGCGCTATGTCCGTCACGTCGACCGCTTTTTGCAGTGCGTATGTAGTGGCGCACTAGCTTAGGAATTGTAGCTGCGCAGCGGGCTTGACCCCGGGGGTCTCCTAGACCCGTGGGGTCTGAATTAAAAGTCCTAGTAGCCGTTGCCCATAAGTGAACCGCAATAATTGCTTCGGGCTACCGCTCCGGGTCTCATTACAATTTTCATTCTGCGCTATGTCCGTCACGTCGACCGCTTTTTGCAGTGCGTATGTAGTGGCGCACTAGCTTAGGAATTGTAGCTGCGCAGCGGGCTTGACCCCAAGGGGTCTCCTAGGCCCCTGGGGTCTGAATTAAAAGTCCTAGTAGCCGTTGCCTTTAAGTGAACCGCAATAATTGCTTCGGGCTACCGCTCCGGGTCTCGGTACAATTTTCATTCTGCGCTATATCCGTCAGGTCGACCGCTTTTTGCGGTGCGTATATAGTGGCGCGTAGGCTTTGAAATTTAAGCTATTGATCGTAGCCGGACCCCACGGGTCTAGTAGCCCCTTAGGGTCATATCGTGTTTTTGGTGTGGAAAATAGCCCTATTGCCGATTTAGGGTTTTAGCCCCACTACTGTTCCGGCGCCATAGCTCCGTAATACTTCACATAATCAAATGTTGCCGAAGATGGCAAGCTAGAGTCATCAACTGCTTTGGTGCCACCCAGCTGCGAGGCGATGGATGTGAGCCAGATGTGCATCTTGCCCTGCGGCAAATCTTTAATTATAATTTCCGAAACTTGCCGTCCATTCAAATAAAATCGTGCCATCTCGGGCGTATATTCGCAGGCCACGACTTGAAAACTTTCGGAGATGAGTGGTGCCGATACGCGCTGTCGACCGAGGTTGATATGCCCCTGCTCCCACCGATGTACATTTGAAAAATAAATGGAACTATCTTTAGAGTCATTTTCTACGATATCGATCTCTATGGCCGTGCTATCGGGATCGGTGCCGCCGGAGCCGCTATGCCTCATGAGCCAGAAGGAAGTATGCCAGCCCGCACCTTTGGGCACCTTCATGGCAGCCTCGTAATATCCATATCCGAACAGCGCTTTGGAGATGATGCCACCGCCGGTATACTCCTTGCCGCCAGCGGTTTCTTTTTTGAGATGTATCTGAAGGTGCCCGTTGGCAATGGCGATATTCCCTTCTTGCTGGGTGCTCCAATGTTTACTATCCGTGCGGTAATCCCATTTTGATTCATCCAATGACGCGCCATCGAACCCATCCATGAACTTAAGTTCGTAAGTCTGACCATTTAGGCGTACCGTGTCCTTCTGAGCATTGCACGAAAGTGCCGATACGAAAGTAAGTGCAATAAAAAATTGATGGTTTTTATACATGAATATGGTTTTAGCCCTTTGACTTCATACCAAATAAAACGCCAAAGGTAGTTTCTTATCCCAAACGTATTTCTAATCCCTACTGCACGGAGCGAGCCTGCGCGCCACTACAATTTTTCAATAAACCCACTTAAAGTACACGGAAAAAATCCCTACCGAAGCTGTTTAAAAGCTTTCAGCCTGAACTTGGCATCCCTGAAAAACCAAACACCCTTGCAGTATCGAGAAATCGAGAAAGTACCATCCCGCACACCCAACCCGTGACCCGAGCCTTGCAACTAAGCAAGCTCCTACCTTCCCGATACCAGCGCAAGCTTCGTCCCACTGCGCCCGCCAGCAGTAACCTTTACCAAATAAACCCCTTCTGCCAACCCTTGGAGATCTACTTCGACATTCCCGCCGGCATAAGGCCTTCGGAGTTTCTTGACCGACTTGCCGACCTGATCGTACACGAGAATGTCTACCATCGGCTCATTGCCCGAAAGGGATATGAAGAAGCGGCCGCTGGATGGATTGGGGAAAAGATTGAAGTCGATCGAAGCATCGCCCCGATCGGCAATGCCAAGCGGCTCGCCCAAAGGAAAATTGCCCTTGGAGATAAGGTAAGAGCTTACGATGAGATGGGGGTTGAAGCCGCCGCCACAATTATCGCAGGTCACGCCGCTCATGCAATCGGGATTATTGGGATGGCAGAAGTCGACGTAGCTCTCATCAAAAACGTAATCGAGCGCTACATCGCCGCCCGCCACCGGAGCGAGATCGAAATCGAAGAACTGCGCGATGCTGCCAGGGCACCACCCCGCCCTATCAAACTGCCAAGTGCCAAACTGCGGACTGCACCCATCGGGGTTGGGGTTGCAATCATTCCAATTATTCTGAGCGAAAGCCTGAGCACCGTTCACCCAGATGTGGTGCGTATTATTACTAAACTCGGCGGCGTTATTGGTGTTTTCGGTGTCGGCATTTTCATCGAGCCCCCATCCATGGCCGGTAGAGACGAGCTTTATTTTGGCGGAAGCCGTATGATCGGGATAGGTGATCTGGAAGGATTCCGCAGGTTGGAGATTGGCCATATCGCCAAAAGCGTACGTCTGGTACCAGAGCTTCTCTACGCTGCTGTAAGGATGCAGGGGTTGGCCGGCCTGGTAGTCAAGATCGAGCGTATACTCAAATCCATTGGCAAAGGTGGTAAGGTTGACCCTGAAAGCGGTGCGCCCGCTGAGCAGGGACATGAAGTCGGTAAGGTCGATGCTATGGTCGCAGGCCACCCCATAAGGAGTAAGGTAGCGTATGATCTCGTACCAATCGCCATTCTTTCCCTGTACTTCTACCGATGATACACGGTCCCACGGATCGCAGCCCCCCGGCGGGCACGTGATGGTGAGCGCACCTATGATCTGATCAAAGGCACCTGCAAAGCTGGGCAGGTCGGCTTCCATGGTCACGCTGGCCACTTCTACGCTCACGTGGGCATCCGTAAGGGCATTTGCCGATAGGTCGCCCACCGCCTGTATTATACTGATGGGGACGGTGAGCTCCGTGACCGCGCCAAAATTATTCGCGGCGGTGAGCTCCACATCCATGGCACCATAATCGAGCGGGGTAAACCAGCCGGTGTAGAACCCATTGCCGTGGCTGGTAAGGGTTACAGTCTCATCGCCAATGGTGGCGGTCACCGCACCCACAGTGAGCAGGTCTGGAAAGGGGATAGAAGCGCGCACCGCCACCTGCACGGGCGCCAGCGTAGGCACGAAAACGTCGCCTTCCAGCGGATGCAGTGCAGTGAGCTCAGGAGTGATCAGCGCGGGATCAACTGCAATAAAAGTATTGAACACATCGGCGGCAGGATCCCATACGGCATTGCCGGGCTGACTGGCCTTTATGGTCACTTCGCCGGGCTGGCCGGTAAGGCTCAGCATGTTTCCGCTAATGGTGGCCGAACCCGAAATGATCTCGTATTCTATTACCAGACCGCTATTGGACTGGGCGGCGAGTGCAAAATCGCCATCGGTGACCAGCTTATTGCCAATAGGCGAAAAAGCAATGGCCTGAAATCCTGACTCGAGTTCGCCGATGAAGTTTGACGTATTTCCCGAAAGGGCGAAGTTCATAAAATCGGAATTTCGGTCGCCCGTGCCCACATCGGAGATCAATTGGGTGATGTTCTGATTATTGCCGGCAGGTGTGCCCTGATTAAAGGTATAATAGGTCACCAGCTCAGGCTCATCGCCTGTGAGGCCATCGGTCATCATATCCTGTATTTCGGTCTGAGTGAGCGCCTTGCTCCACAGCGATACCTCGTCAGCACCGCCCCCATAGTAGAAGTTGAGCCCTGAGAGCAGCGTGGTGCCGATGGTAAATGGCCGATCTCCCGAATCAAACACCCCCGATGCGGAGCCTATGGCCACCGGATTGCCATTGAGATAGAGCACGATACCATTCAGATTGAACACCCAGGCATAGTGCTGCCACTCCCCTGCCGCCACGGTGCCGGCGGGCGCTACGGCTTCGTGCAGCCCAGTAGATGTCACCACGCGGCACTCTATCGTGCCATTATTGAGCTGTATGATGTACATCTCCCCATCGCCAGTGCCGCCGCCGCGAATGCTCATCATCCCCTGGCCGTAAACGAGTGCATCGGTCTTGAACCATCCGGCCATACTGATGGTATTGAGCCCCGTAAGGTACTGGGATGCAGCGGGGAAGATGGTATGGTCGTCCAAACCATCGAAGTGCAGGTATTGGTTAGTCTGGGCTTCCGCCAATAAGGCTATCGACGATACGAGAAGAACGGAGCAAAGGGAACGAAGCGTAGAAAATGGGTTCATATAAGCGAATAAAAAGGGTGGATGGCAATTTTGCGTATTTCGTGGCAAGATAGTGAACCGCCGGCAAAAGGGAGCTAGCGCTTTTATAGCAGGCCGGGGAATAAGCGCATAGGAATGGAATGTGGCCAGGGCCTCGACAGCTTGGCCATGGCCTGACGCAAGTTTTTTTGAGATCTTACGCTTCCGCGAAAAAGGAGAGCCAAAGATGCTGTGGTTCAGTGACCAAATTATGACCCGCTACCTATTTCGATGCGTAAGCTGCCTATATCGAACCAATGGGTTTTGCACAATTTCCACTCCGGATTGTTATTCTTTCAAAGTATTCGTTTAATCAAAAAATAGACTGAAAATGAAATTAAAGATCAGCATGTTTGCCATCATGGTAGGAGTAGGATTATTGACCGCTTGCGGTGGCAAGGAAAACCCTGGACAGACGAAAGATGAACCTGCAACGGCCACAGAAGTGCCGCCACAGGAAGAAGAAGCCAAGGAAGTGACCCTTACCATCGAAGCCAACGATGATCAAGAGTACAATAAGGAAGAACTGCGCGTGAAATCGGGACAGATCGTGACCTTGGTGCTTAAAAACGTAGGTAAGATGCCACGCGAAACGATGGGACATAACTGGGTGCTGCTAAAGAAAGGTACCGACGTGGCCGCCTTTGCCCAAGCCGCCATGACCGAAAAGGAAAACGATTATATCCCGGCCGATGCCAGCAGCATCATAGCCCATACCGAAATGATCGGTGGCGGCCAAGAAGCAAAGATTACCTTCGAAGCCCCCTACCCCGGCAAGTATCCCTTCATGTGCAGCTTTCCCGGACACTTCGCGAAGATGAAGGGGATTTTGGTAATTGAGTGAGTTTCTCAATGGGTCGTTGCAGGGTGATTGGTTTTTGGTGATTGGTTAACAGCGCTGCCAGAACGCAGGTCGCCTTGTCATTCAGAACGGATTGAAGAATCCCTATCCCGGTGATTGGTTAACACCCCTTCCAGAATGCACGTCGTTCTGTCATTCAGAACGGAGTGAAGAATCACTATCCCGGTGATTGGTTAACACCCCTTCCAGAATGCAGGTCGTTCTGTCATTCAGAACGGAGTGAAGAATCCCTGTCCCCGTGATTGGTTGACGGCGCTTAGAGACAAGATCGAATCATCACTTCTTTTGAGGCCTTCAATTTCTGAATCATCAATCTCTAAAAAGTCAGATAGATAACAACTGTCTGCTGTTCTTGAACAACTTGGTATTAAGTCAATTTTCAGAAAGAAGTCATCGTGCCCATTTCCAAGTTTAACAATAATCAGTCTTATCATATTTCATTGTGTCGTTTCTATTTCTTTTCTTCGGTCTTATACTTATTCAAGTCAGGTCTTGGCTGCCATTTCCAAATGTACTTCGGTCCGCTTGTCATAAGCTCATAATCAAAATCTCGTTTCAGCATGTAAATGTGTTCTGGCATAGATCCTAAGAAGATAGATGCCACTACTATAAGACCAGAAGTCGTCAAAAGTAGCGTTGTCAATATTTTCGAGAAGGTAATTTTCTGAATAAAGCGGTCGATGATGAATACGAGCAATAACCAAAAAAGAAAGTAGATTGCCAAGTCTGAAATAAATTCGGAAATGAAGAATTGATAAGACATTGATGTGTGCCATGAGTCAGCCATAAACGCTAATGGAAAACCGTACATCATCGTGTCAGTTGCATCAACAGGTAAAACATACCACCATTTTGTAAATGACACGAATGATATTACGGTCAAGGGCAACACTAATTTCCATGTCAGATGTTTCACTTCTCGGTTTCCTTCTTGAATGACGCACAACGTTTTGCAGCTACTCGAAGGGCGGGCGATTCACCACAAATGTTGATTAAAAGTACAAAAGTTTCATTCACCACAAATCTGTCTTTGGAACACGAAACCCCGCCTTTTGGGTAGGTGCTGTTGTGCGTTCGGCTTTCTTTTCTTTCAGGCGAGTTTGACAAAGTTATCTTCAAGTTTTACGTTAAAGTTTATTTCTGCTTTCAACGCCTTAAAAACTTTCAAGATAGTGTCAATTGTCGCACTGTTAGCACTGCTTTCAAGTTTAGAGATTTGAGCTTTCTGAACACCAACAAGTCGTCCAAGTTCTTCTTGAGTCAAGTTTCTTTCTTGTCTGGCAGTTTTAATCATTTTGCCCAATACGTCCATACGAAGTTCATATTCGTATTCGTCTCGTCCAGTCGTTCCAACTTTGCCGATATACTTATCTTTCATCTCGGCAAGTGAGTAAGTCTTTAATTCTTTAGTTGACATATGATTACTTTTTTTGTTTGTTGTTAAAATATTTGTCTCTCAGTCTTACTGCTCGGTCAATTTTGTTAGCCGGAACTTTGTCAACTTTCTTTATGAAACCGTGGGTTACTATTACCAAAGTTTCTTTATTATCTGTCTTGTCCTAAAATGCAAGAAGTCTGATTTGAAGTCCTGCGAACTTTGTCCGAAACTCCCAAATGTCATTTTGTAGTTTCTTGAAAAGCTTTGGGTCATTAGTTTGTTCAGCAAGGTCAATATTGTAAAAGATTTTCTTAATTGTCTTTGGGTCGAGTTGCGAAATGAACTCGTCCGCTTCTTCTAAAAATTTTGTCTCGAAAAATCTCATTCAATATTGTCTTGTTTAACTTAACAAAGATAATAAAAGTTTCCAAAAATAGAAACAATATTTTATGTGTTTGTTCTTGGTGTCGGTTTTCTAAGCTGACGCACAATATTTTACTAACTTGACTTACCCCCGAACAGTCATATAAAGTTACCGAACTTCAAAAATTACTTCTTTAGTTCGCCTCATACTCTAACCCTAATTTAAAGTTCCAGTCATGCCCCATCTCCGGTCGAAAATCGACCTCATACCATTGATTGGAAATTCTGTAGAACACAAATGACTTAACTCCGATATTTTCCTTCGTCATTCTCAAACTCGCATAGACATCAAAATCCATTGCTTCTTTTGTTTGATCCACGCAATAGAATATCACCGTAATATCTTCTTTGTTGGGTATTGTCACATGTTCAATAGGGACGGAAAGCATATTTTTACCATTAGGACTCACATATTCTTGAGAATAGAGCAATTGATCTGGTAAACTTGAATCGCTGACGGAAAATAAACTAACTCTATAGACAAGCCCTTTCTTGTTTTGCCTAAGATGGGCGTATACCTTGGTAATTGTAGCGTAAGCGGGTAAGTCATCGCATACTACTCCAACACCTCCACTAAGTTTGCCAATAGTCTTACCGTAGGTTTTCATCCTATGAAAGCCTGCTTCATGCACGGTTCTCTTTGACGAAACTTCAACCGGTTCCAATAAAAATAAAGCTGGTTTTAAAAATAGCGTATCACCAATCTTATCAGCAGCTATGCTTAGTCGCTTGTACCCCATCCGCTCTATTGATACTGTTTCACCCAAAAAACCATCAAGTGAGAAGTATCCATTCGAATCGGTGAATATTGAAAAAGAACCTGACCCTACCGAAGCGTAGGGCACAGGTTCAAGAGTTTGACTATCTAGGAGAACTGTCTTTCCGCTTTCTTGATTTATAATGACTGTAGGGTGTAAAAAAAATAGATCAACCCAATAGAGCTGGTCAGAGTCTTTAATTCTTTCATTTAATGTTGGAAGATTCTCGGGACAAAGAAAGTCATCTGTGGCATTTGCCACTTAGCGCGAGCTGACTCATGACAAAAAAATAATTGAGCGGAATGGTGATTGCCGATACCTCAAATAAACTCGATAAGGTTAAAAAACCTTTTTTAATATTCAGTATATTCCAGCCCTATTTTATAATTCCAGTCACAACCTATCGCTGGCCGCATATTAAAAATATGCCATTGCTTTGTAATATTCAAAAAGTGAAAGGAATCAATTCCTATATTTTCATCTGTTATTCTCAATTCCGGAAGAATCCGACGCTCCATTTCACCTATTGAATTGTCTTCCCAATATAGCACTATAGCTACACTTCCATTTCTCGGAATGGGTACTTTATCAATAGGGACAGTAAGCAAGTTCGTACCTCTTTCGCTAGTATATTCTTTTGAATATATTAAGCTACCAGGTAATCCTGAATCGGTTACGTCAAATAAATTTATACGATAATTGTACCCTTTCTGGTTTTTAAAAAGATGTGCGTAAACTTTGGTAATCCGGGCATTGGTTGGTAAAAAATGAGAGATAATACAATGACCTCGATAATATGCTACCGGTATTCGACCACACGATTTCATTCTATGAAAGCCTGCTTCCTTAACTATTCTTTCAGGTGAAATTTCAACTACGTCTAATGCAAATGAAACAGGTTCTAGAAAAAGGGTGTCACCAATCTCATCGAAGGGAATACTAAGGCTCTCGTAGCCTAGTCGATTTATTAAGATTGATCGTCCTATGAAACTATCCATTGAAAAGTATCCATTAAGATTAGTCAATATCGAAAAAGAACCTGACCCTACCGAAGCATAGGGCACAGGTTCATTAGTTTGACTGTCTAATAGAAGAGCGGTTCCACTTGTTTGACCTAAAATGATTCTCGCAGTGAAGAAAAAATAAATCAAAGTAGCATCGTATACCGAGCACATTCAGGTTTTTATTAACAATTTGGTACTTCTGGTGGGCTACCGCAATCGAACGGGTCTCCGCAAGCCGTACCTGTCGAAAACAATCCCCATAACCTTGTCCTAACCTTAAATTGAGCGCATAAGTTAGTATTTAGTCCTAATTCTTCTATTGGATATGTAGTGCACCAGAAACATCTTCCTTGAGCTCCACCGCCATTCACCGGGACAATATCCGAACTCCCATTATCCATAAAATAAGCTGATGTACTCGGCTGCTCATCATGATGTGCTACAACAGCTAAAGTTATCTTGAATAGATCACTTGATGCCACAGAAAGGCTGCCATTGTCCAGAGATGCGAAAGAATAAATTGCATCGTTCTGAATATTTACTTCTGAATTGGCAACGTCAATTATCGAAACTGATGTGGTACTTCCATCATTTATTCGCATTCGAACAACTTCACTCAGTTCAAAAATATCTACATCTACAGTATATACTCTGGAATTACCATAAAGATAAACTTCATACTGATTCCCAGAGATGTACTTTATTTGTTCCACGTTGCCAGCCATGGCAACCAATTCAACATTGAAGTAGGTGCTTTTCTGAGCATCTAAGTTTTCAATTTTATCAGCTTCCTGTGGCTGATTGGTTGAGTTGATATCTTCCTTTGAGCAACTTGATAGAGTGAAGCTCGCTCCAACGATGAAGACCATTAACATTTTGTTTAACATGATTCTATATTATCAAAGTGTGAGATAAAAGAATTCTGCCAGTCTTACAACTGCGTGGTGTTTCTACGTAATTTCTCGGTGTCTCCCGAAAGCGCAAAACGTTTTTATTGGAAGTGATCAAGTGGCATATTATAAATTAAATGCGCGCTGCATTTATAGGCGAAATGTAAACAAACAAAAATTTAGATTTCCAAGCCAAATATTAAAAAATAATGAATATTACATCACCAATATGTTACGTGAAAACTAAACCAAGAATTCAAAACTTACCAACTCACTAATGATTTGCAGTTAGGCCGTGCAAACCGCGCGACTATCTTGCCGCCGAAGCCGGGTGGTACGCATCCACAACCAAGCCCGGCTTGAAGCTTGCGGCTCAAAGCCTCTTGAAAAATCCAACCAGCCCGCGCCGCGAACCCGCAACTCGCGACCAAAGCTTACCCGAAAGCTCCGCTTTCGCCAATCTTTACCGTCCGCGTAGCCGTCGTTTCCCGAAAGGTTTGGTCATGGGTGGTAAAGATGATGGTGCCGGGATATTCGATCAAGGAGTTATTGAAGGCCGTGATCGATTCCAAGTCCAGGTGGTTGGTGGGTTCATCGAGCATAAGGAAATTGGGGGCGGCCAGCATGGCGCGCGATACCATGCAGCGCACCTTCTCGCCGCCCGATAGCACGCTGCACTTCTTGAGCGTCTCCTGTCCGGAGAAGAGCATCTTTCCGAGAAAGCCGCGGATGTATACTTCATCCTTATCTTCCGAATACTCGCGCAGCCAGTCTATCAGGTTTTCGCTGGTCTTGAAATACTTATCGTTATCATTGGGCACATAGGCATTGGCGATGGTCTTGCCCCATTCAAACTCCCCTTCGTCGGGCTCCATATTGCCATTGAGTATCTCGTAGAAGGCCGTGGTGACCACCGAGCTGGGATTCTCGAGCGATATCTTCTCGCCGCGCCTTATATTAAGGTCCACATTTTTGAAAAGCACCTGCCCATCTATGCTTTTGCCCATATTGCGCACATGCAAAATCTGATCGCCGGCATCGCGGCTCTGGTGAAAGATGATGGCTGGATATTTTCGCGTAGAAGGCTGAATATCATCTACATTGATCTTTTCGAGTAGCTTCTTGCGGCTCGTGGCCTGTTTTGATTTACTGGCATTTGCGCTAAAGCGCGCGATGAACTCCTGCAGCTCCTTCTTCTTCTCCTCGGCTTTTTTATTGGCGCTGCTGCGCTGGCGCAGTGCGAGTTGGCTACTTTCATACCAAAATGTATAATTGCCCGTGTAGAGCTTTATCTTGCCAAAGTCGATATCTACGATGTGGGTGCACACCGTATCCAGGAAGTGGCGGTCATGCGATACCACGATCACGGTGTTCTTAAAGTTGAGCAGGAAGTCTTCGAGCCATACGATGGTCTCGGCATCCAAGTCATTGGTAGGTTCATCGAGCACCAGCACATCGGGATTGCCAAATAGGGCTTGCGCCAAAAGTACCCGCACCTTCTGCGGGCCGCTCAGGTTCTTCACTTCGGTAGGGTGCAGCATCTCTACGATCCCAAGGCCGCTGAGCAGGCTGGCGGCATCGCTCTCGGCATTCCAGCCGTCCATATCGGCAAATTCTGTTTCGAGCTCCGATGCGCGCATCCCATCCTTTTCCGAGAAATCGGGCTTGGCATATACCGCTTCCTTCTCCTGCATGATGGCCCACAGGCGCTTATGCCCCATCATTACGGTGTCCATGACCGATATGTCATTATACTCCGAGTGGCTCTGCTTAAGAAAAGACATACGCTTGCCCGACTCCAGGTGCACATGGCCGCTATTGGGATCGATCTCTCCAGATAGGATCTTCAGGAAGGTAGACTTGCCGGCACCGTTGGCACCGATCACGCCATAGCAGTGGTCTCCGTAGAATTTTAGGTTTACTTCGTCAAATAAGATACGCTTGCCATATTGGAGCGCGATATTCTGGGTTTCTAACATTCGGCCTTTTTTGGGGCGGCAAAGGTCGGAATTTTAGTTTTCAATTGCGCCTTCTGAGCCGTGAGTTTGTTCTTCGGAATGTAAAAAACTGATAACCAATGATTCAATGTCCGCCTGATTGTCTTAAATTCAATATCGTCCCCAACATGGTCTGGGCAAGCTATTGGAATTAACGTGAAACCCATGGCTTATGCGGCCAAAGGTGAACGACCAAGAGTTTAGAGAACCGTAATCCGGTGATATTAGATTTTCAATTTGGGTACGAGACGCGAGCGATTGGGGTATTTCCGTGATGGAAGATACAAAGTCCATACTTAATTTTTTTCTCGTCTAAGTCGATTTCTCTCCACTGGTAGAAGATTTCCCGTACTAAACAGTCCATAGTCCATTTTCAATCATTGCCGTCCCACCCTAGTCCAATCCAAATATGTTTTGGTCTCATTTGGCCAGAAACACCCTGACAAGCTATTGGTTAAGAAATAAACAATTAACTTTTGGTTAACTTTGGGCTCTTTTTCACTTACCAAGGCGCTCCCATTGTAAAAGCCAGCAGGGGCAAAGCGGCTTAAGCCAATAAACCAATCTATTGGAATACATCAAGAAATTTTACGTTCCCACTGCTTCAATTCTGCTGACCATGCTCTTCTGCACGGATCTGGTATTTTTTATTATTCACATAAATACTGTATTTTCTCCCGATCCCAAAAACACGTTGCTCCTGGTAGACAGCGATGAGAGCTTTCCCGAAATGTACCAATACATCAAATGGTTTTGGATCATCATTTTGCTCGCAACGCTTACGCTCCAGCGGAAATCAATAAATTATATAGGATGGCTTTTGGTCTTTTCCTATATTCTTTTTGATGATGCATTACAGATTCACGAGAACTTTGGCAATCGCATCGCGGCTCATATCGACTTCATACCTCCCTTTGGGTTGCGACCGCAAGATATCGGAGAGCTCGCAGTGACAGCCACCGCAGGTCTCGGGATTTTTCCCCTGCTCCTATTCGCTTATTACCGTGGCTCGGCTGCCTTCAGGAGAATGTCTCATGATCTGTTGCTGCTTATTATCGCCCTGTTCTTCTTTGGCGTGGTGATCGATATGCTGCACATAGCCATTCACCCCGGAAAGTTGCTAAATCAATTTCTCGCTTTTTTTGAAGACGGCGGCGAGATGCTCGTGGCCACTGCCACCGTATGGTATGTTTTCCTACTTTGCGTGCGCAAAGAGCTCAGCACCGATTATCTTACTGACTTTATACCTATCACGATCGCAAAGCTTAGGAAGAAAAACGCTGGCCGAAAACCGCACTGATATTAACCCAGCAACATCTACGAGCCCGCGTGAACCACAAACCTATACCCCACCCCGCGCACATTGATGATCTTCACGGCAGCGTCATCTTCCAGCTTTTTGCGCAGTTTGGAGATAAAAACGTCAAGCGTCCGGCCCACATAATCGCCGGCATCGCCCCACACCACGCTCAGGATATGGTCGCGCCCTAGCGTTTTGCTCTCATTGGAGCAGAGCAGGTAGAGTAGCTCCGACTCTTTGCCCGAAAGGGCTACCGACTCAGCTTCGCGCATCAAGAGCATCGCCTTTTGATCGAACCTGTATTGGCCGATGGCGATCAGCCCCTGCCCCGTGCCAGCGCTTCGCTTCATACGAATCAGGTACAGCGCTACGGCTGCCGCCAATAGCAGGCCAATAAGGGCGTAGCCATAGCCAAGTCCCGGACTATCGGCCAGCCCAGCCGGCTGAGTGATGCCGGTGATGCCTATCGGCGTAAAATAAAACACGTAACAGCCCCGTGGCAGCACGCGCCCACTACAGGGCAGCATACTCCCGCCATCAGCAAGGCTGGCCTTAAAGCTATGCAGCACTTCTTCTTTTTCGCAGGCCTGCACTTCTATGATCAGGCTTCCGCCAATGGAGTGGAGCTCCATAACCTTCATCGCCGCAATGGTCAGCATATCGGGTTCGTACGAGAATGCTGTCTCAAAAGGCATCGAATACCTTCCATCGACTATCGTAAGTGGCAGCACGGGCGTTATGGAATCGCCCCTTTCCAAAAGAAACTGGTGGCCTATGCTCCGCAGCAAAACGGTGATGCCTTGATCTGCCCCTACGGCACCCACATTTGGTGAAAACCAAAGAAATACAATAAACAAGAAGATGTATCTTCTGAATAAATGAACCAACATGAAGCAAAGCTAGGCGAATAAAACCGCTCCCCGCCCCACTTCAGATAAATTACAGTGGATTTACATTAATTTACACTATTTGTATCTGCCCCGATGGGTGGCAACCTACTTTAGGCCTATAAATAAAACCCATGAAAAATACGATTTCAAAAACACTTGGCATGTACTGTTTGCTCTACCTTTCGGCTTGCGTCCAAAACAAGAAACCCGCACAAAGCGAAAATGCTCAGGCGGTAGCTGAAAAGCAAGTGACCCAAAAGATCAGGGCCCATGGCTATGGCGGGTGGTACTGCCCTGATAATCTGATCGGATTTCCGGCCGTGGACATCCAAGACTGGGAAACGGTGCCCGTGATAAATGGCCGGATGCCCACCGAAGAAGAAACCCGCAGCGGGCAATCGCTCATCTACGTAGATGCTGCCCTGTACCCCGATGCACGCCCCTTGGACATGACGATGCCGCGGCTGGCCACCATTGAACCATCCCATTCGGGCAGGCAGGAGATCATCATCCTGATCCAAGCAATTACCGTCTCCAATGATTCCATCGTCGGCTTCCGCTTCTTGAATGGCGGCAATGGCAGCGCCCGCTTGGGCGAAGTAAGCATGATGGACAGCGGAGCGGTGGCCAAGCTCCCCCGATCGCGGTTTATCATGAATGATATCGAGATCGATGCCCCCAAGGCCAAGCTATGGGATGTGATCACCTCACCGCGGTATGCAGATGCACTGCAGCCTACGGTCGCCAATGGCCAAATACTCCCTATCGACTGGCGCGCATCTACCAATTTTAATTATTGGTGTGCCCTTTCGGGAAATGTGACCAGCTCGTTTGGCGATATGAATTACGGTAATTTCTACATCCAAAACGACTACGACAAGGGCAATTATTCTGAGAAGCTCCTGCTGCTCGAAGATAAGGACACGGAGCGCACCACCCTTAAAATGCTCACCGGCCCCTATGCCGCCGCCGACCGGGATCTTCAAATGCAGATTTTGGATAGCTGGACTGCCAAGGTCAAAGAATTGAGCGAAAGCAAATTCTGATCGAATAGGTCGGCAATGGTATTTGAGTTGAAAACTTTGCTTGAAGTATGCGGCGGATGAATTTATCGCAAGTACTTCACAGATCGGGCTGTCGCGAAAAAACCCTTCTTTTTTCAAGTACCTTTGCCCCAACGCCCAGCTTGAATAGTGAAAGACCTACTTCTCATCACCCCTCCTTTTACCCAGTTGAATACGCCCTACCCCGCCACGGCCTATTTAAAAGGATTCTTGAATACCAAGGGCATCCCGGCCTGTCAAATGGACTTGGGGATTGAAGTAATCCTGAAGCTCTTTACCCGTGAAAGCTTCGAATATCTTTTTGCGGAAGCATCACAAAGCAATGGTATTACATCGGCAAACTGCCAACGCATCTATGCCTTGCGCAACGATTATCTGCTCATCATTGATGACATTATCCTATTCCTGCAGGGCAAAAACCTGACTTTCGCACGGCAGATATGCACCGATCACTTCCTGCCGCGCGCTTCGCGCTTTGACGCGCTCGACGATATGGATTATGCATTTGGCACCATGGGGATGCAGGACAAGGCCAAGTACCTGGCTACCTTATTTTTGGAAGACCTATCGGACTTTATCGTAGAATGCGTGGATCCGAATTTTGGTTTCAGCCGCTATGCCGAGCGCCTCGGGCGCAGCGCCAATTCGTTTGACGAGCTCTACGAAAGCCTGGTTGGCACCGCCACTCACATCGATACCATCACACTGCAACTGCTCCATGCCGAAGTAGAAGCGGTACGGCCCAAGCTGGTATGCTTTTCGGTGCCCTTTCCGGGCAATTTATACAGCGCCTTCCGATGCGCCCAATACATCAAAACCCATTGCCCCGAAGTGAAAGTGGCCATGGGCGGGGGCTTTGCCAATACCGAGTTGCGATCGCTGCAAGATGCGCGGGTCTTTGAGTTCTTCGACTTCATCACGCTCGATGATGGGGAGCTGCCCATAGAATTGCTGGCGCACCATGCCTGTAGCAATGGCGCGCTCGACCCCCCCGAGCTAAAGCGCACCTACGTACTGGAAGATGGAGCAGTAGTTTATAAAAATACCAGCCCACGGCCAGATTATAAGCAGAGCGCTGTCGGCACACCCGACTATTCGGACTTGAAGCTCGACCGGTATATCTCGGTGATCGAAATAGCCAATCCCATGCACAGCCTTTGGAGCGATGGCCGCTGGAACAAGCTCACCATGGCGCATGGCTGCTACTGGGGCAAATGTACTTTCTGCGATATCTCGCTCGATTATATAAAGCTCTACGAACCGGTCGCAGCGCAGCTTTTGGCCGATCGCATGGAAGCGCTCATGGAGCAGACTGGCGAGACGGGATTCCATTTTGTAGACGAAGCCGCCCCGCCGGCATTGATGAAGGCGCTGGCGCTCGAGATCTTAAAACGGGGGCTCACCCTGAGCTGGTGGGCCAATATCCGCTTCGAGAAGAACTTCACCCGCGACCTATGCCACTTGCTGAAGGCATCGGGCTGTATCGCCATTTCTGGTGGGCTCGAAGTGGCTTCCGATAGGCTTTTGAAATTAATTGATAAAGGCGTGACCGTGGCGCAGGTGGCACGCGTGACCCGAAACTTTACCGAAGCCAATATCATGGTGCACTCCTACCTGATGTACGGCTACCCCACCCAATCGGTGCAAGAGACGGTAGACAGCCTAGAGATGGTGCGCCAACTTTTTGAAGAAGGCGTTTTACAATCCGGTTTCTGGCACCAGTTTGCCCTTACCGCCCATAGCCCCGTGGGGCTCCACCCAGGCGATTACGGCATCTACCCCCATTATAAGGAGATCACCTTTGCCAATAATGATGTCGAGTTTACCGATAGCACCGGCATAGACCATACTCAATTCAGCTATGGGTTGAAGAAGTCGCTTTTCAACTTTATGCATGGCATCGGCTTCGGATTGCCCCTACAAGACTGGTTCGATTTCAGTATCCCCGACACTTCCATGGCCAGCGATTATATCTTGCGCTGCTTGGATTCCGAACCCGACTTTGCCCTGAAGGCGGGCGCCAAGGTACTGTGGCTCGGCAGTATACCCAGGGCGACCGAAGTCGTTAAAAACAAGAAGGGCAGGACTTTTGAAAACCTTCAACTTACCTTTCACGATAAGCGCGATACCTTTCAGATCATGCTTGACAGGGCGCCGGGCCGATGGCTGGAGCTCACCCTTCCACGCCTATCGCCACGCAGCGGGAAGCCCATCACCGTGGAATCGCTCAAGGCCGTTTTTGAGAGCCAATTTGACAACTTCGAGCTGTTCTGGTTTTCAAAACCCATAGAACAGTTGAAATACCATGGCCTGCTGGTGGTTTAAGGTTTTTCAAGGCATTTCGGCAAATGCGGTTTCCGGGAGCCGGGCGGTATCGAGCTCAGCTTTTTGGGCGCGGCCTTCCGGCAAAATTGGGGAGATATCGAAAGATCTAGATTGGATTCGGCGCGTGAATCCATAACGGATAGACAAAACCAGTCAGAATACAATGAAATTATAACGACTATTGTATCCAATATTACCGAAGAAGGTGAAGTAGAGAATGCAGATGTTCATTTTCAGTTCTTGGCGTCAGCCGTTCATACCTACTCAATAAGAAAAAAAGCATTTAATTTACATCCGCTTTGGCAGCTATTGGAGAATCATCCAGCCGGCAAAAGCAGAACCTAACACTAAAAACAAATCATCATGGCTAAAGGTCAAGACGCTAAGAAAAGCGTAAAGAAGGAAGCGGCGAAGTCGCCCAAGGAAAAAAAGGAAGAAAAGCGGTTGAAGAAGGCCAAGAACGGTTAATTTAATAAAGCTAAATCCCAGTGCAGTACATTATTGCCTATAGCTAAGATGGCAAGTCGCATTCCGAGAAATCTAAAGCCCGTTTCTACGGGCTTTGGTTTTAAAAATTATGGGCAGCCGAGATAGGAGCTGCGTCGCTGCAACCGCTCGTTTTCTCCAGTTGCTTTTGGGGTGTACGCCCTACTCCACCACCAGGCCATCATACGCCAAGTGCACATTTGCCGGAAGGCCATGGCTTACGGCTTCATGCCTGCCCATAAGGTGGGAGATATGAGTGAAGTAAGCCCGCTTTGGCTTTAGCTCCTCTACCAAGGCCATGGCTTCGCGAAGGTTGAAATGTGAGATATGCTCCTTAAGCCGCAGGGCATTGAGCACCAAAACATCTAGATTTTTGAGTTTATCCTTTTCTTCGGGTGCTATAAAGTTGGCATCGGTGATATATGCCACGTCTCCTGCCCGAAAACCGAGCACAGGCATTTTATAATGCAATACCGATATGGGGATCACCCCGATTCCTTCCACCAGAAAATCATGGCCGGGAGTAATCGTATTTAAGTTCAACTGCGGGATACCGGGGTATTTTTTCTCAGCAAATACATAGTGGTACTCTCTCCGCAATGCCACTTGTACCTGCTCGGTCGCATAGATATCGAGCGCCTTTTTTGACTTAAAATTAAAGGGACGAATATCATCAAGCCCCGCGATATGATCCTTATGTTCGTGCGTAAATAGCACGGCATCAACATGCTCTGGTTTTGCACGCAGCATCTGCTGCCGAAAGTCGGGACCGGTGTCGATCACAATCGCCTTCCCATCAAACTGCAGCATGGCCGAAGTACGAAGCCTATTATCTTTCGGATCGGCAGATTGGCATACCTCACATTCGCAACCTATTACAGGCACGCCCTGAGAAGTTCCAGTACCGAGAAAAGTGAGTTTCATATCGAATTGCGAAAGTAGGGGTTAGAATTGACAATGGATAATTGACAATGGATAATTGACAATGGATAATTGACAATGGATAATTGACAATGGATAATTGACAATGGATAATTGACTGTCCCAATACTAAATACGGTTGACCATTTTCTCACTATGTGTTATTAAATGTAACTCTTTCTTTTTTGCTTCTTTTTTCTTTGTTAGTAACCCGGGTTTTTGTTGATAACCGAAGTGTACATCAGCCGGGGTTCTGAGCTTCAGGCTCCTATGTGGTCTAAGATGGTTGTAGTTGTGAACGGCTTGTTTGAGTTTTGTCCACAACTGGCTAAAATCCTGGGGATTCCAAGGTTTTAAGTATTCGTTTTTAATGATGCCATTTATGCGTTCGGCGTGTGCGTTCTCGTATACAGATTCAGCCATACTGTTGATAATCCGCCCCTTGGTTATCTGTAAAAACTTCTTGCTATAGTATTGTCCACCCCCATCAGAGTGAAAGATGAGTTGTTGATCCTGGTTGTAATCCTTCCAGGCCATCTTAAAAGCGGGTATTGTTGTATGGGTAGTTAAGAGCCTTTTGCTCAGATTATAACCGACAATAAGCCTGCTGAAAAGATCGAGAATAAAGGTCATGTAGTAGTATCGTTCTCCAAGCTGATAATAGGTGATATCGCTCACCCAAACTTGGTTGACACGTGTCAACTTGATAGAGTCAACTAAGTTGGGAAATCGTATCACCCCATTGCTGTCGGTAGCTCTCTTAAAATTCCGTTTCCTTTTAATACAGAAGCCCATATCGCGGTAGAGTGCGAGGAATCGATCGCGTCCGATGTAATCGGGTAAGAGCATGGAATGCATTTTCACAGCACCCATTTTTGGGTGATCATCGCGGAGTTCGTGCAGCAGGTATTCAATCTGGCACCACTCATCGGTTTTGTTCAGCAATCGCTGATACCTCTGATGAATATTTTGCCTGCTTGTTTTAGCAAATTGATAGATCAAACGCATTTTTAGTCTGTGTTTGTCTTTGTTTTCCCTGAACCAGATGACTGTGTGGAGCCAAGCTTTTTTTTTATGTCTACCCCATACATTTCTTCCGCAACCTCAATGAGTTTGTCCTTAAATTCAATCTCTACCTGCTTTTGTCCCAGCAGTTTCTGTAGCTCAGCGATTTGCTCTCTTAGGGCTTTTAATTTGGCGGTATCACTCATTGGCTCAACTATTTGTCGCACTCCTTGCGTCTTAAGAACGGAGAATTTATCAACCCAGTTGTAGACTGCTGTAGAGCTTACGTCGTATTCTCTACAAATATCGCAAACCCTGGTTTGATTTAGCTCCAACTCTCTAACCTTCTTGAGCTTAAAGCTATCACTGAAAACGCGATTTCTTCTTGGGTTGGATCTTACTCCAATCGACTTTTTACTTGCCATTTTTCTATCCGGTTTAGGGTGAAAAATGGTCAACTTATTTCAGTACGGGACAAATTGACAATGGACAATGGATAATTGACAATGGAAATTGTTGATCGATAATTGATGATTGGCAATATGCCAACGCCAAAAAACGTTTTGTCTTTGGTGTCATCGCGCGGGGCAAAGATGAGCACCTCGACGCATGGCATAGTAGTCCCTCGACGTCTCCACAAAAGAAAGCAAGGTTGAAAACTTGTTCTTTCTAATAAAGACCTTAATTTTGGCACGAAATAATTAGTCCCCTACCTTTTGGAACGAGTAATACTCTCCGCGAAGCAGAAAGCGCTTAGAATGAATTTAGACCCTACCATCTATGGAACGTTTTCCGAGATCGGAGCAGGTCAAGAAGTGGTGAGGCACTTTTTCAGGGCGGGAGGTGCTTCGGGTACTATCGCCAAAACAATGTCGGCATACGACAAGGATGTGAGCGATGCCATCTACGGCCGCGAAGAGAATAATCGGTACGTGTGTGAAACACGCCTTCGCCGGATGATCAACCACGAATACGGCTTGATCGAAGAGCGGCTCGATCGCGAAAAGCACCCTTCTAAAAAGTTTTTCTCCTTTGCCAATACCGTGGCTACCATTGATTTCCGAAAGCGCTTTAAAGGCCACGGCTGGCTGGGCATAAAATTTCAGACCAGTCCCGAGAAGGCTCCAAATGAAGTGATCCTTCATGTGCAGCTCAATGAAAATGAAGCGGCCATGCAGCAAGAAACCATTGGTGTGCTCGGCGTTAATATGCTTTATGGTTGCTATTTTTACTTTCAGAATCCACGGGAATACCTAAAATCACTCTACGATAACCTCACGCGCGATCATATCGAAATAGATATGGTCTCCATGACGGGCACCGATTTTGATACCGTAGATAATCGGTTGCTCAGCCTTCAACTGGTTAAGAACGGAATGACCGATGCGGTAATTTTTAGCCCCGACGGCAAGAATCTGCAACCGGCCGACCTGCTCTACAAAAAGAATATCCTGGCCATTCGCGGAAGCTTTAGACCGGTCACGAAAGTAAATATCGACATGATCATCAATGGTTACAACGCATTCGTAGAAGAAGCCCGCGTAGATGCCGATAATCTGCAGGTGCTCTTTGAGATTACGTTAAATAACCTTCGTGCCGATGGCGACATCGACGAACAGGATTTTATAGATCGTGCCGATATATTATGCTCGCTCGGGCAGACGGTTATGATCTCCAATTATCAGGAATATTATAAGCTCATTCAATACTTCTCAACCTTTACCAGTCGCCGCATGGGACTCATCATGGGGGTGAATAATATGATAGAGCTTTTTGACGAAAAGTACTACCGCGACCTGAACGGCGGTATTCTTGAAGCCTTTGGAATACTCTTTACCCGTGACTTGAAAGTCTATCTCTACCCCAACAAGGGCGAGACCGATACGGAGATTATGACGAGCAAGAATATGCCTGTGCATCCACGTATGCGACCACTTTACGATTATCTGATCTACAACGGCCGCATAAGCGATCTCGAAGGATTCGACCCCGAAGTGCTAGCCATACAGAGCCGTTCGGCATTAAAACTTATCAAGGATGGTGAGTCGGGCTGGGAAAAAATGGTACCCAATTACGTCGATGTGATGATCAAGAAAAATCGGCTTTTCGGTTTCGACCCCGAGCTTTTTGAAGAGAAGAATACTGAGGAGTAGTTTGAGTTGTGAGTTGTGAGTTGTGAGTTTTGAGTGGTGAGATGTGAGTGGTGGGTGGTGAGTGGTGAGCCAAGGGTAAGTGGTACTGAAGTTTTTAATTTTTAAATGGAGTAAGACGCTACTTTTCTGAATAGGAAGAATACCACTATCTTCTATAAACACACCATTGCATCTTGTCGCGCTCAAATCTTTAGACAGGAAGGGGTTTTGAAGTATGTACGTTGTTTTTTTCAACGTATTTATTCTCGGAATGGTACAGTAGAGGTGTGATGAATTTTTAGAGGGTGACTTCTAAAAGTACTTCTCAGAATACAGGAATGCGAAGGTACGGTGCTGATGCGTAGAACCAAATACCGAAATTTTTAGTCAGTTTCTCAAGTGTCAATAGCCAAAAGTGAGCTTATTCTATGTTCGCTCCGCTCATCGAAAAAGTTTTAAAATAACCAAAAACAAATAACTCAAGGCTCAAGGCTCAAGGCTCAAGGCTCAAAACCCAAAACCTAAACTGTAACCCCTTGAAAATGTCCCACCACCTTATCAATGGCGAAATCTATCTCTTCCCGGGTGGTGTATCGGCTGAATGAGAACCGGATACTAGGCCTGTCCATGGCCGTGCCGAGTGATCGCAACACATGGCTGCCTTGATTGCTGCCGCTGGAGCAAGCGCTTCCTCCAGAGCAGGCTATACCATCTATATCGAGCAGGAAGAGCAACATGGCCGCTTTATCGGTGGGCGGAAATTGCACATTCAAGACCGTGCAAAGCGATCGTTCTTGGCATCCATTGGTGACCGCCCCATCCAGCAATTCACTTAATCGCTCGCGCATATATCCCTTCAAGCCTAGGATGTGGCTGGCATGGCTATCTAAATCTTCATAGGCCAGATCAAGTGCCTTGGCCATTCCTACGATGCCATAAACATTTTCAGTGCCCGGCCTGAGCTGTCTCTCTTGGCTTCCGCCAAAGGACATCGGCCCGATATGTACCGACTTATCAATATAAAGGAACCCGACACCCTTCGGGCCGTGAAATTTATGCGCCGCTCCGGTAATGAAATGAACGGGAGTGTGCAAAAGGTCAAAAGAATAATGCCCCATCGTCTGCACCGTATCGGAATGAAAAAAAGCGCCATGAGCTGCACAGATCTGTCCTATTTCGACCAGATCGAGCATCGTGCCCACTTCATTATTGGCGTGCATCAGCGTAACAAGTGTTTTTTCATTGGCATTAGCCAGAAGCTCTTCAAGGTGGGCCAAATCTATATGACCCAATTCATTGAGCCGCACCATGCTGAGTTGTAGCCCTTCTTTAGCATGGCAATGCTTTACGGTATTCAATACGGCATGATGCTCAATCTCAGAAGATATGATATGCTTGACGCCCAACTCATTAATGGCTCCATTTATCGCCATATTATCTGCTTCGGTTCCACCCGATGTAAAACAGATCTCCATAGGCGAGCAGTTGAGATGAGCTGCGATCGATTTACGGGCCGTCTCTACTGCCGACTTTACCTTACGGCCGAATTGGTGCGTGCTGGAAGGATTGCCAAAATGCTCGGTGAGATAGGGCAACATGGCTTCTACCACTTCGGGAGCTACGGGAGTGGTGGCGGCATTATCAAGGTAAGCTTTCATAGTATTATCGAAAAGGCAAAATTAAGAAATTGTAGCACTTATCTCATGTATCACGCGCTCAGCCAGTTCGTTTGCTTCGGCCTCGGTAGCACTCTCCGCGTATATGCGGATGATGGGTTCGGTATTGGACTTGCGCAGGTGCACCCAGCCAGATTTAAAATCTATTTTGACCCCATCTACCCGGTTCACTTTCTCTTCCGAAAATTTTTGAGCCACATCTTCCAGCAGCGCATCTACATCAAGATCGGGCGTGAGGGCTACCTTATTTTTAGAGATCGCATAAGCCGGATAAGTCGCTTTCAGCTCCGAAGCGGTGCCTTTAAAATTTGCCAAATGGGTAAGGAAGAGCCCGATCCCTATCAAGGCATCGCGCCCGTAGTGAAAATCGGGTACGATCACCCCACCATTTCCCTCGCCGCCTATCACGGCATTAGTCTCTTTCATGGCAGCCACTACATTGACTTCCCCTACAGCCGATGCGCGATAGCTGCCACCATGCCACGCTGCCACATCGCTGAGTGCGCGTGTAGATGAAAGATTGGATACAGCGGCCCCCTTCCGCTGGCTCATCACCAGATCGGCCACGGCTACGAGGGTATATTCTTCGCCAAATACTTCTCCATTTTCACTCACAAAAGCTAAGCGGTCCACATCAGGATCTACCGTAATACCAAGATCGCATTTTTCGGTCTTCACCATTTCGCAAAGATCAACTAAATGTGCTGGCAGCGGCTCTGGATTATGCGGAAATATACCCGTAGGCTTGCAGTACAACTCTACCACATCATTCACCCCCAGCGCTTTAAGTAGCGCTGGCACGGCTATACCACCGCTTGAGTTTACCGCATCTACGGCTATTTTAAAATCTGCGTTCCGTATAGCATCCACATCTACCAAGGGATAGGCCAGCACCTTCTTAATATGGAAATCAATATACGAAGGTTCTTCCCGGTAATGACCCAATTTCTCTACCGGAGCAAATTCTATGACGAGCGATTCTGCAAGAGCTATCACTTTTTTACCTTCAGCGTCCGAGATGAATTCCCCTTTGGCATTGAGCAATTTAAGCGCATTCCACTGCACCGGATTGTGGCTGGCCGTGATGATTATTCCCCCCGTGGCACCTTCGTGCGGCACGGCAAGCTCTACCGTAGGCGTGGTGCTTAGGCCAAGGTCTATCACATCTACTCCCAGCCCAGCGAGTGTAGCGCTTATCAGTTCGCTTACCATCTGGCCACTGGGCCGTGCATCACGCCCTATCACCACACTGCAGCGGTCACTACCAGTAGAATCAACGAGCATTTTGCCGTAAGCGGAAGCAAATTTTACAATATCTATGGGCGTGAGATTATCGCCAGGGCTTCCGCCAATAGTGCCCCGGATACCAGAAATAGATTTAATTAATGTCAAGCTTTTGTTTTTTAGTGCTTCCGCAAAATTATCATAATATAGAGAGAAATTTAAATCCTTAGGATTCTTGTCTCACTGGCCGATACCGCGCGGCGCATTGATACTTAAAAAATGCAGTTGCGTCCTTCACACCAGCTATGATCTCCGTTCAATGCTTACACAAAACAACCGACGGATAGAACTTGCTTGCTTGCGATGGCCCTTGCCACTTCACAACCGTCGACGCTTCATCTGAGAAAATTTCACAATTTATAACTCCACATTTCCATCAGGTAACTGATCCATTCCTGTAATTTTTCTGCGGGTTTACACCTCACCACGTCTCCTATCAACCCCTTCATACCTGAGACTCTCCCCTTGCGGCTCAATACACTAGACCCGCGGTTAGCGACTTGAGATTTGCGTCTCGAGACCAGCCACAAGACTTGTCGCTTCACTTTCATAAAAGTGTATCTTTGCAAAGCCTAAGCAATAGCGATTGTGCAAACCGGGATTGATCTTTTGTGCATTTCCTTGTTAAAAACAATTTTTTTGCCAGTGGCCAATGGGTGCGGCTTTTCATAAATTTGACAATGACCGCACCGAAAACGAACTATGACAGAGTATTCCAACAATTTTTTTGACGAGTCCGATCCGGCCCTGATCACAAAGTTCGAAGACATGCTTCGTACCAAAGAGTCGTATTTTTTTGATGTTGAAGAGATAGAAGCCCTAGCCGACCATTATCTGGAGATCGGTATGCATGCAAAAGCGAGAAAAGCAGTGACCCACGGTCTTGAGCTCTTTCCAAAAAGCTCGGCGCTATTGCTGAAGAAGGCACAGACCCTGCTTATAGGTAAGCGCCCCCGGAAGGCGATGGAGATCCTGGATTTTCTTGAAGCCGCCGAGCCTACCAATACCGAGATGCTCCTATTCAAGGCAGTAGTGCATCGCAACCTTAGCGACCATGAAGGCACTAAGTCTTGTCTCTTGAAAGCGCTAAACTCTTCTTCTGAAAATAAGGAAGACATCTTTCTGGATCTAGCCTTTGAGCAAGAGATGGTAGAAGACTATGAAGGTGCTATTCAGAGCCTTATCCAATCTTTGGAAATCAACCCCAACCACGAAGCCAGCCTATTTGAACTTTGCTATTGCTTTGATATGGCGCAAGACGTAGAGACGGGCGTCGACTATTTTAATGCCTATCTCAATGAAAACCCATACAGCTTTGTAGGGTGGTATAATTTGGCCATCTGCTTCGAAAAGCTAGGGCTTTTTGAGAAAGCGCTAGAGTCTGTCGGCTTTTGCCTTGCCATAAAAGATGATTTTACAAATGCATTCATCCTTCAGGGAAACCTGCATACCAGCTGCGATGAAGATGGCCTTGCAATAGACGCCTATACACAATCACTGCTACACGATGAGAGTAATCCAATGGTCTATGCCGCTATCGGCGAATGCTACGAGCGACTCGAATCTTGGGATCACGCAGAGAAAAACTATATGCGCGCCTTGGCACTCGATCCCAAATACGTGGATGCCTTGATGGGGCTAGGCGCAGTACGGGAAAACGAAATCAACTTCACGGCCAGCCTTAAACTTTACCGGGAAGCGCTGGATTATGACGAGCTTAACATGGACAATTGGCATATATATGCCGAGACCTTGGTAAAAGCGGGTTATTTGCGGGAAGCAGAGCAGGCTTATCTCCACATGTCAGAAAATTTTGAAAGCGACGAAGAGATTTGGATCGCCCTATCTGAAGTCAAGGTGATGCTTTATAATATCGGCGAAGGCATACAAGCCCTAAAGGATGGGATCGCAACGGTGAAGGAAGCCCAAGACCTGCACTGGCATATCGTAAAGCTGCTGCTGCAAAGGGGCGAGCTAGAAAATGCCGCCGAACTGCTAACCGACTGCCTTCATAAACAACCCGAAGGGAGTAAGTATTTCTTGAACATCTTTCCTGAATCAATTCAATTTCCCAATATTGTGGCCTTAATTGAATTATACACACAAGCCAAAAGCTAAGATGAATTTTGAACTCCCTTTTCTCCCAGAGCGAACGGTGAGACCGCGATCCAATGGTCAAACTATGGTGATGGATAAAGGCTTGAGCATCAGCGAAGCAGAATCTTTTATTGATGCCAACGAAGAGCTTACAGATCTTGTAAAATTGGGTTTTGGTACGTCCTATCTCACCAAAAATCTCAAGGAAAAAATAAAACTTTACCACGCCCACGATTTGCGGGTCTACCTTGGGGGAACACTATTTGAAGCATTCGTCGCCCGAAATATGTTTGATGCCTTCCGAAAACTGCTCTCCGATCTCGACTTGGGAATGGTAGAAGTATCGGATGGAAGCATACACCTGCCCCACGATCAAAAATTAGAGTACATCGCTACCTTGGCCAAAGATTTTACGGTACTTTCTGAAGTAGGCTCAAAAGAAGAAGGAATACTCATAGCCCCAGGCAAATGGGTGAAAATGATGGATACCGAGCTGCGCGCAGGTTCTTGGAAAGTGATCGCCGAGGCACGTGAAAGCGGAAATGTGGGGATCTACCGCCCCAATGGAACGGCCCATGTGCTGCTGGTAAATAAAATCCTGTCTAAGGTTAGATCAGAAGACATCATCTGGGAAGCCCCCCAAAAAACACAGCAGGTATGGTTCATCAAGCTGATAGGCGCCAACGTAAATCTGGGAAATATAGCTCCAAGCGATGTCATTCCACTGGAAACCCTGCGAATAGGCCTGCGCGGAGATACCTTTTTCGAACATCTCCCCGCAGAAATGAGCGAAGTGTTCCGTCCTTAGAACTTGAACCCATGAACAATATTAGTCCAGCAGAATTGAAAAAAATGCGCGACGACCGCACTCCACATCAACTCATAGATGTGCGTGAAATCCATGAAGTGGAAGCCGGAACCATCGGCGGCCACCATATCCCCATGGCCGAGATAATAGAGCGCGCTGATGAGATTAGGAAAGACTGTGCAGTGGTGATCCACTGCCGTAGTGGAGCCCGCTCTGCTGCTGCGATCACGGCGCTGGAAGGACAAAAAGATTATAGCAATCTCCACAACCTAACGGGTGGCATTACGGCTTGGGCCAAAGATATTGACTCATCCATAGAAGTAGTCTAGATGCGATCCATCAAAGATTACGCGCTCCTAAGCCTTAAGGGCGTAGGCATGGGCGCGGCAGATGTGGTGCCCGGTGTAAGTGGCGGCACCATTGCCTTTATCACTGGTATTTACGAAGAGCTTATTGAGACCATTAGCGGGGTTAATTTTCAGACCATCGGTTTGCTTTTCAGCAAGGGGCCAAAAGTATTTTGGAAGGCCATAAACGGAAATTTTATCCTCGCCCTGTTCTTGGGTATCGCCATAAGTATCTTTTCACTCGCCAAGCTCATCAGCTTCCTGCTTGAGTCGGAAGCCATACCCACTTGGTCTTTTTTCTTTGGGCTCATTATCGGAAGTATTCCGCTGGTAGCCAGAAGGGTGCATACGTGGACCGGCTCTCGCTACTTCGCATTTATAGCTGGCGCCATCATAGCTTGGCTTATCACTGACCTGCCACCCGTCACAGAACCCGGCTCGCAATGGTACCTGTTTTTAAGCGGTTCTATCGCAATCTGCGCCATGATTTTACCGGGCATTTCTGGGAGCTTCATCCTAATCTTGCTGGGGTCTTATTTCACTATTCTCAATGCTGTGAATGACCGCGACGTGCAATCGATCGGAATATTTATGCTCGGCTGCATCTCCGGTCTGCTAGTTTTCAGCCGCTTCCTTAAGTTTATGTTCAAGCGGTATCACGATCTTACCACTGCGCTCCTGGCCGGATTTCTCCTCGGCTCTCTCAACAAAATATGGCCCTGGAAGAACGTTTTGGAAGCTGTGACCAAACACGCCGGCGAAGCCAATGAGAAGACCATACCCATCGTAGAAGAGAATGTGCTTCCGCATAACTATGTAGACATCACAGGCGAGCCATCGCAGCTGGGGCTGGCCTTACTTATGACCTTGATCGGGGCGGCGCTGCTGTATTTTCTAGATCGCTTTGCAGCCAAAAAATCTACCGATGCTTGAGTATGGCCTTATCGGCCAAACGCTGGGCTACTCCTTCTCTAAGGTTTTTTTTGAGAAAAAATTTGAAAAAGAAGGCATTGACGCAAAATATTCCAATTTTGAGTTGGCCGAAATAGTTGATCTCAATACTGTTTTTGAAGAAAATCCCAATCTCCACGGTCTCAATGTTACCATCCCGTATAAGGAAGAGATCATTCCTTTTCTCGACGAAGTTGACCCCGTAGCCGCGGCTATTGGGGCGGTCAATACCATCAAAATATCGGAAGGACGAAAGTTTGGTTTCAACACCGATGTGATTGGCTTTGGCAATAGCCTGAAACCCTTCCTAACGCATGGTATGGAAAGGGCAGATCATACTTGGCACGGGCGGTGCTTCGAAGGCGGTAGCGTACGTGCTTGAGCAATTAGGCCTTGGCACCACCTTCGTGAGCCGGACCCCTTCAAAGCCCAACCAGTTGAGCTATAAAGATTTAAATGCCAATGCGATGAAGGCTTTTAGACTCATCGTAAATACGAGCCCCGTGGGTACCTACCCGAGCGTAGACGAAGCTCCCGCCCTGCCCTACCAGCACCTCAGCGAAGCGCACCTGCTCTATGAGCTGATTTATAATCCTGCGGAGACAAAATTTATGGCCGAAGGCAGAAAAATGGGAGCCACGGCTATCAATGGCTTGAGCATGCTCAACATCCAAGCGGAAGAAAGTTGGAAAATTTGGAATGGGAAGGCATGAACCCAATTCATCAAAACTCCAGCTCCATCTGATTTGCTGATCCTTCCAGTTCCAGCAGAATTTTCTTTGCCGAAAGGCCGCCGGCATATCCCACCAATTTTCCCTGGCTGCCTATGACCCTATGGCAGGGAATGAAAATCGAAAGCGCATTGGCTCCATTGGCCGCAGCGACCGCCCGAATGGCGCTGCTACTATTCATGGACGATGCAAGCCCGGCGTAGGTGATGGTTTTACCAAATGGAATGGCACGCAGTGCTTTCCAAACCTTCTTTTGAAAATCGGTACCGATGGGCCGCAGCGCAATCGTAAATTCCTGCCGCTGCCCAGCAAAATATTCCGCGAGCTGTGCGATGCCTTCCTCGATCACTTCGCTACTACCGGTTTTAAAACACCGGCCGCTGGCATCTTGCAACCGACGGTCTATGGCTTCGCGCTTTGCACGGTAACGCCAATCACAAATACAGAGCTCGCGATCTAGAGACCCCATGATCAACTCACCAACAGGGAGCTTATGGCTATGCGTGATGATATCCTCTTGCCTAATCGGCATCGAAGAGTCCTGAGCTTAGGTAGCGATCGCCGCGATCACAAACGATAAATACGATGGTGGCGGTATCTATATTTTCGGCCAACTTGATAGCAGCGGTTAGCGCCCCGCCGCTGCTCATACCAGAGAAAACCCCTTCTTCGCGCGCCAGTCGGCGTGCCATCGTAGCGGCCTCGTCGGCACTTACTTCTATGGTGCGATCTACTCTGCTGGATTCAAATATCTTGGGCAGAAATTCGGGTGACCACCTTCGGATGCCCGGTATCCGGGAGCCTTCTTTCGGCTGGGTTCCGATAATCCGCACGTCGCGATTCTGCTCTTTCAGAAATCGGGACACGCCCATGATCGTTCCCGTGGTGCCCATGGAGCTTACGAAATGGGTGACTTTTCCATCGGTATCCTTCCATATCTCCGGCCCTGTGGTGCGGTAGTGCATCTTCCAATTATCGTCATTTGAGAATTGATCGAGCATGAAATAGTCTTCTTTCTCCGACATCTCCTGCGCCAAGGTGCGTGAGTATTCTATGGTGCCAGCTTCGGGCGTAAGGATGAGCTTGGCGCCAAAAGCACGCATACACTGTTTTCGCTCCTCGGTGGCACTCTCGGGCATTATAAGGGTCATTTTCAGCCCCAGCTGCCCCGCTATCATGGCTAGGGCAATACCGGTATTTCCACTGGTCGCTTCTATTAATTTATCGCCTTTCTTAATGTCACCGCGATCGAGTGCTCCCCGCAGCATCCCATAAGCGGCGCGGTCTTTCACACTACCACCGGGATTATGGCCTTCTAGTTTGCCGTAGAGCCTGATGCCGGGCTTCTGCCAAATATTCTTGATTTCTACCAGCGGCGTATTGCCGATCAGATCGATTATATTCATGATTTGAATTCTATAATGTCCGTCTCACCATCGTTATTGGTGAGCGCCGCCTTATAATAGACCTTCGTGCCCGGGGGCACACTGCGGGTGAGCCATACATTGCCCCCGATCACCGAGTTGCGGCCTATTACAGTTTCGCCGCCCAGAATGGTCGCGCCGGCATAGATCACCACATCATCTTCTATCGTTGGGTGGCGTTTTTTTAGCGCATCGGCCTTATCTACGCTGAGCCCACCTAGGGTGACACCTTGGTAGATCTTTACATTATTGCCTATGGTAGTCGTCTCACCGATCACCACTCCGGTGCCGTGATCTATACAGAAATGTAGGCCTATGGTGGCGCCGGGATGGATGTCGATCCCTGTACGGGTATGCGCCAATTCGGCGATAGTGCGCGGAAGGAGCGGAATGCCGAGCACGGTCAGTTGATGGGCTATGCGGTAGGCCGCGATGGCATAGAACCCGGGATAGGTGCGGATAATCTCTATTTGGGATTTTGCCGCCGGGTCGCCCTGAAACATTGCTTCCACATCTTGCTGCAACTTTTCGCTCACAGAAGGCAGCACATTGAAAAATTCAGCAACCGCAGTTTCTGCCTTTTCATTCGCTGTGAGCCCGCTGCCTTTAACGAGCGCCAATAACTCTACCCTTAGCGATCTACTAAAAGCCTGAAAATCTTCGAATGACCCAAAAGACCGCTTATCAAAATTGGGAAAAAGCATGGCCAGCAGCCCGTGTAAAAAACTCGAAACCTGAGCCTCGGAAGGGCAAGATGCGCAGCTTTGATTTTTCTTGTAGAGTTCTGTTAGAAAAAATTCATCCATAATGGGCTTTGTAAATGGCAAAACAGATTACCGCTATTCAACCTTTTTCTACGCTTCAAGTTTAAGGTCAAAGCTTATTTTCACGGCCCTATCGAGTGTCTCGGCCACCGAACAGTATTTCTCAACAGCCAATTTTACCGCGCGCTGCGCCTTGCCTTCATCTATCGTTCCCTTCAAAGTAAAAACGATATGGATTGCCTTAAATGGCTTGGCATCACCTTCTTCTACCCGAGAGCCGCTCACATCTACTTTGAGCCCCTCGGGTTCGATTTTTTGCTTTTTTAGAATGTGCACCACGTCAAATGCGGCGCAGCTGCCTACTGCAGTGAGCAATAATTCCATGGGGCGCATCCCTTTATGCGCTTCACTCCCGTCAATAGCCACGGTGCTACCCTGTGCACCCCTAGCTTCAAAATGGTTGTTTTGATCCAATTGATTAATGCTTACGCTCATTTCCATAAGGCGAAAATAGAACTCTCAAAGCGATTCGATGGATAGTAATCAATATAATTCTTCCACTCGTGGATCATTTGATCTCTTTCGGGCAGCCTTGACTTACCCAAACGGCTTTCGATTAAAATATTAGGGGCTACCCTTCCGTAAATAATTATAACTTTCGCGCTTCTTTGTCCATGAAACCCATAAAAGCTTGGTTTCTTCGTCAAAAATCAGAGCAATTCACGCAAAAATTTCGAATATGGATCTTAATGAAGATAAAGTCTTTAACCAGCCCCGCGAAGCTTCCGACTTCAAATTTGGAAGCGAAGTAGTCACTGTTTTTGACGACATGGTGGGGCGATCGGTTCCATTCTATGCCGAAATACAACGTATGATTGCCGAGATTGGAAAAGACTTTGCCGTATACGGAAGTAATCTTTACGACCTCGGATGCTCTACCGGTGCATCCCTCTTGCTACTCGACAAGACCGTAGACCAAGGTGTAAAGTTCATCGGGCTCGATGACTCAAGAGAAATGTTGAAAAAATGCGAGAACAAAATGCACGAGAGCGGAGTGACCCGCGATTTTGAATTGAATTACGCCGACCTGAACGAAGGCATTTCGATAGAAAATGCTTCGGTGGTAAACCTTTGCCTTACGCTTCAATTCATACGCCCGCTCTATCGGCAGCAGCTCGTGCAGCAGCTTTATGATGGCATGAACGAAAATGGATGTCTCATCCTTACCGAAAAAGTACTGGGCGAAGATTCTCTATTCAACCGTCTCTTTATTAAGTATTATTACGATATGAAACGGCGGCATAATTACAGCGATATGGAGATTTCGCAGAAGCGGGAAGCGCTGGAAAATGTGCTGATCCCCTATAAGCTCGAAGAAAATAAGAAGCTGCTGAAAGACTGTGGGTTCCGATTGGTAGACGTATTTTTTAAATGGTATAACTTCTGCGGCATCATCGCAGTGAAATAAAGACAATGGTAAAATTCGGCAATTTCATCTTTCACTATCGCAATTATCTCTTCCCTCTTTTTCTATCTATTTCTTTTCGTCCCCGGCCCACATCTTTTTGGGAATTATAAGGTAGCATTGGTCTTAGGTTTTTTGGTAGCCCTTATCGGGCAAATATGCCGGATAGCCACCATCGGCCTTAAATACATCATACGGGGTGGGAAAAACCGCAGGGTATACGCAGAAGACCTTATAACCACTGGGCTTTTTGCGCATACGCGAAATCCGCTCTATGTCGGAAACGTTTTGATCTTGGTCGGCTTGGGCATAATGAGCAATACCTTATTGTTCAACCTGATACTCTCGCCACTTTTTATCATTTTCTATCAGGCCATCATACGTGCCGAAGAGAATTTTCTCAGGAATAAATTTGGGGAAGCCTTTGACCGGTATTGCGCCGATACCAACCGTTGGTTTCCAAAGCTGAAGGGCTTGAGCGAAACCATGGGCTCCATGGAATTTAACTGGGCGCGGGTCATCGTAAAGGAATATACTTCTGCCTATATCTGGCTCTCGGGTGCGGTACTTGTGATTTTAAAAACGCTCTATCGCCTGCCTTCACAAGATGCCTACGAAGCCTATAAATGGCCACTTTTCCTGGCCTTACCGATTTTACTTTTGATCTATCTCGGTACGCGCTATCTCAAGAAGTCAAAAAGGATAAGGGCTTAACAGCTATAATTTGGCAAGGCGACAGGTAAGATGATATTGACCGTTGGAGACTTCGAAAGGTATTTGAATCAAACGAAATCTTTGACTGCCAATTAATACCCCAAGATTATCCCCAGCTTGATATGGATCACTTCGATGGTATAATTGGAGTTTAAACTAAAGTCGCGGCTGCCTTCTTTGATATTAAAAACAGCATTCGGTGAGTTAAAATAAGACGCCGCCACATTGAATACACCTTTGTAAATATAGCCTATCTCACTCCCGAAACAGGGGCTGAAGCCTATAGAAGAATAAGGCTTTGCCTCCCTTTCTACGTTGATCGTAGCTTCGGTGAGCTTGGTAATGTTGAGACCACCGGCCACTTTGAGATAGACATCGTGCATTCTAGTTTGCGTACCCAAACCCAAACCGGCCGTGATGGGAAGATTAAGAAAAAACGGATCTCTATCTACGGAATAGTCATTGCCAGAGATACTATTTGCGTAAGCAACGGCATCGGAATAGCCCACAGTTTTATTGGCAAAAAAACCAAGGTTTAAATGAATAAAGGCTGGGGAATTGGTCAAGAATTCGGCGTAGGAAAGTTCGATACCAAATCCCTGCTGGGCAAAGCCTGCATCGCGCGATAACCTATCATCCGAAGCGTATTCTGAAATCGGGATGGCTGCCAATGGCGCTATGGTATAATAATCGCTACGGCCGGGCTTTCTATCTCCCGCTTCTTCTTGAGCAAATGCCCAGCTTGAGAAAAGCGAGAACAAAATAAATAGCCCTGTAGCTCTCATTACTCCCTTTTTATGGCCAACTGATCGTGCCTTCGTCTACAAAGAATGGCCCGAACTGCACTTCGGTAAGGCCGCCTTCGCGAAGCCAAAACAACATTTCAATATCGTCGGCTTCGATGGTTTCCAGATGTACATCTTCATCAAAATCTTCGGTAAAGGTGAGCGCTTTATGCCCTTTTCGCTTTAGCAGGCCTACCAGATTATCCTTAGACATATCTGCCAATTTCTCCCCATAAAGCGTCATTGTCTGATTTGCACATACTATGGTGCTCAACTTATTATGCTCGGTGGCATCAAAAACAAGCGAAATTTCCAGATCATCATAATGCCAATATTCCAGATCGTCGTTTTCTTCTCCAGCTTCTATTTCGTCAGCTTCGCCAAGCAATTTCTTGACATCGCTGCGCGTCATTCCAAAAATGAGTTCCCCCAGCCCTCTACCGGGAAGAATATTGTCTTGCATTTTCCTTTGAATCTAGTTTGTTAAATACCACCTTTTAATACCGACCAAATGTATAAAAATTGACATGATATCGGCCCGAAGCGATTGAGACTTTTATATTCATCTCGCGACGGCCTCTTCCCGCCCCTTGATTCCTGCGGTCTACAACCTTTTTCGAGCCACGTTATGCCCAGAATGTTCAAAAAACCGGTTGTACGGCACTTTCAATTCAAGTACATTCGTGTCTTTTAATTTTGATTCTGTGGAAGTGACCTCCAGCCTAGCCCCGATAGTAGAAATAATCGAAGAAGCCTATGAGATACCCCAACTTGGGCGCAAGCGGCGCATAGCTGCATTGCTCCCACATGACTATTACCAGAGTGAGAAGCGCTATCCCGTGCTCTATCTCAATGACGGTCAAAACCTTTATGATGAACATGCCCCCTTCGGGAATTGGGCCATAGACCAAGAATTGGAAAAGCTGGCACATGAAGGCCATTCAGAACTCATCGTGATAGCCATCGATCACGGCGGTGAAGACCGCATTACCGAGTACCTTCCTTATTTTAACCCTAAGATCGGAAAAGGGCAAGGCCTGCTCTACCTAAAGTTTATGGAAGAGACCTTATTGCCTTACGTGAATAAGCGCTTTCGTACCAAGCCCGAGCGCGAGCATACCGGTATGGGCGGCAGCTCTATGGGGGGTCTGATCAGTCTCTTTGCAGGGCTCAATCATCAGCAGACTTTCAGTAGACTGATGATTTTTTCGCCCAGCCTTTGGATAGCTCCAAAAATATTTCAGCAAGCGAGAAATTTCAATCCAGAGATCCCGGTGCACCTCTATTTTTATGCCGGCGGCAGGGAAAGTGCAAACCATCTGCCCAATCTATTGCGCTTCAAGAATATCTTGCTAGGCAATAATAAGGACTACGAGAATATCCACGTGCACGTATCCCTTAACTCGGACGGAACGCATAGCGAATACTATTGGCGACAAGAATTTTCAAAAGCCGTGCACTGGCTGTATTTTAATTCAAACTCATGATTTTTAAAGCATTCAAGAAAGATTTAAAGGCCACCTGCCGAATTATTTGTCAGTACGATACCGATAAGTCAAAACCGCCCTACACCGAAATTGAACCGGGCGAATGGCTGGTGGAGACCAATGATGGCCACCGTGAGATTCACTTCTGCATCTCGAAAGAATGGAACCTAAATGCGGTAGCTGCTAAATTTCGACTGCTCAGGCAAAAAACCGGAAAGTATTGGGGCAGCGAACCCGTGCTCGTCACCTCCCTGCGTGCCGATGTGCTCACGGCCGCACTTCGCGGAGTGGCGCTGGCCGATTATGCCATCAGGCCTTCTGAAAGCCACCGACCCGAGAGGTCTAAACTGGTGCTTTACATCGATGCCGAACAGGATTTAACTCACGCCATCGAGCGCGCCACCGCCGAAGCGGAAGTACAGATGTGGGTAATGAAAATGGTAGACCTGCCGCCGAATCTAAAAACGCCCCACGAGATAGGCCTTATGGCAAGGCAGTCGGCCAAAAAATTTGGTTTTAGCTGCGAAGTGTGGAATGAAGATCACATCATCAAGGGAAAATTATTTGCCCTTCATGCCGTGGGGCGAGGCAGCGCCAATGAGTCGGCATTTATCGTAAGCCGATACAATGGCCGCCCCGATTCGCAAGAAGTAGATGTGACGCTGGTAGGAAAAGGGATCACCTTCGATACCGGTGGAATCTCGATCAAGGGCTCCACCAATATGCATTATATGAAGAGCGATATGGCCGGTGCGGCCGCTATGCTGGGTGCGATAGAACTGGCCGCGCGCTTTAAGCTAAAGTTAAATATCGCTACCATCGTGCCTTCGGCAGAGAATAGCGTGGATGCAAATGCTGTACTCCCTGGCGAGATCATCGAGTCGCACTCCGGCAAAACCATAGAAGTGATCGATACCGATGCTGAAGGACGCCTTGCACTGGCCGATGGCCTGAGCTGGAGCAACCAAAACCTGAAGCCGAAGATCATGATCGATATGGCCACCCTCACCGGCAGTTCCGTGCGGGCGCTCGGCATGGAAGCCGCAGCGCTTTATAGCGACAATAAAAAATTGGCCGAAAGCCTACAGGAATCTGGCCTTAAGACCGGAGATAAACTCTGGCCGATGCCGCTCTGGAGTGATTACGACTCCTATATACACAGCGACGTGGCCGATGTGTCCAACCTGCCGCTCAAGCCAGTGGCCGGCTCAATAGCTGCCGCAAAATTTCTCCAATTCTTTACTAATGGCCATACCGCTTGGGCGCATATCGATATGCCCGGAATGTCATTTGGCGACAGCCCATTTTACAAAACCAAATCGGCCACTGGATTTGGCGTGCAACTTTTAAGCGATTTTTTAACCAAACTCTCAGAAGATGCTGATATTGCTTCTTATTAATCATCCATTATGAAAAAGAGCATCACCTTTTTATGCGTATCGTCCTATTTTAAAGGAGCCGACTTTATGAAAGCCTGCAAGGCAAGCGGCCATAAAGTATACCTTGTCACATCGCTCCATTTGAGAGATGAACCTTGGCCTTGGGAAGCGCTAGAAGATGTCTATTATATGGACGAAGAGCATAGCGGAAAGTGGAATATGCAAAGCTTAATCCGCGCCATTGCCTTCAAGATGCGCGGCATAGCCTTTGACCGCTTCGTAGCTTTAGATGATTTTGATGTAGAAAAGGTCTCCGCTTTACGCGAAAATTTCCGGATACCAGGAATGGGCGATACCACCAGCCGGTACTTCCGCGATAAGCTCGCCATGCGCGTAAAAGCCCAGCTGGAAGGGATTCCCGTGCCAGCCTTTACCCCGCTTTTCAATGATGCCATGGTAAAGGAATACTGCCAGAAAGTACGCGCTCCGTGGATGATCAAACCGCGATCGGAAGCATCGGCCGTGGGGATAAAAAAGATAGCCACCGAAGAAAAACTATGGCAGGTACTCGAAGAGCTGGGCGATGACCGCCACCGCTACCTGCTAGAAAAATTCTCTCCGGGCCAGGTATTTCACGCCGATGCCATAACTTCGGAAGGGAAGGTAGCCTTCGCCCGCATATCGGCCTACCTCGATACTCCCTTTGACGTGGCGCATGGCGGCGGTATATTCAGGTCGGTTACGCTTGAAGCGAAAGATGAGTCAAACAAGGCGCTCACGGCGCTCAATAAAAAAGTGCTAAAGGCATTTGGCATGCAGTACTCGGCTTCGCATACCGAATTCATCCGCTCCAATGAGACAGGCGAATACCTTTTTCTTGAGACCTCATCGCGCGTGGGCGGTGCCAACCTCGCTGAGATGGTAGAAAAAGCCAGCGGCGTAAACCTTTGGGCCGAGTGGGCACATGTAGAAGTGGCCATGGCGCGCAATGAATCTTATGCCCCGCCCAAAGATAAAAAGCTGCATGCCGGAATCGTTGTATCGTTAAGCCGCTATGAGCATCCTGATACTTCCGGCTTCAACGATCCAGAATTGGTATGGCGAATGAGCAAAAAATGGCATATCGGGCTTATCGTAGCCAGCGAGAGTCCAGAAAGAGTGCGCGAACTCTTGGATCAGTATACCGCAAGGATCCAAGAGCATTTTCATTCCAGCGCTCCGGCACCGTTGCAGTCGCCTTAGGGGTGGTGTAGCCAAGCGAATAATTCGTAACGCGAGAGAAATTCCATGGCCTCGCTAAGGCAGGCGAAGTATTTACATAGCTGACTTTGCGTATTTCTTTAAAAACCAACAGAATATGAGAACTACAGCCATTACTACCTTCGCGCTATTTCTTGCAACCACCTTTCAAGTTTCCGCGCAAGTAGTTGAACGCTTATCGGCGACCATACTTAATGACGAGAGCCCTCTAGCAGCTAACATCAAGAACGGAAAATTGGCCGTGTGGCTCAAAATCAGGTGGAGTCAACTTTGATTTTGAAAAGTTTACCAAAAATCTGGATGATGTGAACATTTAGATTACGGATCAAGGCAGTGGCAAATAATATAGGCTGTGAATACCGGTGAACTCGAAGGAAATACCAATTGGACTTGCGTGATTCTCACCTTGACCTGCCATATGAGAATTTAGATGAAATCTATCTTTTTGCGTTAACCAATGGCGACGACTATCAATTAATCTTTCGATTTAGGGGCGATGGCTGAGCAAGGCGGTATTGCTGTAACGAATCATCTCGAACTTGTCACTTAGCAAAAACCGAAGCGGCGCTTTAAGAATACATATATTTGCGACATGCCCACGAGAATAGAAGTGCGACCAGAAATGCTGACTTGGGCCATCGACCGGGCTGGGTATGAGTTACCTGAATTTGTCGACAAGAATCCAAAAGTAACTAAATGGATAGAAGGAGAAACGAAACCAACGGTAAAGCAATTGGAAGATTTTTCGAGGAAAGTTTACATTCCTTTCGGATATTTACTTCTTTCTCAGCCTCCTTCCGAGCATTTACCAATTCCCTATTTTAGGTCAAACAGTGGCCGCACCAATAAGCTTCATATCAATGTATATGACACAATACTAAATATTAAGCAACGTCAAGAATGGTTAAAAGACTATTTGAAAGCTAATGAGTTTTGACTCGCAAAAAGGGTAAATGCGCAAACCCTACTGCACTACAAACTTCAACCCCACGCCGCTGCTGGAAGTCATAAAATAGATACCGGGATCAAAATTATGAAGTTCGAGTTGAAATCGATCTTGGCCTTTTGGTGTAAGCCGCTCGAACACAGTGCGACCGCTGACATCAAATATTCTCAGATGCTGCAAGGATTCTTCGCTTTCTATGATCAAGAAATCGCTCGCAGGGTTTGGATAGAGCTTGATCGTGCTAGTGGGGTAGCTTTCTAAGCTCGCTGTGATATCGATCGTAAACATGGATGGATCGGTAAAGCTCTCTCCACCACAGGCCTGTGGCTCTGCAAGTCGCCAGAAATAAGTGGAAAGATCGAAAGGCAAACTCACCGCTGCCGAGCCATTTGATCCAAACAGCTGCGCTTCGTAAACGATATTGCCAAATTCTTCATCCGTAGCGATCTGCAATTTCACATAGCCGGGGGTGGGGTCATCAAAGGTGAAGGTCACTTCCTGATCGGGTACGAGGCTCCCATCTTCGGGACTGAGCAAAACGGGTAGATCAAAATCATCGAGCGTCTCATTTTTGACGATCACGAAAGGTAGCTTCACGGTTTGGCTGCCATACGTGATCACCACATCGCCCGGATAATTGCCATTGGCCAAAGCCGAGAGGCCAGAAAAACTTGCCGTGTTGGCAAAGGGGGCTCCATCGGAAGTTCCGGTGGTAAGCGATACTTCAAACCCTGCTGGCTGAGCCATTTCCACTGCATAGCTCACTTCACCATTCAGTCGTCGGTTGACATCAAAATCAAAGCTGACCGAATTTTCGGCGCAAGCCAGGATCAGATCAGTCTCCAGTTCAAAGAAGTTGGCCTTGACGATATGCAGTCCCGAAGAAATTCCCGAGACAGGGATAAACCCGCTCTCGAAATATGGATAATTACTCCACGTGCCAAAGAAGAACGGCCCATCCGTTTGCGGAAGCACGTCAAAGAAACCGAATGGCTCAAGATGCCCTTCGGCAATATCAAGCAAGTCGAAAATGCGGAGACCACTGGTATAATTGGACATATAAACCATGTCGCCGTTGATGTATAAATTATGATCAATGGAAGCCGTGCCAAGCTGGACAGAATTCATGAAGATGGGATTGTCGAGATCTTCCATATTCCAAATAAAACTGCGGGTGCCGGCATCAAATTCGAGCTCATCGACTTCGTCATTGCTGATCAGAAATCGAAAATCTTCGGTAAACCAACCTTGGTGGGTATAGCCCGTAGAGTCATAAAAACTTTGCGAAACCACGATGATATCCGTTTTTTCGGTCACGTCATACACCACCAGCCGATCTTCATTAAATCCTACACAGATCTCCCTTCCGAAATAATCTGCATCAGGGCCGGTATAGGTCATAATCTGCGCATCGTGCACATATCCCGCTTCCGAACTGCTGCCTGCAAACACCGGATTCATGGGGTCACTTATATCTAAGATGTGCAGGCCGCCGCCCACCGTATTTGAGCCTATAGCGTAGATGAACCCATTGGCAGTATCGGCAGCCACATTATGGCAGTTACCAAAATCAGTATAATTGGCATCGGCATCAAATTCTACTGGGATTTCGGTAGCCAACAAGTTTTCAATTCTCAATAGGTCAAATACTTGAAGGCCATGGCCGATAGCTTCCGAAACGATATAAACATAATTACCAATGACCTTTAGGTCTCGCCATCCCGAAGCAATGGTGGCCGTGGGTAGAAAACCCAGATAGATGGGGTGATTTGGCGTAGTCATATCGACGAAAACCGTCTTATCACTACCCCCCACCAATGCATATTCACGGCCAGTCACGGGACTGGTCTCACCCCCATAGATCGAGCATCTCTTCGCAGTCAAAATCATTTCTGGAAATAAAAGAGAGTTGATCTACAAAATCACACGGAAAGTTGCCGGCAAGGCCACCTTCGCAAGGCTGGCAATACGCAGTAAGCGAAACAACCGCAGCAAAGCTGGAAAGAAATAAAGTTTTAATCATACTATTTTAAAAGTCCACAAAGGAGCACCTTTTCGATTGATCTGGCAACGCTAAATTAATTCAAAACTGGATACCTTTGGCGGAAGTTTGCAAAAAGAACCCTATGATCAAAAATTTATTTTTCATTCTCCTACTTACCACTACCGGCTGCGCACATTCGCAAGAAAACCAAGAATATACTAAGAAAACCGGCGACCCGCAAGGATCGGGAAAGTGGTATATGGGACGTGAGATAGCACCCGTAATGGGCTACGCAGGTATAGAATGGCTGAATAGAAGCGAGCGCGATGAAGAAGAAAATACAGCGCTCCTTATCGAAAACATGAACCTGAAACCATCCGACCGTGTAGCCGACATAGGAGCCGGATCGGGATACCACGCTTTCAAAATGGCCACCTACCTTACTGAAGGCGAAGTATATGCAGTAGATATTCAAGAAGAGATGCTCACCGAAATAAGAAAGCGGGCTGGGCGAAAAGGAGTGGACAATATAAAGCTCATCAAGGGCTCAGAGACAGAAGTTAACTTGCCTTCCGGCAAAATGGACAAGGTGTTAATGGTAGATGTATACCATGAATTTAGCTTTCCGAAAGAGATGATGGCGAGCATCAGTAGCGCCCTAAAGGACGACGGCACCATCTACTTGATCGAGTTCAGGGCCGAAGATAAAACCGTACCGATCAAGGAAGTACATAAGATGAGCGAGCAGCAGGCCGTGCAAGAAATGGAAGCGGCAGGCTTTAAATTAGTTCGTAATATTGGAAACTTGCCTTGGCAGCATTGCCTTATATTCGAAAAGATAAATTAAGAGATGACTTGGATTTCTGTTGAAGATCGATTGCCGGAAGATGGGGAGCGCGTAGTGGCCTTCCTGCCCAAAAACATGATCTACCTTCCGGGAAAGACCGGCCAGACCCGATATGTACCCGTGATCTTCTTGCGCTTTGCAGCTGACTTTTTTGGGGTGAAAAATCCGAAGCGCGAAAAATTTGGCGCCCATTTCTGGCTGGGCGAAGGGCAGAGCAACCATTATTTTGCCGATGTAAGCCATTGGATGTCGGTACCGAAAGGACCGAATGGAGAAGTGGAAGTCGACTATTAAGGTAGAAGCTGAATTACAATCCTTACCCGATATTAGCTTAATTCCGTAAAAACGGCAAACTGGGCTTCAAAGGGATCGAATTGCTCCAAAAGGCTTTCTATAAATCCGGCTCCAAACCATATATAAAGCGGAGCAAAGTTGAGATTACGTTCTTGCAATCCACCGCGGGGCATCAACAGCTCGCGCACCGATTCAAGCCTTCCCATGATCACTTCCTGCTTTTTGCGCTCAGCCCGCAACATCTTTTTCTCTAGGTTTCGCATCATCCGATCGGTGCGTGCCCAGGCACTTTGCACCGATCGCTCCAGCTTCGGGTCTATTTCGCGCATGCGCCCTTCCATCTCCAGAAAGGTAGCTTCAAGCTGCTCACGCTCCCTGTCAAGATCCAGTGTGAGATTGGTATTATCGCGTATCAGAACGTTCTCAAGATCGATGGCCGGGGTGAACAGATCGGCTGCTTTTATCCCTAGGGATTCCATCTTTTGGGCTAGCGCCGATGGAATGAGAAGTGCCGAATTACGTAACATAATTATGGGAAAAGGAAGCTCGAAAGCTTCAAAAACACCCTTCAGCTGAAACCAATACGCCAACTCCCCACCACCGCCGATATAGGCCAGGTTTGGAAGAATGAGCTCTTGGTAGACCGGTCGCAAAACCACATTGGGACTGAAGCGCTCGGGGTTTGATTCGAGCTCGGCGAGCAATTCCTTTTTGGTAAACCGATGGGACGTATTGAGCACCGCATAGCCGTTGCCGTCTTCTACAATGCGCTCGCGCAGCTCATCAGCTAGGTAGAAGAGATTGATTTCGCGCTGATGAACCTGAGATTTATAGCCCAGTTTTTCAAGTTCGGTAGTAGTGGCACGTATCGCGGTATCGGCAGTATGCTCGAATATTTCTTTTTTAAAAATCGGGATTGCAAGTCGCTTCAGATCAGGATCGTCACCATCGATACACACCAGACCGAGCTTTCCGAAAAGACTGTGCAACGAAGCGCCGCGTAGCTTCGGTGATATGCTTTCCTTTTACGTATGCATCTTCAAAGAACTTATGGAGCTCAGCCGCACGGAAGCCGATCCCAAATTCTGATTTCAGCTCTGCCGCTATTTGCTCCAGCCCTACGGTGGTCATCCTTCCCACAGCGCCGCCCTGGCCGCTCTCCCACTCCACCTTTTTGCCGTCAAGGTAAAAGTGATTGGCTTCTTCAAAATCATGATCTTCGGTGGCCATCCAAAATACAGGTAGAAAATCATGCTCAGGATACTTTTGCCCAAGAAGTGCGCAGCTTTTGAGCGTACTGAGAATCTTGTGAAAGAAATAAAGCGGCCCCGTAAATAGGCATACCTGATGGCCGGTGGTTACGGTATAGCAATTTTCATTTTTTAATCTTTCTATTGCGGGAGCTTTCAGTTTTGAGCGCTCATATTGGTCGGTCAGGGCATCTACCAAAACCTTTCGATGGCGGTAAGATCTCGCTTTATCTTCAAGCTGCCCTTCAAAAGAATGGAGCTGCGGCCGGCGACCATAAAATGGTGCAAGGGCTTTATTATCATCTATATAATCGAGCACCAACGGCGAGAAAAATCCAGTGTCCTTATACGCTATCAGGCTTTTTGAGAAAGTTATGGCCTTCTTTGCTTCAATCTCCATTGGGTCAAAATTACTTTTTTTGGTTTAGGTCGGCGCCAAATTTTGCGGAAGCAGCACAATCAGCTTTTCGTATATTGCGCATCCAATTTAAAAACCTATTTCATGAAAATTAATTTCATTGCCACCATCACAGCGGCCATGGCAGCGCTCACCTCAATAGCCCAAGATGGCGAGGTAATAAAACTGAAACCCGAAAGCGGTTACGACTTCAGAGTGGTAAAAGAAGTGGAAGCCACCCCAGTGCAAAATCAATACCGCACCGGTACCTGCTGGAGTTTCTCTGCGCTCGCCTTCTTTGAGAGCGAACTCATACGCCGCGGCAAGGGCGAGCAGAACCTGAGCGAGATGTATATCGTAAATCATACCTATAAGGAGAAAGCCGAGCGCTACGTGAGGATGCATGGCAAAACCAATTTTGGTGCTGGCGGAGCATTTGTAGACATTGCACATATCTGGAAAAAATATGGTATAGTGCCCGAAGAAGTCTATAGCGGCCTTAATTATGGAGCCGATGAGCATAATCATTCCGAGCTTGACAATATCTTGACGGCCTATGTAGAAGCCGTGGTTGAAAACAAGCAAAAGAAGCTCACCCCCCGCTGGAAGGATGGCTATGATGCCGTGGTAGATGCGTATCTGGGAGAGATGCCTGAGTCTTTTGAATACCATGGAAAGCAGTATACACCAAAGTCTTATGCCGCAGAGCTCGATCTTGATATGGACGATTACATATCGCTCACCAGCTATACGCACCATGATTTCTACCAACCATTTATGCTCGAAATTCCCGATAATTGGTTGCACGTGCAGAGCTATAATTTACCCCTCGAAGACCTGATGAAGGTGATGGATGGTGCCGTGATGGGTGGATATTCTTTCGCCTGGGGTGCCGATGTCTCGGAAAAAGGGTTTGCATTTCGCGAAGGCTTGGCATTACTTCCAGAAGATGAATCTACCATAGACGTAAAAGGAAAAGACAATAATAATTTCAGTGATGCAGGAGCAGAAAAAATAAGCAACGCCTTTGAGCAGCCGGTACCACAAATGAAGGTAACGCAGGAAATGCGTCAGGAAGGTTTTGATGATTGGGATACCACCGATGACCACGGCATGCAGGTGACTGGAATAATGGAAGATCAAAATGGCGATAAGTACTACATCGTAAAGAACTCTTGGGGTACGGATTATAATGGGCTGGATGGCTATTTCTTTGCCAGTGAAGCCTATGTGAAGCTTAAGACCATGAACATTTACCTTCACAAAGATGCTATACCTAAGGAGATTGCGAAAAAACTGAATATCTAAGAAAAGCATGCCAGCGTAGATTTCCCACCATAGACTACCCCAGTTCTAGGTCATAATGTGTAAATTCACCGCTGTGAAATTGATGGGCAGCATACTCATATTTTTGGTCAGGAGCTATCAGGCGATCATCTCTCCGCTATTCGGAGCCAATTGCCGGTTTGCACCCACCTGTTCGAGCTACGCCATCACCGCTATTCAAATATGGGGTCCATTTAAGGGCAGCTGGCTGGCGCTAAAGCGAATAGTCAAATGCCATCCCTGGGGCGCACATGGATGGGATCCCGTTCCAAAAAAGAAAGAGTAAGTATGAAATTAAAAAGCTTAAAGTTCGCATCGATTGCCTTGCTGGCTATCATCATGGTAGCTTGCGGTGGCCGCAGCGAAAACAGAAAGCTCAAAGAAGCCGCCGCCATAAATAATAAGATGATGAGCAACCATGACTCTATCTACAATGTGCTGGAAGAGCAGCGGGTGAAGGTGAATGCCAGAATGGAATCTATCGGAGAGAACGATGTGAATTATAAAGCATATAAATCGATGGCGCGCAGCCTCGACCGTGGTTTTAAGCTATTGTCGTCTTGGGAATCTTCGGTGGTGGGCGTGCCCGGTATGGAGCACGATCATCGTGATGGTGCGTTGCACTCGCACGACCATCAGAATGAAGCTACCTTAAAGTCGATGAGCGATCAGGAGATTCTGGATTTACAGAATGCATACAGCAACAGGCTTGATGAAGTGAGCCAAAAGATAAAAGAGCTCATCACCACCATGGAGATGTACACCAAGAATGATCAATAGACCGCGCCGAAATAGAAAGTCTCCCGGTATCAGAAGTCTGGTGCGCGAGACGACCCTGCGCCTTGATCAATTGATCTATCCCTTATTTATTACTGCCGATCAGTCAGCGCGAAACCCTATCAAGTCCCTGCCTGGACAGGCACAGCTGGGACGGAGAGAGCTGCTGAGCGAGATCGATTATTGCATGGGGCTTGGCATCAATAACTTCGTTCTTTTTCCGGCTGTCGCCGAAAAGCTAAAAGATCAATACGCCAGCTATTCCCACGCAGAAGATAATTTCTACCTCGATGCCATCCGTGATGTGAAAAGCCGCTTCCCCGAAGTGGTTTTGATGAGTGATGTCGCCATCGACACCTACAGTTCTGATGGGCATGATGGGCTGGTAGTAGATGGCGCGATCGTAAACGATCCCACCCTTCCCATACTTTCCAAAATGTCGGTAGCACAGGCGCAGGCCGGTATCGACATTATAGGCCCATCCGATATGATGGATGGCCGTGTAGGCCACATCCGTCACGAGCTGGACCGCGAAGGCTATACCCACACCAGCATCATGGCCTACACGGCCAAATATGCCAGTGCCTTCTACGGCCCCTTCCGCGACGCGCTGGAGTCTGCGCCCAAGTCGGGCGATAAGAAAACCTATCAGATGGATCCTGCAAATAGCCTTGAGGCCATCCGTGAAGCGCTACTCGACGAAGAAGAAGGCGCCGATATGCTCATGATAAAACCCGCCCTTTGCTACCTCGATGTAATCGCTGAGCTGAAAGCGGTAAGCACCTTGCCCATAGCGGCTTATAATGTAAGTGGCGAATATGCCATGCAAAAGGCCGCTGTAGAAAAAGGCTGGCTCGATGGCGACAAGGCAATGGTAGAGACACTCTACAGCATTAAGCGCGCCGGAGCCGACATCATACTCACTTATTTCGCCAAAGAATACGCCAATTTGATCCGATCGGGCTATGTTTACCATTGATATTCACACCCATATCCTTCCGGAAAATATCCCAAACTTTCGGGAACGTTTCGGTTATGGTGGTTTTATTCACCTTGATCATCACAAGCCCTGCTGCGCGCGGATGATGATGGACAATAAGTTTTTCAGGGAGATCGAAGATAATTGCTGGGACGCCGAAGCCCGGCTCAAGGAGTGCAGGCAGCACCACGTAGATGTTCAGGTGCTCAGTACCGTTCCTGTCATGTTCAGCTATTGGGCCAAGCCCGATGATTGCCTCGAAGTATCCAAATTTCTAAACGATCATATTGCCGAGATTGTAGTCCGCTATCCAAAACGGTTCGTTGGCCTTGGCACGGTGCCCCTTCAAGAACCCGATATGGCCATAGAAGAGCTGGAGCGGTGCAAGAGTATTGGTCTGGCCGGGGTCGAGATCGGCAGCCATGTGAATGATTGGAACCTAAATGATCCCAACCTTTTTCCCTTCTTTGAAGCCTGTCAGGATCTTGATATGGCGGTATTTGTCCATCCTTGGGACATGATGGGCAAGCAAAAAATGGAGCGGTACTGGCTGCCCTGGTTGGTGGGAATGCCAGCAGAGACGAGCCTTGCCATATGTTCCATGATCTTTGGCGGTATTTTTCAGAGACTGCCAAAGCTCCGCGTCTCCTTCGCACATGGCGGCGGATCTTTCCCGAGCACCATAGGCCGCATAGCGCATGGCTTCAATGTGCGCCCCGACCTTTGCGCGATAGACAATGCCATAAACCCGCGTGATTATATCGGCCAATTTTGGATCGACTCACTCGTGCACGACCCTAAAGCACTCGACTTTGTGGTCGACATCTTTGGCGCTGACCGCATCGCACTCGGCACCGACTATCCCTTCCCCCTCGGCGAACTTGCGCCCGGCACCTTGATCAAGTCCATGCCTTATACCAATGGCATCAAAGAAAAACTCTTGCACGGCGCCGCCTTGGAATGGCTGGGTCTCGAGAGAGGGAGTTTTTAGTTTTTGGTGCTCGGTGCTTGGTTTTCCATACGGACTCCCAGATGGTCGTTCCATTTTGGTAGGCCTAGGATTCACATCGGATTTTGTCTCCGGACGGCTCTTGTCATCCAGAGCGTCTCCCATTACGAGACCCCGCGGGTTTTTAAAACCCGCGGGGTCTATCTTCGATCAGCATCATGCAGGAACAACATCAAAATATCTTTTTATGGATTGGTAAGCTCAGCACGGTCATGCCTTCATTTGAATCGGTACTAATTTCAAATGAAATGCTGTGAGCCTTGCGATGCGCTACGCTTCTATTTGTTCGCAAGCACCATCATACATTTCAGACCCCGCGGGTTTTAAAAACCCGCGGGGTCTATCTTCGATCAGCATCATGCAGGAACAACATCAAAATATCTCTTTACGGATTGGCAAGCTCAGCGCGGTGATGCCTTCATATGTATCGATACAAATTTCAAATGAAATGCTGTGAGCCTTGTGTGATGCGCTGCGCTTCTATTTGTTCGCAAGCACCATCATACATTTCAGACCCCGCGGGTTTCAAAAACCCGCGGGGTCTATCTTCGATCAGCATCATCCAGGAACACCATCAGCTCACCTGTGAGTCTAGATTCGTCCCGAATGTATCGGAAAATTCACCACCTATTCAGCATCTCTTCGCATGGCTCAATACTTCCGACTCACTTCTCAATATTTCCGACTCACCTCGAGACTCGCGACTCACCTCTCTCGACTCAAATCGAGACTCACGACTCACGACTCTAAAGTTTAATTCACATCCGGAAGCGTGGTGTACTTTTCGTCGTACTCCAGCATCTGACCTGCAAAATCGGTAGGGTATTCAACCTTGATATCGGTTATAAAACCATCTTCTTCAACCGGCACTAGGCGCGGATTGATAAAGCCACCGTATGGTGCACTGTCAAACTGTGCCGAGCGCTCGAGCATCTCAGCGTGGATTGCCTGATCTACCTGTACGCCATAATCTTCTACCAGCGCCTGCGCTGCCGGGAAGTCTCCTTCAGATTTTATGCGCTGAATCTCCCGTAGCAGATCGCCGAAGATGGTTCGCAGCTTATCGTAATCATTGATTTCAAAATAGGTCTTTCCATCGCGCTTCACCTGAGAGATCACATTTTCAGCTTCGCCCTTTTCGAATGCCCATGAAGCATTTAACTGCCGGTTTCGCATATGGTCTTCTTCGATGATCTCGCCTGCCTTTAAGCGGCGCAGCTGAAGCATAAGGCCGTTCTTGATATAGTCATCATAGGCATGGCGCCCCACGTCAAGGTCGTCCATTACTCCCATTTCGATAAGCTTCGGGTCGAGCATATAGTAGAGTGCTACGAGGTCGGCACGCGCTTCTTCAAGGGTAGAAGAATAGTTCTTCATCGTTTCCTTCGGAGTGCCAACTCCGGGATTGATCTTTCCGCTAGCGTGGCCGATGACCTCGTGTAGTGCGGTAAGCAATTTATCGGCTTGCTTCCCATATTTCTTAGAGAGCATGATCTCGTTGCTGTCATTACTGAATTCTTTCAAAAATCCGGATGTACCAGCCTTATCATAGGCGCCTACGATATTACCCAGACTTACCGATTTAGATCCATGCTCCGCACGTATCCAGTTGGCATTGGGCAAGTTTACACCAATAGGGGTAGATGGAGAAGCATCTCCAGCTTCGCCGGCTACATTGATAAAATTATAGGATATCCCTACCACCTTGCTCTTTTTATGCTCATCCATGATAGACGATACATCTTCAAAATACTGTGCATTCTCGGCGATCACCTTCATCTTTTTGGATGCATCCAGATCACGAATCTCAACGATATTCTCATAAGAGCCTCGGTAGCCGAGCGGGTCATTATACACTTCCACAAACCCATTGATATAATCTACTGTGCTGGTCGTATCCTTCACCCAAGCGATATTATAATCATCCCATTTCTTAAGATCCCCCGTACGGTAATATTCGATCAAAAGCTCAAGCGCTTCTTTCTGCTGCGGATTCTCAGCTACACTCGTTGCCTTCTCCAGCCACCCTATCACTTTTATCAATGAAGCGCTGTACATCCCGCCTACTTTCCATACCTTTTCAGATAGCGTGCCGGTAGAGTCTTTTACCAATCGTGAGTTAAGCCCATAAGATATAGGCCGCTCCGGGTCTTTATCGGCCATCAGCTTCTTGTAATAGCTCTCCACATCGGCGGTGGTCACATTCGGGCCATAAAAATTAATAGCGCTGGCCAAAACCAGATCCTTGGTAGCATCCTTTGTGACCTTTTTAGCATCGATGGACGGATCGAAGATCACATTCAGCACTTCTTCCGACAACTTACCGCCGCTAGCTTCCATCAATTTGCCTAAATATTCACGTGTAAATCCCGGCTCAAATTTATCATGGGAATAGTGGTGATGGATTCCGTTCGAGAACCAGATTTTCTTCAGGTAGGTCTCAAAAGCCTTCCAGTCGGCAGCTTCCTTATCGCCTTCATACGCGCGGTAAGCGTCTTCCAGTGTTCTTCGTATCACCAGATTATGGCGGTAATTTTGATCGTACATCATATCCCTTCCGGCCAGTCCGGCTTGGGTAAGGTAGTAGGCCAACTTCTTATTGTTCATCGAGAGTTCATCCCACGCCGGAATTTGATAGCGTATGATTTTGATATCGTCAAACTGCTCCGTCATATACATAAAGTCGTCGGCAGCGGTAGAGTCGGCCGTCTCGGCAGCGCTTTTCTCTGCGCCCTGATCACCACAGGAAGTCAGGAACAGGATGCTTACAGCGATACCAGAAATTTTTAGGAAGGAGCTAGTCATGGGTTCTATCATTTTTTTTGAAGCTCAAATATAGAAGAATGGTTTTAATCGTAATCATCTTTTGGACAACCGTGAAGACGGTATTGCTTCCGCAAAAATAGAAATAGCTTCCCATTATGACTAGAGCCGGTTCACAGGCTCGACCCTGTGCGGGCGGCCGATAATGCCACAAGTATGAGCTTCCCAAAATGGACGTGCAGATGCTCTTTGGCGGGGTTCTGCAGGGGTTCGACCTTGAAGGGCTTCAGATTATTTACCCGACAAGTTTTCACCCACCCGGCTTAAGGCAAAACCAAAATTCCTAAATTCGCCGCGACAGGAAGTCCGTGCATAAATCGGGCATACAAGAATAGAATGATTTTAATATTCTGACTAGAACCTAATTAAAAACAGGGTTAAATAATGATTAAAATTTTAGAATGAGTAATGATTCAACCGCCTTTGCGGAAGCTATAAAAGCCGCATATACTTTCAAAGGAGATTCTATTTTGATGGGCGGCGCCATGCACGAAGGCGAAGCGGTAGAAGGCCTCCAAGTGCGCGCGCCCCTGAGTATGTTCAACCGCCACGGACTCATTTCGGGAGCCACCGGCACGGGCAAGACCAAGACGCTGCAAGGAATTGCCGAAGGGCTCTCAAAGGCGGGAGTGCCGGTATTATTGATGGATATAAAGGGCGACCTGAGCGGACTGGCTGCGGGGGGAAATCCGCATCCCAAAATAGATGAGCGCCACGCCAAGATTGGCGAAAGCTGGCTACCGCTGGCCTTCCCGCTCGAGCTTATGTCACTCTCCGATGAGCCGGGAGTAAGGCTGCGTGCCACTATCAGCGAGTTTGGCCCCGTACTGCTCAGCAAGATTCTAGGGCTCAACGATACACAGGAAGGTATTGTGGCGCTTACTTTCAAATACTGCGATGATCACCACCTACCCGTGCTCGACATAAAGGATTTCAGGGCTGCCCTGCAACACATCACCGGTGCGGCCAAAGATGAAGTGCAGCGCTCGTATGGGCTGGTAAGCACCAGTAGCGTGGGTGCCATCATGCGAAAATTGCTGGCGCTGGAGCAGCAGGGTGCGTCGCGTTTTTTTGGCGAAGTAAGTACCGATGTAAACGATCTGGTGCGTCTCGATGCCAATGGCCGCGGGATGATAAGCACGATCAGGCTGGCCGATATGCAGAGCAAGCCGGCATTATTTTCAACCTTTATGCTGTGTCTGCTGGCCGAGATCTACGAGAAATTTCCCGAAAGGGGCGATGCCGAGCGGCCTGAACTCGTGATCTTTATTGATGAAGCCCACCTGATGTTTGAAGAAGCATCGAAAGCCCTGCGCGACCAATTGGAAACCATCATAAAACTGATCCGATCGAAGGGCGTGGGGATCTTTTTCTGTACCCAATTGCCCACCGACATACCCGATGATGTGCTCGGGCAGCTCGGTATGAAAGTGCAACATGCTTTGCGCGCCTTTACGGCAAATGATCGTAAAGCCATAAGGCAAGTAGCTCAAAACTACCCCATCACGGAGTTTTACGAGACCGATCAACTGCTCACCGCCATGGGTATAGGAGAAGCATTCATCACATTGCTCAATGAGAAAGGACGACCCACACCGGTGGTACACACGCTACTGAAAGCGCCTCAATCGCGCATGGATATCCTTACCGATCGAGAGATCGAACAGGTGCTCAAAAAGAGCCAGCTCATACCGAAATATAATCAGGAAGTAGATCGGGAGAGCGCCTACGAGCTGCTTACCGCAAAATTGGCGAAAGCCGAAGAAGTCAAAGCGAAAGAAGTGGAAGTGGTAAAAACCACCCGTACCTCGCGAACTAAAAAAAGCACTTTTGAAACCATCATGGCAAGCTCGGTGACGCGAACGGTGGTGCGTGAAGTGACCCGTGGGATTCTTGGCGTATTGGGAATTAAAAGACGTTAAAAACATTGGCAGAATAGCCTGAACCAATTCTACCCCACTGTGAGAGAACTAGAGAACCAAACCGCTTAAAATAGGTCTAATCCACCAAAGAACCAAAAATGGCAAAACATCAATACAATTACGGACTTATTGGCAATTGCGCTTTCTTGGCGCTGATCGGCACCGACACCAATATAACATGGATGTGCCTGCCGCGCTTCGACAGCACTTTTGTATTTGGCGAATTGATAGCGGGGCAAAAGGGCGGTCAATTTAGCATAAAGCCTGCTGCAAAAGACTATCAATGCAACCAGAAGTATGTTTCAAATACCAACATCCTTACCACGCTGATAAGCACTGGCGATGGAAGCTACCGCGTCACCGACTTTGCACCGCGATTTATGCAAAATGACCGGTACTACCGGCCGGCGTTCTTGATACGGAAGATAGAGCCGGTAGATGGATTCCCACGCGTGAAGGCCACCTGCCTGCCCGTAGGCGATTATGGTAAAAAAGAGCTGGATGTGGAGCGGGGCAGCAATCATATACGCTATAGTGGGCTGGAAGAATCGCTGCGCCTTACCACCAATATTCCGCTGAGCTATATTTTGGATGGAACCGAATTTGTGCTTCGGGAGACCTGCTATATGATCCTTTCGTACGGTGTGCCGCTCGAAGGTGCCCTGCAAGAGACCTGCGAGACCTTTCTCACGCGCACGCGCAATTATTGGCAGCGCTGGGTGAAATCTACCAGTATAGGCCCGCTCTACCAAGAAGCGGTGATACGTTCTGCACTGGCGCTGAAGATCTGTCAGTACGAAGATACCGGCGGCATCATCGCATCGCCCACCACATCGCTGCCCGAATCGCCGGGAAGCACGCGCAACTGGGATTACCGCTATTGCTGGATGCGGGACACTTATTATACCCTAAATGCCTTCAATAATATAGGCCATTTTGAAGAGATGGAGAAGTACTTCTCGTACATCACCAACATACCCCTGGCCGATGGGAAGCGCATACAGCCACTGTACGGGATAGGAGGAGAAGCGGTACTCACCGAATTGGAGCACGACCTGCCGGGCTATCTTGACAATACGCCCGTGCGAACTGGAAATGATGCTTATACCCACATTCAAAATGATGTTTATGGGCAGATACTCTTGGCAATCTTACCGCTCTATGTGGATGATCGCTTCAAAGATCATCCTGGCGCGGAGACCGACCGGCTGGTGAGTTCAGTGCTTGATAAAATCGAGATGACCATCGATGAAGCCGATGCGGGAATATGGGAGTTTCGAAACTTGGCCTACCAGCACGCCTATACCAACCTTTTTCAATGGGCGGGAAGCAATGCCGCGCGCTTGATAGCCCAAAAGCTCGAGAACAAGCCGCTCCAAGTGCGTGCGCAAAAATTGATAGATCGCGCAGATGCTCTGATCAGCAAGTGTTACCTCACCGACCGCAAGGCCTACGCCCGTGGCATAGGCGATGTACATATGGATGCCAGCACACTCCAGCTCATCATCATGGGCTATATCCCCCACCACTCTGACCGGGCGAAGGATCATCTAAAGGCTCTGGAGAAAGACCTGCGGGCTGGCAAGGGACTCTTCTACCGCTATAAGCAGGCCGATGATTTTGGCGAGCCCGAGACGACCTTTCTCATCTGCGGCTTCTGGTACGCCGAAGCGCTTGCCTGTGTAGGCCGCGTGGATGATGCCATGGAAGCCTTTGAAGAAATAATAAGCTATAGCAATCACGTAGGGCTTCTGAGCGAAGATGTGGATGAGCGCGATGGATCGATGTGGGGCAACTTCCCGCAGGCTTATAGCCATGTAGGTTTGGTAAACGCCGCCGCCCGCATCAATGACCGAAAGAATAAACCGGGATTTTTAAGGGAGATTTGATAGCGGTGGTTTTTTGGGCCGGGGATCAAGGTTTACGGGTTAAGTGCATGGTAAGCCGTATCACCAAGCATGTTTTTTATAGATATTTAGATTTATCTATTTTTTCGTTGTGACACAGTTAAATTTACAGTCTCGTAATACTTTTCAGGTTGGTGAAGCATAAATTCATTGAGCACCGAAGTAGTCCAGTTGAAAGTAGTCTTTTTCACTTCTGGTTCAAAACCTAGATAAAATTCCATCAACAGGTACACTTTCTTGCGGTCGATAATTTACCCCAGCATCATTGGGTAAATCACTACCGTATGGCAAATATCTATGCCAAATTACAAAAGGTAGAAGGATGGTTGCGCAACCGTCTGCGCTACTGCATATGGCATGATTGGAGGGCAGAGCGTTAAGAAATAGTCCGGTGGACTATTTTAGCGATTGAGCCAGCTGGTGGTAGGAGAACGTAAACGGAAAAACCTGATACGTCTAGGGATTAAACCCGACCAAGCGTATGCATGGAGCCGCACGCGAACTTAGCGAAGCGATCTCACGAATACCTTTAAAAACTAATTGTTTTATGAGTAATGGGAGGCTGGGCAGTAGCCCAACTTAGCGCCAGCGGTCTCACGAATTCCTACCTTTCAATATAATGATATGAGTAAAGCCCAATTCTAATCACTACCATAACATTGGAAAGGCTTGTGAAGCGAGGGTACTTATCAGCCGCAGGACTCTACAACAATATTGCTCCGCAACTTAACGAACCGCTGTATACGAGAACCGCTTGGCCTGTCCTGAGCTTGTCGAAGGGTACAGTGGTGTGAGAGGCGCACTCCGTCCCTAGTTAGGGGCGGAGCCGTCTACTCGATTAGCAGGAGTTAGTCAACTCAAAAATCATCTACTTTTTCAGTCTATAAGTTGCGCCTGCTATGGTCAAATTGGCATTGCTTAATTCAATTAAATTAAATTTTGCTTCTCCTTTATCAGTAGCCAATGTAAAAGAACTATCATTAGAATCGATTATTTTAAAATCTAATGTATTCATTTCACCATTTTTAGATTTTAATATTAACTGATTGGCTCTAATTTCAATTTGTTCAGGCTTAAATCCATCAGTTGCGACCGAATTGGCCAAAATATTCTTTAAGTCAAGTTCTTTATTGTCCTGCTTAAATTCGATGTCTGTAATTTTCCAAATGCCGTCCAATGATTGTTGAGTTTGGGCAAAGCAAGAAGAAACCGCTAGCATAGGAATGATTATAAAAAAAAATACTTTATTCATCGTAAGATTCTTCTAAATAGTTAATAATAAATCAATGCTGTCCTAAACAATATTCAGTGAAATAATTCATTGCCTGTTTATTGGATGTCTGCGATGATTTAGTGTCAAAATTCAAAAAGGACCCCCTGGTGCACGTCGGGGGGCGGTTCGTCACGACCAAAAAAGGGTTTGTCCAGCCATTTTTGCAGCTCAATCTTGACGAATATGTTGAGCCGGATAAATGCGACCAGATTGGACATATGCCATCCGTACCTGGCTGTTGCCTTCATCACTTTGAGCAGCAAAATGGTGATCAGGGCAGTCCATATCTGGATCATTACTGCATTTTTAGAAGTGCCTATGAAGGTTTTGATATGCAGTAACTGTTTGATGTCCCTGAAGAACACTTCGATCTCCCACCGCGACTTGTACAGGTCCCCTATGGTCTGGGCGGCCCAATTGAAATTGTTTGTGATCAACTCGATGGTCTGTTGGTTTTCTTCGTCCCACACTGCCACGCGCCTGAGCCGCCCCGGGTACTTGGCCTGAGACTGTGGGTTGGTCAGCCCGATCTCTTGGTCGACCATCACATGCTGGGCCATTTTTTCGGGCAGTTGCCGGTCTTTGATGACGGTATAGGCCAGGTTTTTCTTATGCCTGATCACGAAGAATGCCCCGTTGCTGTCCCAAACGTTGAGCATGGGAAAATCGTTGTAATACCTGTCGGCCACAATGACCGACCCTTTCTCCAAAGGAATGTTGTACGCCCCTTTGTTGTCGCCAACGCTTCCCTCGGTGATATTCACATAAACAGGGAGTTTACCATCATAGTCCAATAGGGTATGCATCTTTACAGCGCCTTTTTTGGTCCGGAAAGTTGCCCAATCGAAGATTGACAGGCACAGGCTTATCACGGTAGCGTCCAGCAGATATACCGGCACCTTGATCCTGAGCTTGACGCGCTTTAATGCTGCCTGCTGTCCTAAACTGTCCAAAAGGGCATAGTACAGGTTTTTGAACAGGTCTGCGTCCCTTCGCTTGTTCTGATAGCTGATGCTGGACTTGGACGGTGCCCTCACAATGCCCAAATGGTTGAGGTTGCCCGTGGCCGACCGCAGGCCATTGGAGATGTCCCTTACCGATGTGCTTTTGGCAAAATGACAGAAAAGCATCGAAACAAGATGCGTCCAACTGTCAAATCCCTTGCAGCCCTTATCGGTCTGCATCCGCCTTACCAGCTTTTTGAAAATAGAACGGTCAATCTTTTGGATGATCTGTGAAAACAGCGTAATATTACTCATGGGAGAGGTGTGTTTTTGGTGCAAACCCAAAGTAGCTATTTTGGGCAAAAACTTAAGCCTCTCTCATTTTATTTAGGACGCTATTGATAATAAATAGAAATGAAGGTGTGGTTAGTGATAAGCTTTCCCTTTTTTCCATGTCAGTTAATTCACCTTGTATTGAATTACCACCACCAGGTGGATTAGGGTTTGGACCAACTGCTCCTACAAAATGGTGATTTCCACAAGGCCCTGACATTGTAATGTCGTAATGATTTACTGAAACTGGAGGCCAACCCCATTCTACAGAAATATCTATCCAACCTTTTATTTTCCATTCGCAACCTTCTGCATCTGTAACAGTTTCATCTATTTGAACTTTTCGAGCACTTGCTTAATTAGTAATTCCGAAAATTGAAATGACTGTCATTGCTGTAATAATTAATATACTTTTCATTTTTTTTGTTTTAGTTTGTTATTGAATTTATTTTTTTGTTCAAACTATTAAGGTCCCCTGCAACCAAGGGCAATCCCTTAAAAATTTCTCATATATAATTTTGTACTCTGCACCACAGAGTCCGATTTTTTTCATATATGACAAGGTTAATGTAATACTTTTTTTCAAATTCCTGCTAACGCTCCAGCATATGGCTTGTGGCGACTCCCGAAGATAAATCTTTCATATCAGGATAATCCTGATCCGAAGATCATTTTTCGAATGTAGGAAAATCACGCCATAAGCTATATGCGTTGTTGCACGAAACCTTCGGTAGTTTAGTCAGCGTTATTTCTCTTGGTAAGCTTTCGGGCATGGGCTAAATTTAGGGCTTAAACCTTTAAATCTTACACAGATGAAAAAAAGAATCTGATTGACCGTGCCTGCGCCGAAGTAGCCGGATTTGACGGCCTGTATGGACTCATGCAGCAACGGATGAGCATCTCGGGAAAGAGCGAGAGTACGCTCAAAAACTACAGCCACCATGTGGCCAAGCGTGCCCTGCATTTTGGCCAATTGCCTACTGAACTGGCTGAAGACCAGATCAATGATTACCTGCACTTGATGCAGCAGGAACACAAAACACCTTCGGAGAGTTACTTTAAATTTACCGTGTATGGCCTACGTGATGCCTTTCGCATCAGTGGGTTGCAGGAAGCCCGTGTGGCCCTTCCGAGTATCAAGCAGGATAAGAAGCTGCCCATTGTACTGAGTCGTGATGAAGTGAAGCGCTTGATGAAGGCGCCACGCTACTTAAGCACCGCGTGCTCATTGGGCTGCTCTACGGCTGCGGGCTGCGTTGCTTTGAAGTGCGCAATCTCAAGCTTGCCGATCTGGACTTTGACCGCAAGATGCTCCACGTGCGCAAAGGAAAAGGCAAAAAAGATAGGTACGTTCCCCTTTGCGACCTGCTCATTAAAGGACTCAAAGCGTACATCGCTTCGGAGTGCCCGGTAGATTGGCCATTTAACGGTAAGCAGCCCGTAGATGACCGTGCAGGCGGTGGTTTTGACAGCCGTTATTCTCAAAAAGGCGTGCAATGGGCAGTGAATGAAGCCCGCAAAACTGCCGGTATCATTAAGCCAATGACGGTGCACACCTTGCGCCACACCTATGCCACGCACCTGCTCGAAGAAGGGCTCGACATAATGAGCATCAAAGATCTGCTAGGGCACGAGTGCATCGATACTACGCTGGTGTACCTACACGTGGCACAAAACGGGAGAGCAAAACCCTTCAGTCCGCTGGAGCGGCTTTACGCAAAAAGCTAATGCGCCCCACATACGAAGTGGCTGATGTGCTTCGTGCGCACTGGTCGCAGGTGCCCGTTATAAAGGGCATCAATGGGTGGCAACTGCGCACCCTCGGGGCGCTTATGCGCTGCCGCACCGCCGCCATGGGCGGGCATAAAGACGCATGCACATCATGCGGAACGGTGCAGGTGAGCTACAACAGTTGCCGTAACCGCCATTGCCCAAAGTGCCAGGGACACAAGCGAGAAGAATGGATCGCGGCCGGGAGCAGGACTTGCTTCCGGTGCCGTATTTCCATGTGGTATTCACACTGCCATCGGAGCTTAACCAGCTCGCGATGCACGAGCCCAAAGCCGTTTACGCCAGCCTCTTTGCAGCGGCATGGAGCACGCTCAACTCCTTTGGCCACGACGCAAAACACCTGGGAGCACAAACAGGGATGATTGCCATCCTTCACACATGGGGACAGCAGCTTACCCTGCATCCACACCTGTACTGTCCTGTGCCGGGCGGTGGCGTGACTAAATCTGGCAAATGGAAGTCGGCAAAGAACAAGGGGAAATATCTTTTTAACGTGAAATCAATGAGTAAGGTGTTCTGTGCAAAATATGTCGCTCTGCTACGTCAAAGCAAGGCTCTTGTCTCACAGGAAATATACAATAAGCTCTTCTCTAAAAACTGGGTGGTGTATGCAAAACAGCAGTTCCATTCTCCAAAGTATGTGGTGGAATATCTGGGTCGGTACACCCACAAAATCGCCATCAGCAATTACCGGATCAAGCAGATTGATAAAGCAAAAGGCGACGTATTGTTCACCACAAAAAATTACAAGAAAGGTGGTAAGGAGGAAGTGTTAAAGCTCTCAACACATGAGTTCACACGCCGTTTTGCCTTGCATGTTTTACCCAAAGGCTTCACACGAACAAGGCATTACGGTCTCTTGAGTAGCGGTTGGAAAAAAAAGAAGCTGCCAAGGCTTCAAAAAATGCTTGCTGTTGTGGCTATAAAAGATGCTGCGGAGAAGCCCCCCATGCTTCATAACAGATGTCCAAGTTGCAAAAAAGGGAAACTGGTTACTGTCATGACTTTTGGCCAACGCGGCCCGCCTATTGGTTGGAAGGAATTACTATCGTTTGATAATGATCAATGAAACCAACTTGCAGAATGCGAAGCGGGAAAGTTATGCGTAGACGATACGTATTAAGCTGATAAACAGGTTGAAAACCCACTATGCAACAGAAATACTTAGAACTTGGTCATGAAAATAAAGTGTTGGAGTTTAGATATCGTCACTAACACATAACACATCAGTCAAGAAGTTCTCACAAACAATATCCTAGAGCAACGCTTTCCCCATAGACAAAGAACGGATTCGTCAACAAGATATTCATCCCTGGCCTATCGGCGGGACGAATACTTAGTTATTGTGTGGCGTAATCTTTAATAATTTAGCATCACTTGTAACTCATCTTGAAGCAGTTTGCCATCTGTTGTTAAGCACTCAAATGAGATTCTAAAATCACCTTGTGCAGAAAGATTTGAAAGTACGCTATCTTTAAGCCAAAATAAGGTAGTGCCGTTTCTTGAGAATTGAACATATTCGATATTGCTTCGAAATGAAGGTACGCTGAATAAATTGCTGTCTGCACTAATCGTATCATTTGCTATCCTAATTTCCTGATCCAATTTTAGAATGAAAGATGTCGTATCAATAGGATATTTCACATATGTATCTGGGGTAAATTGGGCGTAACATTCATCGATTATGGAAGGAAAGTTGAATTGTGAAATATATTGTTCGTCGGTGTTGATTTCAAATCTAAAGCCCGTTAATAGGTTTAATTCTTGAACTTCATTCCAGTCCTTATTAACTGCTACAAGTTGAATACCAATAATCTCAAGAACTTCTTCTTTAATGCAGCTCATCAACTGCAGTACCAAGAGAATTGTCATTATAGTGAATAACCGTCTGATCATGTTTCTTTTTTTATGCCACACAACGCCATGGCTAAGAAACGTGCGGTTTTTGGAACACGTTTATGGCCATATTAGCTTTTTTTTGGTTGAAAGTAATCATCTTCATTTTAACGAGATCCCGCATGTTTTCTTAGGTGATGTTAGGCACTGTTTTATTTTCTTTTCCACTGATAGTCTATCACTTGTAAAGTGTCGCCGCCATAGTCGAATTTTATCCATGTCCCAGAGCGGTGTGATCGTCTTATTGGGTATTCAATTCTTTCTCCTGTGTCCCGGTCAATATCCGAATAGTGGTAATCATAAACTGCGTATTGGCCATTCAGTTTTAGCTTGTCACGATTATAAGATGTGGTGTAATAGTAAATGTAGTAGTCTCCTTCAAGTAAACCTTCTTCATTAAAATTCGCTACAATTAATCCTTCTTCTCTGTGGTGAAGAAACCAGGCACCAATCAGTTTGTTGTTTTTGAATTGGCCTTCGGAATGCAATACTTTTATGTGCCTATCTTTATACTCATGGTATTGACCATGAGCGATATCTTGAAAGCCCACGCAAATAACCGCGACCAGTTCGCCAGTGTCAGGGTCTTCCGTGTATGACGTGTCCACTTCGTATTTCTGATAGACTTCAACCGTATACTTCAAATTCCCACTTTCAAAGTATTCGTGGCGCGTTCGGATGCTGCCATGATGTATCTGATAATTAGTTTTTAAGTTGCCATTAGGCCAATAATACATTTGATCTGAAATCTCACGAGATGCCCAACATGGACTTCCAAAATCCCATCTGTAAGAACAAAAGTCATCAGAATTCTCTTGCCCAATACACATTGATGAAGAGATTAGAATTATTAATGTCGCTAAATGTCTCATTTTAAATGGCGCCTAACGTCTTTGTTTTTTTAATCATGAGGATAATTTCTTCTTTAAGTTTTATTGTTGCATCTCTTATTGTTGAAAGTCTCTTTAATCCTTCTTTTTCACGTCCACGTATAAACTGAAAGTTGAATTTTTCTCCATTTTTAGATTCAGGATATTTCAGAAGCTCAAAGTACTTGTCCACGTTACCTCCATTCTCTTGAAAGAATTCGAAAAATGGATTATCATCATAAAGATGTATTTCCAAAGCTTCTATTAAACTATCGGTTACTTCAGGTATTTCTTTTACTGTTGCAAGGAGTTCTGTTAGCTTATGATTAGACTTCAATTGATACCCCGATCTCTCGATTAACCCTTTCATCAGCAATTCTAGGCCGTGATAGAAATTGAATAATGTCGGAACACCAATGTTTTGATCACTCCATCTAGTTTCATTCTCATAATTCTCCCAAGACTCATCATCAGTCATCTCACCGTCAGAAAAAATATCGAGGTCATTTCCTTGCTTTTCCATTTCATTAATGGTCTCGCGAGTTAAATTAAAGAACTGATATGCTAAACTGATATATCTTGACATTCTATATGGTGCCTAACGTTTTGGCGCTTGGCGCAGTGGCGGCTTCCGAAGATAAAACTTTCATCCCAGGATAATCCTGATTCAAAGATCATATCTCGAATAGAGGACAATCCCGCCATAAGCTATATGCAACCTAAGTTTACAATCCATTAAATTAGCGACTATAAATAAAAGAACGAAAGAGAGGAATAAGACTAGCTTATACACGAGGATTTAAACCCGTCAACATTGAAAGTCCCCTCTCTTTTTCTACTATTAATCTGAACAGTTCGTTAGGCCTTTTAGAGCCTGTTTCCAGGTTGTTGGATAGCAGTAGATCCGTTCTTCCAAACTTAAGTATTATGGATAAATTTAGTAATTATTACGGGATAGACATATCCAAGGATGTATTTGATGTGATGGATGCAGAAGGTAGGTATCTTCAGTTCACAAACGATCTAAAAGGTTTTAAATCTTTCTTAAAAGAAATAGACAGAAAGGGTTGTTTTGTTATGGAGGCTACGGGAGTATACCACACCCAGTTGGCAGATTTTCTATACGCTGAATCAGTGTTTGTTTCAGTTGTAAATCCGCTTGTGATCAAGCGCTTCATTCAAATGAATCTCAGGCGCATCAAGACCGACAAGTCCGATGCTGAGATGATATGTAAATATGCACGTCAGCATGAGCTTAAAGCTTATAGGCCTTCATCAAAGTATGTAAAAGAAAGCCGCATAATAAGCGAGAATATAGATTTGCTCATAAAGGGTAGAACCATGATCAAGAACAGATTACATGCCATGGAGCACAAATCAGCTAAGCACAGAAGTATACTGATCAAGCCTCTGGAAAAAACTATTTCAGATTTAACCACCCAGATCAAGAAACTGGAAAGAGAGTTAAAAAAATTGATTGAAGAAAATGAAGCTGATCTGTTCTCAAGGCTTCAGACTATTCCAGGAATAGGAAAAAGTACCGCTATGTTCATGATCGTTCTGAGCGATGGTTTCAAAAAGTTTGAGAGTGCCAAACAATTTACCTGTTACATAGGGATGACTCCAGTTGAAAAACGATCTGGTAGCAGTGTAAGAGGAAGATCAGGAATCAGCAAACAGGGCAACCCAAAGCTCAGAAATCTCCTGTTCATGTGTAGTTTTAACGCCTGTAAATCCAATAAAACATGTAGGGAACTTTATGAAAGAATCTTGGCCAAAGGGAAGTGTAAAAAGCTGGCATTAATAGCGGTAGCAAATAAGTTGATGAAACAAGCATTTGCCATTGCAAAATCCGGACTGATCTATGACCAAAATTATAGAAGTATAAAACCGCAATTGAATTAAAAAAAACACATTAAAAAGTCACCAATTTTCTTGGATTTTACCACAGTTCAATGTTGTGCCTTCGTTGTTTCTTTTTTCAGTTTGTCAGTCAGCGTTGGGGTAGCCATACTCTTTGCCAAGTTTTGGTTTGTGTGTCGCCTTGTGCGACTTGGTAATGTGTATTGCTACTGAGTTGGCTTTAATAATTCAATGTCAATCCTACACCAAATCCCATATCACTATCGTAATGTGTTTTAAATCCAAAATTTTTACTTGCTATATAATTTAGTCCAACCATATATTCCTTGTCAGTATTTACCATAAATGTGGCTCTAAACCTTTTTGATATGGGTATATCTTCTCTCCTTAATTGAATTCTTACATTTCCATCTTGATAGATTTCGGTTTGCAAAATTAAAAGCATTGGCAAAGTGTAGGCAACACCAAGACTGAATTGTGTACGGTTGTCTTTGGTATTTTTTTGTCCGAATAGGTTTGTTTCTACTTCGTTATGTCCTAATTTTCTGTAACGCCAATCAAATCCAACAAAGGGCAGCAGCCATTGCATTTTTCCAATATATCTACCAATGTGCGTTTCACTCTCGTAACCGTGTCTGTCGTTATATCCCAAACGCCATTCTGTCCCAAAACTCCATCGAGCATTTTGCAGCATTGCCATTCCGTCATTTCCGTTGGTTGCAAAGTCATTTTGTGCCATAAAATGCAAAGCGTTGCTTTCTCGCTGTAATTTTTTGTAAGCCCATTTTTTGTCAGGCAACAACGGATTTGGAGCTTGGTTTTCATAACTAAAAACACGGTTCATTCCTGCCATCATATGGTAGAGAATATGACAATGAAAAAACCAATCGCCTTCTAAATTGGCTTCAAATTCAATTACATTGGTTTCCATAGGCATAATATCCAATACGTTTTTGAGTGGTGCATAATCGCCTTGCCCATTGATAACTCTAAAATCGTGACCGTGTAAGTGCATAGGGTGTCGCATCATAGAATTATTGTATATTGTAATTCTTACAACTTCTCCTTTTTTAATCAATATTTTATCGGTTTCAGCAAGCACTTTATTGTCCATACTCCACACATATCGGTTCATATTGCCTGTTAATTCAAACCTTAATTCCCTGATTGGTGCATCTTTTGGCAACGTTGTTATTGTAGGTGATTTCAACATAGCGTAATTGAGGGTTACAATATCCGTATTTCCTGAACCGTGATTGGAATCGTTCAATATTCTCCATATCCATTTCTGGCATTTTATCCATTTTCATAGGTTTCTTTTCGCCCGTAATTTCAGGATACATTACTGTGTTCATATCCATTTGTTGCAGGCTCATATTCATACCCATATCTTTCATATCCCCATTCATTTTCATCATATCGTTCATCATCTTCATTCCTTCAAAATATTTCAATTTTGGTAATGGATTTACCAACTGTTTGATGCCTGAACCAATATAGATAGAAGCCGACTTGGTGCGGTCTTCGGGTGTAGCCAAAAATTCGTAAGACGTATTTTCTGCTGGAATTGTAACGATTACATCATACGTTTCTGAAACGCCTATAATCAATCTATCCACTTCCACAGGTTCTACATCATTTCCGTCATTGGCAACTACGGTTATTTTTCCACCTGCATAAGTGAGCCAAAAATAGGACGATGCACCACCGTTTGAAATTCGCAATCTTACTTTATCACCCGCCTTGAATTGTGATAGTTGACTTTCTGATGTTCCGTTGATAAGAAACTTATCGTAATAAATATCACTCACATCCATTGCTAACATTCGTTTCCATTCGTTAGTAACTTTCGTTTTGAAATGTCCTTCTCTAATGGCTTCAGCATAACTTTGAGTTGTTCCTTTTTTAATTGCGAACCAATCCGATGCATTGTGTAACATACGGTGTACATTATCTGGATTGTAGTCTGTCCATTCGCTTAAAATGACAGGAACAGTTGGCAAATCGTCAATACCTTTTCTGAAAGAAGGGTCGTCTTCTCTTTTTTTCAAAATCAGAGAACCGTACATTCCTATTTGCTCTTGAAGTCCGCTGTGGCTATGATACCAATGTGTTCCGTTTTGTATGATTTTAAAACGATAAACGTGTGTTGTATTTGGTTCAATGGGCATTTGGGTTAAGTAAGGCACACCGTCTTCTTTATTAGGCAAATACAAACCGTGCCAATGCAAGGATGTACCTTCTTTAAGTTGGTTATGTACGTAAATTTCTGCCGTGTCGCCTTCGGTAAACGTGAGCGTTGGCATAGGAATTTGCCCATTTACGGCAATTGCCCTTTTTTCTTTTCCTGTAAAATTAACGATGGTATCTTTTACGTAAAGGTCATATCGCACCACTTTTTGGGCGAATATGTTTGTAGTTACCAATAGTAAAACAACTATCGGCAACAGTTTTTTAAAAATATTTTTTTGATTATCCATTTGAGAAATTTCATTTTTTAATTGCGTTGAAATAAGAAAATGTGCCAATTGCTGTATTGATAGAGTTTGTTACCACTACATCTTCAAAACCTGCCTTTGAAATAAAATTGGGCATCAATCCTTTAACATTATCATTGGTAGTTTTGAAACCGTCTAATAACTGAACTAAACCAAAAGTTAATCGCATCAATTTGTTTTGTGCTTTACCCCAATCGGCAATAATGAGTTTTCCGTTGGGTTTCATAACACGATGCAATTCTTTAAGGCAATTCAGTTTCGTTTCAGCATCTAATTGATGAAAGACCAAGCAACTGTAAACTTTTTCAAAACTATTGTCGGCAAAAGGCAAAACATTACCATCGTACAAGTGCAATGGGATTTCAATATTATCTTTTGCCAATTTATGCTCGGCAATGGCTTTTACTTTATGGTCAATATCCAAACCTTCTAATTTTGTATTTGGGTTCGCCTTGTGTACCAAAAGCAAATTTTGACCTGTACCAAAACCAAACTCTAAAATCTGTTCGTTTGCTTGTGGGTTTATTTCTTCGACCAAAAGCCTTCTGAACTTCTTTTCGGGCATAGTGATTTTTATTGCCATATCGTAGTAGGCTGTTAAAAAATCGTAACCTAATGCAGGGATATATTTCATTTTATTCATTTTTTGATCCCCCCATATCTTACCAGTAGGTTTTAGCCACTGCGAGCGTTAACCGGTCAAAAACTCTATTTCCAAAGTACCTGTGGTTCAGCTTGTAACAGAATTCATTCAAGTATGACTGCAAATACTTTCCCTTTATCTTATGGAATACCCCGAGCAAGGTTCGTTTTGCATTGCTTATTGCGATATGCACCCATTTCAATGTTGTTTTAGTGGTATGCCTATCAGATTTTTCTGTAACGTGCACCTCTACATGATCAGCTATATCAACGTAACTGGTGCTTTTATCTGAAAACACAATGCAAGACTCATCAAAGTTATCTTCAACAAGTTCGGTTACAGTATCAGCTTTGTGATCATTTAGCACTTGCATTTTAAAATATCGGCAATGGCTACCCTTTTCACCTGTTTCAATGTCTTCAAGTGGTGTAGATTCAGCCATCACGGCTACATTCATTTGCCTTTGTGAACCCCTGCCCCGCTTAAGTTTTATTTTTTCTGAAGTCGCTTTTTCAAAGTACCCTTCGTCAAATTCAACAGCTCCTTCTAAATGGTAAAGGGCGTCGCGCTGACCCATTGCATCCCGAATCTTATGCATCAGTCGCCATACGGTATCGTATTTTGGGTGCTCCAGCTGGCGCTGAAGCTCCATCGCCGAAATAGTCTTCTTACTGAATGTCATAAACGCCATTGCTGTGTACCACGTATGAAAATCGACTTTTGAACCGTGCATAATACTTCCACTTTTAAGCGTGGTGCGGAAAGCACAAGCTTTGCATTCCCATTGATCCTTACTCGCAAGCCAATAGTGATCCATGCCTTTACACCTTTTGCATTTTACTCCTTCCTGCTCTCGTTGAAGCTTGAAATGAGCTTGGCAAGCCGCGTTATTTGGAAACTCTTCCATAAATCTGAGTATATTCATCTTGTTTTTTCTTCAAAACTAGATGTCAGCAACGTAATGGATTTACGTTCTGGTAACTTGCGGGGGGATCAAATTCATTTTGTTTAAGTCGGGTCTCTACCCAATTAATAATTTTTTGTTTATCATCATCAGAAAGTTTTGCGTTACTGTGCATCAGAAGATATGAAGGCAAGGGCATTTCATCTGCCTTAACCTGTTTTGAAATTCTGTCCAGTTTGTTTTTTTGTTTACGTTGGGAATAATTACCAAATTCATTGAAGTTAAGTTCTTCCTTTCCTTCACGAATATGTCCATCCATTAACAATCGCATAGGTTGCAAATTGCTATACCAAGGATACTTGGTGTTATTGCTATGACAATCGTAACAGGAAGTTTGCAAAATATTCATTACGTTTCCCGGAACATCATAAATATAGCGAATGTCAGCTTTTGGGATGTAATCCTGTTGGTTAATATCAGTCGGGATAAATTGCACCCCGACCAATATAACCACCAAAAGAATCGCTATTCTTTTCAACCACTTCATCATTTAGTTGATAACATTTTGAACTTTCCCACACGTTGGCATTTTAGTTCCCATATATGGATTACTTATTGCTTCCTTGTTGCTTATCCAAATGGCTCCTTTATTATTATTAGCCATTGGACAGAAAGCTTCATATAATTTTTGAGAAGTCCCGATAATGGCTATCAAATCTTTAATGTCTGTGCTTAAAGAAACCAAATGTTCCCGTTGATGACTAATCTCCCCCGCATTTTCGGAAATGTGTTCTGCATTTTCAATGGCAGTTTCCAAAATATCATTCACTTCCTTTTGTTCATCTTCTGAAAGTCTGGAACCTTTAAATCCCTTTAAGGAAGTCACTAACTTTTCAGACGATTCTGCTGCAGCAGCTGCATCATCCTGAACAAGACTTTCTGTCAAAGCAAAATAATCGCTTAAAACAATAGAAATATCGCCCTTCATTTCCCCGATATTGGCAGATACATTTCTGTTTTCTTCTGTACCTCCGTGCTCGTGATTGGAGTGGTCGTGTTCCATTCCTTCTTCATTCTGATGGGAATCGTTTTCCGATTTGGAATTATTTCCGCAACTTGCCATAATTAAACTTCCGCTTAATAAGGCAATCATTAATTTTAAATTGATATTTTTCATTTTCTTAATTTTTTATTGTTATTATTCAATTGTTTCAACCGTTTTTCCACAAGTGAGCATTTGTGAGCCATAGTAAGGGTTTTTAATTCCACTTTCTTTACTCAACCAATTTGCACCTTTGCCGTCATTGTACATTGGGCAATACTGATAGTAAACTGGCGTTTCAGATTTGGAAACCTTTATCAGTTCGTACATATTTTTTGACAAACTCGTGAAATGGTCACGCTGATGCCCCGCATCTTTGGTTTCTTCGATATGTTCGGCATCAAAAGCCAAGTCTTTCATTACTTTCATCCAAACCATATGTTCTTCGGTTGTGAGTTTCCCCATTTCTACAGCTTTAATTGAAGCAAGTAATTCTTTGGCTTTGGTAGAAGCCAAATTTCCGTCAGATTTTACCAAAGCATCTTTTAGAGAAAAGTAGTTATCAAAAACTGATTTCAGTTGATTTACTTCTTGCTTTGTTTCTGTTGGCTTGTCCTTTGTTCCATTGTGATTGTGCATAGAATGGTCTTCCATAACTTCTGATTTTGCCATTTTCGATTTTTTTACTCGGTTGTATTGACAACATCCAGGAAGTTTGTCATATACATCATCAGGTGCAAGAAATTGGTCACTGTCATAACCGGCTAATGCAATACGTTTCAAGATTTCTTCTTGATTGGTTTTACTCGCATCGTAAGTAAGTGTAGCCATTTTGGTATCTTTATTCCAATCTACTTCGGCTACTTTCTTAACATTTCCTGCTTTTTCAATGGTACTTTCGCACATACCACAATTACCGTAAATTTTTACGCTTTCGGTTTTAGCGTTTTTGATTTGAGCGTTTAACGCTGTGAACGATAGCAATACAGTAATTGCCATCAATATTTTTATTGATTTCATTTTTTTAAATTTTAAGTCCTTGAAAATATTTGATTGCGAAAGCAAGGTAATGCTCTCGTATGGACAGACCTATGGCTGTCAGGGCAAGAAATTAGCCTATTTTGGGCGGTAGCCAAATGGAAAGAAACCCTGATGAATAATAGGTATCTTGATAGTAAAAATTCGGTTTTCTAACGACTACTTTAACTTGGGAAAGTCCGTCAAAAAAAGGGATTGTAAAGTTTGTGCAATTAGTAGGACAATGACAAGCGGGATTACCGCAGTTTCCGTCACAATCTTTTCCGTGTTTACCACATTGTCCTTTTTCTTTATCGCAACAATCTTTTTTTTCCATTTTGGAATCTGACTGTTTATTGATAGTATTTTCTGTGTTTTCAGATTTTGACCCACAAGCATAGGTGTCTGTTGGTGTCGTAATAAAACCAATTAGAGTAAGTAATGCTATGTATAAAAATCTTGTCATACTTTTAATAAACGCAAAGGTACAAATTTTATTCCGTCAAGCGTTGGCAAAAAACAGCTCTTTTGGTTTTTGAAGCGTTGGCTTGTGTATCGGCAAAAACCAAATGTGCTGTTTGTGCGGTCGGCTTTTCACAATGAGGCACAACGTCCCGAATAACGCAAGTTGCGGCTTGGAAACTCGAATTTATCAGTTAAAAAGGTAATTTTAAAGGTACTCAAAAATGGCATTTTTGGAAGGTATTCCGCAATTTGTGTTATTCATTGTTGTAGCAAGTTTTCATTTTCGATTATCCAATTTCTCAGCCGTTCAAGGTTTTTCAGTCCGTTATCTACGTTGTCAATCTGTTTAATAAAATCCTTTGTTCTGTCAATTTTTCCTGAATAAACTCTTACTGAAAAACTTTTGCTGTGCTTTTCAAATTTTGCCCATTCAGGAACTAATTCTTTTATTTTAAATTCAACTTCTTCTGGAAAGCCTTTAAAGGTTGCATCTGTATTTCCTTGTCCGAGTTTGTGATAAAATACAATATTCTTTAATCTGTTATCAAAGAGCATTGGCCAATCGCTATTATGAGGAACAATGTCTGGTTTTTTCATTATCAAACTCGGATATTTTTCTTCTTTATATCGCCAATAAGAATACCAAAAGTTTTGGACTGGAACAGAATTTACTGGTTGATAACCACGTCTTAATTTTTCAGTTGCGATTTGCAATAAATTAGTTTTGAATAAATTTCTTTTTGTTCCAACAAATTCAAGTCTTTCTGCAATTGTTTCGTAAGTCAAGCAATTTTCAAAATCACTTTGATTTTCGCAATATAGGTTTGGTGCAATCAAGATAGCAAAAGCATTGTCGCATTCTTTTTTGGTCAAATATTCGTCAGCACGTTTTATATACCGATTGAACTGTTCGTTTTGAAATGAAGTATCCAATTTGTTTTCAATGAGAACAAATATCTTTTTATCATTTGAGTTGTATGAAAATAGGATGTCGGTTTCTCCAAGTCCAAAAGCTGAAATACTTCTCCAAGCTCCATTTACAGAAGTCAAGCCTGGCAGGTCTAATTCTCTAATAAACCATTCGCAAAATGAATTGTCAGTCGATAATTCTTCAAGTAAAATTAAATCTACATCTCTTTCTCGAATTGACTCAACTGGTATTATGGTTTGTTCCATATTTCGATTTTCTCAAATTTGCTACAACATATGCGTATACGGAAGTTCGGTGAGAACTTCCGTATATATCGCATATATCTGGACGCCGTTTTTAGTTGCTAAATAGATCACAATCAGCCAAAGTTAATATGCTGATCCCTTTTTATGCACCACGTAAATAGGTTACGTTCTCAAGTGTTTGCTTTACAGCCAAATGATAAAGATATGAATATACTTGATTTTAATTCTGCCTTTCCAGACGAGCACAGGTGCCGGATGGAAATGAAAGAAAAGCGTGAAGCGCAAGGGATCGTTTGTAAAAACTGTGCCAGTAGCCGTCATTATTGGTTGTCCACGCGGTATCAGTGGAAGTGCGCGGAATGTGGTTTTCGGACAGGGATAAGAAGCGGAACAGTTATGGAGCATAGGTACCTTCCTTTGATGACTTGGTACAAAGGCATGGCACTTATGGGAATGACCAAAAAATGCTTTTCGGCGCACGAAGTGCAAAAGCAACTTGATATGAAAAGGTATGAACCCGTGTGGTATATGATGAAAAAGTTACGAAAGGCCATGGGTCAGCGCGATGGGCCATACAAATTAAAAGGGATGGTGGTGTTTGACGAAGGTTATTTCATCAAGGCTACCCCCCACACTGTTAAACTCAAACAAGGAAAAGGCAGCCAGCGCAAGCAAAGCGTAGCTGTTATGGCAGAATCCGCACAGCTCGAAGATGTGGGAACAGGTCGCAAAAGCTCCCGATGCAGGCACTTTAAAATGTTTGTGCTGCCCGGATCTAAAGCTGATGGAGCGAACGCCTGTGTAGCGCAGAACATCGAATCCGACTCCACGATAATTTCGGACAAATCAACAAGTTATGTTGATTTTGCAAAATATGTAGAAAACCACGTTCAATTAAATTCGGACTACAAAATCACGAACAGCGCATTGAAATGGGTGCATATCGCCATCAGCAACGCCAAAAGAACACTACTGGGCATATACCATAAGATAGACGGTGAAAACCCTCAGGATTATTTGGACGAATTCTGCTATAAACTGAACAGAAGATACTTTGGGAAAAAACTTTTTGAACGAATACTTGTCGCAGTCGCATCAAGCAGGTGCATCATTGCAGATTAGTATATTTAATTAATGTCAACATCAGCATATCCGACACTCTGCCTAGAAGTCTCACCTCGATCCATTCAAATCTATAGTATGATTCCCTCTTCCATCCATTAAATCACTCCTACCATCAGGCTCACACCCTCTCATCAATCTCTACCCGGATGATGTCGTTCTCCCGGATGCCGAGAAGGTCAGCGGCGCCGCCGCCGCTGCCTTCCACACCGCGGTTGATGGCGATCTCGAGGTAGTTGCCGCTCGTAAATATGGCCAACTTCTCCCCTTCGGGCACTTCGTTATAGGCACGCGAAATCTGATTCAGATCGGTATCTCCCCGCCGCACCATGATATGAAAGGGCTTCGACCCTACTACCCGCTCAAATAGGCTACGGGTAATATTGGTGATCACATTGCCATAGGAATCGATGTAGATTACGGTGCCGCGAATATTGCTTTGCTCTACCACGGGATTGATCGATGGGCGGCGGCGGTAGTCGTCGCGCAAGGTGCCAAGAGTATCTGGCGCCGCACCGCCCGCCAAGGCGGCAGCGGCAGGAACGAAAACCGATTTGGTGGGAAAACCGAGATCTTCATCGCCCCGCAAATTGATGCCGTAAATAGCTTGGCAAGGCTCACCATCAAAAAGAATGGAGAAAAATCCATTGTCGCTGCCCACGAAATACTGCCCTTGGTTGATGACGATCACGTAAGGCGATTTCGTGCTCCAATCACTGTCCACACCGATGATGTGGATCGTCCCTTTCGGGAAATCCTGCCATACATTCTTAAGGATAAAAGCCGCCTTGGCCATATCAAACGGTGGCACATGGTGCGTGATGTCAACCCAATTGAGATCGGGGATGAGCGAATGAGCAACTCCCTTCACACTCGCCACATAGTAATCTTTGATTCCCAGGTCGGATGTAAGTGTGACAATGTTCATGAAAAAAGGTAACCTTTATTTAAGGTAGATGAGAAAAAATAATACGTATTTTCGACGTCAAAAGTAATTAAATTTCATCACCGCTGCTGAGCGAAACCAGCTTACACCGGTACTAAAAATAGCCTTTGGGAGAAAGAATCATTCCGATTGAAAGTGTTGATCCGCGCGACCTTCTGGGAGTCAACAACAAAAAATTTCACCTTATGGTGAAGCACTTCCCCAAGCTGAAGATCATAGCGCGCGGCGACATGATCAAAGCGATGGGAGAAGAAGAAGAGCTGAATCTATTTGAGACCAAAATGGGGCTTTTCGTAGCCCATCTCAATAAGTATAATCGCCTTACGGAGAATAATATAGAAAGGCTCATGGGCGATAGTGGCCCTGAAGTGATGAACGATAAGGGCGGCGATGCAGTGCTGGTGCACGGCAATAGCGGCCTGCAAGTGAAGGCCAGAACGGTGAACCAGCGAAAGATCGTAGAGCTTACCGAGCAGAACGATATGGTTTTTGCCATAGGCCCTGCCGGTACCGGAAAAACGTATACCGCGGTCGCATTGGCCGTAAGAGCCTTAAAAAACAGGGAAGTAAAGAAGATTATCCTTACCCGCCCTGCTGTGGAAGCAGGAGAAAATCTGGGTTTCCTGCCTGGCGACCTGAAAGATAAACTCGACCCCTATCTACAGCCACTCTACGATGCCCTGCGCGATATGATCCCACCCGAAAAGCTGCGGGAATTTTTGGAAACAGGCACCATCCAGATCGCTCCCCTCGCCTATATGCGCGGGCGCACGCTTGATAAGGCATTCGTGATTTTGGATGAAGCACAAAATGCAACCACCAGCCAGCTCAAGATGTTTCTCACGCGTATGGGGCAGTCGGCACGCTTTGTGATCACTGGCGACCTTACCCAGATAGACCTTCCCAAAAAGCAGCAAAGCGGACTGGTACACACGCTGCGCTATTTGGAAAACATTAAGGGGATCGGCGTGGTACTGCTCAATGAAAATGATGTGATCAGGCATCCGCTGGTGAAGCAAATAATCAGGGCCTTCGAAAAAGAACAAAAAGAAACCGAATGATAAATTCCATATTTAAACCCCTGCACTTGCCGGGCGTGAAAGATGTGTATAATGGAAAAGTACGTGATGTGTACTATTTCGAGAATGATCTTTTGGCCATGGTAGCTTCCGATCGTATTTCGGCTTTTGATGTGGTGCTGCCCAAGCCGATCCCATTCAAAGGACAGATTTTAAATCAGATAGCAGCATACTTTTTGAATGCCACCGGCGACATCTGTCCCAATTGGTTGATGGCCACACCAGCTGTCAACGCTGCGATAGGTAAGAAATGTGACCCGATCCGTATAGAGATGGTCATTAGAGGCTACCTTACCGGCCATGCTTGGCGCACCTATAAGTCGGGCGAGCGGACGCTCTGCGGAGTTGCGATGCCCGATGGGATGAAGGAGCACGATGCCTTTCCAGAGCCCATCATCACCCCGGCTACCAAAGCAGATGAAGGTCATGATGAAGATATATCGCGGGAAGATATTCTCAGCCAAAACATCGTAGACCAGTCGCACTATCAAACAATGGAGCGCTACACCAGGCAACTCTTCGAGCGGGGTACGCAGATGGCAGCAGATAAAGGACTCATTCTGGTTGACACCAAATACGAATTTGGCTATCACGAAGGGGAGATAACGCTTATGGACGAGATCCACACGCCCGACTCATCGCGGTATTTTTATGCAGATGGCTATGCCGAGCGGCAGGAGAAAGGTGAAAACCAAAAGCAACTTTCCAAAGAATTCGTACGTGAGTGGCTTATCTCCAAGGGTTTTCAAGGAAAAGAAGGACAGGAAGTGCCTGAAATGAACGGCCAGTGGATCGCCGAAATCAGCGACCGCTATATCGAGCTGTACGAGAAATTGACTGGAAAGACTTTTGAGCGGGATGAGCCTACACCTAGCGATGCAGATGTAGAAGCGGCCATAGCGAAGTGGTTGGCGCAATATGAAGCTGCACGCTCTTAGGTGGAAGCTTCAAGCTTCCCTAGCTCCGTCTTTACGAACTAGCGAGCAAAAAGCCCAATAGTTTTGGTCACATAAACTTTGCTATTCTCGGAAGCGGAACCCCCATCTCTAAGAGTCTACCTTAAAAAACCGCTCAATACCTCACGAACCGATTCTACCGATTCGGTTGAAAAGCGCGCCTGAGACTGTCCCGAACCCACCTTTATGGTGTACGATTCTTTGGGCAGTGTTGCAAACATATCTTCATCGGTCACATCATCGCCGATGCAAAAGCAGAAATCGGGATTAAACTCATCATACCATCTGGCTGCCACCAACCCTTTATTGATCACCGATGGCTTCACTTCTACTACGAAATGGCCATCAAGCACCTGTAGGCCGCGGTCATTGAGCATGTGCTTGAGATGGCTGGTGAGTTCACTTTTACGAATTTCGCCCAGTCCTTTCTCTACCTTCCGGTAATGCCAAACCAGGGAGTGGCTTTTTTCTTCTATGAACGAGCCGGGGGTCCGGTCTACATAAAAGTTCATTATTTCCATGCCCTGCTCCATCCAAGAATTGGCATTTTCACTCACATTCTTAGTCCATTCATGGGCTTCATTGCGCTCCCACACGCCATGCTCGGCCACGATGGACACGGGAAGACCCTCTAGCCATTCTTCCAGTGTCTCCCGCTTCCGCCCCGATATTACCACCACCGTATTCTGGGTATCGGCACCAAGTTTGGTCAGAAGTTTTTTTAGCGATTCATCAGGCGCGCATTTTTCAGGATTCATATTAAAGCCTACCAATGTGCCATCATAATCGAGCAATAAGAGCCTTTTTTTGATTTGCCATAAGCGCTCAGCATATCGCTCTGCGACTTGCCTTCTAGCCGCTGGGTGATCAATTCTTTTTGCTCAATTTTAATGCGCTTCAGATTTTCAAAAAATACCTTCACCCAGTTAAAAATATCATACTTGGCCACCGTCTCTTGCATCTTGGCCATATGTAGTTTTTGCTCTTCGAGCGGCATCTCCAGTGCGCGCTTGATAGACTCTACCAGTGCATCGCGGTTATTGGGATTGACCAGTATGGCGTCGGAAAGCTCCTTTGATGCGCCAGCCATTTCACTGAGTATAAGCACTCCATCCTGATTGCCGCGCGAAGCGATGTATTCTTTACAGATAAGGTTCATACCATCGCGTACCGGCGTGACCATAGCGATGTCGCACATGCGGTAGAAGGCGCCGAGCGCAGCAAAGGGGTAGCTGCGGTAGAAGTAGTGAATAGGCTGATAGCCAATGCGGCCATAGCGACTATTGATGCGGCCTACCAGCTCATCTACCTGCTCTTTCAAGCGGGCGTAATTGGGCACTTCATCGCGCGAAGGCACGACGATGAGCAGTAGCGATACCTTCTCACGGTACTGCGGGTATTTTTCCAAAAACCCTCCAAAGGCTTCAAGCCGACGGGGTATCCCTTTAGAATAGTCCAGTCGATCCATAGAAAGAATGAGCCGCTGCTCGCCAAAGGTATTCCGGTAGCGCTGCTCGCGCTCCTTGGCTTCATCGCTCTGGGCATTGTCGGCATATTTTTGATAGTCGATCCCCATGGGAAGCGAATCGGCCACAGCCACCCGCTGCTCCATCTGTATGGTGTCACCTTTATAGGGATAGCCGACCAGCCTATGCACCGAACTCAGGAAGTGGCGCATATCGTCATAGGTATGGAAGGCAAGGTAATCGGAGCCTAGCATACCCAATAGCAGTTCGCGGCGCCAAGGCAGGGTTCGAAAAACTTCGTATGATGGAAATGGAATATGCTGGAAGAATCCAATGGCTATGTCGGGGCGCTCCTTACGGACAATGGCTGGCACGAGCATGAGCTGGTAATCGTGCACCCAGATGGTATCGCCGTTTTCTGTTTCAGCGAGCACCGCTTCAGCAAATTTTTGATTTACCGCTTTATAAGACTCCCATTTGGCATTATCAAATTCCATGTATTGCATGAAATAGTGAAATGCAGGCCAAAGGGTCTGATTGCTGAATCCGAGATAATAAAGCTCAAGCTCTTCATCGGTAAGAAATACGGGGCGCATATTTTCCTTTTTCAGGCCTTGCCGTACCTCGGCTTTATCTTCTTCTTTCTCAAAAGACTCGCCGGGCCATCCCACCCAAATATTATTTCCCGATTTATAGATGGAGCCGAGTCCGGTGGCCAGGCCGCCTTCGCTTGATTGGTAGGTAATGCTATCACCTTCGCGCTCGATTCTTACGGGCAGTCTATTCGATACTATTATGGTTTTGGGCATGTTAGGATTTTTGGCGGTTCCATGAGCGATTATTTTCCGAAAAGGTAAGGATTCAAAATTTAGACCAGCCTTAACAGGCAGTTTCCATCGATGTGCTCCAAGGATCTTAAGAATGGCCTTTTTTGGAATTACTACCTTAGAATGCTGCCTTGCCTTAAAGGCAAAAAATAAATAGACATGATAGATAGCGTCCGAGAATATTTTTACCCATATTTTGAAACCGACTACCCATTAATATCCCTCGGTATAGCACTGAGTGCGCTGATGATAGGCTTCATCGCCCACGTTGTGGTTTACCAAATCATTCGCACCCTATCAAAGCATAGAGCCTCACCGGTGTGGGCGGTGGTGTATAAGCGCACCTTTCATTCTGCGCGCTTTCTGTTCATGCTAGTCGTATTTCTATTGGCCAAGCCATTCCTTCAGGTCACTGCCGAACTCCTACCCTATCTCAATCATTTTCTCTCTATAGCCATGGTCATCATCTTGGCGTGGGCATTAATGAACACAGTGATGGTGACAAGGGAAATCTTCTTGAGCCATTATGACATCGACAAGAAAAACAACCTTCACGCGAGAAAAGTATATACACAGTTCAGCCTTCTGGCAAATATCCTTCGATTCTTGATCGTAGTGCTCGCTACGGGCATAGCTCTCATGACCTTTGATTCCATTAGGCAATTTGGCGTAAGCATACTGGCATCTGCGGGTATAGCCGGAATCATCCTTGGTTTTGCCGCTCAGAAACTTATCGCTACTATTTTGGCAGGGCTCCAACTGGCCATCACCCAGCCTATCCGCATACAGGATGTGGTAATAGTAGAAGGTGAGTGGGGAACGATTGAAAATATGACCCTGACCTATGTCGTTATCAAAATATGGGATAAGCGCCGACTTGTGGTACCTACCACCTATTTCATTGAAAAGCCATTTCAAAATTGGACACGTGTATCATCAGATATTCTGGGTACCGTCTATTTATACACCGACTATACCTTGCCTGTAGAATCCCTGCGCAGGGAGCTGACCCGTGTACTCGAAGCCACCGATCTCTGGGATGGCAATGTAAATGTACTACAGGTCACTGATAGTAAGGAGCGTACGATGGAGCTCAGGGCGCTGATGAGTGCCGAAGATTCTTCTGTAGCTTGGGATTTGCGCGTACATGTAAGGGAGAAGCTTATCACTTATATTCAAGAAAACCATCCAAATAGCTTACCGCGCACACGCATAGAAATGGAAGGGGATCATGAGGCCTATCAAAAAAGGGACTTCATTTAAAAGTCCCTTAACAAATTCCTATTGGAATATTTGATCTTAGCCAAACATTCCTTTGGCTTTTCCAAGCAGGTCGGAAGCTCCGCCACCGCCCAGCATTCCTTCCAAAAAGGAAGAGTCGCCCGCATCGGTCTCGTCGTTCTTATTGGTAATCAACTTCATGAGATGTGGTAGTATCATACTCACCACCGAGTTGGCTTTAGCGCTGTCGAAACCGAGCTTCGACGCCAGTCCCGAAACGATACCCGATGAAAGCGCCGACTGGATATTATTGGCTCCTTCCGAATTATCGTTTTTGCTGAAAAGGTTCATCACTGAATCCAAGCCACCGCCAGCGACCGCAGCCCCAAGCTTTTCAGTGGCCTGCTCTTTCACGATATCAAAAATGCCGGGCAACTCTTCTTTCTTTACACTGGTCTTGTTCAATAGTTCCCCCGATACTTGATCTTTTAGGGAAGTAATAATTCCGTCTAACATAATAATAGGTTTTAATTGATAATAATTCTAGGATCGGAAGGTAAGCAGAATGAACAGAATCCTGAAACGGATCATCAAATAAACCATACCGGCCCTCGGCTGTTAAAACGATCAAAAGAAGGATACATGAAAAGACCCGTGCCAATGGAAGCCAAAGCAGGAGAAGAATCGGTATGGGATTATCCGCGGCCGCCGGCACTTGAACCTGTGGGTGAAGAGCTCGTGGTGACCTTTAACGGGGTTGAAGTGGCACGTACTTCCCAGGGGTTTAGGGTATTGGAGACGAGCCATCCGCCCAATTATTATTTCCCACCTGAAGATGTGAACCCCGAACTCTTAAAGCCGGGAGCGCTCACCACGGGATGCGAATGGAAAGGCAAGGGAAAATACTACCATCTGGAAGTAGGTGATAAAAGAAGTGAGAATGCCGCTTGGTACTACGATAAGCCAAACCCGCGATTCGAGAAAATCAAAGACTATATCGCTTTCTATCCGGCACGCGTAGACGAATGCACTGTAAACGGAGAGCTCGTGGAGCCCCAGCCAGGAGAATTTTATGGGGGCTGGATCACCGAAAAGATCAAGGGCCTTTTTAAGGGAATCGATGGGAGTTGGGGATGGTGATCCGTTCAGAAAATCATTGGTGATTTCTATTTAGTGTCTGTCCATAAAGTCCGCTATTTGCCTTGCACTTGTTCTAAGAACAGTCGTCCCGCTCGAGCGGGACGACTGTTTTTAGAACTGCGCGCGTGTGGCTATCGAACTCTTTGATCCAGCCACCCGACTTTATGGACAGATTCTAGTTAATGCGCTGCCAGAAAGAAGATCGCCTTGTCATTCAGAACGGAGTGAAGAATCCCTATACCGGTGATTGGTTTTTGGTGATTGGTTAGTGTCTGTCCATAGAGTCCGCTATCTGCCTTGCACTTGTTCTAAGAACAGTCGTCCCGCTCGAGCGGGACTCCTTGATTTTTCGAACTGCGCGCGCGTGGCTATCGAACTCTTTGATCCAGCCAACCGACTTTATGGACAGATTCTAGTTAATGCGCTGCCAGAAAGAAGGTCGCCTTGTCATTCAGAACGGAGTGAAGAATCCCTATACCGGTGATTGGATTTTGGTGATTGGTTAGTGTTCGTCCATAGAGTCCGCTATCTGCCTTGCACTTGTTCTAAAAACAGTCGTCCCGCTCGAGCGGGACTTCTTGATTTTTGGAACTGCGCGCGCGTGTGGCTATCGAACTCTTTGATCCAGCCAAACGACTGTATGGACAGACCCTAGTTAATGCGCTGCCAGAAAGAAGGTCGCCTTGTCATTCAGAACGGAGTGAAGAATCCCTATACCGGTGATTGGTTTTTGGTGATTGGTTAGTGTTCGTCCATAGAGTCCGCTATCTGCCTTGCACTTGTTCTAAAAACAGTCGTCCCGCTCGAGCGGGACTCCTTGATTTTTGGAACTGCGCGCGCGTGTGGCTATCGAACTCTTTGATCCAGCCAAACGACTGTATGGACAGACCCTAGTTAATGCGCTGCCAGAAAGAAGGTCGCCTTGTCATTCAGAACGGAGTGAAGAATCCCTATACCGGTGATTGGTTTTTGGTGATTGGTTAGTGTCTGTCCATAGAGTCCGCTATCTGCCTTGCACTTGTTCTAAAAACAGTCGTTTACCAATGTCAACCCCTTGACTTTTAGAACTGCGCGCGCGTGGCTATCGAACTCTTTGATCCAGCCACCCGGCTGTATGGACAGACTCTAGTTAATGCGCTGCCAGAAAGAAGGTCGCCTTGTCATTCAGAACGGAGTGAAGAATCCCTATACCGGTGATTGGTTTTTGGTGATTGGTTAGTGTTCGTCCATAGAGTCCGCTATCTGCCTTGCACTTGTTCTAAAAACAGTCGTCCCGCTCGAGCGGGACTCCTTGATTTTTGGAACTGCGCGCGCGTGGCTATCGAACTCTTTGATCCAGGCACCCGGCTGTATGGACAGACTCTAGTTAAGGCACCTTCACTTTAATCTATCTCAAAACATCTCCATAGGCTGGATGCTTTTCAAAAACAGACTTGGCAAATGGACATAGCGGCAGAATTTTAATTCCGTGCCCACGGGCATGGTTTACTGCGGCTTCTACCAATCTATACCCGATACCTTGGCCACGGAGCCCTTCGCCCACGTCGGTGTGATCGATAATGATAAGCTGCGCGCCAGCTGCGGAGAAGGTCATTTCTGCACTTCCATCTTCACTTTGGTATACGAAAGCACCCTTTGATCCATTCTGCTTCAATTGAACATCGCTCATGTTTCCAGGTAAAAATCGTTGATAAATAGCTGATCTGGGTAGCAAAACGCCCATCGCTCTCCCGGTTCGGCCGAGATAATGACGGGATGTTGCGATGCATTGTAATGCGCGCTTGCATGCTTGTTAGGTGAAGAATCGCAACAGAGTGTAATGCCACAAGTTTGGCATTTTCGCAGGTGCAACCATCTATCGCCCGTCTTTATGCATTCTTCGCATTCGTATTTATCAGGAAGCGATATTTCAATTTTCTCTAAGTGATCGCATCGTTTTTGGTTGAACATTTCCTGAAGACTTAAGATTTTTTTGACTTTTCCTTTTCGTGCATTGCCAGTTGAGATTCATAAGCACCCACCCACTCATCAACGCCAACTTTTGACATGAGCTCTCCAAGTAGATCAAATGGAATATCGTCCATCCGCTTCAAACGAACACAGCTTTTGCCCATATCCAATTTATATTTGGCCTTTTTCGCGTAAGCATCAATGAACCATTTCTTCAAATCGGGCATTGCGTAAAGCCCCGAATGATAAAATCCGATAAAATTCTTTTGTGCTGCAATATTGCAGAATGGCAGTGGTAAGGCGGGATTGACGTGATAACCCTTTGCATAGATGGAATGTGGCACTACATAACCGATCATCCCATATGACATTTCTTCTTTAAAGCCTTCCGGCAATGAAGCCAAGATCGTATCGCGCAATTCAGTGAAATACGATTTATACAATGGATTTACTTCTCCAATATAGGCGGCGGGACTTGTAGCTCGGGACTGCATAGATTTATACTCGGAAAATTAACCAGAATTTGTTTATAAGGTAACTATCTGGAAAATTTAAATGAATAAACGTTTGGGGAATAATAACGCAATATGTGTCAATTAAAGACCAATCCTATTAAATTTATCTAAGAACGTATTCTATGAATCTGGTCTTCGCACCTGCTCGTAAAGACAGGGTATTTTTCTAGAAGGGCAATTTTAAATCAGCTCATTATTGAACCCCATAAAGCCGCACGATGCTCTCTAACTTATCTACATCAAATGGCTTTCGGATATAAAGCAAGTTCAGATTACTCGCATATTGCTTGATGTCTGGATCTCCAGAGACAATGACTACTGGTATATGCGCTGTAGCCTTGTCCTTTCTAAGTTGATTGATGGCTTCGACACCGCCTATTTCTGGCATTCTGATATCCATCAAGATAATATCTGGCTCAAGGAGTTTAACTTTCTCCATAAAGCCAGCCATGCGGGAAAGGATATCTACCGAATAATCTTGTCGCTCTAAGACCTTGGAGGTCAAGAATCCCAATTCTTCATCGTCTTCACAAATCAATACTTTAGTGTTCATAGTTATCGAATGTAGTGGTTGCATTAAATTTGAATTTATTGTATCTCGATTTTTCAAAAATCGTTCCCAAGCTTTCATCCCAAGGTTGGGGATCTGTTAAATCCGGTTAAGTACTTCTTTTCTGGTGTAGGGTTTGAGCTGACCGTTATAAATCAAAAAAAACATGAAACAAATCGTTCTCGCATCGCGACCGAAAGGAGCGCCAGAAGCATCTAACTTCCGCCAAGAAGAATTTAAACTCAATCCATTGCAATCGGGAGAAGTCCATTTAAAAGGAAAATACTTTTCGGTAGACCCATATATGCGGGGGCGTATGAATGATACCAAATCGTATATCGCTCCTTTTGAACTGGATAAACCCATAAGCGGTGGCGTGGTGGCCGAGGTATTAGAAAGCAAATCAGAAGATTTTGAAGCAGGCGATCTCGTGCAATCCAGGCTACCATGGCAAGAAGAGTCAATCGTGGCTGGCGACAAACTTCAAAAAATCGACACCGAAGTCGCTCCGGCCACCTACTACCTCAGCATATTGGGTCTCACCGGTCTTACGGCATATTTCGGACTGCTCAAAATAGGTGAGCCCAAAAAGGGAGAAACCATAGTGGTATCGGGTGCTGCCGGTGCTGTAGGACTGGCAGTAGGTCAGATCGGCAAGCTCAAGGGATGCCGTGTGGTCGGGATAGCGGGCAGCGACGCAAAGATAGATCTGATCACTTCAAAATATGGCTATGATGCCGCCATAAATTACAAAACCACAGATGATATGGCGGGCACAATCGGGAAAGCCTGCCCCGATGGTGTGGATATTTATTTCGATAATGTGGGTGGAGAAATATCAGATGCCGTAATCTCCAAAATAAATTTTCATGCGCGCATTCCGCTCTGCGGCCAGATCGCACTTTATAATAGCAAAGAGCAACCTACCGGGCCGCGGTTACAACCCAAATTACTGACCCGTAGTGTAAAAATGCAGGGATTTATCGTGAGCAATTATAAAGATCAATTTGAAGACGGTATCAAAGAACTGGGCAAATGGGTAAAGTCTGGCGATCTGAAATTTGAAGAGACCATCGTAGAAGGATTTGATAAGCTGCCCGATACCTTTCTTGGGCTTTTTAGCGGAGATAATATCGGGAAAATGCTGGTGAAGGCCTAGCGACTTAATGAAACAGCTAAATCCAAGTGGAAAGTAAAAAAATCCCTTTGCCGCTATGACAAAAGGATTTTACATGCTGTATTAAAGTAAGTTTTACTTTCCTACTATCAGGTCTACGATTCCATACTCAACGCTCTCTTCGGCGTTCATCCAATAATCCCTATTGAAGTCTTTCATGACTTTTTCGGCCTTTTGACCGCAGTTTTCAGCCAATATCTGAGCGCCAAGTTCTTTGGTTTTCATTATTTCAATGGCCTGAATCTCGATATCGGCAGATACTCCCCGAGCGCCGCCGCTCGGTTGATGGATCATTACTTTGGCCAAAGGGTAGATCATTCTACGTCCCTTGGTACCCCCAGAGAGTAAAATACTGCCCATCGAAGCTGCCAACCCCATGCAAACGGTTGAAACAGGACTCTTTAGCGACTTCATGGTATCATAAATGGCAAAGCCCGATGTGACATATCCGCCGGGACTATTTATGATAAAGCTGATCTCCTTGCCAGGGTCTTTCGAGTCTAAGTAGAGCAACCGGTCTATCACATGCTTGGCAGAATCATCATCTACCTGTCCCCACAAGAACACTTTTCGCTCTTCGACATATAGCTTTTCGATTTCACGGCTCAGGCCTGATTCCTTCTTTTTATCGTCGTCTTTGGTTTCTTTCTCTTCGTTCATTGTTAAATTGCTTTTCGCTTTAATTCTAAAAATCGCTGCAAGATAAGGGTTGCGCTGATTTTATCTAAATTTCCTTTATCGCGTCGCATTTTTTTCTTCATCCCACCATCTATCATAGATTGAAGCGCTATCTGCGAAGTATAAGACTCATCGACCTCTCTACGGGAACGGTGGGATGTGCCTTCTTAAACTTGGCTATAAATTTCTGAATCTCTCCTTCTATCTCCGAAAGTTGTCCACTCATTCTTTTCGGAAGGCCGACCACCAACGCTTCAATGGGCTGCTTTGCGATAAGCCTTTCCAGAAATGGCAATAATTCAGCAGTGGCCACCGTGGCCAAAGAGCTAGCGATAATCTGCAGTTCATCGGTTTCGGCCACTCCACATCGCTTACCGCCATAATCTACTGCCAAAACTTTTGCCATGCCCAAAAGTACTTCTTTCTTTTACTTAACTTCATCGCTCTAAAATAGACCACAAAACACAGTACGTATGAAATCACTTCTCCAATTCTTATCCGTTTCCCTACTTATATGCTTCGGCTCTTCGGCCAATGCGCAATACCTTGTTGATGGAGCCCTAGAAAGCACTACTCCGGTGGGATCAATTGGTTCCCTTCCCGGTATCACACCACAATTCAGTGTGGCCTATCACTCGATCATCTATAATACGATAGATGTAAACGGAGACCCAACGGTGGCATCTGGCGGGCTGGCCATACCGGTGCCCACTGCGAGCGATACGTGCACCGACTTTCCGATGCTCACCTACTGCCATGGCACGGTGCTACGTCAGTTTGATGTTCCTTCTGCTGAAAATTTCGAAGCAGGGATCCTAAAACTCTTCGCATCTTCTGGCTTCATCGGGGTTGCTCCAGATTATTTGGGGCTAGGTGACAATCCTGGAGTGCATCCTTACGTGCACGCGGAGTCACAGGCCACCGCCACCATAGACATGATGCGGGCAGTCAATGAATACTTGGCCTTGCTTGGTGTATCGCAATCTGAAGAAACCTTTATCACGGGCTATTCTCAAGGCGGCCATGCGGCCATGGCGACATTGAAATATGCACAAGACAACGGGCTGATCGACGAGCTGGGCATCGTAGCCGGCGCCCCTTGCAGTGGACCGTATGATATCTCTGGATTTCAGGCAGCCACCATATTGGCCGATGAGCCTTACTCTAACCCTGGCTACGTGGTGTACGTGCTTACCTCTTATGAAGAAGCGTATGGAAACATATTCAATAATTTGAGCGACATCATTCAAGAACCTTATGCTACCCAGGTGGCACCCTTCTTTTATGGAGACCAAAATGAAAGTGATATGGGAGAAGTAAATGCCATTCTGCCCAATCTCGTTGCCGACTTCATGGTAGACACGGTGCTACAAAACTTTGCCGACCACCCACTCACCCATCCGCTCCGCGTGGCGCTGGCCGATAATGATAATTATAACTGGACACCCGAAATGCCGCTCCGGATGTTTTATTGCGATGGCGATGAGCAGGTGAATTTCCAGAACAGTATACGTGCCGATTCGGCTATGAATGCCAATGGAGCGGAAGATGTGCAAGCCGTCCTTTCGCTGTCTGGAGCATCTCACGGTGGTTGTATTTTTCCGGCGCTTCTCGATGCCTATAACTTTTTCAAAGGGCTGAGCACTTCTTGCAGCCTTACGCTCAGCGCTATAGATATAAAAGTGGAAAAGCTTGAACTCTACCCAAATCCCGTTCAAGATTACTTGACCCTCTCGCTGCCCGATCTAGAAGGAAGATTGGTTATTCAAAATATATCTGGTCAAGTAGTGGTAGATCGAAACATTATTGGCGGAAGCAATCGCATAAACACTACTGAACTAAGCCAAGGAGTTTACATCATTTCTGTGAAAACCGAGCGCAGCATGATGCGAAACAAATTTGTGAAGCAATAAATAGCACGCAATAGATCACCGGTTTTTGGAGAAGAAACCCTTCACCTTTTCAAGCAAAGTCTTTAGGCCGCTGGTCTTTTTGATCTCATCGTCGTCAGGATTTCCAAGCACAAAGGCGTAAGCTTCCATACCGTCGATCGTATTCAGGATTTCCTTGATTATGGCGATGATCGGTATGAATAAGATCATGCCGATAAGTCCCCAGATACTTGCTCCTACTATCAAGGTCACAAGTGTTACGAATGGATTTAGGCTCACATTGTTACCCACTATTTTTGGGGTCAGAAAATTACCTTCCACGGCCTGTATCACTATAAATGAACCAAATACCGCAGCGGGATAAGCAAGCGAATCTTTGGTGATGAAGGCAAAAAGAATCGGCAGGCTCGAACCGAGAAAAGGACCTACAAAGGGAATGACATTGAGCGATGCCGCTATGGCTGCAAATAATATGGCATGCTCTATTCCAATGATGGTCAAAGCGGTGCTGTACAAGATGAAGAGAATGATGATCACATAAAACATTCCGGTGATATATTTCTGGATTACCAGCCTTATTTTTGGCACGAGCGTCCGGATACCGCGGGCATCATCATCTACTGTTATTTCCGTTTCTTCTTCGGTCTCCTGATGCTCCGCATTAAAAACCCTAAAGACAAACTCCTTAAGCAAATCTCTATAGATCAATATCAGGGCGATATAAATGGGAACGATAAACACCACGCTAAAACTCCCGAAAAAAGAGCTTACATTGGTGAAGATATCTCCGAGGTGTTGCTGTACCCAAGTAATAATTTCATCAACCGATACGGAGCTTAATTGATCATTTACCACATCGGGAAGGCGGGTACGTATTTGCTTCAAGCGCGACGTGATCTCGTCCATATCTTTGGTAAAGCGTGAGACTTGAGAGCCTAAAAGCGTGAAAAACCCTAGAAGGACGACAATGGCCACTATAATGCTGGTGATAGCTGCGAGGACCCTTGGAAAATGGATGCGCTCCAAAACGGTACAAAGCGGAATCAATAGAAAGGCTATAAAAAACGCGATCACCAATGGAACGATCACACTTTGGCCCACGATCAAAATATAGGTAGCAAGCGTGGCGAAAATCAGAAATACCGTGAGCTTATAGAGACTTTGAAAATTTAAATTGCGCATTGTGATGGTGGCTTTTTAGCAATAGTCGGAGTAGTGGCATCAAAGGAAAGCAAAGTTTCCCGAACCGCGACATAGATGTGAAAAGAGCCCTAGGCTACCCCGATAGAATGCTATCTTTGGCACCGAAAATCGGAATGCATGACCGAAAAGGAAAAGATTGAAGCCGCATGGAATGACCGCACCCTGCTCGAAGACCCCATCTATACCGATGCCGTAGTGCAGGTGATATCCAAGCTCGACTCTGGCCAGTTGCGCTGCGCCGAACCTACCGCAACTGGCTGGCGTGTGAATGAATGGGTCAAGAAGGCCGTGGTGCTTTACTTCCCTATCCGGAAAATGGAAACCATTGAAGTGGGCCCTTTTGAATTTCACGATAAGATGAAACTCAAGACCGGTTATAAAGCCAAGAATATCAGGGTGGTACCCCATGCCATAGCGCGCTACGGAGCCTTCATATCGCCGGGTACGATCTTGATGCCCAGTTATGTAAACATCGGCGCATATATCGGTGAAGGCACGATGGTAGACACCTGGGCTACCGTAGGCAGTTGCGCTCAGATAGGGAGTAATGTCCACCTGAGCGGGGGTGTTGGCATAGGAGGCGTATTGGAACCCTTGCAGGCCAGCCCGGTGATCATAGAAGACGGGGCTTTTATAGGATCGCGCTGCATCATCGTAGAAGGGGTAAGCGTAGGAAAGGAAGCTGTGCTGGGCGCAAATGTGGTGCTCACCATGAGCACGCATATCATCGATGTGACCGGCGCAGAGCCTATGCGATCGAAAGGCAGTATACCACCACGCTCGGTGGTAATACCCGGCAGCTATACCAAAAAATTTCCAGCTGGCGAATTTCAAGTGCCCTGTGCGCTTATTATCGGCCAGCGAAAAGAATCGACCGATCTGAAAACGTCGCTTAACGAAGCCTTGAGAGCACACCAAGTAGCAGTGTAATATGATAGAAATCAAGCGCATAATCATTATTCAGACAGCCTTCATAGGAGATGTGATCTTGGCTACCCCTATCATTGAAAAATTGAAAAACTTCTATCCTGCCAGCGAGATAGACTTCTTGGTGAGAAAAGGTAATGAAGGACTGCTCAAGGATCATCCTAAGTTGAACAAAGTACTGATCTGGGATAAAAAAAACGCGAAGTATAATTCGCTGGCAAAGCTCGGAAAGCTCATACGAAGGCAGAACTATGATCTGCTCGTCAATCTGCAACGTTTTGCATCGTCGGGGTTGCTCACCACATCTTCTAAGGCCAAAATCAAAGTTGGTTTTAGCAAAAACCCGTTTTCCTTTGCCTTCACGCATAAAGTACCGCATGTGGTAGATCAAGATATGCATGAAGTACAGCGAAACCTGAGCCTGATCACCGATCTTACCGACTCAGAATTTCAGATGCCCAAGCTCTACCCCAGCGATGCGGATTATAAAAAAATAGAAGTCTATCAGAACCAGCCTTACTTCTGCATCGCCCCATCTTCGGTATGGTTTACAAAG